>NZ_MTHD01000009.1 GCF_001956855.1 Azonexus hydrophilus | reverse complement strand
GGTTTTCCGGGTGCGTGTACCATAGCGGTTTTGTTGCATCGCGGGAATACGCATGTCATTGCCCTACGAGTTGCTGATCGGCTTGCGCTACACGCGCGCCAAGCGGCGCAACCATTTCATTTCCTTCATTTCGCTGATTTCGATGGCCGGCATCGGCCTCGGCGTTGCTGCGCTGATCGTCGTGCTGTCGGTGATGAACGGTTTTCAGAAGGAGTTGCGCACGCGCATCCTCGGTGTCGCCTCGCACATCCAGATCACCGGCGTGAACGGCGAGCTGGCTGACTGGCAATCGATCGCGGCGCAGGCCAAACAGCATCCGGAAGTGCGGGCGACAGCGCCCTTCGTGCAATCGCAGGGGATGTTTTCGGTCGATGGCGATGTCAAGGGCACGCTGGTGCGCGGCATTGTTCCCGAACTGGAGGACGGTGTCGCCGATTTTCGCCAGTCGATCAAGAGCGGCAGCCTTGATGCACTGAAACCGGGCGAATTCGGCGTCGTTCTCGGTGCCGAACTGGCGCGCTCGCTGCGGGTATTCACCGGTGACAAGCTGACGCTGATCGCGCCGCAGGGCACGGTGACGCCGGCCGGCGTGGTGCCACGGGTGCGTTCCTTCACCGTCGTCGGCATCTTCGAGGTCGGCATGTACGAATACGATTCCGGGCTGGCGCTGATCCACATGCAGGACGCGCAGCGTCTGTACCAGATGGGTGACATGGTCAGCGGCGTGCGCCTGAAGGTCGACGACCTGTTCAAGGCACCGCGCATCGCCCGCGAACTGGTCGCTTACATCAATGCCGATGCCTATCTGCACGACTGGACGAAGAGCCACGCCAATTTCTTCCGGGCGGTACAGATCGAGAAGACGATGATGTTCATCATCCTGTCGCTGATCGTCGCCGTCGCTGCCTTCAATCTGGTGTCGACGCTGGTCATGGCGGTCACCGACAAGCAGGCCGACATCGCTATCCTGCGCACGCTGGGCGCCCGGCCGCTGTCGATCATGGCGGTGTTCGTCATCCAGGGGGCGCTGGTCGGTTTCATCGGACTGGGATTGGGCGTTGCCGGTGGCGTCGCGCTGGCGCTCAACGTCGACGTCGTCGTGCCGGCCATCGAGCGCCTGCTTGGTACGCAGTTCCTGGCCAAGGATGTCTATTACATTTCCGACCTGCCGTCTGAATTGCTGTGGAGTGATGTCTGGGGCGTGACTGCCATCGCTTTCGTGCTGTCGCTGCTGGCGACGCTGTATCCGAGCTGGCGGGCGTCGCGGGTCAATCCGGCGGAGGCCTTGCGCTATGAGTGAGAACATCCTGACTGCCCGGGGGCTGGGCAAGGTATTCCGCGGCGGCGGACTTGACGTGACCGTCCTCGACAACATCGACCTCGCCGTCGAGGCCGGCCGGACGCTGGCCATCGTCGGAGCTTCGGGTTCCGGCAAGAGCACGCTGCTGCACCTGCTGGGCGGGCTTGATGCGCCGAGCAGCGGTACGGTCTCGCTCAAGGGCCGTGATTTTTCGGCGCTGAACGAGGTCGACCGCGGTGATTGGCGTAACCGGCATCTCGGCTTTGTTTACCAGTTCCATCACCTGCTGGCGGAGTTCTCGGCGCTGGAAAACGTCGCCATGCCGCTGCTGATCCGTCGGGTCGAGCGTCGGGCGGCGCTGACCAAGGCCGCCGACATGCTCGGTGCCGTCGGCCTGGGCCACCGGCTTGAGCACCGTCCCGGTGAGTTGTCCGGCGGCGAACGCCAGCGCGCGGCGATCGCCCGGGCGCTGGTCAGCGATCCCTCATGCATTCTCGCCGATGAACCAACCGGCAATCTCGACAGTCAGACAGCCGGGGTGGTATTCGATCTGCTGATCGAGCATGTCCGGCGACAGGGGGCCAGTCTGGTGATGGTGACCCATGACCGGAATCTGGCGGCCAGGGCGGATACCTTGATCGAACTCAATGATGGCAGATTGTCTCGTTTGTAATATATCTGAATTAGTTTGCTGTTTCTGATACATTGCCGGCCGGATTTAAGGTCAGGGGGGAAAGATATGCGTGCATTGTTCATGCCTGCGGTGGCGTTGATGAACCGTTTGCGGTTCCGGGCCAAGTTTGTTTTTCTGGGCAGCGCCCTGGTTGTCGTGCTGCTGGTATTGCTGTATACGCTGTTCATCAACCTGAGCCGCGATATCGATACAGCCAGGCACGAACTGGCCGGTTTGCAGATGCTCAAGCCGATGAACCGTTCCGTGCAGTTCATGCAGCAGCATCGTGGTTTGTCATCCGGCGTGCTCAACGGCAACGAGGCGATGAAGGAACGGCGCGCGGCGGTCGAGAAGGAAGTGGAAAAGGCCATTGGCGATACCGATGCTGCACTCAGCGACAGCTTGCGTGACAGCCAGGCCTGGAAGGATATCCGCGCCGACTGGTCGGAAATCAGCAAGCAGGGGCTGGGCTGGCCGGCGCCGGAAAATCTCAAGCGGCATACGCAGATGATCGCCAAGGTCCTGATCTTCATGGTCGATCTGGCTGATGAAACCCAGCTGACCCTCGATCCGGTGGTTGATACCTACTATTTCATGGACACCGTCGTCGGCAAGATGCCGGCCATGCTCGAACCGCTGGGCATCATGCGGGCGCGTGGTACCGGCGTGCTCAGTTCGCAGGAGCTGACGCTGGACATGCGCCGCGATATCACGGCCTTGCTGGAACGCATGAACGGCACCTTGCGCCTGCAGAACTCCAACCTGGAAAAGGTCATGAAGTTCGCGCCGGAACTGCGTGCCTCGTTGACCGGGCCGACGCAGGAATTTACCGAAGCGTCGCAGAAAGTGTTCAAGCTGGTTCAGGAAGACATCCTCAACGAACGTTTCGAAACCAAGCCGGCAGACTATTTCGCCATGACGACCCAGGTCATCGATCTGGGTTACAAGATCATGTACGAGACCTTGATTCCGCAATTTGAAAAGCAGTTGCAGGCGCGCCAGTCGCACGCCGAAAACATGCTGATCTTCCAGGCCGCCTTGTCTACGCTGGTGATGCTGCTGGTCGCTTATTTCGGTATCGGCACCTACTATTCGGTGATCGGTACCGTCGATATCTTCTCGGCGGGTGCCAAGCGCATGGCCGGTGGCGACATGACCGTTCATTTCTCGACCGAGGGGGCAGATGAACTGCACGCGGCCGGTCTCGATCTCAACAACATGGCTGCGTCGATCCGCGAGTTGCTCTCACGCATTCAGGCCGACGTTGGCGAATTGCATACGGCAGCCGGCGATCTGGCGACTTCCAGCCACCAGATTTCAAGCAGTGCGGGTTCGCAGAGCGATTCCGCATCGAGCATGGCAGCCTCGGTCGAGGAAATGACTGTCGGTGTCGACCACATTGCCAAGAACGCCACGGATGCCGAGTCCTATTCCCGCGAATCCGATCGTGTAGCGGGTGAGGGCAGCAGCATCGTCCAGCAGGTGGTGGTCGAGATACAGGGGATCGCCGATACGGTGAATCATTCTGCCGGTGCGGTTGAGGCCTTGGGGCGTCAGTCCGACGAGATTTCTACCATCGTCGGCACGATCAAGGAGATTGCCGACCAGACCAACCTGCTGGCGCTCAATGCGGCCATTGAGGCCGCCCGGGCCGGCGAGTCGGGCCGGGGCTTCGCGGTGGTGGCCGACGAAGTGCGCAAGCTGGCCGAGCGTACCGCTAAATCGACGCAGGAAATTGCCGGCATGATCGCCGCCATCCAGTCCGGCACGGCAACTGCGGTGGATAGCATGAAGCGCGGTGTCGACCGGGTTGCTGTCGGCGTTGTCGAGGCGCAACGTGCCGGCGAAACGATCGGCCTGGTGCAGGAACACTCACGCCGGGTGATGGAAGCGGTTTCGGAAATCACCATCGCCTTGCGCGAGCAGGCGGCGGCCAGCACCGAGATCGCCCAGAACGTCGAGCGCATTGCCCAGATGGCCGAGGAAAACAATGCGGCGGCCAGCGGCAACGCGCATACCGCCGACGGCCTGCGCCAGCTGGCCGAAACGCTGTCCAGCGAAGTCGGTCGTTTCAGGACCTGAGACCGGCTGTCAGCCGCCTGATGTAACACGCCCGCTTCGGCGGGCGTATCATTTCTCCCTTAAATAAAAAAGCTACAGGGAGGAAGTTGCATGATTTTCGATATTGAAAACGAAACCTTGCCGCGGGAAGATCTCGAGGCAATGCAGTTGCGCCGTCTGCGCAACACCGTCGAGCGCTGCTACGCGACGGTCAAGTTCTATCGCGAGGCGATGGACGAGCTGGAGGTCAAACCGCACCACATCCAGTCGCTGGCCGACGCCCGCCTGCTGCCGTTTACCAAGAAGGAGCAGTTGCGCGACAACTACCCCTTCGGCATGTTTGCCGTGCCGACCGAACAGGTCGTCCGTGTCCATGCCTCGTCCGGTACCACCGGCAAGCCGACTGTCGTCGGCTATACCCGCCGCGACATCGCCAACTGGTCGCAACTGGTCGCGCGCAGCCTTGCTGCCGCCGGCCTGCGCCCCGGTGATCGCCTGCACAATGCTTATGGCTATGGTCTGTTCACCGGCGGTCTCGGCCTGCATTACGGCGCCGAGGAACTGGGCGTGCTGACCGTGCCGATGTCGGGCGGACAGACGCAGAAGCAGGTCATGCTGCTTTCGGATTTCCAGGCGACGGCCTTGTGCTGCACGCCGTCCTACGCGCTGAACATTGCCGAGGAGGCCGAGAGTATCGGTGTCGATGTGCGCAAGCTGCCGCTCAAGGTCGGTATTTTCGGTGCCGAGCCGTGGACCGAGGAAATGCGCTACGAGATCGAATCACGCCTGGGGCTTGAGGCCATCGACATCTACGGTCTGTCGGAAGTCATGGGGCCGGGAGTCGGTGTCGAATGCATCGAGGCCAAGAAAGGGCTGCATGTCTGGGAGGATCATTTCCTCGTCGAATGCGTCGATGTCGATACCGGCCAGCCGGTGCCGGATGGCGAGGAGGGCGAGATCGTGTTTACTTCGCTGACCAAGGAAGCCTTCCCGATCCTGCGTTACCGGACCCGCGACATTTCGGTGATCGAGCGCAGCCCGTGCAAGTGCGGCCGGACGCATGCGCGCATCCGGCGCATCTCGGGCCGTTCCGACGACATGCTGATCATCCGTGGCGTGAATGTCTTCCCGACCCAGGTCGAGGCGGTGCTGATGCGCAGCGAGACGCTGTCGCCGTTCTACCAGATCGAGGTTTTCCGCGAAGGCTTCATGGACTCGATGGCGGTCAATGTCGAGGCCAGCCCGCCGCTGTTTGCCCGCGGCCAGGAGGCGATGGACCGGGTGGCGGCGAAGGTGCAGAAGGACATCAAGGATTTCATCGGCGTCTCATGCACCGTCAACGTCAAGCCGACCGGCGCCATCGAGCGTTCGATGGGCAAGGCAGTGCGGGTCATCGATCACCGCAAGAAGTCAGGCTGAGCGTTTGCCCGCGCGGCGCCGCTGCCAGTGCCGGACCAGGTACAGGCGCCAGGCGCCGCGCGTCAGGAAGTAGCCGGCCAGCGCCAGCCCGTCGGCGAGCACGATCAGGCCGACGGCGAGCGGCCGGGCGACGGCCAGCATCCAGTCCTGCATGGCCTGCGTCCAGGCGACGAAATTGTCGAAGACGAAGGCCGGCGGTACCAGGAAACCGGCCGTGTCGCCGATCAGTAGCCGGCCGATCTGGTAGGCCAGCAGGTACAGCGGAACGATGGTGAGTGGGTTGGTATAGAGCGTCACGAATAGCGCCAGCGGCAGGTTGGCGCGAAACAGGATGGCCGCCAGCGCCGCTGCCGGCATCTGGAAAGGGCCGGGAATCAGGCCGCAGAACAGGCCGGCGGCGACGGCGCCAGCCGCCGAGCGGCGGTTCAGGTGCCACAGCCGCGGGTGCAGCAGGGAGTTCTCGAAGGGACGCAACCAGGGGTTGCGACGTATCGTCTCGTGGTCGGGCAGATATTTTTTCAGGAAGCGGCGCATCCGGCGATTATCGCAAAAGCCGGGCTTCGCTGTTTGTGACGCTTCGTGCCATGATATTGGCATGCGTTCCGCTATCCTCGCCTTCGCCGCCGGCGTCCTGTTCCTGCAGACCCATGCCAGCCCGCCGGCGGTTTATCTCTGGCTGCCGCTGGCCGTCGTCTGCTGCCTGCCGGCGTTGCGCTGGCGCACCTGGCCGTGGCGCGCTCTGGCGCTGATCGGCTGCTGCCTGCTCGGTTTCTGCTGGGCCGGCTGGCGTGCCGACCTGCGCCTGGCTGACGAGCTGGGTGCCGACTGGGAGGGCCGGGACGTGCAGGTGATCGGCAGCATCGCCGGCCTGCCGCAGGATTTCGACCGGGGCACGCGCTTCGAATTTGCCGTCGAACGGGTGTTGACCGCAACAGCCGTGGTGCCGACGCGCATCCAGCTCGCTTGGTATCACGGCAAGCAGGCGCTACCGGCGGTGGCGCCGGGCCAGCGCTGGCAGCTCACAGTGCGCCTGAAGCGGCCGCACGGCGGCGCCAATCCGGGCGGTTTCGATTACGAGGTGTGGCTGCTCGAGCGCGGCATCCGGGCAACCGGCTACGTGCGGCCGGGGCCGGCGGACAAGCTCGCCGATTTCGTCTGGCGCCCGGGGCATATCGTCGAACTGATGCGCAGCGCCGTCCGGCGCCATTTTCTGGCTGCCCTGCCGCCGGGCCGCTGGCCGTGGATCGGCATCCTGACGGCGCTGGCGGTTGGCGACCAGAAAGCCGTGGAGGGCGATTTGTGGACGGTGTTCAACCGCACCGGCACGACGCATCTGATGTCGATCAGCGGTTTGCACGTGACGATGGTGGCCGGCTTGCTCGGCTGGCTGGTCAGCGCCTTGTGGCGGCGTGTGCCGGCGCTGGCCTTGCGCTGGCCGGCGCAACGGGCCGGGCTGCTGGCGGCGGCGCTGGGGGCGTTCGCCTATGCCTTGCTGGCCGGTTTCGGCGTGCCGGCGCAGCGCACGCTGTACATGCTGCTGGTTGCCGTCGCGGCGATGTTGCAAACAACCTTACTATGTGCGAATAGATAACGCTAAATGCGAATTAACTAGGCTAGCTGCGAATGTCTGGGCTGTCCATGCTCTAAAGCGATAGGTAAGGGCAGCCCGCTATTCGCTGCCCGGCAACTAAATTTTAGATAACCGCTTAGCTTGGAGTAGTCGTCGCAGCATTTTCCGCTGCCGATGGTGCCACCGATTCCGCATTTTCATCGGACGACGCAGAGGCTAACGCTGTAGGGCTTTTGGGGATGATAAGGACGTGGTCTTCACCAAGATCATTCTCTATCGCTTTGATCATATCCGCATGGGCTCCTTCGGTGTTACGGAGTAGTTCGTGAAGGTCGTAAACCTTCCATTCGGTTGTTGGCCCCGCCTTAGCAATCTGATTTTCGAGCGTAATGGCATCACGAGTTCGTTTTTCGGGCTCTTCTCGAGTTCCAATTAAGTAACCAGTTACCCGTACATCATGGTGAAACTTGCGTTTGATCCAAGCTTCAGCATCAGAGATGTATCCCATCAATTGCGTTAAATGATCAATCTCAAGAGGGATGGTTGGGGACTTCAACTCGACGATGACGAGTTCGTGAAAATTTGGATCGTTCATCAGGAAAACCAAGTCCGGGCGAAGATTAGCCTTTTTGGGACTGTCTTCGGCGAAATGATCTACTCCAAGTTCATTTGCCAACTCCGAACATAGCGTTTCAAGCGTCTGATTGGAGGTCAGGTGGTTGGAGAACTCCTGGCGGATAAGCCAAGGATTCCTCTTCAAAAGGGTGTGGAGTTCCTCTTCGAATTGTTTTTTTCTCCACTCTTCTTTGCCCTTGTTGATCAACTGGCGTAATGCGTGAATAGCGCTGAGCTTGCCTCTGAAGATGGTCAGCGCTTGGCTTTTTTCGACCTCCGCCAGGTCCAAGAGTGCAGCAGCAATTTCATTGATTTCTTTGGCGCTTGTTCCAACCTCGATCAGTCGCACCAGCACTTCTCCGGCATTCATCGTGTTCATGACCAAGGGGGCGATCTCGTTAAACTCTCTAGACCCAACGCCGAACTGCGAACCCAGTGTTCGGAGCAATTTTTTTGCAGGCTCTCGGGTTTTCTTATCCATGCTGTCGACAAGTCGCAACCAGCCAGGGTTTTTTTCAACGATCTCCTGATCGACTATGCCTTCCTTGAACTTGTAGTGGGCATTCAAGGCTCGCCTTAATATGTCAGTGATTCGATCCATGAAGGCAATGACAACCTCGCTTTCCCCTTTCAACTGTGTACGGTCGGTACTGACCAAGTCGACACCGATCTCGTCAAGTTGATCTGCCTGGACAATACATTCCATGTAGTCCTGACCATGGAAATTGTGCACCCCCGATGGCAGACCGAAGAGAGAAGGGCCTGCGGCTAACCGATTGTGGCAATAAATGCGGGCACCACGTTGATCGTTCTTGAGGCTATCCCCAGGGGTTCGAAATTTCACAACATAATCAAAAGCGATGTTTCCGACTTCCTCAACCTCAACGACTGTGCGGGCGAAGCCATCATGGGGGCGCTCGGTAGGAAACGTGAAGGAGTATTCGACGGGCGGCGTGGAAAGCGTGTTTCCGTTGATCTTTATCGCAAAATCTTCCGAGCGAATTCCGAAGAAATTTTGGTTCAGAGTCGAACGCAGGTCTGTCTCTCCACGTTTCAATGCATCGCAGCGAAGACGGGACAAGGTGATGATCGTTCCCTTTTCCGCTGGCGTCCCCGTCTGGTATGTTGCGGGGATGGTAACGCCAGCGAGATTCGGAGCCTCGGAGAGCTTGGCATAGTCCATTTCAAAGACAGTCCAAAAATCGTCTTCAGCACGCTTTGTTTTAATAGTGATTTTTTCCGCGACCCCAAATCCAGCTAATTTTCCAAGGCCTTTTCTGCCCATAACTTTGCGTTTTCCGGACTCGGAGTTTAGATTGCTTTCCTTTCCCGAACCGTTGTCTAGTCGGCGTTTCCGATTAACCGGAAGAAATTTATGCTGCACATCCGCCGGATCCATTCCGTGCCCGTCATCTGTGATCTCGATTTTGATATCGTCCGGCAATGGAAGCAGCAGTACAGTAAAAGGCTCCATCTTGCCGGCTGCAACAGCTTTCTTCGCTTCCGCTCGGACTAGGGCGCGAGCCGAAAGAATGCGGTCAAAGGGGATCGAGATATTTACGTAGCCAGCCTCGCTGTCGTGAGAATTGGCCACGAATTCAACCATGCTCTTGGCCAGTGTCGAGTACATGTTGATACCGAGCGCATCCAACATGCCACCTTGGATGACCATCTCGAACTCATTCGGTTTTTCCTTCGAACAGGTAGCACCTAGCAACTGCAACTGGCTTTCCGCACCCAGGGTCATCGCAAATTCCTTGATAGATATCGGTTATGACGCAATGATAGCCCACGTTCTGCCTCAAGAAAAAAAGGCCTGCTTCCGGATTGGATAAGCAAGCCTACCTCAGGACAAAATCGGAATTGTTGGCCTAAGGGATAAAGAGCCTCCGAATGGAATTCGCAACGACCTTGGCCAAGGGCACTGGAACACCATTGCCGATTTGACGGGCCATGGAAGTTCTGTCTCCCACGAAAACCCATTCGTCGGGCACACCTTGAAGGCGCGCGCCTTCACGGATTGTTATGACTCTATTCTCTGCCGGATGCAGATATCGCCCCTTGGAGGGGTTCTGAAAAGAGCAGCGCACAGTATTCGATGGCTCATCAAAATTCATTCGACCCCATACGTCGACAGCTTGCGCTCCAATTTTTTCCCAACTAGGGGGGCATAGATGCGCTGCAAGGCGCAGCACATCACGCTTATCTCCGTTCGGCGGAATTATCTTAATGCGCTCGTACGCCACACCTTTCGGCATTGGGGCGATGTGCTGGTTTAGATCTGTTGGATTACAGGAGAGGCCTGAGAACGCTTGGCGCACGGTCACGGGTATTTCGTGTGTTGGTTCCGGTTGCGTCGGCAATCCGATTCGAGAGAGGATGCAAAATGCCCTGATGCGCCGCTGCGGCACCCCAAAATCAGCGGCATTCAGAATCCAATGGCAACTTTCGTAACCCTCTCTCTTTGCAGCCCTCTTGATCCTCTTCCAATAGATTGATTCGACAAACTGGGGCACGTTCTCAATTACAACCACACTTGGATTGGCCGACTTTATCCATGGAAGAACGGTAAGCGATAGCTTGTTTCGTTCGTCATTGCTATCGCGCTTGCCCAGTGTGCTAAAGCCTTGGCAGGGCGGACCGGCGAGAATCACCTGAGACTGAAGCGAAGCATCCACCTTACGCACGTCCCAGACTCTCGCAACGTTCTCAATATTTTTGTTGAAGCTTGCGACGGCGCGATGGTCAGCTTCAGCCGCAAAAATCGACCGAAAACCGGACTGGCGAAACCCCTCAGTCATCAAACCCGCGCCGGCAAACAAATCAATCGTAGTGATCATTGGCGTGATGCCTAGAATTGTTGACTGTTCTTATTATTGCATAATATATTTATGTTATGGAAGATTTTGAAGAAAAAACCCCGAAGACAAACGGCGCAAAGGTCATAAGAGCAACCTTTTCTTTGCCAAGTAGCTGCCTAGAACAGCTCGATAGGCTTCAGGTTGAATTTGGAAGGAAGGGCCACATCCTGAACAGGAGCGAGGTGGTCCGTATCGGATTGGCTGCATTGGAGCGTATGCGGCAAGATGAGCTTCAATCAGCGGCAACTTATGTCGAACACCTCAAGGCTGGGCGGCCGAAATCGACCGCAAATGCCAAGTGACCTGCGTCCCCAATTCTCATTTGAATGAGTCGATTGCCCGTTAGCCGCCACTCAATTGACGCTGGTCGAATGACCGTTCAGGCCGAGTAACGGAAATTGAAGGCACTACTTGCCAGGTGCGTTGGCGCCGCTTCCAATGCTTTCTCAACCAGTAACTTGGTGAGTTGCTTGAGCAAGCCGTTCTCGCCAATCAGGTCTTCCGGTTTCCGATAGTCAGCCAGCAGGCTGTCCAGCAACTCCTTGGGGGCTGCTTTCTTTGCTACGGCCATCATCGCTCCTTGAGGCGCGGTGGTTTCCTGCCAAATGACCGTTTACACAAAAATTCTTACACGCTCGCTTATCAAAGCGGATGCTCAACATAGAGCTAATCGACGCAACGCAGCTTTATCGCGGAGCATCCAGCAACCGAAGGGAACGAGGTTGAGGCCGGGTTAGAGGGTCGGCCGGGAATCATGAAAAATTCCCCGAAAACTGCCTACTCTTCTGAATTAAAAAGCGAATCTTGATTGTCAACGCTATTTTTCTTGGCGTTGGTGCTCTTCGCCTGTGGCGACTGTAATGTCGCGAGCTTTTCAAAGACTTTCTCGTGGCTAGCGGCAACGGCTTTTGCCGCCATCAGTTCGGCTGCCAGCCGCTGCCCCGTTTCCATGCTCTCCCTTAGCTTGCAGAGGTTCGCTTGGTTTTCCTTGTCCAGATCGGACACTCGCCCGTTGGCTTGCGCCAACTGATCCGTCAACTGTTGGATTTTCACCTCGGCAACGGCCAACTGCTCTTTGACCGAGCGCAATGTTCGTACTTCGCCATCGTGTCGATGAAGTTCACTGTGCGCATGGGTGAGCTCGCTTGATAGACGGGCATTGTCCTCATGACTGCGGATGAGTTCTTGCTGTTTCGCGTTTGCCGTTTCCTTGGCATTACGCAACTCCCCCTGCAAGAACTGGATCTGCTGTTCGAACTGGCGCTGATCCTGCTCCCGTTGTTCCTTCGCTGCGGTTCGGAAATGCGCCAGTGCCTCGCGGGCGTGTTGGTGCTTTTCCTCCAGCGACACACGGTGCGCTTCTTCCTTTACCAGTTGCCCTTCCATGTCCTGGATGCGCTGAGCCATTTGTGCCCGAACGATTCTCTCTTCTTGGAGCACGCTTAGTATTTCGCTGTGGGCTGCTTTCTCTGCACCCAACTCCAGGGCCTGGCGTTCAGACTGGCTGCGAAAGGATTCCACTTCATTACGTAATGTGGCGATGGTGTCGTTCAGCGCCGCAATTTCTGCCTTGTGCTTATCGGTCAGAGCCGCCAAACGCTGATCAGCTTCTTCATGCAGGCGTTCTGCGAGCCTGGCAGCCAGATCCTGGATGGCTTCACTGACCGCGACCTGGGTACCGGTACTGCCGCCTTCCTCTTCTTCGATTTCCTTCAGATAGCGGTGAATCGTGCCTTTCGAGCCGGTATCGCCTAACTCGCTGCGAATTGCGTCGATCGATGGGTAGCGCCCCATCGCCAACAGCTTGTTACGCGCTCTGACGACTTCTGACTTGTAGATTCCTGCTCTGGCCATGGCATCCTCGTATTTCATACCGTATTACGTATTACGATATTACATACTAATCAAACGAAGTTCAATGCAGCGAAAGTAGCAAATATAAGACGCGATAATGGTTGATTATTTGTTGTAATACGCAATGGTGACCCCAAAGTCTTGAACATAATTACGAACGGACATTCTGGCTACACTGGAATTCAATATGTTGCGCCTGTTCCAGCTACCCGCAAGAATTGGAAGAAGCTGTCGGTCGTGTCACGGGCGTGCGCGCCGGGACCGAGCGCCTGGTGGTACTGGCCGAAACTCGTACGGCGCAGGATGGCAATGAAGCAATTCGCGCTGAGGTAGAGCAATTGGCTATAGAACTCACCGGCCCACTCTGGGGACTCTGGGTGTGGATGGTTTTCGGCCTCCTGGCACCGGTCTTCTGGGTTGCGATAGCGCTTGCGCCAACGCTCGCCGCGCGGCGTCTCGCCCGAATCGGATCACGCCTTGCCCTGACTGCGACTGGCATCCAGCCACGAGCAATCGGCTGCGCTACCCGCACGTTTCGCTTTTGTTGCCAAACAGGAATTGCTTGCTCACCCGCTGGCCGCGATACCGTTGAAACGCCTAGGCGCAGTTTTCGTTGAGCGCTTTGATACTGTGCGCGGTGTTGAAGACACGCATGCACTGGAGAGGCGGGCTGGAGCAGGCAACGCCCTTGTAGTCTTTGCCGAAGGAACCTTCCGTGAACCGCCCGGTGTATTGCCCTTCCGCATGGGGGCTTTCCTGGCCGCTGCCCGCGCCGATGTTCCGGTCATTCCTGTCACTTTGAGCGGCACCCGCCGTCTTCTTCCTGACCTTAGTCTGTGGCCACGCTACAGCAAATTGACGGTTACCGTCCATCCACCGATCATTCCCGCAGGAGCAAACTGGCACGCAGCCCTTGTACTGCGCGACACCGCGCGGGCAGTCATCCTGGCGCAATCGGGTGAACCGGACGCTACTGTGCGCTGATGTCGCAGTGCGGTTTGGTTAACTGACCCGGTCTCAATATTCGCCAGGTATCGCGAAACACGGCCTGCTCCACTTTCAGCCGCAGATGACTCGGACAGGCCACTCTGATCACGAGCATTAGTTGCTCGGGGTCGGAAAAATCCCACAGAATCTTGTTGCGGCCAGAGGGAAAAGCGATGAAGCTTTCGTCGGAAATTTTGCGGAAATGCGCTTCGGCCTCGCTTTGCCAAGTCTGTGTCGCCTCATCGGCAGCCGCCAGCGCCGCAGATTCCACGCGATCAAGATCCCACATTGCTTCATCGGGGATCGGCATGCGAAACAGATGCAATACGTAATCTCCGGTGAGAGATGTGTTTTTCAAAGGCGTGGTCAGCAACAAGCCATTCGGAAACTCAGCCATCTTGCCGGTCTGCTGCCCGGCATAGCCTAACTCCGCCAACGTCGTGGCAAATATGTCGATGTCGATGACCCGGCCATGAAGTTGGTTGATTTCAATGAGATCACCTACCTTGAACGGCCGGACGAAGGTGATGTAAAGATAGCCCAGCACGCACATCAGCAGTTCTTTGCTGACGATCAGGACGGCCCCGGCAACCGCTGCTAGGGACAGGGCAAAACCGGCAATCGTCGACGCCCAGACCGAGATGATGACGAAAAAAACCAGGAACCAGATGACGTTCCGGGCCCAGACCAGATGCATCCGACGCTTCTCGGCGGAAATTTCCCCTCGCACAAGATAGCGCGCCCAGAGGTGAGAGAGAGCGGCACCTACGGCAATCAGGAAGAAGGTCGCAATGACCTTCTCCCATTGGCCAGGAATGGCGACAAACAGTTCATGCAGCATGGGCATCAACGCGGCGCTCCGGTCAGCCATTGACAGAAGGAATAATGGAGCCTGGCATTCACGAATTCGAGCCTTTTCTCCGGATAACGATCAAGTAGTATCCCACGGACAATGCCAGCGTTACCGCGGCTGTTGCATAGACATGCTCAGCCCCCACCTCGTTGAAGTCCAGCACGATGACCTTGCGAGCAATGGCCATCAGAGCCGTCCCGAGGACAATCTCAACGGCCAGTTGCCGGTTATGGTTGTCTTCGACATAAAGAATGATGTTGTGAAATATTTCAACTGCGATCAGCACTGCCATGAATGCACCGAAGGTTGCGAGAATATCCTTGATTTCAAGCAGCATGAATGGCGGTGCCATCAAGCGCTGGTAAAGCACATAGACCACATCCGCCACGCCCCAGATGATGACCATTACCATGACCGCAGCGAGTACGCGTGCAACTTGGGAGATTACCCTGTTGAAGAAGGACAGTACAGGATCCTGTGTTTGGTGATTTGACTGTTCGTTTGTTTGCATGATGGCTGCCGATTGAGGAAACTCACGTTGTTGGAACTGGCTGGGTGATGCTGGGAAATAATGCTGAACGTGCGGATTCCATGACTGTCATGATCGCCGGGTGAACAACCCGTCGCTCGGCCGTTATGGCCCAGAACCCCTCATGAATCTCATTGACCACGCCGATGCAGCGCGTATTGTAGCGTGTGCATATTTCATCCCTCAGAACGGCGGGCCCCGGGAAAAACCCAGCGCCCGCCTGCCCAAAAGCTTTCATCAATGCACTATCGTCGAACTCGCCCATCAGCCGCGGCACTAAGCGCAGGTCGCTCAACCAGCGATCGATATGACCACGAATAGCGGAATGTCCCCCCGGTAGAAGCAGCGGCGCATCGTTCAGGCATTGCGGAAAATCGCCAAGTTCTGCGCACAAAGACGCCCCCCCGAAAAACGCCAAGGGGCTTTCCCCCAACTTATGGCTGTGCCCGCGGATGGCCAGCCCGGACGGCATCGGACGATCTGCCACGACCATGTCAAGACGCTGCAAGGCCAATTCGGCCAGCAGCATGTCGATAGTGCCTTCCCGGCAAACCAGCCTAACGGGCTCAGGTAGTTTGCCAACAGGGGCCAGCAAACGGTAAGCGAATGTTTTCGGGACGACGTCCGTGATGCCAATGCGCAGTACCGGGATCGGTTGTCTTTGGCGGGCCGACAATGCCTGCTTCAACTCCCCGCTCAGATGCAGGATTTCATCGGCGTAGGACAGAACCTGCCGGCCCGCTTCGGTAAGTTCCAGGCCACGTCCAGCCGGACGAAACAGCGCCGCCCCGAGGTCCTCTTCAAGATGGCGGATCTGTCCGCTAATGGTCTGCGGCGTGAGATTCAACGTCTCAGCAGCACGGCTGATGCCACCCACCTGGGCAACCGTCCAGAAATACCGAAGATGCTTGAGGTTCATGTGACTGTTCGTTAATTGCCGAAATATTGTTAATAAAAATTCGTGTTTATTAAAGCATTTTTTGCTCCTATCGTGCTCTCATATTCACAACGAAGGAGCAAACATGCAGATCGACATCCGCGCCAAAGGCATCGAAATGAGCGAAGGCTTGCGTGATCATACCGAGCGCTGCCTCAATTTTGGCCTGGATTGGGCCCAGCAAGATGTAGATCGCGTCGTCATCACACTGTCTGACATCAATGGACCGCGTGGTGGCAACGATAAGCGGTGTCAGCTAAGAATACCGCTACCCCGGATGCGCGATGTCGTGATCGAGGAAGTTGCCGATGATCTCCAGATCGCTATCGCCCGATCCGTCGACCGGGCGTCCCGTAGTCTGGAGCGTCGCTTGTCGCGACAGCGTGAGTTCGGCCCGTTGCCGCCATCCTGCCCGACGGAGGACTGAAATGAGCCTTTCCAAACTTTCCCTGTTCAGCATGCTGGCGAGCCGGATTTTTGCAATCAGCCGCCGGACCTGGATTCTGATTTCGGTCGTCATCCTGATGTTCACAATTCTGGCCGTCTGGCTGACGATCAGCTTGGCTGGATGGCTGTTCGGCATGGCTCAGGAGGGGGTTTCGGCTGTGCCGGATGTCGCGCGCAGTGCCGTTCAACAAGTTGAGAAAGTCGTGCCGGGGGCAACCCAGGCCATCGAGGATCTGCGGGCGATCGGTCAAGCGGCGCCGCCTGCCCGCGATGTTTCAGGAACCGACCCGATTCCCGTGGCGCGTTTTCCTGGCCTAGCCCGTACGCACTGGCAACGTGAAGATCAAGGCATCACGGTACGTTACGAAGGAAAGGCTGATCTGGCAGCGGTCCTGGACCATTATGCCAAGGGCTTTGCCGAGCATGGTTATCGACAGGAACTCCTCGCCGCCACACCAAGCGAGGAGCGCCATGATTACCACAAGGGAGAAGAACGTATTGGCGTAACCTTCGTGCAGCAGAAAGAAAACAGGGTTTTGGTAAGCATCACGACTCGGCAGCCATGATTGGCGCCACATAAGGGAGAAACACCATGGCGACACACCAGGCCGACTCTTGGCACGCACAAGCCCATGAACACTGCATTGAGCAACTAGCGGTCAATCCGACCGCCGGACTGAGCAGCGTGGAAGTGATAAACCGCCTAGCCGAACACGGCCCCAACCGCCTGGCGGAAAAGCCACCGCGTTCCGCCTGGTTGAAATTCTTCGACCAGTTCAAGAGCTTGTTGGTGCTGATCCTGATCGGTGCTGCCGTACTGGCAGGTGCGATTGGTGACTTCAAGGATGCCATCGTGATCGGCATCGTCGTGCTGCTCAACGCTGCCCTTGGGTTTTTCCAGGAGCATCGTGCGGAGGCGGCACTAGCGGCATTGAAAAACATGCTGGCGCCCGGCGCCCGGGTGCGTCGCGATGGTCAGATGCAGCAGATCGAGGCGGCTGATCTGGTGCCCGGCGACATTTTGCTGCTCGAAGCCGGCGACCGCATTCCGGCCGATGCCCGGGTGCTGAGCGCGCACAGTGCCGAGGTCGCGGAAGCGGCATTGACCGGCGAATCCCATGCCGTGGCGAAGCTGCCGGATGTGGTGGCGGAATCGGCGGTGCTGGCAGAACGCTACAACATGGTGTTCATGAACACCGTGGTCACCCGGGGCCGCCTCGAAGCCGTGGTAACCGCTACCGGGATGCACACCGAAATGGGGCGCCTGGCCGGTCTGCTGGCCGAGACCGCAGAAGGCGAAACCCCCTTGCAGATTCAACTCGATGGCCTGGGCAAGCGGCTGGCGATCATCGCCACCGTCGTGGTCGGCCTGATGTTCTTCATGGGCCTGATGCGCGGGGATGAACTGATCAAGACCGCGATGACCGCCATCGCCCTGGCCGTGGCCGCCATTCCCGAAGGCCTGCCGGCGGTGGTGACGGTGACGCTGGCCCTGGGCATGCACCGGATGGCCAAGCGTAACGCCATCGTCAAGAAGCTGGCCGCAGTCGAGACTCTCGGCTGCACGACGGTAATCTGCTCCGACAAAACCGGCACGCTGACACTCAATCAGATGACCGCCCGCGCCGTCTACACCCAGGGCCAGCGTTACCTGGTCAGCGGCGAGGGTTACGGCGGTGAAGGCCGCTTCGAAGGCGTCGCCTCCGGCGCGCCAACACTGGGTCATGTCCTGTTGCCGGCGGCCTTGTGCGTCGATGCCCGGATCAAGGATGGCGCCCTGATCGGCGATCCAACCGAGGGAGCCTTGCTGACCCTGGCGGCCAAGGCGGGGCTGCTGCCCGATGAAGTGCTTGAACACCGGCCGCGGATCGCCGAAATTCCGTTCGACTCGGCCACCAAGTACATGGCCACTTTCCACCACGATGGCGACCGAGTCATGATGTGCGTCAAGGGTGCTCCTGACGTGCTGCTGGCGCGCACCTCCTCGTATATCGGGACAAGCGACAGTGCGTTGCCGATCGACGAAGCGATCCGGGCTGCCTTCGTTGCCGAAAACGAGGCGCTGGCCGATCAGGCCTTGCGCGTGTTGGCGCTGGCTGGCCGGGTCATTCCAGCGGCGGATTTCGATCCGGCCGGCGACCTCTTGTTCTGGGTGCAGGACCTGACCCTGAATGCGCTGGTCGGCATCATCGATCCGCCGCGGGCCGAAGCGAAGGAGGCCATCGCCACCTGCAACGCCGCCGGCATTCAGGTGAAAATGATCACCGGCGACCACCGAGCGACGGCTGCGGCCATCGCCCGCGAACTGGGACTCAAGGGCGAAGTTCACGAAGGACGCGATCTCGATGGTTTGAGTCAGGACGAAATTGCCCGGCTGGTCGAAAAGAGTGCCGTCTTCGCCCGGGTCGCGCCCGAGCACAAGATGCGCATTGTCGAAGCCCTGCAAGCCAAGGGCCATGTCGTGGCAATGACCGGCGACGGGGTCAACGACGCGCCGGCCCTGAAAACCGCCGACATCGGCGTGGCCATGGGAATTACCGGCACCGAAGTAACCAAGGAAGCAGCCACGCTGGTGCTGACCGACGACAACTTTGCCTCTATCGTCCGCGCCGTGGAAGAAGGTCGCACCATCTACGAGAACATCATCAAGTTCGTCCGTTTCCAGCTATCGACCAATGTCGGGGCGATTCTCACTGTCCTCGGCGCGCCCTTTCTCGGTCTGGCCACGCCCTTCACTGCCATCCAGATCCTTTGGGTCAACATCATCATGGACGGCCCGCCGGCCATGACCCTGGGTGTCGAACCGGCGCGCTCGGGCATCATGCGCGATACGCCGCGTCAGGCCGATGCCGGCATCCTCTCGGTGCAGCGCCTGTGGCGCATCGGTCTGTACGGTGCGACCATGGCCGTCGGCACGCTCGGCCTCTACGCCTGGGCGATAGAGGCCTCCGGCGAAGCCAAGGCGATGACCCTGGCCTTCACCACCTTCGTCCTCTTCCAGTTCTTCAACATCTTCAATGCCCGTGCCGAACACGGCAGTGCCTTCAACCGGCAGTTCTTCGCCAACGGCAAGCTGTGGCTGGCGCTGGCCGGCGTAGTCCTGCTGCAGATCGTCGCGGTGCATTGGGCGCCGGCACAGGTGATTTTTGACACGGTGGATCTGTCGTTGAACGAATGGCTGCTGGCAACCGCCGTGGCTTCCTCGGTGCTCTTCATTGAAGAGCTACGCAAGTTGCTCGTTTCGCTTGTTTGCCGCAGCAACACCAACGCCACCACCGGACATGAAAGGTAAATCCATGACTCAGGAAAACATCAAGGCCATTCTTGCCATAGCCATTCACGCCGCTTTTGCCGACAGCAACAAGGATGATCGCGAACGGGAGGAAATTCGGCGTATCGCGGAATCCCTGGCCGAACAGACGGCGGCGCCGGATCTCGCCCGTCTGTATCAGGACGTGCTGCTCAAGCGCCTGACGCTGGCGTCGGCCACCGCCATACTGGCCGACGCCAGCCAGCGCCAGCTGGCTTATGAAATGGCCTTGTGCGTGTGCGAATCCGATGGCCGTCTGATTGACAGCGAGCGGCATTTTCTCGATGAACTGAAACGCCTGCTGGCATTGACGGCGAGCGAAACCGACCTGATCGAAGGCGAGGCAGACCTGCTTGCCGATCAAGCGAGCGCAGTCATTCCGCTCGCCCCTGCGGCTGGCGCCGCAGCGGTCGCTGCGTCACCAGCCCTGGCGAGCGATGCCGAACTGGACAAATCCATCCTCAACTACGCGCTGCTCAACGGCGCACTCGAACTGCTGCCTCAGTCCTGGGCGTCGATGGCGATCATTCCCTTGCAGATCAAGATGGTCTATGGCATCGGCAAGTCGCATGGCGTCGAACTTGATCAGGGGCATATCAAGGAATTCATCGCCGCCGCCGGTGTCGGGATGACCTCGCAGTATCTCGAACAGATGGGCCGCAAACTGCTGGGTGGCCTGATCGGCAAGGCCGCCGGCAAGACGGCGGGCAAGTTCGGCGGGGTTGCGGTCGGCATGGCGTTCTCCTTTGCCACCACCTATGCCCTGGGACAGGTCGCCAAACGCTACTACGCTGGCGGCCGCACCATGAATACGGCCATGTTGCGCGACGCCTTCCAGAATCTGCTGGGCCCGGCCAAACAGATGCAGACCCGGTACCTGCCGCAAATCCAGCAGAAAGCGGCAACGCTGGATGCGGCGCAGGTGATGTCGATGATGCGCGCCTGAGCGGATTTTCCCAGGCTCGCTCAAAGGAGATACGAGACATGATTGCTGAGCATTTTCCGCACAAAGCCAAAGACATTCCATACGAGTCATTGTTTCAGGCCGCCAACGACATCATGCTGCTGGCCGACGCGAACAACACCATCGTTGAAGCCAACGAATGTGCCGTCAATACCTACGGCTGGCCGCGCCAGGAACTGCTTGGGAGGCCAATCGACAGTCTGCGCTCGCCGCGCGGGCGCTTTGATTTTCCGGTGGACATGGAAAATCTGCGCCTTCGTGGCCAGCAGTTTTTCGAGACCGAGCATCAAACCGCCGACGGCCGCCGCTTTCCCGTCGAAGTCAGCGCATCCCTGATTGACGATACGCGCGGGGGGCTCCTGCTCAAAATTGTGCGCGACATCAGTGAGCGCAAGGCATTTGAGGCGCAAATCCATGAACTGGCCTATTTTGATCCGGTGACCCGGCTTGCCAATCGCCAGCTTTTTGTCGACCGTCTGACGCAGGCGATAGCCTTGTCACGTCGCGACGGCTTGCCGCTGACCTTGTTACTGATCGGCTTTCCAGATTTACGGCGCTATGCCTTTCTTGAGGAAGGGGCAAAAAACCTCTCTAAGGAAGCGGCCAAACGCCTTCTGGATAGCATCCGCGCCGAGGATTCCGTGGGCCGTATCAGCGATGGTGAGTTCGCCCTGCTCCTGCACGCCGACGCTCGTGGTGCTGAACGGGTTGCCACACAGATTCTGGCGCGCTTCGCTGACCCCTTCCCGTTTGGCGACAAGGAAGTGATCGTCGAGTGCGACATCGGCATTGCCTGTTATCCGGACGATGGTCGGAGCTCCGAGGATCTGCTGAGCGCCGCCCTTGTCGCCTTGCTGCCAGCCCTGTCCGAAAAGGGCAGTACCTACAATTTTCACACGCCCTGCCTGGGCCGTTCCGCTCACCGACGCCTTGAAATCGAAACGCATCTGCGGCGCGCCCTGACGCAAGGCGAACTGTTCTTGCACTATCAGCCGCAAATCGACGTCGTTACCGGCCGCATGGTTTCTGTCGAAGCGTTGATGCGCTGGCAACACCCTGTCTGGGGTTGGGTGTCGCCGGCTGAATTCATTCCGGTTGCCGAGGATTGCGGACTGATCGACTCACTGGGGAACTGGGCGCTGGAAACTGCGCTGGGTGACGCTTCCCTATGGCGTGACCAGGGTGTGGATTTGCGGGTGGCAGTCAACCTGTCGGCCATCCAGTTGCGCGACCCCCATCTGCTCGTCCGGATCCGGCGTTGCCTCGACAGACACGGATTGGCGGCCTCGGCATTGGAGATTGAGGTAACCGAAAGCACGGCCATGCGTGATGTTATCGACGCCCTAACTCATCTGCATGATTTCACCGATGCTGGCATTCATCTGGCAATCGATGATTTCGGCACGGGCTATTCATCGCTCGCCAGCCTGAAAAACATTCGTGTCGGGCTACTGAAGCTTGATGCATCTTTTGTCAGCGGCTTGCCGGAAGATGCCGAGAATGCCGCCATTGCCGCGGCCATCATCCGCATGGCCGACGCCCTGGGAGCACGTACCCTGGCTGAAGGCGTCGAGACCCGGGAACAATTCGACTGGCTTCGGGCGCAAGGCTGCCATCTGGCCCAAGGCTGGCTGTTCGCCCGGGCCCTGCCGGCGGTAGAAATCCCGGCACTGTTCCACCGCAACTTTTTAACTTCCCTATAGGTTAGTCACCATGTCATTTCACTCCATCAGTGCCCGTCTGGCTGCTTTTACTGTCTTTGCCGGGTTGTTGCTCGTCACCATTGCAGCCGTTGGTCTGCTGGGCGGAAAAAAGGCTGTCGATGCGCTTAATTCAGTTTATGAGGATCGAACTGTACCGCTGGTTGATCTCTTTCGCCTGGCCGAACTGCGCGCCGCCAACGAGAAGGAAATCCTGCTGATCCTGCAGCGCGACCCCCGTTCCCCCTTGTCCGGCGCGCACGGCCAGCCATTGAGTGAGCATTTCGCCAATTTCGAACGCCGTAGCGCCGAGATCAACGCGCTCTGGAACAAATATATGGCAACCAACCTGAGCGAGGAGGAAAAGCGCCTTGCAACCGATTTCGCCAGCAAGCGCTCGGCGTGGATTGAGCGGGTGCGCCCCCTGTTCGAGCGCATCAAGGCGGAAGATTACGCTCCGGAAGTATCCCGGGCCTTGCTCGCCGCCACACTGGATGAAGGCAAGGCGGTCAGAGAGGCGCTTGATGCCCTGGCGATCTATCAGGCAAAGACCGCGAAAGCCCTTTTCGAGGAAGAGCAACGCGATTTCCGCACCGATCTGATCGTTTTGGCTTTGGTGGGTCTGGGCGGCCTTCTCGGCCTCGGGGTCTACGCCTGGTGGCTGGCGCGCACGATCACCCATCCCATCAACCAAGCGGTGAGCGTGGCTGAGGCGATCGCCAACGGTGAGCTCAACCGTCCGGTTCCCACCGGTGGACGTGATGAAGCCGGGCGCTTGCTGGCTGCATTCGCGCTGATGCAGGACAGTCTGCGCACCATGGTCAGTGCCTCGCAGCGCAGCGCCGACGATCTGGCCTGCGCGGCCATTGAAATGTCTACTGCCGCCCAGGCTTCGGCCGCGGCCACCACCGCACAAAGCGAAGCCGCCTCGGGGATGGCTGCCGCCGTCGAGGAAATGTCGGTTTCCATCGATCAGGTGCGCGATCATGCCCGCGAGGCCCGTCATGTGGCAGCCAGTGCCGGCGAGGCCTCACGCACCGGTGGCGCGGTGGTGCATTCGACCAGCAACGAAATGCGACAGGTGGCAACGGCGGTCAACGACGCGGCGCATTCGATTCGCGAACTGGAAAATTACTCCCGGGAAATTTCGGCCATCGTTGATGTGATCCGTGATGTTGCCGATCAGACCAATCTGTTGGCGCTGAATGCCGCCATCGAGGCGGCTCGGGCTGGTGAGCAGGGACGTGGTTTTGCCGTCGTTGCCGACGAGGTGAGAAAACTCGCCGAACGCACCTCGAAATCGACCCAGTCGATCGCCAGCGTCATCGAAAAGGTGCAGTCCGGTGCCCGCCACGCGGCACAGGAAATGGAAAGTGGCGTCAATCGCGTCGGCACCGGGGTGGATCTCGCGCAACAGGCAGGAGATTCGATCATCGGCATTCAGGACGGTGCAAACCGGGTGGCAACGACCGTCGACGATATTGGCAGTGCCCTCGACGAACAGTCGGTGGCCGCCCAGGAAATTGCCCAGGGCGTTGAACGGATCGCCCACATGGCCGAGGAGAACAGCGTTCGTGCCCGGCAAACCTCAGTCGCTGCCGAGCGACTCAAATCGCTGGCCAGCGATTTGAAGGGTTCCGTCGCCCGTTTTCGTGTCTGAGCCACTGAGACGCCGACAAGGATTATCCAGACGATCGTTCAAGGGAGATTGAAGATGAAAGCCAGCCAATCGATTCTCGTGGCCACCGATTTCTCGGCGCCAGCCACTCTCGCTGTCGAACGTGCTGCCCGGCTGGCGAGGGAATGGCAGTGCCCGCTCAATCTCCTGCATGTCTTCAACCCATTCGCCTGGGAACATGCAGGACATCTGCTGCCGGACCTGCTCATTCGACACAACCCGAAGGTGCGCAGCGAGACGATGCTGAACCGACTTGCCGACGACATGGCCGTCCGCAACGCATTGTCACGAGTCGGCCGCCAGCTGGTGGTCGGGCGTGCCTCTGCCGTCATCGCCGATCACGCCGTCGTTAGTGGCGCCAGTCTGATCGTCATTGGCATTCGTGGCGAGGGCATCGTTCACGAACTGGCCCTGGGCGGCACCGCCGTCAAGGTGTTGCGCCGCAGCCCGTGCCCGGTGCTGGTGGTTCGCCAGAAACCCGTTCCGCCGTACCGGCGGATCGCCATCGCGACGGATTTTTCGGCAACGGCGACGCGGGCGCTGCGTGCCGCCCTGGCGATATTTCCGGAAGCACAACACATCGCGATTCATGCCAGTCGTGCGCCGTACGAGGGGCGGATGCGTCTGGCCGGTGCCTCGCCCGAGGATGTCGAGCGTTACCGCAGCGATGAACTGGCCGCAGCCGGACAGGACATGGACGCCTATCTGGCGGATGCGGACTATGAAGCTGCCGGTGGAATATCCCGCGTCATTGGTCACGGCTACCCGGCGGCTGTGCTGCTCGACGAATTGCGCCGAGCCCCCTGCGATCTGCTGGTGCTCGGCCGGCACGGTCAATCGGTGCTCGATGAGCAACTGCTCGGCAGCATCACCCTGAATCTCCTGCACCACGCGCCGTGCGACGTGCTGCTGGTTCCTTGATATTCGGGAGAGCGGAATGTTTTCCATCTACGGCAT
This sequence comes from Azonexus hydrophilus, assembly GCF_001956855.1. Taxonomy (GTDB): domain Bacteria; phylum Pseudomonadota; class Gammaproteobacteria; order Burkholderiales; family Rhodocyclaceae; genus Azonexus; species Azonexus hydrophilus_A. Next base: position 14,771 of record NZ_MTHD01000009.1, on the reverse strand, counting down.
GACAGGCCAGGTATTCAGCGGCACGCTGGAGGCGATGAACCGTGTCTATCCGCTGGCGCGAGCCCGCAATACCCGAGGCGTAGCCCAGGAGGGCGATGAAATAGGTGTCGAGAACATGGCGACGCCATTGCAACGGGAGGCCGTCCGTGCCTATCGGAGAATGCTGCCCGACGACCTGGAGCGTGGTCCGCTGATTCATGCGGCCCAGATCATGAGCCATCCGGTCACGGTGCTCAACCAAAAAAACGCGGTTGCCGACGCTTGGCGCGTCTTCCAGCGTTGTGGAATCCACCAGGCACCGGTTCTGGACGACGCGCACCGGCTGATCGGGATGGTCAATGAGCGGGACTTGCTGACCGTCATCGATATCGACGGTGAACATGTTCTCGAAAATCTGCAACGGCGGGTGAGTGATGTCATGACCTCGCCGGTCGTGGCTTCCGTACCCGTGACCGACATTCGACGCATCGCTGCGGCGATGCTCGAAGGTGGCTTGAGTGCCGTTCCCATCGTCAATGAAAGCGAAATCATTGTCGGCATCGTTTCCCGTACCGATGTCTTGCGCGCGGTCATGACCGATCCGCCCCTCAGTCTGTGGCGTTGAAATACACCGGACGATTAGGACCCCCCTCATGGCGCCCCGCATTGTTCGCTATTTGACGAGCTATCGGTAAGTACACTTCGCGTTTATTCAGGATGCTATCGGACTTATCCTTGTCTCGAATGTCAATGAATCGAGAGAGGAATGATCATGATGACCCTGCAAGCCCGTGAATGGACGAAAGGCGCCCATCGGTTGCGTCACTATCCGGCCGACAGTACCCGCGCCAGGGCGCGCCTTGCCGTGTTGGCCATCATCGCCGGCGGCAACACCGACATCCGTACGTTCGACGCCCTGGAGCAACACGGTGAATTCCGCACGCTCGACCTCGAGCGCGAAGATTTCTTGCGCGCCCTGTTTGACCTGTGCTGCGATCTCCTTCGGACATCGGAGGGGAGGAATGGCAGAATATTTCCCGAAACACTTGATGCCCTGATGGATGAAATCCACAGCCAGCATGCGCGGCGCACCTTGTGCTGTCTCATGATCGAAAACATGCGGGCTGATCATGGCAGTGCCTTGGCCGGAAAACTCCGCCTCGGCGATGCCAGCCAGGATTGGCCTGCGCGTTAGGCACAGGGGTTTTACGAGATGTTCATCACACCATCGGAGATTCACCATGAATCCTGAATCCTTGCACGTATTGATTGCCTTCGATGGTTCGCCTTCCTCAATGGCTGCGGCTCGCAGCTGGTCGACATGGAGTTCCGCCCAGATTGCGCTCACAGCAACCTTGCTCACGGTTACTGACGGGGCCATGGAGAAAGAGGGAATTGCTCCTGTCTGTCACCCGCTGGCTGACGCGGTGAGTACCGCTCAGGAATGGTTTGCGCGCAGCGGGGTGAAAATGGAATACGTTGTCGTGGATGGCGGAACCCCGGCGACGAGGATCATCAACGAAGCCCAACATCGTCAGGCCGACCTGATCGCGATGGGAACTCGCGGCCTGTCACCGCTGCGCGGATTGCTGCTCGGGTCCATTGCGGCCGAAGTTGCCAGAGGCAGTCCGATCCCCATCTGGCTGATGGGGCCGCATGCGGCGATACCGGCCACACTCGGCCGGCGTCTCCGGCTACTGATCGCCGTTGATGGGTCGGCACATGCTGCCCATGCGGCAGCCTGGGCGGGGCGCATGGCGGCGCGTCTGGGCGAAGCATCGCTCGAACTGTTCAGCGTGCAGCCTGCCTTCTCTCCTTTCGAGGGCATGCTCGATGCCGCAGCAGGTGATTTTCGTCACTGGGGCCTGGGCGTTGGCGAAGCCGCCATCGCCGCCGCTCGGCATGCCATGGGGGATGTCGGCCATCAGGCGACTGGCGCCGTGGCAACCGGAGACGCGGTTTCCATGATCCTGGCGCAGGCTGAAGAGAGCGGAGCCGATGTCATCGTTGTCGCACCGCAAGGCGTCAACGCGCTGGAGCAGGCAGCCCTTGGCAGCGTGTCGCAATCACTGTTGCTCTCGGCACGCTGTCCGATACTGCTCGTTCCGCGCCACTTGACTATTGATGACGCGGATTAAGGTCGTAACCGGAATTACGCCTTGGCCAAGATGACAGCGCTTGGCTTTCGCAAAACGAATGTTCAGCTAACCCATTTCTGAACCCACAATGCAAGTTGCGGATTGGGTGGGTTGTTATAGGTCTGATGAATCACTGGGGCCGACAGCCAGCGTTGCAGATCGGTATGGTTATCGAGGAAGGGGTTGTCTGGTTGGGCAACCTGATTCAGCACTACGCCCATCAGGGGCAGTCCGCGCATCTGGATGGCCTCGATGGCCAGCAAGCTCTGATTGACCGCACCCAGACGATCGGCTACTACCAGCAGAACGGGCATGCCCATGCCGGCAGCCAGATCGGCATTCAGTGCGCCGTGGGCGATCGGTGAATAGAAGCCGCCGGCACCTTCAACCAGCAGAAAGTCATCGTCGCCGACCCCATTCAGACAGGCAGCATGCAGATCCCCAATCTCAAGCGGCCGATTGGCCAGCCTGGCCGCCCACTCCGGAGAAACCGGCGGCTCATAGCGATATGGACAGACAGCCTCCAGCGCATCCATGGCGCCAGCTGCCGCGTTTAGCCGAACCGCATCCGAAGGTTGGAGAATGTCGCTTCCAGCCAGCTTCTCGCATCCGGTTTCGACGGGTTTGCGCACGCGCACACGTTGCCCGTTCTCCCGAAGCGCTTTTGCAACCTGGATGCCGATGGTGGTCTTGCCAACTCCGGTGTCCGTTCCGGTGATGAAAATGCCGCGCATTGATGTCTCTTTGCACCTCGGCCGCACCGATGGGGCGACCTGATTGTTGCCTTCAGAATTTGCCGGGCCGCAGCACTTCGACCTCGGAAAGGCACGCCACCATGGCGTAATTCGAGTAGTACCGTTCCTGCAAGTGCGCCAGCAGCGTTTCCGCCTGGGGGCGGGCACAGATGATCTCGATTCGAATGTTCTTTGATTCATCCCAGGTGGCGTCCCGCACCCCGCGGCTTCCTTTGCCGCGCGCGTCGCAGATGGTGTAGCCGCGAATCCCCAGTCGATCAATATCCTTGATCAGGACGTGCTCGAGGGTCGCTTCTGTAAACACGGTGAGCAGCGTGCGTTTTTCGGTCTGTATGGGGATCACGGCGTCGCTCCTGTCAGTTGGGTGGCCATCCAGTGATAAAGCGGGATTCCGGCCAGAATATTGAAGGGGAAAGTCACGCCCAGTGAACCGGCCAGAGACACGGCGGGATTCGCCTCAGGCACGGCGATCCGCATGGCGGCCGGGACGGCGATGTAGGACGCCGAAGCCGCCAGGGTGGCCAGCATCGTCATCCCGCCGACCGAGAACCCGAGCATCATGCCGGTGCCGAGGCCAAGACAAGCCGACAGCAGCGGCATGGCCAAGCCAAAAGCGATCAGGGACAAGCCGCGTCGCTTGAGCTCGTCTACCTGACGGCTGACAATCAGTCCCATTTCCAGCAGGAACAGAGCCAGCACTGCCTTGAACAGATCGAAGTACATGATCTTGATGGGTTGCAAGCCCTCCGGCCCTGCCGCCCAACCAATCGCCATCCCCCCCAGAAGCAGGGTTACGCCCTTGCCCAGGAAGGCCTCATGACCCAATGACCTCCAGTCGGTGTCCTTGCTGACCCCGCGAGCCAGAACGATGCCGACGAGAATGGCGGGAATTTCCATGACAGCCAGCAAGATCGCCATTTGCGGTTCGACATCGATACTGCGTGACGACAGCCACGCTGCAGCAACGGCAAAAGTGGCGACGCTGACCGACCCGTAGTGGGCGGCCGTTGCTGCGGCATTTGGACGGTCAAAACGAAAAATCGCACGCAAGGCGCCAAAGGCGATCAACGTCTGAACGACGCCCAGCACGACCACCGCCAGCAGTTGGGGCAGCAATGGCCCCAGGGGCTGGGTTGCCAGGCCTTGGCCGCCTTTCAGGCCAATTGCCAGCAGCAGGAAAATGGATAGCGAGTCGTACAGAGCGCTCGGCAGTTTCAACTCCGAGCGCAGGAGTCCGGCAACCAGCCCGAACAGGAAAAACAGGATGACCGGATCAATGCTGTTCATGGTGACGATCTTCAGGGATTACAGTAATCGCAATGGGCCGGATCAGCGAAGGCGACCCCGTCCTTCCGGAGATGTTCTTCCCGAAAGTTGCAAGCGGGACAGCCCCAGACCTGTCCCCGCTGCTCGCGGGTAGGCAGGCCGCATTCTGCACAAGGCAGTCCAGCCACCCGTTCAATGGCGGAATAACCCGGCGATCCGCATTGAGGGCAAAACGAACGTAGTTTCTCCGCCAGACTGTGTGCCGCCTTGCCAATATTTACCATGCGTTCCGGATGCGCGTGAGCCCGGAGGTCGCGTTCGACAAGAATTGCCGCCTGATCCGAGGCTAGCCTCTTTACCCATGCGAAGGCGGCTCTCAGAGAGGATTTGTCGGCCAGGCCCTTGCGCACGCGGGGATCGTTTTCGCTGCAAGGCCGCAGAACCAAATGCTGTTTTGGAAAGCCGACCCGATGCGCGAAGGCCTCCAGTTCCGGCCAATCCGTGATCCAGGCATGATCGTGGCTCGCAGGCCCTTGATGGACGCCGACCACCTCGATTTTCCGGATATCGTCGATCAGGAGCAGTACCTCGACGTTCCACGGAAATAGGCCGGTGTGCGGATCGGGTCCAAAACTCCCCTCGCTGGCAAGCCCCAGGCTGGCACCACTCAATTGCATGCCGATACGAGCCTTGCGGCGGGCGGCATCCAGTTGGCTGCCGTAGCGCGGAATATCCCGGGTGAAAGTGCCCAGTTCATCGGTATCAAAGCCAGCAACCCGCTTGACCCTGCAGCCCAATGCCTTGTCGAGCACGGGGGCAACCACTTGCTCCTTGCCGTGTTGGGTAAGAAAGGCGATTTCCTGACCTGCATAGGGATTCAGTTGGATCTCGGAAGCAGTCTTGGCATCGTTCATCAGTTGCTTCGTTTCTGCATGGCTACACCCGCCTCGTTCAATCAGCATGGCGGCGCAACAGCTGACTTTGAACCAGGGTCTGTCTTTCCAGCGACCGGGTGGCACGGGTGATAGCCCTGTCGGTCGCCCAGTAAATGTCGGCCAGCGTCTCGTGAGCGGAGATTTCCGCCTGTCCATGCTGCAATTGAAGGCGTACCCGGCATCCTGTGTCCTTGCTCGCCTCGTCGCCACTGAAATGGAAATCAACGCGAACCACCTTGTCCCGGCTTCTCCCAAGCGAACAAGCCAGACGCCACAGGGCGTACTGCTTGACCGGCTCGCTCAGGCACAGATGACTGGTATGGAAATGGACGTTCATTGGATCGAGTAGCGTAAAAGAGCTAGCGAATTGTCCCCGAGATAACCATTCGATTCCATCAGATATAATGCATCCAATTAGTCGAAAATATCGAATAATCAAATGCTCAATTTCAAACACCTGCATTACTTCATGGTGGTCGCCAGAAGTGGGGGCATCATTCGCGCTGCAGAGCGTTTGCATCTGGCCCCGCAAACACTGTCCGGACAGATCTCGCAGTTTGAGGAGCGGATTGGTGCCCAATTATTTCATCGTGTCGGGCGGCGACTGGAACTGAGCGAAACAGGCAAGCTGGCTTTGTCTTATGCCGAGGAGATTTTCCAGACGGGCTCTGAACTGGAAGAATTGCTCAGCAGTGGAGCGATTGATCGCTTTTTCACTTTTCGTGTCGGGGTTGCCGATGTGTTACCGAAATTCATCGTTCACCGTTTACTGGCGCCGGTTCTGAAACTGCCGGAAGCGATTCGGCTGATCTGCCACGAAGACCGACTCGACCGCCTGTTGGCCGACTTGGCGCTGCACAGCCTGGACATGGTGATTGCCGATCGCCCCATGCCCCCCGGTACGGAAATCAAAGGCTACAGCCATCCGCTCGGCGAGTCCGGCATTGCCTTCATGGCATCTCCCGCATTAGCGGAGAAAATTGGCAGTCGTTTCCCGGCCAATCTGCACGGTGCGCCAATGCTACTGCCAGGCAAGGACAGCGCCCTTCATCTGGCTTTGCCACGCTGGCTGGAGCGGATGAATGTCCGCCCCAGAATTGTCGGGGAATTCAGTGACAGCGCCTTGATGAAGGCCTTCGGCGAAGCCGGCGCGGGAATCTTTCCGACACCTGCATTGAGCGTGGCGGCGGTTTGCGAACACTACAAAGTCGATATGGTCGGTGAAACGAATGACATCAAGGAGCGCTTCTTCTTGATCTCCGCAGAGAGAAAGCTGGCCCACCCCGTTGCACGCGCTGTCAGTGAGCATGCAAAAAAAATGATGTTCTGACAAGGAAGATCTGTCATGGAAGCGAAGGTAGGTCTTTATCTCGATGCCGCTGAGCGAGCCAATACCCGACGTAGTTATGCGTCAGCCATTCAGCATTTCGAGGTTGAGTGGGGCGGATTGTTGCCAGCAACGATTGACTCAATTGCCCGATATCTCGCCGCTTACGCTGAATCCTTGTCACTGAACACGCTGAAGCACCGCCTTTCGGCGTTGTCGCGCTGGCATCAGGACCATGGTTTTCCTGACCCGACCAAGGCCAGCAAAATCCGGCAACTGCTGAAGGGTATCCGAACCCTGCATCCGGCTCAGGAAAAACGGGCCAAGCCACTGGAAATTGAGATTCTGCAAGATGTTGCCGAATGGCTGACATCGGCCACAGCCGCAGCGGTTAGTCGGGGAGATTCGGCCAACGCCCTGAGACATAGCCGGGATCGAGCCCTGGTTCTCCTCGGTTTCTGGCGGGGGTTCCGCTCCGACGAACTGGCTAACCTTCGTATCGAATTCATCGATATCAAGCCCGGCGAAGGGCTGACCTGTTTCTTGCCCCGTAGCAAAGGGGATCGCAACCTGGATGGCCGAAGTTACTCCTGTCCAGCGCTATCACGACTATGTCCGGTCGAGGCAGTCGAAGACTGGCTGGCTTTATCCAAACTGACAGCGGGACCGCTATTTCGCAAGGTCGACCGCTGGGGGCATCTGTCCGAGGCTGAAATGACCCCAAGCAGCATCATTCCCGTGCTGCGAAAATTGCTCAGCCAGGCCGGCATCGCTGATGCCGAGTCTTTCAGTAGTCACTCGCTACGCCGTGGGTTCGCCCAGTGGGCTGGCATGAGCGGCTGGGATATCCGTGAGTTGATGAAATACGTGGGTTGGCGCGACGTGAAGGCTGCGATGCGCTATCTGGATGGGGTTAGCCCTAACCAGAAAGCGCGATTCGAGCAGGGGCTGGATCGAGCGCTGCCGGAAACAGCAATTGACTCGACCGCGCAGTTGCCCAGCTTGCCTGAGGTTCCACTCACCATGATCGAGATTTCCATAGATTTGTCTGCCTTCAACGGCAGCCGACGGGGTGTCGCCAATGCCTTGCGGGACATGACGAACACTTGCCTTGCACGGTTCCAGGCACACCCCATGGATCTGGACGGACGACGATATCAACTTTCCGTCCCGACACCATCGACCGACATGCTTGACGATCATCTCTACACTTTGCTCGACGAAATCCATCGTATTGCCGATGCCCGTGAGTGCTTCCTGGAGGCGGTCTGCCGCGACCCTGCAACCGGCAGGCACTGGGAGTGATGCAGGCATGACCCAGGTTCACGAGACCGCGTATCCCCGGCTGAAAGCGGACCCATCGGCACAGGATCTCGACGAGATTTATACCCTGACACCCGATGAAATTACGTTCATCGACCAAACCGTCAAACGGCCGACCGCCCGCACGGTAGCTTTTCTCTACCTGAAGCTGTTTCAGCGGTTGGGTTACTTTATCCGTCTCAAGGATGTGCCGAGCGCTATCCGTCAGCACATTGTCGCCCAAACGGGATTCGCTCGCCCGCCGAGGCTGGACGAGTTGTTGCAATTCGATCGATCGACCGGACGCGAACGGTTAGTCGAATCGCTGCGTCGATACCTGAATGTCCGGCCATTAAACCAGGACGGCCGGGCCTGGTTACAGCACATCGCCGAGACAGCCGCTGACAACCGCCACGTCGTAGCCGATATCATCAACGTGATGCTGGAGGAACTGGTCCATCATCGCTATGAGTTGCCCGGTTTCACGGTCCTGGATCGATTGGCCATCCATGCTCGCGAGAAGATTCACGAAGTGCATTTTGCGGGGATCGCCAACCAACTTGATGGCAAGGTGAAGGAACGGATCGACAGCCTGTTCAAGGTCAGCCGGGATGAATCCAGCACAACCTGGAACATGCTCAAACGGGAACCGAAAAAGCCAACCAATAAGGAAACCCGCTCTTACCTGCAACACATCCGGCGGTTGCAATTACTAGTTGAGCAATTGCCCCAGCCTTACATTCCCGTTCCTAAACTCAAGCAATATCGCTACATCGCTCGCTCTCTGAATGCCAGCGAGATGGCGGAACTGAAACCGCAGAAGCGTTACGCGCTGGCGGTCATTTATATCCGTGCACAGTTTGCCCAGACGCTCGATGATGCAGCAGACCTGTTCATGCGCATGCTTCAGAACCTGGATAACCAAGCACGCAACAAATTGGGGGAGTACCAGCAGGAACATCAGCAGCGAACGGATCGCCTGATCGGACAATTGAAGGAGGTGCTGCTGGCCTATCAGATCAATGGCACCGACCAGCAGCGAGTCGAAGCCATCGGCTCCAGCCTGATCGCGGACGTAGACGATTTGGTGGCCATCTGCGACGAACATATGGCCTATGCTGGCCGCAATCATCTGCCGTTCCTCATTCAACCCTACAAGGCCGTTCGCGCCCAACTACTCAATTGTATCGAAATCATCAATCCACAGAGCAGTAGCGAGGACGATACCTTGATCCGGATGATGAAGGTATTGCAGGGGCTGCGCAGCACGCGTCACGAAATGGTGCCGATTTCTTTACTCGAACTGGATGCAGAACAAGATCTCCAATGGCTGCCCAGCGCTTGGCGCAAGCTGGTTGTCACGGAGCGCACCGATGGGCGAATTGCCACAATAAACCGCCGCTACTTTGAACTGGCAGTCCTGTACGCCATTCGCGATGAGCTCAAGTCAGGCGATCTCTTTATCCAGCACGGCGAGCGCTACGACGACTATCGCGAACAGTTGGTTGACGATGCAACCCTGGCTCGCGAACTGACTGAATATGGACAGGTGACGGGGATCGAAACCGGTCCCAAGGCGTTCACCCAGGCACTGAAAGTTGCATTGTTAGAAACCGCTGAAGCCGTCGATGCCGTGTTCCCGGAAAATGCCCACGCCGAAATCGTTGACGGCCGTCTGATCCTGAAAAAACCACCGGCCAGCGAACTGCTACCCGGCATCCGCCAGATCGATCATCTGATCACGGAGCACATGGAGAACGTCAGCATCGTTGACGTGCTGATCGATACAGAGCGCTGGCTGCAACTGCATAAGTTGTTCCGGCCCTTGATGGGAACCGAAAGCCGGATCGAGGAATTGCGCCCAAGAGTGATCAGTACCTTATTCTGTTACGGCTGCAATCTTGGCCCCACCCAGACTGCGCGCTCGATTCGCGGCATGAGCCGAAAACAGGTCGCCTGGCTCAACATCAAGTACGTCACGGAAGAGGCGCTGGAACAAGCCATCGTCAAAGTGATCAATGCCTACAACAAGTTTGAATTGCCCAGCTACTGGGGGTCAGGAAAACATGCCTCAGCCGATGGTACGAAATGGAACCTCTACGAGCAGAACCTGATTTCCGAGCATCACATCCGTTACGGTGGCTACGGCGGCATCGGCTACTACCACGTCTCCGACAAGTTCATTGCCTTGTTCAGCCACTTTATTTCCTGTGGCACCTACGAGGGAACGCACATCCTCGACGGCTTGATGACCAATACCTCGGACATCCGACCGGACACCATTCATGGTGATACGCAAGCCCAGAGCTACACGGTTTTTGCCTTGTCGCATCTGCTTGGAATCAAGCTGATGCCCCGTATCCGTGGCATCAAGGATCTGGTATTCCATCGTCCAGAGAGCGGTAAAAAGTTCGCGCACATTGACCGGCTATTCACTGACGACATCAACTGGCAACTAATCGAAACGCATTTGCCGGATATGTTGCGGGTGGCCGTCTCCATCAAGCTCGGCAAAATCTCGGCCTCGGCCATCCTGCGCCGTCTGGGAACCTACAGCCGCAAGAACAAACTGTATTTCGCCTTCAAGGAATTGGGCAAGGTCGTGCGGACCATGTTCTTGCTGAAATACGTCGGCGATGTCGAGCTACGCAAACTCATCCATTCCGAAACCAACAAGTCAGAACAGTTCAATGGCTTCGCCAAGAAGCTGTTCTTCGGCGGAGAAGGGGAGATCGCTGAGAACCTGCGCCACGAGCAACGCAAGGTTATCAAGTACAACCATCTCGTCGCCAATATGGTGATCCTGCACAACGTAGTCGGGATGAGTCGGGTATTGAAGCAGCTACAGGCCGAGGGTGCGCTGATCAATCAGGAAGTCCTGGCCGGTTTGGCGCCATACCGCCTGGAACACATCAATCGCTTCGGCGACTATGTTCTTGATTTCCGTCGAAAGGTTGAGGTCTTGGCGGACGGCTTTCGGATTCTCGAAGCCGAATCAGCAGCTTAGAGAATAAACGGGGATTTTTTCATGATTCCCGGCCGACCCTCGGTTAGGCATGGTTCGCTATGTTTCGAAGGGGGAGAACAAAATCTCGGTGTTTGGATCTTCTCTCAGCCGCTGCCAGAATGTCAGGAGGCGTTGCGTTATCTTGTCGCTGAGGGCTGTGTCATCAAGGCGTGAGAGTTTTGGCAGGTTCAATTCACCATAAGAACGTACAACCCGCGCGTTAAGCATTCCTTCGCGGCCAACTCGAGGCCCAAGATTCTTCCGAATCAATAGGAAGTCAGCGAGGGCTTGGTCAGAGGTACAAACCACTGTAGATGGGTACTTGGCGTAGTGATAGTGAAAATCCAGGTTCACCCAGTGCATCATGTCCCAAGCGACATTTCGTGCGATCGCATCACTTCCTTCTTTGATAACTCTGCTTAGCTTCAGAAAGCGGTGCGCCTCGGGTGATCCCGCTATAGCGTAGACCGCCAGGTAAAGAAGTGGGCCACCTATGACAGCAAGGTTCTGTCGTTCGGAGATGATCCAATCGAGAAAGTCATCTATACGCTCAAGCATTACGTTATGTTGAAGCGAACCGGAGCCTGGCGTGGTCACGTGAATCTGTTGCAGCGTTAGAAGAAGAGAATGATGAACGGAGGAGAGTAACCGTGAGACCGGCTCGTACGTTAGCCGAATCCAGGTCGGGTCCAAGTTTTCTACGCCGTAAACAGAACGAAAGAAGTACTCAAACTTGGCCAAATAGGCCCCGAAGTCGGCTTCGCAGTCTTGCCGCGTTAGCTCCATCAGCGCAAGGACAGGTTCGATCGGGAGGCGCCTAGAGCGTTGTGTCCATTGAAGGTGAACGCGACGCCTCGTTTCTCGAAGAAGCCGGAAGTGGGCATCATCAAGACGTGTAGCTTGGTCAGCGTGCCGAATAAAGGCAAGAACGGTGTTTGCATCAAACACGAACATGGCATTCGGTGGCTGGCGTGCTAGTGCTGTGATCTCTCCGTTGTGGCCGATGAAGCGGATGGTGCTCACGATGCTTACCAGTTATTCACAAGCAGAAACGTCCGGGCTATTGTAAATAATACGGACACGATTGGATTACCCGTAAGGTTCTGAATGACATGGAGATTATCCGATGCCGGTTTCCTTATCAATCAGCAATCATACGGACAGAGCCAACGGCAGCTATGCGACACTTTTTTTGAGGGACCGCTTCTGGCCGTTATGAACAGATGTGCATAACGGCCACAAGCGGTCACTTGGTTTCCCTTCCCAAAGCAGACGTTGCTGTACAGCATTTTTCTGGCATATTGGAGTTGCTATACTGACAGCCAATATTTCAAGTGACTGAAATACATGCGTTAAGGCAACAACTCCAGCGTCAACAATATTGTGACTCACGAAGGAACGCTGCATGAGCGAAGAAACAGAGTACGAAGCACTTCTCATTGATACGTCGATCTTTGACGGAAATGGCCTTCGCTTGGAAAAGGGCCTGCTTGGCAAACTCAATCAATTTAAAAGAAGCCCGGTGGTTTTCTTGTTGCCAGACGTAATTTGTGGCGAGATAAAAACACATCTTGAACAGAAAATCAAAGCATCGAGAAGCGCTTTAGAGAAATCCATTAACGATGCTGGCGATCATCTGTTCTTCGATGGAAACACTCTACACGAAGCAAAAGAGTTATTACTTGATAGCAAAGAAATAGAAGGGCTTGCCGAAACAAGGCTGAATAATTTCATTGAAAACACTGGAGCCGTTGTTCTTGAGTGTGGTGACCATTTGTCAGTATCAGAACTGCTCAAGAAATATTTCTCAAATTCAGCCCCGTTTTCGGAGTCTGGAAAAAAGAAAAATGAGTTTCCGGATGCCATAGTTTTGATGGCTGTGGATGAGTGGGCAAAGAAGAGCAACAAATCAGTTCTTGCGATCTCAAACGACGGCGACTGGAGTAGGTATTGCGAATCTTCAGAGTATATTGATTGCATTGAGGAATTGTCAGATGGCTTGGCAATGTTTAACAAGGCAAATGCCCCTTATGCATTACTGTCTAAGCTTGAATCCGCACTAGATTCAGAACAAGCTCAATCCTTCCTGGATGATGTGGCTTCTAAACTAGAAGCCGAACTAGATGGCTTTACTCCCGACCAAGATGCTGAGTCATATCTTTACTGGGAGCCAGAGGGAAGCAATGGCTGGTTCAAGAGTTTTTACCTTACATCGAATGTGCTTAGAATTATTGAAAGCGATGAGGAATATCTGGTTATTCAATGCAAAGCAGCAATAACCGTTGAAGCTGAAGGTGAATTTTCTCTATCAGTACATGATTCGATTGATGACGATTATGTTCACATTGACTCTGTAACGGCTACTGCCGAAGAGGAGTTTGAGTCGGAAATATTGGTAACAATTGTTGGCGATCTTGAAGGGCCGATCGAAGAACTGCACATTGAACAGGTTGAGATCGTTTCACCCATAAGGCGCATTCACTTTGGTACTCTCGAACCAGACCTGAGGGATTACGAATGAAAATTCGTTCCAGCGGATTGCCAAAAGCCACGCTTTTACCAGCCGCTGAGCTCAAAGGTTATGCGGCTTTATACCGAGAACACATTGAGGGTATCGAAAGATGACCACGGCTCATCCTGAATCGAAGCGCGTGAAGGCGTTGCGCTTGGGAATCGCTAAGGAAATACCGAAGTTCCCGAACGACAAAGCGACGCTTCATTCGCTGGAAACGTCCTCGCTAGCATCGCTCTTGATCCACTATAACAACTGGGCCATCCGTTATGTATCGCCCCGCCCGAGGACGGTATCGATTGAAGCAACGGCGTCCGGAGACCCTCGATGGTCAACACTTGCCAACGAAATTACAGCCTTCCTCGACAAGGTAAGAAGAGGAGATGACCTTACCCCGCACCTCTCGCTAGAGCCCCATACGCGAGGCTATACGCCAGCCTCGGCACAAAAAGGATCGGACGTTGATCGATGGGCCGACAAGGATTTTTTGCTAAATGTGATGGGCTACCACCATTTCCACCTTGGGCCACAAGTTTATCCAAATGGCTTTGCTGCTCGCACCGACAACCTAATTTTCGCGAGGGTTTCTCGTGACCATTTCACTGTCGTCGCCATCTTCGACCACTCGGTGTTCGAGAGGCCAGAAGACTCGACTGAGACAATGACAAAAGAACGAGAAAGACTTTGGTCTGTATTTGACGAGCACTCATCCAGAGGAATGGCGCCTGGCGCCGTGTACATCCCGTCGATGATTACTACTTCAGGACATTCAATGCACGTTGTACGCATGGCAGACGACTATGCTCACGTAATCCGGGAAATCGACCCAAAGCTTGATGACATTGAATTTGTCAAAGGGCTTTACGACCCAGCAGGCCCCCCATGCCCCAAGAAGCCTAAACTCAAATGGCACCTCAACTATCTTGATTTGGGGTTACTCGATACAACGTCCAATATGTTCTTTGTATTTCGGTACGGTCCGAATTGATGTTTTTCACTTGGGCCGTAAAGCCGCATGACCCGGCGGCCCACCGGACGCTGGGCGATAAAGGCGCGCTGCGCCAGAGGTAGTAACTCGCTTCTGAGAAGGCGTACTTGCGGCACAGTTCCGCAACCTGCATCCCTGCCTCCCGTAGGAAGCCAATGATCTGTTCTTCGGTGAATCGCTTCTTCATGTCCAATCTCCTTATCGTGAAAGATTGGACTCTAAAGTCAGGCGCTACTCAATTCCGGGGGGACGTCGCGGACCTTCAGCGTTTGATTTTTTCTGCTTGCGCGGTTTTGTCGAGCAGCGTCCAGCAACCGAAGTGAGCGAGATTGGCTTTCCAGTACGGAAATTCCAGAGTCCGCCTCATTTCCGCTTATCCGTCCGATTCCAAAACAGCCCCCTCTCCGAAAATCCGAGGGCGTCGGCAGTCTGAAAGTGAATCGCCCCGGGAATCGCGGAGGCCATTTGATTTGAGTCAGGCGGTAACGGCCTGCTCGGTTTGACAGCGGTAGTAGTTTGCCTCAGCTTCGGCAGGAGGAATATATCCGATGGGCTCAAGTAA
>NZ_MTHD01000008.1 GCF_001956855.1 Azonexus hydrophilus | reverse complement strand
GCCCGGTATAGTCGCACAGGCAGCTGTCGAGCAGTTCGTTGAAACGGGCAGGACGGCGCAGTGCATCGCATTTTTCCAGCAATTCGACGAGCGTTGACGCGCGCATCTCGCCAGCCCGGTGGATGGTTCCGTGATGGCGGGCCATCAGCAGTGCCAGATCGCGGCAGTCGTTGGGCACGCGCAGGCGCTCGCTGAGCGTCTCGCACAGGGCGACGCTGCGCATTTCGTGGCCGATGTGCCGGGGCAGGATGTCGGCCGGTGTCTGGGCCTTGCCGAGGTCGTGGCACAGTGCCGCGTAGCGGACGGTCAGCGGAAACTGGCGGCCGGCAGCCTGGTCGATGACCATCAGGGTATGGATGCCGGTGTCGATTTCCGGGTGATAGTCGGCGCGTTGCGGTATGCCGAACAGCGCATCAACCTCCGGCAACAGCCGGGCCAGCGCACCGCAGTCGCGCAGGACCTCGAACATCCGCGATGGCTTTTCTTCCATCAGTCCTTTGGCCAGTTCCTGCCAGATGCGTTCGGCGACCAAGTGATCGACCTCGCCATCGGCGACCATCCGGCGCATCAGGGCCAGCGTTTCCGGGGCAATCGAGAAATCGGTGAAGCGGGCGGCAAAACGGGCCAGGCGCAGGATGCGCACCGGGTCTTCGGCAAAGGCCGGGCCGACGTGGCGGAGGATTTTGTCCTGCAGGTCGCGTTGACCGTGGAAGGGATCGACCAGCTCGCCCGCCTCGTCCCTGGCCATCGCATTGATGGTCAGGTCGCGGCGGCCGAGATCCTCTGCCAGCGTGACGTCGGGCGCGGCGTGGAAGGCGAAGCCGTGATAGCCGCGGCCGGTCTTGCGCTCGGTTCGGGCGAGCGCGTATTCCGCCTGCGTCTCCGGGTGCAGGAACACCGGAAAATCCTTGCCGACCGGCCGGAAACCAGCCGCCAGCATGCTTTCCGGGGTGGCGCCGACGACCACGTAATCGCGGTCGGCGCAGGCGCGACCGAGCAATTCATCCCGGACGGCGCCGCCGACGATGAATACCTGCACGACGGGCGGAGTCGCTCTCAGCGACCGGCGCGGAAGCGGAAGCTGTCGAGCTTGCCCTTCGGCGTTTTTCCGGCGATGTAGGTCGGTGCGATCGCTTCCACTGCGGTCGGCTTCCAGCCGGCGGGCAACTGGCAGTCACCTTCGCAGACGCTGTCGACCTGCATCGAGCGCAGGTTGTCCGGCGACATCAGCGGATTCGGTGCCAGCCACATCAGCCCGGCCTGCAGGTAAGCCCAGCCTTCGGACAGCGGAACGATGCGGGCCTTGCTGCCGGTCAGCCTGGCGGTGTAGTCGACCAGCTGGCGCAGCGTGTACACCTGCGGGCCGACCAGGTCGTAAGCCTGGCCGAAAGTGCTGACATCGCTCAGGCTGTTGACGAAGGCATCGGCGACGTCGGCAGCCCAGACCGGCTGGAAACGGGCATGGCCGAAGCCGAGCGGGAAGATCGGGGCGATCTTGAGGATCTTGGCGAACATCGACAGGAAGGAATCACCAAGGCCGAAGATCACCGACGGACGGAAGACCGTGACGTCGAGTTCGCCGGCGGCAGCCATCACGATGGCTTCACCTTCACCCTTGGAGGCGAGATATTCGGAAGGGCCTTTCGGATCGGCCTTGAGTGCGCTCATGTGCACCAGGCGGCGGACGCCGGTGGCCTTGCAGGCAGCGACGATCTTCTTTGGCAGCTCGACATGGGCCTTGGCGAAATCGTCGCTGTACGGCAGCTTGACGTCGCGGCTGTGCAGGATGCCGACCAGATTGATCACCGCATCGTGGCCGCGCATCAGTGCGGTCAACGTTTCCTGGCAATGAATATTGGCTTCCGGCATGTCCACGCCAGGCTGCATGATCAGCGCCTTGGTCCGCTCGCGGCGGCGCGTCGGTACGGTGACTTCAATACCGCGCTGGGCCAGACGATTGACGATATAGGTACCGACAAAACCGCTACCCCCCAGCAGCAAGACCTTCTTGATACTCATCTGGAACCCCGCCATACGTTTCGTGAAACTACAATTTTACGGCAAATGCGCCGACCCCGGCATGGGCTTGTGCGTTCGTTCAGCGCTCAATGGAATCCAGTGCGCGGGCGACAGCTGCATCGAACAGGGGCGGTTGCCCGAGCTTGCGGGCATTGCCGCTTTTCAGCTGGCTGTCGAGGAGCATCGGATGAACCGAAACGGCCAGCATCAGCGCGGGATTGAAGAACAGGTAACGGCCGCTCGCTGCGCTCTGGTGACAGAGACAAAGCGGGTGGTGGCTGCCGTCCAGCGGCAATTCCATCCAATCGCCGACGGCATGAGCGCCGCGCGCAGTGCCGGAAGGTGGCGAAGCGAAATCCATCGTGTGCAGGATCAGCGTGCCGGCTTCTATCCGGCCCTGCACCAGTTGCTTGCTGGAATTACCGATGCCGGCTGCGGCAATCGTCGGGATGCTGCCGGCCGGTTCGTTCTCTGCAGAGGCAGCCCGCAGAGCCCGGGTTTGCAGTGCGAAGCAGAGATCAAGAACTTCCGTCTGGGCATCTGGCGACAGCTGCAATGCTTCCATGCCGCTCTTGATGGCCTTGAGCACACCCGGTAGCTGGCGGGCCAGGGCCTTGCGCTGCTCGCTGTCGGCCTTTGGCTGGAAGGTCCAGAGAAGGGTCGACAAGGTATTGGCGTGTTCCTGCCAGGACTGGCTTTCCGGTCCCTGTTCGAACCAGGTTTTCTCGAGCAGCCGTTTCCAGTCCTGACGGATGAAGCGCTGCAGGCCTTCCGGAATCTCGTCCATACCCAGACCGTCGAACAACTGCTGGATATCGCGCGATGCCTGGTCGCGGCGGTCGAGCTGGTGCAGGAGCGGCAGGTAGCTCGCCGCTTGCCGGACGGTCTCGTCGTGGCGTGCTTGCAGCACTTCCGCCAAGGCATCCGCGGCAGTGACAAAGGCGCCGACATCACCGGCAAAGCCGTTGCGCAGCCGGCTGGCAATCTCGAACAGCCGCGTGCATGTCGGATGCTGGATCGAAACATCGATGGGCAAGCCAATGAGGGCCTGGCCCATGCGGTTGATCACCAGACGGCAGGGGTGTTCGGTGCGGGTGAACAGCGAGCTGTCCTTCAGGGCCAGTTTGACGATGCTGACCTGGAGGCTGGAAATCAGCGTTTTGAGCACATCCGGCAGTTGCTGATCGGAAAAAATGGCTTCGCAGATCAGCCCCACGGAATCGATCGCCTGCCCTTCCGCAACATTTGAGGGAATGCCAAGATCACGTGCGCGGATCGGTTGGGCCGGCGTTTCGGCTGGTTTTGGCGTATCGCTGAACAATCCGGGGATCAGGGACTCCAGATTGGGTGAAGTCGCTGTCAGGAAATCGTTGCTGTTGCGTTGGGTCCGCTCCATCTGATCGAGGCGGAAGAGGAGATTGTCGAGGCTGGCCTGGCTGATCAGCGGGCTGCCGCGCCCGGAAAATCCGCCGGCACCCTGCTGGCCGGAAAGCCTGGCCAGCAGGTTTTCCGATGTGGTCGACGGGGGCTGGGGGGCTGCGGTCGCCCCTGGTTTTGCCGCAACCGGGCTCTCCTGCGTACCGATGATGCCTGGCTGCGCGGCTTCGGCGCCGGCCTGATCGAGCAGCGCGTCGATCTGGGTATAGAGAATCGGCAAACCATCGCGCAACACGACTTCGATACGGTCGAGCAGATCCAGCTTTTCTTCGAGCGAGGTGGCACCTGCGGCCTGGAACAGCGCCAGCAGGCCGTGGGTGATCCCTGGCGGACCGACCGGATTATCGGTCTTGGGCAGATCGGGCCGGCCGAGCAAGGTGACGAAGCGCAGATGCGTCTTCCATAGCGGGACGCTGGTCGTCTCTGCCAGCCGGGTGCTCAGATTGTCTAGACGGATGTTCAGTTCAAGGTCATCGTCGCCGACCAGCGATATCCGTGACGATGTCAGTCCTTTGGCCTCTTCGGCGAAACCACCGCGACGCCGGCTTGCCACCATGTCGTCAAAGTACCGGCCAGCGCCATCAACGATGGCGGCAATCGCCGCTTCCGAGGCAAGTTTGCTGTCCCGCAACAGGGCTGCGAGATGTCCGAGAAAATACGCCCGACAAGTCTTCTGGATGTCGAAGCGGTCAAATGCTGCAGAGGTTTTTGCGGTATTCACAAGCAGGTTCGCGTACTCACGGTCGCCGTATCGACGGATTTGTCGAAAGCGCCATTCTGGCACCGAGCGGGCGGGAGGGCACGCTTTTCATGGTAAATCACGGTCTTTCATTGGCGCCGCGGATGCTGGCGTGATCACGCCAAGTCGTGTTTTCAGGGAATCCGGCTTGCCGGTGAACTGTGCCGAGTAGTAAACCGCGTTGCTCATCACCTTCTTCACATAATCGCGCGTTTCCGAGAACGGTATGGTTTCCGCGTAGATCGCGCCTTCCAGTGGCTGTTCGGCGCGCCAGCGCTTGGCCCGGCCGGGGCCGGCATTGTAGGCTGCAGAGGCGAGTACCGGGTGATTGTCGAGGTTTTCCATGACGATGCGCATGTAGGATGTTCCCAGCAGCACGTTGACGTCGGTGTCGTTGACCTGGCTATGGCTGAAGTTGGTCAGGCCGATCTTCTTGGCCACCCACTTGGCGGTGGCCGGCATCAGCTGCATCAGGCCGGAGGCGCCGACGCTTGATCGGGCGCTGGTGATGAACCGGCTCTCCTGGCGCATCAGGCCGTATACCCAGGCGTCATCCAGCGATTGCTGGCGGGCTACCGGGCGGATCTGGTCGGCGAAGGGCGAGAGGAAGCGCAGCGTGTAGTCGTGCTCGTTGCGCGTGCGGTCGGCGGTATTGATCGCCCGGTCCCAGATCCGGTTCTGCTGAGCCAGGTCGGCCGCTGCCAGCAGTTCGCGGTCGTTCATGCCGCGCAGCGACCAGTTCCATTCGCGTACGGCTTCGGTGCGCATGTCCAGCTGGAACAGCGTGAGTGCTCGCTGCAGTCCGGGGTTATCGCGGGCGGCACGGATTTCATCGCTGCTCTGGGCGGCGGCACGGGTGGGCGTCTGGATGATGCGGCCGAGTTCCTCGTCAGCCAGGTTGCCGTAGAAGTGTGCCTGGCCGGCAATTTTGGCGAACAAGGCATCGGCTTCACTGCTGCGGCCGCCGGCCTTGTAGGCGCGGCCCAGCCAATAGACCCATTCCGGACGGGCGGCGAGTTCCGGCGGCATCGCTTCGATGCTGCTGCGGACTTCGCCCCAGGCCAGTGCGCGCAGGGCGCTGCGCACTTTCCATTGATGATTCTCTTCGCTGAGCGGGGTGTTGCCGGCACTGGCATACCATCCCAGGGTCTCCGGCAGATGCTTGCGCGCTGCCTGGAGGGCGATCTGGCTCCAGGCCCATTGCGTCTCCGGGCGCTGCAACTGGCTCTGGCGTTTTTCCAGTTCGCGGGCGGCAGTGGCGGGATCGTTGGCTGCCACGTAGCGGATGGCGATGGCGGTCAGCTCACGGCCGCTGCGCGTGGTGTGCCAGCTGGCGGGCTGGCGTGCCAGGTAGGACATGGCGTTCTTGACTGCGGCGTCGAAGCTGCCGCCATCGGGCAACTGGCTGTCCGGCAGGTAGTTCAGCGTACGCCGGGCCCAGACTGGCCGGTTGGCTTCGATTTGCAGACGCGCCCTCGCCCAGGCGGCATCGCTGTCGATGCGTCGGGTCGCGACCAGCAGGTCGAGCAGAGGCTGGCAGCCTTCCGGCGGTTCGAGCATGGTCAGCCACAGGTTCTGGGCTTCGTCGATGACGCTGCGGTCGCCGCGAGCCCAGCGGGCCTGCTGGTTGAGGCAGGTGATTTCCGGTTCCGGGGCGCGCAGTTTCGGGTATTCGGCTTCGATCAGGTTCCACGTGGAACGCCGGGCCAGCCAGCGCAGCCAGTCGGCGCGCAGTTTCTCGGCCACGTAGCTGCCATCGTTGGCGTTCAGGAAGCCGGGAATGCCACTGGTCTCGTCGCGGGCCATCAGGTTGCGCAGCCGGTAATTTTCCGCGTAGGACGCCAGCGGGTGTTTGCCGATGCCGGCAACAGCGGCTTCGAGACGGTTCAGGTCGCCCTTGCGAAAGGCTTCGCGGGCGGCGAGGAACTGGCTGTTGTCGGCGGTCTGGGCGACAGCGGAAAAGCTCAGGGTGAAGGCAATGAGTAAAACGCAAAACTTCATGCTAGATTTGGCCGGATGATGAGTCTGTCTGAGGATAGCACGGCCCGGCGACGGGCCTTGCGGCGCGAGATGGCAAGCCGGCGCATGGCGCTCGGCGAGGCGGCGCATGCGCGCCTGTCCGGGCAGATTGTCGAAATCCTGCGGTCGACGCTGCCCAGACCCGAAATTTGCGCCTTTTGCTGGCCGATCAAGAACGAGCCCGATGTGCGGGCGATTGTCGGGGATTGGGTCGAACAAGGAACACGCGCTGCCCTGCCGGTCGTGATCGATGAAGCGGCGCCCTTGCGCTTTCGGGCCTGGCACGGGCAATCCGTGCTGCAGGCCGATCGCTACGGCATTCCGACGCCGGTCGATGGCGACTGGCTGGTGCCCGACCTGATCCTGTTGCCGCTCAACGGTTTCGATGCGGCCGGCTATCGCCTCGGCTACGGTGGCGGCTATTTCGACCGGACGCTGGCAACGCTGCGGCCACGACCGCTGACGGTCGGTGTCGGCTTCGAGATCAACCGGGTCGACAGCATTCATCCGGAAAGTCATGATCAGCGTCTGGACTGGATCGTTACCGAAGCCGGTGCGTTCAGGCCCGGCGACTGAAGCCGATGACGGCGATCGCATAGAGCAGTCCGGCGGCGCCGGCGAGCAGCGCCTGGCGGAAATCGTAGAGGCCGGTCTTCAGCGCCAGTTCGATCGAATAGCCGTGATGCAGGCCAAGGAGCAAGGCGCCGATGGCGAGGACGAACCACAGGCGGCGCGTGCTGGTAGGCAGTTTGCGGTGGAAAAAGCATTCGAGGGCGAGGCCGCTGGCGACCGCCTGACCCAGCAGGCCGGCAACCAGCGCCAGCAGGCTGAGCTGGTAGGCGTTCATGCGGCGCGGCAGCCGGCTGCCAGCCGGCGCAGGGCTTCGTCCAGCGTCGCCGGCGGACAGCCGAAGTTGAGGCGCAGCCAGCTGGGGGCGCCAAAATCCCGGCCTTCGGACAGGCCGATGCCATGCGTCTCGAAATGCGCGTGCGGGTTTTCCAGCCCGAGTTCGCGGACATCGAGCCAGGCCAGGTAGGTGGCTTCGACGTGGCTGGTTTTTACCCCGGCCAGGCCGTTGACCGCAGCATCGACGCGGTCGCGGTTGGCACGGAGCACGGCGAGCAGTTCGCGGTGCCAGTCGCCGCAATCGCGGTAGGCGGCTTCGCAGGCGGCCAGCCCGAGCACATTCACATGCGGCACGATGCCGTCCATCGCGCGCAGGAAGCGGCGACGCAGGCCGGCATCGGGAATGACCGCGAAGGCGCAGCCCAGTCCGGGGATGTTGAAGGTCTTCGACGGCGCCATCAGCGTGATGCTGCGTCGTGCCGCTTCGGGCGACAGGCTGGCGAACGGAATGTGCTGTTTGTCGGTGTCGAGGATCAGGCCGCAGTGGATTTCGTCGGAACAGACGATGAGGTCGTTGCGCTCGGCGAAATCGGCCAGATCGAGCAGTTCTTCGCGGTTCCAGCAGCGGCCGACCGGGTTGTGCGGATGGCACAGCAGGAACAGCCGCGTTGTTGCGGTCGACGCCGCCTGCAGGGCATTTTTGTCCCACTGCCAGTGGCCTGCGGCGCAGGTCAGATCGACGCTGTGCAAGGCCCGGCCCGACAGCCGGGGGGCGGACAGGAAAGGCGGGTAAATCGGCGTTGCCGTCAGTACGTCACCGTCAATCGCCCGGCAGGCGATGTTCAGGCCGCTGACCAGGCCTGGCAGCCAGACGATCCATTCGGCTTCGATCGTCCAGGAATATTCAGCTTGCAGGTGAGCAAGCACTGACTCCGTCAGCGTTGGCGGTGTTGCGCCGTAACCGAAAACGCCATGCGCGAGGCGTCGCTGGACGGCCTCGATGACCGCCGGCGGCGCGGCGAAATCCATGTCGGCGACCCACAGCGGCAGGATGTCGCGACCGGCATAGCGGCCCCATTTGATGGAATCGCCATGCCGTCGGTCGATGACGGTGGTGAAGTCGTTCAAACGTCCAGGTGCTCGTAAAGCGCGGTGGACAGGTAGCGTTCGCCGCAGGACGGAATGATGACGACGATCAGCTTGCCGGCATTTTCCGGGCGCCTGGCCAGTTCCAGCGCGGCCCAGGTGGCGGCGCCGGAGGAAATGCCGACGAGCAGGCCTTCGTCCGTCGCCATCCGGCGGGCGGTGGCGAAAGTGTCGTCGTTGCGGACGCGGATCACCTCGTCGTAGATAGCGGTGTTGAGCACGCCCGGGACGAAGCCGGCGCCGATGCCCTGGATCGGGTGTGGGCCCTTCTGGCCGCCGGACAGTACCGGCGAGGCATCGGGTTCGACGGCAATGACCTTGACCCCGGGTTTTCTCGCTTTCAGGACTTCGCCGATGCCGGTGACGGTGCCGCCGGTGCCGACGCCGGCAACGATGATGTCGACCTGACCGTCGGTGTCGCGCCAGATTTCCTCGGCCGTCGTGTTGCGGTGGACCTCGGGATTGGCCGGATTTTCAAACTGCTGCGGGATGAAGTATTTCGGGTCGGCATCAGCCAATGCCTTGGCCTTGGCAATCGCGCCGCCCATGCCTTCGGCGCCCGGCGTCAGGATCAGTTCGGCACCGTAGGCCTTGAGCAGCAGCTTGCGTTCGCGGCTCATCGTTTCCGGCATGACGAACGCCGCCTTGATGCCGCGCGCGGCGCAGACCATCGCCAGGCCGATGCCGGTGTTGCCCGAGGTCGGCTCGAGGACGACGGTGTCCGGGCCGATCCTGCCGGCAGCGATGGCGGCGTCGAGCATGGCGACAGCGATGCGGTCCTTGACGCTGTGGCCGGGGTTGAAGAACTCCAGCTTGGCGACGACGGTGGCGCCGCAGCCGGCGGTGAGGCGATTGAGCTTGACCAGCGGCGTGTTGCCGACCAGTGCGCTGATGTTGCTGGCGATGTTCATGGGTTTTCTCCGGAATCCGATGACGGCAGTCTAGTGGCTGCCTTGATCACCGCAAAGAATCAATTGGCAAGTTGTTATGAGATTTCGTGCTTAGCCGAGAAAGAGCTTGTACACCGGGTTGTCGCTTTCGTCCCAGTGCGCGTAGCCAAGGTTCTTCAGGAACTCGCGGAACTGCCCCATTTCGCCGGGTGGAACCTGCATGCCGACCAGCACGCGGCCATAATCGGCGCCGTGATTGCGGTAATGGAACAGGCTGATGTTCCAGCCGGCACTCATCTGGGTCAGGAAGTTCATCAGGGCGCCCGGCCGTTCCGGGAATTCGAAGCGGTACAGCAGTTCGCGCATCCCCTGCTCGCAAACCGCCGGTGCGTGACCGCCGACCATGTGACGAATATGGTTCTTGGCCATTTCGTCGTCGCTCAGGTCGAGCGTCGGGTAGCCGTGCTTCTGCAGGCTGTCGACCAGCTTCAGCGATTCCTTGCGGTCGACCACCTGGACGCCGACAAAAACATGCGCCTCGCTGGCCGTGTGGTAGCGGTAGTTGAACTCGGTGATGCTGCGTTTGCCGATCAGCGCCAGGAACTTCTTGTAGGCGCCCGGCTTCTCCGGCAGCGTGACGGCGAACACCGCCTCGCGCTGTTCGCCGAACTCGGCGCGCTCGGCGACGAAGCGCAGGCGGTCGAAGTTCATGTTGGCACCGGAAGTCACGGCCACCAGGTTCTTGTCCTTGAGCTTGTTCTGGCGGGCGTATTCCTTGGCCCCGGCGACGGCCAGCGCGCCCGAGGGTTCGAGGATCGAACGCGTGTCCTCGAAGACATCCTTGATCGCGGCGCAGATGGCGTCGGTATCGACCAGGATGATGTCGTCGAGGTGTTCCTTGCACAGGCGGAAGGTTTCCTCACCGACGAACTTGACCGCCGTGCCGTCGGCGAACAATCCGACCTGCGGCAGGCGCACGCGGTGTCCCTTGGCGATCGACTGTTTCATCGCGTCGGCGTCGAAAGTCTCGACCCCGATGACCTTGATTTCCGGGCGCAGGCGCTTGATGTAGGCGGCCACGCCGGCGGCCAGGCCGCCGCCGCCGATGGCGCAGAAAACGGCGTGGATCGGCCCGTTGTGGCGCGAATGCTGGCGCAGGATTT
Organism: Azonexus hydrophilus; assembly: GCF_001956855.1. Taxonomy (GTDB): domain Bacteria; phylum Pseudomonadota; class Gammaproteobacteria; order Burkholderiales; family Rhodocyclaceae; genus Azonexus; species Azonexus hydrophilus_A. The sequence goes on along the minus strand of NZ_MTHD01000008.1, from coordinate 34,091 downwards.
CCAGCGCGGTGGTGCCCTGGCCGGCGATCACTTCCGGGTCATCAAAAGGATGAACAAAGGTCAGTTTCTCGCTTTTTTCCAGTTCCAGCGCGTGCGCGTAGGCTTCATCATAGGACTCGCCATGCAGCACGACTTCGCCACCCCGCCGTTTCACCGCTTCGATCTTGATCCCCGGCGTCGACGTCGGCATGACGATGACCGCCCGGCAGCCCAGCTTGGCCGCCGACAGCGCCACGCCCTGGGCATGGTTGCCGGCGGAGGCGCAGATGACGCCGCGCTTGAGCTTCTCGGCCGACAGGCTGGCGATCTTGTTGTAGGCGCCGCGCAGCTTGAAGGAAAACACCGGCTGCATGTCCTCGCGCTTCAGCCAGATACGGTTATGGACCCGGGCGGACAGGTTGCCGGCCAGGTCCAGCGGCGTTTCCACCGCCACATCGTAAACCTGGGCATTGAGTACTTTTTCGAGATAATCCGGGTGCATGGCGCAATTCGACAAGGCAAAAGGGAGATTCTACGGGTGGAGTGGATAAACGTCACGGCGGAACAAGGGCTTGCCGGCCTGTTCCTCAGCAGTTTTCTTGCCGCAACCCTGTTGCCCGGCGGCTCGGAAGCGGTGCTCTGGGGCTTTCTGAAAATGCACCCGGAACAGGCGTCGACCGCGCTATGGCTGGCGACGCTGGGCAATACGGCCGGCGGCATGACGTCCTGGGCCTGCGGCCGCTTCCTGCCGCGCTGGCAGCGACTCGATCAACTGCCGCAGATGCATCACCTGCAACGCTGGGGCAGCCCTGCCCTGCTCTTTTCCTGGCTGCCGCTGGTCGGCGATGCGCTGTGTCTTGCCGCCGGCTGGTTGCGCCTGCACTGGTTGCCGTGCTGCCTGTTCATGGCGCTCGGCAAGTTCGCCCGCTACTGGCTGGTGGCGCAAAGTGCGCTGACGAACTGAACCCTGAGCCGGTGTCGTGGTCCACTGGCCCCGCGTGTTGCGCCGCAATACGCTAAAATCCATCTTTTGACAGATCCCGGCTGCTTCCATGACCGCCCGCCTGCGCGAAATCCCGTACAACTACACTTCGTTTTCCGATCGCGAGATCGTCATCCGGCTGCTTGGCGCCGACAACTGGGCAGCGCTCGACGAACTGCGCAGCGAGCGCGTCACCGGCCGCTCGGCGCGCATGCTCTACGAGGTGCTGGGCGACATCTGGGTGGTCCAGCGCAATCCCTACCTGGAAGATGATCTGCTCGACAACCGCGAGCGCCGCGATGCGCTGGTCAATGCCCTGCGCCACCGGCTGAAGGAAGTCGAGAAGCGGCGCACGGAAAGCGAATCGGAGGATCACGAGCGTTCGGAAAAAGTCCGTCGGCTGGTGCTTGCCGCCCAGGAAGCGGTTGATCGTTTCGAAGCCCATTTCGGCAAGACCATCGACCTGCGCCGCAAGGTGTTGAAGTATCTCGGCAAGCACACCCGCCGCGACAACATCGCCTTCGACGGTCTGGCCCGCGTCTCGCACGTCACCGATGCGACCGACTGGCGTGTCGAATACCCGTTTGTCGTCCTCTATCCGGATACCGAAGAAGAAATCGGCCACCTCGTCCGTGGCTGCATCGAAGCCGGCCTGACCATCATCCCGCGTGGCGGCGGTACCGGCTACACCGGCGGCGCCGTGCCGCTGACGCCCTACTCGGCGGTGATCAATACGGAAAAACTGATCGACATCGGTCCGGTCGAGGAACTGGTGCTGGCCGGCCATGAAACGCCGTACGCAACGATTCGTACCGGTGCCGGCGTCGTCACTGACCGCGTCTCCGAAGCTGCTTCGCTGGCCGGCCGCGTCTTCGCCGTCGACCCGACCTCGGCGTCGGCCTCGTGCATCGGCGGCAACATCGCCATGAACGCCGGCGGCAAGAAGGCCGTGCTGTGGGGTACCGCGCTCGACAATCTGGCCTGGTGGAAGATGGTCGATCCGGACGGCAACTGGCTCGAAGTCGAACGCGTCAATCACAACTACGGCAAGATCCACGAGCAGGAAAACGTCGAATTCCGCGTCAAGCGCTTCGATCCGAGCGGCAGGAAGCTGCTCGGCGAGGAAGTCCTGGTCATGCCCGGCGCTGCCTGCCGCAAGACCGGCCTGGGCAAGGACGTCACCGACAAGTTCCTCGGCGGCATTCCTGGTGTGCAGAAGGAAGGTACCGACGGCATCATCGTCGCCGCCCGCTGGGTGCTGCACAAGATGCCGCCGGTGACGCGCACCGTCTGCCTGGAGTTCTTCGGCCAGGTGCGCGAAGCAGTGCCGGCGATCGTCGAGATCACCGACTACTTCAAGCCGGGCGGCGCCGGCAATGCGGCGGGCGTTCTGCTCGCCGGCCTGGAACACCTCGACGAGCGCTACGTCAAGGCGGTCGGTTACGCGACCAAGGCCAAGCGTCACGGCCGACCGAAGATGGTGCTGATCGGCGATATCGTCGGTTATGACGAAAAGGCGGTGATGGCTGCCGCGTCGGATGTCGTACGCATGTGCAACCTGCGCGCGGCCGAGGGCTTTATTGCGGTCGACGGTGAAACGCGCAAGAAATTCTGGCTCGACCGTTCGCGCACCGCCGCCATCTCGCGTCATACCAACGCCTTCAAGGTCAACGAGGACGTGGTCATCCCGCTGCCGCGCATGGGCGAATACTGCGACGGCATCGAACGCATCAACATCGAGCTGTCGACGCAGAACAAGCTGGCGCTGTGCGCTGCGCTGAGCGAATTCCTGCAGGGCGAACTGCCGTTGCACGCCGGCGATGCCAACCTCGACAAGGACGTGCTGATCGGCGATCGCAAGCAGGCCGCACTGGACTACGTCGAAGCCGTCCGCCTGCGCTGGGAATGGCTGCTGGACAACCTCGACCTGCCGCTGGCCGAAGCCGAGTCGCGCTTTGCGTCGTACGGTGTGGTCGCCGGCGAACTGACCAACAAGGCGGCCAATCCTAAGCTGTTCCATCGCTTGCAGGACTATTCGGTCCGTACCTCGTGGAAGCTGGAGCTGAAAGCCCGCCTGGCCAAGATTTTCGACGGCGCGATGTACCGGCCGATCCTTGAGCGGATCGAGGCGATCCACAAGGAAGTGCTGCGCGGCCGCGTTTTCGTCGCGCTGCACATGCATGCCGGCGACGGCAACGTGCACACCAACATCCCGGTCAATTCCGACAACTACGAGATGCTGCAGACAGCCAACAAGGCGGTCGAGCGCATCATGCATCTCGCCCGTGGGCTGGATGGCGTGATTTCGGGCGAACACGGCATCGGCATCACCAAGCTGGAGTTCCTGACCGAGGAGGAAATCGGTCCCTTCCGCGCCTACAAGCAGAAGGTCGATCCGGAAGGCCGCTTCAACAAGGGCAAGCTGATGGCCGGGGGCGACCTGACCAATGCTTACACACCGTCGTTCAACCTGCTCGGTGCCGAGTCGCTGATCATGGAGCAGTCCGAGATCGGCAAAATCTCCGACATGGTCAAGGACTGCCTGCGTTGCGGCAAGTGCAAGCCGGTCTGCTCGACGCATGTGCCGCGGGCCAACCTGCTCTACAGCCCGCGCAACAAGATCCTCGCCACTTCGCTGCTGGTCGAGGCCTTCCTCTACGAAGAGCAGACCCGGCGCGGCATTTCGCTGAAGCACTTCGACGAGTTCAACGATGTTGCCGACCATTGCACGGTCTGCCACCGCTGCCTGAAGCCTTGTCCGGTCGACATCGATTTCGGCGATGTTTCTGTCGCCATGCGCAATTTCCTGCGCAAACAGGACAAGAAGCGCTTCAGCCCGGGCACCGTGGCGGCGATGACCTACCTGAACCTGAAGGACCCGGCGACGATCAAGCTGATGCGTGGCGTCATGATGGACTTCGGCTTCAAGGCCCAGCGCCTGGCGCACAAGGCGGCCAAGGCGCTCGGCCTGGTCCAGGAGACGCGTAAGCACCCGCCCGCCTCGCTCGGTGCGCCGTCGGTGAAGACCCAGGTGATCCACTTCCTCAACCGGCCGATGCCAGGCAACTTGCCCAAGCGTACCTCGCGCGCGCTGCTCGATATCGAGGACGACAAGGTCATCCCGGTGATCCGTAATCCGAAGAAAACGACGGAGGAGTCTGATGCCGTCTTCTATTTCCCGGGCTGCGGTTCCGAGCGCCTGTTCTCGCAGGTTGGCCTGGCGACCCAGGCGATGCTCTATGAAGTCGGTGCAACCACGGTTCTGCCACCGGGTTACCTGTGCTGCGGCTATCCACAGAATGCGTCCGGTGATGAGGACAAAGGCCAGAAGATCACGACCGACAACCGCGTGCTCTTCCACCGTGTTGCCACGACCCTGAACTATCTCGACATCAAGACGGTGATTGTTTCATGTGGAACCTGCATGGATCAGTTGCAGAAGTACCAGTTCGAGAAAATCTTCCCGGGCTGTCGCCTGCTCGACATCCACGAGTACCTGATGGAAAAGGGCATCAAGCTCGAAGGCGTCGAGGGTACGCGCTACATGTACCACGATCCCTGCCACACGCCGATGAAGGCCTATGCGCCGCTTGCCGTGACCAAGGCCTTGATGGGCCAGGATGTGCCGCTGACCGACCGCTGTTGCGGAGATTCCGGCTCCTTCGCCTACTCGCGCCCGGATATTGCGACGCAGGTGAAGTTCCGCAAGCAGCAGGAAATCGAAAAGGGCGCAGCGCAACTGCGAGCCGATGGATTTGCTGGTGAAGTGAAGATCCTGACCTCCTGTCCGGCCTGTCTGCAGGGCTTGTCCCGCTACGATGACGACGCCGGCACGCAGGCCGACTACATCGTCGTCGAGATGGCCAAGCACCTGCTGGGTGACAACTGGATGGCGGAATACGTCGGCAAGGCCAATACGGGCGGAATCGAACGCGTGTTGCTCTGAATCAAGGGTTTTCGCAACGCTTGACCGCAGAATCCATGGTGTTTTGCAGCGGCCTCTTGCAGGATGAAGGGGCTGGTGCAATCCTATGGAAAACTACAGGACTTGATCGTGACTGCAAGCGTTTGCGAACTGTGTGCCGAATCCCGGGAAGTTGTTCTCTGGCAATCGACCGACTGCCGTGTTGTACGGGTCGATGACCCGGCACAGCCCGGGTTTTGCCGCGTTATCTGGAATGCCCATGTCAGGGAGATGACGGATCTTGATGCCGCCTCGCGCAGCATCCTGATGTCGGTCGTTTTTGCCGTCGAAGCGGCTGTTCGCCAGTGCTTTTCACCGGACAAGATCAACCTCGCCAGCTTCGGCAATGTCGTACCGCATCTGCATTGGCATGTCATTCCCCGCTGGACGGATGACCGGCATTTCCCGGAACCGATCTGGGGTCGCATCCAGCGGACGTCGACGACGATAAGGCCGGTAATTGACGACCCCGAACTGGCGGCGGCGATCACCTGCCGGATTGCGCAAGAGGGATTGGCATGAACGATAACCAGCAATATGCATGCATCGAGATTGTCGATCTGGTCAGTGGTACATACTATCTCGGCGGATTGATGCTGGCTAATCCAGCGGTGGCCGAGCGGCAGTTGACCGGGTTTCTCGATGCCCTGCTCGCAACCCCGCCCGATCCAGGGGTCTTTTTTCAACTGCTTGAACAAGCCCGGGTGCCCTTGTGCTTTGTCGAGGAGGAAATGGCACGTGCCTATCACAACAAGGCGGTGCCGCTGACGGCCGAGGAAGAATCGGCCTTCCAGATGGTGGTGCAGGCTTGGCACAAGATGAGCAAGGCCTATGCACTATGTGCCAGCCTGGAAGAACCGGCGACGGAAGATCCCGGTTACCAGGAACTGATGGCGACGATACTGCATCGCTGCATCTACTACACCGGTATGGTCATTCTTGAGCACTACCGTGCTCGTCGCGAATTGCCGCCCGGCATCTGGCTCGATTTTCACGGGTTTTACGAAACGGCCGAAGAATGGGGCATCGCTTTCACGCCGGTCAGCGATACGCTGGAAAACAGCGTCCAGGCGACCCACTGTGCGGCAGCCTACATCACGCTGTTGCTGATCGATGTTGCCAGTCCATACAGCAACAGTGTGCGTAACCTCAACCTGATCCGCCGCTGGGCGGCAATGTGGGCGCCGCTGGTCGGTATCGGCACGCTCGACAATGATCTTGAGTTGCCGCCGTATGTCGTCGAATTGATGAAGGATCAGCCGCTGCACCCCAGTGTCTCGGTCGAAGGCTCGGCAAGCGATGTCCGGCGCCTGGATACGGGCCGGCTGGGCCTGCAGATCGATCATATGCTCAGTCAGCTGCGCATGCGTTTCACACCATCGCAACTTGGTCTGGGCGAGGAAAGTGCGAGTCATGTCGGCAAGGTGCTCGAGCACCTTGCCAAACCGTGGTCACAGTCCGCCTCGGCCCGTCGCTTCCGGCGTTTTGCCAGTGAGGGTACGGCCAGGCTGGTGACTGGCTTTGATGCCATGTACTTTCACATCAGCGGTGAAGCGTTTCAACAACCTGATTCAGCCGTCGCCTACTCCCGTGGGGATTTCGACCAGCTATTCACCTTCCGCGACCGGGCAGATCCGGCTCAGGCCCTGGTCATCAAGCCACGTGCCGATTTTCCGCTGGAGGACTGGTCAGTCATCAATCATTCAGCCAATGGTTTTCGATTGGCTCGCAGCGAGGCCGGGCAGCGTATCCTGCACGGCCAGTTGATGGCAGTGTGCCCTCATGACGGTGACCGCTTCCTGCTGGCTTACGCCACCTGGCTGATGCAGGAAGAGTCGGGGGGGGTCGTCGTCGGTCTGGCAACATTGCCGGGAATTCCGCGCGGGGTTTGCTTCCGGCCACTGGACCAGGAAGGTGTCGCGATGACGGACCGCTATGCGTCGGGATTCGTCCTGCCGGCACTGCCCGCCATTGGCGAGGAAACTTCGCTGGTATTGCCCTCTGGTCACTACCACGCAGGACGGGAACTCGAGCTGGTTTCGGGGGAACGTACCCGACGGGTGAGAATGAATCACGTGCTGCAACGGCAGGCGGATTTCGACAGGATCAGCATCATCGAACTTTGAACGCTCGCAGTTTCGGCGCTTCAAGGTAAACTAGTCAATCTGGTGTGGAGAGAATAATGGCCGGTATGGAAAAAGATACCCCGATTCCGGAGGTGATCCGTTTGCACACGAAGAGCCGGGTGCTGGAACTGGGTTATGGCGAGCAGTCCTTTCGCCTGGATTTCGAATACCTGCGGGTGTTTACCCCGTCCGCCGAGGCGCGGGGGCATGCCCCGGGACAGGAGACGCTGCAGGTGGGCAAGCGCAATGTAGATCTGCTGGCCCTGGAGCCGGTGGGCACCTACGCACTGAAACTGGTGTTTTCCGATGGCCATGACAGCGGCCTTTATACCTGGGACCTGTTGCATAATCTCGCCCTACATCACGACGAGCTCTGGGCGGAGTATCTGCGGCTGGTCGAGGCGCAAGGGGCGTCGCGCGATATCGACGATACGCCACGCCACAGCGGATCATCCTGTAGCCACCATCACTGATTGCCATGAAAAACGATACAACGCATTTTGGCTTCGAAACCGTTGCCGAGCAGGAAAAAGCCCGTCGCGTCGCCGACGTTTTCGACTCGGTCGCCAGCCGTTACGATCTGATGAACGATCTGATGTCGGGTGGCATGCACCGTCTGTGGAAGGCCTTCACGATTCAGCGCAGCGGTGTGCGTGAAGGTTCCCGTGTCCTCGATGTCGCCGGTGGTACCGGCGATCTGTCGCTGGCCTTCGCCAAACGCGTCGGCAAGACCGGGCAGGTCTGGCTGACCGACATCAACAATGCAATGCTCGCCCGTGGCCGCGATCGGCTGATGGACAAGGGCTACATGCTGCCGGTAGCGCAGTGCGATGCGGAAAAACTTCCGTTCCCGGATGACTGGTTCGATTGCGTGACCGTCGCCTTCGGCTTGCGCAACATGACGCACAAGGACCAGGCGCTGGCGGAAATGCGGCGTGTGCTGCGTCCTGGCGGGCGTTTGCTGGTGCTTGAGTTTTCCCAGGTATGGAAACCGCTGGCGCCGGTTTACGACTTCTATTCCTTCCAGGTCATCCCGCGCATCGGGCAGTTGGTGACCAAGGATTCCGACAGCTACCGCTACCTTTCCGAATCCATCCGCGTCCATCCGGACCAGGAAACGCTGAAATCGATGATGGAGACGGTCGGCTTCGAAAAGGTCGAGTACTTCAACATGGCGCTCGGTGTCGTTGCCCTGCACCGCGGCTTCAAGTTCTGAGGCGGACCGGCTTCCCATGAATCTTCTCGAGCGCTTGGTCGTCGTGCCGGTCAATCACCTGATCGGTGATTCCCCATGGGCCGGTGAGCGCTTGCGCCAGCATGCCGGTGCTCACGTCAGGATTCAGGCCGGCGGCCTGAGGATCAGCCTGCAGATCGATGCGGCTGGCTTTCTGCAGGCCGGCGGCGATGCGAGTATTTTTCCGGATGTCTGCATCGAACTCCCTGGGGATTTTCCTGCCCGGGCGATGGTTGACCGCAGCAGCCTGATGTCGGCGGCCCGCTTGAGTGGTGCGGCGGACATCGCCGAAACCCTGGCTTTTGTTTTTCGCAATCTGCGCTGGGACATGGAAGGCGATCTGGCCAGTCTGGTTGGCGATATTCCGGCGCGCCGCCTGATGCGTTCGGGGGCGGCGCTGTTTTCGGCAGCCCGGGACGGCGGGCAGCGGATGGCCGAAAACATGCTGGAATTCGTGACGGAAGAGTCGGGTCTGCTGGCCAGTCCGGCAGAAATCAAGGCATTCCTCGGCGAGGTCGACGTATTGCGCGACGATCTGGCCCGTCTGGATAAACGTCTGAGTCGGCTGACCGATTGATTGCGGTATCCACAAAAATGAAAAAGGCAGCCTAGGCTGCCTTTTTTGACTGGGCGAAAATCGCTCAGTGGGTATGCTTGCGCAGACGCTGAATGGCTTGCAGTTGGGCGATCGCTTGAGCCAGTTCTGCTTCGGCTGCGGCGTAGTCCATCTCTGCCTGGCGATTGGCCAGTGCTTCCTCGGCGTGCTTCTTGGCCTCAAGGGCTTTCGCCTCGTCGAGGTCGTGGGCACGAATTGCAGTATCCGCCAACACGGTGATCATGTTGGGCTGGACTTCCAGCATGCCGCCGGAGACATACACCAGTTCGAACTCGCTTTGATCCGGCACCTTGAGACGAATGGTGCCGGGCTTGATGCGGGTCAACAGCGGGGTATGTTGCGGCAGGATGCCGAGTTCCCCGGCTTCGCCAGGGAACACTGCGATTTCCACCAGACCGGAGAAAATCGATTCTTCGGCACTGACGACATCACAATGAACGGTCATAACCATTACTGGCTCCTATGCTGAGGCCGCATTACTGCAGCGTCTTCGCCTTTTCGATGGCTTCTTCGATACCGCCAACCATGTAGAAGGCCTGTTCCGGCAGGTGATCGTACTCGCCGTTGCAAATACCCTTGAAGCCCTTGATGGTTTCCTTGAGCGGTACAAACTTGCCCGGGGAACCGGTAAAGACTTCAGCAACGTGGAACGGCTGCGACAGGAAGCGCTGGATCTTGCGGGCGCGGGACACGGCCAGCTTGTCTTCCGGCGACAGTTCGTCCATACCCAGAATTGCGATGATGTCACGCAGTTCCTTGTAGCGCTGCAGGTTCATCTGCACGGCACGGGCAACCGAGTAGTGCTCTTCACCGACGACTTGCGGGTCGAGCTGGCGGGAGGTGGAGTCGAGCGGATCGACAGCCGGGTAGATACCCAGCGAGGCGATGTCACGCGACAGCACGACCGTGGAGTCGAGGTGCAGGAAGGTGGTGGCCGGCGACGGGTCGGTCAAGTCATCGGCAGGCACGTAGACGGCCTGGATGGAGGTGATCGAGCCAACCTTGGTCGAGGTGATACGTTCTTGCAGGCGACCCATTTCTTCAGCCAGCGTCGGCTGATAGCCCACGGCGGAAGGCATACGGCCGAGCAGTGCGGACACTTCGGTACCGGCCAGCGTGTAGCGATAGATGTTGTCGACGAAGAACAGGATGTCACGACCGTCGTCACGGAAACGCTCGGCCATGGTCAGACCGGTCAGCGCAACGCGCAGACGGTTGCCCGGCGGTTCGTTCATCTGACCGAACACCATCGCGACCTTGTCGAGAACGTTGGAGTCCTTCATTTCGTGATAGAAGTCGTTACCTTCGCGGGTACGCTCACCAACACCGGCAAACACGGACAAACCCGAGTGTTGCTTGGCGATGTTGTTGATCAGCTCCATCATGTTGACGGTCTTGCCGACGCCGGCGCCGCCGAACAGGCCGACCTTGCCGCCCTTGGCAAACGGGCAGATCAGATCGATAACCTTGATGCCGGTTTCGAGCAGATCAACGGACGACGACAGTTCGTCGAACTTCGGTGCGGCGGCGTGAATTTCACGCAGCTCGTCACATTGGATCGGACCGGCTTCGTCGATCGGACGGCCGAGGACGTCCATGATGCGACCCAGCGTGCCCATGCCGACCGGCACGGAGATGCCGGCGCCGGTATTGTTAACCTTCATGCCGCGGCGCAGGCCGTCGGATGAACCCATGGCGATGGTACGGACCACGCCGTCACCCAGCTGCTGCTGAACTTCAAAGGTCAGGCCTTCTTCGGCCATGCCGTTGACTTCTGCTGCATCCAGCTTGAGTGCGTCGTAGACCTTCGGCATCGCGTCGCGCGGGAAGTGGATGTCCACAACTGCGCCGATACACTGAACGATGGAACCTTGACTCATATTCAAATCCCCAATAATTAAAAGCGTCGCGCTTGCGTCAGACAGCGGCTGCACCGCTGACGATTTCCGAGAGTTCCTTGGTAATCGCGGCCTGACGGGCCTTGTTATAGACCAGCTTCAATTCACCGATAACGTTCTTCGCGTTGTCGGAAGCAGACTTCATGGCGACCATCCGGGCGGATTGCTCGGAGGCCATGTTTTCAGCCACGGCCTGATAAATCAAAGCTTCGACATAGCGGAGCAAGAGATCGTCGATAACCGGCTGGGCTTCCGGCTCGTAGACATAGTCCCAGCCCGGCTGATGATCGGTCTTGACGACGTCGTCGGCCAGCGGGAGCAGTCTTTCGAAAACCGGCTCCTGCTTCATCGTGTTGATGAAACGGGTATAGCCAATGTACAGCGCGTCGATTTCGCCCTTCATGTAGGCGTCGAGCTGGATCTTCAGCGGTCCGATCAGCTTTTCCAGGTGCGGGGTGTCACCCAGCGAGATCACGTGCGAAACGATCTTCGCGCCGGCTCGCTGCATGAAGCCCAGACCCTTGTTACCGATGCAGGTCGCCTGGAAACCGATCTTCTGGCTGTCGAGTTCCTTCATCTTGCCCAGAACCAGGCGCAGGACGTTGGAGTTCAAACCGCCACACAGGCCCTTGTCGGAAGTGACAAGAACGATGCCGATCGCCTTCTGCTCGCGCTTTTCCAGGAACGGATGCTTGTACTCGGTCAATGCGTGCGACAAATTGCCTGCAACACGCCGGATCTTCTCGCCGTAGGGGCGGGCGGCCCGCATCCGTTCCTGCGCCTTGCGCATTTTGGATGCGGCCACCATCTCCATGGCCTTGGTGATCTTGCGCGTATTTTCTACGCTCTTGATCTTGTTGCGAATTTCCTTGCCGCTAGGCATGGCGTTCTCCTAAGATCAGGCCCAGGTGCTCTTGAAAGCCTGGATGCCGGCAGCCAGCGCCTTTTCGGAATCACCGCTCAGGTCAGCCGACGATTCCATGGTGTTCATGACTTCGGCGTGATTGGCCTTGAGGTAGCTGATCATGGCTTTTTCGCATTCCAGCGCGCGCTTGACTTCGACATCATCGAAGTAGCCCTTGTCAGCTGCGTACAGCGTGACGGCCATTTCGGAGATGCTCATCGGAGCGTATTGCGGCTGCTTCATCAGCTCGGTCACCAGACGGCCACGTTCCAGCTGCTTGCGGGTGGCTTCGTCGAGGTCGGAGGCGAATTGAGCAAAGGCTGCGAGTTCGCGGTACTGGGCCAGGGCCAGACGGACACCGCCGCCAAGCTTCTTGATCAGCTTGGTCTGGGCAGCGCCACCGACGCGGGACACCGAGATACCGGCGTTGATCGCGGGACGGATACCAGCATTGAACAGGTCGGTTTCCAGGAAGATCTGGCCGTCGGTGATCGAGATCACGTTGGTCGGAACGAAGGCGGAAACGTCACCTGCCTGGGTTTCGATGACCGGCAGTGCCGTCAGCGAGCCGCTTTGACCCTTGACTTCACCGTTGGTGAACTTCTCGACCCATTCTTCGGAAACGCGGGCAGCGCGCTCGAGCAGGCGGGAGTGGAGATAGAACACGTCGCCCGGATAGGCTTCGCGGCCCGGCGGACGGCGCAGCAGCAGGGAAACCTGACGGTAGCCCCAGGCCTGCTTGGTCAGATCGTCATAAACGATCAGTGCGTCCTGACCACGGTCACGGAAGTATTCGCCCATCGTGCAGCCGGCGTACGGTGCCAGGTACTGCAGTGCGGCCGATTCCGAAGCGGAAGCAGCGACGACGATGGTGTTGGCCATCGCGCCGTGTTCTTCCAGCTTGCGCACGACGTTGGCAATGGTCGAAGCCTTTTGACCGATAGCAACATAAACGCAGAAAACGCCGGTGCCCTTCTGGTTGATGATCGCATCAACGGCAACGGCGGTCTTGCCGGTCTGGCGGTCGCCAATGATCAGCTCACGCTGACCACGACCAACCGGAACCATGGAGTCCACACACTTCAGGCCGGTTTGCACCGGCTGGGAAACGGACTTGCGCCAGATAACGCCCGGAGCGACCTTTTCCAGCTTGTCGGTCAGCTTGGCGTTGATCGGGCCCTTGCCGTCGATCGGCTGACCAAGGGTATTGACCACGCGGCCAAGCAGTTCCGGGCCGACCGGCACTTCCAGAATGCGACCGGTCGTCTTGACGATATCGCCCTCGGAGATGTGCTCGTATTCGCCGAGGATAACGGCGCCGACGGAGTCGCGCTCGAGGTTGAGTGCCATGCCGATGGTGTTGCCGGGGAATTCCAGCATTTCACCTTGCATGACGTCCTGCAAGCCATGCACGCGGCAGATACCGTCAGTGACGGAAACCACGGTGCCCTGCGTGCGCACTTCCGATGCGCCTTGCAGGTTCTGGATCTTGCTCTTGATCAGTTCAGAAATTTCGGAAGGATTCAACTGCATGAAAATCTCCTAGTTGTTCAGTGCCACGGCCATCGCGTCGAGTTTGCCGCGGACTGAAGCATCCAGCATCTGGTCACCGACGGTGACCCGCACACCACCAATCAGGCTCGCATCGATTTCGACGCGGGCAGTGAGGCGGGTTCCGAAACGGGGTTCCAGTTGCTGCAACAGAGCAGCCACCTGGTTTGCGTCAATCGGGAATGCGGAATACACCACCGCCTCCTGAACCCCTTCTTCCTGGCTGCGGGCCAGTTCGAAAAGCCGGGAAACTTCCGGCAGGAGTGCGAGACGCCGGTTTTCGGCGAGGGTACGAACAAAATTGGCGAGAATTGGATCGTTGTCGTCGGACAGCGAAATGAACAATTCAGCAACTTGTTCAACGGAGAGCCGGGGGTTGCTCATGACCTGAGCCATGTCCCCGTCCTGGGCAATCAGCGCCAGCCTTTGCAGGCGCTGGGACCAGATGCCCTGTGCCCCGCTTTCCTTGGCCAGCATGAAAGCGGCGTCGGCGTAGGGGCGAGCGATGGTGACGGATTCAGCCATAAGCGTTACAGATCCTGTTTGATCGTGGCCAGAATGTCGGAATGAGCCTGGGCATTGATCTCGCGGCGCAGAATCTGCTCGGCGCCTTTGACGACCAGAGCCGAGACCTGTTCGCGCAGCTGTTCCTTGGCGCGGACGGCTTCCTGTTCGATTTCGGCCTTCGCACCGGCTACGATGCGATCAGCTTCCGTTTTGGCGGACAGCTTGGCTTCTTCAATCAGTTGAGCCCCACGCTTTTCAGCATTGGCGATCAGTTCTGCGGCCTTTTCCTTGCCTTCACGGAGAGCATCCGTGGAGCGCTTGGTGGCCAGTTCGAGATCCTGCTTGCCGCGTTCAGCAGCAGCCAGACCATCCGCGATCTTCTTCGCACGCTCATCGAGCGCCTTCACAATGGGCGGCCACACGAATTGCATCGTGAACCACGCCAGAATGAAGAACACAACGAGCTGTGCAAACAACGTTGCGTTCAGATTCACGGTGTTAGTCCTCTTCTAAAGGGTTGATCGGAAGAGGAGTAATTAACCTGCGACCAGTTGGAACGGGTTGGCAAAGGCGAACATCATGGCGATACCGACGCCGATCAGGAAGGCGGCATCGATCAGACCGGCCAGCAGGAACATCTTGGTCTGCAGGGCGTTCATCAGCTCCGGCTGGCGAGCCGATGCTTCAATGTATTTGCCGCCCATGAGGCCGATACCGATACAGGCACCGATAGCGCCCAGACCAATGATCAGGCCGGCAGCCAGAGCAACAAAACCGAGAACGTGTTCCATGACAACTCCTTGCTAAGTTTAAGTAATGAAAAGGTAAGGCTAAAACAGGGATACTACAGTTAAATCAGTGTGCTTCGTGGGCCTGGCCAACATATACCAGCGTCAGCATCATGAAGATGAAGGCTTGCAGCGTGATGATCAGGATGTGGAAGATGGCCCAGATCGAACCGGCGATGATGTGGCCGACGAAGCCGAAGACAGTAGCGGTGCCGCCAAGCAGGGCAATCAGCATGAACACCAGTTCGCCGGCGTACATGTTGCCGAACAGTCGCATGCCGTGGGAAACGGTCTTGGCGACGAATTCGATCATTTGCATGACGAAGTTGATCGGGTAGAGCAGCGGGTGGCTGCCGAACGGGGCGGTGAAGAGTTCGTGAATCCAGCCACCGAGGCCCTTGATCTTGATGTTGTAGTAGATGCAGACGAGCAGCACGCCGATCGACATGCCGAGTGCGGCGTTCAGGTCGGCGGTGCCGACGACGCGCTGGTAATGGATGCCGAACATTTCGCCAATGCGCGGCAGCAGGTCGACCGGCAGCAGGTCCATCGCGTTCATGAAGAAGATCCAGACGAAGACGGTCAGCGCCAGCGGCGAGACGAACTTGCGGGATTCGGCGCTGTGGATGATGCCCTTGGCCTGTTCGGAAACCATGTCGACCAGGATTTCGACAGCAGCCTGGAAGCGGCCCGGGACACCGGAGGTGGCCTTGCGGGCGGCCAGCCAGAGGACGAAGACGGTGGCCAGACCGAGCACGATGGAATAGAACATCGTGTCGATATTGATCACGGTCCAGTCGATCACGGATTTTTGTGCGTGACCGGTGGAATTCAGATGGGTCAAGTGGTGGACGATGTACTCGCCAGATGTCGGTGCTGCGCTACCTGCGGCCATGTTCATTTCTTCCAAAAGGCTAAAAAACCTGCATGCAAGACAATCGCCAGACCGATCAGCAAGCTCGGCCAGTGCATCGCGGGATATCCCTTGATGGCGATTGCCAGAATTCCGATGGTGGCGGCAATTTTCAGGAACTCACCGATGAAGAAGCTTGCCGCATAGGATGCACCCGGGCGATTCTTCAACATCGTCAGCCGGAGGGCAAAGAAAAGGTTGGGCAGTATCGCGGCCAATGCCGCAAACCCAACCGAAACGACCCCCCGCGTTCCCACCATTGCACCGGCCACGATGGCGGTGATCACTGCTGCACCTAGTTGCAGATATATCGCTTTTAACATGGTGCAATGCAATCGTTGACCGGCTGTGCCACACAGACCTAAATGATACAAGACTTCAAAAATTACCGTCAATGAAAATTAAGGGTTTACCGCAATGCAGCAATCCCCGGAAGCCGCTTACCGAAGCCGTCCGAGGATGCCTTCGAGCTGGTCGAGGTTGCCGAATTCGATGGTGATCTTGCCGGCCCCCTTCTTGTTGCTGCGGATGGCGACGGCGGCGCCGACGCTGTCGGAAAGTTCTTCCTGCAGGCGGAGCAGGTCGCGGTCGACTGGCGCGGCGGCAGATTTTTTCGGCGGATTGACGATCTGCTGAACCAGTTGTTCGGCTTCACGCACCGACAGACCCTTCTGCACGATGCGTTGCGCCACTGCCACCTGCTGCGCGCCGGACAGCGGCAACAGCGCGCGGGCGTGGCCCATGTCGAGCTTGCCGGTAACCAGCAATTCCTGGACTGCTGCGGTCAACTGCAGCAAACGGAGCAAATTGGAGGCAGCCGGGCGCGAACGGCCGACGGCATCGGCGGCCTGTTGGTGGGTCAGGCCGAATTCGTCGATCAGGCGTTGCAGGCCTTGCGCTTCTTCGAGCGGGTTGAGGTTTTCGCGCTGGATGTTCTCGATCAGCGCCATCGCCAGTGCCTGTTCATCGGGGATGCTGCGCACCAAGACCGGTACTTCGCTCAGGCCGGCCAGTTGCGAGGCGCGCCAGCGGCGTTCGCCGGCGACGATTTCATAGCGCTCGGCCCCCGGCGTGCTGTTGATTGCACGCACCAGGATCGGCTGCATCACGCCCTGGGTCTTGATCGAGCTTGCCAGTTCGGCCAGCGAAGCTTCGTCCATGTGCGTGCGCGGCTGGTATTTTCCGGGTTTCAGCCGGTCGACCGGAAGATTGCGCAGTTCGTCTTCGGGTTTCGCATCGCTGCCGGCGAGCAGCGCGTCCAGGCCGCGTCCCAATCCCTTAAATTTGCTCATTTGGCGGTCCTTTCGAGGATTTCCTGGGCGAGCGCGCTGTAGGCCAGCGCGCCCTTCGAGTTCTTGTCAAAGGCGATGACCGGCTTGCCGTACGACGGCGCTTCGGCCAGTCGGACGTTGCGCGGCACGATGGTCTTGTAGACCTTGTCGCCGAAATGGCTTTCGAGTTCGTTCGAAACCTGCTGGGTGAGCGTGCTCTGGCCGTTGTACATGGTCCGCAGCAGGCCCTCGACTTCAAGGCGCGAATTCAGGTGGTGACGCACCTTGCGCAGCGTCTCGACGAGGTCGGACAGGCCTTCGAGCGCGTAGTACTCGCACTGCATCGGGATCAGTACCGAGTCGGCGGCGACCAGCGCGTTGACCGTCAGCATGTTGAGTGCCGGCGGGCAGTCGATGAGGACGAAATCGTATTCGTCGTGGTTCTGCGCCAGCGCTTCCTTGAGCCGGTATTCGCGGCGGTCGAGCTCGATCAGTTCGACTTCGGCGCCGGCCAGTTCGCGGTTGGCGGGCAGGATGTCGAAGGCGAACTCGGTCTTGATGCAGACTTCGACCAGGGTCGCGGCACCGATCAGCAGTTGATAGACGGTCGGCAGCGCTTCCTTCTTGGTGATGCCGGCACCGGTCGTCGCATTGCCTTGCGGATCCATGTCGATCAGCAGCACACGCTGGCCTTCGGCGCCGAGCGAGGCGGCGAGGTTGACCGCGGTCGTCGTCTTGCCGACGCCGCCCTTCTGGTTGGTAATGGCGAGTACTTTCATGAGCCCGCTTTCAGGAGGATGAGGTGTCTTTCGGCATCAAGGCCGGGTACGTGCAGTGGAATGACTTTTTCGACGACGATGTCGGCCGGCAGCGCGGCGATTTCATCGTCGGGACGGACGCCCTTCATCGCCAGCCAGCGGCCGCCGGGGGCCAGCAGGTGACGGGTCAGTTCGATGAACAGCCCGATTTCGGCAAAGGCGCGGGAACTGATCTGCGCGTATTGTCCGCGCATTTCTTCCACCCGGGCATGGTGGACCGCAACATTCTTCAAGCCCAGTTCAATTGCCGCCTGCTGCAGGAAAGTCGCTTTTTTCTGCACGGTATCGACCATGCTCACCGACAACGCCGGCCGGACGATGGCCAGCGGGATGCCGGGCAGACCGCCGCCGGCACCGACATCGAGCAGCGGGCCGTCGCCGACATGCGGCAGGATGGCCAGCGAATCGAGCAGGTGGTGCGAAATGGCCTGCGCCGGATCGCGCAGCGCGGTCAGGTTGTAGGTCTTGTTCCACTTCAGCAGCAGGTCGCGGAAGGCGAGCAGCTTCTGCTGTGCATCGGCAGGCAGGTCGAGGCCGAGTTGGTTCAGGCCGGAGGCAAGTGTGATCGTGCTCATGCGGCTTGCGACAGCTTGAAGCGCTTCAGGTGGATCAGCAGCAGCGAGATTGCCGCCGGCGTCAGACCCTGGATGCGCGAGGCCTGGCCAATGGTCTGCGGCCTGTGTTGCTGCAGCTTCTGGCGGACCTCGTTGGACAGGCCGGCGACCGTCACGTAGTCGAGATCGGCCGGCAGCACGGTGTTCTCGTAGCTGGCCGCCTTGGCGACTTCGTCGGCCTGGCGGTCGATGTAGCCTTGATATTTGGCCGAGATTTCCAGTTGTTCGATGACCGCTTCGTCAATTTCCGGCAATTCTTGCGGTCGACCGTCAATTTCCAGCGAAATCAGGCTGCGATAGCTGACTTCCGGCCGACGCAGCAGTTCGAACAGGTTGTATTCGTGGTCGATCGCCTTGCCGAGCACGCGGATGCTGTCCTCGACTGGCGTGATCTTCGGATTGACCCAGGTCGACTTCAGCCGCTCCTGTTCGCTGGCGATCGCGTCACGTTTGCGGCAGAAAGCTTCCCAGCGGACATCGTCGACCAGACCGAGCGCCCTGCCCTGTTCGGTCAGGCGCAGGTCGGCGTTGTCCTCACGCAGGGAGAGGCGATATTCGGCGCGGCTGGTGAACATCCGGTACGGGTCGGAAACGCCACGCGTGATCAGGTCGTCGACCAGCACGCCAAGGTAGGCCTCGTTGCGCTTCGGGCACCAGCCCGGCTCGCCCTTGACGTAGCGCACGGCGTTGATGCCGGCGAGCAGGCCCTGCGCTGCCGCTTCCTCGTAGCCGGTGGTGCCGTTGATCTGGCCGGCGAAGAACAGGCCGTTGATGGCCTTCGATTCCAGCGTGTCCTTCAGGCCGCGCGGATCGTAGAAATCGTATTCGATGGCGTAGCCGGGGCGCAGGATGTGCACGTTTTCCATGCCGCGGATCGAGCGCACCAGCGCCAGCTGGATGTCGAAAGGCAGGCTCGTCGACACGCCGTTCGGGTAGATCTCGTGCGTCGTCAGGCCTTCCGGTTCGAGGAAGACGTTGTGCCGGTTCTTGTCGGCGAAGCGGTGGATCTTGTCCTCGATCGACGGACAGTAGCGCGGGCCGACGCCTTCGATGACGCCGGTGTACATCGGCGAGCGGTCGAGCCCGCTGCGGATGATGTCGTGCGTCTTCTCGTTGGTTTCGGTGATCCAGCACGGCAACTGCTGCGGGTGTTGCGCCGCGCTGCCAAGGAAGGAAAACACCGGCATCGGGTCGTCCGAATGCTGTTCTTCCATCACCGAAAAATCGATGGTCTTGCCATCCAGGCGCGGTGGCGTGCCGGTCTTCAGCCGGCCTTGTGGCAGCTTCAACTCTTTCAGGCGAGCCGCCAGCGAATTCGACGGCGGATCGCCCATGCGCCCGCCGGTGTAGTTCTCCAGCCCGACGTGGATCTTGCCGTTGAGGAAGGTTCCTGCGGTCAACACCACGGATTGGGCCAAAAAGCGGATGCCCAGTTGGGTGACGGCGCCACAGACCTTGTCGCCTTCGACGATCAGGTCGTCGCAGGCTTCAGCAAAGATGGTCAGATTGGGCTGGTTTTCCAGGCGCGAGCGAATCGCCTGCTTGTACAGCACGCGGTCGGCCTGGGCGCGCGTCGCCCTCACGGCCGGGCCTTTCGACGCGTTGAGGATGCGGAACTGGATGCCGGACTCGTCGGTGGCTGCCGCCATCGCGCCGCCCAGCGCATCAACCTCGCGCACCAGGTGGCCCTTGCCGATACCGCCAATCGATGGATTGCAGCTCATCGCCCCGAGCGTATCGAGGTTGTGCGTCAGCAGCAGCGTGTTCGCGCCGGCCCGCGCCGCGGCGAGCGCGGCTTCGGTACCGGCGTGGCCGCCGCCGACAACGATGACATCGAAACGGGTTGGGTAGAGCATCGGGATGGGAATGTTGCGGCGCAGTAAGGACCGGCGATTTTACGTCAGGTTGCTGAAAAATCACAGGTTTAGCACGGCTGACTGCAGGCATGCGCCGGCCTGCCTTGCCCTGCATGACGAACTCAAGTAATTTGCCGGCAATGAGTAGCCAAGCAGCCAACAGTGTCGGCGCGCTGGACAACGAGGAAATGCTCCTCGTTCTTCACCAGTCGCTGACCAAAAAACGTGTCCTGATCGTCGACCGTCATTCGCCGGCGCGAGACTCGCTGCGTCTGATGCTGGGCGCGCTTGGCGTCACCGCGGTACATGGTGCCGGCAATTCCGCCGAGGTGATCCGCCAGGTCAAGTCTAACCGTTTCGACATCATCCTCTCGGATTTCGTGCTGGACGACGGCCGTGACGGTCAGCAACTGCTTGAGGAACTCCGGCATGCTCACCTGATTCCGCTGGCCACGGTGTACATGATCATCACCAGCGAGCGAGGCTATACCAATGTGGTGGCACTGGCCGAGCTGGCGCCTGACGACTACCTGATCAAGCCGTTTACTTCGGAACAGTTGCAGGCCCGACTGGTCCGGGCCATCTACAAGAAGCATGTGCTGCGCAAGATCTACGAGCAGATCGAACGCGGCGAATTGCACGAGGCAATTGCCGCCTGCGACCGGGTGATCCAGCAGCAGCCGCTGTATCAGTTCGACGCCCTGCGCTTCAAGGGGGAGTTGTTGCACCAGTTGGGCCGGACCGGTGAGGCTGAAGAGGTTTACCGGCGTGTTCTTGAGGGCCGCGTCGTGCCCTGGGCGAAAATGGGTCTGGCGACGGCGCTGCGTGACCGCAACGCGCTCGATGAGGCGGAGCAGTTGGCCGGGCAAGTGCTGCAGGAGGCGCCGGAATATCTTTCGGCCTATGATTTTCTCGCATCCGTCCATGAAGCCCAGGGGCGTCTCAAGGACGCCCAGCAGGTGCTGCAGCGGGCCGCCGACGCCTCGCCGCACAACACTGTCCGTCAGCGCCTGGTGGGTGACGTGGCTGCCCGCAACAAGGATCTGCTGGCGGCCGAAAAGGCCTACGGCAAGGTGATCGAGCGCAGCAAGGGGTCCAGCCTGCGCACGGTGGACGACTTTGCCAACCTGTCGCGCGTACTCGTCGAGCGCGGCGATGTCGATGCCTCGCGCAAGGTCGCTGCCGACATGAAACGCGAATTGCGCGGTGACAAGCAGGCAGAACTCGCGGCACTGGTTACCGAAAGCCTGTGTCTGGAATTCGAGGGAGCAACCGACAAGGCGCAGCAATTTGTCGATCAGGCGCTGAGTCTGCAGCAGGAAGTCGAATCCGAGGGTGCGGCGAAGGGGCGCAGCGTCTCGCAGCGTCTGGCCATCGACCTCGCGCACGCCTGTTACGCCACCGGCAAGCAGCAAGCAGCCGAGAAGATCATGCGCCAGGTAGCCGCGGAGAATCACGAAGATAGCCATCTGATCGGCCATATCAACAATGTCTTTGAAAAGACCGGTCAGTCGGATGCCGGCAAGGTCCTGCTCGAACAGGTTGGTCGGGAGATTGTCGATCTCAACAACAAGGGCGTTCTGGCGGCTCGTGCCGGTGATTTCGAGGGTTCTGTGCAATTGCTGATACAGGCCGCCGATCAGGTGCCGAATCTGCAGTTCCTGGTCAATGCCGCCAAGGCCATCTACACGCTGATGGACCAGAAGGGCTGGAATCCGGCGCTTGCCGAACGTGCATTCGATTACCTGCAGCGGGCCCAGCGCAAGGATCGCAAGAGCCCCAAGGTTGCTTCCGCCCGCCAGCTCTACATGACCGTGGCGAAAAAGCACGGAATTGAAACCGGCCTCTGAACCATGGTTTGCTGCGGTCGACGTGATAAAGTCCCCGCTTTTCGTACAACGGATCTGCCATGTTCTCAGGAATCGTCGCGGCGGTTGGCCGCATCACGCAACTCACACCGCGCGAAGTCGGTTACCGGCTGACTGTCGACGCCGGCAAGCTGAACATCGGGGATGTCGCGCTCGGTGACTCCATCGCCCATAACGGTGTCTGCCTGACGGTGGTTGCCACCGAGGGTGGCTGTTTCATGGTCGACGTATCGCCGGAAACCCTTTCCTGCACCGTCGGTCTCGACGCGCCCGGCCCGGTCAACCTGGAAAAGGCGCTGCGTCTGAACGATGTCATCGGCGGCCACCTGGTTTCCGGACATGTCGACGGTGTTGGTGAAGTCCTGCGCTTCGATGCAGTCGGCGACAACCGCCTGCTCGAAATCCGGGCGCCGGAGGAAATCGCCAAATTCATCGCGCGCAAGGGTTCGATCGTCGTCGACGGCACCAGCCTGACGACCAATGAAGTCAAGGGCACCGACTTCACCATCAACCTGATCCCGCACACGCTCGAAAACACCACGCTGAATCGCCTGCAGCCGGGCAGTAAGGTCAATCTCGAAGTTGACCTGATCGCCCGCTACTGCGAGCGCCTGCTGAGCGCCGCCCAAGAGGCCTGATCCCTTGCGCGCCGCCGCGTACCTCCTGACGGCAATCTTGCTGGCAGCTTGTGCGACGGGTGGCGATCTGGCGTCAGCCAATCTCGGCATCGCCGACATCGAGCAGCGCATGGGCCAGCCGGTGATGCGCTGGCACGATGCGGACGGCGGCGAAACCCTGGTTTATCCGGAAGGGCCGCAAGGCTACCGTACCTGGTTCGTGCGCAGCGATGCGAGCGGCCGGATCATCGCCCGGCAAAATGTTCTGGCTGGCGAACAATTCGCAAAAATCCAGCCTCAGATGAGCGAGGAAGAAGTGCTGCGCCTGCTAGGTCCGCCGGTGCCGCACTGGACCATCTATTACAAGGCACGCGACGAACTGGTCTGGGAATGGCGCTACTGCAACGACTGGAACGAGCCGGCGCGCTTCAATGTCATGTTCGACGGCACAACCCGGCGCGTCCGCTCAACCTACGCCGCTTCTGAAGATCTGCGGGGCATCCACGGCTTTTCCCGTTTCCTCGGCTGGTGCGGCCGTTAGCCCAATTTGTGCGGATGGCTTGAAAAAGCATCCCCCCGCCCCCATAATCCAGAGCATGGTTGTAATTCCGGCAATCTGGAGGCGTTCTGGACAGGGGTTCGATTCCCCTCACCTCCACCCAAGGGCATTGGTTGCAGTGCGTTTGGATGGGGGTGTACTGGTTTCGACAGGGCGGGCAAAGGTGCGCAGGCAACTCGTCAGGCGATCGACGTTAATGAAGCAAATCCATAATTGCCAATGATGAGCAATTCGCTATTGCCGCCTAAAAACGGTTAGCCGGGGCTGCTAGAGCCTTGTTACCAAAGATAGCCGGCGGGGACTTCGGTCCCCGTCGTCAATTCCGGATTCCCTTTTCCTTTGTCTGTTCAGTTCGGTCCGGCGTAGTGGAAGCTGCGTGTCGCATGCACGCCGGCGACGCGAGCCGGGTTCAGGATGCCGCTGCGTTCCAGCTGCTTGATGATGCGCGAGATGGTTTCGAAGCGCAGGTCGGTGATCTCGGCGATGTCCTGGCGCATCGGCAGGATGACCTGGCCGTTCTGGTCGACCAGCAGCCGGATCAGGCCAAGCACCCGCTCGGCCGCCTGACCGCCGCGCAGTGCGACGATTTCGCCGGCCCGTTGCTGGGCCCGTGCCAGCGAGGCCAGCAGGCTTTCGCCGGCGAGCGCCGGTTCGCCTTCCGGCCATGGGGCCAGTTCACAGCCGGTCAGCGCGCTGGCGGAAAAGGTGTAGGCGCCGAACAGCAGCGTTTCGCAACCGACGATGTCGCCGGCGATGGCCAGGCTGGCGAAGCGTTCGCCGTTCGCGTGCGGGCTATCGAGGCGGATCACGCCGCGTTGCAGGCGCCAGGCCAGACCTTCGCTGCCGGCATCGTAGAGGCGCTCGCCGCAGTCGAGCAGACGGGGTTTTCTCGAATTTTCCGCTTTGTTGCGGTCGACCGTGAAAAAGGCCATTTTTTGCTCCTCCACAAACGCCAAAAGCCCCGGTCGGGATTGACCGGGGCGCTTGCTTCAACTGACGGGTTCAGAACTTGACATTGATGCCGGCATACAGCGAACGACCCATGCCCGGTACCGGATTGCCCCAGCCGATCATGCCATCGGTGGTCGCCGGATTGATCGACATCGTCCGACCCTGGCCGAGGTAGGCGCCGCCCAGCGGCATTTCGTAGTAACGGTCAAACAGGTTCTCGATACCGAAATCCAGCCGGATCTGCTTCCAGCTGTGGCTGAGTCGCAGATTGACCAGCCCGTATCCGGACGTCTTGGTTTCATTACGCATGTCGGAAACCTTGTTCTTGGCTGCCACGCCGATCACTTCCAGTGCGTTGTCCCAGTTTCCACGTTTCTGTGTCAGCGTCAGTTTGGCGTTGAGTGGCATGATGTTGTACAGGTCATCGCCAGTGTCGCGGTTTTTACCGCGGGTGTAGCTGAGAACGCCCTTCATGCCCAGTTCGCCAAAGCCTGTTGCAGCCAACGGCATCTTGCCCGAAAGGTCGAGGCCATAGAGGCGGGCCGACTGGTTGGTGTAGCGCAAAACGGTGAACTGGTTCCGTAACAGGGTCGTTCTGGCGCTGTTTGTCGCTGCATTCCACTGCACGGCGTCGATATAGTCGGTGACGTGGGTGTAATACGGCGTGGCCTTGAATTCCCAATTACGATCTGCGGCGTGCCAGTCAAAGCTGGCAGACAGCGTGTGTGCCTTTTCCGGCTTCAGGTCGGGATTGCCGACATAGCCGTTGCCATCGCCGACATAGTTGTTCATTACTGCCGCCATGCTCCAGGTCGACCACGGATAGGCTTCGTAGAGGCCGGGCGAACGGGTCTTGCGGGCGAAGCCGAATTCGATATCGAGGCCGGCGTTGGCGTTGTAACGGGCGAGCGCAGTCAGATCCCAGTTGTTGTCGTCGCGGGAGCGGTCACGCGCATTGAAGGCATTGCTGTCGGCAATCTGGCCGCCGACATCGGTGCCGATCGTTGGCAAGGTCGTGATATCTGTCTTGTATCCATGAACATTGCCGGCATCCATGGTGACGCGCTCGTAGCGCAAGCCGAGCAAGCTTGTCCATTGCGTATTCAGCTGGCTTTCCCATTCTGCAAACAGTGCCTTGCGATCGCGTTCGCCGTCGTTGATGTTCACGAATGTGCCGGGGAACATCATGCTGCCGGAAGCCGGCCACCAGTCGTCCAGGCGATACTGTTGCAGTTCGCCGCCGACACGCAGCAAGTCCCGCTGGCTGAGTTTGACGTCGGCCTTCAGGCTGGCGCCGGTGGTTTTGCTTTCGGTCAGCATCGGCATGCCGTACGCGCAGGTGGCGCTCATTGCGCCGCAGTTGATCGGATCAGCCCCGTTGTTGCCGAGCGAGGCCGCACCATACCACCAGCGCTTGTCGCCGCCGAAGTCCATGAAATGGTCGACGGTCTCGTGGTAGGCCCGGGCTTCCAGCTTGCCCCAGTCGTATTCACCCTGCCAGCGCAGGTTGATGCGCTTCTGTTCGTTGTCGAGCAGGTCCATGCGTTGATTCGGGTAGAGCTGTTCCGGCATGTCCTGATAGCCGAGCTTGACCTCGAAGAGGTGGTTGGCGTTCCTAACTGCCAGGCCGAGTGTGTGGTTGCTTGTTTCATAGCTGCTCGAGCCAACTTCGTCGCGGTCGAGGCGGTGACCGGCGCGGCCGGTGTTCGTATAGTTCTTGAAATTCCTGCCGGCGGTGTAGTTGTCGGCCTCGCTGTAGGCGCCGGTGTAGGTCAGGCTGATGTTTTCGCTGGCGGCCGTGGCACTGGCGTTGACACCGTGCGCCTGGTTGTTGCTGCGGTAGAAGGCACCGACCTCGCCCTTGACCAGGCGCTCGCCTAGTGTCGCGAACTCGGGTGCGCGGGTTTCGGCGACGATGCTGCCGCCGATGCTGTCGCCACCGACGCTGACCGGGCTGATGCCCGCATAGACAGTGAGTGCGCCGACCTGGCTCGGGTCGAGGTAGGAAAGCGCCGGATTCATGTGGTTGGGGCAGGCGGCGATCAGGTCCATGCCGTCGATCTTGACCCGCAGGCGGTCGTCGGCCAGACCGTGGATCGCCGGCAGGCTGGAGACGGCGCCGGCACCGTAGAAGCTGACGCCGGGAACATCCTGCAGCAGGCTGGCGACGTCGCTGTTGCGGGTGCCGTTCTGGCGCAGGGTAGCGGCATCGAGTTGGGTCGTGCTGCCTGCCGTCTTGTCGCGCTCTGCGCTGACAACAATTTCGTCCATGGTCTGCGCCCAGCCGGGTACAGAAAAAGCGATGCCAATGGCGACGGCCAGCGGCCGGATACGGTAGGTCATGCAAAACCCCTTTGTCTTTTTACAAAGGGCGGATTGTCCGCAAGGCCTTGTGCTTCGGGAATGTGGCAAATCGTCGCACCCTGCGGTCAATCGGGATTTTTCATCAATTCCCGTGGTCGACCGCAGGTTTTCAGCCGTTCAGCTTTTCCAGCGCTTCGCGCAGCTTGGCCGGTTCGTCGAGGCGCAGCATCTTGCGCACGTTGGGGGCGAGCTCGGAAACATCCGACTTCAGAATCCGGCTTTTTACCTTGAGCACCTGCGAGGGGTGCATCGAGAAAGTGCGCAGGCCCATGCCGAGCAGCAGGCGGGTCAGCTTGGGGTCGCCGGCAGTTTCGCCACAGACCGAGACTGGAATGCCGGCTTTCTCGGCGCTGGAAATGGTGTGCGCCAGCAGCATCAGCACCGCCGGGTGCAGCGGGTCGTAAAGGTTGGCGACCTGTTCGTCTGAGCGGTCGATGGCCAGCGTGTACTGGATCAGGTCGTTGGTGCCGATCGACAGGAAGTTGAGCCGGCGCAGGAAGATGCCGACAGCCAGCGCGGCCGCCGGAATCTCGATCATGCCGCCGACCTGGATGTTTTCGTCGAAGGCTACCTTCTCGCCGCGCAGGCTGGATTTGGCCTGTTCCAGCGCGGCCAGCGTCTGGTCGATCTCGTGCGCGTGCGCCAGCATCGGGATCAGCAGCTTGATCGGGCCGTGCTTCGACGCGCGCAGAATGGCGCGCAACTGCGTCTGGAACATCTTCGGCTCGGACAGCGACAGGCGGATCGCCCGCCGGCCGAGCGCCGGGTTGGTCTTGACGCGGTCGTTGGCGTTGTTGTCCGGGCGCAGGTCCTTGTCGTTGCCGAGGTCGAAGGTGCGGATGGTGACCGGCCGGCCACCCATGCCCTTGACCACCTTCTTGTAGGCTTCGTACTGCTCCTGCTCGTCGGGCATGTCGCCGCGGTCGAGGAACAGGAATTCGGTACGGAACAGGCCGATGCCTTCGGCGCCACCGTCGAGCGCGTCGCGCACGTCGCCGGGCAACTCGATGTTGGCGTAGAGCGCAACGTCGATCCCGTCGAGCGTGACCGCCGGCGAGTTCTTCAACTGGCGCAGCTTGGTCTTCTCGAGTTCGATCTGTTCCTTGCGCAGCCGGTACTCTTCGAGCACCCGTGCGTCCGGATTGACGATGACGACGCCGCGCATGCCGTCGACGATCAATTGTTCGCCGTCGCGGATCAGCGCGCGGCCGTTCTCCAGCCCGAGTACCGCCGGGATCGCCATGCTGCGGGCGAGGATGGCGGTGTGCGAGGTGGCGCCGCCGACGTCGGTGATGAACGAGGCGAAGCGGTGATCCTTGAAGGCGATGGTGTCGGCTGGCGACAGGTCGTGGGCGACGACGATCAGCGCTTCTTCCTTGGTCTGCTTGCCGGCCTTCAGCGAGGCCCGGCCGGGATGGCCGAGCAGTTCCTTGATGACCCGCTCGACCACCTGGACGACGTCGTACTTGCGTTCGCGCAGGTAGGGATCGTCGAACTGCTCGAACTGGTGCACCAGGTGTTCCATCTGCTGGACCAGTGCCCATTCCGCGTTGCAGCGGCGTTCGCGGATGATCTCGCGCGGTTTTTCGGCGAGTTCAGGGTCCTCCAGGAACATCGTGTGGATGTCGATGAAAGCGGCGAGTTCGGCGGGCGCGTGCTCGGTGTTTTCTTTCATCGTCAGCAGTTCGCTCTTGACGGCGAGGATGGCTGCATCGAAGCGGGCAATTTCCTTGTCCACCAGCCGTGGCGCCAGCGTCAGGTGTGACACTTCCAGCGTCGCGTGCGACATCAGCATCGCCCGGCCGATGGCGATGCCGGCGGAAACGCCCAATCCGTGCAGGGTAAAGCTCATGGCCCTTATTCTCCCTCGCCGAAGTAGTCGGCGATCAATGCCAGCAGCGCGGTCATGGCTTCGTTCTCGTCCTTGCCGTCGGTTTCGATGGTGACGGTCGAGCCCTTACCGGCGGCAAGCATCATTACGCCCATGATGCTCTTGGCGTTGATCCGGCGCGTGCCCTTGCTCATCCACACCTCGCACGTGAATTTGCCGGCGAGCTGGGTGAGTTTGGCGGAAGCGCGGGCGTGCAGCCCGAGTTTGTTGATGATCTGGGTTTCCCGGGTAAGCATGGGTCAGTGGTCCTGCAGGTTGAGGATGCCGTCCCGGCCGCCATCGCGGGCCCGGGTCAGCAGGGTTGTAAGGTCCTTGTCGCGGTGGGTCAATGCCGACAGCAGCATCGGCAGATTGACACCGGCGAGGCCGGCAACGCGGCCAGGTTGCAGCAGTTTCAGCGCCAGGTTGGCCGGTGTCGCACCGAACAGGTCGCTCAGGATCAGCACGCCCTTGCCGCTGTCGACCGCGGCGCACAACTGGCGGGCCAGCGGCAGCAGGTCGAGCGGGTCATCCTGGGCGACGAGGCCGAGCTGGGTCAGCTGCGCCGGTCGCCGGTTCAGGATATGGCAGGCATTCTGGACCAGCGTGTCGCCGTAGCTGCCGTGCGTGATGAGGAAGATGCCGATCATGCGGGTCATTCTAACCCGCAGGCCCTCATTTTCGGCTGACGACGAGGACCCCGGCGACGACCAGCGCAGCGCCGGCCAACTGTGGCATCGAAATCTGTTCGTCGAGCAGCCACCAGCCGAAGCCGATGGTCAGCATCGGTCCGACCATGCCGTACAGCGAAGTGCGGCCGGCGCCGAGCTGGCGGATTGCCGCCGACAGCGCGAACACCGGAATCACCGTCGAGAACACCGCCATCGCCAGGCTCCAGCCATAGACCGGCAGCGGCTGGAGAATTGCGGTCAACGGCTGGGCGAAGCCGAAATGCAGCAGCGTGACGGCGGTCGATACCAGCATCGCCAGTGCCGAAAAGCGCATCGCCCCGAGTTTCGCGATCATCGGCCCGCTGCCCGACAGGTAGAGCGCGTAGGCAACGCTGGAAGCGAAGACCAGCGCGCCGCCGATGAGCACGTCGCGCGGCTCGCCGAGCCCGAGATCATGGACGAAGGCGAAGCCGATGCCGGCGTAGCACAACACGATGGCGACCAGTTCGCGGCGGCTGAAGGCCTTGCCCTGGAAAAGCACGCCGATGAGGATGGTCAGCGTCGGGTAAGTGAACAGGATCAGCCGTTCCAGGCCGGCCGAAATGTACTGCAGGCCCATGAAATCGAGGAGGCTGGCGCCGTAGTAGCCAAGGCAGCCGAGGATGCCGACGCGCGCCCAGTCCCCGGCGCTCAGGGCGGCGTCCGGGTGTCGCCGGGCCAGCCCGACCCAGAGGAAGGCCGGCAGCGCGAAAGCCATGCGCAGCGCCAGCAGCGTGATCGCATCGACGCCGTAGGGATAGGCGAGCTTGATGAAGATGGCCTTCATCGAGAAACCGAGCGCGGCGGTCAGCGCCAGCAGGATGCCCCAGGAATTCGCTTTTTCCATGTTGCCTGCTCAGTCGGTGGCCAGCCGGCGCAGACGCCAGGCGATGCCGGTCACTGCCAGGCCGCAGGCGAGCATCGCCGCGATCACGCCGGGCCAGCCGGCATGGCTCCAGGCCCAGCCGGTAGCGGTGCCGATGACGCTGCCGCCGAGGTAGTAGCTCGCCAGGTAGAGCGCCGAGACGAGGCCGCGGCGCGGCCCGGCGCGGTGGCCGACCCAGGCGCTGGCGACCGAATGCACGGCGAAGAAGCCGAAGGTGTACACCGCCAGGCCGCTGACGATCAGCCACAGCGGCGGCGCCAGCGTCACCGCGATGCCGGCGGTCAGCAGCAGCGCCATCGCCAGCAGGATGCGCTGGCGGCCGCGGCGGGCGACCTGCTGGCCGGCCCAGGCCGACGAATAGCTGCCGATCGCGTAGAGCAGGAAGATGCTGCCGATCGCCGCCGGCCCGAGCCCGTAGGGCGCCGCGCCAAGGAGGAAAGGCAGGTAGTTGTAGAGGCCGACCAGCGTACCCATGCCGAGGAAGGCGACGCAGAACAGCCAGGGCAGGCCGGGGTCGGCGTAGATGCGGCGAACGTCGGCGAACAGCTGGCGTGGTTGCAGCGAACGCGCTTCGAAGTGTACGGCCGGCGGCAGCAGGCGCCAGAAGGCAATGGCGACGACCAGGCCGAGCAGGCTGACGGCGGCCAGCCCGTAGTGCCAGGAGCCGGTCCAGTCGCTGACGCTGGCGGCGAGCAGGCGGCCGGCCATGCCGCCAAGCGCGTTGGCGCCGATGTACAGGCCCATCGCCCGGGCCCTTTCGGCCATCGGCAGTTCTTCGCCGAGGTGCGCCATTGCCGCCGCCGGCACACCGGCGATGCACAGGCCGAGGCCGGCGCGGGCCAGCACCAGCAGCCAGAAATCCGGCGCCCAGGCCGAAGCCAGCGAGAAGGCGGCCGCGCCGAGCAGGCCGTAGCGCATCAGGCGTTCGCGGCCGTAACGGTCGGTCAGCAGGCTGAGCGGGATCAGCAGCAGCGCCATCAGGCCGGTGCCGGCGGTGACGCTGAGGCTGGCCGTGCCCGGGCCGATGGCGAAGGTGTCGGCGAGCTGCGGCAGCAACGGCTGCGTGCCGTAGAGCAGCATGAAACAGGAAAAACCGGCAAGCGACAGCGCCAGCGTGATGCGGCGGGAAGCGTCGGCGGGGGCGGTGGTTGGCGACAAGGCGAATCAACAATGAAGGTCAGGGCTGCGATTGAACGCCCGGACGGCGCTGCCGGCAATTGGTATTATCGCAAGCGAGCATTCGATACAGGCGAAACCATGCATTACGACCTTCCCGACCTCCGGCTCGTCGCCGCAATTGCCGACAGCGGCGCCCTGACGCGTGCCGCCGAGCGCGTTCACCTCGCGCCGTCGTCGGCCAGCCATCGTCTGACGCAGCTCGAGGCGAGCCTTGGCGTGGCCCTGTTCGAACGCCACGCACGCGGCCTGACGCCGACGGTCGCCGGCGAATCGCTGCTCCGCCACGCCCGCCAGGTATTCGCCCAGCTCGAACAGATGCACGCCGACCTCGCCCCTTACGCCAGCGGCCTGAACACCCAGGTGACGGTGTTCGCCAACACCAACGCGATCAACTGCTTCCTGCCGGAAGACCTCGGCGACTTCCTGCGCGAGCACCCGCAGATCCGCGTCAGCCTGGAAGAACAGCCGAGCCCGGCGATCGTCGGCGCGGTCGCGGCCGGCCAGGTCGATATCGGCGTCGTCGCCGCCGAGGGGGATTTCGGTGGCCTGGAAGTGACGCCATACCGGCGCGACCGGCTGGTGCTGATTGTTGCGGTCGACCACCCGCTGGCGCAAAAAACCGAGATCGCCTTCGCCGACGTGCTGACGGAAGCCTTCGTCTGTCTGCACGCCGGCAGCGCCATCCACACCTTCATGATGAACCACGCGGCGCGCCTCGGTGGCCGGCTCGACGTGCGCATCCAGGTGCGCAGCTTCGCCGCCGTCTGCCGCATGGTCGCCGCCGGCGTCGGCATCGGCATGGTCCCGCGCTCGTCGGTTTCTGCGGTCGACCGCCTGAAAACGGTGGAAATCGCCGACCCCTGGGCGCCGCGCGACCTCCAGCTGTGCGTCCGCGAACGCGCCGCCCTCGGCCCGGCGGCGCGCGCGCTGTTCGACCACCTGGCGACGATGGGCGCCGCCGTCTGAAGCTTCACACCGATTCAGGTAGTTGGTGTGGCAATCAGGGGCTGAGTGAATCTTCCAATATTTGTATGATTTCCAGCCGATCTGTCTCGTTCGGATATTTTTGCTGCAATCTGCGTGCAGAATCCAGCGGCGTCATTCCTTCCACGTCCCGTACGTCTGCCCGTGCGCCGTGCCGGAGCAGCATTTTTGTGCGGGCGATATCGCTGCTGCCGATTGTCGAGTACAAGGCGCTCCAGTTCCTGACGGATTCATTGCCCGCATTGATATCTACCCCCCGGGAAATGAACAGGACAAGCATTTCCTCTGCCGTTGCCAAATCCTTCGACAGTACTGGGTACAAAGCACCGCCTTCCCGATTGAGCTGGGCAACCTGATCCGGCCGCAGGCTGTCGTGCACCAGTACCTGTTTGCAGGTCCAGGCAAGCAATGCCGGCTCTGCCTCCATGCAGGACAACAGAAATAGTGGCGAGTGTTTCCTGGTTTCGAGGACAAACCAGCCGTACAAGCCGACTGCAATAGCTAGAACGAGGCCAAGCCCTCCGATTGCCCAGCGTTTTGCTCTCATGTTTTCAGGACCAGAGAATGTTGCTGACTAATTGCACTTGAACATGAAAGGGAGATATGCCGCGTTTGATGGCAACCCCGTTTTTGATGCCGATCAGGCGCGATTTGAGTGCTCTGGCGATTCCATTGCGAACACTTTCATAAATCCGCACATCTTCCAGATCTTCTCGCTGGGCGTGTTGCCACCAGTGACGTGTGTAGCGTTGCGCCAGGCGTTTTGCCAACGGGCCCAGTCCCTTTGCGGGATGGGTAAGGCTGCGTAACAACACGTCAATGAAACCCTGTGCATAAGAACCGTCGATTGCGGCGATCAGCGCAGTTTGCGCCAGGCGCCGGGTGGGATTGTCAATGCTCGCCCCATCGATAAACGCGCTCTCTTCCGGCCAGAAGAATTTGAGAATCTGTCGAGTTTCGTGTTCGCTGTAGATGAGATCGCTGTCAGCGATGTCAGGCACGCTGATGAGAAGGTTACCCATGATTGCTCCATGAAGGAATTCAGCCGCTAGTATATTGTTTTAATGACATGTGAATTAGTGGTTTTTTGCCAGCGTCAGCCAGTCCGCGTGGCGCGCATCCTCGCCGCGCACGCAGGCGAAGAAGGCCTGCTGCAGTTGGCGGGTCAGCGGGCCGGGTCGGCCGTTGCCGATTCTTCTGCGGTCGACCTCGATCACCGGGGTGATTTCGGCGGCGGTGCCGGTCAGGAAGACCTCATCGGCGCAGTACAGCTCGTCGCGGGTGATGCGCTTGCTGCGCACCGGCAGGCCGAGTTCGCCGGCCAGCGTGCACACCGTGCGCCGGGTGATGCCGTCGAGTGCCGACGTCGTTTCCGGCTGCAGCAGTTCGCCATCGCGGACCAGGAACAGGTTTTCGCTCGAACCCTCGGCGATATAGCCTTCGGTATCGAGCAGCAGCGCCTCGTCGTAGCCGTCTCGCCGCGCCTCGCGCACGGCGAGGATGGAATTGGCATACATCGAGATCGCCTTGGCCCGGCACATCTGCACGTTCGGATGGTGCCGCGCGTACGACGAGACGCGCACACGGATGCCGTTGTCCAGCGCTGACTGGCCGAGATAGGCACCCCAGTCCCAGGCGGCGACCATGACGTGCGTTGCCGCGCCGGCCGGATCGACGCCGATCTTTTCGGCGCCGAGAAAGACCAGTGGCCGGATGTAGCCGCTGGCCAGGCCATTGCGGGCAACCGCCTGGCGGCAGGCTTCGGTCAGCGCGGCGCGGTCGAAGGGCATCTCGATCGCCAGGATGTGCGCCGAATCCTCAAGCCGTTTCAGGTGTTCGTCGAGGCGAAAGATCGCCGGGCCGGCCGGCGTCGCGTAGGCGCGCAGGCCTTCGAAGCAGCCGTAGCCGTAATGCAGGGTATGGGTGAGCACGTGCACCTTGGCGTCGCGCCAGGGCAACCACTGGCCGTCGAGCCAGATGAATCCGTCCTTGTCTTGCATGATGGTTTTCCTCGAAATATTGGGGTCGACCGCAACATCGGTCGTTCGCAGGGCGCGGGGGTGGGCGCGGCAGGTTCCGGGG
>NZ_MTHD01000007.1 GCF_001956855.1 Azonexus hydrophilus | reverse complement strand
GGGTGGGGGTGGGCGAAAAAATCAGCCGCCCGGCTGACGGGTCTTCAGCCAAGCGCGGTACAACAGCAGCGCCACATGGGCGTCGTTGGCGGCGTAGAGCAACTGGCGTTCGCTCAGTTGGCGGGCGGCCCAGTTGCTGGTGCCGGTCTTTTTCGACTTTTGCAGGCGTTGACCGAAGAAATGCGCCACCGCCACCTTGGCTCCGACGGTGCCGTGATGCGCTGGCCCGCGCAGGGTTTCGCCGAGGTCGAGCAGGTTTTGCGGGGTGATGCCCAGACGTGCCTTGAGCACGCTGCGGTCGTTGCCCAGCCCGAAGCCGACCTTGAGCAGGCCCGGTGCTTCGAGAACGCTGCGCAGCAAGGGATGAGCGGCCGCGTTGCTTACCGGAAACAGCCAGGCATGGTCGTCGGTCGCCAGCTGGATCAGGTGCGGGCCGGTCGACACCTCGCCCTTGCGGAAGGTCGGCTTGGATTCGCTGTCGAAGCCGATGGCGTCGGCCGCCAGCAGGGATTGCCCGGCGGCGGCCAGGTCGGCCTCGGTAAGCACCAGGGTGATCTGCGCCAGCGGCAAGCCGGGATACAGCGGCAACTCCGCGGCCAGGTCGTCACGGCTGACGGCTGGCGCGCTCACGCCAGACGCCCGGACAGCCAGTCGCCGATGGCCTGCACTTCTTCCAGGCAGACGGTATGCGGCATCGGATACTCCTGCCAGACCAGCGGATAGCCCTCGGCAAGCAGGAAATCCCTGGCCTGGCGCCCCAGTGCCGGCGACACCACGTCGTCCTCGCTGCCGTGCGCGGCAAACACCGGTAGCTGCCGGTTGGCCGGCGTCGCCTCGCGCTGGATCAGCGCCGTCGAGGGAATGTAAGTCGACAGCGCGATGACCCCGGCCAGGGCTTCCGGATGCGTCAGCGCGCTGGTGTAGACGACGGCGCCGCCCTGTGAAAACCCGGCGAGGAATATCCGGGAACAGGGAATGCCGCGTCCGTTTTCCCGCGCCACCAGCGCCCGCACGGCAGCACGCGAACGCAGCAGGCCGGCTTCATCGATCTGGCGCGTCGTCGGCGCCAGCGAAATGATGTCGTACCAGGCCGGCATGACATAGCCGCCGTTGCAGGTCACCGGCATTTCCGGCGCGTGCGGGAAAATAAAACGGACACCGGCGGTTTCCGGCAGGCCCAGTTCCGGCACCACCGGCACGAAATCCGAGCCGTCGGCACCCAGGCCGTGCAGCCAGATCACCGAGTAGCGCGGCGTGGCGCCGTACTCGATTTCGATCGCTTGCAGACATTCTTCCAAGACAGCACTCCTTGCACATTGGCGATCCCTCCTTTTAACCCGACCAGACCGCAGATGCCAGCCCCGCGGCAAGGAAATGCGCCGGTATACTGCGCTTTTTTTCCACACGGATACCCGCATGGCAAGCTCGGCATTTTTCGCGCTGTTGCGCGACGTTTCAAAACTCGCCGCTTCGGCCGCCGACGATCTGGCCGCCCAGAGCGTCAAGCTTGCTGCCGCGACAGACGACATCGCAGCGCTCACCGGCAAGGCCGCAGTCAAGACCGCCGGCGTGGCCGGCGACGACCTGGCCGTCGGCGCCGGTCAGGTCGCCGGGGTGTCACCGAACCGCGAATTGCCTGCCTTGTGGCGCATCACCAAGGGCAGCGCGCTGAACAAGCTGTGGCTCGGCACCGCCCTGCTCGTCGTCGGCTATTTTGCCCCGGTAGCGATCACCGTCGCGCTCGCCCTCGGCGCGCTCTACCTGGCTTACGAAGGTGGCGAAGGCCTGATGGAGTACTTTCACGACGAGCAGATGAGCGGCGAAGTGGAAATCCCGTTGACCGAGGACGAAAAGGTCAGGGGCGCGATCAAGACAGACATGGTGCTCAGCTTCGAAATGCTGGTCATCGCACTCGCTGCTTCGGGCGATGCCCCGCTCGGCTACAAGGTCGCCGTGCTGGTACTGGTCGGCACGCTGATGACCATCGGCGTCTACGGGCTGATCGGCCTGATCATCCGCCTCGACGACATGGGCCTGGCGCTGGCCCGTTCGGCCAGCGGTTTCCGCCAGCGCCTGGGTATCGGCATGGCCAATGCGGCGCCGGTCATCCTGAAGGTCCTCGGTCCGATCGGCATGGTGGCGATGTTCGCCGTCGCCGGTGGCATCCTCGGCCACCTGGTACACCTTGACCTCGGTCACTGGGCAATCGGCATGCTGGCCGACATCGCCATCGGCATCGTCGTCGGTTTGCTGCTGGTTGGCGTGCATCACCTGTGGATCAAGTTCGTCCAGCCCGGCCGCGCACACTGAAACCGCCGCCGGGCAAGGCCTGGCGGCACCTACGCAATTCGTCGTATTCCCCGCATGGGGTCCGCTCCGTAATCTGTCGCTGCACTGCACAAATTGCGGACGGACCCCATGAAAAAAACCTTACTGACATTCCTGCTCTGCGCCAGCACGCTGAGCGCGCTGGCCGCCCCCGACCCGACGCTGGTTCGCCAGCTGGCGGCCGACGACAATACCGACAAGATTGAGGCCATCCAGAAACTGGCGCTGACGGCCGATCCGGAAGCCGCCCGCATCCTGCAGGCGATGGCCGATGAAAGCCTGTTCCTGGCGGGCGAACAGGTCTTCCTGTTCGATGGCGAGCTTGCCCGCGATGCCATCAGCGGCGCCGAGGCCGAGATGCCGGAGGACGCCGAGTCGGTTACGGTCAACAACCGTTTGCGCGGTGAATTGGCCAATGCACTGGCGGCGCTGCGCCTGTTCGACAGCGACCGCGAAGTCCGCCTGAAAGCCGCCGGCGAACTGCAGACCAACGTCAGCAGCGGCATGGCCGAAATCCTGGCACGGGCCCGCGATCAGGAACAGGATGCGGCGATCAAGCCACTACTGGTTCTCGCCCATGCCCAGGCCACGCTCGGCGACACCGACCCGGCGGTCCGCCTGGCCGCCGTCAATGCGCTGGCCGCTGCCGCCTCGCCAGCCGTGCGCGGCCTGCTGCTGCCGCTGACCGACCCGAGCATCGAGGCCGACGCGATGGTACGCGACGCCGCCGTCCAGGCGATGAAATCGATCGAACGCACACTGGCCTGGGGCGACACGCTGGCCGGCATCTTCTCCGGCCTGTCGCTTGGCTCCATCCTGCTGCTGGCCGCACTCGGCCTGGCCATCACCTACGGCGTCATGGGCATCATCAACATGGCGCACGGCGAACTGCTGATGGTCGGCGCCTACACCGCCTACGTGATGCAGAGCCTGTTCCGCAGCTACCTGCCGGAGTGGATCGACTGGTACCTGCCGGCGGCGATCCCGGTCGCCTTCTTCACCGCCGCCGCCGTCGGCGTGCTGATGGAACGCACGGTGATCCGCTGGCTGTACGGGCGCACGCTGGAAACCCTGCTCGCCACCTGGGGCCTGTCGCTGGTGCTGATCCAGTCGGCGCGGGTGATCTTCGGCGCGCAGAACGTCGAAGTCTCCAATCCAAGCTGGATGTCCGGCGGCGTCGAACTGCTGCCCAACCTGATCCTGCCGTGGAACCGCGTGATCATCATCGGCTTCGCGCTGTTTGTACTGTTCCTGGTCTGGGTCCTGATGAACAAGACCCGGCTCGGCATGTTCGTCCGCGCCGTCACCCAGAACCGCCCGATGGCCGGCTGCGTCGGCGTACCGACGTCGCGCATCGACACCATGGCCTTTGCGCTGGGTGCCGGCATCGCCGGACTCGGCGGCGTGGCCCTGTCGCAAATCTCCAACGTTGGCCCGGACATGGGCCAGGGCTACATCGTCGATTCCTTCATGGTCGTCGTTGTCGGCGGCGTCGGGCAACTCGCCGGCGCGGTCTGGGCGGCGCTCGGCCTGGGCATCTTCAGCAAGCTGCTCGAAGGCTGGGCCGGTGCGGTGATCGCCAAGATCGCCATCCTCGTCGCCATCATCATCTTCATCCAGAAGCGTCCGCAGGGCATCTTTGCCCTCAAGGGCCGCTTTGCCGACCAGTAAGGAGCGACGCATGTCTGCCACTTCTTCCGTGCTTCCCCTGCCCGCCACCGGCCGCGTGCCGCTGACGCTGCGCTTCTTCGCCGCCCTCGACCGCAAGGCCTGGATCGCGCTGGGTATCTTTCTCGCCCTCGCCCTGATCGTCGTCCCGGTGCTCAACCTGATGGTGCCGCCGGACAGCGTTTTCCATGTCTCGGCCTACGCCATCACGCTGATCGGCAAGATCATGTGCTACGCGCTGGTCGCCGTGGCGATGGACCTGATCTGGGGCTACGGCGGCATCCTGTCGCTCGGCCACGGGCTGTTCTTCGCCCTCGGCGGCTACGCCTTCGGCATGTACCTGATGCGCCAGATCGGCCGCGACGGCAGCTACCAGAGCGATCTGCCCGACTTCATGGTCTTCCTCGACTGGAAGGAGCTGCCGTGGTTCTGGCTCGGCAGCGACAGCTTCGGCTGGGCCGCCTTCCTGGTCATGGCGGTGCCGGCGGTGGTCGCCTTCGTCTTCGGCTACTTCGCCTTCCGCTCGCGGATCAAGGGCGTCTATTTCTCGATCATCACCCAGGCGCTGACCTACGCCGCGATGCTGCTGTTCTTCCGCAACGAAACCGGCTTCGGCGGCAACAACGGCTTCACCGACTTCAAGCGCGTGCTCGACGTGCCGATCACCGCCCCGGAAACCCGGCTGATGCTGTTCGCCCTGACCGCCATCGCGCTCGCCGCGACGCTGGTCTTTTCTGCCTGGCTGGTCAAATCCAAGTTCGGCCGCGTGCTGACGGCGATCCGCGATGCCGAAAGCCGCGTCATGTTCATCGGCTACAACCCGCTCTGGTACAAGCTGACGATCTGGGTGATTTCCGCCGTACTGTGCGGCATCGCCGGCGCGCTCTATGTGCCGCAGGTCGGCATCATCAATCCGTCCGAAATGAGCCCGGCCAACTCCATCGAAATCGCCATCTGGGTTGCGGTCGGCGGGCGCGGCACGCTGATCGGCCCGGTCATCGGCGCTTTTGCGGTCAACCTGGCAAAAAGCTGGTTTACCGTCAGCTTCCCCGAATACTGGCTGTTCTTCCTCGGCCTGCTGTTCATCGTCGTCACGCTGCTGCTGCCGCAGGGCCTGGTCGGTCTGTGGAAGAAAATCATCAGCAAGAAACAAGGAGCCCAGGCATGAACGCCCAAACCATCCGCCTCGACCAACCGGACGGCGGCGACAGCGCCACCCAGCTCGGCCACGTCGTCACCGGCGAACTCGACCTGTCGCACGGCGTCGCGCTCTACCTCGAAGACATCACCGTCAGCTTTGACGGCTTCAAGGCGCTGAACAATCTGACGCTCGCCATCAACGCCGGCGAACTGCGCTGCATCATCGGCCCCAACGGCGCCGGCAAGACGACGATGATGGACGTCATCACCGGCAAGACCCGGCCCGACAGCGGCAAGGCCTTCTTCGGCCAGACCATCGACCTGACCCGCCTGACCGAGCCGGAAATCGCCCACGTCGGCATCGGCCGCAAATTCCAGAAGCCGACCATCTTCGAGCAGCACACAGTGTTCGAGAACCTTGAACTGGCGATGAAGACCGACAAGCGCGTGTGGAAAAGCCTGATGGCCTGGCTGACCGGCGACGACCGCGACCGCATCGCCGACACGCTGCGCACCATCCGCCTCGACCACGAAGCCGACCGCCCGGCCGGCCTGCTGTCGCACGGGCAGAAGCAGTGGCTGGAAATCGGCATGCTGCTGATGCAGGAACCGAAGCTGCTGCTGCTCGACGAACCGGTCGCTGGCATGACCGACGACGAGACGATGCGCACTGCCGAACTGTTTGTTTCGCTGGCCGGGAAGCATTCGCTGGTGGTCGTTGAACACGATATGGCCTTTGTCGAGAAGCTGGGCGGGCTGGTGACGGTGTTGCATGAGGGGTCGGTGCTGGCGGAGGGCGATCTGGCGACTGTGCAGAATGATCAGCGGGTGATTGAGGTTTATCTTGGGCGGTGACTTTTGTTTGCTTTCTTCGGCTGGGGGTTCCGCGCTTGAGGCGCGGGCATACTTTCTTTTGCTTCGCCAAAAGAAAGTAGCCAAAGAAAAGGCGACCCCAGGTTACGCGGTCGGCTACGCCGACTCCCCTGCGCTACTCGCTGCTGGCGGGGGCTGCGGAACTCGGCCCTGCGGGCCTCAGACAGTCCTCGCCCTTTTTCCGCCAGCAGCTCCGTTGCTCGGCGCTCCACATGGGGACCCCAAAAGCGTCGCAGACCAAGCAGCAGGCTTTTTTATTGAATATTGCGGTCGACCGCGCAAAACAGCCAAAAATCGCTCCAGCTCGTTGAGCCCGGACGTTTTTCCGGGCCCCTTGAGAGGCGCTGAGCAACGCAGGCGGGCCGGGGGTAGTCGGCTGGCGTTGTCTGAGCCGAAGGCGAGTTTAGCCAGCCGCCCGGCCTGCCGAGTAGCGCAAGGGACCGGGCGTAGCCCGGCGCCGACCCAGGGTCGCCTTTTCTTTGCTTACTTTCTTTTGGCGAAGCAAAAGAAAGTAAGACGCGCCGCAAGCGCGGAACCCCTGCCAATACAAAGACTCAAGCTCGAGGAGCACTAAAATGCTGAAAATCGACAACCTCCACCAAGCCTACGGCGGCTCCCACATCCTCCGTGGCTTGTCCTTCGAACTGCAAAAAGGCGAAGTCACCACCCTGCTCGGCCGCAACGGCGTCGGCAAGACCACGCTGCTCAAATCCCTGATGGGCCTGGTCAAGACAAAAGACGGCAGCATCACACTCGACGGCCGGGACATCACCCACCTCCCCCCGCACGAACGGGTAAAAGCCGGCATCGGCTACGTACCGCAGGGTCGCGAAATCTTCCCGCGCCTGACCGTTGAGGAAAACCTGTTGATGGGCCTGGCGACCAAACCTGGCAACACCAAGATCCCGCAGCGTATCTTCGAGATGTTCCCGGTGTTGAAGCAGATGATGCACCGCCGCGGCGGCGACCTGTCCGGCGGGCAGCAGCAGCAACTGGCGATCGGCCGGGCGCTGGCGATGGGGCCGTCGCTGCTGATCCTCGACGAGCCGACCGAAGGCATCCAGCCGTCGATCATCAAGGACATCGAACGCGCCATCCGGATGCTCGCCGAGACCGGCGAAATGGCCATCCTGCTGGTCGAGCAGTACTACGACTTCGCCGAATCCCTGGCCGACCAGTACCTGCTGATGGAACGCGGCGAATTCATCATGCGCGGACGCGGCGAGACGATGCCGCAGGACGGCGTGCGGGAAGCACTGGCGGTTTGAGCGGAATCGATTTGGTGCCTTTTGCGGCATACCGCACGGGCATGGTGCGGTGTGCCGTCGAGGCCGCGGCTTAAATGACCGCCTGACGGGCTTTTCCACGGAATCTCGCCATAGCGTTTCAGGCACCGTTATTGCTTTTACAGCAGATAACCGTATTGCGAGAGAAATCGAGAATGGCCGCCACCTGCTCCTGGGAATCCATCGATGTACACCTGCTGCAGGTGTTGCACGCCCTGCTGACCGAATGCAGCGTTTCCAATGCCGCGCGCCGTCTGAACCAGTCGCAGCCGGCGGTCAGCACTGCCCTGCGCCGTCTGCGCGACATTACCGGCGACCAGTTGCTGGTGCGCAGCCGCAACGGCATGACACCGACCGAGCGCGGGCTGAGCCTGCTTGAACCGGTCAAGATCGCACTGGCGCAGATCGAGGCCATCGGCCTGCAGCAGGTGCGCTTCGATCCGCTGAAATCGCGCCGCGTGTACAACATCGCGACGCCGGATTACCTGAATTCCATCCTGATCGGCACCATCGTCGCCCGCATGCGCAAGTTCGCGCCGCACTCGCAGGTCGTGCTGCATTCCTTCGGCCCGGAGTACGACTACGCCAAGGCGCTGGAATCGGGCGAGCTCGACATCGTCATCGGCAACTGGCCGCAACCGCCGGAGCATCTGCGCCTGGCGCCGCTGTTCGACGACGATGTCGTCTGCCTGATGCGCAAGAGCCATCCGCTGGCTGGCCACCGCCTGACCCAGGACGATTACCTGAACGCCGAACACCTGGTGCCGACGCCCTATGCGGTCGGTCAGCGCGGCGTCATCGACATGCAGCTGGCGCGCGACCGGCTGAAGCGCAACATCGTCGCCAGCGTGCCCTACTTCAACCTGGTTCCGCATGTGCTGCTGCAGAACGACATCATCTTCTCGGCTCCGCGCATCTTTGCCGAGCACTGCTGCTCGCTCGGCGAGTTGTGCATTGCCGAATCGCCGCTGGAATTCCCGAAGATGCGTTTCTACCTGCTGTGGCACGAACGCTCGCACCATTCCGAAGAATGCCGCTGGTTCCGCGAGCAGATCGCCGACGTGATCCGCGAACGCGTCAGCAAGCCGCAACTGGAAGAGGAAAAGGCCCGGAGTACGAGCACCGGGCAACGCGTCCGCGCCTGAGCGGTGCTCGTTGTTTCGGCTAGTCGCCGGCGATCAGATCGTCGAGCCGGAAGCTGGCAATGCGCACGATCTGCGTCAGCGCTTCGGCG
Organism: Azonexus hydrophilus; assembly: GCF_001956855.1. Taxonomy (GTDB): domain Bacteria; phylum Pseudomonadota; class Gammaproteobacteria; order Burkholderiales; family Rhodocyclaceae; genus Azonexus; species Azonexus hydrophilus_A. Next base: position 126,173 of record NZ_MTHD01000007.1, on the reverse strand, counting down.
AATTCTTCGTCGCGGCTGCGCGTCAGGCGACGGCTCATCTCGGCGATGATGCCGGTCCGGCTCAAGCCCTTGACGGCAACAATGAAGGGGAAACCAAACTTTTCACGATAGGCGTCGTTGAGACTGCGGATCGCCGTGAATTCTTCCGGCGTGCACGCATCGAGCCCGGCACCGGCCTGTTCGCGTGCCGAATCGGCCGTCAGTTCGCCGCGAATCGCCGCCTTGCCGGCCAGTTCCGGGTGCGCCTTGATCAGCGCCAGTTGTTTCTCCGGACCGGCTTCGGCCAGGGTTTCGGCCAGCCGGGCGTAGAAATCGGCACGATTGGCAAATGGCCGCTTGCCCCAGGCGCTGGCCATGACCCACGGCGAATGCTCGAAAACGGCACCCAGCCGGCGGACGAACTCCGGTTGTTCCAGTCGGGAAAGCTCGGCAAGGGAGAGGATGTCGGTCATGGAAACACGGGCAATGTGGTCTTGCTTCGCAGCTTACGGACTCGCACGGCCGACCGGCAAGCCATGCCGGACGATAATGATCTTCTGCCCTTTCGTATATCCCGGAAAACCGGCGCTTCAGGCAGCGACATCTGAAAAATCCGATAGCCTTTATAAAGCCTCACACCGGCCAAGCTTCCTATAATCGACGCATCAGCATTCAGTCACCGGAGAGAGCCCATGGGGCGCCTGACGACACACGTACTCGACACCGCCCGCGGCACCCCGGCCGCCGGCATGCCTTTCGCCCTTTATCGCTGCGAAGGTGAAACCCGCTCGCTGCTGCTCGCCGGCCGGACCAACGACGACGGCCGCTGCGACGGGCCGCTGCTTGAAGGCAGCGCAATGCAGCCCGGCATCTACGAACTGGTATTTACCACCGCCGACTACTTCCGCCGGCATGGCGTGGAGCTGCCGGAACCGCCCTTCCTCGACAAAGTCAGCCTGCGCTTCGGCATCGCCGATGCCGACAGTCACTATCACGTGCCGCTGCTGGTGTCGCCGTGGGCTTACTCGACCTATCGGGGCAGCTGATGGATGCGTCCTACCTGATCGAGGTCGGTTCGCTGCTGCTGCGCTGGCTGCACCTGATCGTCGGCATCGCCTGGATCGGCTCGTCGTTCTACTTCGTCTGGCTCGACAACACATTGAAGGCGCCAACCGATCCGGTGCTGCAGGCCAAGGGCGTCGGCGGCGAACTGTGGGCGGTGCATGGCGGCGGTTTCTACAATCCGCAGAAATACCTGGTCGCGCCCAAGCACCTGCCGGACGACCTGCACTGGTTCAAGTGGGAATCGTACTCGACGTGGATCACCGGCTTCTTCCTGCTCGGCGTGCTCTATTACTCGCAGGCGGCAACCTACATGATCGACCCGGCCAAGGCCGACCTGACGCCCGGCGCCGCCATCGCCATCGGCCTGGCCACGCTGGTTGTCGGCTGGCTCGTCTATGACGTGCTGTGCCGGGTGCTGATGCGCCGCAGCCTGCTGCTGTTCGCGGTGCTCTACTTCATCTTCGTCGTCGCCGTCGCTTACGCGCTGAGCCAGCTGCTATCCGGGCGCGCCGCCTTCCTCCACGTCGGCGCGATGATCGCGACGACGATGAGCGCCAACGTCTTCTTCTGGATCATTCCCGGGCAGAAAACCACCGTTGCCGCCATGCAGCGCGGCGAGACGCCGGACCCGATCCACGGCCAGCGGGCCAAGCAGCGCAGCGTGCATAACAACTACCTGACGCTGCCGGTGCTGTTCTGCATGATCTCGAACCACTACGCCTTCACCTACAACCACCCGCAAGCGTGGCTGGTGCTGGCGGCGATCATGCTCGCCGCGGTCTTGATCCGGCACTTCTTCAATCTCAGGCACAAGGGCGCTTTTGCCTGGCAATACCCGTTGACCGGAGGAATCATCCTCGCCGCCGTCTTCATCTGGCTGGCGCCGGTGCCGCTGAGCGTTGCCGCCGGCACGACGGCACCGACGCTGGCCGAAGTCCAGCCCATCATCGCCGAACGCTGCGCCGGCTGCCACGCCGCCGCACCGACGCTGATGCCGGCAGCACCGGCCGGCGTGCTGCTCGACAGCGCCGAGCACATCCGCCGCCAGCAAACCCGCATCGTCGACCAGACGGTCAAGCTGAAGGCGATGCCGCTCGGCAACGTCACCGCGATGACCGATGCCGAACGCGACCAACTGGCCGCCTGGGCGGCCGGCGGTTACCGCTGATTACGGGTTGGCGCGATGCTTCTTCATCGGCGGCACGAACTGGTAGTCGATATCCCAGGGGAAGTAGATCCACTTGTCCTGGGCGAATTCCTTGACGCACAGATCGACCACCTCACGCCCCTGCGGCTTGGCGTAGATCGTCGCGAAAAATGCCTTGGGCAGCAGCTTGCGGATGACGCGGGCGGTGTTGCCGGTATCGACCAGGTCGTCGATCAGCAGGAAACCTTCGCCGTCGTGCTCGACGCCCTTGAGGATTTTCACTTCCTTGCGCATCGTCTGCGCGGTGTCGTCGTCGGCGGCTTCGTAGCTGGAGGCACAGATGGTGTCGACCAGGCGGATTTCCAGCTCGCGCGCAACCAGCGCCGCCGGGATCAGGCCACCGCGCGTAATCGCGATGATGCCCTTGAACGGCCCCTGCTCCAGCAACTGGTGACAGAGCAGGCGCGTGTCGCGGTGCAACTCCGGCCAAGAGATCACGATGTCGTCACGGTAGGGGCTGGTCGGCGAATTTTCCATGGTGCACTCCTGAAAAAAAAGAATGCGCCGCAGTATAGTTGGAGCCGGACATGAACCCTATAGACAAAACCGAATACCCGCGCGATCTGATTGGATATGGTGCCCGGCCGCCGCACGCGCAATGGCCGGGTAAAGCCCGCATTGCCGTCCAGTTCGTCCTCAACTACGAAGAAGGCGGCGAAAACTGCGTGCTGCACGGCGACGCCGGCTCCGAACAGTTCCTCTCCGAAATGTTCAACCCGGCCAGCTACCCGGACCGCCACCTGTCGATGGAGTCGATCTACGAATACGGCTCGCGGGCCGGCGTCTGGCGCATCCTCAACGAATTCGAGAAACGCGGCCTGCCGCTCACCGTGTTCGGCGTCGGCATGGCGCTGCAACGCCACCCCGAACTGACCGCCGCCTTCGTCGAACTCGGCCACGAAATCGCCTGCCACGGCTGGCGCTGGATCCACTACCAGAACATCGACGAGGCGACCGAGCGCGAACACATGCGCCTGGCCCTCGACACCATCGAGCAGATGACCGGCAGCCGTCCGCTCGGCTGGTACACCGGCCGCGATTCGCCGAACACCCGCCGCCTGGTCGCCGACGACGGGCGCCTCCTCTACGACAGCGATTACTACGGCGACGACCTGCCGTTCTGGACCGAAGTCACGAAAACCGACGGCAGCACGGTGCCGCACCTGATCGTGCCGTACACGCTCGACACCAACGACATGCGCTTCTGCCTGCCGCAAGGCTTCAGCCACGGCGACCCGTTCTTCCAGTACCTGAAGGACAGCTTCGACGTGCTCTACGCCGAAGGCGAGGAAAGCCCGAAGATGCTCTCCATCGGCATGCACTGCCGCCTGCTCGGCCGCCCCGGCCGCTTCCTCGCGCTACAGCGCTTCCTCGATCACATCGAACGGCACGACCGCGTCTGGGTCTGCCGTCGCCTCGACATCGCCCGCCACTGGCAGGCGACCCATCCCTACCGCCAGGACCAAAAATAATGATCCACGCCGCCCCCATCGTTTCCGCCGCCGCCGACCTGCCCGACTGGGCGAAGCGCTCGGTCAACCTCGCCGACACCCGCATCGGCGCCCGCGCGCTATTCGCCACCGACGAGTTCTTCGCCCCGCTCGAACGCATGCTCAACCCCGAGCCGGCGGTCTTCGTGCCCGGCAAGTACGACACCAACGGCAAGTGGATGGACGGCTGGGAAACCCGCCGCAAGCGCACCACCGGCTACGACTGGAGCCTCATCAAGCTCGGCCGGCGCGGCATCCTGCGCGGCTTCGACGTCGATACCAGCCACTTCACCGGCAACTTCGCGCCGGCCGTGTCGATCGACGCCACCGACTGCGAATCGGACGATCCTGAAGTCCTGGCCAAGGCCCGCTGGACGCGCATCCTGCCGTCCACCACGCTGACCGGCAACAGCCACCACCTGCTCGCCGTCGACAGCGCCGACACCTGGAGCCACCTGCGCATCAACATGTACCCGGACGGCGGCATCGCCCGTCTGCGCGCTTACGGCCAGCCGGTCGGCGTCTTCGACGCCAGCGAGCCGGACCGCATCTACGACCTCGTCGCGCTGGAAAACGGCGGCCGCGCGGTGGCCTGGAACGACGCCCACTTCGGCTCGGCAAGCAACCTGATCGCCCCGGGTCGCGGCGTCGACATGGGCGATGGCTGGGAAACCCGCCGCCGCCGCGAACCGGGCAACGACTGGTGCATCCTGCAACTGGGCGCGCCCGGCATCATCGAGCGGGTCGAAGTCGACACCGCCCACTTCAAGGGCAATTTCCCCGACCGCTGCTCGATCCAGGCCGCGCGCATGGACGGCGGCACCGACCAGTCGGTGATCACCCAGAGCATGTTCTGGCCGGTGCTGCTCGGCGAACAAAAACTGTCGATGGACGCCATCCACAGCTTCGACGGCCTGGCCGACCTCGGCCCGGTGACACATGTGCGGCTGAACATCATCCCGGACGGCGGCGTCTCGCGGCTGCGCCTGTGGGGCAAGGTGGCGCGGTGAAAAAGCTGCTTCCCGAAGCGTTGACCGCAGCAGCCTTCGCCCCGTTCGGCGAGCTTATTGCGGTCGACGCCGCCAAACGGCACTTTTCCATCAACGGCGGCAACACCGAGCGCTACCACGACCTCGCCGAACTGGTGCCCGGCCCGGACGGCAAACTGATCGTCAGCATCTTCCGCGGCCAGCCGCGGCAACTGCCATTCGCCATCGAAATGATGGAACGCCATCCGCTCGCCTCGCAGGCCTTCGTGCCGCTTACCGCCCAGCCTTACCTCGTTGTCGTCGCCCGCCCCGGCCCGGCGCCCGGCCCGGACGACCTGCGCGCTTTCCTCGCCCGCCCCGGCGAAGGCGTCAACTACGCCCCCGGCACCTGGCACCACCCGCTGCTGGCGCTCAACGAAATTTGCGATTTTCTCGTCGTCGACCGCAGCGGTCCCGGCAACAACTGCGACGAGGTCCGGATCACGCCAACGGTCAATCTGAGTCTCGAATGACAGCGCGATGGTGGCGCGCCACCTCCATGATTTCGCGTAATCCAGGGTTTTTCCCGACCGGAGACCCGGTGGATTCCGCCGGGCTCGGCGCCACCGCCCGCTCCCCAGCCTGATCCGCCGGAACAATCGGCGCCCAGTGACCACACCCTGCCTGAGTGGCCAGGTGTCGGGCGGGCTTGCGGTGCTCGCTGCAGTGCTCTGTATCGTCATTCATTTGTGACCTCCGGTATCAGACAGCTTTATGCCGTCGCGATGAATATGCATCCCGGATACCAATGAATCCGTACGCCAGCCAACATAGCCAAAGGAAAAGGCTATGTGCGCCGGCCCACAGAAACCCCTTCCCGGCTGGCGCACGATGCTGATTCCCTTTACCCATCGAAGGCATCGCAAATGACCACGCAATCAAGCCCCACCGGCCGGCTCAGCCGCCTGTTGCCGCTGGCAATCCTGCTGGCATCAGCCAACCTGTACGCCGAATCACCGATCTCGACGTCCCTGACCGGCGCCGCCGAAGTGCCGGCAGTCACCACCGCAGCAAGCGGCCAGGTGAATATCAGCATCCAGCCCAATCGTGCCGTCAGCGGCAGCATCCAGATCTCGGGCATGGTGCCGACGGTCGCGCACATCCACGAGGGCCCGGTCGGCAAGAACGGGCCGCCGATCATCACCCTGACCAAGAAGAGCGACAAGCTGTTCACGGTGCCCGCCGACGCCAAACTCAGCGAAGCCCAACACACCAGCTATCTGGCCGGCAATCTGTACATCAACGTACATAGCGCGGCCTATCCCAACGGCGAAATCCGGGCGCAACTGCCGGGCAAGCCGATGCGCATCGCCTACTGAACGGTCGCAACGAAATCCGGATCGCGACTTCGCCGTCAAAGCCGCTTGCACGCCTCGCGGATGCTTAGCGCGGACAGAACCGCGCCCGGTCCATCGACAAAACCCCGGACAAAACCGGGGTTCCAGCGGGCGTAATCGCGTAGCGCCCAGCCGATCGCCTTGCGGATGAAAAACTCCCGCTCGCCAGCCAGTTGCAGCGCATGACGCGCCAGCCTGGCCGCGTCCGTCTCCAGTCGCCAGCCCAGTTGATGCAGCATCGCCGCCCGCCGCACCCAGAAATCGGCGTCGACCACCCACGCATCCATGACGGCCGATACCGCCGGATCGCGCTTCACCGCCGCATGCAGCACGGCACCGATGACCGCGGCCAGGCCATCGACGGTCTCCCACCAAGGATCGCGCTGCAGCAGCTCACGCAACTCGGCCAGATGCGAAACATCCAGCATGCGGACATGCCGGCGCAGCAGGTCGATTGCCGTATAGCGGAATTCCCGCTCGGGCTTCGCCCACAACAAATGCGCCACAGCCAGCAAGGCCCCGGCATCGGCCGGCGCCAGGCGATTCAATTCCACCACCGCAGCCCGGCGGACCGGCGCCGGCAAACCGAGAAAATCGTAACGGTTCAGCAGGTAAGCCTGCATCTGTTCGGCGCGAGCAGCATCGGCAAGCGGACGCAGTGCGGCGTCGATCGCCGCAACGCGGGCTTCGGGCGAGATATCAGGGGGCAGCACCATCCGGGTCACGATCATTCCTCCTCGAGTACATCACTGTGCTGGCCGGAGCAAACCGCGTCAATTGACAAGCCTTCCCGACTCTCCCGATAATCGCCCCCTCTGCAGGAGAGAGAGCCGTGAAACCCACGCTCCGCCGAAGGCGCAAACTCCCATAATCGCTCAGGCATAACGAACTGCAGAAATTGATTCGCCGGCTGGAGAGAAGTTGCGAGCGCCCTGGCGCCTGGCAACTCACCGAAGGGGCAGGCTCGTTGCGAGCCGAAACTCTCAGGTAAAAGGACAGGGGGAGAGGCGTCACGGAAGCACTCGATTTGAGTCTTCCGCTTTCTGACGGAGCCTCACCGATGTTCGATAGTCTCGCCCACGTTTTTCAGCCGCTCGCAATCAAGCAATTCGACCTGCTGCTGGTCATCTACCTCGTCGCCATCACCGCCGAAGCCATGTCCGGCGCGCTCGCTGCCGGACGCCGGAACATGGATTTCTTCGGCGTCGCGGTGATTGCCTTCGTCACCGCCCTGGGCGGTGGCACCATCCGCGACGTCGTCCTGGGCAATTACCCGATTGGCTGGACGCAGCATCCCGAATACGTCTATCTCGTGATCCTGTCCGGTCTGGCGACCACCCTGCTCGCCCGATACATGCACCACATGAAGCGCATCTTCCTGATGCTCGATGCACTCGGCCTGGTCGCCTTCTCGCTGATTGGCTGCAACGTCGCCCTGCAACTCGATTACCCGGTGGTCGTGGTGATCATGGCCGGCATGCTGACCGGGATATCCGGCGGCGTCTTGCGCGATGTGCTGTGCAACCAGGTGCCCGTGGTCTTCTGCCGGGAGCTTTACGCCAGCGTCTCGCTCGTCGTTTGCGTGCTGTTCCTGGCTCTGAGATCAGCGGGCTTCGATAACGATTTCAACACCGTGCTGTGCTTCATCCTCGGCTTCGGATTCCGCATGCTCGCACTGCGCTTCAGCTGGAAGCTCCCGACTTTTTCCTATCAGCAACGATGGGATTAGTGCAGCACGATGTCAGGCTGAATTCCGGGTAGAATCCGCGCCAGACGCGCACGCGTTTCCAACATTTCAGACGGGACAGCCCAGGCATGACAAAGAACAAGACGCCGGGGGATATGCAGCCGCCTGATCCCTGGCAGAATCTCATCCTGGCATCGCTTCCCGCCGAAGATTACAAACGCTTGCTGCCACACCTGGAACTCGTCGAAATGCCGCTGGACTGGACGATGTCCGAGTCGGGCGACCATGTGAATTTCCTGCATTTCCCGACCTCCGGCATTGTCTCGCTGATCTACTCGCTGGAAGACGGATCGTCGAGCGAAACAGCCCTGGTCGGCAACGAAGGCCTGGTCGGCATCTCCATTTTCATGGGCGGCGAAAGCATGCCGACCAGCACGGAAGTGCAAAACGCCGGCCACGCCTATCGCCTCAGCAGAAAAGTCATGAAGCACGAGTTCGCACTCGGCGGCAAACTGCAACACGTGGCGCTGCTGTTCACCCAGGCGCTGATTGCCCAGACATCGCAAACAGCCGTCTGCAACCAGCACCATTCGCTCGATCAAAAAATGTGCCGCTGGCTGCTGATGACCCTGGATCGGACCAATAGCGACAAACTGGTGATAACGCAGGAGGCCATCGGCAAATTGCTCGGCGTTCGCCGCGAGAGCGTGACCCAGGTCCTCGGCCAGTTCCAGAAAGACCGGCTGATCGAACGTGGCCGCGGCCACTTCACCGTGCTCGATCGCAGCAAGTTCGAAAAGCGCGTCTGCGAGTGCTACATGGCGGTTCGGGAAGAATATGAGCGTCTGCTGCCGAGCAAACGAGGCGCGAAGAAAACAGCTTCCACTTAGGGAAGCGCTGATTTGTCCGTCATCGCGAGCCGCGAAGCGACGTGGCGATCCAGAGTGATCTGCTGGATCAGCGTCTCATTCAGCTGAAAGTGCTTTGCGTCGGCAACAACGACTACCCCGCCCCCCGTTTTCCCCAAATATCACCCGTCGACCGCAAAAACCGCATCCAGCCGCTTGATCCACGCCACCTTCTGCGCCGCATCGACAAAACTCGCTTCAAAACTGTTGCGGGCGATGCGTTGCCAGGTGACGGCATCGAAGTGGAAGGCGGCCTGGACGGCGCGGATGTTGTCGTTCATGTAGCCGCCGAAATAGGCCGGATCGTCGCTGTTGACCGTAACTTTGGCGCCAGCGGCAACCACCCTGCTCGCCCGATACATGCACCACGTGAAGCGCATCTTCCTGATGCTCGACGCATTCGGGCTGGTTTCCTATCAGCAGCGGTGGGATTAGCGAAGCGGCTTTTTCGACGACAAAACCGGGCGAGTTCTGCGGTCGACCGCAGAATTCTCGGGTTTTCCGGGTTGGTGTTGAGTGGGGAGACGCCCGAAAATCGGCCTAAGCCGACGTTGGGCGTCAGGTCAGAATCGGGCAGCTATATGTCTGTTACCTGCCGATCAGGTACTGGTCGCAATTGATGGCCGCTTTATTCTTCGGCAAAGGACAGCACTCGATCCTAAAGCGACGTGCCCCCCAAAAAGATAGTGAACCTTCAGCACGTCGTGGGTCAGCAGCGATGACTTTATGATGTGGAATCCACCTGCGCCAGCGGAATCGCTTTAAGGTATTCGACAGCAAGTAGAGCCAGTACAATGGCTCTATTCGAAACATTCTTTACCTGCGAGTCGGTAAGCATGACCATCATCGGTGCCCCCTTCCGAAATTCAAAGTCTGACACACTCGGGCGTTATTACACGACAGCTCTAGCAAGTGAGGTACTGGTAAATGAATTGCGCACCAATGACCCGAGTCGTGTCTTAGATTTGGGATGCGGGGGTGGGGCATTGTCGGTGGCGGCTCGCTCGGCATGGAAGCATGCCGAAATCGTAACAGTGGATATCGACGCCGCATCAAAAATCGCCTTGAATCGCCTCGCGTCAACGCAGGAAACCGGAGTAATTCGGCATTTCAGTGTTGATGCATTACGCCCCGATCTACCTGCGGTACTTGGGGGGGAAAGTGCGCTTTCTGACCTGGCAATCTGCAATCCCCCATTCATTAGACCGAAATGGCGAAAAGGATTTGAGGACGTACTAAAGGGGGCTGGTCTGGATGCATGTTACACGTCAAAACATGACATCACAGGAGAGGTTCTTTTCCTTGCACAGAACCTACGACTGGTGCGTACTTCTGGTCACATTGGGATAATTGTTCCGGACAGCATCGTGTCAGGCAAAAAACACAGGGGGCTACGTGAGTGTTTACTCGCGTGCCACCGAATCGAGTCAGTTATTCGACTACCAAGGACTGCGTTTGCGGGTACAGATGCCCAAGGCTATGTTCTCGTGCTGACGAAAGACCGGCCTTCGACGGATGGGATAGTCACTCGAGAAATGTTTCCCGATGGCACATTGGGTGCGCCTCTCTGGATGGACCCGCGAGATGCCGCTGTCCGTTTAGATATGTCCTACCAGCCTGTCGGACAGCCTCGAGATGCGGTAAAGCTAGTCGATTTGGTCGCTTCTGTTAGACGCGGAAACGTATCATCCAGCGAGAGATTGCAGCTCACTACACCCGCATTTCATACTACTGACTTCCCAAAGGATGGATTAAGCTCATTCTCCTTCGGGAGAAAATTCGGCATTAATAGCAGCCTGCCTGCCTGTGGAATTTACGCCCAAGCTGGTGACATTCTACTCGCGCGGGTAGGGCGAAATTTAGAGAAAAAGATTTGCCTTGTCGCGAAGGGTGCTGCGATGGTAACCGACTGCGTTTATGTAATTCGCCCGCTCCCTGATCAGACAATGCGTATCTTTAACGCCCTCACAAGCAATAGAGGAAGAAATTGGCTAGCCCGTGTTTCGCATGGAGTTAGTGCGCGGCAATTGCCCAAGTGCGACCTGCTTCAGTTCCCTATCTAGCATCATGAAATCAACTAATAGAGTCGAAGAGCCATCTCTTCAGGATGCGCTAGAACAGCGCGCCGATTACATTCCATTTGATGACATACAGAGTGAAACGTCCCCAGAAGGGGAGAGCTTTCGGAACGCAATTCAGGAACTGACGAACAAGTCATTGCGTACACTGGTTGGTCCGCGCGGTTCTGGCAAGACGCACTTAATGCGATTTGCTTGGGCAACATGCCGCGATGACGCCTCGCAGCCCTTTTCTATCTACGTTTCGTTTAATCGGTATTTCAGGCTTGAGCCTCTGCGCACTTCACGGCCCAATCCCGCCGAACTATTTCACTCATGGGTGTTAGCATTAATTTGCCTCGGCACATACGAAGCAGCCACCAGTTGGAAACCGGCTATTGCAGCCATCGAAACGATTTTTGATAGCTATGGTTTAAAGAAGGCCACTCTTCAGTCCTTGGTATCACGGCTTGAGCGAGGGCAGCCGTTACCACCATCAGAGGCAGAGGTCTCAGGAAAGTTATCGGTTAACGATGTCAAGGAGCTAATTGATGCGGTTCGCTCCGAGACCCGTCGTAAATTTGCGGTGTTGCTTTTAGATGATGCGGCACTGACCTTGACCCCGGATTATCTTGTCGAATTTCTGGACATCGTTAGGGCACTCAAGTCGTCCCATATCGCTCCCAAAGCTTCAGTCTACCCAGGCACAACGGAGTATAGTCCCCGGTTTCATGCTGGCCAGGACGCTCTTCCTGTTCCCGTATGGCATCCAGTTGACTCCGATAACTATGACCAAGTCATGGGGGCTATTGCAGAAAAGAGAGTTGCAAATCTGAAGGATATGCCGGCGGACGTCGTCGAGCTATTTATGTACGCAGCCTTTGGAATTCCGCGCGCCTTTCTCTCTATGATTTGGGATTATCAGAGGAGAAATTTTAGAACGTCTCAGCAAGGCGTGAACGCCATCGTTCAGGAGTACCTGAGTCTTCGGCTTGCCGAATATCGCTCGCTGGCAAAGAAGGTTCCAAAATTTGCCACAATTATTCGCGCTGGTGAACTGCTTCTTAACCAGATGACCGTGTCAGTAAAGGATGCCAATGCACTCTCTTCTGAAAAAGGCGAAAAGCAGATCAGTATAGGAATCTTGAAGGAAGACGTTACCCCGCTAGTAAAAAGAATGCTTGATTTGCTTGTTGAGGCTGGGTTGATTTACGAGCAGGGAGAAATTAAGCATGGTTCTCCGGAGCGAATTTATTCTAGATTTGTCCCGCATACGGCAGCCCTTTTGGGTGTTAAGGCCTTCTCTCAGGGGCGGAGCGGGACTAGTCCCAAACAGATAGTCGAGGTTATCCGGCGAAAATCTGCAAAGCACCCAATTCGCGCGCGGCTTCCGCTGCTAGCACCGGAGGAGGTAGCTCAGCTTAAGGTCGATTTGCCAGAGTGTGCTAAATGCGGCACTGCGCGACTGACTGAAGAGCAGAAATTCTGTCACTCTTGTGGCAGTCAGCTTGTTTCCTCCTCGACATTCTCAGAATGTTGCACCATTGCGATAACCGAGGTTCCTGGGTTGACAAAGTGGCAGAAGGAAAGGATTTCCGAGGCACTTCCGAAATTCAAAACGATTGGCGACTATCTTGCAAAGCAGGACCCCAGCGCGGAGTTGCTTACCATATATGGAATTGGGAAAAAGCGTTCTGCCAAGATAATCGACGTGCTGGATGGTTTTGTCGATGAGTTCCTGTCATGAGCCACTCCTTTCACGCAGCAGGAGCTTCTGCTGACTATGGTGCAATCACCACCACTAAGGGGCTGTCGCAAACTCTAGACACCGTGACTCTATTCGACAGAAATTTTGCTGATGGAAAGCTGTCGCCTATTGACCAATTTATCAAGAATACAAATTCCGTAAATCTTGTATGGTTGTCTTTGCCGGAAATTTCGCCTGAACTGGCTTCAATTGCTCTACTGGGCTATATGTCTGCCGTCGAGAGTTATATGAGAGCTTTGATTCGAGGCATCATAAACATCGACAAGACGGCCAAATTGGCGGTTGAGTCCCAGCAAATTTCTTTCGCGGCAGCGGTGCATAACAATAAGGAACTACTTCCCGAGGCTCTATTAGAGGAGACTTCTTTTGTTAGCCCTGACAACATAAAAAAATCGCTGAATAAGTTCATCGGACTGCAGCCGAGTTATTCGGACTTGGAGAAGCACTTCGAAGAGTTTGAGAAAATTTGTCAGTTGCGTCATTGCTGCACCCATCGATTCGGGAAACTTGGCACCAAGAACGCAGTCGCGTTGGGGTTGGCGAAGCATAACGATTGCCTGGAGAAGCCGATTAGGTTAGGGAGGGCTGAGCTAGAGCTTTCTGCGGACATCCTCAGAGATTTCGTTAAGAGTTTGAATAACATCGTCTTTCGGGCCATTCTGGAGCGTACCGCGATTGGTGGTAAGACTTCCGTACAAGGGCTGATTGCGGTCAAGGAAAACTGGAGTGGGAAGTATCATCAGGACCGCAAGAGATTCTTGCAATTCTATTCACTGTTTGCCAGTACAACAGACTCGATCCCTTCGCCTGAGCCAAAGCGAGTTTACGAGAGTTTCTCTGGGGCGTTTAAACTAAAACCTGGTACAAAGTCCTGTCACAAACCTAACGGGTAACGCCGCGATTAATTGACACACCCTGATTCGTGGATTGAGATTTCTACGGAACCCTCAATTTCTACATGGAATTATCCAGCGGCAGTTTGTTAGCCACAAGGAGCGGGATAGCAGCACCTAGTATGTTCGTCCGCTCTGCACAACAAGGCTGAAGTTGCCAGCGAGCACGGCCAGTGGCGGCTTTGGCCGAAAACCCGCCCCCCGTTTTCCCCCAATATCACCCGTCGACCGCAAAAACCGCATCCAGCCGCTTGATCCACGCCGCCTTCTGCGCCTCGTCGACAAAACTCGCTTCGAAACTGTTGCGGGCGATGCTTTGCCAGGTGGCGGCGTCGAAATGGAAGGCGGCCTGGACGGCGCGGATGTTGTCGTTCATGTAGCCGCCGAAATAGGCCGGATCGTCGCTGTTGACCGTAACTTTGGCCCCGGCGGCAAGCAGGCCGGCCAGGGTGTGCTGTTCCATCGTCGGGAAAACGCACAGGCGGATGTTGGACAGCGGGCAGACGGTCAGCGGAATGCCTTCGCGGATCAGCCGGGCGACGACGGTCGGGTCGTCGACGGCGCGGACGCCGTGGTCGATGCGCTGCGAGCCGAGCAGGTCGAGCGCTTCACTGATGTATTCCGGTGGCCCTTCCTCGCCGGCGTGGGCGACAACCGGCTTGCCGAGTTCGCGGCAACGGGCAAAGACGCGGGCGAACTTGCTTGGCGGAAAACCTTTTTCCGATGAATCGAGGCCGAAGCCGTGGATGCGGTCGAGCCAGGGTTCGGCCTCGGCCAGCGTGGCGAAGGCGTCTTCCTCGCTGAGGTGGCGCAGGAAGCAGAGGATCAGCCGGCCGCTGATGCCCCAGCGTTCGCGGCCGAGGCGCAGGCCTTCTTCCAGGCCGTCGAGCACGGTGATGTAGGTGATGCCGCGGGCGGTGTGCGTTTGCGGGTCGAAGAAGATTTCGGCATGGATGACGTTGTCGGCGGCGGCGCGTTCCAGGTAGGCCAGCATCAGGTCGCGGAAATCGTCGGCGGTGCGCAGCACATCGGCGCAGGCGTAATAGAGGTCGAGGAAGGATTGCAGGCTGTCGAAATCGTAGGCCGCGGCAAGCGCCGCCTCGTCGGCATAGGGCAGCGTGATGCCGTTGCGGCGGGCGAGTGCGAAAGCCAGGTCCGGCTCAAGCGTGCCTTCGATATGCACGTGCAGTTCGGCCTTGGGCATGCGGCAGGCCAGTTCGAGGGCGACATCCTTGTCTTGCGTGGCGTTCATCGGCGAATTCTCCGGAAAGTGCGCGGGTTTCGTCCGATTCTACGAGAAGCCGGCGCGCCAGTGGCGTATAACAGGCATTTGCAATTCGATATTCCGCCCGCCGGAACTCTGCCGCGCAAACCTGTCAAACGGCATTAACCAAGGAGACCCCATGAGCACTTCCCTCTACGACATTCCGCTGAAAGCCATCGACGGCGCGCCGACCAGCCTGCGCGACCATGCCGGCGACGTCCTGCTGATCGTCAATGTCGCTTCCAAATGCGGCCTGACGCCGCAATACGCCGGCCTGGAAAAGCTGCACGAAACCTACGGCGAGCGCGGTTTTGCCGTGCTTGGCTTTCCCGCCAACGACTTCGCCGGCCAGGAACCGGGTAGCGATGCCGAGATCAAGGAGTTCTGCACGCTGACCTATGGCGTCCGCTTCCCGCTCTACAGCAAGATCGCCGTCACCGGCGCCGACAAGCACCCGCTCTACGCCCAGTTGATCGCCGCCCAACCGCAGACCGAAGACCGCGCCGGCATGGAAACCGCGCTGCGCGGCTACAAGATCGAGCCGACGTCGGCACCGGAAGTGCTGTGGAATTTCGAAAAATTCCTCGTCGACCGCAATGGCCAGGTGATCCGCCGCTTCGCCCCGGACACCCTGCCCGATGCCGGCAAACTGGTCGAGGCCATCGAGGCCGCGCTGGCGAAGTAAGCGCAGAAACCACCGCCGCGCCCGGGCAGACCATCCGCCCGGCGCGGTTTCAGGCAGCAGCCCGACAACGAACAACAAGGAGACGCACATGTCGCTCAAATTTCTCGGCATCGCCGGCAGCCTGCGGCAGAAATCCGCCAACAAGGGCCTGTTGCGAGTCGCCCAGGCCAAGCTGCCGGCCGGCGTGACGATGGAAATCGCCGATCTCGCCGACATTCCCTTCTACAACGCCGACATCGCGGCAAAGCCCGCCGCCGTCCAGCGCGTGCTGGCGCAGATCGGCGCTGCCGACGCCCTTGTCCTGGCCTGCCCTGAATACAACTATTCGCTGGCACCGGCGTTGAAGAACATTCTCGACTGGGCCTCGCGCGAACCCGACAATGCGCTGCTCGCCGGCAAGGCCGCGGCCATCCTCGGTGCCGGCGGCGGCATGGGCACCTCACGGGCCCAGTACCACCTGCGCCAGGTCTGCGTCTTCCTCGACCTGCACCCTTTGAACAAACCCGAAGTCTTCGCCAACGCCTTCGCTGGCGCCTTCGACGCCGACGGCAACCTGACCGACGAACGCCTGACCCAACTGGTCGGCCAGCAGATGCAGGCACTCGCTGACTGGAGCCAGACGCTCCGGCGGTAAACGAAAAAGCCCCCGGATCAACCGGGGGCGGGTACTGTCCGGAACTGCTGGATTGCCGCGCTGCGCTCGCAATGACGGGCTGCGGCAGACGGTTCCTTACTTGGGAATCGAACCTTCGACACCTTCGACGTAGAAGTTCATCTTCTTCAGTTCGGGGTCGGTGTAGCTCTTGCCGGCGGCGAGGATGAGCTTGCCGGTCTGGTCCTTGAGCGGGCCGGTGAAGGGGTGCAGCTTGCCCGACTTGATGTCGTCACGACGCTGTTCGGCCAGCTTCTTCAGATCGGCCGGGACGCCCGGGCCGAAGCTCTCGATGTTGACCGCGCCTTCCTTGACGCCCCACCACAGATCGCCGCTCTTCCAGGTGCCGGCCTGGACTTCATCCATCGTCTTCTTGTAGATGACTCCCCAGTTGAGCACCGACGCAGCCAGGTGTGCCTTGCCGCCAAACTTGCTCATGTCGGAATCCCAGCCGAAGGCGAGCACGCCTTTTTCCTGGGCGGCCTGAACGACTGCCGGCGAATCGGTGTTCTGCATCAGCACGTCGCTGCCCTGGGCGATCAGCGCCAGCGCGGCTTCACGTTCCTTGCCCGGATCGAACCAGCTGTTCACCCAGATGACGCGGGTCGTCACCGCCGGATTGACGCTGCGGGCGCCGATGGTGAAGGCGTTGATGTTGCGGATGACTTCCGGGATGGGGATCGAGGCGACGACGCCGAGCTTGTTGCCCTTGCTCATCTTGCCGGCGACAACGCCGAGCATGTAGGCGCCTTCATAGGTGCGTACGTCGTAGACGCCGAGGTTCTTGCTGGTCTTGTAGCCGGTGGCGTGCATGAAGATGGTGTTCGGGAAGGCCTTGGCGACCTTCAGCATCTGGTTCATGTAGCCGAACGAGGTACCGAACACGACCTTGTTGCCCTTCTGCGCCAGGTCGCGGAAAACCCGCTCGGCGTCCGCCGTTTCCGGCACGTTCTCGACGAAGGCAGTCTTCACCTTGCCGCCGGACTGGCTTTCGAGCATCTTGCGGCCGACATCGTGGGAGTAGGTCCAGCCATGGTCGCCGGTCGGGCCGATGTAGACGAAACCGGCCTTCACCGGGTCGGCGGCGTGCACGCCGGCAAGGCCGGAAACCGCCAGCACGGCGGCGGCAGTCAGTGTCTTGAGACGGGAAAGCAGCATGCTTGGTTCTCCTTGGGTGGGGGTTATGAAATCTGGTTGCTGCACTGTAGCAATCCAGCGGGGCCAGACCTATCTCGCCAGCGTTATGACCAGTATTGCTCAACGCTGTCATGCCCGGCAGCGGCCTGCCGCGATAATTGCCGGACATTGAGGAGAACACTGATGAGCGAAACCCTGTCCGGCACTGACCTGAATTTCCTGCGCCGCAGCATCGAATTGTCCCGCCAGGTGCGGGCCGCTGGCAAGCATCCTTTTGCTGCGCTGGTGGTCGATGGCGACGGCAACATCGTCGCCGAGGCCGGCAACGATTCACTGCCACCGGGGGGCGATCCGACGCGCCACGCCGAACTGGTCGCCGCCGCGCTGGCGGCACGCCGGCTGACGCCGGAGCAACTGGCGCAGGCGACTTTGTACTCCAGCGCCGAACCCTGCGCCATGTGCGCCGGTGCGATCTACTGGTGCGGCATCGGCCGCGTCGTCTATGCGCTGTCCGAACACAAGCTGCTCGGCCTGACCGGCGACCACCCGGAAAATCCCACCTTCTCGCTGCCCTGCCGCGAGGTCTTCGCCCGCGGCCAGCGCCGCATCGCCGTCACCGGCCCCTGCCTGGAAGACGAAGCGGCAGCACCGCATGCCGGCTTCTGGCAACAACCATAATGCCGGGCAGATACTCCTTATCGCCATCGGCCGCTCAACCTGCGCGGCCGGCTGTGCTACCTTCAAGCATCGTCTTTTGATTCACTTCCGCACCATGTCAGAACGTCCCATCCAGTTTTATTTTCGCGGTGCCATTCACCGGATCGAGGGCAGCGCCCCGACCCGCACACTGCTCCAGTACCTGCGCGAAGACCTGCACCAGACCGGCACCAAGGAAGGTTGCGCCGAGGGCGACTGTGGCGCCTGCACCGTCGTCATCGGCGAACTGTCGGGCGGCGATGGCGAGGAAATGCTGCAGCTGCGTGCGGTCAATGCCTGCATCCAGTTCCTGCCCGCCATCGACGGCAAGGCGCTGTTCACCGTCGAGGACCTGGCCAGCGATGGCGAGCTGCACCCGGTGCAGCAGGCGCTGGTCGACCGGCACGGTTCGCAGTGCGGTTTTTGCACGCCGGGCTTCGCCATGTCGCTGTTCGCGCTCTACGAAAACCAGCCGGAATGCCCGGAGCGCGACGAGATCGACCACACGCTGTCGGGCAACCTGTGCCGCTGCACCGGCTACCGGCCGATCGTCGATGCGACCCGGGATGCCTACGCGCTGCCTCGCCGGCCGCTGAACCGCCAGCCGGTGATCGCCGCGTTGAAGGCCTTGGCCGCGCTGCCGCCGCTTGACTATCAGGGCAACGGCCAGCGCAGCCACAGCCCGCGCAGCCTGGCCGAACTGGCGGCGCTGCGCGTCGCCCTGCCCGACGCCCGGCTGGTGGCCGGCGGCACCGATGTCGGTCTGTGGGTGACCAAGCAGGGCCGCGACCTGGGCGAAATCATCCACCTCGGCGCCGTGCCCGAACTGAAAACCGTCAGCATCGGCCGCGAGCGCCTGGAAATCGGCGCCGGCGTCACGCTGACCGACGCCTTCGCCGCGCTCACCGCGTTCGAGCCGAACTGGGCCGAACTGGCCCGGCGCTTCGCCTCGACGCCGGTGAAAAACGCCGGCACGCTCGGCGGCAACGTCGCCAACGGTTCGCCGATCGGCGATTCGATGCCGGCGCTGATCGCCCTCGGCGCGCGCATCGTGCTGCAGCACGGCGACAGCCTGCGCGAACTGCCGCTGGAGGATTTCTACATCGATTACCAGAAGACGGCGCTGCAACGCGGCGAGTTCGTCCGCGCGCTGCGTCTCGACGCGCCGGCCGAAGCGCTGCGCCGCGTGTTCCGCAGCTACAAGGTGGCAAAGCGGCTGGACCAGGACATTTCCGCCGTCTGCGCCGGCATGGCCGTGCATGTCGACGGCGACGGCATCATCCGCCGCGCCCGCATCGCCTTCGGCGGCATGGCGGCAACGCCGAAACGCGCGGTCAATTGCGAGCTGGCGCTGCTCGGCCGGCCGTGGGACCTGAACACGGTGCGCCACGCGATGCAGGTGCTGCGGGAAGATTACCGGCCGCTGGCCGACGTGCGCGCCAGCAGCGAATACCGGCTGAATGTCGCCGGCAACCTGCTGCAGCGTTTCTGGCTGGAAACCGGCAGCACGGGTCAGACACCAGCCCGACTGAGCCAGCTGGCACCGGTGCAATCATGAGCGCGCCGACCACCAGCCTGATCGGTGAATTGATCGGCAAATCGATCCCGCACGAAAGCGCCCGCCTGCATGTCAGCGGTGCAGCCCGCTACATCGACGACCTGCCGGAAGCGGCCGGCACGCTGCACGCCGCCGCCGGCTTGTCGACCTGCGCCCGTGGCCGGATCAGGCGGCTCGACCTGTCCGCCGTGCGCGCCTACCCCGGCGTGCGCTGCGTCATTACTGCGGTCGACATCCCCGGCGAGAACAATTGCGGGCCGATCCTGCACGACGATCCGATCATCGCCGGCGACGAAATCCAGTTCTACGGCCAGGTCATCTTCGCCATCGCCGCCGACACCCGCGACGCAGCGCGCCAGGCGGTGCGGCTGGCGAAAGTCGAGTACGACACCGAAACGCCGATCCTCGACATGGATGCGGCCATCGCCGCCGAATCCTGGGTGCTGCCGCCGTTCGCCATGCAGCGCGGGCCGGTCGATGCGGCGTTTGCCAATGCACCGCATCACCTGAGCGGCACCGCCGTCGTCGGTGGTCAGGAACATTTCTACCTCGAAGGCCAGATTTCCTACGCGCTGCCGAAGGACGACGACAGCCTGCACCTGCTGTGCTCGACCCAGCACCCAACCGAGATGCAGCAACTCGTGTCGCACGCGCTGGGCTGGCGTGCGCATCAGGTCAGCGTCGAAATCCGGCGCATGGGCGGCGGTTTCGGCGGCAAGGAATCGCAATCGGCGCAATGGGCCTGCCTGGCGTCGATTCTTGCGGTCAACACTGGAAAACCGGTAAAAATTCGCCTCGACCGCGACGACGACATGATCGCCACCGGCAAGCGTCACGGCTTCCAGTACGCCTGGCAATCGGCTTTCGACGACAGCGGCCGGCTGCTCGGCCTGAAGCTCGACATGGCTTCGAACTGCGGCTATTCGGCCGACCTCTCCGGGCCGGTCAACGACCGCACGATCTGCCACATCGACAACGCCTACTATCTCGACGCGGTCGCCCTGAACAGCTTGCGCTGCAAGACCAACACCGTGTCGAACACGGCCTTCCGCGGCTTCGGCGGGCCGCAGGGCATGTTCGTCATCGAAACCGTGCTCGACGACATCGCCCGCCACCTCGGGCGCGATCCGCTGGCCGTGCGGCAAGCCAATTTCTACGACGTCGTCCCCGGCGCGCGCAGCACGACGCCCTACGGCATGGTCGTCGAAGACAACGTCGCGCCGGCGCTGGTTGCCGAACTTGCGGCCAGCAGCGATTACGCCGCCCGCCGTGCGGCGATTGCCGAATTCAACGCCAGCAGCCCGGTGATCAAGCGCGGCATCGCGCTGACGCCGGTCAAGTTCGGCATTTCGTTCAATGCCACGCACTACAACCAGGCCGGCGCGCTGGTCCATGTTTACACCGACGGCACGGTACTCGTTTCGCACGGCGGCACCGAAATGGGCCAGGGCCTGTACACCAAGATCCGGCAGATCGTCGCCCACGAATTCGGCCTGCCGCTGGCAGACGTGCGACTGTCGTCGACCGATACCAGCCGCGTCGCCAACACCTCGGCGACGGCGGCATCGAGCGGTGCCGACCTCAACGGCAAGGCGGCGCAGAACGCCTGCCTGAACATCAAGGCACGGCTGGCGGCGTTTGTCGCCGAATTGAACAATGCTGCGGTCGACGCCGGAAAAGTGCGATTTTCCAATGGTCGCGTGCAGGCCGGCGACGCCTACGACGTGCCCTTCGCCGAACTAGTCATGGCCGCCTACCGGGCACGCATCCAGTTGTGGGACGCCGGTTTCTACCGCACACCGAAAATCCATTTCGACCCGCTGACCAAGTTCGGCCGGCCGTTCTTCTACTTCGCCTACGGAGCGTCATGCAGCGAAGTCGCCATCGACACGCTGACCGGCGAATACCGCGTGCTGCGCGTCGATCTGCTGCACGACGTCGGCCGCTCGATCAACCCGGCGCTCGACATCGGTCAGATCGAGGGCGGTTTCATCCAGGGTATGGGCTGGCTGACCAGCGAGGAGCTGTGGTGGAAGACCGACGGCGCCCAGGCCGGCCGGCTGATGAGCCACGCACCGTCGACCTACAAGATCCCGACCGCCAGCGACCTGCCGGAAATCTTCAACGTCCGCCTCTACGACAACGCCAACGTCGAGGACAGCATCCACCGCTCGAAGGCGGTTGGCGAACCGCCGTTCATGCTCGCGCTGTCGGTCTTCTTCGCGCTGCGCGACGCCGTAGCCAGTGCGCTGCCGGCCGGCACGCCGGTGCAACTGGCGGCACCGGCAACCCCGGAAGCCGTGTTGCGCGCGCTGACTGCCAACCAGGACAAGGCGCCATGACCGACAGCCGCCTGCCCGACGACTGGCTGCACGCGCTGCCAGGCATGCTGGCCGGCGGCGACTGCGTGCTGGTTACCGTCGCCCGCACGCAGAGTTCGGCACCGCGCGGCGCCGGCACCAGCATGCTGGTCGGCACCGCGCACTGCATCGATACCATCGGTGGCGGCCACCTCGAATGGCAGGCGATCCACCACGCTCGGCGGCTGCTCGACGCCGGCAACCGCCAGCCGGCGCTGCTGCGCTACAACCTCGGCGCCCGGCTCGGCCAGTGTTGCGGCGGTGTCGTCTGGCTGCTTTTCGAAAGCCTGCCGGCCACCAGCGCGGACGCCTGGAAATCGCGGATTTCGGCGGTCGACCGCAACATTTGCCTTGAACGCCGGCTGACGTACCGGAGCGCCGCTTCCGACTGGCGACTGAGCGAACAACCGGGCAGCGGCAACCGACTCGACGGCGATGCGGCCGACTGGCGTTTCCATCAGGGGATTGTCGACAGCCGTTTCCCGGTCATGCTGTTCGGCGCCGGCCACGTTGCCCGTGCGCTGGTGCGCCAGTTGCAGCCGCTGGGCGCGCGCATCACCTGGATCGACAGTCGCGACGATGCCTTCGCCGATGTTGCGGTCGACGGCATCTGCACGCTGATTACCGACATCCCGGAAAGCGAAGTCCGGAATGCGCCGGCCGGCAGCTACTTCCTCGTCATGACGCACAATCACAGCCTCGATTTCGCGCTCTGCGAGGAAATCTTCAAACGCCGCGATTTTGCCTACTTCGGCCTGATCGGCTCGCACAGCAAGCGCGCGTCCTTCGAGCACCGCCTGCGCGACCGCGGCCTGCCGGCGGAGCGTTTCGACGAACTGACCTGCCCGATCGGCATTGCCGGCATCGTCGGCAAGGAACCGGCCGCCATCGCGCTGGCGGTTGCCGCGCAGATGCTGCAGATCGAAAATAGCCGCCATTTGCTCAGACAAGCCGGCCAGCGCCGGCTGAGCGATCCCCATCGTTTGCCGGAGGAACCATGAGCCAGTCCGCCCGACTTCAACTGCTGCACATTAGCAAACGCTACCCCAGCGTCGTCGCCAACGACGACGTCAGCCTGTCGGTCGAACCCGGCGAGATCCACGCCATCCTCGGCGAAAACGGCGCCGGCAAGAGCACGCTGATGAAGATCATCTACGGCGCGGTCAAGGCCGACGCCGGCGAGATGTTGTGGAACGGCCGCCAGGTTGCCATCGCCAGCCCGGCGCAGGCACGCAAGCTGGGCATCGGCATGGTCTTCCAGCATTTCTCGCTGTTCGAGACACTGTCGGTGGTCGAGAACATCGCTCTGGTGCTCGACGAGCCCTTCGATCTGCCGGCGCTGGCCGCCCGCGTAAAAGAGGTTTCCGAACGCTACGGCCTGCCTCTCGACCCTTACCGCAGCGTGCACAGCCTGTCGGTCGGCGAGCGCCAGCGCGTCGAGATCGTCCGCTGCCTGCTGCAGGACCCGAAGCTGCTGATCCTCGACGAACCAACCTCGGTGCTGACGCCGCAGGCAGTGCAGAAACTGTTCGAGACGCTGCGCCGGCTGGCATCCGAAGGCGTTTCCATCCTCTACATCAGCCACAAGCTGCACGAAATCAAGTCGCTGTGCGATTCGGCGACCATCATGCGCGGCGGCAAGGTCACCGGCACCGCGATCCCGCGCGACGAAACGCCGGCCAGCCTGGCGCGGATGATGATCGGGCGCGAACTGCCGGTGTGCGAAGCGCCGGCATTCACCGGCCTGGTCAAACCGGTACTTGAAGTCGACCGGCTCAGCCTGGCCTCCGCCGACCCGTTCGGCACCTCGCTTTCCCATGTTTCACTGACCGTTAATGCCGGCGAAATCCTCGGCATCGCCGGCATTTCCGGCAACGGCCAGGCCGAACTGCTGGCTGCGCTTTCCGGCGAGAACACCGTCGACCGCGAAACCATCTGGCTTGCCGGCGAAGCCATCGGCCATCTCGACGCCGGCCAGCGGCGCAGCAAGGGCCTGGTTTTCGTGCCGGAAGAACGCCTCGGCCGCGGCGCCGTGCCGGCGCAGTCGCTGACCCGCAACGCGCTGCTGACCGCGCACCGCCAGGACATGAAACACTGGGGTCTGGTCAGTTACAGCAAGGCGAAAGCCTTTGCCGAGCAATGCATCGCCCGCTTCGACGTGCGCTGCGGCGGACCGGACGCGCTCGCCCGCTCGCTGTCCGGCGGCAACCTGCAGAAATTCATCGTCGGCCGCGAGATCATGCTCGCCCCCAGGCTGATGATCGTCGCCCAGCCGACCTGGGGCGTCGATGTCGGCGCCGCCGCCTTCCTGCGCCAGACGCTGCTCGACCTGTCGCGCACCGGCGTCGCCATCCTGGTCATTTCGGAAGAACTCGAAGAGCTGTTCGAAATCAGCGACCGCATCGCCGTCCTCGCCGCCGGCCAGCTCTCCGCCGCCCAGCCCAAGGCGGCGACCAATGCCGAATCGGTCGGTCTGCAGATGTCCGGCCTGTTCAACGAAACCGCCCAGCCCACGGAGTCCGGCCATGCACCTGCTTGAACCCCGCGCCCAGCCGTCGCAACTGATGCGCTGGACGGCGCCACTGATCGCCATCGGCGCCACGCTGCTGACCGGCTCCCTGCTGTTCTGGGCGCTCGACAAATCGCCGCTCGCGTCCTTTTACGTGTTCTTCATCGAACCGCTGACCTCCAGCTACGGCTGGAGCGAACTGCTGATCAAGGCCTGCCCGCTGATCCTGATCGCCCAGGGCCTGGCCATCGGCTTCAAGGCGCGCATCTACAACATCGGCGCCGAAGGCCAGTTGATCGTCGGCGCGCTGTTCGGCGGCGGCGTCGCCATCTGGCTGGAAGGCAGCGATTCCGGCTGGGTCATTCCGGCCATGGTCGTCGCCGGGGCCATTGGCGGCGCACTTTGGGGAGCCATCCCGGCGCTGCTGAAAACCCGCTTCAACGCCGAGGAAACGCTGACCACGCTGATGCTGACCTACGTCGCCATCCACCTCCTGTCCTACATGGTCAACGGCCCGTGGCGCGATCCGGAAGGGATGAACTTTCCGCAATCGATCATGTTCAGCGACAACGCACTGTTCGGCTTGCTGATCGAAGGCTCGCGGGTCAATACCTCGATCTTCATCACGATCTTTGCCGTCCTCGCCTTCTGGCTGTTCAATGCCCGCAGCTTCCTCGCCTACACCCTCGAAGTCGGCGGCCAGGCGCCGGCCGCGTCGCGCTACGCCGGCTTCTCGGCGAAGCGGACGGTGTGGTTCAGCCTGGTGATTTCCGGTTTGACCGCCGGCCTGGCCGGCGTCGGCGAAGTCGCCGGGCCGGTCGGCCAGTTGAACCTGAACATCTCGCCGGGCTACGGCTTCGCGGCGATCATCGTCGCCTACCTCGGCCGCCTGCACGCGCTCGGCATCGTGCTGGCCGGCTGCCTGATGGCGCTGATCTACCTCGGCGGCGAAGCGGCGCAGGTCAGCCTGCAGATGCCGTCGGCCATCACCGGCATCTTCCAGGGCATGCTGCTGTTCTTCCTGCTCGGCGCCGATGCCTTCATCGACAACCGTCTGCGCCGTCCCGCGTGATCGCCCCCTGAGGAAACCATCATGATCGACCACCTGATTCCCATCCTCGCCGGCACGCTGGCTGCCGCCACGCCGCTGATTTTTGCCGGCCTCGGCGAACTGGTCGCCGAACGCAGCGGTGTCATCAACCTTGGCGTCGAAGGCATGATGCTGATCGGCGCCATCGCCGGCTTCGCGTTCGCCGCCGAAACCGGCTACGGCGCGGTCACCGGCCTGCCCGCCGGAGCGCTGGCCGGTGCCGCCGCAGCGATGATCTTTGCCTTCTTCGCGCTGTCGCTGTCGGCCAATCAGGCCGCCTGCGGCCTGGCCCTGACCATCTTCGGCATCGGCCTGTCGGCCTTCATCGGCCAGCACTACGTCAGCTACAGCCTGCCCGGCCTGCAACCGATCTCCATCCCGCTGCTCTCCGACATCCCGCTGCTCGGGCCGGTGCTGTTCAGGCAGGACTGGGTGGTCTACCTGTCGCTGATCGCCTTCGCGCTGGTCACCTGGACCCTGGCCAAAACCCGTCTCGGGCTGCTGCTCAAGGCCGTTGGCGAATCGCCGGAAGCGGCGCATGCAATCGGCTACCCGGTGCTCGGCATCCGCTACGGCGCAGTCGCCTTCGGCGGCGCCATGGCCGGCATTGCCGGCGCCTACTTGTCCACCGTCTATACGCCGTTGTGGGTGCAGAACATGAGCGCCGGACGCGGCTGGATCGCCGTCGCGCTGGTCGTTTTCGCGACCTGGAAACCGACCCGCCTGCTGCTCGGCGCCTATCTGTTCGGCGCCGTCACCATCCTGCAGTTCCACGCCCAGGGTCTGGGCATCGACGTGCCGGTGCAGTTCCTCGCCGCGCTGCCCTATGTTGCGACCATCGTCGTGCTCGTCGTCATTTCGCGCGACCGCAAACTGCTGCAACTGAACCTGCCGGCCTCGCTCGGCAAGCCTTTCTTGCCATGACTACACTGTTACTGAAGGACGCCGACGTCCTCGTCACCATGGACGCTGCCCGCCGCGAAATCCCCGGCGGCGGCGTCTTCATCCGCGACGGCGTGATCGAGGCGGTCGGCAGCAGCGATCAACTGCCAGGCGCAGCCGACCAGGTCATTTCGCTGGCCGGCACGGTCGCCCTGCCCGGCCTGGTGAACACGCACCACCACATGTACCAGAGCCTGACCCGGGCGATCCCCGGCGCCCAGGACGCCGAGCTGTTCGGCTGGCTACGCCGCCTGTACCAGATCTGGGCCGGACTGACGCCGGAAATGATCAAAATTTCGACGTTGACCGCAATGGCCGAGCTGATCCTCTCCGGCTGCACCACGTCGAGCGACCATCTCTACCTCTACCCGAACGGCAGCCGCCTCGACGATTCCATCGAAGCCGCCGCGACGATCGGCATGCGCTTTCACGCGGCGCGCGGCAGCATGAGCGTCGGCGAAAGCCAGGGCGGCCTGCCGCCGGATCGGCTGGTCGAGAACGAAGCGGCGATCCTGAAAGACACGCAGCGCCTGATCGAAACCTGGCACGATCCCAAGCGCCACGCCATGCAGCGCATCGTCGTCGCGCCCTGCTCGCCGTTCTCGGTCAGCCGCGAACTGATGCGCGACGCGGCCGAAATGGCGCGTAGTTTCGGTGTCTCGCTGCATACGCACCTCGCCGAGAACGACAACGATGTCGCCTACAGCCGCGAGAAGTTCGGCATGACCCCGGCCGAATACGCCGAATCTTTGGGCTGGGTCGGCCACGACGTCTGGCACGCCCACTGCGTCAAGCTCGACGCGCCTGGCATCGATCTTTTTGCCCGCAGCGGCACCGGCGTCTCCCACTGCCCCTGCTCGAACATGCGCCTGGCTTCCGGCATCGCGCCGATCCCGGCGATGCGCGAAGCCGGCGTCAATGTCGGTCTCGGCGTCGACGGCTGCGCCTCGAACGACGCCGCCCATCTGCTCGGCGAAGCCCGCCAGGCGATGCTGCTGGCCCGCGTCGGTTTCGGCCCGGCGGCGATGAATGCCCGTCAGGCGCTCGAACTCGCGACGCTGGGCGGTGCCAAAGTCCTCGGCCGCGACGACATCGGCGCGCTCGCCCCGGGCATGAGCGCCGACCTCGTCGCCTTCCCGACCGGCGGCCTCGACCTCGCCGGCGCCGCCGTGCATGACCCGGTCGCGGCGCTGGTCTTCTGCACGCCGCAAACGGTGCACCACTCCATCATCAACGGCAAGCCGGTGGTCGCCGACGGCCAGTTGCTGCCGCTCGACCTGCCGCCGCTGGTCGCCACCCACAACCGCCTGGCGCGGCAACTCGCCAACGGCACGCACTGACATGAACGCCACCCGCAAACAACTGGTCTTCGGCCGCGTCCTCCACTTCCTGAAAGACCCGGGCGAGCAGGACGCCGCCGACAGCTACGAGTACTTTCCCGACGGCGCGCTGTGGATCGTCGCCGGCCGCATCGCCGCCGCCGGCCCGCGCGCCACAGTCGAAGCCGGCATAGCCCCGGCCGAGCGTGCCGCCGCCGAAGTCATCGACTACGGCGAGCAGCTGATCCTGCCCGGCCTGGTCGACACTCACTGCCACTACCCGCAATCAGCAGTCATCGCCTCCTTCGGCCGGCAACTGCTCGACTGGCTGAACGACTACACCTTCCCGGCCGAAACCACCTTCGCCGACCCGGAAGTCGCCACGCGCACCGCCGACTGGTTCCTCGACCGCCTGCTCGCCCACGGCACGACCACCGCCGCCGTGTTCTCGACGGTCCATGTCGGGTCGGTCGACGCCTTCATGGCCGGCGCGGAAAAACGCCGTTTACGCATGTTGACCGGAAAAGTCATGATGGACCGCCACGCACCGCCGGCACTCTGCGACACCGTCGCCGACGCCGAACGCGACTGCCTGGCGCTGATCGAACGCTGGCACGGCAAAGGCCGGCTGCGCTACTGCGTAACGCCGCGCTTCGCGCCGACCTCGACCGCGGCCCAGCTCACCCTGGCCGGCGAGCTTTACCAGAGCAAACCGGACCTGCACGTGCAATCGCACCTGGCCGAAAACCTCGACGAGATCGCCTGGGTCAAATCGCTGTTCCCGGAAGCGCGCGACTACCTCGACGTCTACGACCGCCACGGCCTGCTCGGCCCGCGCAGCATCTACGGCCACTGCATCCACCTGTCGCCGGCCGAAGCCGCGCGCCTGGCCGAAACCGGCACCGCGGCGGCCTTCTGCCCGACCTCCAACCTCTTTCTCGGCAGCGGCTTCTTCAACCACGCCGCCGCCGTCGACGCCGGCATCCGCGTCGGCCTGGCCAGCGACGTCGGTGGCGGCACCTCGTTCAGCATGATCCGCACGCTCGACGAGGCCTACAAGGTGTCGCAAGTCCACCGCCGCCCGCTACCGCCGCTGCGCGCCTGGTTCCTCGCCACGCTCGGCGGCGCCCATGCGCTCTACCTCGACGAGTTCATCGGCAATTTCGCGGTCGGCAAGGAAGCCGACTTCGTCGTCCTCGACCCGCGCGCCACCCCGGAACTAGAATTCCGCCTGGAAAAAACCGACGAACTGGCGACGACGCTGTTCGCGCTGATGATCCTCGGCGACGAGCGCTGCGTGACGGCGACGCATGTGCTGGGAGAGCGGACTTTGCAACACTACCCACAGGAAACTCCATGTCCCTGATCCTTGCCGAAATCAGCGATGGCATCGGCACCATCACGCTGAATCACGACATCAAGCGCAATGCGCTGTCCGAACAACTGGTCCATGCCATCGCCGCCACCCTCGCCGACTTCAGGGAAGCCGGGGCGCGCGTTGCCATCCTGCGTGCGCAGCCTGGTGCCAAGGTCTGGTCAGCCGGCCACGATGTCGCCGAACTGCCGCTCGGCGGTCTCGACCCGCTCGGCTGGCAGGATCCGCTGCGCATGCTGATCCGTGAGGTTGAGGCTTTTCCGGCACCGGTCATTGCGCTGATCGAGGGCAGTGTCTGGGGCGGCGCCTGCGAACTGGTCTTTGCCTGCGACATGATCGTCGCCACGCCCGAAGCGACTTTTGCCGCAACGCCGGCCAAGCTCGGCGTGCCTTACAACGCGACCGGCCTGCTCACCTTCCTCAACGCCGCGCCACCGCACATCGCCAAGGAACTGCTGTTTACCAGCCGTCCGATGACTGCAGCCCGCCTCGAACGCCAGGGCATCATCAACCACGTCGTACCGCTTGCCGAGATTTCCGAATTCACGCACGACATGGCGCAGACCATCGCCCACAACTCGCCGCTGGCGATTGGCGTCATGAAAGAGCAGCTGCGCATCCTGGCCGCCGCACACGCCCTGTCGCCGGCCGACTTCGAGCGCATCCAGGGCCTGCGCCGGGTGGTGTACAACAGCCGTGACTACGCCGAAGGGATCAATGCCTTCAAGGAAAAACGCAAGCCGGTCTACCTCGGTGAATAGACAGGCCATGCCGCTACTGCAAATCAGCCAAGCCAGCGAGCCAATGTAGCGTAGAGCCGTTCCGGATCAACCGGTTTCGCGATGTGGTCGTTCATGCCCGCATCGAGACAGGTTTTCCGGTCTTCGTCGAAGGCGTTTGCCGTCATTGCCAGTATCGGCGTTTGCCAGTTCAGTACGCCGCTGCGGATTGCCCGGGCGGCGTCGAGGCCGTTCATGTTGGGCATTTGCATGTCCATCAGGATCAGTTCGTAG
The DNA here is from genome assembly GCF_001956855.1 of Azonexus hydrophilus. GTDB lineage: Bacteria > Pseudomonadota > Gammaproteobacteria > Burkholderiales > Rhodocyclaceae > Azonexus > Azonexus hydrophilus_A. The sequence goes on along the minus strand of NZ_MTHD01000007.1, from coordinate 96,154 downwards.
GAGCGACTGCTGGCCAGTTCAACGGCGGCCAGGCCATCGACGGCGAGGTCGACAACAAAGCCGACATCTTCGAGCAGGCAGCGTGAAACCTCCTGATTGATCGGCTCGTCTTCCGCCAGCAACACGCGCACTCCGGTGAAATCGCGCCTGACACCGGTATCGGCAGCTACGGGCTGAGGCGGCAAGCTGCTGGGCTGGTCAGTGCCTTGGCATTTTGCCAGCCGCGCGGTGAACCAGAATGTACTGCCCTGCCCGGGTGTGCTGTCGACGCCAATCTCTCCGCCCATCAGTTGCGACAACTGCTTGCAGATCGCCAGCCCCAGCCCCGACCCGCCGTACTTTCGCGTCGTCGAGCTGTCTGCCTGCTCGAATGGGGAGAACAGGCGCAACTGATCTGCCGGTGAAATCCCGATACCGGTATCCTTTACCTCGAAGCGCAGCAGCAGCGCGCCGGCGTCTTCCTCAAGCGGCCGGACGCAAATGGTGACACTGCCGGCAGTGGTGAATTTGACTGCATTCCCGATCAGGTTCAGCAGTACCTGGCCCAGTCGCAGCGGGTCGCCTTGCAGCGTCTGCCCGGCCAGTTCAGGCAGGACCTCGACCCGCAGTTGCAGCCCCTTCTCGATGACCCGTTCGGACATCAGGCTGGTGACATTTTCCAGAACTTCGCCGAGTTTGAACTCGGTGCTTTCGAGCACCAGGCGTTCGGCTTCGATCTTCGACAGGTCGAGGATGTCGTTGATGACGGCCAGCAGTATCTTCGACGAGTGCTTGGCCTTCACCAACTGCTCCCGGACCTTGTCGTCGGTACTGCGCTTGTAGGCCAGGTCGAGCATGCCCATGATGCCGTTCATCGGCGTCCGCAATTCGTGGCTCATGTTGGCGAGGAAGGTGCTCTTGGCCCGGCTTGCCGCTTCGGCGGCCTCCTTGGCAACGGAAAGCGCCAGCGTGCGCTCTTCGACTTGCGACTCAAGTTGATCGCGGTGATGCAGGAGTTCGCGCTGCGCCATCTCCCGCTCCCTGTCCCAGCGTGCCGACATGCGGGCACCGAGCGCGATGCCGGCCATACCGATCAGCCAGATCAGGGCGTGACTCAGGCCAAGTTGCATCCGCGATTCGTCGATGCGTGCCAGATAGGGCGCCAGCGGCAGATTCAAGCCCGTCGCACCGCGCATGTCACCGGTTTTGTAGCCGAGGATGGCGTGGCATTTGCTGCAGCCATCTTCCATGTACATCGCCCGTAAATAGCGCAGGTAAGGTTCGCCGCCAATTTCGGTAACCTCCCAGACCTCGTTCCTGTCACCACGGGTGAAAGCCTCGAGTTGCCGGCGCTCCCAGTCGTCGGGCGCATTGCCGGGATTGAGATACTTGAGGCCGGTGATCCGTCCCCGGATCCCGTATTCGTCAGCATAAAAATCCATCATCTGACGCAGCATCGAGGCCGGATTGAGCAGGGTCAGCTCGCGTCCGTCGCTGGTCGTGACATCCCGACCGGGCACATGGGACAACCAGGGGACGGATTTCTGGGTTTCGGTGATCGGTACGTAAACACCGCCATGAAGGGTTCCCCAGCGACGGAAGGAGATGTCCTTGTTGAGGTTGGCACGCGCCTCGGAATACGCTATCGACATCGCCTGCTCTCGAACCTGGCGCAGATTCCAGGCGAGAGAAAGGGCCAGTACGGCCGTCCATATGATCGCCGTCAGGATCGACAAACGTAGCGTCAAATTTCCGTAAGCCATCGGGAACCCCGAATACTCAGATCAAATAAATAATTACAGAAGAATATATACCCCTTCCGACGATACATCACCAGTTATCGGGACGCGGGTACCTGAGCGTGCGAGTCAAAGCAGCGAAGACAAAAACCTCAAATAAAACAAATTTGACAATTTAGTTAAAAGTTTTAAGATGAAATCATCCCCCACCCGATGAGGTGACATCATGACTTCCACCACGACAACCCACCCAGCCGAGCATGACTCCTTCCCGTCCAGCCTGAGCCTGCAAGCGCTGACAGAGTGCCTGGTGAATACCAGCAACGCCGATCTGCTAGGCCACGCGGCACACTCCGACGATCCGCTGACCCGTGAACTGGCGGTCCGCTATGAAGCCGCTCTGGCCTTCCTGCACAAGGACAACCTGCATTTCATCACCCCCGCCACCTGATGCCGGCGGCCGGTGGCACAATGTCACCGACAGCTATTCAGGGAGAACGCGCATGGATGCATTCATGCAGGCCGCCATCGATGAGGCGCGCCAGGGACTGGCCGAGGGTGGTATTCCGATCGGTTCGGTGATCGTGCACAACGGCCGCATCATCGGCCGTGGCCACAACCGGCGCGTGCAGAATGGTAGCGCCATCCTGCACGGCGAGATGGATGCCTTCGAGAACGCCGGACGTCAGCCGGCCTCGGTGTATCACGAGGCGATTCTGTACACCACGCTGTCGCCCTGCGCGATGTGCAGCGGCGCGATGCTGCTCTACGGCATCCGCCGCGTCATCGTCGGCGAGAACCGGACTTTCATGGGCGAAGAAGATCTGCTGCGCTCACGCGGCGTTGCCGTCGAGGTGTTGCAGGACGAAACCTGCATCGCCCTGATGCGCGATTTCATCGCCGCGCGGCCGGAATTGTGGAACGAGGATATTGGTGTCGATACTGCGGTCGACCGCAATAATTGACCAAAAACGGCGCCCGCGGGCGCCGTTTTGCTGGCGACTGGCAGGAATCAGCCCGGCGCGTTCGGGTTGCGGTGGGCCCAGCCGGTCAAGCGCTTTTCCAGTACGGCGAACAGTTCGTACATGACGACGCCCATGACGCCGATGACGATCAGGCCGGCGAACACCAGCGGCATGTTCATCGACGAACTGGCCGACATCATCAGGTAACCGATGCCGAGGTTGGAGGCGACCGTTTCCGAGATCACCGAGCCGACGAAGGCCAGCGTGATGGCGACCTTCAGCGAAGCGAAGAAATACGGCAGCGAGCGCGGCAGGCCAACCTTGGTCATGATGTCCCAGCGCTTGGCGCCAAGCGAGCGCAGCACGTCTTCAAGTTCCGGTTCCAGCGTCGCCAGGCCGGTGGCGACGTTGACCACGACCGGGAAGAAGGAAATCAGGAAGGCGGTCAGGATCGCCGGTACGGTACCGATACCGAACCAGACCACCAGCACCGGCACGAAGGCGACCTTGGGAATGCTGTTGAAACCGACCAGCAGCGGGTAGCAGGCTTGGTAGATCAGCGGCGAGGCGCCGACGGCCAGCCCGAGCACCATGCCGACGACGACGGCGATGGCGAAGCCGGCCAGCGTCGTGAACAGTGTTTGCGTCGCGTGCATCATGATCGGCCCGGCGTACTCGACACCGGCCACCCAGATCGCGCTCGGCGCCGGCATCAGGTAATCGGGAATCGACAGGCCGGTACAGACGGCCTCCCAGAACAGGAACAAGGCGATGGTCAGGGCCCAGGGCGCGACCTTGATCAGCGGGGGAAGTTTAACGGCCATGCTGGCGCTCCTCAGGATTCACGAATACGGCCGATGTGTTCACGCAGTTCGTGAACATAGCCGGCAAAGGCGTCGGTATAGGTCACGTCGAGCGGGCGCGGACGCGGCAGGTCGATTTCCTTGCGCACCAGAATGCGGCCCGGGCGCTTGCTCATGACGTACACGGTATCGGCCAGGAAGACCGCTTCGCGCAGGTCGTGCGTCACCAGCACGACGGTGAATGGCTGTTGCTGCCACAGGTCACGCAACATGCACCAGAGTTCTTCACGGGTGAAGGCATCGAGGGCGCCGAACGGCTCGTCGAGCATCAGCAGGCGCGGCTGGTGGATCAGCGCGCGGCAGATCGACGCCCGCTGCTGCATGCCGCCGGACAGTTCCCACGGGAACTTGTCGCCATAACCGGCGAGGCCGACCTTGGCGAGCAGGGCTTCGGCATCGGCGGTGTACTTGGCCTTCTCCTTCTTCAGGTTGCTGCGGAAGGGTTCGACGATTTCCAGCGGCAGCATCACGTTGTCCAGCGTCGTGCGCCAGGGCAGCAGGTTGGCGGCCTGGAAGGCCATGCCGATGATTTTCAGCGGCCCGCCGACTTCGCGGCCGTCGACGAAGACATAACCCTCGCTCGGTGGTTTGAGGCCGGAGACCAGTTTCATCAGCGTCGATTTGCCGCAACCGGAAGGGCCGACCACGGCAACGAACTCGCCTTCGCGGATGCTCAGCGTGACGTTCTCGATGGCGTTGGCGCCGCCCGGCGCGTAGGCCAGGCTGACATTTTCAAAGGAGACAAAAGACATGGGAAATTCCTGTGGGTTGAATCGGCCTGCCCGGCACCGGTCGGCACCGGGGCAGGCGCGGCAACTTACTTGAGCAGGCGGTCGGCCTTCACCGGCAGGAAGCTTTCATTGACTAGGTCGGCAGCTGCCGGCACCTTCGCCAGCCCGTAGGCTTCGCCGGTCTCGGCCAGCGAACGCTGCATGCGCTCGGCAGTAACGGCGCCCAGACCGTTGGCCTTGACTTCCGGCGTAATCACGCTGGATTCGAGCGCCAGCTTCAGGCGACGGGTTTCCAGATCGACGTTGATCAGCGGATCACGTTCCTTGACGTAGGCCACCGCCGCCGCCGGATTGGCGATGACTTCCTTCAACGCCTTGTTGAAGGCACGCAGCAGGCCGGCAACGGCCTTCGGCTTCTCGGCGATCATCTTCGGGCTGGCGATGATGGTGTTGCCGTACAGGGCAACACCATGATCCGGATACTTCAGCGCGACGATGTCTTCGCTCTTGACGCCGCGTGCTTCCAGATTGAGCAGGCTGGTGAAATAGAAACCGGTGATGCCGTCGACATCGCCGCGCGCCAGCAGGGTTTCGCGCAGCGCCGGTTCGACGGTCTGCCACTTCACGGCATCGACCGCCAACTTGTTCGACTTGGCGAAAGCCGGCCAGGCCTTGCGGCCGGCGTCGAAGATCGGTGCGGCCAGGGTCTTGCCGACGAGATCGGCGGGCTTGGTGATGCCCGACTTCTTCAGCACGAAGACAGCGGCCGGCGTGGCGTTGTACACCATGTATACCGACTGGATCTTCGAACCCGGGGTCTTCGCTTCATATTCGACCAGCGCGTTGAAATCGGCGAAGCCCATGTCGTAGGCGCCGGTGGCGACGCGCGTCACGGCACCGGCAGAACCGGCACCGGAGTCGATTTCGACATCCAGGCCTTCAGCCGCGAAATAGCCCTTGGACTTGGCCAGCAGGAAAGGCGCGGACGGACCTTCGAAACGCCAGTCGAGCGTGAACTTGATCTTCTGCGGCGCATCTGCCAGCGCCGGTGCAGTCAGGAAAGCCATGCTGGCAGCGATGAAGAGACGACGACATACGTTGAAGGGTACTGACATGGTGTTGCTCCTGTGGAAGTAATGTGACTCCCTCATAGCAATCGCCATGCCACATAATAAGCCATTGTTTATAAACAACTAAAATAGCTTCAGAAATTTTCCGGCACGCCCGCGGATCGCAGCGGTGCCAGTTTTGCCCGTTTCACCCGAAAACCCCGCCTTAATTCGGTGCAGAAAAGCCTTCGGCGCCCCTTTCGGGTGCATTTTATTTGCATATTTACATTCGGCTAATCCTATTATATTCAATGGGATATAAGAGTCGCTTTATACAAAATCACTGATACTGGATATACAACGCCACAAGCCGCCTGCCTGATAAATTTTGCCCATCGGTTCAATGCTGCTTTGCAACATCCGCTGCGCCGAGCAAATCAAATTCATCAATACAGGAGGTTCAATCATGTTTTCCCGCAAATCCTCGATCATCGGCCTGGCCCTGCTGGCAGCCGGCATGACCGCCCAGGCTGCCGACTGGAGCGACACCTCGATCGGCTACCGCTACGGCACCAAGTTCGCCGAGCCGTTCAACAACAACGACATCAAGAAGAACATCTTCAGCCTGACCCACGCCAGCGGCTACAAGTACGGCAGCAACTACTTCAACGTCGACATGCTGATGTCGGACAACAACGATTCGCCGACGGTCAACGGGGTGCCGAACAAGCAAAGCCAGGCACACGAAGCCTATATCGTCTATCGCCATACGCTCGACTTCGGCAAGATCGCCGGCAAGAGCCTGGCCATCGGTCCGTTCCGCGGTTTCGGCTTCACCGCCGGTTTCGATTACAACAACAAGAGCGGTGACGGCTATCAGTCGAAGAAGCGCATGCTGGTCGCCGGCCCGACGGTGATGATGAACGTGCCGGGCTTCCTCAACATCAGCCTGCTGCAATTGTGGGAAAGCAACGAACCAGCCACCGCCGCCTTCCGCAAGCAGGGCCGTTACGACTACGATCCGCACCCGATGCTCAACCTGGCCTGGGGCATCCCGCTCGGCGACAGCGGCTTCTCGTTCAGCGGCTACGCCAACTTCATCGCCGCCAAGGGCAACAACGAAAACGTCGTCCAGACCAAGACCAAGGCCGAAACCAACATCGACATGGCGCTGCTCTACGATTTCAGCGGCATCATCGGCGCGCAGAAGAACACCTTCAAGGCCGGTGTCGGTTACCAGTACTGGAAGAACAAGTTCGGTAACGACCATAACGGTGCGGCCGGCGATGGCGCCTTCGCCAAGACCCCGATGCTGCGCGCCGAGTACCACTTCTAAGTCGCTTGCTGGTGTCGCACAGGCGCGGTCCGCTTCGGCGGCCGCGCTTTTCCGCAATGCACCAAAAACATCTGTATTGTCGCGAAGCCTCCCGGAAACGGGGCATGGCTGGCGCTCCCACGCCGTTTCGCACAGCAAAACAATTTATTTTAAAATCAGCTAGTTAAAGTCACAAACCCACCCTCTGGCGCGATTGGCACGAAAACCGCTTAACAGCCCTCATCTGGTCTGACCGGTCTGAACTGTCAAGCACATGCCCTCCGTATCCAACATCGCCGCCCAAACCCTGCAACGCCGCATTCTCGATGGCCAGTACCCGGCTGGCTCAGCCCTGCCCGGTCAGCGCGACCTGTCGGAAAGCCTCGGCATCAGCCGCGCTTCGCTACGCGAGGCAATCTCGATGCTGGAAGCGCTGGGCATGCTGCGTTCACAGCCCGGCAAGGGCGTCTTCATCACCAGCGGTAGCCGGATCGAGGCCGCCGATCTGCCCGCCGGCCCGAACGCGATGCCGCCGGACGCCATTTTCCAGATGCGCTTCGTCATCGAACCGGCCAGTGCCGGCCTGGCCGCACGCCGGCGCAGCGACGACGAACTGGCCGCACTGCGCGAGTGCATGCGCGAAATGCAACGGGCGCTCGATAGCAGCGACCTGGTCACCGCGGCCGATTGCGACCTGCGTTTTCACCTGGCGCTGGCCGAGCTTTCCGGCAACCCGGCGCTGGCCGCGATCACCCACCAGTTCCAGGCACAACTCGCCTACAGCCTGCGCCTGCCCTTCGCCGACCGCAGCCATATCTGGCAACCGGCCGACGAACACGACACCATCCTTGCCGCCATCGCCGCCGGCGATGCCGACGCGGCCCGCGAAGCCATGCAACAACACCTGATCTCGGCCGCCGGCCGGGTCGGTATCACTTTCATCCACCCTTGAACCGCTGCCCAGGAGTCCCACCATGCAAAAACGTCAATTTCTTCGCACCCTGCTTGCCACCGCGCTGATCGGCAGCGCCACCTTCTCGCTCACGGCACAAGCCGATGCGCTGGCCAATGCGCAAAAGAACGGCGTGCTGCGCGTTGCCGTGCCGCAGGATTTCCCGCCGTTCGGCACGGTCGGCCCGGACATGAAGCCGCGCGGCTACGACATCGACGTCGCCAACCTGATCGGCCGCGAACTCAAGCTCAAGGTCGAGATCATTCCGGTTTCCAGCACCAACCGCATTCCCTACCTGAGCACCGGCAAGGCCGATCTGGTCATTTCCAGCCTGGGCAAGAACCCGGACCGCGAGAAGGTCATCGACTTCTCGATCGCCTACGCCCCGTTCTTCAACGGCATCTTCGGACCGAGCGACGCGGCCATCAAGACCGCTGCCGATACCGCCGGCAAATCCGTCGGCGTTACCCGCGGCTCGGTCGAGGATCTGGAATTCAGCAAAATTGCCCCGTCGACCGCAACAATCAAGCGTTTCGAGGACAACAACGCGACCATCTCGGCCTACCTGTCCGGCCAGGTGCAGTTGATCGCCACCGGCAACGTCGTCGCCGCTGCGGTCAATGAACGCACCAAGATCCGCCGCCTCGACACCAAGTTCCTGATCAAGAACTCGCCCTGCTACGTCGGTGTGAACAAGGGCGAAGCGGCGCTGCTGGCGAAGGTCAATGAAGTCATCGCCAAGCTCAAGGCCAATGGCGAACTGAACCAGGTTTCACAGCGCTGGCTGCTGGCCCCGCTGCCGGCTGGTCTCTGATAACGCGAATGGCACCGCCCGGCGGGCGGTGCCGGAGGATAGCCGATGGCTTACGTATTCGATTTCTCATCCGTCCTTGAGTACCGCGAAGTGCTCATCGACGGTACGCTGAAGACGCTGACGCTGACCGCGATCGGCACCGTCTTCGGGCTCGCCCTCGGGATTCTCGGCGCCGTTTCGCGGGCCTGGAAACTGGCGCCCTTCGACCGGATTTTCACGGTCTACGTCGAATTGATCCGGAATACGCCCTTCCTGGTCCAGCTGTTCTTCATCTTCTTCGGCCTGCCGTCGCTCGGCGTCCAGATCAACGAATGGCAGGCGGCGATCCTGGCGATGGTCATCAACCTCGGCGCCTACTCGACCGAGATCATCCGCGCCGGCATCGAAGCCACGCCCAAGGGCCAGATCGAGGCAGCGCAATCGCTGGCCATGAACCGGGCGCAGATCTTCCGCCACGTCGTGCTGCCACCGGCGCTGCTCAAGGTCTGGCCGTCAATCTGCAGCCAGGTGGTGATCGTCATGCTCGGCTCTTCGGTGTGCTCGCAAATCGCCGCCGAGGAACTGACCTTCGCCGCCAACTTCATCCAGTCGCGCAATTTCCGCGCCTTCGAAACCTATTTCGTCGTCACCGCCATGTACTTCGTGCTCGCCATCGCCATCCGCCAGGTGATGATCCAGGCCGGCCAGCGACTGATCGCCCGGAGGGTCAAATGAACGACATTTCCAGCTGGGACATTGTCCGCAACCTGCTCGACGGCGCGCTGTGGACCGTCGGCCTGTCGCTGACCGCCTTCATCCTCGGTGGCATCGCCGGGCTGATCCTGCTCTTCGCCCGGATCGCCAAGAACCCCATCCCGCGCCGGCTGGCCCAGGCCTACATCGAGGTTTTCCAGGGCACGCCGCTGCTGATGCAGTTGTTCATCATCTTCTTCGGCGGCAGCCTGATCGGCCTGGAAATCTCGCCGTGGATCGCCGCCGCCATCGGCCTGACGCTGTTCACCAGCGCCTACCTCGGCGAAATCTGGCGCGGCTGCGTCGAATCGGTCCCCAAGGGCCAGTGGGAAGCCTCGGCCAGCCTGGCGCTGACCCACGTCGAGCAGATGCGCTACGTCATCCTACCGCAGGCGCTGCGCATCGCCATCGCACCGACCGTCGGCTTCTCGGTGCAGGTGGTCAAGGGCACGGCCGTCACCTCGATCATCGGCTTTGTCGAACTGACCAAGACCGGCTCGATGCTCGCCAACGCCACCTACCAACCCTTCCTCGTCTTCGGCCTGGTGGCGCTCGGCTATTTCGCCCTGTGCTACCCGCTCTCCGCCTATTCCCGCATCCTCGAAAGGAAAATCCATGGCTCTCGTGCGCATTGACGCCCTGCACAAGCATTTCGGCTCCAACCACGTGCTCAAGGGCATTGACCTCGACATCGAGGAAGGCCAGGTGATCGCCCTGATCGGCCGCAGCGGCTCGGGCAAGAGCACGCTGCTGCGCACCATCAACGGCCTGGAAAGCTTCGACGACGGTTGCATCGAAGTCGACGGCGAACGCATCCACCCGCACGAAACCGACCTGCGCGCGCTGCGCCAGAAAGTCGGCATGGTCTTCCAGCAGTTCAACCTGTTCCCGCACCTGACCGCCGGCCAGAACGTCATGCTCGCCACCCGCATCGTCAAGAAGATGCCGGAAGCCCAATCCCGCGAACTGGCGCTGGCCATGCTCGACAAGGTCGGCCTGGCCGAGAAGTTCGACGCCTACCCGGACCAGTTGTCCGGCGGCCAGCAACAACGCGTCGCCATCGCCCGCGCACTGGCCATGCAGCCGCGCGTGCTGCTGTGCGACGAAATCACCTCGGCGCTCGACCCGGAACTGGTCAACGAAGTGCTGGCGGTGGTCAAGAAACTGGCGGCCGAAGGCATCACGCTGATCATGGTGACGCACGAAATGCGCTTCGCCCGCGAAGTCGGCGACAAGCTGGTATTCATGTACCAGGGCCGCATCCACGAATCCGGCGACCCGCAAGCCCTGTTCGCCAACCCGCAGACGCCGGAACTGGCGAGTTTCATTGGCTCGATCAACTGAGCGAACCGGGGATCGCCACTAGAAACAGGTCAGTGATGCTGCGTGCCGTATCGACGCGCCGCATCGACGGCCAGGCCTGACCCGATACTGCCGAAGAGATCGCCTTCCACGACGCTCGCCTGCGGCAGCATCGCTGCGATACGCCGGCGCAGCAGCGGAATGCCGCTGGAACCGCCGGTGAAGAAGATCGTATCGATGCCTGCTGCCGGCAAGCCTGCATCGGCAAGCAAGCGGGTCACGGTGGTTTCCACCTTGTCCACCAGCATTTCCGTCGCCAGATCAAACTCGATGCGCGTCAGGATTTTCCGTTCGCCGGGGGCAAAGCGCTCAAGGGGCAGGACCGCCGTCTCGCCCTCGGACAGCGCGATCTTGGCCTGCTCGACTTCGTTGGCCAGCCAGTGCCCGGCACGTTCCTTGATGAGCGCCAAAAGCCGCTTGATCGATTCCGGCTCCATAGCGTCGAGCAGCAATCGCTGCTGCTCGGCCCAGACCTGACGCGCATAAACAAAGTTGATCGTGTGCCAGGTCGCCAGATTGAAATAGATGCTGGCGGGCATTTTCCGCCCGTTCGTCAGTTGACCGCGATAACCCAGCAAGGGCATGACGGCGGCGAGACTCAGCTCCTTGTCGAAATCGGTACCGCCGATATGCACCCCGGCATTGGCCAGCACATCGCTCCCCCGCTCCGCCTGCCGGGCACGTTCTGGTGAAAGGCGGACAATCGAGAAATCTGAGGTACCACCACCGATATCGGCAACCAGGACCACCGCTTCGCGGGCCAGGGTCGTTTCGTAGTGGAAGGCAGCCGCAATCGGTTCATATTGAAAACTGATTTCCTTGAAGCCGACCGAACGAGCCACATCCGCCAAAGTACTCTCAGCCACTTTGTCCGCCGCCGAGTCATCATCGACAAAAAACACCGGCCGCCCGAAAACGGCCTGCTCGAACCCATACCGACCTTCCGCTTCGGCGCGGGTTTTCAAGGTACCGATGAACTGCGTCAACAGGTCGCGGAAAGCCACGACTTCCCCCTGCACCTCGGTACGACCATCGATCAGCGAGCTGCCCAGCAGGCTTTTGAGCGAACGCATCAGCCTGCCCTCGTAGCCGTCGAGATACTCGCGAAGGCCGGCGCGACCAAAACTGACCGAAGACTCCTCGGCATTGAAAAAGACCACCGAAGGCAGGGTTGGCTTGCCCTCCTCCAGCGGCAACAATGTGGCTTGCCCCGAGCGCAGCCAGCCTACGGTCGAATTGGAGGTACCGAAATCAATGCCACAAGCGCGGGCGTAAAAAGGGACGGACATCAGCGGGCTTTCCTGGAGGGGCGGCGATGCTACGTCCTTCAAGCCGGGCTGTCCAGTTTGATCTCTGTCAAACGAGTGTTGGAATCCGCTGGCTGGTAAGGGTCAATCGGGCTAGGTAGTGCGGTATTGCTGCCATCGATGATTTCGGGGTTGAGCGAATGGCTGCTTGCCGGCTTCAGTTACTCAAAGAACAGTGTGGGGGTGGGCAACCCCTTGCGTAGCGGATAGCCATCAGCACTTCCGTCGAATGAAAAATGCATTGTCTGCCAGCGTAAAACCGAGCTTCGGGTAGCAGGCCATCGCACCTGGTGAGGCCAGAATGACAAGGGAGATTCTCTCTCCAAGAATCGACCGGGTGCGGCGGATCAACTCCCGGGCGATGCCGCGTTTCTGATAGGCGACGTCGACTGCAAGATCGGAGAGGTAGCAGCAATAGCTGAAATCCGTCAGCCCCCGACTGACTCCGATCAGGCGGGTTCCGTCCCAGGCTGAAATGACAACATTCGCGTTTGCAAACATTTGCGCGATGCGCGAAATATCTTTTATCGGTCTGACTATTCCAGAAGCTTCGAAGACGCGAATCACTTCGACAGGGTCAAGCGGCTGGTTGTCGCAGTATTCAATTGCCATTGTACTTTTCTTGTCCTTATCCGAAACATGGGGACTGCTTGTCCATGCCTATCGTCCATCCCCGACAACGGATCGGCTCAAGCGCGGGAACCGCCGCAACAGGCTAAAGTCGCCATGAATCAGCCCGTGTGCTATCAGGCCTGCCGCCAGTCCCCAGAACGCGCCCCCCAGCCCGAACAGCGTGATATTGGCCGCCGTTGCGAGGAAGGTGATCAGTGCCGTTTCGCGTCCGCGCAAATCGACCAGTGCTGTAGCAAGGCTGCCACCAATCGCCCCGAGCAGGGCAAGGCCGGCCAGCGTCGTGATGAAGGTCGGCGGCAGTACCACGAACAAGGCTGCCAGCGTCGTGCCGAAGACGCCAACCAGGATGTAGAACACACCGCAGGCAAGACCGGCGATATACCGTTTGCCGGCTTCTTCATGCGATTCTCTGCCGGTGCAGATCGCCGCCGTGATTGCCGCAACGTTGAAGGCATGTGAGCCAAACGGTGCCATCAATAGCGAGCCGAGTCCCGTCACGGTGAGGATTGGATTGGCACTCGTCTTGAAACCATCGTTGCGCAGAACCAGCATGCCCGGCATGTATTGTCCGGTCAACGTGATGACGAACAGGGGGAGCGCAACGCTGAGCAACGCGCTCATCGAGAAGACTGGGTACGTGAATACGGGCATGGCCGGTTCCAGAGTCACGCTTCCGAAACTGACCTGTCCCATCCCGAGCAGGAGCGCGATGCCGGCGATCAGTACACCGACGATGGCATAGCGTGCCGTAAACCGGCGTAACAAAGCATAGGTGAGAATCAACGCGCCGACGAGCAATGGGTCCATGCCTGCACCGTCAAAAGCGCCAATACCGAAGCGCAGCAGAATACCGGCGAGAAGCCCAGCGGCGATACCGGGTGGAATCATTTTCACGACCCGCTCGAAATAGCCCGACGCTCCCAGCACGATGAAGCCGATGGCGGACAACATGTAAGCGCCGATCATTTCCGCGTAAGGCGTATTTGGCAGCACGGCAATGAGGAAGGCAGCGCCGGGCGTCGACCAAGCGGTGATGATCGGCTCGCGATAGCGGAAGCTCAGCCAGGCGCCCGTCAATCCGACGCCGATCGAGACCGACCATATCCACGAGGCGGTCTGCTCAGGGGTGAGCCCCGCCACCTTCGCTCCCTGAAAAACCAATATGAAGGTGCCGCCGTAATTGACGATAACGGAGATGAGCGCCGCGATGATCGGGTGCGTCAGATCTGCAGGCCGGATGGAAGGGGTATTCATACGCTGGGCCTTTGAGTGTGATTGGGTTGCATGAGGCACAGAATGCCCACAAAATGGCCTTGTTAAAATATCCACTTATGTAAATATTTAAGGCCACTTTGAACAGAAATCCTGCATGAAGACACGTGCTACCGCTTATCCGATCTGGAACCGCTTTCAGCGGTCGCCCGATGATCCACTGTCTTTGCGCGAGCAACTCGTGCGCTTCTTTCGCAAAGGAGTGGCCGACGGTACCTTGCAACCCGGTATTCGGCTACCGGCCTCGCGCGTGCTGGCGCAGGAACTCGGTTTATCGCGGATTACCGTCTCGGGGGCTTACGAGCAACTTGTCGCAGAGGGCTTTCTGGAGGCGCGTCAGGGAGCCGGCACCTACGTCGCGGCACGGATTGCCGACCCCAAGCCGCTTTCATCTGCATCTTCGCCTCAGCAGCGGCAACGCGAGCCGATCTCGGTACGGGCGCGCCGTCTGAGCGGATTGGATTCAATGTCAATGGCGCGTGCAGCCTGGCCGCTCACGCCCGGCCTGCCGGCGCTGGATGCGTTCCCCTATGCGCTCTGGGGTCGACTCGAAGGCCGTTTCTGGCGTCGCCGACCGATTCCCGATCTCTCTTACGGCGACCCTCAGGGCTTTCTTCCATTACGCGAGGCTTTGGCAGAGTATCTGGGCGCCGCGCGCGGCGTTGTCTGCAATGCGCACCAGATCATCATCGCGCCCGGGGCGCAAGCGGCTGTTTCGATCGCAACGCTGGCGCTGACTGATATTGGCGATCGTGTCTGGGTCGAAAATCCCGGATACGATGCCGCTTACCGTAGCCTGGTTCTTGCCGGAGTCGCTGCGGTGGGTATCCGTGTCGATGCCGAGGGCCTGGATGTTGACGATGGACGCAATCGCGCTCCCGACGCGCGACTCGCAATGGTGTCTCCATCGCATCAATACCCGATGGGTGTCACCATGAGCCTGGCACGGCGTCTCGCGTTGCTGCAATGGGCCAATGATGCCAGGGCATTCATCCTCGAAGACGACTACGACAGCGAATTTCGCTATGAATGTGCGCCGACACCTGCGCTCAAGGCGCTCGATGGCGGCAACGAGCGCGTGATCTACATCGGCACGCTCAGCAAACTGCTCGCCCCCGGTCTGAGGCTGGGCTTCCTGGTCGCCCCCGATGATTTGATCGACGCGCTATGCGCAGTGCGCAATGGTACTGATCACCGTGTTCCGATGCCGCTCCAGGCCACGGCGGCCGACTTCATCGGTAATGGTCACCTGGGCACACACATCCGGCGGTCGAAAATGCTTTACACCGAACGGCGCGCTGCGTTGCTGTCCGCGATCAATTCGGAAGGCGGCGGATGGCTGACCGTGCCGACAGCTTCGACCGGGCTGCATCTGGTCGCCGAATTACCCGATTGTTGCAACGATCAGACGCTCGTAGCAGCAGCGCGGACCCGACAGATTGGCGTAATGCCCCTGTCTGCATATTTTGTCGATGCATCCAGAACGGAACGACAGGGGCTGCTGATGGGATTTGGGAACACCCGCGCTGAACATATGAAGGGGGCGATTCGGACATTAAGCCGTTTGTTCATCACTTGAAGGCGTGCGACAGCATATAGTCAGCACGATGCTGCCTGTTCCTGCGTCACGGATACTCCATTCGCAAAGCTGTAGACGGTGGCGCAATGTGCCCTCCAACCGTCAGGGAACATGTGGATAGTCATCTTGAAGCTGCCGATACGAGACCGGGGTGGTGCGCTGAAAAAACTGGCGCGCTTCGTCATTTGTCAGGTCGACTTCCGCCGTTGTTCTGGCAGCAGGGTCGGTGGATGTGAAATCCTTGATGACGATGCTCTCCATGTCCGTCAGGCATCCAGACGCCCCCGCTTCCGCTAAAATCCGCCCCCATGACCCACACCATCGACCCCAGCATCCTTTCCCCGCTCGGCAAACCCACCGAATACCGCAGCGACTACGCGCCGGAACTGCTCTATCCGATTCCGCGCCAGTTGAAGCGTGACGAGCTGGGGATTGCGCCTGGCGCCTTGCCTTTTGTTGGCGAGGATATCTGGAATGCCTATGAAGTTTCGTGGCTGAACCCGAAGGGCAAGCCGGTGGTTGCCGTTGCGACGTTCCGCGTGCCTGCCGACAGCCCGAACCTGGTCGAGTCGAAATCGTTCAAGCTCTATCTGAACTCCTTCAACCAGACCGTGTTCAGCGATCTCTCTGTGGTCGAAAGCGTCCTGCTGCGCGATCTGTCGGCTGCGGCCGGGGCACCGGTTGGCGTGAAAATCGAGGATTTGCGCGGTCGACCGCAAGTTTTGGTCAATTATCCGCAAGGCGTCGCGCTCGACGATCTCGATATCGAATGCACGACCTACCAGCCGACGCCCGAGCTGCTTTTTGCGGTCGACGGTGAAAAAACCGAAGAAACGCTGTATTCGCACCTGCTCAAGTCCAACTGCCTGGTCACCGGCCAGCCGGACTGGGCGATGGTCGTCATCCGCTACCGCGGGCGGCCGATCGACCATGCCGGGTTGCTGCGCTATCTCGTTTCCTTCCGCAACCACAACGAGTTTCACGAACAGTGCGTCGAGCGCATCTTCTGCGACATCACCGCCCGCTGCGCGCCCGAGGCACTTTCGGTGTACGCCCGCTACACCCGGCGCGGCGGACTGGATATCAACCCCTGCCGCAGCAGCGGCGATTTCCCGCCCGCGGACAACAGCCGCGAAATCCGTCAGTAAACACCCTGCACCAGCATGGTGCCGTCAACGCTGGAAAGAGGTAGACTGAATACACGTTTCCAGGGGGGAGATACGAGTGAAAGCGCGACTACGCACAGCAGTGGGCACAGCCGGCCTGCTTTTGCTTCTGGCCGGCTGCGGCGGCGAGGAGCCCATTCGCATCGGTCTGCTGGCCGGCCTGTCCGACCGGGGATCGGATTTTGGCGAGAGCGTGCGCAACGGCGTCATCCTCGCCATTGAAAAACAGAACCAGGCTGGCGGCATCAATGGCCGGATGATCGAACTGATTGTCCGTGACGACGGCCAGGAGCGCGAACAGGCCATCCGTGCTGCCGAGGAACTGATCGCGCTGCGACCGGACATCATCATCGGGCCGGTTACCAGCTCGATGGCCAGCGTGGTCATTCCGTTGATGAACCGGGCCAACCAGATCATCATCAGCCCGACCGTGGCCTCGACCGACTTTCACGGCAAGGACGACAACTTCTTCCGCGTCAACCGGACCACCCGGGAAGCCGCCCTGCACCACGCCGGCGTGCTCTACGAGCGTGGCGCGCGCCGGGTCGGCGTTGCCTTCGACGCCTCCAACCTGCCCTATTCCGATACCTGGGTGCAGGCGTTCCGCGCCGAGTTCGAACATCTGGGCGGCACGCTGACGCAGACTGCGAGTTTCGAATCGTCGGCGACCCCCAGTTTCGCCAGGGTCATCGACCAACTGCTGCCGTCGCGGCCGGATACGCTGCTGTTTGTCGCCAGTTCGCTCGACACCGCCCGCCTCAGCCAGCAGGCACGCCGGATGGCGCCGTCGCTGTTGCTGACGTCGACCGAGTGGGCGGCCTCCGGCGAATTGCTGACCGAAATGGGTGGCGAAGCCGTCGATGGCCTGCTGATTGCCCACGCCTACAATCGCGATGATCCGCAGGCCCAGTACCAGGCTTTCCGTGACGGTTTCAAGCAGCGCTTCCAACGTGAATTCGGCTCCTTTTCGCTGCTGGCCTTCGATACCGCCAATGTCGTCATTGCGGCAATGCAAAAACGCCAGCCCGGCGAGGACATGAAAACCGCACTGCTCAAGTACAGTCCTTACCAGGGGGTGCAGCAGGAAATCGCCTTCGACGCCAATGGCGACACAACGCGGCAGGTGTATTTCACCGAAATCCGCGGCGGCAAATTCGTTCAGGTCAGATGAGCGCAAAACGACGGCGCGAATGGCGCCTGCACCGCTACCTCGGCATCCTGCTGGCAATGACCTCGGTGCTGACCTTTGCCATCGTCGGCTCGGTCTTCCTGCTCAACCGGATTCCGCAACTGGAACAGGAAATCCGCAGCACCGCCGAGGGCGATGCACGTGAACTGGCGCTGCGCATCGAACTGCAACTGGGCGCCCTGCAGGACCAGCTGGCCCTGCTCGGTGAAGCGGTGGACAGCGGCAGTTCGCCGCAGCGCCTGATCGAGCGGGCGGTCGGCAACGGCCGCACCTTCCGCGCCCTCTACGTGCTGTCGGCGCAGGGTCGTGTCACGGCCGCCGGCCTGGCGCCGGAATACCGCCACCTGCAGGCGGAAGTGCTCGACAGCGATCTGTCGTCGGCGCCGCTGTTCCTCGATGTTCAACAAAAACAGACGCCGGTGTGGAGCGACAAATACCTGTCGTCACTGACCGGCATCGTCACCGTCGGCCTGGGGGTACCGCTGGGCAACAAGCAGATGCTGCTGGCCGAACTACCGCTATCCTTCCTGATCGACATCGGCCGCCACAGTACGGGCGACCACCAGCGCGCCATCTGGATCATCGACCAGCGCGGCGAACTGCTGGCCGATACCGAATCGGATACCCGGATGGGCGGCCTGAACCTCTACTCGTCACCGCTGCTGGCCGCCGTCCTCGCCAGCCAGGCGCTACCCAAGCAGTTCGCCGTCGATGGCCGCAACTACTACGTCGGCGGCGCCCGCTCGGAACAGCTCGGCTGGTCGTTCATCGCCCGCCTGCCGGCCGGACTCGACCACCCGGAAATCCGGATGACCGTGTTCATCGTCTGCGGTGGTTTCCTGGCCTCGCTGCTGATCGGTTCCCTGCTGGCGATGTATGGTGCCTCACGACTGCTGCGTCCGCTGCAGGGCATCATTGGTCGGGCCGACCTGATCGCCCAGGGCAAAACCGTCGCCGACTGGCCGACCGGCCGGATCGCCGAATTCAACCGGCTGTCCAGCGATATCGGGCGGATGGCCAATGCCATCCTCGAACGCGAGCACACCTTGCGCGAACTGAACGCCAGCCTGGAAGAACGCGTTGCCGAACGCACCACGGCGCTGTCGCAAGCCAAGGAAGCCGCCGAAGCGGCGAGCCGGGCGAAGAGCACTTTCCTGGCCAACATGAGCCACGAGATCCGCACCCCGCTCAATGCCATCAGCGGCATGGCCCACCTGATCCGCCGCGGCGGCCTGCCGCCGGAGCAAGGCGCGCGCCTGGACAAGCTGGAAGCCGCCGGCGAACACCTGCTGGAAGTCATCAACATGGTGCTCGACCTGTCCAAGATCGAGGCCGACAAGCTGGTGCTGGAGGAAGTGCCTTTCCGCCCCGGCAGCCTGTTCGAGAACGTCTGCTCGATGATCCAGGAAAAGGCACAGGCCAAGCACCTGGTGCTGCATGCCGATTTCAGCGCCTTGCCGGATGAACTGGTCGGCGATCCAACGCGGCTGCAGCAGGCGCTGCTCAACTACGCCAGCAATGCAATCAAGTTCACCGAGCAGGGCGAGATCCGGCTGCACGGCAGCCTGATCGAAGAAACGGCAAGCAGCGTCAGGCTGCGGCTGGAAGTCAGCGATACCGGCATCGGCATCGAGCCGGAAGCGCAATCCCGGCTGTTCAAGGCGTTCGAGCAGGCCGACACCTCGACCACCCGCAAATA
The DNA here is from genome assembly GCF_001956855.1 of Azonexus hydrophilus. Taxonomy (GTDB): domain Bacteria; phylum Pseudomonadota; class Gammaproteobacteria; order Burkholderiales; family Rhodocyclaceae; genus Azonexus; species Azonexus hydrophilus_A. The sequence goes on along the minus strand of NZ_MTHD01000007.1, from coordinate 76,808 downwards.
CGGCGGCACCGGACTCGGTCTGGCGATCACCGCCAAGATCGCCGAGGCCATGGACGGCGAGGTCGGCGTCATCAGCACGCCAGGCCAGGGCAGCACTTTCTGGCTGACGGTCCGTTTGCAGAAAAAACAGGCTGGCGTCGATCCCCAACCGGCCGAGCGGCCTGACAACGAAGCCTTGCTGCGCCAGCGCTACGCCGGCCGACGCGTGCTGCTGGTCGAAGACGAACCGATCAACCGGGAAATCGCGCTGATGTTGCTGGCCGATGTCGAACTGCACGCAGACTCTGCCGAAGATGGCGTGCAAGCCGTCGAACTGGCCGGTACGCACCGCTACGACATGATCCTGATGGACATGCAGATGCCGCGCATGGATGGACTGGAGGCGACACGGCAGATACGCAGCCTGCCCGACTGCGGCGACCTGCCGATTGCCGCAATGACCGCCAATGCCTTCGCCGAAGACCGGCTGCGCTGTTTCGAAGCGGGCATGAACGAGTTCATCACCAAGCCGATCAATCCCGAAATGTTCTACGCGCTGCTGCTCGGTTGCCTGTCAGGGCAAGGAGAACAAGGCACCGGAACGCCGGCCTTCAGCGACTCCAGAAACCCATGACATCGCTCAGGCGCAGCAACTGCGGCTGGGTATCCAGCCAGTCGCGCGCCTCGACCACGGTCGGCCGGATTTCGACATCGTAGGATTTCATTTTCGGGGCCATCAGGATCCGCTCGACGCGCTCGCTCAGGGCTGCGTCGGTCGTGACGAAAACCACCCGGCAATTGGGACAGGAAGCGCAGGCGCCGAAATGGAGGATGGACAACTCCGTCAGCACCGCGTCGGAAATTTCATCGGTCGCGACCGCCGACAAATCGTGGATGACATAGCGGGCGTCGTCATAGCGGGCATCGCTCTGGATGCGGGCAACCGTATCAAGAAACTCCGTGCCGGAGATCCTGCCGGAAAACTTGGACAACACGCCTTCGGGTTCCCAGACCAGCTCGCAAGCCATGATTGTTACGCCCTCAAATCGCTATTGGAACAGCGCAGGGGAAGTTTTGTTCCCCGGAAATTTGCTGCAGGCATATTACGCCACAACGCCAGTGGAATACACCTAGGGCATGCCCCTATGCACTATAGCTAAAAAACTGTCCGCCGCCCGGCTGCGTATTGTTGCGTATTCCCGGCTTCGTCCGCCTGCCCCATAATCGCGCCATGAATTCCCGCCTTCCCCTGAATCCGCCGACCTGGCAGGCCAGCCTGCGACTGCGTTTTGCTACCGCCGGCGAACGTACGGTATTGCGCGAGAACCAGCATTTCGGCCCGTTGCGCGTGCAGAAGGCGCTGTATCCGGAAGGCGATGCGGTGTGCCAGACCATCCTGCTGCATCCGCCCTCGGGCATCGCCGGTGGCGACCAGTTGCGCATCGCTGCTGCGGTCGACACCGGTGCCCGCGCACAAATCACCACGCCCGGGGCCGGCAAGTGGTATCGCTCGGCCGGCGCGGAAGCCTCGCAGCACATCGATTTCACGGTTGCAGCCGGCGCCGTGCTCGAATGGCTGCCGCAAGAAAGCATCGTCTTCAACGGTGCGCGCGCGCGCATGGAAACCCGGGTATCGCTCGCGGCCGACAGCGTTTTCATTGGCTGGGACATTCTCTGCCTGGGCCGCACCGCCGCCGGCGAGCGTTTCGAGCACGGGCGTTTTGACCTGTTTTACCGGGTTGACCGTGAACAACGGCCGCTCTGGATCGAACGCGGCGGCTTTGCCGGCAACGACGCCATGCTGCACAGTCCGGCCGGCTGGGCCGGCAAAACCGTGTGCGGCACCTTGCTTGCCGCCTTCGCCCACACGCCGGAACTGCTCGCCAGCTGCCGCGCCATTACCCCGGTCGACGGTGCAACGCATGCGCTGACCGCCCTGCCCGGCTTGCTCGTCGCCCGCTACCTCGGCGACAACAGCGAAGCCGCACGCTTGTGGTTCGCCGAACTATGGAAAATCCTGCGCCCGGCCTGCTGCGGTCGACCGGCCGTTTTGCCCAGAATCTGGAATACCTGAAGGAGTCGTCATGGAACTGACACCAAGAGAGAAGGACAAGTTGCTGATCTTCACCGCCGGCCTGCTCGCCGAGCGGCGCCAGGCGAAGGGCCTGAAGCTGAATTACCCGGAAGCCGTGGCGCTGATCACCTGCGCGATCATGGAAGGCGCCCGCGAAGGCAAAACCGTCGCCGAGCTGATGCACGCCGGCACCCAGGTGCTGACCCGCGCCGATGTCATGGACGGCATCGCCGAGATGATCCCGGATATCCAGGTCGAGGCCACTTTCCCGGACGGCACCAAGCTGGTCACCGTGCATAACCCGATTGTTTGAGGAGCTGACATGATCCCCGGAGAACTCCTCGCCGAACCCGGCGAACTCGAATTGAACAGCGGCCGGCCGACAATCACCCTCGTGGTGGCCAACACCGGCGACCGCCCGATCCAGGTCGGCTCGCATTACCACTTCTTTGAAACCAACGCTGGCCTGAGCTTCGACCGCGATGCCGCCCGTGGCTTCCGCCTCGACATCGCCGCCGGCACCGCCGTGCGCTTCGAGCCGGGCCAGACGCGCACCGTGCAACTGGTCGCACTGGCCGGCGAACGCAAGGTTTACGGTTTCCGCGGTCTCGTTCAAGGAGCACTGTGATGGCCAATAAAATCACCCGTCAGGCTTATGCCGAAATGTTCGGCCCCACGACCGGCGACCGCCTGCGCCTGGCCGATACCGAACTGATCATCGAGGTCGAGAAGGACTACACGATCTACGGCGAGGAAGTGAAATTCGGCGGCGGCAAGGTCATCCGCGACGGCATGGGGCAAAGCCAGCGCGTCTCCGCCGAAACTGCCGATACGGTCATTACCAACGCGCTGATCGTCGACGCCGTCACCGGCATCGTCAAGGCCGACATCGGCCTGAAGGACGGCCGCATCGCCGCCATCGGCAAGGCCGGCAACCCGGACATCCAGCCCGGCCTCAGTGGCAAAAACAGCATCATCGTCGGCCCCGGCACCGAGGTCATCGCCGGCGAAGGCATGATCGTCACGGCCGGCGGCATCGACAGCCACATCCATTTCATCTGCCCGCAGCAGATCGAAGAAGCGCTGATGTCCGGCGTCACCACCATGCTCGGCGGCGGCACCGGCCCGGCGACCGGCACCTATGCCACCACCTGCACGCCCGGCCCGTGGCACATCCACCGCATGCTCGAAGCCGCTGAAGCCTTCCCGATGAACCTCGGCTTCCTCGGCAAGGGCAACGCCAGCCTGCCGGCAGCCCTGCGCGAACAGGTCGAGGCCGGTGTGATTGGCCTCAAGCTGCACGAGGACTGGGGCACGACGCCGGCGGCCATCGACTGCTGCCTGACGGTGGCCGACGAGATGGACGTGCAGGTCGCAATCCACACCGACACATTGAACGAATCCGGCTTCGTCGAAGCCACGCTGGCCGCCTTCAAAGGCCGCACCATCCACACCTTCCACACCGAAGGCGCCGGCGGCGGCCACGCGCCGGACATCATCAAGGCCACCAGCCTGGCCAACGTGCTGCCCAGTTCAACCAACCCGACGATGCCGTACACGGTGAATACCATCGACGAGCATCTCGACATGCTGATGGTTTGCCACCACCTCGACCCGAGCATTGCCGAGGACGTCGCTTTTGCCGAAAGCCGCATCCGCCGCGAGACGATTGCCGCCGAAGACATCCTGCACGACATGGGCGTCTTCTCGATGATGAGTTCCGACTCGCAGGCCATGGGCCGAGTCGGCGAGGTCATCATCCGCACCTGGCAGGCGGCGCACAAGATGAAGCTGCAACGCGGCACGCTGCCGGAAGACAATGCCCGCCACGACAACTTCCGCATCAAGCGCTACATTGCCAAATACACCATCAACCCGGCACTGACGCACGGCATCGCCCATACCGTCGGCTCGATCGAAGTCGGCAAGCTGGCCGACCTGGTGCTGTGGAAACCGGCCTTCTTCGGCGTCAAACCGAGCCTGATTTTGAAAGGCGGCATGATCGCCGCCGCCGCGATGGGTGATCCCAACGCCTCGATCCCGACGCCGCAACCGGTGCATTACCGGCCGATGTTCGGCAGCTTCGGCAAGGCATTGAAGACTTCGGTCACCTTCGTCTCGCAGGCGGCGCTGAAAAATCCTGCGGTCCACGCGCTGAATCTGCAAAAACCGCTGATCGCCGTCTCCGGCACACGCACGGTCAAGAAATCCGACATGGTGCACAACGGTGCCACCCCGGAAATCACCGTCGATCCCGAAACCTATGTGGTCAAGGCCGACGGCGTGCATCTGGTCTGCGAACCGGCGACCGAACTGCCGCTGGCCCAACGTTACTTCCTGTTCTGACAGATATGGCATTCATCGGTTTTCCGCCTGAGGTCACCGCCGTTCTCGGCTCGTATGTCTACCTGTATATCGACCCCAGAAACAACACGCCGTTTTACATCGGCAAAGGCGTCGGCAATCGAGCATTCGACCATTTGAAAGATGTGTCGGAAACGGAAAAGGTGCAGAAAATTCGTGAACTGAGAGATGCAGGGCAGGAACCCAGGATCGATATTCTCCGCTACGGTTTGTCTGACGCCGAGGCTGCCCTAGTGGAAGCATCCGCAATTGATCTCATCGGCAAGATGCAATTAACCAACAAGGTTTCAGGCTTGCACAGCCGTTCGTTCGGTCGAATCCACTCGAAAGAAATCATCTCGATGCTCACGGCCAAACCGGTCAAAGTTGTGCACAAAGCACTGTTTATTACTATCAACAAACGCTTCCGAAGCGACATGTCCTCTCAAGAGTTGTACGAAGCCACACGCGGCGTCTGGAAAATTGGCCCAAAACGGGACGAAGTTGAATTTGCTTTTGCCGTTTATCAAGGAGTGGTACGAGAGGTTTATCAGGTTGAGAGTTGGTTTCCCGCCGGTACCTTGCCTTACTCAACAAGAGAGGTGTCGACGGTCAATATATCCGGACGCTGGGAGTTCAAAGGACGAGTAGCACCAGAGTCGATAAGGAATATGTATGTCGGCTTCTCTGTCGGACTCAGCGGTCAAAATCCAATCCGATACGCCAATATTTAATCATGCTCATCCTCAACCAACGCACCAATGCCCCCGCCACCGACTCGGTGGCGCTCGCCTACGACGAACGCAAACGCAGCCGCCTCAAGGTAACGCTGGCCTCCGGCCAAGAAGCCGGCATCTTCCTCGAACGCGGCGACCACCTGCACGGCGGCGACAAGCTGGCGGCCGAAGACGGCTCGGCCGTCGTCGAAATTCTCGCCGCACCGGAAAAACTGATCGAGGCCGTCGCCGACAGCCCGCTGCTGTTCGCCCGCGCCGCCTACCACCTCGGCAACCGGCACGTGCCGGTGCACATCCTGCCAACCGACAACGGCGGCAAGCTGCGCTTCCAGACCGACCACGTACTCGCCGACATGGTGCGCGGCCTCGGCTGCACGATCGGAGAAACCGAGGCACCGTTCCAGCCGGAATCCGGTGCCTACGGCGGTGGTCACCAGCATCATGGCGACGAACCCGCGGCCGACCTGCACAACCCGGGCCATGGGCCACACCGGTCGGTGCCAAAAATCCACGAATTCAAACCGTGCTAGAAAGAATTCAATGAGTCGGAAAAATTGGTATCGCGAAACTATAGAAGCGTTGGGAATGATGGCACCAAGAGCCCGCATCGTTAACAAGCTAAATACCGTAGCAGCACAATCAGACGACCATGAACTGCGCAAATTAGCGGAACAACTGATTAGTGAAATTATGGCAGCTGAGTCAAACACCACATCAATTGCCCCAAAAAACATGAAAAACGGTGTTCCCTCGGGGCGAAAAGCGTTGAAGTACTGTCAAGATCGAGCGTACGAAGCACCGTTAGACGCGGCAGCGAAACCGTAATATGCCTCCGGCGCTCCAACTCGCCCGCCTGCTGCAACTGGCCAGCCCGGCACTGCCGGTCGGCGCCTACACCTATTCGCAAGGCCTGGAATGGGCGGTCGAAGCTGGCGTCATCCGCGATGAAGCCAGTGCCGGACGCTGGATTGCCGATCTGCTCGCACACGGCATCGGCCGCTACGAAGCGCCGCTGGTTTTTGCGCTGATGAATGCGTGGACCGCAGCAAACAACGCTGAAATTGCCCGCCTTAACGCCGAATTCCTGGCCAGTCGCGAATCCGCCGAACTGCGTGCGGAAACGGCCCAGATGGGGTTTTCGTTGCACCGGCTGGTGCGCGATTTGCGCGATCCCGGGCTGTCGACCGTGGAAGAAACACTGGCCGGCCTCGGCGAACTCGCTTTTCCGACCGGCTGGTCGGGCATTGCCGCGGCATGGAAAATCGAGCCGTCGGCGGCGTTGACCGCATATTTATGGTCGTGGGCGGAAAACCAGGTGATGGCTGCGCTGAAGGCAGTGCCGCTCGGCCAGGCCAGCGGCCAGCGCCTGCTTGCCGAACTCGGCGGGCGCATCCCGGATATTGCGGTCGACGCGCTGAAACTGCCGGAAAGCGAATGGTCGAACTTCACGCCGGCCTTCGCCATTGCCTGCGCCCGCCACGAAACCCAATACTCCCGTCTCTTCAGATCCTAGGAAAAACATGAGCAAACAAGCCCTCAGAGTCGGCATCGGCGGCCCCGTCGGTTCCGGCAAGACCGCCCTGACCCTCGCCCTGTGCCAGGCGCTGCGCGAGCAGATCGACATGGCCGTGGTCACCAACGACATCTACACCGCCGAGGACGCCAAGTTCCTGGTCAATCACTCGGCGCTGGCACCGGAGCGGATCATCGGCGTCGAAACCGGCGGCTGCCCGCACACGGCGATCCGCGAGGACGCCTCGATCAACCTCGAAGCGGTCGACCGGCTGCAGCGTGCCTTCCCCGGCGTCGAGCTGATCCTCGTCGAATCCGGTGGCGACAACCTGGCGGCGACTTTCTCGCCGGAACTCTCCGACCTGACCATCTACGTCATCGACGTCGCCGCCGGTGAGAAGATTCCGCGCAAGGGCGGCCCCGGCATCACCAAGTCCGACCTGCTGGTGATCAACAAGATCGACCTGGCGCCGATGGTCGGTGCCTCGCTGGAAGTCATGGCGACCGACGCCAAGGCCCAGCGCGGCGAACGTCCTTTCGTCTTCACCAACCTGAAAACCGGCCACGGCCTGCCGACGGTGATCGATTTCATTCGCGAGCGCGGCATGCTCTGAGCAATACCGCAGCGCACCAAAACCGGCCATTTCCGGGCGTTGACCGCACCACACCAAGACAACAAAAACCCTTCCAAACCAATGGACGAATACCCAAGCCCCTGTTTTTAAAATCCTATATTGCATTGCAACATCAGGCATGATTTTCGCTACTTCAGTCCATCGTTTTCGACATGGAGATAGCGCCAATGGACAAGCAGATGGAAATGGCCCAGTTGCTGGCACGCTTCAAGCTGCAGGTGAAACGCAACCTGGGCGCATCGGTCGACCTGGAACGCCTGACCCGGGAACCGGCCTATGCCCGCCAGCGCCTGAACGAAATAGAGGATGCGGCCGAGGACGAGGACCTGCTGGTCCTGGTGCTGCGCCTGCGCGACCACCTGCTGCCGCTCGCCGCCGAGACTCCTGCCGTGGAAACTGCGGCGCCGACAGAAAGCGTCAGCCGACCGGCCACCACCCGCAGCTACCTGAAGGGCGCGCGCGCCTGGTAGAAAGCGCGTCGGGCATCGGGATGCGCCATGCGGGCGGGTATAATCCGGCCTTCCCCAAGGATTTCCCCGACTCGCTCAAATGCAAAAAACCAAGAAATTTCAAGCGCTTGCCCTGGCATCGCTGCTCCTGCTCGCCGCTTGCGGCGAAGTCGAGGACACCCGCCCCGGCCAGCCGGTCAAAACCCGGCAGACCGCGTTCAAGGAAATCATCAAGACCTTCGAGCCAATGGGCGTGATGCTGCGCGAGAAGCGCTACGACGCGGACAAGTTCCTCGCCCTGGCCACGCAACTGGTCGAACGGCGGGAAGCACCGTGGGCGCATTTCGGGCCGGACACCAACTATCCGCCGACCAAGGCCACCGACAAGGTGTGGCGCGAGCCGGAACAATTCGAGCGCGAACGCCAGGCCTTCTTCGTCGCCACCGATGCGCTGCTCGTCGCCGCGCAGCGCAAGGACAAGGCGCCGACCCAGGTCGAAAGCGCCTACCAGGCCGTTTATGAAACCTGCCAGAACTGCCACAAGCCTTTCAAGAGCCGCTGATCCGCCATGCTGCGCCTGACCGAACTCAAACTGCCGCTCGATCACACTGCCGACGCATTGCGCCCGGCTATCTGCCAGCGCCTTGGCATTGCCGATACCGAGCTGCTCGATTTCACGATCTTCAAGCGCAGCCACGATGCCCGCAAGAAATCGGCGATCGTGCTGATCTACCAGATCGACGTCACGCTGCGTGACGAAGACGCGGTGCGGGCACGCCTGCACGATGACCGCCATGTCGTGCCGACCCCGGACATGACCTACCGTCATGTCGCCCAGGCGCCGACCGGTCTGCAGATGCGGCCGGTGGTCATCGGCACCGGCCCCTGCGGCCTGCTCGCCGGTCTGCTGCTGGCGCAGATGGGTTTCCGGCCGATCATCCTCGAACGCGGCAAGGCCGTGCGCGAACGGACCAAGGACACCTGGGGCCTGTGGCGCAAGCACGTGCTCGATCCGGAATCGAACGTCCAGTTCGGCGAGGGCGGCGCCGGCACCTTTTCCGACGGCAAGCTGTACAGCCAGATCAAGGACCCGAACTTCCTCGGGCGCAAGGTCATGGCCGAGTTCGTCAAGGCCGGCGCGCCGGAAGAGATCATGTACGTCAGCAAGCCGCACATCGGCACCTTCCGGCTGGTCAAGATGGTCGAGAACATGCGCGCGACGATCACCGGGCTGGGCGGTGAAATCCGCTTCGGCAGCAAGGTCGACCGCATCATCATCGACAATCACCAGGTCCGTGGTGTCGAACTGGCCGGCGGCGAGCAGATTGCCAGCGAACACGTCGTGCTGGCGATCGGCCACAGCGCCCGCGACACCTTCCAGATGCTTTACGAAGCCGGCGTCTATGTCGAAGCCAAGCCATTCGCCATCGGTTTTCGCATCGAACACCCGCAGACGCTGATTGACCACGCCCGCTTCGGTCCCAGCGCCGGCAACGAACTGCTCGGTGCCGCCGATTACAAGCTGGTGCATCATTGCGCCAACGGCCGCGCCGCCTATAGCTTCTGCATGTGTCCGGGCGGCCAGGTGGTCGCCGCCACCTCGGAACCGGGCCGCGTCGTCACCAACGGCATGAGCCAGTATTCGCGCGCCGAACGCAACGCCAATTCGGCGCTGGTGGTCAATGTCGAGCCGGAAGACTTCCCCGGCGATTACCGTAAAAACCCGCTGGCCGGCATCGACTTCCAGCGCCACTGGGAAAGCCAGGCCTTCATCGCCGGCGGCAGCAGCTACGATGCGCCGGCCCAGCGCGTCGGCGATTTCCTCGCCGGCCGGCCGTCGACCGCACTCGGCCAGGTCGATCCGTCCTACCAGCCAGGCGTGCACATGACCGACCTGAGCACCTGCGCGCCGGCCTACGTCATCGACGCATTGCGCGAGGCCATCCCGGCCTTCGACAAGCAGATCCGCGGTTTCGCCATGGCCGACGCGGTGCTCACCGGCGTCGAATCGCGCACCTCATCGCCAATCCGGATCAAGCGCGGCGACGACTTCCAGAGCATCAACACCCGCGGCCTCTACCCGGCCGGCGAAGGCGCCGGTTACGCCGGCGGCATCCTTTCGGCCGGCGTCGATGGCATCAAGGTGGCGGAAGCAGTGGCCAAGGCGATGCTGGCCGGGGCCTGAAGCCCTCGTCGTCCTGGTTTCACCGGTAATCAACCGGAGCAACGACGGCCAGTCGCGGGCGGCTTGCGCAAGTATCGCGCATGCGGCGTGAATCATTTACCGGCAAGCACTGTCCAATCAGTGGCTTTCCCTGTAGCCGCCCCGCCATTCCTGCTGCTCGCCCTGCCAGGAGCTCGCCATGACTGCCGACCCCGCCGACACGCCTTCCACGCCCCTGCGCTCGTCGTGTCCGATCGCCCCCATGCTGCCCGGCAGTCCGCAACTTGGCGAAGACTCCTTTCGCCGGGTGGTCGAGTGGGCACCGAGCGCCATGGTCATGATCGACCCGGAAGGCATCATGGTGCTGGTCAATGCCCAGACTGAACGCATGTTCGACTACGGCCGCGCGGCGCTGATCGGCCAGTCGGTCGAAATCCTGGTGCCGGAGCGCTTCCGCCAGCACCATCGGGGCTTCCGTGCCGGTTACTTCAGCGATCCGCAGCCACGGCCGATGGGCATCGGCCGCGACCTGGCCGGCTGCCGCGCCGATGGCAGCGAATTTCCCATCGAGATCGGGCTGAACCCGATCGCCACCGAAGCCGGCATCATGGTGCTGGCGTCGATCATCGACATCACCGAGCGCCAGCGCGCCCAGCAGCGTCTGGAAGACGCGCTGCGGGAAAAGACCGTGCTGCTCAACGAAGTCCATCACCGGGTCAAGAACAACCTGCAGGTCATCACCAGCCTGCTCAACCTGCAGGCCGACTATGCCGCCGACCCGCGCCTGCGGGCGATCCTGGCCGAGAGCTGCAACCGCGTCAAGGCGATGGCGCTGACCCACCAGCTACTCTACGAACGCAAGGATTTCTCCCGCCTGCAACTGGGTGACTATCTGGAACGCCTGGTCCAGTCGATCCGCGCCAGCTACCGCAGCAGCGGCAACCGCATCGCGCTGCGCCTGGCGCTGCCGGAAGAGGAAGTGCAGCTCGATCTCGAACGTGCGATTCCCTGCGGCCTGCTGTTGAACGAACTGGTCACCAACGCCTACAAGCACGCCTTTCCCGGGGAACGTTGCGGCGAAATCGTCATCGAACTCTGCAAGAAGGCGACTGATCGCATCCGCCTCAGCATCAGCGACAACGGTGTCGGATTGCCGCCGGATGCCGATCTGGCGCAAGGCTCGTCGCTGGGCCTGCAACTGGTCCAGCTGTTTGTCGAACAATTGCACGGCACTGCTGAAATCACGCGCGGAACGGGAACTCGCATGTCGATCAGCTTTCCGCACACCCATCCAAAGGAGGCGCCATGACCGCCCGAATACCGGTCAACCTGATGCTGGTCGAGGATGAACGCATCGTCGCCTTCGACCTGAAACGCCAATTGCAAGGCTTCGGTTACCAGGTCGGCGCCGTGGTCGCCAGTGGTGAGCAGGCAATCGCCCGGGTGGCCGAGGAAAAGCCCGACCTGGTGCTGATGGACATTCACCTCGAAGGCCGCATGGATGGCATCGAGGCCGCCGCTACCATCCGCGCCCGGCACCAGATTCCGGTCGTTTTCCTGACCGCCTATGCCGAGGATGACACCCTGCGCCGGGCCCTCGACAGCCGCCCCTTCGGCTACCTGATCAAGCCCTGCGAGGGGCGCGAACTGCACGCCACGATCCAGATGGCGCTGGCCCGCCGTGAGGATGAAGTCGCCGTCGAACAAAGCGAAGAACGCCTGAAACTCGCCCTCGATGCCGCCTCCCTCGGCGTGCTCGAATGGAACGCCGGCTCCAACCGCCTGAAAGGCGACAGTTACCTGAGCATGCTTTTCGGCCACCAGCCGCAGCCACTGGACGAACCGTGGGACAGCTTCCTCGCCCGTGTCGCCGCAGACGACCGCGAACGCATCAGTACTGCATTGTGCACCACCTTGCGCAGCAGCGAGGCGGTCTGCTTCACTTTCCAGATTGCCGGCAACAGCTCGCCACCCCGGCTGATGGAAGCACACGCCAAGGCCTACGCTGCCGACGGCAACGCCCGGCGGGTGGTCGGCATCCTCCAGGACGTCACCCAGCGCCACCGCAACGAGACCCTGCTGCGCCAGTCCAGCGTCGTCTTCCAGACGACGGCAGAAGCCATCATCATCACCGATGCCGAACGGCGTACCGTTGCTGTCAACAGCGCCTTTTCGCGCATCACCGGATTCAGCGAACAAGCCGCCATCGGCCATGACCCTGACACCCTGTTGCGCACCAAGCCGGCGCTCGACCGCCACAGCAGTTGCCTGCAGGCCAACGGCCCCGGCTTCTGGCAGGGTGAAGTACGCTGCCACCGCCAGGACGGCAAGGCTTTCCCCGCCTGGCAGAGCGTCAGCGTCGTACATGACGGTGCCGGCCGGCTGACCCACTACGTCACTGCTTTTTCCGACGTAACGGCCATATACGAGGCACAGGAACGCTTGCACCACCTGGCCCACCACGACCCGCTGACCGACCTGCCCAACCGTCTGCTGTTCGACGACCGGCTGCGCCTGGCGATCGAGCAGGCGATGCGCAACGAACAGCGCTGCCTGCTGCTGTTCCTCGATCTCGACGGCTTCAAGGTGATCAACGACACGCTCGGTCACGCCGCCGGCGACGAACTGCTGCGCATCGTCGGCGAACGCCTGCGCAAGCTGCTGCGCAGCAGCGACACCATCGCCCGCCTGGGCGGTGATGAGTTCGTCATCCTGGCCGGCAGCATCAATCCGGAATATGCCGCCCAGCTGGCGCAAAAGATCCTCGAACAGCTACGCCTGCCGGTTCGGCTCGGCAACGAGCAACTGGCTGTGACCGGCAGCATCGGCATTGCCGTCTACCCGGATAATGGTGCCACCAGCCAGGAATTGATGCGCGCCGCCGACATGGCCATGTACACGGCCAAGTCCGAGGGCCGCAACCGCTACCACTTTTTCGCCAACGACATGGCTGAGCGGGCGCAACAGCGCATGGAGGTCGAACAGGGATTGCGCCGAGCGCTGGTCACCGATGCCCTGCGGGTGCATTACCAGCCACGCGTCGATCTCACCAGCCGCAGGATCGTCGGCGTCGAGGCCCTGGTCCGCTGGCAACACCCGGAACACGGCCTCATTTTCCCGACCAGCTTCATCGGCATCGCCGAGGAATGTGGCCTGATCGAACCACTCGGTCGTTGGGTACTGCAGCACGCCTGCGTTGAGATGCGACCCTTCGTTGCCGCACTGCCGGCGGGCGTGGACTTCCATCTGGCGGTCAATGTCTCGGCCCGCCAGTTCCTCGGCAGCGATTTCATTGCCATCCTGCACGACGTACTCGCGGAAACCGGATTTCCGGAACAAGCCCTGGAACTGGAGATCACCGAGAGCACACTGCAGGCAACCGAACGCAGCCTGTCCGTACTGCATGCACTGGAAAATCTGGGGGTCGCCGTCAGCATCGACGACTTCGGTACCGGTTATTCCTCGCTCAGCGTACTGCGTGACCTGCCGATCCAGCGCATCAAGATTGACCGTTCCTTCATCGTCGGCCTGCCGGAAAGCGAAAATCAGCGCGCCGTGGTCGAAGCCATCGTCGCACTCAGCCGGGCGATGCACATGTCGATCACCGTCGAGGGCATCGAACATGCCGCCCAAGCCGAGGTGCTGGAAAAACTTGGCTGCCAGGAAGGCCAGGGCTATCTGTTCTCCCGCCCGATCCCCCACGCCGAACTGCTCCGGCTGTTGGCCAGCGGCCTGCCGCCCCGTTGAACCCCATGCACAGCCGGCACCTTCACGCGAACTGCCCGGCAACCCAGCCCGACGACCAGGCCCACTGGAAATTGTAGCCACCCAGCCAGCCGGTGACATCGACAACTTCACCGATGAAGTAGAGGCAGGGCACTTCCCGGGCTCCCATGGTCTTTGACGACAATGCTGCGGTCGACACGCCGCCGAGGGTAATTTCCGCCTTGGCGAAACCCAGCGTGCCCGCCGGCATCAGCGACCAGGCATTGAGCTGGCTGGCGATATGTTCGAGGTCGCGGCGGCCGAGTTCGCCGATCGGCCGGTTGACGGCCTTGTCGCCGCCGACCAGCGCACACCATTCGTGGGCGAAACGCCGGGGCAGATGTTCGGCCAGCAGGTTGGGCAGATGAATGCGGCCCTGGCGCTGCTGTTCCAGCCAGTCACCGGCGTCGATGCCGGGCAGCAGGTCGATCTCCACCGGCAGCTTCTTGCCGCTGCGATATTCCTGCATCTGCCAGTAACTGGAAATCTGCAGGATGGCCGGGCCGGACAGGCCGCGGTGGGTGATCAGCACGTTTTCGCGGAAGGCCGCCGTGGCGAAACTGGCGCTGGCATCGAGCGTGGCGCCGGCCATCGGCTTCAGCGGTTCGAGCAGTTCCGGCGCCAGCGCCAGCGGCACCAGCGCCGGTCGCGGCGGCACCACGGGAATGGCGAACTGTTCGGCCAATTGATAACCGAAGGGCGAAGCGCCGATTTTCGGGATCGCCAGGCCACCGGTGGCAACGACCAGCGACTGGCTGCGGAAGGCGCCCTGGTCGGTGAGCACCTGCCAAGGCAGCGCCGCGTCATTGGCCAAGCGTTCGACGCCCTGCACCGCACACGGCATCGCCCAGCGCACGCCGGCATCCTCGCAGGCATCGCGCAGCATGGCGATGATCTCTTCGGCCGAATCGTTGCAGAACAATTGACCGTGTTCGCGCTCGTGATAGGCAATGCGACGCTTGTCCAGCATCGCGATGAAGTCATGCTGGGTGAAACGGGCCAGTGCCGAACGGCAGAAATGCGGGTTCTGCGACAGGTAGTTGTCGGCGCTGACGGTCCGGTTGGTGAAATTGCAGCGACCGCCACCGGAAATGCGGATGCGCTCGCCCAGCTTTTCGGCATGATCGACCAGCAGCACGCGCCGCCCCCGGGCGCCGGCCTGGGCGGCACACATCATGCCGGCGGCACCGGCACCGATGATGATCACGTCAAATTGCATGGCACGTCGCTTCGCTCGGCATCAGGCGGCGGATTCTAACATCGGTGGCAATGCTTGACGGCGGGGACATCTGGCGCCACGCTATGGGCAGACAAACAGTATGGTGCGTTATGGACGGAATCAACCTGCCCGCGATGCTTGGCGGCATCGGCCTCTTCCTGCTCGGCATGACGATGATGACCGACGGGCTGAAGCTGGCGCTGGGCCCTTCGCTGGCGCGCCTGCTCCATGCATGGACTTCGACCCGGCTGCGCGGCCTGCTGTTTGGTATCTTTTCGACGGCGCTGGTGCAATCGTCGACGGCGATCACCGTGGCCACCATCGGTTTCGTCAATGCCGGTTTGCTGCCGCTGGGACAATCGCTGTGGGTGTTCTTCGGCTCCAACGTGGGCACCACCTTCACCGGCTGGCTGGTCGCCGTCATCGGTTTCAAGCTCAAACTCGAAGCGGCGGCACTGCCCCTGATCGGCATCGGCATCATGCTGCGCATTTCCGGTGCGGAAACCCGGCGCGGCGCAATCGGCAACGCCATCGGCGGCTTTGGCGTGCTGTTTCTCGGCATCGGCTTCCTGCAGCAGGCATTTGCCGGCGGCGGCAGCGGGCTCGACCTGAGCGTGCTATCCGGGCACGGGATCTTGTCGATCCTTGCCTTCGTGCTGGCTGGCATCCTGCTGACCGTGGTCATGCAGGCCTCCGCTGCAGTACTGGCCATCGTGCTGACCTTGGCGGAAGCTGGTGTACTGCCGATGAACGAGGCCGCAGCAGCAGTCATCGGCGCCAATATCGGCACCACGGCAACCGCCCTGCTCGCCGCCATTGGCGCCACACCCAACGCACGCCGGGCCGCCACCGCCCATGTCATGTTCAATTTATTGACCGGCATCGTCGCCCTGCTGTTGCTGCCGGCACTACTGACGCTCATCGGCATGCTACGCGACTGGCTGGAGCTGGGTTCCCAGCCGGCGGTCAGCCTGGCCTTGTTCCATACCCTCTTCAACCTGCTTGGCGTGGTGCTGATGTGGCCGCTGACGGAACGTCTTGCCCGTTTTCTCCAGGGCCGTTTCCGCACCCAGGAAGAGGAAATCGGCCAACCACGCTATATCGACCGCAACGTCGGCGCGGTGCCTGCTCTTGCGGTCGACGCGCTGCATCGTGAAATTTCCCGTCTGGGCAACATCGTTCTCGATACCGTACGCCGGCGCGCCACGCCCGATGGCGATGGCCCGTCCGCCTGGCCGAAAGTCGATCCCTTCCAGCCGCTGGCACGGGCCATCGTCGATTTCGTCACCGAGGTAAATCGGCATCCGATGCCGCAGGACACCGCGCGCAATCTTGCCTCGCTGCTACGCGTTCATCGCTATTACGATACCTGCCACGAACTGAGTGCCGAACTCGGCAGGATTCATACCGCCCTGCCGACCATTGCTGACGCGGCACTGGACGACGAAGCCCGGGCGCTGGCGCATCAGGCGGTTGGCCTGCTTGAACAGCTGGATCCGCTGCTGCCGGATTTCCGGCTACCGGACGCCGAGCGACTTGCCAGCTTCGAGCTGGACTATCACGCGCTCAAGGCCAGGCTGCTGGAAGCCGGCGCCGCCGGGACGATCAACATCGACAGCATGGACGAAGTGATGAGCGGATTCAGTGCCCTGCGCCGCCTGGTCGAGCAGGCCCACAAGGCGGCAGCACTGCTCGATACGCTGAGCCCGGTACCACTGGGCGCGCCCGTCTCCAGCCAGGAAACCGGCGAAGACGGGCTGATCAGGGCAAGCTGAACCGGACTCAGGCCGCCTCGCTCATCGGGACCAGGAAGTCCTTGCTGATGCCGTCGCCGATCAGGTAGATGCAATCCATGAAGTCGGTCAGCCACTCGTGCAGGCCTTCCTTCAGGATGTCCTCGATGCGGCCGTAGCGCAGTTGCGAATAGAGTTGCCCGGCCCGCCGCAGGGTTTCGCCGGAATGGCTGTTGGCGACCAGTTCGATGTTCTTGACCACACCGTTGAGACAGAATCGCAGCGAACGCGGCATGTCGCTGTGCAGGATCAGCAGATCCGCGACCCGCTCCGGCGTAATCACGTCGCGATAGACCTTGCGATAGACCTCAAAACCGGAAAGCGAGCGCAACAAGGCGCCCCACTGGTAGAAATCGGTCGCCCCTTCATCGCCATGCGGGCGCAGCACATGGTATTTGACGTCGAGGATGCGTGCCGTGTTGTCGGCGCGTTCGAGCAGCGTACCGAGACGGATGAAGTGGAAGGCCTCGTCCTGCAGCAGCGTCCCGAGCGTGGTTCCGCGCGACAGTGAGGAACGCAGCTTGACCCATTCGCAGTAGTCGCCGATGCCGGCATTGACGATCTGCTCGAAACTCTTTTCCCGGGCTTCCAGCCAGGTCGCGTTCATCGTTTCCCACATTTCCGTGGTTAGCGTGCCGCGTACCGCGTGCGCATTCTCGCGCGCCAGGCGCAGGCAGCTGTGAATCGACGCGTAGTTGTCATGGTCGCTGACCATGAAACGCAGCACATTTTCCCCGTTGACCGCAGAATACTTGGCGGCATAGGCTTCTTCCAGGCTGTTCAGGGCAATGATCGCGGCCCAGCTCTGGTTGGCGGCTTCCTCGGATTGCGGCACCAGCGACATCTGCCAGGTGACGTCGAGCAGGCGGGCAAGGTTTTCGGCGCGCTCGATATAGCGCGACATCCAGAACAGGTGATCGGCAGTTCGGCTCAGCATGGCTTAATCCTCCAGAACCCAAGTGTCTTTGGTACCGCCGCCCTGCGACGAATTGACGACCAGCGAGCCCTTGGTCAGGGCAACACGGGTCAGGCCGCCCGGGACCATGTCCACGCACTTGCCCGATGACAGCACGAAGGGCCGCAGGTCGAGGTGGCGTGGGGCGATGCCCTCCTCGACAAAAGTCGGGCAGTTGGACAGCGCCAGCGTCGGCTGGGCGATGTAGCCTTCCGGCTTGGCGATCAGCAAATGGCGGAAATGCTCGATCTGTTCCTTGGTCGAGGCCGGGCCAACCAGCATGCCGTAGCCGCCGGCACCATGCACTTCCTTGACCACCAACTCCGACAGGTGATCAAGCACGTAGGCCAGGTCATCCTTCTTGCGACACATGTAAGTCGGCACGTTGTTCAGGATCGGCGCTTCGTCGAGGTAGAAACGGATCATGTCCGGCACATACGGGTAGATCGACTTGTCGTCGGCGACACCGGTACCGATGGCGTTCGACAGCGTCACGTTGCCGGCCTGGTAGGCCTTCAGGATACCCGGCACGCCAAGCGCGGAATCGGCGCGGAAGGCCAGCGGGTCCATGAAATCGTCGTCGATCCGGCGATAGATGACATCAACGCGCTGCGGCCCCTGCGTCGTGCGCATGTAAACCGTTTCGTTCTTGACGAAGAGATCGCGCCCCTCGACCAGTTCGACGCCCATCTGCTGGGCCAGAAAACTGTGTTCGAAATAGGCGCTGTTGTAGGCGCCCGGCGTCAGCACGACGACGGTCGGATCTGTAATCCCCTGCGGCGCAACGGCACGCAGCTTTTCCAGCAGCATGTCCGGGTAGTGCTGCACCGGCGCCACCTTGTGCCGGGCGAACAGTTCGGGGAAAAGCCGCATCATCATCTTGCGGTCTTCGAGCATGTACGAGACACCGGACGGCACGCGCAGATTGTCTTCCAGCACGTAGAACTCACCCTCACCGGCACGCACGATGTCCACGCCGGCGATGTGCGCATAGACACCACCCGGCACATCGACGCCATGCATCACCGCGCGGTACTGGGCATTGTTCAGCACCTGCTCGGCCGGAATCTTGCCAGCCTTGAGGATTTCCTGGTCGTGATAGATGTCCCACAGGAACATGTTGAGCGCCTTGACCCGCTGGCGCATGCCGCGTTCCAGCGATTTCCATTCCTTCGACGGAATGATGCGCGGAACGATATCGAAGGGGATCAGCCGCTCTTTTCCGGCTTCCTCGCCGTAGACCGCAAAAGTGATGCCGACCCGGTGAAAGGCCAGATCGGCCTCGGCACGCTTGCGCTCGATACGCTCCGGCGGCGTTGCCGTCAGCCATGCCTCATAACCCTTGTAGTGCTCCCTGACCCCGCCGTTGGCGTCGTACATCTCGTTATAGAAGTTCATTTTGGACTCGTCACTGAGGATGCTCTCGAATGGAATTCAGCAGATTCCGTGCCACGCCCCAAATGCACATTGAATCAGCGAATTAGCAAAACGTGTTTTAGGCCACCGCCCCATTGTGGTGCCAAATGAATTCATGCTGGTGCAAATAAAAAACCCGCCGGATCGCTCCGGCGGGTTTTTGGCGGATGTCGTACAAGGATCAGGCGCGTTCGAGGATGACTGCGATCCCCTGACCGCCACCGATACACATGGTGACCAGCGCGTATTTGCCGGCAACACGCTCCAGTTCGTAGAGCGCCTTGGTGGCGATGAAGGCACCGGAGCAGCCGACCGGGTGGCCGAGAGCGATGGCACCGCCGTTCGGGTTGGTCTTGGCCGGATCGAGGCCGAGCACCTTGGACACCGACAGTGCCTGGGCAGCGAAAGCTTCGTTGGACTCGATGACGTCCATCTGATCCAGCGTCAGGCCGGCCTTCTTCAGCGCCAGCTTGGTCGCCGGGATCGGACCTTCGCCCATGATGTCGTTCGGCACGCCGGCAACAGCGTAACCGGCGATACGGGCACGGGCCTTGTAACCGGCCTTGGCAGCGACATCGGCAGCAGCCAGCACGAAGAAGGCTGCGCCGTCATTGATGCCGGAAGCGTTACCGGCGGTGACGGTACCGTCCTTCTTGAAAGCCGGCTTCATCTTGGCCAGCGATTCCAGCGTGGTGCCAGCCTTGACGTATTCGTCGGTGTCGAAAACCACTTCGCCCTTGCGGGTCTGCTTGACGATCGGCACGATCTGCGACTTGAAATGGCCGGCCGCGATGGCAGCAGCAGCACGACGCTGCGACTCGACGGCAAATTCGTCCTGCGCTTCGCGGGTGATGCCGTGCTTGGCAGCCAGGTTTTCCGCAGTGATGCCCATGTGGCCAACGCCGAACGGGTCGGTCAGGACAGCAACCATCGAGTCGATTGCCTTGGTATCACCCATGCGGGCACCGGAACGCAGTGCCGGCAGCAGGTAGGCGGCCTTGGACATGACTTCGACACCGCCGCCGATACCGTAGTCGGCATCGTTCAGCATGATGTTCTGGGCGGTGGTGACGATGCCCTGCAGGCCGGAGGCACACAGGCGGGAAACCTGCATGGCGACGGACTCCATCGGCAGACCGGCCTGGATGGAAGCAACACGGGAAGCGTAGGCGTAGCGGGAATCGGTCGGCATCGTGGTGCCGACGGTAACGTAGTTGATCTGCTGGGGATCGACACCGGAGCGCGCCACGGCTTCCTTCATCACGATACCGGCCAGTTCGCTGGTATCGAAGTCGGCCAGGGAACCGCCAAAGGAACCGATGGGGGAACGAACCGCGCTCAGAACGACAACTTCTCTGCTCATGTAGAACTCCTCGTAAAAATTTTTATCAACCTGCCAGGCTGGCAAGCCCCAACAAAAAGAGCAACAACATCCACAGCACCGTGGCCCGCCATACCAGGCCGACGGCACTTTGCATGAAATCAACATCGGCTGGATCGCCCAGCCCCAGATCGGCGCGATCAGAAACCTCGCCTTCATCCACGACCGAGCCGCCCAGCTGGACGCCCAGCGCACCAGCGCCGCTCGCCAGGACGATGCCAAGATCGCGATCCGGCCACATCGCCGGCTGGGTACGCCAGCAATGAACGGCATCCTCGAAATCGCCGACGACGGCAAAGGCGGCTGCGGTTGTGCGCAGCGGCAACCAGTCGATGATACCGAAAACGCGCCGGGCGAACGCCGGGAATTCATTGTGCTCCGCCGGACTGTCTGCTGTCCAGCGATCGCGGACGATCAGCGCCAGCCGGTAGAGCAGCGCACCGCACGGTCCCGGCAGCAGGATGAACCAGAGCAGCACGGCGAAAACGTGGCGATGTGAAGCCCCCAGCGCTCCCTCGATGGACAGGCGGGCGACTTCCCGGGCGCTCATGCCCTGGGTCGAGCGATCCTGCCACTCAGCCAGCAACAGGCGGGCCCGATCGAGATCGCCGAGGCGCAGTGCCAGCTGGATTTCGGTGTAATGGTGGCTGAACTGGCGAAAACCCATGGTCAGGTAGAGCACACCGACATTGAGCACCCAGCCGAGCAGCGGATTCAGCGTATGCAGTGCCAGGTAAAGCAGGCCGAGCAGGACGACCGGCAGGGCGACGGCCACCAGCCAGCCGGCGATACCATGGTGCCGCCCGCCGGCATTGAACCGCGATTCGACGAATCCGGCCCAGGCGCCGAGTGGCTCTGCCACGATGCGACGATAGTCCAGCGGCTTGAATTGCTCGATCAGGAAAACGGCGATCAACGAAAAAAGACTCATGGGGGTAGAAGTACCGCTGGCAGCGGTTTGTTCTTGGCTAGGACATCAAGATACCACAAGCCTTTCGGTCAGCGAACGGATCATGCCGGCAGTTGCCCCCCAGATGAAATAATCGCCGTAAGGCATCGCGAAATAGTGGCGCAGCGCCCCCCGCAGATGCACCGAATGCCGCTGGTGATTCGATTGATCGAGCAGGAAGGAGAGCGGCACCTCGAAAACCTCGGCGACCTCGAAGGGATCGGGCCGCAGGTCGAACGGCGGGGTCACCACGCCGACCACCGGCACGACACGAAAGCCGGTGCCTGTACGGTATTCGGGCAGGTAACCAAGGACCTCGACATGATTGCGGGTCAGGCCGATTTCCTCTTCGGTCTCACGCAGTGCAGTATCGAGCGGTGTAGCATCGGTTTCCTCGACGCGGCCGCCAGGAAAACTGACCTGCCCGGCATGATCGCGCAGGTGCGCAGTCCGCTGGGTGAGCAGGACCGTGTAGCCATTGTCGCGGAGGACAATGGGAAACAGCACGGCGGCAGCGGTCAGGGCGCCACTGCCGGCGCCATCCTCGATCACTGCCTCGCCATCGGGCGGGGCCGCCAGCAGACAATGCCGCAGGCGATCCAGATCGATGCTCATGCTGCCGCCGAACCCTCCTCGATCTCGGCATGGACCGCCGACAGCGCATCCTGCAGCGTTTCCTCGGACAGACAGTTGATCGTCGTGGCGACGACATCGGCGGCCTCGACGGCACCCACCGGCAAGCGCTTGCTGTCCAGCGAGGCGATCAGCGCGGCACTGGCCCCGACGACGCGCAGCAGGAACTGCCGTTCGCGCATCAGCATTTCCAGTTCTTCACGCAAAAGTGCGATTTCCTGATCCCGTTGCGGCATTCTTCTCTCTCCTAAAAGCGCTTTTTCAGCGTCATGGTATTGCCGTCGCGCTGCATTTCCATCCGGTTCAGGAAGCTCATGCCCAGCAGGGCAATGGGCATGTCCGTCTGATGGATCACTGCATCGACCTGATGCAGGGTAACACCGCCGACGCGTACGTTGTCGAGTTGTATCTTGCTCACCACGACCTGCCCGTTGGCAGTCTGCGACATGCCCTTCTGGCCGCGATTGAAATCCAGCCCCATGCGCCGCGCATCGCTGGCGCCCAGCGAAATCATGCTGGCCCCGGTATCGACCAGGAAACGCACGGAAACCCCGTTGATCACTCCGGTCGTGAAAAAATGTCCCTGGCCGTCGGCATTCAACACCAGTTTGTCCGCGCCGCCCTCGGGAATCACGCCGACCGCATGCTGGCCGACGCGTAGCGGCCGCTTGCGACCACCGATTTCAATGATCACCTGATCGCCCTGCACCGCCACGACCTTGACCCCATCCACCGTGCTGCCCTGCGGCACCGAACGGGGAGGGGCGCCGTTGATCATCAGCAGCGCCTTGCTGCCGATGATGCCGGCCAGACCGACTTCCTGCGCACCCAAACCGAGGGAAAACAGAAAACACAGGCTACCCAGCGTAAAATTGACGCCTGTTTTCCGAAGCCGAGCCAAAGCCATGAAGCCTGTTGCCATCTTTCGCCACTCCCCCACAGAAGGTCCGGGCTATTTTGCCATATTCCTTGAGCAGCAAGGCATTCCATGGACCCTGATCGCCATCGACGAAGGCCAGGCGGCACCGGCGACGGCGGCGGATTATTCCGGCCTGTGCTTCATGGGCGGGCCGATGAGCGTCAATGATCCGCTGCCATGGATCGATCCGGTCTGTGCCCTGATCCGCGACGCCACCGGGCGCGGCATCCCGGTGATCGGTCACTGCCTGGGCGGCCAGTTGATCAGCAAGGCACTCGGCGGCCAGGTGACGAAGAACCCGGTCAAGGAAATCGGCTGGGGCAAAGCACTGGCCGAGGACCATGAAATCGCCCGACACTGGCTCGGCGAACTGGCGGGCAAGGCCGGCACCGTCTTCCAGTGGCATGGCGAGACCTTCAGCATCCCGCCCGGGGCAACACGGCTGTTTGCCAACGGCTACTGCGCCAACCAGATGTATGTACTCGGCCCCAACCTCGGCATGCAATGTCACGTCGAGATGACCCCGGAAATGATCGCCACCTGGTGCGAGCAGTGGGCCGACGAAGCCCTGTCCGTCGCCGACCAGCCAAGCGCGCAGACGCCGGAACAGATGCTCGGGGAACTCGGCGAACGCCTGCCGGTCATGCGCCAGTTGTCGGAACAGCTTTATTCGGTGTGGATCGGCGGCCTGCAGCGCTGACCCGGGAACGAAAGCAAAAAGGCAGCCGCGGCTGCCTTTTTGTCATTTTGTTGCGGTCGACCGCAATCAATCGCGGAAATTGCCGTACTTGATCGGGAAGTCGGTGATCGTCTTCTTGACCAGCGCGATGCACTCCTGCAGATCGTCGCGCTTGGCGCCCTGAACACGCACTTCATCGCCCTGGATCGAGGCTTGGACCTTGAGCTTGGCATCCTTGATCATCTTCACGATCTTCTTCGCCATCTCGCTCTCGATGCCGTTCTTGATCTTCAGTTCCTGCTTGACCTTGTTGCCGGACACCTTCTGCACCGGCTGGTGATCCAGGCGCTTGGTGCTCTCGGCTTCCTTCTTCTCCATGCCGGGGAAGAGGATGTCCTTGATCTGGTCGAGCTGGAAATCTGAATCGCCGTGCAGCGTGATGACCTTGTCCTTCTCGTTCAACTCGACCTTGGCCGAGGTGCCCTTGAAGTCATAACGGTTGTCGATCTGACGGATGGTGATGTCGACAGCGTTCTTCAACGCCACCATGTCCGCTTCGGAGGTGAAGTCAAAGCTCGGCATGGCGATTATCCAAAGTGGCAGACGTAATGGTAGGCATCGCCTTCGGCGACGGAAATCTCGAAGGAAGAGTTGCCCGGCACGTTGAAGGACTGGCCTTCGCCCCAGGTCGTCCACTCGGACTCGCCCTTGAGCTTGACGCGGCACGAACCGCCGACGCCTTCCATGATTTCCGGCGCGCCGGTATTGAAGGTCAGGCTGGACGGCAGGATCACGCCGACGGTTTTCTTCGTACCATCAGCCAGGACGACGGTGTGGCTGACGCACTTGCCATCGAAATAAACATTGGCCTTCTTGACCACGGAAACGTTGTCGTATTGCGACATTTAAATACCCCAGAGTTTCTGAATGACGGATTTGGCGATGAAGCCGACCATGCCGAACGCCAGCACGAAGAAGAGCACGAAGGTGCCCGTCTTGCCGGCTTTCGACTTCCAGGCGATCTCGCCGATGATGAACAGCATGAACAGGATGAAGGCGCCAACACCCCAGGTTGAGCCGAAATCTGCAATCTGCTCCTCGGTCAGGCCGAACAGGGTGCCACCTTCCATGACTTAGCCCTGCCCCTTCTTCGCCTTCAGGTTGGCGGCGATGCGCATGCGCAGCGCGTTCAGCTTGATGAAGCCGCCCGCATCCTTCTGGTCGTAGGCACCGGCATCGTCCTCGAAGGTGGCGATGGTCGAGTCGAACAGCGAATCCGTCTTCGAGTCGCGGCCGACAACGATGACATTGCCCTTGTACAGCTTCAGGCGCACCGAACCATTGACCGTCTGCTGCGTGAAGTCGATCAGCGCCTGCAGTGCCAGGCGCTCCGGGCTCCACCAGTAACCGTTGTAGATCATGCTGGCGTAACGCGGCATCAGGTCGTCCTTGAGGTGGGCGACTTCGCGGTCGAGCGTGATCGATTCGATGGCGCGGTGGGCGCGCAACAGGATCGTTCCACCCGGGGTTTCGTAGCAGCCGCGCGACTTCATGCCGACGTAGCGATTCTCGACCAGGTCGAGACGGCCGATGCCGTGCTTGCCGCCGAGTTCGTTGAGCTTGGCGAGCAGCTCATGTGCCTTCATTGCCTGGCCATTGATGGCAACCAGATCGCCCTTGGCGAATTCCAGATCGAGGTATTCAGCCTGGTCCGGTGCAGCTTCCGGCGACACCGTCCAGCGCCACATGCTTTCCTCGGCTTCGGCCGCCGGGTCTTCCAGGTGGCGACCTTCGAAGGAGATGTGCAGCAGGTTGGCGTCCATCGAATACGGCGAACCGCCCTGCTTGTGCTTCATCTCGATCGGAATGCCGTTGGTTTCGGCATAGGCCAGCAGCTTCTCGCGCGACAGCAGATCCCATTCGCGCCACGGTGCGATGACCTTGACGCCCGGCTTCAGCGCGTAGGCGCCGAGTTCGAAACGGACCTGGTCGTTGCCCTTGCCGGTGGCGCCGTGCGAAATGGCATCGCCGCCGGTCAGGTTGGCGATCTCGATCAGGCGCTTGGCGATCAGCGGCCGGGCAATCGAGGTGCCGAGCAGGTATTCGCCTTCATAGACGGTGTTGGCGCGGAACATCGGGAAGACGAAATCGCGGACGAATTCCTCGCGCAGGTCGTCGATGAAAATGTTTTCCGGCTTGATGCCGAACTGCAGCGCCTTGGCGCGCGCCGGCTCAAGCTCTTCACCCTGGCCGAGGTCGGCGGTAAAGGTGACCACTTCGCACTGGTAGGTATCCTGCAACCACTTCAGGATGACCGAGGTATCCAGACCGCCCGAATAGGCGAGAACCACTTTCTTGACGTCGCTCATTTGTTTTTCCAATTACGTTTTGACAATGCCGATCAGACCTTGAGACGGCCGAGCAGCAGGTATTCCATCAAAGCCTTCTGGACATGCAAGCGGTTCTCCGCTTCGTCCCAGACCACCGATTGCGGCCCGTCGATCACCTCGGCGGTGACTTCCTCGCCGCGATGCGCCGGCAGGCAGTGCATGAACAGCGCACCCGCGTTGGCCACGTGCATCATGTCACCATCGACACACCAGTCGGCAAAAGCCTTCAGGCGTTCTTCGTTCTCGGCCTCGAAACCCATCGACGTCCACACGTCGGTGGTCACCAGGTCGGCGCCGCGGCAGGCGTCCATCGGATCGGCAAACTGTTCGAAATTGGCCGTGCCGTACAGGCCGGCGCGTTCCGGTTCGACTTCATAGCCCGGCGGCGTCGACACATGGACGTTGAAGTCCAGCACTTCGGCGGCCTGCAGCCAGGTATTGCACATGTTGTTCGAATCGCCGACCCAGGCCACGGTCCTGCCCTGGATGCTGCCGCGATGCTCGATGTAGGTGTAGATATCGGCGAGGATCTGGCATGGATGATATTCGTTGGTCAGGCCGTTGATCACCGGCACCCGCGAATTGGCGGCGAAGCGCTCGATGATGTCCTGCTCGAAGGTGCGGATCATCACCAGGTCGCTCATGCGCGAGATGACCTGGGCGGCGTCCTCGACCGGCTCGCCGCGACCGAGTTGCGAATCGCGGGTGTTCAGGTAGATCGCCGAACCGCCCAGCTGATGCATGCCGGCCTCGAACGACAGGCGCGTACGCGTACTCGCCTTCTCGAAGATCATCACCAGCGTGCGATCCGAAAGCGGCCAGTATTTCTGGTAGGACTTGAACTGGTCCTTGATCCAGCGCGTGCGCTGGAACAGGTAGTCATACTCCTCGCGGGTGAAATCCTTGAATTGCAGATAGTGTTTGATGCTCATGCTCAGCCCGCCAGGAAAGCCTTGATCAGCGGCGTGCTGCGGTCAACCAGCTCGCGTGCGTCATTTTCGCTGAAATTGAGGGAGGGCAGCAGACGTACCACCTTGTCACCGGTAACGTTGATCAGCAGGCCGGCAGCCAGCGCCTTGCCCACCAGTTCACCACACGGCCGGTCGAGCTCGATGCCGATCATCAGACCGTGACCGCGGATTTCGACGACACCTGGCGTCGCCGCGAGCGCCTCGGCAAACAACTGGCGGATCAGCGCACCGATGCGCTCGGCGTTGGCCAGCAGGCCCTCTTCCTCGATGCATTCGATGGTCGTCAGCGCCGCCGTGCAGGCCAGCGGATTGCCGCCGAAGGTCGAACCGTGGTTACCCGGACCGAACAGGCCGGCCGCCTTGCCGCTGGCCATGCAGGCACCGATCGGCACACCGGAGCCAAGGCCCTTGGCCAGCGTCGCGATGTCCGGCCGGATGCCGGCGATCTGGTAACCGAACCAGTTGCCGGTCCGCGCCATGCCGCACTGCACTTCGTCGCAGATCAGCAGCAGGCCGTGCTCGTCGCAGAACTGGCGCAGTGCCTTCTGGTAATCGATCGAAGCCAGGTAGATGCCGCCCTCGCCCTGGATGATTTCCAGCATGACGGCAACAATGTTCTTGTTGTGGTCAACCACCGCCTTGATGGCGTCGAGGTCGTTGTAGGGAACGCGCACGAAGCCCGAGACCAGCGGCTCGAAGCCGGCCTGCGCCTTGCGGTTGCCGGTGGCCGACAGGGTCGCCATGGTACGGCCATGGAAGGCCTTTTCCATGACGATGATGGTCGGGTTCTCGATACCCTTCTTGTGGCCGTAGAAACGCGCCAGCTTGATTGCCGCCTCGTTGGCTTCGCAACCGGAATTGCAGAAGAAGACTTCCTCCATCCCGGACAGCGCGCACAGCTTGTCGGCCAGTAGTTCCTGGCCGGTCATCCCGTAGAGATTGGACGTGTGCAGCATGCGGCCGGCCTGCGCGGCGATCGCGGCGACCAGTTTCGGATGGGCATGACCCAGGGTATTGACCGCGATCCCGGACAGCGCATCCAGATACTCGCGCCCTTCGGTATCGGTGATCCGGCTGCCTTTGCCGTGGCTGAAAGCCACCGGTAGCCGGGCATAGGTATTCATGACATGCGACATGAGGCAACCCCATAAAACGAAAACGGCGGCCACCGCCGCCGGAACGATTGCGACCCGAACCGAAGAAATATCCGGAAAGAGTTGCAGAAAGCTGAATGTTAAGTGAAAAATAGCGCCTTGTATAGAACGGCAAAACCATGCGAATCGCCATATTCAACCAGAAAGGCGGCGTCGGAAAGACGACGACCGCACTCAATCTCGGGGCCGCCCTGAACCGCTCGGGCAATCCGCCGCTGCTGATCGATCTCGATCCGCAGGGACACCTGTCGAGCATTCATGGCAAGGCGCCGCTGGATGCCAACCAGAGTCTCTTCTCGTTTTTCCAGGAACAGCACACGCTGCGCGAACTGGAAGTCGACTGGGAGCACATCGGCCGACTCATTCCCGCTCACCAGCAATTGATCAAGGTCGATTCGATCTTCGGCAAGGGGCCGGCGATCCTCAACAAGCTGCGCCACGGACTCGATGCCCTCGAGGAATCCCAGCCCGACCGCCAGTGCCTGATCGACTGCTGTCCCTACATCGGCGTGCTGGCGCTCAACGCCATCTTTGCCTGCGACTGCCTGATCATCCCGGTATCCACCGACTACCTGTCGCTGCAGGCCGCCGATCACATCACGCGGACGCTGCAGGTGCTCGAACCGGTGATGAAACGCCGGGTCAACCGATATTACCTGCTGACCCGCTTCGACCGCCGGCGCCGGATGAGCGACGACGTACGCAACAAGCTGCGCGAGCGCTACGGTGACGATGTGCTCGACACCGTGATTTCAGAAAATGTCACTGTGGCAGAAAGCCCGTCGCTGAACCAGGATGTATTCCGGCACAACGCCGGCAGCACCGGCGCGCACGACTACCGCAACCTGCTCGGCGAGTTGGTCGAGCGTGGCAGCCTGCCGGTCACGATGCGCTGATCAGGTCCACCACATCCTCGTAATTGACCGTTCCCAGGCGCCCGTTCATGGTGACCTGCTGATGAACGCATTCCAGGACTTCGCAGTAGTTGTATATCTGCGCCACCTTGCGCCGCGCCTCGGCTTCATCCCGACCATAGAACGACAGGTGTTCGACGATCACACCGTTGCGCGTCCGGATCCGGAACAGATATTTGCTTATTGTGCCAGCCAGCATAAAACCCCCGCAAGATCAAAGCAGTAGAACGAGTATATGTAGGCGTTTCGAGAAATACAATCCATCTGCATGAGCCGACACGCAAAACATCGGCACAACATGCACTGGAATGAACCCGGCAGCGAGGTTTGAACCCCTGCTGAAAAGTGCGGTCTCTCCTGCGTTGACAGCGAAAACGGGATGAAAGCCCGGCTGGCACGCCACCAGTTGAAAATTTTTGTAAGTTTTCGCCGAACCTGCCGACCAAGCAATCAGGAAACCCGGGTGCGCGCACCCGGATTCCCCGGACTGCCACCGGCAGACCACCTCAACCCTGATGGAGAATCGACATGAAAAAACAGAATTTTGCTTCCCTGGCCGCCGCCTCTGCCTTCGCTGCCGTTGCCCTGACCCCGGTGGCCAACGCCGCCGACAATCCCTTCTCCGCCAGCCAGCTGCAGGCGGGTTACCAGTTGGCGCAGGCCGACACCAAGGGTACCGACGGCAAGTGCGGGGCCAAGAAATCCGACGCCAAGTGTGGCGCCGACAAGAAAGCGGATGCCAAGTGCGGTGCGGACAAGAAGGCCGATGCCAAATGTGGTGCCGACAAGAAGGCCGATGCCAAATGCGGCGCTGACAAGAAGTCGGCTGACGGCAAGTGCGGCGCCGCCAAGTAATCCGAAGCGACTGATCCGGCAAGGCGCGGGGCCGGAATCCGCGCCACACCAACCCTAGGATATCCGAGCATGCCTTCCCTGATGCCCCGCCAGCCGGTTCCCGCGCTGGCCGTCGAATCGCTGTCCGGCAACGGCCTGCAGCTCCGCTCCGGCCAGGCCGGAAATTTCAGCCTGGTCGTTTTCTACCGTGGCTACCACTGCCCGCTGTGCCGCGCCTACCTGACCGAACTCAACCGCCTGGCCGACGACTTCGGCCAGCGCGGCGTCGAGCTGCTGGTGTTGTCTTCCGACACGCAGGAGCGGGCGCAACTGGCCGCCAGCGAATGGTCGCTCGGCCGCCTCGACCTTGGCTACGGCCTGAGCATCGAGCAGGCCCGCGCCTGGGGCCTGTACGTTTCCACCGGCCGCGGCCTGACCTCGACCGGCGTCGAGGAGCCGGCGCTGTTCTCCGAACCCGGCATCTACCTGGCACGCCCCGACCTGACGCTGTACTGGGGCAGCGTCCAGACCATGCCCTTCGCCCGGCCGCATTTCGCCGACATGCTCGGCGCCATCGATTTCGTGCTGGCCAAGAACTACCCGGCACGCGGCGAAGCCTGATGCAAGCCGGTCGCCCGCCCCGCGACGCCGGGCTCGGTTTCCGGCGCGAACTGATCGGCGAATTGCAGGCCGGCGTGCCCGAATGCATTTCGTTCTTCGAAGTCGCGCCGGAAAACTGGGCTGGCATGGGCGGCCGTTCGGCCCGCGAACTGCGCGCTTTCAGCGAGCGCCATCCCTTCGTCTGCCACGGCCTGTCGCTGTCGCTGGGCGGCATCGCGCCGCTCGACACCGCCTTGCTGCGGCGTATCCGGCAGTTCATGGGCGAGCACGGCATGACGCTGTACACCGAGCACCTGTCCTGGTGCGCCGACGACAGCCAGCTCTACGACCTGCTGCCGATTCCGCTCAGCGAAAAAGCGCTGAAATGGACGGTCGACCGCATCAGTCAGGCCCAGGACATCCTCGGCCTGCGCATCGGCATCGAAAACGCCTCGTACTACGCGGCACCTCCGGGCGCCGAGATGGCGGAAAGCGAATTCATCACGCGCATTGTGCACGACGCCGACTGCCTGCTCCATCTCGACGTCAACAACATCCACGTCAACAGCCGCAACTTCGGCTTTGACGCGGTCGAATTCCTGGATGCGCTGCCGCTGGACCGCACCTGTTACGTGCATGTCGCCGGCCACTGGGTCGAAGCCGACGGGCTGTGCATCGACACCCATGGCGCCGATGTCATCGACCCGGTCTGGCAACTGCTGACGACCGCCTGCGAGCGGATCGGCGGCGACGTGCCGATCTGCCTCGAACGCGATTTCAATATTCCCGATCTGCAGGCGTTGACCGCAGAAGTCGAGCAGATTGTCCGCATCCAGGCCGCGGCGCCCAGCGCCCGCCGGAAAGCCGCGTGATGAATCAGCCCGCCCCCGATTTCCAGGACTTCCAGCGCGCCTTCGCCCGCCACCTGCGCGATCCGCACCACGCGCCACGCCCGCCCGGCATCCCGGCCCGGCGCGCGGCGATCTACGGCGAGTTGCTGTTCAACAACATCTGCGGCTTTCTCGACAAATGCTTCCCGGTCAGCCGGGCGGTACTCGGCGAGCCACGCTGGCGCCGCCTGAACCGCACCTTCTACCGCGACTGGCCGTTGCATACGCCGTGGTTTCGCGACATTCCGCGCGAATTCGTCCGCTACCTGGAGACGGCTGAAATCGCCACACCGCGTCCCGCCTGGCTGAGCGAACTGGCCCGCTACGAATGGGCGGAACTTGCGGTCGACATCATGGAAACGGCAATTCCCGAGCACGATCCGCAGGGCGACCTGCTGCGCGGCGTGCCGCTGCTCAACCCGGCCCGGCTTGATCTCGCCTGCGCCTGGCCGGTCCAGCGCATCGGCCCCGACTACCGGCCGCGCCAGACGCAAGCCACGCACCTCGTCGTCTATCGCGACCGTAGCGAATGCGTGCGTTTCAGTGAAATCAGCCCGGTCACCGCCAGCCTGCTGGCGCGGCTGGAAGAAAACCGAGAGTCACAGGCCAGCGGCGAAGAGATCCTGCTGGCGCTGGCCGACGCCCTGCGCCACCCGGCGCCGCAGACGCTGGTGGATTTCGGCCGTGCCGTGCTCGACGACCTACGGCAACAGGAAATCATTCTCGGCAGCCAGACCCTGTAAGGTTTTCGCCCCCTCCGCCGACCAAGGTTTGCAAGCCCCACAAACCCGATGGAGAAAAAGATCATGAAAATCCGCCACCTTGTTACCGCCGCCCTGATTGTTGCGGTCAACAGCGCCTGGGCACTGGAAATCCAGCCCTACAGCGCACCAGAAATGCAGCGCCTGCAGCAGGCCGGGCAAGCGGTCGCCCTGCACTTCCATGCCGACTGGTGCCCGACCTGCAAGGCGCAGGAAAAAGTGTTCAAGGGCTGGCAGGGCGATGCCGCCGTCCCCGGCACGCTGCTCGTCGTCGATTACGACAATGCCCGCGACCTGCGCCGCAAAATGGGCGTGCGCACCCAGTCGACAGTGATCGTCTTCAAGGGCAGCGCGGAAACCGGCCGACTGGCCGGCGACACCGACCCTGCCGCGCTGCGCGCCGTGCTCGGCAGTGCGCGCTGAGCCGCCATGGACATCCCGCTCACCCACCTCGGCCTCAGCCTGCTGGCCGGCAGCTTGACGACGCTGTCGCCCTGCGTCTTTCCCATCCTGCCGCTGGTCGTCGGCGGCGCCGTCCAGGGCAACCGGCTGGCACCCGTGGCGATGGGCGTCGGCATGGCCACTTCGTTCGCCCTGATCGGCATCCTGCTCGGCGCGCTCGGCCCGGCGCTGGGCATTGATTCCGAGCATGTCCGGGTGTTCGGCGCCTGGCTGCTGATCGCCTTCGGCCTGGTCATGCTGGTGCCCTTCCTGAACCAGCGCTTCACGCAATGGATGCTGCCCATCGCCTCCGGCGCCAACGCGGCCTCGGCCCGTCTCGACGGCGGTTCGCTGGGTGGTGCGCTGCTGCTCGGCGGCGTCCTCGGCCTGGTCTGGAGTCCGTGTTCCGGTCCCTTGCTGGCCTCGGCGCTGACGCTGGTTGCCAGCGAGGGCGGCGCGCTGCGCGGCGGCATCATCCTCGGGCTGTTCGGGCTGGGCGCGGCAATCCCGCTGGTGGCCGTGGCCTACGCCTCGCGCCGCGGCTTCACCGCTGCCCGCGGCTGGGTGATGGCGCGCATCGACGGCATCAAGAAGGCGTTCGGCGTACTCATCCTGCTCACCGGCATCGCCATCCTCAGCGGCGGCGACAAGTGGCTGGAAGCCCGCGTCGTCGAACTGATGCCGGAAGCCTGGGTGCGCGCGACAACCTTATTCTGAGGCCGGGTTGAGGATGCGCACCTCGCGCTGCGGGAAGGGAATCTGGATGCCGTTTTCCTTGAAAGCATGCCAGATCGCCAGATTGATGTCGGAGACGACATTCATCTTGCCGTTCTCGGGATCATCGACCCAGAACCCGAGTTCGAGATTGATGCTGCTGTCGCCGAACAGCGTCAGCAACACCTTCGGCTCGGGCGCGGCGAGAACGCGCGGCTGACGCTTGGCACACTCGACCAGCAGGCGCATCGCCAGATCGAGATCGGTGTCGTACGCCACACCGACCACCGTTGCCAGCCGCAGCTTGTGGTCGGAATAGGTCTGGTTCTGCACCGTGCTGCCGATCAGCGTTTCGTTCGGCACGATGAATTCGGTGCCGCCCGGGTGCTTGAGCACGGTGTAGCGGGTCGTGATCTGGGTCACTTCACCGGCATCGGCGCCGACCTGAACGATGTTGCCGATGCGGATCGAGCGTTCGAGCAGGATGATGAAGCCGGAAACATAGTTGCTGGCGATCTTCTGCAGGCCGAAGCCGAGGCCGACGCCGAGCGCACCGGTGAACACCGACAGCGCAGTCATGTCGATGCCGACCATGGCCAGGCTGGAAATGATCGCGACGACGGTGAGCGCTGCCTTGGTGACGCGGATGCCGACGATGCGCAGATTGCCATCAAGCGTCTGCAAGCCCATCAGACGGGTCTCGATGACCCCGGCAATCCACAAGGCGAAGACCAGGGTCAGGAAGACGGTGGTGACGCCGCTGATGACCAGCCACAGATTGAGCTTCTGCTTGCCCAGCGTGAAGTCGAACTGTTCCAGCGCGTCAATGACGTAAGGTGCCAGATCGGTGATGTACAGCGCCAGCCAGCCCCAGACCAGCGTCGCGATGATCTTTTCCCATGCCGTCAGCCAGCGGGCGCCGGGAAAAGCCTGGCGGAGCACGAAAATGACGCTGCGCACCAGCGCCATCGAGCCGAGCAGCGGCAGCGCCAGCTTGAGCAGGCTGACCGAGAAGAACGGCTTGAGCAGCAACAGTGCGACACCGGTCAGCAACATCCCGGACAGCGGGAAAGCCAGGCGGGAGCCGACCTGGCGCAAGCGGCCGTTGCTTTCCTGGGTCCGGCCAGCCTGCCAGCGGCGGGCAATCAGCCAGGCCAGCAGCAGGCTGGTGAGCAGCGCCAGCAGTTGCCAGATGAAATTCGGGTCCTGGAAATCGTCGAGCAGATTGCCGATCAACTGCAGCGCCTGGACACCCGTGTCGTTCATGCCTTGCGCTCCAGCACTGCGGCAAAGAAGCCGTCGGTGTCATGACGGTGCGGCAGCAGGCGCAGCATGTCGCCGGCGAAGGCAACACCCTGACGCTCGAGCACGGTCGACACCGGCAGCAGCGCAAAATCGGGGTGACGGGCCAGGAAACTGTCGACGATCGCCTCGTTTTCTGCGGTCAACAGGCTGCAGGTGGCATAAACCAGCCGGCCGCCGGGGCGCACCAGCGTCGCCGCGGCATCGAGGATGGCCGTCTGCTTGGCCGTCAGTTCGGCGATCGATTCCTCGCCCTGGCGCCATTTCAGGTCGGGATTGCGGCGCAGCGTGCCAAGGCCGGAACACGGCGCATCGACCAGCACGCGGTCGGCCTTGCCGGCCAGCCGTTTGACCCGCGTGTCACGCTCGTGCTCGATGCGCACCGGATGAACGTTCGACAGCCCGGAGCGGGCCAGCCGCGGCTTCAGATTGGTCAGCCGCTTGTCGGAAACATCGAAGGCGTAGAGGCGGCCGGTATTGCGCATCTGCGCGCCGAGCAGCAGCGTCTTGCCGCCGGCACCGGCGCAGAAATCGACGACCATCTCGCCACGCTTGGCCTCGACGACCAGGCCGAGCAACTGGCTGCCCTCGTCCTGCACTTCGAACAAGCCGCCGAGGAACAAGGGATGCTTGGCCAGCGCCGGCTTGTCGCGCAGGCGGATCGACAGCGGCGACAGCTGGCCGGGCACGGCAGCGATGTCGGCGGCGGCGAGTTGTTCGAGCAGCGCGTCGCGGCTGGTCTTCAGCGTGTTGGCACGGAGGTCGAGCGGCGCCGGGCGGTTCAGCGCCTCGGCCAGTTCGATGATTTCGTCGGCGCTGTATTGCGTCAGCAGGCGTTCGTAAAGCCAGTCCGGCAGGTCGCAGCGCACCGCCGGCGGCATATCGGCCTCCGCCATTGATTTGGCAGCGGCCAGCCAGCCTTCCTCGTTGGCGTTGAGCACCGGCGCCAGCTCGCGCAGGCTCCAGCCACGGGTGATGGCCAGCGCGACCAGCAGCCGATGCCGATCGGTGAGCCGGCCGGCACAGCGCGCTTCCAGGCTGCGCCCACGGCGCAGCACGGCGAACACCGTTTCGGCGACGAAAGCCCGGTCGGCATGACCGAGCTGGCGGTGCTCGCGGAAATAGCGTGAGACGATGGCGTCGGCCGGATGATCGAAGCGCAGCAACTGACCGAGAACGGCTTCGGCGTGGGCAAACAGGGCGGGCGTGAAACGGGCTTTCATGGTTTTCCTGGGTGTTCTAATCCGACGCCACGGGCATGACGTCGATTTCGGTGGCGAGCTGCTGATAGCTGTCGCCCTTTTTATCGGTAAAGCGGATTTTAACCGGCAAGCGCTGATGATCGAGCGCTATCCAGATTTCCGTCAGCGTTTCGCCGGCCGCCCGTAGGTGCAAGGTGCGGAAACGCCCGGCCGGCGTGTCGATTTCCTCCTCACCGAACGAATCGAGGTCGTAACGCTCGTATTTACGCCCGGTGACGACGCCGATGGTCGAACCGTTTTCCGGCGCCGGCAGGTAGGCCAGCTGGTAATTCAGCGACAGCAGGTCCTGCGTGCCGGGGGCAATGCGCTGCACGCTGCCGTCGCGTTGCAGACGGACTTCTGCGGTCGACCAGTCGAAATCGGCATTTTCGCCGTTCGACCGGCCGTTGCGCCAAGTCTGGTAGCTTTCCGGCTGCAAGCCGCGCGGCCCCAGACGGCCGCGACTTTCATAGCGCTGCCGCAACGGCCGGATCAACGCCGCCAGGCCGCTAGTCTCGATCATGCTGGTCAGACGGTAGCTGCCATCCTCGCCAAATTCCCAGCGATGCACGGCACGCCCGATCTGCATGCCCAGCGATTCCTTGACGACAACGAAAGCCAGGCGGCCGCTGCCCTTCAGCACAGCGTCAACGGCTGCCAGCGCCAGCGGCAACGGTGCCGGCTCCGGCTCTGTTGCGGTCGACACCGTTTTTTCGGCAATTTCCGTCACAGCCTCGACCACCGGCGCTGCAGCTTTCGCCGTCGCAGGCTTTTCCGGCTTCGGCTTGAGCGGCTTCGCTGCCGGTGCTGGCACCGCGGCGGGCGCTGGCGGGGTGGGCAAAGGCGGTGGCGCCCGCAGTTCGGCCTGCAGCGGCGGCCGCTCCGGCGGCTCGCCGAACAGGCCGTGATCGACGCCAAACAGCGCGACGAGGTGGATGGCCAGTGACCCTGCCAGAGCGGCGAACAGGATGACCGGCACGGCGCTCAGCGCAGCTCGGGAACAATCAGTTCGGGAACGACTAGCCCGGCGTCGTCAGCCATCGCGCCATCCACCTGCACCCGGCCGTCGGCCAGGCGCAACCGGCCTTCGGCAAACCAGCGCACGGCCTGCGGGTAGATGCGGTGTTCCTGACGCAGCACGCGCGCCGCCAGCGTTGCCTCGCTGTCGCCGTCGACGACCGGCACGGCAGCCTGGATGACGACCGGCCCGTGATCCAGCTCGGCAGTGACGAAATGGACGGTGCAACCGTGGATGCGCACGCCTTCGTCGAGCGCCCGCTGATGCGTGTGCAGACCGGGAAAGGACGGCAGCAGCGAGGGATGGATGTTGAACAGCCGGCCTTCGTAGCGACGGACAAAAGCCGGCGTCAGGATGCGCATGAAACCGGCCAGCACCACCAGATCCGGGGCGTATTCGTCGATGCACTGGGCCAGCGCGACATCGAAGGCGTCGCGACCGGCATAGGCCTTGTGATCGAGGCTGTGGGTGGCGATGCCGGCGGCGGCAGCGGTTTCCAGCCCTTTGGCATCGGGCCGGTTGCTGATCACGGCGGCGATGTTGACCGGCAGACGACCGGCATCGCGCTCGGCGATCATGGCCTCCATGTTGCTGCCGCGGCCGGAAATCAGGATGACGATGTTTTTCATGTTTCAGAAACCTACAGGGAGAAAGATGGCCGTCGCCACCGACTGGGTGACGCGCGACAGGGTACGGCCGTTGCGGTCGGCAACCACGTGCGCCATGAAGTCGAGCAGGCCGATGATGCGGCCGAATTCGCGCTCGAACGACAGGTTGCGGTTGGCCGGGTCAAGTTCGTTGGAGAGCAGGAAAGCTTCGCCGCCGGCGCGCCGGTCGTGGCCCAGTTTCCAGATGGCGATTTCCATGTTGCGGGCGGCGTTGTACAGCTTGATCTCGTTCAGGCTGTCGAGGAGGTAGAAATCGTCCTTGTGCTCGAAGGCCGCATCGACCATGGTCAGCAGGCCGAACATCAGCGCCGCGACGCGATCGCCAGCGTAGTTTTCGTTGAAGGCCAGCGCCGCAGCCAGGCGTTCGCGCTGGCCGAGCAATTCCGGCCAGTCATTGCGCAGGCGCTGGCGCAACCGCTCGACGGCCGCCTCCCGGCTGGCCAGACCGGCCTGTTTCCATTCTCGCGGATTTCGCCGGTACAGCTTGTCGGCAATGCGCAGCAGGCCATCGACCACTTCGGCCCGGTTGGTATCGGCAATACGGTCGATCTCGGTTTTCAGCAGATATTTGCCATCGACCGTGCTCGTGCTGCGGCCATCGCGATCGAGCCGGGTCGAACAGGCACCCAGCGTCAGTGCCAGCAGCAGGCACAGCGCGAATTTCGCACCACCATGGAAGCATTGCATGCGGTCAACCGGGGAATGAACGAGGCCGCATTATAATCCGCGCATGCCGACTCATTTTCCCAGAATCGCCCGCCTCCCCGACCTCCTGATCAGCCAGATTGCCGCTGGCGAAGTCGTCGAGCGCCCCGCCTCCGTCCTCAAGGAACTGCTGGAAAACAGCCTTGACGCCGGCAGCACCGCCATCCAGGTACACCTCGAAGAAGGTGGCATCAAGCTGATCCGCATCACCGACGACGGTTGCGGCATCGCCCGCGACGAACTGGCGCTGGCGCTGACCCGCCATGCGACGTCGAAGATCACCTCGCTCGACGACCTCGAACAGGTCGCCACCCTGGGTTTTCGCGGCGAAGCGCTGGCCTCGGTGGCCTCGGTCGCCCGGCTGACGCTGACCAGCCGGGCACGTGGCGCCAGCCATGCCTGGAAACTGCGCGGTGAATCCGGCGCCGAACCCGAACCGGCAGCACTGATGGCCGGCACCGTCGTCGAGATGCGCGACCTGTATTTCAACACGCCGGCCCGGCGCAAGTTCCTCAAGGCCGAAGGCACCGAATTCGCCCACTGCGCCGACGCCGTCAAACGGCTGGCGCTGACCCGGCCGGACGTGGCAATCAGCCTCGCCCACAATGGCCGCACGCTGTTCCAGCTGGCGCCGGCCGACCGCCCCCGGCGCATCGCCGATATCCTCGGCGACGACTTCCTCGGCGCCGCGCGTGCGGTCGACGCTGCCGCCGGGCCGATTCTGCTGAGCGGTTTCGCCATCGATCCGACCCGCGCCGGCGAGATCAAGGACGGCCAGCAGGTCTTCGTCAACGGCCGCTTCGTCCGCGACAAGATCATCGGCCACGCACTGCGCGAAGCCTACCGCGACGTGCTGCACGGCAGCCGCCAGCCGGCCGTCTGCCTGTTCCTGCAAATCGACCCGACGCTGGTCGACGTCAACGTCCATCCGGCCAAGACCGAAGTCCGCTTCCGCGACAGCCGCGCCGTGCACCAGTTCGTCTATCACGCCATCCAGCGTACGCTGGCAACGCCGATCCAGGCTGCGCCGGTGGAAAATCCACAAAATATTGCGGTCGACCGCAATACTCCGGCAATTTCCAGCCCGCCACCGAATTTCCCGCCACCATTGCGCCACCAGGGCAGCCTCGGCGTCGCCGAACCCGCAGCCACCGCCTACCTGGCTTTCGCCCAGGCCGCCCAGCGCCTGACACCGGGCAGCAGCGCCCCGGCCGATGCGCCGCAATTCCGCCCGGAAATCGCCGTCGACCGCGACGGCCCGCCGCTCGGCTACGCCGTCGCCCAGCTGCACGGCATCTACATCCTGGCGCAGAACGCCAGCGGGCTGATCATCGTGGACATGCACGCGGCACACGAACGCATCCTCTACGAAAAACTGAAGACCGCTTTCGACGATCGCCAGGTGGCGACGCAGAACCTGCTGATTCCGGCGGTATTCTCCGCCGATCCGGTCGATGTCGCGGCGGTCGAGGAACACGCCACGGCACTGGCCGAACTCGGTTTCCAGATCGCCCCGCTCGGCCCGAACCAGCTCGGCGTGCGCGCCGTGCCGGCACTGCTGCAATCGGGCGACCCGGTAGCGCTGGCGCGCTCGCTGATCGCCGACCTGCGCGAACACGGCATCACCCAGCTGGCCACCGCCCGGCGCAACGAACTGCTCGCCACCATGGCCTGCCACGGCGCCGTGCGTGCCCGCCGGCAACTGAGCATTCCGGAAATGAACGCCCTGTTGCGCCAGATGGAAGAGACCGAGCGCGCCGGCCAGTGCAACCACGGCCGGCCGACGTGGACGGCGCTATCGCTTCACGAACTCGACAAACTGTTTCTCCGCGG
Organism: Azonexus hydrophilus; assembly: GCF_001956855.1. Taxonomy (GTDB): domain Bacteria; phylum Pseudomonadota; class Gammaproteobacteria; order Burkholderiales; family Rhodocyclaceae; genus Azonexus; species Azonexus hydrophilus_A. The sequence continues at coordinate 36,770 of NZ_MTHD01000007.1, read as the reverse complement.
GCAATAATTCGGCACCACCAAAGCCATAGGCGCTCATGAATCTTCCGTCATCCAGACCGCCCAGGCTTCCCGCATCGAGCCAGGCCCCCTGGCGCCACAACAGCTTGATCGCGCTGGGGCTGCTGGCTCTGCTGACCTATGCCGCGCTGGTCGCCGGCGGCCTGATGTTCGCGCATGAGCGCGAAGTCGAATTCGCCTCACGCAATCTGGAAAACCTGGGCCGCGTCCTCGAAGGCCACGCCCACAGCACGGTAGACAAGATCGACACGATCCTGCTTGCCACCCAGCTGCAACTCAACGAAACCATCACCGGCGAACCGCGCGACCGCTCGTCGATCAACACCACGCTGGGCCGCTACCTGGCACTGATCAACGAGCAATCGCAAAGCCTGCGCGTGGCCGATGCCAGCGGCCGCTTCATCCACGACGCTTCCGGCGTCATCGCCCCGGCCCGCATCGATGATCGTGACTACTTCCGCCAGAACCGGGACCAGCCGGCCGGGCAACTGGTCATTTCCGAACCGCTGTTCGCCCGCATCACCCACAACTGGGTGATCACGCTGAGCCGGCGCCTCGACGACAGCGCCGGGCAATTCTCGGGCCTGGTCCAGGCCGCCGTCCGCGCCGAGTACTTCCAGGATTTCTTCGCCAGCCTCAACCTCGGCCCGGGCCAGAGCGTCACGCTGATCGACGCCCAGCGCCGCCTGATCGCCCGCTACCCGGCAGCCCCCGAAATGCTCGGCCAGCCGCTGGCCAGCGAACGCCTGATCGGCATGATCGGGCGCGGCGAAACGCATGCCCGCTACACCACCAAGTCAGCCGTCGACGGCGTCGAGCGCCTGTACGTCGTCCGCCGTGTCGGCGACTACCCGCTCTACGTACTGGTCGGGCACGCCGAATCCGCCTACCTCGCCAACTGGTACAGCCAGTTGTCCTGGGGCGTACTCAGCATTGTCCTGCTGACGCTCGTGCTCAGTGGCTGGATCATCGTCTGGCTGCGCACCTACGACCGCGCCCGGGAAATCGCCCAGGACATGACCCAGGCCTACGCGACCACCTTCCGCCGCACCCGCGCGCTGCTCGACAGTCTGCCCGACCCGGCCTGGCTGAGCGACCGGGAACGCCGCCTGATCGCCGTCAACGACGCCTATGCCGCACTTGCCGGCGCGCCGGCCGAAGACATCCTCGGCCAGACCGTCGAACAGGTCTGGCCAGCCGAAGCTGCCCGACCGCTGGCCGAACTGGACAACGCGGCACTGACACAACAATGTCAGCAGAAACGCCAGGACAGCCAGCAACTTGCCAGCGGCGAACGGCGCCATTTCGAATATGTCGCCACCCCGGTCTTCGACGAAGCCGGCGAACTGGCGGGGGTTGCCGGCGTCGCCCGCGACATCACGCAACTCCACGACGACCAGGAACGCATCCGTCACCTGGCCGAACACGACCTGCTCACCGACCTGCCCAACCGCGCCCTGCTGGCCACCCACATGGCCAGCGCACTGGCCGAAACCTTGGGCCCGCAGGCGCAGATCGCGCTGCTCTTCCTTGATCTGGACAATTTCAAGAACGTCAATGACACCCTCGGCCATGAAATCGGCGATCAACTGCTACTCCAGGTTGCCCAGCGCCTGACTGCCTGCCTCGACCACCGTGACACCATCAGCCGCCAGGGCGGCGACGAGTTCGCCATCCTCATCCGCGGCTACGGTACGCCGGCCCGCCTGGCGGTGATCGCCCAGCGCCTCAACGATGCCCTGGTCCAGCCATTCAGCGTGGCCAGTCACGAATTGCGCGTCGGCGCCAGCATCGGCATCAGCACCTATCCGCAGGATGGACAGGACATCGGCAGCCTGCTGAAAAATGCCGACACCGCGATGTATCAGGCCAAGGGTGCCGGCGGCAATACCTACCGCTTCTTCACGCCGGAAATGAACGCCCGCATCTTCGAGCGCGTGACGCTCGAGAACAGCCTTCGCCGGGCCTTGAACAGCGACCAGATCGCCGTTCATTACCAACCCCAGGTCGACATGCACAGCGGCCTGCTGATCGGTTTCGAAGCACTCGTTCGCTGGCATCACCCCGAACAGGGCGACATCCCGCCGGCCCGTTTCATTCCGATCGCCGAGGAAAGCAGCCTGATCAACCAGATCGGCGACCAGGTACTGCGCGAGGCCTGCCGACAGAACCGCGCCTGGCAGGACATGGGCCTGCCGCCGGTAGTGATGGCGGTCAACCTGTCAGCCATGCAACTGCGCCAGCCCGAATTCGCCAGCCGGATTGCCGCCGTCCTCACCGAAAGCGGCCTTGATGCCCGCTGGCTCGAACTGGAAATCACCGAGAGCGCGTTCATCCGCGATACCGAACGGATCGTCGAAGTCCTGCAGCAACTGCAGGCACTCGGCATCAAACTGTCGGTAGACGATTTCGGCACCGGCTATTCCAGCCTGGGCTACCTCAAACGACTGCCCTTCGACCGGATCAAGATCGATCAATCCTTTGTCCGCGACCTGCCGGACAACGCCGACGACATCGCCATCGTGCGCGCCATCATCGCCATTGCCGACAGCCTGCAGAAGGAAGTGATCGCCGAAGGCGTCGAACAGCCGCAGCAGATCGACTTCCTGCTGCAGCAAGGCTGCACCTTGATGCAGGGCTACCACTTCGGCCGCCCGGCGGCTGCCGGGCAGGCGGAACAACTGCTGCGCCGGATGCAGGACAAGCAGCGCTTCACCCGTGAATCAGGCGCTGCCTAACCTTTCGCTGGCATAGCGGCGCAGGCGGTTCATGTCCTGTGCCCGCGCCTCACGATTGGCCGCGTTGAGCACGACCATGGCGACAATGCGCCCGCCGAACTGCTCGGCCTCGGCCAGGCAGAAACCGGCGGCCGACGTGAAGCCGGTCTTGCCGGCCAGCAAGGCCACCGAGCGGTCGTGGGCAAAGCGGTTGACGTTCATCTTGCCGCCCACCGCGGATTTGCGGGACAGTTCGCGGAAATACGGAATCTGCGCCAACGTCACCAGCAGCACGCCGAGATCGCGGGCACTGGCCCGGTTGGTCGACGACAGGCCGGACGAATCGCCGAAATCGAAGCTGAACAGTTGCATCTGCGTCATCAGCGCCCGCATTGCGTAGCGAAACTCCGGCCAGCCACCGGGAAAGGTCCGCGCCAGCGCTGCCGCTGCCCGATTGTCCGAAGCGATCACCAGCCACTCGAGCAACTGCTCGCGACGCCAGCGCGACCCCACCGGCAGGCTCGACTTCGTATGCTCGGACTGCACGACATCATCCTGCTCGATACGGACCGTCTCGGCCAGCGGCAGTTCGGCCGTCAGCACCACCCAGGCGGTGATCAGCTTGGTGATCGAGGCAATCTGCACCGGCCGGTCGGCGTCGATCGCCAGCAGGGTATCGCCGAGATTGCCCACGTAGGCGTGACGGGCAGTCAGGCCGTGCAGGCGGTCGGCAACGGCAGATGCCGGCAGCGGCTGCAGCAAGGCAAGTGGGGCCAGCAGGCCGCCGGCCAGGAAACGGCGGCGGTTGAAGGCGACAACAGGGGGGAGGGAATCGTTGTTCATGATGTTCGGGAAGTATAGTCCTGCCCGCCCGCCGTGCTAGCATTCGCCGCCATGAAGTCTGCCCTTCCTCCCGCCATCCTGATCATGGGCCCGACCGCCTCGGGCAAGACCGCTGCCGCGATGGCGCTGGCCGACCGCCTGCCGGTCGAACTGATCAGCGTCGATTCGGCGCAGGTCTTCATCGACATGGACATCGGCACCGCCAAGCCCGAGCGGGCGATGCTGGCGCGCTACCCGCACCGGCTGATCGACCTGATTTCCCCCGAGGAACGCTATTCCGCCGCCTGTTTTCGTCGCGATGCGCTGGCCGCGATGGCCGAAATCACCGCCGCCGGCCGGGTCCCGGTGCTGGTTGGCGGCACCATGCTGTATTTCCGCGCCCTGCTCGATGGCCTGGCCGAGTTGCCGCAGGCGGATGCGGCGTTGCGTGACGAAATCGACGCCGATGCCGCGCGCGACGGCTGGCCGGCAATGCACGCCAGATTGGCCGGGCTCGATCCGGCGACTGCCGCCAGGCTGCACCCGACCGACAGCCAGCGCATCCAGCGCGCGCTGGAAGTCTGCCTGAGCAGCGGCCGGCCGATGTCGGAACTGCTGGCCGACAGCGTCGCCGAAAAACCGCCCTACGATTTCCTGCAGATTGGCCTGCTGCCGTCCGACCGGACCGTGCTGCACGAACGGATCGCCCGCCGCTTCGACGAAATGCTGCTGGCCGGTCTCGACGACGAACTCGCCATGCTGCGCCGGAAATACGTGCTGGACCCCGGCCTGCCGTCGATGCGCTGCGTCGGTTACCGGCAGGCCTGGGAAGCCCAGGATGGCTTGATCCCGCGCCGTGAACTGCGCGACCGCGGCATCTTCGCCACGCGCCAGCTGGCCAAACGCCAGATCACCTGGCTTGGCAATTCCTTCGCCGCGGAAAACCACGACTGCCTGGACCCGCAACTCGGCGCGACGGTCGTCGCCCGGGTCGCCCGCTTCCTCAACGCCTGAGCACGCTGGCCAGGCTGTCAGCCAGTTCCTGCAACTGACCGATGGTGACCAGGCTGTCATCCTGAGTGGCAACCATCCGCTGCATGTAATCGGCAGCCAGCGTGGTCATCGACTCTTCCTGCGACTCGGTCAGACCGAGGGTGAAGAAGGACTTGCCGAGTGCTTCCTGGAATTCGATCATCACCTGCGTCAGTTCCAGCGAATTGCGCCGGTAATTGGCCTGAACGGACTCCAGCGTGCTCCTGACGCTGGGCAGCGCCGCCTCGATGCCGGCGCGGCGATGGCGCGCCAGTTCCTCGGCCTCGATCGCCCGCATCCGGGCATCGGCCCCTTCGGCCAGCAACGCGACATTGTCGCGGATACGGCCGCAGCGGTCCGGATCTTCCAGCGGCATGTTGTTCACCAGCAGCGTGACATGCCCGTAGTTGAAGACGCAACGCGTCTTGAACTGAAAAATCCGGCCGGAGTGACGGACATGATTGAGCACTGAAACTTCCAGCGGCAGATCGTTGCCGTTCTCGCTCATCGACAGTGCACGGTCGTCCATGCGCAACTGGACCGCCGAACTCAGGTCGTACTGGCGGACCGATTCGATCAGCGCCGACCCCAGTTCTTCCGGCGTGCCGCAACCGAAGGACTTGCTCAGGAACTGAAGGACGATGCCCAGCTCGCCCATGCTGACCATCGCCGACATCGCCGTGCGCTGGGCATAGCCGGCCTGTTCATGGAGGGCTTTTTTCTCGCCGAGGATACGGGCCGCGACCTTGACCTTGCGCAGCAGTTCGGAGGGATCGAAGGGCTTGGTGATGAAATCCTCGCCACCGGCTTCGTAGCACAGCAGGCGCGTCTCGATGTCGTCGCTGGCGGAGACAAAAAGGATGGGAATGTTCTGGGTGTCCCAGTCTTCCTTCAGGCGCTGGCAGACCTCGAAGCCGCTGATGCCGGGCAAGGTCAGGTCAAGAATGAGGATGTCCGGACGGGAATCCGCGATCCGCGCCAGGCAATCCTCACCCGAAGTGAAGAACTCGCGGTTGAAATCCTCCGCCAGCGCACCATCCAGGACATCGAGCAGAATCGGATCGTCGTCGACGATGAATACACGCAACTTGTTTTCCATGATCGCTCCCTTGTGCCGATCGTTGAGGGGCAGTACCCCGCCAACATTGTCTTATTGCATTCCGTACCATAGACCGCCGAGCACGACGATGGCAACCGTCGCCCAACCCAGCCGATCGATGTAGCGATGCAACGCATCTTCCATGCGCGCGCCGCCCCATGCCATCAGCCCGGCGACCAGGAAGAAGCGCAGGCCGCGCCCGATCAGCGAGGCCAGCGTGAAAGGCAGCAGGGCCATCGACAAGGCACCGGCGGCGATGGTGAATACCTTGTAGGGAATCGGCGAAAACCCGGCCACGAATATGGCCCAGAAACCCCACTTGCCAAACCACGCCACGGCGGTCTCGTAGGCCGGCCAGTAACGACTTTCCTGGAGCCAGGGTAGGATCGCATCGATGGCGAAATAGCCGATCAGGTAACCGAACAGCCCGCCGGCCACCGAGGCCAGCGTCGTCAGCAGGGCCAGGAACCACCAGCGCGGCGGATTGGCCAGCGCCATCGGCGCCAGCATCACATCCGGCGGCACCGGGAAAAACGACGATTCGGCAAAACTCAGGCCGCCGAGATACCACGGCGCATGCGGGTGACGCGACCAGACCATGGCCCGGCGGTACAGCGGGGAAAACAGCTTCATCAGGACTCTTTCGGGGAAACGTGCAATTCGCTTGCGACGTCATCCTGCAGCGCCGGCTTTTTTGCCGCCAGCAGCGTGTAGACCGCAGGAACGACGAACAAGGTCAGGAAGGTGCCGAGCAGCAGGCCGCCGACGATGACCCAGCCGATCTGCTGGCGCGATTCGGCACCGGCACCGGTGGCCAGCGCCAGCGGCACCGCCCCCAGCACCATCGCGCCGGTAGTCATCAGGATCGGACGCAGGCGCAGTTCGGCCGCCTCGATGACCGCCTCGTTCAAGGCCCTGCCCTTCTCCTGCAACTGATTGGCGAACTCGACGATGAGGATGCCGTGCTTGGTGATCAGGCCGACCAGCGTCACCAGGCCGATCTGACTGTAGACGTTGAGCGTGCCGTCGGTCGCCCACAGCGCGAACAGCGCACCAGCCATCGACAGCGGCACGGTCAGCATGATGATGAAGGGATCGCGGAAACTTTCGAACTGCGCTGCCAGCACCAAGTAAATGAAGGCCAGCGCCAGACCGAAGGTCAGCGCCAGTGACGACGAGGATTGGCGGAATTCGCGCGACTGGCCGTTGTAGTCGACGGCATAGCCGGGCTTGAGCGTCTGCGCGGCGAGCGTATCCATCGCCGTCAGCGCCTCGCCGATCGTATAACCGGGCGCCAGGTTGGCGGTAATGGTCACCGCGCGACGCTGGCCGAAGTGGTTGAGTTCGCGTGGCGCCACCGTCTCGCTGACATCGAGCAGATTGTCGAGCGAGATCATGGCGCCGTCGGCGCCGCGCACGTAGATGTCGCGGATGTCGTCCGGGTTGCGCCGGTCGGCATCGGCCACCTGGATGATCACGTCGTACTGCTCGCCATCACGCTTGAAGCGCGTCACCTGGCGGCCGCCGAGGAAGGTTTCCAGCGTCCGGCCGATGGTCTCGACCGGAACGCCCAGGTCAGCCGCCTTGTCGCGACGGACGGCGACCGACAACTCCGGCTTGTTCAGCTTCAGATCGCTGTCGAGGTTGGTCAACCCCGGATTCTTGCCCAGTTCGGCCATGAACTGCTGGGTCACCTGCAACAGTTCGGCGTACGGCGCCGACGTCGCGATGACGAAGTTGATCGGACGGTCACGCGGGCTCTGGCCGAGCGACGGCGGCGTCACCGGGAAAGCCCTGACGCCGGGAATGGCGGCAAACTGGGGCTGCAGTTCGCGGGCGATATCCTTCGAATGCCGGTCGCGCACGCTCCAGTCGGTCAGGCCGACAAAGGAAATGCCGTCATTAACCGTCGGACTGCCGGCAACGACAAAGTAGCGGTCGATATCGGCGGTCTTGTCATAGATGCCTTCGAGCTGGCGGGCGTACTTTTCGGTGTAGTCCAGCGTCGCGCCATCCGGGCCACTGATCACGCCGACGATGATGCCACGATCCTCGATCGGCGCCAGCTCCGACTTCAGCGCCTTCAGCAGCACCCCGCAGGCGCCTGCAACCACGAAGAAACCGATGAAAACAATCCAGCGCTGCCGCAATGCTGCGGTCAACAGCCGCCGATAGCCGGAATTCAGCCAATTCAGGAAATTTTCGACGAGAACGTAGGCCTTGCCGTGCTTTTCCTCATGTTTCAGCAGCACCGAGCACATCATCGGCGACAGCGTCAGCGCGACGAAACCGGACACCAGCACGGCACCGGCCAGCGTCAGCGCGAATTCGATGAACAGTTTGCCGGTGCGACCGGTCATGAAGGCGACCGGCGCATAGACGGCGGCCAGCGTCAGCGTCATCGCGACAACGGCAAAACCGATTTCCTTCGCCCCCTTGAACGCCGCCTCGCGCCGCGGCATGCCTTCCTCGATATGGCGGTAGATGTTCTCGAGCACGACGATCGCGTCGTCGACGACGAGGCCGATCGCCAGCACCAGCGCCAGCAGCGTCAGCGTATTGATCGAGAAGCCGAGCACGAACATGATGGCGAAGGCGCCGACCAGCGACACCGGAATCGTCACCAGCGGGATCAGCGTCGCGCGCAGGTTGCGCAGGAAGAAGAAGATGATCGCCAGCACCAGCACGATGGCTTCGCCGATGGTCGTGAACACCGACTTGATCGAGCGGTCGATGAAGATCGAGGTGTCGTTGGAGATATCGACGGTCATGCCCTTGGGCAACTCGGCGGCGATGCGCGGCAACTCGGCACGCAGGGCATGCGAGAGTTCGAGCGGATTGGCCGTCGCCTGCTTGATCAGGCCGAGCGAAACCGCCGAACGGCCGCGGAAGCGCACCGAACTGCGTTCCGCCGCCGCGCCGATCTCGACCCGGGCGACATCGCGGATGCGCACCGGATAGCTGTCGACGGTGCGCACGACGACCGCGCCGAATTCTTCCGGCGTACGCAGGTCGGTCGTTGCCACCACCGAGAATTCGCGTTCGCGGCTCTCGATGCGGCCGGCCGGCACCTCGACATTCTGCCGGCGCAGCGCCTCTTCGATATCTGCCGGCGTCAGCTGGTAAGCGGCCAGGCGCTGCTTGTCCAGCCAGATGCGCATGGAAAACTTGCGCTCACCGAAGATGCGCACATCGGCCGCCCCAGGCAACGTCTGCAGGCGCGGTTTGACGATGCGGTTGGCAACGTCGGTGACTTCGAGCGGCGTATGCACGTCGGACGAGAACGCCAGCCAGATGATCGGGTTGGCGTCGGCCTCGACCTTCGCGATGACCGGCTCGTCGACTTCGTCGGGCAGCTTGCTGCGCACCCGCGAGACGCGGTCACGGACATCGGAAGCAGCCGAATCCGGGTCGCGTTCGAGCTTGAAGCGGACCGATATCTGGCTGCGCTCGGCGCGCGAAATCGACGTCAGGACCTCGACGCCCTCGATCCCGGCCAGCGAATCCTCGAGCGGCTTGGTCACCTGCGACTCGATGATGTCGGCCGACGCGCCGCGGTAATCGGTGCTCACCGTGACCACCGGCTCGTCGATCTTCGGGTATTCGCGCACCGACAGACGGTCGTAGGAAACGATGCCGAGCAGCATGATGACCAGCGACAGCACGGTCGCCAGCACCGGCCGCTCGATGCATATTTCGGAAATCCTCATGGCTTGCCGGCCGCCGCTGGCCCAGCCGGAACCTTTACCGGTGCGCCGGGGCGCAGTTTCATCTGGCCGGCGGTGACGACGAGATCACCGGCTGCCAGTCCCTCGACGATCTCGACCCGGGCATCGCGGCGCGCGCCCGAACGCACGACGACGCGCTCGGCCTTGCCGTCCACCACCTTGAACACCGCCGCCTGGGCCCCGGGCATGATCGCCTCTTCCGGCACCATCAACACGCCCTTGCGCTCGCCGAAGGCCAGACGCACACGAACGAACATGCCCGGCCGCAAATGACCGGCGGCATTGTCGAGGCGGGCACGCACCGAAATCGAGCGGCCGTTCGGGTCAATTTGTGGGTCGATGGCTTCGACCACGGCAGCGAATTTCTGCCCGGGCAGCGCATCGCTGCCGAGTTCCAGCGACTGGCCCTTCTGCAGCCGACCGAGATAGGTCTCGGCCAGACGGAAATCGACGCGCAGGCTGCTGATGTCCTCGATATTGACCAGCTCCTCGCCTTCCTTGACGTAACCGCCGACACTCACGTTGCGCAAGCCGACAACACCGCGGAACGGCGCCCGCAGGCGCATCTTCGCGGCCTTTGCCTCGGCCAGCTGGACCGCTGCTTCCTGCACCTTCAGACTGGCTCCGGAAGTATCGAGCGCCTGTGGGCTGATGAATTTCTTTGCCAGCAATTCCTGGTTGCGCCGATAGGTCGAACTGGCCAGCGCCAGGTTGGCCCGCGCCTGCGCCAGTTCTGCATCCTGGACTGCCGCATCGAAACCGATCAGCAGATCGCCCTTGCCGACCACCGCGCCATCACGGAATCCGATGGTCGCCACGCGGCCGCTGATTTCCGGACGCAGCACCACCGATTCGCTGGCCTTCAGGGTACCGACCGCCGTCGTCTCGTCGGCAAAATCGAGCGCAAGCACCGGCGCCACCTCGACCGCCACCGGCTTGTCCGCCGGCGCTGACGCTGCGCCCGCTGGCGCGCCCGCCGGCGCCGGCGCACTGCGATTGGCCGACCATGCGTACCAGCCCAGGCCAAGCAGCCCGACAAGGGAAAGCGCGACAACGCCGCGACGAGTCATCGTATTCATTGTGCAGATAATCCTGTTTCCGACCGAAAGGTCACTATGCCTGCCGGATTGTACTCAACATCAGCCGGATCGCCGACGGCAGCGCCGGATTCCTTCGGTCGACCGCAATCCGGGCAGTTTTCCGGGGCAAAGGCATCGGCGCAGGCCAGCGGCCCGCGTTGCAGCCAGTCCGCCCGCAATGGTGCGACCCGTACCTTGACGACACCGGCCTTCAGCATTTCAAGATAGTCGGCGGCGCCTTTGGAAACATCGATGACGCGAACCCGGTGCCGGCGATGCATCCGGTCGTTGATCCGGACGATGACGCACAAGCCGTTGACCGGGCGCAGTACCGCCACCCGGCTACCAATGGGAAAGCGGTTGCTCGCCGCTGAGAATTGCGTCTTGTCGTAACGTTCGCCACTGGCCGTTTTACGGCCGTGGAACTTGCCACCGTAATAGCTGGCGAGACCTTCCACGATCCCGCCCTCCGCCGGCGCCGGCAGTTCTTCCGCCGCCAGCGTAGCCGCCAGGCACAGGCCACAGCATAAAGCCGCGACCCGCCGGCAAGCCTCAGACCACGAGGGTCTGCGCTTCGTCACCCTGCCGTGCCCGGATCTTGCCGATGCGATAGACGGCTTCGCCCTGTGCCTTCAGTTCGGCCATCGCCGCATCGGCGTCGGCCGCAGCGACGACGATGACCAGGCCGATGCCGCAGTTGAAGGTGCGGTGCATTTCGCTCTCCGCCACATTGCCTTCGGCCTGCATCCAGTCGAACAGCTTGGGACGCGGCCAGGCGGCCTTTTCCAGCTCGGCGACGGTGTTTTCCGGCAGCACGCGCGGCACGTTTTCGAGCAGGCCGCCACCGGTAATGTGCGCCATGCCCTTGATCGCGACCTTTTCCAGCGTCGCCAGCACCTGCTTGACGTAGATGCGGGTCGGCGCCATGACCACGTCGGCCAGCGAACGATCGCCGTCGAACGGTGCGTTCATGTCCGGCTTGGAACGGTCGATGATCTTGCGCACCAGCGAGTAGCCGTTGGAGTGGGCGCCGGAAGACGCCAGACCGAGCACCACGTCGCCCGGCGCAATCGACTTGCCGTCGATGGCCTTGGACTTTTCAACGACGCCGACCGCAAAACCGGCCAGATCGTATTCGCCGGCCGGGTACATGCCCGGCATTTCGGCGGTTTCGCCACCGATCAGCGCGCAGCCGGCCAGTTCGCAACCCTTGGCGATGCCGCCGACGACCGACGCAGCGGTATCGACATCGAGCTTGCCGCAGGCAAAGTAATCGAGGAAGAACAGCGATTCGGCGCCAAGCACCAGGATGTCATTGACGCTCATGGCGACCAGATCCTGGCCGACGGTGTCGTGACGATTCAGGTCGAAAGCCAGTTTCAGCTTGGTACCGACACCGTCGGTCCCGGACACCAGCACCGGCTCCTTGTAACGCTTGGGCACTTCGAACAGGGCGCCGAAGCCGCCGATGCCGCCGAGCACGCCGTCGCGCAGCGTCTTCTTGGCCAGGGGCTTGATGCGCTCGACGAGGGCATCGCCGGCATCGATGTCGACACCGGCATCACGGTAGGAGAGGGAAGTATTCTGGGTCATGATGGACAAGGCCAAGCTGCTGAAAGACCCGAGATTTTACCCGAAACGCGGACACTTCTTAAGTTCCGGACACAACAATGAAAAATCCTGCGGTCGACGCGCATTCCGGGCAACTTTTTCCGGCACCGCCTGGCTTATCATTGCCGCCATCATGAACATCCTGATCGTCGACGACGAACCGGCCATCGCCGATACGCTGAGTTACGCGCTGCGTGCCGAGGGCTTTGCCACCGAGTGCTGCATGCTGGGCGGCGAGGCGCTGGCGCGGCTGCAGCGCGGTGGCATCGATTTCGTCGTCCTCGACGTCGGCCTGCCCGACATCACCGGTTTCGACGTCTGCCGGGCGCTGCGCCGCGATTCCGACCTGCCGGTGCTGTTCCTCACCGCCCGTTCCGACGAGGTCGACCGCATCGTCGGCCTCGAACTCGGCGGTGACGACTACGTGACCAAACCGTTCAGCCCGCGCGAAGTCGCCTCGCGGGTACGCGCCATCCTGCGCCGCCTGCACGCTAACGGCGAATCGCGCGGTCAACCTGAAAAAACGGCCAGATTCGCCGTCGACCGCGACGGCCTGCGCATCGCCTACCACGGCCACTGGCTGGCGCTGACCCGCTACGAATACCTGCTGCTGGCGCTGCTGCTCGAACGCCCGGGACGCATCCTGAGCCGCCCGCAGATCATGGCGGCGGTCTGGCAGGACGACGGCGAAAGCCTGGAGCGCACCGTCGACACCCACATCAAGACGCTGCGCGGCAAGCTGCGCGCAGTGCGCGACGACGAGGTCATCCTCACCCATCGCGGCCTCGGCTACAGCCTGGCGGCCTGAGCGTGAACATCTCGGTCCGCCTGTTTTTCGGCTATTTCCTGGTGGTCGGGCTGGCCGCCTGGTTCGTGTTGTACACCTTCGTCAAGGAGAGCGAGCCGAGCATCCGCCAGGCCACCGAGGAAAGCCTGGTCGACAGCGCCAACCTGCTCGCCGAACTGGCGGCCGGCGAACTCGCCGCCGGGCGCATCAACGACGGCGCCTTCGCCACGGCCGTCGGCGCCGCGCTGCAGCGTCACCCGGACGCCGAAATTTATGGCATCAAGAAGGACAGCGTCGACCTGCGCATCACCCTCACCGACGCACGTGGCATCGTCGTCTACGACTCGGCCGGGCAGGCGCAGGGCAAGGATTTCTCGAAATGGAACGACGTCGCCCGCGTGCTGCGCGGCGAATACGGCGCCCGCCAGAGCCGGATCGACCCGAACGACCCGAGCACCTCGGTCATGCACGTCGCCGCGCCGGTACGCCGCGACGGCCAGTTGATCGGCGTCGTCTCACTGGCCAAGCCAATGACCTCGATCGCTCCCTTCGTCGAGCGCGCCACCAACCGCGTGCGCGCCTCCGGCCTGACGCTGCTGCTGGCGACGGCGGTGATTGGCCTGGTGTTTACCGCCTGGCTCAGCTGGTCGATCCACCGCCTGCGCGACTACGCCCGCGCCGTCAGCGAGGGACGCAATGCCGAGCCGCCGAGCGGCGGCGGCCGCCAACTCTCCGAACTGGCGCAGGCGCTGGCGACCATGCGCGAAAAGCTCGAAGGCAAGCAGTACGTCGAACGCTACGTGCAGAACCTGGCGCACGAGATGAAAAGCCCGCTGACGGCGGTGATCGGCGCCGCCGAAATCCTCGAAGACGAACTCCCGGAAGCCGACCGCCGCCGCTTCGCCGCCAGCATCGGCGAACAGGCCGGCCGCCTGCGCGACATCATCGAGCGCATGCTGCAACTCGCCCGCGTCGAACAACTGCAGGCGCCCGGCGCCAATGTTGCGGTCGACCTCGCCGAACTGCTCAAAACCGCCGTCGCCGACCGCCAACTGGCGCTCGCCGCCCGCAATCTGAATTGCGTCATCGACGCCGAATCCGGCATCAACATCAACGGCGACGCCTTCCTGCTCCGCCAGGCCATCCTCAACCTGCTCGACAACGCCATCGAGTTCTCGCCCGACGGCGGCGAAATCGCGCTAATTCTGCGGTCGACCGCAGAATTAGCCGAAATCCGCCTCCGCGACCACGGCGCCGGTGCCCCCGACTACGCCCTGGCGCAACTCTTCAACCGCTTCTACTCCCTGCCCCGCCCGGCGACCGGGAAGAAGAGCACCGGCCTGGGGCTGGCGTTGGTGCGGGAGGTGGCACGGCTGCATGGCGGCGAAGCGGGGTTTGCGAATCATCCGGAGGGTGGCGGTGAAGCGCGGCTGGCTTTGGCACGTGGCTGACGGTCAAACCAGAACGCTTCGCGGCGCCGGATTATTCAAATAACATGATCGCTTTCCAGCGATTTTACGGGGAACCACCATGCAATCCGGCGCCATCCAACTACTCAAGAACCAGTTCGACGCCCTGAGCCAGCGCACCCCGGAAGAAGACATCGAATTCTGGTTTGCCCGCGACCTGATGGAACCGCTTGGCTACGCGCGCTGGGAAAACTTCCAGACCGCCATCAACCGCGCCATGGATTCCTGCGACACCACGGGTTATGCCATCGGCGACCATTTTCGTGGCGTCACGAAAATGGTCAAACTTGGCAGCGGCGCCGAGCGGCAAATCGACGACTTCATGCTCACCCGCTACGCCTGCTATCTGATCGCCCAGAACGGCGACCCGCGCAAGGAAGCCATCGCCTTTGCCCAAAGCTACTTCGCAATCCAGACCCGCAAGCAGGAACTGATCGAAGACCGCATGCGCCTGCAAGCCCGGCTCGATGCCCGAGAACGCCTGCGCGAATCGGAAAAGACGCTGTCCCAGAACATCTACGAACGCGGCGTCGACGATGCCGGCTTCGGCCGCATCCGCTCCCAAGGCGACGCAGCACTCTTCGGTGGCCACACCACCCAGGCCATGAAAGACCGTTTCGGCATCACCAAGACCCGCCCGCTGGCCGACTTTCTCCCGACCCTGACCATCGCCGCCAAGAATCTGGCGACCGAAATAACCAATCACAACGTCAACCAGGACAACCTGCAAGGCGAACGGGCAATCACCCGCGAGCATGTGCAAAACAACGAAAGCGTCCGCGACATGCTCGGCCAGCGCGGCATCAAGCCGGAACAATTACCGGCGGAAGAAGACATCAAAAAGTTGGAGCGGCGGGTAAAGGCAGAAGAGAAGAAGCTGGTTCAACAATCGGGTACGTTGCCGCCACCAAAGGAATAAGTTGCCCAGGCGTGGCAAAACGAGTGGAATTTCCCTCAACAGCCGAAGTGCATAGTGATTTGGTATCGCAGGACACAAACAGCATCAGATTTGCGGTAATAATTGCTTCTTCGAAGAACAAAACTGGTCCGCAGCATGGAAGCCTCCTATCGCCGAAGCAGCCTCTGGCAAACCGCATTTCCCGACAGCGCTAGCGATCACGTTGCACAAAGAAAACGAATCATCGAAGCCCATGAACGTTTTCGTGAACGGGTCGCGCTACTGCTGCAACAAATACAGAAGGAACTGCCTAACCTGACACTGCACGACATCACACACGTCGATGCCCTTTGGGAAGTAGCCTCGGAAATTGCCGGTCCGGACTACCCTTTGAACCCAGCAGAAGCACTGGTGCTGGGTGGCGCTTTTCTACTTCACGATGCCGCACACTGTCGTGCCGCTTACCCTGGCGGACTAGACGAACTAAAGAAACTCGACGAATGGCGTGATGCAGCGGCACGCCGTGGACTTGCCCCTGAGGGCTTACTCCCCGGCAGCGACGAGTTTCAGGGAGTGCTGTTCGATACCTTGCGCGCACTCCATCCCAAACAAGCCAAAGAACTCGTCTTCGCAAAATGGAAAGACAGTGACGGTACCGAAGCCAGCCTTTTTCCAGACGACGAACTACGTAACGCCTATGGCGACTTGATTGGTCAAATCGCGGAGAGCCATTGGTTTCACCCCCACCAATTAGAAAGTTTCGGTAAAACTGTACGCGCTGCGCCAACCTGTCTCGCACCGGCCAATTGGACTATTGATCCACTCAAGCTAGCCATCCTTTTGCGCGTGGCTGACGCATGCCATCTCGACGCTCGCCGTGCCCCACGTTTTCTGATGCTACTCAATCGACCTGAAGGTGTTTCGGCAATCCATTGGCAGTTTCAATCCAAACTCCATCAGATTCATTGCGACAAGGAACGCGAAGAACTCCGCATCACAGGTAGTCCATTCAAAATCAGCCAGCAAGCCGCTTGGTGGCAGGCCTATGACGCAGCTTGTCTAGCCGATAAAGAGCTTTCTGCTAGCGATGCGCTGCTAAGAGATTTTCGCGGTCAACGCCTTGCAGCAAAAGAAATTGCTGGTAGCCGTAGTCCGGAGAGTTTTGCTCGGTTCGTGGCCACGGATGGCTGGTATCCAATCGATAGCTCGCTACGTATCAGTAATATTCAATCTGTTGTAGAGCGTTTCGGAGGAGAAAAACTCTATGGCGATAAACCCTGGTTGGCACTGCGCGAATTGATACAGAATGCCCGCGATGCCATTCACGCTGCTCGCAGTCTTGGATATCTGAATAATAACGAAGGCGAAATTGAAGTTTGCGTCGAAGATACCGACGGAGGACATTGGCTACACATCACCGACAATGGCATTGGCATGAGCCGCTACGTATTGACGGAAGTCCTCCTTGATTTCGGGCATTCGCTTTGGCGCAGCGACGAAATAAAAAGTGAGTGGAGCGGCTTAGCATCCAGCGACTTCGAGGCTGTTGGACAATTTGGCATCGGATTTTTCTCAGTATTTATGCTCAGCGACCAAGTTCGTGTATGCACAAAGCGCTGCGAAGCCAAAGACGATGAAAACGATAACGGATGGTTGCTCGAATTTAATTCTGGAACGAGAAGCCGTCCATTGCTCCGCGCGCCAAACAAATCCGAAAAACTAAAGAAATCCGGAACATGTGTATCAGTTTTTCTGACACCAGAGAAAAAGGAAAAACTTGGCATAAAAGAGTCCGTCCCGTGGGGAAAAGACGGAATACTTACGATAGATCAGACCGTGGCACATCTGTCACCAGCGATCGACATTGACATAGTCATCAAAGAACAAGGCTCTAGGAAAATTGCCGTTAAAGCTAACGACTGGAAAAAATTACCCACATTAGAGTTAATGAGACGCTTATATCCATTTAGTTACGCCGACGACAATATGAAACGCCATCACAGCTGGCTAAAACTAACAGATGCCAAAGACAAAACCAATGAAGTAATTGGCCGATGTGCAGTCATTGAAAAATACCGTTCAAAATCCGCACTTGGTGTTACAAAAGGAATATTTGCAGGATATATTGACGGAATAACTGGGATTATCCAATCAGCACCTCAAAAAGACCTATCACGTCAATCCGCAATTCCAAAAATCGAAAAGTTATATTTACAAAGATGGGCCGAACAGCAAAAAAATGAGCTATTAAACAACGGCGGCCTAAACCTCGCTTTAAGCGCAGCACTGGCAGAATATGGTGCGTCCACACACAACCTAATCGTAGGAACTCTTGGCGGAAATCCCGTAACCCAAAAGCAACTACAGGATTACTTATTAAACACAAAAGAATTCGTTATTCACCAAGGAGAAGTAACCTACGAAGGCGACGATGATGTTCGAGAAAGTGAGTTCAAATCATTCTCCGCTGAAGAATATTTATTTGAATCAAATCATAGCTATTTGAGAAGTTCTTCTTGGACAGAAGAAATAATATCCGGAGAGCCAGAATCTATGCTTTGGTCGATAAAAACCGGATACATATCGGCGCTAATCTACGCATGGGGTAATCAAGACAATTGGGATGAAGATACTGAAACAGTAATTGTTGGGCACGTTGACGGCACAGAAATCTTGCGTAGCTGTAGCATTTTTAATCGTATCGAAAACGACGAATAGGGCGTTTTTCCCCACTTCACTCCCACTTCACATAGCCTCATAACCACCTCACCCGCCCCATCCAGACTCGCTCCCGTCATTCAACAGGGAGTCAATCATGGACAGGAAACTGCTTTACAAGATCGTCGCCATCGTCACGATGTCGATTCTTCTGCTGATACCACTGGCGCTGATCGAGGGGCAGATTCGCGAGCGCAGCCAGCGGCAGCATGAGGTGCAGCAGAACATCGCCGAGAGTTCGGCCGGGGCGCAGACGCTGATCGGGCCGATCGTCGTGCTGCGTTACCGCGAGCGGCTGCGCGAGACACGGGTGGCGCCGGAGACCGGCAAGATCACCGAGAGCACGCGGGTGGTCGAGCATCGGCGGCTGGTGGCGCCGGAGTCGCTGAGCATCGAGGGCGAGGCCAAGGTCGAGACGCGCCAGCGCGGTATCTACCAGGCGCGGCTGTTCCACCTCGACAGTCAGGTGGCCGGCCGCTTCCGTTTCAACGCGCCGACACCGAGCGGCGATGCCGAACTGCTCGATCTGCAGGCGACGCTGGTCGTCGGCCTGTCCGATCCGCGCGGCGTGGCCAGCGATCCGGAGGTGACGATCAACGGCCAGCGTCATCGCTTCGCCAGCGGCAAGGTTGATCCGGAAATCATGCCTTTGCAGCCGTTGACCGTAGCACTCGGGCGCATCGAGGCGGGCAAGCCCCATGATTTCGCCGTCAGCTTTCCGCTGCACCTGACCGGCACCACGCGCCTGGCCATCGCGCCGGTCGGCGAGAGCAACCGCATCGCGCTGAAGTCGGCCTGGCCGCATCCGAATTTCGGCGGCCGTTTCCTGCCCCGCGAGCGCAGCGTCGGTGCCGACGGTTTCAACGCCCGCTGGGAGGTCTCCCACCTCGCCCGCAATTTCGACAACGCGCTCAACCCGAACAGCGGCGAGGCGCTGGCCATCGACTTCATCAACCCGGTCAACGTCTATCTGCAGTCGGAGCGCGCGGTGAAGTACGGCGTGCTGTTCATCGTGCTCACCTTTGCCGGCTTCTTCCTCACCGAGATCCTGCGCCGGGCGCCGATCCATCCGCTGCAATACCTGCTGGTCGGGCTGGCGCTGGCGATTTTCTTCCTGCTGCTGATCGCATTCTCGGAGCACATGCCTTTCGCCACGGCTTACGGCCTGTCGGCGGCGGCCTGCATCGTGCTGATCGGCTGGTACCTGGCCGGCGCGCTCGGCGGCTGGCGCCAAGGCGCGGCTTTCGGCGCCGGGCTGAGCGGGCTTTACGGCGTGCTCTTCGGCGTGCTGCGCTCGGAAGACAACGCGCTGCTGATGGGCAGCCTGCTGCTCTTCGCGGCGCTCGGCGCGACCATGCTGGCGACGCGGCGGCTGGACTGGTACGGCCTCGGCCGCAAGGCGGAGGACGCCTGATGCCGGCCGGCACCGCGTTCGGTCGCGGCGCGGCGACGCTGGCGGCGAATCTCTGGCCGCTGGCGCTGCTGCCCTCGGCCTGGCATTACCAGCACCCGTTGCTGTTCAGCCTGCGCCACGGCGAAAGCGCGCTGCTCTTGGGCCTGCCGCTGCTCGGCCTGCTCTGCTGGCGGCGGCTGCCGGGCATTGCCCGGGTGCTGCTGCTCGGTGTCGGGCTGCTGCTCGGCTGGCAGGCGCTGGACTATCACCGGCAGCGCGACGCGGTGCTCGCCGCCGGGCCGGCGATGCGCGAGGTCGGCCGGCATTTCGTCGTCGGCTACACCGATGTCGAGGAAGTCCGCGAGCTGGCGGCCAAGGGGCTGATCGGCGGCATCTACGTCGGCCGGCGCAACGTGCGCGGGCGCAGCCTGGCCGAGGTGCGCGCCGAGATCGCCAACCTGCAGGCGGTACGCGCCCGGGTCGGCCTGCCGCCGCTGATCGTCGCCGCCGACCAGGAAGGCGGCTGGGTCAATCACCTGTCGCCATTACTCGAACGTCTGCCGCCGCTGGCCGGCGTGGTCGATCAGCCCGACCCCGGCATTGCCGCGCAGGCCTACGGCGAACGCCAGGGCGGCGCGCTGGCCGGGCTCGGCGTGACGCTCAACTTCGGCCCGGTGGTCGACCTGCGCCCAGCCGACCGACCGGCCGGCGACATGTTCAGCGACATCCCGGCGCGCGCCATCGGCAGCGATCCGGAAGGCGTCGCCGAAGTCGCCGCCGGCTACCTCGACGGCCTCGCCGCCAGCGGCGTGCGCGGCACGCTGAAGCATTTTCCCGGTTTGGGGCGGGTCGACCGTGACACGCACCTGCACCCGGCCCGGTTGAGCGAGACGCCGGCCGAACTGGCCGCCGACTGGCTGCCCTTCCGCACACTGGCCGGCCACGCCGGCAGCGCGTTGATGCTCGGCCACGTCACGCTGGACGCGCTCGACCCGCAGCGCGCTGCCTCGCACTCGCCGGCCGTCATCCGGCTGCTGCGCAGCGACTGGGGCTACGACGGCGTGCTGGTCACCGACGACCTGAACATGGGTGCGGTGTACAACCTCGGCATCGGCAAGGTCGCCAGCGAGGCGCTGGGCGCTGGCGTCGACCTGGTGCTGGTCAGCTACGATCCGCGCCAGGTCTACCGGGCGATCTTCGCGGCCGCGCAGCTGCTGGAACGGGGCGAAATTGCGCCGGAAACGCTGGCGGCGAGCGCGCGCCGCTTGACAGGGCTGTCGTCGTCACCAATTTGACATCGTCACGTCGCTGAAGCACCGCCGGCCTCTGCTAAAATCGCGGGTCCGAATTTTTCGGCGCCCGCGATTTGCAGCGGTCGCCTGTCCCAGTGGAGAGTTTTGCCATGTACCAGTCCCCCCTCATCCAGGATCTGCACGAGCGCGGCCTGATCGCCCAGATCACCGACGCCTCGGCGCTCGACAAACTGCTGACTGAGGAATCGGTAACGCTCTATTGCGGCTTCGACCCGACGGCGGACAGCCTGCACCTCGGCCACCTGGTGCCGGTGCTGATCCTGAAGCGCTTCCAGGAAGCCGGCCACAAGCCTATTGCGCTGGTCGGCGGCGCCACCGGTATGATCGGCGACCCGAGCTTCAAGGCCACCGAACGCAAGCTCAACACGCCCGACGTAATCGCCTCGTGGGTAGGCAAGATCCGCGACCAGGTCACGCCCTTCCTGAATTTCGAAGGCGCCAATCCGGCGATCATGGCCAACAATTACGACTGGTTCGGCGGCATGAACTGCCTCGAATTCCTGCGCGACATCGGCAAGCATTTCTCGGTCAACGCGATGATCAAGAAGGAATCCGTGCAGCAGCGCCTGACCCGCGAAGACCAGGGCATTTCCTACACCGAGTTCTCCTACAGCCTGCTGCAGGGCTACGACTTTGCCGAACTGTACAAGCGCCACGGCTGCGTGCTGCAGATCGGCGGTTCCGACCAGTGGGGCAACATCGTCGCCGGCACCGACCTGACCCGCCGCCTGCACCAGAAGCAGGTCTACGGCCTGACCCTGCCGCTGATCACCAAGGCCGACGGCACCAAGTTCGGCAAGACCGAATCCGGCGCCATCTGGCTCGATCCGAAGAAGACCTCGCCCTACGCCTTCTACCAGTTCTGGCTGAACACGGCCGATGCCGACGTGTACAAGTTCCTCAAATTCTTCACCTTTTTGCCGGTCGACCGCATCAATGCCATCGAAGCGGCGGATCAGGCCAGCGGCGGCAAGCCGGAAGCCCAGCGCATCCTGGCCGAGGAAGCGACCCGCCTGGTGCATGGCGAAGTCGCGCTGATGGCGGCACGGCGCATCACTGAATGCCTGTTCTCCGGTCAACTCGCCGATCTGACCGAAAACGACCTCGAACAACTGGCCCAGGACGGCATGCCCGGCGTCCAGATCGACCAAGCCAACGCCGGCCTGATCGACGCACTGGTCGCCGCCGGCCTGGCCAAGTCGAAGTCGGAAGCGCGCACCTTCATCCAGAGCGGCAGCGTCAGCATCAACGGCAACAAGATTGAGGCGCTCGATCACGTCGTCAGTGGCGACGAGCTGCTCTACGGCCGCTTCACCATCCTGCGCCGCGGCAAGAAGAATTACGGTCTGGTCAGCTGGCAGTAAAGCCGCCATGCGCCAACTGACCCTCGACCTGCTGCCGGACAGTCCGCCGACGCTGGACAACTTCGTGCCCGGCGCCAACGCGGAAGCGCTGGCGGTGTTCACCGGCTGGCTGGCCGGCGAACCGCAGGACACGGCGTTCTGCCTGCACGGCGAGGCCGGTTGCGGCAAATCGCACCTGTTGCAGGCGAGCGGCTTCCACTACGTCGATGCCGCGGCCAATCCCGGCCTTGCCGGCATCACCGCTGACACGGCACTGGCAGTCGATAACGTCGAGGCGCTCGACGCCGATGGTCAGATCGCACTGTTCGCGCTGTTCAACCAGCTCAAGGCCGGCGGCGAACGGCTGCTGGCCGCGACGCTGCAACCGCCGCAGCACCTGGCGCTGCGCGAGGACCTGCGCACCCGCCTCGGCTCGGGACTGATCTACCGCTTGCAACCGCTGTCCGACGCCGAAAAGGCCGCCGCCCTGGCGGCCCAGGCGAAAGAGCGGGCATTGAAGCTGACGCCCGAAGCCATCGATTACCTGATGCGCCACGCGCCGCGCAACATGCGCACGCTGTCGGCGCTGATCGTCGCCCTCGACCACTACACCCTGGAGCACAAGCGGGCCGTCACGCTGCCGCTGCTCCGTGAACTGCTGACCCTGGAAAGCCCGACATGAACCTGGCCCTCTTCGACCTCGACAACACCCTCCTCGCCGGCGACTCCGACTTTGAGTGGGCGCAATTCCTGATCTCCCGGGGCGTCGTCGACCGCGAAATCCAGGAAGCGAAGAACGTCGAGTTCTACGAGCATTACAAGGCCGGCACGCTCGACATCGACGCCTTCCTCGAATTCCAGCTGGCGCCGCTGACCCGCCACCCGCGTGCGGAGTTGGACAACTGGCACCGCGAATACATGGAACGCCACATCCGCCCGATCATCAGCGACCAGGCCCGCACGCTGGTCCGCAGCCATCTGGACGCCGGCGACCTGTGCGTTGTCGTCACCGCCACCAACAGCTTCGTCACCGGCCCGATCGTCCGCGAATTCGGCATCCACCACCTGATCGGGACGATTCCTGCGGTCGACGTCAAGGACGGGGCATTTTTCGGCACATCGACCGGCACGCCGTCGTTCCAGGCCGGCAAGATCGTCCGCGTCGAACAATGGCTGGAAGCCCTCGGCCTGTGGTGGGGCAGCTTCGACAACAGCTACTTCTACAGCGATTCGCACAACGATCTGCCGCTGATGAAACACGTCAAAACCCCGGTGGCCGTCGACCCGGATGACAAACTGCGTGCCCATGCGCTGGAAATGGGCTGGAAAATCATCACTTTGCGGTAAAATCCGCCTCTTTTCGCAGCGCATCGTGCGCTTGACCCTCAGGAACCTGTGATCCGCAAATTCATCTCCCGCGTTTTCAGCGGTAAAAAGTCCCGTTCCGGCAGCAACGAACCGGCCATCATCCCGGTATCCAGCCACGGCATTACCCGCGACCGCCTCTCCAGCGGCAGCCGGCGCACCTGCGAAACCCTGCAGGCCGAGGGCTTCAAGGCCTACGTCGTCGGCGGCGCCGTACGCGACCTGCTGATCGGCGCCGACCCGAAGGATTTCGACATCGCCACCGATGCCACGCCGGAAGAAGTGCGCCGCGCCTTCCGCCGTTCGCGCATCATCGGTCGCCGTTTCCAGATCGTGCATGTGATGATGGGCCAGGAAACCCTGGAGGTCACCACCTTCCGTGGCACGCTCGATGCCAACACGAAAACCGACGAACACGGCCGCGTGCTGCACGACAACGTTTTCGGCTCGCAGGCCGAAGACGCTGCCCGCCGCGATTTCACCGCCAACGCGCTGTACTACGATCCGACGACCGAAACCGTCATCGACTACCACCACGGCGTCGGCGACCTGAAAGCCCGCACCCTGCGCATGATCGGCGAGCCGCGCGCACGCTACCGCGAGGACCCGGTGCGCATGCTGCGCGCCGTCCGCCTCGCCGCCAAGCTCGGCCTGGCCATCGACCCGGAGGCGAAGAAGCCGATCCGCGAGATGGCCGAACTGCTGGAAAACGTTCCCGCCGCGCGCCTGTTCGACGAAATGCTGAAGCTGCTGACCTCGGGTCATTCGGTCAAGTGCATCACGCAACTGCGCGACGAGGGCCTGCACCACGGCTTGCTGCCGATGCTCGACGTCATTCTCGAACAGCCGATGGGCGAAAAATTCGTCATGGCCGCGCTGGCCAACACCGACGAGCGCGTCCGCCGCGGCAAGGGCACCTCGCCCGGCTTCCTGTTCGCGACGCTGCTCTGGCACGAAGTGCTGGCGCACTGGGACAAGATGAAGGCCAAGGGCGAAGCAAAGATTCCGGCGCTGTTCCAGGCGATGGACACGGTCCTCGACGTGCAGGGTGAAAAGCTCGCGATCACCCGCCGCATCGCCGGCGACATCAAGGACATCTGGGCGCTGCAGCCGCGTTTTGAACAACGCGCTGGCAAACGCCCGTACGCGCTGCTCGAACAGCCGCGCTTCCGCGCCGGCTACGATTTCCTGCTGCTGCGCGCGCAGGCCGGCGAAATCGACACGGAAGTCGCCGACTGGTGGACGCACTTCCAGAACGCCGAAGGCGACAAGCGCGCCGAAATGCTGATTCCGGAAGCCGCTGGCGACAAGAAAAAGCGCCGGCGCCGGAAAAAGCCGGCCAACGGCGCGCCCCAAGCCAGCGACGCATGAGCCTCGCCTACATCGCCCTGGGCGCCAATCTCGGCGACCCGGCGGCTACCGTCAACGCCGCTTTTGCCGCCCTCGACCAGTTGCCGCAAAGCCGCCTGCTGGCGACTTCGGCGCTGTACCGTACGGCGCCGGTCGGCATCGCCGAGCAGCCTGAGTTCGTCAACGCCGCCGCCCTGATCGACACGACGCTGGCGCCGGAAGCCCTGCTCGACGCGCTGCTCGCCATCGAACAGGCCTTCGGCCGCGTCCGCGCCGAGCGCAACGGCCCGCGCACGCTTGACCTCGACATCCTGCTCTATGACGACCTGACGCTGGCAACACCGCGCCTGACGCTGCCGCACCCGCGCCTGCATCTGCGCGCCTTCGTGCTGCAGCCGCTGGCCGACCTGGCGCCGGATCTGGCGATTCCCGGTCGCGGCAGCCTCGCCGCCTGGCTGCCGGCCGTTGCCAACCAGGGAATCTGCCGGCTTTGATTTAACGCTTGCCACTTCGGCGCCGCTGTGTATCCTTGGCGCCGTCAACAACGCCACGGGACGCCCATGTCTGCTCAAAGCATCACCCGCCGCCTGACCCAGGCCGACCTCGCCAAGCGCTACAGTGCCGGCGAGAAAATTGCCATGTTCACCTGCTACGACGCCAGTTTCGCCCGTCTGCTCGACGGTGCCGGCGTTGAATGCCTGCTGATCGGCGATTCGCTGGGCAACGTCATCCAGGGCCACGACACGACGCTGCCGGTCACCGTCGCCGACATCGCCTACCATACCGCCGCCGTCAAGCGCGGCGCCGACCAGGCCTTCATCATCGCCGACATGCCTTTCGGCAGCTACCAGGAATCGCCCGAACAGGCTTTCCGCAGCGCCGTCGTGCTGATGGCTGCCGGCGCCCAGATGGTCAAGCTCGAAGGCGGCGCCGAGATGGCGGCAACCGTGGACTTCCTCGTCCATCGCGGCATTCCGGTCTGTGCGCACGTCGGCCTGACGCCGCAATCGGTACATGTGCTCGGCGGCTACAAGGTCCAGGGCAAAGGCGATGCCGCCGCACGCAAGCTACTTGACGATGCGCAGGCCCTGCAGGACGCCGGCGCGACGATGATCGTCCTCGAAGCCATTCCGGCAACGCTGGCCAGCGAAGTCACGGCGGCGCTGAACATCATCACCATCGGCATCGGTGCCGGCAAGGACTGTTCCGGCCAGGTCATGGTGCTGCACGACGCCTTCGACATTCCGCCGGGCAAGAAGGCCAAGTTCGTCAAGAACTTCATGGACGGCGCCAGCAGCATCCACGACGCCGCCTGCCGCGCCGTTGCCGCCGTCAAGGACGGCAGCTACCCCGGTCCCGAACATACCTATTCCGCCTGAGACCATGCACATCCATTCCTGCATCGCCGATCTGCGCGCGGCGCTCAAGGGGCGCGGCCGCATCGTTTTCGTGCCGACCATGGGCAACCTGCACGCCGGCCACATCAGCCTGATGGAACAGGCGCGCGCCCACGGCGACACCGTGGTTGCCAGCATCTTCGTCAATCGCCTGCAGTTCGGGCCGAACGAGGATTTCGACAAATACCCGCGGACCTTCCAGGCCGATTGCGACAAACTCGCCGCTGCCGGCGTTGACGTGCTGTTCGCGCCGACCGAGGCCGACCTCTACCCCGAGCCGCAGGAATACATCGTCGAACCGCCGGCGATCCAGAACGTGCTCGACGGCGAGTTCCGCCCCGGCCATTTCCGCGGCGTCGCGACCATCGTCCTCAAGCTGTTCAACATCGTGCAGCCGCAAGCCGCGCTGTTCGGCAAGAAGGATTACCAGCAGCTGATGGTGATCCGCAACATGACCCGCCAGCTGGCGCTGCCGATCGACATCATCGGCGGTGAAACCGTGCGCGCCGACGACGGTCTGGCGCTGTCGTCGCGCAACGGCTACCTGGGCCCCGCCGAACGCGCCGAGGCACCGCGCCTGTACCGCCTGCTCAACGAAATCCGCGATGCCATCCGTAACGGCAACCGCGACTTCGCGGCGCTGGAAAATGCGGCCATTGCCGGGTTGACCGCAAATGGCTGGAAGACCGATTATGTTGCGGTGCGACAACAATCCGACCTGTCCGTCCCCGCTGTCGCCGATGCCCGGCTGGTCATTCTTGCCGCCAGCCGGCTCGGTGCCACCCGGCTGATCGACAATATTGAGGTTTAACGCGGTTTTGACGGGCAAAAAAAGATCGTTGACACACAGTCCAATGCCGTTAAAATTCGCTTCCCCCAACTTTCTGGATGAGTGAAACCATGCAGAGAACCATGTTGAAATCCAAGCTGCACCGCGTGACGGCAACGCACGCCGATCTGCACTACGAAGGTTCGTGCGCGATTGATGAAGACCTGCTCGAAGCAGCCAACATCAAGGAATACGAACAGATCGACATCTGGAACGTCAACAACGGCGAGCGTTTCACCACCTATGCGATCCGTGCCGAGCGTGGTTCCGGCGTCATTTCGGTCAACGGCTCGGCTGCCCGCCGCGCTGCCCCGGGCGACATCCTGATCATCGCCACCTTTGCCGTATACAACGAAGTCGAACTGGCCCGTCACGAGCCGGATCTGATCTACGTTGATTCGCAGAACCGCATCGTCCGTCGCGGTCACAAGATCCCGGTACAAGCCGCCGCCTGACCCGTCAGTCGAACCCGGTTTGAAAGGAACCCGCCTGTTGGCGGGTTTTTCTTTTTCTGTACAATCCGTTGCACAATTTTTAAAAACCGCAACGGAGACAAAGCATGGGCGTGATTTTCGCCAAGACACCGAAAGGCCAGGAAGAGCTGACGGCCAAGACCGGCGGCCTGACCCCGCGTCAGCGACGCGTATTGATCATGGTGGACGGCAAGCGCACCGTCGATGAATTGCGCGAAATGCTGCTGTCGGACGACCTGCAGCACACGCTGGGCCTGCTGGAGGAATCAGGCTTCATCGAGGTAGCCGGGCTGAAGGACGCGGCCGGTGCGACCCAGCCCGCGCCGGACGGCCCGCTGCCGTCGATCACCGCCTTCCGGCCGGTCGATGCGGTGAACGCGAAGGACATGGAGCTGGCCCGCAACTTCATCCAGAACACACTGAAGACCTTCTGCGGCCCCTTTGCCCACCTGCATATCGTCGAAGCGGCCTATGCGGCAAAGAGCCACGAGGAACTGCGCCTGCAGTTCGACCCGTGGTTTCACGCCGTCGTACAGACGCGCGAAGGCCGCCGCCGGGCGGAGGAACTTCGCACCCTGCTGCTGCGCGTGATCTAGCCGGCGCTGCCTTCGGACTTTTCTTCGGTTTTCTTCGGTTTGCGGCTGCGCGTCGCCTTCTTGGCCGGCTTTTTCTCGCTGACCGGAGCGTCGACCGCAACATCGGCCGCCGGCGGCGTGACTGCGACCTCGGCCGGCGCGACTGCCGCTTCGGCCGTCTTGCGCGGCCGGCGGTTGCTGCGCCGCGGCTTTTCCCTGGTCTCGGCGACTTCGGCAACGACCGGAGCGATCACGGCTTCGTCGACCGGCGCCGGCACTGCTTCCGGCACCTCGGCAAGCACCTCGACGACTGCCTTCTCGGCACTTTCCCGGCCATCCTTGCGCGTACGCCGACCACCGCGACGACGTCCTGCCGACTTCTCTTCGGTAGCGGCGACAGGCACCGGCGCCGTTGATTCAGCGACGGTTTTTTCATTTTCCGGCAGGTCGACCGCAAGCGTCGGCTCGCCAGCCTGGACTTCGCCGTCATGCGGGCGGGCGCGAGTCACGTAGTTACCGGACTTTTCGTCGCGACCGATGGCCAGCAAACCGCGGCTGGCAGCTTCTTCGAGCAGGTTGCCGAAGGTGCGAAAGCCGTAATAGCTCTCGCTGAAACCCGGATTGCGCCGCTTGACCACTTCCTTGAGCACCGAAGCCCAGGTCCGTTCGGCTTCGCCACGGTCGGCCATCAGGTCGGCGAAGGTCGCGGCAACCAGATCGACCGCCTTGCTCTTGCGCTCTTCCAGCTTCTCGCGCCGGCGGGCTTCCTCTTCCGGCGAACGCTTCTCGCGCTCGCGCCGCTGCCCGGAACGACCGGCGGCCTCGCGCTCGCGCACCAGGTCGTCGTAGTAGATGAACTCGTCGCAATTGGTCACCAGCAGGTCGGAACACGACTGCTTGACGCCGACGCCGATGACTTTCTTGGCGTTCTCGCGCAGCTTCGAGACCAGCGGCGAAAAATCGGAATCGCCGGAAATGATCACGAAGGTATCGACGTGCGCCTTGGTGTAGCAGAGGTCAAGCGCGTCGACGACCATGCGGATGTCGGCGGAATTCTTGCCCGACTGACGCACATGCGGGATTTCGATCAGTTCGAAATTGGCTTCATGCATCGGTGCCTTGAAGGCCTTGTAGCGATCCCAGTCGCAATAGGCTTTCTTGACGACGATGCTGCCCTTGGCGAGCAGACGCTCGAGCACCGGGCGGATATCGAATTTCTCGTACTGCGCGTCGCGCACGCCGAGTGCGACGTTTTCGAAGTCGCAGAAAAGCGCCATGCTGGAGGTATCGTTGGCGGCCATGAAATGCATCCGGATTGAAGAAGGCCGCAGTATACCGCCGGGTGCACTCAGCTGCCCTGCAATTGCGCCAGTTCGCTGTCGTCGAACAGCCGCGAGCGGGTCAGGAAGCATTTGCCGCTGCCGCTTTCCAGCGAAAAAGTGCCGCCCTGCCCGTCGACCGCATCAATGATCAGTTGCGTGTGCTGCCAGTATTCGTACTGCGCTGCGCTGATGTAGAACGGCACGCCGCCGATGTCGCCGAGATGGCGATCGTAAGGACCGATGGTCAGTTCGCCCGGCAGGTAGCAGTTGGGGCTGCTGTTGTCGCAGCAGCCGCCGGATTGGTAGAACATCAGTTTGCTGCCGAACTGGACCTGCAGTTGCTCGATCAGTGTCAGCGCTGCCGGCGTGGCAGTTACGCGGTCAACCATGGTTTTCTCCGAAAAAAACGGGGGGCAGAAGCCCCCCTGAAGCCCGCTAGGGCGCGCAGAGATAAAGCTTGAAGCGGATCAGAAGAAGCCGAGCTTCTGTTCGGCGTAGGAGACCAGCAGGTTCTTGGTCTGCTGGTAGTGGTCGAGCATGACCTTGTGGGTCTCGCGGCCGATGCCGGATTCCTTGTAGCCGCCGAAGGCAGCATGCGCCGGGTAGGCGTGGTAGCAGTTGGTCCACACGCGGCCGGCCTGGATGGCGCGGCCCATGCGGTAGGCGACGTTGCCGTTGCGGCTCCAGACGCCGGCGCCGAGACCGTACTGCGTGTCGTTGGCGATGGCCAGGGCTTCGGCTTCGTCCTTGAAGGTGGTGACGGCGAGTACCGGCCCGAAGATTTCTTCCTGGAAGATGCGCATCTTGTTGTGGCCCTTGAACAGCGTCGGCTGAATGTAGTAGCCACCACCCAGATCACCGTCGAGCTGGGCGCGTTCGCCGCCGATCAGCACTTCGGCGCCTTCTTCCTTGCCCAGTTTCAGGTAGGACTCGATCTTGTCCATCTGGATCTGCGACGCCTGCGCGCCCATCATCGTTTCGGTGTCGAGCGGCGAGCCCTGCTTGATCGCGGCGACCCGGGCCAGGCAACGTTCCATGAACTTCTCGTAGATCGATTCCTGGATCAGGGCGCGGCTCGGACAGGTACACACTTCGCCCTGGTTGAAGGCGAACAGCACCAGGCCTTCGATGGCCTTGTCGAGGAAGCCGTCGTCCTTGTCCATGACGTCGGCGAAGAAGATGTTGGGGGACTTGCCGCCCAGTTCCAGCGTCGCCGGAATCAGGTTGTTGGCAGCGGCCTGGGCGATCACGCGACCGGTGGCGGTGGAGCCGGTGAAGGCGATCTTGGCGATGCGCTTGCTGGTCGCCAGCGGCATGCCGGCTTCGCGGCCGTAGCCGTTGACGATGTTGAGCACGCCCGGCGGCAGCAGGTCGGCGATCAGGTCCATCAGGATCAGGATCGAGATCGGCGTCGATTCGGCCGGCTTCAAGACGACGCAGTTGCCGGCACCGAGTGCCGGTGCGAGCTTCCAGGCGGCCATCAGGATCGGGAAGTTCCACGGGATGATCTGGCCGACGACACCGAGCGGCTCATGGATGTGATAGGCCATGGTGTTCTCGTCGATTTCCGAGATGCCGCCTTCCTGCGAGCGCAGGCAGCCGGCGAAGTAGCGGAAGTGGTCGACGGCGAGCGGAATGTCGGCGTTCAGCGTTTCGCGGATCGGCTTGCCGTTGTCGACGGTCTCGGCGTAGGCGAGCAGTTCGAGGTTGGCTTCGAGGCGGTCGGCGATCTTCAGCAGGATGTTCGAACGCGTCGCGGCATCGGTCTTGCCCCACTTCGGGAAGGCGGCGTGGGCGGCGTCGAGCGCCAGTTCGATGTCTTCTGCGGTCGACCGGGCAACCTGGGTGTAAACCTTGCCGTTGACCGGCGTCACCACGTCGAAGTACTGGCCCTTGACCGGGGCCGTCCACTGACCGTTGATGAAGTTCTCGTACTTGGCCTTGTAGGCGATTTTTGCACCAGCGGTGCCGGGGGCTGCGTAGATCATCTCGTCTCCTTTGTTATTACGAATGAGTGAATCAGTTGCCTGATGGCAACAAGTCATTAACAAGCTGCGTGCCAGGTTCACAAGCCATTGAATTAGAAATGCTTTGTTTTTTGCCGTCGACCGCAACAAGGCAGTGGAACGTTGCAGGACGCAACGACTGTCACAATTTGGAACAGTGCACGGCGAATCCGGCCGGAAGTCTTGCATCCCGTTCGCGGCACCCTATACTCGTCGAAAAGCCGGGCATTGACCCGGCGAGGAGACAAACCCGATGCGCGCGAATTCCCCCGTTCCGGCACCGCTGTTGCGGCAGGCCCGGCTCAAGCTGCTGGAAGGCGGCGACTTTCCCGATGCGGCGATCGACGAACGCCTGGCCCGCTCATGGCGGCGCAGCCTGGCAGCCGGTCTGTCGCCGACCGGCCGGCTGGCGACGCCGGACAATCTGTCGGCCAGCGAACTGGGCCGGGCACTCGGGCGCAACCACGACCTGCTCAACCATTCCCGGCCGATCATGGAATACCTGTTCGAGCAGGTCCGGCACAGTCACAGCATGGTCATCCTCGCCGACAACCGCGGCGTGCTGATGCATACCCTGGGCGACCCCGACTTCCTCGGCAAGGCCGAACGCGTGGCCCTGATGTCCGGGGCCTGCTGGGACGAGCGCCGGCGCGGCACCAATGCCATCGGCACTGCGCTTGCCGAGGCGGCCGGGGTCGAGATTCACGGTGCCGAGCATTTTCTTGAACGCAACGGTTTCCTGACCTGCGCCGCCGCACCCATCGTCTCGGCAACCGGCGAACTGCTGGGCATTCTCGACATCTCCGGCGATCAGCGCAGCCACCATCCGCACACTCTGGGCCTGGTCAACACCGCCGCCCGGATGATCGAGAACCGGCTGGTTTCCGACGCCTGCCGCCGCCACCTGCGCCTGTACATCCACCCTGATCCGGCCGGCATCGGTACCGTCGCCGAAGGCATCGTCGCCGTTGCCGAGGACGGCTGGATCGTCGGCGCCAACCGCAACGCCTTGCGCATGCTCGGCCTCGCCACCGCCGATATCGGCGGCACGCCCCTGTTTCGTACGGTCGACACCCGGCTTGAGGATATTCTTGCGCAAACCCGGCGTCGACCGCAGCAGACGCTGAGCCTGCGCCGCCACGACGGCAGCGTCCTCTACGCCCGCGTCGATGGTCACGAGCCACGCGTGCTGTCGACGCCCTCCACGACCGCCGACGCGCACGCCGACGCACTGGCTGCGCTCGATACCGGCGATGCCCGCTGGCGCACCGCCGCCGCCAAGGCCCGGCGCATCGTCGGCAAGGACATCCCGTTGCTGCTCAGTGGCGAGTCCGGCGTCGGCAAGGAATTGTTTGCCCGCGCCGTGCACGAGTCGTCGCCACAGCGCGACGGTCCTTTCATCGCCATCAACTGTGCGGCGCTGCCGGAAAACCTGATCGAGGCCGAGCTTTTCGGCTACCTGCCCGGTGCCTTCACCGGCGCCCGCAAGGAAGGTTACATCGGTCGCCTGCGCGAAGCCGAAGGCGGTACGTTGTTCCTCGACGAAATCGGCGACATGCCGCTGACCATGCAAACCCGCCTGTTGCGCGTGCTGCAGGAACGCAAGGTGACGGCACTCGGCGGCGGTACTGCGGTCGACGTCCATTTTTCGCTGATTTGCGCCACCCACCGCGACCTGCCGGCCGCCTGCGCCAGCGGCCAGTTCCGCAGCGACCTCTATTACCGGCTCAACGGCCTGACCCTGCAACTGCCGGCGCTGCGTGAACGCAACGATTTTGCCGCGCTGTGCGACAAGCTGCTCAACGACCTGTTCCCCGAAGCCCCGCCGGCAATCACTCCGGCGCTGCAGCACCGCCTGTCCACCTATGCCTGGCCGGGCAACCTGCGCCAGCTCGCCAGCGTGCTGCGCACTGCCTGCGCCATGCTCGATCCGGGCGAAACGCGCATCGACTGGGCGCATCTGCCGGACGATCTGATCGCAGCACTGCAGCAACCGCCGGAAAATCCGCCTGCCGGCAGCGTCGACCGCAAGCAGCAGAATCTTGCCGAACTTTCGCTGGCTGCGATCCAGCAAGCCATCGCCAGCCACGACGGCAACCTCAGCGCTGCTGCCCGGCAACTCGGCATCAGCCGGCAAACGCTGTACCGGAAAATGAAAGGCAACAGCAGTACGTAAGCATTAAGAGGTATTGCCGGTGGCGGGCTGCAGGTGACAACATGTCTCGTCCAATTTGAAAGAGCTTGTCATGACCACTCCATCCAGCCTGGACATTGCCGCCCTGATCGGCCGCCTGCCCCTGTTCTCCAGCATGTCACAGGACGAAATTGCCCGCATTGCCCGCGGCACCAGGGAAATCCGCGCCGCCAAGGGCGACATCCTGTTCCACAAGGGCGATCCGAACCAGGGGTTTCATCTGTTGCTGTCTGGCCAGATCAAACTGGCCTTCACCTCCGCCCAGGGTAACGAAAAGGTCGTCGAGATCATCCAGCCGGGACAGACTTTCGGCGAAGCGATCATGTTCATGGATACGCCCTACATCGTCTTCGCCCAGGCACTGGCCGATTCGCAGATGCTACACATCTCTAAGGTGGCACTCTACGAAGAACTGGAAAACGACCCCAAACTCGCGCGCAAGATGCTCGCCAGCATGGCAATGCGCCTGCACCAGTTGATGAACGACATGGAAGGCTATTCGCTGCACTCGGGCAAGGAACGCATCATCACCTACCTGCTGCGCGAACTCCCGCCGTGTACGACACCGAGCGACTCGGCCACGGTTTCCCTGGCGACCACCAAGGGCGTCGTCGCCTCCCGCCTGAACCTGACCCAGGAACATTTTTCGCGCATCCTGCACGAACTGGTCGAAGACCGGCTGATCGTCGTCAAGGGACGTGACATCGAAATCCCCAGCCTGGAACGCCTGCGCAGCTATTCCGCCTGATTTTCGCGGACGTAAAAAAAGGGGCGGAAGAAATCCGCCCCTTTTTGCTGTCGACCGCAGGAATCAGTCAACCACCAGCTTGCCCTGGGTCAGCAGGTTCTGGATGACCTGCTGATCGGTGCTGCTGCTACCTACCAGATTGACGCCATTGAGGATGATCTGCTGGACGTCGTTGTTGTTGACGTTGCTGGGCAGGCCAGAAGCGGCATTGTTGTTGCTGAAGGAACCACTGGCGCTGACGTAGATCGTCGTATTGCCACCCGAATACTGGAAGTGCAGGAAGTTGTCGAGGGCATCAGCCGTGGTTGCCGAGCCCTGCAGCAGGTCGCGCAGATCCAGACGATCGCCACCGCTGGCAAAGCTGGCCGTGCCGAAGTCGGTGATGGTATCGACCGCTGGCGAGGACACACTACCAGCATCGGCAAGCCCCCAGGCAAACGTATCTGCACCCAGGCCACCCGTCAGAGTGTCACTGCCAGCGCCACCCCAGAGCGTGTCGTTGCCATCGCCACCGTTAAGCGTGTCATTGCCGGCACCACCGTAGAGGATGTCGTTGCCGGCACCACCCGACAGGGTGTCGTTGCCGGCACCACCCGACAGCTTGTCATCACCGTCAAAGCCGGAAATGATGTCGTCACCGGCCATGCCGTTGATGATGTCGTTGCCTGCGGTACCGTTCAGCGTCTCAGCCGAAGCGCTACCCGTGATTTCGCCACCGGCATTGCGCGACACATTCATCGTCAATTGACCATTCCCCTG
This sequence comes from Azonexus hydrophilus, assembly GCF_001956855.1. GTDB lineage: Bacteria > Pseudomonadota > Gammaproteobacteria > Burkholderiales > Rhodocyclaceae > Azonexus > Azonexus hydrophilus_A. The sequence continues at coordinate 1,725 of NZ_MTHD01000007.1, read as the reverse complement.
GTCACCGTCGGCATCAACCAGCGTGAACCCGACGACTTCCTGAGCTGTACCGACCATCGTTGCCGACGGACGGTAGGTGTAATCACCGGTATCCATGTCGATGACAAAGGTCCCGCCCTGCTCCGTCGTGACGGTCAGGGTATGCGTTGCCGCATCCCAGGCATAGGTGTTGGTCGCACCGGCGTCGTTGGCAGCACTGATGGTGTTGGTCGTACGATTCCAGGTATATGTGCTCCGATCACCGACAGCACCGATGGAGATGATGCTGATGTAACCGCCATCGGCACCAACGGCACCTGGCGTTGCACCACTCAGGAGATTGCCGGAACTGCTCGGAATCGCCGTCGATTGCAACACGGCCGACAGATTGTTTTCATTGAGCACCTGGATGGCATTGGTATTCGTCCCGGTCGTGCCGTTGTAGGCAACAGGGTTGATACGCGTCATCGCGTCAGTGCTGATACCCGAACCGACGCCGATGGCAATCGAGTTGATGCCATTGGCTGCCAGGAAGTTCGTCCAGATGGCTTCTTCTGCCGCCTGGATACCCGCATCGGCTCCACCGCTCGAGGCACCGCTATTGACCAGCGCAGAAGTATTACCGTCGTTGTAGTTCGGCTCACCGTCGGTCAGGAAGTAAACCACGTTCTGCAGGGTTCCACCCGCCGGCACGCTGGTCAACTTGCCTTCATTGCTCCACGAGGCCATGGCCTGGGCAAGTGCCGCATCGTAGTTGGTCCAGCCATTAGCAACAACCGAGTTGATCAGGTCGATGGCGTCCTTCGCACTGACCCAGACCGGGCTGGAGCTGCTGGCAGTGGTCGAGAAGGTCACCAGTTGTACCGCAACCTCACCATAACCGTCGTAGGTGTTGATCAGATTGACCAACGCCGCCTTGGCCAGGGTCAGACGGGTGCCATCCATACTGCCGGAGTTATCCAGAACGATCATCACATTGGTGTTCTGGGTAACGGCAACGTCCTGGACCAGCGTGCCGGCAACCGGGGAATCATCTTCAACCTGAACCGTCAGGTTCGAGGTCTTGCTGTCGGATCCATTGCTGACCGTAACGCCGATATTGAGAGACAGTGCATCCTCAACATTGACACCTGAATGATCCAGGGGGCCCTTGAGTTCAACCTGGTAGTTGCCGTTGCTCTGCATCGTCAGCGTCAGAACCTCCTGACCGCCGGCGGAACCGCTCAGAACCGTTGCGCCAGCCACTGTCGAAGTAGTCCAGGTGACCGGATCACCACCGGAAGTGAGATTGGTCGGTGCGTTGAAGGAAATGCTCAGCGGCCCCGGCCCTTCGATGTTCATCGAACCGCTGTAGGTCGCTGAATTCGTGGTATCCGGGCTACCGATGGTATCCGGGTTGCCGCCAGGCAAACCTTCTTCCGAAACCGTCGCGGCACTGGTAGTGATGGTCACATCGTTATCGACGATCGTGGCAATCGCCGTATCGCTGTAGTTTGCACCGGCACTGCCCAGGATGGCACCCAGTGTGAAGGTTTCGTTCGGGTCAAAAATCGTGTCGTCGAACGTGTCCGTCTTCACCAGCACCTGGCTGTCACCCGCATTCACCGCGAAGGCCGTGCCTTCAACCGCGTTCTGCCAGGTCACGCCATTGTCCAGGCTGTACTGGAACGTCGCTGCCTTGTAGTCCACACCTTCCGTCGCCGGGTTCGCACCCGAGGCGTTCAGCGTCAGCGTCAGCGTGCCGCC
>NZ_MTHD01000006.1 GCF_001956855.1 Azonexus hydrophilus | reverse complement strand
CCCGAACAGGACCGTGAAACAGATGAGCGCCAATGATAGTGAGCTTCCGCTCGCGAAAGTAGGTCACCGCCAGGCTCCCATTACAAAACCCCCTGCTCATACCAGCAGGGGGTTTTTGCGTCTACTCTACGGAAAACCATTGATGCCACAGCTTGTCTGCTGAATTCCTTTGTTCGGCCAGAGAGCAGGCGCTATCTCTGTGTTAGAATCCTCAGTGGCGGGTCTCCCCGCATTGCAGGATGGTGAACCTGGTCAGGTCCGGAAGGAAGCAGCCACAGCTATTTACTGCAAGTGCCGGGGGTTAGGCTCGCCACTTTCATTTTTTGCTTTGGTGTGGGGCGCATGAGTTATCAGGTTCTCGCGCGCAAGTGGCGACCGCGCAATTTTTCGACACTAGTCGGCCAGGAACACGTTGTCCGTGCGCTGACTCATGCGCTGTCGGAACAGCGCCTGCATCATGCCTATCTTTTTACCGGCACGCGTGGTGTCGGCAAGACGACAATAGCCCGAATTCTTGCCAAGTCCCTGAATTGCGAGACGGGCATCACGGCTACACCTTGCGGAAAGTGCTCGGCTTGTCTCGAAATCGATGCCGGGAGATTCGTTGATTTGCTCGAGGTTGACGCTGCGACCAACACGCGCGTCGACGAGATGCGACAACTGCTGGAAAACGCGGTTTATGCTCCAACCAGGGGCCGTTTCAAGGTCTATGTGATTGACGAAGTGCACATGCTTTCAACCTCGGCATTCAATGCCATGTTGAAGACGCTTGAAGAGCCGCCCGAGCACGTCAAATTCATTCTTGCCACTACCGATCCGCAAAAGATTCCGGTTACGGTTTTGTCGCGCTGTCTGCAATTCAATCTGAAGCAGATGCCGGTTCTGTCCATATCCACGCATCTGGCCCACATACTTCAGGCCGAGGACATTCCTTTCGAAGCCACTGCGCTCGCGTTGATTGCCCGTTCAGCCGCAGGCAGCATGCGCGATTCGTTATCCTTGCTTGATCAGGCTATTGCGCACGGCGCAGGCAAGGTCGACGAGGCGCAAGTCCGGACGATGCTTGGCAGCGTCGATCAGGATCACTTGTTTTCTATTCTCGAGGCCTTGCAGGAAGGCAACGCTTCAGCGTTGCTCCAGGTGGCCTCGGCGCTTGCTGTCCGCAGCCTTTCCTTTGCCGGTGCCTTGCAGGAACTCGGGGCGCTGCTGACGCGCATTCAGGTTGCCCAGTGCGTGCCGACGGCGATTGATGACGAGGATCCTGACAGGGCCAGGGTGGTTGCGTTGGCGACAGCGCTTTCGCCGGAGTATGTGCAGCTCGCCTACCAGATTGTCAATGTCGGGCGTTCCGAACTGGCGATGGCCCCGGACGAGCATGCAGGATTCGTGATGACTCTCCTGCGTCTGCATACTTTCCGCCCGCGCAGCGTGGCCGAAGTGGTGGATTCGGCCCGGCCATCCCCCAGGGGAGGGGCTGAGCCTGTACGCCAGGTTGTACCTGTGGCTGCTCAAGTCAAGCCACCAGTCACTGAGCTGCCTTCGGCTCCGAGAAGTGTCCCTGTGGCAGGAAAGGTAGCTGGTGACTGGCATGAAATTGTTGCCGCGCTGCCGCTGTCCGGTTTGGCAAGGGAACTGGCAATCAACTGTGAATTGAAGGAGATTGGCGAGGGGCATTGTCTATTGTGCCTCCCGCCCAGTGTGGCCCATTTGCAGATGAAGCCATCGCCGGAAAAATTGCAACAGGCACTCAACGAATATTTTGGTCGTCAGGTGCTGCTCAAGATTGAGGTTGGCAGCCCGTCGGCTGAAACCCCGGCGGCGATAGCCGGGCGCCAGCGCCAGGAGCGTCAGGCGCTGGCTGAGAATGCCATTGAGCAGGATCTTTTTGTTCAGGAGGCGATCGATGCACTTGATGCCTCTATTGTGGAATCTTCCATTAAACCAATTGATTGACGGAGTAGCACCATGATGAAGGGTGGCTTGGGTGGTCTGATGAAACAGGCCCAGATGATGCAGGAAAATATGAAGAAGGCTCAGGAGCAGTTGGCCCAGACGGAAGTCGAAGGGCAGGCCGGGGCCGGGATGGTGAAGGTCCTGATGACCTGTTCGCACGATGTTCGCCGTGTCTCGATTGATGCATCGGTGATGGACGACAAGGAAATGCTTGAGGATCTCGTGGCCGCCGCAATCAACGATGCGGTGCGGCGTGGCGAAGCCTTGAGTCAGGAGAAAATGGCTGGTTTTACCTCCGGACTCAATTTGCCCCCGGGCTTCAAGTTGCCGTTCTGACGTGAATTCAAGTGGCCTCGATGCGCTGATCGAGGCGTTGCGCTGCCTGCCCGGTATCGGTCCCAAGTCTGCGCAGCGCCTTGCTTATCATCTGATGCAGCACGACCGGGCGGGTGCTGCCCGTCTCGGTGAGTCTATCCAGCATGCGTTGTCGGCAGTGCGTCATTGTCAGCGCTGCAACACTTTTACCGAACTCGATATTTGCGAACGCTGTGCTTCGCCACGGCGTGATCCGGAGTTGCTGTGCGTCGTCGAAACCCCGGTGGATATGAACATGATGGAGCAGACGCTTGCCTATCAGGGCCTCTATTATGTTCTGATGGGGAAAATCTCTCCGCTGGACGGTATCGGGCCGCGGCAGCTTGATCTGGAGCGTCTTCTGACGCGGGCCACTGATGGCGTCGTGCGCGAAGTGATTCTGGCGACCAATTACACCAACGAGGGTGAAGCGACCGCGCACTACATCACGGCAATGCTCAAACCACGGGGTATCGGGGTCACCCGGATTGCCAGAGGCATTCCGGTTGGTGGTGAGCTTGAGTACGTGGATAGCGGTACGCTGGCCCAGGCATTGCGCGAACGCAAGAGCCTCGGAGCCTGATAAGACGCGACAGCGTCTTTTAACAGGGGTTCCGTTGGCGTATAATTTAGCGTTTGTTTCTAAACCCATTCTAAACCCATCCAATTCCTTTAGGGGTCAGCGTTATGAGCAATCAAGGGAAAGTGGACTGCGGTCGGCGGCGTCTTGTCGTCGCGACTGCGGCCGTGGGCGGTGTAGGCGCCGTTGCTGCGCTTGTGCCGTTCGTATCCAGTTTGCTTCCGTCCGAACGTGCCAAGGCAGCAGGCGCTCCGGTCGAAGTCGATATCGGCAAACTGGAGTCTGGTCAGATGATCACCGTCGAGTGGCGCGGCAAGCCTGTCTGGATTATCAACCGGACCCAGGAAATGCTCGATACGCTGCCCAAGCTGGCCGATCAAATGGCAGATCCGAAGTCGGAAAAGAATCAACAGCCTGCTTACGCGCAAAATGAAACGCGTTCGATCAAGCCGGAACTGCTGGTTGTTGTCGGCATCTGTACCCACCTCGGTTGCTCTCCTTCCTCGAAATTCAAGCATGGTGCCGAAGAGGGAATGTCCGCTGACTGGCTCGGGGGCTTCCTTTGCCCTTGCCATGGTTCCACTTTCGACTTCGCCGGTCGTGTTTTCAAGGCGAAGCCTGCACCGACCAATCTCGAAGTTCCGCCGCACGTGTATCTGACCGATACCCGGATCCTGATCGGCGAAGACAAGAAGGGGGCATAAAATGGCTGGTGGAAATTTCGAAAAGTACAAGTCTGACGGTTCGCTCGGCGGCAACGTCCTGGAATGGGTGGACGCCCGTTTCCCCGCGACCTCGATGTGGAAGGGACACCTTTCCGAGTACTACGCACCGAAGAATTTCAACTTCTGGTATTTCTTCGGCTCGCTGGCCCTGCTGGTTCTGGTCATCCAGATCGTCACAGGCATCTTCCTGGTCATGCACTACAAGCCCGATGCCGCCCTGAATGCCGCCGGCGTTCCGGTGGCCTTTGCCTCGGTCGAGTACATCATGCGCGATGTCCCCGGTGGCTGGTTGATCCGCTACATGCACTCCACCGGTGCTTCGGCTTTCTTCATCGTGGTCTATCTGCACATGTTCCGCGGGTTGATCTACGGTTCCTACCGCAAGCCGCGGGAACTGACCTGGCTGTTCGGCGTCGGCATCTTCCTGGTGCTGATGGGTGAAGCCTTCTTCGGTTATCTGCTGCCGTGGGGCCAGATGTCCTATTGGGGCGCGCAGGTCATCGTCAACCTCTTCGGCGCGATTCCGCTGGTGGGCAACGATCTGTCGATCCTGATCCGCGGCGATTTCGTCGTCGGTGATGCGACGCTGAACCGCTTCTTCTCCTTCCACGTGATTGCTTTCCCGCTCGTCCTGATCGGTCTGGTTGCTGCCCATATCCTGGCGCTGCACGAAACCGGTTCGAACAATCCGGACGGTGTTGAAATCAAGGAAAAGAAGGACGCAAACGGCATTCCGCTCGACGGCATCCCGTTCCATCCCTACTACACGGTCAAGGATATCGTCGGTGTCGTGGTCTTCCTGATGGTTTTCTCCGCGGTCATGTTCTTTGCGCCGGAAGGTGGCGGTTTCTTCCTGGAAACGCCCAACTTCTACCCGGCCGATCCGCTGAAAACCCCGCCGCACATCGCGCCGGTCTGGTACTTCACGCCGTACTACTCGATCCTGCGTGCCATCGTCTGGAATTTCTTCGGTCTTGATGCGAAGTTCTGGGGCGTTGTGGCCATGGGCGCTTCCGTGGTGATCTTTGCCGCGCTGCCCTGGCTTGACCGCAGCCCGGTGAAGTCGATCCGCTATCGCGGTCCGATCACCAAAGTGATGATTGCGCTGTTCGTGGTCTGCTTCTTCATCCTCGGTTATCTGGGCACCCAGTCTCCGTCGCCGATGGGTGAGCTGATTTCCCAGATCTGTACGGTGTTCTATTTCGGCTTCTTCCTGGCCATGCCATGGTGGTCCCGAATGGACAAGTTCAAGCCGGTCCCGGAACGTGTAACCGTCAAGTGAGGATGCACAAAATGAAAAAATTTCTCATCGCATTGCTCTTCGCACCGGTTCTCGCGTTCGCCGCGGGTGCCAGCATCCACCTGGACAAGTGGCCGGGCTCGGTCAGTGACAAGGCTTCGCTGCAGAATGGTGCCAAGCTGTTCGTCAATTACTGCATGAACTGCCACGGCGCATCGTACATGCGCTACCAGAACCTGACCGATCTTGGTCTGACCGAGCAACAGGTCAAGGAAAACCTGATGTTCACCTCTGACAAGATCGGTGATCTGATGATGGTGGCGGCTCGTTACGACGAGCAGAAAAAATGGTTCGGTGCCGTTCCGCCGGATCTGACCATCATTGCCCGTGCCCGTGGCGAACTTGGCAACCCGGGTGCTGGTGCTGACTGGTTGTACACCTATCTGCGTACCTTCTATCAAGACACGAAGCGTCCGACCGGCTGGAACAACGTTGCGTTCGAAGCCGTCGGCATGCCGCACGTCCTGTGGGAACTGCAAGGAACCCAGGTCATGAATCCGGAAACGCACAAGCTGGAACTTGCTGTTCCCGGCAAGATGAGTCCGGCTGAGTTCGACAAGGCAGTTTCCGACCTTGTTGGCTTCATGGTCTGGATGGGCGAGCCGAAGCAGGAGTTCCGTCAGACGCTGGGCATTTTTGTTCTGGCATTCCTGGCATTGCTCTTCGTTGTGGCTTACGCTCTGAAGAAGGAATACTGGAAAGACATTCACTGATCCTCGCCGGGTCTGTTGACGGCATCGTGGGTTTGGCTTCGGCCAGCCCCCGGTGCCGAATCTCATTTTGAGGGCTACTAAACATGATGAACCTCTACTCGGGCACCACCTGCCCTTTCAGTCACCGTTGCCGTATTGTCCTGTTCGAAAAGGGCATGGATTTTCAGGTCATCGACGTTGATCTTTTCTCCAAGGCCGAAGAAATGGCTGCGATCAATCCGCATGGCCGCGTGCCGGTGCTGGCCGAGCGCGATCTTGTCCTGTTCGAGCCGAACATCATCAACGAGTACATTGACGAACGCTTCCCGCATCCGCAACTGATGCCGGCTGATCCGATCATGCGTGCCCGTGCCCGCCAGTTGCTGATCGGCATGGAACGCGAGATCTTCTCGCACATGGAGATCATCGAGAAGAACAGCAAGGCCGCCGACAAGGCGCGCCAGGAGATCAAGGCCCGTCTGACCGAGATCGTGCCGATCTTCAACAAGCAGAAATTCATGCTCGGTGATGAATTTTCCATGCTCGACGTCGCCATCGCGCCGTTGCTGTGGCGTCTCGACCACTACGGCATCGACCTCGGCAAGGCTGCGGCACCGCTGATGAAGTACGCCGAACGGATCTTCAGCCGCCAGGGCTTCATCGACGCGCTGACGCCGTCTGAAAAGGCCATGCGCAAGTAAGCATGGAACTCCCGTCCACCAAGCCTTATCTTGTTCGGGCCATCTGGGAATGGTGCTGCGATAACGGGTTCACCCCGTATATCGCAGTCCAGGTCGACTCGCGCACGCAGGTGCCGCGCGAATTCGTCCGGGATGGCCAGATCGTGCTCAACCTGGGGCCGGATGCAACCAACAAATTGCAGATGGGCAACGAGCTGATCGAATTCCAGGCACGTTTTGGCGGTGTGGCGCGTGAGCTTTCAGTGCCTATCGGCCAGGTGTCGGCAATCTATGCGCGCGAAAATGGCGCCGGGATGGCTTTCGATATCGGTGAAACTGCGCTAGCGACAGATGCCGGCGAAGAAATTGAACAGCCCGGTCAAGATGGTAATGACGAGCCGCCGGAGCCGCCACGCCCAACGACTGGGCGGCCAAACCTGCAACGCGTCAAATAGGGACATCAACTGCGGTCCACGCACCAAAAAGGGGAAATTCCATTCGGGAATATCCCCTTTTTTCATTCAAGTCATTGATTTTCATGGGTGGCATGTCTGTTGCTCAACAGGCATCCGGAAGGAAAATCATGAATCAGGAAGTCAAATCCACCTGTTGTTATTGCGGCGTCGGCTGCGGCGTATTGATCCGTACGGACGGCATTACGGTCCAGGGCGTGCGCGGCGATCCGGAACACCCGGCCAACTACGGACGTTTGTGCACCAAGGGCGCATCCCTGCATCTCACGGCGCAGGGCGAGGGGCGCCAGCGCCACCCGGCCTTGCGTCCGGCACGCGATCGTCAGCCCGAACAGGTGTCGTGGGCACAGGCCCTTGATACTGCGGTCGACCGTTTTGCCGGCATCATCCGCGAGCATGGGCCGGATTCCGTGGCTTTCTACATCTCTGGCCAGTTGATGACCGAGGACTACTATGTCTTCAACAAGCTGGCCAAGGGGCTGATCGGCACCAATAACGTCGATACCAATTCGCGGCTGTGCATGTCGTCGGCCGTCGCCGGCTACAAGCAGACCCTGGGGGCCGATGCGCCGCCTTGCTGCTACGAGGATATCGGCCAGGCCGGGGTGATCCTGATCGCCGGCGCCAATCCGGCGCTGGCCCACCCTATCGTCTTCCGCTACATCGAGGATGCGCGCGCCGCCAACCCGGCGTTGAAGATCATCGTCGTCGACCCGCGCCGTAGCGAAACCGCCGAGATCGCCGATCTGCACCTGCCCATCCTGCCCGGTAGCGATATCGCGCTGTTCAACGGCATGCTCCACGTGATGCTGGCCGAAGGGCTGGTGGATGGCGATTACATCGCTCGCCATACCAACGGCTTCGATGAGTTGGCTGGCAACCTGGCGGAATACACGCCGCAGCGGGTCGCCGGATTGTGTGGCATCCCCGCTTCCAGCATCGTTCGCGCCGCCCGCTGGTTTGCCACGCAGGGGCCGGCGTTGTCGCTGTATTGCCAGGGCCTGAATCAGTCGGCGCACGGCACGCACAACAATGCCGCGTTGATCCATCTGCATCTGGCCACCGGCCAGATCGGCAAGCCTGGCGCCGGGCCGTTTTCGTTGACTGGCCAGCCGAACGCCATGGGTGGTCGGGAAGTGGGCGGTCTGGCCAACCTGCTGTCGGCCCACCGCGATCTCGCCAATCCCGAGCACCGGGCCGAAGTCGCCGCGTTGTGGGGCATCCCCGACGTGCCGGCAAAACCGGGAAAAGCTGCGGTCGACCTGTTCAAGGCACTGGAAAGTGGCGAAATCAAGGCGGTGTGGATCGCCTGCACCAATCCGGCGCAGTCGCTGCCAAACCAGGCCAGCGTCCGCGCCGGGCTGGCGCGGGCCGAATTCGTCGTGCTCCAGGAAACCTTCGCCGACACCGACACCGCCGCTTACGCCGACCTCTTGCTGCCGGCCACCGGCTGGGGCGAAAAGCACGGCACGGTGACCAATTCCGAACGGCGCATCACGCGCGTGCAGCCGGCCGTTGCGCCGCTGGGCGAAGCCCGTCACGACTGGCAGATCGTCGTCGATTTCGCCCGCCGGTTGGGGCGGAAACTGCAGAATCCTGCGGTCGACCGGCTGTTTCCGTACGAAACCGTCGAATCCATTTTTGCCGAGCACTGTGTCACGACGCGCGGTCGCGATCTCGACATCAGCGGCCTGTCCTACTCCGTGCTCGAACAGCAAGGGCCGCAGCAATGGCCTTTCCCGGAAGGTGCCAGCCAGGGGCAGCAACGCCTGTACGCTGATGGCCGCTTCCCGACCGCCGATGGTCGGGCGCGCTTCATTGCCGTGGCGCATCAGGCAACGGTCGAGGTGCCGGGCAAGGAACATCCGCTCAGCCTGCTGTCGGGGCGCCTGCGTGACCAATGGCACGGCATGAGCCGGACCGGCATCGTGCCGCGCCTGTTCAATCTCGACGACGAGCCGCTGCTGGCCATGCATCCCTGCGACATGCGCCATCGCCAGCTTGACGACGGCGACCTGGTCCGCCTGTTCAACGGCCGCGGCGAGATCGTCGTGCGCGTGGCTTCGCGCCCCGGGCTGGCCCGTGGTCGGGTGTGGATGCCCATGCACTGGGGCAGCCGCTTCATGAACAGCGCCGGCGTCAATGCGCTGGTCGGCGATGCGGTCGATCCGTACTCGCAGCAGCCGGAACTGAAGCACGCGGCGGTCGAGGTGGCGAAGAGCGAACTGAACTATCCGCTGGCCGTGATCCGCCGCTGCAGCGACGTTGCCGAAGCGCTGCGCGTGCTCGATGCGGCGCGTAGCCTGCTGCCCGATTTTGCCTACGCCAGCGTTGGACTTTACGGCCGGGCCAGTCCGCTGGTCGTTTTCCGCGCGGCTACCGCCGAGCCGGCGACGGCCCGCGCACTGGCGGCGATCGATCGCTGTTTCGGCCTCGATGGCGAGACCGGCGCCATTGTCTATACCGACGCAAAACGCCATATCGCCAAGAAAGCCATCGCCATCGACGGCCAGCTGTTCGGCGTTCGCCTGGCTGGCGAAACTGTCGCTCAGGCCTGGCTCAAGCAGGCCATGGCCGAAGGCGGGCTGGACGCCAGCCTGTTGCGTTTCGCCCTGGCGCCGAGCGCCGCGGCACCGGTCAGCGTCAGTACCCGGCAGATTGTCTGCAAGTGCGCCGATGTCAGCGACGACCAGATCGTTAGCGCCATCGCGGGCGGCGCCGACCTTGCCGGCTTGCAGGAAAGCCTGAAATGCGGCACTTTCTGCGGCGGTTGTATCCCGGACATCAAGCGCCTGCTGACCCGGCAGGCCCAACAACACCCAGAGGCAGCCTGAGGCCCGAATGGAGGAGACTGTGAGTTACGCTCAATACATCAAGGAAATCGGTCGCGGTGCCCAGGGCTCGCGCAACCTCTCGCCGGAGGAAGCGCGGCAACTGTATGCGGCGATGCTCGATGGCGGCGTGCCCGATCTGGAACTCGGGGCGATCCTCATCGCCTTGCGCGTCAAGGGCGAATGCGTCGACGAAATGCTGGGTTTCATGGCTGCCATCGACGGCCGCATGAATCTGCTCGACATGCCGCACGGCCGGGTGCGCCCGGTGGTGCTGCCCAGCTACAACGGCGCCCGCAAGGAAGCCAACCTGACGCCGCTGCTGGCCCTGCTGCTGCAGCGCTTCGGCGTGCCGGTGCTGGTGCACGGTCTGCTCGAAGGTTATGGCCGGGTGACCAGTGCGCAGATCCTGCGCGAACTCGGTCACATGCCGGTCGGTTCGGCGCAGCAGGCGCAGCAGACGCTGGCCGAAAAGGGGCTGGCCTTCCTGCCGCTCAACGCGCTCTGCCCGGGGCTGCACAACCTGTTGTCGCTGCGTGCCCGGATGGGCGTGCGCAACAGCGCCCACAGTCTGGTCAAGCTGCTCAATCCTTTCCGCGGCGAGGCTGTGCTGGTGGCGCCGGCGACCCATCCCGACTTCATCACGCTGATGCGCGACATCCTTGTCGAGCGCGGCCATCGTGGCCTGCTGTTGCGTGGTACCGAAGGCGAGCCGGTAGCCAATCCGAAGCGCCGGCCGCGTCTCGAATACGTGCGCAACGGTGCCGTCGACGTGCTGTTCGAAGCCGAACACGACAGCCTGCGCGGCTTGCCCAACCTGCCCGAAGCCTTCGATGCGGTGAGTACCGCACGGTGGACGCGGCGCGTGCTGGAAAAGCAGTTGCCCCTGCCCAAGCCGATCGCCAACCAGCTGGCTTGCCTGCTGGTGGCCAGCGGTTACGTCGATGATCTGAACCAGGCCAAGGCCATTGTCGCCGTCGAGGCGACCGGCCTGCTGATGGGCGGCAACTGACGCAGCAATGCACTGCGCTGGTAGTGCAGGCACGCAATTGGTGCGTCGCTGTTGCGGTCGACGGGTGAAATTCGTTAAAAATCAATACCCTGATCCGCTGGCACGCGGATTGCACTGAAGTAGCCGAAAGCAGCGAATCAACCGCCAACGGGGGCGGTCCGATGGCAACGACGTCATGCGCTGAAACATCTTTGCACCGCAAGGTGCGCGCAACGTTGGAGCCCCGTCATCATGAGCAAACCCCGCCTGGTACTGATCGGCAACGGCATGGCCGGTGTCCGGACCATCGAAGAACTGCTGAAGATCGCCCCGGATCACTACGAGATCACGATCTTCGGCGCCGAACCGCATCCCAACTACAACCGCATCCTGCTGTCGCCGGTCCTCGCTGGCGAAATGACGGTGCCGGAAATCGTCCTCAACGAGCTTGAGTGGTATGCCCGCAACGGCATCACGCTGCACACCGGCAAGCAGGTCGTCGCCATCGACCGCGTCCGCCGCAAGGTGATCGCCGACGACGGCAGCGAGGCGCCGTACGACCGCCTGCTGGTCGCCACCGGCTCGACGCCCTTCATGCTGCCGATTCCCGGCAACGACCTGCCTGGCGTCATCGGTTACCGCGACATCAAGGACACCGACGAGATGATCGCCACCGCCAAAGTGCACAAGCACGCGGTTGTTATCGGCGGCGGCCTGCTCGGGCTGGAGGCCGCCAACGGCCTGAAGCTGCGCGGCATGGACGTGACCGTCGTGCATATCGGCCCGTGGCTGCTCGAACGGCAGCTCGACGAGACGGCCGGGCGGATGTTGCAGCAGTCGCTGGAAGACAAGGGTCTGAAGTTCCTGCTGCAGAAGCACACCGAGATGCTGGTTCAGGGTGAAAGCGGGCGCGTCGCTGCGGTGCGCTTCAAGGACGGCATGCAGATTCCCGCCGACCTCGTCGTCATGGCTGCCGGCATCCGCCCCAACTACGCGCTGGCCGAGAAGTCGGGCATCTATTGCAACCGTGGCATCGTCGTCAACGACACGATGCAGACCTACGACCCGAAGATCTACGCCGTCGGCGAATGCGTCAGCCATCGTGGCATCGCCTATGGGCTGGTGGCGCCGCTGTTCGAGCAGGCCAAGGTCGCCGCCAATCATCTGGCCGGTTACGGCATCGGCCGCTATACCGGCTCGGTGACCTCGACCAAGCTGAAAGTCACCGGCATTGACCTGTTCTCGGCCGGCGAATTCATGGGCGGCAAGGACACCGAGGAAATCGTCCTCAACGACCCGCACGGCGGCGTCTATAAAAAGCTGGTGATCAAGGACAACAAGCTGGTCGGCGGCGTCATGTACGGCGACACGGCCGATGGCCCGTGGTATTTCCAGTTGCTCAAGGACGCCCGCGACATCCACGACATCCGCGACTCGCTGATCTTCGGCCAGAGCCTGGTCGGCGACGTCGGCCACGCCGGCAACAGCAAGGCGGCCTTGATGGCCGACAGCGCCGAGGTCTGCGGCTGCAACGGCGTGACCAAGGGAACCATCGTCAAGGCGATCAAGGAGCAGGGCCTGTTCACGCTCGACGAGGTCAAGAAGCACACCAAGGCCGCGTCGTCCTGCGGTTCGTGTGCCGGGCTGGTCGAGCAGATACTGGCTTCGACCATCGGCGGCGCCTACTCGCCGGCGGCCTCCGACAAGAAACCGATCTGCGGCTGTACCGAACATTCGCACCAGAAAGTGCGCGAGGCGATCCGTGCGGAACACCTGACCAGCAAGGAAGCGGTTTTTGCCGAATTGGGCTGGTCGACCGCAAACGGCTGCGAGAAGTGCCGGCCGGCGATCAACTACTACCTGATCTCGACCTGGCCGCACGAAGCCAAGGATGATCCGCAGTCACGGCTGATCAACGAGCGCTCGCACGCCAACATCCAGAAGGACGGCACCTATTCGGTGGTGCCGCGGATGTGGGGCGGCCTGACGACGCCCAACGAACTGCGCGCGATTGCCGACGTCGCCGAGAAGTTCAACGTGCCGACGGTGAAGGTCACCGGCGGCCAGCGCATCGACCTGCTCGGCATCAAGAAGGAGGATCTGCCCGCCGTCTGGGCCGACCTCAACGCCGCCGGCATGGTTTCCGGCCACGCCTACGGCAAGTCGATCCGCACCGTGAAGACCTGCGTCGGCGCCGAACATTGCCGCTTTGGCACGCAACTGGCGATGGACATGGGCGTCAAGCTGGAGAAGATGCTGTTCGACATGTACGCGCCGCACAAGGTCAAGCTGGCCGTCTCCGGCTGCCCGCGCAACTGCGCCGAGGCCGGCATCAAGGACGTCGGCGTGATCGGCGTCGACTCCGGCTACGAGCTCTACGTCGGCGGCAACGGTGGGATCAAGACCGAGGTTGCGCAGTTTTTGTGCAAGGTGAAGTCGGACGAGGAAGTCATGGAATATTCCGGCGCCTTCCTCGAACTCTACCGTCAGGAAGGCTGGTACCTGGAGCGCACCTGCCACTGGCTGGAACGCGTCGGCCTCGATTACGTCAAGGGCCGCATCGTCGAGGACGAGGATGGCCGGCGCACGCTGTACGCCGCGCTGGTCGCCGCGCTGAAGGACGCCAAGGACCCGTGGTCGACCTCGCGCGAAGCGCAGCCGATCAAGCAGTTCATCCCGATTGCGGTCGACGCCTGAAAACAAGAGAAAACGAGGACAAGCCAATGAACCACTGGAAACTGATCTGCAAGCTGGAAGACATCCCGCCGCTCGGCTCGCGCATCGTCCGGCCGCAGAAGGGCGGCGACATCGCCATTTTCCGCACCAGCGACGACAAGGTCTTCGCGCTGCACGACAAATGCCCGCACAAGGGCGGGCCGCTGTCGCAGGGGCTGGTGCACGGCGAACGCGTGACCTGCCCGCTGCACGGCTGGAACATCGGCCTCGCCGACGGCCAGGCAGTGGCGCCGGACGTCGGCGGTTGCGACCGCTTCGATGTCAAGGTCGAGGCCGGCGAGGTCTTCCTCGCCCTTTGAGTTTTACGGGCGCTCGCCCTGGTGCAGGCGGCGCTCGATGTCGTCGAGCACCGGCAGCAGGTCGGCGACGCTGTCGATGACGTAATGTGCGCCGGCGCTGGTGAATTCGGGGGCGATGCGGGCGCGCAGGGCCGCCAGTTCATCCGCTGTCGCTGCCGTGAATTCGGCCTCGGTCAGGCCGGCCGGGCTGCCGGAAAGCATCAGGCCGACTGTCCACATGCCGGCGTTGCGGCCTTCGTGGATGCCCGGCAAGGTGTCGTCGACCTTGACGCAGCGGGCGACGTTGCCGATCTTCAGGTCGAGCACGCACTGCAGCGCCATCCACGGGCCGGGGCGGGCGCCGGCGGCGAGGTCGTCGGCGCAGACGGTACAGTCTGGCGTGTAGCCGTTGGCGGCGGCGACCGTCATCAGTTTTTCCATGACCACGCGCGGGTAGCCGGTGGTCGAACCGATCTTCAGGCCGCGTTTGCGCAGCGCGGCGACCGTCTCCCGCGTGCCGGGAATCAGCGCCGCGTGGGCGCCGACGCGCTCGACCTGCAGCGGCAGGAAGGTGCGGTAGATGTGGTCGATGTCGTCGTTGTTCATCGCCCGGCCGAATTTTGCCTGCCAGCGGGCGTTGACCGCAGGATCGCGGCCGAGCGCCTCGATGTGCTGCCATTTGCCCAGGCCCATCGGGCCGCGTGCTTCGGCCAGCGTCAATTCGAAAGCGAAAGCTGCGCGGAAGGCGTCGACGAAGATCTGGGTCGGCGCGAAGGAGCCGAAATCGACCGTCGTGCCGGCCCAGTCAAAAATGACGGCTTCAAGTTGTTCTTGCATGGAGTGTCTCCGTAGGGTGTCGGCGGTTCAGCCGGAAGTTTTTTGTGCCCGCGCGGCGGCGCAGGCGGCGAGGAATTCGCGGGAATAGGGATCGAAATTGCCGTGCCGGCCGGGTGCGCTTGGCAGCGGATCGACGAAGGGTGTGGCGCCACGGATCAGTTCGCCGATCAGCCGACCGACGCCGCCGGCGAAGCTGATTCCCGAGCCATTGCAGCCGCTGGCGACGAACAGTCCGGCGATCTGCGGCGCGGCGCCGACGACCAGTTGCCGGTCGGGCGTGTAGTTGCTCGGCCCGGTCAGGTAATGGGCGATGCCCAGCGTCTCAAGCGCCGGGAAATACGGTGTCAGTTCATCGGCGCCCTCGGCCAGGTTGGCCCAGCCGTCAGCATCGTCCGGGTCGAAGACGAAACCGCCGAGGTCGGCCGGCAGCGTGCGCGCGTCGGCAACCGCCGGCTGGCGTTCGCGGATACCGAAGAGCAGCGCGCCGACCTCGGGCCGCGCGTAGGCGCGGATCGCCGGCATCAGCACGATGGCGCCGTCGCGCGGAAAGATCGGCGCCGGCTCGCTGATCCAGTACTGGCTGCGCACCGGCGCCATCGGCAGCGGCAGGCCGAGATCGACGCTGAGGCTGTTGGCCCAGGCGCCGGCGGCGTTGACGACAACGCTGGCAGCGCGGCGCCGGCCATCGGCCAGCTCAATGCCCCAGACGCGGCCGGCTTCGACGACGATGCGTGTGACTTCGGCCGTCTCGCTGCGCACGCCGAGCGACACGGCGGCGCGCAGCAGTGCGGTGGCGAACAGATAGGGTTCGACGTAGCATTCGTCGGGGAAGAAGACCGCGTGATCGAAGCTCTCCGGCGCCAGCCAGGGCGCGCGGGCGAGTGCTGCGGTCTGGTCCAGCCAGGTGCAGGCGATACCCTGCGTGGCGGCCTTTTCGGCGCGCGCCTGCAGCGTGGCGAGATGGCTGGCCGGGGCGACGTGCAGCGCGCCGACCGTGCGCCGGCCGATGTCTTCGCTGAATTCGTTCTCGAGTTCGGCGATCGTGCGGAAGGTCTGGCGGGCCAGTGCGATCTGAGCGGCGTCGTCGCGCACCATGGTGACCAGCGCCGCTGCCCGGCTGGTCGCGCCGGCCGCCGGCTGCAGGCGCTCAAGCACAAGGACGCGCTCGCCCAGCCCGTGGCGGGCGAGTTCGTAGGCGACAGCGGCGCCGAAGATGCCGCCGCCGATAATCAAAATGTCGCGGTCGACCGGTGAATTTGTCATTTTTTCAGCCGTCGACCGCAACATTCATCGCGCGCAGCGTCGCGCCGACGGCATCGATCACCTTGGCCATGTCCTGCGTCGTCAGCGCGCCGATGCAGCCGACACGGAAGGTGTCGACTTCGGTCAGCTTGCCCGGGTAGAGGATGAAACCCTTGTCGCGCACCGCCGCGTAGAAGGTCTTGAAGTCGTAGTTCGGGCCACTCGGCGCGTGGAAGGTGACGATGATCGGTGCCTGGTGTTCGGGCGCCAGGAAAGGCTTGAGGCCAAGTCCGGCCATGCCGTCGACCAGTGCCGCGCAGTTGGCGGCGTAGCGGGCGTGGCGGGCGTTCAGGCCGCCTTCCTCGGCGTACTGCGCGAGGGCGGCGTGCAGCGCGACGACGACGTGGGTCGGCGGCGTGAACCGCCATTGCGTCGTCTTCTGCATGTACTGCCACTGGTCGTGCAGGTCCATCGCCAGCGAATGGCAGTTGCCGGCGGCGGCTTCCAGCGCGCTCTGGCGGACGATGACGAAGCCCATGCCGGGCACGCCTTCCAGGCATTTGCCGGAGGCGGCAACCAGCGCCGTGATCGGCGTCGTGCGCAGGTCGATGTCGAGGGCGGCGAAGGAGCTCATCGCGTCGACGATCAGCTCGCGTCCCTGGCGGGCGACGGCGGCGGCGATCTCGGCCAGCGGATTGAGGATGCCGGTGCCGGTTTCGCAATGGACCTGGGCGACGTGGGTGATCGCCGGGTCGGCGGCGAGCGCCGCTTCGATGGCCGCCGGGTCGGCCGGTTGGTCTTCGGCGAAGCGCAGTTCGACGGCCTCGCGCCCGAGGTAGCCGAGAATCTTCAGGATGCGCGCGCAGTAGGCGCCGTTGTTCGGCACCAGCACCTTGCCGTGGCGCGGCACCAGGGTGCCCAGCGCGGCTTCCACCGAGAAGGTGCCGGAACCCTGCAGCGGCACGCAGACGTGGCTGTCCTCGCCGTGGGCGATGGCCACGAGCTGCCGGCAGACGTCGGCGGTGATGGTGTTGAAGCCGGCGTCCCAGGAACCCCAGTCGTGCAGCATCGCCTGCTTGGTGCGCAGCGAGGTGGTCAGGGGGCCGGGGGTGAGCAGCAGCGGGTCGCGGTCGACGGCGTACATGGGGATTTTTCTCCGGAGAATCAGCGTTGGCCCTGGCGCCAGGCCTGGTGGCGGCGGAAGAGCAGGTGGGTGACGAGCGAATAGAGCAGGCTGATCGTTGCCGAAGTGAGCACAATCAGTGTCGCCATCGCCGCTGCCGGGCCGAGTTCGCCGGCCTCGTCGAGATTGAGGATGGCGACCGAGGCCGGCAGCGTTTCCGGCGAGTAGAGGAAGACCAGCGCCGACACCGTGGTCATCGCGTTGATGAACAGGTAGCGGGCGATTTCCAGCACCGCCGGCAGGCACACCGGCAGCGTCACCCGCCACAGCGTGACGAAGGGCGACACCTTGAGCGAGGCCGAGACCGCTTCGAATTCGCGGTCGATCCCCTTCAATGCAGTGACGGCGGTCAGGTGGCAGGGCGTGTAGAAATGGACGATGGTGGCGATGACCATGATCGTCAGCGTGTGGTACAGCCCGTTCAGCGGGTTGTCCGGCCCATTGAAGAAGAGGATGTAGCCGATGCCCAGCACCAGCCCGGGCACGCCCATCGGCAGCGCGGCCAGCGCACGGACCAATGGCCGCAGTCCGGCCGGGCCGCCCTGGCCTTTTTCCAGCAGCCAGGCGGTGAAGAAAACGAAAGGCGTGCCCAGGAGCGCGGTCAGGCCGGCGATGCGCAGGCTGTTCAGCCAGGCGTCGAGAACGCCGGCCTCGGCCAGGCCGTAGACGTAGTGGTCGAGGCTCAGTTCCAGGTTGTACGGCCAGAAGCGGACCAGCGAGGTATAGGCGGCCATGCCCAGTACGCCAAGCATCGCCGTCGTCAGCAGCAGGCAGTAGAACAGCAGCGGCAGGTCGCGGCGCCAGTCCGGGCGCGGCCGGTAAGGCACGGCGCGGGCGGTCAGTCCCGATTGCTGGCGGCGCTGCAGGTGCCAGTCGATGACGAAAGCGAGCAGCACCGGCAGCAGTAGCAACAACGCGACGACGGCGCCCCGGCCGAAATTGTGCTGGCCGACGACCTGGACGTAGATCTCGACGGCGAGCACCTGGAAGTTGCCGCCGATCACCTTGGGAATGCCGAACTCGCTGACCGAGTAGGCGAAGACGACGAGCGCCGCGCTGATCAGCCCGTAGCGGGCGCCGGGCAGCGTCACCGTGACGAACTTGCGCCAGCGTGAAGCCGACAGCGCGTCGGCGGCTTCGTAGAGACGGCCGTCGGCGGTGGCCAGCGCGACGACGAGGATCATCAGCGCATGCGGGAAGCTGGCGTAGACGGTGGCCATGACGATGCCCACCGGCCCGTAAACCGAGGTTTCGCCGAGCCAGGCCTTGAGCACACCCTGGGTGCCGAACCACTGGATAAAGGCAATCGCGCCGACCAGCGACGGGCCGAGCAGCGCCGACAGCCCGATGATTCGCCACAGCCCGCGCAGCGGCAGGCAGGCACGCTCGATCGCGTAAGCATAGACGAAGGCCAGCGGCACGGTGATCGCGGTCACCGCCAGTGCCACCCACAGCGTGTTCCAGACCGCCGTCGCCATGCCCGGCGTTGCCGCGAACTCGGCGAAGCGGGCCAGGCCGAAGGCGCCGGCATCGTCGCGGATGGCGCCGAGGAGCAAGGCGCCGAGTGGCAGCAGCAGGAAGATCGCCAGCGCCACGGCAGCGAGCAGCAGCA
Organism: Azonexus hydrophilus; assembly: GCF_001956855.1. Lineage (GTDB taxonomy): Bacteria > Pseudomonadota > Gammaproteobacteria > Burkholderiales > Rhodocyclaceae > Azonexus > Azonexus hydrophilus_A. The sequence goes on along the minus strand of NZ_MTHD01000006.1, from coordinate 181,202 downwards.
GCGGGCCGCCCAGGCGCTCGCTGAAGGTGGCGCGGCGGCCGGGCGGCAGCGTACTCAGGCCGGCGACCTTCATGCCGCCTCCGGCAGCGGGCGCAGGTGTTCGGCCGGGATGCCGACGCGCAGCGTCGCGCCCGGACGGATTTCGCGGCCGCACAGGTAGTTGCTGGAAAACTGGGCGACCAGCGGGCGGCCGTCGCCGGTTGCCGCCTGCAGCGTGACCAGCGAATAGGCACCGAGGAACTCGCATTTGACGACGTGGGCGTAGAAACTGTTCTCGCCCTGGTCGAGCGTGTCGTGCAGGCGGATGTCTTCGGGCCGGACGTAGAAGCGCTGGTGGCTGCCTTCGCCGGCGGGGGCGGCGCAGCGCAGCAGCAGATCGCCGATGCGGACGTGTTGCGGGCCGGCGCCGGTGGCGTCGAGCAGGTTGCCGCGACCGATGAAGTCGGCGACGAAATCGTTGCCCGGCGCCCGGTAGATTTCCTGCGGCCCGCCGATCTGCTGGATGCGGCCGCCGCGCATGACGACGATGCGGTCGGCCATGGCCAGTGCCTCTTCCTGGTCGTGGGTGACCATGATCGTGGTTACGCCGAGCCGGTTCTGCAGGCTGCGGATTTCCGAACGCAGGCGGACGCGTTCGATGGCGTCGAGGGCCGACAGCGGCTCGTCGAGCAGCAGCAGGTCGGGTGACGTGGCGAGCGCGCGGGCCAGCGCGACGCGCTGTTGCTGGCCGCCGGAAAGCTGCGCCGGGTATTTCGGCTGGCTGCCCGGCAGGCCGACCAGTTCGAGCATTTCCTCGACCCGGTTGTGGATCAGCCGGCGGTCGGCGCGGCGGCTGTTCAGGCCGTAGGCGACGTTGTCGGCGACGCTGAGGTTGGGAAACAGCGCGTAGGACTGGAAGACGATGCCGTAGTCGCGTAGCGCCGGCGACAGTTGCGAGATGTCGCGGCCGGCGTGGACGATGCGCCCGCTGTCCTGTCGCTCGAGGCCGGCGATCGCCCGCAGCAGCGTCGTCTTGCCGCAACCGGACGGGCCGAGCAGGACGAGGAATTCGCCGCGCTCGACGGCGAGATCGATCTGCTCAAGGGCGACGAAGGCGCCGTAACGCTTGGTCAGTTGCGTGATTTCCAGATGGGCCATGGATGTCTCGTGGTGAACGGCTGAACCACCCGCCCCGGTTGTGGAGCGGGTGGTAAGGGTTGGCCTTATTTCTTCGGCTCGGACTTGGTCGAATAGCGTTTCTGCCACTCGGCGAGGATCGCGTCGCGGTTCTTGCCCATCCATTCGAAATCGTTTTTGACCAGGCGCTGCTCGTAATCGGCCGGCACGTATTTCAGGCGGGTGGCGATGCCGGGCATGGCGACGACGGCGAAATTCTTCGCGTACAGTTCGTTGGCTTCGCGGGTCGTTGCCCAGTCCGACAGCTTCTTTGCTGCTTCAAGCTTCGCCGTGCCCTTGACGATGGCGATCGACTCCATGTCCCAGCCGAGACCTTCCTTGGGGAAGATGATGTCGATCGGGGCGCCCTTGGCGCGCACCGTGTTGGCCCGGTACTCGAAGGCGATGCCGACCGGGAACTCGCCGGCGCCGGCCATGACGCAGGGTTTCGAGCCGGAATGGGTGTAGACCGCAATATTTTCGTGCAGCTTGTCCATGTAGTCCCAGCCAGCCTTTTCGCCGAACATCTGCAGCCAGGCGGTGACGTCGAGGAAGCCGGTACCCGACGAGTTCGGGTTGGGCATGACGATCTTGCCCTTGAATTCCGGTTTCAGCAGGTCCTTCCAGCTTTCGATGCGGGGCAGGCCTTGTTTCTGCATCTCGGCGACGTTGTAACAGATCGCCGCACCCCAGACGTCCATGCCGACCCAGGTCGGCGTCGCGCCGGCCGAGCGGAAACGCGGGTTGAGCGCCTTCAGGTTGGCCGGGGCGTAGGGCTGCAGCATCTTCTCGCGGTCGAAGACGACCATGCTGGAAGCGGCGACACCCATGATCACGTCGGCCGCCGGCTTGGCCTTCTCGGCCAGCAGCTTGGCGGTGATGATGCCGGTCGAGTCACGCGTCCATTTGATCTCGATGTCCGGGTGCGACTTGTTGAAGGCTTCCTGATAGGCCTTCAGTTGATCGGTTTCCAGTGCGGTGTAGACATTCAGGACCGTCTTGTCGGCGTGGGCGGGGAGTGCTGCGGCCAGTGCGAAGCCGGCGACAGCAAGACTGCGGACAATATGCTTCAGGTTCATGCGGATTTCCTCCAGGAGTGAATGACGGGATTCCTCGGGCGTCGGTCTGTCATCGAACTGACATCACGGCGCACTAGACTGGCTTCATCTTAGTGATCGTTTATTGCAGATTGTTGACAATCTACAAAATGTTTATGAATTACAATCTGGCTTTCGATTCCCGCGAGACGGACATGTCCGAGCAACACGCCACTCCCGTCGATACCGTGCTGGCACTGGTTCAGCGCAACTCGCTGACGCGCCTGGTCGGCGAGGCACTGGAGAAACTGATCCTTTCCGGCGAACTGTCGCCGGGCAGCAAACTCAATGAGGCCGCGTTGGCCGAACGCCTCGGCGTGTCGCGTGGGCCGCTGCGGGAAGCCTTCCGCACACTTGCGGAAACCGGGCTGATCCGCCAGGAAAAGAATCGCGGCGCCTACGTCCGCGAGATCGAACTGGCCGAGGCGGCCGATATCTACGATGTCCGCGCCGGGCTCGACGCGACCGCCGGGCGCCTGCTCGCCGGCCGGATCACGACGGCGCAACTGGCGCTGCTGCGCGAATTCGCCGCCGGCATGCAGCGGGCGGCGGCGACCAACGACGTCGATGCCTTCCACACACTCAACCTGGCCTTCCACGACCGCATCGTCGAGATGACCGGCAACGTCGCGCTGATTGACGTCTATCGCCGGCTGGTCAAGCAACTGGCGCTGTTCCGCCGGCGCAACCTGCTGGCACCGAGGGCGATCCCGCATTTCGCCGACGAACACAGCGCGATTGTCGACCGGTTGGCCGCCGGCGACGGTCCGGGGGCGGCCGAAGCGCTGTATCAGCACGCCCAGGGCGGCCGTCAGCGCATGCTGCGCGACGGCGAACTGGCCGCGATGCCGGCGGCCGGCGAAAAACATGCCTGAAACCGGGTTGACCGTAACAGTCACGCTGGCGGTCCTTGCCGCAGCCTTGCTCCACGCCGGTTGGAATGCGCTGATCCGCGGGGCCGGTGACAAGGGGCTGTATACGTTGCTGCTGCATGCCTGCAGCGGTTTCCTGGCGATCTTCGCGCTGCTTTTCCTGGGCTTGCCGGCGGCAGCCAGCTGGCCCTACGTCGTCGCCTCGGCGCTGCTGCACACGCTCTACATCGCCTGGCTGATGCGTGCTTACGACGGCGGCCAGCTGGCGGTCAGCTACACGCTGATGCGTGGCGTGCCGCCGCTGCTGGTCGCGCTGGTCTCGGCGCCGGTGCTCGGTGAGTCGCTGGGCATGGGGGGCTGGCTTGGCATCGCGGCGATCTGTGGTGGAGTCCTTGGGATCGGTTTCGCCGGTGGCCTGACGCCGGGGCGGGCGCTCGCCCACCCGGCCAGCCGCGCGGCACTGCTCAATGCCCTGGTGATCGCCGCCTATACCGTCGTCGACGGTATCGGTGCGCGCCTTTCCGGCAATCCGCTGGGTTACGCCTGCAGTCTTTTCGTCTGCGAGCCGCTACTCATCCTGGCCTGGCAGTACCGCCAGCGCGGCCCGGCGATGCGTGCCTATTTCCGCAGTCACTGGCGCCTCGGCGTTGCCGGTGCGCTGTGCTCGACCAGTGCTTACGCGACCATCCTGTGGGCGATGACGCTGGCGCCGGTGGCGATGGTTGCTGCGCTACGCGAGAGTTCGGTGGTTTTCGCCGTGCTGATCGGCAGCCTGTGGTTCAAGGAAGGGCGTCTGCGCCCTGGGCTGCTGGCCGGTGCCGGCGTCGTGCTCGGCATTTTCCTGCTGCGCGGCTGAGCGGGCACTTAATCCCCGGCGGGCTGTCAATACGCCTTCCGGCGGACAGCCGCCATTCATCCTTTACGCTAGAGTGCACGCATGACCACAGCCATCATCCTTTTTGCCCACGGTGCCCGCGACCCGGAATGGGCCAGCCCCATGCGCCGTGTCCAGGCGGCGATCAGGGCGCGCTCGCCCGGCACCGCCGTCGAGCTCGCCTTTCTCGAGTTCATGGCCCCGGACCTGGAAACCTGCGTTGCCGGTGCCATTGCCGCCGGTGCGCGCAAACTGGTGATCCTGCCGATGTTCATCGCCCAGGGCGGGCACCTGAAGCGGGAAGTCCCGGAAATGCTGGAAAAGTTGCGGTCGACATGGCCGGATGTCGAATTTTCGCTCGACCGGGCGATCGGTGAAGTGGAGAGCGTTGTCCAGGCCATGGCCGAGGCGGCGCTGGCAAAGGCTGGCGCGGCGCTTGCTTGATTGAAGCATGCTAAGCGTACTGGTCATCGATGAATCCCGCAGCCGGGCGGCTGAAATCTGCGCCGGGCTGGCGCTCGCCGGCTATCAGGTGGCAGCGATCCTGGCCGACTCGGCCAACCTCACCGCCGAGGTCGAGAAGCTGCAGCCCGACGTCATCCTGATCGACACAGAAAGCCCCAGCCGCGACACGCTGGAGAACCTGGCCGTGGTGCACAAGGACATGCCGCGACCAGTTGTCATCTTTACCCAGGAAGACGGTCAGAACGCCATCCGCGATGCAGTCAGGGCGGGCGTTTCGGCCTATATCGTCGATGGCCTGGACCCGAAGCGGATCAAGCCCATCGTCGATGTCGCACGCGCCCGTTTCGAGGATACGCAGGCGATGCGCCGCGAGCTCGAAGAGGTTTCGCGCAAGCTTTCCGACCGCAAGCTGGTCGACAAAGCCAAGGGTATTTTGATGAAGGCCCGTGGCCTCGACGAGGAAGCGGCCTACCACGCGATGCGCAAGCTGGCGATGGAACGCGGCCAGAACATGGCCCGGGTGGCGCGCGACGTCATCGACATGGCGCGCGTGCTGCTCTGAAATAGCGCGCTGCGCCTTTCAGCTTTCTCCCTCATGTTGTGCGGAAGTCCCGTCTGTTGCACTGCAACAGTGCGCAGGCTGTTGCGGTCGACGCCGCCGCAAGCCCGATTTTCACGAATTTATTCATTGATTTCAATTGCTTGATGGTGTTTCCGGACGGGCTGGCACGGCCGTTGCGTTAGAAAAGGCATAGCACGGTCAAAGGCGGCCGGGCACGAACCGGGTGTTCCGGTTCCAGGACAATGGCGTCCATCCTTGCTGCCCCGTGCGGCTCGGATGCGACGCCTTTTTTATTTTTAGCCATCTGGAGTCAATGCAATGGAAGATAAAAAGCCGGCTGCCGCAGCCCTTGAATCCTCTCCGGTCTCGACCAAGCGTCGCGATTTCGTCACTGCCGCCCTGGGAGCATCCCTCATGTCCATGGTTCCCCCCGGTGTTCGTAGCGCAGCCTGGGCTGCCGGCTCGGATGCCCCTGAAAAGAAGGAAGTCCGCATCGGCTTCATCCCGCTGACCGACTGCGCCTCGGTGGTCATGGCGGCGGTCAACAAGTTCGACGAAAAATACGGCATCAAGATCATCCCGACCAAGGAAGCTTCCTGGGCTGGCGTCCGCGACAAGCTGGTCAATGGCGAGCTGGACATGGCACACGTGCTGTACGGCCTGATCTACGGCGTGCACTTGGGCATCGGCGGGCCGAAGAAGGACATGGCCAACCTGATGACGCTGAACAACAACGGCCAGGGGCTGACGCTGTCGAAGGCGATCGCCAACAAGGGCGCCACCGACCTCAACGGCCTGGTTGCGCTGATGAAGAAGGAACCGCGCGAATACACCTTTGCCCAGACCTTCCCGACCGGCACCCATGCGATGTGGCTGTACTACTGGCTCGCTTCGGCCGGCATCAACCCGTTCAAGGACGTCAAGTCGATCGTTGTGCCGCCGCCGCAGATGGTTGCCAACATGCGCGTCGGCAACATGGACGGCTTCTCCGTCGGCGAGCCGTGGAACCACCGCGCGATCATGGACGGTATCGGCATTTCCGCTGCGACCTCGCAGGACGTCTGGAAGGACCACCCGGAAAAGATCCTCGGCACCACCGCCGAATTCGTCCAGAAGAACCCGAACACCTGCCGCGCCGTGATCATGGCCGTGCTCGAAGCCAGCCGCTGGATCGACGCCAACATCAGCAACAAGATGAAGATGGCCGAGGTCATCGCCCAGAAGTCCTACGTCAATACCAGCGTCGATGCGATCAACCAGCGCATCCTTGGTCGCTACCAGAACGGCCTGGGCAAGACCTGGGACGATCCGAACCACATGAAGTTCTTCAACGACGGTGCGGTGAACTACCCCTACCTGTCTGACGGCATGTGGTTCCTGACCCAGCACAAGCGCTGGGGTTTGCTCAAGGATCACCCGGATTACCTGGCTGTCGCCAAGAAGATCAACCAGACCGAGCTGTACACGCAGGCGGCGTCCAAGCTGGGCATCAGTGTGCCGAAGAGCCCGCTGCGTTCGTCGAAGCTGATCGACGGCGTGGTCTGGGACGGTTCGAATCCGGCCAAGTACGCCGACGGTTTCAAGGTCAAGGTCTGAGCCAGCGCGCTGCCGCTCCGGCGGCAGCGCATCACCAAGGAGATTGCCATGAGCACCCTGACGATAAGCGGTGGTTTTGCCGGCCAGACAGCGGTCGACCACGCACCCAAGGAAGTCCCCGCCGGGGGCTGCACGATGACTCCGTCCGCCGAGGCGGCCAAGGAAACCAAGATGGAAAAAAGCGCTTCTCTCCCTGTCACCGAACCCGGCATTGCCTGGTCTGAACTCCTGAATGGCGCCGCCAGGCTGGTTCTGCCGCCGCTGCTCGGCATGTTGTTGCTGGTTGGCGTCTGGTATGTGGCAACGCTCGGCGGTGGCCCCATCCCCGGGCCGCTGGCGGTCTGGGATGCCGCTGCCGTGCTCTTCGCCGACCCCTTCTACAATAACGGACCGAACGATCTGGGCATTGGCTGGAACGTGCTTGCCTCGCTCGAACGCGTCGGCATCGGCTTCGGCCTGGCGGCGCTGGTCGGTATTCCGCTCGGCTTCATGCTCGGCCGTTTTGCCTTCCTGTCGAGCATGATCAATCCGCTGATCAGCCTGCTCCGTCCGGTGTCACCGCTGGCCTGGCTGCCGATCGGCCTGCTCGTGTTCCAGAAGGCCGACCCGGCAGCGACCTGGACGATCTTCATCTGTTCGATCTGGCCGATGATCATGAACACCGCCCAGGGCGTCCAGCGCGTGCCGCAGGATTACCTCAACGTCGCCCGCGTGCTCGACCTGTCGGAATGGAAGGTGGTCACGCGCATCCTGTTCCCGGCCGTGCTGCCCTACATGCTGACCGGCATCCGCCTGTCCATCGGTACCGCCTGGCTGGTCATCGTCGCTGCGGAAATGCTCACCGGCGGCGTCGGCATCGGTTTCTGGGTGTGGGACGAGTGGAACAACCTGAAGGTCGAACACATCATCATCGCCATCTTCATCATCGGTATCGTCGGTCTGCTCCTCGAGCAGGCGCTGATCCTGCTGGCCAAGAAGTTGACCAAAGAATCGTCCTGAGCGGAGCCAATATCATGGAAAAATTCGTACAAATCGAAAACGTCGGCCAGACCTTCGATACCAAGAAGGGCAAGTTCGTCGCCCTGCGCGACATCGACCTGACGCTGAAGCAGGGCGAGTTCGTTGCGCTGATCGGCCACTCCGGCTGCGGCAAGTCGACGCTGCTCAACCTGATTGCCGGCCTGACCAAGCCGACCAGCGGCGTGCTGCTGTGCGACGGTCGCGAGATTGCCGGCCCCGGTCCGGAGCGGGCGGTGGTCTTCCAGAACCACAGCCTGCTGCCCTGGCTGACCTGTTTCGAAAACATCTACCTGGCCGTCGAGCGCGTGTTCAGCCAGAAGGAAGGCAAGCCGAAGCTGAAGGCGCGGACGCAGGCGGCGATCGAACTGGTTGCTCTGGGCCATGCGGCGCACAAGTATCCGCACGAAATCTCCGGTGGCATGAAGCAGCGCGTCGGCATCGCCCGGGCGCTGTCGATGGAGCCGAAGGTGCTGCTGATGGACGAGCCCTTCGGTGCGCTCGACGCACTGACCCGCGCGCGCTTGCAGGATGAGCTGATGAAGATCTGCGAAAAGACGCAGGCGACCGTGGTCATGGTGACCCATGATGTCGATGAGGCGGTTCTGTTGTCCGACCGCATCGTGATGATGACCAACGGCCCGGCAGCAACCATTGGCGAGATTCTCGAAGTCAATCTGCCGCGTCCGCGTGCCCGCCTGGAACTGGCCCACGATTCGGCTTACATCGATTGTCGTGCCGCCGTGCTGGAATTCCTCTACGAAAAGCAGGCGCACGTCGAGAAGCAGGCTGCCTGAACTGCCTGGTTGCCGGCAACGGCCCGCAGCGCAAGCTGGCGGGCCGTTTTTCCGTCAGTGCTGGGTCGGCAGCGGGTGGGTCCGCTGCAGGTGTTCGTAGGTCTGCATCAGGTCGAGCACCCTTTCGTTGTGCCCAACCTCCAGTGCGTGCTGCATGTTTTCGATGATCATCGCATGCAGCTGGCAGACGCCTTCCGGCGTACATAGCAGTACTTCGCTCATTTCGGCGGCAATGGTCATCGGGATGTGTTGATGCTCGGCAATGGCTTCGATTTCACCACGGTCGAGATCGCAATAGTCGAGAACGTCTTGCATGGACAGCATGGGCTCCTCCGGTTTTGGCAGAATTCTGACGTGAATTACGTTGTCGTTATTTCTGTCCGCCTTGTCGTTGTTTTTGGTGGAGGATTCCGTTATTTATAGCACGTCAGGCCGTTAATTCAAGGTTTGCCGATCACAGGGCGAGCGGTGCGACATCGCTGGTGCCGGCCTGTTGCAGGCGGAGGACGGTTGGCATCAGGTTGAGACGGGTCTGTTTCTTCAGCGCATCGGCGCGTTCGGTCAAGGTTGTCAGCGTGGCTTCGACGGGGTTCTCGCCGCGCCCGAAAACGATGGTGTTGCCGCTGTCGCAGGCCGGAAAAACCGCGATCTGCCCGCTGAAGGCGTCCCTGATGCGGTCGACGCTGCGGCTGAAGCCTTTTTCCCGCAGCAGGTTGACGCAGAACAGGCCGTCATCGCTCAGCCGGGCGCGGCAGGACTGGTAGAAGGCCGGGGTATCGAGCATGCCGGGCCGGCCGCCGGCATCGAAGCCGTCGGACAGGATCAGGTCGAAACGGCGGCTACTGGTCTGCAGGTAGTCGGCACCGCAAGCAATCTGCACGTCGAGACGCAGCGGATCGTCGGGCAGCTTGAAATACTGGCGGGCGACGAATTCGACCTGCGGGTTGATCTCGACCACGGTGATCCGGCAATCCGGGAAATTGCGGTAGAGGAACTTGGCCAGTGAGCCGGCACCGAGGCCGATCAGCAGCGCGCTGCGCGGCCAGCGCCCCGGCTTGCGCAGCAACAGGCCGGCCATCATTTCGCGGGTGTAGTCGAGTTCCAGTGACCACGGCCGGGCAACGCGCATGGCGCCCTGCACCCATTCGGAGCCGAAGTGCAGATAGCGGACGCCATCGGCTTCACTGATGTCGATGGCGTGGCGCGGTGGGTTTCCGGTCTTTCGCATGGGGTTTCAGTCCTTGTGCTGGCGGCTTTCGTCGACGTAGCGACGACAGGCTTCGCGCAGGAAGTTGGTCTGGCTCTTGAAATGGCGGCAGCCGGTGCACATCGCCAGATGCATTTCCAGATTCATTTTTTCGCCCAGGCCGAGTTTCCGGTCCTGTGCTTCGGACATCAGGCGGGTGGCTTCCTTGCAGCTCAGCATGGCCGTTCTCCACTGGCAAACCAGCTCTTTTCCAGGCACCGGCGCAGGCCGTTGCGGGCGCGGTGCAGGATGACGTTGCAGTTGCTGGTCGTGATGCCCAGCTGGGTGCACACTTCCGGCGTTTCGAATTCGAGGAACTCGCGCATCATGAAGACGCGCGCGGTGTTCTCCGGCAAGTGGTTCAGGCAGACGTCGAAAACCTCCCAGAAGCGCTGCTGACGCAGGCTTTCTTCCGGATCGCCCCAGCCTGCCGGGCGATGGTCCGGGTGCCAGTGGGCGTTGGCCTTGAACAGGCTGTCGAAGGTCTGGTCCATGCTCTCCTCGTCGGTGGAAAGCGCGGAAATGTTGGTGGTTCTGGCTTGCAGGCGGATCTGGTCGACGATCTTGTTTTTCAGGATGGCAAAGACCCAGGTTTTCAGTGCCGAGCGGCCGGCAAAATCCCGGGCGCTGGTCAGCGCGGCGGCCAGCGCTTCCTGGACGACATCCTCGGCCAGGGCATGATCGCGCAGTTGCAGGCTGGCGAACTTGAGCAGGTCACGGCGGATTTCCTCGATCTGCTGCGGGTCGAACAGGGAGGCTGCACACTGGGCCATGGATGATTCCTGAAGGTCTTGCCCGGTAGTCGTGGCAGCCGGCCGGTTTCTTACGCTGCGCCGCGAACGAGCAGGGGTGCCGGGCCGGCAGGCAGGACTTCGCCGATCTCGGCCGCCTCGGCAAAACCATGGCGGTGGAAGATGGCCAGGACTTCGGCAACGCTGTCGGCGGCGCAGGAAACCAGCAGGCCACCACTGGTCTGCGGATCGGTCAGCAGCGTTCGTTCGACAGCCGGGAAATCGGCGGGCAGCGCAATTTCATGTCCGTAGCCGGCGAAGTTGCGGCCCGATGCGCCGGTGATGAAACCGCGTTCGGCCAGATCGCGCACGCCCTCGAGCAGCGGTACCCGGGCCCAGTCGATGGCCAGCGTGCACTTCGCGCCGCGTGCCAGTTCGAGCGCGTGGCCGGCCAGGCCGAAGCCGGTGACGTCGGTCAGGGCGTGCACCCCGGACAGTTCGGCCAGGTCCGGTCCGGGCGTGTTGAGCTGGGTGGTCACGGCGATCATTTTTGCGTATCCGGCGGCGTCGACCGCATCTTTCTTCAATGCCGCCGACAGGATGCCGACGCCGAGCGGCTTGCCGAGCACCAGCTTGTCGCCGGGGCGGGCATCGGCATTGCGCCGGACCTTGTCCGGGTGCACCAGGCCGAGTGCCACCAGACCGTAGATCGGCTCGACCGAGTCGATGGTGTGGCCGCCGGCGATCGGGATGCCGGCAGCGCGACAGACCGATTCGCCGCCTTCGAGGATGCGCCGGATGGTGTCGTGCGGCAGCACGTTGATCGGCATGCCGACCAGCGCCAGCGCCATGATCGGCCGGCCGCCCATGGCGTAGACATCGGAAATCGCATTGGTTGCCGCGATGCGGCCGAAGTCGAACGGATCATCGACGATCGGCATGAAGAAATCGGTGGTGGCAATCAGCGCCTGCGTGTCATTGAGCTTGTATACCGCGGCGTCGTCGGCAGTTTCGATGCCGACCAGCAGTTCCGGCGGGATCGGCAGCCGATTGGTCCCCTTGAGGATGTCGGCGAGGATGCCCGGAGCGATCTTGCAGCCGCAGCCGCCGCCATGGGAAAGGGAAGTGAGACGCGGGGGAGTCGTGGTCATGGGGCTTCCGGTTGGGCAGGCTTGGCGCCCCCAGGTGGAATCGAACCACCAATTCGCCCTTAGGAGGGGCGTGTTATATCCATTTAACTATGGAGGCAGGCCTTCGGTTTCGGCAGGGGCGCATTGTACCGGGCGTCGGAGCCTTGTGATAGATTGGCCGGCACTAATTACAAAAATGGAGGGGGGCGAAAATGTTTACGAAATTTCAAATGCGGCCGATCGCGCAGCAACTGATTGTTGCCGTGGTGGCGGCGCTGGTGCTGGTATTCGCGTTGATGACGGCGATCGTGCAGCAGCGGGCTGATGGTGCGGCGCTGGCTGTGGCCGAACATAACCTGACGCACGAGGCCAAGCTGATGGCCGGCATGCTCGATGCGCTGTTCGATGCGGTGCGCGAGCGCGGGGATCGGCAGTCCGACTTTTTCGGCAAGTTCCTCAACGGCACGCCGGTGCTGACGAACGAGACCATGCGTACCGGCGATGTCGATCTGCCCATCATTCGTCTGGGGGGCGAGGCGCTCAACGGCAGCGAGCGGGTTTTGTCGTCTTTCAAGGCGTTGACCGGAGAAGAGGCGGCCTTCCTAGTATTCAAGGACAACAAGGTCTATCGCCTGAGTACATTGCTGCGCAACAAGGAGGGCAAGCCGATGCATGGCGTGCCGCTGCCGGATGGCGATCCGGTGGCGCGTGCCCTGTTGGCCGGCAAGGATTATCAGGGACTGGCGATTCGTGCCGGCAAGTACAACTTCAGTACCGTGCGCCTGCTGCGTGACGACAGTGGCAAGGCCTGGGGCGCCTATTCGGTGCGGATTTCGCTGGAGCAGGAATTGAAGCGGATCCGGACGCAGTTTGGCGCGCTGGTCGCCGGCCAGACCGGTTATGTATATATCGTCCGGCCAACCGACGACAAGGGTGGCGGCGAGTTCGTCCTGCATCCGAAGTATCAGGAAAAGCAGCTGGCCGAGGTCGAGTTGCCGGCCACGGCGAAAAGCGCAGTCAGCGAGTTGCTGATGCGCAAGAACGGCGCCTATCGCTATCACATGCCCGATGCCGACGGCAGCGAACGCGAGAAGATCGTTGTCGCCGCGACTTCGGAAGCCTGGGGCTGGACCGTGGTGACCGGCAGCTGGCTGGATGAATATCTCGAGGAAAGTCAGGCCCTGCGCAATCTGTTCATCGTCATCAGCATCATTGCCGCGCTGTTGCTGGCAGCCATTGTTCTTGTCCTGATCAATTCGCGGATGCGCGGCTTGACCCAGATGGTTGGCGAGGTCGTGCGGCTCAGCGGTGGCGACTTGCGGGCAACGGTCCAGTCCGCCGATCCGGCCAGTCGCAATGAAGTGCATGCGATTGCCCGTGCTTTCAACGACATGGCGCACAGCATGCGGCAACTGGTTGGCGGTGTCGCCAGTACGTCCGGTCAGGTCGGGGTGGCCGCCAATGAATTGCAGGAAGCGGCACGACTGGCCATGCAGGGTTCGGAGCAGGCGGCCCAGTCGGCGTCCGGGATTGCCGCATCGATCGAGGAGTTGTCGGTCAGCGTCACTCAGGTGGCGGAAAACGCCAATCACGCCGCCCGGATTTCGGAGGAGACCAAGGATGTCACCGCCAACGGACGGCAGGTGGTCGGTCGCGCCATGGGCGAACTGGAGCGGGTGGCCGTCGATATCAGTGAATCGGCGGGCCTGATCGAATCGCTGGGCGCGCGCTCGAAGCAGATTTCCAGTGTGGTCGGCGTGATCCGGGAAATCGCCGAGCAGACCAACCTGCTGGCGCTGAATGCGGCCATCGAGGCGGCACGGGCCGGTGAGCAGGGCCGCGGATTTGCCGTGGTGGCCGACGAGGTGCGCAAGCTGGCCGAGCGGACTTCCCTGTCCACCCAGGAAATCTCGTCGACGGTGAATGCCATCCTGGACGAAACGGCGCGCGCTGTTGGCCGCATGCAGTCGGTCAGCGCCAACATGGCCGGCAGCGTCGGCCTGGCCCGGGAGGCCGGGGTGGCGCTGGCGACCATCGACGAGCGGGCACAGCAGACGGTGCTGGTGGTGCAGGGTATCGCCGACAGCACGCGCGAACAGAGTTCGGCCAGCCAGGAAATCGCCCGCCTGGTCGAAACCATCGTCCAGTCGGCCGAAGGCAGCAGCAGCCGGGCCGTGCGCAACAGTGACCGGGCGCAGAATCTGCAGCATCTCTCGGCCGAGTTGCAGGCACAGCTTTCCCGCTTCACCACCTGAACGATTAGAATCACGCCATCCTTCATCATTGCCAATGCGCGGCGCCTCGCGGGGCGCCGTTTTCATTGCTGAACATGCCCTATCTCAAACTTTCCGATGCCTGCCTCGCCTACGGCCATGTGCCGCTCCTCGATCACGCCGATTTCCTGCTCGATCCGGGCGAGCGCGTTGCCCTGATCGGCCGCAACGGTACCGGCAAGTCGTCGCTGCTGGCGGCGATGGCGGCCGGTTCCGGCAAAGGCCGGCTGGACGATGGCGAGGTCTGGGTGCAACCGGGCATCCGCGTTGGCTACGTGCCGCAGGAGCCGCCGTTCGATCCCGAGGCATCGGTGTTCGAAGCGGTGATTTCCGGCATGGGCGAGACGTCGACCCTGCTCGCCGAATATCACGAGATCTCGCATCACCTGGCCGACGGGCAGGGCGATCACGATACGCTGCTGGCGCGCATGGATACCCTGCAGCACGAGCTCGAATCCCGCGGCGCCTGGGCTTACGAGGCGCAGGCGGAGCGCGTCATCGCCCGCTTCAGCCTCGATCCCGAGGCCAAGGTCGGCAGTCTGTCCGGCGGCCAGAAGAAGCGCCTGGCGCTGGCCCAGGCACTGGCGGTGGCGCCGGAAGTGCTGCTCCTTGACGAGCCGACCAACCACCTCGACATCGCCGCCATCGAATGGCTGGAAACGCTGTTGATCGAGTCCGGTGTGACCTTGCTGTTCATCACCCACGACCGTTCCTTCCTGGATCGCGTCAGTACCCGCATCGTCGAACTTGATCGCGGCAAGCTGGCCAGTTTTCCCGGCAACTTCAGCCAGTACCAGCAGCGCAAGGAAGCGATGCTGCACGAGGAATCGCTGGCCAACGCCCGCGCCGACAAGCTGCTGAAGGAAGAGGAAGTGTGGATCCGCAAGGGCGTCGAGGCGCGGCGCACGCGTGCGGTGTTCCGCGTCCAGCGGCTCGACCGCCTGCGCGCCGAACGCCAGGCGCGGCGCGAGCGCATGGGCAAGGTCAACCTGCAACTGGAGGTTGGCGATCGCAGCGGCAAGCTGGTCGCCGAACTGGAGCACGTGCAGAAATCCTACGGTCAACGGCCGATCGTGGCCGATTTCTCGACCCGCATCCAGCGCGGCGACAAGATCGGCCTGATCGGTCCCAATGGCGCCGGCAAAACGACGCTGCTGCGGCTAATCCTCGGCGAATTGCAGCCGGATGCCGGCAGCGTGCGCCAGGGGACGAAGATGGAAATCGCCTACTTCGACCAGTTCCGTACGCAACTGAATCCGGATTCGACGCTGTCCGACGTCATCTCGCCGGGCTCCGACTGGGTCGAGATCGGCGGCGCGCGCAAGCACGTGATCGGCTACCTGGAAGATTTCCTGTTCGCGCCCGAGCGCGCCCGCTCGCCGGTCAGTTCACTGTCCGGCGGCGAGCGCAACCGGCTGCTGCTGGCCCGCCTGTTCGCCAAGCCGGCCAACGTGCTGGTCCTCGACGAGCCGACCAACGACCTCGACATTGATACGCTGGAACTGCTCGAACAACTGCTGCAGGACTATGACGGCACGCTGTTCCTGGTCAGCCACGACCGGACCTTCCTCGACAACGTCGTCACCCAGACCATTGCCGCCGAAGGCGACGGTGTCTGGAAGGAATATGCCGGCGGCTACAGCGACTGGGCCAGCTACAAGGCCGGCGTCGCCAGGGCGGAAGCCGACAAGCCGAAGATCGAGGCAAAGCCGGCGGCGAAACCGGCGGATGTCGTCAAGGCCAAGGGCGACAAGCTGTCGTGGAAGGAGCAGCGCGAACTGGAAACGCTGCCGGAGAAGATCGCCGGGCTGGAAACCGAGCAGGCGGCGCTGACGCTGCAACTGGAAGACCCGGCGCTGTACCTGCGCGACCCTCAGGCGGCGCAGAAGGCCTCTGACCGGCTGGCGGCGATCGACGACGAACTGATGAGCCTGCTCGAACGCTGGGAAAATCTTGAAGCCCGTGCCGGGAACCCGAACTGATCCGGTGAATCGAAGACCGATGAACGCAAATACCAACTCCGCTTCCTGGCGCACGCCGCTGATCATCCTGACCGTCGGCTGTGTCATCCTGACCCTGTCGATGGGCGTGCGCCACACCGCCGGCCTGTTCCTCCAGCCAATGACCATGGATCATGGCTGGAGCCGGGAAACCTTCTCCTTTGCCATTGCCTTGCAGAACCTGGTCTGGGGCCTGGCCTCACCCTTCGCCGGCGCCCTGGCCGACCGCCACGGTGCCGGGCGCACCGTGGTTGGCGCGGCGGTGCTCTATGTGATCGGTCTGGTGCTGATGTCGCAGGCGGCATCGCCGCTGGCATTCGACCTGTCGGCTGGCGTGCTGATCGGCCTCGGCCTGTCGGGGACGACCTTCGCGGTAATCATGGGCGTCATCGGCCGTCACACGACGCCGGAAAAGCGCAGTCTGGCGCTCGGCATCGCCAGTGCCGGTGGCTCCTTCGGCCAGTTTGCCGTGCTGCCGATCGGGCAGGCGCTGATCACCGCCTACGGCTGGCAGAGTGCGCTGGTCCTGCTCGCCTGCGGCGTCGGCCTGATCGCACCGCTGGCTTATGCCATGGCCGATGGCCACAAGCCTGCCGCCGGTGGTGGCCAGTCGATCGCCCAGGCACTGCACGAGGCCGGTGGTCAGAAAAGCTTCCACTACCTGTTCTGGGGCTATTTCGTTTGCGGCTTCCAGACCGCCTTCATCATGCTGCACCTGCCGTCCTTCCTGGTCGATGGCGGGCTGACCGCCAACGTCGGTATGACTGCGGTGGCACTGATCGGCCTGTTCAACATCTTCGGTTCCTTCCTGTTCGGCTGGGCCGGCGGGCGTGGCAGCAAGAAGGATCTGCTGGTGGTGATCTATGCCGTGCGCGCAGTGGCCATCCTGATTTTCATGCTGGTGCCGCTGTCGACCGCAAGTGCCTGGATTTTTGCTGCGGTGATGGGCATCCTCTGGCTGGGTACGGTGCCGCTGACCAACGGGCTGGTGGCGCAGATCTTCGGTCTGCGCTACATGTCGATGCTCACCGGCATCGTCTTCCTCGGTCATCAACTGGGCAGTTTCCTCGGTGCCTGGCTTGGCGGACGCATCTTCGACCAGACCGGCTCCTACGACATGGCCTGGATCATCGCTATCGTGCTCTCGGTGCTGGCGGCGCTGTGTTCGTGGCCGATCAACGAAAAGCCGCTGGCGCGGCAGGCGGCGGCATGAAGCCCCAGTGGCGATGGTTTCTCGCCGGCGCCGGGCTGGCGCTGCTGCTCGCCGTGCTGGCCATGATCTTCATGGCCTATCAGATGCCCGGGTTGCTGCTCGACTGGACCAACCTCAGTTATTGCGGCTGATCGTCGGTTGCCGGCTTATCCAGGCCGAGGTGGCGGCGGACCGCGTCGGGCGTCAGGTTGAGCAGTGTCCCGATGTCGGAGAAGTCGTCGGGTAGCGCCGGGTCGTCCCAGCCATTGGCCGAATGGCGGGCCAGTCGAACCGCCAGCGAGACGTTGCGCACCCGCGGCTGCTCGGTGTGGTGATCGTCGATCAACTGGGCCAGCAGGTCGGGCAGGTGCCAGACCTTGCACAGCGCCTGCTGGATTTCCTGAAAACTGAGGCCGAGGACCTGCTCCTGGGCGTCGGCACTGCGCATGGTCGGCTGGGCTTGTTGCCGGGCCTGGATGGCGAGGCCGAGTTTCGGGGCAAAGCACCACACCAGGATTTCCGCCAGATCGTGCAGCAAGGCTGCAATACGGATTTCCTCCATGTTCAGGTCGTGGCGCCAGATCGCCCAGTCCTGGGCGTAGTCGGCGGCCCGCTGGGAGCGCCGGATGACGTGGAGGATGCCGAGCAGGGCATGCGGATCGTAGCCTTTCAGCGTGTCCTCGATGGTCGGCAGGGCGTCGAAACGGCGGAAGAACGGCAGCAGGCCGGCCATCATCACGGCCCCGGCGATGGTCGTGATGTCGTGCTGCAGCGAACGGCCGCGGAGTGGCTGGATATAAGCCAGCACCCGGACCGTCATGATCGGGTCCTGCAGGATGACGCGGGCCAGTTCACGCGCATCGACGTTGTCGATGTCGGCGCGCATTTCCTCCAGTCGCCGCTTGGTGACACGCAGGACTGGCATGCTGTTGTTGCTGAACAGCAGTACCCAGGCATCCTGGTCCGGCAGGGGGTGGTCGATCATGCGCTTGGCGTCCCGAAGAAAGGCTTGCGTTGTGCCGATGACGGCCAGTGTAAGGGGGCGGTCGGCGCCGGGCAAGCGTTGGCGCATGCCATAATCGCGGTTGTTGCCACTTTTTGTTGCCGCCCATGCGCTACCAGATCATTCCCGTCACGCCTTTTGAACAGAATTGCACCCTTTTCTGGTGCGAAAAGACCCGCCAGGCGGCAGTCATTGACCCCGGTGGCGATGTTGATCGTATCCTGGCTGTACTGGCGGCCGAAGGTCTGACGCTGGCCAAGGTGCTGGTGACTCACGGCCACATCGACCATGCCGGCGGTGTCGCTGCACTGCTGGAACGTACCGCTGGTGTTCCGGTGGAAGGGCCGCACGAAGAGGATCGTTTCTGGATCGACGGCATGGCGAAGCAGAGCAAGATGTTCGGGTTTCCGGATGTCGCTTCCTTCACGCCGGATCGCTGGCTGCAGGATGGTGACAAGGTCTGTTTCGGCGAGGTTGAACTTGATGTCCTGCATTGTCCGGGACACACGCCGGGGCACGTGGTCTTCTTTCACGCGCCGAGCAAGCTGGCCCAGGTTGGCGATGTGTTGTTCCAGGGATCGATCGGGCGTACCGACTTTCCGCGCGGTGACCATGCAACCTTGCTGGCTTCAATCAAGGACAAGCTGTTCGCGCTCGGCGACGATGTCGATTTCGTTCCCGGCCACGGGCCGATGTCGACCCTGGGCGAGGAACGTCGCTACAACCCCTTCCTGAGTGGCCGCTTCGGCTGATATCAGGCGTGGATGCGTCCGGCCCAGCTCAGAGCCTGCATCTGTGCGTCGAGGACGTGCGCGGGATCAAGTGCGAGTTCACCGAGCAGTTGCCCGGCGACCGCCAGATTGCGTCGATCCATGGCTTCCAGCGCCAGCAGCAGCTTGCCGGCCGGTCCGGCATGGTGAGCCAGGGCATCATTCATGCTGGTTGCCAGCGGCAGTTGCTGGAGAATTTCCGGCATGGAAATGTTCAACAGTACGTCGAGTAGCGAGAAGCAACCGATCATGAAGGCGCTGTCCGCCAGATTGGGCAGTTCCGGTTGAGGCTGCAGGCGCGGGGCGAGCAGTTCCATCAGCCGGCCACGGACGGCAGCCTTGTAGAGCAGTGGGTTGGGGTGATGACCATTTTCCGGATCGGCGTAGATCAACAGTTGCAGCCAGCGCTCCAGTTGGCGGCGACCAAGCAGGTTGATGGCCTGGGCAAAACTGGTGATCGGCGTGCGCGGCGCGATGGCTGCTGAATTGACGAGGCGCAACAGACTGTAGGACAGCTTGGTTTCGTGGCGGAAAATTTCGTCGAGTTCGTCGGTATCCGCATCCTGGGCAATCAGCGCCAGCAGTTTCAGCATTTTCTGGCGGGTCGTGTCGGCTTTCTTGCCTGCGGCCGAACGCGTCATCAGGTATTCGCCGGTGCTCAGCGTGCAGGCGTTGGCCAGCGCCCAGTCGCGGTCGCTGTGATTCTGGACGCCGATGGCAACGATAAGGGTGCGCGCAGATAGGCCGTGCAGTGTGAACGGTGGCTGGGTTCTCGCCTGGCTGACCGATATCAGCAGGTGCTCCCAGGTGCCGGCGGCTGGCAGCTTGTTGGCGGGTGAGGCCAGCAGTGCCAGTTTGCGTTTTGCCTGGCGCAGCCCCGCTTCAAGTTCTCCGGCGCTTGCCGCGGGGCTGGCCTGGAAGGTGGCAATGATGCGCTCGGGATGCCTTTGTTCGAGCGGGCTTGCCGGAACGAACCACGGATGGCGATGGTCGAATTCGCCGAATTGCGGATGTTCGAAGAGATATTCTTCCGTCTCGGCCGGCGCAGTGTCCGGTGCATATTCCAGCAAATAGCCCGCACAGATGTCGTTGTGACCTAGCAGCGGGTGGATGAAGGCGTATCCTTTGGGTGTCATTGGCTGGCAGTTTTGGAGGTTTCGAGAATGGTAGCAAATTCGCTGGATGGCGTGGCTGGCGCAGTTCAACAATTTTTCCGCTTTTCTGCGGTCGACCGCAGCAAATGACGGTTTTTTCCGCATTTCCCGATTACTGGGCCGAAGCATCCCGGGCGCTCGCTGTCGGCGATCCGCTGATGGCTGAACTGGTCGAACGCCATGCCGGGGCGTCGCTGGCTTCCCGGGGCGATGCCTTTGCCACGCTGGCCCGCTCCATTGTCGGTCAGCAGATCTCGGTCAAGGCCGCCGACGCAGTCTGGGGGCGGTTTTCCGAACGGGTTGGCGAACTGGTGCCGACGCGCGTGCAGGCCTTGGGCTGCGATGGTCTGGCGGGTTGTGGCCTGTCGCAGCGCAAAATCGAATATCTGGGTGATCTGGCACAGCATTTTCTCGATGGGCGTCTCGACCCCGCGGGCTGGGACCGTCTGGATGATGAGGCGCTGATCGTCGAGTTGTGCAAGGTGCGCGGCATCGGCCGGTGGACAGCCGAGATGTTCCTGATTTTCAACCTGATGCGTCCGGATGTCTTTCCCCTTGACGACATCGGTCTGCAACGGGCGATTTTCACGCGCTACTTTGCCGGCGGGAAGCAGCCGCGGCGCGTGCTGGCGGATTTCGGCGAGCGCTGGCGGCCGTGGCGTTCGGTTGCCACCTGGCACCTCTGGCGCAGTCTCGATCCGGTACCTGTTGAGTACTGACGCATTCCCCTTTGGGCCTTTGGGGTAAAATGCGCGCCAACTTCAGAACCGAGCAGTCCATGAAAACAAGTTTCCTCGATTTCGAGCAATCCATTGCCGACCTCGAAGCCAAGATCGAACAGTTGCGCTTCGTCCAGGACGATACCGCCGTTGATATCTCGGAAGAAATCGGGCGCCTGGAGAAGAAAAGCGCCCAGTTGACCAAGGATATCTACGCTAAGCTGACGCCCTGGCAGATTTCCCAGGTGGCGCGCCATCCGCAGCGCCCCTATACGCTGGACTACATCCAGCACATCTTCACCGACTTCGAAGAATTGCATGGTGACCGCAGCTTTGCCGACGATCATGCCATTGTCGGCGGTCTGGCCCGCTTCAATGGCCAGTCGGTGATGGTCATCGGCCACCAGAAGGGGCGCGATACCAAGGACAAGATCTACCGCAACTTCGGCATGCCGCGTCCGGAAGGCTATCGCAAGGCGCTGCGTCTGATGAAGCTGGCCGAGAAATTCGGTCTGCCGGTGATGACTTTTGTCGACACGCCAGGCGCCTATCCCGGCATCGGCGCCGAGGAACGCGGCCAGTCCGAGGCGATCGGTCGCAACCTGTACGTGATGGCCGAACTGAAGGTGCCGGTCATCGTCACCATCATCGGCGAAGGTGGTTCAGGCGGCGCGCTGGCCATCGCCGTCGGCGACACCATGCAGATGCTGCAGTATTCGACCTATTCGGTGATTTCACCGGAAGGTTGTGCATCGATCCTGTGGAAGAGCGCCGACAAGGCGCCGGAAGCGGCGGAAACCATGGGCATCACGGCGCAGCGCCTGAAAACCCTGGGCCTGATCGACCGCATCGTCAACGAGCCGCTGGGCGGCGCCCATCGCGATCATGCCGCCATGTCGGCCAGCCTGAAGAAGGCATTGCAGGATTCGCTCAAGCAGCTTTCCGGGATGCCTGTCGAGGCACTGCTGGCGCAGCGCTACGAGCGCCTGATGAGTTATGGCCGGTTCAAGGAACAGCCTGTCGCCTGATCTTTCCGGGCGGGTCGGCGCTTTCGTCGCCGCCCGCATCGATGCTGCCGACACTTTCTACGTCGGTCTGTCCGGCGGCTGCGATTCCGTCGTCCTGCTGCACCTGCTGTCACGCCTCGATCTGACCGGGCGGCTGGGCGCCATTCATGTGCATCACGGCCTGTCACCCAATGCCGACGCCTGGGCCGACTTCTGTGCCGACTATTGCCGACGCCTCGCGATCCCGCTGATTTGTGAGCGTGTGGCCGTCGACCGCAACAGCGGCCAGGGTATTGAAGCGGCCGCCCGCGCAGCACGTTACGCGGCATTTGCCGAGCTGTTGCCGGCCGGTGCCTGTGTTCTCTTGGCGCAGCATCGTGGCGACCAGGCCGAAACCCTGTTGTTCAACCTGCTGCGCGGTGCCGGCGTCGCCGGGGCGGCGGCGATGCGCGCCGAGCGCGGTGCTGGCGCCTTGCGTATCCTGCGCCCGTTGCTCGACAGTTCCCGTGCCGAGATCGAAGCCCATGCCCGTCAGCATGGTCTGGCCTGGATCGAAGACGAGAGCAACGGCGATACCCGGTTGTCGCGCAATTTTCTTCGCCACGAGGTGTTGACCGCAATAAATCGGCACTTTCCCGCTGCCGAGGCAACGCTCGCCCAGGCCGCCGGCAACTTCGCCGAAGCCGCAGATCTGCTTGACGAGCTGGCGGCGCTCGACTGGCAGTCGGCTGCGGATGGTGAGGCCGCCAGACTGCCAGTGTTGCGCGGATTGTCATTCCCCCGTCTGAAGAATCTCCTGCGCTGGCGGCTGCGCCTTCTCGGCTGGCAGCCTCCGGTCGCCGCCCGCCTGGACGAGTTTGCCCGGCAGATTCTCGTGGCTGGGCCGGATCGCCATCCGGAACTCCGGTTGCCGGCCGGAAAAATGCGGCTGGCACGTGGCCGGCTGTGCTGGTTAGTCGATGAATAACAATTGGTTACGGAGCGCCTTTCACCTGTCGGAAGGCTTCAGTTACAATCACCGGATTATTTTCTAGCAAACAGGCCATGATTACCGGATCCCTTGTCGCCATCGTCACGCCCATGCACGAGGATGGCAGCCTCGATTTGAATTCACTGCGCAAGCTGGTGGACTTCCACGTTCAGGAAGGAACCGACGCGATCGTCGTCGTCGGCACCACGGGTGAGTCGCCCACGGTCAACGTCGAGGAACACTGCGAATTGATCAAGCTGACTGTCGATCATGCCGCTGGCCGTATCCCGGTGATTGCCGGTACCGGCGCCAATTCGACGGCGGAAGCCATCGAACTGACCCGCTTCGCCAAGCAGGCCGGTGCCGACATGGCGCTGTCGGTCGTGCCTTATTACAACAAGCCGACGCAGGAAGGCCTCTATCGCCATTTCAAGGCGATTGCCGAGGCGGTCGAACTGCCGGTGCTGCTGTACAACGTCCCCGGCCGCACCGTCGCCGACATGGCCAACGACACCATCCTGCGTCTTGCCGAGGTGCCGGGCATCGTCGGGGTCAAGGACGCCACTGGCAACATGGACCGTGCCTACGACCTGATCCAGCGTGCACCGAAGGGCTTCGCGCTGTACAGCGGCGACGATCCGACCTGCGTGCTGTCGATCATGATGGGTTTCCACGGCAATATTTCGGTTACCGCCAATGTCGCACCGCGCCTGATGCACGAAATGTGCGTTGCGGCAGCGGCTGGCGATGTAACGAAGGCGAAGGAAATTCATTTCAAGCTGCTTGGCCTGCATCGCGACCTGTTCTGCGAGGCCAACCCGATCCCGGTCAAGTGGGCTGTCAGCCGGATGGGGCTGATGCCGGCCGGTATTCGCCTGCCGCTGACCCCGCTGTCCGAAGCCAACCAGGCGCGCGTGCTGGCCGCGATGCGCCAGGCCGGCATTAATGCCTGACGGAGTATGAAAAACATGAATCGTCGGATTTCCGGCCTCACCCTGTCTCTCATCGCAGTTGCCATTGCCGGTTGCGGGATTTTGCCCGAATCGCGCAAGATCGAATACAAATCAGCCGGCAAGGTCCCCACGCTGGAGGTGCCGCCGGACCTGTCGCAGTTGACTCGCGATGACCGTTATCTGGTGCCGGATGATGCCGGCAAAGGGACAGCGACCTTCTCCGCCTATGCGGCGGATCGTTCCCCGGAAGCGCAGGCTGGCCAGTCGGTCGTCCTGCCACAGATCGAGAAGGTGCGCGTCGAGCGTTCCGGCAACCAGCGCTGGCTGGTTGTTGCCGCGGCCCCGGATGCCTTGTGGGACAACATCAAGGACTTCTGGCAGGAAACCGGTTTCATCGTCAATATCGAACGTCCGGAAGCCGGCGTGATGGAGACCGACTGGGCAGAAAACCGCGCCAAGATTCCGGATGATTTCCTGCGCAACACACTGGGCAGGCTGCTGGACTCCCTGTACTCCACAGGCGAACGCGACAAGTTCCGTACGCGTCTGGAACCCGGTGCCGAGCCAGGTACGACTGAAATCTACATCAGCCACCGGGCGATGGAAGAGGTCTTCATTTCCTCGGCCAAGGACGAAACCCGCTGGCAGCCGCGGACGCCGGACCCCGAACTGGAAGCAGAGATGCTGCGGCGCCTGATGGTTCGTCTGGGCGCCGAGGAGCGCCGTGCCGAAGTGGCGCTGGCAACCCCGAAGGCCGAGCCGCGTGCCCGTCTGGCGACGAGCAGCGAAGATGGCAGCGGCAAGCTGGAAGTCTTCGATCGCTTCGATCGTGCCTGGCGTCGTGTCGGTCTTGCACTGGATCGTGTCGGCTTCACCGTCGAAGATCGCGATCGTTCGCGGGGTCTCTACTTCGTCCGTTACGTCGATCCGGAAATCGACAATGCCAGCAAGAAGAGTGATGGCGTGTTGTCGAAGCTGGTTTTCTGGAAAGCCTCCGAGACATCGGCCGTATCCCGCGAGCAATATCGTATTCACGTTGCCGATGTCGGCGGTCGTTCGACAGTTCAGGTGCTGACCAGCGAAGGTGGCGCCGACAAGTCGGATACCGCCCGCAAGATTCTGGCGCTGCTGCAGCAGCAACTACAGTAATTCCCTTGTCCATTCCGCAGGCCTTGTGTCTGCGGAATCAGGGCTGCAAATGAAAAACGGGGCCGAAGCCCCGTTTTTCATTGCTCGCGAAGAAGATTACTTCTTGGCTTCTTCGACAGCAGCCTTGGCGGCATCGACAACAGCAGCCGGAACGGCAGCAGCGTCAGCCGGGGCAGCGGCCGGAGCGGCAGCAGCGTCAGCCGGAGCAGCGGCCGGAGCGGCAGCAGCGTCAGCCGGAGCAGCGGCCGGAGCGGCAGCAGCATCAGCCGGGGCAGCAACCGGAGCCGGAGCGGCAACAACCGGCTCTTCCTTCTGGCCGCAAGCGGTCAGGGCGATGGCAAACAGGGCGGCAGCGAGGATAGACTTGTTCATGAGATTTCCTTATCGACAAGAAGCTAAAAAATCCGAATAGATATATCGGTCGGTTTGCACCGATCCGTGCAAAATTATAGCGCAAAACAAATTGCTGCAACGCAGCGAGATACGCAAATGTCACAGCCCAAGCGGGGTTTGCAACAAATTTTTACGTGACTCCCCCCAGATTTCCTCGAATCGCAGCAAATAGGGGGCCACTGCAACTGATTCATCAATCAGCAGGATGCTGCGCGGCAGGGTTTTTTCCAGACGGATCAGGGCGTTGGTGCCATCAACGATCAGGAAGTTGTCGCGCAAGCGAGCCAGAGCGGGAGGTGTCTGGCGAATTTCCGCCCGGTGCGCCCAAGTGTTCAGCAACTGCTGCAGTCGCGGGCTGCTGATCTGATAGTGCCTGGCTTCGCGCAGCGTAATGCGCAGAGGGTGATCGCTGTGTCCGGCCAGTACCCTGGCCAGGTGGGCGAGGCGCTCGGGGGCATCCAGCCTGAGTGCCGACAGGTCTTCATCGTGGATGACCAGGGAGCGCGTCGCCATTGCCAGGAGCCGGTCGGCGGCTGACAGGTAGTCATTCCACGAGTCGATCAATGCACGAGCCATGGCGCCAAATATACCCGATTGATAGAATTCGCGCTTTTATTGGAGTCGACCGTGCCGATCGGGATTATTGAGTCGCTGGATCACGAGGCGCGGGGTATCGCCCGCCAGGATGGCAAGGCCATCTTCGTCGATGGTGCCCTGCCGGGGGAAATCGTCGAGTACGCGAGTTTCCGGCGCAAGCCGAAATACGAGATGGCGCACCTGATTCAGGTGTTGAAGCCGTCGGTGGCGCGGGTCCAGCCGGCTTGCCCCCATTTTGGCGTTTGTGGCGGCTGTGCAATGCAGCATATGGAGCCGTCGGCGCAGATTGCAGCCAAGCAACGGGTGCTCGAAGACAGCCTGTGGCATATCGGCCGGGTTCGCGCGGAAACCATCCTGCCGCCGATTCACGGCGCACCGTGGGGCTATCGCCATCGGGCCAGGCTCGGGGTGCGCAAGTTGCCGTCGCGCGGTGGCATGCTGATCGGTTTTCACGAGTGGCGCAGCAGTTATATTGCCGATATCCGCAGTTGTGCGGTGTTGCCGCCGCATGTTTCGGACTTGCTGTTGCCAATGCGCGAGCTGTTCGCCAGCCTGTCGATCAGCGATCGCCTGCCGCAGGTCGAGGTTTCCGTCGGTGAGCGTTGTACGGCACTGGTTTTGCGCATCCTGCAGGGGTTGACCGCAAAAGACGAGGATTTGCTGCGTGCATTTGCCGACCGCCACTCGGTCGTCATTTACCTGCAACCGAAAGGGCCGGACACGGCATTCCGTTTTTATCCCGTGCCGGGGCCGCGACTTTCCTACACGCTGCCGGAATTCGGGCTGGAGCTCGATTTCCGGCCGACCGATTTCACCCAGGTCAATCATGCGGTCAATCGGGTGATGGTGCGCCGTGCCCTGCGCCTGCTCGAGCCGCAGCCGGGCGAGCGGATTGCCGACATGTTCTGTGGTCTGGGTAATTTCACGCTGCCGATAGCCTGTTCGGGCGCGTCGGTGCTCGGCATCGAGGGTAGTCCTGCGCTCGTCAAGCGGGGGCGGGAAGCGGCTGTCGCAAACGGTCTGGGTAACCGGGTCGAGTTCGGCGTCGCCAACCTGTTCGAGTGCACCGAGGAGTCGCTGGCGGCATTGGGACGTTTCGACAAGATGCTCATCGATCCGCCGCGCGAAGGCGCGCTGGAACTGGTCAAGGCGCTCGGCAGGCAGGCGCCGTCACGGATCGTCTATGTGTCGTGCAATCCGGCAACGCTGGCGCGTGACGCCGGCGTCCTGTCAGCGGTTCAGGGCTATCACCTGAAGGCGGCCGGGATCGTCAACATGTTCCCGCATACGGCGCACGTCGAGTCGATCGCGTTGTTCGAGCGCCCATGAAAAAGGGCGGCCGCAGCCGCCCTTTGCTGATCCGCCGGACGATCAGTCGCGTTCGCCGGTGAAGGCCATGATCAGGTTCAGCAGGCCGACGAAGACGTTGTAGACGTTCAGGTAGACCGACAGCGTCGCACTGACGTAGTTGGTTTCGCCACCGTGCACGATACGGCTGATGTCGTACAGGATGTAGGCCGAGAAGATGCCGACAACGGCTGCGGAGATGGCCAGCGACAACGCCGGGATCTGGAAGAAGATGTTGGCAACGACGGCCAGCAGTACCAGGATGACGCCGGCGAACAGGAACTTGCCCATGCCGGTGAAGTCGCGCGTCTTGACGCTGGCGACGCTGGCCAGCGTGAAGAAGATGGCGCCGGTACCGCCAGCGGCCAGCGCGATCATCGAGCCGCCGTTGGAGAAGCCGAGCGCGACCTGCAGGATGCGCGACAGCATCAATCCCATGAAGAAGGTGAAACCGAGCAGCAGGGCAACACCCAGACCGCTGTCCTTGTTCTTTTCGATACCCCACATGAAGCCGAAGGCGATACCCATGAACAGCAGGAAGGAAATCATCGGGCTGCCGGCAAAGAAGCTGAAGCCCATCTGTACGCCAACCAGCGCACCGATGACGGTCGGGAGCATCGACAGGGCGAGCAGCATGTAGGTGTTGCGCAACACGCGATTCTGTTGCGTGGCGAGTTCGGCCGATCCGTGGCGGGCGATTTCTAAATTGGTGTTCATCAGCGGAAAACTCTCGTGTGTGGTTTCAACAGAGGCTAAGACTAACGGAGACCGTCATAAGTTTCAAACCCAAAGCGGTCCGGACAGGACATCCATCGCAGCCGGGGGCTGTGTTATCATGCGCGCCGCAAACGGGTCTGTGGCAGAGCGGTTGAATGCACCGGTCTTGAAAACCGGCGTGGGGAAACCCATCGTGAGTTCGAATCTCACCGGACCCGCCAGCGTGCGCATCTCTGCCGGCGGTCAGGCTCCGGCAGCTTCCGGCTGAAGCGGCATCAGTGAGCGGGCGGGAACGATCAGCCGTTTCCTGGAACCCGAACCCATCGCGCGCTCGACTTCCCACATGGCAAGTCCCTTGACGACCGCGACTTGTTCGATGGCTGTCACGACATCGCCGAATTTGATGCAGAGATACTGGGCGCCCTGCTTGATCGAAGTGCTTACCTTCATTTCCTGAGCCTCCTTTGTGGTAACTGCAGGGCTCATCCTACCCAATTTTTCGCCACTTTGAATCGTCTTGAAGAGAGATGATTCTTCGATAAAACCGAAGTGTGGGTCGTGGCGTTTCCGGATACACCGCTTGCGTTTCCTTCTTTATTGTTTTCTCGTCGGTACGACGGTAGCCATCGCCTGGAAGTTTCCCTTCCTGTTCGAACTGCCGCTGCTCGCCGCCATCGGTGGTGCGTGGCTGTTTTTCTTTCGTGATCCTGGTGAGCCGGATTGAGGCTGGTCTTGCCTGGACGGGCGGCCTATAATCAGGACAGGTAATGACTCATTGGTCATTAGAGGTGTGCCATGAAACTGTCCCGTTTGGGCAAGAGCCTGATTTTTCTTCTGCTGGCGGTGTTGACCGCAGCAATTGCTGTTTATCTCTATCAGCACCGTGCAGTCGAGTTGCCCGCAGGGCTGGCGACCGGGAATGGCCGGCTGGAGGCGACCGAAGTTGACGTAGCGAGCAAGATCGCCGGTCGGCTGCGTGAGGTGCTGCCACGCGAAGGCGATATGGTGGCAGCCGGTGCGGTCGTCGCCCGGCTCGATGCCGACGACCTGCGCGCCCAGGTCAGGGCCGCCGAGGCGCAGGTCGAGCAGGCGCGCAAGGCGGTCGAGCAGACGCAGGCCGGCATGCGCAAGTCGAAATCCGATGTCAGCCTGGCCGGCAAAACCCTGAAGCGCTCCGAGGAACTGGTCAACAAGGGCTTCATCAGCCGCAACAAGCTGGATACCGATCTGACCGGCATGGAGGGCGCGATGGCCGGCGTGGCCCAGGCGCGCGGGCGGATCGGCGAAGCCGATGCAGCCGTCGCCGCTGCCGAGGCGAAGCGCGATGCCTTGCTGGTGACGCTGGCCGACAGCGAACTGAAGGCGCCGATTTCCGGCCG
Source organism: Azonexus hydrophilus (assembly GCF_001956855.1). Lineage (GTDB taxonomy): Bacteria > Pseudomonadota > Gammaproteobacteria > Burkholderiales > Rhodocyclaceae > Azonexus > Azonexus hydrophilus_A. Next base: position 152,037 of record NZ_MTHD01000006.1, on the reverse strand, counting down.
TGTCCTCTACCGCCTGGCCGAGCCGGGCGAGGTGCTGGCGGCTGGCGGCAAGGCGTTGACGCTGCTTGATCTGACCGACATGTCGATGACCATCTACCTGCCGACCGATCAAGCCGGGCGGGTGGCGCTGGGCAGTGCCGCGCGCATCGTGCTCGATGCCTTGCCGGAGCAGGTGATTCCGGCCCATGTCAGTTTCGTTGCGCCGAAAGCGCAATTCACGCCGCGCGAGGTGGAAACCCGCAGCGAGCGCGAGAAACTGATGTTCCGCATCAAGGTCAAGGCTGATCCGGCCTGGCTGGCGGCGCACCGCGACCTGGCCAAGGGTGGCATGCCCGGTGTCGCCTGGGTCCGCCTCGACCCTGGCGTCGCCTGGCCGGCCAAGCTGGCGATCGACGGGCAGTAAGGATCATGGACCGCCCGCCGGTCGCCCGCCTGGCAGCCGTCAGCCTGCGCTACGGCGCGGTGACGGCGCTCGATGCGGTCGATGTCGCGCTGCCGGCCGGCTGCATGGTCGGCCTGATCGGGCCGGATGGCGTCGGCAAGTCGTCGCTGCTGGCGCTGGTTTCCGGTGCCCGGAAAATCCAGGAAGGGCAGGTCGAGGTGCTGGGGGGAGACATCGGCGAGCGCCGTTTCCGCGCCTCGGTGCAACCGCGCATTGCCTACATGCCGCAGGGGCTGGGCAAGAACCTGTATCCAACCCTGTCGGTTTTCGAGAACGTCGATTTCTTCGGTCGACTGTTCGGTCAGGACAAAAACGAGCGTGCCGGACGCATTGCCGACCTGCTCGCGGCGACCGGCCTGTCACCGTTCCGTGATCGCCCGGCGGCCAAGCTCTCGGGCGGCATGAAGCAGAAGCTCGGCCTGTGCTGCGCGCTGATCCACGATCCCGACCTGCTCATCCTCGACGAGCCGACGACCGGCGTCGATCCGCTGTCGCGGCGCCAGTTCTGGGAACTGATCGACAGCATCCGGGCGCGTCGGCCGGGCATGAGCGTGCTGGTGGCCACCGCCTACATGGAAGAGGCGGAGCGTTTCGACTGGCTGGCGGCGATGGACGACGGCAAGCTGATCGGCACCGGCACGCCAGCCGAACTGCGGGAGCGGACCGGGCAGGCGACGCTCGATGCGGCTTTCATCGCCTTGTTGCCCGAGGCACGGCGGCGGGCGCACCACGAACTGGTCATCCCGCCGCGCCGTGGCGACGGTGCCGGTGTGGCCATCGAGGCCGAGGGCCTGTCGCAGCGTTTTGGTGATTTTACGGCGGTCGACCGCGTCAGTTTCCGTATCGAGGCTGGCGAGATATTCGGTTTCCTCGGCTCCAACGGTTGTGGCAAGACGACGACGATGAAGATGCTGACCGGCCTGCTGGCACCGACCGAGGGCGAGGCCCGGCTGTTCGGCAAGGTGGTCGATGCGAAGGATCTGGCAACGCGCAAGCAGGTCGGCTACATGTCGCAGTCGTTCTCGCTGTATGGCGAACTGACGGTGGCCGCCAACCTCGATCTTCACGCCCGCCTGTTCCATCTGCCGGACGCCCGGCGCGGGCCGCGCATCGCCGAGTTGATGAAGCGTTTCGGGCTCGATGATTATGCCGATCAGGCGGCGGCCGAACTACCGCTGGGCATTCGTCAGCGTCTGTCGCTGGCGGTGGCGGTGGTGCACGAACCGAAGCTGCTGATCCTCGACGAGCCGACTTCCGGCGTCGACCCGGTGGCGCGCGACGAATTCTGGTCGTTGCTGGTCGAACTGTCGCGCGGGCAGGGCGTGACCATCTTCATTTCGACCCACTTCATGAACGAGGCCGAACGCTGCGACCGCATCTCGCTGATGCATGCCGGCCGCGTCCTCGCCAGCGACACGCCGGCGGCGTTGTGTGCGCAGCGCGGCGCGGCGACGCTGGAAGCGGCATTCATCGATTACCTGGAAGAAGCGACCGGCGCCAACGAGGTCCCCGACGCGCCGCCGATGCTTGCGGTCGCCCCCGGAAAATCGGCAAAAACCGCGGTCGACCGTAACAATGGTGGCGTTTTCAGTCTGCGCCGGCTGCTTGGCTACGCCTACCGGGAATCGCTGGAACTGCGCCGCGATCCGGTGCGTCTGGCCTTCGCGCTGATCGGTTCGGTGCTGCTGATGTTCGTGCTCGGTTTCGGTATTTCGCTGGATGTCGAAGGCCTGCGCTTTGCCGTGCTCGACCGCGACGGTTCGCCGGAAAGCCGGGCCTACGTGCAGAACATCGCCGGTTCGCGCTATTTCATCGAGCGCGCGCCGATCACCGATTCGGCCGCGCTCGACCAACGCATGAACAGTGGCGAACTGGCGCTGGCCATCGATATTCCCGCCGGCTTCGGCCGTGACCTGCGGCGCGGGCACTGGCCGGAAATCGGTGTCCTGGTCGATGGCGCGATGCCCTATCGCGGCGAAACGGTGCGCGGTTACGTCGAGGGCATGCACCTCGACTACGTCAACCAGTTGGTCCGCGAAACGACTGGCACGAGCAGCGCCTACCCGGTCAACATCGTCTCGCGCTACCGCTACAACCAGGACGTCAAGAGCATCTACGCGATGGTGCCGGCGGTGATTCCGCTACTGCTGATCTTCATTCCGGCCATCCTGATGGCGCTTGGCGTGGTGCGCGAAAAGGAACTCGGCTCGATCACCAACCTCTACGTGACGCCGGTGACGCGACTGGAATTCCTGCTCGGCAAGCAGTTGCCCTACATCGTCGTCGCCATGATCAGTTTCCTGCTGCTGCTCGTCCAGGCCCAACTGGTGTTCGACGTGCCGGTCAAGGGCAGCCTGCCCGCGCTGTGCGTCGCCGCGTTGCTCTACGTCATCGTCACCACCGGCTTCGGGCTGCTGGTGTCCACCTTCACCAACACGCAGATCGCCGCGCTGTTCGGCACCGCGATCATCAGCATGCTGCCGACCGTCAGCTTTTCCGGGCTGACCAGCCCGGTCAGCGCGCTCGAAGGTGCCGGCTACTGGATCGGCCAGTGCTTCCCGGCCACCTATTTCCTGATCATCAGCCGCGGCATCTTCACCAAGGCGCTCGGCTTTGCCGACCTGCTGCCGCATTTCCTCGCGCTCGCCGCCTTCATCCCGGTGCTGACGATACTGTCGGTCGTCCTGTTGAAAAAGCAGGAGCGCTAGATGTCGATCGCCAACATCTACCGTCTCGGCCTCAAGGAACTGAAGAGCCTGTGGGCTGACAAGGTCCTGCTGGTGCTGATCTGCTGGGCCTTCTCGGGAGCGATCTACGAAGCTGCAACGGCCAGTTCTCAGGAACTGCACAATGCACCGGTGGCGGTGGTCGACGAGGACCGCTCGCCATTGTCGATGCGCATCGTCGATGCCTTCTACCCGCCGTACTTCCGCGAGCCGCAGCCGATCACGCTGGCCGAACTGGATCGCGGCATGGACCTTGGCACCTACAGCTTCACCCTGGTCATCCCGGCCAATTTCCAGCACGACGTGCTCGCCGGCCGGCAACCGGAAATTCAGCTCAACATCGACGCGACGATCATGAGCCAGGCCTTCATCGGCGCCAGCTACATCAAGCAGATCACGCTCGGCGAGGTCAACGAGTACCTGACCGGCACGCGCGCGACCAGCGCCTCGCCGATCCGTCTGGTGTCGCGCGTGCGCTACAACCCCAATTTGACCGGCGTGTGGTTCGGCGGCGTCATGGAAGTGATCAACAACATCACCATGCTGACCATCATCCTGGTCGGCGCGGCCTTCATCCGCGAGCGCGAGCACGGCACCATCGAGCACCTGCTGGTGATGCCGCTGACGCCATTCGAGATCATGATGGCCAAGATATGGGCCAACGGGCTGGCGGTACTGGTTGGTGTCTGTTTCGCGCTGACCGTGATGGTGCAATGGGTACTGAAGGTGCCGATTGCCGGATCGCTGCCGCTGTTCCTCTTCGCTGCGGTGATCTACCTGTTCGCTGCCGCGTCGATCGGGATCTTTCTCGGCACGCTGGCGCGCTCGATGCCGCAGTTGGGGCTGCTGATCATCCTGACCATCCTGCCGCTGATGCTGCTCTCCGGCGGTGTCACGCCGCGCGAAAGCATGCCGCAGATCGTCCAGAACATCATGCTGGCGGCGCCAACCACTTATTTTGTCCGCCTGGCCCAGGGCATCCTTTACCGCGGTGCCGGCCTCGATGTTGTCTGGCAGGACCTGCTGGCAATGACCGCAGTCGGCGCGGTTTTCTTCAACATCGCGCTGTTGCGCTTCCGCAAGGCAGTGACACGGACGCAGGCTTAGGGCTGGGTCAGGCCATGCTCGACAGTGCGGCCAGCAGGTCGGCGTTGTCGTCGCCACCGCCGCCGCCGCCCATTCCGCCGTCGATCAGTCCGTTCTGGGTCTCGATGAAGACGATGTAACCATGCATGCGCAGGGAATCCGCCCAGTCCTCGGCGGTTTCCCTGGACGTGTGCCAGGGACCGCGTTCGACGACGGGGTGCGAGGAGCCATTGCGATATTTGGTGACGACGCGGTACACGGTTGCTGCCTGAGGGTTATGCCTGATTATCCTGCCGCGGCATCACCGGGAGCAAGCATCAATCCGCATTCTTGCCTTTTTGCCAGAGAACGTCGCCGCGACCGCCGGCACGATTGAGGCTGCGCCCGAGGATGAACAGCAGGTCGGACAGCCGGTTGATGTAGCGGCGGGCCGGCTCGGACAGGGCTTCGGCGTGGTGCAGGGCGACCATCGCGCGCTCGGCGCGGCGGCAGATGGTGCGGCACAGGTGGGTGATGGCGGCCGGGCGGGTGCCGCCGGGCAGGATGAATTCCTTGAGCATCGGCAGTTCGCGGTTGAATTCCTCGGCCAGTTCTTCCAGCCGGGCAACCTGCGCCTGCTTCATGACTTCCATGCCGGGCAGGCACAGTTCGCCGCCGAGGTCGAACAGGTCGTGCTGGATATCGAGCAGCGCAGCGCGCACGGCTTCCGGCAGATCCTCGCACAGCAGCAGGCCGAGGCTGGAGTTCAGTTCGTCGACTTCGCCGATGGCGGTTATGCGCAGGCTGTCCTTGGTTGTCCGGCTGCCATCGCCGAGCCCGGTGGTGCCGGCATCGCCGGTACGGGTGACGATTTTCGACAGACGGTTGCCTTTGCGCTCAGTGTCGTTGCCTTGTTCGTTGTTTTGTTGATTTTCGCTGTTCAAGATGCCTTCTCCTTTGTTGTCTGGGAATTATACTTTCCGGCTCGCACACAGACCGTCGCTGTCATGCCAAAGTTCGCCGCCAACCTGAGTTTTTTGTTCACCGAGGTTCCGTTTCCCGAGCGTTTCGCGCGGGCGGCTGCTGCCGGCTTCACCGGGGTCGAGTATCTGTTTCCCTACGACTGGCCGGCGCACGAGGTGGCGCAGTGGCTGCAGTCGGCCGATGTCGAGCAGGTGCTGTTCAACCTGCCGCCCGGCGACTGGGCGGCCGGCGAGCGCGGCCTGGCCTGTCTGCCGCAGCGGCAGGGCGAATTCGCCGAGAGTGTCGAACAGGCCCTGGATTACGCGATGGTGCTCGATTGCGAGCGCGTGCATTGCCTGGCCGGCCTGCGTCCGGCCGGTTGCGACGAAGCGATGCTGGAGACGACATTCGTTGCCAACCTGCGCCATGCCGCCGACCGTTTCGCGACCATCGGCGCCACGGTGATGATCGAGCCGATCAACAGCCGGATCGACATGCCCGGCTACTGGCTGGACGATGTCGGCAAGGGTTTTCGCCTGTTGCAGGCCGTCGACCGCAGCAATGTGAAACTGCAGCTCGATCTTTATCACGCGCAGATCATCCAGGGCGATCTGGCACGCACCATCGAAGCCAATATCGGCGACATCGGCCACGTCCAGATCGCCGACAATCCCGGCCGGCACGAACCGGGCAGCGGCGAGATCCATTATCCGTTCCTGTTCGAACTGCTCGACCGGCTCGGCTATACCGGCTGGGTCGGCTGCGAGTACAAGCCGCAGACGACGACCGAGGCCGGTCTGGGCTGGCTGCGGCGATGATCAATCCGCGTGATTTTCTGCAGCGGCTGTTTGCCGCCGGCATTGCGGTGGCCGACCCGGCGCGTTGCGTACCGGCGGCGCTGGCCGAGCTCGATCCGCCCGGGCCGGGTGGGCGGCTGATCGTCGTTGGCGCCGGCAAGGCCTCGGCGGCTATGGCCAGGGCCGTTGAAGATCATTGGTCCGGGCCGCTCGGCGGGCTGGTGGTGACCCGTTACGGGCATGGCGTGCCTTGCGCGCGCATCGAGATCGTCGAAGCGGCGCACCCGGTGCCCGATGCCGTCGGTGAAGCGGCTGCCCTGCGCATTTTGTCGCTGCTGACCGGGTTGACCGCAGCAGACCGCGTGCTGGCGCTGATTTCCGGTGGCGGCTCGGCGCTGCTGGCGGCGCCGGCCGCCGCCGTCACGCTGGCGGAAAAGCGGGCGCTGACCGCGGCCCTGCTCGCCTCGGGGGCGGCCATCGGCGAGATCAACTGCGTGCGCAAGCATCTGTCGGCAATCAAGGGCGGGCGTCTGGCCATTGCTGCCTGGCCGGCACCGGTGCTGACGCTGGCCATTTCCGACGTGCCCGGCGACGACCCGGCGGTGATCGCTTCCGGACCGACCGTGGCCGATCCGAGCACGGCGGCGCAGGCGCTGCAGGTGCTGGATCATTACCGGATTCCTGTCGCCGCTGCCCTGCGTGCCCGCTTGCTCGCCGGCGAGCTGGAAACGCCCAAGCCCGGCGATCCGCGGCTGGCGCAATCCGCTTTCCGGCTGATCGCCTCGCCACGGCAGATGCTCGAAGCGGCGGCTCTGGAAGCGCGCCGGCTCGGGGTCGAGCCACTGATCCTCGGCGACGCCATTGAAGGCGAGGCGAGCGAGGTCGGCAAGGTGCTGGCCGGGATGGCAAAATCCTGCGGTCGACACGGTTTTCCCGGCAAAAAGCCCTGTGTGCTGTTGTCCGGTGGCGAGACGACGGTCAGCGTACGCAACGCTGCCGGTCGTGGCGGGCGAAATAGCGAGTTCCTGCTTGGCCTGACGCTGGCGCTTGAGGGCATGCCGGGTGTCCATGCGCTGGCTGCGGATAGCGACGGTATCGACGGTACCGAGGACAACGCCGGCGCCTTCACCGGTCCGGAGACGCTGGCCCGGGCGCGCACGCTCGGCCTGGATGCGCGGGCCGCGCTGGCCGGCAACGATGCCTGGGGGTTCTTCGCCAGCCTCGGCGACCTGCTGGTCACCGGGCCGACGCGGACCAACGTCAATGACTTCCGGGCGATCCTGATCGTCTAGACGACCCGGTTGCGGCCGCTGTGCTTGGCCGCGTAGAGCTTGCCGTCACAGGCGGCAATGACGTCGTGGACCAGGCGCGTGTCGACCACTTCGTAGGATTCCGGCGACACCTCGGTGACCCCGAAACTGGCGCTCATCGCCAGCGCCGGCTGGTGCGGGAGCGGATTGCTGGCGATGCGCTCGCGCAGCTTCTCGGCGAGGCTGCGGCCCTGGGCCAGGCTGGTCGACGGTGAAACCAGCAGGAATTCCTCGCCGCCGTAGCGGAAGATCAGGTCGGACTGGCGCAGCGTTTCGCGGACGATGCCGGCGATGTGTTCGAGCGCCTGATCGTCGACCTGGTGGCCGTACTGGTCGTTCAGGTCCTTGAAGTGATCGAGATCGAACATGATGACGCTGAACGGCGATTCAGTAGCCTTGGCCAGTTCCATCTGGGTGATCAGCACGCGGTCGAGGAAGCGTCGGTTGAGGAAGCCGGTCAGCGGGTCCTTGCTGTACACGCTCATGATGACGATGCTGTTGAGCAGCGAAATCTCGTGTCCGAGTTCCAGCGAGTAGGTCTCGGCCTTCTTCAGCAGCGCATAGACCGGACCGCTGGCGCGCTGGTGATTCATGATGCCGCCAACCTCGACCACCACGTGGTGCATGGCTTCGTGCAACTCGCGGATCTGGGCGATATGGCTGCGGTCGCGGATCAGGCGCGCGCCCTCTTCGTTCAGTCAGCTGCCGAACTGGCAGCGGGTCGGGTCGAGTTCGGGCATCTGCAGCAGGTCGCGCGTGCGCACCGCTTCGACCAGACTGGCCATCCATTCGAGATGGCTTTCGAAGTAGCTGAGGATGTTCTTGTCGTTGAGCGCGCGAATGTGGGTCAGACGCAGATGGTTGCGCGTGCCCAGACGGTTCAGGAAAACACGCAGGTAGATGGCGGCGAAGCCTTCTTCCATTTCCTCGAACATCGTCATGACGCGCTGCGCGTCGCCGATGGCGCCGCCTTCGAGTGCCAGCTTGAGGACCAGATTGCGCAATACACCGAACTGGTGAGCGAACAGCATGAACGGGGTATCGCTGCCGGCAAGTTGCCGGATCATCGCCTCGCAGCGTGTCTCGTCGCCGCTATCCAGGGTTTCCAGCAGGCAGTCCTTGATGCTCGGCCAGGCGACGTTGGTGCTTTCGATGGCAAAGATCTCGTCTGGCGGGTTGCTGCTGATGCGTGCATCGAGTTCATGCAGCAGGCGCTCCAGCAGGCGCCGGTTGTCTGGCGTCTTCCAGTCGGTCATGGGAGATTGCTCCTTTGCTTCCAATTATAGAAGGGAGGCTGCCAGGGGGCGGGTAAATTTCTGTGTGAACATGGTGGCTTTCCCGCATGGCTGCGCTTCGTGTCGCGGTTTAAAATCACCCCATGAGCAGACCTGAATCTTCTTTCGTAACTGATCGTGCCACGCTGGTCCGTCGCCTGAAAATGATCCTGCCGGCGCATTGCCTGCTGGTCGAGGACGAGGATTTGCGGCCCTACGAATGCGACGGCCTCACCGCCTACCGCGCCATGCCGCTGGCCGTCTGCCTGCCGGAAAGCGAAGGCCAGGTGATCGACGTGCTGCGCACCTGCCACCAGCTTGGCGTGCCGGTGGTCGCCCGTGGCGCCGGCACCGGCCTGTCCGGCGGCGCGATGCCGCATGCCGAGGGCGTGGTGTTGTCGCTGGCGCGTTTCAACAAGATATTGCGCGTCGACCGCGACAGTCGCACTGCTGCCGTCCAGCCCGGCGTGCGCAACCTCGCCGTGTCCGAGGCTGCCGCGCCGTATGGCCTTTATTACGCGCCCGATCCGTCTTCGCAGATCGCCTGCACGATCGGCGGCAACGTTGCCGAGAATTCGGGCGGCGTGCATTGTCTGAAATACGGGCTGACCGTGCATAACGTGCTGCGTCTGCGCGTCGTTTCGATCGAAGGCGAGATATTCGAGATCGGCGGCGGCGCACCGGATGCGCCCGGATACGACCTGCTGGCGCTGCTGATCGGTTCAGAAGGCTTGCTTGGCGTGGTCACCGAGGTGACGGTGAAGCTGGTGCCGAAACCGGAACTGGCGCAGGTGGTGATGGCTTCGTTCCATGATGTCGCCAGGGCCGGCGACGCGGTTGCCGCGATCATCGCCGCCGGCATCATCCCGGCCGGGCTGGAAATGATGGACAAGGCTGCGGCCGCCGCTGTCGAACCCTTCGTCAAGGCCGGCTACGACCTCGATGCGGCGGCCATCCTGCTGTGCGAATCCGACGGCACGCCGGAAGAGGTGGCCGAGGAGATTTCCCGCGTCATGGCGGTGTTGACCGCAAGCGGCGCACACGACCTGCGCGTCTCGCAATCCGAAGCCGAGCGCCTGCGTTTCTGGGCCGGGCGCAAGGCGGCGTTTCCGGCGGTCGGGCGGATCACGCCGGATTACTACTGCATGGACGGCACCATTCCGCGCAAGCGCCTGGCCGAAATGCTCGCCGCCATCGCCGCCATGGAGCAGAAATACGGCCTGCGCTGCGCCAATGTCTTCCACGCTGGCGACGGCAACCTGCATCCGCTGATCATGTACGACGCTTCGCTGCCCGGCGAATGGGAACGGGCCGAGGCCTTCGGTGCCGACATTCTGGAACTGTCGGTGGCGCTCGGCGGTTCGATCACCGGCGAGCACGGCGTCGGCATCGAGAAGATCAATCAGATGTGCGTGCAGTACGCGACGCCGGAGTTGGAAGCCTTCCACCGCGTCAAGGCGGCGTTTGACGAAAAGCGCCTGCTCAACCCGGAAAAGGCGGTGCCCAGCCTGCACCGCTGCGCCGAGTACGGGCGCATGCGCGTGCATCGCGGCGAACTGAAATTTCCCGAACTGGAGCGCTTCTGATGACGCTGGACGATATCGTCGCGGCCGTTCGCACCGCGCACGACACGCGCACGTCGCTGCGCCTGCGCGGCCATGGCAGCAAGGACTTCTACGGTGGGCTGCTGTCGGGCGAGGTGCTCGATCTGGCCGGCCATCGCGGCATCGTTGCCTATGAACCGACCGAGCTCTACCTCACCGCCAGGTGCGGCACGTCGCTGGCCGAGATCGAGGCTGAACTGGCCGCCAACGGACAGATGCTGGCCTTTGAGCCGCCGCGTTTTTCCGGTGCCACCCTGGGCGGCTGTCTCGCCGCCGGGCTGTCCGGCCCGCGCCGGATGCAGGCCGGCGCGGTGCGCGATTTCGTTCTCGGCGTGAAGCTGGTCGACGGCAGCGGCCAGGTGCTGAATTTCGGCGGCCAGGTGATGAAGAACGTCGCCGGCTACGATGTCTCGCGACTGATCGCCGGCAGCCTGGGCACGCTCGGCGTGATCGCCGAGGCAACGCTGAAGGTCCTGCCGCAGCCGGTTGCCGAGACGACGTTGGAATTCGCCTGCGACGAAGCGGAAGCCATCCGTCGGCTGAATACCTGGGGCGGCCAGCCCTTGCCGGTATCGGCGTCGTTCTGGCATGAGCAGCGCTTGTGGCTGCGGCTGTCCGGCGCCGCAGCAGCGGTCGATGCGGCGTGCCGCAGGCTGGGCGGGAATGTTGCGGTCGACGCCGGAAAATGGTGGGTTTCGGTCCGCGAACAGAGCCATCCGGCCTACGCCGGACAGTCGCTGTGGCGCCTAGCGCTGCCATCCACCGCGGCACCGCTGGCCGTGCCCGGGCTGCGCGCCAGCGAGTGGGGCGGTGCCCTGCGCTGGTACGGCAGCGAGGTCGAGCCGGCGGTCATGCGCGCCGCGGCTGCCGCGGCCGGCGGTCATGCCGTGCTGTACCGGGCACCGGAATCGCTGCGCTGCCTGGAGGGCGCTTTTGCGCCGTTGCCGCCGCCACTGCTGGCCTTGCATCGGCGCCTGAAGAAGGCTTTCGACCCGCAGGGCATCCTCAATCCCGGTCGGTTGTACGCGGAGTTCTGATGGATACCCAACTTGCCGATTTCATTCGCGACACCCACGCCGGCCGGATTGCCGGCGAGATCCTGCGCAAGTGCGTGCATTGCGGTTTCTGTACCGCCACCTGTCCGACCTACCAGTTGCTTGGCGACGAACTCGACGGGCCGCGCGGGCGCATCTACCTGATCAAACAGGTGCTGGAAGGGCGTGAAGTCACCGAGAAGACGCGCAGCCACCTCGACCGTTGCCTGACCTGCCGTTCCTGCGAAACGACCTGCCCGTCCGGGGTCAAGTACAGCCAGTTGCTCGACGTCGGCCGTCAGGTGGTGGAAGCGAAGCTGAAAAGGCCGCTGCGCGAATCGCTGCCGCGCACCTTGCTGAAAACCGTGCTGCCCAATCCGGCGCTGTTCGCGCCGGCGGTGAAGATCGGGCGGGCGCTCAAGCCGCTGTTGCCGAGCAGCCTGGCCGACAAACTGCCGCCGTTGCCGGAGACCGGCCGGCCATGGCCGGTGAAACAAGGCCACAGCCGCCGCATGCTGACGCTCGCCGGCTGTGTGCAGCCGACGCTGGCGCCGAACATCAATGCCGCGACGGCGCGTGTTCTCGACCGTCTGGGCATCGAGTTGTTCGAGGAAGTGAAAGCCGGTTGTTGCGGCGCCGTGCGTTTTCACCTGAACGATCAGGCGCGGGCGAAGGACGACATGCGCCGCAATATCGACGCATGGTGGCCGCATGTGGAAGGCGGTGTCGAGGCCATCGTCGTCACCGCCTCGGGCTGCGGGGTGCAGGTCCGGGATTACGCCCGTCTGCTGGCCGATGATGCGGTCTACGCCGGAAAAGCAGCAAAAATCAGTGCCCTGTGTCGCGATCCGTCGGAAATCGTCGCTGCCGAGGGCGAGCGCCTGCGGGCCCTGCTGCCGGCCAGTCCGCGCGGCAAGCTGGCTTTCCATTCGCCGTGCACGCTGCAGCACGGGCTGCAGATTCGTGGCATCATCGAAAGCCTGCTGGCAGCAGCCGGCTACGTTCTGACGCCGGTTGCCGACGGGCATCTGTGCTGTGGTTCGGCCGGAACCTACTCGGTGTTGCAGCCGGAATTGGCGGAAAAGCTGCGCATCAACAAGCTCACCGCCCTCAATGCCGGCGGCCCGGCATTGATCGCCACGGCCAATATTGGCTGCCTGACGCATTTGCAGGCGGGCGGCATGACGCCGGTTCGCCACTGGATAGAATTGATTGACGAGGCTTTGACATGAGCGCCGGCTCTTCGATAAAGGAAATTACCCAGACGCTGGGCAAGGAAGATGCAGAGCGCGTTCGTCGGGTGCTTGATGGCGGGGTGAAGATCCCGGCTCAGCCGCGCGTGCTGGAGGCATTGCGCAAGCTGATGGCGCGTCAGGAACTCGATGTGCGTCCGCTGGCGCGGACGATCAATCAGGATCCGGGGCTGACGGCGATGCTGTTCAAAGTGGTTGGCAATGCCGCCTATCGCAAGCATCAGCCTTTCGATTCGGTCGAGCAGATACTGCATGCAGTCGGTGTCCAGCAGACCTACCATCTGGTCCAGGCCATCGCGCTCAGCAGTGCCGTTGGCCTGCGCAAGAATCATCGTGTCTACGAGGCGTTCTGGGCGCGCTCGCAGGCCGTTGGTGAACTGGCCATGCTGATTGCCGATGAGCGTATTGCGGTTTGCAACCTGTTTCCCGATCAGGCCTATCTGACCGGAATCTTTCATGCCTGCGGCGTACCCTTGCTGCTCCAGCGTTTTCCCAGTTATTGCCATGAACTGCGTTTGGGTACGCCCGGCCGATGGACCGACTGGCGCGAGGAGGATCGCAAGTTCAATACCGATCACGCCGTCGTCGGCTATCTGGTGGCACGTCACTGGTGCTTGCCTGGTTTCATTTGCGATGCGATCCGCCATCAGCATGCGGTGGCCGAACTGGGCGATCACGAGTCACGCAGCATGGTCGCCATCCTGCTGCTGGCCATCGATATTCATGCCCGTGAACAGCGCGTTCCGAACCCCGAATGGGACGAAGTGAAGGCGGTCGTCCTGCCCGAGCTGGGCCTCAGCGACGAGGCGCTTCCCGAGTTCGTTGACATCATTCTCGAGCGCTTTGGTTGTGCCGCCGGACTGTAGGCGGTGGCAGCTTTCGTGATAACCTTTTCCGCTCAGGGGGAGAGTCAATGCCGATAGCAGTCGATGCGTGCGCGGCTCAGCATCAGGGGGATCGCAAGGAGCAACAGGATCGTGTCGCGATCCTGCCGCACGCGCGCAAACGTGGTGTGGCGCTGGCTGTCGTGGCCGACGGCATGGGCGGACACACCGGCGGTGCGCTGGCAGCAGAGCAGGTGATTCACACCTCGAAGAACAACCTCGATCATTTTTCGCCGACGGAAGAAAGTGCGCGCTGGCTGCTGGAAAACAGCATGCGCGAGGCGCATACGATGATCAAGGCATCGCGGTTCATGAACGAAAAGGACCCGCACAGCACTGCTGTCATGCTGCTGCTGCAGCCGGGCCGGGTAACCTGGGGGCATTGTGGCGACAGCCGGCTCTACCGTTTTCGTGGCAACAAACTGCTGGGCCGTACGGTCGACCATTCATTTGTCGAACATCTTGTCGCCGTCGGCAAGATCACGCCCGAGCAGGCATTGACCCATCCCAACCGCAATGTCCTGATGACTTCGCTGGGCGGTCAGGATGAACCACGGTTCGACTTCGCCGATACGGTTGATCTGCAGGCAGGAGACAGCTTCATGTTGTGCTCGGATGGCGTCTGGGCCTATTTTGACGAGGCCGAGATGGGGGAGTTGCTGGCGGCCAATTCGGCGCGCACGGCTTGCGAGAAAATCATCGACCTGGCGCGCCAGCGCGCTGGCGGCACTGGCGACAACCTGTCGCTGGCGGTGATCCGCCTGCTTGAGATTGAAGTCCCCAAGGCCAGGCCACCCGCCGGCTTCGTGCCGAGTTCCGGCAGGCGAATGTAAAACGGCCGCTTTGCAGCGGCCGTTTCTGTTGTGGCGGATGTCGCTCAGTGCTTGCGACCGATGCCGCCAAGCAGGGCGGCAACGACCCGCTTCGGCTTGTGCGGATCGGCCTTGGCCGGGGCGTTTGGCGAATCCGGCACTTCCCCGCGCGGCGTCGTTTCTTCGTAAGGCTTGCTGAAATCGAAGCCGTCGGCGGCAATCATCGGATTGCGCCGGGCCGGCCGGCGGTCGCTGCGTTCCGGTCGTTCGTGCCGATCACTGCGTTCGCTGCGCTCCGGCCGGCTGGCCACCGGCGCCTTGGCCGGCGGGGCTGCGCGCTTCTTCTTGTTGCCCGGGGGATATTCGTATTCCGGCTCCGGTTCGAAACCAGCGACTTCAACCTGCTCGATCGGCCGTTTGATCAGCTTTTCGATATCGACGAGATAGCCAACTTCGTGGGCACTGACCAGCGAGATGGCGTTGCCGGACTTGCCGGCGCGGCCGGTACGGCCAATCCGGTGCACGTAGTCTTCCGGGGTGTGCGGCAGTTCGTAATTGATGACGTAGGGCAGGTCATCGACATCCAGACCGCGCGCCGCGACATCAGTGGCGATCAGCGCGTCGGTTTCGCCGCCCTTGAAGGCTTCGAGCGCCTTGATACGCTCCAGCTGGCTCTTGTCGCCATGAATCGCATCGGCCTTGATGCCGGCGCGCTGCAGTTCGCGGGTCAGGCGCGAGCAACCCTGCTTGGTGCGACAGAAGACGATGCACTGGCGGATTTCGCCGGATTTCAGCAGCTTGGTCAGCAGGCCGCGCTTGCCGTATTCGGATACCGGATGGACGCGGTGGGTGATGGTGTCGGAGACCTGGTTGCGGCGGGCTACTTCGATCAGGATCGGCGACTTCAGCATGGTGTCAGCCAGCCGCTTGATTTCTTCCGAGAAGGTGGCCGAGAACAGCAGGCTCTGGCGCTGCGCCGGCAGCATGTTGAGAATGCGGGTGACGTCCGGGACAAAACCCATGTCGAGCATGCGGTCGGCTTCGTCGAGGACCAGGGCCTGGACGGAATTGAAGCTGACGCTCTTGTTTTCAACGTGATCGAGCAGTCGACCGGGCGTGGCGACGAGGATTTCGACGCCTTTTTTCAGTTCGGCGATCTGCGGCCGGATATCGACGCCGCCGAAGGCGCACATGGCGCGGATCGGCGTGTGCTTGCTGTAGGTCTTGACCGACTCGTAGACCTGCATGGCCAGTTCGCGGGTCGGCGCGAGGATCAGCGCGCGCACCGGATGCTTGGCGGGTGACGGGCTGCTGGAGGCAAAGGGCAGGATGCGCTGCAGGATGGGCAGCGTGAACGCAGCCGTCTTGCCGGTGCCGGTCTGGGCGCCGCCCATGATGTCCTTGCCGCTGATGACCAGCGGAATGGCCTGGGCCTGGATCGGCGTCGGCTTGGTGTAGCCCTCGTCGAGCACTGCGCGCAGGAGCTCCGGCGCCAGGCCGAGGTCGGCAAAGGTGATTTCGGGCACTGCGTCGGCAGCGATGATGATGGCGTTCTCGCCAGCTAAGGTATTGATTTCAGACATGGGGCATGATTATACCCGTGAAGGGGGCGTGGCGATGTCGAAGAATTTGTGATGTTCAGTCCGACTGCCCATGGCCGATTCCGCTTAGGGGGCGCTCAGATATTTTCGATCAGGGCTTCGAGGCGTTCCCTGTTGATCGGCTTGACCAGGATGTCATCGAAACCGGCGGCGAGAAAACGGGTGCGTTCTTCAGGAAAGGCGTGGGCGGTATAGGCGATGATCCGCAACGCGTTGCCATGCACCTGTTCGCGCAGCGCCTTGCAGGTTTCCTCGCCGGTCAGTCCGGGCATGCTGATGTCGAGCAGGACCAGACGGAACGCGTGGCGACCGGCAAGTTCCAGGGCTCCGGCACCCGAATCGGCCTCGTGCGTCTGCCAACCCAGTTTGCGCAGCAAGGCAACGGCGATCAGACGGTTGGTGGGGTGATCATCGACGATCAAGGCGAGGCGCTCAGTCATTGATTTCTTTTTTCGGCAGGAATACGGTGAAACAGGCGCCGGCACCGGGCTCGGATTCGACGGTGACGTAACCGCCCATGTGTTCGGCGAGTTGTCTGACCAGCGCCAGGCCAAGTCCGGTGCCGCCGTGTTCACGCGTCAGGAAGTTTTCCAGTTGCTTGAATTTTTCGAAGATCACGGCGTGATGTTCGGCGGCAATGCCCGGTCCCGTGTCCGAAACGGAAATGGCGATGTGGTCGTGATCGACGCGGGCGGCCAGGATCACTGCCCCCTCGTCGGTAAATTTGATGGCGTTGTTGAGCAGGTTGTTGATGATCTGGCGCAGGCGGGTCGGGTCGCCCTGCAGGTATTCCGGCAGGTCGCCAGCCAGCTGCAGCGACAGGTTCAGGCCTTTGGCGCTGGCGCTGCTGCCGTAGGTGGACAGGCAGCTTTCCAGAAAGCTGTGCAGCGGAATGTCGCCGCGCTGGAACTGCATTTCGCCAGCTTCGATTTTGGCCAGATCGAGAATCTCGCTGACCAGACTGAGCAGGTGTTCGCCACTCTGGTGGATGATTCTGGCGTATTCGAGATGGTCGGGGTTGTTCAGGTCGGTGCGCAGCAGGTCGGCAAAACCCAGGATGCCGTTCAGCGGCGTGCGCAGTTCATGCGACACGGTCGCCAGGAAGGCAGATTTTGCCCGGCTGGCCTCTTCCGCCTTCTGGCGGGCTTCCTCCAGGCGTTTGAATGATTCCTCGACGGAGTCCGCCATGCCATTGAAGGAGCGCGCCATTTCTCCCATTTCGTCGGTGGCGCTGGCATCCAGCCGGTGCCCGAGATCGCCGTCGCGGAAGGCGCGAATCCCTGCAATCATCGACGTGATGCGGCCGGTCAGCAGATTGGCCATCCAGATCGCGATGAAAATGACCAGAACGACCATCAGCAGCGTCGATCCCCACAGGCCGATGGCGGTGGTCCGCAGGCTCTGCTCGATGCCGTCCAGCAGATCGCTGCGCTGGGCCTTGAACTGTTTGTCCTTCTCGCCGATCAGCGTGTTGATCTTGACTGCGGTTTCGCTCGCGGCCTTGTGGAAATCATCGACGTTGGCGCCGATCGTGACGAAGCCGAAGCCTTGCGGTGATTTCCCGTACTGACCGGTGTAGTAGGGAATGGCAGCGGCGGTGGTGAGCTTCCACAGGCCGGAGAAGAAGATGACGAAGGAACCGGAGCCGCCGTGCTCGGTCAGGGCGTTCCAGCCGTCGCATTGCGGCGAGAAGTTCAGGTAGCGGCAATCGAGCCCGAGTGTGCGCGCCTTGACCTGTTCGCCGGCGGGTTTGCGCGTCAGGCGCTGGTCGCGAAAGGGCGGGATGGTGGCCAGGAATTCATGTGAAGGCTGGCCGCTGGCCTGCCATTCGGCGTACAGCTCGCTGTCCAGCCAGGGCGTTGCCGGATGGCCGGTTTCCGGATCGTAGCCGACGATCATGTAGTCGCGGGGATGGGCGATCGAGCGGCTCTTGTGATCCCAGATGAAGGCGTAATTGCCCTTGATGGCGTCGATGATCGGCGTGTAGCGCTCGGCCGTGGGCATCAGACGGTCGGTGAACTGACGGATGTGGTCGTGGTCGAGCGCCAGTGTCACGTAGCCGCTGACCCGGCCGTCGCGGAGTACCGGCGTGGCCCAGCGGACGATGCCGCGAAAACGCTTGCCAACGGGGTTTTCGGTGCCGGCGTAGGCGGATTTTTCAGGGGCGAAGGGGGTGCCGATCTTTTCCAGCCGCTCGGGCAGGTAGGGGCCGATCAGGTCGGTCGGCACGTAGGCGCCGATCACCTCGGAAACGTGGATTTCGCCGGCCTTGAGTTTTTGCAACTCGGGGAAGTAGGTTTCGGCACGGACGAACGTATTTTTGCGGTCAACAACGTTTTTCAGCGATTTTTCGGTCAGGTTGCCGGTTGTGACCTTGATCTTCTCGTTACCGGCCAGATCGATGTAGGTCATTTCGACGAACAGCGGACGCTGCTCGGGCTCGCCGAAATATTCGGGGGGGCGGACGTTGAAGTCCCGGGCGTTGTCGGGCAGGACAGGGCGCGTCACCCTGGCTTCCCGCGATGGCGGCGAGACCGGTTCCCAGGATTTGCCGTCGGGCGCCAGTTGCCAGGGGCCGTGTTGATACAGCGTGCGTTTGCGCTGTTCGAGGAAGCGCCGGAAAGCGGCTTCGGAAGGTTCGGTGGCTGCCGCCTGGAGTATGTCCGCATCGCGGGCGTAGAGAAAATCGGCGATATTGCGCGCGGCATCGGTGGTCAGCATCTCGATGGCTTCGCGTGACCGCTCGTCGAGGGCGCGGATCGAATCGTCGGTAACTGTCTTGCCGATTTCCTGGATGGTCTGCAACGAAGTGTCGGCCATGTTGCCGGCCTTGACGGAGACATCCTCGCCAAGCAGCTGGGCGGTGTGCCAGGCGAACCACGCCAGCAGCAACAGCGGCACGACCTTGATCAGGACGAAGATGGCGATCAGCTTGCCGCGTATTCCGTGCAGAAAATCCGGCAGCCTGTTCATCGCATTCTTCTCACGGGTTTGATCCGCAGGGATCAGTTCTTGCCGTTTTCAGCCTTGACGTCCTTGGCTGCCTTGTCATCTGCTGTTTCAGATGCTGCCGGTACTGCCGTCGGCGCCGGGTCGGCGAGCCCTTCCGGAGGGGTGGTCACGGCGCGCTTCTTCTTGGCGCCGGGAGGTTCGGGCGGCGGCAATTGCGGTTCGATGGTTTCCAGCTTGTTTTCCCGCATGTATTCATCCATCTCGCGCCAGCCGGTATAGACGCTTGCCTTGGGCAGCCAGCTGTAGATCGCGTAGCAGTCCTCGATGGCCCGGCCGGAATGGCGGCAGGCGCTGCCGACAGCCTTGCCTTCGGCATCGGTTCTGGCTTCCTTGGCGGCCGGATTTTCGAGGCCGAGCTTGCCGGCGACCTGGTCGCAGCCGGATAGCGCCAGCACGGCAAGGGCGAGAATTGAAGCATGCTTGATCATGCGGCGATTCTCGCATATTGCAATCATTGTGTCGAAATCTGGAAAGGGGCAGGGCGCTATAATGGTCGCTTGCTTTCCTTCAGGTGCCCCAGATGTTGCAAGTCGTTCGTCCGTTGCTGATTGCTCTTTGTACCGTTTTTCCCTTCTCTGTCCAGGCCGCCAAGGCGCCGGCAAAGCCGCCAGCCAAGGCTGCAGCTCCCGTCGAGCCGACGCTGGCGCACAACCTGGATGCTGCAAATGAGGCGCGGCTGGCTGCCGTGGTCGAGCGTTACCGGAAGGAAACCGGCAATGTCATCAAGCTGGTGCGTCTGGAAAAGGGTGACAAGCCGGGGACACTGAATCTGCTCAGTCGCTACGAAATGAGCGATGTGCTCAGCCAGCCGAAGGATTTCGTGCCCTTGTACTCGATGATGAGCAAGGCGGGCGTGCCGCTGTCGCTCAGCCTGTCCGAAGTGCTCAAGCCCGGTGTGACCGATGCCCGTGGCCGGGTGGTGGCGCTGCCGGTGCTGTATTCGACGCCGGTGCTGTTCTTCAACAAGAATGCGTTCCGCAAGGCAGGCCTGAATCCGGATGTGCCGCCGAAAACCTGGTTCGAGATGCAGGGTTACCTCGACAAGCTGCAGACGGCGGGTTTTGATTGTCCCTATACCTCCTCGTGGCCGGTCTGGGTGCATATCGACAACGTCAGCGCGGTATCCGGCGTGCCGGCCACGGACGCCAAGGGCGGCTTGAAGTTCAACGCCCTGCCGCAGGTCAAGCATGTGGCGATGATGGCGACCTGGAGCAAGGCCCGCTATTACCGGCAGTATGGTAACGGCAACGAGGCCAGCCAGCGTTTCCGCGACGGCCAGTGCGCGATGATCACGACTGATTCGCGTGAGTACGCGGACTTCCAGGATGCCCGTGGTGTCGAACTCGGAGTTGCGCCGATACCGTTTCACGACGATGTTTATGGCGGTCGTCGTCCGACGCTGGCCGATGGCCCGTCGATCTGGGTCGGTGCCGGCAAGGCGGCAGCCGAATACAAGCAGGCGGCCCGTTTTGTCTCCTTCCTGCTGTCGCCGGAAATCCAGATCGAGCTGGTGCGCAGCCACGGTGGTCTGCCGATGACCGAAGCAGCCCGTCTGGCCTCGCTCAGCCGTCTGTTGCAGGATGGCAAGCAGGCGCTCGACGCGGCTTACCTCTCGCTGCAGGGCAAGCCCGATGCGCCGGCGCTGCGTGTCAGCAATGTCGATGGCGCACGCATGATCGCCGACGAGGAACTGGCTGCCGTCTGGGCTGACCAGAAACCGGCCAAGGCGGCCCTCGATACCGCGGTCACCCGTGGCAATTCGGTGCTCGGGGCCCGGCCGGCGTTGAGAAAGACCCAGCCCTTCTGATGTCGCTGACGCTGCCACGCTGGATTGCCCATCGTGGTGGCGGTTCGCTGGCTCCCGAAAACACGCTGGCCGGTATCCGGCTGGCTGCCGCCATGGGTTTCCGGGCCGTCGAATTCGACGTGATGCTGAACGGCGACGGTTCGCCTTTCCTGATTCACGACGAGACGCTGGAGCGGACGACCGACGGTCACGGTCTGGTGTCGGCCATGTCCGACCTGGACATGCAACGGCTTGATGCCGGCAATGGCGAAGCCGTTCCGCCATTTGTCGAGGCGGCCCGTCTGTGTCGCCAGCTCGGCGTGCTGGCGAATGTCGAGATCAAGCCGGCGCGCGGCTATGACCGGGAAACGGCCGCCGCAGTTGCCGCCCAGGCCGCCGCCATCTGGCCTGCGGCTGGCCCTTTGCCATTGCTTTCTTCTTTTTCGCTGGAAGCGCTGGGTGTCGCCCGCGAACGGGCGCCTCATCTGCCGCGCGGTGTGCTGTTCGAAACGGTACCAGCCGACTGGCTTGCCATTTTTCGCCAACTCGATGCGTCGACCCTGCATTGTGCTGCCGACCGGCTGTCCGATGATGTGCTCGAAACCGCAAGGGCGCAGGCTATCCCGGTGTTGTGTTTTACGGTCAACCGGCCGGTGCAGGCAAAAAAGCTGTTTTCCCGCGGCGTGACCGCCTTGTTTACCGACCGCCTTGATCTTTTTTCTCCCGAAACAGCTGCTTACAAACGCTTGCATCCTGCGGGCTGATTTTCCCCTGTAATGGCAGGCGTGCAGTTCGTTTCCATTTCCAGGAGAAAATCATGAAAGCCGTCAAGAATCTTGTTGTCCTGAGCCTGTCGCTTGCCCTGCATGGCATCGTGCTGGCCCAGCCGGCGACGCCGCACGTCGATCAACGCCAGGCCTGGCAGGAATACCGTATCGACCAGGGCGCTGCTTCAGGCAGCCTGACGCAGCGCGAAGCAAACCGCCTGGCGCGCGGGCAGCAGCATGTGGACAACATCGAGAATCGTGCCAAGGCGGACGGTGTCGTGACGCGGAAGGAGCGCGCCCGGCTGCACCAGGCGCAGGACGTGCAGCAGCGGCATATTGCCCGGCAGAAGCATGACCGCCAGCATGATTACAACCATGATGGCCGTGTCGATCGGCGGCGTGTACTCTGATCAGTGCGCTTGCCGAGGGACATGACCCGCCATCCGGCGGGTTTTTCTTTGCTGTTTCGCTGAAGCAGCACGCTTTCATTTAAAATCACCGGTTTCGTATTCAACGCCTTGAAGGCCGGACTCACATGAAAAGCGCCGAAATCCGCCAGAAATTCCTCGACTTCTTTGCCGCCAAGGGACACCAGATCGTCTCCTCCAGTTCGCTGGTGCCGCACGAGGACCCGACGCTGCTGTTCACCAATGCCGGGATGAACCAGTTCAAGGATGTCTTCCTCGGTTTCGACAAGCGTCCGTACAGCCGCGCCACGACTTCGCAGAAATGCGTGCGTGCCGGCGGCAAGCACAACGATCTCGAGAACGTCGGCTACACCGCCCGCCATCACACCTTCTTCGAGATGCTCGGCAACTTCAGTTTCGGTGACTACTTCAAGCGCGACGCGATCAGCTACGCTTGGGAACTGCTGACCGAGGTCTACAAACTGCCCAAGGACAAGCTGACGATTACCGTCTATGCCGAGGACGACGAGGCCTACGATATCTGGACGAAAGAGATCGGCGTGCCGGTCGAGCGCGTCATCCGCATCGGCGACAACAAGGGCGCGCGCTACGCTTCCGACAATTTCTGGATGATGGGCGACACCGGCCCTTGCGGCCCGTGCACGGAAATCTTCTACGACCACGGCGAAAAGCACTGGGGCGGACCTCCGGGATCGCCGGAAGAAGATGGCGATCGTTTCATCGAAATCTGGAACAACGTCTTCATGCAGTTCAATCGCGATGAAAACGGCGTCATGCATCCGCTGCCCAAGCCATCCGTCGATACCGGCATGGGGCTGGAGCGTATCTCCGCCGTGCTGCAGGGCGTGCATGCCAACTACGAGATCGACCTGTTCCAGGCGCTGCTGAAGGCCGCCGCCCGCGAAACCTCGGCAGCCGACATGGATTCGCCGTCGCTGAAGGTGCTGGCCGACCACATCCGCGCCTGTTCCTTCCTCATCGCCGATGGCGTCATCCCGGGTAATGAAGGCCGCGGCTACGTGCTGCGCCGGATCATCCGCCGCGCCATCCGTCACGGCTACAAGCTCGGCGCCCGCGCTGCGTTCTTCAACAAGATGGTGCCGGACCTGGTCGCCGAGATGGGAAGCGCCTATCCGGAACTGGAAAAGAATCAGTACAAGATCGTCGCCACCTTGAAGCAGGAAGAAGACCGCTTCTTCGAAACCATCGAGCACGGCATGGCCATCCTCGAAGGCGAACTGAAGGCGCTTGGCGACGGTGGCGTGTTCAATGGCGAGACTGCCTTCAAGCTGCACGACACCTACGGCTTCCCGCTCGACCTGACGCAGGATATCTGCCGCGAGCACCAGATCACCGTCGATGCAGCCGCCTTCGATGCGGCGATGGCACGCCAGAAGGAGCAGGCGCGTGCCGCCGGCAAGTTCAAGATGGCGACCAATCTCGATTACAGCGGCCCGGCAACGACCTTCCACGGTTACGACAATCTGGAATACAAGGCCAACGTGCTCGCGTTGTACAAGGACGGTATTGCGGTCAACGAGCTTCACGAGGGAGAAATGGGCGTAGTCGTGCTCGACAACAGCCCGTTCTACGCCGAGTCCGGCGGTCAGGTCGGTGATCGCGGCGCCCTGCAGTCGGTGCATGGCATTTTTGCCGTCGAGGACACGCAGAAGATCCAGGCCACGGTTTTTGGCCATCACGGTGTCGTCAAGACCGGTACGCTCAGCGTCGGCAACGGTGTCACCGCCAAGGTTGACGTGCTGGCCCGCCAGCGCACGATGCGCAACCACTCGGCCACCCATCTGCTGCACAAGGCACTGCGCGAAGTGCTCGGCGACCACGTCCAGCAAAAGGGTTCGCAGGTCGATCCGGACAAGACCCGTTTCGACTTCGTGCATAACCAGCCGATGAGCGACGAGGAAATCCGTCGCGTCGAGAACATCGTCAATGCCGAGATTCTTGCCAATACGGCGACCGAGTGCCGCGTCCTGCCGATTGCCGAAGCCCAGAAACTGGGGGCGATGATGCTGTTCGGCGAGAAATACGGCGACAACGTGCGCGTGCTCGACATCGGTTCGTCGCGCGAACTGTGCGGCGGAACGCACGTCGGCCGCACCGGCGACATCGGCCTGTTCAGCATCACCGCCGAAGGCGGCGTGGCAGCGGGCGTGCGCCGGGTCGAAGCAGTCACTGGCGACAATGCGCTGAGTTACATGCAGGACATGGAATCGGTGCTCGGCGGTGTTGCCGGCACGCTCAAGGTACTGCCGAAGGATGCCCATGCCCGGGTGCTCTCCGTGCTCGACCAGGTGCGCAAGCTGGAGCGCGAACTGGCGGCACTGAAGGGCAAGCTGGCGTCGGCCCAGGGCGACGACATGCTGGCGCAGGCGCTCGATATCAAGGGGGCGAAGGTGCTGGCCGCCAATCTGGAAGGCGCTGACATCAATGCCCTGCGCGAAACGATGGACAAGCTCAAGGACAAGCTGAAGTCGGCAGCCATCGTGCTGGCCTCGGTAGTCGATGGCAAGGTGACGCTGATTGCCGGCGTAACGGCCGATCTGACCGGCAAGGTCAAGGCCGGCGAACTGGTCAACATGGTCGCTCAGCAGGTTGGCGGCAAGGGCGGCGGTCGTCCAGACATGGCGCAGGCTGGCGGTACCCAGCCGGAGAACCTGGTGGCGGCAATGGCGTCGGTGCCGGCCTGGGTCGAGGGCAAGCTGTGAGGGCGGCGCTGGCGTTGATCGGGCTGCTCGTCAGCATGCCCGTGCTGGCGGCCGAACTCGACCGGACGCCGGTCGAGGCGACGACGGTCGACGGTCAGAAAGTGCGTCTTTTCCCGAACGGGCGCTGGGAGTTTGCCGATGCGGCGAAAGCCGCGGAGGCACAGAAACTGGCGGCGGAGTATCCGGAAAACAAGACGCGGCCGGTCGATTCGCAGGGGATACAGGTTGGCGGCTTCGGTCGCGTCATCATGCCGGGCGACAAGGATTACAACCGCGGCTCGCTGAATCCGAAGCTGCGTTAAGCGTCAGCGCAGCAGGCGGTTGTCCGGTGTTTCGCGGACGAATTCGCCTTCGATGACCTGATCTCCCTGCGCCGTCGGTTCAATCGGTGCGCCTTCGCGCATCGCCTTGCGCAGGGCGCGCGTCTTCCACCAGAACCAGCCGGCAAAGATCACCGCAGCGACGGCGACGACAGCCAGGGCAACCAGTGAAAACATGAAGGCGAGCACCAGAAAGACGGCGCTCAGGATGAACGTGACGATGCGTCCGGCCAGGCTTTGTGGCGCCCGGGCAAACTGCATGCGGGCCTGGAATGGGTTGGATTCTCTGTTCATCGGCTGGATTGCGATCCTGGTTCATTGAAATCGGCGTCCATTGTGACGCAAGCGGCTGCTCCGGTCTGTAGTGCGATGTCGCCGATTTGTAACAGGCGTCGGCGGCGGGGATCAGCCGGTCTTTTCCTGGCCAATGCTGTTGGCCCACATCAAGGCTTCGGTCTGCGCCCGGTTCAGCGCTTTCGGGCCGATCGACGGCAGTTTGGCAAACAGGGTGGAAAGCCTTGCCAGGTCGCCGTTTTCGCTGCACTCGGCGAGACCCAGCAACTGGGCGAGCCGTCCTTCGTCGTTGCACAGTGCGGCCTTGACGTCATCGGCCAGACCCAGCGGTGCGACGATTTCCTGGATCGGCAGGCCGACCAGTGCCGGCATCAACGACATGATGCCGACCATGAAGGCCTTGTCGGCAAAACCCGCATCGTTGGGCTGCAATTCGCCCGCCAGCAATTCAATCAGGCGGCCGCGGGTGGCGGCGAGCAGCAGCAAGGGACTGGCCGTGCCGTTGTGGCTGCCCGAGGCAAAGAGCAGCAGTTGCAGCCAGCGCTGCAACTGGCGACGCCCGAGGACGGCGATGGCGTGGCCGAGCGAGGTGATGGTTTCGCTGCTGCCGGCACCGACCGAATTGGTCATCCGCAGCAGGTTGACCGTAAGACCGGGTTCCGGCTTCAGTGCCTGTTCCAGCTCGCTGGTATCGGCGTCGGAAAGCAGTAGTCCCATCAGTTTCATCAGCGACAGCTGCGAATGGTCCAGCTTGCGGCCGGCGATGATCGTCGGCTTGGCGAAGTAATAGCCCTGGAACAGCGCGAAACCGAGTTTCAGGCATTGTTCCATCTGCTCGCGCGAATCGACTTTTTCGGCCAGCAACTGCTTGCCCATCGGCTTCAGCTTCATGACCAGTTGCATCAGTTCGACCCGGCTGAGCGGCTGGATGTCCACCTTGACGATTTCCACCAGGGCCAGCAATTCGGCGTATTCCGGGGCGAGCTGGATGACGTCGTCGAGCGCCAGCGTGAAGCCGGCGGCTTTCAGGGCCTTGCAGCGCTCGATGACGGCTTCGCTGGGCGGCACCGTTTCGAGGATTTCCAGCACCACCGACTGGCGCGGCAGCAGTTCGAGCATGTCGCTGAACAGGAATTCCTCGTCGATGTTGATGAAGCCGCGGCAATTGCCCAGCGCGGCCTCGACGCCGAGTTCGGCGAAGGCATTGACGATGACGGTGGCGGTGGCCGCGACGCCGTCGGTGACATCGGCGGCATTGATGCCGCCGTTGCGGAAGAGCAGTTCGTAAGCATGCAGCCGCTGATCGCGGTCGAGGATGGGTTGTCGTCCGAGGAATAGCTGATCGGCGGCGTCGCTCACGAATTCTCCTTAAAACGGCAGCTGTATCCCCGGCCAGACAGCGCGCAGGGCAGCGCGGAAACCGGCCTGGATACGTTCCAGGGCGGCAGCGTCATCGGCTTCGAAGCGCAGCACCACGACCGGCGTCGTGTTCGACGGGCGGGCCAGGCCGAAACCATCCTTGTATTCTACCCGGACGCCGTCGATGGTAATGATCTGTTCGGCGCCGTCGAAGCGGCCTTCGGCCTTGAGTTTGTCGATCAGCGCAAAGGGTTCGCCCTCGGCCATCTTGATGTTCAGTTCCGGGGTCGACGGCGAATTCGGCAGGGCTTTCAGCGGCGCGCCGGCATCGGCCGAGCGGCTCAGGATTTCGAGCAGGCGGGCGCCGGTGTACAGGCCGTCGTCAAAACCGTACCAGCGCTCCTTGAAGAAGGTATGGCCGGACATCTCGCCGGCCAGCGGGGCGCCGGTTTCCTTCAGCTTGGCCTTGACCAGTGCGTGGCCGGTATTCCACATCAGCGGTATGCCGCCGTGCTGTTTGATCCACGGCGCCAGCAGGCGTGTGCATTTGACGTCATAGATAATGGTGCCACCCGGTACGCGCGACAGTACGTCGGCGGCGAACAGCATCAGCTGGCGGTCGGGATAGATGATTTCGCCATCCTTGGTGACGACGCCGAGGCGGTCGCCGTCGCCGTCGAAGGCGATGCCGATTTCAGCGTCGGTTTCCTTGAGCGCCTTGACCACGTCGGCCAGGTTTTCCGGCTTCGACGGGTCCGGGTGGTGGTTCGGGAAATTGCCGTCGACTTCGCAATACAGCGGCACGATTTCACAACCGAGGCGCTTGAACAGTGCAGGGGCAATCGCACCGGCGACGCCGTTGCCGCAATCCATGACGATCTTCATCGGCCGCGCCAGTTTTACATCGCCGACGATCTTGTCGACGTAGGCGTCGAGGACGTTGGCGGAAGTGCGTTGGCCGAGTTGGTCGGCCTTGGCGTGGCGCAGATTGCCGGCTTCGATGCGCTTCTTCAGGTCCTGGATCGCATCAAGCGCCAGCGTCGTGCCGCCGATGACCATTTTCAGGCCGTTGTAGTCGGGCGGGTTGTGGCTGCCGGTGACCGAGACGCAGGAATTGCAACCGAGCTCATAGGCGGCGAAATAGGTGACAGGGGTCGGCACGCAGCCGACGTCGATGGCGTCGCAACCGGCGGCGCAGATGCCGTCCATCAACGCGCCGGACAGTTCCGGGCCGGACAGGCGGCCGTCGCGGCCGACGGCGATGGCCTTCTGGCCTTGCTCGAGTGCCAGCGTGCCGAGGGCGTGGCCGACCCGGCGGACGACGTCGGCGGTCAGCGATTTATCGACGATCCCACGAATGTCGTAGGCCTTGAAGATTTCTGCGGGAAGAGGTTGGCTCATGATGGGCGCTTATGACGTTTCGGAAAGGAAGAAGTGTAAGAGCCTTTGCGGGAGCCAGTCCAGCTTTCCCGGAAATGAGCCGGTGACGAAACCGACATGGCCGCCGCCGGCCGGTTGTTCGAGGCGGACGCAGGCGGCGACATCGGCCGGGCCGGGCAGGTGCCGGGCGGGCAAAAACGGGTCGTTTTTCGGGTTGACCGCAAGTGTTGGTACGGCGATCGACTTGAGGAAGGGTTTGGCCGAACAGCGTCGCCAGTAATCGTCGGCACCGGCAAAACCGTGCACCGGGCCGGTGACGGCGTCATCGAATTCCCACAGGTTGTTGGCACGACGCATCCGCGCTTCATCGAACAGCCCGGGGAAGTGCTGCAGGCGTTGCCCCGAGATGCGCTTCAGAGTGGTGAGAAAATGCTGCGTATACAAGCGGTTGAAACCGCGTGCCAGGTGGTGGCCACAGGCAGCCAAGTCGAGCGGCGCACACATCGCGGCAACGCCGGTGACGACATCGGCGGCGGCAATTCCTTGCTCGCCAGCCCATTTGAGCAGCGCGTTGCCGCCGAGCGAGACGCCGGCGGCGTGCAGCTTGCGGCCACCGTGCGCGGCCTGAAGCCGGCGCAGGATCCAGTCGATTTCGGCCGAGTCGCCGGAGTGGTAGGCGCGCGGGCGCCGGTTCAGTTCGCCCGAGCAGCCACGGAAATGCGGCAGCACCAGGCGCCAGCCGGCGGCCTGGCAGGCGTGCGCGGTGGAGATCGCGTAATGGCTGCGGGCGCTGCCTTCGAGGCCGTGGAAAAGGACCAGTATCGGTGCGTCGACCGCAGCATCGAGAAAATCGACATCGATGAAATCGCCATCCGGCGTTGTCCAGCGCTCACGGCGCAGCGGCAGCTGCTGGGGCTTGATCAGCAGCGGCCACAGCGTCTGGGCGTGGCCGCCCGGCAACCATGAGGGTGCCCGGTAGACTTTCAATGCAGCGTGTGCGGCATGGCGTCGGCCATGGCCTGATGGCCGTCGTCGGCTGCCGAGGCGTGGCGGCTGGCGAGGCGCCAGCCCTGGGCGCCGCGCAGGTAGACGTGGGTGACGTGCAGCGGGCCGTGCGGCGCCGGGTCGTCGCCGACAAACAGGATTTCGGTCAGGTGATGCACCGCCATCACCGTGCCCTGCCAGCGGGCGACGGTTTCAGCCTGGATGCGCAGGCTGGCATTGGCGAAGATGCTGCGCCAGCTTTCACGGATCGGCACGATGCCGGTCAGGCGGACGCCGGTCGGATGCACGCACAGCGTTTCCTCGTCTTCGGCCCAGTAATGCATCAGCAGGTCGGCATCGCCGCTGCTGACGGCAGCGTAGAAGGCGTGTTCGGCGTCATCCGAGGTGGCGAAATTGGTGGGCTGGCTCATCGTGCGATCCATTTCTCGCAGGCCAGCAGGGCCTGGGCGGGGAGCAGTTTATTCAGGCAGTCGAGATGGCCGAGCGGGCATTCACGCTTGAAGCACGGACTGCAGTCGAGGTTCAGGCTGAGGATATCGGCGCGGTCCGACAGCGGCGGCGTGAAGCCGGGTGACGACGAACCGTAGAGAGCGACAATCGGACGGTCGAGCGCAGCGGCGACGTGCATCAGGCCGGAATCGTTGCAGACGACGAGGTCGGCCAGCGCCAGCAGGTCCACCGCCTGGCCGAGTGAGGTGGCGCCGCACAGGTTGCGGCACAGGCCGGGTGCCAGTTGCGAGATTTCTTCGGCGACCGCGTGGTCCTTCGGCGAGCCGAACAGCCAGACGGCGTAGCCGCGCGCGGCGAGGGTCCGCGCCAGTTCGGCGAAATGCGCCGCCGGCCAGCGCTTGGCCGGGCCGTATTCGGCACCGGGGCAGAAGGCGACGATCCTTGCCGGGCGTTCGATGGCCAGCTCGGCCAGGGTTTTTTGCTGTTCTGCTGCGGTCGACCGCAACATTGGGTAGGAAACCGGGCGCGGCAGCGGGGCTCCAGGCGTTTCGGCGAGTTGTGCGAAACGCTCGACCATCAGCGGCAGCGCCACCTTGTCCAGCGTGTGGCGGACGTTGATCAGGCCGTAGCGCGATTCGCCGGTGAAGCCGACGCGTTGCGGGATGCCGGCGAGGAACGGGACCAGC
Organism: Azonexus hydrophilus; assembly: GCF_001956855.1. Taxonomy (GTDB): domain Bacteria; phylum Pseudomonadota; class Gammaproteobacteria; order Burkholderiales; family Rhodocyclaceae; genus Azonexus; species Azonexus hydrophilus_A. The sequence goes on along the minus strand of NZ_MTHD01000006.1, from coordinate 122,062 downwards.
GCCGATTTCAGCGAGTTGGGCAGGACGTAGACCGCATCATAGCCGCGTGCCGCCAGTTCGCGGCCCAGCCGCCAGCGCGCTTTCATTGACAGCTGGCCGTGGCCGAAAGGGCTGTCGACGACCGCGCTGATTTCCGCCATCCGCTGCAGCACCGGCGCCACCCAGCGTGGCGCCAGGGCGTCCAGCTGCAATCCGGGATGCAGGGCATGCAGGCGGGCGAACAGCGGCTGCGCCATGATTGTGTCGCCGATCCACGAGGGAGCGACGATGAGGGCTTTCTTCATGTGAAAACGGCGGGTGTTGTGCCCGCCGTCCCTGTTTCAGTGATGGCCCTTGGGCGCTTCACCGGTGAAGACATATTTTGTGCTGCAGTACGGGCAGGTGACTTCGCCGGTCTTCAGCACGTCGAGAAAGACGCGCGGATGCTGGCTCCACAGCGCAGAGCCCGGTTGCGGGCAGTGCAGCGGCAGGTCGTGGGCGGTCACTTCGACGGTCTTGTTGTCGGACATCGTTTTTCTCCCCTGGGGCTTGCTCAGACGACGGCCAGCCAGTCGGCATGCGCTGCCGAGCGGCCATAGACGACGTCGAAATACTTTTCCTGCAGCGCCTTGGTGATCGGGCCGCGGCTGCCGGCGCCGATCTGGCGGTTGTCGAGTTCGCGGATCGGCGTCACTTCGGCGGCGGTGCCGGTGAAGAAGGCTTCGTCGGCGCAATAGACTTCGTCGCGGGTGATGCGCTTCTCGATGACTTCGATGCCCAGTTCGCCAGCCAGCTGGATGACCGTGGCACGGGTGATGCCTTCGAGGCAGGCGGTCAGGTCCGGCGTGTACAGCTTGCCGTTGCGGACGATGAAGATGTTCTCGCCGGCGCCTTCGCAGACGTAACCTTCCGGATCGAGCAGCAGCGCTTCGTCGTAGCCGTCGGCCGTCGCCTCGTTGTTGGCGAGGATGGAATTCATGTAATTGCCCGAGGCCTTGGCGCGGACCATGGTGATGTTCACATGGTGGCGGGTGTAGGACGAGGTCTTGATGCGGATGCCGCGCTGCATGCCTTCCTCGCCGAGGTAGGCGCCCCACGGCCAGGCGGCGATGATCACGTGCACTTTGGCGCCCTTGGGCGAAACGCCCATCTTTTCCGAGCCGTAGAAGGCGAGCGGACGCAGGTAGCCGGATTCGAGATTGTTGGCGCGGATGACTTCCTTCTGCGCTTCGTTCAGTTCTGCCTGCGAGTAGGGAATCTGCATCTGGAAGATGTGGGCCGAACGGAACAGGCGCTCGGTGTGCTCCTTCAGGCGGAAGATCGCCGTGCCGCGTTCGCCCTTGTAGGCCCGGACGCCCTCGAAAACGCCCATGCCGTAATGCAGGGAATGGGTAAGGACGTGGGTGGTCGCTTCGCGCCAGGGCACAAGCTTGCCATCCTGCCAGATGAAACCGTCGCGGTCCGACATGGACATGGTGAAATCTCCGTGATGCACTCGTGAAAGCGCACAATTCTAGCCGAAATCAGCGGGTAAAATAACGCTTTTGACGCAGGATGCAGTACATGATCTGGAAGCCGAATGTCACCGTGGCCGCAGTGGTTTATCGCGACGGGAAGTTTTTGCTGGTCGAGGAGGAAACCGATGCCGGGCTGGCCTTCAACCAGCCGGCCGGTCATCTTGAGCAGGGTGAAGCGCTGGTCGATGCCGTGGTGCGCGAGGCACTGGAAGAAACCGCCTACCATTTCCGGCCGACACACCTGGTCGGTGTCTATAACTGGCGGCATCCGCTGAAGGACATCACTTACCTGCGTTTTGCCTTTGCCGGCGAACTGCGCGGTTTCGACGCCGAGCGGCAACTGGACGACGGCATCGTCGCCGCCCGCTGGCTGACGCTCGATGAGGTCAGGGCGACGCAGGATCGCCATCGCAGCCCGCTGATCCTGCGCTGTTGCGAAGATTACCTGGCCGGGCGGCGTTATCCGCTGGACCTGCTGGTGCATTACGACTGATGTTGCGGTCAACGCTGCTTTTGCTGGCTTTTCTGCTGTCGACCGCAACAGCCGTTGCCGACGAGCGTGTGGCCGTCTGTCATGGCTACGGTTGCATTGCCCAGGCGGACATCCATTACTCGCAGGGACAGCTCGGCGACATCCGGCGCCTGCTGTTTTCTGCGGTCGACGCCGATGGCGAGCGGAAAATGCTGGCCGAGGCCGTCGGCAAGCTGTATCGCTGGGCCGGCGAGCAGTCGGATGTGCGCAACGACCGCGGCGGCAATTACGCCGATGGCCATGTGGCGGGGAAAATGGACTGCATCGATCATTCAACCTCGACCACTCGCCTGCTGGCGCTGCTCGAAAGTCGCGGTTATCTGCGCTGGCATCGTGTGCTGCAGCCTGAACCGCGGTATTTCCTGGGGCTCATCGCCAATCACTGGTCGGCGGTGATCGAGGCTGACGACGGCGAGCGTTTCGTCGTCGACAGCTGGTTTGTGAACAACGGAGAGCCGGCGGTGATCCTGCCGCTGGCCGAATGGAAGAAAGGGGCTGGGCCCGATGTCTAAGGGAACTGTGGTCGTCGGCTTGTCCGGCGGTGTGGATTCGTCGGTCGCGGCGCTGTTGCTGAAGCAGCAGGGCTGGAAGGTGATCGGCCTGTTCATGAAGAACTGGGAAGACGACGACAACGACGAATACTGCTCGTCGCGCCAGGATCTGGTCGACGTGATGAGCGTCGCCGACGTCATCGGCATCGACGTCGAAGTGGTCAATTTCGCTGCCGAGTACCGCGACCGCGTGTTCGCCGAATTCCTGCGCGAATACCAGGCCGGGCGGACGCCGAACCCGGACATCCTGTGCAATTCGGAAATCAAGTTCAAGGCCTTCCTCGACCACGCCATGCAGCTCGGCGCCGAGAAGATTGCCACCGGCCACTACGCCGGCGTGCGCGAATTCAACGGTGAATACCAGTTGCTGAAGGCCGAGGACGGGACCAAGGACCAGAGCTATTTCCTCTACCGGCTGAATCAGGCGCAGCTGTCGAAGACGCTGTTCCCGCTGGCTGACATCTACAAGCGCGAAGTGCGCAGGATTGCCGAGGCCGAAGGCCTGCACGTCGCGGCGAAGAAAGATTCGACCGGCATCTGTTTCATCGGCGAGCGTCCGTTCAAGGAATTCCTCAGCCGCTACCTGCCGCCGAAACAGGGCGAAATCCGCCGGCTCGACGACGGCAAGGTGCTCGGCAGCCACGATGGCCTGATGTATCACACCATCGGCCAGCGCAAGGGCCTGCACATCGGTGGTCTGAAGGAAAAGGGCCAGCCCGGCGGCGGCGATCACGACGCCTGGTTCGTCGCCGGCAAGGACATGGAGAAGAATGTACTTTACGTCGTCCAGGGCCACGATCATCCGGCGCTGCTGCGCGACGACCTGGTGGCCGAACAGTTGAGCTGGGTGTCAGGGCGGGCACCGCACACGCATTGGGTCTATACCGCCAAGCCGCGTTACCGGACCAGCGACCAGCCGTGTCACGTTGAACGTGTCGATGGTGAAAGCTGTGAAATCCGCTTTGCCGAGCCGCAGTGGGCGCTGACCCCGGGGCAGTCGGTGGTGCTTTACGAAAGCCGGGTCTGTTTGGGCGGCGGCATCATCCGCTAGGCGGTATCAGGGGGCACGCATCGGCGAACGTTCGATGACGTGCCGGAAGGCGTGGAGAAGGTCGGGGTCGAACTTCTCCGCTTCCTGATTCGACAGGATGTCCATGATTTCATGGTGCGGCCGTCCCGGGTGATAGGGGCGGCTGACCGCCATCGCATCGTAGTTGTCGGCCAGCGACACGATGCGCGCGTAGAGTGGTATGTCGGTTCCGCGCAGGCGGTCGGGGTAGCCGGAGCCGTCAAAAGCCTCGTGATGATGGCGAACCACGGCGGCCAGTTGGGTGGCGCATTCGTTGCCGATGGCCAGGATGATGCGCTCGCCGATCAGCGGATGCTGGCGCATGGTTTCCCATTCGTCCTGCTCGAAACGGCTGGGTTTGCGCAGTACGTGGTCAGGAATGCCGATCTTGCCGATGTCGTGCAGGCGGGCGCCCTGCGCCAGCATGGCGAGCTCCTGCGAATCGAGGTCGATGTGCATGCCGAGTTCGCGAGACAGTTCTATGACGCGATCCGAGTGCATGCGCGTGTCGGCATCGCGTTCACCCAGGGCGGTGCTCAGGGAGTTGAATATTCGGTGCATGGCGCCTGTCTGTTGAAAACACGTTTTGTTGACCCCGGGATGCACCGGGAGTTCTGACAAATGCAACGGGGCGCCCGCGGGCGCCCCGAAGAAGGTCGGACGATAGTGGTCTCAGCTTTGCGGGACGGTATCGGCAAAGGACTGGCGCTGCATCAGTTTTTCGTACAGGCGGGCGAGGTTGGGATGGCTTTCCTGCCAGGCGATGTCGGGGAAGCGCAGGCACAGGTAGCCGAGTGCAGTGCCGACGGCGATGTCGGCCAGCGAGAAGTGCGTGCCCATGCAGAAACTCTTTTCCCCCAGATGCGTTTCCATGAAACGCAGCGTGCGCTGGACGGCCTCGTGCTGGCGCACGATCCAGCCGGCACTCTGTTCCTTCTTTGGGCGCAGGCCTTCCATGACGGCGCTGACGGCGGCATCGCACAGACCATCGGCCAGTGCTTCCCAGCGCTTGACTTCGGTCCGCTCGCGATTGGGCGCCGGCAACAGCTTGTTGTTCGGCGTGATGTTGTCGATGTGCTCGACGATGACCCGCGAGTCGAACAAGGGCGTGTCGTCATCAAGCACCAGCGCCGGAATCCGGCCGAGCGGATTGATGTCGGGGACCGTGCTGCCGGGCTGGCGCGGCGAATCGATCACGAACTCGTATTCCATCTTTTTTTCAGCCAGAACGATCCGGACCTTGCGGACGTAGGGGCTGGTATGGGTACCGATCAGCTTCATCGCTTGCTCTTGGATAGGGGAACGCGATTATAGCGTATGGCGCGGGTCATGGTCGGACGGGTAAAATGCCGGTCTTGATCGATAAGGATGTTTATATGGACTTCAATCCCTTGACCGCAATTTCCCCGCTCGACGGCCGCTACGCCGGCAAAGTTGACGCCCTGCGCGAGCACTTTTCCGAATTCGGCCTGATCCGCGCCCGCCTGAAGGTCGAGATCGAATGGCTGAAGGCGCTCGCCGCCGAGCCGCATTTCACGGAAATCGCCGCTTTTTCGCCGTCGACCGTAAAAGAGCTCGATGCGCTGGTCGCCGGCTTCGGCCCGGGCGACGCGGCCGAGGTCAAGGCTATCGAAGCGACCACCAACCACGACGTCAAGGCGCTGGAATACTGGATCAAGGACAAGACCAAGGGCAATGCCGAAGTGGTCAAGGTCAGTGAATTCATCCATTTCGCCTGCACCTCCGAAGACATCAACAACCTGTCGCACGCATTGATGTGTCAAGGTGCCCGCGAACAGGCCATGCTGCCGACGCTGGACAAGGTCATCGAGCGCCTGCGCGAACTGGCCCACGCCTACGCCGACATCCCGATGATGAGCCGCACGCACGGCCAGCCGGCGACGCCGTCGACGATGGGCAAGGAAATGGCCAATGTCGCCTACCGTCTGCAGCGCGCCCGCACCCGCATCGCCCAGGTCGAACTGCTCGGCAAGATCAACGGCGCCGTCGGCAACTACAACGCCCACCTGGCGGCTTACCCCGGTTACGACTGGGAAGGCTTCGCCAAGCGTTTCGTTGAATCGCTCGGTCTGACCTTCAACCCCTATACCATCCAGATCGAGCCGCACGATGCTCTGGCCGAAATGTTCGACGCCTTTGCCCGCGCCAACAGCATCCTGATCGATCTCGACCGCGACGTCTGGGGCTACATCTCGCTCGGTTTCTTCAAACAGAAGGTCAAGGCCGGTGAAATCGGTTCGTCGACGATGCCGCACAAGGTCAATCCGATCGACTTCGAGAACTCCGAAGGCAACCTCGGTCTGGCCAACGCGGTCTTGAAACACCTTGCCGAGAAGCTGCCGATCTCGCGCTGGCAGCGCGACCTGACCGATTCGACGGTGCTCCGCAACATGGGCGTTGGCCTCGGCTATACCTTGCTCGGCTACGATTCGCTGCTGAAGGGCCTGTCCAAGCTGGAAATCAACGCCGAACTGATGCACGCCGACCTCGACGCCAACTGGGAACTGCTGGCCGAGCCGATCCAGACGGTGATGCGCCGCTACGCCGTGGCCAATGCCTACGAAAAACTCAAGGAACTGACCCGCGGTACCCGCGTTTCGCGCGAAGGCATGCAGGCTTTCGTGTCGACGCTGGACATTCCGGCAGCCGCCAAGGCGGAATTGCTTGAACTGACGCCATGGACCTACACCGGCAAGGCCGCCGAACTCGCCCGCCGCATCTGATTTCCTGAATGTCTGTCCAGGCCGGTCCGCAGCGCGGATCGGCCTTTTTCTTGGAGAAAAACATGTCCTTCGCCGAAAACCTGAAAAAACTTCCCGGGATCTCGCACCTCGCTGCGCTTAATCTGCTCGACGCCGACGGCAACGTCGTCGCAACGATCGAGAACAAGGCCGGCAGCCAGGGTTCGCTGGCTGTCTACAACCATCTCGCACAGACCTATGGGTCGATCAATGCCGAGGCGGCCAGGAAAGGGCTGGAAATCTTTGCCGAGCATACCGACGACGAACGGGCCAACCCGGGCAAGCATCCGAACATCGCCCGTCTGCTCGCCGTCGAGTCCGGACAGCCGGCATTGCGGGTCAAGCACGTATTTGCCATTTGACTATCGTTCGATTTTGTTCAACGGTTGCGTGAATATCGGTCAACGTACGGCTGTCTGCATGTCATATAAGAAAGCTATAATTTTGCGGGGTTAATTGACGGGGAGGCCCGGTTACCGGGTACTTGATCATTTTCCTTCAACGACAACGGAGAAAACACAATGAAATCAAAGATTCTGCTCGCATTGCTTGCCACCGCCACGCTGGCTGCCGGCGCTCACGCCCAGGTCAAGGTCGAGGACGCCATCAAGTGGCGTCAGTCGGCCTACGCCACGATGGGCTGGAGCATGGGCCGTATCAAGGCCAACGTCGACGGCACCTACAACAAGGATGAAGTGGTCAAGGCGGCCAATGTCATCCAGGCCATCGCCAATTCCGGCATGGGCGCACTCTATGTGCCGGGTAGCGACAAGGGCAAGGGCTGGGCGGAAACCCGCGTGAAGCCGGAACTGTTTACCGATGGCCCGAAGGTCGGCAAGATTGCCGGCGACTTCAACCAGGCTGCCAACGAACTCGCCAAGGTGGCTGCCACCGGCGATGCCGCCGCTGTGAAGACTGCCTTCGGCAAGCTCGGCGGTACCTGCAAGGCCTGTCACGACGACTATCGCAAGGACAACAAGTAAGACGTTGTCGATTGCGGCTCTGCCGTATTGACCGGGGCGCCGCGAGGCGCCCTTTTCGTTCAATGAAAATAAAAGAGGTAGCAGGATGAACAGCAAGAAAATACGGGTCTGGGATCTGCCGACCCGTCTGTTTCACTGGTTGCTCGCGCTGGCTGTCATCGGTCTGGTGGCGACCGGCAAGATCGGTGGCAACCTGATCGACTGGCACGGCAGGATCGGCCTGCTGGTCGTTGGCCTGGTGGTCTTTCGTCTGGTCTGGGGGCTGGTGGGTTCGACCTATGCGCGTTTCGCCACCTTCTTCCCGACACCGGGCCGGATCGTCAGCTATCTGCGTGGCGAATGGCGGGGAATAGGCCACAATCCGCTCGGCGCGCTGTCGGTTTTTGCCCTGCTTGGCGTGTTGACCGTGCAATTGCTGACCGGACTGATTGCCAACGACGACATCGCCTTCGTCGGCCCGCTCTACGATCTGGTCGGCCGTGACTTGAGCAACCTGGCCACTGGCTGGCACAAGCTGTCCGTCAATGTGCTGATTGCGCTGGTCGTGCTGCACCTGGCGGCAATCATGTTCTACGCGCACGTGAAGAAGGACAATCTGGTCAAGCCGATGGTCCGTGGCTGGAAGGACGTCCCCGCCGGTGAGCCGGCACGTGGCGGCGGTCTGCCGGCAGTGATCTTTGCGCTGCTGATTGCCTTGGCCGCCGTTTTCCTGGCCAGCGGAGCCTGGCTGCCCGAGCCCCCGCCGCCTCCGGCCGCCGTAGAAACGCCGTCGTGGTGATGTGCCGGGCTGGCGAGGCGTCAGGCAGCCATCATCCTGCTGCGTCGGTCAAGCCAGCTGGCGAGCCGACATCAGCTGTTTGATCCATTCCTTCTGCTTTTCCTGGCGGCGCTTGTCGGTCAGGCGTTCGACGATTTTCCCGCTGACCTCGGCAAAGGGGAGCATGCCGCTGGGCAGGATCTCGTCGCAGCGGATGATGTGCAGGCCGATTTCTGATTCCAGCACGGCGCTGATTTCGCCTTCGAGCAGCGCAAAAGCCGCTGCTTCAAGGACGGGATAGAGCTGGTTGCGCTTGACCAGTCCGAGTTTGCCGCCTTCCAGCGCAGTCGGGCATTGCGAGTGACGTTGTGCGGCGGCGGCGAATTTTTCGCTGTCGGTGAGCGTTGACCGCAGGTTTTCCAGTTGCTGGCGGGCTTTTGCTGCCTGCTGCGGATTGTCGAAGGTGATCAGGATGTGCCGCAGACGGCGCGCTTCCGGCCGGTCGAACGCTTCCGGATGCAGGCGGTAGTAGATCTCGGCGTCCACCAGCGAGACGGCGGCAACGGTCGATACCACCCGGTCGAGCACGGCTTCGACGCGCAGGTCGCGCTCGACGGCTTTTTCCAGCTCGGCCGGGGTCAGGTCGATGCGCTCGAGATCGTGGGCAAAGGCTTCGTCGTCGGGATAGCGCTTGCGGATTTCCGCGAGGCGGGTGCGCAAGGTCGGCTCCGGCACCATCACGTTGGCCGCCTGCGGGCTGGCCAGGATGCGCTGCTCGATGCTGTCCTGTTTCAGCGCCACCTCGCTCAGCCGGTTGCGCTCCGGTTCGCTGAGGGTTTCCGGGGCTTTCTGGAACAGCTCCCAGGCCAGTTTCAATTCGAGATAAGCGTGCAGCATGGCATTACTCCGCAGTGTCGGCGGGTTCCAGGGTGTCTTCCGGGATCTGCAGCACGCGTCCCGCCAGACTGTCGAAATGGATGTGATAGGCGACGCCGCCCGGCGCATCACGGATGACCTTGATCACTTCGCCGATGGCGCCGAGTGCGACCAGCACTTCGCCGCCGACGGCCAGTTGCTTGGCCGCGCGGACCTTTTCGCGGAACTCGAAGCGCGAAGGCGTCCACGGCTCATCCGCCCCGATCAGTTCCTCTTCCCGGCAGCCGACGATCTTGCCTTCTTCGAGAAAATTGACCGAGTAGATGATCTGGTCCTGCAGAAAGGTGCCGACATCGACGACATAGCCGATGCTGCCACGACGGACCAGCGGCGCTCCCGGGTCGAGACCGGGGTAGGTGCCGTCGTTGCGCACGTTGCGGGTGAGACGCACGGCCTCACCGTACTCCCACTTGGCGTTCATCATTGGCGGAAGACCTTGTCGAGCGAGACGAAGGAGCTCATGCCGCCATCCGGCTTGGCAACGTGCTGAAAGACCGCGAAGACCTTTTCGGTCAGCGAGTCGGAGACGGTGAAGTCCTGGTAGGCGCGTTCCAGCCACAGGCGGTAGATGCCGCGCTGCTGTTCTTCCTCCGGCGGCAGGTTGGGCGCCTGCTTGGCTAGGTAGTCGTGGAAGCGCTGCAGGATGTGCAGGCGATTGACCTGGACCACCGACGGCTCGTAGGGGATTTCGAAGTAGTCCAGGAAATCTTCGGCGGAAACCAGGTCTTCCATGGCTTCGGCAAGGCTCAGCGTATCTTCCATGATTGCCTCCTCAGGCTGCGACTAACGTTAAATCGGTGGATGTTGCGGTCGACGCTTCAGAACCCTGAAATTCGTCGACCACTTCGAGAAGCTTGCCGGCACCCAACTGGTCGCGGCTGTCCAGCGCCGCCAGCTTGGTCAGCCGGGCGCGCGAGGCGTCGATCTGGCCGAGGCGCAGCAGGATGACGCTGGCGGCCTTCAGCGCCAGCAGGTAAAAACGCAGCAGGCCGAAGGAGTTGGCGGCGGCCGAGCCAAGCCGGGTTTCGTCGATCTGGCTCCAGTCGGGCAGGCCGAGATGGCGGCCGGACAAGGCCATGGCGCGTTCGGCGACCTGCAAGGCATCTTCCAGGCGGTGCTGGTAAAAATAGTAGCGGTACAGGCCGACCAGTACCGTCAGGTTGTCCGGGGCGAGCAGATGGGCGCGCAGCAGGGACATTTCGGCAGCCGGTTCGCCGTACTCGCGGGCGGCCTGGGCAATCAGCGCCTCGGCTTCCGCCGGCAGCGGATCCTCGAAATACAGCTTGCAATCGGAAAAGTCGAGCAGGTCCATGTCAGTGCATCGCCTCGTGCATCGATTCGCTCTCGCAGCACAGGTCGCCGGCCGAGCAGGTCTTGCATTCGCCGCTGTGGTCCGGCGGTGGCGGTTCGTTGCGCATTTCCGCCAGTTCCTTCTCCAGCGTCTCGATGCGATCGATCAGGCAGGCGATGGATTTGGCCACCGGGTCGGGCAGCAGGTTGTGGTCCAGGTTGATGCCGTTGGCGGTCGGCCGGCCGATGCGCGTATCGACGATGCGCCCGGGAATGCCGACCACCGTACGGTCGGCCGGCACGTCCTTGACGACCACCGAGTTGGCGCCGACACGGACGCGTTCGCCGATGCTGATTGGACCGAGAATCTTGGCGCCGGCTCCGACGACCACGCCGTCGGCCAGCGTCGGGTGGCGCTTGCCCTTGTTCCAAGACGTGCCGCCGAGCGTGACGCCGTGATACAGCGTCACGTCGTTGCCCACTTCCGCCGTTTCACCGATGACGACGCAGGCGCCGTGATCGATGAAGAAGCGGCGGCCGATGGTGGCGCCCGGGTGGATATCGACGTTGGTCAGCGTCCGCCCGGCGAAGGACAGGAAACGGGCGGCGTAGCGCCAGCCGCTGCGCCACAGTCGGTGCGAGATGCGGTGGGTGAGGATGGCATGGACGCCGGGATAGGTGGTCAGCACCTCCAGCGTCGAGCGGGCGGCCGGGTCGCGTTCGAAGACGCAGGCCAGGTCTTCCTTGAGGGTTGCCCACAGGCCTGGTGCGGGGATGCTTGGTGCGGTCATGGCAATCGCTTCAGACATGGAGCGGACTCCTGGATGAGGCCAGAAGGCCGATCAAGTCGGCAACTTCCGGTGGATGCTTGCGTGCGGCAACAAAGGCGCGAACCAGCGGCAGCAGCGCCTGGGCCTCGGTTTCGCCGAGCTCGATACCCATTCCGCCATAAACCACCTGGACGGCGCGCGACCCCGAATGCTTGCCAAGCACGATACGGTGAGCCTGACCGACTTCCTGCGGGTCGAAGCCCTGATAGTTGTCCGGGTGCTTCAGCAGTCCGTCGACATGGATGCCGGCTTCGTGTGTGAAGGCGCCGGCGCCGACGACGCTTTTCTGCCAGGGGACGGCGCGGCCGGAGGCGCTGGCGACCATCGCCGACAGCGCCGGGAAGCCGCGCAGTTCGACGCCGGTGTCGATGCCGTGCAGTTTCTTCAAGCCGAGCACGACTTCTTCCAGCGGCGCATTGCCGGCGCGTTCGCCGAGGCCGTTGACCGTGGTGTTAACGTGTGTTGCTCCGGCTTTACAGGCTGCCAGCGTGTTGGCGGTGGCCAGGCCCATGTCGTCGTGGGCGTGCATTTCGATTTCCAGGCCGGTACGGGCGCGCAACGTCGAAATCCGGTCGAAGGTGGCGAAAGGCTCGAGGATGCCCAGCGTGTCGGCGAAGCGCAGGCGGCGGGCGCCGGCGCGTTCGGCGGTGTCGGCCAGGGCACAGAGGAAATCCATGTCGGCGCGCGAGGCATCTTCGCAACCGAGACCGACTTCCAGGCCAAGGTCGAGTGCCATGCCGATGTAGCGCGGCAGTTCGCGCAACAGCCAGCTGCGTTCCTGTTTCAGTTTGTAGGCCAGGTGCTGGTCGGAGGCGGGGACTGAAATGTCGATCAGATGGGCGCCGAGATTTGCACTGGCGGCGATGTCGACCGCATGCATCCGGCTCCACACCATCAGTCTGGCCTGCAGGCCGAGGCTGGCGACGGCACGGATCGATGCACGCTCTTCCTCGCCCATGGCCGGGATGCCGATTTCCAGTTCCGGGACGCCGATGGCGTCCAGGCGGCGGGCGATGTCCAGTTTTTCCGCCAGCGAAAACGCCACGCCGGCCGACTGCTCGCCGTCGCGCAGGGTAGTGTCGTTGATCGTGACGAAAGACGGGTTCATGGAAATCTCCTTGGCTGAGTATTAGCAAGGCGAGTGCCAGTTATCAAGTTATTGAAAACAAAAGCTTGTTTGTCTTTCGTTGGGAGGGCTGTCGGCGCCTTGTCAGGAATGCGACAAAGCAGCTTCGATGGCGCGCACTGTTTTCGCCTGTCGATTTCACTGCGCATATGCTGATCCAGGGCATGCTGGCATTGTCGGCATCCGGGACTATGATGAAAGCACATCCTTCCGGAGACAAGGCATGGCTGACCAGAACATCCCGCTGGGCGCGACGCGCAGCGAGCAAGACTCCTTCGGTACGCTGGAGGTGCCGGCTGCCTCTCTGTGGGGGGCGCAGACACAACGCTCGCTGATGCACTTTGCCATTTCGACCGAGCGCATGCCGGCCGAACTGATTCATGCGCTGGCCGCGGTCAAGCTGGCCTGCGCCAAGGTCAATGGCAGTCTCGGCCGCTTGTCGCCGGAAAAGGCGGCGGCCATTGCCGGCGCTGCCGGCGAAGTCATCGCCGGGCGCCATCGTGAGGATTTCCCGTTGACCGTCTGGCAGACAGGCTCGGGCACCCAGACCAACATGAATGTCAACGAGGTGCTGGCCAACCGCGCCTCCGAGCTGCTTGGCGGCGAGCGCGGCAAGCAGCGTTGCGTGCATGCCAACGACGAGGTCAATCTCGGCCAGTCATCGAATGATGTCTTTCCTACTGCCATGTACCTGGCGGCGACGCTGGGCATCCAGCGCGAGCTGTTGCCGGCACTCGACCGGTTGCGCGCGACGATGGCCGGCAAGGCGGCAGCCTTCGCCCAGATCGTCAAGGTCGGGCGGACGCATCTGCAGGATGCCACGCCGCTGACGCTGGGCCAGGAGTTTTCCGGCTATGTCGCGCAACTCGATCATGCCCGGACGGTCATCGAGACCTTGTTGCCATCGCTCCATGCGCTGGCCATCGGCGGTACGGCGGTCGGTACCGGTCTCAACACGCATCCGGATTTCGCTGTCCTGGTAGCGGAGGAGCTGGCCCGTGCCTTTCAGTTGCCATTGCACAGCGCCGACAACAAATTTGCCCAACTGGCCGCGCACGACGGCGCGGTGGCGGTACATGGTGCGCTGAAAACGCTGGCCGTGGCGCTGACCAAGATCGCCAACGACATCCGCTGGCTGGCATCGGGGCCGCGTTCCGGCCTGGGCGAGATCAGCATCCCGGAAAACGAGCCGGGCAGCTCGATCATGCCGGGCAAGGTCAATCCGACGCAGTGCGAAGCGCTGCTGATGCTTTGCTGCCAGGTCATGGCCAACGATGTGGCAATCGGGTTCGCCGGCGCTTCGGGCAATTTCGAGCTGAATGTCTGCAAGCCGCTGATCGCTCACAACCTGCTGCAGAGCATCCGGCTGCTTGGCGACGGCATGGAAAGTTTCGAGGTGCATTGCGTGCGCGGTATCGAGCCACGACGCGAACGCATCGCCGAGCACCTCGGGCGCTCGCTGATGCTGGTGACCGCGCTGGTGCCGCAACTCGGTTATGACCGGGCGGCGAAGGTCGCCAGGCAGGCCTGGCACGATGGCAGCACCTTGCGCGAGGCAGTCGTTGCCCTCGGCTATCTGAGCGCGGAAGAAGCGGATCGCTGCCTGCAGCCGGCAGCGATGCTTGGGCCGGAGGCGTAAGCGCCCGCTCAGACCGAATAGGGGCGGTGCAACCAGCTGCGGATGACGTCGACGTCGCGTTGCGGCAGGTAGGCGAAACCGGCCAGCGCATCCTCGACGGTGGACTGGGCAACCCAGTGCGGTACGGCCTTGGTCGTCAGCATGTGGAAATACCAGGCCATCGGATAGCCGACGGCGCGATCGAAGCGGTTGAGTGCTTCCTGCAGTTTCAGGCCGGTGGTTTCCGGTGCCGCGTCGAATTCCGGCGGGTCGCCGGCCAGCGTGGCAATGGGCTGGGCGCGGAAAACCGGCTGATGGTAACGGTCCAGGTGTTCGCGGGTGGCGATGACCCAGTGGTTGGCATAGACGCTGGTCGAGCCGGCGCTGCTTTTCGACCAGTCCTCGAGCATCCGGTGGATTGATGCGGGTTCCGGCTTCTGCGCCAGCATGCGTTGCAGGAAGGCGCCGATGTGCTGGATGCGGCGCAGTTTGTAGAAGGGCAGGCCGAGCGGCATCGGCACGTCCTTGCCGCCGCGTGGATCGACCAGTTCCTCAAGCGTCGTCGGCTCGTTGCTGAACAGCTGGTGCACCTTCATTTCCTGCAGGTCCTCGATTTCGAGCTGCAGGAAATCGTCGGCCGCGTCGCCGACGTTGGCAGTCAGGTAGTGGGTCTGGCCGACGAAACGGGTGGCATATAGCGTCTTCCCCTCGTGTTCGTCGATCAGTTGCTGCATGTCGCCGTCACAGGCGTCGAGTGCATCTTCGACCCATTGTTCCAGGTTGTCGCTGACCCGCTGGCCCTGGCCGTCGACAATGCCGCCCAGCCGGTACCAGCCACCGCGGGCCAGGGCGTGGCGGAACTGCCAGTCGGGCAGCGCGCCATGCAATGCCCTGGCGAGGCTGGTGCCGCCGGCGCTGACCGCTGTCCGGGAACAGGTTTCGACGATGGCGGGAGAGAGCGACTTGCAGTATTCGATCCAGGCCTGGTTGGTTTTCATGGTCATTTTTCCCGGGATTGGCTGTTACGTTCTTCGTTGATACGGATCTGGACGGCTTCCCGGATGTCGGTTTCCGGATCACCCAGCAGTGCTGGCAGGGATTCGATCGGGGCGTTGTTCACCGCCGCCAGGCGCACCCACCATTCACTGTCCTGCAACAGCGTCGCGGCGAGTTCGGGCAAAGCGCGTTCGGCAACGATGGCGCGTACCTCGGGTTCCGGGTCTTCGGCCAGCAGGTGCAGGGCGAACGAGGGCAGGCGACTGGCGACGACCTTGCGCACTTCGCGTTCCGGGTCCTTGACCAGCCGGGTCAGTTGCCCGTGCGGCAGACGGCGGGCAACGGTGGCGCGGATCAGGTAGTCCGGATCGCCGAGCAGGCGGTTGAGCTGGGCTTCCGGCAGGCGTGCGGCGACCGACAGGCGGACTTCGCGGTCCGGGTCGCGCAGCATCGTTTCCAGTTGGTCGACCGGCAGCCGGGTGGCGACGACGCGGCGGACGACCTCGTCGGGATCGGATTTCAGCCGGAAAATGCGGTCGACCGGAGAATAGCGGGCGGCGATGGCGCGGCGCTCCCAGAAGATGTCTTCCAGGTATTTCTCCGCCTCGTCGCGGTTCTGCCGCAGGAAACGGTCGATCTGCCGGCCGCTGTGGGCGCGGATGCAGGCGTCGCCCGGCGTGCACCGCAGTGCATTCAGGAAGTCGGGGTAGTGCGCACAGCCCGAACACAGGCCGAGACGCCCGACGCCGGCCTGAGGCTGCGTCGTTTCACTCGTCATCGGCCTTGGCGGCGATCAGGATGCCGGTAGCGATGGCAGGGTCGTTGGTCAGTTCGAGACAATGCCCGCTGGCGCCGGAGATCAGGTAGAGCAGATGAGTGTCGATATCGAGTGCCGGGCGGTAGCGTGGCGAGATGTCGTCTTCGCTGCATTCGGTGAAATGCAGCGTGCCGAAACCCTGGCGCAGTGCGGCGGCGCTGGGGTCCTGCCGGGCAGCCGCGGCAACCGTGGCGAGCAGTTCCGGGGTGATCATGATGCATCTTCCTCGGCGATGCTTTCCTCGAAGCGGGCCAGCGATGCCGCCGGTACGCCCATGATCTGGGCCAGCCACGGTGGCGGGCTGGACAGGCGTTGCTGCAGTTCGAGCAGCACTTCGCGGGCAACGCCGCCGGCCGGTTTCTTGACCGGATGCACGCCGGCCCGGACAACCTTGGCCGCGGCCGGGCCGCCGATCGACTGGACGTAGACGATCTGGCAGTCGCCGATCAGCGCCGAGCGGGCGGCATTCTTGTCTTCGGCGGCGTCGGCTTCGACGGTGCTGCGCACGTCGATCAGCTTGATCGCCTGCTGGCCGACCTGATAGACGAGAAAGCGGTCGCAGGAACCGAAGTGGCCGTCGAGGTTTTCGCCGCGGTTGGCGGCGACGGCGACGCGGATCGAGCCGGGCATTTCGCCTTCGCTATAGGCGTCGACCGCAGGAAAGTCATTGTTTTCCAGGCCTTCGCCCCAGAGCAGGCGGACGGCTTCCTTCAATTGCTCGCCTTCGACACCGACGTGGCAACCCTGTTCGGCAAAATCGCCGGCGAGGATCAGGCGCAGGTCTTCGACCGTCAGTTTGGCCAGCTTGGCTTCACTGAGGGGGGATTCCAGTTTTTCGAGCAGCGCGCTGACGAAAGCCCGGACATCGAGACCGTTAAGGGCACGGGCGGCCAGCGCAATGCGCAGGGCAGCTTCGCGGGAAGCAATGGGCGATTCGGACATGATGGGCTCCTGGCTGGGTCTTCAGTGGAGTGCCGGCAGCGCTTGCGCGGGTGCCGGCGCTCGGCTCAAGACTCAGGCCGGGGCGATGCAGCCGGACGGACAGACGTCGACGCACAACGGGGTGTCGTTGTGACCGTCGCATTCCGTACAGGTGGCGGCGTCGATCTTGTAGAAGATCTTGCCGGAGCTGATCGCCTTGGTCGGGCAGACCGGCTTGCAGTCGCCACAGGCGGTGCACATGTCGGGATCAATCTTCATTGCCATGATGCTCTCCTTTATGTCCGCCCTTCGCTGGCTGATTGGCTGGCTGGGCGGTCAGGTTCAACAAACTTAATCCTCAGCTGCACCAAGACGCTTGGCACGCAGGGAAATCGGCAGGCGCGGCGGCTTGGCGATCGGATCGATGTAGTAGGTGCCGCCGTTGTCCAGCTTCAGTTCGCCGCCCCATTTTTCCGGGGTGTCGAATTCGATGGACTCGATGGAGGCTTCCAGATCCCGCTTCGGAAGGTAAAAAACCAGCCCGCCGCTGGGGCCATGCTGGATCATGATGTTTGCCATTTGACGCTCCTGCAGGACCGGCGGAGCCGAAGCTCCGCCGGTGATCCGGTTAGCGAACCAGGTCGAAGTTGTAGTCGGTGGTGCCCATGCCGATCGTTTCCTTGTCGAGTTGCTCAAGGACGGCGTTCGTCAGTTGGGTGACCACGGACATCATGCCTTCGTAGCCCAGGGTCGTGGCGCGGTGCATGTGGTGACGGTCGAAGATCGGGAAGCCGATACGGATCAGCGGTACTTCGAACTCTTCACCCTTGTAGCGGGTGTCGCGCTGGATGTACTTGCCGTAGGAGTTGCCGATCAGGAAGTCCGGCTTGTCCGTGAAGCACAGGCTGCGCATGTGCCACAGGTCGTTGCCGGCATAGACCTTGCCATTGACGCCGAACGGGCTGGAGTCGAGCAGCTTCTGCACGATCTTGACCCAACGCTTGGTGGCGTTGTGCGACAGGATGTGCGTCGGCTCGGCGCCGACTTCGAGCAGGACCTTGACCATGCCCAGGACGAAGTCCGGGTCGCCGTAGATGGCGAACTTCTTGCCGTGCAGCCAGGCGTGGCTGTCGGAGATCAGGTCCATGCAGCGACCGCGTTCCAGTTCCAGCGAGGCCGGGATCGGCTGGCCGGTGACTTCGGAAACCTTCATCAGGAATTCGTCGGTCCACTCGACACCCATCGGGATGTTGAGCTTCGGCACTTCGTGGTTCCAGGTGGCTTCGACGAACTTCTTCGTCTTTTCCAGCTGGGTCGGCTGCAGCAGGATGGTCGTGTAGGCGTTCGGTGCGTCCTTGACTTCGTCCATCGTCGTGCCGCCGGCGTACATGCGGAATTCGCCGTCAGCCGGGGTGTCGAAGACTTCGGAGGGGTCGGAGAGCATGGTGTAGCCAACGCCCATCTCGCTCAGCATGCGCTTGATCACACGGTAGTTGCCCAGGTAGGTCTCGAAGCCAGGAACGATGTTGACCTTCTTGTTCGAGCCGACAACCTTGCCTTCCATGTTGTTCAGCGTGAAGTAGCGGAGGATGCCTTCTTCCATGTTGTCCCAGCCGGTCGTGTGCGAACCGACGAAGGACGGGGTATGGGCGTAAGGAACCGGGTATTCCTGGGGAATGTTGCCGGCCTTCTTGGTGTTGTTGATGAAGGCATTCAGGTCGTCACCGATGACTTCCGCCATGCAGGTGGTGGAGACCGCAATCATGTCCGGTTTGTAGATCGCCTTGGCGTTCTCCAGACCGTCGATCATGTTCTTCTGACCACCGAACACAGCTGCATCTTCCGTCATCGAGTCGGAAACGCAGGAGCACGGTTCCTTGAAGTGACGGTTGAAGTAGGAGCGGAAGTAGGCGACACAACCTTGCGAGCCATGCACGTAGGGCAGGGTCTTGTGGAAGCCGGTGGCGCAGAGGACGGCACCGAGCGGCTGGCAGGCCTTGGCCGGATCAACGGTCAGGGCTTCGCGCTTGAAGTTGAGATCCTGGTATTCCTGGGTGGTCGACCACATGAAAGTTTCGAACACCTTGTCCGGGGCGTGACCTTCTTCGAACTGCTGGCGCTTTTCAGCCAGGTTCTTCTTGTAGTCGTCGTCGCGGAACAGCGGGTAACAGGGCTTGATGTTGTCTGCGGTTTGCATTTGCGATCTCCTTGCCGGCCCCGCTCATCTGCGGTGACCGGCACAAGGTTTAAGGATTTGCTTAGGCGGCCTTCTTGACTTCTTCGGCTGCAACCTGCTTCCACGGCGGGGTCAGGTTCTTGAACGTCGGGTTCGACAGGGCGATGTCCATGTCACGGGCGAAGATCGCGAAACCGTCGTAACCGTGGTACGGGCCCGAGTAATCCCAGGAGTGCATCTGACGCAGCGGAATACCCATCTTCTGGAAGATGTACTTTTCCTTGATGCCGGAGCCGACCATGTCGGGCTTCAGGCGCTTGACGAACTCTTCCAGCTCGAAACCGGTGACGTCGTCGTAGAGCAGGGTGGCATCACCCATTTCCTTGATCGTACGGTCGTAGTCGTCGTTGTGGGCGAATTCGTAGCCGGTGCCGATGACTTCCATGCCGAGGTCTTCGTAGGCGCCGATCACGTGACGCGGGCGCAGGCCGCCAACGTACAGCATGACCTTCTTGCCCTGCAGACGCGGCTTGTACTTGGCGATGATGGCATCCATCATCACCTGGTAGCGGGCGATCATGGCTTCGGTCTTTTCCTTGATGGAATCGTCGAAGAAAGCGGCGATGCGGCGGCAGGATTCGACAATCTTCGTCGGGCCGAAGAAGTTGTATTCCATGTAGGGAATACCGTACTTCTCTTCCATGTGACGCGAGATGTAGTTCATCGAACGGTAGCAGTGCAGCAGGTTCAGCTTGACCTTCGGCGTGTTCATCATTTCGGCGATGGTGCCGTCGCCGGACCACTGTGCCGTCACGCGCAGACCCATCTCTTCCAACAGGATGCGCGTCGCCCAGGCGTCGCCACCGATGTTGTAGTCACCGATGATGGCGACGTCGTACGGGGTCGATTCGCAAGGCTGACCGTCGCGCTTGTCGAGGACCCAGTCGCGGATCGCGTCGTTGGCGATGTGGTGGCCCAGGGACTGGGAAACACCGCGGAAGCCTTCGCAGCGAACCGGCACGATGGGCTTGCCGATGGCGGCAGCGCCCTTCTTGGAGACCGACTCGATGTCGTCACCGATCAGGCCAATCGGGCACTCGGACTGAACCGAAATACCCTTGTGCAGCGGGAACAGTTGTTCGACTTCTTCGATCAGCTTGGCCAGCTTCTTGTCGCCGCCGAAAACGATGTCCTTTTCCTGAAAGTCGGAAGTGAAGTTCATCGTGCCGAAGGAGTCGATACCGGTGGTGCCGACGTAGTAGTTGCGGCGACCGGCGCGGGAGTACTGACCGCAGCCGACGGGGCCGTGCGAGATGTGGATCATGTCCTTGATCGGACCCCAGACCACGCCCTTGGAACCGGCGTAGGCACAACCACGGATGGTCATGACGCCCGGCAGGGACTTGCGGTTGGAAGTGATGCACTTCTTCGATTGTTCGACAGTAACGTCGTTGGCGGCCAGGTGCTTAGCACGGTCCTTCTTGGCCTTTTCCGGGTAAACCTCGAGCACCTCGGCAATGAGGGCGTCGGTTTCTTCGCGAGACAGAGTCGTCATTTTTTCCTCCTGACGCCGCCACCAATCTGTGGCCGGCGCACTGGTTGAAGTTGGCGACCGTCGAAACGGTCACCGGTCTTGCGATACTTAGGCAGCAGCAGCTTCGGCGGCCAGTTCGGCGGCGGTCTTGCCGACGATGGTTTCGTCTTCGGCTTCCATGATGCCGAACTCCATCAGCAGCTCTTCCAGCTCTTCCATCTCGATCGGGGTCGGGATGACGAAGTTGGTGTTGTTGTTGATCTTGTTGGCCAGGGCGCGGTATTCGTCGGACTGCTTGTGCGACGGATCGTATTCAACACAGGTCATGCGGCGGATTTCAGCGTGCTGCACAACGTTGTGACGCGGCACGAAGTGGATCATCGTGGTGCCAAGGCGGGCAGCCAGAGCCATGATCAGTTCGTCTTCGCGGTCAGTGTTGCGCGAGTTGCAGATCAGGCCGGCCAGACGGACGGAACCCGAGTTTGCATACTTCACGATACCCTTGGCGATGTTGTTGGCGGCGTACATGGCCATCATTTCGCCCGAGCAGACGATGTAGATTTCCTGGGCCTTGTTTTCGCGGATCGGCATGGCGAAGCCACCGCAGACCACGTCACCGAGCACGTCGTAGAAGACGAAATCGAGATCTTCGTCGTAGGCGCCTTCTTCTTCAAGGAAGTTGATGGCGGTGATGACGCCGCGGCCGGCACAGCCGACGCCGGGTTCCGGGCCACCGGATTCAACGCACTTGATGCCGCCGAAACCGACGGAAAGGACGTCTTCCAGTTCGAGATCTTCAACGGAACCGGCTTCGGCAGCCAGGTGCATGACGGTCGTCTGGGCCTTGCTGTGCAGGATCAGGCGGGTGGAGTCAGCCTTCGGGTCGCAGCCGACGATCATGACCTTCTTGCCGGATTCGGCGAGGGCCGCAACCAGATTCTGGGTGGTGGTCGATTTGCCGATCCCGCCCTTGCCGTAAATGGCGCATTGACGCAGTTTTGCCATGGTGTAATCTCCTTAGTCTGTCAGTCGATTTGAAAAGGAATTGGTGAGTGTCGCGACTGACCTTCTGCATGTAGCGTGCCAGGTCGGCTGACAGACCCTAAGTTGATGATTTTCAAATGAAAACAAAAAACAGTCTGGCACTCCCCGGGGCGGTGCTTTGCGACAAAGACCCTGTCTTGTGTAGGGGTGACGACAAAGCGGCGAGCACAAGCGAGACAAATCCGTGTTCAGGAGACGACACTCTCCGTTCCGGCGCCTTGCCAGGCAGCCACGGGCGTCCGCCCGGGGCAACCGACAAGGCGACACTGCCGCGCAGCGCCAGATTGCCGATCAACCGCTGCAACCTGCCGGCCGTCGTGCTTGGCAGCCTGACCTACCAGCGCCACCCTTCGCCCTTGCTGCTCGATGGCGTCGCCGAATTGCACCGCGATCTCTTCCGCCGGCTCGACGAGGCCGGGACGGATGCCCGTGGAGAGGTCTTCCGCGATTACCTGACCGTACATTTCCAGCTCGAATGGCTGGAGGAGATGGGTTACACCGGCGGCCAGAAGGCCCGCGCCAAGGCCAATTACGCGCGCATGATCCGTGGCTGGAGTTTCGACTCCGACAGCCGCGAAGGGGCGGTGCTCAAGGGCTGGGTCGAGTCCCGCTTCGGCCTGCTGCCGCGCTGGCATGGGCAGCCACTGCGCGATCCGGCGGACGATGCCTACGGTCGCTACATGGAAATGCGTTCGCAGGGTCTGTACGGCACCAACGCGCTGGAAGCCCAGTTCGACCTGGTCTATACCTACTGTCAGTACGAACTGGCCCGGCGCCACCCGGGGGCGCGTCATGTCACGCTGTATCGTGGGGTCAACCGCGTTGCCGACCACGAAATCCTCAGTCGCGGCGAGGGCGGGCGGCACACGCTGCTGTTCAACAACCTGAATTCATTTACCTGCAGCCGTGACCGCGCCTGTGAGTTCGGTGACTACATTCTTGCGGTCGACGTGCCCCTGAGCAAGATTTTCTTCTATTGCGGGCTGCTGCCCGGCATTCTCCAGGGCGAGGATGAGTTCCTGGCGATCGGCGGCGTCGCCGATGTCACGTTGTCGACAATCTGATTGCCTGGCAATCAGGCTTCCTTGTCCTGCAGTCCCGGATCGGCAGCAATGATGGCGTCCAGTGTCGCCAGTGCCTCGGCGTAGGCAAAGTCCTCTATTTCGTTGCCCAGCCTGCTGGCCGAACGGCCGGCGAGGCGTGACAGTCCAGGCTTCAGGCGCTGGAAGGCATTGAGTGCGCTAATGTCGTCGGTGGCCAGCAGATGGCGCAGGTTGCCGACTTCAGCGGCGATGCCGGGGTAGTCGACGGCCTCTTCGGGGGCAGCAGGGCGCGTCCCGGTGTCGCCGGCACGCAGCGCCGAGAAAGCACTGCAGAATTCATCGATATGGCTGGCCAGCGCAGCGATTCGTTCCGAGATTTCATTATCCGGTCGTTGCTCGACAATGGCCCGTTCGATTTCTCCGGCTTTCACCGAAATGCCGAGCAGTCCAAGGGTTGCCGCGGATCCTTTCAGTGAGTGGGCCAGCCGGCGTGCAGCGTTCTGGTCGTTTTCCGCCAGCATGGCGGTGATCCGGGCGGCACCGTCGCGATGCGTGTTGCCGAACTGTTCCAGCAGCCGCCACAGCCGGTCGGCCTGACCGAGAGTCGAGCGTAGTCCGAGCTTGCTGTCGAGTCCCGGCAGGGATTCCAGTCCCCGGGTATCGCCCTTGGCCGCATTCGCCTGCGGCGTGATCGAGGCGGCCGTGGCGACGTCCTTGCCAGCCTTCAGCCAGCGCAGGATCGCGTCATACAGGACGGCTGGCTCCACCGGTTTGGCAATGTGCTCGTTCATGCCGGCAGCCAGCGTGGTCTCACGATCCTCATCGAAGGCATTGGCGGTCATTGCCAGGATCGGTGTCGTCGCATGCGCTGGCAGGCGGCGGATTCGCTGGGCAGCTTCCAGGCCATCCATGTTCGGCATCTGGATGTCGAGCAGGATCAGGTCGTAGGCAGTGTCACCGGCCATTTCAACGGCTTCGCAGCCATCGTCGGCAACATCGACCTGCAGGTCGACCTGGCGCAGCATGTCGATCGCGACTTCCTGATTGAGCAGGTTGTCTTCCGCCAGCAGCACGTGGTAGCCCTTCAACTGCCGGCGTAATTGTCCGATGTCGTTGTTCGCCGCCGCTGTGTGTCCTGTTGGCGAAGCGTGGTCGATCTGGTCATGGAAACGTTCGATGGCGACCAGCAGGCTGGATGGTGTCATCGGCTTGGGAATGAAACCGGCGAAGCCGAAAGTTGTGAGTTCCGTACGTGGTGCGCCGAGGGTGCCGCTGACCAGGAAGGTTTGCGGGCGTTTGTTCAGGGCCATGGCGTGCAGGCGGCGGCCGATCTCGAGACCGTCCATTCCGGGCATCTGCCAGTCGAGGAGGATCAAACCGAAGGGATCGCCGGCGGCGTCGGCAGCAGCGATCAAGTCCAGGGCTTCCTGACCCGAAGCCAGGCATTGCGGACGCGCGCCCAGTTCGCTCAGCACGGCAGCGACCGAGCTGCGGGCGTCCTCGACGTCGTCGACGACCAATGCCCGGGTCCCGGCGGGCAGGATCTGTTCGCTGTTGCGCCGGCTGAATCCGGCAACCTTGCCAAACGGCAGTTCGATCCAGAAAGTGCTGCCCTTGCCGGACTGGCTGACAACGCCGACATGACCGCCCATCAGGTCCACCAGGCGACGCGTGATGGCCAGCCCCAGACCGGTGCCACCGTAGCGTCGGGTCGTCGACGCATCGGCCTGCTCGAAGGCGCGGAACATTCGGGTCTGCTGCTCCGCCGTCATGCCGATGCCGGTATCCTGAACCTCGAAGCGGATCAGCAGGCTTTCCTGGCGGTCGTCGACGATCATGCCGCGAACAATGACGCTGCCGTGCTCGGTGAACTTGACGGCGTTACTGATGAAATTGATCAGTACCTGGCCGAGGCGCAGGCCGTCGCCATGCAAGGCGGGCGGCAGGGCGGAGATGTCGGCGACCAGTTCCAGGCCTTTGGCCTGTGCCTTTTCAGCGACCAATGCACAGGCATTGCTGACGATGCGGTCGATATCGAAGTCGGTTGGCTCCAGCGACATCTTGCCGGCTTCGATTTTCGAGAAATCGAGAATGTCGTTGATGATCCCGAGCAGATGGTTGGCTGCACCGGTGACCTTGTCGAGCTGCTGGGCATGGCGTGGGTCACCGATTTCGCGCCGGAGCATCAGGGTCAGGCCGATGATGGCGTTCATCGGGGTACGGATCTCGTGGCTCATGTTGGCGAGGAAGGCGCTCTTGGAGCGGCTGGCCGCCTGCGCGGCGTCGCGTGCCTCGGCGAGTTCGACGGTACGCTCGGTAACCAGTTCCTCGAGATGGTTGCGATAGCGTTCCAGGTCCTTTTCCGCCTGTTTGCGTTCGGTGATGTCGGTCCACACCACGGCCGCCTGCATGTTGTCTTCCATGCGGATCGGCTTGACGGACAGCCAGAAGTTGCGGATTGTGCCGTCCTTGCAACGGTAGCGTTTTTCGAAGGCGGAACCGCCATGTTCCAGCAGGTTCTGGACGTTGCGTTCGACGTTGGCCCGTTCCGTGGCATCGGCCTGGATGGCATGGATGTCGAGGGCAGCGAATTCCTCGCGCGAGTAGCCAAGGTGTTTGCAGGCTGCATCGTTGAACTCGATGAAGCCCATGCTTTTCAGGTCAAGCAGCAATATGCCGTGGTCGGCCTGGCCGACGATGGTCGAAAAAAGCTCCTCTCGGCGGCGCAAGGCTTCGGTCGCCGCCTTGATCGAGGAAATGTCCTGAACCATGCCGATGGCGCGCAAGGGTTTGCCGGTTGGCGCGAACTCGATTTCGGCGCGCTGGCGTACCCACTTGTGGACTTCGCCGCTGCGGATCCGGTGTTCGACATCGAAAATTCCGCTTTTTTGCGCTGCACGCCAGTTGTCGAGCACCTGCTGGCGATCAGCGCTTTCCACGCTCTGCAGGAGGTCAAGCCAGTTCTTCGACTGGTGCAGCGAGATGCCCAGGATGCTGGCAGCCTCCTCCGAGCCGGTCAACGAGTCGTTGCCGAAATCGAAAATCCAGCTGCCGATACGGGCAATGGCCTGGGTCCGTTCCAGTGCCTTCTGGCTGGCCCGGACTTCTTCCTGGGCCGTATGTTCCGCCGTGATGTCACGGCCGATGCCGAGGACACCGAACAGTCGGCCATGTTCGTCGCGCACGGCGATCTTGTGAATGGTCTGCAGTTCCCGGTGGCCGTCCTGGAAAGTGCGCCATTCCTGATGCGCGACCGGCTCGTCTGACTCGGCTGCACGTCGGTCGCGTTCCTGATAACTCTCGGCGTCGCCGGTCGGAAACAGCTCGAGATCGGTCTTGCCGACAATCTCGCTCTCGGGTTTGCCGACAAAGCTTTCAAAGCGTGGATTGCAGCGCCGGTAGCGGCCTTCGGCATCCTTGAACCAGACCAGATCGGGCATGCTGCGGACCAGCAATGTCAGTTGCTGGCGTTCGTTGCGCAACTTGTTCTCTGCTTTTTCCCGGCCGAGCAGACTCTCGCCGAAGGCGAGGGTGGCAGTCGCCAGATCCTTCAGGAAAAAGCCGCGGACCTGGCGCAATTCCTCGATTTCGTTGCTCTCCAGCGCATGATGCCTGCCAAGACGGGTCAATGCGCCGGAGACGGTGGCCAGAAAACGGGAGGTGGTCCAGATCAGCGCCAGCCACAGCAGCACCATCAGGAAGAAAAGCAGCCAGGCGGTCATGGCGGCGCTGTCCATGTTTTCCCGCAGCCGCTTTTCGCCATCTTCCATGCGGGTCAGCGAAGCCTGGGTCAGGCTGGACGACAGGTGATGCATCTGGGTGGTGAAGGCCATGTAACGCAAGTAGGCGTTCTCGACATGCTGGCCGGCAACACCGGGATCGATGGCGACGAGATCCGTGGTCGATACCGCCTGCATGCGATATTCGGAAAAGGCCTCGTGGCCCCGGCGAAAGGCTTCGTCGAGATCGGGGTAAGGATTCCCCGCGTGCAGTTTCACCAACTGGCTTTCGAGATCGGCCAGCGAGTCGACCACGCGTGTATGCACGCGGTAAATGCTGGCTTCGTCGGCGTCGCCGCTGCGGGCACCGCGTAATACCTCGACCAGCATGGTCTGGATGCGCTGCATGTCCAGTGCGAGGTGGCCGGCGGTTGCCTGCATGCGCAGATCGTCGGCCTGCGCCGAGACCATCCGGTGGTTGTCCTGCTGGTGCTTTTCCAGCGTCTGCCAGCCAAACATGAACGCTGTGGCAATGCCCAGCACCACTGGTATGAAGAAGAGCAGCAGGAATTGCAGGCGGCGAAGTGGCATGGCAGTCAGCGCAGCAATTCGGTCCACATTTCCGGACGGATGCTGGCAACGTATTCATAGCCGGCTTCGCCGCGCTGGGCGAAGATCACGACGGTACCTTCCGGTTTGACGAAAAAGCCGATGAGATCGGCAAGATTTGGCGCGTGGGCAATCAGCAGACGATTGCTGCCGGCTGGTAGCGGCTCGCGCAAAATCTTTTCCAGCGCTGTCAGGCGAGGTATTTTCTCTTCGCTGGTCATGTTGGCCGAATACATCAGCGGACTGCTGACGGTAAAGTTCTGGCCGAACATCAGTGTCGCCGATTCGCGTGTCCGGCACATCGGGCTGGCACGGACGTCACTCACGGGAATGCGAGCGCTGCGTATCTGCTTTCCGATATCGCGCATCAACTGGCGTCCTTTGCCGGACAGGACCCGTTGCGTCGAACAATCGTTCAGATCGACATGCGGGAAGCGGTCCGCACGACTGTTGTCGGTGTCGCCGTGGCGCACATAGAGTACATAGCCCCCCTGGCGCAATTGCTGCAGTGTTTCCCGGGTTGCCATCCTTTCGGTGAAGGCAGGGGGTGCTGCCGGCTTTTCCCCCTTGGCCATGAGCGGGGCCGAGATGAAGATGGCCAGCAGGAAGAGGCTGCAACGCATGCTTTTCCCGTTCACTGCCCTGGCTCCGGATGGTCGGCGAATTTGTCGGCAATGGCCGAGAAATCGTCGATCCGTTTGATGAAACAGTCCACGATGCGTGGATCGAAATGCTGGCCGCGTCCTGCCTTGATGATTTCGATGGTTTTTTCCAGCGGGAAGGCTTCCTTGTAATGCCGCTTGCAGATCAGGGCATCGAAAACGTCGGCCAGGGCCATCAGGCGGGCTGAAACCGGGATTTCCTCGCCACAGAGTCCGGCCGGATAGCCGCTGCCGTCCCACTTTTCATGATGGCCGCCGGCGATTTCGCGGGCGACTTCGAGAAAGCTCAGTGAATAGCGTTCGTTGTCTGTCGGCTGGTGTTTCGCCCGGTCACCGAGCACGCGGTTGATCGCCTCATCCAGGGCATCGGCACCGATGCTGGCGTGGGTTTTCATGATTTCGAATTCTTCGGCGGTCAGGCGTCCCGGCTTGAGCAGGATGCAGTCGGGGATGCCGACCTTGCCGATATCGTGCAACGGAGCCGCCTTGGCAATCAGGATCTGTTGTGCCGGCGCGAGTTGACCGGCAAAGCCGGGGTGCTCGGCCAGGTCGGCCATCAGGACCTCGATGTAACCACGGGTGCGCAGCAGGTGGTTGCCGGTTTCGTTGTCGCGTTTTTCGGCCAGCGTGGCCAGCGCATGCATGCCGACATCCTTGATCAGCTCGACTTCACGGGTGCGCCGGGTGACCCGTGCCTCGAGGATTTCGTTCTGTCGGGCGAGGTGATCGCGGCTGGCCTTCAGTTCCAGTTGCGTGCGGATTCTGGCCAGCAGGATGGCCGGCTTGATCGGTTTGGTCACGTAATCGACAGCGCCCATCTGCAGGCCGACGGCTTCGTCGTTGTCGGCGTCCATGGCGGTGACGAAAATGACCGGGATATCCCGGCTGGCTGGATTAGCCCGCAGTTGCTCTAGTGTCTGGTAGCCGTCCATGCCGGGCATCATGATGTCGAGCAGGATCAGTTCGGGGCGCGGCTCGCTACTTGCGACCTTCAGTGCGCGCTCGCCTGAATTGGCAACCCGGACGCGATACTCGCCGTCGAGAATGCCGCCAACGACTGCCAGATTGTCCGGCGTGTCGTCCACCACCAATATCGTGGGACGTTCTTTTGTCGTCATTGGACCAACCTTTCCTCCAGGATGTCGATGACAGAGTTTTATTGTATTTGTAGTATTTGTCAGTAAATCGTTTTTTTGCCTATATTGCACTTATGCCGTCGGTTTGTCTATTTCAAAAACACGATATCGCCAGAGCAGGCATGGATCCCGGGTGGGGGAAAATGTTCCATAACGGCTTGTCGGAAAGCTGACAGTGACGTCCTGGCTCGTCCCGGAGTGCCTGTTTCCGCAAGCCATGGCAACAGGCCTGGATTTTGCATTGACAGGGGCCACCCCAACTCAAGAGCAAAAAACATGACCCCCGAACTGCGTGCAAAACTGCTGGCCGGCCTCAAGGACGGCAGCATCGTTCCTTACCTTGGACCGGGTGTACTTGCCGATGTGAAGAACGTGGCGACCGGCGCTCTGATTCCCGCCGACAGCGATTCGCTGATCATCGCGATGAACGACGGCAAGCCGATGGCGCCCAAACTGATGTACGAATTTCCGCGTGCGGCGATGAATGTCGAACTCAAGCGTGGTCGGACGTCGGTGACCAAGTTCCTCAATCGCACCTACGGTGAAACGAAATGGACGCGGGCTGCGTTCCACGACTGGTTGCAGGCGATTTCGCCCGCTTACGTCATCGACATCAATCGCGATACGCAATTGCAGGCTTCCTACGCCGCAATCCCGCATAACCTGATCGTCGGTATTGCCCGGATTGCCGGAACGGCCTTCCGTTACAAGATTTTTGCCTGGGACGGCAGCGCTTACCAGCGCGCTGAAACCATCGATGTCAGCAAGCCCGTGCTGTTCAAGCCGATGGGTACGCCGCTGCCGGAAGGCGACTACATCGCCTCCGATGCCGACTACGTCGATTTCATCACCGAACTGATGGGCGGTTTCTCGATCCCGCCGGAGGTCAAGGAACTGCGCAAAGGCAAGCAGTACCTGCTGATGGGCATGCGCCTGAACCGCGACACCGAGCGCATGGTCATGGCCGACATGATCTACTCGGCGGCCGAGCCGGTTGGCTGGGTGTTCATTGCCGAACCGACGGCGAAGGAAAAGCGCTACTGCAAGAAGATCGGCCTGGAAATCATCGACGCCGACATCTTCGAGTTCATCGGCGCGGCGGTCGCAGCCTGATCCGCTATCGACCGTCGTCCGGCATGGCCAGGCGACGGTCGATGTCTTTTGCCGATTCGGCAAATTCGTCGGCCGGCATTGGTCGCGAGAGGAAATAGCCCTGGCCGTAATGGCAGCCCATGGCGCCCAGCATCTTCATTTGTGCAGCATTTTCCACGCCTTCTGCAACAACCTTCAGGCCCAGGCTGCGCGCCATGGCGATGATGGCTTCAACCAGTGAGTGCTCACTGTTTCCCGGCTGCATGTCCTGTACGAAAGCGCGGTCGATCTTCAGCGTATCGAGCGGAAAACGCTTCAGGTAGGAAAGCGACGAATAGCCGGTGCCGAAGTCGTCGAGATAGACGGGAATGCCGAGTTGCTGGACGGCATGCAGCCACGACTGGGCCTCGCTGATATTGTTGAGCAGGATGCCCTCGGTGATTTCCACCGCCAGTCGCCCGGGCTCGACGCCGTGGCGGGCCAGTGCATCGGCGATGGCGGCTGGTGGCAGCCCATGCGGTATCTGTCGCCCGGAAACATTGATCGACAGATAGTGCGTGCTGCCCGCTGCCTGCCAGGCGGCCAGCTGGGCGCAGGCGGTTTCCAGCACCCACAGGCCGATTTCGTTGATCAGGCCGGATTGCTCGACGATCGGGATGAAATGGTCCGGCGGGATCAGTCCGCGCTCCGGGTGGCGCCAGCGGATCAGCGCTTCGGCGCCGGCAACGCGGTGATTCGCCAGTTCGGCAATCGGCTGGTAATAGAGTACGAACTGCTGCTCGCGGACGGCCTGGCGCAAATCGTTTTCCATGTGCCGGCGCTGTTCTGCAGCTTCAGCCAGCGTCGGATCGAAGAATGCGGACTGGTTGCCACCGCTGGCCTTGGCCTTGTCGCAGGCCAGTTCGGCATGACGCAGCAGGCTGGGGGCATCGCTGCCGTCGCTGGGAAACAGCGTGATGCCGATACTCGCGGTGAGCTGTATCGGCGAACCGTCAATCAGGTAGGGCTGGCGCAGCGATCCGGTGAGGCGTTCGATGACCTTGTCGATGGTTTCATCGTCATTCAGGTTCTGCAGCATCACGGCAAAGATGTCGGCCGACAGACGGGCCAGTGTGTCGTTGCTCTTCACCGTCGCGCTCAGGCGCCCGGCAATGGCACGCAGTATCTCGTCGCCAGCGGGTACGCCGACGCCTTCGGTGATCAGCCTGAACTTGTCGAGATCGACATGGAGCAGCGTGAAGCCGCTTCCCGGATGCTGGTGATGTTGCCTGATCCGGCTCTGCAACTGCTGTTCCAGGCTGGCCCGGTTGGCCAGGCCGGTCAGTGGGTCGGTCATCGCCTGGCGGCGGGCCGCGGCTTCCGCTTCCTTCAGGGCGGAAACATCGTGGGCAACCCCCTGCAGGATGTCGTTGCCGACCGGGCTGAGCACCAGGTTGAGCCAGCGGTGCGCGTGCGCCGGCCGCAGCAGCAGGGCGTCCAGTGTGGCCGGCATTTTTGTCGCGAAGACGCCGGCAATCAATTCGCCGACGGCTTCGGGTTTTTCCCAGGATAGTGCGGTCAACTGCAGTTCACCGGCAAATTCCTCGGCGCCGGCGATGCCGAGAAGGCGGGCCAGGGCCGGGTTCCAGGAAGCGATCCGGCCGCCGCGTTCGACGATGAAGATGCCGCTTTCGGCGTTGTTGAAGATGGCGTGGTATTTCTGTTCGTCCAGTTCGCCCCGCAGGCGCAATGCGTGTTCCTCTTCCAGCGCCTGCACCAGGCGGGTGGCCAGGGCGTTGACGTCGCCGGCTAGGCGGCCGATTTCGGTATTGCCATGGCCGGGCGGGACCGGCAGGCGATCGCCTGCTGTCGGGTCCATCCGGTGCAGGTTGCGCGACATTGCGCTGATCGGATGAATGATGAAGGCCAGCAGCGTGACGACCATGGCGCCGGCGATCAGCGCCAGTTGCCAGGCCAGTTGCAGCGTGCGGTCGATGATGTCGTCGCGGATCCGGCCTTCGATGACCGCCGGGTCCGGGGTCAGATGTATGCGGCCGATCACGTCGCTTTCGATGAACGGCGAATGGATGGTGCGCATCAGACTGCCGCGCGGTTCGTTGCCTGAGATCGGGCTGGCGTTGCCACGCTGGACGTCGGCCAGGATCTGGCCATTCTCGTGGATGGTCACGCGCAGTACTTCGGTATTGCTCAGCAGGCCGCTGGCAACTTCCCGGGCGAGTTCGCGGTCCTTGACGAAACAGGCCACGCGCAGGGTGCTCTGCACGGTGTCCAGCAATTGTTCGAGACGCACCCGCGATTGCTGCTCGGCCTGTTCCCGGGCGATTTGCATGGTGTAGGCAACGGTGGCGATGCCGACCAGCACGAAGGCGAGGATGGTCACCAGGATCGAACGGAGCAGGATGCCGTCGCGGATGAACAGGTGTCTCATCGCTGCCTCACGGCGGAAACTCGAAGACGATGCGCAGCCGCGCGTCGACCTGGCTGCGTTCGAGATAGGCGATGGCGCCTGGGCGGGTCAGCAACTGCTGGATCACCTGTGTTTCACTGCTTGCCTGCAGCGGCGGCGTTGCCTTGCCGGAAAAGTGCAGGCGGCTCCAGTAGGCGTTGATGCTGGCCTGGTCTTTGTTGACCAGGCGCTGGTAAAACAAGGTGCGCAGCGGGCTGCCGGGAGGCTGGTCGATCGGCAGTGCCGGGGCACCGGACGGCAGGGCGCGGAAGCGCCCCATGAAGATATTGGTGACCTCTTCGTGGCTGAGCTTTTCCACGCCCAGGCGGGCGGGCACCACCACCACCGGGTCGGCCTGTGCACCGCTGCCTGTCAGCAGCGCCAGGATCAGGAGGGCGCAGGTTGCGGGCCGCATGCCTGGCTCAGAAGATGAAATCCAGCGCCAGACTGAAGAGGTTCATGCGGCCGTCCCAGTCGCGGTTGGCATTGCGCATCGGGAAGCGCGAATCGCGTTCCCCCCTGATCATGTCCAGTTGGGCTTTCAGTGCCATGTTCTGCATGAAATCCCAGCGTGCGCCGAGGCTGACGGTTGCCTGATCGGCGTGAGTCTGGTCAATGAAATCGCGGATGCCGGCAGCGATCAGCGGCGGCATGGGGGTGCTCAGTCTTGCCGAACTCGAACGGGTACGCGAATAACCCAGGTAGGGCGTGGTCTGGCCGATGCGGTAGGCGGCAATCAGGTAGCCGGAGGTGGTGTCTTCATAGGCCGAGGTGTCGTAGCGGATGTGGCTGATCTGGCCCTGGACCTGCAGACGCCCTTCGTCGTACGCGAAACCCAGCGAATCGTAGGTGCCATGGCGGCCGACGATCGACAATTCCGGCGCGGCGGCGAGGATGTCGATCGGAAAGCCGGCCTGGCGTGCGGCTTCATTGAGCGGTTGCTGATGCTTGAAACGGATTTGCGAGCGGCCGATACGGAATTGCCAGGGGCCATTGATGTAATCGAGGTGACCGCCAAACATGCGCGAGCCGCGCAGATCCCAGGTATAGGGTTTGACGAACGGCGTTTTTTCCCCAGCCCAGCCGGCAAAGACCTTGCCGCGCAGCAGGCCGGCGCCGGTGTCGGTGGTCATGCTGGCATCGATGCCATCGAAGAACGACACCACGATCGGGCCGAAGTAATCGGCAGAGGGACGGACCGCCAGATTGGCGTAACCGACCATCCGTGAATCGGCCTGCATGTAGAACTCGGTGCCCATGCGTCCGAGGCGCACGGTGAAATCCGGGGTCAGGTCATGGCGCAGGAAGGCCCAGTTCAGTTCGGGACGCCAGCTGCCGTCGTAGCGGTAACGGGCGATACCCTGGATGACGGCGGCGGTTCGGGCATTCAGCGTCAGGTTGGCCTGCAGGCCAAGCATCGAGTCAACCTTGCCGCTCCAGTGCTTGCCCAGTCCATCCGGTTGCGACAGGTCGCGGACGAATTCCGCGTCGGCATCGTCGGAGCGGGCGATGCCGACCGTACCGAAACCCTTGATCTGGAGTGCCGGCCACGGATTGCCCCCCGCTTGCGATTCGGCATGCGCCAGCGGCATTGCTGCCAGGGTGATTGCCATCAAGCGGAGAAGCCCGTCGCGGTAGTTCATGAGAGGCCGATCTGTTCGGTGTCTTGTTGTTTATTGATCTGGATTATGCGCTTTGTCTGAGGATTTTGTCGTCAGCCTGTCCTCGATCACGCCGACATTTCCTTTGTCCGGAAACCGACAATCCGGCCAGGAATTCTGCGGTCGACCCGCATTTTTGCTGGGTTTTCAGTACGGCAAGGAAATTGCTAGACCCGGGTACGAACAATATTTCTACTCAGGGAAGGAAAAGCAAAATGCTGATGGATCGTTACGAATCGCTCTTTTTCAACGCCAACTTCAAGGAAGCCGCCAGCGACGCCGGCTGGGTCGCCTATCGTGGCGAACTGGTTCTGAAGGAAGGTGAAGTGGCGGATGCGCATGGACGTCGCAAGCCGCCGCAGGAAGTCATGAAGCAGGCCATCCTGCTGACCGCCGGCGACGAACTGAAGCTGCTCTCCGGTTCGCTCGACGAACTGCAGTATTTCCCGGCCCTGCTCGACAAGTACGGCGCCGACATCAAGCCCGGTACCAGCGTCGTGCTGTATACGGTCAACATCGACAATCCCTTCGTTTCCATGGTCAATGGCGCTCCGGTCATCTTCATCCCGATGGTTCAGGGCATGGTGTGGAACGAACTGTGTGACATCGTCGCGCTGGACAAGGGTGACTTCAAGGGCATGAGCGCTGCCGACAAGGTGCTGACGCTGTACAAGGCCCTGAAGGACAACAAGTTCAAGTATCCCGAAGTGGCGATCGCAGAGGCGTTGACCAAGACCAACGCCAACAAGCGCGAAAACCACGGCGCCATCTGATGCCATGGGATGAGCGTTATTCGCTCGGGGTGGCGGACATGGACGCCACCCACCGGGAATTCGTCGCCATGGCCGATGCCCTGCTGGTGGCGTCCGATGACGAATTTCCCGGGTTGTTCGCACAATTGCGCGAACACACCCGTTTGCATTTCGAGCATGAGGGCCGATTGATGAAGGCCTGCCGCTTTCCGGCCATCGGCGAGCACAACAGCGAGCATTTGCGTGTGCTTGGCGAACTGGCACATTTCGGCCGCAGCGTCGCCGCCGGTCGTCTGACCCTGGCGCGTGACTATGTCAGGGCATTGCCCGACTGGTTCGCCACCCATCTGGCGACCATGGATGCCGCGCTGGCGGCGCGACTGAAGGGCGCGCAACAAGCCTGACAAAAATCCCCGCTACGCCTCCTTTGATGACGTTTGGGCGGAATTCTGCATGCTAAACTGCAAAAAATAGCAACTTCTATAGATTGCAGGGGGGCAGATGGCGGCGAAGTGGTCATGGCGTTTCGGGGCGTTCTTCGTCACGGCGGTTTTTCTCGGACTCTTCGGCTGGGTCGGACTGGATCTGCACCAGTCGCGCGAGCGGGAACTGCAGGCGGCTGAACAGCTGGGCGGAACCTTGACCAAATTGCTCGAAGGGCATTTCCATGGTTCGGTTCGCCAGATCGACCACTATCTTTCCGACTTTGTCGAACGCTTCCAGTACGCGGTGGCCGAGCGCCAGCCACGCCCCGTCGTGGAATCTGTGTTGCAGCGCTACATGATGCATTTCCCCGAAACGCACAGTTTTCGGGTGGCTGATCCGGAAGGCCGCTATCTCTACGATGCCAGCGGCGTCCTGGCTGACGTCAATATTGCCGATCGTCCTTATTTCATCCGTCTGCGTGATGATCCGGATGCCGGGCTGGTGGTTTCTTCGCCCATCGTTTCCCGCGTTACCGGCGATGTGGTGATCGCTTTCGCCCGGCGCCTCGAGGATCGTGACGGGCGCTTTGCCGGCGTCGTGCTGGGGACGCTGCGTGCCGACTATTTCGAGCGCTACTACCAGGCGCTGGATGTCGGACGTAATGGTGCCGTTGCCTTGTGGAGCCGGGATCTCCAACTCTTTGCCCGATGGCCTCGCATTCCGGGCCAGCAGGTGCGGCGCCTGGACAACAGCGTGATCCCGGACCGCCTGCTGGCCGGTGAAACAGCCGGCAGCTTCCGTCGTCCCGGGGAACTCGATGGTGAATCGAGGGTATTCGTCTACCGCGAAGTCGAAGGCTTTCCGTTCATCTTCACCGTCGGGCTGGCCGAGCAGGACGTCCTGCGGGAGTGGCAACGCCGCGCAATGATCTACGGTGTCCTTGGCCTGGTCCTGCTGGTCGCGCTGATCGCCTTGATGCGTTCGTGGAGCCGTGGCTACCGCCAGGCCGAAGCGCTGGCCGAAAAGATGAGCCGGGCGTTTGCCGAAAAATCCCGCGAGTCCCGGGCTCTGCTCGACTCGATTCCCGATCCCGCGTGGTTGCTCGACAACGACGGACGTTTTCTGGCAGTCAACGAAGCCTTTTGTCGCTACCGCGGCTTGGCGATGGACCGGATTGTCGGCAGTACGGGCGATGATCTTTTTTCTCCCGAGGAAGCGAAGCGCCTGCGTGAAGGGCAGCTTGAGGTCTATCGCAAGGGGGCACCGGTGCGCCAGCTGGTCTGGCTGCAACTGAAGGGGCAGTCGCGTCCCTTCGAGTTCCTGCGTGTACCGGTCTATGGCGATGCCGGGGAGGCACGCGGTCTGGCCGGCGTCGCCTGGGACATGAGTGAGCGTTTCGAGGCGGAAGAGCGGCAGCGGCTGATCACGCACTTTTTTGACCATGCCAGCGATGCCGTGCTGATTCTCGACAAGGAGCGCCGGGTGCTGACGCTGAATCAGGCCGTCACGACGATGAGCGGCTATGAACTGGCCGATATGCAGGGGCGTTTGCCGCGTTTCATTGTCGAGAGTTTCGAGGATGCCGCGACGCTGGAGGCGATCGTGCATGTGCTGGAGGAGCAGGGGCGCTGGCAGGGCGAGTTGAGAGCAACGCGCAAGGACGGCACTCCGTTGCCGATCAGCTGCAATATCAGCGCAATTCGCAACGATGCCGGTGAAGTGGTCAACTGGTCGGTATTCGTCGCCGACCTGAGCGAGCGCAAGGCGGCCGAAGCCCGCATCGAGTCGCTGACGCATTTCGATCAACTGACGGAGTTGCCGAATCGCCAGGGCTTTGCCCGGCTGATGGGCGAATGGCTGGCAGCCGGCAGGCAGGGAGTCCTGATCGTCATCGATCTTGACGACCAGCTCAGTCGGATCAACGATGCCTTCGGCCACGCTGCCGGTGATGCCGTGTTGCGCCGGATGGGCGTGCGACTGAGCCGTTCGCTGCGCGACGGCGACGCGCTCGGGCGCCTGGGCGGCGACCAGTTCGGTGTGCTGGTGCTGCAGGGCGGCAATCCAAAAACCGGTGAAGTGGTTGCCCGCAAGTTGCTGGACAACCTCGCCCGCCCGGTTGCCATCGAAGGCAGCGATGTCGTCCTCACCGCCTGTGCCGGCATCTGTTGCCTGTTCGAGGATGGTGGCGATGTCGCCACGCTGCTGCGCAATGCCGATGCCGCCTTGCACCATGCTAGGTCCTCGACCGGCCAGAACCGTTTCCGTTTCTTCGCGGCCGACATGAACGTGCGCATGGCCGAGCGTTTGCGTCTGGAGAGCGATTTGCGCGGTGCGCTGACCCGTGGCGAACTGGAACTGCATTATCAGCCGCAGGTCGATCTGGATAGCGGCGAGATCGTCGGTTTCGAAAGCCTGTTGCGCTGGTTCCATCCGGAACTCGGCATGGTTTCCCCGGTGAAGTTCATCCCGATTGCCGAGGAAAGCCGGCTGATCCTGCCGATTGGCGTCTGGGTCCTGGAGGAGGCCTGCCGGCAGAACAAGGCCTGGCAGGATGCCGGCATGCCGCCGAAAGTGATGGCGGTCAACCTGTCCGCCGTGCAGTTTCACGGTGTCGATGTGGTGGCGATGGTGAAGAATGCGCTCGACATGTCCGGGCTGGCAGCCCGTTATCTGGAGCTGGAAATCACCGAGAGTGTCATCGTCGAGGACCCCGAGCGGGTCATCCAGCTGATGCAGGCGCTGAAGGCGATCGGTGTCAGCCTGTCGATCGACGATTTCGGGACCGGCTATTCAAGCCTGTCGTACCTGAAGCGTTTCCCGATCGACAAGATCAAGATCGACCGCGCCTTCGTCCGCGATCTCGAACGCAACAGCAACGATGCAGCCATCGTGCGCATGGTCATCGGCATTGCCAGCGAACTCGAACACAAGGTCATTGCCGAGGGCGTCGAAACCGTGGAGCAGCTGGAATTCCTGAAGCGCCACAACTGCAACGAGTACCAGGGCTTCTACTGCAGTCCCGCGGTGCCGGCCGAGCGCATTCCCGAACTGGTTGCAGCCCGCCAGCGCTGAAGGATCTTCAGCGCCGGGGGATCAGGTTGCCAGTGCGGCGTCGGCCATGGCGTCGCGCTGCTGCACCAGCTTGAGCACCAGCAGCAACAGCGTTCCCACCAGCATCACGCCCGCCGCCAGGTAAAGGCCGATGGCGTAATCACCGGCGCGACCGGCGGCCAGCCAGCCGGTGATGGCTGGGCCGAGAATCTGCGCTGCGCCGTAGGACAAGGTCATTTTGCCCATCATCTTGGCCGGCCGGGTCGGGTAGTAACGACCGGCCATCGTCAATACCAGGCTGACCATGCCGATGAAGGTGCCGCCGAACAGCATGGCACCGGCCAGCGCGCCGATGATGCCGCCGCTCAGGGGCAGCAGGATGCCGACGATCTGCAGGCCGGCAGCCAGGATCAGCGCATTCATCTCGCCGGTACGGCGGGCGATGAAGTCCCAGATGATGCAGGCCGGGGCAGCCGACAGCCCGAGGGCGAGGAAGACCAGCGTGCCGCTGCCGGACAGGCCGGGCAGGCGGTCGACGATGGCGACGATGAAGGTGGCGCTGATGACGTAGCCGACGCCGGCACAGAAGTAGGCGGCCATGAACAGGCGCATGAACAATGCTGACGGCGGATTGTCCTCCATCTTCTCGCCACTGCGTGTCAGACCGCTGGTGTCTGGCGGCGGCAGCCAGCGCAGTGCCGGAATCGCCAGCAGGCAGCCGAGTGCGCTCAGGGCGAACCACTGCTCGCGCCAGTCCAGCCAGTGATGCATCAACTCGACGGCAGCGGCGCAACCGGCGATGCCGAGGCCGATGCCGGCGAAATGGATGCCCAGTTCACTGCGGTGATTGTGGCGGATCAGCCAGTTCAGGATCAGGCCGGTGCCGAACAACATGGCCGCCGCGCTGCTCATGCCGGCGACGAAACGCGACAGCGCCCAGATCGTGACGTCGGTGGTCAGGCCCATGACGACGGTGCTGGCGATGGCCAGCAGCATGCCGAGACGGTACAGGCGGTCCTTCAGTACCAGATCGCTGATCAGCGACGCGAGCAGCGCACCGCACAGATAGCCGCCGTAATTGATCGCCGCCAGCCAGCCGGCATCGGCGATGCCCAGCCCGGCCTGTTGCTGCATCAGCGGCAGCAGCGGGGTATAGGCGAAACGGGCCACCCCCAGCGCCAGCAGCAGGCTGAAGATGCCGGCGCTCAACACGCGCATGCGTTCTCTCTGTTCGTGCATTGTTGTCTCCTTGTTTTTGTTGGTGAAGCAACGATAAACGCGCTAAGCTATCTCATCAATTGATTTATCAAGAAGCAATCGTTCTATTTTGGAGATTGGTATGGAGTTGCTGGCGCTCAGAACCTTTCAGGCGGTGGTCGAGGAGGGCGGCATCCTGGCCGCGTCGCGCAAGCTCAACACCGTGCAGTCCAATGTCACCGGACGCATCCGCCGATTGGAGGAAGAACTCGGCGCCGAACTCTTTTTCCGCAAAGGGCGGGGGCTGGAACTGGCGCCATCAGGGCGTGTCCTGCTCGATTACACCCGGCGCATGCTGATGCTGGAGCGGCAGACGGCGGCTGCGGTGCGCCAGGTCGGCGAGAGCAGCGGCGAATTGCGCATCGGGGCGATGGAAACCTTTGCCGCGCTGCATCTGCCACGGGCGCTGAAAGCGGTGCGCGCCGGGCATCCCGGGATGGAACTACGGGTGTTCACCGATACCAGCGTCGCGCTCGCGGAGCGGGTGATCCAGCACAAGCTCGACTGCGCGTTCGTTGCCGGACCGGTGGTGCATCCGGAATTGCTGTTCGAGGAACTGGTCGTCGAAGAACTGGTGCAGGTCCACGCCATCGGCAGCGACCCGTTGCTGCAACCGTTGATCCTGTTCCGCGAAGGTTGCGCCTACCGGGCGCGGGCACTGGCCTGGCAACGCAGCCAGGGCTACGCGATCTTCGATGCCATGGAGTTCGGCACGCTCGAAGGCATACTCGGCTGCGTCGCGGTCGGCCTCGGCTGGACGCTGATGCCGCGCCGTGTCGTCGAACAGTCGCTGCATGCCGCCGATCTGGTGGTCGAGACGGTGCCGCCGGAGATCGCCTGTGTGCCGACCGGGATGATCAGCCTGCGCGAAGCGCCGCCACTGGCGGCGATGAAAACCCTGGCCCACGCACTGGCCAGCTAGATCGCCGCCTGGCGGGCGTGGTGGTCGGCCTCCGCATTGCCGCGGCAGCTTGAGTGGCCGGGAATCCAGCGAATTATCGTGTCGACCGCAGAAATTCCGCTGGCGCCGGGCAAGCGGGCCGCCAGTCCGGGGTCCTGGTTGAGCCCGAGGGTCAGCGCGCGGTTCAGGCGCAACACCGCATCCTGATTGTCGGAAAACAGCGCCAATGGCACGCCGGGGAAATGTACGGCGGCCTGTTCCAGTGCCAGCAAGGCGGCGCGCAGTTCCAGTTCGTTGCTGCCTTCGACGGCGACGCTGCGCGTGACAACCTTCGCCGCACTGCCATCCGCCGGGTAGAGAACGACCGCCAGTCCACCGTGCTGTTGCCGGCTGGCGTCGCTGAATGCTAGGCAGCGGCCGGCGGCGGCTGCGCTGAAACGTGCAGGCAAGGGGCCGGCCGAGAGGTGGATGACGCGCACTGCCTTTTTCTTTTTTCGTCTTGCCATTGTTGCCTTGCCGGATATCAACAGCGACCAGCATAAACGCAGTGGCCAGAAAGGCGAAAGCCCCGTACCGGGGGGAGTACGAGGCTTTCTGGACGGTCGGGGGTCGGGGGAGGGGGTGACCGTCAGGGCTGATGTCTGTTCAGCACATGAGTCACAGGATAGGGATGCGGCCGGACGAGTTCAAGTAACGGTTTGCAACAGTGCGTATCCGCCTGTGGTTCGCCGGCGGCTCAGTCCCGGGGCCGGGCTTCGAGCGGCGCCAGGCCGATGGCGGCGCGCACGCGCTGGCACTCCGGATTGGGTGTGCCGTCGTCCAGCCAGGCGGCGAATTCGCGACATGGCGATGGGCGATTGGGATAGATGGCGCACCCGATGCCCGACTGGCCAGGCGTGCCGCGCAAGGCGATGCAGGGTTTGCCACCGTTCTCGGTGCCTTTCATGCAAGCCA
The DNA here is from genome assembly GCF_001956855.1 of Azonexus hydrophilus. Taxonomy (GTDB): domain Bacteria; phylum Pseudomonadota; class Gammaproteobacteria; order Burkholderiales; family Rhodocyclaceae; genus Azonexus; species Azonexus hydrophilus_A. The sequence continues at coordinate 80,915 of NZ_MTHD01000006.1, read as the reverse complement.
TCAGGGCGTTGACCTTGCTGGTCAGTTCGACGGGTACGGTGCCGCCGGAGCCGTCGGACAGTTCGCCGCAATAGAAGGAAACCCGGAAGTGGGTGCAACAGGCGCCGCAGGAAAGGCAGGGGTTGTCCGGGCTGTCCGGCATGTCGATGAAGACGCGCTGGTCGTCCTGTAGGCGACGGATCTGGATGTGTTTGACCATGGCCTGAGGATAGGCGGGCTGAGAGGAAGGTGTTGATGTTTATGGCGCGGCGCGCGAATTTAACCCGATTCGCGGGCTGATGTCACCGCCCGCAGCAGCGCCTTGTCAGCCTTCCGCGCCGGACAGCCGGATCAGCGCTTCCGCCTGCTTTTCGCAGCGCACCCGGGTCAGCTCATCCACGCCGCGCAGCCAGCGTCGGGGGATGCCGGCTAGGCCGTAGCGGGCGCCGGCGAGCATGCCGGCGATGGCGCCGGTGGTGTCGGCATCGCCGCCGCGATTGACGACGTCGATCAGGCAGTCCTCGAAGCATTCGGTGGCGAACAGCGACTGGAATACCGCCTGCAGCGTGTCCACCACATAGCCGCTGGGATTCTCGCTGTGCTTGCGGTCCCAGGCGAAGACCGGATGCTCGGCAACCAGCGGGCCGAGGCGTTCGCGCTCGACATCGAGCGGGCTGCGCCCGGCGAGGAAATCCTGGACCATGAAGGCCAGGGTTTCGCAGGCTGCATCAGACAGCGGGTTGTGATGCGTGACGTGGGCCTGGGCACGGCAGGCAAAAATGGTTGCGGCGGGCGGTTGACCGCAGCAGGCCAGCGCCACCGGCAAAATGCGCATCGCAGCACCGTTGCCGGCATCGTGCTCGGATGCCGGTGCGCGCGGATCGCCGGTTTTCCGGAAAGTCACCAGGTTGCGCCGGACGGTATTGCCGATATCGACCGGTTTGGCGCGCATCCAGGCGTCGAAGGCGTCGGCGGCGGCCAGGGCATCGACGCGGCCGGCACCGAGGATCGATTCGCCCAGGGCCAGGGCCATCGTCGTGTCGTCGGTGACCTGGCCGGCCTTCAGGCGCAGCCAGCCACCGCCGACGATGTCTTCATGGACGCCGTACTGGGCGCGGATTTCCTTGGGCGTCATGAATTCGACAGTGGCGCCGAGTGCATCGCCGATCGCCAGGCCGACATAGGCGGCGACGGCGCGCTCGACCAGCGGCGAGCGTTCCGGGGTGGCGCGGCGCCGGACGGGCGCGCTGCGGGCGATCAGTTCTCCGGTCCAAAACATTTGGCGTAATCCTTGCAAACCCCGCAGGAGGGGGCGGGACAGACGTAGATGCCTTCCCGTGAACAGAACTGGCGATAGAGGAATTTCTTCCATTTCATGTCGCCGGTGTTGGCCGCAGCCAGCGTCGGGAAATTGACCTGCATCAGGCGGGTCAGTTCATCGCGGCCGGTGAAACCGAGGTCCTGCCACAGATGATCCATGCCGACGCAAGCCGTGGTCAGGATGTCGACGACCCACAGTTCGGATTCGTGCAGGCCGGCGCGATGGTCGAGCAGCAGGCGCTGCAGTTCCTCGAATTCGGGCAGATCGACCGCCGGCGTATTTCTGCGGTCAACCGTCTGGCCGGGGAAAAAAACGGCCAGCATTGCCGTGCAGCGCGCTTCGCCCAGGCCGAGGTCGGCGGGCAGGCAGCCGGCACCGTCAGCCTGGCCGGCGACGATGCTGGCGAGCAGCGGACGATTCGGATCGCATGCCGCCGCGCCGACTGCCGGCGTGGCCAGCAGTCCGGCGAAGAGCATTGCCCGGGTGGGCAGGCGATCCGGACCGTTCATGACATCACTTGCTCGGATACTCGACCAGGATGTCCTCGTCGCGGACGATCATCTGGCAGGCCAGGCGCCACTGGGTCGGCGGGATGTCGTCAACGTACATCTGCTCGATCTCGGCCTTGGTGATGTGGCCGAGTTCGGTCAGCGCGGCAACTTCGCGGACGTTGAGCGGGCCACCCATCGGGCGGCGCTTGCCGTCGACGGACGAGACCTTGACCAGACAGGTGCCGCAGTTGCCTTCCTGGCAACCGAAGTCGATCGGGATGTGATGTTCCTTGGCCAGGTCGAGGATGGTCTGGGTGTGGCTGCCAGCGACGGCATAAACGGTTTTGTCCTTGTGCATCGGACTGGTGAAGGTGATGAGGGCCATTTTCGGGTTCTCCGGTTGAGCGGGTTGATTGGGTTTTTCTCGATTGGGATTGGGCGTGCTTTTAGTCTTATGCGGGTTTGACGACGATTTCGCCGCCGATGATCTGGGCCTGGCAAGCCAGCCGGTGGCCGCGCGGGGCCATGTTGTCCTTGAGCACCTGGTCTTCCAGCACCGACGGCGAGGCGAGGTTTTCGCCGCCGGAGATGATCTTGGTCAGGCAAGTGCAGCATTCGCCCTCGCGGCAGCCGTAGGTGATGCCGGCGCCGACCTTTTCCGAGACTTCGATCAGCCGGGTGCCGGCCGGTACGGTGACCGAGACGCCGATATCCTGGAAGGTGACTTTTGCTTTGGGCATGATTTTTCCTTGTGTGTCAGGCCAGTGCGGCCAGGTCGACTTCGCGGTGTTCGAGCCGGCCGGTCAGGTGGCGGGCCAGCAGTTCGCCCAGCTGGCGGCATTGTTCGAGTTCGTTGGCATCAGGCACCAGCTTGATGCGCAGGCCCTCGACCGGCACGCGCAGCTTCAGCCCGCGCAGGCGGTCCTCGATCAGCCGGACGGCTTCGCCGCTCCAGCCGTAGGAACCGAAGGCGGCGCCGAGCTTGCCCTTGACGTTGACCGTGGTCAGCGACGACAGCACGTCCCAGATCGGCTTGACGGCGTCGGCGTTGATCGTCGGGCTGCCGAAGGCGAGGCCGTCGGCTTCCTCGATCAGGTCGGTGAAGATGCCGGATTCGCCGCCTTCCAGGTCGTACAGCGAAACGCGCACGCCGCCGATGGATTCGGCGCCGGCAGCCAGCGCCTCGGCCATCCGGCGGGTGTTGCCGTAGGCGGAAATGTAGAAGACGACCAGCGTCTTTTCGCTGCGCGCCTCGTTGAACAGCCGCGGCGTCGCCAGCTCGCGGTAGCGATGCACGTAGTCGCGCGGCTGGTGGCGCAGGATCGGGCCGTGCGCCGGGGCGATCAGGTTGAGTTCGAGCGGCTCGATCAGCGCCACCGCGTCGAGCACGTACTCGCGGAACGGCCGCATGATGTGGGCGTAGTAATACTCGAACGAGAAGCGGAAATCGCCGACGGTATCGTTGAACAGTCTGGCGTCGCAGAAATGGCAGCCGAAGATGTCGCCGGTGAACAGCAGGCCGTCCTCGACCAGGTAGGTGCACTGCGTGTCCGGCCAGTGCAGGTAGGGCGTGTGCAGGAAGCGCAGCGTGCGGCCGCCGAGATCGACCTGGTCGTCGGTGGTCACCGGGATGTATTCCGGCGGCTTGCCGCCGGTTGGCTTGAGCAAGGCCTTCAGCATCATCTGGGCGCGGCTGGACAGATAGACGCGGGCTTGCGGCGCACGTTTCAGCAACTCGGGCAGGGCGCCGCTGTGATCCGGCTCCAGGTGGTTGAGGACGATGGTGGTGATTTCGTCGTAACCGGCCACCGATTCGAGTCGACGGAAGAAATCGTCGGCGAAGTTTTCCTTCACCGTGTCGATGATCGCCACGCCGTTCTCGCCGCGGACCACGTAGCTGTTGTAGCTGGTGCCGTTGGCGGTTTTCAGGATGATGTCGAAACTGCGCAGATGCGGGTCGAGGGCGCCCACCCAGTGGACGCCCGGGGCAATTTCCACTGCGCCGTCAGTGAGTCCCGCAGCCGGCATGTTCTTCCTCATCGTGGGCATGGCTGCCACAACTGCCATGGCCTTCCGGACCGTGCACGCAGGCCTCGATGTTGCCTGCCGGCAGTTCGACGCCGTTCAGCCCGATCCAGGCATCGACGGCCGCCGGGTCGAAACCGACCATGCGTTCGTCGCCGATTTCCATCAGCGGCCGGCGAACCAGCAGCGGGTTTTCCAGCAGCAGTTGCAGCGCGTGCTCGAAGCTGATGTTCTCCGGCACCAGCTGGCCGCTCTTGATCGCCGGCGCGCTGGGGTTGAACCACTGGTTGATTGGCAGTTTGCCGACAAAGGCGAGCAGCCTTTCTGCGGTCCACGCCTCGGTTTTCAGGTTTTTCGCCTGGACGGTATGGCCGGCTGCGGCAAGCAGCGTCTTCTGACGCAGGTTGCCCTTGCAGCCGGGTTTCTCGTAAAACGTGACGACGGCCATCAGGCAGCATCCTTCCACAGGCCGAATTCCTTCAGCTTTTCAATCGGAATCCCGGTCAGCGACCCGGGCGGGTTCAGGAACTCGCCCAGTTCGTTGACGATGGCCATTTCGATCGGACAGATCGCGGCACATTGCGGGTCGGCGTGATCGCCGAGGCATTCGGTGCATTTCCCGTCATCGATCAGGAAATGCGGCTTGTCCTCGTAGATCGCGTCGTTCGGGCAGACATCGACGCAAGCCCAGCAATTGACGCAGGATTCGGTGATTTGCAGTGCCATTTACGCCACCTTTTTGCTGTCGACCGCAGGAAGCAACTTGCCGGTCGCTGCGATTTCCTTGTACACCGCCATCACGGCATCCTCGATCGGCTCCATCGCGTGTTCGCCGTTCGGCGCGATACCGGCGGCTTCCAGCTTGGCCCAGGGTTCGTAGCCGACCTTGGAGCAGAGCACGACCTCGCAGCCTTCAAGCACGCGGATGTTGCGGTCAAGCAGGGATTCCGTCGCGCCGGCATCGACCATGTCGCCATCGCCGCAGGCATCCATGCCGCCGCAGTACAGCTCGGTCTTGCGGTGGCTGATGAAGCGGACACCTTCTGGCGACGCTTCGTAGATCAGGAATTCCTTGGCGTGGCCGAAGTGCTCGGCGACGACCCCGTTCTTGCCGGCCACCGCCATCAGCACCGGCCGCGAACCTTCCGGAATGCCGGAGGCCTTCGGCTTGACGATGCCGCGCTGGGCGTCGAGCTTCTCGAGAATCTCGTCGTGGACCACCTTGCGGCGGACCATGGCGGCTTCGTAATCGACATCCATGACGTCGATCTTGTCGAGGGTGAACTCGTCGCCGCGATCCTCGCCCAACAGGCCGACCGCATCGGCGCGGCATTGGCGGCAGTGGCGCATCATCGCCATGTCGCCGGCGCAGGCATCCTGCAGGTCCTGCAGCATTTCCGGCGTCGGTTCCGGCTGCTCCATGATGCCGTAGTAGGTACCGTGTTCAGCCTCGGCAATCAGCGGCATGACGTTGTGCAGGAAGGCGCCCTTTTCCTTGACGATCTTCGAGACTTCCTTCAGATGCTCGTCATTGACGCCCGGGATCAGCACCGAGTTGACCTTCACCAGGATGCCCCGGTCGGTCAGCATCTGCAGACCCTTCTGCTGCTGCTCGATGAGAATCCGCGCGCCTTCGATGCCGAAGATGCGTTTGTTCTCCCAGAAGATCCACGGATAGATCTTGGCGCCAACTTCCGGATCGACACAGTTGATGGTGATCGTCACATGGTCGATGTTGTGCTTGGCGATTTCGTCGACGTACTGGGGCAAGGTCAGCCCGTTGGTCGACACGCACAGCTTGATGTCCGGGGCGCGCGCGGACAGCTGTTCGAAGGTCTCGAAAGTGCGGCCCGGGTTGGCCAGGGGGTCTCCGGGTCCGGCGATGCCGAGCACCGTCATCTGCGGAATCTCGGCAGCCACGGCGAGTACCTTCTTGATCGCCTGGTCGGGCGTCAGCAGTTCGGAAACGACGCCCGGGCGGGATTCGTTGGAACAGTCGTACTTGCGGTTGCAGTAATTGCACTGGATGTTGCAGGCCGGGGCGACGGCAACGTGCATGCGGGCGAAGTAGTGGTGCGCTTCTTCCGAATAGCAGGGATGGTCCTGGACCTTGGCCCGGATGTGATTCGGGAGGTGGCTCAGGGCATCCGGCGCTGTGCCGCAACCGCTGGATGAACAACCACCACCTTCGGCGGCCGGTGCGTTATTGCTGATGACGGGTAGTTCCACGATGAGGGCTCCATGAAAACTGTTCGGAGCCATTTCAGCAATCGCTGTGCCAGTGAGTTTTATCCTTTTATATCAACAACATGCAAAAACGATCCTGCACCCTTGTCGGGTCGCTTGTCGCAAATCAGACAGACCCGTCGGCCCGCCGGGCCGGCCACAGCACCTCGCCGCCGCCCGCCAGATGGCACAGATAGACGCGCACATCGAACTCCAGCTGGTGGTAATCCGGCTCGATATGCCGGCACAACTGGTAGAAAGCCTTGTCGTGCGCGCTCTCCTTGAGATGGGCCAGCTCATGCGCAACGATCATGCGCAGGAATTCCGGCGGCGCTTCGCGGAACACCGCAGCAATGTGGATTTCGTGCTTGGTCCTCAACTTGCCACCCTGCACGCGGGCAATCCGGGTATGCGTACCCAGCGCCCGGCCGACCGACTGCAGCTTGCCGTCGAAAGCAATCCGGCTCGGCTGCGGCGCATTACGCAGATGCTCGCCGCGCAAGCCCTGCACGTACTCATACAGCGCCCGATCGGTACGCACCTCGTGCGCCTGCGGATATTTCCGCAACAAGGCCTCGCCCAGCCGCCCCTGCTCAAGCAGGCGGGCGACCGGTTCGGTCAGCGTTGGCGGATAGCCGGTGAGGTAGGCGGGGAGCGGGGTGGTCAAGGGTTGTTGTGTCGATTCCGGGACAGGGCGGGATTGTCACGGGAATTGAAGGTTTTGGGTAGGCGGGGAGGGAAGTGTTGCTGTGGGATTAAAGAGGGGCAATCGTTGGGGGGACGGCAATCGGCCACGAGTGGTCTCTCACGAAAGCGTCGCATAGCGGACGTTGGCTCTGTCCGTATGATTGCTGATTGATAAGGACACCGGCTTCGGATAATCTCCATGTCATTCATAACCTTATGGGCGATCCAATCGTGTCCGTATTATTAGTAATGACCTGGACGTTTCTGCTCGTGAATAACTGTTAGGTTTACTCAGGACGATCGTATGGACATCATTCTTCTGTCAGGAAGCCCAAGCTCTGGAAAGACCACAACCATCAACGCGGTCTATGACGATCTCATTTCAAAGGGCGCGATAGTTGTACAGAGCAAAGTACAACTCGGCGGCAATGCCGCAGACTTTGAGTGCATCGTGAAGTACAACGGAAAGTTAGTTGCCATGTACTCCATGGGAGACTATTTAATCCACTGCTGCTTTGCAGCGGTTCGATATGCTTCCTGTGACAAGCTAATCTTGGCCTACAACAATAAATTCAAACAAGACTTGGCTGCCGTCGTGGCAAGCTGCAAAAATCATATAGTGGTCACGAAGTCGCCCGGAAATCCCACTACCAGCAATCAGAAAGACGCGACTACGATTGTGTCAAAAATCTAGTTCCATAAGCCTAACAGATCAACCTGGACGCCGTGAAACACATGTCGTTTCCCCAACTGCCTTGCCGCGGCGCCGGTTATTTTCAACGTTGGGTCGCATTATTCGTGTGCATCAAATTATGAAGATTCCCGACTACCTGACCGAAATTCGCCACGCTGTAGAAACCGTGGTCTCAGAAATCTATCGCGAACAAAATGTCTTGACTGAGACCCGCGCAGAACTTGCGGCACTGACTGCCACAACTGATGAAGGATACCGTCGCGCAGAGTTCTTGGCGATGAACCCCGACCTCGACGACGAAGGGCTTGGAACCGCAATCCATTGGGACACTTACTTCGGCGTCGATAAGGATCGCTATTACAAGAAAGCTGAATATGACGAAATTGTTCAGCGACTAGCAGCGCGCCAATTCTCTGTTGCCGCTCTTAGCGGTAGCCTCCTCCAGTACGGCAAGCAGGGCATTTCACTTCATTACGGAAAGAAGCGCACCGGGTGCCCAGACGGACGGATTGTTTATGGCATCCCGTTAAGTGAAGTCATCTGGCAAGCTCGCAACCAAGCTCTTCATTGGGAGGATGGCTCTTTTCACGAGCCAACAACAAAATGCTTTGAACATTTGGCTGCGAACACCGACCCACTATTTGGGCAATTCAAGGATCGAAGCTTGGCATTTGAGATCATCGATCTACTTGGCTGGAATAAGGCCGAAGCATTCTTCGCCGACATGCAATTGCTTAATGCGTAGCGCAACATGCGGCCCAACCCATCATTCCACCCGAGCTACGCGAAAAGCCGTGCGGTCGGGTGAATTCAAACGTGAGGCAGGAGTTGTCCGTGGCGCTAACACCAGAAACTCGCTTGGTAACTGATGAACTTACGAAGCAATTCCTCGTTCCATTTTCGCTAGAGGATGAAACTAGGGCCATTCGAGATTTCCTACCTCTATTACCCCTTGAATTCCGGGCCATTGCGGAAACGTTCATTGATCGGCTAAGCGCCACGATCCAAACAACCGCGGCACCTTTTCTTCTGGCAAATCAAGCGGCGCATGACAAACAATATCAGCGTTTCTCCATGGCCGAGCGAATTCGAGCACGGTCAATAGGTAGGGAACCAAATGAAACCGAAGGTGGGCTTGAAGCTCGCCGCAACCAAGCTGCAGGGGTGATCGCCAACTCGAAAATGGTTGCGTTCTCCAAATCCGAGGATGGCATCGATTCGCTGGTTTTGGAAACAGCAAGATTTCTACTTCATTTGCATGAAACTCCGGAAATCCAATCTGTTGCACGCGAAATATTGCTGCAAGGCACGGTGGCCGCGTGGTCAGCGTTGGAAATGCTGGTCGGTGATGAACTTACATTGCTCTTAGATAGCCGTCCTGATCTTGTTACCAAGTTGCTGTCAGACCAAAGTGCCAAGCGCAAATTCGAGTTACCTAAACTGAATGTCGACGATCTGGCTTCGCGAGGCTTCGATCTATCTAAGCAAATGGGACGCTTATTGTTCGAGGAGCGCGACCTGAGCAGCCTCCCAACGCTCAAGTGCGCCTGCGAAGCACTTATTGATTCCTCTTGCCTTCGTGAGAAATTGGCGGCACCAACAGCGTGGCGCCTTAATCAGAATCGGCACCTGATTGTTCATCGCCGAGGAACTGTGGATGAGGAATACCTTCGTAAGACAGGAGCAAAACTAAACGTCGGAGATCAACTAGTTGTTTCACCCGCCGAATTTGAAGAGCTTTTACTGCACGCTCTCTCTATCGGAAGTGAATTCTTGGCTGGTCTGGCTTTACTTGTAGTGCCAAACCAATCCATCAACGCGGGCGCTGCGCAATGAAGCCGCGCGGCGCCGGTTATGTCAGATGTTGAGCGTCCGCTTTGATAAGCAGCCAACTACCGCTTCGGGTCGATTCCAACCCTTCGCCAAATTCATCAACAACTCACACCTAGCCTGATCACGGCTGACCAAGAAACTGCTCGATCTTCTTCAGCAAGCTCCGACTGTCGGGCGAGGTCAGGCTGGTGTAGGCGACGACTTCGCTGCCGTCGCGATTGATCAGGTATTTGTGGAAATTCCATTTCGGCGTGCTGCCGGTGCGCTCGGCCAGTTGTTGGTAGAAGGCGTTGGCGCCCGGCCCTTTGACGATGGTTTTGGCGACCATCGGAAACTCGACGCCGTAGGTCAGGCGGCAGAATTCTGCGATCTGCTGATCGCTGCCCGGTTCCTGTTCGCCAAAGTCGTTTGACGGAAAACCGAGTACGACCAGGCCGCGATCTTTCAGTCGGGCGTAGAGTTTTTCCAGCCCTTCGTACTGCGACGTGAAGGCGCATTTGCTCGCTGTATTGACGACCAGGATGACCTTGCCGGCGTATTGGCAGAGCGGCATCGGCGAGCCGTCCTGCAGGTTGATGAACTGATGATCGAGCAAGCCTGGACAGGCTGCCTGAGCGTGTGCAGGCGGCAGGGTGGAAAACGCGAGCAGGCTCGTCAAACCCAGTCGGCGCAGCCAGTTTGTTTTCATCGCAAATCTCCTTGGTGTGCTGGATAAACGGGGTGTTGCTGAACGATAGTTTTCGCCAGCACGATTATCAATGCCCGTTCCGCTTGGGGCGCGGGCGGGCTGCGATTGATAATGCCTGAAATTGTCACGCTTTCGGAGGCAGGATGCTGATCACACTGTTCGGTAGCACCCACCGGCGCCGCTTGCTGGTCGTCTGGATCGCGCTCGCTGTGCTGATGGCGGTGTTCGTGCTGTTCAGTGCGGGCGGCGGTTTTTTTCACGGCAGTCAGCGTGACGTTGTGGCGGCGCAGAAGGCGGTGGGCTTCGTTCAGGTCGGTACCTTCGGCAAGCCGGAATGGCCGGCATTGATCGTCGACCGGGACCATGGTGTCGGCGAGGTCGACTTCGTCACCGCCGATGGTCAGCCACATGGCTATCGTGGTTTCAGCGGCGCCATGCAGGCCCTGCATTTCCGCAGCCTGAGCGGCCGTGCTTTCACGCTGGTTTTCCATCAGCACAGCGGAAAACGCGACCCACTCAGCCGCTAGATGCCGGCATTGTCGTGATCCCGACATGGCGGGTGTTTGCTAGTGAATTGATTTTAAAAGAATAATTTGTGGCGCCGGTTTTGCTTGGCTGTCACTCATGAAAACCCATCTCGATTGGTCGGCCTACGACACCTACGGTGTTGGCGACGCTTATGCCGGTATTCCGGCCACCGGCGGCAACTACGCCAAGGCGGTGGCCGTGTGCATGAACAACCACCAGTGCCAGCGCGAAGGCAAGGGGGTGATGTGCCCGAGCTACCGCATCACGCACGACGCGGCGCATTCCACCGGCGCCCGCGTCAAGGCGTTCAAGGCGGCGCTCAATGGTGAACTTGGCGACGATCCGTTCGCCCATCCCGACCTCGCCGCCGCGATGGACCTGTGCGTCTCGTGCAAGGGCTGCAAGAAGGAATGTCCGAGCGCCGTCGACATGACGCTGATCAAGACCGAATATCTGGCGCAGAAGAACGAGCGCCTCGGCGTTTCGCACCGGGCCCGGCTGTTCGGCGCGCTGCCGCGCTGGCTGCACGAATGGCGGCCGACCTTGCAGGCGCTGGTGCGGCTGCGCAACGCGTCACCGCTGGTGGCGAAGCTGGCCGAGTACTGGCTCGGCATTTCGGCCCGGCGGCCGATTCCGGAGATCGTTGCCGGCGGTTTCCATGCCGAAAGTGCGGAATTTTGCGGTCAACGCGGCAAAGTGCTGCTTTTTGTCGATACCTTCACCCACTACTACACGCCGGAAATCGCTGCCGCCGCGATCAAGGTGCTGCGCGCCGCGGGTTTTGCGGTCGACGTGCTGGAACCGGCAAAAACCGACGGCGAACCCGAGCGCCCGCTGTGCTGCGGCCGCAGTTACCTGTCGCAAGGCCTGGTCGAGGAGGCGAAGGTGGAAGCGCAGCGGGTCATGGCTGCGCTCGCCCCGGCGCTCGCTGCCGGCACGCCGATCATCGGCCTTGAGCCCTCCTGCCTGCTGGCGCTGCGCGACGAGTTCTACAGCCTGGGCCTCGGCCCCGAGGTCGGCCAGTTGTCCAAACAGGCCTTCCTGTTCGAGGAATTCCTGATGCGCGAAGGCAACAAGGGGCTGAAGCTGGCCCTCAAACCGATCCCTGGCGGCCACGCTTTGGTGCACGGCCACTGCCACCAGAAGGCCTTCGGCGCTATGAAGTCGGTGAAGAAGGTGCTCGGCTGGATTCCGGATTTCGAATTCGAGATCGTCGACGCCAGTTGCTGCGGCATGTCCGGCAGCTTCGGCCTGGAAGCCGAACACCACGACGTTTCGGTACGGATGGGTGAACTCGCGCTGCTCCCGGCCGTGCGCGCCGCCAGCGCCGATACCGTGATCGTCGCCGACGGGTTTTCCTGCCGGCACCAGATCAGGGATGGCAGCGGGCGCGAGGCGGTGCATGTGGCGGTGTTGCTGGAGCAGGCGCTGGCTTGATTTGCGGTGAGCGGGCACGGCGGATGAATATCCCTTTTATAATCAGGGCAAAAGGTCGGTGCGCATGGTGCGAGGCTGGATTCAGATACGGGGATATTTTTAAATGGGTTCTATCAAGCCGAACGATGTTCGCGAAGTGAAGTGGTATCCGGGGCGCCTGAATAGCGACATCACTTGGGATCAGGCCCGGAACAGGACGCCCAACCAGATATCGGAAGCACCGCTGGCATCGCTGGTCGATATCAAATCCCTGAGCACCTTGCTGGACGATCTGACGCTCCTGCTCGGCATGCCGACTGCGCTGCTCGATCCGCAGGGCAATATCCTGCAAAGCGCCGGCTGGCAACGCGCCTGCACCGATTTTCACCGGGCGACCCCGGGGGCCTGCATCAACTGCACCGAGAGCGACCTGTTCCTGTCCAGCCACCTGAAGGAAGGCGAGTTCATCGATTACAAGTGCAAGAACGGCCTGTGGGATGTGGTGACGCCGGTTTTTGTCGGCGATGCCCATCTGGGCAATCTTTATTGCGGCCAGTTCTTTTACGACGATGACCTGATCGACGACAGTTTTTTCGTCGCCCAGGCCGAACGTTACGGCTATGACCAAGCCGACTATCTGGCGGCAATTCACGAGATGCCCCGTTTCAGCCGTGAACAGGTGCGCCGGATCATGGGGCTGATCGTTGGCCTCGCCTCTTACCTTTCCCATCTTTCATTGACCAACCTGCAGCTCAGCGAGAGCCGTGGGCAGATGGAAACCCTGATCAATGCGCTGCCGGACCCGGTCTGGCTGAAAGATACCGAGGGAGTTTTCCTGGCTTGCAACCAGGCGTTCGGCCGCATGTTTGGCGCGCCGACATGCGAGATCATCGGGCGCACCGATTACGACTTCACCTCGGCCGAACTGGCGGATTTTTTCCGGCAGAAGGACAAGGAAGCTATTGCGGCGGGCACACCCCGGGTCAACGAGGAGTGGCTGATCCATGCCGAGAGCGGGCAGCCCATTTTTCTCGAAACCATCAAGACGCCGATGTCCGGGGTGAGCGGGCGGGCGGTTGGCGTACTCGGCATCGGTCGCGACATGACCGAGCGCAAGCGGGTCGAAAACAATCTGCACCTGATGTCGCGGGTTTTTTCCAGCAGCGGCGAAGCCATCCTGATTACCGATGCCGATAACCGGATTCTGGCCGTCAACCGGGAGTTCACGAAGCTGACCGGCTACAGCAAGGAAGAAGCCATCGGTCAGGACCCCCGGATGCTGTCGGCTGGCAATACGCCGCCTGAAACGTATCAGGAGATGTGGGCCGCGCTGCTCACCAATGATTACTGGCAGGGCGAGCTTTGGGACCGGCGCAAGAACGGCGAGCCCTATCCCAAACGGCTGTCGATTTCCGTGGTGCGCGACAGTGCCGGAAAGGTCGTCAATTACATCGGTACCTTCGAGGACATCACGGATCGCAAGGCGGCTGAGGACAAAATCCGCTTTCTGGCCCATCACGATGTGTTGACCGGACTACCGAACCGTTTCAGCCTTTACGAACGCCTCGATCAAGGCATGGCCTTCGCCCGGCGTTTCGAGAAATCGCTGGCCATCATGCTGATCGACCTTGATCACTTCAAGACGATCAACGACACGCTCGGCCACAATATCGGTGACCAGTTGCTGATCCAGGTGGCCAGGCGTTTGCAGCAGTCCGTCCGGGAAAGCGATATCGTCGCCCGTCTGGGCGGCGACGAGTTTGTCGTGGTGCTCTCCGGCGTCGAGAAGGCGGGCGACGGGGTGGCCGAGATCGCGAGCAAGGTTGTTACCCAGCTGGCGGCGCCGTATGCCATCGCCGGCGCTGAATTGCGCACTTCGCCCAGTATCGGGATCTGTCTTTACCCGGACGATGCGACCGAGATCAGCGAGTTGATCAAGTGCGCCGACATCGCCATGTACCACGCCAAGGCGAATGGGCGCAGCGATTTCCAGTTCTTCATCGAAGCCATGCGCGACGAAGTGGCAGAGCGTGTGACGATCGAGCATGAACTGAAGATCGCGCTGGAAAAAGAGCAGTTCGTGCTGCATTACCAGCCACAGATCGAACCTGGTGCACGGCGTGTGGTCGGTCTCGAAGCCCTGGTGCGCTGGCAGCATCCGACCCGTGGCCTGGTGTTTCCCGGAGATTTCATCGCCCTGGCCGAGGAAACCCGGCTGATCGTCCCGCTGGGTAAATGGGTGCTTGAAGAGGCCTGCCGGCAACTGAAATACTGGCACCAGGCCGGATACGCCGATCTGCACATGTCGGTGAATCTGAGCCCGGCACAATTCCACGACCAAAGCCTGCCGGCGCTGGTCAGGCAGGTACTGGCAAAGTTTGATTTGCCCGCCGGACAGTTGCACCTGGAAATCACCGAATCGATGGCCATGAGCGATCCGGAAGAAAACATCATCATGATGCAGGCACTGGCCGATATCGGGGTCAAACTGGCGCTCGACGATTTCGGCACCGGTTACTCGTCGCTGGCCTATCTCAAGCTGTTTCCCATCGACATCATCAAGATCGACCGTTCCTTCGTGAAGGACATCGAGACCGATGAAAACGACGCAGCCATCTGCGAAATGACCATGCTGCTCGCCCAGAAGCTGGGCAAGCAGGTCGTTGCTGAAGGCGTGGAAACCGAGGCGCAACTTGAATTCGTGTCACGCATCGGGTGCCAGTGGATCCAGGGCTATCTGTTCAGCAAACCGCTGGCCGCTGCTGTCGCCGGGAATTTCATCCAGGGGTTTGCGGGATAGGCAGTAGCGTCGCCGCAGTTAGTCAGGCGTCGAAGTGCATGGCCAGGCTGGCCAGGGCTTTCGGTAGCGGCAGGTTCTCTTCGGCTTCGATGATGCCGGGCACCGGGTGCGGGTATTCGTAGAAGACGCCGTAGGTGCCGGGGCGCTGGCCGTGCAGGTAAACGTGGGCGCGCAGGCTGGCGAGTTCGCTGTGGTGCAGCGTGACGATGCACGGATCGGCGCCGTCGTCGGGGCTGACATCGCAGGCTTCGCCGACCTTCTCGTCGAGCGAGACGAGCAGCCGGCGCAGCGAGCGGTCCTTGGGTAGCGACCAGGGATTGGTATTCATGGCAGCAGCTCCGGTTTGATCTGTTCCAGCCAGGCATCGATGCGGCTTTCGCTGAGCATGGCCTGGTGGTGCTGGTCGATGGCCAGGCCGAGGAAGTCGTCGCCGTCGACCGCCTGCGAGACGTTGAATTCGTAGCCGGCTGTCGGCCAGCGACCGACGACGCGGGCGCCGCCGGCGACGAAGGCATCGTGCAGGATGCCGATGGCGTCGACGAATTCGTCCGGGTATTTCTTCTGGTCGCCGAGGCCGAAGATGGCGATGGTCTTGCCGCTCAGGTCGGTGCCGGCCAGTTGCGGCAGGAATTCTTCCCAGCTCGGCTGGGTCAGCCCGGTCGATTCGCCGGGCAGTTCGCCGTCGCCGAGCGTCGGGCTGCCGACGATCAGGCAGTCATGGGCGAGGAAATCGGCCAGCGTCGTGCGCCCGATATTGACCGGGGTGGCTGCAGCGTCGCCGAGTTTCTTGGCGATCTGCTTGGCCACCAGCCGCGTGCGGCCGGTATCGGTGCCGAAGAAAATGCCGATTTTTCCCATTTTTCAGGCGTCGACCGCAATATTCTGCGTCAGCTCCTCGGGCAGCACGCCGATCGGGTCTCCGAGCACGTCGTCGGGGCCGCTTTCGAAGCGCACGAGGTAGATTTCCTGTTCCGGGTTCAGCTCGGTGTGGCCGAAATGCACGACCACGCCACGGGCCCCGGCCGGGACGATCAGCGCGTCTTCATCATCGACGCCGGGCATGCCGCCATCGTTGTAGATGTCTTCGGCGGCATAGACCATGTCGCCGATTTCGTATTGAACGGTTTCCATGATCTCAGGCCCAGACGTCGGCCGGCGCCAGCAGGCGCGCGACGGGTTGGTCGAACATCAGGTGTTCGTCGATGATGGTGCCGACATCTTCCGGCTTGACGCCGACGTACATCGTGCCTTCCGGGTAGACGATGACGCTGGTGCCGAGATGGCAGGGGCCGAGGCAGCCGGTGTTGGTCAGATGGAAGCCGGAAGCCCACAGGTTGCGGGCAGTAAATTCGTCCGAGAAGGCCTGCCAGGTCTGGCCGCAGCCCTTTTCCTGGCAGGAGCCGCGCGGGTGGCCGGCGGGGCGGCCCTGGACGCAGACGAGAACGTGTTTTTTCGGTTTTGGCATGCGCATCTCCTTGTAGATGAGCAAGTCATTGCAAGGGTGATGCCAGCTTGTCTTTCCAATGAATTCAGTAACTTGCGTTCTGTTTGGATTGTCGGCTTTGCGACAGCGGCTCAGTGTACGCCGTGTTTTTCGGTGACCATGTTGTCGAGTGCTTCGATGACGCCGTCGCTGCCTTTTTCCACCCGCTCGAAAGCGCCGTGGAGTTTTTCCTGAACGGCGAAATCCGTTTCCCAGCCCTGGCTCATGTAGTCCATCGCCTGATGCATGTTCCCGTGGACCTGCTGGTGCGGTTCGGCGATGCGGCGGAAGCTGCTGACCTTGCCAAAGACGGCGACGGTATCTTCCTGCGTCAGCCATTTGCCCAGGCGGCAGTTGAGTTCGTTGACCGCGACGGCCTGCGCGTTTTCCGAGTCGCCGCCACGACTGACGGCCATGTAGCCGTTCTGCTTGTAGATGAAGTGATCGACCTTGGCCAGTGAGGCGAAGCTGACGTCGTGCACGTAGCGGATCTGGGCCAGGGCCGTGACCGAGGAGTCGGCGACGCCGGCAAAGCGCTGGTCGAAATCGCCGATGGTCGAGCACGAGACCGATGCGATGTTGCGCATTTCGCCGGCGTTGGCGAGCATTTTTTCGGCATCGACCTGGAGTGTGTTCATGATGCCGGAAATGGCCGCCGAGGCATTCTTGGAGTCTTCCGCCAGCTTGCGCACTTCGTCGGCGACGACAGCAAAGCCGCGGCCGTGTTCGCCGGCCCGGGCGGCTTCGATGGCGGCATTGAGGGCGAGCAGGTTGGTCTGGTCGGCGATGGTGGCGATCAGGCTGACCGAGCGGGCGATTTCCTCGCGGTGGGCGTTGAATTCGGTAATGGCGTGGCCGGTTGCCTCGATCTTGTCGACCAGCTGGTTCATCGCGCCGACGACTTCGGCGATGGCCGTGCTGCTTTCCTGGGCGGCGCTGGCGTTGTCGGTGGACAGTTTGGCCAGTTCGTCGGTGGCGGCAACGATGCCGAGCATGTCGCGCTGGCTGGTACGCATGTTCTTCAGCAGGTTTTCGGCATTCAGCTGGCCGAGCCGGGACAACAGGTTGTTGCGCATTTCCTTGTGGTAGTTGCGCATCAGGATGGCCAGCGACTGGTTGCCCTGGTCCACGGCCTGGCGGAAGACGCCGTGCAGGCCGGCGCTGTCGATCTGGTCAGCGAAACGGTTTTCGCTGGCCGCCTGCAAGGCCTCGCGTTGCTTGGTGAAGCAGGTTTCCATCTGCTCCAGCATGGCGTTGACGTGGCGGCACACCGTGCCCAGTTCGTCCTTGCGCTGCGTGTCGGGAATGCGCTGGCCGATGACACCCTGGGCGATTTCGCCGGCGACGCGGGAGATGTGGTTGAGCGGCGTCAGGGCGACCCGCAGCTTGTGCAGGTAAAACAAGCCACTGCCGAGGCCGACGGCGGTCAGGCAGAGAAACCAGAGCCAGTCCAGCGGCTGCCAGCCGTGGGTGGCCATGCCGATCAGGCCGGCGATGAAAAGGAGGATGTTGAGAAAGACGACCTCGATGATCGCGCTGGTGATGAAGGGCGAACGCTGCATGCTGTGTTCCTGTGTTTGTAATGGCGGACTGTCGCTGAAGTCCGCCATTTTGCCTGCCGGATGTTACGGCAGTGGGGTTTCGTTCAGAACTGCTTGACCTCGATGTTCAGTGTCTGGATGCGATAGGCGATCTGGCGCGGTGTCATGCCGAGGATGCGGGCAGCCTTGGCCTGGACCCAGCCGGCCTGTTCCAGTGCGGCGATGACGCGTTCGCGTTCGGACAGTTCCGGGTCGTTGATATCGACTTCGGAAATTGCCGCCGGCGTGCCGTTGACCGCAGCACGCGGCGAATCGCCCTGGACCGGGCCGGTGCGCAGCGGCCGGGCTGAGCCGCGTTCGCGGGCACTCGGGAAGCGGATCAGCTCGACATCGATGCGGCCGTCGTCGGAGAGTACGGCGGCGCGTTCCAGGCAGTTTTCCAGTTCGCGCACGTTGCCGGGCCAGTCGTGGGATGCCAGCCGGCGTTGCGCCATGTCGCTCAGCGTCAGCTTGCGTTTCTGGTCGGCGCCGATCTTGGTCAGCAGGTGGCGGGCGATTTCCGGGATGTCCTCGATCCGCTCGCGCAACGGCGGCAGGAACAGCGGCATGACGTTCAGCCGGTAGAACAGATCCTCGCGGAAGTCGCCCATCTCGACGGCGGTTTCCAGATCGCGGTGCGTGGCGGCGATGATCCGGACGTCGACCTTGATCGTCTTGCTGCCGCCGACGCGCTCGAATTCGCCTTCCTGCAGGATGCGCAGCAGTTTGGCCTGGAAGGCCGGCGAGACTTCGCCGATTTCGTCGAGGAACAGCGTGCCGCCATGCGCCTGTTCGAAACGTCCCTTGCGCGCTTCGACCGCGCCGGTGAAGGCGCCGCGTTCGTGGCCGAAGAGTTCGGATTCGAGCAGGTTTTCCGGCAAGGCGGCGCAGTTGAGTTTGACCAGCATGTTGCGCGCGCGCGGCGAGTTGTAATGGATGGCGTTGGCAATCAGTTCCTTGCCGGTGCCGGTTTCGCCGCGGATCAGCACGGTGGTGTTCCATTTGGCAACCATCCGCGCCTGATCGAAGACCCGGCGCATGACTGCCGAATGCCCGACCATGCTGTCGAAGCCGTGCTGGTGGCGGACGGTGCGGCGGAGCAGGTCGCGTTCTTCGAGCAGCGTCGATTTTTCCTGGGCGACTTCCATCGCCAGCCGCAGGTTCTGGCCGATCAGGTTGGCGACCATTTCGACGAACTGGGCGCGTTCTTCGAGCAGGCCGTCTTCCGGCGCCTCGGGCTGGACCGTCAGGACGCCCTGCAGGTTGCCGCCGACGCGGATCGGCACGGCGATGAACGGCAGTTCCGGCTGGTACAGGCCGAGCCGGTTGAGGAAGCGCGGTTCGTCCGCGACGCGCTCCAGCTTGACCGTCCGCGGCCGTTCCAGCAGCAGGCCGAGCAGGCCTTCGCCGGGCAGGTATTCGATATCGGCGGGCGGCGTCGCACAGGCGTGGATGGTATGGCCGGTGAGATTGCCGCTCTCCGGGTTAACGACGGTGATCATGCCGCGGCCGAGGCCGGCTTCTTCATCGAGGACGCGCAGGACTTCGCGCAGCGATTCGTTGAAGGTCAGTGAGCGGCTGAGCTCCCGGCTGACCGCGTAAAGGGCGGCGAGCAGCAGGATGTTCAGTTCGTGCGTTCGGCAGTAGCCGCCGGTGGGCGGGCACTCGTCAGCGATCTGGATGGGGTGGTGTTCGTGCATTGTTTTTCTCGTTCTGCTCAGATCGGATCGCCGTCTACGCGGAATTCGACGATGGCCGCGCAGCCGCCGGATGGGCTTTCATCGAGATCGATGATGCCGCCGTGATCGGCAACGACCTGCTGGGCGCGGGAGAGACCGGTGCCGATGTGCTTGCCGACACCGCCTTTGGCCGTGAAGAAGGGCTCGAACGCCTTGTGCCGCCACTCGATCGGGATACCCGGGCCGCTGTCGAGCAGCGAGATGCGGATGCAGTCGTCGATGACCTGGCTGGTGATCTGCAGTTCGCGGCGCAGCCAGCCTTTAACGTTCATTGCTTCGATCGCGTTCTCGACCAGCGCCTTGAAGAGCATGCGCAATTGCAGCGGTCGCCCGGCCAGTGGCGGCAAAACCGGCGAGGGTTGCCAGTCGACCGTGATGCCCGCCTTGAGCAGGCGCGGTGTGCAGATTTCCAGCACATCGCGCAGGATTTCATTCAGATTGACGCTGATCACCATCTCCTGCGGGCTTTGCGGGATGACCTGGCGCAGCGTTTCGATGTGTTCGCGGCTGGTTTCGAGGGCGTGCTTGAGCATCTCGGCGCTGGCCGGATCGCGGCGCTGCAGCACGGCGATGGCCGAGGCCATGACGTTGAGCGGCTCTTCCAGCCGGAACACCGCGGCCGACAGGCCTTCGCGGATCGCTGCGGTGCGTTCCTCGTCGGCCAGCGACGCTTTCAGCGCGGCGCCCTTGGCGCGTTCCTGTTCCTCGCGCAGGTTGGTGATGTCGGAGATGACCAGCAGCAGGCCGGGCTGGCCGTCGGCGCTGAAATAGCTGTCGGCGCCCTCGTTGTGTATTTCGACGATCGAGGAACTGACCGACAGCCAGCGGGCGCGGCCGCGGGGGCTGTCGAGGCGCATCTCGCGGTTGCTGAACTCACAGCGCCGGGCGTCGCTGGCGAGCGCTTCGTACCATTCCGGGGCGAGCGCGTCGAGCAGGCGGTGTGCCGGCTCCTTGGCGCGCATGTCGGTGACCAGCTTCTTGTAAGCCTGGTTGTCGAGGACGACGCGGCCGGACGGATCGAGCAGCGCAAAGGCGACCGGCGATGCGTCGATGACCGATTCGATCAGTTGCTTGTGGTTATGCACCGTGCGTTCGAGACGGTGCATCTCGGTAACGTCGCGGTGCATGCCGAGGAAGTTGACGATTTCCCCGTTGTTGTCGAGCACAGGCGTGATCGACAGTTCGGCCAGATAGACGTCGCCGCATTTGCGCTTGTTGAGCAGCTTGCCCGACCATGGCCGGTGTGCCTGCAGGGCTGACCACATCTCGGCGTAAATCTCGCGCGGGGTCGTGTGGTTGGAGAGGATGGACTCGTTCAGGCCGATGATGTCTTCCTGGCCGTAGCCGGTGATCCGGCTGAAGCTGTCGTTGGCGTAGAGAATCCGGGCCGAGGGATCGGTGATCGAGATGGCCAGGTCAGCCTGATTGACGGCCTGGCGGTAGACCTCGGGCGGCAGGATGCTCTTCAGGTCGTTCTGGGTCAGTGGCTGGGCGATGGGCTGGGCCGACATGAAAAAACTCCGGTAAATGGCCTCAGAAGGCATTGTTCAGGAGAAAGCAGATTTCATGCCGCTTGCTGTTGTTTCTCTGGAAAGCCCTGTTTGTCGGGGTTTCGGCGGGAAATCGACAATTTTCCTGTTGCCTTTGCGACAAATCGGACGATGAAAATGCACTGTTTTGGTGTGTCGACCCCAAAACCGGGTTCCCGTGGGCGGCTCGCGTCCGGAAAGCGGGATGGCACGGCTTATGCAGTAAGGGACCCGACGTCCTACCTGAGTTCTCCGACCATGAGCGAAATCCTGTTGCTGCTGCTCTCCACCGCGCTGGTAAACAACGTGGTGCTGATCAAGTTCCTCGGCCTGTGCCCGGTGATGGGCGTGTCGAAGAGCGTGGACAGCGCCCTCGGCATGGGGCTGGCGACAACCTTCGTGCTGATGCTGGCCAGTGCCGCTTCGTGGATGCTCGACAACTGGCTGCTGCAGCCGCTGGGTCTCGGCTACCTGCGCATCCTGACCTTCATCCTGGTGATTGCTTCGGTGGTGCAATTCACCGAAATGTTCGTCAAGAAGACCAGCCCGGGCCTCTATCAGTCGCTCGGCATCTACCTGCCGCTGATCACCACCAACTGCGCCGTGCTCGGCGTCGCGCTGCTCAATGTGCAGCAGCAGTTCAGCCTGTTCAAGAGCCTGCTCTACGGCTTCGGCTCGGCGCTCGGCTTCACGCTGGTTCTGCTGATCTTCGCCGGGCTGCGCGAACGCGTCGCCCTGGCCCGCGTGCCGGCCGCTTTCGCCGGCGCGCCGGTCGCCTTCATCACCATCAGCCTGCTGGCCCTGGCGTTCATGGGCTTCTCGGGCCTCAACGTTTAACGGAGGAATGCCATGATCGCCGCCATCCTCAGCCTGACCGTCCTCGGCGCCGTTCTCGGCATCGCGCTCGGCATCGCCAACAAGTTCCTCAAGGTCGAGGGCAATCCCGTCGTCGAGGAACTGGTCGCGATGATGCCCGGTTCCAACTGCGGCCAGTGCGGCTTCCCGGGCTGCACCGGCGCTGCCGAAGCCATCGTCGCCGGTACCGCCGCCGCCACCTGCTGCCCGCCCGGTGGCAAGGCGCTGGCCTCGGCGATTGCCGCCAAGCTCGGGCTGACCGTCGATCTGTCGGCGCTCGGCGACGACGGGCCGAAGATCGCCGTTGTCTCGGAAGAACTGTGCATCGGCTGCTGCCGGTGCAGCAAGGTCTGTCCGACCGACGCCATCATCGGCGCCGCCAAGCAGGTGCATAACGTCTTCCGCGAAGCCTGCACCGGCTGCGAAAGCTGCATCGACAAATGTCCGACCGAAGCGCTGGCGATGAAGCCGGTGCCGGTCACCCTGCAACACTGGGTCATGCCCAGACCGCTGTCCGCGTGAGGCCAACATGGGTTTCATGAATCTGTTCAAGCATGTCCTCGGCGACGACTGGGGCGTGCATCCCGACGACCACAAGCGCCCGGCGGCCGATCGCCCGGTGCGCGTGATGCCGGTGCCGGCCAGGCTCTATCTGCCGCTGCAGCAGCACCTTGGCGGCCCGGCGCGGCCGGTGGTGCTGGTCGGCCAGAGCGTGAAGAAGGGCGAGCTGATCGCCGAGGCGCAAGGCGCCGTGTCGGCGCCGATCCACGCACCGACGTCGGGCACCATCGCAGCCGTCACCGAAATCACTGCACCGCATCCATCCGGCCTGACGCTGCAGGCGATCATCCTGGAAGCCGACGGACTGGACGAATGGCAGGAACTGAGCGGCTGCGACGATCCCTTTGCCCTCGACCCGGCCGAAATCGGCAAGCGCGTTGCGGCAGCCGGCGTGGTCGGTCTTGGTGGCGCCGCGTTTCCGTCGGCGGTGAAGCTGACCGGCGCGTCGCGGTCGAAGGTGACGACGCTGGTGATGAACGGCGGCGAGTGCGAACCTTACCTGTCCTGCGACGACCGGCAGATGCGCGACAGCGCCGCCGGCATCGTCGACGGCATCCGCATCATGCTCCACGCCACCGGCGCCAAAGTCGCGCTGGTCGGCATCGAGGACAACAAGCCGGAAGCCATCGCGGCCATGCAGGCGGCCGCCGCCGGTGTCGCCAATGTCGAAATCCGGCCGGTGCCGGCGCGTTACCCGATGGGTTCGGAAAAGCAGCTGATCCAGGTGTTGACCGGAAAAGAAGTACCGGCCGACGGTCGTGCCTTCGACATCGGCGTTGTCGTCCATAACGTCGGCACGGCGCTGGCAGTGCGCGCGGCGATCCGCGAAGGCAAGCCGCTGATTTCGCGCGTTGTTACGGTCAACGGCAATTGCGCTGCCAATCCGGGCAACATCGAGGTTCGGGTCGGCACGCTGGCCGAGGAAGTCATCGCCTTCGCCGGCGGCCTCAAGGGCGACGGCCTCGGGCTGGCGCGCCGGGTCATGGGCGGGCCGATGATGGGCATGCAGATTCCGCACTGGCGCGTGCCGGTGGTCAAGGGCAGCAGCGGCATCCTCGCTTTCGATGCCGCCGAAGTCGCCGAGCAGGAACCGAATCCGTGCATCCGCTGCGGCAGTTGCGTGAAAGCCTGCCCGATGGGCCTGCTGCCGCTGGAAATGAGCGCCCGCATCCGCAACGAAGCCTACGACGACGCCATCGGCCTCGGGCTGAAGGACTGCATCGCCTGCGGCTGCTGCGCCTACGTTTGCCCGTCGAAAATTCCGCTGGTCCAGTTCTTCGTCCATGCCAAGGGCGAACTGGCGGCGCAGGATCGCGCCAAGCTGCGCAACGACGCAACCAAGAAGCTGGCCTTGCAGCGCCAGGACCGGCTGGCCCGCGAGGCGCGGGAGAAGGCGGAAGCTGCTGCCAAGCGCAAGGCCGAGCGGGAGGCTGCGGCGGTGGCCAAGGCAGCGGCTACGGCTGCTGCTGGGCAGGGGGAGGTTGTATGAGTTTTGGCGCTTATTCTGAGCTTGGGGGTTCCGCGCTTGAGGCGCGGGCATACTTTCTTTTGCTTCGCCAAAAGAAAGTAGCCAAAGAAAAGGCGACCCCAGGTTACGCGGTCGGCTACGCCGACTCCCCTGCGCTACTCGCTACTGGCGGGGGCTGCGGAACTCGGCCCTGCGGGCCTCAGACAGTCCTCGCCCTTTTTCCGCCAGCAGCTCCGTTGCTCGGCGCTTCACATGGGGACCCCAAAAGCGTCGCAGACCAAGCAGCAAGCTTTTTTATTGAATATTGCGGTCGACCGCCAAAAAAGCCCAAAAAAGCGTGCCGTCCGTTGATCTCGGACGCCTTTGGGGTCCCCTTGAGAGGCGCTGAGCAACGCAGGCGGGCCGGGGGCCTTCGGCTGGCGTTGTCTGAGCCGCAGGCGAGTTTAGCCAGCCGCCCGGCGCGCCGAGTAGCGCAAGGGACCGGGCGCAGCCCGGCGCCGACCCAGGGGTCGCCTTTTCTTTGGCTACTTTCTTTTGGCGAAGCAAAAGAAAGTACGCCCGCGCCTCAAGCGCGGAACCCCCAAGTTCAGAACCCCCAAGTTCAGAACCCCCAAGTTCAGAACCCCCAAAGAGGAGTCACCCCATGACCCCCATCTCCATCACCGCCCAACCAGTCGCCTCCCCCCACGCCCATGGCGGCAATTCCGTCAGCCGGACGATGTTCCGCGTCCAGATGGCATTGCTGCCGGCGACGCTGTACGGGTTCTGGCTGTACGGCTGGCCGTCGGTTTTCCTGTGGCTGCTGACCATTCTTTCCTGTGTCGGTTTCGAGGCGTTGTCGCTGAAGCTGATGGGTAGCCAGCGCATCAAGCCGACGCTGCTCGATGGTTCCGCCGTGCTCACCGGCTGGTTGCTGGCGATGACCTTGCCGCCGTGGGCGCCGTGGTGGGTGGCGGTGCTTGGTGGTTTCATTGCCATCATCATCGGCAAGCAGGTCTTCGGTGGCCTTGGTCAGAATGTCTTCAACCCGGCGATGGTCGCCCGCGTTGCGCTGCTGGTCTCGTTCCCGCTGCCGCTGACGCTGTGGGTCATGCCCTTGCCGATGAGTTCGCTGCCGACGCCGGATTTCGTTGCCAGCCTACGTATTTTCCTGACCAGCCTGCCGGTGCCCGATGCGATGACCAGCGCGACGCTGCTTGGTCATGCCAAGACCGAACTGGCGCGCGGCATCGATCTGGCGCAAGCCCTCGGCACGGCGCCGGCGCTGTCGTGGCTGGGCATGCGTGCCGGCAGCTTCGGCGAATCGGCGGCGTTGCTGATCCTCTGTGGCGGCCTCTACCTGCTGATCACCCGCGTCATCACCTGGCACGCGCCGCTGGCCGTGCTGGCCGGCGTGGTGATTCCGGCGGCGATCGCCCATGGCGTCGATCCCGGCCGTTTCCTGTCGGCCGAATCGCACCTGTTGTCGGGGGCGCTGATGCTCGGCGCCTTCTTCATTGCCACCGATTACGTCACGTCACCGAACACCGCCACCGGGCAGATCGTCTTCGGCCTGGGCATCGGCTTCCTCACCTGGGTCATCCGCAGTTTCGGCGGCTACCCGGAGGGCATGGCCTTTGCCGTGCTGCTGATGAACGCCATGACGCCGGTCATCGACCGTTTCGTCAAACCGCGCATCCTCGGGCGCGACCGTAAAGGCAAACCGCTCGATATTCCGGAGAACGCCTGATGAATCTCGATACCATTCGCGAAAAAATCGGCTACCAGCCGCTGCTGCTCGGGGTCGTCGCACTATTGGCCAGCGGGGCGCTGGCCGTGGTTTCCAGCGCCACCGGTCCGGCCATCGCTGCCGCCGAAGCCAAGGACCTGCGCGACTCTTTGTCGGAAGTGCTGCCCGCCGGCATGGCCGACAACGATTTCCTGAAAGATACGGTCGACCTGCAAAAAGACGGCAAAACCGTGACGATCTATCGCGCCCGCCACGGCAGCGAGATGAAGGCGGTGCTGTTCAAGGTCGCCGAACGCGGCTACGCCGGCGACATCCAGGTGCTGATGGCGGTGGATATGGATGGCCGCACGCTCGGCGTGCGCGTGCTCAAGCATTCGGAAACGCCGGGCCTGGGTGACAAGATCGAAGTGAAGAAGGACGACTGGGTGCTCGATTTCAACGGCAAGTCGCTGGCCGAGCCGGCGCCGGAGAAGTGGGGCGTCAAGAAGGATAACGGGGTCTTCGACCAGTTCGCCGGCGCCACCATCACGCCGCGCGCCGTGGTCAAGGCGGTCAAGGGCGGGCTGGAGTTCTTTGCCGCCCGCAAGCAGGAAATCACCGGTTAGGAGATGGCCATGAGCGAGAATTCAAAGATCTTCAAGGATGGCCTCTGGGAGCAGAACGTCGTTTTCGCCCAGATGCTGGCGCTGTGCCCGACCATGGCGGTGACCACGAGCGGCACCAATGGCCTCGGCATGGGCCTGGCGTCCACGGCGGTGCTGGTGGTGGCCAACATCCTGGTTTCGCTGATCCGCAAGACAGTCAGTTCGCAGGTGCGGATTCCGGTTTTCGTCGTGCTCATCGCGACGCTGGTGACCATCGTCGACATGGCGATCAACGCCTGGCTGCATGAACTGTACAAGGTGCTCGGCCTGTTCATCGCGCTGATCGTCGTCAATTGCGCCATTCTCGGCCGGGCTGAAGCCTTCGCCGTGAAGAACGGCGTCGTCGCCAGTGCCCTCGATGGCATTGCCATGGGCCTGGGTTTCACCGGTGCGCTGACCGTGATCGGCCTGATCCGCGAATTCCTCGGTGCCGGCACGCTGTTCGCCCAGGCTTCGCAACTGCTTGGTCCATCCTTCGCCTTCCTGGAAGTAAAAGTGGCCGGCTACGGCGGTGCTCTGCTGATGATCCTGCCGCCCGGCGCGTTCGCCGTGCTCGGCTTCCTGCTTGCCGGCAAGCGCATCATCGATCAGAAGCTGGCCGAGCGCAGTGTGCCGGCCGCCCAACCGGCCACCGCCTGAGGAGCATCCGCATGCAGATCGGTATCGCCTATTCCGAACCCGGCCAGCAGATCTGGCTGAACATCGAAGTGCCCGACACGGCGACGGTGCAGGAAGCCATCGACCGCTCCGGCATCCTCAAGCAGTTTCCGCACATCGACCTGAGCGCCCAGAAGGTAGGCGTCTTCGGCAAGCTGGCCAAACTCGACGCCGCACTGCGACCGGGCGACCGCGTCGAAATCTACCGCGGCATCATCTGCGATCCGGCCACCGTGCCGCGCAAGGACATGGACGAGGACGATTGATATTGTCGAATTCATGACATCAAAATCAGGATTTCATGCACCGTATTTGTGCGGAAAATATGTTGCAAGTAGCTGAATAAAAACAATAATTCACGGTCTATAATGCGCGGCCAATTACCCCCGGAGCTGCCTGTGCATATGACGAATTATTCCGCCTCGATCGAGACTACCGGTCTGGGTCTCAACCACGGTTACTGTCTCGATGGCGACTTCGTCCATCTCAACGCCGACGTCAGCCTGGCCGAAGCCGATCTGGCCGATGGCTGCCAGTGGGCCCTGCAGCTGTGGGCCAGTGCTACCGGTTTCGACGGCTGCGCACTGAACGGCGTCAAGGTTGCCGAACTGGCGCTGCAGCCGACGCCCGGTTCGTTCAACGTCGCCGCCTGCGTCACCGCCTTGCCGCCGGCTGGTTGTGCACCGCAGGTGATGGCCATGGCGCTGGTCGCGCAGGGGGCCGACGGTCAGGTCCGCGTCCGTGATCTGTCGGTCTACCCGACCGCACAAACCTTCTTCCACCCGTTGATGCACGGTGCCGTCGCCTGCCAGCTGAAGGACGGCGTGGCCGATATCGCCATCGAGAGCATCGCCAGCCCGCGCAGCCCGGAAAACCTCAGCGGTACGCTGGCGCTGGAAGTCTGGGCGCTGGCTGCACCTTACGCCGGTGGCAGTTGGGTCGGCACGCCGGTCGCCAGCCTGGTGCTCGGCAATCTGGCCGGCGGTTCGACCTGGAACGACTGCCATTACAGCGTGCCGGCGGTAACCGCCAACCCGGATGCGGCGCTGACCGTGATGCTGCGCGAGTGGACGCCGGCCGGTTATCTGACGCGCGATTACCGCAATCTGCCGGCTACGGTCCCTGTCGAGCCGGTCGTCCCGGTGGCCAAACCGGCCAAGGAAGCCAAGAAGGCCGCGCCGAAGGTGGAAAAAAAGGCGGCAAAGAAGGCGAGTGCCAAACCGGTTGCGGCAAAGTCCGAAGCGGTTTCGGTAAACAGCGCCAGCGCTGCCGAACTGGCTGCGGTCAAGGGGCTCTCCAAGGCCGTCGCCGAAGCTATCGTCGCCGCCCGGCCGTACGCCAAGCTCGACGAAGTGGTGCGGGCCAAGGGCATGGGCGCCAAGTTGCTGGAAAAAGTCGGCAAGCTGCTGAAAATCTGAGTTTTCCGGCAGGCTTGTTGCAAAGCCGACAAGCCTGCCGTCAGGAATTCTCAAGTAAAACAATGAGCTGGCGGATGGCACCCATTTTGCTGAGTAGTCTGCAGACTTCTGGAGAACGCGCATGAAAGCCAGCGAAATCCAGGCCCTGCTCGACGAGCCGGCCTGCAGCCACAACACCAAGGAAAAATCCGGGTGCGCCAAGCCGAAACCGGGCGCCACGGCCGGCGGTTGTTCGTTCGACGGTGCGCAGATCGCGCTGCTGCCGATTGCCGACGTCGCCCACATTGTCCACGGCCCGATTGCCTGCGCCGGTTCGTCGTGGGACAACCGCGGCACGCGCTCGAGCGGCGTCACGCTGTACAAGATCGGCATGACCACCGACCTGTCGGAAACCGACGTGGTCATGGGCCGCGGCGAAAAGCGCCTGTTCCATGCGATCAAGCAGGCCGTCGACAGCTATGCGCCGAAAGCCGTGTTCGTCTATAACACCTGCGTTACCGCACTCATCGGTGACGATGTCGATGCCGTCTGCAAGGCCGCCAGCGAGCGCGCCGGCATCCCGGTCGTCCCGGTCGATGCGGCCGGTTTCTACGGCACCAAGAATCTCGGCAACCGGCTGGCTGGCGAAGCCATGTTCAAGCATGTCATCGGCACCGCCGAACCGGAGCCCGCCAAGCCGCGCGCCGACGGCCTGCCGACCTACGACGTCAACCTGATCGGCGAATACAACATCGCCGGCGAGTTCTGGCATGTCGCGCCGCTGTTCGACGAACTTGGCCTGCGCATCCTGTGCACGCTGTCCGGCGACGCCCGTTTCCACGAGGTGCAGACGATGCACCGCGCCCGGGTGAACATGGTCGTCTGCGCCAAGGCGCTGCTCAACGTGGCGCGCAAGATGCAGGATTCTTACGGTCAACCCTTCTTTGAAGGCAGTTTCTACGGCGTTCAGGACGTTTCCAACGCGCTGCGCGATTTCGCCCGGCTGATCGGCGACCCCGACCTGAGCGCCCGCACCGAAGCCGTCATCGCCCGCGAGGAAGCCAAGGCCCACGCCGCGCTCGAACCCTGGCGCGCCCGCCTGAAGGACAAGCGCGTGTTGTTGTACACCGGCGGCGTCAAGTCGTGGTCCATCGTCTCGGCGCTGCAGGATCTGGGCATGAAGGTAGTTGCCACCGGCACCAAGAAGTCGACCGAGGAAGACAAGGCGCGCATCCGCGAACTGATGGGTGAAGACACCAAGATGATCGACGACGGCAGCCCGAAGGCATTGTTGTCGACCTACCACGAGTACAAGGCCGACATCCTGATTGCCGGCGGTCGCAATCTCTACACGGCACTGAAGGCACGCATTCCCTTCCTCGACATCAATCAGGAACGCGAATTCGGTTACGCCGGTTATGCCGGCATGAGCGAACTCGCCCGGCAACTGGCGCTGTCGATGGAAAGCCCGGTCTGGGCCGCGGTCAGGAAGCCGGCGCCGTGGGCCAAGGGCGCGCTGTCGGGGGCGGTGCTGGCGGCCTGACGACAGCTTACTGCGTCGGGTCTGGCGTGTCGTCCGTTGCTTGCCTGCTCTCGCCGCTTGTCTCTTCCAGTCCCCAGTCGCCCCACTGGTACCAGTCCTCGCCGAGCAGTTCGGCTGGATGCTGGGTGCGACCGGAACCGTTGCCGCAGCCCAGGTCGTCGGCGGGGCAGTAGCGGTCGCAGCCCCAGCAGATGCGCTCGGGGTGTTTCGGCTGCAGTGGAAATTTTTTGGCCATGCTCAGCCCACCGCCATCCGGGTCATTTCCGTGCCATCCCTTGCTGACCAGACTGCAGGATGCGTTCCATGCCCGCCATCACCGTCAGGTTGGCATCTTCCATGCGGGTCAGAGCGGCCAGGGCGCCGGCGATGTCACCGCTCCGGTAGCGCTCGACGGCCTGGCGGGCTTCGTCGTGCACCGCCTTGTGCGGCGCTTCCATCTCGCGGTAACCGGGCAGGCGCGAGAAGGCGGCACGGCCTTCGCCTTCGTAGTACCAGCGGCCGAGACGGCACTGGGTCTCGTCGGGCAGCTCGCCGGGCTTGAGGTCGGAAAGGCCGAGCAGCACCTTGTATACCTCCAGTTTCAGCGTCAGTTCTTCAATGTTGGCCAGTTCGGCATTGGCCAGCATCGACGAACTGGCGATGCCATCCTGCATCAGTTGCGACAGACCGAGCAGGCGCTCCATGCTGCGCATCGCTGCCTCGCTCTCGGCGCTCTGGCGGGCGGCGCTGCCGGCACCGAGATCCATCACCGCCTTGGCCTGGCCGGTCTCCTGCTGGATGCCGGTGACCAGCCCGCCGATTTCCTTGGTCGCCTTGGCGGTCCGCTCGGCCAGCTTGCGCACCTCGTCGGCGACCACGGCGAAACCGCGCCCGGCCTCACCGGCCCGCGCTGCCTCGATCGCCGCATTGAGCGCCAGCAGGTTGGTCTGCTCGGCAATCTCGCGGATCAACTGGACGATGCCGCCAATCTCTCCGGCCCGCCGCGACAGGTCCTCGACACTTTCGCCGGCGGCGCTGATGCGCTCGAACATGCCGCGCAGGTTGTCGGCGATCTGGGCGAAGGCCGCACGGTTGGCGTCCGACTCGCTGGCTGCCGCCCGCGCCGTCGTCGAATCGGTGCTCAACTGTCCGGACAAGCCGGAAAAGGACTGGCGGATGCCGGCCAGCGATTCGCCGAAACGGGGAATGTTGCCGATCACGCCATCAAGCAGCGCCTGGCGCTGCAGCAACTGCTGCTGCCGACTTTCCACCTCGGCCAGCTGCTGCCGGGTTTGCGCCAGTTCCGCCTGCAGCGCCGCAGCGCTCGCCTTCAACAAGGCATTCTCGGCCAGGGTGGCAGCCAGTTCCTGGCGAGTCTTCAATCCAAACATCACACATCCTTCACGGCAAACCATAATAGTTGAGTAATTTACTACGGTATTGCGCTGCGCTTCATGATGCGGATCAAAACCAATGGCGGGGTGTTGTCGAAACCGAACGGATGCTGAGGGGCCGTTCAGTCAAGTTTCTTCTGTTGTCCGTCAGGTATCAGACAAAGCACGGATGACTCTGTTTCGCCCTTCCTGTTTGGCGCGGTAGAGCGCACGGTCGGTGCGGGTGTAGAAGCTCTCCAGCGTATCGCCGGGCTGTGACAGGGCGACGCCGATCGAGGCCGTGAGGTGGCCTTGCGGTGTTCCGGGGTGTGGCCAGTTGGTGGTGTCAATGCGCAGGCGCAACTGTTCGGCCCAGCGCTCCACGTTTTCCTCGTCCGCCTCTGGCGACAATAGGGCAAACTCTTCGCCGCCGACGCGAAATGCTTGGTC
The DNA here is from genome assembly GCF_001956855.1 of Azonexus hydrophilus. Classification (GTDB taxonomy): domain Bacteria; phylum Pseudomonadota; class Gammaproteobacteria; order Burkholderiales; family Rhodocyclaceae; genus Azonexus; species Azonexus hydrophilus_A. The sequence goes on along the minus strand of NZ_MTHD01000006.1, from coordinate 49,240 downwards.
CACGCTGCGGCGGGCAAAGCTGCTCAGCAACTGGCCGATGTGGGCCAGCGCTTCGTCGCCGGCCAGATGGCCTGACAGGTCGTTGAGTTTCTTGAAATGATCCAGGTCGAGCAGCAGCAGGGCTGCCGGTTTGCCGTGCCGGCGCGATCGAGCCAGTTCCTGCTGGACCACTTCGTTGAAGTGACGGCGGTTGTACAGCCCGGTCAGCGCATCGCGTACCGCCAGTTCGTGCAGGCTGCGGTTGGCTTGCTCAAGTTCGCTGGTGCGTTCGAAAACCTTCTCCTCGAGCGCTTCGGCGGAATGCTTCAGCGTGGCGTGGGCCAACAGTTCTGCTTCCAGTTTTTCGGTCTTCAGGCTGTTGATGCGGTGTGCCAGCGCCAGTGCCAGCAGCAGGAATTCCAGGGCCGAGCCGATGTTGATCGCGTGGATGGTCAGCATGTTTGCTGGCAGGAGGCCGAAGGCAGTGAAGTAATAAGGCAGGGTGCCGACGAACGTGCAGCCGATTGCTGCTACGTAGATGCGGGCAGTGGTGTTGCCGCGCTGCGCGATGCAAATGCCTGCGATGAGCAGTGTGGTGATCAGCACCAGACCTAACGGGTTGAGGCTGGCAAACAGGCCGGTTTCGGGCGCCAGCAGGGCCATTGGTATATGTATCAGTGCCGCCAGTGTCAGGATGAGGGCGATGCGGAAAAGCCAGGGAGTTTGTCGGCGGAGGTCAAGCAGGCTCCAGCTGAAAGCCGTCAGACCGGCCAGTGCCAGCGGGACCAGGATAGCCACGGCGCCAGCGTTCCAATCCGGTGATTCCGGCCACAGATACTGGAAGGCAAAGCCACGATAGACGAAGTTCCAGGCTAGAAAGCTGGTCAGGTACACGGCATACCAGAGGAATACCTGTTCGCGGGTGCTTGCGAAGACCAACAGGTTGTACAGCAGCAGGATCACAATGGCACCGTAATAGGCGCCGTAGATTAGCAGGTCGAGTTGCATGCCGGCCTGGAATCCTTCGCTGGTCCATAGTCGCAGCGGCAGGGGGTCGTGTTCCCCATCACGGGCATGAGCACGGATGAGCAGGTCCACGGTGGTTCGCGGCGGGATATCCAGACTCATGCTCGGGTGACGATAGGTGATTGCCCTGCTGGCAAAGGCGATGCGGTCGCCCATGCGTGCTTCCGCAAATACCTTGTTGTCGCGCAGTACCCAGAAATGCAGATCGTCATACAATGGTTCGGCGACTTCGATGATACGCGTCGCCACCGTTGCTTCCGGGTTGTGCAGTGACAGGTGGATCCAGTAGCGTGGGGGGCCGAAGCCGACATTCAACACCGCATCTGAGACCTTTTGCCAGCGTAGTGCCGCGCTGGACAAGACTTGCTGCGGATGTTCATGGGGTGTGGCTTCTTCGGCGAAACGCGCCTGTGGGGCCAGCCACTGCCAGCCATCGGTACTGCGCTCCAGCATACTGACATTCAGCGCCGGATGCCCGGCATGAAGTTCGCCATTGCCTGCCAGCAAGCAGAAAATGAGGAACAGCCATGGCAATGGATAGCGCTGATGCATCATCATCCGTCTGGCACGCTGAATCATGGCGGGTGTCATCGGTAAGCGGAGCGTGTATTCGTCATATGGGTTGGGGATTGTAGCGGTTCATGCCGATGGAGAGTCGGAGAACTGCCGTTGTCGGGTTTGTGACAGCATGATTTTTTGTTAAGCAATTGTTTTTAAATGAAACTATTCATTGGCGCGTTCCTTGCTGAGATGAAGGCAATCTCATACGGACGATGTCCAAATGGCCGAAATCATCCAATCCAAGAAGGCGCTGGCGGTTAATCCGCTGAAGGTGAGCCAGCCGATCGGCGCGTCGCTCGCCTTTCTCGGGCTCAACCGCAGCCTGCCGCTGATGCATGGCTCGCAGGGCTGCACGGCGTTCGGCAAGGTGTTCTTCGTGCGCCATTTCCGCGAGCCGATTCCGCTGCAGACGACGGCGATGGATCAGGTGTCGACGATCATGGGCGCCGACGAGAACATCATCGAGGCGTTGCGCACGCTGTCGGACAAGAGCAAACCGGACATCATCGGGCTGGTCACTACCGGGCTGTCGGAGACGCAAGGCACCGACATCCTGCGGGCGGTGAAGGATTTCCGCGCGGCGCATCCGGAATTTGCCCATGTCGCCGTGGTCCCGGTGAATACGCCGGATTACGTCGGTTGCCTGGAAAGCGGTTACGCGCTGGCGATCGAGTCGCTGATCCAGACGCTGGTGCCGGAAAGCCAGTGCGCCGGCAAGCGGCCGAAGCAGGTCAATGTGCTGGCGTCGGGGATGCTGACGCCGGGCGATATCGAGGCGATCAAGGACTGGGTCGAGGCTTTTGGCCTGCGCCCGGTGGTGGTGCCGGACATTGGCGATTCGCTGGATGGGCACCTGGTCGAGGCCGAAACCTCATCGCTGACCATCGGCGGTACGCCGCGTTCGGAAATCGAGATCATGGGCGAGTCGACCGCAACATTGGTTGTCGGCCCGTCGCTGGACAAGGCGGCCAATATCCTGAAAGCGCGCACCGGCGTACCCGATTACCGTTTCGAAGGGCTGATGGGCCTCGACGATTGCGATGCCTTCACCCAGGCGCTGGCGGAGATTTCCGGCAAGCCGGTGCCGGAGAAGATCGAGCGCCATCGCGCCCAGTTGCAGGATGCGATGGTCGATAGCCACTTCATGATCGGTTTCGCCCGCATTGCGCTGGCTGCCGATCCCGATCTGCTCGGCATGCAGGTGCGTTTCCTGACCGGCATGGGCGCCGAGGTGGTGGCCGCGGTCAGCCCGCACAAACACGAAAGTCTGGCCGGCTTGCCGATCGACAAGGTGATCGTCGGCGACCTGGAAGACATGGAAAAGGCGGCGCGCGCCGCCGGTGCACAACTTGTCATGTCCAATTCGCACGCCGCCGATACGGCGCATCGCCTCGGCTTGCCGCTGTTGCGCGCAGGTTTTCCGCAGTACGACCACGTGGGCGGTTATGCCCGCACCTGGGTGGGCTACCGCGGCACGCGGCAGGCCCTGTTCGATCTTGCCAACCTGATGCTGGGACAACACCATGAACTCGCACCCTATCGATCAATCTACTGGGCCGACGACCGAGACGGCACCGGTTTCCAACATGTCGTCGCGTCGTCTGCAGCTGGTCTGGTCCATTAAGCAGGAGCCGGACATGGTGCTGCGAGTTGCCTTCGCCTCGACCGACCGGACCCGCGTCAACCAGCACTTCGGTGCGGCCGAGGGCTTTGCCGTCTATGAAGTCACGCCGGACAAGGCAACGCTGGTCGGTGTCGCCGAGTTCGACGAAGAGGCGATGGATGGTAACGAGGACAAGCTGGCTGCCAAGGTCGATTTCCTCGCCGGCTGTGCTGCGGTCTATGTCATGGCGATCGGCGCGTCGGCAATCAAGAAGCTGATGGCTGTCGGCATTCAGCCGATCCGGGTGAATGAGGTCGATGCCATCGACGAATTGCTGGTGGAAATCTCGACGGCGATGCGCGAAGGCGGCGTCACCTGGATCGACCGCGCCATCGCCGTGCAGGAAAAAGCCAAGTCTGAGGACCGCTTTTCCACCATGGAAGAAGAGGGGTGGGAAGGATGAGCACGAACCTGATCGAACATCGCGGTGTCGTCCAGCGCGTCGATGACGGCCTGGCCATCGTCGCCATGGAGACCGCCGGTTGCGCATCCTGTGGCCAGGGCGGCAGTTGCGGCATCGGCAAGATGGCGGCCGGGCGACCGGCAACGCTGCTGACGCTGCCGGTCGGCAGCGATATCCATGCCGGCGACCTGGTCAGCATCGCGCTGCCGGAAAGCAAGCTGACGCTGTCGGCCGTGCTCGGCTATCTGTTTCCCGCCTTCGCCATGATCTTCGGCGCCTGGCTCGGAGCCGCGCTGGAAGGCAGCGACGGTGCCACCGCATTCGGCGCGATGGTCGGCTTCCTGCTGGCACTGGCCATCGCCCGCATCGTCATCGCCCTGGTGCCCGGCCTGCTGCCGGCCCCCAAACTGATTCCCATCGCCAGTCAAACCCAAGTTTCCCAACAGGAGTTCCACCATGAGCACTGATCCCATCTTCGAAACCGACTTCGTCAAGGAAATGGCCCGCCAGATGCGCGCGCTGGATACCTATGGCACCTACGCCGGCTGGACCGTCGAGAAGATCCTCGACCCCTACATCCTGACCAAGGAACGCAAGGCCAACATTCCGCTGATCGGCGATCCGGACGACGAGACGATTTCCCGCGTCAAGGCGTTCTACAACGCCATCGCCGTGTTGATCGAGAAAGAATGCAAGCTGCTCGCCGTGCCGCTGGTGCACCTGACGCACGAAGGTTTCGGCCGCGCCATCATCACCGTCGGCAAGCTGGTTGCCGTCGAGAAGACCCTGCGCGACGTGCATCGCTTCGGTTTTCCCAGCCTGTCCAAGATGAAGGATGACGCCGACAAGCTGCTCGGCATCGCCCTCGAACGCATCGGTCAATATCCGGCTGTCGCCGGACTGTAAGGGTGGAGGGCAGCATGACTGATGAAGAACTGGCCGCCCTCGACAAAGAGGTCAAGAAACTGAAGCGTATTGCCTCGGAATGGGCATCACAGATGCACGACCTCGTGGAAGACCGCCTGCCGGCGGGCTACCACGAAATTCCGGCGCTTTCCCAATCCACCTACGATGCCTGCCAGGCCTGGGCCGATGCCAGTGCCCGCCTGGCGGCTGCACAGAAAGGACAACCCGCATGATCACCGGTCTCACTCGTGGCGGCGCCGAATGGACGCCGCAATTCGCCACCAGCATCGACCAGGCCAAGTGCATTGGCTGTGGCCGCTGCTACAAGGTCTGCCCGCGCAGCGTACTCGATCTGGTCGAGCGTGAACTGGACGACGATGACGAAGATGAAGACAACATGATGGTCATGTCGCTGGCCAATCCGATGGACTGCATCGGTTGCGGCTCCTGCGGCCGGGTCTGTCCGAAGAACTGTTATACCTACGCGCCGGCCTGAACGATGCGCTCGCTGAGCGAAGTTTCCGCGCTGACGGCGCAGGGTGAGGCGGTCTGCGCCGCCTTGCGCCGTCAGGTGGAAAAGCTCGGCCTGTCGATCGGCGACGAACCGCTCTGGGCCGGACTGGGCTTCGTCGAGACGGTCGATCCGTTCTCGCAGGAGACCAGTCTGGTCGGTACCTGGCGTGGCGGTCAGCGCTACGGCACGGTCACCTTCTTTCCCGACGGGCGCATCTTCGCCGAGTATCAGGTCTTGCTGCCGCATCCGGCCAAACCCGAGTGCTACGTCGAAGCCGTGCAGGTCTGGGGCCCGCCGGAGCAACTACGCGGCGATGCGGTAATCGCCGAGTACGCCAGATAACTCGATGGTCCTGCCCAGACTGATCCTGCTGCACAAGCAGGCGACCAGCGGTCGGGTACGCTTTCTCTGCCTGAGTTCCGGTGTCGTCGCCTTCAAGCCGCTGCCGGTGCTGGCCGCCTTGCGCGACGAGGATTACTCGCCGACTGTCCAGTTTCATCCGACGGCTGTAGTGCGTGAGGCCGAAATCCAGCTGGGCCTGCCGGAAGGTGCAATCGTGCCCGAGGCCGATTTTCAGGCCTGGGTCGATACGCCCGAGGGCGACGTGCCGGTGTTGCTGGCAGCCTTCGCTGGCATCGATCCGCCGTTTTCAGCAGCCGAACGGACCGGTAGCCGTTTCATCGCAATCACCGAGGCGCGCGCCCTGAGCGAGGTCGAGCGCAACCTGCTGCGTCGGGCCTACGAACACGTCTTGGGCTGATTGTCGCAAAAACGACAAGGCGCCGCAGCGCAACAATCCATTGAATTCAGTTGGTTAGCGATTTATCCGGGCATGGCACAGGGCTTGCAATGAGTAGCCCATCTACTCTGGGAGAATCGCCATGATCAATCTGACCCCCGCTGCCATCAAAGCAGTTCAACGTTTTATCCGCGGTTCCGAAACGCCGGTTGCCGGCTTGCGCCTGGTCATTTCCGGCGGTGGCTGTTCCGGCCTGCAGTACGGCATGAAGCTCGAAGCCGAGAAGGCCGAGGACGACTGGGAACTGGAAATCGAAGGCGTCAAGCTGCTGGTCGACCCGATGACCATGCCGATGATCGACAACGTCACCGTCGATTTCGTCGACACGCTGACCCACACCGGTTTCAAATTCGACAACCCCAACGCCAGCGCCCAGTGTTCCTGCGGCTCTTCGTTCTCGGTCTGAGGGCATAAATCATGTGGGAATACTCTGACAAGGTTCGCGAACACTTCTTCAACCCGCGCAACTCCGGCCCGCTCGAAGAAGCCAACGGCATCGGCGACGTCGGTTCCATTCAATGTGGTGACGCGCTGCGCCTGATGCTCAAGGTCGAGCCGGAAACCGAGGTCATTCTCGACGCCCACTTCCAGACCTTCGGCTGCGGTTCGGCTATTGCCTCGTCGTCGGCGCTGACCGAGATGGTCAAGGGCCTGACGCTGGACGAGGCGCTGAAAGTCTCCAACCAGGACATCGCCGATTTCCTCGACGGCCTGCCGCCGGAAAAGATGCACTGCTCGGTCATGGGCCGCGAAGCCCTGCAGGCCGCCATCGCCAACTACCGCGGTGAAGAGTGGTCGGATGACCACGAAGAGGGCGCGCTGATCTGCAAGTGCTTTGCCATCGACGCGGTGATGATCGAGGATGTGGTCAACGCCAACAACCTCAACACGGTCGAGGAAGTCACCTTCTACACCAAGGCTGGCGGTGGTTGCGCGGCCTGTCACGAAGGCATCGAGGAAATTCTGGCCAAGGTCAAGGCTTCCCGTCCGGGTGCCGGCGAAACCTCGCCGCCGCCGGCTTGTCCGGCCACCCCGGAAGCGCCAAAGCCGCCAGCCAAGAAGCTGTCCATCGTCGAGAAGATCAAGGTCATCGAGGAAGTGCTGGCGTCGGTTCGCCCGATGCTCCAGCGCGACCACGGTGATGTCGAACTGGCCGATGTCCAGGGCAAGAAGATCTACGTGCATCTGAAGGGCGCCTGCTCCGGTTGCATGATGGAAGCAGCCACCCTCGGCGGCATCCAGCAGAAGATGATCGAATCGCTCGGCGAACTGGTGCAGGTACTGCCGTCGTCGCACATGCCGGTCGAAGCCTGATCTCCGCACCAACCCACAGAGAACCCAAAAGGACAGCGCCATGGAACCGATCTATCTGGACAACAACGCCACCACGCGCTGCGACCCTGCCGTGGTCGAAGCCATGCTTCCCTTCTTTACCGAACATTTCGGCAACGCCTCGTCGATCCACGCCTTTGGCAGTGAAGTCGGCAAGGCACTGAAGAAGGCCCGCAGTCAGGTGCAGGCGCTGCTGGGCGCCGAGCACGACTCGGAAATCATCTTTACCTCCTGCGGCACCGAGTCCGACTCGACCGCCATCCTGTCGGCGCTGAAGGCGCAGCCGGAACGCAACACGGTGATCACCACCAACGTCGAGCATCCGGCCATCCTGACGCTGTGCGAGTGGCTGGAAAAGGAAGGCTACATCGTCCACAAGCTGAAGGTGGACAAGAAGGGCCGCATCGACATGGACGAATACAAGTCGATGCTGCATGACCGCGTGGCGGTGGTTTCGGTGATGTGGGCCAACAACGAGACCGGCACCATCTTCCCGGTCGAGGAAATGGCCGAATTGGCTAACGCCAAGGGCATCATGTTCCACACCGATGCGGTACAGGCCGTCGGCAAGATTCCCATCGACCTGAAGAACACCAAGATCGACATGCTGTCGCTGTCCGGCCACAAGCTGCATGCGCCGAAGGGTATCGGTGTCCTCTACCTGCGTCGCGGTTGCCGTTTCCGGCCGCTGCTGCGCGGTGGTCATCAGGAGCGCGGCCGGCGCGCCGGCACCGAGAACTCGGCGTCCATCGTCGGCCTCGGCATGGCCTGCGAACTGGCACTGAACAAGATGGAAATCGAGAACACCGAAGTGAAGCGCCTGCGCGACAAGCTGGAACAGGGCATCCTGAGCCAGGTCACGCACTGCTTCCCGACCGGCGATGTCAGCAACCGTCTGCCCAACACCAGCAACATCGCTTTCGAATACATCGAAGGCGAGGCCATCCTGCTGCTGTTGAACAAGATGGGCATCGCTGCCAGTTCAGGTTCCGCCTGTACCTCGGGCTCGCTCGAACCTTCGCACGTGATGCGTGCGATGGGCATTCCCTACACCGCCGCCCACGGCACCATCCGCTTTTCGCTGTCGGTCTACAACACCGAAGCCGAAGTCGATCGTGTCATCGAGGCCGTTCCCCCGATCGTCGCGCAATTGCGCAAGCTCTCACCGTACTGGACCGACAAGGGCCCGGCCGCCAACCCGGAAGCCGCCTTCGCGCCAACCTACGCCTGAGTCGGCGAAAGTTTTTGCATCAGTCTCTCTCTGTAGTAACTTCACCGCCCCGGAAGCGATTCCGGGGCGTTTTTTTGGTTAAAAGCACAAATGTCCATTGAGTGCTGCGCGCTACAGGACCGGCATCACTGCCAGAGGGTGGCGCAGACAACAGATCAATGCGCAGGCGATTCAGAGTGTTTTTTTCATGTTGGTGAAGTGGCGAGTTGGGGCCAAACGTTCGACTTAGGTTTCACCGTACTACCCGGGTTGTGAAGATGGCCTGCAGCGGAGCTTGCGCTGACTCAGATGTGGATACGACTGCCACGTACAGTGATGCATCGAATTCGCTGACCAGCGAGAACGAGCGAGTGTTCATTTGCCCATGCGGCAGAGGTGTGCTTACCGAAGGCTCCTCCTTCAAAGTGCCCTTCTGCGAGAAGTTTCGCAGCGTGAACTCGAACTGCTCCACAGCCACTTGCTGAGTGATACGGCGCACGAACACGGAGCATTCGCGGTCTTCTGTGATGACCACAGCAAAGTTGCCAAACGGAACTTGTGCCGTCCACACTTTGCCAGGGCGCCCGCCAAGAAACTGCGCTTGTGCCTCAGGTAGCAATTCGCGCAAGCGGTACTCTTGGTAATGCGCGGGGCGCGTTGCATCACCTTTCCCCAGCAGGCAGATGCTGTGGAACACGTTCATTGCGAACGCTCCGCGCTGCACGTCTTCCTGCTGCGCGGCGAGCGGGAAGTGCGTAGCTACAAGTGCAAAGAGCAGCACTGGCCGAAGGTGTGTGGATAGTCGCATTGTGAAACCTAGCGTGAAGGTGAGCGGCGAAGCCGCGCTTCGACCGTAGGGTTAGAGCGCTTAGCCACGCCGGCAAAGCGTACCCATCCTGAAATAACTACAGGCCCGCACATACAATTTTTCCGAAATTAATGTTGGTGATGCCGCTGTTCTCACCAAGGGCCACGAATTCGACTCTTTCGATACAAGCGTAAGGGGGAAAGAGGTTGTCGCGTTGCCGGGAGCAGCCGACAGTGCCCTTTTTCGCTCCGAGGAAGACAGTTTGTCCGTCACACCTGAAGCCGGCCGAAGATAGAGATTCAATAGCCGCAACTTTGCTCATGCCTTTGGAAATGAGACTCCTCATACTGCTCTCAAACTCAAGCTGCCTCGGCGTGTAACAACCGCTGAGGATAATTGCCAAGAGGGTCGGTAGAGTTAGCCGATGCATAGCGCTTTAACGTCGCCCATGAGCGGCTGAATGAGCGGGCAAAGCCCGCTCGCGAAGGTCCGCCTCGATGGGTTTGTTAGCGGTCATATATCGCCGCCATGTCTTCGGGGCCGAACCGCCACTTTTCAGCAACCCGCATTGCGGATGGATTGGCGGAAAGCACCACGCTGGCAGTGTTGAACGCCGCCGAATAACTAAAGGCGAAGTGGGCCATGAGAACCACGCCGATCCCGAGAACGGACTGCGTGAGCATCTGCTGATCGGAGACCGACTGAGCTTGGCCGACCTGTATTGCACTGAGATAGCTCGAATGAGAGTAGCCGCAGAGGTACCCATAGATGTTCTCGAAGTACTTCTGGTGGAAGCCGGCGCTGACTCCAAGGTTGGCCCAACCATTTCCGATTCGCCATTCACCTTCCAGGAGTTTCTTGCGCTGTTTTTCCGTGTAAGTGCGAATCTCCTGCGAAGACTCGATTTTGGACTTCAGTTCTTCGATTTGTTTCTTCTCGCGGGCTAAGACCTCGCGCCCCTGTTCTGTCGATACGTGAAACTGCTGGCGATCAACTAAGCCACCAAGACACCACGTGTTGTGCCTGAACTCGCATAGCGACTGGTCCGAATTGCCGTAGAGATAGAAGAACACAAGGTAGGTTTCGAGGGCTGCGCGGGCAACCACTTTTACCGAGGCATGATCAACAAAGAACACGGCGGGAACTCCGTCATGCTCGACCGTTGCTCCCGCTGCCAAGGTTTGCATCGAAACAAGATGTCGAAAGAGCTTAGCCGCCAATACTTGAGCGTTGTTCAACCACTCGTCACCGGACTTGATCTTCTTTCCGGCTTGTGACTCAACAAGCCGAATGAAGAGATCAAGCAACGTAGAGTAATCGGCGCCGGAGGACATGGTGATCGCGAACGTTAAATGTTGCACCTAATTGACGGAAAGGAATCCGTCGCATGGGCTGTATAAAAAACTATTGTCATGTTGGTTCAACGACTTGGCAGATTTTAGAGGGGCTTGTATGCATGCCTTGCATCCTTCGTTGCAGCAGTCTCGTGGTACCACGGTCCCCGGCTTGATTGACCGTGTGCGCGAGAAAATTCGCTTGAAGCACTACAGCTTGCGTACCCAATAGGCTTATACCGAGTGGATTAAACGATTTATTCAGCATCATGGCAAGCGTCATTCTGAGGGGACGGGGGCGGTCGGGGCTGCGGTCGAGAAAATGCCGGGCAGAAATGACGAAGCCCCGATTTCTCGGGGCTTCGTGGTACTGCTTTGTCTTCATTTCGGCGCTTGTTCCTGCCCCCCGGATTCCAGGGGCTGGGAGCAAGGCCGTTCGTCAGACGCAGGCGCCGTCGTCCGTTGCGCCTTCGGCGACTGCCTTCTTCGGCTTGATGAACTGTTCGCGCGAGACGCCCAGCCACATCACCAGCGGGCTGGCGACCAGCACCGAAGAGTAGATGCCGAACAGGATGCCGATGGTCAGGGCCAGCGAGAAGTAGTACAGCGTCTCGCCGCCGAAGACCAGCATCGACAGCACCATCACCTGCGTCGATCCATGGGTGATGATGGTTCGCGAAATGGTGCTGGTGATGGCGTGGTCGAGGACCTGCGGCGTGGTCAGGCCGCGTACCTTCTTGAAGGTTTCGCGGACGCGGTCGAAGACGACCACCGATTCATTGACCGAGTAACCGAGCACGGCGAGTACCGCGGCCAGCACCGACAGCGAGAATTCCCACTGGAAGGCGGCGAAGAAACCGAGAATGATGATCACGTCGTGCAGGTTGGCGATGATGGCGGCGATGGAGAAGCGCCATTCGAAGCGCGAGGCGAGGTAGATCATGATGCCGACGATGACCACCAGCAGCGCCAGCGCACCGTTTTCGGCGAGTTCCTTGCCGACTTGCGGGCCGACGAACTCGACACGCTGCAGGCTGGCGCCCGGGGCTTCCGCGGCCAGTGCCTGCATCACGCGTTCGCCCTGCTGGGCACTGTCTTCGGTACCGCGCAGCGGCAGACGGATCATCACGTCCTGCGACGAGCCGAAATTCTGCACCGTGTAATCGGTGAAGCCGTTCTTGCTCATCGCGCCGCGGACTTTTTCCAGGTCGGCGCTCTGCTGGTACTTGACCTCGATCAGCGTACCACCGGTGAATTCCACCGACAGGTGCAGGCCTTTGGTCGCCAGGAAGAATACCGCCAGCACGAAGGTGATCAACGAAATGACGTTGAACACCAGCGCATGGCGCATGAAGGGGATGTCTTTCTTGATGCGGAAGAATTCCATGACCGTTTATCCTTGTTTTCTGCCGTTGACCGCGGAAATACCTTCTTTCCAGACAGTGCCGATGGCCACCTTGGTCAGTTTCTTCTGACGACCGTAGACCAGGTTGATCATGGCGCGCGAAACGACGACGGCGGAGAAGATCGAGGTCAGGATGCCCAGGCAATGGACGACGGCGAAGCCGCGCACCGGGCCGGAGCCGAAGATGAGCAGTGCCAGGCCGGCGATCAGCGTGGTGATGTTGGAGTCGAGAATGGTCCCGAAAGCCCGTTCGTAACCTTCCGAGATTGCCGCCTGCGGTGTCATGCCGGCGCGCAGTTCCTCGCGGATGCGTTCGTTGATCAGCACGTTGGCGTCGATGGCCATGCCCAGCGTCAGCGCGATGGCGGCGATACCCGGCAAGGTCAGCGTAGCTTGCAGCAGCGACAGCAGGGCGACCAGCAACAGCAGGTTGGAAGCCAGGGCGACCACCGAAATCAGGCCGACGACCTGGTAATAGGCGATCATGAACACGGCGATTGCCAGGAAGCCCCACATCGTCGACTTGAAGCCGCGTTCGATGTTTTCGGCGCCGAGCGACGGGCCGATGGTGCGTTCCTCGATGATGTCCATCGGCGCTGCCAGCGAGCCGGCGCGCAGCAGCAGGGCGACGTCATTGGCTTCGGCAGTGGTCATGCGGCCGGAAATCTGCACGCGGCCGCCGCCGATTTCGGTACGGATGACCGGCGCGGTGACGACCTCGCCTTTGCCCTTTTCGATCAGCAGGATGGCCATGCGCTTGCCGACATTGTCGCGGGTGACATCCTTGAAGATGCGGGCGCCGGCGGAGTCGAGCGTCAGATGCACGGCCGGTTCGTTGGTCTGGCCGTCGAAGCCCGGCTGGGCGTCGGTCAGGCGGTCGCCGGTCAGGACGACCTGCTTCTTGACCAGCAACGGCGAGCCGCCGCGTTCGGTGTAGACCTCGGTGCCGAACGGCGGATTGCCGGCCAGGCCGGCTTCGATGGCGCCCGGGCTGTCGTCGACCATGCGGATTTCCAGCGTCGCGGTACGGCCGAGGATGTCCTTGGCCTTGGCCGTGTCCTGGACGCCCGGCAACTGGACGACGATACGGTCGGCGCCCTGCTGCTGGATGATCGGTTCGGCAACGCCGAGTTCGTTGATCCGGTTGTGCAGCGTGTTGATGTTCTGCTTGATCGCGAATTCGGCGATCTTCTTGCCGGCTTCCGGCTTCAGCGTGGCGATCAGGCGCAGGTCGTCGCCCTGGCCGGCTTCGGCCAGCGCCAGGTCGGCGGCGTTGTCGCCGAGCACCTTGCTGGCGGCAGTGCGGGTTTCCGCATCGCGGAACTTGATGACGATGCGTTCGCCTTCGCGGTTGATGCCGCCGTGGCGCAGGTTCTTGTCGCGCAGCAGGCTGCGCAGGTCGGCGCTGGTCGAGTCGAGGCGCTTGGTCAGCGCGCCCGGCATGTCCACCTGCAGCAGGAAGTGCACGCCGCCGCGCAGGTCGAGGCCGAGGTACATCGGCAGCGCGTTGAGCGAGGTCAGCCATTGCGGCGAGGCGGTCAGCAGGTTCAGCGCGACCACGTACTGGGGATTGCTGCTGTCCGGATTGAAGGCGCGCTCGATGGCGTCCTTGGCCTTCAACTGGGTGTCGGTGTCCTTGAAGCGGGCCTTGACGCCGACCGGGTCGAGCTGGATGCCGTCATGGGTGATGCCGGCGCCAGCCAGCGCTTCTTCGACGCGGGCCTGGGTAGTGGCATCGACCTTGAGCGTGACCTTGGCACTGGATACCTGGACGGCCGGCGACTCACCGAAGAAATTGGGCAGGGTGTAGATGAAGCCGAAGACCAGCGCGATGGCGACGGTGACGTACTTCCAGAGAGGATAGCGATTCATGGCGGCTTTGAAGCGAAAAAGGCGGCCGCAGCCGCCCTTCGGGATTGGATTACAGCGACTTCAGCGTACCCTTGGGCAGGGCGATGGCCACGGCGGGCTTCTGGACAACGACTTCGGTACCTTCGGCAATTTCCAGGGTGATGTAGTTGTCGTCAACCTTGGTGATGCGACCGACCAGGCCGCCGCCGGTGACGACTTCGTCGCCCTTCTGCAGCGCGGCGATCAGCGCCTTGTGTTCCTTGGCCTTCTTCATTTGCGGGCGAATCATCAGGAACCACAGCACGACGAACATCAGGATCATCGGCAGGATCTGCATGAAGCCACCAGTCGGGTCGGCGGCGCCGGCAGTTTGGGCGTGGGCAAGGCTAATCATTGGACATGTCTCCGGATAACGAAAAATTCAGAACGAGCGATTCTAACACTGGCCGGCGCTTCGGTCGCGGGCGAAGGCAGTTGACCATTCTTCCAGTTTTCCCGATTCGATGGCGGCGCGCATCTCGGCCATGATCGTCTGGTAGAAATGCAGGTTGTGGATGGTGTTCAGCATGCCGCCGAGGATCTCGCCGTTGCGGAACAGGTGGTGCAGGTAGCTGCGCGTGAATTGCGTGCAGGTATAGCAGGTGCAGGATGGGTCGAGCGGGCCGGTGTCCAGCTTGTAGCGGGCGTTCTTGATCTTGACGTCGCCGAAGCGGGTGAACAGATGGCCGTTGCGCGCGTTGCGGGTCGGCATGACGCAGTCGAACATGTCGATGCCGTTCTTGACGCCGTTGACCAGGTCTTCCGGCGTGCCGACGCCCATCAGGTAGCGCGGCTTGTTGGTCGGCAGGCGCGGTGCGGTATGCGTCAGGATGCGCGCCATGTCGTCCTTGGGTTCGCCGACCGACAGGCCGCCGATCGCCATGCCGTCGAAGCCGATGTCGCACAGTCCGGCCACCGATTCGTCGCGCAGGTCTTCGTACATGCCGCCCTGGACGATGCCGAACAGGGCGTTGCCGTTTTCCAGCCGGTTGTGCTCGTCGCGCGAACGCTGTGCCCAGCGCATCGACATGCGCATCGATTTGGCGGCTTCGTCGTGGCTGGCCGGGTAAGGCGTGCATTCGTCGAAGATCATGACGATGTCGGAATTGAGCACCTTCTGGATCTGCATCGAGATTTCCGGCGTCAGGAAGAGCTTGGCACCGTCGTGCGGCGAGCTGAACTTGACGCCTTCCTCGGTGATCTTGCGCATGGCGCCGAGCGAGAAGACCTGGAAGCCGCCCGAGTCGGTGAGGATGGGCTTCTGCCAGTTCATGAAATCGTGCAGGCCGTTGTGCGCGGCGACAACATCGAGGCCCGGGCGCAGCCACAGGTGGAAGGTATTGCCCAGGCAGATCTGCGCGCCGATGTCGTTGAGACTTTGCGGTGTCATCGCCTTGACCGTGCCGTAGGTGCCGACCGGCATGAAGACTGGGGTCTGGACCTGGCCGTGGGCCAGGGTCACGGTGCCGCGGCGGGCGGCACCGTCGGTTTTGTGAAGCTCAAACTGCATCGGATTTCTCCAGGAGCATGGCGTCGCCATAGCTGAAAAAGCGGTAGCGCTCGGCGACCGCGTGGGCGTAGGCGGCGCGGATCGCGTCGTAGCCGGCGAAGGCCGAAACGAGCATCATCAGCGTCGATTTCGGCAGATGGAAATTGGTGATCAGCCGGTCGACGACCTTGAAGCGGTAGCCGGGCGTGATGAAGATGTCGGTTTCGCTGCTGCCGGCGCTTATGCTGCCATCGTCGTTGCCGGCCGATTCGAGCGTGCGCAGGCTGGTTGTGCCGACAGCGATGACACGGCCGCCAGCGGCCCGGGTGGCGGCGATGGCAGCGGCGGTTTCCGGCGGCACGACGTAGCGCTCGCTGTGCATGCGATGGTCGGCGATTTTTTCGACGCGGACCGGCCGGTAGGTGCCGGCGCCGACGTGCAGCGTCACGAAGGCGGTACCGACACCCTGGTTGCGCAGTGTCGCGAGCATGGCCTCGTCGAAATGCAGGCCGGCGGTCGGTGCCGCGACGGCGCCCGGTTCGCGCGCATAGACCGTCTGGTAGCGGGTTTCGTCGGCGCCTTCGGCTGGATGCTCGATATACGGGGGCAAGGGCAGCTTGCCGTACTGCTCCGAGACTTCCCAGAAATTATTGCGGTCGACCAGTTCCAGCGCGAAAAAATCACCATCGGCACCGGCGCGGCCGGTCATCCGGACCGTGAAAGCATCGGCCAGACGCAGCAGGCAGCCGGTTTTCGGTGCCTTGCTGGCACGGATCTGGCAGATCGCGTGCGTCGCATCGACGATGCGTTCGAGCATGATCTCGACCTGACCACCGGTTTCCTTGACGCCGAAGAAGCGCGCCTTGATCACCCTGGTGTCGTTGAACACCAGCAGGTCGCCAGCGCGCAGCAGCGTTGGCAGGTCGGCAAATTTGCGGTCGACGTGCTGTTGACCGCAAATATGCAGCAGCCGGCTGCCCCTGCGCTCGGGGGCCGGGTGCTGGGCAATCAGTTCGGGCGGGAGAGGGAAGTCGAAGTCATCGACGGTCAACGACATGGCAATTGTCCGCATGCAAACAAAAACGGCTTTCCGCGGGGAAAGCCGATTTGTCGTAACTGGTGCCCCGAGCCAGACTCGAACTGGCACACCTTTCGGCGGCGGATTTTGAATCCGCTGCGTCTACCGATTCCGCCATCGGGGCGAATGGAGCGCGGATTATCCCTGAATCACTTCTTTGGTTCAAGCGTATCGGTGCAGGGAAAGGATTTGGCCAGTGCGCCGGCGACCAGGGTTGCCGTGCTGCTGGTGGTTTCCGGCGGGGTGCGTTCGACGTGAATGACGACGGCGCGGACCATGCGCAGGGACAGGTCGCCGTCGTTCGGCAGGCAGAAGGCATTGAGACGGACGCCGACCTTTTCGGCCAGATAGTCGCTGACGGCATAGCCGTCGGCAAAGCCGGCGACGTAGGCGATGCAGCGTCCGCTGCGCATGGCGAAGAACGGGTCGCTGTTCTTTTCGCCGGCGTACATGCTTTCGGCGGCCTTGCAGTCCTCGAGCATTTCCTTGGCCGTGTAGGCGTGTGCCATGCCGCTCAGCAGCAGGGCGAAGGCAAGTGTCAGGATTTTTTTCATGGGTTCTCGAACCAGGAAAGTTTGGCGTGCAGGCCGACGACCGAGCCAACGACGATCAGCGCCGGGGGTTTGATGCCGGATTCGGCAATGCGTTGCGGCAGGCAGCCCAGCGTTGCCAGCAGCGTCTGCTGGTCGGGCAGCGTGCCGCGCCGGACGATGGCGGCCGGTGTGCCGGCAGGCAGGCCGTGGGCGATCATCTGGCGGCAGATTTCCGCGGCACCGCCAACGCCCATGTAGAAGACGACGGTCTGGCCAGGGCGGGCAAGCGCCGGCCAGTCGAGATCGATGCTGTGATCCTTGAGGTGCCCGGTGACGAAGGTGACCGATTGGGCGTGCTCGCGATGGGTCAGCGGAAAACCGGCGTAGGCCGCGCAACCGGCGGCGGCGGTGACGCCGGGGACGACCTCGAAGCCGATGCCGGCGGCGTGAAGGATTTCCAGCTCCTCGCCGCCGCGCCCGAAGATGAAGGGGTCGCCGCCCTTGAGGCGGACCACCGACAGGCCTTCGCGGGCGAGGTCGACGAGCAGCTGGTTGATTTCTTCCTGCTTCAGCGTGTGCTTCGCCGCCTTCTTGCCGACATAAACCTGCCGGGCTGTTGCCGGGAACAGGGCGCGGATGCCTTCACCAACCAGGTGGTCGTACACGATGGCGTCGGCCGCCGCGATCAGGCGGGCGGCCTTCACGGTCAGCAGGTCGGGGTCGCCGGGGCCGGCGCCGACCAGCCAGACCTTGCCTGGCCCGGATGGAGAGTTTGCGGTCATCAGGCCGTTATTCTGCAATGCGCCGGGCAATGTGCGCCAGCGCCTCTTCCACCTGGTCGATCAGGATCAGGCAAAGATCGCCCGGCTGCAGGCGCTTGAGTGCCGTATCGATGGCAATGAATTCACCATCGATGGCGTCGACGTGCTTGACCCGTTGCGCGTTGGCCAGGCCGGCGCGCAGCAGGGCGATCACTTCGCCGTCGGCGCGGCCGCGCTGGCAGGCATCCTGATAGAGGATCACGTCGTCGAAGGCCTGGCCGAGGATCTCGGTTTGCTGGCGGATGTCTTCGTCGCGCCGGTCGCCGGCGCCGCTGATGACGACCGAACGGCGGCTGGCCGGCATGTTTTCTACCGCCTTGACCAGGGCAAACATGGCATCCGGATTGTGGCCGTAGTCGGCGATCAGCGTTGCGCCCTTGTAATCGAAGACATTGAAGCGGCCGGGGGCGGTCGCCGAATCGCTGATGAAGCCGGCCAGCGCCTGCTCGATGCTCGACCATGCGTAGCCGAGCGACCAGGCGGTGGCGACGGCGGCCATGACGTTCTCGACCTGAAAGCCGATCGTGCCGTTGCGCGTCAGCGGCACCTGGGCGAGCGGAATGCGGTATTTCTTGCGGCCTTCGCCGCAGACGATGTCGCCCTTTTCGACGTAGAGCACGCGCTTGCCCTGAGCGCGGTGCGTGGCCAGCACCGGGTGCGCCGGATCAAGGGCAAAGAAGGTGACGCTGCCCGGGCAATGGCGGGCCATCGCCGCGACTACCGGGTCGGCGGCGTTGAGCACGGCGGTGCCGTTCGGCGCGACGTTCTCGACGATGACGCGCTTGATCACGGCCAGGTCATGCACCGTGGTGATGTAATTGAGGCCGAGATGGTCGCCCAGGCCGATGTTGGTGACGACGGCGACATCGCACATGTCGAAGCCGAGCCCTTCGCGCAGCAGGCCGCCGCGGGCAGTTTCGAGCACGGCCGCGTCGACGTCGGGATGACCGAGGACGTTGCGGGCGCTGCGTGGACCGGAGCAGTCGCCGCTGTCGATGCGCTTGTTCTCGACGTAGATGCCATCGGTGCTGGTCATGCCGACGCGCAGGCCGTTCTGTTCGAAGATGCGGCCGATCAGGCGACTGGTCGTGGTCTTGCCGTTGGTGCCGGTGACGGCGACGACCGGGATGCGGCCGTTGTCGGGTTTGCCGTCGGGACCATCGGGATACATCATGCCGACGATCGCTTCACCGACCGGGCGGCCCTTGCCGAACGACGGGTCGAGGTGCATGCGCAGGCCGGGTGCGGCATTGACTTCGACGATGCCGCCGCCCTGATCTTCGAGTGGCTTCAGGATGGTGTCGCAGACGACGTCGATGCCGGCGATGTCGAGGCCGACGGTCTGCGCCGCGGCCACGGCGGCGGCAGCGAGGTCCGGATGGACGTCGTCGGTGACGTCGGTGGCGGTGCCGCCGGTCGACAGGTTGGCGTTGTTGCGCAGGATGACGCGGACGCCGCGCTCGGGAATCGAATCGGCGCTGTAGCCCTGCTCGGCCAGGCGGGCGAGGGCAATTTCATCGAAGCGGATCTTGGTCAGCGATGTGGCATGACCGTCGGAACGGCGCGGGTCGCTATTCACGATCTCGACCAGTTCGCGCACCGTGTGCGTGCCGTCGCCGACGACCAGCGGCGGATCGCGGCGGGCGGCGGCGATCAGCTTGTCGCCGATGACCAGCAGGCGCCAGTCGTGGCCGGGCAGATATTTCTCGACCATGATGTCGTCGAAGAAGCTGACCGCAACCTGGTAGGCATGGCGAACCTGTTCCTCGCTGGTCAGGTTCACCGAAATGCCCTTGCCCTGGTTGCCGTCCTGCGGCTTGACGACGACCGGCAGGCCGATTTCCTGGGCAGCTTTCCAGGCGTCGTCCGCATCGGCGACCGGTCGGCCGGTCGGCACGGCGACGCCGGCGGCGTGCAGCAATTGTTTGGTCAGTTCCTTGTCCTGCGCGATCGATTCGGCGATGGCGCTGGTCAGGCTGGTTTCCGCTGCCTGAATGCGCTTCTGCTTGCTGCCCCAGCCGAACTGCACCAGGCTGCCCTGGGTCAGCCGGCGGAACGGGATGCCGCGCGCCTGGGCGGCAGCGACGATGGCGCCGGTCGAGGGGCCGAGGCGGATGTCTTCGTCGAGATCGCGCAGTTCCTTCAGCGTCGCGTCGAGGTCGAAGGGCGTGTCGTCGAGAGCGGCGCGGCACAGCTGCTCGGCACGTTCGAAGGCCAGCCGGCCGACGTCTTCCTCGGTGTATTCGACGACGACCTGGTACACGCCGGCTTCGACGGTCTGCGTCGTCCGGCTGAAGGTTACCGGGCAACCGGCTTGCGCCTGCAGGCCAAGTGCGGCGAATTCGAGGGCGTGGGCCATCGATACGGCGTCGAGGTGATCGGTCGGGATCAGCTCGCCGAGTTCCGGGAAGCGGGCGCGCAGCCGCGGTTCGAAACCGGGCAGGTCGGCGATGGCGCGTTCACCACCGTCGCAGGTGACGATGGCCTGGATGGCGGTGTGGCGGCTCCACAGGTTGGGGCCGCGCAGGGCACGGATGCGGGAAACGTCCATGATCGGTCTTTCTCAGCGTTAGATGCGGCTGGCGACACCGGCCGACTTGCGGGCACGGCGGGGCAGCAGGGCGAAGGGGTCGGCCAGTTCCAGGCCGTAAGTCTTGATGCCGGTGACGATGACGTCCTGGGTCAGGCCGAGTGCCCAGCCGGCGGCGACAGCAGCGAGCACATTGGCGACCGTTTCCGGTTTCCGGGCCTTGCCGATGGCCGGGACGTCGCCGAGCCGGCACAGCCGGATTTCGTCGCTGCCGCTGGCCAGACAAATGCGGCCTTCGCTGACGTAGACCGCACGTTTTCCAGCCGCACGGTGTTCGTTCAGGGTCGGGCAGCCGGGGTCGGCGGCAAAGAAGGTGACGTCGCCGTCACACAGCTCGGCGAGATCGGCAACCGCCGGATCGTCGGCGTTGAGCACGGCATGGCCGCCCTTGAGGACGACATCGACCTGGGTGCGGTAGGTGGCGCGCCAGGTGGTGAAGTATTCGCCGCCGCTCGGCTGGATGTTCCAGCGGCTGAGATCTTCGCCATCGGGCAGGATGTTGGTGACGATGCCGACCTGGCAGCGGTCGTAGGGCAGGCCTTCACCGAGGATGACGCGGCCGCCGTTCTCGATGACTGCCGCTTCGACAGTGCGGTTGAGCAGCAGCCGGCGACCGCCGGTCCAGTTGGCGGCGTCGGTCTTCTGCACCTGGCGCTGGCCGAGGAAGACGCCCTGGCTGCAGGCCAGGCCGACCTGCTTGCCGGACAGGTGCAGCAGGTGGGCGACGATGCGGGCGACCGGTGTCTTGCCGCGCGAGCCGGAAACGCCGACGACCGGGATGCGGCCGCTTTCCTGCGGGCCGAAGAGATTGCCGACGATCGCCTTGCCGACCGGCCGGGCCTTGCCGACGCCGGGTTTCAGATGCATCAGCAGGCTAGGGCCGGCGTTGACTTCGACGATGGCGCCGCCCTGTTCGGCCAGCGGTTTGGAAATGTCCTTGCAGACGAGGTCGACCCCGGCAATGTCGAGGCCGACGATGCGCGCCGCCAGCGCGCAGACGGCGGCGGTTTCCGGATGGACTTCGTCGGTGCAGTCGAAAGCGTGGTTGGCGGTGCGCTGGATCAGCACTTCACGGCCGGCAGCCGGGATCGCATCGGCGTCCAGACCCTGGCGGCCGAGTTCCATGCGGGCTGCCGAATCGATGCGGATGATCGACAGCGGGTGCAGTTCGGTCGGGCCGCGGCGCGGGTCGGTATTGACCTGGCTGTCGATCAGTTCGCGCACCGTAGACTGGCCGTCGCCGGTGACGGTGATCATTTCGCTGCGATTGGCCGCGACCATCTTGTCGCCGACGATCAGCAGGCGGTGTTCGACGCCCGGGATCGAGCGTTCGACGAGGACGCCGGAGCCTTCGTCGACAGCGATGTTCCAGGCTTTTTCGACTTCCTCGCGGGTATTCACGTCGATGAACACGCCGCGCCCGTGGTTGCCGTCCACCGGCTTGATGCAGACCGGCAGGCCGATGTCCTCGGCGGCTTCCCAGGCGTCGTCGACGCTCTTCACCTCGCGGCCTTCGGGAATCGGCACGCCGCAGGATTCGAGCAGCGACTTGGTCAGGTCCTTGTCGCGCGAGATGGTTTCGGCGATGGCGCTGGTGCGGTCGGTTTCGGCCGTCCAGATGCGGCGCATCGCGGCGCCGTAGCCGAGCTGCACCAGGTTGCCGTCGTCGAGCAGGCGGATCGCCGGGATGTCGCGGTCGTCGGCGGCATCGACGATGCTTGCGGTCGACGGGCCGAGACACTTGGAATCGACCATGTCGCGCAGTTCCTCGACCGCTTCATCGACATCGAACGGCCGGTCCTCGATCGCCGCCATGAGCAGGTCGCGCGCCTTGTGCAGCGCGGCGCGCGTGACTTCTTCGTGCCAGGCGCGGATGACCACCTTGTACACGCCGTATTCGGTGGTTTCGCGCGCCTTGCCGAAACCGCCGGGCAGGCCGGCGAGGTTCTGCAGTTCGAGCGACACGTGTTCGAGGATGTGACCGGGCCAGGTGCCTTCCTCGACCCGGCGCAGGAAACCGCCGCGTTCCTCGTAGCTGCAGCGGTGCTCGACCAGCGACGGCAGCCAGGCAGCCAGGCGCTCGGGGAAGCCGGGAATCTTGTTGGAGGGAAATTCCTCCAGTTCGCCGATGTCCACCCAGGCTTCGAGTACCGGCCGGTAGGTCCAGATGTTGGGGCCGCGCAGCGTGATGATGTCGCGGATGACGATGTTTTTCATGGTGTCGGGGCTCACAGGAAGCGGTCGAGCAGCCGCCGGCTGTGCCGGTCGAGCGCTGCGGGGTCGCGAATCAGGAACTGGATGCCGTGGCTGTCGGCGATCAGCAGACGGCCCTGCGGCAGGCGACGGATGTCTTCCTCGCCCTTGAGCAGGACCTCGGCCGGGCCACGGTCGGTACGCACCTGCCAGGTACTCGGGCAGGCAAAACTGGAGACGGCGAGGATGGCTTCGATCGCCGGCATGAATTCGCGGCTGGCGAGTTCTTCCTCGATCAGCGCCCGTTCGGCCGCCGGCAGGTCGCTCAGGCGGTCGGCCCAGCCGGCCTCGTGGCCTTCGCTGTTGACCAGGGCGATGCCGTCGTCGGGAGCGGCGATGGGAAAGGCGCGGACCGGCACGACGCCTTCGTGGCGTTCGCCGTTTTCATCGATCAGGACGAGTCGACCGTAAGAATCGCGTTGCAGCTGGAATGGGGTATGCGCCATGGTCCTGCCTCAGACGGTGACGGTTTTGGGAACGACGGGCGCTTCCGGGTCGGCGTCTTCGCTATCGACATTGCGCGCCTGGGCCTGGTAAAGCTTGTAGTAATGGCCTTCGGCAGCCATCAGCACGTCATGGTTCCCGGTTTCGACGATACGGCCGCGATCCATGACCACCAGCCGGTCGGCCTTGCGCAGCGTAGACAAGCGGTGGGCGATGGCAATCGTGGTGCGGCCGCGCACCAGGTTGTCCAGCGCCTTCTGGATTTCCTTCTCGGTTTCGGTGTCGACCGAAGAAGTGGCTTCGTCGAGGATCAGGATCTTCGGATCGATCAGCAGCGCGCGGGCGATCGAGATGCGCTGGCGCTCGCCGCCGGACAGGCCCTGGCCGCGTTCGCCGACCAGCGAGTCGTAGCCGTGCGGCAGGCGCAGAATGAATTCGTGGGCATGCGCTGCACGGGCGGCGGCGATGATTTCGGCGCGCGTCGCTTCCGGCTTGCCGTAGGCGATGTTTTCGGCGATGGTGCCGAAGAACAGGAAAGGCTCCTGCAGCACCAGGCCGATGTTGCGGCGGAATTCGGCGACCGGCACCGAGCGCACGTCGACATCGTCGATGAAGACGGCGCCTTCGGTGACGTCGTAGAAGCGGCAGATCAGGTTCACCAGCGTCGATTTGCCGGAGCCGCTGTGGCCGACCAGGCCGATCATCTCGCCCGGTTCGATGACCAGGTCGACGTCGCGGGTGACCGCCCGGGTGCCGTAGCGGAAACTGGCCTGCTTCAGCGTGATTCGGCCTTCGACCTGGCCGAGATGGACCGGCTTGGTCGGTTCCGGCACCGACGACACATGGTCGAGGATGTCGAAGATGCGCTTCGCGCCGGCGGCGGCTTTCTGCGTCACCGAAACGATGCGGCTCATCGAGTCCAGCCGCGTGTAGAAACGGCTGATGTAGGCGAGGAAGGCGGTGAGCACGCCGACGGTGATGTCGCCTTCGGAAATCTGCCAGATGCCGAAGCCCCAGACGACGAGCAGGCCGATTTCGGTCATCAGCGTCACCGTCGGGCCGAACAGCGACCAGGTGCGGTTGAGTTTGTCGTTGAGCGCCAGATTGTGTTTGTTGGCGTCGCGGAAGCGCTCGGCCTCGCGCTTTTCCTGGGCGAAGGCCTTGACCACGCGGATGCCGGGAATGGTGTCGGCGAGCACGTTGGTGACTTCGGCCCAGACCCGGTCCACCTTCTCGAAACCGGTGCGCAGGCGGTCGCGCACGGTGTGGATCAGCCAGGCGATGAAGGGCAGCGGCAGCAGGGTCACCAGCGCCAGCCACGGGTTGATCGAAAAGAGGATGGCCGACGTCATGGCGATCATCAGCACGTCGGTGGCGAAGTCGAGCAGGTGCAGCGACAGGAAGACGTTGATGCGGTCGGTTTCTGAACCGATGCGGGCCATCAGGTCGCCGGTGCGCTTGCCGCCGAAATATTCCAGTGACAGTCCCAGCAGGTGTTCGTAGGTGGTGGTGCGCAGGTCGCGGCCGATCCGTTCCGAAACCAGCGCCAGGATGTAGGTGCGCAGCCAGCCGAGCGCCCAGGCCAGCACTGCCGCGCCGAGCAGGCCGCCGAGATAGAGCATGACCCGGTCCTGGTCGATCGGCTGGCCGTTCTGGAACGGGATCAGGATCTCGTCCATCAGCGGCATCGTCAGGTAGGGCGGCACCAGCGTTGCTGCGGTCGACGCCAGCGTCAGCAAGAAACCGGCGAGCAGGCGGCCCTTGTAGGGTTTGGCGAAGCGCCACAGGCGGAACAGCGTCCACGTTGACGGCGGCGTGCTGGTCTCGACGATGCAGATCGGGCATTCATCCTCGCCCGGCGGCAGCGGCGCCTTGCATTTTGGGCACAAATCCTCGGTTGACCGCAGCACTGGCTGGCCGCTGGCCAGGCTCTCGCGCTGCAGGTCGAACTCGCCGATCAGGCGCAGCGCGATCAGGTTGCGGCCGAGCGTGTAGCGCCAGCAGGCGAGCCGGCCGGTGGTGTCGAACAGTTCCAGCGTGCCGACGCCGGCATGGTCGTGATGGTCGAGGCGTTGCGTCGTGCTCAGCGGCCAGACGCGGCATTCGCTGGCGCCGGGCGCCGCGGCGAGCAGCCGGCGGTCGGTCAGGACAATCAGGCCGACGGCGAAATGCAGGCGCTCGTCGAGGTCGGTTTCCAGCCAGGCGTGTATGGTTTCACCGGGTTCCAGTTGCCGTTCAAGCAGTCTGGACCACGCTGCAGGGATAGTCGGAATTTTGTCGCCATGCGGGGGGTGAAACGAGGGCATCGGAGGATAGGTTCAGCGCGGATGTTGCAATAACGTGGCAGGACGCGGACGGTTGACCGTAGCTGCCGTAAAATCACGACTTTATCGAGTTTTGCGGTCGACGTGTCGAGAATCGTTATTTTCAACAAGCCCTATGGCGTACTCAGCCAGTTCACGCCGGAAGGGCGCTGGCGGGCGCTGAACGAGTTCATCCCGCTGAAGGATGTCTATGTCGCCGGGCGGCTCGACGCCGACAGCGAGGGGCTGCTGCTGCTGACCGATGACGGCAAGCTGCAGGCGCGCATCGCCGACCCGAAACACAAGTTGGTCAAGACCTACTGGGCGCAGGTCGAGGGCGAGCCGGTGGAGGCCGATCTCGACCGCCTGCGCGCCGGCATCCGGCTGTCGGATTTCACCGCACAACCGGCACAGGTGCGCCGGATCGACCCGCCGCCGGACCTCTGGCCGCGCGATCCGCCGATCCGCTACCGGGCGGCGATCCCGACCTGCTGGCTGGAAATTCGCATTGCCGAGGGCAAGAACCGCCAGGTGCGGCGGATGGGCGCAGCAATCGGGTATCCTGTGCTGCGCCTGGTCCGGGCGGCGGTCGGCAGGATTTCGATCGCCGGGCTGGGCTTGGGCGAATGGCGTGTGCAGGAAGGAACGATTGATGATTTGCGAGACTAGACGAATGAAAGCAGCATGGTTTGCCGGCGTTTTCGGCGCCCTATTGGCGACTGCAGTGGTGGCCCAGGAAACGATGCCGATGGTGGAGTTGACCGCAGGATTCCATCGTATCGAAGCCGAGGTCGCAGCGCAGGACAAGGATCGTCAGATCGGCCTGATGAATCGCCGGTCAATGCCGGCGCAGCGCGGCATGCTGTTCGTCTTCACCCAGCCCAACACGCACTGCATGTGGATGCGCAATACCTACATCCCGCTGTCGGTGGCCTTTCTCGATGACGAAGGGAAAGTCATCAACATCGAGGACATGACGCCGCAGAGCGAAGACAACCACTGCGCCCGCCGGCCGGCGCGCTACGCGCTGGAAATGAATCGCGGCTGGTTTGCACAGCGCGGCATTGCCCCGGGCAGCAGGCTGCGCGGTCTGGAACGCGCGCCGCAGCCGCGCTGATGAAGCATCGGCCGCGCTGGCAAGCGCAACTGATCGCCAACCGCCCGGGTCGTCCGCTGAGCGACTGGCTGCGCGAACCGGATTCGCTGACGGCGCGCTGTCTGCGCCACTGCCGCAGTTTTCGCGTGCACGTGCTGCGTCAGGTAAAGGCCAGGCCGCTGGCCGATGAAGCCGGTCGTTGTCGTCTGCCAGTGCGCGAAGTGCTGCTCGAATGCGATGGCGTACCGGTGATTTTTGCCCACAGTGTGCTGTCGACCGCAAGAAGCGGCCGTCTGGGCCGCTGGTTTTCCCGTCTCGGCAGCCGTTCGCTGGGTTCGCTGCTGTTTACGCATCCCGGATTTCGCCGCGGGCCGATCGAGTTCATGCGCATTGACCGGCATCATCCGCTGCATCGGCGGGTATGCGCCGCGTGTGCCATGAGCGGCGAAGCGCCGACATTCTGGGCGCGGCGCTCGCGTCATCATCTCGGTGATGGCAGCGTGCTGGTCACCGAGGTATTCCTGCCGGCAATTGCCAACCTGGCCAGCCTGGGCTGACGTTTACTTCTCGTCGGTTTCCGGTGCCTGTTTTTCCGGACGAATGCTGATCCGGCGCTGCATGAAGCCTGGCAGGTTCATCGGATGTGCCTGGCGGCTCAGGGCAAAGCTGAGGAAGAACTTGCACCAGATGGTGCTGCCGGCAATCGCCATCCAGTCATCGTATTCCAGCTCGCCGGCAAGCACGCCGGCAATGACGGCCAGCGCAATGCTGCCGGCAACCAGGTTGATCACGGCCTCGTAGGGGGCGAATTTTTCCGGATTGGGTGGCGACTCGCCGTACTTGATGGCGACTTCGGAGAAATCCTTGTTGATGGCAATGCGCCAGGCCCGGCGCAGCCAGAAGAACGCCATGGGGAAGAGCGCCAGGAACAGAATCCAGGTGAGCGCGACATGGACATTGAAAACCATATGAACCTCGGTACGTCTGCGATCCGGGTCAGAACAACCCGCCGCTGAATGAAAAAAAACCCCGCCGACATCGCCAACGGGGTTTTTGAATTCCCCGTCCGATGTCCGGACGGGGAAGCTTACCTCAATACGACTTAGTGCGCGCCATCGACAGCCTTGGCACCGCGCGGGATACGCACGGCTTCAACCATGGCCTGGATGTGCGGCGGCGGTTCCTTGGTCATCTTGTCGACAATGAAGGCGACACCGAAGTTGACCAGGGCGCCGATGGCACCGAAGGCTTCCGGCGTGATGCCGAAGAAGCTGTTCGGGCCGCCGATCATGTCGACGAAGTCCGTACCCTTGATGAAGAAGATGCCCTTGTGTGCGAACACGTAGAACAGGACGACGAACAGCCCTGCCAGCATGCCGGCCATGGCGCCTTCCTTGTTCATCTTCTTGGAGAAGATACCCATCATGATGGCGGGGAACAGCGAGCCGGCGGCGATACCGAAGGCCAGGGCAACCGTACCGGCAGCGAAGCCCGGGGGGTTCAGGCCGAGGTAGCCGGAGATCACGATGGCAACGGCCATGGCGATCTTGCCAGCCAGCAGCTCGTTCTTTTCGCTGATGTCCGGCACGAAGACACCCTTGACGAGGTCATGCGACACGGCAGCGGAGATGGCCATCAGCAGACCGGCAGCGGTCGACAGAGCGGCAGCCAGACCACCAGCAGCGACCAGGGCGATAACCCAGTTCGGCAGCAGGGCGATTTCCGGATTGGCCAGCACGATGATGTCGGCGTTGACCGTCAGCTCGTTGCCCTTCCAGCCAGCAGCGTCCATCTTGGCTTGAGCATCGGCGTTCTTGGTCTTGTCGTTGTAGTACTGGATGCGGCCATCACCGTTCTTGTCTTCGAACTTCAGCAGGCCGGTCTTTTCCCAGCGCTTCATCCATTCCGGACGCTGTTCATAAACCAGGCTGGCTTCGGTCGCATAGACGTCGGCACGGGCCTTGACGATTTCCGGATTGACCTTCATGGTGCCATCGGCAGCGGTTTCCAGCCCGACCGCGGTGTTGACCGTGCCATGCAGGTTCAGCTTGGCCATGGCGCCGACAGCCGGGGCGGTCGTATACAGCAGCGCGATGAAGATCAGAGCCCAACCAGCGGAGGAACGGGCATCAGACACCTTGGCCACCGTGAAGAATCTCATGATCACGTGCGGCAGACCGGCGGTGCCGATCATCAGCGACATGGTATAGACGAACATGTTCAGCTTGGAGCCGGCCGTGGTCGTCGTGTATTGGCCGAAACCGAGGTCGGTCACCACCTGGTCGAGCTTGGTCAGCAGGGCCATATCCGTGCCGCTGATGTCGGAACCCAGACCCAGCTGCGGAATGGCGTTGCCAGTCAGCTGCAGCGAGATGAAGACAGCCGGCACCGTGTAGGCCAGGATCAGCACGATGTACTGAGCAACCTGGGTGTAGGTGATGCCCTTCATGCCACCGAACACGGCGTAGGCGAACACGATGGCCATACCCATGTAGATGCCGGTGTCGCTGGAAACGCCCAGGAAGCGGGAGAAGGCCACGCCAACGCCGGTCATCTGACCGATGATGTACGTGATCGATGCGGTGAGCAGACAGATCACGGCAACGGTGGAAGCACCTTGCGAGTAGAAGCGGTCACCGATGAACTGCGGCACGGTGAACTTGCCGAACTTGCGCAGGTACGGGGCCAGCAACATCGCCAGCAGAACGTAGCCACCGGTCCAGCCCATCAGGAACAGGCCGCCACCGTAACCCATGTTGGCGATGAGGCCGGCCATGGAGATGAAGGAAGCTGCGGACATCCAGTCGGCAGCCGTAGCCATGCCGTTGGTGATCGGGTGAACGCTGCCGCCGGCAGCATAGAACTCGGACGTGCTACCGGCACGTGCCCAGATCGCGATCCCGATGTACAGCGCAAAAGACGCGCCGACCACCAGGTAAGTCATAGTTTGCAGATCCATGCTGGCTCCTTATTCTTCGTGAACGTCGAACTTGCGGTCGAGGTCGCCCATTGCCTTGCCGTAATAAAAAATCAGCGCAATGAAGATGTAGATGGAACCCTGATGGGCGAACCAGAAGCCCAGCGGGTAGCCCCCGAGTGAAATGCTATTCATCGCTTCGACAAACAGGATGCCTGTGCCGAACGAGAACACGAACCAGACGGCCAGGATCTTACCTAGCAGTCCGAGCGTGGCTGACCAATAGGCTTTGCCTTGATCTTCCATTGTTATCTCCTCCAGAAAATTTAAAGGGACGGGCTGCGCTTCCACAGCACCGCCACGGTTCGCAGTTTGGTTACAGAAACTTACAGTGAACTGACAGTTTTTTTATAAAGCGTAATTGATTTCGACAGGTGAGAATTCAGCGGCAAGCATCAAGCAGCGCGGATCGCGGCCTGCGCCCCGCAAGCAACAACGCCCGGCATCTTGCGATGACGGGCGTTGTCTTGATTCAAGCGACCTGCAGCAGCTTTACGCAGCCTGTTCGGGGCGCTCTCCTGCGTTCCGGACGGTCAGTCTCAGTGGCCGCTGGCGACCGATGCGCCAATCCCGGTTTCCGAACGGATTTCCTGATCCGGGAACAGGGCACGTTCCTTTTTGGCCTGGGCGCTGTTGTCCAGAATCGAGACCAGCCAGATTGCGACGAAGGCGATGGTCATCGAAAACAGGGCGGGCGAGGCGTAGGGGAACAGGGCGCTTCCCTTCTCGTTGCCGAGCACGGCTTCCCAGATCGACGGAGACAGCACGGTCAGTGCAACCGACGAGAACAGGCCGAGGAAACCACCGATGACAGCGCCACGGGTCGTGCAGTCCTTCCAGAGAACGGCCATGAAGAGTACCGGGAAGTTCGCCGAGGCAGCGATGGCGAAGGCGAGCGAGACCATGAAGGCGATGTTCTGCTTTTCAAAGGCAATGCCGAGAACCACGGCGACGACACCGAGACACAGCGTGGTGATGCGGGAAACGCGCAATTCGGAGGCGGAATCGACATTGCCCTTCTTGAACACGGTGGCGTAAAGGTCGTGCGATACCGCCGAGGCGCCGGACAGCGTCAGACCGGCAACCACGGCCAGGATGGTGGCGAAGGCAACCGCGGAGATGAAGCCGAGGAAGACATTGCCGCCAACGGCGTTGGCCAGGTGGATGGCCGCCATGTTGCCGCCGCCGAGCAGGCCGCCCTTGGCATCGAGGAATTGCGGGTTGGTCAGCACGAAGGTGATGGCGCCGAAACCGATGATGAAGGTCAGGATGTAGAAGTAACCGATCCAGGTAGTTGCCCAGAACACCGACTTGCGCGCTTCCTTGGCGTCCGGCACGGTGAAGAAACGCATCAGGATGTGCGGCAGGCCGGCGGTACCGAACATCAGTGCCATGCCGAAGGAGATGGCGGAGATCGGGTCCTTGACGAAGTTGCCCGGGCCCATGATCGACAGACCCTTGGCGGCTGCCGCCGCGGCTACATCGACAGTCGCCGGATCGGCGCCGGCCTTGACGGCTTCTGCGGTGAGGGCGTCGGCTGCCAGCAGGGACTTGATCTCGACCGCCTTGGCAAACATCGCTTCCGGGCTGAAGCCGAAATTCCACAGCACCATGAAGGCCATGAAGGAGGCGCCGCACAGCAGGAGCACGGCCTTGATGATCTGCACCCAGGTCGTTGCAGTCATGCCGCCGAACAGCACGTAGACCATCATCAGCGAACCGACGATGACGACGGCCATCCAGTACTCGAGACCGAACAGCAGCTTGATCAGCTGGCCGGCACCGACCATTTGTGCGATCAGGTAGAAGGCGACGACGATCAGCGTCGAGGTGGCGGCGAAAGCGCGAATCGGCGTCTGGGCAAAACGGTAGCCGGCGACGTCGGCAAAGGTGAATTTGCCCAGATTGCGCAGGCGTTCGGCCATCAGGAAGGTGATGATCGGCCAGCCGACGAGGAAGCCGATCGAGAAGATCAGGCCGTCGTAGCCATTGGCCATCACTGCGGCAGAAATGCCGAGGAAGGATGCGGCAGACATGTAGTCACCCGCAATGGCCAGACCATTCTGGAAACCGGTGATGCCGCCACCGCCGGTGTAAAAGTCAGCTGCCGATTTGGTTTTGGCGGCAGCCCACTTGGTGATGTACAGCGTTCCGGCAACGAACATCCCGAACATCGCAATTGCCGTCCAGTTGGTCGGCTGCTTCTCGGCCTGGCCGAGATCCGCGCCTGCGGCCACTGCCGCACCGGCCAGTGCCAGCAACGCAAAGGCGCCGGCCCATTGTTTGATCCAATGCACCATTATTGGCACTCCTCGATGAGTTTCTGCTTGAGGGCATCGAATTCGCTGTTGGCACGGCGAACGTAAATGCCGGTAATGATGACGGTGAACAGGATGACGCCGACCCCGATGGGGATGCCGATGGTGGTCACGCCTTCCGGACCCAGGGGCTGGGCTAGAAAGCTCTTGTCGAAAGCGATCAGGGCGATGTAGCCGTAGTACACGACCAGTATCAGCAGGGTCATTACCCAGCCGTAAGCATTACGTGTTTTTCTTAGTTGCTGGTATTTGGGATTTGCCCGTATCCGGGCATAAATTTCTTGAGACATGGTCCACCTCCTCGCGTTGTTGTAACGGTTACATTCATGCAACGATTTGCATGATCGCGCGGTCGAGCTTACAAAAGACTTATGGTGGGCAGATTGTTCAGGACTGCTTGCGGGGCAGTGTGACGCGCACACTCAGGCCGCCGCCAGGGCTGTCATCAAGCGCGATCCTGCCCCGGTGCTGGCGGACGATTTCACGGGTGATGGCCAGACCAAGGCCGCTGCCCGGGGTGGCGCTGGTCAGGCGGCAGAAGGCTTCAAAGACACGCTCGCGCTCGTTGGCGGGGATGCCGGGGCCATTGTCGATGACGGCGAGTTCGATCGCGTCGGGGGCGCTGGAAATGCTGACGTCGATGCAACCGTTTTTCGGGGTGTAACGGATGGCGTTGTCGATCAGGTTGGAGAGCACGATGCGCAGGGCTTCCCGGTCGCCTTCGAGGCTGATGTCGCCGCTGACTGCCAGACCGAGGTCGATTTGCTTGTTGGCGGCGAAGATGTCGTGTTCAATGATTTCGGTTTTTGCCAGTTCGACGAGGTCGACCGTAGAAAGGCTGCGTTGGGTGGTGAACTGGGGATCGAAGCGGGCCAGGTGCAGCAACTGGTTGGCCAGGTGGGTGGCACGTTCGACGCCGCGCCGGAGATTTTTCATGGCCTCGTCGCGAGTGCGTCCCTCGGGTTCGCCGAGGGCGATGTCGGCGTTGAGCTGGACCGCCGTCAGCGGGGTCCGTAATTCGTGGGCAGCGTCGGCGATGAAGCGCTGGCGGGCGAGCAGGGCCTGGTCGAGCTGGACCAGCATGTCGTTGAGCGCATCAACGATGACCAGCATTTCGTCCGGATACTGGCCACGCGGCAGTGGCGAGAGGAAGTCCGGATTGCGCTGCTGGATTTCCTTGCGCAACTGGCGCAGCGGCTGGAATGCCTGGGTTGCGGCAATCGTGATGAAACTGCCCATGAGGATGACGAGCACCGAGAACGGGACGATCAGCGCGGAACCGAATTCGCGGAACCATAGCGAGCGCGCGTTCGCCTGATTGGCGATCTGGACGGTGATGCCGCGGTCGTTGACGACCATTGCGTGCCATTCCTCGTCCTGCCAGGTGAATGTGTTGAGTCCCGGCTTCTGCTGCGGCATCGGCAGGTCGGGGCGGGAGGCGAAAATCAGTTCACCCTGGTCGTTCCAGACCTGGCTGATGATGTTCTGGTGACTTTTCGACAGGTCGTAGATTTCCGGGTGCATGCCGTGGTGACCCATGACCGCCCAGGCGATCTGTTCCAGCGAACGGTCGCGGTCGCGACTGAATTGGCTCCAGGACAACTGGTAGGTCAGGGCGGTGATGAAAGCTGCAGTAACGATCAGGGTGCCGATCTGCCAGGCGAGCAGGCGGGTCAGGATCGAGTTCACGAGGGCTCGACGAGTTTGAAGCCGATACCGCGGATGTTGCGGATCCAGTCCTTGCCAAGCTTCTTGCGCAGCCGGTGCAGTTGTACCTCAATCGAATTGCTGGCGATTTCCTCACCCCAGCCGTACAGGCGTTCCTCCAGCTGGGTGATGCTGAACACCTGGCCCGGAACTTCGATCAGGGCCATCAGCAGCCGGAACTCCCTGTCCGACAGGTGGATTTCCTGATCCCCCAGGCGCACCTGGCGTTTTCTCGGATCGACGGCAAGCTTGCCGAGTTGCAACTCGCTGCTGCTCCAGCCCTGGGCGCGACGGCGCAGGGCGAATACCCGGGCGACCAGCTCGTCAAGGCTGAACGGCTTGACCAGATAGTCGTCAGCCCCGGCGTTCAGGCCGCTGACCCGTTCGTCGAGCATGCCACGGGCGGTCACCACCAGAACCGGAATGTGGTTGCCGGAGCCGCGCAACTTGCCCAGCAGCTCCAATCCGCTCATGCGGGGGAGGCCCAGATCAAGGATCAGCAGTCCGTATTCCTGCAGGATCAGGGCGTTTTCCGCATCCTGTCCATCCTGGGCCCAATCGACAACGAATGACGCATTGCGCAAGCCGGTCACGATGCCTGCGGCAATGAGGGGGTCGTCTTCCACCAGGAGTATTTTCATTGCCGTCGGTTTTCTGTGCTGGTGCTTTGTTTTCGCTTGCGTCCCTGTGCCGCGGTTGTGAGTTTCTACGGTACTACCAGCACGGACATCGGTGCAAGTTCGATCACCTTGCGCGTGATCGAGCCGGTGAGCAGGCTTTCGGTGGCACCCAGCCCGCGATTACCGACCACGATATGGCTGCAGCCCAGCTGATGGGCGAGGGCGACAATCGACTCGGCCGGTGCGCCCATGGTCAGGTGCAACTGCCATGGCAGACCTTTGGCTGCGACGAGTCCGACCGCTGCTTCAGTTGCTGGCCAGCCCCGCTCGATCAGTCCGGTTTCGGCCGCTTCCTTGCTCAGCCAGTGTTGGACATTGACGATGTGGAGGCGGCAACTTTTCAATTGCTCGGCCAGCTTGATGAACTCCGCGACAGCTCTCAGTGCATGTGCCGATCCATCGACTGCAATCAGCCAAGCCGTTTCATCTCCCGAGGCTGATGACGGTGTGCCGTCGAAGACCAGGCGAGTCAGTCGCCCGATGTCGTCGCGCTCCTGCAGGCACGGCGATGGTGGCGTGCTTCGGGTTTCGCTGTTCATGAACTTTCTCCCGTGGATTCATGCTTGTTTTTTGACAGTATCAGGCTGGCTGCCACCGAGCTTGCGATGATGATGCCAACGATGCTCAGCGACCACTGGATTGGCATGTGATACCAGGGCATGGCCAGCATTTTCCCACCAATGAAGACCAGTACGATGGCCAGACCGTATTTGAGCAAATGAAAACGGTCGGCCATGTCGGCGAGCAGGAAGTAGAGCGCACGCAAACCCATGATGGCAAAGATGTTCGACGTGAAGACAATGAACGGGTCGGTCGTCACCGCAAAAATCGCCGGAATGCTATCGACGGCGAAGATGACGTCGCTGGCTTCAATCAGGATCAAAACCAGGAACATCGGCGTTGCCCAGAGCAAACCATTCTGGCGCACGAAAAACGATTCACCGTGGAAGCCGCTGGTAATGCGCATGTGGCTGCGCAGCCAGCGGAGGAGCGGGTTTTGTTCGAGGTCGGGCTCGGACTCGGCAAAAATCAGCATCTTGACGCCGGTGATGACCAGGAAGGCACCAAAGACATAGAGAATCCAGGCGAACTGGTTCACCAGCCAGACGCCGGCCAGAATCATGCCGGCACGCATGATGATTGCCCCCAGGACGCCGTAGAGCAGGACGCGCCGCTGCAATTCCGGCGGAACTGCGAAATAGGTGAAGATCATCACGAAAACGAACATGTTGTCGACGGACAGCGATTGTTCGATCAGGTAGCCGGCAAGGAATTCGAGGGTCTTGCGCTGGGCAATTTCAGCGCCTTGGGTATCGTTCAGGTACCACCAGAGCAGTCCGGCAAAGGTCAGGGCCAGGCATATCCAGGCGATAACCCAGGCCAGCGCCTCCTTGACCGAGACCCGGTGGGCCTTGCGCCCGCCAAATACGAAAAGATCCAGCGCCAGCATGGCCAGCACGAAAACGATGAAGCCGGTCCACATGGCCGGTGTAGCGAAACTGTCGATGGCAGGAGTCATTGGTGCCTGATTTGAAGTGTGCGGTATCGGGAAAAACGCGTGCGCTATCGTATTCGATGACAGCGCCCGGCGGTAATCGGTAAAACCGTGGTGATAGTCCGGATTTCCTGATGCAGATGCGGGTCAGATCCTGGGCAAGCGCAAATAGCTGGGGGCAAGAAAAAGGGGAAGCACCTGGCTTCCCCAATCTGCTACTGGCAATCCATGGATGGATCAGCCGGCGAAGTTGGCCTCGGCGAACGACCAGTTGACCAGGTTGTTCAGGAAGGTTTCAACGAACTTCGGGCGCAGGTTGCGGTAGTCGATGTAGTAGGCGTGTTCCCAGACGTCGACGCACAGCAGTGCCTTGTCGCCAGTGGTCAGCGGGGTGCCGGCGGCGCCCATGTTGACGATGTCGACGGAACCGTCGGCCTTCTTCACCAGCCAGGTCCAGCCGGAACCGAAGTTGCCGACGGCGGAGGTCTGGAAGGCGGTCTTGAAGGCATCCAGCGAGCCCCACTTGGCATTGATTGCGTCAGCCAGGGCACCGCTCGGGGCGCCGCCGCCGTTCGGGGTCAGACAGTTCCAGAAGAAGGTGTGGTTCCAGACCTGGGCGGCGTTGTTGTAGATGCCGCCAGCCGGTGCCTTCTTGACGATGGCTTCGAGGTCGAGGGCTTCGTACTCGGTGCCCTTGATCAGGTTGTTCAGATTGACCACGTAGGCGTTGTGGTGCTTGCTGTAGTGGTAGTCGAAGGTCTCGGCCGACATGTGCGGGGCAAGCGCGTCCTTGGCGAAAGGCAGGGCGGGCAGTTGATGTTCCATTTATTTTCTCCGTTGGTTATTGAGGGTGAAGCAAAAATTCTAGTCAGCTTTGTCCGGTGCCACAACCGGCAGCACCGTGGCATCGAGTTTCCCATGGGCAAGACTGATTTTCAGCCGATCGCCGGGGTTGACCGCAAGATTATCACGCAGTGCCCGGCCGTCCGGCCCGATGACCAGCGCGTAGCCGCGCGACAGCACGGCTTGCGGGTCCAGTTGTTTCAGACCGGCAGCCAGCGCATTTAGTTTCATCTGCCGTTGCGCTGTCTGCCAGTGGGCGGCCTGGGCGAGGCGCCGGGACAGTTGGTCCAGTGTCTGGTGGCGGTCGGCCGTTTGCGGTGCCGCGGTCGCGGCCCGCTGGCTGAGTGCGGCCAGACG
The DNA here is from genome assembly GCF_001956855.1 of Azonexus hydrophilus. Classification (GTDB taxonomy): domain Bacteria; phylum Pseudomonadota; class Gammaproteobacteria; order Burkholderiales; family Rhodocyclaceae; genus Azonexus; species Azonexus hydrophilus_A. The sequence continues at coordinate 12,426 of NZ_MTHD01000006.1, read as the reverse complement.
CAGGCGTTGCTGCTGGGTTGTGGTGATCAGTGCGCGGCGTAGACGGCCGGTGAGCTGGTCGATCGCACGGCGCTGGCTGGCGATGCGCTCGGCCGGGTGGACCAGGCGGCTGCGCAGCCAGTCAAGCGTCTGCTGGCGGTCGGCAAGCCGGCGCGTGCTCTGGCGTTGCAGGCGATCCTGCAGGCGGGCGAGTTGTTCGAGCAGACGGGATTGTTCCGGGGCGGCCAGTTCGGCGGCGGCGGTGGGGGTCGGTGCGCGCTGGTCGGCAGCGAAATCGGCGATGGTGAAGTCGGTTTCGTGGCCGACGCCGCTGATCACCGGCAACGGGCAGGCGACGATGGCGCGGGCGACACATTCTTCGTTGAAGGCCCAGAGATCCTCGATGCTGCCGCCACCGCGACAGAGGATGACCGTGTCGCAATCGCTGGCGCCGGCTTCGGCGATGGCTGCGGCAATGCGTTCGCCGGCACCGTCGCCCTGGACCGGGGTCGGAAACAGGCTGATCGCGACATGCGGCGCGCGCCGGTGCAGCGTGCTCAGTACGTCGCGCAGTGCGGCAGCCTGCGGGCTGGTGACGATGGCCAGGCGACGGGGAAAGGCCGGTAGCGGCCTTTTGCGGTCGACGGCAAAAATACCCTCATTTTCCAGTTGCGCCTTCAGGCGCAGGAAACGTTCGAACAGGTCGCCCTGGCCGGCGCGGCGGATCGCTTCGATGTTCAGCTGGAATTCGCCGCGCGGTTCGTAAAACGAGACCAGCGCACGGGCTTCGACCTTCTGGCCGTTTTCCAGCCGCCAGCCGAGCGTTTGTGCCCGGCTGCGCCACATCACGCAGCGCACCTGGGCGCCGGCATCCTTCAGGGAGAAATAGACATGGCCGGAGGCGGCGTAGGTCAGGTTCGATATCTCGCCGCCGACCCAGCTCAGCGGGAAGGCGGATTCCAGACAATCGCGCACCAGACGGTTCAAGGTACTGACGCTGAGGATGGAGTTATTGACAGGCGGAACGTTGGTGTGCATGGCCGGATTCTACCGGGTGATCGTTTTCGGTGATAGCGTCTTGACATCCTTGTTTAAATTCAAGTCATTGATTTTTATGGTGTTTAACTTGATGCCTCGTTTTTTGGCAGGGCAAGGAGAATCCTTGTTTTTTGCGGGTTTGCGGGGAGTCACTACAGGTCATCCACAGACTTATCCACAGGTTTTGGGGATAAGCGCCGGCGAGGGCCTGAAATCGTTGTGCTTGCCCCTGCGGCGAGGGGGAGGCAGAATTGCGGACTAAATTCTCCTCAAGGACAATGTCACGTGTTTGAAATCGTCAAAGCGGCCGGCTGGCCCATCTGGCCCTTGTTGCTGGCTTCAGTGATCTCGGTGGCGCTGATCATCGAACGTCTGGTGGCCTTGCGCAGGATCAAAATTGTCCCCCCGGGTTTGCTGCAGCGGGCTGTCGGCGAATTCCGCCGCGGTGCCGACAACAGCAAGCTGCTGGAAGATCTGGATCGTCATTCGCCGCTTGGTCGCGTGCTCGCGGCCGGCCTGCGCAATGTGAACAATTCGCGCGAGGTGATGAAGGAGTCGATCGAGGAGGCCGGTTCGGCGGTCTCGCACGACTTGAATCGCTATCTGACGACGCTCGGCACCATCGCTTCGATCAGCCCGCTGATGGGGCTGTTCGGCACCGTCGTCGGGATGATCGAGATCTTCGGTTCGCAGGCGCCGGGTACCGGCAACCCGCAGCAACTGGCGCACGGTATCTCGATTGCGCTGTACAACACCGGTTTCGGCATCTTCATCGCCATTCCCAGCATGATCTTCTGGCGCCACTTCCGTGCGCTGGTCGATGGTTTCGTCGTCGAGATGGAGCAGCAGGCGGTGCGTCTGGTCGAATACATGCACGGCGATCGGAAGTAAGCGATGAAATTCCAGCGCGGACGCGGCCGCGAAGAGCCGGAAATCAACCTGATTCCGATGATCGACGTGCTGCTGGTCATCATCATCTTCCTGATGCTGACGACGACTTACTCGAAATTCTCCGGTCTCGAGATCAATCTGCCGACGGCCGACGTCAGCAAGCAGAACGAGCAGCCGAACGAAATCGACGTGGCGGTGACCGCCGGCGGCCAGATCCTGATCAACAAGTCGCCGCTGGCAGCAACCGACGTCAATGCGATTTCGGCGGCGCTGCAGCAGGCGGCCGGCGGGCGCAATGATCCGGTGATCGTCATCAATGCCGACGCCAAGGCAACCCACCAGAGCGTCGTCGACGTCATGCAGGCTGCGCAGTCGGCCGGCTATCCGCACATTTCCTTCGCCACCCAGTCGGCCAACTGATGTTTGCCCGCTGGTTGCAGCGACAGTGGTTCCAACGCCGGCTGACGCCGGCGTTGTGGCTTCTGCTGCCGCTCAACCTGTTGTTCGTCGCGGTCACCGGCTGGCGGCGGCGTACGGTCCGGCCGGTGCGTTTGCCGGTGCCGGTAGTCGTGGTTGGCAACCTGATCGTTGGCGGTGCCGGCAAGACGCCGCTGACGCTGTGGCTGGTGGCCCAGTTGCAAACACGGGGCTGGCGTCCCGGGATCGTCAGCCGTGGCTACGGCGGTGCCGCCGAGTTGCCGCGGCCGGTGACGGCGGCGGCTGCTGCGCCGGATGTCGGCGACGAGCCGGTGCTGCTGGCCCGGCGCAGCGGCGTGCCGGTGTGGGTCGGGCGCGATCGGGTCGCTGCCGCACAGGCCTTGCTGGCGGCTGAGCCGGCGGTGGATGTCATTGTCTGCGACGATGGTCTGCAGCATCTTCGCCTCGGCCGCGATGTCGAACTGGCCGTCTTTGACCGGCGTGGCGCCGGCAACGGCTGGCGCTTGCCGCTGGGGCCGTTGCGCGAGCCGCTGTCCCGTTTGTCTACGGTCGACGCCGTTATTGGCAACGATTTCGCCAGTGCCGGCCTGGCCGGCAGTACGCCCCATTTCGCCATGCGCCTGCAGCCGGGATCTTTTTACCGGCTGGACGACGCCAGTCAGACCTGCAGCGTCGAAGCGCTGCACGGCAAGACACTGCACGCGCTGGCCGGGATCGGCGATCCAGCGCGGTTTTTCCGGACGCTGCAGGGGCTGGGGCTGGATTTTGTCGCCCATCCGTTTGCCGATCACCATGCCTATACGGCTGACGATCTGGCGTTCGGTCAGGATGCGGTTCTGCTGATGACCGAGAAGGATGCAGTAAAATGCGCCGGACTGACGACGGGGGAGGCCTGGGTTCTGCCCGTCGAGGCCGAGTTGTCGCCGGCATTGACCGATTTGATAGTGGAGAAACTCCGTGGACGCCCGATTGCTTGAAATTCTCGTTTGCCCGATTTGCAAGGCCCCCCTCGACCATCGCAAGGCTGAGCAGGAGCTGGTGTGCAAGCCGTGCAAGCTGGCTTACCCGATCCGCGACGACATCCCGGTGATGCTTGAAGACGAAGCGCGCCAGCTGGGCGCCGACGAAGCGTGATTACCCCGGCGTTCAAGGTCGTCATCCCGGCGCGCTTTGCGTCGAGCCGGCTGCCGGGCAAGCCGCTGCTTGATCTCGGCGGTAAGCCGATGGTCGTGCGTGTGGCCGAGCGGGCACACCTGTCCGGGGCCGAGGAAATCTGGGTGGCCACCGATCACCTGGAAGTCCGCGCCGCCTGCGAGGCCCACGAATTTGCCGCGCTGATGACGCGCAGCGACCATCCGACCGGTACCGACCGTTTGGCCGAAGTTGTCGAGCAGCGCGGCTGGAGTAACGACACCATTGTCGTCAATGTCCAGGGTGACGAGCCGCTGATCGATCCGGAAGTCATCATCCAGACAGCACGCCAGCTTGCTGTCAGTGGTGCCGACATTGCCACCGTCGCGCATCCGATCCACGATCCGGCCGATTTCTTCAATCCGAACGTGGTCAAGGTGGTCTGTCGCGCCGACGGTGATGCCGCCTATTTTTCACGCGCGCCGATTCCCTATGCGCGTGACCATTTCGCCCGCGAGGCTGGTGGCAGCAGCTTGCCGGAGAATTTTCCGGCCTACCGTCATGTCGGTCTTTACGCCTACCGCGCGAGCTTTTTGAAGGCCTACGCCGGGTTGACCGCAGCACCGACGGAGAACTTCGAGGCGCTCGAACAACTGCGTGCGCTGTGGCACGGTTACCGGATCAGCGTCACGCTGATCGACGCGGCGCCGGTGCCCGGTGTTGATACGCCCGAAGACGCCGAAAGGATGCGCAAACTGTTTGACCGAGCCTGAATAAGCAGGTAACTTCGACCGTCCAGAGAACGGCGCCACAACAGCCGACAACAAGAATTTTCATTCGTAACCAGAGGGACTTTCCATGAAACTGATTCTTTTGGGCGCACCCGGCGCCGGCAAGGGTACGCAAGCCACCTTCATCTCGAAGGAATTCGGCATCCCCCAGATTTCCACCGGCGACATGCTGCGCGCCCAGGTCAAGGCGGGTACCCCGCTGGGCCTGGAAGCCAAGAAACACATGGACGCGGGCGGCCTGGTGCCGGACGCCGTGATCATCGGCATGGTCAAGGAGCGCCTGACCCAGGACGACTGCCAGAAAGGCTATCTGTTCGACGGTTTTCCGCGCACCATTCCGCAGGCACAGGCGATGAAGGATGCCGGCGTGCCGATCGAGTTCGTGCTCGAAATCGACGTGCCGGACAGCGACATCGTCGAGCGCATGGCCGGTCGCCGCGCCCACCTGCCGTCGGGTCGCACCTACCACGTCAAGTTCAATCCGCCGAAGGTTGAAGGCAAGGATGACGTCACCGGTGAAGACCTGGTGCAGCGCGACGACGACAAGGAAGAAACGGTCAAGAAGCGCCTCGATGTCTATCACTCGCAGACCAAGCCGCTGGTTGATTTCTACGGCAAGTGGGCAGCAGAAGGCGATGCAGCGGCGCCGAAGGTGCGCAAGATCGCCGGTGTCGGTTCGGTTGACGACATCACCAAGGCAGTTTTCAACGCCCTGAAGTAAATCCGATTATGGCGAGGAATGCCTTCTACGCGCAGTCGGGAGGCGTTACCGCCGTGATCAACGCAACGGCGTGTGGCCTGATCCAGGCAGCACGCCGTTTGCATTTGCTGCATCCGGACCGGATCGGCAAGGTTTACGCCGGCCACGATGGCATCATCGGTGCGCTGACCGAAGACCTGATCGATACCAGCCTCGAGTCCGACGCCGACATCGCCCGCCTGCGCTACAGTCCCGGTGGTGCCTTCGGCTCCAGTCGCTACCATCTCGGCCCGCTGGCCACGCACCGGGCGCATTTCGAGCGCCTCGTCGAGGTCTTCCGCACGCACGACATCGGCTATTTCTTCTTCAACGGCGGCGACGGTTCGATGGGCGCTGCCTGGCACCTGTCGCAGACGCTCGCCGAACTCGGCCATCCGCTGACGGTGATCGGCATTCCCAAAACCGTCGACAACGACCTGGCGATGACCGATACCTGCCCGGGCTTCGGCTCGGTCGCCAAGTATGTGGCGACATCGATGCGCGAGGCCGGTTTCGATGTCGCGTCAATGGCGCGCACGTCGACCCGGGTTTTCATCCTCGAGGCGATGGGTCGGCACGCCGGCTGGATTGCTGCCGCCGCCGGCCTCGCCGCCGAACGTGACGGTGATCCACCGCACATCCTGCTGTTTCCCGAAGTGCGTTTCGATGCCGAGCGTTTCCTCGCCCGTGTCGAGGAATGTGTCCGGCGCCACGGTTACTGCGCCATCGCCGCCGCCGAAGGTCTGTGCGATGACGGCAGTTGCGAGATCGGCGGCCAGGCTTCCGGCGAACTGCCCAGTCATACCCGGGCCGGCGGTGTCGGCCGTTTCGTCGGTGAACTGATTCACGCCCGCTTCGGTTACAAATATCACCTGGCGCTTGCCGATTACCTGCAGCGGGCGGCGCGTCACCTGGCCTCCGGCACCGATGTCGCACAGGCACACGCGCTGGGCGTTGCTGCGGTCGACCGGGCTTTTCAGGGAAAAACCGACATCATGCTGACATTGCGTCGTTTGTCCGATCGTCCTTATCGCTGGGAGATCGGCGAAGTGCCGCTGCGCACGGTGGCCAACAAGGAGCACCGGATGCCGGCGGAGTTCATCTCGGCCGACGGTTTCCACATCACCGAGGCTTGCCGGACCTACCTGCAGCCCCTGATCGAGGGCGAGGACCCACCGCCCTACCGGCTTGGTCTGCCCGACTATGTGCGCCTGGCAAACCACCGCGTTCCACGCCGGTTGCCGGCGTTTGTGCCGTAATTCATCTTGCGGTCGAAGAATGCCTTTGCAATGTTTTGCAATTGTTACGAAAGTCAGAGGTTAGAATCAGGCAACAAGAAATCAGGGGGTAATGAGAGGTATGAGCATTTCTGGTGAAACAGCTGTCACTGGTGTCCGGGAGGATCTGTTGCATCACGATCCCTTGCTCGACTGCCTGGTCGAGCTGACCCGCATTCACGGCAGGCCGAATACGCGAGCGGCACTGGTGTCAGGGTTGCCCCTGGAAAACGGCTTGCTGACGCCGTCGTTGTTCTGGCGCGCGGCTGCCCGGGCCGGCCTGTCGGCCAAGCTGGTACGGCGCTCGCTCGACAGTATTGACGAGGTGTTGCTGCCAGCCGTCCTGATGCTCAAGGGAGACGAGTCCTGCGTGTTGCTCGGCTGGGACGAGTCAGGGCAGAACGCGCGCCTGCTTTTCCCGGATACGGGACAGGGTACGGTCTTGATGCCCCGGATCGAACTGGCTGCCCGTTACACTGGAGTCTCGATTTTTGCCCGGCCGCATTTCCGCTTTGACAAGCGGACCCCGCAGGTTGGCGAAGTCAAGCTTCGCCACTGGTTCTGGGGGGCGTTGGCAGATCAGTGGCCGGTATATCGCGATGTGCTTGCGGCCGCTTTCCTGATCAACCTGATGGCGCTCAGCCTGCCGTTGTTCACCATGAACGTATACGACCGGGTGGTGCCGAACCATGCGATGGAAACCCTGTGGGTGCTGGCGCTCGGTGTGGCCATCGTAATCGCGGTGGATATGGTCCTGCGCACCTTGCGCGGCTATTTCATCGATCTGGCAAGTGCGCGCATCGACATGCAGTTGTCGGCAAAAATCATGGAGCGCGTGCTCGGCGTGCGCATGGAATCCCGGCCGGCAGCTGTCGGCTCGTTTGCCTCGAACCTGCGGTCCTTCGAGTCCGTGCGTGACTTCATTACCTCGGCAACGGTCACGACCCTTATCGATCTACCCTTCGCCTTGCTGTTCCTGCTGGTCATTGCAATCATTGCCTGGCCGCTGATCCTGCCGGTGCTGGCGGCAATGGCCATTGTGCTGGTATATGCCTACATCCTCCAGCACAAGATGCACGAATTGTCGGAGACGACCTATCGGGCAGGGGCGTTGCGCAATGCCACGCTGGTCGAAAGCCTGACCGCCCTGGAAACCATCAAGACCCAGGGTGCCGAGAGCATTATGCAGGCCAAGTGGGAAAAGTCGGTGGCTTTCGTTGCCCGCATCAATAACCAGATGCGCTTTCTTTCCGCTGCCGCAACCAATGGCGCAATGGAAGTCCAGCAGCTGGTCAACGTTGCCGTGATCATTGTCGGTGTCTACCTGATTGGCGAAGGCATGCTCAGCATGGGGGGGCTGATTGCCTGCACCATGCTTTCCTCACGTGCAGTCGCGCCGCTCGGTCAGATGGTCGGCCTGCTGATGCAGTATCACAATGCCAAGGTGGCCCTGACTTCGCTGGAGCAGGTCATGGCCAACCCGGTGGAGCGCCCGGCGGATGCCAATTTCGTGCATCGGCCGGAGTTGCGCGGCAATATCGAATTTCGTGATGTCGAATTCGCTTATCCGAACACCCAGGTCTCCGCATTGAAAGGCATCAGTTTCAACATCAAGCAAGGTGAGAAGGTGGTGGTCATCGGCCGTATCGGTTCCGGGAAAACCACGCTGCAGAAATTGCTGATGGGTTTGTATCAGACGACCGGTGGTGCCGTAAGCATCGATGGTGTCGATGTGCGCCAGCTTGATCCGGCAGATCTGCGGCGAAATATCGGTTATGTGGCGCAGGACGTGACGCTGTTTTATGGAACGTTGCGCGACAATATTTCGATCGGTGCACCGTACGCCGACGATGCCACCATTCTCGCCGCTGCCGAGGCCGGTGGCCTGAGCGATTTTGTCAATCGGCATCCCGACGGTTTCGACATGATGATCGGCGAACGCGGTGAGTCCTTGTCCGGAGGTCAGCGTCAGGGGGTAGCCATCGCTCGGGCCTTCCTGATGGACCCGCCCATCCTGTTGCTCGACGAACCCACCAGTGCAATGGATTTTTCTTCGGAAACCCAGTTCAAGCAACGCCTCAAGACTATCGCAGCGCACAAGACAGTGATCATTGTCACGCATCGCAACAGTCTTCTTGATCTGGCAACCCGGGTCATTGTCGTGGATGACGGCAAGGTAGTGGCCGACGGGCCGCGTGATCAGGTGATACAGGCCCTGCAGGGCGGTCGCATCGGGAGGTCATCGTGAGTCGTTTGAAGTCTTTTTTTGCCGCTTTGCATGCTGCACTCGAACGCCTGGCCGTGCGCAACAAACCCAGGGTCGAACGCATCCTGGGTCGTTTGCCAAGCAGGGAAGATGTCGAAGTCGTGGATTTTGCCACCGACGCCGATCTGGCCATGCTGCGTCAGGAACCCTTGCGGGCGCGGGTGTTGTTGCGTTCGATCGGGATCGTCTTTGTGCTGTTCATTGTCTGGGCTGCGTTTGCCAATCTCGATGAAGTGACGCGCGGCGAAGGCCGGGTCATTCCTTCCCGGCAACTGCAGGTACTGCAATCCATCGACGGTGGCCTGGTCTCGGATATCCTGGTGCGGGAAGGTGACGTCGTTGAAATAGACCAGTTGCTGATCAAGATCGACGAAACGCGCTTCGTTTCATCGGTAAAGGAAAATCGTGCCCAGTACCTTGGCCTGCTGGCCAAGGCGGCAAGGTTGCGTGCCATTTCGGATGGTCAGGAATTCGTTCCGCCGGAGGAGGTGACGGCAGAAGCGCCGGAAATTGCCTTGCAGGAGAGCCAGCTTTTTGCTGCACGTCGCAATGAACTGGAAACTGCGTTGTCGATTGCGCGCCAGCAACTGGCCCAGCGCCAGCAGGAGCTGAACGAATCCACGGCTAGGCGGGCTCAGGCTTCGCAAGGTTACGAACTGACTTCCCAGGAACTGACGCAGACGAGGCCACTGATTAATTCTGGAGCAGTGTCCGAGGTCGAGTTGTTGCGCCTTGAGCGCGACGTTTCCCGTTATCGTGGGGAACGCGACATGGCCAGCGCACAGATTACCCGTGTTCAGGCATCAATCAATGAAGCACGGCGCAAGATCGAGGAAGTTGAGTTGACCTTCCGCAACGAAGCCGGGCGGGAACTTTCGGAAACCGTGACCAAGCTGAGCGGCCTGGCCGAAGGCAGTGTGGCGCTTTCGGATCGCGTCAAGCAGTCTTCAATTCGCTCTCCGGTGAAGGGGGTGGTCAAACGACTGCTGGTCAACACCGTCGGCGGGGTGGTGCAGCCCGGCAAGGACATGATCGAAATCGTTCCGCTGGAGGATGCGCTGTTGCTGGAAGCCAGGGTGTTGCCGCGCGATATTGCCTTCCTGCGTCCCGGGCAGACGGCCATGGTGAAGTTTTCAGCGTACGACTTTTCGATTTATGGTGGTCTGGAAGGAACGTTGGAGCATATTGGCGCGGATACGGTGATGGACGACAAGGGGAACGCCTTTTACCTTGTCCGGGTGCGTACCAACAAGCCGGGATTTGGTGCCAGCAATCTTCCCATCATTCCCGGGATGGTTGCCGAAGTCGATATCATGACCGGCAAGAAGAGCGTCCTGACCTATCTCCTCAAGCCTGTATTGCGGGCAAAGAGCGTTGCGATGACGGAGCGGTGATGAATCACGAGATTGTTGATATCGAAACCAAGATGTTGGACAACTGGCGTAAAGCCATGCCCTCCGCGAGCATTGTGTTGCGTTCGGCAATTTCCTCGGGGGGGCACGGGCCGGCGATTCGCTGGTGCCGTTTGCGTGCAGGGGAAAAGCAGGCCGAGGTTCTGCCTGGGTTACTGGCACTCGCTCCGGAAGGGCGGGTTGTCGTTCTGGCAGATGAGCCGGGTGATGCCTTGACGCTGGAGGTGCTTGCCGCAGGGGCTGTCGGATGTTGCAATACGCATGCCGCACCGGAGGTCCTGCAACAAGTGGCACTGGTCGTCGGGAACGGTGGCTTGTGGGTCGGTCAGTCGCTGTTGCAGCAGTTGGTCGGCAACGCGGCACGGGTTCTGGCTCAACGCCAGCCTGTGGGGGAAAGTGCCACCATGCTGAACGGCCTTTCCGAGCGCGAATGGCAGGTTGCGAAGCTGGTGGCCGGCGGTGCCAGCAACAAGGAAATTGCTGATCGACTTTCGATTGCCGAGCGCACGGTAAAAGCCCATTTGACCGCAATCTTTGAAAAAACTGGCGCCCGCGATCGTCTTCAGCTTTCGCTGAAGGTCAATGGAATGAATCGCTGATCGAAAAATTGTACTTTGGTGCAATAGTCAATTGCCATGGCACTCCCTACACTGAAGCATCATTTACCGTGTCTGGAGTACTACCATGGCCCAATCCCCCGTCATCGCCAAAGTCGCTTCCCTTACTGGTGAAGCCTATGCCCGCGACAGCGCCGGCAATCTCCGTCGCCTGAAAGCCGGCGATGTCATCCGCGAGGGTGAAACAGTCGTTTCCGGCAACGGCAGTCAGGTTGTCCTGACGCTGGCCGATGGTCGGGACATGGTCATCGGTGAGCGGGAAGCCGTGAAGGTGGACGCCGAAGTTGCTGCCCAGGAAAAGCCGGATGCATCCGATAGCGCAGTCGCCAAAACCGTCGGTGGTTTTGACCAGCTTGCCAGCGCCCTGACCGAAGGAGGGGATCTCGATGCGCTGCTTGAGGCTCCTGCGGCAGGTGAAGCAGGTGCAGCTGGCAATGAAGGCCATTCCTTTGTGGAGTTCCTGCGTGTGGTTGAAACGGTTGGCTCGCAGGGCTACCAGTTTGCGACCCAGCGCAGCGCGCCTGAGAATACTTTCCAGGCCGACTTGCTCCCAGAGGAAGCTGTTCCCGCAGTGTTGCCGCCGCCGACGATTGTCCATGTTGGCGATCCTGATCCGGCCATTGACGAGGTAACGGTGCCGGAAGGTACTGTGGCTGTATTTACGGTGAATCTCTCGAGCACCAGCGCTACGCCGATCAGTTTCTCCTTGAGCCTGACAGGCGGTACGGCGACGCTTGGGGCGGATTTCACCGACGGGATGACGTTCAGCAATGGCGTGACTTACGATGCTGCGACGGGTTTGATCACCGTGCCGGCAAACGTTGCTACTTTCACCGTATCCGTGCCGACCATCGACGATACGGTTGATGAATATACTGAAAACTTCACGCTTACAGTCGGCGGTGTTACCGGGACGGGTTACATCACTGATGATGACGTCCCGACGATCACGGTGGGCGACCCGGCAGCGAACGGCGTGGGCGACATCACGGTACCGGAAGGCACGGACGCGGTGTTTGGCGTGAATCTGACGGGTGTTGCCGCAGGCGGCACGCTGACGCTGACGCTGAACGCCTCGGGTGCGAACCCGGCGACGGAAGGTGTGGACTACAAGGCAGCGACGTTCCAGTACAGCCTGGACAATGGCGTGACCTGGCAGAACGCGGTTGAAGGCACGGCCTTCGCGGTGAATGCGGGTGACAGCCAGGTACTGGTGAAGACGGACACGTTCGACGACAAGATCGACGAAGCCAATGAAACCTTCACGCTGGGCGCGACGCTGTCGAGCAACGGCGCGAACTACGGTGACACGGCGATTGCGACGATCATCGACAACGACGTCCCGACGATCACGGTGGGTGACCCGGCAGCGAACGGCGTGGGCGACATCACGGTACCGGAAGGCACGGACGCGGTGTTCGGTGTGAATCTGACGGGTGTTGCCGTCGGCGGCACGCTGACGCTGACGCTGAACGCCTCGGGTGCGAACCCGGCGACGGAAGGTGTGGACTACAAGGCAGCGACGTTCCAGTACAGCCTGGACAATGGCGTGACCTGGCAGAACGCGGTTGAAGGCACGGCCTTCGCGGTGAATGCGGGTGACAGCCAGGTACTGGTGAAGACGGACACGTTCGACGACAAGATCGACGAAGCCAATGAAACCTTCACGCTGGGCGCGACGCTGTCGAGCAACGGCGCGAACTACGGTGACACGGCGATTGCGACGATCATCGACAACGACGTCCCGACGATCACGGTGGGTGACCCGGCAGCGAACGGCGTGGGCGACATCACGGTACCGGAAGGCACGGACGCGGTGTTCGGTGTGAATCTGACGGGTGTTGCCG
>NZ_MTHD01000005.1 GCF_001956855.1 Azonexus hydrophilus | reverse complement strand
ACCCACCCGTTCAGGAAATTTCGCAATGATCGTCACCAATATCGAAACCGTCCCCGGCAAAACCATCGTCAAACACCTCGGCATGGTCAGTGGCAATACCGTCCGTTCCAAGCATGCCGGGCGCGACATCATGGCCGGCCTGAAGAACATCTTCGGCGGCGAACTCAAGGGCTACACCGAATTGCTGACCGAATCACGCGAGGAAGCCACACAGCGGATGCTTGACCAGGCGAAGGCCATCGGCGCCAATGCCGTGGTCAACGTCCGCTTCTCGACTTCCTCGGTCGCTGCTGGCGCTGCCGAACTGTTCGCCTACGGCACCGCAGTCGTCGTGGAATGACAGCATGTACGACCTGATAATTTTCCTGGTCCTGCTGCTGCTCGGCTATGTCTTCGGACAACGCGCCGAAAAACGGCATTTCAAATCAATCATCGAACGCGAGAAAACCCTGCGCGACATCCTGGTCTTTTCCGAGCGCCGCATTCCGGACGAGGATCAGCTCGAAGGCACGCTGGTCAGCGGCAATGTCGTCATCTCGGTCGACTTCTTCAAGCGTTTCGTCGCCAATCTGCGCAATCTCATCGGCGGTCGTGTCAGTTCCTACGAATCCCTGCTCGAACGCGCCCGCCGCGAAGCCATCCTGCGCATGAAGGACGCTGCCCGGCGCAAAGGCGCAACAGCGGTCTGGAATATCCGCCTGGAAACGGCATCGATCTACAAGGGCGCTGCGCAAAGCATCGGCGCCGTCGAGGTCGTCGCTTACGGCACTGCTGTCAGGCAACGCCGCTGAGTCATGGCCGAGTACGAAAACCCGGAGATTCCGGAAGGCATCAACGTCAGCCCGACGCATCCGCTCAAGGATTTCGCGCTGCTCGTTGGCGGCATCAGCGCGCTGATTCTGCTTGCCGTGCTGGCCCTGTCGCTGCTCGCCGGGCAACTGGCCCGCCACGTTCCGTTTGCCCAGGAGCGCGCCCTGGCCAGCAGCCTCGGCCGCTGGCTGCCGGACGCACCGGCCAAACCGCTGCACCAACAGCGCCAGCAATACCTGCAGCAACTGGCTGAACGCCTGGCCAAGGCGATGGAACTACCGCCGGAAATGACGCTGACCGTCCACTACTCCCCGGCGGACACGGTCAATGCGCTGGCCACGCTGGGCGGTCACATCGTCGTCTTCCAGGGGCTGATCGACACACTGCCCAGCGAAAACGCACTGGCCATGGTCATGGCCCACGAAATCGCCCACATCCGCCACCGCCACCCCATCGTCGCCACCGGCCGTGGCTTCGCCGTCGTGCTTGCGCTATCCAGTCTCGCCGGCATCGGCGACGGCGCGATGCAGCAGTGGCTGACCGGCGTCGGCATGCTGCCCATCCTGTCGTTCAGCCGCAACCAGGAAGAAGAAGCCGACGCCGATGCGCTGCAGGCCATGCTGCGCAGCTACGGACATGTCGGCGATGCTGCCGCCTTCTTCGAGCACATCAGCCGCCAGGAGCCGATGCTGCAGACTCCGGCGCTGTTCAACACTCACCCCGGGCACGAGGAACGCATCAAGCGCATCCGCGATTTCGCGCAACGGCACTCGCCTCAGGCGGCCCCGGCGCCGGTTCCGCTGCCGGACTTCATGAAGGCCGAGTAAGCACGGCCTGGCGGGCGTGTCGTCTGACCGGCAAACAAGCGGGCGAACGGACGGGCAATGACCGCGATGAGCCGGTCCTGCACCGCCAGAATTTCCGCACGCCGCATTGCCTCGGCCCGGATTACCGCCTGCGCGTGGCAGCGACCGATCTGCCCTGCATCGTGCGCTGTTGCGGGCTGCGCTCCCGGACGGGTGATCTGGCTCATGGCAATCTCCTTCGTAAGTGACGGTTCGTACTTTATTGCTACGACCGACTATCGGAAACCGTCACGAATGCAGATTGCTGTTGCAGTTTTTGCAAAACCAGAAAATCCCGTTCATACTGCCCGGCATGCAACTCAACCTGACCGATGCCGCCCTTTTTGTCCGCGTTGCCGAACTTGGCACGCTGTCCGCTGCGGCACGCGAACGCAACGAACCGGTCAGCCAGGTATCGCGGGCCATCGCCCGCATGGAATCGGCACTCGGCGTCCGCCTGCTGCATCGCAGCACGCACGGCCTGTCGCTGACCGATGAAGGCGATACCTTCCTCGCCCATGCGCGGCGCATGCTCGACATTGCCGCCGAAATGGACAGCGAACTCAGCGGCAAGCTGGCCGGGCCAAGCGGACTGGTCCGCATCTGCATCAGCCCGATTCTCGCCCAGATGGTCATCGTCCCCAGCCTGCCCGGTCTGTATGCGCGCCATCCGGCGTTGCAGATCGACATCCTGGCCGACGACCGCGTTTCCGACCTGGCCCGCGACGGCATCGACATCGCCATCCGCGCCGGGGTCGACAACGCCGAAAGCCTGGTCATCCGGAAAATTGGCGAACACGGCCGCAGCCTCTACGCCGCCCCCGCCTACCTGGACAAGTTCGGCGCACCGGCGACCCCGGCCGATCTGGCGCAGCACCGGCTGATTGCCAACAGCGCCAGCCAGTCGCTGAACCGCTGGCCGTTCAGGAAATCGACGCTGGACACTAGCGAATGGAACAGCATCGCTGCCGTCTGGCAATCCGCCGGCAAGGACAAACGACTGGCCCGCAGCGACCGGACCGATACCCTGCTGGTCAAGGGCCACACCCGCGCCGACAGTACCTCGATCGTGCTCGCGCTGGCGCTCGAAGGCATCGGCATCGCCCGCCTCAACGAGTTATTGGTATCGCCGCTGGTCCGCCGCGGCCAACTGCGCCAGGTGCTAGCCGACTACACCGACCGCGAACGCATCCCCGTGTACGCGGTGATGCTTCAGGAACGCCATCGCCTGCCCAAGGTTCGCGCCTGCCTGGATTACTGGCAGGAATGCTTCGCCACGATGCGCACGCACCGCGACGACGAGGCGGGTTAAGGAAGTCATCGCGAGGAGCGAAGCGACGTGGCGATCCAGGGGTTCTGGATTGCTTCGCTGCACTCGCAGTGACAGCGATATCGCATCAATCAGCAAGGGCCGCGTCGATCAGCCGCCGCGAAATGCTGACCGGGTCGGGCAGCAGCGGCAGCGCATCGGGCAGGAACCAGCCGGCGTCCTCGATTTCGCCGGGTTCCGGCGTGATCGTGCCGCCGGCGTAGTCGGCGAAGAACGCGATCATCAGCGAATTGGGAAACGGCCACGGCTGGCTGGCGAAATAACGCAGGTTGGCGATCTCGATGCCGACCTCCTCGCGCACTTCGCGAACGGCGCATTCCTCCAGCGTTTCGCCCGGCTCGACGAACCCGGCCAGCGCACTGTAAACGCCCGGCTTGAAATGCGGACTGCGCGCCAGCAGTAGTTTTTCACCATCGCGCACCAACACCATCACCGCCGGCGACAGGCGCGGATAAGCGAGCAGACCGCAGGCCGGACAGTGCATCGCCGGCTCGTCCGGCTTGATCACCGTCGGCGTACCGCACCTGCCGCAGTAGCGGTGATTGGCCTGCCAGTCGAGCAGTTGCGTCGCCCGACCGGCGAGCGCGAAAACTTCCGGACCGGCCAGCGTGAAGATAGCGCGCACGGAAACCGCTTCGGCGCCGGGCATTTTCGGGAATTCTGCGACGTCGACCGCAACATGCCGACAATCCGCGGATTCGCTGACAATCAGCGCCCGCTCCGGATTGCCGAAATCGGCAGCATGGCCCACCGGGAACTGTGCGCCATCGGTCAGGAACAGCAAGCGATGCTCGCAACGCAATATCCAGTAAGTCGTCTTGTCCATGATGGCTCCGGAAAATCAGGCGTTACGGCCGTGCATGACGATGCGCGAGGCGCACCAGATCGCCGCCAGGTTGGCAACCACGGCAACGTAGCCAACCAGCGGATAGCCGACCATGCGGCCACTGTCGTCCATGTTGACCAGGAAGCCGGCCAGCGTCGTCGCCAGCCCCATCGCCAGCGACTGCATGGTGCCGTTGAGCGACATGAAGGTGCCGCGCAGTTTCGGCTGAGCCGCTGACGCGATGATCGCCATCGCCGGGATCATCCGCCCTGACAGCAGCACGAAGAAGCTGGTCGAACAGATCAGCCAGCCCCACAGCGGCAGCACGCCGACATGCGTCAGCACCAGCAGCGGCACCATCGCCAGCAGGCCGACCCGGCGATAGATCTCGACCTTGCCGTGACGATCGGCCCAGCGCCCGATCAGCCGGGCGCTGATGAAGGTGGCGAAGCCGCCGACCAGGTAGACGATGGGAATGTCCGTCTGGGCGATGCCAACGTTGCTCACCGCGTAAATGGTGATGTACGGAATCACCGTGAAGCCGGAAAAGATGATCAGCGCGGAAAACAGCAAAGCGCGCAGGTGGTTGCCGTCGGCAAGCACACTGAAGGTATCGGACAGCAGATGCGCGCGCTTTTCCTCACCGAGGTGATGCCGCAGTTCCGGCAGGAAACGCAGGCCGACCAGCATGAAGACGACGCCGAGCAGTGCGATCAAGCCGAACGGCGCGCGCCAGCCCAGGTGATTGGCCAGCCACAGCGACAGCGGCACGCCGGCAATGGTCGACAGCGAAAAGGCGCTGGCCACGATGCCACTGGCCCGCGCCCGGCGCGAGAACGGAATCGCATCGCCGATCATGGTGTGGATCAACGCCCCCATCACCCCGCCGAACACGCCAGCCATCCCCCGCGCCAGCAACAGCGTCGAATATCCCGGGGCCAGCGCACAGGCCAGCGTCGCCAGCGCGAACAACGCCACGACTACCAGCAACAGCCGCTTGCGCTCGAAGCGATCGACGAAGGTCGCCGCCAGCACGCCGGAAGCCGCCGCACTGAAACTGTAGGACGCCACCAGCAAACCGAACTCGTGCGTATCGATGCCGAAAGCGGTCATCAGGATCGGGCCGAGCGGCATCATGATCATGAAATCGAGGACGTGGCTGAACTGGATGCCGGCCAGGGTCAACAGGAAGAAACGTTCTACGCGCGGGGAAAGCTCGGTGGTCATGAAGGATGAATCATCTGCAGATGCGGGCGACAAGGATACGCGCCCGGCGCGACTGTCGGTACACTTCGCGACTCCAGAATCGCTCCCATCAGGAAAATCCATGCAGACACTGGTCGACCGCGTCGCCGCCCATATCAAGGCCCGATTTCTCAGCGAAAGTTCCGGCCACGACTGGCATCACATCCATCGGGTCTGGCAACTCGCCCGGCAGATCGCCAGCGCCGAAGGCGCCAACCGCGAAATCGCCGAACTCGGCGCACTGGTGCACGACATCGCCGACTGGAAATTCCACGACGGCGACGACAGCATCGGCCCGCGTGAAGCCGAGCGCCTGCTCAGAAGCGAGGGCGCCGCGCCGGAAATCATCGCTGCTGTCGTCGACATCGTGGCGACCATTTCCTACAAAGGCGCTGGCGTCGTCACCGCCATGCGCACACTCGAAGGCCGCTGCGTGCAGGATGCCGACCGGCTCGACGCCATCGGCATCGCCCGCTGCTTCGCCTATGGCGGCCACGCCGGCCGGCTCATGCACGACCCGGACGAAGCGCCGGTGCTGCACCAGAGCGCCGCCGCGTACAAGGCCTCGAAAGGCGCCAGCCTGAACCACTTCCACGAAAAGCTGCTGCTCCTGAAAGACCGCATGAACACCCCCACCGGCCGCGCGCTGGCCGAACCCCGGCACCGTTACATGGAAGAGTTCGTACAGCGCTTCCTGGCGGAATGGAATGTTTCGGCCGGGGCCGGCGAATGAAAACGCGAAAAACCCCGGTCGACCGCAGCAGATCAATGCGCCGCGTCTGACTCCACCGACTCGGCCGGCAGCAGCAGGTTGAGCAGCACCGCCAGCACGCCGCACAGGCTGATGCCCTGCAGCGAGAAGCTGCCGATGTTGACGCCAAGACCGCCGATGCCGGTGACCAGCGTCACCGAGACGATGCACAGATTGCGCGCACTGGTCAGGTTCACCTTGGCGTCGAGCAGCGTCTTCAGGCCGATGCCGGCGATCGAGCCGAACAGCAGCACCATGATGCCGCCCATCACCGGCATCGGGATGGTCTGCAGCAACGCGCCGAACTTGCCGACGAAAGCCATCAGGATGGCGAAGCCGGCCGCCCAGGTCATCACCACCGGGTTGTAGTTCTTGGTCAGCATCACCGCGCCAGTCACCTCGCCATAGGTCGTCACCGGCGGGCCGCCGAACAGGCCGACGACATTGACCGCCAGCCCGTCGCCAAGCAGCGTGCGATGCAGGCCGGGGCTTTCGGTGTAATCCTTGCCGGCCACCGAACCGATGGCCAGCACGCCGCCGACGTGTTCGACAATCGGCGCAATCGCCACCGGGATCATGAACAGGATCGCCGCCAGGTTGAATTCCGGCGTACCGAAGGCCGGCATGGCAATCCATGCCGCTTCGCTGACCTTGGTGAAATCGACGATGCCGACGAACAACGAAACGATGTAGCCGACAGCGACACCGATCAGGATCGGCACCAGCTTCAACAGCCCGCGCGCGCGGATTGCGGTCAACATCGTTGCCAGCAGGGAAATGGCGGCAATGGCAATGGCCGTCTCATACGGCACGACCTGCGCATCGCCCGCCTTGCCGGTCGCCATGTTGACGGCAACCTGGGCCAGACCAAGGCCGATGACCATGACCACCGGGCCGATGACGACCGGCGGCAGCAGCTTGTGGATCAGCCCGACGCCGCGCCATTTGACCAGCGCCGCAGCAACGTAATAGAAGAAGCTGGCGGCAGCCAGTGCGCCCAGCGTCGCGTTCATGCCCCAGGTTTGCACCGAGTAGATCACCGGCGCGATGAAGGCAAAGCTGGAGCCGAGATAGATCGGCACCTGACGCTTCGTACACACCTGAAAGATCAGCGTGCCGACACCGGCGCCAAGCAAGGCCAGGCTGGGATTCAGCCCGGTCAGCAGCGGCACCAGCACGGTCGCGCCAAAGGCCACGAAAAGGATTTGCGCACCGGACAGTGCCGTGCGCCAGACGGGATCTTGCGTCGTGTTCATGCTTCCTTCGTTCCAAAAATTTTGTCGCCGGCATCGCCAAGGCCGGGAATGATGTAACCCTGCTCGTTCAGGTGGCTGTCGATCGCCGCCGTGTAAACCTGCACCTCGGGATGCGCCCGGCTCACCGCCTCGATACCTTCAGGCGCCGCAACCAGCACCAGCGCCTTGATCTGCTGGCACCCCTTGCGCTTGAGCATGTCGATGGTGGCGATCAGCGAACCGCCGGTGGCCAGCATCGGATCGATGATGATCGCCAGACGCTCGTCGAGCTGGCCGACAAAACGCTCGAAATACGGCTCCGGCACCAGCGTCTCATGATTGCGGGCAATGCCGACAACGCTGACCTTGGCATTCGGAATCAGGTCAAGCACGCCATCCAGCATGCCGATGCCGGCGCGCAGGATAGGCACCACGGTAACCTTCTTGCCCTTGATCTGCTCGATCTCGACCTCGCCGCACCAGCCGGCAATCCGGCAAGGCTCCAGCTCGAAATCGCTACAAGCCTCGTAGCTCAGGAGGCGCGCCAGCTCGGCCGTCAGCTCGCGGAATTTCTTGGTACTGATGTCGCCTTCCCGCATCAATCCGATTTTGTGTTTGACCAGGGGGTGGCGGACTTCGATCACCGGCATGAATTACCTCGCGTGCGTTTGCAGAAAGGGTGAAGGTTAATCGATTCGGAGCTGCCACGCAGTTGACCAGGCGCAATTTCCATCCGGATTCCCGACAAGCGGATTATCACCGGCCACAAGGCAGGCGTGCGCAAGGCAAAAGGGATATCCGGTATCGCTGAAAGTGAATATCTACCCCGCCACCTTCCGCCAGCCCTTCCCCTCCATGCAGGCATGCATGCGCCGCACCGAAGCAGTCGTCGGCATGGCACCACTCGAATCGCTGAAGGTGACGGTCTTGCAGTCGCGGACATCGGCATCGTAATCACCACCGGCCTTTTCCCAATGCCAGGATGGGGCAAGCAGGGAGCAGGCGGAAGTGAAGACGGCGACGAGAATGATCAGTGAGCGGTGCATTTTGGTAATTGGCTGGGCTAGGAGTGCGAAGCAGCGTTCATGACGAAAGGATTGCAAATGCGTTCTTTCGACCCTGAGCGGCCCCTGAAGCAATAGATGAGCAGTCATTCATGGCTGCACTCTATCAATTCCATATACGTACCATCAGGGTAAGGTAACTGACTATTTATTCGTCGGACAAAAACCAAAAGGGTCTCAAGTGCATCATGCAATTCTTTCGTTGTGCCAAGATTTCTCGCTTTGAACGCGTGAATAGCATTTCTTTTTTGTTGAACTAGAGAGAGCCAGGCGTCCCATGGTTCATTCTCCATCCAAATTCGACTCTTAAAAAACACTCGTAATTTTTCAAGCATTAGGGCATCCGGTTCAATGATGGCTCTTGTTCTTTTGTCAGAGATTGCATAGATATCATTCAAGTAATCTTCGTAATAAACAGCCAAAAATAGCTTTAATTGCCCCTCGACAATCGCACCTATATTGGCCCATGCCAGAATGCGCTCCCCTTGTGTTAAGTCCCCCGTCCATTTCTCAAGGCAGTCCGCAAGAGAACTTTGCCACTCCAGCATAGATTTACTCAACAATTTCGATGCGTCAATTGGCGCCCAGCCATCGGATGAACTCCAAAACCTCGTCATGTTTTGCACTAATCGTGCAATTTTCTTGGTCGTTTCATATGTGGTTCGGTTCATTGAGTTCACCTCAGCTAGAACGAGCGCTTGCGGTGAGTTTGGTTATAGCCGACTGCGGGGTCGTTGCTTCCTAATAAGCGGATAAATTCGCTTTCCTTCTGCCGAATTTCCTTCTTGTCATCGGATTCAAAGAGAATTTGTTTTCGCAAGGTTAAATCTTGAAGTTCTGCCTTGGTGAAGTCCTGTTCAATTAGTGCATCTGACCAACTACCAAAGTAGCTTAAAGAATGCCCTTGTCCTCCTTCATCTTTTCCTACATAGATTTTTCCGTTCGGGAAAGTGATTTTGTAAACTACGTATTGAAATGGCATTTTTCGAGGGTGGCTAAATTAAGTTTTCGGTCAATCAACAAGCGGGAGTTTAGCGACGAAATGACTGCTTTGGGTTGCAAGACACAATGGCCGCTCCTGGCCGAATCCAGTCCTAACCCCTCTCCGATCTGGCGCCAATCATTCGACACGGCCATCATCGCCAGCGCAGCAAGGCAATCCGGTGCATCGATCAGACGATCATTTTCTGGATCGCCACGTCGCTTCGCTCCTCGCGATGACGAGCAAAGCAGTTCTCTCTTCACCAATAGCCACCGCCGCCCCACCCACGCTGCGGTGATAAACTCGCGCCTTCCCCAGATGAGTGCTGCACCGTGCGCCTGACCCTGCTTGTTCCCGAATTGATCTGGCCCGAACCGGGCGACCAGTTGACGCTGGACAAGCTGCCGGCGCCGGGTTTCGAGTGGCTGGACGGGCATGCGGCATTCTTGCGGTCGACGCCCGTTTCCTTCGAAAAATCACTACTCGACCTGTTCGGCCTGCCGACTGGCGAGCCGGCGGTTTTCCGGCGGCTGGGCGAGACTGGCGCGGTCGCTGAAGACGGGCACTGGTTGTGTGCCGATCCGGTGCATCTGCGCTTTCACCACGAGCGCATCGTGCTGGCTGACGCCGGCGCCTTTGACATTGACGACGGCGAAGCACAGTTGCTGGTGGCGGCGCTGAATGCGGAGTTTGCCGATATCGGCGTGTTCCACGCGGCGACAGCGCGGCGCTGGTATTTGCGCCTGCATGCTGCGGTCGACCACGTGGCCGAGCCACTTTCCGCCGTCGCCGGGCGGCGCATGGACAGCGAACTGCAGGACAAGACTTCGCCGCTGCATCGCTGGCTGAACGAGGTGCAGATGTTCCTGCATTTACACCCGGTCAACGCGGCGCGGGCCAGCGCCGGCAAGCCGGCGATCAACAGCCTGTGGCTGTGGGGCGCCGGGACTGCTGGGCAGCCGGCTGGCGCAGTGGATGCGCTGTTCGCCGACGATCCGCTGGCCATCGGCCTCGGCCGCGCCGCCGGCATTGCCGTGCAGCCCCGGCCGGCAAGCCTGGCCGACGTGCTCGACAGCCGCGCGCAGACGCCGCTGGTGGTGCTCGACCAGTTGCTGCCGACCATCCTCTACGAAAACCCGGAAAACTGGCGGCAGACGTTTGCCGACCTGGAAAACCACTGGTTCGCTCCCTTGCGCGGTCAACTGGGTAAAACCGTGAAAAACCTCGACATCGTCGCGCCGACCATCTACGGCCGGCTGCAATGGACGATCAGCGGTGGCGAGCGCTGGAAGTTCTGGAAGAAAGGCCGCTCGCCGGCCGTCATTGCCAACGCGCTGGCCGCCACAGCGCCGGAAGGAAAACCGTCTTGACCCGCATCGTCACCCGCAGCGCGCCCCAGCGTACCGTCTGGCAACTCGAACAACAGGGCCTGCATCCCCTGCTCGCCCGGCTTTACGCCGCGCGCGGCGTCACCGACAAGAGCGAACTCGACTACGAACTGAAGTCGCTGCTGCCGCCAACCGCACTGACGCACGCCAACGACGCCGCCAGCCTGCTCGCCGACGCCATCGAGGCCGAGGCAAAAATGCTGATCATCGGCGACTACGACTGCGACGGCGCCACCGCCACCGCGGTCGGCATGCGCGCGCTGAAGGCGCTCGGCGCCGACGTCGATTTCCTGCTACCCGACCGCTTCAAGCTCGGCTACGGGCTGTCGCCGGAGATCGTCGATGTCGCCGCGCAGCAATCGCCGGACCTGATCATCACCGTCGACAACGGCATCGCCAGCCTCGAAGGCGTCACCCGCGCCCAGCAGCACGGCATCGCCACGCTGATCACTGACCATCACCTGCCGGCAGAGACGCTGCCGGACGCCGATTGCATCGTCAATCCGAACCAGCCCGGCTGCGACTTCCCGTCGAAGTGCATCGCCGGCGTCGGCGTGATGTTCTACGTGATGCTGGCGCTGCGCGCCGAACTGCGCGAGCGCGGCTTTTTCGCGGACCGCCCGGAACCCAATTTCGCCGACCTGCTCGATCTGGTCGCGCTCGGCACCGTCGCCGACGTCGTCAAGCTCGACCGCAACAACCGCATCCTGGTCAGCCAGGGCTTGAAGCGCATGCGCGCCGGCCGGCTGCAGCCGGGCATCGCGGCGCTGTTCAAGGCGGCCGGGCGCGATGCGCGCAAGGCCACCGCCTTCGACCTCGGCTTCCTGATCGGACCGCGCCTGAACGCCGCCGGCCGCCTCGCCGACATGCGCCTGGGTGTCGAATGCCTGCTCACCGACGACCCGGCGCGGGCGCTGAACATCGCTCAGGAACTCGACAACCTCAACCGCGAACGCCGCGAAATCGAATCCGGCATGCAGGAACAGGCGCTGGCGCTGCTGGAAACAATGGATATTGAAGCCGCCGCGCCCGGTGTCGCCCTGTTCGACCCCGGCTGGCACGAAGGCGTGGTCGGCATCCTCGCCTCGCGCATCAAGGACAAGCTGCACCGGCCGGTATTCGCCTTCGCCCAGAGCGAGGGCGACATCGTCAAGGGCTCCGGCCGCTCGATCCCCGGCCTGCACCTGCGCGACGCGCTCGACCTCGTCGCCAAGCGCGCCCCCGGTCTGCTCGTCCGCTTCGGCGGCCACGCGATGGCTGCCGGTGTGACGCTGAAAGCCGGCGATTTTGAACGCTTCCAGGCCATGTTCGCCGAAGTCGCCGGCCAACTCCTCGCCCCGGCCGACCTCACCCGCACGCTGGAAACCGACGGCCCGCTCGAAGGCGGCTACATCAGCCTGGAAACCGCCAAGCTGCTGGAAAACGAAATCTGGGGCCAAGGCTTCCCGGCGCCGCTGTTCTGCGACGAGTTCGAAGTCGAACAGCAACGCGTACTCAAGGAAAAGCACCTGAAACTGCGCCTGCGTAAGGGCAACAGCCGGATCGAGGCAATCCAGTTCAACTTCTCCACCCAGCCCGGCCACAACACCCGCGCCGCCTACCGCTTGTCGATCAACGAATACATGGGCGTCGAGAATCCGCAGTTGATGATCGAACATCTGGAATAAACCCGCCGCACCCCGAAAAAAGCCCGGTTCTTGCGGTCGACCGCAAAAAACCGGGCTTTTTCATCTGGCACACCATCGCGCATGGCATACTTCAGGCCATGACAACCAACTGCCACCCGGGGAGCAAGCATGACATTCGGTGAATCCATCAGCACCTGCTTCAGCAAGTACGCGACCTTCGACGGCCGAGCCACACGTTCGGAATACTGGTGGTTCGCGTTGTTCACCTTTCTCGCCTCGGTCATCCTCGGCATGATCAGCGAGACCGCTTCCGGCGTGTTTTCGCTGGCGGTACTCTTGCCCTCGCTCGCCGTCGGCGCCCGCCGACTGCACGACACCGACCGCAGCGGCTGGTTCCTGCTGCTGTGGCTGCTCCCCCTCGTCGGCTGGATCATCGTGCTGTTCTTCGCCGCGCAGGAAAGCAAGGAACCGAACCGCTTTTCCTGAACCACACCCTGCCCGTCATTGCGAGCACAGCGCGGCAATCCAGCACTGCGCCCGTAATGACGGCGTCCGCATTCACCAATCCAGATCATTCCCATGCGCATCGAAGGCACCCTCGCCAAATGGAACGACGACCGCGGCTTCGGTTTCATCGCACCAACAACCGGTGGCCCGGAAGTTTTTGTTCATGCCTCGGCCTTTCCGAAAGACGGCCAGCGTCCCCGACTCGGTGAACGCCTGAGTTTCGAGATCGAGACCGGCAACGACGGCAAGAAGCAGGCAAAGCACCTGGTCTGCCTTGATCGCTCAACGGTCGGACGAACACCGGAGCGGCCGCGTGCGCTACCCCACCGGGAAACCAGGCAAGGCCCCGGCTGGCTTGGGCGCCTGCTGCCCATGCTGCTGGTTGCCGGTCTTGGCTACTACGGCTATGGCGCATTCATGCAACGCAGCCAGATTACCGAATCCCGCAGCGTACCTCCGGTTGCCGTGAAGACTCAGTCAGCACCGCCAGTCACCCAACAGGCCACACCTGAACCGGCACCCGAGAACTTCCGTTGCGATGGACGCCAGCACTGCTCGCAGATGACTTCCTGCGCGGAAGCGACCTTTTTCCTGCGCAACTGCCCAAATACGAAGATGGATGGCGACGCTGACGGCGTGCCTTGCGAGGAACAGTGGTGCAACAGCCCTTTCGCTCGCTGAAAATGCCTGTTTGATCAATACGCTGGATTGCCGCGCTTCGCTTGCAATGACGGCGATATTGCATTGAGGCTGTTCATCCGGCAATCGTCGGATTCGCGAGATATGCCTCAAGCGCTGCGGCCGGCATCGGCTTGGCGAACAGATAACCCTGGAATTCCTGGCAGCCGAGGGCGTTGAGCACGGCCAGCTGGGTCTGCTTCTCGACTCCTTCGGCGACGACGCGCAGGTTCAGGCTGTGCGCCAGTGAGACGACGGCGCGGGTGATGGCCAGGCCTTCGTTGCCGCAATCGCATTCGATGACGAAGGAGCGGTCGACCTTGAGGATGTCGATGGGGAAACGCTTCAGGTAGGCGAGCGAGGAATAGCCGGTACCGAAGTCGTCGACCGCAATATAGACACCCATCGCCTTCAGTTCGTCGAGCACCGCCAGCGCCCGCTGGACGTCGCCCATCAGCATGCCTTCGGTGATTTCCAGTTCGAGGTTTTCCGGCGGCAGGCCGGCTTCCTCCAGCACCGACATGACCAGTGCGGCGAGATCCTTTTCGCGGAACAGGCTGGGCGAGATGTTGACGGCGACGCGCAGTTTCGGATTGCCGGCGGCACGCCAGGCGGCGGCCTGGTGGCAGGCTTCGCGCAGCACGAACCAGGTGACCTGGCCGATCAGGCCGTTTTCTTCGGCCAGCGGTATGAAGCGCACCGGCGAAACGCTGCCGAACTCGGCACTGTCCCAGCGCACCAGGGCCTCGAAACCGAAAGGCCGGCCGTTGGCATCGACCTTGGGCTGGTAGACGACATACAGTTCATCCTGCTCGACCGCCCGGCGCAGGGCGGAATCGAGCGCCAGCCGGTCGCGGGCTTCGACGTTGAGCGATTCGGTGTAGAACTGGAACTGGCCCTTGCCCAGCTTCTTGGCGTGATGCATCGCCGCGTCCGAATGACGCAGCAGGACTTCGAGGTCGACGCCGTCGTCGGGAAAGAGGCTGACGCCGAGGCTGCAATTGACGCGCACTTCCTGGCCTTCGAGCATGATCGGCGCGCTGACGGCATCCTGGACGCGATGCAGGATGTGCAGTGTGTCGCTCAGCCCGCCGTAATCACCAAGGATGAGCACGAATTCGTCGCCGCCGTAGCGGGCGACGGTGTCCGAATCGCGCAGGCAGGATTTCAGCCGGCGGGCGACTTCGACCAGCAGTTTGTCGCCGGCGCCATGACCGAGGCTGTCGTTGACGAACTTGAAGTTGTCGAGATCGACGAAAGCCAGCGAGCCCTTGGTCGCCCGCCGCTGTGCCAGGCGCAGCACCTGCTGCAGACGGTCCTGCAGCAGGTTGCGGTTGGGCAGGCCGGTCAGCGGATCGTGCGTCGCCTGGTATTCCAGTTGCTGGCGATAATTGTGCTGCGCCGTCACGTCCTCGACGGTGCCTTCGTAGTACAGCGGCTCGCCTTGCGGGCTGTAGACGACGTGGGCGTGTTCGGAAATCCAGATGCTGCTGCCGTCGCGACGGTACACCTCGGATTCGAAATCGGTGACGCGGCCGTGTTCGCGCATCAGCGTCTTGAATTCTTCGCGCCGGCCCTGGGCGACGTAGAGGCTGATTGCGATATCGGACAGTCCGGCGATCAGTGCCGCCGGGTTTTCGTAGCCGTAGAGCTCGGCCAGCGCCCGGTTGGCGGCAAGGTAATGACCGTCGATCGAGGTCTGGAACATGCCGACGACCGAATCCTCGAAAATGCTGCGGTAGCGCAATTCGGCGTCGGCCAGCTGACGCTGGCTCAACACCTGTTCGGTGACATCCTCGATGAAGCCTTCGAGCACGCGCCGGCCCTGCTCGTCGAGCACCACGGCACCGCGCTCGAGCACCCACTTGACCTCACCGCGCCGATGCACGATCCGGTACTGCACGCGATAGCGGCCGCTGCCGGCCATCGCGATGGAAATCGCCCGTCGCACCTGCGCCCGGTCTTCCGGATGGGTGATCACTTCCAGCGAGGTGACCTTGTTGTATTCCAGTTCGTCCGGACAGTAACCGGTCAGCTCGCGGCTGCCGTCGCTGACGAAATGCATCGTCCACTGATCGTCGATGGCACAACGAAAAACCATCCCGTCCAGGTTATGCACGAGCACCTGCAGCACGCGGTCGCTGTCGATGCCGTTCCAGGCCGAATCACGACGCTTGCGCAATACAGGGAGAAAACCGAGGGGTGGTGCAATATCGTTCACGATGCGGATACATTGAGTCAGTACTTTTGATTCAGAGCAAAAATCTTGCCTGCTTGAAACCTGCCAGTTTTTACATTTTTTTACGGTCGACCGCAAAAAAACGCGTTTTTCCGCAGATCAATGCACCACGGCAGTGCATGACTTTCAGGAAAGTGCATACCCGACCGCAGCCCCCGTCGAACCACCGATACCAACCCCGGCCAACTGCCTGCCATTATCGGAAATCCAGGCAAAAACGGCGTCGACCGCACGCGTGGCATCGTCGAAATACTCCTGGGCACCGACCGCCACCCCGGAAGCGCCCAGCATCCGGTTGCGCACCAGCTGCGCCATGTGCTGCACGGCACGCTCGGCCTGACCGTTCGCTGCCCCGCCTTCGCCGGCCTGCTTGAGGATGGCCTCGGCGCGGGCGATCAGGAACATCAGGCGAACCCTGGCCACCGGCGAACAGGCGCGGCGCGTCGCCACGCTCAGGCCGACGGCGCGGGCCTGGCCCAGGCACTCGGTCAGCGCCGGCAGGCGGGTGGCGTAATTGCGCACTAGCGCGCGTTCGCCGCGAGCGGCAAGCAGCGGCTCGATGCGCGCTTCGCCAAGCGCCGCCAGCCAGCGCAGCAACTGTTCGATCAACTGGCTGTGTTCGGCAATGCTCTGTTCGACCGACAACAGCCCCAGGCGATCGCGCAAACCGCCCCAGCGATGCCGGAACAGCGCCAGATCATTGGCCGTCAGGCAGGGATGCGGCTTGCTGCATTCACTGACGGCGACCGGGCGCAGCGCCTGGAACAGGGTTTCGATTTCCCGTGCCTTGCTCTCCAGCTTGCTGCCAAAACCCTTGTCGCCGGCCAGCCAGGCCGAGCTCATGCCGCGATGCTGCTGGAAGTGCGCCGTCAGCGCCAGCAAGGTCCGGCAGGCCGCCAGATTGATTTCCAGCGACCGGCCGGCATCCAGCCGCTGCGACCGCTGCTGCTGCACCAGCAGCACCACGGCGATCAGCACTGCAGCGCCCAGTATTGAATAAATGATCCAGTCCATGGCTGCCTCACTCATATTGGTATTGGTTCAGGGTGCCGTTCAGTTGCCCGGCCAGTTCGCTCAGGTAACGCGACAACTCGCTGTTCTCGCTGACCAGGTGCTCGTTGGCATCGGCCAGTTGCGCCACCTGTTCGATATCGCGGGCGATGTTCTGCCCGGCCTCGCTCTGCTCGCGGCTGGCGTCGGCAATGTCGCGGATCAGTTCCAGCGTGCGCTGGGCGTTTTCCTCGACCAGGCGCAATTCGCCAACCGCCTGGCCGGCATCGGCGAGGCTGAGCGCCGCTTCCTCGCGGGTCTGCGCCATCGCGGCGATCATCCCGTCGACCTCGTGCCTGACGCCTTCGATACGCTCGCCGATATCGCGGGTGGCAACGCTGGTCCGTTCGGCCAGCTTGCGCACCTCGTCGGCGACCACAGCAAAGCCGCGCCCCTGCTCGCCGGCGCGCGCCGCCTCGATGGCGGCATTGAGTGCCAGCAGGTTGGTCTGCGCGGCAATGTCGGCAATCAAGCCGACGATGGTATCGATCTCGCGCGATCGCTCGTCCAGACGCGCCGCACCGGCCGCCGTGCGGGCCACCGTCGCCGCCAGTCCGGTCAGGCTCTCGGACAGGCTGCTGACCCGGCCGGCACCGGCCAGCGCCATCTGCCGTGACGTCTCGGCGACGCCGGCGGCGCCCTGCGCGCTGTCGCTGGTAATCCCCAGGCTGACCGTCAATTGCTCCAGCGTCGCTGCTGACGAACAGGTGATGTCGCGCTGCCGGCGCACGCCGGCATCACCACCGCTGGCGTTCTGCTTGCTCTCGCTGGCGACACTGGAAATCTCCTGCGACATCCGGGCAAAGACCAGGAACAGCCCGGCCAGCGAGCGGGCCATGCCGTTCAGGCGTTCGGCCAGCGGTGCCAGTACGCCGCAGTCCCGTCCATCGAGACGCGCCACCAGCTTGCCGCCCGCCAGCGCCTGCGCAAAGCGGTCAATCTGCGCCAGGCCCTGTTCCAGCCCGTGCACGAGACGCAGCGACAGCCACGCCGAAACCAGCAGCAGTCCGCCACCCAGCCAGCCCAGATAACCCGGCCAGCCGCCGGCAAAGCCGAGCGCGATGGCGGTGCCGGCGGTCACCGCCAGCAGCCAGCAGGCAAGCTGCGGACTGCGCAGATTGACCAGCAAAGGTCGCGAAACAAGTACATCACTCTCTGTCATGGGGCCCTCGTCATTGATTGACTGTTGTGCAGTGCAATATGCAAAAGCCTTGCCATCCGTCACGCCAAAATCATCATCATTGAAATCAACAACATAAATAAAAACATGATTCACTGATACAGCAAAAATCCCAAAATCGGGGCGTAGACCGCAAGGCTGCTGCCATGCCATGCACTCGAGTGGTGCCATCCCTGCCGGCGCACAATCCAGTCGGCATCCGGGCGCCCGGCAGCTATAATTGCGCCTTTGCAATGCACTGGAATTTGTCTCATGGAAGCAGAACAGCTCAACAGCATCTCCAACAAGCTCGACGATCTGGCGCAGCGCGCCGACGAGCTTCGGAGGTATCTTTGACTACGATCACAAGCGCGAACGCCTGACCCTCCTCAACCAGGAGATGGAAGATCCCAAGATCTGGGACGATCCGAAACGCGCCCAGGAACTGGGCCGGGAAAAGAAGGCACTGGAAGACATCGTGCTCGTCCTCGAAGACGTGGACGGCGCGATCAAGGACGGCCGCGAACTCTTTGCCATGGGCAAGGAAGAAGGCGATGACGATACGCTGCTGTCGGTCGAGGCCGACAATGCCGATATCGAGAAAAAGGTCGGCACGCTCGAATTCCGCCGGATGTTCAACAACCCGTCCGACCCGATGCCCTGCTTCCTGGAAATCCAGGCCGGCGCCGGCGGTACCGAAGCCCAGGACTGGGCGTCGATGCTGCTGCGCATGTATCTGAAATTCGGCGAGAAGAAGGGTTTCACCGTCGAGGTCATGGAAGAGTCAGAAGGCGACGTGGCCGGCATCAAGAGCGCCACCGTCAAGTTCACCGGCGACCATGCCTACGGCACGCTGCGTACCGAAACCGGCATCCACCGCCTGGTCCGCAAATCGCCGTTCGACTCGAATGCGCGGCGCCACACCAGCTTCACGTCGGTGTTCGTCTTCCCGGAAGTCGATGACTCGATCGAGATCGCGATCAACCCGGCCGACGTCCGTACCGACACCTACCGCGCCTCCGGCGCCGGCGGTCAGCACATCAACAAGACCGACTCGGCGGTGCGTCTGACGCACGTCCCGACCGGCATTGTCGTGCAGTGCCAGAACGACCGCTCGCAGCACCGCAACCGCGACGAAGCCTGGCAAATGCTGCGCGCCCGCATCTACGAGTTCGAACTGCGCAAGCAGCAGGCCGAACAGCAGAAGCTGGAAGATGCCAAGTCGGATATCGGCTGGGGCCACCAGATCCGCTCCTACGTGCTCGACCAGAGCCGGATCAAGGACCTGCGCACCAACTTCGAGACCGGCAACACCCAGGCCGTACTCGACGGCGACCTCGATGACTTCATCCAGGCCAGCCTGAAACAGGGCGTGTGAGCGACAACCTGTTTGCCGGATTGCCGTCGGCTGTTGCGGTCGACGAGCAATTCCGGGCAATTTTGCAGCGCCCTGGCCTGAAGATCGAACGCATCGTATCCACCGGCCAGGCCAGCCCGCCAGGTTTCTGGTACGACCAGGCCGACGGTGAATGGGTGGTCGTGCTGCAGGGCGAAGCGAAATTGCGCTTTGCCGACGAAACCGAAGCCCGCCACCTCAAGGCTGGCGATCATCTCGACATCGCCCCGCACCGCCGCCACCGCGTCGACTGGACGCAGCCGGATGCGCCAACCGTCTGGCTGGCGGTTTTCTACTCAGTCTGAAGCCGGCTCAGGCGCCGAGAATATGGCCGACGGTGCGCACGGCGATGCCGATGCAGGCACCGAGCGCCGCCGGCTTCCACACGGCGGCAATGCGCGGACCGGCGGAAATCAGCACGGCAACACCCGGCAGGTCGAAGGGTGAAATCAGGAAACCGGCACTGGCGTTGAGCAGTTCGACACTGATCTGCCCGGCCCGACGCATCTCGTCCATGACCCCCATCATCGCCGTGCCGCCGGCCAGGTACTTGGTCAGCGTCGGCAGGATCAGCGCCTTGTCGATCGACAGCGCATCGAGCAGCGGCGCCAGGATTGCGGTCAACGCGTCGATCGCGCCAAAAACCCGCAAGGCGGTGACGACGACCAGCGACAGCACCAGCATCGGAATCGCCCCGACCGCCAGCTTGAACGCCTCGGCGCCGGCCCGGTTGATCACGTCGAGCACGCCCTTGGCGTTCTCCGCCACCGGATGTTTCAGGCTTTCGTCGAGTTGCGCCTCGGCCGCCGACAGCGAACGACCGAACAGGTAATAGGTCGCCGCCGCTGCGGTCAGCCCGCCGATCAGCGACCAGCCCAGCGTCAGCAACAGGTCGAGGCCCATGGTCATCATCGGCAGTGCGGCGTTGGCCTGCGACATGGCAAAGACCATCGCCAGCGTCGCCGCAATGTGGCGGTCGGAAGCGCCGCGCTGCTCCATCATCGCCAGCGTCGCCATCGGCGCGGCGAAACTGACGAAATTGATCTGCAGCGCCGCAAACACACCCAGCCCGGTCAGCCCGACCGGACGCAGCACCGGTGCGACAACGGCGACAACGCGATCAAGCACGCCACGCGCTTCAAGCAGGCGCATCAGCGACAGCATGACTACCATCACCGGCAGCAGCACGAAAAGGGAAAGCTCGACCGCAGAGCGGCCGGCCTTGAGAATGATGTCGATGAGGATTTCCATGGGGCGGGATTATTTCATCAACAGTTGCGTATCTGCCAGCGGTGGTTGGTTGGCACCCAAACAAATTCAACACCAGCGAAAATGCACGGGGCTAGCGCTATCGAGTGAATCAGAAATTTCTCTCGTTATCGCAACCGGGCAAGCTAAAATACCAATGGTATACAAAAGCCGGCAATAGGAAATCTGATGCAACAGCCCAAACTGAATGCCCTCCTCAAACCGTGGATCGTAACCAGTGTTTTTTTGATGATTGGTGGATGTAATGCCGAAGCCGAGCGCCAGACATTGGCTGATGCGCCAAAAACCCAAGCCAGAGTCAAAAGCCTGATCGACAAGACACTCAAGCAGTTGGTCACCATCAAGGGCGGCAGTTTCTGGCTGGGCGATTACGGCCAGTTAATGCCTAGCGATGGGGAGGGGAAATTCGACAAATTCCCGCACCCTGGCCCGGACCTGCGGCCCGAAGACGAACACTTACCGCTAACCCCGGAAACCGACAACAAGCCTCCGCGCTGGGTGAGCATCGACGGCTTCCAGATGCAGGCCTACAAGGTGACCTATGAAGATTTCGACGTCTATGTCGCCGCCAATGCCCTATCGCCGCATCCGCCCGAAGGCGACGAGAGCTACCACCGCATCTGGGCCAAAGCCCGCACCTCGGGGAATATCCCCGCCGGCGTCAAATGGCAGCAGGCCAAGGATTACTGCCGCTGGCTCGGCAAAATCAGCGGACTGCCCTTTGATCTGCCGACCGAAGCGCAGTGGGAATATGCCGCGAGCAATGGGCAGAACAACGCCCACCACTACTACCCGACGCCGACCGGCAAGCTGGAAGAAAACCGGACGCATCCGTCGTTCAAGAAGAAAAAGGAATTGATCGGCCTACGCGGCGCCCTCTACCCGGTCGGCCTGTTCGCTCCGTCGCAGGCCGGCCTGTACGATCTGGTCGGCAACGGCTTCGACTGGGTTAATGACTGGTATGCACCGGATGCCTACGCTAACGGCGACAGCCATAATCCCCGGGGGCCGGCGGCCGGCACAGAGAAGGTCTTGCGCGGAAAGTCGCCTGGGGATGGCTGGTCATTCGGCTTCCCGCATTTAGATAGGTATCACAAGAATCCTGCCTCATACAAGATAGGCGATGACGATCCGCCATTTCCTTTCATATGGGAAAGCTTCCGCTGCGTCGTCAATCAGGATCAGCTTCCCTCCTCTGGAAATTGATCACCTTCCGTCTCAGGCAATGACCGGGCCGTCACCGGCATTGCGCAGCATCGCCAGATAGGTCGGCGACTCGCCGAAACCGTGATTGAGGTCGAATGACCGGCTACCGTTCATGGCAACCTTGTACCCACGCGCCGGCTCGCCCGGCAAGCCGGCATACAGCGCCCGCAGTTTGTCGTCGTAATCGCTGTCCAGCGGACCGATCTCCATGAAACGCAACAAGCCGTCATAGTTGCCCTGAAATCCGCCCTTGCTGCCGGTAGCCGAGATGTGCTGGACGATATTCTCGAAATGCCGCCGGCTTTGCGCCCATTTGCACACTTGCAGCACGGCCTGCTTGCGCTCGCCCAGCACGTCGAAATTCCAGCCGGTGTTGCTGGGCAAAGCCTTGGTCAGCCCGCCGTGCCGCGTCAGTTCATGGAGCAGGATGCCGTGCGCCTCGGGCGTGCAGATGCGCAACTCCGGTGGATTCTGCAGGACGCGTTTCATCAGCGCGATGCGGCGCTCTTCGCGTTCGAGTTGATCCTGAAAACTGATCCATTTGCCAACGACATCTTTATAGGCATCCTGAATACCGTTGACCAACATGACCTGGAGCTGGGTTGCGGCCTCAAACGCATCTTCGCTTACTACCTGCAGCATTTCAAAATTGGCATTGAGCAAGGCATGGAACAGCCACTCCAGGAAGCTATAGATTTTTTTGGTGTCGACTTCCAGGCTGATTTCTCCCTTGGCGCCGAATCCCAGGCACAGGCCTGCCTTTGCGCGAACGCGGAATTTCCCGCCTTTGAAGTCAACCAGCAGATGCGCCGCGACACCTGCACCTGCCTGGGCGTCGAACTTGGGACCAACGCTGGCCATGTACTCGAACTTGTCGCCCTTTTCCGGGTTCCTGAATTGCAGCCCACCAAGCAGTTCGCAACCGGCCTTGACGCCGGCAAAAGCTTCCGCCCCGGCACTCGCGCCGGCACCGAAGTTATCAAGGGAGACTTTCCGCTGGCCGACCGTCTCGCCCTTCGGGCGCCTGCTCCCCTTGGCCTTGGGCAGCACTCCGGAATAATCCACCTCCAGACTCAATTCCGCCGCAACGCTGGCACCTGCCGCCGCCGTCAGCTTGATGCCCCCCTGGAAACG
Source organism: Azonexus hydrophilus (assembly GCF_001956855.1). Classification (GTDB taxonomy): domain Bacteria; phylum Pseudomonadota; class Gammaproteobacteria; order Burkholderiales; family Rhodocyclaceae; genus Azonexus; species Azonexus hydrophilus_A. The sequence continues at coordinate 350,879 of NZ_MTHD01000005.1, read as the reverse complement.
CATGCAGCCGATCAGGTATTCCTTGCCGGTCTTGACGCCTTGTAGTGACCAGGCCCAGCCCTCGGCATCGGGCAGGAAACCTTCTGAGCTCAATTCCCCATAGGCGAGCATGATTTCGCCCTTGCCATTGAGCTTGCCAGCCACTTTTCCGGATTTCGGCTGCCATTCCAGCGCCGCGCCGCAACCGACGAAGTAGCGCAGCAAATGGACTTTCCAGCCAACCTGGAACGGCTTGTTTTCCGAGGCGGTACGGTTCATCGTCTCCACCCAGGCTTGCAGCCCCGGACTGAAGAAGCCTGCATCGCTAATTCCCCAATCCGCCTTGAGTTTTGGTGCAATGCTGCTCATCTGCTGCTTCAGCGTTGGAGAATCGACCTTGCCATTCTTTACGAACGAGGCGTCCTGGCTTTTATCCGCTCCGCTCATCGGATAGGCTCGCCAGTGATTCTTCATCTTGTCGGAGCGAACGTAGGTCCACTTCCTTGCCCAGTCCTTGGTACGGGAACCACTCTTGTGGGTTACCAGCGGAATCAACTCCAGAAGCTCCTTGCCATTCCCCGATCCAGCAAGATAGCCGGTAGCGCCAAGCTCCTTTTTGACTTCCTCGTAGGCCTTGTCATATGTTTGTTGTGCCTTGCCAAGGTCACGCTTGAGCTGATCCAGACGGCTTGAAGAAGGTGATCGCTTTGCTGTTTCCTCGGCGATGTTCTCTTCCAGCCCGAGAACTTTCTCTCTCGCCGTGACCAGATTGCGGCACAGCATTTCCATCTGATTGGCTTCTTCGAGAAAGGCTTTGGCGTCTTTCTGCGGCACGACGACGATCTCGTTGGTTTCCGGTCGAAACAACACGAGGTTACTGTCGTAGCTGGCTTTTGCATCGACCACGGTCGGACCGTTGGGGTTGAGCTTTGCTTTTTCGAGTACTTCAGTGTCGGACATGCTCACTCCTCGTCCGGGATAATCCGGATGTTTTCAGGTTTGGCTGAATGGATGCGCATGGCGAAACCGTCTTTGTCCGTATAGCCGCGGGTCAGAATCTTTCCTTGGTCGTTTTCAATCCTGTATTTGAAGAATGCCATCGGCTCCCCCGTGTTCTTGTCAGTGACCCTGAATTGCTCGTCGTACAAATCTCGAGCCTTCGGAAAGCTGAGTCCGGCGAGCGATGCGCTTGCCGGCCCCGTCCAGTTTTTCTTGCTCGCCTTGAACAGCACTTTCCCCGGCGCATGCACTTCGATGTTGCCGCCCTCAAGCTTGATGTAGGCCCCCTTGGAAGTCAGCAGGACGTGTTTCGGGGCGCCGACGCTGAGGCTGGCGTGGGTGCTGGCGAAGGTGACTTTCCTGTCGGCGGCGGCCATGGTTTTGCCGCTCTGGCTTTGCAGGCTGACTCGGCCGCTGGCGGCGTGGAGGTGGGTGCCGGTTTCGGTGTTGGGCTTTTGGCTGTTTTTGGCTTTGCCGTGGGTGAAGATGGCGATGCCGTCCTTGACGGCGAGGCTGTGGTTGCCCTGGGCGATCAGGTTGGTGTCGTGGCCGGCGGCGATGGCGAGGTTCTTGCCGGCGAACAGGAAGTGGTTGTTCGGGGTCAATTGGGCGATACCAGCCGGGGCCGAGTATTGCAGCCGGGGTTCGGACCAGGCGGGGACGGTGCCGTCGCCACCGCGGATGCTCTTGATCAGGCCGTCGCCGCCCTGGATCGGGCCACGGGCGGTGGTGGTTTCGAGTACGGAAATCGCGTGTTTGAGGGCGTCGACCGCAGGTAACTGGTCGGCGGCCGGGTCGCCCTTGAGGGCGGCGTTCTGTTTGCCGGCCAGTTCGGCCAGGCTGTGCGCGAGACTGAGGGCGTTTTCTGTGCGGGCGATGGGTTCGCGGCTGTCGAGGTGGCTGCTGCTGGCGTTGTTTCTGGCGTCGGCGCTGAGCAACAGGCCGCTGCCGGCGCGCAGCGCGGTGCTGGCACGGGTGGCGAGATCGCCGCCATGGCCGCGATGCTTGAGCCGGGCATTGTCGTTCTGTTCGCGCAGGTGTCCGAGTTGCAGGCGGCTCTGGTATTCAGTGGTGGCTAGCTCGATGCGCGGTTGCCCCGGGGTGTCGTCGAAGACGAGCTGGTTGTAGCCGCCCTGCCCGTCGCGGGTATTGGCCAGTTGCTGGCTCTTGAGCCCGGAGAGGCTGGCGCCGTGGGTGTGGGGTTCGGCCGCTTCGCCGGCAAAGAAAGTTGGGGCGTTGGCGCTGCCTGCCATGGTGCTGCCGGCAATTGCATTGCCCTGGGCATCGGTTTGTCCCCGACCGTTGTAAACAGCGCCGACGATCACCGGCCGGTCGATGTTGCCACTCTGGAAACCGATGACGACTTCCTGACCGGGACGCGGCGTCAGGTGGCCGCCCCAGTTGGCACCGGCGACCGGGGTCATGACGCGCAGCCAGACGCCCAGTGCATCGCTGGCCGGGGCGTTGTCAGCGCCGGTCGGGTGCGCCTGCCGGGCGCCGGCCTTGCCGCCGCGCTGCCAGGGAAACTGCACGCGCACGCGCAGGTCCCGGTCGGTATGGGTGGGGTCACCCGGGCCGACGACAATGGCGGTGAGCGTGCCGCGCGCGGTCGGTCGCGGGTGGAGGTGACGGCCATGGGCGTCAGCGATCAGCGGGCGCCAGGGGCGCTCGGCGACAAGCGTTTCGATGCGGTTGCGGTACAAATCTGCCGGTTTGGCGAGGTTGACCGCAACATTGCCTGTCTGCGGTGCCGGACCAAGCAGTTCGGTCAGCTGTGGCACCCGCTCGGCAAGGTTGTTGCGGGCGTGATGTGTTACCGCCGTGATCAGGTAGCGGTTGTTGCCCTCTGGATGATCTGCGAGGACGAAGTAACTGCCGGGCATGGCGCTGCGGATGGTGCCTTCGGCCAACTGGCGTGCCAGCCGGGCATCGAGCGCCTGGCGCTGGTTGCCGAGCATGCGCTCGCCGTGGGCGAGGCTTTGCCAGGCGTATTGACCGGGATCGTGCCAGGCAGCAGCGGCGGGCATCGCCCCGGCGGCCTGGGCGGTGACGGCATGCTGCGGTCGACTGGCCAGACTGCGGTAATCCCAGCTGCTGCTTTGGCTCTCGGCGCTATCGATACGCTCGCGCGCCTGCCAGCGGTCCAGGCTGTCCTCCGCCAGGGTTGCGCCCGACTGGGTATAGCGAAAACGCGGCTGGGCGTTGTCGGTGAAGGCGCCGTTGTGGTCGGCGATGACCAGCGTGTGCCGGCCCAGGGTTTCGCCTTCCGTCATCTCATGCTCGAACCAGCAGAACAGCCCTTCTTCGGCCAGCAGGCGTTTGAGGAAAGCCAGATCGCTCTCCTGGTACTGCACCGTCATGCCACGCTTGGGATAAACCGAAGCATCAGCCAGATCCCAGCGCCAGGCCGGTACCAGCTTGCCGCGCTCGTGCCAGTCACCGAACAGCTCGTCGACAATCTCGATGACGCTTTTATCCTGGAACAGGTAGTTGTCGATGTTGTAACCAAGAAAAGCGAGCCAGGGTTCGATGATCAGCCGGTAACGGGCAAAGCCGCCGTTGGCGCCGAGCCTTTCAACCCGACTGATGTGGCCGTGAAAGGGCCGGTGTTCGGTACGCGACAGTGCCGTCTGCAGTTCGAGCCTGGCCGGCTGGCCGAGCAAGCTGGTCAGCGACTGGTGAGCATTGGCAGCAAGTACCGTCAGCGCGATGCGGAATCCGGCGTGTTCGGCAACCGGACCGAGCGCTTCTTCAATGCTTGCAGTTTCGGCCAGCTGCGCGTCGGCACCGGCCGGCGTAGTCAGCGTCAGCAGACGGTCGCTCTGCCGCCAGCCCGCTGCGCCGCCGATCAGGTCGAGGAGATCGCTCATGAATTTACTGCCTTGAAGACAAAGAGACGGCACACGATGCGCCGCAAAGACGCGATATTAGCCCAATATCATATTGCTTTGGAATAACCAGACGATCCACGCGGAACTTCATTCAGGGCAAACGGCTGGTACATTCGAGAAAGCACGCGACAGACTTGTCCCGAACGGCCTAAATCGGCGAAAATCCGGGGTCTCAGGCGGGTCGCCCGCAGCCATCCCATACCCAAGGATTTTCATGTCCAACGCCGAACAGCAAACCCCGGTCCAACAAGACGAAAACCAGCTCATTGCCGAGCGTCGCGCCAAACTGGCCGAGTGGCGCAAGAGCGGTGCCGCCTTCCCGAACGATTTCCAGCGCGAGAACACGGCGCAGAAACTGCACGAGGGTTACGGCGAGAAATCGGCGGAAGAACTCGAAGGCCTGCCGGTCGAGGTCAAGGTCGGCGGCCGCATGATGCTGAAGCGGGTCATGGGCAAGGCTTCGTTCGCCACGCTGCAGGACGTCTCCGGTCGCATCCAGATCTACGTCGCCCGCGACAAGGTCGGCGAGGAAAGCTACACCGCCTTCAAGGGCTGGGACCTCGGCGACATTCTCGGTGTCGTTGGCACGCTGATGAAGACCAAGACCGGCGAGCTGTCGATCCAGGCTGCCGAAATCCGCCTGCTGACCAAGTCGCTGCGCCCGCTGCCGGACAAGTTCCACGGCCTGGCCGATCAGGAAATGAAGTACCGCCAGCGTTACGTCGACCTGATCATGAACGAGGAAACGCGTTTCACCTTCCGCGCCCGTTCGGCCATCGTCCAGTCGATCCGCAACTACATGTGCGGCCACGGCTTCATGGAAGTCGAAACGCCGATGATGCATCCGATCCCCGGCGGCGCGGCGGCCAAACCCTTCATCACCCACCACAACGCGCTCGACATGCAGCAGTTCCTGCGCATCGCGCCGGAGCTGTACCTGAAGCGCCTGGTCGTCGGCGGCTTCGAGAAGGTCTTCGAAGTTAACCGCAACTTCCGCAACGAAGGTTTGAGCCCGCGGCACAATCCCGAATTCACGATGATGGAATTCTATGAGGCGTATGCGAACTACCACACGCTGATGGACTTCACCGAAGGCCTGATCCGCCACGCCGCGCGCGAGGCGCTGGGCAAGGAAGTGTTCCAGTACCAGGGCCGCGAACTCGACCTGTCCAAGCCCTTCCACCGCCTGACCATCACCCAGGCGATCCAGCGCGAGCAGCCGGACTTCTCCGACGCGCAACTGGCCGACGCCGAATTCCTCAAGACCAAGATCGTCGCCTTCGGCGAGAAGGTCAAGCCGGGCGGTCTCGGCAGCCTGCAACTGCAACTTTTCGAAGCCTGCGCCGAAGCCCAGTGCTGGGAGCCGACCTTCATCATCGACTACCCGGTCGAAGTCTCGCCGCTGGCCCGTGCATCGGACGCCAACCCGGAAATCACCGAACGCTTCGAGCTGTTCATCGTCGGTCGCGAAATCGCCAACGGCTTCTCCGAGCTGAACGACGCCGAAGACCAGGCGGCCCGCTTCCAGGAACAGATGAAAGCCAAGGACGCCGGCGACGAAGAGGCGATGTATTACGACGCCGACTTCATCCGCGCGCTGGAATACGGCCTGCCGCCGACCGGTGGTTGCGGCATCGGCATTGATCGCCTGATCATGCTGCTGACCGACTCCCCCGCCATCCGTGACGTGATTCTCTTTCCTTCAATGCGTCCGGAATAATGCAGATCCGGCAGATCCAGGTAGCGAGCGACGCGGTCCAGGATCGGCTGACACTGCGCGTGGCGACGCAGGCCAACGAGGAGTTCCGGGTGTGGATCACCCGGCGCTACCTGCGCGAACTGTGGCCGCATCTGGTCACCATGCTCTCCGGGCATCTCGCGGCGCGGCCGCAGGCGCCGGCCGAGAAGCCGGCTGCAGCGGCGCCGTCGTCGAGCTTCGAGCAGCCGTTCAAGGAAGACAACCCGCTGTTTCCGCTCGGTGCAACGCCACTGCTCGCCAGCGAGGCAACGCTGACTGCCGCCGGCGATGGCGTCGCCCGGCTGATCTTCCGTGAGGGTCGCGAGCGTAGCTTCACGCTCAACCTCAACGGCGAACTGATGCAGGCGCTGTGCGCGATGCTGCGCAAGTCGGCCGAACAGGCCGGCTGGGCGCTGGCGCTCGACTACGCGCCGACCGCCGCTGCCGAAACGCCGGCAATGCCGGCCGACGACAAGAAACCCGGCCTGCTCCACTAGTGGAAGTACTGCGCCCCGCCCGCCTGGAACTCGCCGACGACGGCCGGACGCCCTACGCCAGCGACTACGACGACCTCTACCATTCGGCCCACGGCGGCCCGGCGCAGACGCGCCACGTCTTCCTCGGCGGCAACGACCTGCCCGGGCGCTGGCAGGGCAAGGACCGTTTCGTCATCCTCGAAACCGGCTTCGGGCTGGGTCTCAACTTCCTCACCACCTGGCAGGCCTGGCGCGACGACCCGCAACGCTGCCGGCGGCTGCATTTCGTCTCGGTCGAGAAACACCCGTTCTCCGCCGCCGACTTGGCCATCGCCCAGCGCGCCTGGCCGGAATTCGCCGAGATTGCCGGGCAACTGCAGGCGGCCTGGCCGGTGCTGTCGCCGGGCGTGCATCGCCTTTTCCTCGACGACCGCCGGGTTATCCTGACGCTGGTGTTCGGTGACGCGGCAACGCAATTGCGTGCGGTCAACGCCTCGGTCGATGCCTTTTTCCTCGACGGTTTCTCGCCGGCGAAAAATCCCGAACTATGGACGCCGGCGCTGTGCCGCTCGCTGTCGCGCCTGGCCGCACCGGGCGCGACGCTGGCTACCTGGACGGTCGCCGGGCATCTGCGCAGAGCGCTCGAAGCCGCCGAATTCGAGACGACGAAACGTCCCGGTTTCGGCAACAAGCGGCAGATGCTGACCGGCCGCCTGCGCTCGCGCCGGCCCGACCGCCACCAGCCACCGGCCGAACGCCGGGCCATCGTCATCGGCGCCGGCGTTGCCGGTGCTACCGCCGCCAGCGCGCTGGCCGGTGCCGGCTGGCAGGTCGAGATCATCGAACGTGCCGCCACGCCAGCCACCGGCGCCTCGTGCAATCTCGCCGGGGTGCTGCGGCCGCTACCGAGCGCCGACGACAGCCGCCTGTCGCGGCTGACCCGCGCCGGCTACCTGGCCACGCGCGCATTGCTGCAAAGCCTGCCGGACGCCCGCTGGTCGGGCTGCGGCGTGCTCCATCTCGGCCGCGAAGCACTGCATGAGGCGACCCAGCAACGGACCATCGAACGTCTGCAGATGCCGCCTGAACTGATGCAGTTCGTCGACCGCGAAAGTGCCGGCCGCATGCTCGGCCTGCCGGTGGAAACCGGCGGCTGGTGGTTTCCCGGCGGCGGCTGGGTCAATCCCGTGTCGGTCTGCCGGGCCGCCCTCGCCGCCTGGCCGGAACGCATCGTCCGGCGCTTCAATGTTGCGGTAGACCAGCTGGAACAGACAGAAACCGGCTGGCGTCTGCTCAATGCCGACGGCGAGGAAATCGGCGCGGCGCCCATCGTCATCATGGCCAGCGGCGCCGCTGCCACCGACTTCGCCCAGTTCGCCTGGCTGCCGCAAAAGAGCGCCAGAGGCCAGGTCAGCCACCTGCCGGCCGGGGCCACGCAAGCGCTGGCGCACGTCGTCTGCCGCCACGGCTACGCGATGCCGGCCATCGACGGCCTGAGCCTGACCGGCGCCACCTTGCAATACGCCGACCCCGATCCGTCAGTACGCATCGACGACCACCGCGAAAACCTTGCCCGGCTGAATCTGTGCCTGCCCGGCTACGCCGGCCCCATCGATCCAGCGACGCTGACTGGCCGCACCGGCTTTCGCCCGATGTCGCCCGACCGCCTGCCCATCGTCGGCCCCATGCCCGACCCGGCCAGCGCACCGGCCAATGCGCGCCTGCCGGCCCTGCCCCGCCTGCCCGGCCTGTGGTGCGTACAGGGCTTCGGCGCGCGCGGCATCGTCTGGTCAGCACTGATGGCCGACCTGCTGCTCAGCCGCCTCGAAGGCGAACCGCTGCCGCTGGAAAGCGACCTCGTTGACGCCGTCGATCCTGGCCGGTTTTTGCTCAAAACGCACGGTCGACCGCAAGAAGACGATACTTTCGACGACCGCACGTGAATAAGCTTAGCTGCCGATGTTATTGGCGCAATCCACCAGCCATGGTTAATCTGGCCAGGCTCCTGTAGACTTTTTCCTTTCACCACAAAACCAAGAGAGACACGCGCATGAAGATCGAAACCATCGCCGTACACGGCGGCTACAGCCCGGACCCGACGACCAAGGCGGTTGCCGTGCCGATTTACCAGACGACGTCCTACGCCTTCGACAGCACCCAGCACGGCGCCGACCTGTTCGACCTCAAGGTCGCCGGCAACATCTATACGCGGATCATGAATCCGACCCAGGACGTGCTGGAAAAGCGCGTTGCTGAAATGGAAGGCGGCATCGCCGCGCTGGCCATGGCCTCGGGCATGGCAGCGATCACCGCGTCGATCCAGACGATCGCCGAAGCCGGCGACAACATCGTCACGTCGTCCACGCTGTACGGCGGCACCTACAACCTGTTCGCGCACACGCTGCCGCAGTACGGCATCGAAGTCCGTTTCGCCGATTACCGCGATCCGGAAGCCTTCGAGAAGCTGATCGACGCCAAGACCAAAGCCGTTTTCTGCGAGTCGGTCGGCAATCCGCTGGGCAATGTCACCGATTTCGAAAAGCTCGCCGAAGTCGCCCACAAGCACGGCGTGCCGGTCATCGTCGACAACACCGTGCCCTCGCCCTACCTGTGCCGCCCGTTCGAACACGGTGCCGACATTGTCGTCCATGCGCTGACCAAGTATCTCGGCGGCCACGGCAATTCCATCGGCGGCATCATCGTCGATAGCGGCAAGTTCCCGTGGGCCGAACACAAGCAGAAGTTCAAGCGCCTCAACGAGCCGGACGTCTCCTACCACGGCGTCGTCTATACCGAAGCGCTCGGCGCCGCTGCCTACATCGGCCGCGCCCGCGTCGTACCGCTGCGCAACATGGGTGCCGCAATCAGCCCATTCAACGCCTTCCTGATCCTGCAAGGCATTGAAACGCTGGCGCTGCGCATGGACCGGATCTGCGAGAACTCGCTGAAGATCGCCCAGTTCCTGCAGAACCATCCGAAATGCAGCTGGGTCAACTACGCCGGCCTGCCCGAGCACAAGGACCACGCGCTGGTACAGAAGTACATGGGCGGCCGCGCTTCCGGCATCCTCAACTTCGGGGTCAAGGGTGGTCGCGAAGGCGGCGGCAAGTTCCAGGATGCACTGAAGCTGGTCACCCGCCTGGTCAACATCGGCGACTGCAAGACGCTCGCCTGCCACCCGGCGTCGACGACGCACCGCCAGCTGTCGCCGGAAGAACTGGCCAAGGCCGGCGTCTCCGAAGACATGATCCGCCTGTCGGTCGGCATCGAGCATATCGACGACCTGATCGCCGATCTGGATCAGGCGCTCAACGCCGCCTGATCAGGCACAGCGCAAGAACGACAAACCCGGCTTCGTGCCGGGTTTGTCTTTTCCGGGATCAGGTACTGGCGTTGTCCCAGTCATCGAGCGCGGCGTGGACCCCGGAAATGAAGTTGCCCAGGCCGTCGGCGCAGCGCTCGGCCGGCACCACGCAGGCCGCGGCATCGCCGGCACGCGCCGCCAGTTGCAGATCGGCGGCCAGTGCGCTGACCGAGACGACACCGATGGTCGCCAACGAGCCTTTCAGCGCATGCGCCAGACGCTCCAGCGCAACCAGGTTGCCCTCGGCCAGCAGGCGCCGGATTGCCGCCGCATCTTCGCCATGCACGCGGGCGAAGGAAATCAGCAGATGCGCCAGGAAATCGGCTTTTTCCCGGGCGACCAGCAAGCCCTTGGCAAGATCGAGATCGGCAATCGTCCGCAAGCGCTCTGCCAGCGTCTCGTCGACTTCTGCGGCCAACGGGACGGCTTCCTCGACGATGACCGGTAACTCGTCACTGGCAGGCAGCCATTGTTCGAGCACCGCATAGAGCATTTCCGGTGCCACCGGCTTGGCGATGAATGCGTTCATGCCGGCTTCGAAGCAGTGTTTCCGGTCCTCGTCAAAAGCGTTGGCGGTCATCGCGACGATCGGCACGGTAGTCCCGGCAGGCAGGCTGCGAATCGCACGGGTCGCCTCGACACCATCCATTTCCGGCATCTGCATGTCCATCAGGACCAGCTGGTAATCGCCGGTGCGGAACATTTCCACCGCTTGGCGCCCGTTGACCGCAACATCGGTTTTCAGGCCGACGGCTTCGAGCATGTCGAGCGCAACCTCGCGGTTGATTTCGTTGTCCTCGGCGAGCAGCAGGCGAGCACCCGCGCAATGCTGCAGCAGCTTGCCGCTGTCGGCGAGCGCATTGCTGCCGGGTCGTACCAGCGCCGCCGGGTCGCCCGTGTGCAACACCGCCGAGAACCAGAACACGCTGCCCTTGCCGGGTTCGCTGATGACGCCGATATCGCCGCCCATCAACTCGGCCAGCCGCCGGGTGATGGTCAGACCGAGGCCGGTGCCGCCATATCTGCGGGTGGTCGAGGCATCGCCCTGCTCGAAGGCTTCGAACAACTTCGACTGGCGATCGACGGGAATGCCGATCCCGGTATCCTCGACCGAAAACCGCACACGCAGGACATCGCCTTCGGCACGTTCGAGCGAGGTGCGGATGACAATGCCGCCGCGCTCGGTGAATTTGACTGCGTTGCCGGCAAAATTGAGCAGTCCCTGGCGCAGCCGGGTCGGGTCGCCACGCAGGCAGCGCGGTACCTCGCCACGATCGACGGCGACCGTCAGATCCTTCCTGGCAGCAGCTTCGGCGACCAGCGTCTGCACCTGTGCCAGCACGTCGTCGAGCGAGAAATCGGTTTCCTCCAGCTGCATCCGGCCAGCTTCGATTTTCGACAGGTCGAGGATGTCGTTGATCACCGTCAGCAGATGCTGGCCGGCCGCCTCGATCTTGCGCAGGCGGTCGCGCTGTCGCGGGTCAAGCGACGTCCGCTGCAACAAGCCGGTCAGACCGATCACCGCGTTGAGCGGCGTCCGGATCTCGTGGCTCATGTTGGCCAGGAACCGGGTCTTGGCACTGCTGGCAATCCGCGCCTGTTCCATGGCTGCGGTCCGCTCCTTGAGCAGCACCTGCAACGAATCGCGATGTTCGCGCAGGCTCTGGTCACGGCTGCGGATCTCGTCGAGCATCGCGTTCAGGCCCCTGGCCAGCGTGTCGAGTTCGTGGATGCGGCTGGGGCTGGCGCGCAGACTGAAATCACCGTAGTGCGAGACCTGCTCCATCAGCATCGTCAGCTCAGCCAGCGGCCGCAAGGCGCTGCGGCTCAAGCGGCGGGAAAGATGCTGGCCGAGCAGCAGCGCCAGCAAGGCCGCGGAAAAAATGACCGCCAGTTGCACCAGCATTTGCCAGTACAGCGCCCCAAGGCTGGCACGCAGATAAAGGCTGCCGAGCGCTTGCCCCTGATGATGAATCGGCTGGACCAGTTCGACATGGCCGGCAAAATAATCGATGCCCTCGCCGACCGCGGGAAGCTTCGCCGGCAACGCCTGAGCCGCAGTCAGGTATTGCGCGAAGGGCATCCCGGCCTCGTCATACACCACTGTGGCGAGAACTTCCGGCGCATGCTCGAGCGAACGCAGCAAGGCCGTGGCATCTGCCTCATTGCGGAAAGCCAGGCTGGCACTGAGATTCTCGGCGAGGATCGCGGCCTGCCCGCGATGGGCGTGCAGCAGCGCTGAGACACCGAGGATAAGGCTGCTGGCGACGACGATCAGCGCAAAGATGCCCAGCGCACCCGCAAGAATGCGCCGGTTGATGCCGGCCAGTCGTTGGCCAAGCGTGATCGTATGACTGCTGTCATGATTCACTGGACCACCTCGCTGGCCAGCCGCAACAGCTTGGAACTGAGACCGAGACCACGATTGCGTGCCTCGGCCAGATTCGCCCGGAAGCCGAGCCGCCCATCCGCCATTTCCATGTTCAGGACGATGCCGCGCGCACTACCGCCGGGCGCATCGGCCACCGTCAGCACCGGCCGGTTACCCAGGTGTTCTAGCACGCGCGGCAGGTTGCCGATGGCGGCCTGGCCGATGAAGACGACGTGGCAGGCTGCCAGCGCATCGACGCTGCTGGCGCGCCGGATTGCCAGGCTGCCGCTGCCGATCTTGCGGCCCTGCAGCGCATCGATTTCACGACCAAAGGGATCGGGACCATAAATACAGACATTGAGCACAGGAGGAGCCGCTTCCGGCCAGGTGGTGAAGGCAATGAAGTTGTACAGCACACCGGCCTTCAGCTGATACTCGGTAAAACCCTGGCCAGCCACCGGCGTGGCCAGCAGCGACGCGCACAAGGCGAGGAGCAGAAGGCGCAGGCGCGACATCAGAAGCGGTAATCCATTTTCAGCAGCACGGCCCGCCCGTCCTGGGTGAAGCTATCCTGCCAGTTGCTGTCGGCACCGGGATGGCGGTAGCGCCGGTCGAACAGGTTGCGCACGCCGAGCGACAGGTCGACACCGCGAATCCAGCCCTCGGCACTTAGGTTCAGGTGAGAAAGGCTGTAGGCATCGAGGTTTGCGCCAGCCAGCGTACGCCGCCGACCTTCGAAGCGGTATTCGTAACCGAGGCGCAGGCCGTGCCAGGGCAGCGGATAGATCAGGTTGAGCCGGCCCAGCCAGCGTGGGGAGTTTTCCAGTTCCCTGCCGCCCGGGTAGGCAACATCCTGAAACGACACGCTGCCGCGCAGGCGGACGCCCGATGGCCAGTGGCGTGCGGCTGACAGCTCGACGCCCCGGGCGTCGATGCGCTCGCCCGAGCGGTATTGCGTCAGGCCGCTGACGGCATCGGTGTTCAGCGTGATGATGTCCTTCAGGCGCCAGCGATAAAGCGAGGCGCGCAGGCTGGTGCCGTTGCCCAGGCGATGGTCGGCGATCAGTTCGTAGGTATCGACGGTCTCGCTGTCCAGGCCGGGATTGGCAAGCTGCGAGACGGTATCGTCGTAGTCGCGCTCGTAGGCATTGGGTTCGCGGTGGGCGCGGCCGTACAGCATCTTCAGCGTGGTTGCCGGCGCTGCCTGCCAGATCAGGCCGAGCCGCGGACTGAGCTGGGAGCCGCCGACATCACTGTGGTCGGCGCGCATGCCGATGATCGAGGTCCAGGCATCGGCAAATTGCCATTCATCCTGGAAATAGACGCCTTGACGCCGGCCGTCGCCACGGATCAGCGTGTCGATGCCGACGGTGGTCGGGTCGTCGTTGCTCTGCATGATGCGGCTGTTGCGCTGCCACTCGGCACCGAACAACAGCTTGTGCCCGGCAATACCAGTATGCAGCAGGCGCAGTTCGCCGCCATGCCAGTCGCTTTCCCCCTTGGCCAGGTTGGGCACGCCGCTGTAATGAAAAATGCCGTCGTAACGCTGTCGACCGTAAAAAACGCGGGCCAGGACTTCCAGCTGGTCGTTGAGGTAGCTTTGCCGGTACTGCAACTGCATCACGCTGTAGGCATCGCGCTGGTACTGGCCATCGGCCAGCGCATCGGCGAAGAACGAAGCCGTCGGATCATCCTTGCGCCGCTTGCCACTGGCGACCTCGGCCGACCATGCGCCACGGGCGACGCGGGCGAAGAACTCGCGGTCACGCTCACTGTCCTGACCGGCAACGCGCCCGGCAACATCGCTGCCGCCAGGACCGGCACCGGGGTAAGCCATGTTCAGCGTCTGGCCGTCGGCACGCAGGCCGGAAACCGAAAACATGGCGTCGACGCCGTTCTCCAGGCGGCGTCCCCAGCTGATCCGCGCCTCCCGCTGGTTGCCGCGATTCTTCCAGGCCACCGCGGCTTCGCCGCCATCGAGGCTGGCACCGTCGCGGGTAATGATGTTGACCACGCCGAACATCGCATTCTGCCCATAGACCGCACCGCCGGGCCCGCCGATGAATTCGATCCGTTCGACCAAGTCGATGTCGACCGGAAAATCCCGGCCGATGCTCCCGCCGTCGTACAAGGCATCGTTGATGCGGTTGCCGTTGACCGCGACCAGCACGCGCGTCAGGTAATCGCCGGGCAGGCCGATGCCACGGGTGCCGATGCTGCCGTACTGGCGATCGTACGAGGCATGGATGCCAGGCAGACTGGACAGCGCCTCGTCGAGCGTGCGCCAGCCGAAAGCCTTGATCTCGTCGCGGGTGATCACACTGGCTGCCGCCGCCACCTGGCTCTGCTTCTGCGCGTACTTGGCTGCCCCGGTGACCGTGACTTCGAGCAGATCCTCAAGGCTGAGCGCTGCCGCATCCACCGTTTGCGCACTCGCCGGCGCAGCCGCCGCGATGGCAAGAACGAACGCCGGCAAAAGCGCTCCCGAGCTTTTCCTGCCCATCATCTCCCCCGTTTTTTCTGTTTTATTGCGGTCGACCGCAAGAATCAGTCAATTTCCTCAACCATCAACCAGATCGAGCGTGCATCGCGCATCTGCCCGGTGCCGACGCTGTACGAACCGCCCTGACGCGTGGTCGCCTGCTGGCCGGTGCCGCCAAGCTCGATCCATTCGCCCAGCCGGCCGTTGACCGTGGTCGCCAGTTGCTGCGAGGCAATCGCGCCGTTGCGACGGCCCTCCAGTTGTTCGGCCTGCTGCGAGATTTCCAGCGTCACCCGCTCGCCGCTGACCCGCGGACTGGCGTAGAAACCGCTGCCGATATCGCGATAGACAATGCTGTCATTGACGATGGCGCCACCCGGCCCGACGGCGATCTGACGCATCGGCACCGGCAGCGAACGGCCGACCTGGATGAAGGCACGACCGCCTTCGACGGTCTGCACACGCTGCGCTGCATTCTCGCCGCGCTGGCTGCGGGTATCCCAGACACGTGCCTCGACGTTGGCCTGCGGCTTGCCGCCGAAGATGACCTGGCCGACGGCGTTGGCGCCACGATTTTCGGCCTGCTGCTGGCGGTCATGGGCAACGTGAATGATCAGCCGCCGCGCCGGCTTGTCGACGGCCGCCAGCGCCCGCTTGATGTCCTCGCGATTGCGCGGCGAAGCACGCAGGAACAGCTGGTTGTTCATGCCGGTCAGCGTGCCGCCCGGCTCGACCAGCGGCAGCAGCACCGGCAGCACTTCGTCCACGGTCCGGCTCTTCAGTTCAATGACTTCCAGTTGCTGCGCTGTCGCCAGGCCGATCCAGAACGCGAATATTGCGGTCAACAGGGTTTTCAGCGCAGTTTTCATGAATGGGCTCCTCAGGGGGCGACGATGTGCGGCAAGGCCAGGTATTCGCGCGAGTTCATCTCGGTCAGACGACTTACTGTACGCTTGAATTCACTGGCCTGGGTACCTTCGGTGTACAGATCGTCGGCGGCACAATCGGCGGTGGCGATCAGCTTGACCTTGTTGTCATAGAAGACATCGACCAGCCAGGTGAAGCGCCGGGCCTCGGACGCCTGGTGCTGCGTCATTTTCGGAATGTGCGAGAGCAGCACCGTGTGATAGCCGCGCGAGATTTCCAGGTAATCGTTCTGCGAACGTGGACCACCGCACAGCGTCCTAAAATCGAACCAGATGACGCCATGGCCACGGCGCACCGTCGGAATCTCCCGGCCGAGCACTTCGATATGCCCGCCCTTCTTTCCTTCTTCACCGGCGACCATGCGGAAATAATCGAGCATCTTCTTCTCGGCGGCCGCGTCGGCCGGATGGTGATAGATCTCGACCTGCTCCAGCGCGCGCAAGCGGTAATCGATGCCGGCCTCGACCTCGAACACGTCGAGGTGCTTCTTCAGCAGCGCGATGGTCGGCAGGAAACTCTCGCGATGCAGGCCGTTCGGATAGAGCATGTCCGGCGGGTAGTTGGAGGTCATGACGACGATGACGCCGCTGCTAAACAGGCCGTCCATCAGGCGCCCGAGAATCATCGCGTCGGCGATGTCGGACACGTGGAACTCGTCAAAACAGAGCAGGCGCACGTCCTTGGCGATGTCGGCAGCGAGCTTCAGCATCGGGTCCGGCTCGCCCTTGTATTTCTCCAGATCGCGGTGGATCTGCTGCATGAACGAGTGAAAGTGCAGGCGCTTCTTGCGCCGGTACGGCACCGAATCGTAGAAGCAGTCCATCAGGAAGCTCTTGCCGCGTCCAACGCCACCCCAGAAATACACACCTTTCGGCGGCTTCGGCGGCGACAGCAGGCGCTTGAAGGTGCTGCTGCGGTCGACCTTGAACGACAGCAGATTCGTATATAGCGACTGCAGGGCGCTGGCGGCCGTCAATTGCGCCGCATCGGCAATGTAACCGCGGGCGTCGAGCAGGTTC
Source organism: Azonexus hydrophilus (assembly GCF_001956855.1). Taxonomy (GTDB): domain Bacteria; phylum Pseudomonadota; class Gammaproteobacteria; order Burkholderiales; family Rhodocyclaceae; genus Azonexus; species Azonexus hydrophilus_A. The sequence goes on along the minus strand of NZ_MTHD01000005.1, from coordinate 334,633 downwards.
TTGTAGGCGTCGAGCATGCCCTGCGCAGCGACGTTCAGTTTTCTGTGAGGCATCGGGGAATTTTCGTTATTGGAATGATTGGCTATTTTGCCAAATAAAAAGGCGGGTGCGTTACCGCAACCCGCCTTTGGCGCAACGAATGTGGCGATTAGAAGTGCAGCGAGCGCTTGTCGCAGGCCAGTGCCGCTTCGTGCACGATTTCCGACAGCGTCGGATGGGCGTGACAGATGCGGGCCAGATCTTCGGAAGCACCAGCAAATTCCATCGTGACGACAGCTTCGGCGATCAGTTCAGAAGCGCTGTTACCGATGATGTGCACACCGAGGATACGGTCGGTCTTGGCACAGGCCAGAACCTTGACGAAGCCGCTGGCATCGCCGTTGCCGAGGGCCCGGCCGCTGGCCATGAACGGCACCTTGCCCGGCTTGTAGGCAATGCCTTCGGCCTTGAGCTGCTGTTCGGTCTTGCCGACCCAGGCGATTTCCGGATGGGTGTAAACGACGCCCGGGATGGTGTCGAAGTTGCAGTGACCGGCCTGACCGGCGATCAGTTCGGCAACCATGACGCCTTCTTCGGAAGCCTTGTGCGCCAGCATCGGACCACGAACGACGTCACCGACCGCCCAGACGTTCGGCAGGTTGGTCTGGCAGTGGCCGTTGACTTCGACCTGACCGCGCTCATTGAGCTTCAGGCCGACGGCATCGCCGTTCAGACCGTCGGTGTTCGGGATACGGCCGACCGAGACGATCAGCTTGTCGCATTCGAGCTTCTTGGCGCCGTCCTTGTCTTCGTACTCGACGGTGACACCCTTCTTGGTGACCGAGACCTTGCCGATCTTGACGCCGGTAGTGATCTTCAGGCCCTGCTTGGTGAACAGCTTGAGCGCTTCCTTGGCGATGTCCTGGTCGGCGAACGGCATGAAATCCGGCGCGGCTTCGAGCACGGTGACATCAGTACCGAGACGACGCCAGACCGAGCCCATTTCCAGACCGATGACGCCGGCGCCGATGACGCCCAGACGCTTCGGCGCGGCTTCGAAATCGAGCGCACCGACGTTGTCGCAGATGACCTTGTTGTCGACCGGAATACCGTCGAGGTGACGCGGCTTCGAGCCGGTGGCGATGATCACGTGCTTGGCCAGCACGATCTCTTCACCGACCTTGACCTTGTACAGATCGCCTTCCTTGCCGGCAAAGCTGGCGTGGCCGTTGAGGCCGGTGACCTTGTTCTTCTTGAACAGGCCACGGATGCCGCCGGTCAGCTGGGTGACGATGGTGTTCTTGCGACCGACCATGGTCGGCACGTCGATCGCCACGCCCTTGGCGGAAATGCCGTGCATGGCGAAGGAGTGATTGGCTTCTTCGTAGAGTTCGGAAGAGCGCAGCAGGGCCTTGGACGGAATGCAGCCCACGTTCAGGCAGGTGCCGCCAAGACGCGGTTCACCCTTCGGATCGGCATAGGCTGCGGATTCGGCACAGGCGGTGTTGAAACCGAGCTGGGAAGCGCGGATGGCGCCAACGTAGCCGCCGGGGCCACCACCGATGACGAGCACGTCGAATTGCTTGGACATGTGTAAACCTTTCAGATTGCAGATGTGCAAAAGCGCCAGTACCCGGAATCGGGCACTGGCGCCGGCAAACGTCGATCAGACGCCGAGAAGCAGACGGGCCGGATCTTCCAGCGCTTCCTTCATGGCCACCAGACCGAGGACGGCTTCGCGGCCGTCGATGATGCGGTGATCGTAGGACATGGCGAGGTAGTTGATCGGACGCACGACGACCTGACCATTTTCCACCACGGCACGGTCCTTGGTGGCATGAATGCCGAGGATCGCGGATTGCGGCGGGTTGATGATCGGGGTGGACATCATCGAACCGAAGATGCCGCCGTTGGAGATCGAGAAGGTGCCGCCGGTTAGGTCTTCGATGGACAGCTTGCCATCCTTGGCCTTGTTGCCGAACTCAGCGATCTTCTTTTCGATGTCGGCGATCGACATCTGGTCGGCGTTGCGGATGATCGGCACGACCAGGCCACGCGGCGAACCGACGGCGATACCGATGTCGATGTAGCCGTGGTAGACGATGTCGTTGCCATCAACCGAAGCGTTCAGGATCGGGAACTTCTGCAGGGCGGCACAGGCTGCCTTGACGAAGAAACCCATGAAACCGAGGCGAACGCCGTGGGCCTTCTCGAACTTCTCGCCGTACTGCTTGCGCAGGGCCATGACCGGGGCCATGTTCACTTCGTTGAACGTGGTCAGGATGGCATTGGTGGCTTGCGATTCGAGCAGGCGCTCGGCGATGCGGGCACGCAGACGGGTCATCGGCACGCGCTCTTCGGTGCGATCACCCAGGGCGACGCCGGACGGCGGCACCGGCAGCGAGGCAGCAGAAGACTTGGCGGCAACGACCGGACCAGCGGCAGCAACCGGCTTGGCCTGGGCAGCAACGGCATCTTCCTTGGTCACGCGACCACCACGACCGGAACCGGCGACGTCGGCAGCAGCAATGCCCTTCTCGTCGAGGATCTTGCGGGCGGACGGGCTGGCCGTACCGGCCGTGGCGGCGGCAGCCGGCGCCGGGGCAGCAGCCGGTGCGGCAGCCTTCGGTGCTTCGGCAGCAGGTGCCACGGCACCGGCAACAGCAGCGGTATCGATCCTGGCGATCAGTTCGCTGGAAACGACAGTCTCGCCATCGCCCTTGATGACTTCCACCAGCACACCAGCGGCCGGCGCCGGCACTTCGAGGACGACCTTGTCGGTTTCGATGTCGATCAGGATTTCGTCACGGGCGACTGCTTCGCCGATCTTCTTTTTCCAGGATGCGAGCGTGCCCTCGGCGACGGACTCGGAGAGTTGCGGAACTAGGACTTCAATGATGCTCATGGGTGACTCCACTCTGCTTTCGTTATTAGTAGTCGATCTTGCCCAGCGCGGACTCGATCAATGCTTTCTGCTGTTCGTTGTGCTTGGCCAGGTAACCCACGGCCGGCGACGGAGAAGCAGGACGCGCAACCAGCAGCAGCTTCTGCTTGGCGTCGAGACCGGTGTCCAGGTGATGACGCGAGGCGAACCAGTACCAGGCACCCTGGTTGCGCGGTTCCTCCTGCGCCCAGACGATCTCCGCAGCCTTCGGATACTTGGCCAGTTCCTTGGACAGCGAAGCCGATGGGAACGGATAAAGCTGTTCGATACGGACGATGGCGATATCCTTGATCTGCTTCTCACGACGTGCATTGACCAGATCGTAATAGACCTTGCCGCAGCACAGCACAACACGCTTGACCTTCTTGGCGTCGATCGGATCGACTTCGCCGATGACACGCTGGAATTCGCCATTGGCCAGTTCGTCGAGCGACGAGGCGGCATCCTTGTGGCGCAGCAGCGACTTCGGCGACATGACGACCAGCGGCTTCCGCTGCATGCGCACGGCCTGCCGGCGCAGCATGTGGAAAACCTGGGCGGCCGTAGTCGGGACGCAAACTTCAATGTTCATTTCGGCACACTGGTTCATGAAGCGCTCAAGGCGTGCGGAGGAATGCTCCGGACCCTGACCTTCGTAACCGTGCGGCAGCAGCATGACCAGACCACAGGCGCGGCCCCACTTGGCTTCACCGGAAGTGATGAACTGGTCGATGACAACCTGCGCCCCATTGACGAAGTCACCGAACTGGGCTTCCCAGACGACGAGTTCGTACGGATTGGCCGAGGCATAACCGTAATCGAAAGCCAGCACAGCCTCTTCCGACAACACCGAGTCGTAGCACTGGAAGCCGGCCTGCTTTTCCTGCAGGTTCTTCAACGGATGGTAAGTACCCTCATCCCAGCTGGTACGGTTCTGGTCGTGGAAGGCAGCGTGACGGTGGAAGAAGGTGCCGCGACCGACGTCTTCACCGGAAATGCGCACGCCGTAGCCGGAAACCAGCAACGAAGCATAGGCCAGGTTCTCGGCCATGCCCCAGTCGACCGGCAGCTTGCCCTCGCCCATCGCGGCGCGGTCTTCGGCGATCTTCTTGACTCGTGAATGCAGCGTGAAACCTTCCGGGAAGGTCGTCAGGCGCTGGGACAGACGCTTCAGTTCTTCTACCGGAACGCGGGTATCGCAGGTCTCGATGTAGTTCTTCGTCAGGAACGGCGTCCAGTCGATCGTCATCGGATGCTTGTAGCCGGCCAATACCGGGTTGTACAGCAACTCGCCCTTGTCCAGATGCTCGCGGTATTCCTTGATCATCTGATCCGGACCTTCAGCCGGCAGCGTGCCTTCGGCGACCAGCTTGTCGCCGTAGAGCTTGCGGGTACCCGGGTGCTTGGCGATGATCTTGTACATCAGCGGCTGGGTGACCATCGGCTCGTCCTGCTCGTTGTGGCCGAGCTTACGGAAGCAGAAGATGTCGATGACGACATCCTTCTGGAAGGTCTGGCGATACTCGATGGCCAGCTGGGTCACCAGCGTGACTGCTTCCGGATCGTCGCCATTGACGTGGAAGATCGGTGCATCGACCATCTTGAAGATGTCGGTGCAATAGTGACCGGTGCGGTAGTCGCGCGGATCGCTGGTGGTGAAACCCACCTGGTTGTTGACCACGATGTGCAGTACGCCACCGACACCATAACCACGGGTCTGCGCGAAATTGAGCATTTCCTGGTTGACGCCCTGGCCGGCAACGGCCGAGTCGCCGTGCACCAGGATCGGCAGCACCTTGGTCTTGCTGCCTTCGCCGCGGCGAACCTGACGGGCGTAGACCGAACCGGCAACCACCGGGTTGACGATTTCCAGGTGCGACGGATTGAACGACAGCGTCAGGTGGCAGGCGCCGCCCGGGGTATTGACGTCGGACGAGAAGCCCATGTGGTACTTGACGTCGCCGGCCGAGAGGTCACTCTTCTTCTTGCCTTCGAACTCGGCAAACAGCATCGACGGAGCCTTGCCCAGCGTATTGACCAGGACGTTCAGACGGCCGCGGTGGGCCATGCCGACAACGACTTCATCAACGCCCATGGCGCCGCCGCTACGGATTGCTTCGTCCATCGAGACGATCAGCGATTCGCCACCTTCGAGCGAGAAACGCTTCTGGCCGACATATTTGGTATGCAGATAACGCTCCAGCGTCTCTGCTGCGGTCAACCGTTCAAGAATGCGCTTTTTCTGCTCGGCATTGTAGGTCGGACGCGAACGGATGCTCTCGAGACGCTCCTGCAGCCAGCGCTTCTCGTTGTAATCCGTCATGTACATGTACTCGACACCGATGGTGCCGCAGTAGGTCTGCTTCAGCGTTTCAAGAATCTCGCTGAGCTTGGCGTTTTCCGGCAGGCCTTGCAGCGAACCGACGTTGAAGGTCTGGTTCAGGTCGGCATCGGTAAAGCCGTAGAAGGACGGCTCCAGTTCGTCCAGCTTCGGTCGCGGCAGGCGCTTGAGCGGATCGAGATCGGCCCAGCGGGTACCGAGCGAGCGATAGGCGGTAACCAGTTGACCAACGGCCGACTGCTTCTTGTGCTCGGACTTCGACGATGCCGGTGCGGCCGGGCGGAAACCGCCATCCTTCGCCAGTTCGGCAAAGGCAGCGATGACCGGGGCGTGGGCGACGTCACGGGCAACGAAGCCCGGCATCTGCGCGAGGTGATCGAAATAATCGCGCCACTCTGCCGGAACAGAGGTCGGATCGTTCAGGTAATTTTCGTAAACTTCCTCGACAAACGGTGCATTACCGCCAAAGTAAAGCGTGCTGTCGAATTTTTCATTCATCGTGGTCATAGGCGTCCCCACCAGGGTTTTATTCTCTGTCGCTGCGAATGCAGACTGACAATTCTCCGCATGTAAAAAAGGGCGGCCCACGGCCGCCCGATTCTTCTCTTAGCCGCGTTGGGCGAGCGGTACGACGTTGCGCTTGGCAGCGCCCATGTACAACTGACGCGGACGACCGATCTTGTATTCCGGATCGGAGATCATTTCTTCCCACTGCGTCATCCAGCCAACCGTACGGGCCAGCGCGAAGATGCAGGTGAACATCTCGGTCGGAATGCCGATCGCCTTCTGGACGATGCCAGAGTAGAAGTCGACGTTCGGGTAGAGCTTCTTCTCGACGAAGTACGGATCTTCCAGAGCGATCTTTTCCAGTTCCATGGCCAGCTTGAACAGACGATCGTTTTCCAAACCCAGTTCGCCCAGAACATCGTTGCACACCTTGCGCATCAGCTTGGCGCGCGGGTCGAAGTTCTTGTAGACACGGTGACCGAAGCCCATCAGTTTGAAGGAATCGTTCTTGTCCTTGGCGCGCTTGATGTACTCGCCAACCCGCGAAACGTCGCCGATTTCTTCCAGCATCTGTAGGCAGGCCTCGTTGGCGCCGCCGTGTGCCGGGCCCCACAGACAAGCGATACCAGCCGAGATGCAGGCGAACGGATTGGCACCCGACGAACCGGCCAGACGGACGGTCGAGGTCGAAGCGTTCTGCTCGTGATCGGCGTGCAGCGTGAAGATGGTGTCCAGTGCGTTGACTAGCACCGGGTTCGGCACGTACTTCTCGCACGGATTGCCGAACATCATGCGCATGAAGTTGGCGGTGTAGTCCAGTTCGTTGTCCGGGTACATGAACGGCGCACCGGTGTTGTACTTGTAGGCCATGGCGACGATCGTCGGCAACTTGGCAACGATGCGGTTGAAGCTGATGTTGCGGTGCTCGGCATCGGAGTAGTCCATGGCTTCGTGGTAGAAGGCGGACAGGGCGCCAACGACACCGACCATGACAGCCATCGGGTGCGCGTCACGACGGAAGCCGTTGTAGAAGCGGGTCAGCTGGTCATGCACCATCGTATGGCTCTTGATGGTGGTCTCAAACTTGACCTTCTGGTCGGCATTCGGCAGTTCGCCATTCTTCAGCAGGTAAGCCACTTCGAGGAAGTTGCAGTTTTCTGCCAGTTGTTCGATCGGATAGCCGCGGTACAGCAACTCGCCCTTGTCGCCATCGATGAAGGTAATCGTGGACTTGCAGCTGGCAGTCGACAGGAAGCCGGAATCGTAGGTGAACAGGCCAGTCTTGGCCCCCAGCGTACGAATATCGACACAGTCGTTGCCATGCGTCGGGGACATGATCTGGAAATCGACAGGTGCCTGCCCGTCGATTGTCAAAGTTGCCTTGCGTTCGGTCGTCATGGTTTCTTCCCTTTACAGGTGTTGGTTATCACTGCACTGCCAAAATACGGTCAACGTTACAAAGTTAATTCGCCAACCTTACTGAACACTTACGTAATTTTTCAACAACAGGCACGAATCGCGCCTCATCCTCATTGCACTCTTCCTTGCCGCTGATCAGATACCAGAGATCGTGGTCCTCCAGCGCCACCAGATCCACGAACGCCGCCTGCTCGTCCTCGGTCAACTGATCGAATCCATCATCAAGGAAACGCGTCAGCGTGATGTCGAGTTCCAGCAGGGCGCGCCGGATGCAACGCCAGCGCAGGCGTTCGTAGTCCTGGCGTTCCATCAGACGGCGCGACGAACCATCATGTCCTTGATCTTGCCGATGGCCTTGGTCGGGTTCAAACCCTTCGGGCACACGTCAACACAGTTCATGATGGTATGGCAACGGAACAGACGGTACGGGTCCTCGAGGTTATCGAGACGCTCGTTGGTCGCCTGATCGCGCGTATCGGCGATGAAACGGTAGGCAGCCAGCAGACCGGCCGGACCGACGAACTTGTCCGGATTCCACCAGAACGACGGGCACGAAGTCGAACAGCAGGCGCACAGGATGCACTCGTACAGACCATTCAGTTCTTCCCGGTCTTCCGGCGACTGCAGACGCTCGCGTTCAGGCGCCGGATCATTGTTGATCAGGTACGGCTTGATCGAGTGGTACTGCTTGAAGAACTGGGTCATGTCGACGATCAGGTCGCGGATGACCGGCAGGCCGGGCAGCGGACGCAGCACGATCGGCTGCTTCAGGTCGTCGATATTGGTCAGGCAGGCCAGACCGTTCTTGCCGTTGATGTTCATCGCATCGGAACCGCACACGCCTTCGCGGCAGGAACGACGGTAAGACAAGGTGTCGTCCTTGGCCTTCAGCGCGGTCAGCGCGTCCAGCAGCTTGCGGTCAGTCGGATCGAGCTCGACCGAGATGTCCTGCATGTACGGCGCGTCATCCTTGTCCGGATCGTAGCGATAGATACTGAATTGAACAATGCGTTTGCTCATTCTGGACTCCAATTAGTACGAGCGCGTCTTGAGCGCAACAGGCTCGACGGTCAGGGGTTGCATGTTCACCGGCTTGTAGCTGATCGAATTATCAACCGGAGAGAACAGCGTGTGCTTGAGCCATTCCTTGTCGTTGCGGCCGTTCGGGAATTCCGCGGTATCCGGCGCATCGTCGCGCACGTGGGCGCCACGCGATTCCTTGCGGGCTTCGGCGGACATCATCGTGGCCTTGGCGACTTCGATCAGGTTTTCCATTTCGAGGGCTTCGGTCCGTGCCGTATTCCAGGCCATGGACTTGTCCTTGATCTCGAGTTCGCGGGCAGCCTTTTCGACTTCGAGAATCTTCTCGACGCCCTGCTTCAGCATGTCGCCGAAACGGAACACGCCAGCGTGATCCTGCATCGTGCGCTGCATGGCCAGACGGGTCTCGTGCACGTTGGCACCACCCTTGCGATTGTCGATGGCGGAAATGCGGGCCAGCGATTTCTCTGCCGCATCCTTCGGCAGTGCGCGATGAGCGCGACCGGCCTTGAGATCCTCAACGGCGGAATCACCGGCCGACTTGCCGAAGACCAGCAGATCGAGCAGCGAATTGGTACCGAGACGATTGGCACCGTGCACCGAAGCACAGGCACATTCGCCACCGGCGTAGAAGCCCGGCACGACGGCATTCATGTCGCCACCCTGCGGCATCACGACACGGCCGGAGTAATGGGTCGGGATACCGCCCATCTGGTAGTGACAGGTCGGCACGACCGGCAGCGGCTCCTTCAGGCAATCGACACCGGCGAACTGCAAACCGATTTCGTGGATGCCCGGCAGGCGCTTCATGATGGTGGCCGGATCGAGGTGGGTGATGTCGAGCAGGACGTAGTCCTTGTTGACGCCACAGCCGCGGCCTTCCTTGATTTCGGTCGCCATGGCGCGCGAAACCACGTCGCGCGAAGCCAGATCCTTGGCGTTCGGCGCATAGCGCTCCATGAAGCGTTCCTTGCTGGAATTACGCAGGATGCCGCCTTCGCCGCGCACACCTTCGGTAATCAGCACGCCTGCACCGGCGACGCCAGTCGGGTGGAACTGCCAGAATTCCATGTCTTCGAGCGGGATGCCTGCACGCGCCGCCATACCCAGACCATCACCGGTGTTGATGAAGGCATTGGTCGAAGAGTAGAAGATACGGCCGGCACCGCCGGTAGCGAAAATCGTCGCCCGGCTGTGGAAGATCACAACCTGGCCGGTTTCCATTTCCATCGCGGTAACGCCGAGGACATGGCCTTCTTCGTCACGGATCAGGTCCAGCGCCATCCATTCAACGAAGAACTGGGTGTTGGCCTTGACGTTGCGCTGGTACATCGCGTGCAACATGGCGTGACCGGTACGGTCAGCGGCAGCACAGGAACGACGCACCGGCTTTTCGCCGAAGTTCGACATGTGACCGCCGAACGGACGCTGATAGATCTTGCCATCATCGGTACGGTCGAAAGGCATGCCGTAGTGTTCGAGCTCGACGACCACTTCGTTGGCCTTCTTGCACATGAATTCGATCGCGTCCTGGTCGCCGAGCCAGTCGGAACCCTTGACGGTATCGTACATGTGCCACGTCCAGTGATCTTCCTCGGAATTACCGAGGGACGCAGCAACACCGCCCTGCGCCGCAACGGTGTGCGAGCGGGTCGGAAAAACCTTGGAGAGCACGGCGGTTTTCAGGCCGGCTTCGGACAATTGGATTGCGGAACGCAGACCGGCGCCACCGGCACCGACGATGACCGCATCAAACTTGAGAACAGGAATACTCACGCTTACAGCCTCCAGAGAATCGCAGCAGCCCATGCGGTGTAGCCCACCAGCAGGGAAACGGTGACAACGTGCAGCGTCAGGCGCAGGCCGGTCGGCTTGACGTAATCCATCCACAGGTCACGCATGCCAATCCAGGCGTGGTAGAACAGGCTGACAAAGAACAGGAAGGTGAAGAACTTGATGACACCATTGGCGAACACACCCTGCCAGGCTTCGAAGGTCGACGGACGAACGACCAGCAGCACGACGGCAATCAGGACTGAATAAACAGCCATGATGATGGCGGTCGCACGCTGGGCGATCCAGTCCCTGAGGCCGTAATGGGCACCGACAACAATACGGTTGATCACAGCAGAACCCCCCACAGGATCAGGGTCAGCGGAATGCTGACAGCGAACACAACCGCCGCGGACTTGCCGGCGGCTTCCTTCTCGATACCGATGTGCATATCCAGCAACAGGAAGCGGATACCGGCACAGAAGTGATGCACGAAAGCCCAGAGCAGGCCGGCGAGGATCACTTTCACCGGCAGCATGCCGGCGACGGACTGGAAGCTTGCATAGCTTTCAGGGGACTCCAGGCTGGCACTGAAGAGCCAGAGCATTACAGGAAGACAGAGGAACAAGCCGGCACCGCTGACGCGATGCAGAATTGAAACCTTGCCGGGTAATGGCAACCTGATGGTCGTCAAGTCCAAATTTTTTGGACGTTTCTTCTTTATGGACATTTCTGCCATGAACGTCATCCCTCGCGTAAGAGTGCGGTTAACCGCTTGTACGTGGTTTGAAAAGAACCGTAATTATACAGTTAAAAAACGCCTGCAAAGCGCCACATGGCGTGCTTTCAAGACAAGTACGACAAACAGTTGACGATCAACCCAGATCGTTCCGGTAATAGTGATTCCTGGTGCAATAGAGACCTCGCCGCCACTCGACCGGCTTGTTGCCATAGGTATAGGCAGTCCGCTCGACCAGCAACAGCGGATCGCCAACCGCAACCCCCAGCAGGTCCGCACTCTCCGGATCAGCGGCAATGGCTCGCAGACGCTCTTCGGCATTGATCATGCGCACACCGAAATCACTTTCGAACAGACTATAGAGAGAACGCTCGCCGCCACGCAGGGCCTCCAGCGTCAGGCCGCTGAACAGATCGGCGGCCAGGTAGATCTGGTCGAAGACCACGGTTTCACCGGCAAAGCGCAACAGTCGCTTGACGTGGATTACCGGATCGCCTGGCTGCAGACCAAGCGCCGCGGCAACCTCCGGCGTGGCACTAACATTTTCGCAGTAAAACGGGTCGCTGGCCGAAGGCACGGCGACACCGTCGTCCGGCAACAGGCGGAGGAAACGGTAGAAGGAGCGCGGGTCGCTGTGTGTCGAGACGAAGGTGCCCTTGCCTTGCCGGCGAACCAGCAGATTCTCGGCTGCCATTTCATCAATGGCCTTGCGCACCGTCCCCTGGCTGACGTTGAAACGCTGCGCCAACTCTCCCTCGCTGGGAATCGCATCACCCGGCCCCCACTCACCGCGCTCTAGGCTGCCGATCAGGAAATCCTTGATCTGGCGATAGAGCGGACTGAAGGTTGGCGCGGTTGCGCGCGTTGCTGAACGATTTGCGTCACGGGTCATGGCTGCAGATTTCAGCATATTTCTTTATCAGCGTCCACGAAAAGTTGTCTTATATAAGACACATGATGAATTGACAGGGATACGCCGAACTTCTAACATCTTCGTCTCCGTTGCCGACCGACGCAAGGTAGCAAAAACGTCTGCATACGGTGCCATCGAATAATTCAACCAAGCTGTTTAAATACAGGAGCGATACATGTCCAAAGCCCCCATGCGCGTTGCCGTTACCGGCGCCGCCGGCCAGATCGGTTATAGCCTGCTGTTCCGCATTGCCTCCGGCGAAATGCTCGGCAAGGACCAGCCGGTCATTCTGCAGTTGCTCGACCTGCCGCAAGCCCAGAAGGCCGTGCAGGGCGTGATGATGGAACTCGACGACTGCGCCTTCCCGCTGCTCGCCGGCATGGTCGCTACCGATGATCCGAACGTCGCTTTCAAGGACGCCGATGTCTGCCTGCTGGTTGGCGCCCGTCCGCGCGGCCCCGGCATGGAACGCGCTGACCTGCTGACCGCCAACGGCGCGATCTTCACGGTCCAGGGCAAGGCCATTGCTGAAAACGCCAAGGAAGACGTCAAGGTTCTGGTCGTCGGCAATCCGTGCAACACCAACGCCTACATCGCCCGCTCCGCGGCGATCAAGGTTGGCCGCACCAACCCGAACAACTACCACGGCATGCTGCGCCTCGACCACAACCGCGCGCTGACCCAACTGGCCCAGAAGTCCGGCCGCCCGGTTTCCTCGCTGAAGCAACTGGTCGTCTGGGGCAACCACTCGCCGTCGATGTACGCCGACTACCGTTTCGTCACCTCCAACGGCGACAACGTCAAGGGCCTGATCAACGACGCAGCCTGGAACAATGACGTGTTCCTGCCGACCGTCGGCAAGCGCGGCGCCGCCATCATCGACGCCCGTGGCCTGTCGTCTGCCGCTTCCGCTGCAAACGCCGCCATCGACCACGTCCGCGACTGGCACCTCGGTTCTTCCGAGTGGGTCACGATGGGCATTCCGGCCCCAGCCGACAACGGCTACGGCATTCCGGAAGGCCTGGTCTTCGGCCTGCCTTGCGAATGCAAGAACGGCACCTTCACGCTGATCAAGGGCCTGGAAATCGACGAATACTCCAAGGGCAAGATCGCGATCACCCTGAAGGAACTGGAAGACGAGCGCGCTGCCGTCGCCAGCATGCTGTAATCAGCTTTCAGCTGTCACGCAAGGCCGCGGTAAAATACCGCGGCCTTTTTTATTTTCGACGACGACATTCATGCGCCATCCCAAGCACGTCCTGTTCGCGGGCGAAAAGCCCTTCCCCGTCCTGCCCGCGGTCGACCATTACGCCGGCTCGGAAAAGCTGATGAAGAAGGCCCTGCAGTTGCAGAAGGAACTGGGGCCGATCTTCGACATCACCTGCGATTGCGAAGATGGCGCCCATGCCGGCGCCGAGCGCGAACACGCCGAGATGGCCGCCGCCGTGATCATGTCCGACGACAACCTGTTCAACCGGGTCGGCGCCCGCGTGCATGACGTGACCCACGCGCACTGGCGCCACGACATGGAAATCCTGGTCGGCATTGCCGGCAACCGCCTGCCCTTCATCACGCTGCCCAAGCCGTGCAGCGTCGGCGACGTGCAGACGCAGATCGAGACGCTGCGTGAAATCGAGCGTCATTTCGGTGTCGACCGCAGGATTCCGGTGCATGTGCTGATCGAAACCCACGGCGCCTTGCGCGAAGTCTGGGAGATCGCCGCCCTGCCCGGCGTCGAGTCGCTCGACTTCGGCCTGATGGATTTCGTTTCCGGCCACCACGGCGCGATCCCCGGCAGCGCGATGAAGAGCCCCGGCCAGTTCGACCATCCGCTGGTCGCCCGGGCCAAGTGCGAGATCAGCGCCGCCGCGCTGGCCAACGGCGTCGTGCCCTCGCACAACGTCACTACCGAACTGAAGGACATCGACTACATCCGCAACGACGCGCTGCGCGCCCGCCGCGAATTCGGTTACCTGCGCATGTGGAGCATTCACCCGAACCAGATCCTGCCGATCGTCGAAGCGATGCGCCCGGACTTTTCGGAAGTCCAGGCTGCGGCGGAAATCCTGATCGCCGCCCAGGACACCGACTGGGGTCCGACCCAGCACGCCGGCAAGCTACACGACCGCGCGTCCTACCGCTATTACTGGGAACTGCTCGACCGCGCCCACGTCACCGGCATGGAACTCCCGCCTGCCGCCAGGGAACGGTTTTTTGCCTGAAATCGTCGTCGACCGCAGCATCGGCGATGAAGCGCCGCTGCCCATCCTGTACCGCGACGAGTACATCGTCGTCATCGACAAACCGGCCAACCTGCTCGTTCATCGCTCGGAAATCGACCGCCACGAAACGCGCTTCGCGATCCAGATCCTGCGCGACCAGATCGGGCAGAAAGTATGGCCAGCGCACCGACTCGACCGCGGTACTTCCGGCGTGCTGCTGTTCGGTCTGAGCGCCGAAATCGCCAGCGTGCTCGGTCGCCAGTTCGCCGACGGCAGCGTCGGCAAGCGTTATCTGGCGGTCGTGCGCGGCCATCCGCCGGCAAGCGGCAGCATCGATCATGCGCTGACGCGCCAGCGCGACGACTACGAATTCCAGGGCGAACGCAGCAGTCAGGAAGCACAACCGGCGCTGACGCACTTCCGCCGGTTGGCGACGGTCGAACTACCGGTGATGGTCGAGCGCTACCCGAGCAGCCGCTACGCGCTGCTCGAACTGACACCGGTGACCGGGCGCAAGCACCAGCTGCGCCGCCACCTCAAGCACATCGCGCATCCGATCATCGGCGACGCAACCTACGGCAAGGGCCGGCACAACCGTTTCTTCGCCGAACAACTGGCTTGCCACCGCTTGCTGCTGGCGTGCACGCACCTGACCTTCCGCCATCCGGCAAACCATCAACCGATTGCGGTCGACGTACGACCAGGCGGCGAATTCGCCGCCCTGCTCGACCGCTTCGGCTGGACCGGGGCTCAGTAACCGATCACGCTTTCCAGCGCCTCCATGCGCTTGATATCCTGCTCCACCTCGAGCATGTCCTGGCCCAACGCATCGCGCGCCGAGACCATGCCGATCGCCCGGCCCTCGGCATCGACCACCGGCACGTGACGGAAACCGCCCTCGGACATCATGTGCAACGCATGCGACAGCGGCTTGTCGTCACGAATGCACAGCGGGTCGGCGACCATCACCTGTGCCACCAGTGTCTTGTCCGGGTCCAGCGTCGCAGCCAGCACCTTGTTCAGGGCATCGCGCTCGGTAAAGATGCCGACAGTCTTCAGACCTTCGACCACCAGCAGGGCACCGATCCGCTTTTCCGCCATCAGGCGGCAGGCGGCACGTACGGTCATTTCCTTGCTCGCAGTGATCAACGGACGATCGGCGAGAATGTTGCGAATCATTCTTCTGGGCATGATTTGTCTCCTTGTCGTTATCGGGTCAGGCAATCGTTTTGCGAACGCCAAGCGACAGCCTGCCAGCCGTATATTGTGTTTTTATGACCCGGACTGCAAGCATCCGGACAACAGCGACAACTCAGGGCTTGAGTTCGTAGACCACGCGCACCCGCGCATCGGCGCGCGACAGCTCGACAAAGCCGATACCGCCCGGGCGGGCGGCTACCCATTTCAGCACTTCCTCGGTCGACTCCAGACGCGGTGGCGCCTGCATGCGCCCGGTAAAAATCTGGCGCGACCAGTAGGCATTGATTTCGGAGAGATCCTTGCCGACCAGCGTCTTGTAGAACTGCAGACGCTTCGGATGGCTATCCTCAAGATCCACCGGCATTGCCTCCAGACCATTGAAGAACTGGCGATTCCGACCAAAGAAAACGTTGATCACTTCATTGCGGGTCATCGCCGCAACACCGCTGCGGGCATTGACCACGACTACCAGCTCGGCCATCACTGCCCCGCTACCGAGGCAACCGAGACACAGCATGAGAAGTTTCAGGAAGCGCCGGATCATGCGTTCAGAAGACGAAATCCAGACTCATCGAAAAGACATCCATTCTTCCGTCCCAGCGATTCAGGTCATCCTGACGATACGGAAAGAGCGAGGAACTGTCGCCGCGAATGCCATCCCACTGAGCCTTGAGTGCAACGTTGCGCGCCAGGTCCCAGCGCACACCCGCGAAGACTGTTTTCTGGTCGGAGTGGGAATCGGCAACGATCCGCGCCGCAATCGGGCTGGCCGGCGGCGCCTGCTTCTTCGAGCGCACACGCGAGTAACCAAGATAGGGCGTCCATTCGCCCAGACGATAACCGAGCAGCAAATAGCCGGCATCGGAATCCTCCAGCGCCCGGGTGCCCTGGTCGATGTGGTTGAGCATCAACTGGGCCTGCAGCGGCCCCTTGTCGTACACCACGCCAAACGAGTAGTAATGGGTTCGGGTATTGCGCGTTTCCAGGAAGCGGGCATCGGCCTGACTGAAGACGATGCCGTACTCCTTCAGCAACACCGGCGCCAGCGGCAGGTCATGTTCGAAGCGGATATTGGCGTAGCTGCCCCGGACCTGCCAGGGACCGGACTGGTACTCCAGGTAGCCACCCAGCATCGGCGACCCCTTGATGTTCCAAAGCTCGTCGGAAAGCGGGATGTCGCCGCGCGACAAGCCATAGAACAACTTGCCCCGGACCACGCCTTCGCCCGCCGGCAAGGTCAGCGCGGCATCGGCGCCGTGGATGCTGTAGAACGGCAGGTACCAGAAATAATCACCGGGCGGCCGGACGGTGAGGAAGGAATAGCCGACCCAGCGTGAATCGGCGAGCATGAAGAACTCGGTACCCAGGCGACCGGCACGCAGGCTGAGATTTGGCGTCGGCTCGTACTTGACGAACGCCCAGGCCACTTCCGGCCTGAAGCTACGATCGTAACGATAACGGCTGACCCCCTGGGCCACCACCTGCCATTGCGGTGTGATCCGCCAGTTGGCCTGCAAACCGAGCACACTGTCGGTTTTTGCCGTCCATTCATCGGTAGCGCCACGTGCCTGCGAGAGATCGCGAACGAATTCGACGTGATCGGTATCGGTGCGCACCGCCCCCAGCGTACCAAAACCATTTACGGTGAATGTCTGACCCGAATCCGCCTGCGCTGGCAGGTTGAAAAGCAGGCTGGCGAACAGCACGGAGATGAATTTCCCCGCCCGTCCGCAAACCGGATGTCGAACACTGCGTGAATGCGTAGGCATGCCTGGTGTTGGATCGTTACCCCGATCGGTGACCGGGCGCTTGGCGTTGAAGGGAGCGGACCGGCATGACCGGCCGCGGGAAATCAGCCCTGGACAGCCTCCGGCAAGGCGATCTTCTGATCGGTGCTGAACTGGTAATCCTTGAAGATGTGTTCGGCACTCAACATCTGGTAACTGCCGTCCGCCAGCTTGTTGGTCGTGTCCTTGAGCCGCCAGGTCAGTTGACCGCAGGTCCAGATTTCGAAATTGCGCATGTGCGTGCACAGGCAGGTCTTGTCCATCACCTTGACCTTGCGCGCTTCCGGATGCAGCGCGACCTCGCGGTTGTACGAGGAAATGTAGGCGCACTTGCCGTTGGCGTCGAGCAGGTAGCCGTAGGCCTCGCAGTTCGGGCGGATGCCATCGCCGATGCCGGGGCTGGATTTGATCATGCGCATCGGGTAGCCGGTCGGCGAGATCTGGTTGACCTCGATGTCGTCCTCGCTGGCCTTGAAGTATTCCTGCTTGGCGGCATCGGGCAGGCCGCACTCGTCGGCAACGGTGAACCGCGTCGCCACCTGGACGGCGGCAGCGCCGGCTTCCAGGAACTGCGCCGCGTCGGTGCCGGTAAAGATGCCGCCGGCCGGGATCACCGGGATATCGAGATGTTCGTCCTTCAGGTACTGCATCACCTCGGCAACGATGGTCGCCAGGTCGTACTGCGCCCAGTCCATGCCGAAGCCGAGGTGGCCGCCGGCGAGCGGCCCTTCGACAACGATGTAATCGGGCATGCGGTTGGTGCGTGCGCTTTTCTTCAGGAACAGCTGCAGCGCACGGACCGACGAGACGATGATGCCGATCTTGGCATCGCGGAAACGCGGGTGGTCCTCGATCAGACCCAGCGAACCGAGATGCAGGCCGGCAGCCAGCGTGATACCGTCGATGCCGGCATCGAGCGCGGCCGACATGCGGACCTTGAGGGTCTCGCGCGGCGCATTCATGGTCAGCTTTTCCATGCAGTTGATGAAGACCATGCCGCTGCCCTGCTTGCGCGCCATCGTTGCTTCGACGTGCAGGCGGGTCGCTTCCGCGAGGCGGCCAAGGTCGAACTTGACCGAAGATTTGTCCTCGTTGAGGACGTTGTACTTGTACAGTGCGAGCTTTTCCTTGACGTGCTTGGTTTCGTAACGCCGGTCGGAGACCGTGTTGATCATCGCATCGGAAATATGGCCGACACCGCCCAGACGCGCCGCCTCCAGCGCCAGGTCAGCCGTCGAGATATCGACACCCATGCCGCCGATCATGATCGGAACCAGCTCGTGCTTGCCAAAACGCAAGCGGAAGTCATCCACACGCTTCATCATTATCCTTAATAAACCAGCCCGGTCTTGGCCTCTCTCCTTGCCCGGGCAAGAATGCGATTTTACGCCATTCCCCCTGCTCCTGCGCGCCACCATGGGATAAATCAAATTCCGCCCCCTGCACACTTGGTAAAGTTGCGACGTTTTCACCCCACGAACCCGGAAAAAAATCATGTCCCATGCACGCCATCCCCTGTGGCTGGTCGGCTTCCGCCCCTTCTTCCTGCTGGCCTGCCTGGCCGGTGCGTTGCTGCCGCTGATCTGGGCGTTGCTTTTTTCCGGCGTCGGGTCGTTGACCGCAAGTCCGGTCGATGCGCTGCGCTGGCACGCCCATGAAATGTTCTTCGGTTTCGGCTGGGCGGTGCTCGGCGGCTTCCTGCTGACCTCGACCAAGAACTGGGTGAACATCCGCGGCCACCACGGCGACGCGCTCGCCTTCCTCGCCGCCGCCTGGCTGTTCGAACGCTTCGGCATGGCCTATGGCGGCAGTTGGCCGACAGCGCTGTTCCTGCTGTCGAACAATCTCTTCCTCGGCAGCATCGTCGCCATGCTGCTATGGACATTGATCCGCCACCGCGCGCAGGACAGCTACCGCGACAACCTCTTCTTCATCGTGTTGCTGCCGATCTTCATCGTCGCCAAGCAACTGATGCTGCACGGCGATTTCGCCGCCGGCAGCGACATGGTGCTGGCGCTCTTCCGCCTTGCCTTCCTGGTCATGCTCGAACGCACGCTGACACCGTTCATGAAGGGTGCCTTCCAGGTGCAGATCCTGCGCCAGCCGCGACTGGACATGCCGATCAAGCTGCTCGGCCTGATCCTGGTCGGCGGCTTCCTGCTGCCAGCCGCACTGACCGGCGCGCTGTCGCTGGCGCTGGCACTACTGCTGCTGGTCCGCTTCGTCTTCTGGAAACCGCAACTGGCGTTCCGCCGCATCGACATCGGCATCATGTACGTCGGTTATCTGGCCATCGTCGGCCAGTTGCTGCTGGTCGCGCTGGCGCAGGTGGCCGATCCCGGATGGGTCGGCTCGGTAGCCACCCATCTGTTCACCTTCGGCGCGATGGGCTGCATCATCCCAGCGATGATCGTGCGCATCGCCAACGGCCACACCGGCAGAAAAGTCGTGTTTTCGCCGGTCGACCGCGGAATCCTGTACATCATGCTGGCCGCGCTGGTGATCCGCATCGTCATCCCGCAATTCGCCCCCGGCCTGTACCTGGCCTGCATCCATGCTGCCGCGACCTGCTGGCTGCTGGCCTTCAGCCTGCTCGGCTGGCGCTACATCCCGATGCTGCTGAAGCCACGCATCGACGGCCGCGAGCACTGATCGGAGGTTAGCGGCAGGAAAACTTTCTTCAGCCCGGCTTTCGCATTTTCACTAAGACACTTGCTCCAACGCCCGGAACATCGAGCAGCGCCGGAACACCTCCTCCGTCGGCGGTAGCTGTTTCTGGCTACAGTACTTGGCGACCAGCTTGGCCAGGCCCTTGATGTCGCGCCCTGACGCCTGCGGGAAGATGTCCGGCAGGCGGTCGAGCAGGTCGGCCTGGATGGTCAGCCCGAACTGCTCGGCCATGACGCCCCATATCTTTCTGCGGTCGACGCGCTCCGGCGGGTAAAAACGGATCAGCGCGATGCAGCGCGAGACGATGGCTTCGTCGATGTCATCCACCCGGTTGGTGGTCAGGAACAGCAGGCCGTTGAAGTATTCGAGCACACGCAGGAACACGCCGACGACGGCATTCATCGTGATGTTGTCGTCGCGCCGCTTGATGTACACATCAGCCTCGTCGATCAGCATCACCGCGCCCCACCGCTGGGCGCGGGTCAGCACTTCCTTCAGCGATTTTTCCATTTCCGCGACGTTCAGACCGAGCTGGCCGGAGTGCACGCGGTACAGCGGGCGGCGGATGATTTCCGAGTAAACCTCGGCGGTCAGCGTCTTGCCGACGCCCGGTGGCCCGGCGCAGAGCACCGTCGTACCGCCCGATTTGCCGGCGACGATGTCGTCCATCAGTACGTCCATCTCGGCGGTCAGGATGTCGATCAGGTCGGTCTGCTCGGGCGGCAGCACCAGCTTGTACTTGAGTTCCGGCTGGTAGGCGTACGGTTCGATGTCGTCCACATGCACCCAGACGTAGTGATGCAGATCAAGGTGGAACATCAGGATGTAGAAATGCACCGGAAGTTCGGTGAACAAGCCCTTGGCGATGCCGTCGCGGGTTTCCTCGACTTCGCTTTCCTCCTTGCCCGACAAGCGCGCGTTGCGGGCGACGCGGCGCACGAACTTGGCCAGGATGTCGCCGCTGGCATCGAGCGCCAGCAAGCGCTCGCCGAGGATGCTTTCGTCGTTGACCAGGCGCGCCGGGCTGCCGGTCGACGACAGGATGATCTGGTCCTTGCGCGAATAATCGGTGTCACGGTGCGTCGCCGTCGGGTTCTCGGCGAACCAGCCGGTGCCGCTACCGGAAAACTGCGCACCGTACTGCGCGCGCCAGTCGAAATAGCGCGCCGCGGCTTCGTCGTAGCTCGCCAGCAGCGCCGGCGTTTCCTTGACGTAGCCCTTGCTGGCGAGGATTTCCGGGATCGTCCGGCCGGCGATGTCGGGCCCGGCGATACGCACGGTAACCATGGCCATCCGGGCGCGCGAATTGGCTTTCAGTTCGACAAAGATCTTGCCACTTTCCTCTTCCGACGGCGGCGTGTAATCAAGCCGCGTCACCACCCAGGCCAGCGGCTTGCCAGTGATCGCCGCCGAGAACACCCAGCCGCGCGTGGCGTCTTCGGCCAGATACCGGGCGATGGCCGGCACCGCCATTTCAAGTTCTTCAGCTTCGAAACGCTTGCCGCCCTCGGCGAACGCACTGCGCAAGGTGGCAATCTGCGCCGCACGTGCGCGCAACTCGGCGTCGCCGGCGGCGTACAGCGCCTGCAGCAAATCGAGTTCAGCAGCTTCAAGTTGCGGGAAAGCGAGTTCGACACGATTGCCGAAACGCAACTACTCGCGCACGAAGTCGAGGCGCGGAAAAGCCTGCAGCATCGTTTCGATGTGCGGCCGGTCGATCTGCAGCTTCATGGGCTGCCTCCCTGTTGACTGAACAGGGAAAGGACTAGCCAGTTTCGTGCCTTGCGGTCGACCGCGCCAAATCATTAAAAATCAATCGATTGGCGCAAACCGGCATTGTCGTGCTTGCGACAGGCTTTCGTGGGACAATCCCGTCCCCGCAGAAGGAAGGACAGCCATGCACCCGCGCAACAAGAACGCCAACGGCTACGATCTGGCCGCACTGACCGCCACCTCGGCCGCGCTGGCGAAGCACATCAGGACCACGCCGGCCGGCAAGGCCAGCATCGATTTCGCCAACCCGACGGCGGTCAAGATGCTGAACCGGGCGATCCTGATGCATCACTACGGCGTCAAGGGCTGGGACATTCCCGAAGGCTACCTGTGCCCGCCGATTCCCGGCCGCGCTGATTACCTGCACAGCGTCGCCGACCTGCTGGCCACCTGCAACAAGAAGAACATCCCGGCCGGCCCCGGCGTGCGCGTGCTCGATATCGGCACTGGCGCCAATCTCGTCTACCCGCTGATCGGCCATGCCGAATACGGCTGGTCCTTCCTCGGCGTTGATATCGACGAAGCCGCGCTGGCCAACGCCCAGGGCATTTTGACGAAGAATCCGGAGTTGACCGCAGACATCGAACTCCGCCACCAGACCGTCTGGGAAAACATCTTCACCGGCCTGCTGCGCACCGGCGAAAGCTTCGACCTGTCGATCTGCAACCCGCCCTTCCACAATTCGCCGGACGAAGTGTTGGCCGTCAGCCAGCGCAAATGGAACAACCTCGGCAAGCCGGGCGCAAAAAAAGGCAGCGCCCAGCCGCGCCTCAATTTCGGCGGTGGCGGCACCGAGCTGTGGTGCAACGGCGGCGAACGCGCCTTCGTCAAACTGATGATCGAGCAGAGCTGCAACATCCCGAAGCGCGTGCTGTGGTTCACCAGCCTGCTGTCACAGGGCGACAACCTGCCGCACATCGAAGCGGCGCTGAAGAAAGCCAAGGTCGTCGAATCGCGCATCATCCCGATGGCGCAGGGCCAGAAGCAAAGCCGGCTGATCGCCTGGACCTTCTGCGCCAACGGCGAACGCGAAAAATGGCGGCGCGAACGCTG
Source organism: Azonexus hydrophilus (assembly GCF_001956855.1). Lineage (GTDB taxonomy): Bacteria > Pseudomonadota > Gammaproteobacteria > Burkholderiales > Rhodocyclaceae > Azonexus > Azonexus hydrophilus_A. Next base: position 312,293 of record NZ_MTHD01000005.1, on the reverse strand, counting down.
GTCGTCGGCGCCGGCTTTCGGTACCGCCGAGCCGGCAGCCGACGCGTCTACACCACCCGCCGAACCGGCAGACGAATCGTAAACGTAGAGCCCTGCCCCGGCACGCTATCGACCTCGATGCGACCGCCGTGTTTTTCGACGATGCCGTAGGTCACCGACAAACCCAGCCCTGTTCCCTTGCCCACCGGCTTGGTGGTGAAGAAGGGATCGAAGATCCGGTCCAGGAGTTCGGGCGGAATGCCGCTCCCGGTATCGCACACGCTGATCGCGACATGATCACCGTCACGGCGCGTCCGCAGCGTGATGGTGCCGCGTTGCTCAATCGCCTGCGCGGCGTTGACCAGCAGGTTCAGGAATACCTGGTTCAGTTGCGACGGCAGACAGTCGATCTCCGGCAAGTCGCCGTAATCGCGTTCGACCTCGGCCTTGTACTTGATTTCGTTCCAGACCACGTTGAGCGTACTTTCCAGACCGGCATGCACATCGACGGTATGCCATTCCGAATCCCCGGCCCGGGAAAAATCCCGCAAATCCTGAACGATGCGCCGGACACGCGACGTGCCGTCGATCGACTCGGCGATCAACGCCGGCATGTCTTCGCGCACGAAGGGCAGATCAATCCTGGCCTTGAGCGCCTTGATCTGCTCGCCGGCGATCGCTGACAGTTCCGGTTCCAGGCGCTCATACGCAGCGTTCAGTTCTAGCAGGTCGGCGACGTATTTTTTCAGTGTGCACAGATTGGAATTCACGAAGCCGATCGGATTATTCACTTCGTGCGCCACGCCTGCCGCCAACTGGCCGATGGAAGCCAGCTTCTCGGATTGCAGCAACTGGTTGTGCGCCTCTTCCAGCTGCCTGATCAGCGCACGCTGCTCCTCGCGCTCCCGCGTCAGGTCGCGATTGATGCGCTCATTCTCGCGCAGGGCGGCTTCCAGCTCGGCGGTACGGCGACGCACCTGGTTTTCCAGCATCACCGCATTCTGGAACAGGCCGAAATTACCCTGCCGGGTACCGGCCTCGCGTTCGGCATGATTCATCAGCGCAGTAACGATCTTGTTCAGGCGGACGATTTCCGCCTGCAGTTCGGCCTCGTTGCCGGACACCGTCAGCTCAGCCAAGATCCGCCCCCGTGCTGCCGATGGCGATGCCGGTGAGGGTCTGATTGATATGTACGCCGCCGAGCTGCTCGCCGTAGGTGCTGAAGCCGAGCGCATGAAAGCGCTGGAACAGCTCACCTACTGCCGCTTTCTTGCCGTTGCGGGAAATTTCCAGGTTGCGCAGGATGCAGTCGCAGACCAGCATGCCCTCGATGCCGCCGAGTTCTCGCTCCGCCTCGACAAACTCCGCTTCCATCCTGGCCAGCAGATCGACGCCATGCGCCACGCGCAAGACAACACCTTCGTCGATCGCACAAAAGAAAGTCAGGCTGCCGTCCGGATTGGCGTGCTGGATCGAGCGGACGAAATCGCTGCCGTCGATCATCACGACCACCGGCCAGCTGGCGAAATGCTCCGGCGTCAGCTGCCCGGGTGCCACACCAACCAGCCGCGCATACTCCTGAACCGCTGACCGGCCATTGATTTCCCGCACGATACGCCGCGCCGCATCGACCTCGGTGACGACCAGGCGCTCGCCGTCGGCAACGAAATGCTGGCTGCGCAGGATGCGGAAGGGCAGCGGCGTGGACAGCAGCAACAGCACCGCACTGTCGGTATGGAAGCGACCTTCGTGAAATATCCAGGTGCTCTGGAATTTCAGATCGTCGCCGGCCGAGCCACCGAACATCGGCACCGCCCCCAACCCGTCCTGCAAGGCGTGGGTCACCGGCTCCTCGCGCAAGGACAAGCCGTCGATCAACAACAGCCCGAAAGCGCTACCGCCCTGCTGGCGTGCTTCAAGACGTTCCAGGACGCCCTCGGCAAAAGCTCGGCCAGTGGCAATTTCAAAACTGTTCAGGGCATCGATACGGCCGGTTTCGGCAGTAAATGCCTGCGCCGAGAAGCTGACCCCGACCAGCGAATGATTCAGATAGCCGGCCGGTCCGATTTCACCGGCAGACGTACAGCCAATCACCGGCACCCCGGCAAAGCGGCGGTTCATTTCATCGGCCAGCGCATCGAGATCGTAATTCGATGAACAGAAAAACAGGACCAGCGCCAACTCCGGCTGTGCCACCTGTTCGTAAAGCTCCGCCACCGCGGCCCTCGCCTCGGCTGCATCCGAATGTCCCCGGTGCATGTATTTTGCCGTTTTCATTGTCGTCTCCCCCTGCATGTGACACCACTGCACGCAGCAGCCAGTATCCCGCATCGCTGGCATTAGTCAATTGCCCGAGATTCACCGCATCGCCGGTTACTACGGTCGACCCCGTATAATCGCCGGTTTTCGTACTGGAAATTCGCCTGTGTCCGACCGCCTTGCCGTCCTGCCCCAATACCTGCTGCCGAAACAGGCGCTGACCCGCCTCGCCGGCCGGCTGGCTGCCGCCGAAGCCGGCGCGCTGACCACCGCGGTGATCCGCTGGTTTGTCGGCCGCTACGGGGTCAACATGGCTGAAGCGGCAAATCCGGACATCGCCAGCTACAAGAGCTTCAACGAATTCTTCACCCGGCCGCTGAAGGACGACGCCCGCCTGCCCGCCGCCGCCGATTTCCTGTGCCCGGTCGACGGCGCGATCAGCCAGTTCGGCGCCATCGAGCGCGACCAGGTGTTCCAGGCCAAGGGCCACAGTTATTCGACCACCGCGCTGGTCGGCGGCGACCGCGACCTCGGCGCGCAGTTCGAGAACGGCAGTTTCGCCACCCTCTACCTCAGCCCGCGCGACTACCATCGCATCCACATGCCTTGTGACGGCCAGCTGACGCGGATGATCCACGTTCCCGGCGAGTTGTTCTCGGTCAATCCGACCACCGCCCGCGGCGTACCCGGACTGTTCGCGCGCAACGAGCGCGTGGTCTGCGTCTTCGACACCGCCAGCGGCCCCTTCGTGCTGGTGCTGGTCGGCGCCACCATCGTCGGCAGCATGGCCACCGTCTGGCACGGCACGGTCAATCCGCCGCGCCCGGGCGTCGTCCGTGAATGGCGCTACGACGGCGAAACCGTCGTCAAGCTGAAAAAAGGCGAGGAAATGGGCCGCTTCCTGCTCGGCTCGACCGTCGTCATGCTGTTCCCGAAGAACACCCTGAGCTTCAATCCCGACTGGGCACCCGCCCGCACCATCCGCATGGGCGAGGCAATGGGCCGGAAGGCCGGCTGAGGCATGGGCGCTGCCGATTCGACGCGGCGCCGCAAGGGCGTTGCCACGCTGGACGAACTGGGCGACTTCGACACCATCATCGACGTCCGCTCGCCGGCCGAATTCGCCGACGACCACATCCCCGGCGCGATTTCCTGCCCGGTGCTCGACGATGCCCAGCGCGCCGAAGTCGGCACGCTGTACAAGCAGGTGTCGCCCTTCGTCGCCAAGAAACTCGGCGCCGCCTACATCTCGGCCAATATCGCCGGCCATCTGCGCGAGCATTTCCTTGATCGCGACAAGGGCTGGCGACCGCTGATCGTCTGCTGGCGCGGCGGCATGCGCTCCGGCGCAATGACCACGGTATTCCGCTCCATCGGCTGGGATGCCTGCCAGCTCGACGGTGGCTACAAGACCTTCCGCACCCATGTACTGGCAGAACTGGAAACCCTGCCCGGACAATATCGTTATCAGGTGCTCGGCGGTCCGACCGGTTCGGCCAAGACCCGCGTGCTGCAGGCCATTGCCGAACAGGGCGGACAGGTGCTTGACCTGGAAGAGATCGCCTGCCACAAGGGCTCGGTGCTCGGTCGCCTGCCCGGTCAGCCACAACCCTCACAAAAATGGTTCGAAACGGCAATCTGGCAGACCCTGCGCAATTTCGACCCGGCCCGGCCGGTCTTCGTCGAAGCCGAATCGCGCAAGATCGGCAACCTGCGCCTGCCGGCCGAGCTGTTCACCGCCATGCAAAGCAGCCCGATCTGCGAGATCTGCGCCGACATTCCCCAGCGCGTCGATTTCCTGCTGCGCGACTACGACTATTTCACCCAGGATGCACTCAACCTGAAAAAGCACCTGGATGCACTACGGCCGCTGCTCGGCCATGAACGGGTCAATGCCTGGCACGAACAGATCGACCAGCACGATTTCGCCGGGCTGACCGGATCGCTGCTACAACATCATTACGATCCACTCTACGCCCGCGCCCGGCAACGCGATTACAGCGCGACGCCAACTGCCTTCAGCGCCAGCACGCTTGATGAAGCCGAAATCGCCCGTCTGGCCGCCACCATTCTCGACCACGCTGCCCCCACAACGGAGACCGCACAAGCATGAACGAAAAACGCGCCATCACGCTGATGCGCGGCATCAGCGCCCTTGCCATCTTTCTGCCGATGTTGTGGATCGCCTGGGCCTACACCCCGGTACCACTGCTGATCACCCTCGGCATCGCCGCTTCGCTGGTCTCGATCCGCATCGGCCAGGCCGGCGAAGCGCGCTACGGTCGACGCGTCCAGGTCACCGAAATGCTGCCGCTCGGCCGTAAAGGCGACAAGCAGATGCTGATCGGCGGCATCGCCGGCTACCTGATGATCGTCTTCTTCGGACTGGCCGCCTGGCTGGCCTTCCACGACTGACATGCAGATCTGGGTCGATGCCGACGCCTGCCCAGGCGTCATCAAGGAAATCATCTTTCGCGCCGCCGAGCGCAAGCAGATCCAGACCACGCTGGTCGCCAACCAGATGCTGCGCACGCCGCCGTCGAAATTCATCCGCGCCATCCAGGTACCCAGCGGCTTCGACGTCGCCGATGCGCACATCGTCGAGCAACTGAGTGCCGGCGATCTCGTCGTCACCGCCGACATCCCGCTGGCCGCGCTGGTCATCGAACGCGGCGCGCATGCGCTGAATCCGCGCGGCGAGCTATACACCACGGCCACCATCCGCGAACGCCTGAACATGCGCGATTTCATGGAAGGCCTGCGCGCCGCCGGCGTCGAAACAGGCGGTCCGGCAGCCTTCGGTCAGGCCGACCGGCAGGCCTTCGCCAATCAGCTCGACCGTTTCCTGGCGAAAATCCCCGGCTAACCCTTGCGCCCGTGCCCGGTGCGCTGCTGCGTCGACGCCAGGATGCCGCGCAGGATGTTGACCTCGTCCCGCTCCAGCTCCGCCCGGCCGAACAGCCGGCGCAACTTGGGCAACAAGCGGCCGGGCTGGGCCGGGTTGAAAAAGCCGGTTTCGGTCATCACCGCTTCCAGGTGGCCATACAGGCCCTCGATCTCGTCATGCGTCGCCGGTGGCGCGGTAAAGGGCGTGGTCAATTGCTCACGCAGCGGCGCCGCGCCGGCAAATGCCGCCATGCGGCATTCGTAGCTCAGCACCTGGACCGCGGCGCCAAGATTCAGCGAGCTGAAATCGGGATTGGTCGGGATCGTCACTGCCGCCTGGCATTGCAGCACTTCCTCGTTGGACAGACCGACCGTCTCGTTGCCGAAGACCAGCGCCACCGTGCCTTGCGTCGCGGCAGCGAGCAAGCGCGCCATCGTCTCGCGCGGCGTGCCGACCGCCGGCCCGAGGTCGCGCTGACGGGCCGAGACGGCCACGGCGAAGACACTGCCGGCCAGCGCGTCGGCCAGCGTGGTGGTGATTTTTGCGTTGGCGAGCAGGTCGACCGCACCAGTGGCCCGGGTGTCGGCTTCGGGGTCGGGAAACTGTTTTGGCGTCACCAGGCGCAGATCCGAAAGCCCCATGGTCTTCATCGCCCGAGCCGCGGCACCGATGTTTCCAGGGTGACTCGGACGACAAAGGACAACGCTGATGCGGGACAGCAGGACTTCCGGTTTCATGGTGTAAAATTCGCTCTTTCCAAAAATGAATCGGACTGGAACGTGGTCGACGACCATGGCCGCCCGATCGCTCTTTCATAAGCCATGCATCCAGCCATCAATATCGCCGTCAAGGCCGCGCGTCGCGCCGGCCAGATCATCAACCGCGCTTCCAACGACCTCGACATGCTCAAGGTCACCACGAAGCAGCCGAACGATTTCGTCACCGAGGTCGACAAGGCCGCCGAAGCCGCGATCATCGAAACCCTGCTGGAGGCATATCCGAATTACGGCATTCTAGCAGAGGAGTCCGGCACGACGCCGGCCCGGGGCAATGCTGACGCGGAATACCAGTGGATCATCGATCCGCTCGACGGCACCACCAACTTCATCCACGGCATGCCGCAATACGCCGTGTCGATCGCCCTGGCCAAGGGCAACACCATCGAACAGGCAGTCGTCTACGATCCGAACCGCAACGAACTGTTCACCGCCTCCAAGGGCGGCGGCGCCTTCCTCAACGAACGCCGCATCCGCGTTTCGAAGCGGATCAAGCTGCAGGATTCACTGCTCGGCACCGGCTTCCCCTATCGCGAATTCGACAAGATCGACCTTTACCTGTCGATCTTCAAGGAACTCGCCGAAAAGACCGCCGGCCAGCGTCGCCCCGGCGCTGCCTCGCTCGATCTCGCCTACGTTGCCTGCGGCCGTTACGACGGCTTCTGGGAATTCGGCCTGGCGCCGTGGGACATGGCGGCCGGCGCGCTGCTGATCTCGGAAGCCGGCGGCCTGGTCAGCGACCTGCGCGGCGAAGCCAACTACCTGGAAACCGGCAACATCATCGCCGGCACGCCGAAGGTTTTCGCCCCGCTGCTGAAGCTGATCGAAGACAAGCTGCCGGAATCGATACGCGGCTGATTTCCCGCCGCTCCGCCAGAAAAGCGCCGACCCCGGCGCTTTTTTTACGTCCGCTCACAGGCGGGCAAGAATGGCCGACATGGCTGCCGCGGCGCCCATTGGCAGATGAAAGTCGACGTGCTCGCTCAACTGCGTGCGCACCGGGTTGATCTCCACCGTCGGCACCCCGGCCTGCAGCGCCATGACCACCGGCTGGACGATGTACGGAAAGGTCGCCGACGTGCCGATGGTGATCACCAGGTCGAAGCCTGCGTCGAGCGCTTCGTCCAGTCGCTCGATGGCTTCTTCAGGCAGGTGTTCGTCGAACAGCACGACATCCGGCCGCAGGATCGCCCCGCAGGCCGGGCACGGCGGCGGCAGGGGCCGCCCGGCCAGGGTCGGCGCATGTTCGGAGAAACCGCAACGCGGACAATACAGTTCGTGCAGACCGCCATGGATCTCGATCAGTTCGACACTGCCGGCCTGCCGGTGCAGACCGTCCACGTTCTGCGTCAGCGTCAGCACGTAAGGCAGGCGCTGCTCCAGTTCGGCGATGGCCAGATGCGCGGCATTGGGCAGCGCGCCACGGCAGGTCTCCTCGATCTGCGCCAGGTATTTCCAGGTGATTTCCGGATGACTGCGAAACACCGGCCCGGACAAGGCCTGCTCGATCGACATGCCATCATCGGTATGGCGCCCGTTGTACAGCCCTCCGGTGCCACGGTAGGTCGGCAGCCCGGAATCGGCGGAAATCCCCGCTCCGGTAATGAACAGCACCCGCTCGGCTGACGTCAGTTCGCGGGCAATCGCATCAATCATGTTTTTTTGCTTTCTGGATGACAAGCTGGAATGGTCTGATCAGGCGTAGATGTTGACCGAACTGCCGGCAGCCGGCTTGTCTGCAGCGAGATAGCCAGCCAGTTTCCCCTGGCGGGGTTCGTCGCCGTCGGCGCCGGTTGCACCGCGCATGGCCTGCTGCGCCAGTTCGCCCCGCGCTTCCTGCTCCATCTGTGTCGCCTTGGCCGCCACGGCACGATCCTGACCGGATGGATCGGCTGGCGCAAGCGCGGCGGCGCGGATGCGTTGCGCCCGGGCAATGGTCTCCTCCGGCGTTCGCCCGGAGGAGGTATCGATACCGACTTCGCCACCGACAGCGTAATTAACACCGTCCGGCCCTTTCTGATAGGTATAGCTCGCTCCTGAAGTCACCAGGCCGCCACCGGCAGCCATGTGCGCCATCTCGTGCTGGCGGACCTTGCTGTCGATCTTTTTCAGCTCGGCAACTTCGGCAGCTTCTTCCCGGCTCAATTGCCCGTTTTGCCCCTCTTCCGCCCGACGCCCCGAAGCCCCTGCAGACGCAGCATTCCCGGTCGACCGGTTGGCGGTCGATGCATAGTTGCTGCTGACGGGACTGAATCCGGATATGTTCATCGGCGGAAAAATGAAGGTCTGGCAAGCTCATCTTAGGCTGCCCCGGCATTAAATCAACTCCGGTTGAACGGATCAAGCCTGCCGCAGTCAGACCAGCCTCAGCCGCCGAGCGTACTTTTCATGACAACTGTTTCAATCGCACTGACACCCTCTGCCGGCATGATCGACAGCGATGCCTGGGAAAGGCTGGCACCGGCAGGGCATCCCTTCCTCTCGGCCGACTTCCTCGAAACCATTGAACGCCACGCCGTGGCTGGCCCCGGCAATGGCTGGCAGGCCAGCCATTGGCTACTCAAGGATGGCGACGACACAGCACTTGGCCTGTTGCCGACTTACCTGAAGAGCAACTCGCATGGCGACTTCGTCCGCGACTGGTCGTGGGCCGGCGCTTACGAGCAGCTCGGCAAACCCTATTACCCCAAGCTGCTCAGCGGCCTGCCCCATACCCCGGCCGGCGGCAACCGCTTCCTGACCGGTGACGGGACGACAAGCCAGGACATCCGTCAGGCGCTCATCGAAACCGTCAAGGCCCACGTTGCAGAAAACCAGCTCTCGTCGTGGCATGTAGCCCTCCCCGCGCCGGACGAAGTCGAACACCTGCGCTCGCAAGGCCTGCTCGTCAGCCACGACGTGCAGTTTCACTGGCACGACCGGGGCTACGAAGACTTTGCCGCTTACCTGGCACGCTTTCCGTCGGAGAAGCGACGCAAGATCAAGGCCGAACGACGCCGGGTTGCCGAAAGCGGGATCAGCATCGAAATCCGGCATGGCAACGAGATTGCACCGGCGGAATGGCCCGCCCTGTATGCGCTTTATGCAATGACATTCGTCAAGTACCGGAACTACGCGGCCTTTTCAGCCGCCTGCTTTGCCGAACTCGGCAGCCGGCTCGAACGCCGCATGGTCGTTTTCATTGCCTACGCCGATGGCGAGCCGGTGGCGGTCTCCATCTGCTTTCGCAGCGACGACACGCTGTACGGGCGCTACTGGGGCACGAATGGCAAGCACCACAGCCTGCATTTTGAATTGTGCTTCTATCAAGGCATCGATTACTGCCTGAAGCACGGTCTCACCACCTTCGAACCGGGCGCCGGCGGTGAACACAAGGTGGCGCGCGGCTTCGAACCAACCATCGTCCGCTCCTGCCACTGGATCGAAGACCAACGCATGCGCAGCCTGATCGGACAATACCTGGAACGACATCGCGCAAGCGTGCTGGCCTACGCGGAAGAAGCGACCGCGCACCTGCCCCTGCGCCGATGAAGCATCCAGCAGCCAAAAAGCAAAAAGCCCGCATTTGCGGGCTTTGGTGCTTTTTCAAATATCCTTCCGGATATTTCCAGAGTTGGAAGGCTCTGGCGGAGAGGGCGGGATTCGAACCCGCGGTGGGCTATTAACCCACGCACGCTTTCCAGGCGTGTGACTTAAACCACTCATCCACCTCTCCGGAAGCCGCGCATTGTAGCAGAAGCGCGGCTTTGGTCAAACAGAGTTTGACGAAAAACCGGGATCAACCGACCCAACGACGGGCGTTGCGGAACATCCGCATCCACGGGCTATCTTCGCCCCAGCTTTCCGGATACCAGGACATCTGGACGCTGCGGAAGACACGTTCCGGGTGCGGCATCATGATCGTGAAACGGCCGTCAGCCGTGGTCACCGCGGTCAGACCGTTCGGCGAACCGTTCGGGTTGTACGGATAGAGCTCGGTCGGTTCGCCCTTGTTGTCGACGTAGCGCACGGCCGACAGCACCTTGCTGTAATCGTCGGCGTTGTCGAACACGGCACGACCCTCGCCGTGCGAGACGACGATCGGCACTTGCGAGCCTTCCATGCCAGCGAAGAAGATCGACGGCGAATCGAGAATTTCGGTCATCACGAAACGCGCTTCGAACTGCTCGACCTTGTTGCGACGGAAAGCCGGCCAGTGTTCGGCACCGGGGATGATGGACTTGAGCGCGCTCATCATCTGGCAACCGTTGCAGACGCCGAGAGCAAAGGTGTCCTTGCGGTTGAAGAAGGCGGCGAACTCGTCGCGGCAGCCGTCATGCATCAGGATGGTCCGCGCCCAGCCGAGGCCGGCGCCGAGCACGTCACCGTAGGAGAAGCCGCCACAGGCGACGAGCCCCTTGAAGTCCTTGAGCGTAACGCGGCCGGCGAGAATGTCGCTCATATGCACGTCGACCGCAGCAAAGCCGGCCTTGTCGAAGGCGGCGGCCATTTCGTAGTGGCTGTTGACGCCCTGCTCGCGCAGGATGGCGACGCGCGGCCGGCCGCTGATGTCCTGATAGACCTTGGTGAAATCTTCCTGCGGATCGAAGCTCAGCTTCGGCGTCAGGCCGGGATCGGTGACGTCGAGGATGCGGTCGAATTCCTGCTGCGCGCAGCTCGGGTTGTCGCGCATGGCCTGCATCTGGTAGCTGGTCTCGGACCAGGCACGCTGCAGGTCGACACGCTTTTCGCGCAGCACGCGCTTGGCGTTGCGGGTAACGCGGATTTCGTCCCACTCGTTCATCGTGCCGACGAAGTGGTACGGCACACCGCAGGCGCGCAGAATCGGCGTGACCTTTTCGCGGTCGGCACGGCGGATCTGGATCAGGGCGCCGAGTTCTTCGTTGAACAGGGCGCGCACGATGTTTTCGAAATCGCGGCCGGCCAGCAGGTCGGGACGCTTTTCCGAACCATCGACATCGCCAGCGCCGGCGTCGTAGCAGATGCCGTCGAGATCGAGCGACACACCACGGCGGCTGGCGAAGGCCATTTCGCAGGCGGCGACGAACAGGCCGCCGTCGGAACGGTCGTGGTAGGCAAGCAGCAGGCCGTCGCGATTGAGCTTCTGCACGGCATCGAACAGGCCCTTGAGCTTGGCCGGATCGTCAACGTCCGGCGCATCGCTGCCGGTGGCGTTGTAGACCTGGGCCAGACAGGAGCCGCCGAGGCGATTCTTGCCGAGGTCGAGCAGCAGCAGCTCGGTTTCGCCCTGATCGACGGCCAGTTGCGGCGTTTTCGTCTTGCGCACGTCGTCGACCGCAGCAAATGAGGTGACGACCAGCGACAGCGGCGACACGACCTGCTTCTTGACGCCGCCATCTTCCCAGGCGGTGCGCATCGACAGCGAATCCTTGCCGACCGGGATCGACACGCCGATTGCCTTGCACAGGTCAGAAACAGCTTCGACGGTATCGAACAGGCGGGCATCCTCTCCCGGCACGCCGCACGGCGCCATCCAGTTGGCCGACAGCTTGACCTTGGCCAGAGCGCCGACATCGGCAGCGGCCAGGTTGGTCAGCGCTTCGCCGATCGCCATGCGGCCGGAAGCCGGCGCATCGAAGACGGCGAGCGGGGTGCGTTCGCCCATGGCGAAGGCTTCGCCGAGGTAACCCTGGTAACCCATGGTGGTCACGGCGACGTCAGCCACCGGCACCTGCCACGGGCCGACCATCTGGTCGCGAGCGGTCATGCCGCCGACCGAACGGTCGCCGATCGAGATCAGGAAGGTCTTGTCGGCGATAGTCGGCAGACGCATCAGGCGATAGGCTGCGTCCTTGAGTTCGATGGCGGTGGCGTCAAACGACACGAAGGTTTCCGGCTCGTGTTTGACGTCACGCGTCATGCGCGGCGGCTTGCCCAAAAGGGCTTCCATTTCCATGTCGACCGGATTGACGCCGAAATGCGCGTCGGTGACGGTCAAATGGCCGTCGCCGGTCGCTTCGCCGACCACGGCAAACGGGCAGCGCTCGCGCTCGCACATCGCCTGGAATTCGGCGATGCGGTTCGGCGGGATGGCCAGCACGTAGCGTTCCTGCGATTCGTTGGACCAGATTTCGGCCGGCGACATGCCCGGCTCTTCGGTCGGCACCTTGCGCAGATCGAAAATGGCGCCGACGCCGCCCGAGTGGGCCAGTTCCGGCAGGGCGTTGGAAACGCCGCCGGCGCCGACGTCATGCACCGACAGGATGGGATTGTTCTTGCCCATCTGCCAGCAACGGTCGATCACCTCTTGGGCGCGGCGCTGGATTTCCGGGTTGCCGCGCTGCACGGACGCGAAGTCGAGATCTTCGGCATTCGAGCCGGCCGTCATCGACGAGGCGGCACCGCCACCCAGACCGATCAGCATGCCGGGGCCACCGAGCTGGATGAACTTGGTGCCGACCGGGAAGGTTTCTTCCTTGAACGACTGTTCGGCCTGGATGGAACCCAGACCGCCGGCGATCATGATCGGCTTGTGGTAGCCGCGCACGGTACCGGCGACGTCCTGCTCGTAGGTACGGAAGTAGCCGGTCAGGTTCGGGCGGCCGAATTCGTTGTTGAAGGCGGCAGCGCCGATCGGGCCTTCGAGCATGATGTCCAGCGCCGAGGCGATGCGCGACGGACGGCCGTAGGCGTGTTCCCAGGGCTGCGGGGCGTCCGGCAGATTCAGGTTGGAGACCGAGAAACCACAGAGGCCGGCCTTCGGCTTGGAACCCTTGCCGGTGGCGCCTTCGTCGCGGATTTCACCACCGCTACCGGTCGACGCGCCCGGGAAGGGCGAAATCGCGGTCGGATGGTTGTGCGTCTCGACCTTGGTCAGGATGTGGGTCAGCTCTTCCTTGTAGGAATAGCCACGGTCGGCGTCCGGGTAGAAACGCTGGATGGTCGCGCCTTCGATGATCGAGGCGTTGTCGGCGTAGGCCATGATCGTGCCATGCGGCGCGGCGGCATGGGTTTCGCGGATCATGCCGAACAGGGTCTTGTCCTTCTTCTGCCCGTCGATCACCCATGAGGCATTGAAAATCTTGTGGCGGCAATGTTCGGAATTGGCCTGGGCGAACATCATCAGTTCGACGTCGGTCGGGTTGCGGCCGGCCTTGGTGAAGACATCGAGCAGGTAGTCGATTTCGTCGTCGGACAGCGCCAGGCCGAGCGAGCCGTTGGCCTCGACCAGCGCTGCCTTGCCGCCGGCCAGCACGTCGACGGTATTGAGCGGCTTCGGCTCGAAATGGCGGAACAGTTCGCCGGCGGCGTCGAAGCCGGGCAACACAGACTCGGTCATGCGGTCGTGCAGCAGGCCGGCGACGGTTTTTCTCTCTGCTGCGGTCAACACGCGGTTTTTCTGCAAAACCACATGGAAGGCGACAACGCGCTCGATGCGTTCGATGGCATCCAGATCGCAGTTCCAGGCAATGTCGGTGGCCTTCGACGACCACGGCGAAATGGTGCCGATGCGCGGCGCGACGAGGAACAGTTCGCCGGCATCAGAACCGGCAGCCTTCTCTTCCAGCAGCGTCGCCAGCTTGGCGCGCTCTTCTGCGGTCAACGGCCGTTTCAGGGCAGAAACGTGCCAGTAATCGGCACCAACCCGTTCGATGTCCGACACGGCCGCCACCAGGCGGGCTTGCAGGCGTTGCAGACGGAAGGCGGAAAAGGCGGCGTCGCCCTTGAGGCAAAGAATGTCGGCCATTGGGAGTGTGGTCTGGTTAGGCGGAGAGGGCGAAATTATACCTGAGCAGCTACCCGGGGACCCGTCTGACACCGGATGCAAATTCCGTTGCCGGCAATTGCCAGAAATCTGCACAGACAAATACGCAAGTTTTGACCCGCTGCAAATGCAACGAAATGTAACAATGAAACATTTAACAATAAATGCAAAATTATTATTTTTATGTTATTTTTTTGGGCAAATTATTCCAAAGCAATAGGCAGCTCATCATCGTTCTGCCAAGCAATCATTCCCCTACTACATTCTGTTTTTCCGGAGATTTCATGAGCATCGCAATCCGTATTGTTCTGCTGATCGCACTGGCGATCGCAGGACTCATTGGTCTGGGGGGCTTCAGCCTGTACCAGATGTCGTCGATCAACCAGGGCGTCAAGGAAACCAACGAAATCACGATACCTGGCATTCTCAAGCTCGGAGAAGCGCAAACCGCCTTCCTGCTGGCCCGCCCCTTCCTGATCAACGTGCTCATCGAGAGTGACCCGGCCCGGCGCGAAACACTGATCCAGCGATTCAACGAGCGCATCGCCGAAATGAATGCTGCCTTGGCCGACTATGAGAAACTGGCAGCCGACGACAAGGATCGCGAACTGCTGGCGCACGACAGGAAAACCGCTGCTGCCTATGGCGAATTCTCGAAAAAATATGCCACAGCCGCGCTCGCCGGCAACCGTGAGGAAGCCACCGCCATTTCCCGCAGCGCCGCCGACACGGTCAACGGTCTGTCGAACGCCCTGGTCGAGCACGCCAAGTATGTCAAGGTGCATGCCGAAGAATCAGCCAGGGAAGCCTACGATATCCACCAGACGGCAATCCGCCTGGTCGTCACGGCAATCATCCTGCTCAGCCTGTTCGTCGCAATCATCGGCTTCCTGATCTATCGCCACGTCGCCGGCGGCCTGGGCCGGATGGTCGATATCTTTTCCCATGTCGAGAAGGATCTTGATTTCACCACCCGCCTGAGCAGCGACGGCAATGACGAGATTGCCAAGGTCGCCCACGCTTTCAATGGTCTGCTCGAACGACTGCAGACCAGTTTCCGCCAGATCACGCACCACGCCGAATCGGTGAACAGCGCCGCCCAGCGCGTCTCGACAGCCGCCCGGCAGATGTCGGTCGCCTCCCAGTACCAGAGCGAGTCGGCTTCCAGCATGGCGGCAGCCGTCGAGGAAATGACCGTCAGCGTCAATCATGTTGCCGACCGTGCCGAAGACACGCGCCGCCTGGCAACCAATGCCGGCACGGTAGCCGGCAAGGGTGAAGGGATCATCAGCGAGACCGTGCTGTCGATCAACAGCATCGCCACTACCGTACAAAGCGCCTCAACCCAGTTGACCGACCTGGAAAAGCAGAGCGAGAAGATCAGCAGCATCGTCTCGGTCATCAAGGAAATCGCCGACCAGACAAACCTGCTGGCACTCAACGCCGCCATCGAGGCAGCCCGGGCCGGCGAACAGGGTCGTGGTTTCGCGGTCGTTGCCGACGAGGTACGCAAGCTTGCCGAACGGACCGGGCACTCGACCCAGGAAATTGCCAGCACCATCCAGCAGATGGTGGCAGGCTCGCAGGCCGCGGTACAAAGCATCCAGAGCGTCGAAGGCGCCGTCGGTGCCGGCGTCGCCTTCGCCCGCCAGGCCAGCGATGCAATGCAGGAAATCGGCAGCGGCTCGGCCGACACCGTCGGCATGGTCAGTGACATCACCAGCGCGATTCGTGAACAGGGTGTCGCCAGCACCGACATCGCCCAGCAGGTCGAGAAGATCGCCCAGATGACCGAGGAAAACAGCGCCGCCGCGCAATCGACCTCGAACACTTCCGAAGAGCTGGTCAAGCTCGCCCAGGAAATGCACCAGATCGTCGCCCGCTATCGGGTGTAGGAAAAATCTGCCCGGCGTGGGTCGGGCGTGTCGGTGCTGACGCATTAGAATGCTGCCGATGCCAAGCTCACGCCCCCTGCACGGAGACACCGCCTTTTACCGGGCCTTGGCAGCATCGTGCCTGGTGCACTTGCTGCTCTTGCTGCTGCCGAGCCAGGAACCTGCCATCATGCACGCCGTCCCGTCGCGCATGGAAGCCCGCCTGCAAGCACGCCCTGCCGTAGCAGAAACACCAGCGCCAGCCACTGAGGCACCGCGGCAGACAAGCGTAAAACCCGACAAGGCAAAGACCCGCACCCGGATATTGAGCGCAAAAAAATCGTCCACGCCAACCTGGACGACGGCAGAAAAATCCGAGATGGACAGCTTTCTCAACGAACTGGAGAAGGCGCCAAAACCAAGCTTGGCTCAGCGTTCACTGGCGATGGCACGCGAACAGGGACGGCAGATGGCCGCGCGCGAGGAAGCCGAGGAGGCCCTACTTGAGCTGCGCCCGAATGCACCACCGGTCAATGCCTTCAGCCTGGAGACCTATCTTGACGGCATGGTCCGCCGCTTGAACCGTAGTGCCGCCTTCGTCGAGCGCAATCAACGCGACCCCGGCATCCGGCCGGCTGCGGTCCAGTTCCGGCTGCATCCGGACGGTTCGCTGAAAAGCTTCGTCGTCCTCAATGCCGGCGATCAGGCAGGCGAAATCGCCTACATCAAGGCCATCATCGAACGCTCGCTGCCGTTTTCACCTTTCCCGCCCGATATCGATCGCGCCGCCAGGTCGCTTGGCATCACCATCTGCATCCGTCCCGGCAGCAGCGGCGACGGCGCGGGCTTCACGCGGATGAACGGCAACCGCTGCAATTGATCGTTCTCACTTGCGGATCGGCTCGTTGCGCCCGGACATGCTGTCGCTCATCCGGTAGGCCGCATCGATGAACAGGCCGGTGGGATTCTTCCGGCAATATTGTTCGATGTTCCGCTCAACGGTCCCCGCCGAGACATCAGTCACCTGCTGGCGCTGATTCGCGTAATTGTGGCCGCTGAGAAAACCACGCGCCCAGGCCACCTGGGCTGCGCGCAACTCGGGATCGCCACTGGTCCCCTGCCAGGCCTTGCAGGAATTGTCGTCAAACCCGAGTACCTTGAGGTTCTGCGCCATGGCTACCGTCGATGTCAGCGTCAATGCCGCAACCGCCAGCAGTATCGCTGCGTTCTTCTTGCCCATCGCACTCTCCTGGATGAATTGCTCGTTTGCAGGGCAGAGGATAGACCAGCTTGCGGTCAACGCGAAATCAGGAGAAAAACCGGGTTGACCGCAACAATTGCTACTTCGCCCGTTTGAGCGCTTCCAGAAGCTCGTTATCGGTCCTGCCATTCACTTTCATCCCCTGGGCCCGCTGGAATGCCTCGATGGCAGCCCGCGTCTTGCTACCGGCCACGCCATCGGGTTTGCCCACCGGATAGCCAAGACGATTCAACTGCCCCTGGATCTCCCTGACCAGCGCCTTCCGGTCCAGCGGCTTGCGCGCATCGCCAAGAACAGCACGGGGCTTCGCCTTCACTTGCGCGGCAACCCCCTCTTCCGTCAACAGGAGCGGTTGCACGGGATAACCATGGGCCTTGGCCATGCGGAACCAGCGCAGCGCTTCACCGGCATCAGCCGCGACCCCGGTACCGTAGACATGGAGCAGGCCGAGATAGAACATGGCGACCTCGTCCTCACCCTCTGCCGCCTTCAGCATGTAGGCTGCGGCAGCCTGAGGATTCCGTTTCTCACCAACGCCGCCGAGGCTGCGGACACCCATCGTGAAATTTGCCGCGGGATAGCCGGAATCCGCCGCCTTGCGCATCCACTGCTCGGCCTCAGCCTGATCGCGCTTGACGCCCTTGCCCTCGGCATACATCCAGCTGAGCATGTACTGGCCGTAACCGCCGCCAGCCTCCGCGGAGCGCCGATAGGCTTCGGCCGCCGCCACGTAATCCCTGGTGGCATATGCATTTTCGGCTTCGTGAACCGCCATGTCCGACTTGATTCTTTCGGTAACCGCGCAGCCTGCCAGCAGAATGACAGCCATGCAGGCACAGACCCGGTTGCGCCATGTGGTAATTGTTAATGACATTTTCTTCTCCCAACCCAGAGTATCAAGCACCGTGAGCGACTGTTCCTGTCGGCCCTATTTGCCGCCGCCACCGCCTCCGCCGCCACCACCGCTGTTGTGCACCAGGATGGCGCCCTGTTCCGGTACTGCCACATAGAAGTTGTGCGTATCGGCAACCTGCATGTTGAACAACCGGCGATTTTCCGGCGTCAGGTCGATGCGCTCGATTTTCAGCATGCGCCCGGCAACATGAATGCTGTCGCCGACCTTCAGGTCGCGCACAGGTCGCCAGCCATCCTGGCTGAGCAGGCGTTCGCCACCACTGGTCCGCAATTCGCCATTGATCAGGTACAGGTGGTTGCCATCGACCTGGTAGACATCAACGACCTTTCTCGGCACGGTCTTTTCGTAGCCGATGTCGTAGGTCTGAACGAGATCCCCGATCCGGACTTCGGCAAACGGTCGTGTCGTGCCATCGGCCATCACCACCAGCGTTTCTGCCGGGAAGCAACCCATCGACTGCTGCTGCAGGCTCTGCTTCTGCTTCGTCAGATTTTCCAGTTCCTGCTTTTGTTGTTCCAGTACCTTGCGGGCGACCTCCAGATTCTTCGTGACACGTACCACCCGCCCTGTATTCGGGTCACCCGGATTCTGCCCACCAGTCATGTTGTAGTCCGAACTGTGGGGATAATTCACATTGACCCGAAGTTGCTGCTTGATCTCGAAATCCTCGATCACCAGCTGGTTGATGTCATCCTTGGTTCCCTGGATCTTTGCTTGAACCTGCTGGATTTCCTTATCGATATTCGCAACTGCATTGCTGGCCTGAACCGGATTGTTAACCGGCGTGCTGCGCGGTGGTGTGGACAGACACCCGGCCAGCAGCAACGCCAACAGACAGATGCCCCCTCGCCATGGAGCGGATTTGCAATTGATCATGATGGCCTCCCGTATTGAAGCGCTGAACAAAGACTACTGAGTTCAACCTACGCCAACGTCAGGACAACGTATTGACGCCAATCAACAAACAGGGGATTTTTACGCCAATGGCAAGGCGGAATTCCCGGAAAAACTCAGCTCCCGGCGTCGTGCGCCGCGCTCAGTTTTTCCGAAACGTACTCGCCGCGGGCCGTTGAATCGTTCTGGCGCTCATTACGCGCGCACCAGGCAAAGAACTCCTCGGGAACAACCTGGCATTCGAGCGCCATCACGCCGGAACGCTGGAAATTGCGACGGGCCGCGACGGCCATCGTCTTCCATTTTTCGAAGGAATCCTCGAAACATTCGGGATCGACCGCCGTGGCCTTGACCTGTGCCCAGGTTTCCGGGGTGTACCAGGTAACGCCGATGACCAGCGATTGCGTGCGGCGCTTGGCCTTGATGCTTTGATAGAGGGTCGGTTTTCTCATGACGGGAATGGCTGTGTGAATTGACGGGACGCCGACCGGAGCGCGGCCAGCCATTAAGCAACAAGTCCCTATCCGGCACAAGGTTTTTACCCGCGATTTCCAAAAAATCGCCGGCAGCCGCACCGAATCCCGCGCTCGGCTTAAAATCGGGCCTTTCCATCCCGAACCCGCCGATGCGCATCCTCCACACCTCCGACTGGCACCTCGGCCAGCACTTCATGGGCAAGAGCCGGCAGGCCGAGCATCAGGCGCTGATCGGCTGGCTGCTCGAACAGGTGGATGAACAACAGGTCGACGCGGTGCTGATTGCTGGCGACATCTTCGACACCGGCACCCCGCCCTCCTACGCCCGCGAGCTCTACAACCAACTGGTCGTGCGCCTGCACGAAGCCGGCGTCGCGCTGCTGCTGCTCGGCGGCAACCACGATTCGCCGGCGACGCTGGGTGAAAGCCGCGAACTGCTGGCGCGCCTGGGCACCACGGTGATCGCCGCGACGCACGAAGACATCAGCACGCAAGTCATCGTCCTGCCGCAGCGCAACGGCAAACCCGGCTGCCTCGTCTGCGCCATCCCCTTCATCCGCCCGCGCGACGTGCTGCAAAGCCAGGCCGGACAAAGCGCCGAGGACAAGCAGCAGTCGCTGCAGCAGGCGATCCAGCAGCACTATGTTGCGGTCGACGCCGCCGCCAGGGCAAAAATGGCCGCGCTCGGCATCACCCTGCCGATCGTCGCCACCGGCCACCTGACCACAGTCGGTGCCAGCACCAGCGAATCGGTGCGCGAGATCTACGTCGGCGCGCTCGAAGCCTTCCCGACCGCCGCCTTCCCGCCGGCTGACTACATCGCGCTTGGCCACATCCACCGGCCGCAGAAAGTTGGCGGGCTGGAACACATCCGCTACTGCGGCTCGCCGATCCCGCTCGGCTTCGACGAAGCCAGGCAAACGAAGGAAATGCTGCTCGTCGACCTCGACAGCGACGGCCTGAAAACCGTCACCGTGCTGCCGGTACCGCGCTTTCAAGGCCTGGTCGCCATCAGCGGCAATCTGGAAACGCTGGCCGGCGCGATCGGTGCCGCAGCCGCCGAAGGCACGCGCGAACGCCCGGCCTGGCTCGAAGTCACCGTCGCCGACGACGACTACCTGGCCGACCTGCCGGCCCGCATCGAGGCGCTGACTGCAGGCTGGCCGGTCGAAGTCCTGCGCATCCGCCGCCAGCGCGGCAACGCCGCCGCCCGCCTGGAAGCTGCAGCCAGCGAAACGCTGGACGAACTCAGCCCGCACGACGTCTTCGCCCGCCGCCTGCAACAGGAGGAATTGAGCGACGAGATGCACGCAGCGCTCAATGAACGTTACCGCGCCATCGTTGCCGGCCTGACCGACAGCGAATGAAAGATCACCTCACCGGTCGTTGCAGACTTTCGGCAAACGCACCAATCAGGCAATGTGCGGCCGGCGCAACGCTATCGCCCGCATAAGCCGCCACCAGCCGGGAACGCGGCAGGCTCGGCAAGGCAATACCGGCGCAGGAATCAACAGCCAATAGCCCGTCACCCAACAGGCTTTCGGGCAGGACACCCAGCCCCAAGCCGTGGCGTAGCGCGTGCCGCAACCCGGTCGTGCTGCTACCGGAATAATGCACTTGCCAGGCGATACCGGCGCGGGCCAGTGCAGCCGTCGCCGCCATGCGGAACACGCAATTTTCACCAAATAGCGCCAACGGCAAGACGCCCGCATCGGCGTGCAAGGTATCGCGGTAGGCTTCGCCGGCCACCCAACACAATGGCTCGTCGCGCAGCACCTCAAGCTCACCGCCAACGACGTCGCTGCAATCCTTGTAGATCACCACATCGAGCCTGCCCTCCGCCAGCGCAGCACGGAGCACTATCGACGCTTCCGCCTGAACGGACAAACGTAAGCGTGGGTAGCGTGCCCGGAACAGCGGCATCGCAGCAGGAAAAACCTGCTCCATCAATTCTTCGGGCAAACCGATACGCAGGCTGCCACTTACGGCATTCCGGGCCAGGATCGCGCAGGCTTCGTCATTAAGCCGCAACATCTGCCGCGCGTAAGCCAGTAACGCATTGCCTTCGGCGGTCGGCCCGTCTACGCGCCCTTGCACTCGCTGCAACAAGGTCTGCCCCAGCGTCTGTTCGAGCCGCTTGATCTGCAGGCTGACGGCAGATTGTGTCCGGCCAAGCTGTTCCGCCGCGATGGAAAAACCGCCCTGTTCAACAATCGCGACGAAAGCGCGTAAGGCATCAAGGTCGAGATGGCGGAGCGACATTGCACAATCCTATTTTAAATTCGAATTAATAACCAATATTAATCAATTTTCCAAATAATGAAAGCCAAAGTACAGTCACTGCACCCCATCCAGACAAGGAGAACGTGATGCCCTACCTGCACCTCACCCTCGGCCAAACGATTACCGCCGAAACCCAACATCAACTCGCCAGCCGCAGCACCGCATTGCTGCAGCAACTGCTGCGCAAACGCGCCGAAGTCACCGCTGTCCGCATCGAGTGCACGGCGGACGCCTGGTTCATCAATGGCGACAAACCCGCTGCAGCGTTGCTGCCCTGCCATGGTGAAGTCTGCATCACTGCCGGCAGCAACAGCGCCGAAGAGAAAACTGCCTTCCTTGCTGCCTTGCATGCGTTACTCGGCGAAATCTGCGGTCCTTTGCCCGAAGCCAGCTATCTGGTCATCCGCGAGATCGCCGCCGGCAACTGGGGCTACGACGGAAAAACCCAGGCCAGCCGGCTGGCTGCACGCCAATCCACTTGATGCCACTTGCGGTGTGGCGCCGGCGAAGTACTGCGGAATATCCTCATTTTTTGACAAACGCCCCCCAGTGGCCTGGCGCCAACAGTAAAATCGGCCCTTCGATGGATGCCCTCACCCAGACGCGAAGCCACACCGCATGAAAATCCTCACCCTGCGCCTGAAGAACCTCAATTCGCTCAAGGGCGAATGGACCATCGACTTCACCAAGCCACCGTTCACCGACAACAGCCTGTTCGCCATCACCGGCCCGACCGGCGCCGGCAAATCGACGCTGCTCGATGCCATCTGCCTCGCCCTCTATCACCAGACACCGCGCCTGAAGACCATCTCGGCGTCCGACAACGACATCATGACGCGGCACACCGCCGACTGCCTGGCCGAGGTCGAGTTTGAAGTGAAGGGTGCCGTCTACCGCGCCTTCTGGAGCCAGCGCCGCTCGCGCGACAAGATCGACGGCGCGTTGCAGGCGCCCAAGGTCGAACTCGCCACTGGCGACGGCACCATTCTCAGCACGCAGACCAACGACAAATTGAAACGCATCGCCGAGATCACCGGCCTCGATTTCCCACGCTTCACCAAGTCCATGCTGCTCGCCCAGGGCGGCTTCGCGGCCTTCCTCAACGCCAGTGCCAACGAGCGTGCCGAACTCCTGGAAGAACTGACCGGCACCGAAATCTACGGCGAGATTTCGCGCAAGGTTTTCGAACAAGCGCGCGAAGCGAAAAGTCAGCTCGACCAGCTGAAAGCCCGCGCCGACGGCATGGAACTGCTGAGCGATGAGCAGCGCGCCGCCATGCAGCTCGAAGCCTGCCGCCTCGACAGCCAACTCGCCGACCTCCAGCGCCGCCACCAGCAGACGCAAGCCCAGCGCCAATGGCGTCTCGATCTGGCGCAAGGCGAACAGGAAATCAAAACCGCCGAAGTCAGGCAACAGGAAGCCGACGCCGCGCTGACCGCCGCCGTGCCGGAGCTTGCCAAGCTCGCCGCCAGCGACCCCGCCGAACTCCTCAAGCCGCTGCATCTGCAGTGGCAACAGGCCGGCACTGCCTGCGCCCAAAGCGAAAACGAACTCAAGACCCTGCACGCCGAGCGCATGACACGGCAAGGCGAACAGTTCGCCCAGCACCTCGCCGCCGAACACTACAGCGCCCAGGTTGCCGCGCAAACGCAGCAGGCCCTGCAACAAAGCCAGCGCGAAGCCAAACAACTCGACGACTTCTGCGCCGCCCACCCGCAACGCGCCCAACTCGGCGAACGCCTCGGCGTCTGGCGTCAGCAGTTCGAACAGCGGGCCAAGCTGGTACGCGACCTCGCCGCCCAACAACAAGCGCAGCAGAAACTCGAACAGGAACAAGCCGAAACCGCGCGCCAGCTCGCCGCGCAGAATCTTGCGGTCGACTCGGCAAACAAGGCAAAAACCACTGCCGACGCCGCCCTGGAAAAAATTCAGGCCGAACAAAACCAACGCCTCGCCGGCCAAACCCTGGCCGACCTGCGCCAGCACTGGCAGCGCGAACAAGCCAACCTCGCCCGCTGGCAGCAACGCGAAGCCCTCGCCCAGCGCCGCCGCGAACTGGCCGAACTGCAAACGACGCAAGCCGCACAACTGCAACAGGGCGAACAGAAGATCGCCGCCCAGGAAAAGCTGCTGATCGCCCTGCGCGAGCAACACAAGGAACTCGCCGGCCAGGTCGCCGACAAGCAAAAATTGCTCGAACAGGAGCGCCGCATCCAGAGCCTGGAGCAACATCGCCAGCAACTGCAACCGGGCGAAGCCTGCCCGCTGTGCGGCGCCCATGAGCACCCGGCCATCGCCGCCTACGCCGCGCTCGACGTTTCCGCCACCGAAACCGCGCTCAAGGAAAAACAGGCGGCGCTCGAAGCGCTGACCCAGAAAGGCCAGCAACTACGTGCCGAACAAGCCGCCGCGCAAGCCACGCAAAAAAGCGGGCTGGAGCAGCAAGCCAGAACGACACAGGAAAGCGCCCGCCTGCAGAACGAATGGCTGGAAAGCATCGCCGAACTGCCCGCAAACACACTTGCGGTCGACGCCTGGCAGAACGCAGAAACCCTGGCCACCGCCCGCGCCGCCGCCGAACAGGCGCAAACCCGACTCGCCGCCCGGATGCAAGCTGCCGATCAGGGCGAACAAGCCCTGAACGCCGCCCGCAAAACCGCCACCGACACCGCCCAGGCGCTGCTCAACGCCGGCAACCAGCAGAAACTGCTGCAACAGACGACGCAAACCAACCAGACCCGTCAGGCCGAGATAAACAAAACCCTGCAGGCCATCGCCCGCGAACAGGCCGAACTCGACGCCAGACTGGTCGAAACGCTGAACGAAATCCCGCCCGACCCCGCCGCCTGGCTAGCCGAACGCGACAGCGAATGGCAGCACTGGCTGCAAATGCAAAAACGCCGGCAGGAACTGGCAGCCCTCCTCGTCCAGCAACAGGAACGCTACGACGCAGCACAAACCCAGGCCGTGCAATGGGCGGAACGCCGGAAAAACTGCCCGGAAACCCCGTCGACCGCAGAAATCCCGACTACCGACGACCCGGCCACCGCCCTCACCCGCAGCGCCGAGCGCATCGCCGACCTGACCCAGCAGCTCGCCGCCCAACAAGGCCGGCAAGCGCAGCTCGAAACCAACCTCGCGCAACAACAAAAAGCCTTCGCCGACGCCGCGACCGCCTGGCAAACCGCCCTCGCCGCCAGCCCCTTCGCCGACCTCGCCGCCTACAGCGCCGCGCTACTGCCGGCCGAAGAACGCCAGCGCCTGCTGCAACTCAAGGAAACCCGGCAACTCGCCAAACAGCAAGCCGAAGCCGTCCTCACAGCCGCCCGCGAAAAACTCGCTCGGCTGCAAGCCAGCGCCGGCGAAACGCCGATCCCGCCGCTACCCGAACTCGACGAAACCCTCGCCCAGCTCGACACCCAGCGCCGCCAACTCAGCGAACAACTCGGCGCCCAGCGCGCCCTGCTCACCCGCGACCAAGAGGCGCGGCAAAGCCAGCAGGCACTGTTCGCCCAGATCGCCGCGCAAACCACCGAAACCGACATCTGGCAACGCCTCGACAGCCTGATCGGCTCAGCCAAGGGCGACAAGTTCCGCAAGTTCGCCCAGGGCCTCACGCTCGACCACCTGCTGCACCTGGCCAACGGCCACCTCGCCCGCCTGCACGGCCGCTACCTGCTGCGCCGCAAAAGCACCGGCGAACTCGAACTCGACATCGTCGACAGCTGGCAAGGCGAAGTCGCCCGCGACACCCGCACGCTCTCCGGCGGCGAAAGCTTCCTGGTCAGCCTGGCGCTGGCGCTCGCCCTGTCCGACCTGGTCAGCCACAAGACCTCGATTGACTCGCTGTTCCTCGACGAAGGCTTCGGCACACTGGATGCCGACACTCTGGAAATCGCCCTGAACGCCCTCGACACGCTCAACGCCAGCGGCAAGATGATCGGCGTGATCAGCCACGTCGAAGGCATGAAGGAAAGAATACCGGCGCAGATTCGGGTCGAGAAAGGCGGCGGGGTTGGGTATTCGCGATTGCGGATTTAGGCGACGGAATGGCTAGGTAGCCAGATAGGCGCTGACGGTGGCTTTCAGCTAATCCATATGGTTCTGCAGCCAGCGCTGCCAGATGCTGAGCGGATCATTTTGGAGATGCTGATTCATTCGACATGGCCGTCATTGCGAGCGCAGCGCGGCAATCCAGTGCATTGATCAAGCAGGCTTTTCTGGATCGCAACGTCGCTTCGCTCCTCGCGATGACGAATAAATCAGCGATGCATCAGCAACGGCTGCTGGCGTACTGGCAAAATTCGCCCACGACGACCAGCATCACGCCGAATCTTCCGCCTCATAAAAGCGGATCGTGTTCCGCCCTGCAGCTTTTGCCTGATACATGGCTTTGTCGGCCCATTTCAGGATATCGCCCGGGCTGTCCTCATGGTCGAGAAACACGAACACGCCAATGCTCGCCGAGCAATGATGTTCAACGGTGCTCTCCGCCATCCCCTCGTGCACGATATTCAAATGATAGGTCGCTGACAGCCTGAGGCGGATCTTTTCGGCAACGGCCTCGGCCTGGGCGATGGATTTCGTGCGATCGGCATCAAGCTCGCCCAGCATCACGACAAACTCATCGCCACCAAAGCGCGCCACGGTGTCCATTTCGCGTACGCAAGCCTTCAATCGACTGGCAGCTTCGACCAGCAGCAGGTCACCGACGAAATGGCCGTATTTGTCATTCAGTGGCTTGAAGTTATCGAGGTCGACAAACATCAAGGCACCATGGCGACCAAAGCGTTTGCTGGCAGCCAGCGTCTGGCTCAGACGATCGCTGAGCAAACGCCGGTTGGGAAGCTGGGTGAGCGTGTCATAGAACGCCAGTTGCCTGACCTGGTCCTGCATCTGTTTGCGCGTGGTGATTTCGCGGGTGATGCCGTGATATCCGGTGATCTTTCCGTTTTCATCGCGCGTGGCCTTTGAGAATACTTCTCCCCAGATCACGCTGCCGTCCTTGCAACGGTGCGGGGCCTCGAAGCTGGCAAAGCCCAGCCTGTTGCCTGCCCGCTCCGCTTCCTGCCGCTTGCGCCATGCTTCCATGACGATGGCAGCGCCTTCTTCGTTGAATAATTCAAGCACGTGATGACCGACGACCTCGTCTGCCTTGTAGCCACGTAGGCGCTCGTCCGATGGGCTGATGTAGGTGATGCGAAGTTCGCTGTCAACCCGCCAGATGACATCCATGGCATCTTCCGTAAGCAGCCGGTAGAACGACTCCCTTTCATTCAGCGTCCGGGTGCGTTCTTCGACCAGGGCTTCGAGTTCCCGGTTACGCTCCTGCAGATTCTTGAGCGGATAGACTTCGCCATCGAGCACCAGGTGATAGGGGATCGAAATGCCGCTATGAACGATTTTCCAGGCCTCGCCTTCAAGACGGAAGATCAAGGTCAGTCGTGCTACCTCACGCGCCAGGACATGGTCGGGAACCGGCAGATGAATGTTGAAAAAAGCCGTGACGGCAACGACCTGCTCGCTCAGGTCCTGCAACGAGATGTCGCGCATTTCGATGCGGATACGCCCCGGCACCTCGGAGAAATCCTGGCGGGTGATTCTCACCCACTCGTCGCAATCCGTGACCAGAACACTTCCGCCGCCCGTGTATCCGCTGAAGTCTTTGCTGAACAACGTGGTCAGCCGGTCATCTCGTGCAGCGTAGAGCTCGATGTATTCGTCAAACAATGCGCGGATTTTGCGCTGGCGGTCCGGATGAAGAATGCTCGAGGTCATGGCAAATACTCGTTTATTAACAGAAACAACGACATCGAAGTACATATACCATACAGAGCCGCCTGATCACCCGTCACGGGTCAACCTTTGAGTGAAGGGAAAACCCGAATCGCTCTGCCCACTCAGTCTGCTGCCCCATTTTCAATAATAAAGATCGAGATGCCCGCGAAAACTCCAGTCATCCATCGCTATCCGGCCTATCAGCCGAGTACCCAGCCGCCACTGCTTTTCGTGCATGGTGGTTACAGCAACGCCGCGCTGTGGAGCGTGCACTTCATCCCCTACTTCCAGAACCTGGGGTACGACTGCTACGCAGTTGAACTTTCGGGCCACGGCAGCCACCCGGCAGATCGGGCGCACCTCGACGATTTCGGCATCGACGATTACATCGCCGATCTGGCTGCTGCCGTCACCAGCCTGCCCGTGATGCCTGTGCTCATTGCCCATTCGATGGGTTGCCTCGTCAGCCAGCGTTTTCTCGAACAGGGAACGGCGCACGCCGTCGCCTTCCTGGCGCCGGTACCGCCCACCGGAACGGGGGGCACGGCCAGCCGCTTCGCGCTGACCATGCCGGATTTCTTTGCCGAGTTGCCTAATGCGGTCAACGGCACGGCCAGCGAAAAAACCATGCGCACGATGGCCCGTGTTTATTTTTCGCCAAGCATGGCGGCGGAAGAAACCATCCAGTACCTGCCGCTGATCCAGCCGGAATCAGAAAAGGCCGTGGCCGAAATGCTCACTGCGCCCTTTCGCATCGCCCGCAGCCGGGCGCGCATTCCGGCACTGGTCATGGGCGGCTCGGCCGACCAGGTGTTCCCGGCGTCGATGCTGTTCTTCACCGCTGCCTCGTGGCATGCCAGAACGCAGATCATCGACGGAGCCGGCCACATGCTGATGCTCGACCCGCAATGGCCGGACGCTGCCGGAAAATTGCTGGAATGGCTGGAAAGCCTGGCCTGACTGGCCAAATGATTTCCTTGGCCGTACCGGGATCATTCCCGAGGGTCGATCCGCTGGTGATCGACCCAGATCAGTTTTTCGGTGGCAAAGCCAAGCACCCGCGCCTGGCCGAGCAACTGCTCGCGGATATCGGCTGACAGCGTCTTGTCGCGGGCAAGAATCCACAAGTAGTCGCGATCCGGACCGGCCACAAGCGACCATCGATAGTTCTCCTGATCAAGCGCGATCACGTGATAGCCGCCATAGAATGGCCCGAAGAATGACACCTTCAGCGAGCCGGTATGCCGGTCGCCGACGAACAATGCGCGGCCAATGGCTTCCTTCCACGCTTGACGCCCGGTGTCGTAACCCCGATTGATGACCTTGACGCTACCGTCGTCGTCCAGTTGGTAGGTGGCATTGACGTCGCTCATGCCACGCTCGAACGAATGATCGAGCCGGGCAATTTCATACCACTGACCAAGGTAGCGATCGAGATCGAATGAGGTCACCGGGCGCAGACCTTCGGGAGGCGCCGTCGAACAACCGAGCAAGGTCACGGTGACCAGCAGAACGAGGATGATGGAGCGAAGCGAGGGCATGAGCGGGCTTTCGGGAAAATTCCGGCGAACAGGAGGCATGAAACGACTATTTATTTTGTCCTGGACAATTTAACAAATCAATCCTAATAATAAGCCAATGAACAAATTTTGTTCAGAACAAAGCAACCAGGAGATCACACCATGAATCTGTTCAATCGTTTGCCCGGTTTTCCCCGCACGCCAGCCGGCAAGGAGCGTGACGTTCTGCGTTTGCTCCCCCGGACCTTCCTGCTCGGCACGTTGCTGATCGCCATCCCGTCGCTGCTGGCACGGCTGATCGTCAGCCCGGATGACGCTCGGGTAATCACTACCACCGACATCTATGTCATCAGCCTGATCATCCTGCACTGGACGGTTTTGTTTACCGCAGGCATTGCCGCTTTCATCGTCATGATGATGAAAGGGCCGGCCTACGTCGCCGATGCCTATCCGCTGCTGGAGGCGGAGACACTGGATGCCTCGCCTGGATCGCCACGGCACGGCCGATGAACCGGTAAGGAAAACAACCCGGGCATTTCCGCATCACGATAATTCTGGCGTGATTCATGCCGCTGATCGTGATATTAATTGCCCATGATCTTGATTCCTCAAACCACCTTCCTTCACCCGGCTGTCCCGCAATGAGCTCCCGCAACACCCACCGTCGCCTCGATGACGAACTCGCGGCAGCCGCCGCCGCCTACCAGGCCAGCACCATCATCCCGCATTGCCCGCAATGCTCGAATTCCTGCTGCCGGCTTGATCCGCTGGTGCTTGAACTGGAGTGGAAGCAAGTCCGGACCCTGTGGCGGATCGAAGAAGCGCGGGCAGCCTTCGACCGGCGACTGGCCAGCGGCAACGGACCGCAGGAAATCCGGGCCGGCAACGGCCTTTACTACGCTCATGGTAAGCCCTGCCCCGCCTTCAACGAAGCAGGCGGCTCGTGCAGCGTCTACGGGGAACCGGTCAAACCAGCAGGCTGCTCGGACTTCCCGGTGTACGAGGATGGCGGCAGCATCGTCGCCGATCTGCGCTGCGAAGCCGTGGACCGCGAGGCCTTGGTGGCCTGGATCGGTCAGGCTGTCGGACAAGGGTTTCGCGTCGTCTCGCACGCCGACGAGGAATTCCCCTTCCTCGTCACACTGTCGCTCAAGAAAGCAAAGGTACGGGAAATTCGCAACCGGGCCTGACAGACCGCTTTCTTTAAAACATCAAGCCACAGGATTCACGAATGTTCTTTGTAATCATTTTCCTGAGCCTGGCCGCCTTGGGCAGCTATCTTTTCCCGGAATGGTCGTGGGCGATGATTCTGGGCGCTGCCTTCGCTTGCGTCGTTGCGCTGCGACTGGTGCTGTCGGTCACGTCAAAGGATTGATGCCCGGGAATCAGCGGCAGACAGCGCTTTCAGCAGTACCGAGTAAAAAATCTCGGGTTTGACAGGTTTGGCGATGAAGTCGACCATGCCGGCTTCCAGGCAGCGAACCCTGTCTTCGGCGAAGGCATTTGCCGTCATTGCCAGGATCGGGGTATCAGCTTGACGGTCAAGCCGGCGAATGTGCCGGGTTGCTTCGAGGCCGTCCATACGGGGCATCTGCATATCCATCAGGATCAGCGCGTAATCGTTGGTGGCAGCCTTTTCCACCGCCGCCATACCGTCTTCGGCGGTATCGGCAAGCAGGCCGGCATCCTCCAGCAGCAACAAGGTGATCTCGCAGTTGATCGGTTCATCCTCAGCCAGCAATACGCGGGCACCGCAGAACTTCCGTTTGATCGCATTGGCCGCGTCGTCCGCTGTCGCCGCCGGCATTTCCGTTTCGTCACCTACGCACCGACGCAGACGGGCGGAAAACCAGAAAGTGCTACCGATGCCTGGCGTACTGTCCACTCCGGCCTCACCGCCCATCATGCAAGCCAGCTTCCTGGCAATGGCGAGACCCAGGCCGGTGCCACCGTACAGACGGGTCGTCGTGTTGTCGGCTTGCTCGAACGCGGTAAAGAGCCGCTCAACGGCTTCCGGCGCGATGCCGATACCGGTATCGCGGACCGAGAAACGGAGAAGCACATTGTCATCGCCGTTTTCCAGCATTTCGACCTGCAGCACGACTTCGCCGTGCTCAGTGAATTTGATGGCATTCGACAAGTAATTGAGCAGCGTCTGCTGCAGCCGGGTTGGATCACCCAGCAGTCGTGCCGGTAACTGGCACAGTTCGGTGCGCAGTTTCAAACCCTTGGCGTCGGCACGATTCTGCATGATCGAGACGACGCCGCCGACCACGCCAGCAACGGAAACTCCGGTCTCCTCAAGCAGGTATTTGCCGGCTTCGATCTTCGATAGCTCGAGCACTGCATTGATGATTTCCAGAAGATGCTCGCCCGCCGACTCCAGCTTGCCCAACTGGTCGATCTGCAGGGGGGACAACCCGCCTTTGCGGATCAGGTGCGCCATGCCGGTGATGGCATTGAGTGGCGTCCGGATTTCATGACTCATGTTGGCCAGAAAGGCACTTTTTGAAAAGCTTGCGGCTTCGGCTGCATCCTTGGCCTTGCTCAGTTCCAGCGTGCGCTCTTCGACCAGCGTTTCGAGGTTATGCCGGTAGTGAGCCAGTTCCGCGTCGAGCTGCTTGCGTTCGGTAATATCCTGGATCGTCCCGAGCATCCAGCACGGCTGGCCGTCGTCATCAAAACGCAACTGACCGAGACCGAGCACCCAGCGCATTTCGCCATCCGAACGACGCAGGATGCGATATTCCTTGTTGAAGGGTTCGCGATTCTTCAGTACGTTGCTGGTGAAGTAGTCCTGCATCATCTGCCGGTCGTCGGGATGCACGGCTTCCAGCCAACCTTGCAGCGTGCGCGGATAGTCCGGCCCGATGCCGAATATCTGTTCCATGACCTCGGACGATGTCCAGCAGTCGTAGCAAATGTCGAACTTGTAGGAACCGATGTTTGCCGCGCGCTGCGAATCGCGGAAAAAATACTCGCTTTCCTTGAGCCGGTTTTCCGCGTGGATACGTTCGGTGATGTCGCGGGCAACACCAAACAGTCCGATGATCTCTCCAGCTTCGTCGTGAATCGGGAACTTCCGATTGTCGACCCAGCCATTCAGCTGGCCGTCCTTGCTCAGGAACTCCTGGATCTCCTGAGCAGCGGCAACGCCGGAAAACACCTGTTTCTCGAGCCGGTAATACAGATCGGCATAGGGTTCCGGAAAGACATCGTAGTCAGTCAGCCCGAGCAGATCGGTCCATTGCTCGGCCGGATGGCACAGGGAAACCAGTGTCTGGCTGGCACCGGTGAACACGTGATTGCGATCCTTGAAATAGACGAAATCATTGGTGTTCTCCATCATGGCGCGAAAATTGGCCGTATTTGCCGCGTCATCCATCGTGCGTGGCAGGCTTTTCGCATCCTGAAGACGCAACGTCAGTTCGACGACACCATCGTCACGCTGCCGCTTGGCATAAATGGCCTTGACACACCGGATGCGGCCACTGGCCTGACGCAGCCGCAGGTTGTCGACTTGTTCCCCGCGAGGGATATCTGGACCAAACAACGCTTCGGCAATATCGGCATCGTCGCCATGAATGCGCTCTGGCAGGCTGACCTCACCCTGCACCAGTGCGACAGCAGGATAGCCCAGCAGGGTGCCGACATCGCCCGTCGCCGCGATGACCGAAACCGATTCGGCAAGTGCAACAAGAAACGATGCTTCGACAACGCTGCAAGCTACGACGGGCATCTTGATGTCTTGTGGGTGAGTTACTGGATGGTAGCAGAAGGCAAAGGCATCTGTTTGGCATTCCCGGAAACGGCGCCGCCGGGTCCATCCTGCCCACCGAAGAACGACCGCACAGCGCTGGCATTCATCGGCCGGCCGAACAGGTAACCCTGCAACTCCTGGCAGCCTTGTGCCATCAGGAAATCACGTTGGGCTTCGGTTTCGACACCTTCGGCGATGGTCACCAGCCCCATCGAGCGGGCCATCGAGATGATTGCTGACACGATGGCCGCGTCGTTCGGGTCGCTGACGATATCGCGCACGAAGGAGCGGTCGATCTTCAGCTTGTTGACCGGAAAGGCCTTGAGATAGGCCAGCGAGGAGTAACCGGTGCCGAAATCGTCGATGGCGATGGTGACGCCAAGTTGTTTCAGTCGCTGGAGGATTTCCGCGGTGAGGTCGGCGTCTTCCATCAGCACGCTTTCGGTGATTTCCAGTTCCAGACGCCCCGGCGCCAGGCCGGTCGCCGCCAGGATCGCCTCGATGCGTTCACCGAGCGCCTGCTGGGTGAATTGTCGCGCCGAGAGATTGATGGCGATGCGGTAACTGCCCAGGCCTTCCTGCTCCCAGTCACGGATTTCCCGGCAGGCGGTTTCCAGCACCCAGTCACCCAGCGGAACGATCAACCCGGTCTCTTCGGCAATGGGAATGAACTTGTCCGGCGGAACCAGGCCGCGTTGCGGGTGCTGCCAGCGCACCAGCGCCTCCCAGCCGAACAGGCAATCATTGGTCAGATCCCATTGCGGCTGGTAATGCAGCACGAACTCGCCACGCGCCAGCGCCAGCCGGAGGTCGCGCTCCAGCACGATACGCTCCTGCACCTCGTCGTTCATGCGTGGCGCATAGAACGACCAGCCGTTACGACCCTTGGCCTTGACCTGGTACATCGCGGTATCGGCATGGCGCATCAGCGTCACGATATCGGCTCCATCATCCGGGTAAAGTGCCACGCCGATCGATGGTGGGGCGTGGATGACTGCCTCTTCGATCCGGTAGGGCTGCTCCAGCCGTTCGTGCAGATGGACAAGCAGTTGCGCACAACGGTTCTGGTCGCCGACATTTTCCAGAACGACGAGGAATTCGTCGCCCCCAAGGCGTGCGACGGTGTCGGAAACCCGAACGCCGGAACGCAGGCGCTGTGCCGTCTGGATCAGCAACTGATCGCCGAAAAAATGACCGAGCGAATCGTTGATGTTCTTGAACCGGTCGAGATCGATGAAGACCAGCGCCAGCCGGTTGCTGTTCCGCTCCGCCCGGGCCAGCGCGTGCTGCATGCGCTCATGAAACATCAGGCGGTTCGGCAGCCCGGTAAGATGGTCGTGACGCGCCAGGTAGTTGATGCGTTCCTCGTGTTCCTTGCGTTCGGAGATGTCGGAGAACAGCGCAACATAATGGGTGGTCACGCCGTTTTCGCGAACGGCGTTGATCACGGTCCATTTCGGATAGATCGACCCGTCCTTGCGCCGGTCCCAGACTTCACCGGCCCACTGACCATCGGTCAGCAGGTTCTGCCACATCGCCTCGTAAAAATTCCGGTCATGCTTGCCGGAACTCAGGATACTTGGCGTCTTGCCGATCACTTCGTCGGCGCGGTATCCGGTCAGGCCGGTGAATGCCGGGTTGACGTTGATGATGCGCGAGTCGGCGTCAGTCACCATGATGGCTTCCGAACTGTATTCGAACACCTTGTTCGACAGGCGCAGGCGCTGCTCGTACTGCCCGACTTCGCGTGCCTGGGCTGCGGCGATGGCCTGTTCGAGGCGCTTGCGTTCGGTGATATCGACCGCGATGCCGAGATAGCCCAGAATCGTGTGGTCCGGCCGGCGCAGTGCCGTCACCGACAACAGCACCGGCAGACGCGAGCCATCCTTGCGCAGGTAGGTCCATTCGCGCTCTTCGGCAATGCCCAGGTTCGCCTTGGTCACGAACGTAGCGTAGCCGGGAGCAACAACGGTACCCAGTTCTTCAGACAGTTCCCGGGCGCGATCAGCGAGTTCTTCCGGGTCGTGCAACACGCCCGGCGTCATCTTGCCGATCATCTCGTCCGCCGAATAGCCGAGCATGCGCTCGGCTGCCGGGTTGAAGCTGACGATCACCCCGTTCTCATCGGTGGCGATGATGGAGAAATTTGCCCCCTGAAGGATGGCTTGCTGCCAGGCGGTCAACGACTGCAGCAGATCGGTTTGATCCGGCGCAGTTTCCCCTCCAGTGCTCTCTGGTGAATCAGTCATTTTTTTACTACGCCCCCTGAAGCTTCATTAGGGAACAATAATGCTTCAGCGTCAACACTTCCGTCGCATGAAACAGCCGCCGAAGCAGGCTGCATCAAGGCACGGCGACCCAGCCCGCCGAGCGCCGGCTACGGACAACAAGCAGGAAGGCGATGGCGCCAATGTTCATCGTCAATGCATAAACCACGCTGGGAATGGCGAGTTCGGGGCGTTCGAACAAGGACAGCGCGACAAAGATGCCGAGACCTGCGTTCTGCAGGCCGCATTCGAGCGCGATGGCGATGGTTTCGCGGCGGTGCAGGTTGGCGGCCCAGGCGAGCAGTGCCCCGCCAAGCATGGTCAGCACATTGAGCAGGACGGTGGCGGTACCGACCTGGGGCAGGCCGTTGAGGATGGTTTCACGGTGCGAAACGAAGGTGACGATGACGATGGCGACGAAGAAGCCGGTGGCGATCTTGCTGATGACGCGCTCACCACGTTCGCCGACCAGTTGCAGCTTGAGGCGCAGGAACATGCCGAGCAGGATCGGCAGCGTCGTCACCAGCAGCACGCCGCCGAGCAGTTTGCCAAGCGGCAGGTCGGTCGGCTGGAACATTGCGTCCGCCGGCACGCCGCCGGTCTGCCAGGCCATGACGGCGTTAATGATGAAAGGCAGCGTCAGCAATGCGAGCAGGCTGCTGATCACCGTCATGATCAACGACAGCGCCGTGTCGCCGCGGGCCAGATGCGTGATGAAGGCGGAACTGACACCACCCGGACAGGCGGCGATGATCAGCAGGCCGAGCAGCATCGGCTCGGACAAGCCAAGACCGAGGCCGATCATGGCCGCAATCAGCGGCACCAGGAAAATCTGGCCGAACAGCCCGATACCCAGCCCGCGCCACTTGCCGAGCACGGCGCGAAAATCGTCCACGCGCAGCGCCAGGCCGAGCGAAAACATGATGAAGGCCAGAGCCAGCGGGAGAAAGAGGGTATCGATCATGGTCAGCGGCCGATTATACGGGTGCCACGCCGGCCACGGTCACTTCAGCAGCGCCTCGGCGGCAGCGTCGAAATCGGCGCGGGTAAACAGCCCCATCTTGCGCAGCACGATATTGCCCCGGCGATCGATCAGCAGCGTGAATGGCAGCCCGGCCTGGCTGTTGCCAAGGTTCTGCATCAGCCAGATGCCTTTTTTCTTGTCGACGACCATCGGGTAATTGACGTCGTAGGCGTTGGCGAACTCCTGCACCGCAGCGCCATCTTCTTCGATGGCGATGCCGAGCACCGTCAGCCCGCGCCCGGCAAACTCGGTCTGCAGCTTTGCCAGTTCCGGGATTTCCTTGCGGCACGGCGGACACCAGCGGGCCCAGAAATTGACGATCAGCGGTTTGCCGCGAAACTTCTCCAGCGCCACCGGCTGGCCGTCGGTAGCGTTCATCGTGCTACTGAACAGCCCGGCCGTGTCAGCAGCGAATGCCCCCGCTGACAGCAGCAAGCCGGCGGCCAGCAGCAGCGCCCTGCCCCGGGCGATCACAACAAATCTCCGCGGCGGAACAGGAAGTAACCGAGCGCCGCCGAACCGATGCCGAGCGCCGCCGGGTAGGCCAGCGCGAAGAGGCGGAAGCCGTCGGCGCCAAACAGGTCGAGGATGACGTAGGCCGACGGGCCGAGCACGATCAGTTGCGGGTCAAACATCGCCAGCGCGGCGGTGCGGAAGACCTGCAGCGGATTGACCAGTGCCAGCGTGACGGCGATTTCCGGATCGACGCGGCCCTGGATCATCACGCCGAGCAGGATCAGGTCAAGGAAGAGCAGCAGCACCAGCCAGATCATGAAGGCGGCGCCCTGTGCCATGTCGGTGCTGCGCGCCACCGCCGAGATGAGCATGCCGATGCCGAGGAAGCACAGCGCCATCACCGCCAGCAGGCCGGTGTAATAGGCGAACATGTTCCACGGCACTTCGATGTCGACGATGCTGGCCCAGATCACCGCACCGAGCATGGCCAGGAAGACCGGCGCGAAGACGACGATGTAGCGGCCGAGGAACTTGCCCCAGAACCAGGCCTGCAACGCTACCGGCAACGACAGCAGGTATTCGAAGACGCCGGCCTCGCGGTCGCCGGCAACCGAGCGGACGGTGGTGATCAGCACGAAGATCGGCAGGATCGCCATGGTCAGCTGGATGTAGGTGACCAGCAGGCGCGACAGGCCGATGAAGCCGAGCACGCGCGATTCGGTCAGGCCGAAGACGAAGAGCAGCGCAACGATGCCGCCGAAAACCAGCGTGTAAATCTGGAACCAGCGCGCACGCAGCGATTCGACGATATCGAGTTTTGCGGTCAACCACAGTTGATTCATGTTATTTGCCCTTGGCCAGTACGTGCTGGCGGGTATCGGTGAAGTCCAGCGCGCCGGCCAG
Source organism: Azonexus hydrophilus (assembly GCF_001956855.1). GTDB lineage: Bacteria > Pseudomonadota > Gammaproteobacteria > Burkholderiales > Rhodocyclaceae > Azonexus > Azonexus hydrophilus_A. The sequence continues at coordinate 275,254 of NZ_MTHD01000005.1, read as the reverse complement.
CGGCGCCGAAACGGCGGCGAAGTTGTAGCCCATCGGCGAACTGCGGGTAACGAAATAAGCGCGCTTCGGGTCGAGCCAGCGCATCTCCTCGCGGCTCTTGCTGTCGTAGTCGGCGAGCCAGATGCGGGTGGCGGCGTCGGCCAGCCACGGGTACTTGTTGGCCTTTTCCTTCTGCCAGAAGATCAGGCAGCCGACGTCGTCGAACTTGAAGACGGTGTCGTTCGGGCCGCCGCGCATCTGGGCGGCGAAGCGGCGGTCGGAGATGACCATGTTGCAGCGCACGCAGGTATCGCGGTCCCACTTGATCTCGGCCATGCCCTCGGGCCAGTTGCCCTTCTTGCCGCAGCCGGCGATCAGCGCCGCCAGCGGCGTCAGCAGCAGGCCGCCGGCGCCGAGGCGGCTGATGAAATTTCGCCGATTATTGCGGTCGACCGCAGGATTGCCGCACATTTCAGGCCTCGCGCAGCGACAAGTCGCTGACCAGCGCCGTGTAGCGCGACACGATGCCGAGGAAACGCAGGCGATCCGGGCCGGCGATGCCGCCCTGCCAGACCAGCTGCTCGGCGTCGGGCACCAGCTGCCAGCCTTCGACGGCCCTGGCGAACGCCGGCTCGAAGCGCTTGAGGACGATGCGGCAGGCGAGCACGTCGGTCAGCGTCGCGTCGTCGGCAACCTTGTCGTCGATGACGACCTTGCCCATGTCCATCTCGATGACCCGGTTGACCAGCGACGAGACCTCGTCGAGGCGGTGGCTGGAAATGATCATCGTCGCGTCGTTCAGGCGTTCGGCCAGCAGGTCGAAGAATATCTTGCGCGCTTCCGGATCGAGGTTGGCGGCCGGCTCGTCCATGATCAGCAGGCGGGCGTCGCGGCCGAGCGCGATGGCGATCAGCAGCTTCTGCTTCATGCCGCCGGACAGGCGCACGAACTGCCGCGCCAGGATGCCGTCAACATCAAGCCCGAGCCGCTTGCCGATGGCGTGGATGCGCGCCGGATCGGTCTTGCACAGGGCCGCCGAGAAATCGATCAACTGGCCGACCGGCATCTTCAGCGGCGGCGGCAGCTGCGGCACGAAGCCGATCTTGCCAAGCACCGCAGTTCGGTTGGCACGCGGGTCGAGGCCGTCGATGCGGACTTCGCCCTGATGGTCGTATTCGCCGAGCAGGCAGCGGATCAACGTGGTCTTGCCGGCGCCGTTCGAGCCGATCAGTGCGACACGCTCGCCGATGCCGATCTCGAGATCGATGCCGTTGAGGACGCTGGCGCGGCGGAAGGACTTGCTGAGGTTCTTGAACTGGATCATGGGTTCGATTTTAGGCGGGACGTTTGCGGTCCACTTTGAATCTGGATCAAAAATCACAAGAGTTTCGACAAACCCTTGACCTCGTAGCGCAGCGCGCCGGTCGGGCAGATATCGACGCACAGGCCACAGCGCGTGCAGTCCGGTCCCAGGCCGAGCGTTTCCTCGGCAGCACGGCCCTTGACCGTCACGTCGAGAACATGCGGAACGAGGCAGACCTTGCGGCAATCGCCCTCGTGGAAGCAGTGCTCGACGTGGTAGGTGATCTGCAGCGGCGACAGCGCGCCGACCGCACCGTAGGTCAGGCCGATCGGGCAGACATAGCGGCACCAGGCACGGCGCGACCAGAAGACTTCGAACAGCAGCAGCAGGAAAATCCAGCCCAGCGCCAGCCCCGGCCCGTAGATCAGCGCCCGCGACAGGATGCCGGTCGGCGAGATGGTCTCGAAGATGGTGTAGCCGGTGACCACCGACAGCAGCGCGAAGAGCAGCCAGAACACCGTACGCGTGCCGCGATGGAATTCGTGGTCGGTGACGATCTTGCGGTCGACCAGCCACAAATGCAGTTTTTCCGTCCATTCGGCGAGCAGGTGGTAAGGGCAGACCCAGGAACAGAAACTGCGCCCGCCGAGCAGCACCCACAGCAGGAAGACCGTGAAGGTACCGATGAACAGGTTCACGATGATGTGCTTGTGGGCGAGCATCACGTGCAGCGCCGAGTTCAGGTCGATCAGGTGGAAACCGACGAAGCGCGACGCAGTCAGCGCGCCTTCGAGGATCTGGATATCAAGCCAGAAACTGAAGACGAACAGCAGGTTGGTCGCGATCAGCACCGCCCAGCGGCGGTTCCGCCACTTGTGGCTGACGATGTGATGGTCGCGCGCGTGCAGTTTTTCCTTGATGTAGCGATCCTTGTCCTCGTACTTGAGGAACATGATCTTCTGCACTTTTTCCGACACTTTTTCCGGCCGCTTCGGCGCGGCGCCGAGCATGCCCTTGAGCAGATCGAGGTAGCGGCTCATCGCGCGGCCCCCTTCCAGACGGCCTGGGCATCGACGACGATGGCTGCCGGCTCGACCGGGCAGATCATCTCGCAGACGCCGCAGCCGACGCATTGTTCCTGGACGACCGGCATGAAACGCTGGTCACCGGCTTCGTTGACGAAAGGCTGCAGCGAAATGGCATCCTTGATCGGGCATTCAGTGACGCAGAGATCGCAGATGTCGCGCTCATACGGGTGGTCGCGCACGGGGATCGGTGCCCAGCGGTCGACGTCGACGTAGCGCATCTCGCCTTTGAACGCCGGGCCGCGCGCCTGTCCCTTGAAGCCCTTGCCCTGCACAGCCAGACAGGATTCCGGCCGGGCCAACCGGGCGACGCCGAAGCGTTCCTTCAGGTTCAGGCTGGGTTCGGCATCGTTTTCCTTGGCCTTCAGGATCGGCGCATGCGCCAGCGGCGCACCGGCGCGGACGCCGAGGAAATCGGGCTTGTGGTAAGTCAGCGAGCCGGTCGGACAGGCCAGGATGCACTGCACCGCATCGCAGGAAAAATCGCAGGCCTGGTCGCGGGCGGCGATGTAGGGCACGCCGAGGCCGAAGCCATCATCGATGTCGCCAAGCTTGATCGCCGCCACCGGGCAGACCTGCACGCACTGGCCGCACTTGATGCAGGATGAGAGGAAATCGGCTTCGTCGAGCGCGCCGGGCGGGCGCAGGCGCGTTGTGCGGGCGCTGGTCACCGGGATGTAACCGAGCAGCGAGATGCCGACGATACCTGCGGTCAAGCCCACCGATTGCAGGAATTTGCGCCGTGCCTTCTGCGCCTTCTCGATCGACATTGCCGGCTTGTGCGCCGCCGGCCTGGGTTCGTTTTCGCTCATGACAGAGCCCTCCGTTCCGGCTTGAAGAACAGCGGCTTTTCATCGCGCAGGATCAGGTCAGGCGCCGAGAACGGCGCCAGGCGTTCGAGGAAATCGAGCAGTTCGAGTACCGGCGAGCTGCGGAAGAAACGCGCCATCGGCAGTTCGATCCAGATCTGGTCGGCCCACGAATACAACTCGTGCGTGCCGTCGCCGACACCGTCGCCGTTGCGGTCGAAACCCTGGTAGTCGTCCCAGTAATTGCCTTCCCAGTAATTCTTCGCCTGGTTGTCGCTGCGACCGCCGTAAGCCACCTGCGTCAGATTGCCCTCGAAGACGTTGCTGCGCATGTTGTTGCCGCCGGTTTCGCTGTTGAACTGGATGCCGATGCCGTTGTAGGCCAGGCGGTTGTTGCGCACCTCGATCGTGCTGTCGGGCTGGAACGGCGACAGGTCGGAACCGATGCCGATGCCGCAGTAGATGATCTCGTTGTTCTCGATCAACGTGCCCGAAGCTTCCTTGAAGCCGATGCCCATGCCGGTGGCGCCGGTGGCGTGCGAGATGATGTTGTTGGTCGCTGCGCCGCCTTCGGTGTACATGAAGTAGACGCCGACGGCGTTGTCGTAAAAACGGTTGCGGTCGACGATGTTGTCGTTGGCAAACATGAAATGGATCGAGTAGCGGCTGCGCCGGCCGAGGTTGTCGACGAAACGGTTGCGATGCGAATACCAGGCCACCATGTCGCGCGAGTCGATGATCTCGTTGCCCTCGATCAGGTTGTCGTGGCTGTACCACAGGCGCAGGCCGTCGCCGCGCACGCCGAGTTCGAGATCCTTGGAGCTGATCTTGTTCCGGCGCACGGTGCTGTTGCTGACCTGCTTCAGGTCGATGCCGAACAGGCAGTTGTCGGCAACGATGTCCTCGACCAGGTTGTCGTGGCCACGGACGTCGAGACAGGAATCGTCGGTGTCGTGCGAATCGCCCGAGCCGGTCAGGTGCAAACCGCGCAATACCGAATTGGCGGCATTGAGGATCATCACCGTGCCCTTGTCGCCGGCGTCGATGGTGACCTGGCCGCCGCCATCGATGGTCAGCGGCTTGTCGATCGTCACCGGCCCGGCATAGACGCCGGGCGGCGGCTTCAGCACACTGCCCGGCTCAGCCTTGTCGACCAGATCCTGGAAGGGCTTCAGGCCATGGATGCGCTTGTCGCGCTGCATCAGCATGAAGGTCGGCTTCGGCCGGTCGATGGTCACCCGCGGCGCCGTGCTCAGGTCGGCGTTGGCGGCAAATTCCTGCTCGCTCTGGCCAAGCGTGGCCGTCCCCAGCAGAGTCAGCGCCAGCGCCGTCCGCATCAGTCTCGACGTGGTTTTCACGGGCTTACTCCTGTTCCGGATTCTCCCGCAATTGCTTGCGGCGGATCAGCAGGGCCAGCATCATGCAGACGAAGATCGCTACCAGCAGACCGTAACCCCAGTACGGGTACGAGTAGGTGGAGAACTGCGCGACCTTGCCTTCACCGAAGACCGTCGGCATGAAGGGTTTGACCGTGAAGGCGCCCCAGGGATGCATGTTGTGGCCGAAGAACCACAGCCAGGCCGAGTAGGTGATGACGAAGAACACCGGCAGCAGCGCCGGCACCAGCGCCATCAGCAACTGGAAACTGCGCAGCCTGGCCACGCCGGCGATGACGATGCCCATCACCGCGATCAGGCCGAAGATGACGATCTGCGACGCCAGGTGCACGTTGTCGCCCCAGGCCTTGATCTTGTCCGGCTCGTTGAAGAAGGTCGCGGTCTCGGTCATGTAGTGGGCGACGTGAGCGGCGAGCTTGCCCATGACGAACTGGTCGACCAGCATCCACGCGGCAACTGCAGCAAATCCTGCGGTCAACACCGCCAGACGCGGCTTTTTGCGCGGCACGGCAAAGGCCAGTAGCATGACGCCGAAGAAACCGAAGAAGAACTTGGCCAGTGGCTTCTCCACCGGCGCACCGGAGGCGATCGGGAACATCCCGACATAATGGTTGATGGTGTTCATTTCATGGACGCAGTCGAGGCCTTCGGCCTTCATGTCCAGATTCTGCTTCTGCGGATCGAGGATGGGATTCCAGCGCTCGTCCTCGTGCGAAAGATCCTTCTGGATCACTTCGGCAGCCATCCGGGTGCCCTTGCCGGCCGCCTTGCAGCCGTTATAGACACCATCGAAATGGAAATGGATGCGGATGCCATCGGGGAAGGCATCCTCGGGATAATTCGGTGCCGTCAGCGACACCCACCAGATCGGGGCAAAATAGGCAGCGATCAGGCAGATCAGCGAAATGAGGCTGAGGCCGGCGACGATGCGGTTCTGTTTCTCCATGTGACTACCCTTCTTCTCTCTTCTGGCCCGCGCCAATCGGGCAGATACCGCCTGCCACAGGCAGGCGGCTTCGCAACAGGCTGATTCTTCAGCTTCTTGTCTGCGTGGTTTTACAGCGGCTTACTTCTTGGCCTTCGGCTTGCACATCGCGCCCGGCATCTTCAAGCTGGACTGATAGGCAGAAATCGCCACCAGTTGCTCGTTGGTGTAGGGCTTGATGACCTTGACCATGTCCGGATTCGCATTGCGGCGATGGCCGTCGCGGATTTCGGTCATCTGGCGCAGCAGGTACTTGTAGTGCTGGCCGGCGATCACCGGGTAGAACTTTTCCTTCTTGCCCTCGCCGTTCTTGCCGTGGCACTCGACGCACTGCTTCTCGTAGAGGTCCTTGCCCTTGGCGATCTGGGCGGCGGCGTCGGCGCCTTCGTACTGGCCATGGTCGGTCGGGATACACAACTTCTCGATGTAGGCGGCGACGTTCGCGAGTTCCTGCGGATCGACCAGTTCCTTGGCGAACGGGTACATCGTCGGGTTGTCGCGCAGGCCCATGCGGATGTCGGCCATCTGCTTGATCAGCACGGTAGTGTGCTGGCCGGCCAGCTGCGGGAAGGTGCCGTCAGGACGACCGGCGCCGCTCGGCAGGTGGCAGGCGCCGCAGATTTCGTAACCTTCTTCGCCGTCTTTGGCGGTGCCCTTGGCATCCAGCGCGGCCTTGAGTTCACCTTCCATCTTCGCCCACTGGTAGTCCTTCGACTCGATGCCAGAAGCCTTCGGGGCGGGCGGCCCGGCAAAGGCGATGGTACTTGGCAGCAGCACGGCGGTCAGGACCAGTGCGATTGCTTTCTTGATCATGGTTTTCCCTCTCTCTATTCTGAATATGCGGCTTACTTCATCGACGCCAGGTGCTCGGCCAGGATCTTGATCTCGGCATCGCTGACCAGATGCATGACACCCTTCATCGCGGCAGCCTGGCCATTGGCGCGGGCACCGCTCTTGATGTCCTTCATCTGTTGTTCGGCGTAAGCGGCGTTCTGACCGGCGATCTTCGGATACTGCGGGGTCAGCGTCTTCTTGCCGTCCTTGCCGTGGCAGGCAACACAGGTCTTCTCGGCATACAGCTTGGCGCCCTCTTCGGAAGCGAAGGCACCGCTGGCGGCAATGACGCCGGCGATCAATACGAGGATTTTTTTCATGGAACTTCCTTTGGATGTGATGGGGGCAGTTTCCGGCCGCCCCCCTTGCTTGGCCTTAAGGCAGATCAAAACGGTGGATTACTTGACCTTCTTGGCGCCGTTCTGCTCGAGGTAGGTCTTGGCGCGCAGGCCGATGTCGGCTGCCTTGACCTGGTACTGCCAGACCTGCTCAGCCCACAGATTGGCCTGTTCCCAGTCCTTCTGTGCCGCAGCCGCTTCATGCTTCTGCTTGGCGTCCTTGATCTTGTTCAGCTGGTCCGTCGCATCCTCGACCATCGCCACCACGTCCGGGAAGTCCTTGAAGTTCGTGCTCGTGATGTAACCCACCACCGAATCAATGACCGCCTGCGTGTCCACAACCTTCTTCAACGTCGCCTTGTAATCGGTTTCCGTGTAGTTGCCCTTGGCCATCGTCGTCTTCGTCGGCTTCCAGCCCTTCGGCTTCACCAGCAGGTAACCCTGCATCTCAAGGTGCAGCGCCGAGCAGAATTCCGTGCAGTAGTACGGATACACGCCTTCCTTGTCAGCCTTGAACTTCACCGTCACCGTCTTGCCCGGCTCGACCGAGGCGTGCGTGTTGTACGTAGACACCGTGAAGCCGTGGGTCTCGTCCTGCGCCCGCTCAAGATTGGTCAGGTGGATCGTCACTTCGTCGCCAACATCGGCTTCGATCGTTTCCGGCGTGATGTGCGAACGGATCAAGGTGCCATACACCGTGATCTTGTTGCCCTTCTTCTCGATCCGTTCTTCACCTGCACGAACGGCACCCGGATGCGGCTTGTCGGTGCGGCTGTCGGTGCCGACCTTGTAGCGCACGCCCGGCTTCAGCTTCGAGGCTTCGATCGCGACCACGTAGTGCGGCTCACCCAGCGGCAGCGGCATGTCGTACAAGAGCTGCATCTTGTCGTTGGCGATGTCGATCAACTGGTGGTTCTGCGGGTGCAGCGGGCCAACCGGGTTGAAACGGTCGATCGACAGCTTGTTCAGCGCCACCAGGTAGCGGCCCTTCGGCGCCATCGTGTCGCCTTCCATCGTCATCAGGTGACCGATGTTGTAGTGCACCGAGATCTTGTCCAGCACCTTGCCTTCGCAGAAGTTCCACTTCGCCACTTGCGAGTCGACGTACAGCGACGTGTAGGCGACGCAGGTCTTCGAGTCGAACTGCGTGTGCAAGGGGCCCAGGCCCAGTTGCACCTGCGTGTGCAGCGCGTCCTTCATGCCGATGACCGGAATGCCGTACGGGTCCTTCGATTCGAACTTGCCAGCCTTGATCGCTGCCTGGATTTTCTCGAAGCTATACACCGACACGTGCGTGTCGAGCTTGCCCGAGACGACGATGAACTTGCCGTCCGGCGTCACGTCGGCGCCGTGCGGCGATTTCGGTTCCGGAATCAGGAACAGGATGCCTTCCTTGACTGCCGTGTCGATCGACAGCACGTCGTGGCCGTTGATCTTCTTTGCCTTGCCGGCCGCAACCAGTTCGGCGGCCTTCTTCCAGTTGATCACGTGCAGGTAGTCGGTGTCCTTCGCCGAGCAGCCGGCTTCGTACGGCGGACGCCCCTTCTCGATGCCGCCAACGTAGCGTTCGGTACAGAACGAGTTGGTGAACGACCAGCCGTCCGACGGGCCTTTACCGGCGTCAGACAAGTCCTGCGAGTACGGCGGCAGTTCGACCGAGAACGATTTCTTCGGGTCGATCCGGCCGGCCTTGCGGTCAAACTTCCAGTACGTCACACCACCGCGGTACTTCTCGTTGAATTCTTCCAGCGGGTAGAACTTCTTGTTCTCCAGCGGACTGGCGTATTGCGCGGCTTCGATCACGTAGTCGCTGTTCGGCGTCACGAAGGCGCCGCCGTGTTCGGACTTGTAGATCGGATTGACCACGATCTGCTTGGTTTCGAAGTCGCGCAGGTCGATCACTGCCAGGCGCGGGTTGGCCTTGTCGTTGATGAACAGGAACTGGCCGTCGTACTGGCCATTGGTTTCCGAGATCGCCGGGTGGTGCGTGTCGCCCCAGGTGATTTCCTTGCCGTCGATCCAGCCTTGCTTCAGCACCGCCTTCGAGTTCTCGTCGAAGCCGTAGCCTTGCCAGGGTTCCGGCGTGAACACGCCGATGTACTTCAGGATGCGCATCGACGGAATGCCGTAGACGATTACCTGACCCGACTGACCGCCCGAACTGAACGCCAGGAATTCATCCCGCTTGCCCGTCGGTACGTAGGTCTTTGCCGCCGCCAGCAGATCCTGCTGACTCAGCCCGCGACGCTTCAGCACGTCCTGCAGCGACTCCGCCGAAAAGGCCGAGCCCGCCGCTCCAAGACCAAGACCCGCCGCCAACAGCAGCACGCCCGACTTGATCGCTAATGTCCTCATCTCTCTTCTCCCATAAAATTCGGTTCCTGCCCCCAATCGCCCTACCCCCCCTTCCAAGGGAGGACTGCGGCAATTTGTCGCAATTCTGCGCGGATCAGGAGTTCGTCATAACGTGACGAATGCCGATAAAGCCCATGGGAGAAGCGACTACGCCGGATCGGAATATTCCTAGGCGAAGTAGCCGGGCTCTAACCGGGATGCGGCGTGGCGCCTTCGACGAGATGGTTTTCGACGGCGTAGCGCACCAGCTCGGCGGTGTTGGCCAGATCCATCTTGGCCTGGATGCTGGCCTTGTGCGTGCTCACCGTCTTGACGCTGAGATTGAGGTGGCGGCCGATTTCCGAAACGCCCATGCCCTGGACGATGAGCAGGAAGATCTGGTGCTCGCGGTCGGTCAGCCGGTTATGCGGCAGTTCGGCATGGCGTCCCTGCAGGATGTCCATGGTCAGGCGCTCGGCGACGCTGCGGTTGATGAACAGGCCGCCGGCATGCACCTTGCGGATGGCCTCGGCGAGGAAGGCCTCGGCGTTGTCCTTGCACAGGTAGCCGGCAGCGCCGGCCTTCAGCGCGCGCACCGCGTAGATGTCTTCCTTGTGCATGCTGAGGATCAGGATCGGCAGGCGCGGAAACTCGCTGCGCACCTGCTTGATCAGTTCGATGCCGTTTCTCCCCGGCATCGTCAGGTCCAGCACCAGCGTATCCCAGTGCTCCTTGCGCAGCATCGACACGGCTTCGATGCCGTTGGTTGCCTCGCCGCCGACGACGATGTCCGGCGAGTCGGCAAGGATGTGGCGCAGACCGGCGCGCAGGATGTCGTGGTCGTCGGCAATCAGGATGCGGATCATGCTGTTTCTCCCGTGTTCATTGGCAGGCTGACGACAACTTGTGTTCCGTTGTTGCCGTCGATGGTGATTTCGCCGCCCAGCATCAGCACGCGCTCGCGCATGCCGAGCAGGCCGAAGCCCTGGCGCGGCAATTCGGTGTCGAAGCCGCTGCCGTCGTCGCGCACGCTGATGCGCAAGCGGCCGCCGGCACAGCCGAGGTCAATCCAGACACGGCTTGCGCCGGCATGGCGGGCGACGTTGGTCAAGGCTTCCTGGACAACCCGGAAGGCAGTGATGGCACCGTTTTCCGGCAGCGCATATTCGTCGCGGTCGGCGGCAAATTCGCAGGCGATGCCCGAACGCTCGGCAAACTGGCCGGCGAGATGTTCGAGCGCGGCGCACAGGCCGAGCACGTCGAGCATGCCCGGACGCAAGCCTTCGGAAATGCGGCGCAGCGAATCGACGGTGTGCTCGACCAGCGCGTAGGCCGAATCGGCACGCTCGACAACCGTGCTGCCGAGCACGCCGCAGTGCTTGCGCAACCAGCCGATGTCGATGCGCAGCGCGGTCAGCGCCTGGCCGAGCTCATCATGCAATTCACGTGCGATGCTGGTCCGTTCGTCCTCGCGCACGCTCTGCAGGAAAGCCGTCAGTTCCTGCAGGCGGCGGCGCGATTCGCGCAACTGCCGGGCGGAAACGCGCAACTGCCCGGAACGCAATTCGACCTGTTCTTCCAGCCGGGTCTGCAGCCGGTACAGTTCGACGTGGGTTTTCACCCGGGCCAGCACCTCTTCGGGCTGAAACGGCTTGCCGATGTAGTCGACCGCACCCAGCGTGAAGCCGCGCACCTTGTCGCCGGTTTCGCGCAGCGCCGACAGGAAGATCACCGGGATGTCGCGGGTCGCGGCGTCGCCCTTCAGCCGCTGACAGAGTTCGTAGCCATCCATGCCGGGCATCCGCACGTCGAGCAGGATCAGTTCTGGCGGCCGGGCCTTGGCTGAATGCAGCGCCATCCGCGCCTCGCTGGCGACGCGGACGACATAGCCGGCGCCGGTGAGCAGGTCGTTGAGCAACTGCAACGAGCCCGGCGTGTCGTCGACGATCAGGATTTCGGCCGGCCGGACGCTATCGCTGGCCGGTTTGTCCGGCAGTTTTTCGGTGATTTCGCTCATGTTTCACTCCCGGTGATTTCCAGCCAGTCCCACAGCGCCTGGTATTGCCGGGCGCGGGCCAGCGTGCTCAGCGTCGCTGCCAGTTCCGGCAGGCGCTGGCCGATCTGGCCGATGGCCCGGTCGATTTCCGACGGGCTGAGGGCAATCGCTGCCTGTTCAAGGGCCAGCCGTTCGGCTGGCGTCAATTCGTCGCGTGCTGCGGTCGACAGCCGGATTTCGCCAAAAACCGCCGGCCGGCGGGACTGCTCGACCAGCGGCAGATCGAGCAGGCGGGCCAGCAGGTGATAGAGATCGCCATCGGCCAGCGGCTTGCTGAGGAAACCGTCGGCACCGGCGACCAGCGCCGCGTTGCGGGTTTCCGCCAGGGCATTGGCGGTCAGCATGATGACCGCAGGGCCACCGGCAGCGCCCTTGATTTCGCCGAGCAAGGCGATGCCCTCGCCGTCCGGCAGGTACCAGTCGAGCACGACGACATCGACCGGCGCCGCGGCCAGCGCCGCCCGCGCCGCCCCCAGGCTGCCAGCCTCGCGGATGACGAAACCCAGCGGTTCGAGCATGCTGCGCAACAACAGGCGACCATCGCGACTGTCGTCGACCAGCAGCACCTGACGCGCTGTCTGCAGCGGCGCCAGCTGCACCGGCCGGATCTTGCCCACGCCATCGGGCACGGCGATCACCGGCACCGGCATGGCGAAGTGGAAATCGGCGCCCTCGCCCGGCGCCGAACGCACCGCCAGTTCACCGCCCATCAGCTGCACGTAGCGCCGGCTGATGGTCAGGCCGAGGCCGGTGCCGCCGTGATGCGCCGGGCCGACCTGCTCGAACGAGGAAAAGATGCGCGCCTGGTCTTCGAGCCCGATGCCGATGCCGCTGTCGCGGACGCTGAATTCGAGGCGCACCGTCGCCGCATCGATCGGCTGCGCGCTGACGCGGACGACGACCTCGCCGGCCGGGGTGAACTTGACGGCATTCGACAGCAGGTTGAGCAATACCTGGCGCAGCATGCCGGGGTCGAGCAGGACCAACGTCGGCAAATGCACGGTTTCCAGGCGCAGGTCGAGCCCGCCTTCGTCGGCGCGCAGGCTCATCATGTCGACAACCTGACCGAGGAGTTCCGGCAGGTCGACTTCCTCCGGTCGCATTTCCATCTTGCCGGACTCGATCTTCGAGAGTTCCAGCACGTCATTGATCAGCGTCAGCAGATGCTCGCCCGAATGACTGATGATCTGCAGGTTGTCCTGGCGCGCCGGCGACAGGCTGGGATCGCCGGCCATCAGCTTGGAGAAGCCGATCACCGCATTCAGCGGCGTGCGCAGTTCGTGGCTCATGTTGGCGAGGAACAGCGACTTGCTGCGGTTCGCCGCCTCGGCCGCATCGCGCGCCACCGTCAGTTCCTCGGTCCGCTGGCGCACCAGTTCCTCCAGCTGTTCGCGATAGGCCGCCAGTTCGTCTTCGCTTTTCTTGCGCTGGGTGATGTCGGAAAAGATCGAGATGTAGCGGCGGATCCGGCCATCCGGTCCACGCAGCGCCTGCATCGAGATTTCTTCCGGAAACACTTCGCCACTCTTGCGCCGGTTCCAGATTTCGCCGCGCCAGTGGCCGGCTGTCTTCAGTTGCTGCCACAGCCGGGTATAAAAATCCTTGTCATGGACGCCGGACTTGAGCAGGCGGGGATTGCGCCCGATCACTTCGCTCCGCTCGTAGCCGGAAATCCGGCAAAAAGCATCGTTGACCCAGAGAATGTCGCCGTCGGCGTCGGTGATCACCGCGCCCTCGGCCATCGCCGCAAAGGCTGCCTCGTTTTCCCGGCGCATCTGGTCCTGGCGTTGCTGCTCGGCGCTACGCCGGACAAAAACCCGGTGCAGCAGCAGGATGGTGGCCAGCCCGAGCAGCCAGATACCGGCATGCCAGTACTGGATCGTCCGCCAGGTCGGTTCCTGGGCGGTACGGTAGGTATTCAGGTCGATCGAAACGGTGGCACCGCCGCGCAGGCCGCCGACGGGAATCAGCGTGTCGCGATGGCACTCCAGGCATTCCTTTTCCATCTGCATCGGGATCATTGCCCGCATCAGCCCGTGCCCGCCCTTTTTCGGCAGCGACTGGGTGACGATCGTGGCCCCGCGTCCAAGTTGCTCAAGTGCCTTTTTTTCCCATTCGTCGGGCGCGTTGTCGGGATTGCGCAGCTGCTTCGACGTCAGCCGCTCGCGCGAACCAAATTCCTGGTTGGTCATGCCCTGGATGGCCAGCAGCAGGTGCATCGGCGTCACCGTGACCAGCGTGAATTGTTCGCCGGTGTAACGCACGGCGGTAACGCGCTCTTCCTGTTCCAGTGAGTTGACCGGCGGCAAGCGCTTTTCGCGGATGAACACGCCTTCGACCGTGGACGCCCACTTGCGGATCGCCATGTCCTTCTTCAGGTTGGCGACGGCATCGATGCGTGCCAGTTCGGCGGCGGTACGATTGAGTTGTTCGCGCTGCGTCAGCAGCGACAGCGTGACCAGCACCGACCACACCACCAGCGCCAGCAAGGTGCCGGTCCAGCCGGTGAAGGGGAGGAAATCGCGCTGGAAGCGTTTCATGGTTTGGCGGTCATGGCGGTTAAAGGCAAAAAAGGGGCAAGATTTCTCCTGCCCCTTGTGCCTTGCCGTTCAGGTCGCTTACTTGACCTTCTTGGCGCCGTTCTGCTCAAGGTAGGTCTTGGCGCGCAAGCCGATGTCGGCCGCCTTGACCTGGTACTGCCAGACCTGTTCAGCCCACAGATTGGCCTGTTCCCAGTCCTTCTGTGCCGCAGCCGCTTCATGCTTCTGCTTGGCGTCCTTGATCTTGTTCAGCTGGTCCGTCGCATCCTCGACCATCGCCACCACGTCCGGGAAGTCCTTGAAATTCGTGCTCGTGATGTAACCCACCACCGAATCAATGACCGCCTGCGTGTCCACAACCTTCTTCAACGTCGCCTTGTAATCGGTTTCCGTGTAGTTGCCCTTGGCCATCGTCGTCTTCGTCGGCTTCCAGCCCTTCGGCTTCACCAGCAGGTAACCCTGCATCTCAAGGTGCAGCGCCGAGCAGAATTCCGTGCAGTAGTACGGATACACGCCTTCCTTGTCAGCCTTGAACTTCACCGTCACCGTCTTGCCCGGCTCGACCGAGGCGTGCACGTTGTACGTAGACACCGTGAAACCGTGGGTCTCGTCCTGCGCACGTTCGAGGTTGGTCAGGTGGATCGTCACTTCGTCGCCAACATCGGCTTCGATCGTTTCCGGCGTGATGTGCGAACGGATCAAGGTGCCATAGACCGTGATCTTGTTGCCCTTCTTCTCGATCCGCTCTTCACCTGCACGAACGGCACCCGGATGCGGCTTGTCGGTGCGGCTGTCGGTGCCGACCTTGTAGCGCACGCCCGGCTTCAGCTTCGAGGCTTCGATCGCGACCACGTAGTGCGGCTCACCCAGCGGCAGCGGCATGTCGTACAAGAGCTGCATCTTGTCGTTGGCGATGTCGATCAACTGGTGGTTCTGCGGGTGCAGCGGGCCAACCGGGTTGAAACGGTCGATCGACAGCTTGTTCAGCGCCACCAGGTAGCGGCCCTTCGGCGCCATCGTGTCGCCTTCCATCGTCATCAGGTGACCGATGTTGTAGTGCACCGAGATCTTGTCCAGCACCTTGCCTTCGCAGAAGTTCCACTTCGCCACTTGCGAGTCGACGTACAGCGACGTGTAGGCGACGCAGGTCTTCGAGTCGAACTGCGTGTGCAAGGGGCCCAGGCCCAGTTGCACCTGCGTGTGCAGCGCGTCCTTCATGCCGATGACCGGAATGCCGTACGGGTCCTTCGATTCGAACTTGCCAGCCTTGATCGCTGCCTGGATTTTCTCGAAGCTATACACCGACACGTGCGTGTCGAGCTTGCCCGAGACGACGATGAACTTGCCGTCCGGCGTCACGTCGGCGCCGTGCGGCGACTTCGGTTCCGGAATCAGGAACAGGATGCCTTCCTTGACTGCCGTGTCGATCGACAGCACGTCGTGGCCGTTGATCTTCTTTGCCTTGCCGGCCGCAACCAGCTCGGCGGCCTTCTTCCAGTTGATCACGTGCAGGTAGTCGGTGTCCTTCGCCGAGCAGCCGGCTTCGTACGGCGGACGGCCCTTCTCGATGCCGCCAACGTAGCGTTCGGTACAGAACGAGTTGGTGAACGACCAGCCATCCGACGGGCCTTTACCGGCGTCAGACAAGTCCTGCGAGTACGGCGGCAGTTCGACCGAGAACGATTTCTTCGGGTCGATCCGGCCGGCCTTGCGGTCAAACTTCCAGTACGTCACACCACCGCGGTACTTCTCGTTGAATTCTTCCAGCGGGTAGAACTTCTTGTTCTCCAGCGGACTGGCGTATTGCGCGGCTTCGATCACGTAGTCGCTGTTCGGCGTCACGAAGGCGCCGCCGTGTTCGGACTTGTAGATCGGATTGACCACGATCTGCTTGGTTTCGAAGTCGCGCAGGTCGATCACTGCCAGGCGCGGGTTGGCCTTGTCGTTGATGAACAGGAACTGGCCGTCGTACTGGCCGTTGGTTTCCGAGATCGCCGGGTGGTGCGTGTCGCCCCAGGTGATTTCCTTGCCGTCGATCCAGCCTTGCTTCAGCACCGCCTTCGAGTTCTCGTCGAAGCCGTAGCCTTGCCAGGGTTCCGGCGTGAACACGCCGATGTATTTCAGGATGCGCATCGACGGAATGCCGTAGACGATCACCTGACCCGACTGGCCGCCCGAACTGAACGCCAGGAATTCATCCCGCTTGCCCGTCGGTACGTAGGTCTTTGCCGCCGCCAGCAGATCCTGCTGACTCAGCCCGCGACGCTTCAGCACGTCCTGCAGCGATTCCGCCGAAAAGGCCGAGCCCGCCGCTCCAAGACCAAGACCCGCCGCCAACAGCAGCACGCCCGACTTGATCGCAAATCCTCTCATCATCGTTCTCCCAGAATTATTCAGGTTTACCCCCAATCGCCTTGACCCCAATTTCCGTAGGGGATGCGGCAATTTGTCGCACTGTATGCCGCAGCCCCGGTAAAAAAATTGATCGATCCTAAATCTGTCGGGTTTTTCCGAGAATCGTCCGCACAATCCCCGGCGTCCATTAGTCATCGTCCTGATTTTTCTCGGATTATTCCGATGACCACCCGGATTTTTCGGGTCTTGCCAATCAGTTCTCGCAGGCTTGGACAGGCGGTCGGGCCGGCGCACAATCACGTCGAGCCGTACCGTCGCCGGCCGGTAAACCCTGGAAATTTGATGGCGATTAAATTTATTTGCCAACGCTTGACCAACAATCCGGGCATCCCGCCGCACTGCCGCTCTCCCGGCCGGCGCCATCGAAAGTGAATCGTCGAACCATGCAGGAAAGAATCCTCGCCGTCATTGCCTTGCTGCTGGCGCTCTCCGTCGCCGCCGTCGCGCTGTGGTGGCACCCCGAACCGCCGGTACGCGAAGTGCCGCGCCCCGGCCTGCCAGCCGGCGGCGATTTCGTTCTCGAGACGGCGAGCGGCAAGGTCGCGCTCACCGATTTCCGCGGCCGGCTGCTGGTCCTGTCCTTCGGCTACACCGCCTGCCCGGACATCTGCCCGACGACGCTGGCCGGCATCGCCGATGCCTTCGCCCAGCTGGAGCCCGACGAGTTGAAGCGGAGCGCCAGCCTGTTCGTTTCGGTCGACCCACAGCGCGACACGCCGCAGCACCTGCAGCAGTACGTCCAGTTCTTCAATCCGGCCTTCATCGGCGCCACCGGCAAGCCGGCAGTGCTGGCCGAGATCGCCCGCCGCTACGGCGTCTTCTACAACCGCCCCGATACTGGCGGCAGCGACGACCACTACGCCATCGACCACACCGCGGATATTTTCCTGATCGACGGCAACGGCCGGATCACTGACAAAATTGCCCATGGCACGACGTCGACCGCAATCGCCCAGGCAATCCGCAAGCAACTGCAGGCCACGCCATGACCCACCGCCTTGCCGCACTCCTTTGTCTCTGCCTGAGCGCTTCGGTCGCAGCCGATGCCGGCCCGGTGCTGTATCAGCGCTTCACTGCGCAGGCGGCAGCCGGCGAGTGCTTCGAGGTGGACATCGACTTGGCACACGGCGAGGAAGCCGAGCAGGAGGCAGGCGAACTGCGCTATCCGATGCGCGGCAAGGATATCGCCGAGGGCTGGAGCTGGCCCGACGACACGCCACCGACCGCCGACTACTTCCGTTACAAGTATCTGCCGCTGGCGTCGGAAACCGAAGACCGCCGCCAGTACGAAGCCGAGGACATGATCGGCGAGCGCCAGACGATGACCGAGCGCTGGCGTTTCGATTATTTCCTCGCCTTCAGCAATGTCGACGGCTTCGTCAATCCGGACGACGAAACCGCTGCGCTGGTCTTTCGGCTGACGCCGGACAGCGTCCCGACCGCACTGGCATTGCGCGCCGAAGCCTGCCTGACGCTGCCGGCGACCCGCGAAAGCACCACTTTCTGGAAAGCCACGCACGCCAGGCCAGTCGATCTGACACTGAAAAAACGCTACCTGATCGGCGAACTGAAAGCCGTGCACGCCGTCGACCCGCGCGACGGGCGACGCGTGGCCACGTTGTACCCCACGACAAGGAGTAAATGATGATGCGCAAACTTCCCTGGCTCACCGCCCTCTTCATCGCCAGTCTCGCCGGCAGTGTGCAGGCAGGCGACGACGGCCTGCAGCAGGCCGTCAGCGAACTCGGCTCGCTCAACGGCGTCGCCCTGGCCTGCAAGCAGAACGCCCTCGCCGCCCGCATGCGCGAGATCATGGTCGACACCGTGCCGAAGGAGCGCAGCGTCGGCGAACAGTTCGAACAGGCCACCAACGCCAGCTTCCTTGCCTTCGGCAGCACCGGCCAGCCCTGCCCGGATGGAAAAGCGCTCGCCGAACAGGTCGACCGCGCACGCGACAAGTTGCGTCAGCAAGCCGGCAAGGCCTCATGAATCGCCGCCACTTCTGCCTGCTGCCACTGCTCGCCGGCCTGTCGATGGCGGCAGGGGCAGCCCAGCCGGTATCGCCGCACGGCCTCTTTGATCTCGAACCCCGCGATATCAGACCGCGCTACATGTTGATCGGACCGCAAGGTTCGGCCGTATCGAACGAGGATTTCCGCGGCCGTTTTCAGCTGATCGCCTTCGGTTACACCTACTGCCCGGACATCTGCCCGACCACGCTGGTCGAGATCGCCGACATCCTCAAACTGCTCGGCGACGATGCGCAGCACCTGCAGGGCATCTTCATCTCGGTCGATCCGGAGCGCGACACGCCGCAATCGCTGGCCACCTATACCCGCTTCTTCGATCCACGGATCATCGGGCTGACCGGCTCGCCGGCGCTGGTTCAGGCTGCCGCCCGCAACTTCAAGGTGCGCTACGAAAAGGTCGTCAAGGACGCCAGCGAACCGAAGCTGTATGCGGTCGACCACTCGGCAGGCACCTATCTGCTCGGCCCGGAAGGTGCCTTCATCAAGAAATACGGCTACGGCACCCCGCCGCAAACCATTGCCGACGAGCTGCGCGGATTCATGCGCGCCCGCTGAACGAAAAACGAAAGAACCTGACATGCACAAGACACTCATCGCCAGCGCCCTGCTCGCCATACTCGGCACTGCCCATGCCGACAGCGCCACACCGCCGGCCCCGGAAAAAGTTGCCCGCGGCCTGATGCTGTACAGCCAGGACCGAATGATCTTTTCCCCCTGCCGCGACCGCAGCTACACCTCGGTCGAGGACAGTTCGAGCAACGGCGAACTGAGCGCCACGCTGAAACAGTTCGGCCTGGCCGATGGCAAGCCGCTCTACGTCGAAGTATTCGGCGAAGCCCAGTCCGGCATGCTGCGTATGCACGCGCTGAACATGGCCCAGCAGGACGCCCGCTGTTACGCCCCGCGCCGCAGCACCGGCGAATGGCGCGCCGCCGGCGGCAAACCGGCCTGGGCGCTGACCTTGTTCGAAGGCGAAGCAACGCTACAGCGCGCCGACGACAAGGATCTCACCGGCAAGTACGAAGAAACCCGGAGCACCCCGACGGAAGCGGAAATCCGCATCGCTGGCGGGTCGACCGCAACAATCCGCATGAAGCGCCAGAATTGCCGCGAAACGGCGGCCGACGGCGGCAAGGAACGCATCTACGCGTGGACCGCCGAGATCGACATCGCCGGCCAGAAGCTGCAAGGCTGTGCCTGGCGCCAGTAGGCCGCGCTCGCCATGACAGTGTTTTCCGCTTCTTGACGCAAATCATGGATCGGATGGGTGGGTAAATTCGAGAATGCGCGCACCGTCAACAAGGAGCGCACAAATGAGCGGCATCTTCACAAAATCCATGGCACGGAACATCTTCTACGGGGGGACGGTGTTCTTCTTTCTGCTTTTTCTTGCCCTCACTTTCGACACCAACAAGGAATTCCCCAAGCGGGACAACAGCCAAAACCTGACCCCGGAAGTCATCGCCGGTAAAAAAATCTGGGAAACACGCAACTGCATCGGTTGCCACACCCTCATCGGCGAGGGCGCCTACTTCGCCCCTGAACTCGGCAACGTCTATCAGCGTCGCGGTCCGGACTTCATCAAGGCATGGATGCAGGCCCAACCCACCGGCGCACCCGGACGGCGTCAGATGCCCCAGTTCCATCTGACCGATACGGAACTCGACCAGATCGTCGCTTTCCTCAAATACACCTCCGAAATCGATACCGCCAAATGGCCGCCCAACATCGAAGGCTAAGCGCCAGCTTCACGGTTCAGATTCATCTTTCAGGAGTTCATTGCGATGCAATATAAAAGCCAGGCAGTCGCCAAGCCCTATTTCATAGCGGCTATCGGCCTCTTCATCGGCCAGATCATCTTTGGCCTGATCATGGGCATGCAGTACGTCGTCGGGGATTTCCTCTTCCCCGAGATTCCATTCAACGTGGCCCGCATGGTCCACACCAACCTCCTCATCGTCTGGTTGCTCTTCGGTTTCATGGGCGCTGCCTACTACATGGTGCCCGAGGAGTCCGAGACCGAGCTCTACAGCCCGAAACTGGCGATCGCCCTGTTCTGGGTCTTTCTCGCTGCCGGTGCGCTGACCATCCTCGGCTACCTGTTCGTGCCTTACGCCACGCTCGCCCAGATGACCGGTAACGATCTGCTGGCGACCATGGGCCGCGAGTTCCTCGAACAGCCCTTGCCAACCAAGCTCGGCATCGTCGTCGTCGCGCTGGCTTTCCTGTTCAACATCACGATGACCGTGCTGAAGGGCCGCAAGACCGCCATCTCGACCGTGCTGCTGCTCGGCTTGTGGGGCCTCGCCATCTTCTTCCTGTTCTCCTTCTACAACCCGCACAACCTGGTCAAGGACAAGTACTACTGGTGGTGGGTCGTGCACCTCTGGGTCGAAGGCGTCTGGGAACTGATCCTCGGTGCGCTGCTGGCTTTCGTCCTGATCAAGGTCACCGGGGTCGACCGCGAAGTGATCGAGAAGTGGCTGTACGTGATCATCACCCTGACGCTGGTCACCGGCATCATCGGGACCGGTCACCATTACTACTGGATCGGTGCGCCGGATTACTGGCAGTGGTGGGGTTCGATCTTCTCCGCGCTGGAGCCGATTCCCTTCTTCGCCATGACCGTCTTTGCCTTCAACATGGTCAACCGTCGTCGTCGTGAGCATCCGAACAAGGCCGCCGTGCTGTGGGCACTCGGTACCGGTGTCATGGCCTTCCTCGGCGCCGGTGTCTGGGGCTTCCTGCATACGCTGGCTCCGGTGAATTACTACACCCACGGTTCGCAGATCACTGCCGCTCACGGTCACATGGCTTTCTACGGTGCCTACGTGATGGTCGTGCTGACGCTGATCTCCTACGCCATGCCGATCCTCCGCGGTCGGGCAGCCAATTCCAACAAGGCACAGGTCTTCGAGATGTGGTCGTTCTGGCTGATGACCGTCGCCATGGTCTTCATCACGCTGTTCCTCACCGCCGCCGGCATCCTCCAGGTCTGGCTGCAACGTGTCTCCGACACCCCCATGTCCTTCATGGCTACCCAGGACCAGGTCGCGCTCTTCTACTGGATGCGCGAATGGGCCGGCGTCATGTTCTTCATCGGCCTCGTCGTCTATGTCATCTCCTTCTTCATCAAGGGAGAAACCCGAGCAGTAACTCAGTGACGTCTCCTCCAGTCTGTCAGTGAGTGAGAGGCGGCTTCGGCCGCCTCTTTTCATTTCCGCTGTTGTTTTTCCAGAAACGCCAAGCTTCCCCCGGGTTTCAGCGTAACGAAGGACAGGACGCGCGCCGGCAATGAAACTAAAATAGCAATATCATTTTTGACTGCCTCCATCCGGCGAATGCCGGTACCTTGATGAAACGCTGGTTGCTGCTCCTGCTGTCGCTTGTTCCCGTCTTCGCCATTGCCCAGGAGACACTGACGCTGGGCATCTTTGCCTACCGCCCGAAGCCGGTGATGGCACAGAAATTCGACATGCTGGGCGTTTACCTGACCGGCGCCATTCCCGGGCACAGCATCCGGATCGAATATCTCGACCATGCCGAGATGAATACCGCACTGGCCGAACAGCGGCTTGACCTGATCTTCACCAACCCATCCCATTACGTCCAGCTGCGCCACGGCAACCGCCTGTCCGGGGCACTGGCAACGTTGCAGACGCTGGAAAACGGCCAGGCCACGGCCTTGCTCGGTGGCGTGATCATCGCCCGCCCGGACAGCCCGCTGCATACCCTGCAGGACATCCGCGGCCAGCGCCTGGCCATCCCCGGAGCCGGCGCGATGTTCCTTGGCGGCTACCAGACGCAGGCCTTCGAACTGCAACAGGTCGGCATCAATCTCCCCGACGATGCAAAAATCACCGATGCCCGCAGCCACGACAAGGTGGTCGAGGCGGTGATCAGCGGCGCGGCCGATGTCGGCTTCATCCGTACCGGCGTCATCGAAGCGCTGCAACGGGAAGGCAAGCTGGCGCCGGGTGCGCTGAAGGTGATCAACCCGCAGCAGCACCAAAACTTCCCCTTTGCCGTGTCCACGCGCCTCTATCCGGAATGGGCCTTCGCCGCGCTGCCCTCGGTGCCCGAGGAGATCGTCAAACGGATCAATCGTGCCCTGCTCTTCATCACGCCGGACATGGCCGTTGCCGAAGCCGCCGGCATTCATGGCTTCACGATTCCCGGCGACTACCAGATGGTCGATCAACTGACCCGCGCGCTGCGGCTGCCCCCTTACCAGGAGGTCGACATCCGGGCCAGCGACGTCTGGAAGCGCTACGACTGGCTGATTTTTTCGGCGCTGCTGGCGCTCGGCATCATCATCGCCCTGGCCTTCCGGCTGTGGCGCACCCGCCTGGCCCGGACGCGCGAGGCCGAACGCCTGCAGACGATCACCGACACCATCGCCGACGGCATCTACGTGCTCGACGCCGACGGCCGGCTCACCCTGGTCAACCCGGCTTTCTGCGAAATCCTCGGTTATCCGGAAAGCGACGTGCTCGGCCGGATCGGCCACGAGATATTCCATCATCATGATGGCAACCAGCTGCCACTCGAGCAATGCCAGCTCTTCACCACGGTGCGCAGCGGTGGCGCCTATCACGGTGAAGAGCGTTTCCGTTGCCGGGACGGCCGTCTGATCGACGTCGAAATCGCCGCCCGCCCCATCCTCGACACCCACGGGAACCCGACCGGCAGTTCGGTCAATGCCTTCCACGACATCACCGGCCGCAAGCGTACCGAGGCCGAGCTCGAACAGCACCGGCACAACCTCGAAGCGCTGGTCGAGGAACGCACGACGGCGCTGTCGATCGCCAAGGAAGCCGCCGAAGCGGCAAACCGGGCCAAGAGCACCTTCCTCGCCAACATGAGCCACGAACTGCGTACGCCGATGAACGCGATCATGGGCATGACCGGCATGGTCCTGCGTCAGACCGGCGACACACGTCTGCGCGAGCAGCTGGGCAAGGTCGAGACTGCCTCGAAGCACCTGCTGCATGTCATCAACGACATCCTCGACATTTCCAAGATCGAAGCCGAGCGCATGAAACTCGAGCAGGTGGACTTCCTGCTCGGCAGCATCCTGGAAAACCTGCGCAGCCTGGCCGGCCACCGCGCCAGCGAAAAGGGCCTGCAACTGCACATCGAACTGCCGGCCGAACTGGCCACGCTGTCACTGGTCGGCGACCCGTTGCGCCTGGGTCAGATCCTGCTCAACCTGACCGGCAACGCCATCAAGTTCACCCGCCACGGCAGCGTCACCGTCCGTGCCCGGCTGGTCGAGATCGCCGGCAACGCCGTCAGCCTGTGCTTCGAGGTCGCCGATACCGGCATCGGCATTGCTCCGGAAGCCCGCGAAAGGCTGTTCACGGCGTTCGAGCAGGCGGACAACTCGATGACCCGCAAATACGGCGGCACCGGCCTCGGCCTGGCCATCAGCAAACGCCTGGTGCACCTGATGGACGGCGAGATCGGCGTCGACAGCACGCCGGATGAAGGCACGACCTTCTGGTTCACCGTCCGCCTGCGCCGCACCGAGCGCAGCGTTGCACCGACCGTCACCCGCGATAGTGCCGAACACGAAATCCGCCACGAACATGCCGCCGCACGCATCCTGCTGGCGGAAGACGAGCCGATCAACCGCGAAGTCTCGCTGTGCCTGCTGGAAGACTGCGGCCTCTGCGTCGATACCGCCGAAGACGGACAGCAGGCCGTGGACCGTGCGCGCAGCGAACGCTACGCGCTGATCCTGATGGACATGCAGATGCCGGTCATGAACGGCGTCGAAGCGACGCAGGCGATCCGCGCCGACTCGCTGAACCGTCACACCCCGATCATCGCGATGACCGCCAACGCCTTCGCCGAAGACCGGGCGCACTGCTTGGCCGCCGGCATGAACGACCATCTGGGCAAACCGGTCGATCCCGAGCACCTGTTCTCGACGCTGCTCAAATGGCTGCGCAAGGGCGACAATAATTCGTAAAACTTAGCGCGGATCAAGGTTGCCGGCAGCATGGCTTTCTAGACTCGCCGGCATGACAAGTCATGCGCTGACCGTACCGAATTCCACCGGACCCCGACTGGCCGGCGACCTCGCCATCTGGTTCTTCATCATGGCCGAGCTGCTCGCATTCGCCGTCTTTTTCGCGGCCTACGCCTTCACCCGCGCCGCCCATGTCGAGGAATTCAACCTTGCCCAGCAGGCGCTGAACCGCAATGCCGGCGCGATCAACACGCTGTTGCTGCTGACCGGCAGCGCCTTCGTCGTCCGCGCCGTGCAGGGTGCGCTGGCCGGCGAATCGCGGCGGGCGGCGCCGTGGATGCTTGCCGCCATCGCCAGCGGCGTGGCCTTCCTCGTCGTCAAGATGGTCGAATATTCCGCCGCCTTCGACCACGGCGTCAGCCTGTCGAGCAGCACTTTCGACATGTTCTACCTGTCGCTGACCTTCTTCCATTTCATGCACGTCATCCTCGGCCTGGTCATCCTGGGCGCGCTGTGGCTCGGCCTGCGCGCCGGCCGCTACGGGCCGCACAACATGAACGGTCTGGAAAGCGGTGCCGCCTACTGGCACATGGTCGACCTGCTCTGGCTCATCCTTTTTCCGCTCGTCTATGTCATTCACTGAAAACGTCGCAGCCGGCAGTCACGGCACCCCTGCCGGCACCTTCCGCCTGTGGCTGGTGCTGATCGTCGCCACCATCCTCACCTGGCAACTCGGCGAAAGTCGCGGCGGCGGGCTGTTGACCGCAATCATCCTCGGCATTGCCATGATCAAGGGCGCCGTCATCGCCTTCGATTTCATGGCCCTCCGCCATGCTCCCCTGCTCTGGCGCTGCCTGCTCGGCGGCTGGCTGGTGCTGGTCTGTTCCCTGATCGGGCTGGCTTACTGGAAAGGCATCACCCCATGAACGCACGCGACACCCTGCAGGACAGTACGCTGGACCTGCCTTACTACGCCCCCTTCGGCCACGAAGAGGCGATCTTCGAATCAGCCTGGCGCAACCGTCTGCCGCTGCTGATCAAGGGCCCGACCGGCTGCGGCAAGACCCGCTTCGTCGCCCACATGGCCGCCCGTCTCGGCCTGCCGCTGTACACCGTGGCCTGCCACGACGATCTGACCGCCGCCGACCTGGTCGGCCGCCACCTGATCGCCGACGGCGACACCCGCTGGAGCGACGGCCCGCTCACCCGCGCCGTCCGCGAAGGCGGCATCTGCTACCTCGACGAGGTCGTCGAGGCGCGCAAGGACACCACCGTCGTCCTGCATCCGCTGGCCGACGACCGGCGCATCCTGCCGATCGACCGCACCGGCGAACTGCTCGAAGCGCCCCCCAATTTCATGCTGGTCGTCTCCTACAATCCGGGCTACCAGAACCTGCTCAAGGGGATGAAGCCATCGACCCGGCAACGCTTCGTCAGCCTGCGTTTCGATTTCCCCGACGCCAACCGCGAAGCCGCCATCCTGCTGCGCGAAACCAACTGCGCGGCCGACCTCGCGCAACGCCTCGTCGGCATCGCCCAGTCGCTGCGCCAGCTCAAGGATCAGGACCTCGAAGAAGCCGTCAGCACCCGCCTGCTGATCTACGCCGCATTGCTCGTGCGCGACGGCATGGACCCGGTCGTCGCCTGCCGCTCGGCCATCGTCGAAAGCCTGACCGACGATCCCGAAGTGGCCGAAGCGCTGATGGAAGTCATCAGCGCCACCTTCGGCCGTTGAAGAGGCAAAGGCCATGCGGGCAACACTGCAAACCGGCAAAGCGGACACACTCCCGAACAGCGCCGCCGACATCCTGACGCGGACGCCGCTGTTCTCCGACCTGCCCGGCGACGACCTGCAGCGGCTGGCCCAGGGCTGCCGGGTCGAGCACTACGACCGCGGCAACATCCTGTTCCACAAGGGCGATCCCTGCCACGGCTTCCATCTCGTCCTCGACGGCCAGATCAAGCTCGCCTTCGTCTCCGCCGCCGGCAACCAGAAGGTCGTCGAGATCATCCGTCCCGGCCAGAGCTTCGGCGAGGCGGTGATGTTCATGCAGAAACCCTACGTGCTGATGGCCCAGGCGCTGACCGACTGCCAACTGCTGTTCATCGCCAAGGACGTCATCTTCCAGGAAATCCGCAAGGACCCCGACTTCTGCCTGCGCCTGATCGCCGGCCTGTCGCTGCGCCTGCACCACCTGATCAAGGACCTGGAAATCTACTCGCTGTGTTCCGGCCGCGAACGCATCGTCGGCTATCTGCTCGGCGAAATGGCCGACGACGAGGAAACCCCGCTGGCTGGCCGCGTCGAAGTCTGCCTGCCAACGCACAAGGGCACCATCGCCTCGCGCCTGAACCTGACCCAGGAACACTTCTCCCGCGTCCTCCACGAACTCGCCGACGACGGCCTGATCAAGGTCGAAGGCCGGCGCATCATCATCCCCGACGTCGCCAACCTGCGCTCCAGCCTCTGTCTGCCCTGATTATTGCGGTCGACCTACGGAAACGGCCAATTTTCGGTATAAATGGGGCATTGCCACCGGCGGCCGCTGCCGCCCAAGGAGACCCCAATGCACACCGCCGCAATCATCGCCACCGCATTGGTCGCGCTGCTCCACCTCTACATCCTTTACCTGGAAATGTTCCTGTGGAACACGCCGAAGGGCCGCAAGGCCTTCGGGCTGACACCGGAATTCGCCGCTGCTTCGAAGGTGCTGGCGGCCAATCAGGGGCTCTATAACGGTTTCCTCGCTGCCGGCCTGCTCTGGGGACTGTGGCTGGGGCCGGCCGGCGACCCGGTGAAGATCTTCTTCCTCGGCTGCGTCATCGTCGCCGGCGTCTTCGGCGCGGCAACGGCCAAGCGCAGCATTTTGTTCATTCAGGCGCTGCCCGGCGCCGTCGCGCTGGCGCTGGTGCTGCTGGCCTGAGGCAACCCGATTTTCGGAGAATCCTGCGGTCGACCGCAGGATTCATCGAAAAACCGGGTACCGGTCAGGCCGCGACGGCAGCCCGGACGCGCGGTGCGGCGACTTGCGGACGCGCGGTTTTTGCCGTTTTCTCCGCGTCGACCGCAGCAAAACGCGCAGCCAGCAACGCCGCTTCGCGCTGCGCCGAATAGCCGCCGGCGACGGCACCGATGACGATCAACGCCGGCGAGCGCAGGCCGGCTTCCGCGACCTTGCCGGCGAGTTCGGCGAGCGGCGCGGCGACGCTGCGCTGGGCGCGGGTGGTCGCCGACTGCACAACCATCCCCGGCGTGTCGGCCGGCAGGCCGTGCGCGATCAGCTCGGCGCAGACTTGCGGCAGCGCCGCCAGGCCCATGTACACGACCAGCGTCTGGCGGTCACGGGCGAGCACCTGCCAGTCAAGGTCGAGTGTGCCGTCCTTGAGGTGGCCGGTGGTCAGGATCAGGCTGCAGGCGTGCGCCCGGTGCGTCAGCGGCACGCCGGTGTAGGCGCCGACCGCCGAGGCGGTAGTGACGCCGGGAACGATCTCGAACGGCACACCGGCGGCTTCCAGCGCGTCCATCTCCTCGCCCCCGCGACCGAAGATGAACGGGTCGCCGCCCTTCAGGCGGACCACCTCAAGGCCTTCGCCGGCGAGATCGACGAGCAGCTGATTGATCTCTTCCTGCGGTAGCGCGTGCCGGCCGGATTCCTTGCCGGCATAGACGCGCCGGGCGCTCGCCGGGATCAGCGCGATCACTTCGTCGCCGACCAGATGGTCATAAACCACCGCCTGCGCCTGCGTGATCAGGCGGTAAGCGCGCAGCGTGAGCAATTCCGGATCGCCGGAACCGGCGCCGACCAGACTGACTTTCCCCATCATGACCATTCCCCCATGCCTTTCGTTGTGTTGCCGGCCGCTCAGTGGCTGGTGCCTTCCGAGCGGGTGATCTTGTTGTGCAGGTTGTACTTGCCGACCGGCTTGTCCATCGGGATGCGCTTGACCTCCTGCAGTGTCTGCGCGTCGTAGACGATCAGCGCGCCGCCGGCGGCCTTGCGTTCCCACAGGCTGGCCAGCACGTAGCGGCCGTCACGGGTGAATTCGACATGGGCCAGCGTCTTGCCGGGCATCGGCCGCAACTGGGCGACGACCTCAAGCTTTTCCTTGTCGATCACCTGCAATGTGTCGCGGTGCTCGCGGCTCATCATCGAATCGGTCCAGGCGTAGCGGCTGTTCTCGTGGCTGCGCATGAAGAAGCCGGGGCCGAGCGTCGGAATGCTGCGCACGTTCTCCCAGGTTGCGGTATCGATGACGCTGACCACGCCCTCGTTCAGGTTCGGCGTCGCCATCACCGTCCGCCCCTGCCACGCCCAGGTGATGCCGGAGCCGAGGTGCGGCATGCCGGGCAGCCGCAGTTCGGCGACCTGGCGGCGGGCATCGAGGTTGATCACCTGCCCGCGTCCGGCCTCGCGCGAGGCGCCCATCAGGTCGTTGTAGTCCTGGGTGAAGAAGAAATCGTCGAGATAGTCATCGACGCTGGTGCGCTGCGGATTGAGGAAGCCCGGGATGAAGGCGCCTTCCTTGTACTGGAAATCGTGGATCATGCCGACGGGGATGTCCGGCTGCTTCGGGTCGTAGGAAATCTCCCAGACTTCCTTGACGTCCTTCAGCGCGGCGACGAAGCTTTTTCTCGGGGCAGCGTCGTAGACCGCAGAAACGCGCGAGGTTTTCTTGCCGTCCTTGTCGGCCACCGGCAGGATGCGCACCGGTTTCAGATCGCTGTCGAGGATGACCAGCGAGTGCGGCAGGTAGTTGGCGATGGCGACGTACTTGCCGTCGGACGACACCGCCGCGTTGCGGGTGTTGATGCCGGCGCGGACTTCGGCGACCGGCGTCAGGTTCCAGATGTCGTACTTGGTGACCCAGCCGTCGCGCGAGGCGAAATAGACGAAGCGGCCGTCCGGCGAAAACTTCGGCCCACCGTGCAGGGCGAAGCGCGAGGCGAAGCGGTGGATCGGTTCGAGCTTGTCGCCATCAAGGATCGAGACATGGTGATCGCCGCTCTCGACGACGATGAACAGGTTCATCGGATCGGCGGCAAACGACGGTTTGTGCGGCAGCTTGCGCACATCGGCGTGCTCGATCCGCGACGCCTCGATCGCCGCCAGGTCCCAGCGCGGGCTGACCGCCGGCGGCGCGTAGATGTAAGCCTGCAGAGCTTCGATCTCGGCCGCCGACAACTGGCTGGCGAAGGCTGGCATCTGCGTCGCCGGCCGACCGTCGGCGATGACCTTGCCGGCCTCGCCTTTACGCAGCCGGCCGAGGTTCTCCGGCAGCAGCGCCGGCCCCATCGCGCCCAGCCGTTCGCTGCCGTGGCAGACGGCGCAATGCTTCTGGTACAGCGCTTCGGTGTCGGCGGCGAGCGCTGGCAGAGCCGGTAACAGCCCGGTGAGAAGCAGCAGGACGGCGGGCTTGATGCGCATGTTCATATCCTTCAGGCGGCGATTTCTTCGTCGGTCAGGTAGCAGCCCGGGTCTTCGGCCCAGACGTTGCCGGTCAGCTGCTGGGCGCGGACGCGGGTGTTGCCGTTGCAGATGGCGAGATGGCGGCAACTGGCGCAGCGGCCTTCAACCGGGCGCGGGCGCTGCTTCAGCCCGGCCATCAGCGGGTCGGACAGGTCGGCCCAGATGTCGGCGAAACGGCGCTCGCGGACGCTGGCCAGCGGGTAATGCCACCACATCGTGTCGGGATGGACGATGCCGCGGTTGTCGATGTTGGCGACATTGACGCCGGAGGCATTGCCGCCCCA
Source organism: Azonexus hydrophilus (assembly GCF_001956855.1). Classification (GTDB taxonomy): domain Bacteria; phylum Pseudomonadota; class Gammaproteobacteria; order Burkholderiales; family Rhodocyclaceae; genus Azonexus; species Azonexus hydrophilus_A. The sequence goes on along the minus strand of NZ_MTHD01000005.1, from coordinate 245,420 downwards.
CTGCGCCAGCTTGGCGGCGATGTGCGCGGCGCGCTCGGGAAAGCGGCGGCGCACCCAGTGCAGGAAGAAGGCACCGTCGGCGTCGTTGTTGCCGGTGGTGAATTCCTTGGCGATGCCACGGCGGCGATAGTCGAGGCAGGTCTCGAACAACTGCTCCATGGCCTCGCGGGTCAGCCGGTGTTGCGCGTCCTCGGCGCGGTTCTTGTTGCCGCGCCCGGCGTAGTTCAGGTGCGAGAAATAGAAGCGGTCGATCTGCTCGCGTTCGACCAGCTCAAGCAACCCCGCCAGATCGCCGGCGTTGTCGCGGGTCATCGTGTAGCGGACGCCGACCTTGAGCGCGCGTTCTCGGCACAGGCGGATGGCGTGCAGCGAAGCGTCAAAAGCGCCTTCGAGGCGGCGGAAACGGTCGTGCACCGCGCCCAGACCGTCGAGCGAGATACCGACGTAGTCGAAATCGCAGGCGGCGATCTCGGCGATGTTGTTTTCGTCAATCAGCGTGCCGTTCGACGACAGCGCGACGTAAAAGCCCATCGCCTTGGCGCGCCGGGCAATCGTGAAGATGTCCGGGTGCAGCAGCGGTTCACCGCCGGACAGGATCAGCACCGGCACCCGCGCCGCCTTCAGATCTTCGAGCACGACGTAAATCTCCGGCGTGCTCAGTTCGCCGGCAAAGTTGGTGTCGGTCGACACCGAGTAACAATGGCGGCAGGTCAGGTTGCAGCGGCGCAGCAGGTTCCAGATGACGACCGGGCCGGGTGGATCGCGGTGCGGGCCGACCGGCGTCGGCTGGTCGATTTCGGCAATGAACTGGCTGATGCGGAACATGCGTTCTCCTGGTCAGGCGGCGAGCCGCAGCCCGGTTTTCTTGAGGATGGCGGTCGAGAACAGCACGTCGTCGGCGCGGCAGGCGTCGCCCAGCAGGCTGCGGACGACGGCGATGCGCGCCATGACTTCGTCGCGGCTGTCGCCGTGAAGCATCGCGAACAGGTTGTACGGCCAGCCCGGCAAATGCCGCGGTCGACGGTAGCAATGGGTAACAAACGGCAAACGGCCGATGCGCTCGCCGAGTTCGTCGACATGCTCGTCGGCGACGTCCCAGACGCTCATGCCGTTGGCCGTGTAGCCAATCGCGTAGTGATTGGGCACGGCGCCGATGCGGCGGATGACGCCACGCGCCAGCATGTCGTCGAAGCGGCGCATGACGGTGGCCGCATCGCAGCCGAGTTCGGCGGCCAGCGCCTCGTAGGGCTGGGCGCACAGCGGCAGGCCGCGCTGGGTGGCGAGGATCAGCCGGCGGTCGAGTTCATCCATGGCGGCGCTCCCGGGTGGCCAGTTTCATTTCGACGAAGTACTCGCGCTCCTTCGGGAAGGCGTGCACGGTCAACCCGGTGTCAGCCTCGATTTTGGCGATCGCCGCGGCGATGCCTTCGGGCTTTTCGGTGGCCAGCACGAACCACATGTTGAAGCGGTGTTCGCGGCGGTAGTTGTGCGCCACTTCGGGCAGCGCGTTGACCGCGGCATTGACGCGTTCCCAGTCGGCTTCTGGCACTTCCAGCGCAGCCAGGACGAAGGCACCGCCAACCCGCTCGATCTGGAACAGCGGCCCGAAACGCGTCAGCACACCACGCGCCAGCAGGCCCTGCAGGCGTTCGATCAACTCGGCCTCGGCCAGCCCGAGCGTTGCCGCCGCTGCCGCGTAAGGCCGGTCGCAGACGGGAAAGCCGCCCTGCAATTGATCGACGATCTTGCGGTCGACCGCATCAAGCAACGAAAAATCAGACATAGCGCGCTCCGGTCTGCTTGAAACAGCGTTGCGAGAACAACACCGCATGCGGCACGCCGGCCAGCGCGTGGCGTTCGCGCAGGCGGCCGATGGTGCCGGCGACGCTGTCGCGGCACTGACCGTGGATCATGCAGAACAGGTTGTAAGGCCAGTGCGGCAGGTGGCGCGGCCGGCGGTAGCACAGCGTCACCGCGTCCTCGCCGGCGAGCCCTGCGGCGACGCGGTCGACGTCGGCATCGGGGATGTCGTGCACCAGCATCGCGTTGGCCGAAAAGCCGAGTTCGCGGTGGCGGACGACGATGCCGAAACGGCTGATCGCGCCACTTTCCAGCCAGCGGGCGATGCCCTGGATGACCGCGCCCTCGGTCGTCGCACAATCACGTGCCATGCTCAGGTACGGCTGCGCGGTCAGCGGCAGACCGTCCTGCAGGCGGGCCAGCAGGCAGCGCTGGCGGGAATCGAGCGTCATTGCGGCAGCCGGTGCGGCGTTATGGCTGCGCGCCGTGCGGCTGCCGTCGAGCGGGAAACCAAGGTCGATGTGGTACGCCTTTTCCATCGGCAGCGACAGTGCCGGCACGCCGGCCAGCGCCTCGATGCCGGCCAGGATGCGTGCCAGCGCCGAAGCATCGGCGGCAGTCAGGACGAACCACAGGTTGTAGCGGTGTTCGCGCTGGTAGTTGTGATTGACCCCGGGAAAGGCGTTGACCGCCAGCGCCACCTCGGCCATCCGTGCTTCCGGCACGGCCATCGCGACCAGCGTCGAGACGCCGAAACAGCCCGGCCGCAACACCGCACCGATGCGTGAAACCCGCTCGTCGGCGTGCATCCGGCGCAGGCTGTCGATCACATCGTCTTCCGTGCTGCCGAGTTGTTCCGCCAGTTGTGCATAGGGCCGGCTGCACAGCGGGAAATCACGCTGGAAGTCGTTGAGCAGGCAGAAATCGAGATGTGGGTCCATTTAAAAACCGATGCGTTGGGCCCGACTGGAGAAGAATATCCCCGAGGGCGCGTCGGCCGTAATTTCCCCTATCCGGGTAAGGTTTTCCGTGTTGTAGATCAAAATTTTGTGATCATCGCGTGCCGACAGCCAGACGTTCTCGCCGCGCGGCGTGAATTCCATGTGCAGGATGCCCTTGCCGGGTTCCAGCTGATGCGCGACCTGCCCCTTCAAGGTATCGATGACATCGACCTTGCCGTAGTCGGGGAAGGCGAAATTGACCCACACCTGGCGCCCGTCCGGCCGCGCCATGACGAACACCGGCTGGCCGCGCACCGGAATCCGGCCGACTTCCTTCCAGGTCGCGACATCGACGACCAGCACCTCGTGCCGGCCGATCGCCGGCAGGTAGGCCTTGCCCTGCGCCACCGACCAGCCGCGCAGGTGCGGCATCTTGTACACCGGCAGCTTCTCCTCGCCGCGGCCGTACTTCTCGAGGATCTTGCGACTACCCTTTTCCGGCTGCCACAGGTCGAGCAGCGCGACGCCGTCCTCGCCGAACAGGCCGGCCAGGAAATGCCGGCCATCCGGCGTGACCAGGCCGTCGTACGGGTTCTGCCCGGCGGGAAAACGCTGCGTCACCGGCCGGCGCGGATCGGAAAAATCGCTGACCCAGATCTCGCCGGCGTCGAACAGTGCATAAACGAACTTGTTGCCCGGCGAATCGGCCAGGCCGACGACCTTGGAAAATTGCCCGGGCGCGTATTCGGCCGGGACTTCGGCGAGCAGTTCCAGCGTCTCGGCGTCGAAGGCCTTGATGCCGCCCGGCTTGTAGTTCTGCGCGACGACGATGCGCCCATCCTGCGAGATCGAGCCGCCGATCGCGTTGCCGCTCTGAACGATGCGTTTGACCATGCGGCCTTCGAGCATGTCGATCTTGCTCAGCGCACCATCGCGGCCGAAGACGTAGGCGTAGCGACCGTCACGCGAATAGACGGCGGAGGCGTGCGAGAGATCGCCAAGGCCGCCGATGCGCGCATACGGCTGGCGCGTGCTGGTATTGGCCAGCGTCACATGCCCGCTGGCACGCTCGATGATCAGCGCCAGATCGCCGGTACCGCGCAGCGGCGGCGTGCCGGCGCAGGCACTGAGGAAGGCGACGAGAAGGACGGAGAACAGGATACGCATCGCAGGACTCACTCGGGAAAGCCCGACAGCAGGCGGTCGACGACCCAGGCCGCCTCGGCCTCGGTCAGGAAGCGTTGCCACGGCGGCATGGCGGTGCCCGGCCGGCCGTGGTAGATGGTTGCAGCCAGCCCTTCGGCCGGCTTGTCGCGCAGGTCGGCCGGCAACAGCGCGGGGCCGAGCCCGCCCTGCAGGCTCATGCCGTGGCAGGAACCGCACTCCTGACGCACCATGTGCGCCAGTTCCTGCTGCCGTTGCGGCGGCGGCTCGCTGGCCAGCGCCGAACTGAGCATCAGGCCGACACCCGCCAGCGCCAGGCAGGACTGGATCGCCCAGCGCCAGCAGGAGCGACGGCGCAGCGCCGCCCTAGAACTTCTGTGCCTTGACATCGCCGTCGCCGCCAAGACCGATGGTATGGCCGAAGGAAACATGGTGGAAACGCCCGCCGGCATGGTCGGCATGCACCGCCAGACCGAAATGCACCGTCGGCGTTGCCGGCAGCTTGCGGCTGAAGGTCACCGTCCAGCTGTCGCCGTTCTTGCCGCCTTCGGCCTTGACGCCGGCCTGGCCGCCATCCATCCGGCGCTGATCGGTGACGCTGCCATCGGCGACCTTGCCCGAACTCGACCACTGCATCAGTTCGTAGGCACCGGCGCTGACGTACTTGGTCTTGTCCTTGCCGTCAGGCATCGTCTTCGCATCCTGGTGACAGGTTGCCCAGCAGCCGACCTGTTCGGCCATCGGTACCTGGGCGCTCGGGAACATCACCGTCGCCTTGACCGCGTTATCCTTGTCCGACTTGTCGAAGCCGCCGTCGGGTGCCTTGAAGCTCAGGCGCACGTAAAGCTGGCCGGCGTCGTAGGCGGCCTGGACGGTGACCGGGAAGCTCATCGTCTTCGGTGCGCCCTTGGGTTCGAGTTCCGAACCGAGCCGGGACAGATCGACGTTGATCTCGCCACCCTCGACATGGCAGCCGGCGCAGGTTTCGCCGCGCGTCAGGCCACGGCTGCCGCCGTGCTTGCCCTTGCTTTCGATCCATTCCCACGGCGTTGCGCCGGGATGGAAGACATGAATCGTCGTGCCGGCCACCTTGTTCCAGTCCGGCGCCGCCTGGGCCCACGGCGAAACCGTCAGGGCACCGAGCAGCAATAAGGTCGTACAGCGCAATTGTGCTTTCATTGACTCACCTCGTGGAAAAGCCGCGTTCTGACGTACCAGAGATTACGGGGGCTCGCGCCCCCGTAACCTTGTGTCACATCAAAAACGCGAAATACGATCAGTAGATGTCGTGCTGGGTGTTGTAGACGTTGAACTTGCCGGTCGGCGTGATCATCTTCGGATCGGTGATCACCTTCTTGACCTTCAAGGTCGCATCGTCATAAACAACAATCGCCGACTGGTCGGTCTTGCCGCCCCACAGCGAGATCCACACTTCCTTCCCGTCAGCCGAGTATTCCGGATGGACAGCGCGCTTGACCGCCTTGGTCGGTGGCAGGCCGGAGTCCTTGGCGACGTTGAGCACGGCCTTCGGCTTCGACAGATCCTTCAGATCCCAGACGGCGACCGATTCAGCCAGGTCCTTGTCCGGATTCTGCGGTGCGTCGGCCCAGAAGTGCTTGGAGGCCGGGTGCGTCTTGACGAACAGGTTGCCCGGCATGTGCTTGATTTCCTGCACGACCTTCCAGTTGTGCTGCTTGTACTGGGCGAACTTCGGATCATCCGACGGGGTCGAGATCAGCGTCACGACATCGGCACCAAGGTGACCGGTGGCCCACACCGGACCGAACTGCGGATGGACGAAGTTGGCACCACGACCCGGGTGCGGAATCTTGGCGACATCGACCAGGGCGGCCAGCTTGCCGGTCTTGGTATCAACGGCAGCGATCTTGTTCGAGGCATTGGCCGCGACCAGGAAGTAGCGCTTGGACGCATCCCAGCCACCGTCATGCAGGAACTTGGCCGAACCGATGGTGGTCGTCTTCAGGTTCTCGATATCGGTGTAATCGACCAGCAGGATCTGGCCGGTTTCCTTGATATTGACCACCCATTCCGGCTTGATGAAGGACGAAACGATGGAAGCGACACGCGGTTCCGGATGGTATTCGCCATCAACGGTAATGCCCCGGGTAGACACGACCTTGAGCGGCTTTAGCGTATCGCCGTCCATGATGGTGTATTGCGGCGGCCAGTAGCCACCGGCAATCGCGTACTTGTCTTCAAAGCCCTTGAACTTGGAGGTATCGATCGAGCGCGCATCGAAGGCGATCTTGACTTCAGCGACGACGGCCGGTTTTTCCAGCCAGAGGTCGATCAGCGAGACGCGACCATCGCGTCCAATCACGTAAACATAGCGGCCGGATGCTGAAATGCGGGAAATATGGACAGCGTAGCCGGTCTTGACGATGTTGACGATCTTCTTCGTATCGCCATCAACCAGCGCCACTTCACCGGTATCGCGCAGGGTGACCGAGAAGATGTTGTTCAGGTTCAGCTTGTTCATCTGCTTGGTCGGACGATCCTTGACCGCCACGATGACCTTCCAGCTATCCAGCTGATCCTTGAGCGAGAACTCCGGCGGTACATCCGGCGGGTTCTGGATGTACTTCGACATCAGGCTGATTTCTTCCTTGGTCAGGATGTCGTCGAAGTTCACCATGCCGCCATCGGTACCATAACCGATGATCTTTTCCAGACGGCTCTGGCCGAGCTTCAGCGTACCGCCTTCGGTCACCTTGCCGCTGGCGTCCTTCTTCGACCAGTGCGGCTCAAGGTTCTTGCCGGTGGCGCCCTTGCGCAGCACGCCGTGACAGCCGGCACAACGCTCGAAGTAAATCTTCTTGGCCTGTTCCTTTTCCTCGGCGCTCATTGCCGGTCCGGCATTCTGCGCAAAAGCGGAACCCATCGCGGCGGCGATGACCGTCAAACCAAAAGCAACTGCCCCAATTGACGAAACTTTCATCTCTACTCTCCTAAAGTGGACATTGCACCTGAACCCCCAGAGCAATGGCCGGAAGAGTGATCTTCGAAACCGGTCGAGTCTTTGATGATTGCTAAATCACACACCCCGAGCGGGGGATTTATCGAAAAAACCCGGATTTTTTCCGGGGTTTTTGTCATTTTTGCGGTCAACACATGATTTACATCAAATTTCCGCCGCCAGCTCCCGAAAAACCCGTCAGAAAAACCACCATAGAAAGTATTTACCCCGCCCGGAGGCCGTTCTTGACGCAAATCATGGATCGGATGGGTGGGTAAATTCGAGAATGCGCGCACCGTCAACAAGGAGCGCACAAATGAGCGGCATCTTCACGAAATCCATGGCACGGAACATCTTCTACGGGGGGACGGTGTTCTTCTTTCTGCTTTTTCTTGCCCTCACTTTCGACACCAACAAGGAATTCCCCAAGCGGGACAACAGCCACAACCTGACCCCAGAGGTCATCGCCGGTAAAAAAATCTGGGAAACACGCAACTGCATCGGTTGCCACACCCTCATCGGCGAGGGCGCCTACTTCGCCCCTGAACTCGGCAACGTCTATCCGCGTCGCGGCCCGGACTTCATCAAGGCATGGATGCAGGCCCAACCCACCGGCGCACCCGGACGCCGCCAGATGCCGCAGTTCCATCTGACCGATACGGAACTCGACCAGATCGTCGCCTTCCTCAAATACACCTCCGAAATCGATACCGCCAAATGGCCGCCCAACATCGAAGGCTAAGCGCCAGCTTCACGGTTCAGATTCATCTTTCAGGAGTTCATTGCGATGCAATATAAAAGCCAGGCAGTCGCCAAGCCCTATTTCATAGCGGCTATCGGCCTCTTCATCGGCCAGATCATCTTTGGCCTGATCATGGGCATGCAGTACGTCGTCGGGGATTTCCTCTTCCCCGAGATCCCATTCAACGTGGCCCGCATGGTCCACACCAACCTCCTCATCGTCTGGTTGCTCTTCGGTTTCATGGGCGCTGCCTACTACATGGTGCCCGAGGAGTCCGAGACCGAGCTCTACAGCCCGAAACTGGCGATCGCCCTGTTCTGGGTGTTCCTGATCGCCGGGGCACTGACCGTGCTCGGCTACCTGTTCGTGCCTTACGCCACGCTCGCCCAGATGACCGGTAACGATCTGCTGGCGACCATGGGCCGCGAGTTCCTCGAACAGCCGTTGCCGACCAAGCTCGGCATCGTCGTCGTCGCGCTGGCTTTCCTGTTCAACATCACGATGACCGTGCTGAAGGGTCGCAAGACCGCCATCTCGACCGTGCTGCTGCTCGGCTTGTGGGGCCTCGCCATCTTCTTCCTGTTCTCGTTCTACAACCCGCACAACCTGGTCAAGGACAAGTACTACTGGTGGTGGGTCGTGCACCTCTGGGTTGAAGGCGTCTGGGAACTGATCCTCGGTGCGCTGCTGGCTTTCGTGCTGATCAAGGTGACCGGTGTCGACCGCGAAGTGATCGAGAAGTGGCTGTACGTGATCATCACCCTGACGCTGGTCACCGGCATCATCGGTACCGGTCACCATTACTACTGGATCGGTGCGCCGGATTACTGGCAGTGGTGGGGTTCGATCTTCTCCGCGCTGGAGCCGATTCCCTTCTTCGCCATGACCGTCTTTGCCTTCAACATGGTCAACCGTCGTCGTCGTGAGCATCCGAACAAGGCCGCCGTGCTGTGGGCACTCGGTACCGGTGTCATGGCCTTCCTCGGCGCCGGTGTCTGGGGCTTCCTGCATACGCTGGCTCCGGTGAATTACTACACCCACGGTTCGCAGATCACTGCCGCTCACGGTCACATGGCTTTCTACGGTGCTTACGTGATGGTCGTGCTGACGCTGATCTCCTACGCCATGCCTATCCTCCGCGGTCGGGCCGCCAATTCCAACAAGGCACAGGTCTTCGAGATGTGGTCGTTCTGGCTGATGACCGTCGCCATGGTCTTCATCACGCTGTTCCTCACCGCCGCCGGCATCCTCCAGGTCTGGCTGCAACGTGTCTCCGACACCCCCATGTCCTTCATGGCTACCCAGGACCAGGTCGCGCTCTTCTACTGGATGCGCGAATGGGCCGGCGTCATGTTCTTCATCGGCCTCGTCGTCTATGTCATCTCCTTCTTCATCAAGGGAGAAACCAAGGCTACAACTCAGTGAAACACACCCTTCCTCACTGAGTTTTCGGGCGGCGCAAGCCGCCCTTTTTTATTTACCGGTGTTTCTTAGCGCGCATCAAGGCCACGCCGGGCGTGGCTTCCTAGACTGCCTCCACCCCTTGCTCCCAGGAAAACCATTGACCATTGAACGCCCCGATCCACTGAGCCATGTCATGCCCGGCCCGCCGCTGGCGATTGCTGCCGGCGTACTATTCCTGGCCAACCTGATGATTCTGCCGGGCATCGCCTTCGTCGCCCTCGTCTGGCTGTGGTGGAAACACCGCGAGCATACCGATCCGCTGGTGCGCAACCATCTGCAGCAGAACGTCGTCGCCTGCCTGTGGGGCGGTGCCGTACTGGTCGGTGTCAGCGTCGCCATCCTGTTGCTCGGCGGCTTCAACAATCCGTGGACCTGGCTGGTCGGCATCCTGTATTTCGTGCTGTTTCATGCCGGCCTGATCTATCTCGGCGTAATGGGCCTGATCCGGGCGATGAACGGCCACACCTGGCGCTTCCCGCTGATCGGTCCGCCACTGCCATGAAAGACGCACTGCAACGCAAGCGACTGGCGTTCCAGGCCGGTTTCTTCGTCCTCTTCCTGCTGGCCCCGGTGTTCAACCTGTTCCGCTACGACCTCAACGCCGGGCATGCGTGGATACTCGGGCTGGAATGGCGACTCGGCCTCGACGATTTCCTGGTCGGGAACATCGGCGCCGGCGAAGCTGCGGCCAACGTGCTGCTGCGCCTGTTCCTGCCACTGCTCGGCGGCGCGGCCGTCTTTCTGCTGGTCGCCCGGCGCTGGGGCCGGCTCTACTGCGGCTGGCTGTGCCCGCATTTTTCCGTCGTCGAGGCGATCAACGGCCTGATGCTGCGCGCCAGCGGCAAGCCCAGCCTGTGGGAGAAGGAAATCCTGCCACCGTGGCTGCCCGACGGCCAGCCGCGCCGCCACGACTGGCGCTGGTGGCTGCTGGTGGTACCGGCGGCGGTCGGCTTCGCCTTCTGCTGGGCCGTCGCCTTCCTGACCTACCTGCTGCCGCCGGCCGAAATCTACGGCAACCTGTGGCAGGCCAGCCTGACGCGCAACCAGACAATCTTCATTACTGCTGGCACCATCGCGCTGAGCATCGAATTCCTGTTCGCCCGCCATCTGTTCTGCCGTTACGCCTGCGCCGTCGGCCTGTTCCAGTCGCTGGTGTGGATGGGCAACCGCGACGGCATGGTCGTCGGCTTCGAGCGCAAGCGCGGTGCCGCCTGCACGCAATGCCTGCCGGAACGGGCATCGGCCTGCGACATGGTCTGCCCGATGCGGCTGAACCCGCGCAACATCAAGCGCCACATGTTCACCTGCACGCAGTGCGGGCAATGCCTGAGCGCCTGCGCCGAAACCCAGGCCGAAACACCGGATGGCGCACTGCTGCACTGGGTCAGGGATGCCCAGGCACGCAGCAACGAAGCCGGTTTCCGCCCCGGCAAAGAGGAGATACGCTGAAATGGAAGAATGGGTCGGCAAGGTCTGGCATCGCTGGATCACCCGCGCCGCCGGCGGCAGTCATCCGCAGGCGGCAGTCGAACTGAAAACCATGGAGCGCCCGCTCGGTATCTTTTTCCGCGCCCTCGGCGGTGATCCCGGCTTGCGCGTCGCCGCCGCCACCGCCGACGTGCACGGCAGTCGCCGGCGCTGGCTGGCGCGCGTCGCCGGCAGCGGCGAACGGATCGCGCAGGCCCGCCGCGACAGCAGCACGCTGCGCCTGCCGCCGCAGATCGACGCCTTCGCCGAACCGGCGCTGAACCGCGATCTCTATTACTGGCTGGCCGCACTTGCCGCCTGCCTGGACAAACTGCCAGCCGCTGGCGACAGCGATGATTTCTGGCGCAACCAGCAGGCTACGCAACTCGCCCTCGCCAGCTGGCCGGGACTGGCCAGTCGCTATCGCCGGCTGCTCGCCGCCTACCTGCCGACCCGCCTGCCGCTGGAAAAACTGCCACCAGAAGAGGTCGACCGCGAACGCGCGATCCGCCAAGCCCTGGAAAACCCCGGCAGCGTCGCCACCCTGCCGGCGGTACCGACAACAGCGCCGCCCTACCAGCCGGTGCTGCTATGGCTGCAATGGCGCGACGACATCGCGCTGGCCACTGCCCGGGCAGGTGACGGCGGCGGTGGCGAAAGCGCTGGCGGCGACGTCAAGGACGCAAGCAAGAATGCCCACCGCGCCGAACGCGTCGAGGCGCCGCAGGACAAGAACGGCATCCTGATGTTCTTCCGCGCCGAAAGCCTGCTCTCGGTCGCTGAATTCCTGCGCGTCAATCGCAGCGTCGACGACGACCCCGACCAGAACGCCGAGGATGCCGCCCGCGAGATGGAACACCTGTCGGTCGCCACGCCCGACGACGGCGAACGCATCGCCTCGCGCATCCGCTTCGATCTCGACCTGCCATCGGCAGCCGAGGACGACATCCCGATGGGCGAAGGCATCGCGCTGCCGGAATGGGATTACCGCAAGGAACGCATGCAGGAAGACCATGTCCGCCTGCAGGAAATGGCCTCGCGCCACGCCACGCCGATGCCGCTGCCACCCCGCCTGGCGCGCACCGCGCGCCGGCTGCACCAGCAGTTCGCCGCCCTGCAGCCCGGCCGGCGCTGGCTGAAGGCGCAGCCGGACGGCAGTGAACTCGATCTCGACGCCGTCGTCCGTGCCTCGACCGACCGACGCTGCGGCCTGCACCCCACCGAACAACTGCACCTCTCGCTGGAAAAGCGCGAACGCGATCTCGCCTGCCTGGTCCTCGCCGATCTCTCGCTCTCGACCGACACCTGGGTCTCGAGCGAGGCCCGCGTCATCGACGTCATCCGCGACGCCCTGCTGCTGTTCGGCGAAACGCTGCGGTCGACCGGCGACCGCTTCGCCATTTGCGGCTTTTCATCGGTACGCCGCAACCAGGTCCGCTTCCATCGCCTGAAAGAATTCGCCGAACCGTTCAACGACACCGTGCGCGGCCGCGTGCTGGCCATCCGCCCCGGCTACTACACGCGCATGGGCGCCGCCATCCGCCGGGCGACGCAGATGCTGGCCGGCGAAACCGCCAGCCGGCGCATCCTGATCATGCTCTCCGACGGCAAGCCGAACGACCTCGACATTTACGACAGCCGCTACGGCATCGAAGACACCCGCGCCGCCGTGCACGAAGCACGCCGCATGGGCCTGGTCCCGTTTTGCCTGACCATCGACCGCGAAGGCGGCGGCTACCTGCCGCACCTGTTCGGCGCCACCGGCTATGCAGTGCTGCGCAGCCCGGAAGAACTGCCACTGCGCCTGCCACTGTTTTATGCCCAATTGACGCGTTGACCGCAACACGCGACTTATCCCCGCCTTCTGTGGATAAGTCTGTGAATCCGGACTGGACCTGTGCCGCAAGCGACTGAGACAACAGGCTTTTACCCGCCCTGCCCGGAAAACAGGCAGGGCCGGGCGTTTACTTGCTGTCGAGCAACTGGATTTCGAAATTCAGCACGCTGTTCGGCGGAATCACGCCGAGATCCCGCGCGCCGTAAGCGGTGTCGGCCGGGCAGGTCAGTTTCGCCGTACCGCCAACCTTCATCTTCTGCACGCCCTGCGTCCAGCACGGAATGACCTGATGCAGACCGAAACTCGCCGGCTGGTTGCGCTTGTAGGAGCTGTCGAACTCCTTGCCGTCGAGCAGCGTGCCGCGATAGTGCACGGTCACCATGCTGGTCGGTCCCGGCGTCGCGCCCTTGCCGACCGTGACGTGCTCGACGCGAACGCCCGAAGGCAGGGTGTCGACCGTCGGCGCGGCGTGCACGGAAAAACTGGCAGCCAGCGCGGCGGCGGAAACGAATTTGGCAATCCCTTGCATATGCTTGTCCTGTCTTGCGTGGAGCGGGCCCATCGCCCGCCAGACAGCACTTTACATTTCTTGAGGAAGCCTTGCACTTGCCGTCTGTTCATCAGACCGACGGCACGTTAGAGTGTCGGCAGTTCCGGTATCATTGCGGCGCACCGAAAAATGACGGAGAAATATATGGGAACAACAAAAAAGCGCCCCGAAAGGCGCTTGAATGTATTGGTGCTGGCGGAGAGGGTGGGATTCGAACCCACGGTACCTTGCAGTACGCCTGATTTCGAGTCAGGTACATTCGACCACTCTGCCACCTCTCCGCAGCGGCCGAGATAATAGCACAGGATATGCCCCGTTTTAACAGCCTGTTCGCGCTTTTGCTCATTCTTTTGCTCACCGGGTGCGGTGAGGGATGGCGCACGCCCCTGCCCTTTCCGACGCCGGGCAAGCAGGATCTGGTCGTACTGACGCGGCCCGGTCCGCTGACCTACTCGGCTGACGAAGCAGGAACGATCAGCGGTCTCGAATACGATCTGGTAACGCTGCTGGCCGAGGAACTGGGCGTCCGCACCGAATTCGTCGTGCTGCCCCCCGGAGAACTGAACAGCCAGTTGCTGGAAGGCCGCTACCACATCGCCGCCGCCTGGCTGTCACCGAGCAGCCACACCGACATGCAGGGCAGCCCGCCAATCTTCAGTACGCGCGATGTGCTCGCCCAGCACGAAGGCTCGCTGCCGCTGACTTCGCTCGAGCAACTGGCCGGCAAGACGGTGCATGCGCTGGCCGGCTCCCGGCAGGCGGCAACGATCCGCCGGCTGGCGGCGGAAATCCAGGATCTGACGCTGGTCGAAGTCGGCCAGGGCGACATCCTCGACCTGCTCGACTCGATGGGCGATCACAAGGTCAGCTACGTGGCGATGGATGGGCGGCTGGAAGACCTGGCCAACCAGCACATCCCGACGCTGCGCACGACGCTGACGCTGAGCGATACCGCGCCGATCACCTGGTGGCTGGGCAAGTCGCCGAATCCGGAAGTCAAGGCGCGGGTCGACGCCTTTATCGAACGGGTGCGCAAGGACGGCACGCTGGCGCGGCTGGAGGAACGCTATTTCGGCCACGTCCGGCGACTGAAGCAGATCGATATCGAGAAGTTCTTCGGCCAGATCGAAACGACGCTGCCCAAGCTGCGCAAGCATTTCCAGGATGCCGAACGGATCACCGGCATCGACTGGCGGCTGATCGCCGCGCTGGCTTACCAGGAATCCCACTGGGACCCGTTCGCCACCAGCTACACCAACGTCCGCGGCATGATGATGCTGACCGAGGAAACGGCCGACCGGCTGGGTGTCAGCAACCGGCTGGATGCCCGCGAAAGCATCATCGGCGGCGCCCGTTACCTGAACATCCTGAAGGACACATTGCCGGCGGACGTGGAAGAACCCGACCGCACCTGGCTGGCGCTGGCCGGCTACAACATCGGCCCCGGCCACCTGAACGCGGCGCGGACCATCGGCCGGCAATTGAAGGCCAACCCGAACGCCTGGTACGACATGAAGCGCGTCCTGCCGCTGCTCGCAAAACCGCAGTACTACAACCGGCTGAAATCCGGCCGGGCCCGCGGTGGCGAGGCGGTGATCCTGGTCGAGAACATCCGCAGCTACTACGACATCCTGACGCGCAACGAAGCGCCGCTGCCGATGCTCGACCTGTCGGCGCCCGGCGAACAGCCCGGGCTCAAGCTCAGGCGCTGAGTTTTTCCAGGCCGCCCATGTACGGGCGCAGCACGGCCGGAATGGTCACGCTGCCGTCGGCCTGCTGGTAGTTTTCCAGGATCGCGACCAGCGTCCGGCCAACGGCCAGGCCGGAACCGTTCAGCGTGTGACAGAGTTCCGGCTTGTTCTTGTCGTTGCGGAAACGCGCCTGCATCCGGCGAGCCTGGAAGGCGCCGAAGTTGGAACACGACGAAATCTCGCGATAGGTGTCCTGCGCCGGCAGCCAGACTTCGAGGTCGTAGGTCTTGGCGGCAGAGAAACCCATGTCGCCGGTGCACAGCGCCATGCGGCGATACGGCAGTTCCAGCTTCTCAAGGATGATTTCGGCCTGACGCGTCAGCTCCTCGTGCGCTTCCGCCGACTTTTCCGGATGAACGATCTGCACCAGCTCGACCTTGTCGAACTGATGCTGGCGGATCATGCCGCGCACGTCGCGACCGCCGCTACCGGCTTCGGAACGGAAGCACGGCGTGTGGCAGACGAACTTCAGCGGCAGCGCGGAAGCTTCGAGAATTTCATCGCGGACGATGTTGGTCACCGGCACTTCGGCAGTCGGGATCAGGTACAGCGGGTCCTGGTCGCCGCGCAGCACCTTGAACAGGTCTTCCTCGAACTTCGGCAACTGGCCGGTGCCGTGCAGGCTGGCGGCATTGACCAGGTAGGGCGCGTACAGTTCGGTGTAGCCATGCTGTTCGCTGTGCGTGTCGAGCATGAACTGGGCGAGCGCGCGGTGCATGCGGGCCAGGCCGCCCTTGAGCAGCGAGAAGCGCGCGCCGGAAATCTTGGCGGCGGTGGCGAAATCGAGCTGGCCGATGGCCTCGCCGACATCGGTGTGATCCTTGATCGGGAAATCGAAAACGCGCGGCGTGCCCCAGCGCTTGATCTCGACATTGCCGTTCTCGTCGCTGCCGACCGGCACCGATTCGTCCGGGATGTTGGGCAACGCGGCCAGGATGGCGGTAAAGCGCTCCAGCAACTCGCCGAGGCGCACCTCGGAAGCCTTCAACTCGTCGCCCAGCGCGCCGACCTGCGCCATCACCGCCGACGCATCCTCGCCCTTGCCCTTCAACATGCCGATCTGCTTGGACAGGCTGTTGCGCTGCGCCTGCAGATCCTGCGTACGCGTCTGCAGCGTCTTGCGCTCGGCTTCGAGTGCAGAGAATTCGGTGAAGTCGATCGGCTTGCCGCGCTTGGCCAGGCCTTCGGCCACGGCATCGAGGTTGGAACGGAGTTGTTGGATGTCGAGCATGATTTTTCCTGTTTTCCTGCGGTCGACCGCAATATCTGGCAAAAAATGCGGCTTTTCGGTAAGCGCCGCATTATACGCGAGGCCGGAATGCTCGGTAGCCGGCGCCCGGGCGGTTATCATTGCGTTTTGCCTGCGCCCGATTCACCCATGTTCCGTCATCTGATCCGCCCCGCCTGCGGCCTTGTTGCCGCCTTCATCCTCACCCTGCCCGCCGTGGCCAGCGAACGTGCGCTGACCGATGCCTGGTGCGACGATCTCGGCCGCCGTCTGCACAGCGTCGATGCCGAACAATGCCGCAAGCAGCCTTTCGTCACCGGCAGCGAACGCACCGCCGGCGGCCGGGTACTGGTCTGGCGCGACATCGCTGCCGCCAGCAAACGCCCGGACAAGGCGCCGCGCGCGCTGGTCATCGGCGGCATCCACGGCGACGAACTGACCTCGGTTTCCATCGTCTTCCGCTGGCTCGAATGGATCGGCGAGGAAGCCGGGAAAAAATACCACTGGCGAGTGATCCCGGCGTCCAACCCGGACGGCCTGCTGATCCGCCCGTCGACCCGCGTCAACAGCAAGGGCGTCGATCTCAACCGCAATTTCCCGACCCCGGACTGGGACAGCGACGCCCACAAATACTGGATCGAGCGCACCGGCCGCGACCCGCGGCGCTTTCCCGGCGACACGCCGGGCTCGGAAATCGAAACGCGCTGGCTGGAAAAGCAGATCGCCGACTACAAGCCCGACGTCATCATCAGCATCCACGCCCCCTACAACCTGCTCGACTACGACGGCCCGGCGCCGCAACCGCTGCGCTTCGGCCGGCTGGCACTCAACCGCCTGGGCGTCTATCCCGGTTCGATGGGCAACTACGGTGGTCTCTACAAGAACGTGCCGGTAGTCACCATCGAACTGCCGAACGCGACGATGATGCCGCCGCTGCGCGACCAGCGGGCGATGTGGGTGGACATGCTGAAATGGATGGACCGCAACATCAAGGCCGGCAACGGCGCAGCCAAAGCGGAAGCAAAGCGCCCGGAAAAATACGGCGAACCGGTGTTCAAGGGCAACATCGATCACAAGAAGATCGACTGAACGCCCCCTACTTCTTGCCCGCCTTGCGATCCAGATCGCGCAGGTGGGCAAGCTTCTCGCCGATCTTGCCCTCCAGCCCGCGCGGCGTCGGTGCGTACCAGCCGGGTTCGGGCAGACCGTCCGGCAGGTAACTCTCGCCGGCGGCGTAGGCTTCCGGCTCGTCGTGCGCGTAGCGGTAAGCCTTGCCGTGACCGAGTTCCTTCATCAGCTTGGTCGGCGCGTTGCGCAGATGCACCGGCACCGGCCGGGAGCCGTCCTGCTTAACGAAGGCGCGCGCGGCGTTGTAGGCGTTGTAGCCGGCGTTCGACTTGGCGGCGACCGCCAGGTAAGTCACCGCCTGCGCCAGCGCCAGTTCGCCTTCCGGTGAGCCAAGCCGCTCGTAGGTTTCGGCCGCGTCGTTGGCGATCTGCATCGCCCGCGGATCGGCCAGGCCGATGTCTTCCCAGGCCATGCGGATGATCCGCCGCGCCAGATAGCGCGGATCGGCGCCACCGTCGAGCATGCGGCAGAACCAGTAGAGCGCGCCATCCGGGCTGGAACCGCGCACCGACTTGTGCAGCGCCGAAATCTGGTCGTAGAAGGCGTCCCCGCCCTTGTCGAAACGGCGCAGGCTCTGCGCCATGGTTTCTTCGATGAAAGCACCGTCGACCGCAACAATGCCCGCCGTGTGCGCCGCTGTCCGCACCTGTTCGAGCAGGTTGAGCAAGCGCCGCGCATCGCCATCGGCCAGCCCGATCAGGCGCGTCCTGGCCTCGCCGGCAAAGGCCAGATCAGCCAGCGCCCGGGCGCTGGCGCGGTCGAACAGCTGCCCCATCTCGGCCTCGTCGAGCGACTTCAGCACATAGACCGAAGCCCGCGACAGCAGCGCCGAATTCAGCTCGAACGACGGATTTTCCGTCGTCGCGCCGATGAAAGTCAGCAGCCCGCTTTCGACAAAAGGCAGAAAACCGTCCTGCTGCGCCTTGTTGAAACGGTGGATTTCATCGACGAACAGGATCGTCCGCCGCCCCTGCGTCTTCCACATCTCAGCCTGCGCCACCGCCTCGCGCACCTCCTTGATCCCGGAAAACACCGCCGACAGCGCAATGAACTCGCACTGGAACTGCGTCGCCATCATCCGCGCCAGCGTGGTCTTGCCCACACCCGGCGGCCCCCACAGGATCATCGAATGCGGCTGCCCGGACGCAAACGCCAGACGCAACGGCTTGCCCGGCCCGAGCAGATGCTGCTGGCCGATCACCTCGTCCGGCGTCTGCGGGCGCAACTGTTCGGCCAGCGGGGCGGAACGGTCGACTTCGGTAGAAGAAAACAAATCGCTCAAGGTTCACCATCCAAGTTTTGCCGGAGAGTATTGCCAACGCCGGCTACTGTAAAGCACGCACCGCATCCAGCGGCGACACCACCCCCCGCCCGCCCCGATTGAGCACATGAGTGTAGATCATCGTCGTCGACACATCCGAGTGGCCCAGCAGTTCCTGCACGGTACGGATGTCGTAACCCGATTCCAGCAAGTGGGTGGCGAAAGAATGGCGCAGCGTATGCACCGACACCGGCTTGCTCAACCCTGCCAGCCCGGCCGCCAGTTTCATTGCCCGCTGCAGGGATTTTTCATGCGCATGATGGCGCCGCTCGATGTCGCTACGCGGATCAACCGACAATCCAGCAGCCGGAAACACCCAGAACCAGCCCCAACTTGCACCGGCACCCGGATATTTGCGCTCCAGCGCATGCGGCAAATACACCCCTGGCAGCCCTGCTTCCCGGTCGCGCTCGAACAAGACACGTGCCGCCTTCAACTGCCGTTGCAAAGATTCGATCAGTGACAAGGGCAGGACCGTCACCCTGTCCTTACCGCCCTTGCCATCGCGGACCAGAATTTCCCGGCGCAAAAAATCAACGTCCTTGATCCGCAGACGCAAGCACTCCATCAAACGCATCCCCGTACCATAGAGCAAACGCCCCATCAGTGCGTGCTCTGGCCGGATCGCATCAAGTAGACGCGCCCCTTCATCGACGTGAAGCACCGTCGGCAGACGTGCCGGTTTCTTCGGACGAACGAGATCATCCAACCACGGCAACTCGATTTCCAGAACCTGTTTGTACAGGAACAGCAAAGCCGAAAGCGCCTGTTGCTGGGTTGCCGCCGCAACATCGCGCTCGCTCGCCAGGTATGAAAGACAGGCAGAAACCTCACGCGCGCCCAGCTCACGCGGATGCCTCATTCCGCAATGACGAATGAAACGAACAACCCAATGGACATATGCCTGCTCGGTACGTAAACTGTAGTGCCGAACGCGTATTGCAGCCCGAACCTGATCGAGCAGACGCGAAGGCGACACATCGGAATTGAGACTGTCCGGTTTCATGGGAGAACAAATACTGTATGGATAAACAGTTATACATCCGGAACCCGGAAATGACAAGGGCAAAACCATGTCCGGTCCGCCAGCTTATCGGACAGAGGTCCAGCTTATTGGACACTTCTGTCGTCTACTACTAGTTAGCTCTTATGCTCAAGCTCTTCCTCAACATCGTCCAGATTTTTATTGGTGTCTATTGGGCTGGCGAAGTTGCACGCCAGAATCCAAAGATAGATAGCTTTGTTGCCCAGCTTGAAAGCGGCTACGAAAAATTCAATCTAAGCCTCAAGGACACAAAAATCGTGGAGGGGCTTGCCGCTCTGCGAAGGGTTTATGGATGGCTTGCAGTTGCAACGATAATTTTCTTTTTTGCGTTCAGCCGCTTCTTTGCGAGCAGCCCGAGACTTGGCTATCTCTGGTCCCTTTCTTTTATCGTTTGCCTTTTCGGCTGGTTCTCAATCAAGTGGTGCATGGATCACAAAAAAACAGTCTCTGAATTCGGCCCTCAAATCGCCCTCATAGTTTTCGGCCCATTGTTGATCGGCGTATTCGATCTCCTCATGGGAACCCCCTTTACGCAAATTCTTTCTGCGCCTTTCCAGGCAATGTCTAATCCGTGGGGTTATCAGCTTTCGTTACCATCCAGTCCGATTGGCTTTGGCGCTGTGTTATCTCTCGTGCTGGCATTATTTTTCGCCATCTACTACGCAGTCACTTGGCTCCTAACCGCGCCAGCTGCATTCGGCTCCGCATTACTAATCGCCATTCCGGTTTTCCTTGCTCGGTTTGTTCAAGCCATATGGCCACGAAAACCTTTTTTCGGTTTTACAGTTCTGCTATTCGCAGGGGCATCTCTGTGGCAACTATGGCTATAACCGAGCTAACAATTCGTTCCAGCGGACCGTCAAAAGCTACGCTTTTGCCGTCCGCTGAACTCAAACGTTCGGCGTCGCAATTTCGCGCACTTGCAGCACCCAGTATCCCGGCGAGTAGCAGTCATCCCACTGCGGGTCGTCGGCGTCCATTTCGTAGCCAAGCGGGCAGTCGGATATGTAGCAGCAACCAGGGTGTTCCTTGTCCTTGCTTTTGCTTCGGCAGCCGTAGCCATTGTTCAACTCGGTCTGGATTGTGAAAAGTCCACACTTAGCGGTGAGCGTGTCGATATAAACAGCCTGTGGCTCAATGTTCCGGTATCCAATTTCTCAACCTCCAGCGCCGAACCCGGCGCTCAAAGCGGACGGTGCTGACGCACCGCCCTTTAGCTCAGCGTTAGAAGGTTCAGTCCATTATGGTGCTCAAGCTTCTCCCGCCTATTTTTAGCTGCGCGCTGGTTTCACCAGTCCGGCTCGGCGTGGGTTGCTTCCGGCGGGCTGTTTCCGGGTTTTACGTGCCCGGCCCCGCCGCTGTCTCGTTTGCTACGGTCAACCGGAAATTTCAGCCAAAAACAAAACCCTCGGGTTTGGGGGCTTTCCCGGCTAACAAGCATTTTCCGTTTGCCGCCAGCGGTCGCGGCTTCAAGCAATTCGCTTGGGCCACAGTTTTCCCGGCAAACCCTTCTAACACTGCGGTCAAGGCCGCTCCCTCCGGTCGCTGGACGCTGCGCGATAAAGCTTCGCGCAGCGCCCCTTACCTTCAACGTTAGCCCCCACATAGAGGCGCCATGGCAATTTCCATAAGCCCATCCTTCCGAGACTCCAAGCTGGATTCTCCATCCATCGATGACGCCATTGACGTCTACGACGACCGTGTTAGGAACTGGCTTCTGGCCCCCGCGAAAGTCGTTCTCGAGCAGGAGCACGGCGGGCCTGCGGCATTCTGCATCCTTCTCACCTATTTTGAAGGGGCTTGGAGCTATGCAATGTGCCAATCCTCCAAAAACCGATCAAAGGAGTTCTTCTCCCAAGGCTTCGTGGATGTATTTAAGTCCTCGAACGTCCCGGAAACGCTTCTCTCGAGAGTGGGGGAACTTCTTTACTCTGACGCTCGCTGCGGATTCTTTCATGATGGAATGTTCCGCGAGCGTATCTATTTCGCAGAGATGAATCGCGACATCGTGGTCACTCTCCCGAAGAAGGATGGGGTTCTTGATCTCCAAGGAGAGATAGCGTCCGTGCTGATCGACGTTCGGCGCTGTTACTCCGCCGTTCTTCGCCACTTCGATGCCGTAATCACGCGTCTTCGCGACCCGCAGAGCGTTCCCGAGCGTGATGGATTCTTTGCGTTCTTCAAAAGTCAATGTGACTGGGAGACGCCAGGACCCGTGATTGGACTCAAAGATCCAACTGCACAAAATGGCTAACAAGCGCTTGCAGCGGACCGTCAAAATACTGCGCATTTTGCCGTCCGCTGAAGGCATACGTTAGAGGGCAACTGCGTGTTTTCCACTGACGACTTTGAGAAAATTCAATGGCACGATAATGCCATCCACGCATTCCGCATTATTGAGGGCGAACTCTGTGGTGATCTCGCTCTCGATATCGACTTCATCGTTGAGTGGCTGCCACCAATCGAAGGCGCATATCGTTTCAGGGTTGCACCCTCAGATCTTACGTTTCACGAAGTCTCGGATCTGGTCGTTTCAATCAACTATGCAGTTGCGAGCGCGGCGGTGGGGCCAATGACCATCCATGAAATTCATCGTGAGTCAGTCACTTATCCAAACGGCTATTCATCGTTGCCTTGGAAAATTGAGCTCAACTGGCCGCCTAATAGTTTTATTTCGTTCTGCTCCGACAGCTTTACTCAGTCTCAACGTATAGAGCCTATTACAACAGGTGCCCAATATTTATCGCCCGAGGAAAGAAAAATTGCCCTCTAACACTGCGGTCAAGGCCGCTCCCTTCGGTCGCTGGACGCTGCGCGATAAAGCGCCGCTCAGCGCCCCTTACCTACAACGTTAGGGGGCTCCTTGATAGCCATCCTCACCATTAGCCCGACACTCATTGCACTTACGCTAATGTGGGGTTCCGCTCTTGCAGGGCGGCCAATAAGTCTTGATCGTGTCGGCTGGTTACTGACGTATGCACAAATCGTCTTTCTTGCAGTTGGAGCCGCTGCCACAATGCTCGCAAAACGCTCTGCACAACCAATCGCCGAATGGCGTGTTACAGCAAATAAATGGTTAGGGAGAGCAATGGCATTTTTTTGTTTGTTCTATGCAATCGCTTTTGCAGTGGTCGCATACCATGCCCCCTAACACTGCGGTCAAGGCCGCTCCCTCCGGTCGCTGGACGCTGCGCGATAAAGCTCCGCGCAGCGCCCCTTACCTCCAACGTTAGAAAACACCATGCACTACCTACTACTCATTGGCGCGATGTTATGGTTTTCTTTCCTTGTTCCGCTAAAGGTAACGTTGGCTACGGCCATTTCTCTCGCAGTCATAACAGCCCTTATTCGTCATATTGCCCACTCCATGAGTGGTGTCGCCGTGTCCTTTGGCGATGCCGTCAAAGCTATTGGAAACTCTTTCATTTTTCTGGTGGTTGCTGCTTTCACCCTGTTGAGCTTCTTAAAGGGGTCTGGAGTAACCCATATTTCCGGGTTGCCGGGCTTGGCAGTCTTTGGGGCTTTTTTGGCTGCCTATGTTCTCGGTTTTCAAGTAAGTCTGCGTCTTTCGTTTGGCACCAGTTCGGTTATCGCGCTGGCTTCAACAGCAGCCTCCACAGGCGCATTTTTTCTCTCGCGCAGCATCCTGTGATATTCCATCCAATTTCTAACAATGCGCTCAACCCGACCGCCCTGACGGGCGTCGGGTTAGCTACACGTTAGGCGGTACCAAAAGCCATGACCCCACTTTCACCGCCCATCCAATCAAAAATGTGGCAATTGGCCTGTGCTCACGATATTGAGCGCACCGCGCTACACAAAATTATGGGCGCACCGCATTTCACTGAATTAAATTCCTTTGCCACTTATGGAGGCGAGGAAGACTGGTGGGGCTATCAACTTCAAAACGGCCAACTGGCTGTTTTATGCCTTCGTGTCCCTTACCGTGACGCCATCGTTTGCTCCGATCAGCAGCAAATTTCCAACGAAATTCTGGCGGCATTTCGTAACGTTATTGCACTCGGCACCCTTGAGGTTTATCCACATGCCTATGCCGCCTAACACTGCGGTCAAGGCCGCTCCCTCCGGTCGCTGGACGCTGCGCGATAAAGCGCCGCGCAGCGCCCCTTACCTACAACGTTAGGTATCACCGTGCTGACAGAACGTCGCTTCCTTCAGTTAAGCCTTGTTTTGCCACTTGCCGTACCACTAGCCATAGGATTGATGGCGCAATTGACTTCGAGTGAAGTAGTTGATGGCGTCGCTGCGATTTTCCTTCTCTCATTAGCGCTCGGCGGTCTCCCTTATCTACTTTTCATTACAGCCATCTTATTCTGGTCCCGCAACAAATCTGTTCGCGCTATTCGCCGTCTGTCTTATTTTGCCCCGGTTTTATTCGTGCTTGTCACCGCCGCACTTAGTCTCGCTGCCATCCCATTTGGCATCGCGTTGCGAGAAGTTTTTCTGTTTGTCGTCATTTTCTCCGTTTATGCTCTACTCTTCGGTTATCTATACGTTTTTGTCATCAATTACCTATATGAAATTTTCTTTGGTAAGCGCTCAAATACCTAACATTGTGGTCAAGGCGCGGCCTTCGGCCGCTCGGACGTCCCGCAAGCGGGCCGCCCCTTACCTTGAACGTTATGCGCTGCGAGTTAAACCATGACAGTCGTTGATGGGAAGATCTGGGCACCGTTCGAAACGTTTTACATTCAAGCAATGTTGTTCAATTGCCAATCAGCGCTTCGATCTATGGTGCGAGTTTCTTCGGTGTTCGAGAAACTGCCGCAAGATGTAACAGAAGAGCACCTCCTGAATCTTCCTGTGCACGCAATCCTCAACGAGCTTCAGAATGTAGTTATTCAGGGGGGCGCGTTGTCTCGTTATTTCTGGCCGGTTCGGAAAGGGCACGAAGATCGAGGCCGTCAGCTTCGCCAAGCTCTAGCCGTTGGAGACGACAGTCCACTTCACAATAGGGATTTGAGAAATGCTATCGAGCATTTCGATGAGAAACTCGATGTTTATCTTTCCTCTGGCTTATCGGGTTACATATTTCCTGAGTTTGTTGCCCCAAGGCCACGGGAAGATGGGGTGCCAGGCCACTTTTTCAGAGCCTACTTTATTGATTGCGGTGTCTTTCGACTGCTCGATGGTGAGTATGAAATCGAGCCAATTGCTTTAGAGATTCAGCGCATCAGTGCGGCTTTAGAAGAGGCGGATGAAAATGGTAGTCGGCTGCCACCAATCGCATAACAATTCCGTCGAGAGGGACCGCCTGCAAGCTGAGCTTGCCGGTTCCCTTCGCGGCTTCGCCGCTCCGGCGGCCCCTCACGTCAAACGTTAGGCAGCAATCTATGAGTCGGTTCACATTCGAAGATATCCGCGCATTTGCGGTTGCTGAACTGTGGGACTTGCGCGCAGCGATCACCGAACGCACAGCGCTTGCGCACGACTTCCAGATCGCTGGACTAGACGGGCAAGAATTCATGGCGGCATACGCGCAGAAGTTCGACGTCAACATGAAGGACTTCGACTGGATCGAGTATTTCGGTCCGGAGGCTGGTGGGAATCCGCTCGGTCTACCTCTGTATCTGTGGCAACGCTACATTCGAGGCATTCCGGCGCGAGACCTTTTGGATCTTCCGGAACTCACCCTTGGGCATCTTGTGGAGTGTGCCAATGAAGGTAAATGGAAGAGGCCCGCGCAACACGCCTAACAGGTCGTTCGTGTGGGACGGCTTCGCCGCCCCGCAAATTAAACGTTAGCCACCATTCATGCGTGCGTTCCATCCACTTCTCGCAGTAGCGCTGGCCAGCGTTTCAGTTGCTGTGCTCGGTGCAGATAGCCAGTGCTTCGGCACAGTGAGCAATGGTCGGATCGAAGGTAGTGTGAAACTACCTAATAGCGGGTCCAATTTCTCTGCATACAGTACGGTGGCCACCTCCGTAGGGCGCACCTATGTTCACTCCAAAGTCGCTGAAATCGTCATTGCTGCCTTTTCAGAGATTCAAAAGTACGCACCGTCCACGACCTACGTCTATGGCGAAACAGGATGGGCGTCAGGCGGGCGTTTTCGGCCCCACCGGACCCATCAAAACGGTCTGTCGGTCGATTTCTTTGTTCCCGTGAAGAACGCGGACGGCAAATCCGTACCGCTGCCGACTAACATGACAAGTCGTTTTGGCTACGACATCGAGTTCGATGCGAATGCCAAGTACGACGAATACTCCATCGACTTCCCCGCTCTCGCCGAACACCTATATCAGTTGCACGTTGCGGCAAAAAAGCGAGGCCTCGGCATCGCGCAGGTCATCTTCGAAACTCCATACCTGCCCAGGCTGTTTGCTACGCAGCGAGGGGCTTACTTGCGGCAGAACGTACCGTTTATGAAAGGCAAGCCCTGGGTTCGCCATGATGAGCATTACCACATCGACTTCGCCATTCCCTGTAAGCCAAATGCAGGCTAACCCGGCGCTCAAGCCGACACCGCTTCGCGGCTCGGCTTAATTCAAGCGTTCGATTTCAATAACCAGATGCCTCTGCCAACCAACAAACACCAACTCCTGAGTAGCTTGCAGGCTGCATACTCGAAACTGATCGAGGAGGCTGCCGAGGTTCCCTCAGAGCTGGAGCGTAATCCGGAGCTTGAAGGTGGTATTTCACCGTGTGACCTTATCGCTTACCAAATTGGCTGGGGACGGCTTCTCCTATCTTGGGACGACCTTGAGACCAATGGGCAAACAGTCGAAATGCCAGCACCTGGGTTCAAGTGGAATCAACTCGGGTTGCTGGCAAAATCCTTTTACCAAGAACAGAACGAACAAACCCTCAAGCAGTTGCTCGCCCAGTTTGAGACGCTGGAGGAAAGAATGCGGCTTTTCATTGAATCAAGTAGCGAAGATACAATATTTAGCATCGGTAAGCGTCATTGGGCAGGACGAGCGTGTAAGAATTTTTGTGTAAACGGTCACCCGGCAGGAAACTGCCACATTGCCAGGAGCGATGATGACCGTAGGAAAGAAAGCAGTACCGAAGGAGTTGCTGGACAGCCTGTTGGCTGACTACCGCAAGCCGGAAGACCTGATTGGCGAGAATGGGTTGCTCAAGCAACTGACCAAGCTGCTGGTCGAGAAGGCGTTGGAAGCGGAGATGGCTGACCACCTCGGCCACGGGAAGAATGAACCGGTAGAGAATCTTGCCGGGAATACCCGCAACGGCAAGAGCAAGAAGACCTTGAAGGGCGAGTTCGGCGAACTGCCGATTGAGATTCCCCGTGACCGCCACGGCACGTTCGAGCCGCAGCTGATTCCGAAGCACCAGACCCGCTGGAGCGGCTTTGACGACAAGATTCTGTCGCTCTACGCCCGAGGAATGACGGTTCGCGAGATACAGGCCCATCTTGAAGAAATGTATGGCACCGAGGTTTCGCCGACACTGATTTCCTCGGTAACCGACGCTGTGATCGAAGAGGTCAAGGCTTGGCAGTCCCGGCCTCTGGACAGTATTTACCCCATCGTCTATCTCGATTGCATCCACGTGAAGGTCAGGGATGGCAGTGTGCGGGTCAAGGCCGTCTATCTGGCCATCGGCCTCAACATGGCCGGTGAGAAGGAGGTGCTGGGCCTGTGGATCGCACAGACCGAGGGGGCCAAGTTCTGGTTACAGGTCATCACCGAGTTGAAGAACCGTGGGGTGCAGGATGTCTTTATTGCCTGCGTGGATGGCCTCAAGGGATTCCCGGAAGCCATCGAAGCTGTGTATCCCCATGCCGCCGTCCAGCTTTGCATCGTCCATCTGGTGCGCCATAGCCTGAATTACGTCTCGTGGAAGATGCGGCCTGAGGTCGCTGCCGACCTGAAGCGGATTTACACCTGCGCCACGGCGGACGAGGCTGAGCAGATGCTCGGTGAATTCGAGGACAAATGGGACGAGGCCTACCTGCCGATCAGTCAGTCCTGGCGTCGGAACTGGCCGAGGATCATCCCGTTCTTCGACTACCCGCCAGAGATTCGCAAGGTCATTTACACGACCAATGCGATCGAATCGGTGAACATGAGTCTGCGCAAAATCACCAAGAACCGCGGCTCGTTTCCGAGCGATGAAGCACTGCTGAAACTATTCTACCTGGCGCTGCGCAATATCAGCCGGAAATGGACCATGCCGATTCGGGATTGGAAGGCGGCGCTGACTCGCTTTACTATCCAGTTCGAGGACCGGATGAACAACCTTTAACCCAAACCCCGTTTACACAAAATTCCGGACACGCTCGGCAGGACAGAAGTGGCCTCTCGCCAAGTGGATTCAAGTAAACACCATCGCTCCGTACGAGAGTGCCAGAGCCAAGTTGCGCAAGTGGAAGAAATCGAACCCATCATTCCAGCGGACCTGTGCGAAAAACCGCGCAGTCCGGTGAATTCAAACATTGGGCGTTACAACCATGACCACCACTCTGTCCCCCCTGGAACTCCAATCACGTATGCCCGTGTGGGAGGCGCTTTCGGAGTTCTGGCTAGACACAGAGCTTGCTGATTACCAGTTGGACTACATAGCTCGCGTTATCGCTGCCTCTCCCTATTCCGTTGAGGAGGTACGCGCTATTCATGACTACGAAGTTGCTCCTGCGGTGTCAGCCAATCTTATGAGTGTGGCGGGCGAGTGGGCGGGCTTTGACAGTGAATGGTTGAACGCAAAGTGCCATCGTTGCGCTGCACGTCGTCATTTGCATTGGTACCGCGCCAGGATTTGGCTACAGCGTCCGCTGTTTCGCTTCTTTACTGAACACTATTGGTTGCAGGTTGTTCCGCGCGTTCGCTCGCTACTTGGTGCCAGAGGGCAAGATACCCGAGATCAGAGTGCATATGCAGCCACTGGCACCTCAGGCAGTCAGGCCGCAGGTTCAGAAATATATTCACAACACGAGGAGAAAACAGATGCAGGAGCTTGAAATCACCTGGCAGAGGGTCATCCGTATCTGGTGGGCGTGGCTCTGGCGGGCGCTCGCGCTTTCGGTTGTCGCGGGCGGCGTGCTTGGTTTTGCCATTGGTTTCGTCGGGGCTATCCTCGGCTTCCGTGACATCGCCCCACTGACGACGCTCGTCGGCCTGACTGTCGGCGTTGTCGCAGGCATTGCCATGCTGGTCATCGCCTTGAAGAAAAGCTACCCGGGCTTCCGGGTTGCGTTCATCGCGGATGATGCGCCCTTGAAATGATCGAATATCTGCGAAGCATGATCGATCTGGCGCTGCGCAAGGAGCTGCAGGGCATTCATTTCTGGGCCAGCGTCTATGTGCTGATCGTACTCGCTGGTTCCTTGTGGCATGTACTCCGGGTACGTCGCTGGCCGAGCACCGAAGGCCGGTTGCTGCGACTCGGCGTTCGCCAGTTCGGGGCGACCGGGTTCAACCCGGCTGATCAGCAGTATGTGCCCGACGCACTCTACAGTTACCGCGTGCATGGGCAGTCTTACCAGGGGCGGGAAATCTCGGTGTGGAAGATGTCGGCTTCGGGCTTACTGAAGAACACTTCGGCATTTTTACCGAGTCGGGTCAAGGCGGATGCGGCCGGCAATGTGCGCGTCTACTACCACCCGAAACGGCCGGACAAGAGTCTGCTGCTCCGCCCCGGCCACGCCACCCTGCTTTTTCTGTGGGCCCTCATCGCCCTGGTTGCCGGTTTCTACATCTGGCGCTGGTGAGCCGGACAAACCCCGGCCAGATGCGCAAGGGTGCTGCCCCATGAACGGTCAGCGCAACCAAGCAGCGACAGCAATGCCGGCGACGCCGACGGTGAACATCGCCAGCCACAGCAGGCGGCGGCGTGTTTTTTCGACGCGGGCGATCAGTTGCGCGTTCTGCTCGGCGAGTGAGCGGACGACTTCGCTGGCGGTCAGCATCTGAGCGTGCAGTTCGTCGACGCGCGCCTGCAGGTTGGCGATGCGGTCTTCCGGCGTGGCCGCTTCGGCGACTGGAACATTGCTTGCGGTCGACGTCTTGCCACCGACCTTTTTCCAGAGCTTCTTGGCGCCATCGGCGACGGCCGGGGCGTTCTTGATCACGTCCGTCCAGGGGACGTTGGAGAGTATCGTCAACCAGCCGATGGCCATGGGGTTTCCTTTGCGTTGTTTGTCGGGGCCAAGCATAGCAAGCCTGACCCCGATGGAAATTCCCTTTTTCGGGAGGTCGACCGCAGGATTTCCGGAACTGCCGCCGTAGTCAGTCGGCGAAGCTTGGCGGGCGACGTTCCCGCCCGGCCTGCATGGCTTCGCGCAGGTCGGCCGAGAGCAGCATGGCGGCGTTCCAGGTGGCGACGTGGTTGAGGCCGTCGGCGACGCTGTGGTCGCGGCTGTAGTTGAGGATTTCCTTGCTGCCGCGGATAGCCAGCGGTGATTTGCCGGCAATCCGACGGGCGATGGCGAGAACGCCGTCGCGCAGCGCTTCGGCATCGGGCCATAGCTGGTTGACCAGGCCGCTGCGCAGCGCTTCATCGGCGCCGAGGTCGCGGCCGGTATAGGCCAGTTCGCGCGCCAGGCCGGGGGCGATCAGGCCAGGCAGGCGCTGCAGCGAGCCGACGTCGGCAACCATGCCGATATCGATTTCGCGCACCGAAAACACCGCGTCGGTGCTGGCGTAGCGCATGTCGCAGCAGCAGGCGAGATCGAGCCCGCCACCAAGGCAAGCGCCCTGGATGGCAGCGAGTACCGGCTTGCGGCAGCGTTCGATGGCGCTGAGGCAATCCTGCAGGTCGAGGATCAGCCGGCGTAAGGCTTCGCGGCTGCGCGCCTCGTCCGGATTGGCAATGCGCGCCATGATGCCGCCGAGCATGGCAAGGTCGATGCCGGCGCAGAAATGCTTGCCGGCGCCGGACAGTACGACGACGCGTACCGCCGGCGTGGCGTCGGCCCAGTCGAAGGCGGTGCGCAGTTCCTGCCACAGCGCGTCGTCGAGGGCGTTGGATTTGTCGGGGCGGTTCAGGCGCAGTTCAAGGACGCCGTCGGTGCAGCTGGGTTCAATGACTGTCAGTTCCGGGAAGTGCATGGCGAACTCCAAAAAAAACACCCCCGACCAGCGGGGGTGAAACGCAAGGCTGGAGAAAGGACTGCCAAAAAAATCAGGCGTCGAACAGTTCGCTGCCGAGCCCGGCAATCGCCGCATCGCCGGCCATCACGGTGGCGGCGTAGGCGTTGGCCTGGGGCAGCATCTGGTCGGCGTAGAAACGCGCGGTGGCGATCTTGTTGCGGTAAAAGGCCTGATCGCCTTCCTCCTTGTCAAGATAGCCGGCGGCAGCCAGCGCCGCCTTGCCCATGAACCAGCCGCCGCAGACGGTAACGGCCAGGTGCAGGTAAGGCACTGCTGCGGTCAACACGCCGCCGAGGCCGGTTTTGGCGTTGGCCGCCAGCCATTCGGTGGCTTCGGTCCAGGCCTTGAGGGCGACGCCAAGCCGCTGGCCGATGGCCTGCAGTTCGGGCTTGCCGGAGGCACCCAGCGCCTTGGCGGTGGCGTAGACTTCGCCGAAAACGATCTTGGCGGTGGCGCCCTGGTCGCGCATCAGCTTGCGGAACAGCAGGTCGTTGGCCTGGATGCCGGTAGTGCCTTCGTAGATGGTGGTGATGCGCGAATCGCGCCAGTGCTGCGCGGCGCCGGTTTCCTCGATGAAGCCCATGCCGCCGTAGATCTGGACGCCGAGCGAGGTCACTTCGATGCCCATTTCGGTGCCGCCGCCCTTGACGATGGGAATCATGAATTCGGCCAGGTACAACGCCTTCTTGCGCTCCTCGGCGTCGGCCAGCACATGCGCACGGTCGAGCAGGCCGGAGGTGTAATAGGCCATGGCGCGGCAGGCTTCGACGCGCGACTTCATCAGCATCAGCATGCGCCGGATGTCCGGGTGCTTGTCGATGGTGACCAGCGCTTCGCCGGTGACGGCATCGCGGCCCTGCTTGCGATCCCGGGCGTAGCCGAGCGCCTGCTGGTAGGCGCGCTCGCCGAGGGCGATGCCCTGCAGGCCGACGCCGAGGCGGGCTTCGTTCATCATGATGAACATGTATTCGAGGCCGCGGTTCGGCTCGCCGAGCAGGTAGCCGATGGCGCCGCCGTTGTCGCCGTAGGCCATGACGCAGGTCGGGCTGGCGTGGATGCCGAGCTTGTGTTCGATCGACACGCAATAGGCGTCGTTACGGGCGCCGAGCGAGCCGTCGCCATTGACCATGAACTTGGGCACCAGGAACATCGAGATGCCCTTGACGCCAGCCGGCGCGTCCGGCAGACGGGCAAGCACGAGATGGACGATGTTCTCGGTCATGTCGTGGTCACCGTAGGTGATGAAGATCTTCTGGCCGAACACCTTGTAGCTGCCATCGGCCTGCGGCTCAGCGCGCGAGCGGATCAGCGCCAGATCGGAGCCGGCGTGCGGCTCGGTCAGGTTCATTGTTCCGGTCCACTCGCCGGAAATCATCTTTTCCAGGTAGATGGCCTTGAGTTCGTCGCTGGCGCAGGTCAGCAGCGCTTCGACGGCGCCAGTGGTGAGCAAGGGGCCGAGGCTGAAGGCCATGTTGGCCGAGCAGAGCATTTCCTTGACGGCGATGCCGAGCGTGTCGGGCAGGCCCTGGCCGCCGAATTCGGCCGGCGAGGTCATGCCGTTCCAGCCGGCGTCACGGTACTGGGCGTAGGCTTCCTTCCAGCCGTTCGGCGTGGTGACGCCGCTGGCGGTCAGCTTGCAGCCTTCCTTGTCGCCGGTACGGTTGAGCGGGGCCAGCACTTCGCCGGAAAAGCGGGCGGATTCTTCCAGGATGGCGTCGGCCATGTCGACCGTAGCTTCCTCGAAACCGGGAAAGCTGCTCAGCTCCTTGAAGCCGGCCAGTTCGTCCATGACGAAACGCATATCCTTCACGGGGGCGCGATATTCACTCATTGCTTGTCTCCAATTGTTGTTTTCAGAACGGATTGCTGCACAGCGCCGCTTTGGCGCTGCGGTATTCCTGCTGCAGGCGGGCGACCAGTTCGGCCGTCGGCAGCACCTGATCGATCGTGCCGACGCCCTGCCCGGCGCCCCAGATGTCCTTCCAGGCCTTGGCGTCGCGGGCGCCGCCGAAGCTCATGGCGCTCTTGTCCTTGACCGGCAGGTCGTCCGGATCGAGGCCGGCGGCGACGATGCTCTTCTTCAGGTAGTTGCCATGGACGCCGGTGAAGTACGGGGTATAGACGACGTCCTTGGCCGCGGAATCGAGGATCGCCTGCTTGTAGCCCTCGACGGCGTTGGCTTCCGGCGTGGCGATGAAGCGCGTGCCGATGTAGGCGAAATCGGCGCCCATGGCCTGCGCGGAGAGGATGGCGCTGCCGTTGGTGATGGCACCGGAAAGCGCAATCGGACCGTCGTAGAACTTGCGGATCTCGCCGACCAGCGCGAACGGGCTGAGCGTGCCGGCATGGCCGCCGGCCCCGGCGCAGACCAGGATCAGGCCGTCGACACCGGCTTCCAGCGCCTTCTCGGCGTGGCGCACGCTGATCACGTCGTGGAAGACCTTGCCGCCGTAGGCATGCACATGCGGCACGATCTGCGTCGGCGCCGACAGGCTGGTGATGATCAGCGGCACCTCGTGCTTCACGCACAACGCCATGTCGTCTTCCAGGCGCTCGTTCGACGGGTGGATGATCTGGTTGACCGCAAACGGCGCGGCTTTCGGATCGGCGGCCAGTTCGCGCTTGATGCGCCCCAGCCAGTCGTCGAGCACGGCCTGCGGACGGGCGTTGAGCGCCGGGAACGAGCCGATGACGCCGCTCCGACACTGGGCGATGACCAGATCCGGGTTGGAGATGATGAACATCGGCGCGCAGATGACCGGCAGCGTCAGGTTGTGGTTCAGTGATGCGGGAATGGACAAGTCAGGCTCCTTCTTTGAGGGCGCGGCGCAGGATCTTGCCGACGTTGGTACGCGGCAGGTCGTCGCGGAATTCGATGTGTTTGGGAATCTTGTAGCCGGTGAGCACGGTGCGGCAGTGCTCGATCAGGTCCTTCTCGGTGACGCGCGGGTCCTTGCGTACGACGAAGATCTTCACCGCCTCGCCGGAATGCTCGTCGGGCACGCCGATGGCGGCGACGTCGATGATCCCCGGATGCATGACGACCGCTTCCTCGACCTCGTTCGGATAGACGTTGAAACCGGACACCAGGATCATGTCCTTCTTGCGGTCGACCAGGAAAACGAAGCCTTTTTGATCGATGTAGCCGACGTCACCGGTACGCAGGTAGCCGTCCGGGTGGAAGACGTTGGCGGTTTCGTCGGGACGGTTCCAGTAACCCTTCATCACCTGCGGCCCGCGGATGCAGATTTCGCCGACCTGGTTGACCGGCACTTCGGCGCCGCTGTCGTCGCGAATCGACACTTCGGTCGAGGAAATCGGCAGACCGATGGCGCCGTTGAACTCGTGCATGTTCAACGGATTGATCGTTGCCGCCGGCGAGGTTTCGGTCAGCCCGTAAGCCTGCAGCAACGGCACGCCGACGGTTTTCAGCCAGCGTTCGGCGACCGGCGCCTGGACCGCCATGCCACCGCCGAGCGTGACGCGCATGGTGGAGAAATCGAGCTTGGCGAATTCAGGACTGTTGAGCAAGGCATTGAACAAGGTGTTGACGCCGGTAACGACCGTCACCGGATACTTCGCCCATTCCTTGACGAAGCCCGGAATATCCCGCGGATTGGCGATCAGCAGGTTCTTCGAGCCGATCATCAGGAAGGTCAGGCAGTTCGCCGTCAGCGCGAAGATGTGATACAGCGGCAAGGCGGTGATGATGAATTCCTTGCCCTCGCGCACCGCCGGCATGATCCAGTTGTAGGCCTGGGTGACGTTGGACGCGATGTTGGCATGGGTCAGCATCGCCCCCTTGGAAACGCCGGTGGTGCCGCCGGTGTATTGCAGGAAGGCGATGTCGTCGTGATCCAGCGCCACCGGCTGCCAGCCGTGCTGGCGACCGGCAGCAAGCGCGCTGTTGAAGGCGATCGATCCCGGCAACTTCCAGGCCGGCACCAGCTTCTTCACATGGCGCACGACGAAATTGACGAGATGGCCCTTGAGACCGAGCAACTCGCCCATCGGCGTGACCACGACATGGCGGATCGCCGTCCGGGCGATCACCTGTTCCAGCGTATGGGCGAAGTTCTCGACGATGACGATGGCCGTCGCCCCGGAATCCTTCAACTGGTGTTCCAGTTCGCGCGGCGTGTACAGGGGATTGCAATTGACGACGACGCAACCGGCACGCAGCGTGCCGAACAGCGCCACCGGATACTGCAACAGGTTGGGCATCATCAGCGCCACCCGTTCGCCCTTCTTCAGGCCCAGCGACTGCAGCCAGCCGGCGAAGTGCTTCGATTCCTCATCGAGTTGCCGGTAGGTCATTTCCTTGCCCATGCTGATGTAGGCAACCTGATCGCCAAACTTTGCGCAGGCATCTTCGAACAGGACCACCAGTGACGGAATGTGGTCGATGTCGATCTCGTGCGGTACCCCTTCCGGGTAACTATTGCGCCAGATTTTTTCCATGTTTGTCTCCTCCGCTTTTTGTCCGGTAGTGGTTTTTTTCAGCAATATAGACCGTCCGCTCGACCACGGTGTGCACCGTGCCGTGCTGGTCCTTGAGTTCGACCGTATAGGTGCGCTCAAGCTCCGGATAAATTCCCAATGCGTCGCGAATCGCCAGGACCTCCTCGTCCGGCAACACAAAATCGGCGTACAGCGTGGTGTAACCCGGCTTGCGGTAACGGATGCTGGCCGCCTTGTCCCAGACGATGTAGGCATCGCCCAGCGCCGCCATCAGCATCATCGGATGCGCGCCATCGGTGATCGCGAACAGCGAGCCACCGTAGATCGAGCCGACGATGTTTTTCGTTTTCCAGGTCAGCGGCAGGCGGATGCGGATGTGGCGCAAGTCCCTGGCCACATGCTCGACCCGCCCGCCGGTGCCACGGAAGGCCGGATGAAAATTGAAGCCGAGGCGCACCATGCGCGCCCGCCAGCTGGGCGAAAGCTTGGCCAGCCAGGCGGGTTTCATGGTTTTTCCCTGTTTTGCACGGTCGACCGTCAGAGACGTTCGATAATGCCGGCCGCACCCATGCCGGTGCCGATACACATGGTGACCATGCCGTAACGACCACCGGTACGCTGCAAGCCGTGCGTCACGGTAGCAATGCGGATCGCACCGGTGGCGCCGAGCGGATGGCCGAGTGCGATGGCGCCGCCGAGCGGATTGACCTTGTCCGGATTGATGCCCAGTTCCTGCATCACCGCCAGCGACTGCGCGGCGAAGGCTTCGTTGAGCTCGATCCAGTCAAGGTCGTCCTGGGAAATGCCGACTTGCGCCAGTACCTTGGGGATCGCCGCGACCGGGCCGATGCCCATGATTTCCGGCGCGACGCCGCCGACGGCATAGCCGGCGAAACGGGCAAGCGGTGTCAGGTTGTATTCCTTCAGGACCTTCTCCGAAACCAGCATCACCGCACCGGCACCATCCGACATCTGCGAGGAGTTACCGGCAGTGACCGAACCGCGCGCATGAAACACCGGCTTCAGCTTGCCGAGGCGCTCCAGCGAGGCATCGGCACGCGGGCCTTCGTCGGTATCGGCGAGGCGCTGACGCAACTTGATGTTGCCGGACGCCAGATCGGGCAGGCTTTCGCTGATCGCGTACGGGGTCGTCTCGGCCTTGAAGTGACCAGCAGCAATCGCTGCACAGGCCTTCTGGTTCGAGGCTAGGGCGAAGGCATCCTGGGCGTCGCGGGAAATCTTCCACTGGTTCGCCACCTTCTCGGCGGTCAAACCCATGCCGAAGGCGATGCCGAGGTTTTCTTCCTTGGCGAAGATGGCCGGGTTCATCGACATCTTGTTGCCCATGATCTGCGGCATCACCGACATCGACTCGGTACCGGCGGCGATCATCACATCGGCCAGGCCGAGGCGGATCTGGTTGGCGGCATCGGCCACCGCCTGCACCCCGGAGGAGCAGAAGCGATTGATCGTGATGCCCGGCACGGTGATCGGCAGGCCGGCGAGCAGCGCACCGATGCGGGCGACGTTCATGCCCTGCTCGGCTTCCGGCATCGCACAGCCGACGATGACGTCGCCGATGCGCGCCGGATCGATGCCCGGCACCTGCGCGACCACCGCCTTGATGACCGCGGCCAGCATGTCGTCCGGCCGCACGTTCCTGAACATGCCGTTACGCTTGGCAACCGGCAGGCGGGTCGCGGCGACGATGTAGGCGTCTTGAATCTGTTTGCTCATTTTTGTTTGTCTCCTGACCCGATTAATTACGCAAAGGTTTGCCGGTTTCCAGCATGTGCTTGATCCGGGCCTGGGTTTCGGGGGTTTTCAGCAATTCGACGAAGAGGCGGCGTTCGACGGTGATCAGCCATTCCTCGTCGACCAGGCTGCCGGTTTCGACTTCGCCGCCGCACAGTGCGATGGCGGCCGATTTGGCGACCTTGTAGTCGTGCGCGGAAATCATGCCGCCTTCCTTCATGTTCACCAGCATCATTTCCAGCGTCGCGATGCCGTTCTTGCCGGCGACCGGGATACCGCGCGCCATCGGCGGCGGCGCGTAACCGGCATCGGCCATGGCACGTGCTTCCTTGATGGCGACGAAGAGCAGCTCGTTGGCGTTGAACAGGATGGTGTCGGAGGGCTTGGCAAAGCCCATCTCGACAACTTCGACCGCACTCTTGGCAACCTTAGCCATGGCGATGGTCTGGAATACCGGTTGCAGGAAGTTGAACACTTCACCCGGCGTGGCCGACTGGGCAGCCCATTCGGCGGCGCGCACGGCGAATTCCTTGCAGCCGCCACCGGCCGGAATCAGGCCGACGCCGGCTTCGACCAGGCCGACATAGCTTTCCAGCGCCATGACACGCTTGCCGGCATGCATGACGAACTCGCAACCGCCGCCCAGGGCCATGCCCTGCACCGCGGCGACGGTCGGCACTTGCGCATATTTGAGGGTCTGCGAGGCGCGCTGGAATTTCTCGACGGTTTCTTCCAGCTTGTCGAACTGGCCGGCGGCACAGGCTTCGCCGACCTGCTGCAGATTGGCACCAACGGCGAACGGTGCTTCGTGCCAGACAACGACGCCGTCCAGCGTCGTTTCGGCGTGGCGGACGGCAGCAATCAGGCCGTCGAGCACTTCGTCGCCGATGGTGTGCATCTTGGACTTGAAGGAAATGATGCCGATCTTGCGGTCGACCGCCGGCAGGCACCATAAACGCACGCCGTCGTTCTCGAACAGCGTCTCGCCGGTTTTTTCCGGGTTGAGTGCCGTTTCACCCAGCACGCGCTCGGGGAAGAGCTGGCGCTGATAGACCGGCAGCGTCGAGCGCGGCACGTAGGCATTCTTGCTCGCCGAGTAGGAACCTTCGGCAGTATGTACGCCAGTGCGGCCGGATTCCAGCGCCCAGGCCGGCAGCGCGACCCTGCTCATGGACTTGCCGGCGGCGATGTCGGCGGCGACGGCTTGCGCGATATCACTCCAGCCGGCAGCTTGCCAGGTTTCGAACGGACCCTGCGCCCAGCCGAAGCCCCAGCGCATCGCGAAATCGAGATCGCGCGCATTGTCGGCAACGCTTTCAAGCTGCACAGCGGCGTAGTGGAAGATGTCGCGGAAGATGGCCCACAGGAACTGTGCCTGCGGATGCGGGCAGGCACGCAAGGCGGCGAACTTGTCGGCCGGGTTGCGCATTTTCAGGATGGCGTCGACGTCGGCAGCGATTTCGCCAGCCGACTTGCGGTAATCCTGCGCCGCCAGGTCGAGCACCTGGATTTCCTTGCCTTGCTTCCTGAAGATGCCGCAACGGGTCTTCTGGCCGAGCGCGCCCTGCCCGATCAGCGCCTGCAACCAGGCCGGTGTCGTGAAGTAGGCGTGCCACGGATCGTTGGGCAGCGTGTCCTGCATGGTCTTGACCACATGCGCCAGGGTATCGAGGCCGACCACGTCGGCGGTGCGATAGGTGGCGCTCTTCGGACGACCGATCTTCGGGCCGGTCAGCGCATCGACTTCGTCGAAACCGAGGCCGAAGGCCTGGGTGTGGTGCATGACGGCGAGAATCGAAAAGACGCCGATGCGGTTGGCGACGAAGTTCGGGGTATCCAGCGCGCGGATGACGCCCTTGCCGAGGCGCGAGCTCAGCCAGGTTTCGAGCGCATCGAGGGTACCGGCATCAGTGCTTTGCGTGCCGATGATTTCAACCAGGTGCATGTAGCGCGGCGGGTTGAAGAAATGGATGCCGCAGAAACGCGGCCGGATGGCTTCCGGCAGGCCCTGGGCCAGCGCATTCATCGACAGGCCGGAGGTATTGGAAGCAACAATCGCGTCGGCACCGATGTGCGGTGCGATCTTCGCGTAGAGATCGTTCTTCCAGTCCATGCGCTCGGCGATGGCCTCGATGATGAGGTCGCACTCGGCGAGCAGCGGCAGGTGTTCGTCGTAATTGGCGGCGTCGATGAATTTCAGCTTGCCCTTGCTGGCGAGCGGCGCCGGATCGAGCTTCTTCAGGCCGTCGAGAGCCTTCTTGACGATACCGTTCTTGTCGCCTTCTTTCGCCGGCAGGTCGAACAACACCACAGGCACGTTGGCGTTGGCGAGGTGGGCGGCAATCTGCGCCCCCATCACGCCGGCACCCAGTACCGCTGCTTTCTTAACAATCAGCTTGTTCAAGCTTGTCTCCTTTGTTGGTCTGGTCTGGCTTCGTTAAAAATAAAACGAACGTTTGAATTATAGACAGTGCGTACTTCCGGTCAAGCCATTTTTCATTGCTTTATCAGTGGCTGGCGGGCTTGCTGCCGGCTTTCCCGGGCGTTACCACCAGGAAAGCGGCCAATGCCGGCAGCAGCAGGATCGCGCCGAGCATGTTCACGACGAACATGAAGGCCAGCAGGATGCCCATGTCGGCCTGGAACTTGAGCGCCGAGAAGGCCCAGGTACCGACGCCGATGGCCATCGTTGCAGCCGTGAAGCCGATCGCCGTACCGCGTTGACGCAGGGCTTCGAGGAAGGCTGCCGGCAGGCTGACGCCCTTCTGCAATTCATGCGCCATGCGTTCGTAGAGGTAGATGCCGTAATCAACGCCGACCCCGACACCGAGCGCAATCACCGGCAACGTGGACACCTTGAGGCCGATGCCGAGCACCGCCATCAGCGCGTTGCACAGTACGGCAACGATGGCCAGCGGCAGGATGATGCACAGCGTCGCCCGCCAGGAGCGGAACTCGAGCAGGCACAGCAGGCCGATCGAACCGAACAGCAGCAACAACATGGTCACTTCGGCGGCATCGACGGCTTCGTTGGTCGCCACCATCACGCCAACGTTGCCCGAGGCCAGCTTCAGCTCCAGGTTTTCCGAGGGATTGGCGGCAATGAACTTCTTCACTTCATTGACCACGTGGGCAATCGTCGAGCCCTGATGGTCGCGGGTGAAGATCATGATCTGCATCGTGTTGCAGTCGGTATCGAGCAGGCCGGTGCTGGTATCGATCGGCGTCACCGACTGGGCGAGGATGCTCGGGTCGCGCGACAGCACGCGCCAGCGCGGATTGCCTTCGTTCCAGCCGGCATTGACGGTCTTGGCCATGCCCGGCAACGAAAGCACACCCTGGACACCATGGACGTTGCGCATCGTGGACTCGAAGCGGTCGAGCGTGTCCATGATCGTGAAATCGGTACAGGCGCCATCGACGTTGTGCGACTGGGCGATTACCGACAACACATCGACACCGATCGAGAAGCTGTCGACGATGGCCGCCGTATCGCGGTTGTAGCGCGAATCGTCGTGCAGTTCGGGAATGCCCTTGCCGAGATCGCCGGTGCGCAGATCGCGCGATTGCCAGGTACCGATGGCGAGCAGTACAGCGGCGGCAACCAGGATCACCAGCGCCGGCCGCGGCGCGGCGGCACGCTTGAGCCACACCCACAGCCAGTCGCCACTGTTCTTGCGGCCGGCCGAACGCTGCCGCTCGCTGGGCGACAGATTCATCCACGACAGCAGGATGGTCAGCAGCATCTTGTTGGTCACGATCATCAAGGCCACGCCGAGGCTGGCGGTGATCGCCAGTTCGCGGACCATGTCGATCTCGATGTAGAGGATGACCATGAAGCCGAGCGCATTGGCGAGCAAGGCCATCGCCCCCGGCATGAACAGCTTGAGGAAGGATTTGTGCGCGGCGGTCAGGCCGTCGGCGCCGCCGATGACTTCCAGTTGCCAGGCATTGGTCATCTGCACCGCATGGCTGACGCCGATCGAGAAAATCAGGAAAGGCACCAGGATCGACATCGGGTCGATGCCGTAGCCGAGCAGCGGCAGCAGGCCGAGCAGCCAGATCACCGGAATCATCGCGCAGATCAGCGCGACCGCAGTCAGCTTGGCCGAACCCGAATAGAAATAGAGCAGTACCGCCGTGATGACGAAGGCCACGGCAAAGAACAGCAGGACCGCGCGTGCCCCCTCGGTGATGTCGCCGACTGCCTTGGCGAACCCGATGATGTGCACGGTGACGCCATCCTTCTGGTGGCGGCTGCGGATTTCCTCAAGCTTGCCGGCGACCGCCGCGTAATCGAGGCGTGTTCCGGTCGACGGGTCGATTTCGAGCAATTCCGCACTGACCAGCGCGCCCTTGAAATCGTTCGACACCAGGCGACCAACGCGTCCCGACTTGAGCACGTTGGCACGGACTTCTTCAAGGTCTTCCGGTGTGCCGGCAAAGTCGGCGGGAATGACGTTGCCACCGGCAAAGCCGTCTTCGACAACCTCGATGAAACGGACATTGGGGGTAAACAGCGAAGTCACCGAGGCGCGTTCGACACCGGGCAGGAAAAAAACCTCGTCGGTCACCGCCTTGAGCTTGGCGAAAAACTCAGGCGTGTAGATGTCGCCTTCCTCGATACGCAGCGCCAGCAGCACACGGTTGGCGCCGCCGAAGGTCTTCTGGTACTCGGTGAAGGTCTGCATGTACTCATGCTTGAGCGGGATCATCTTCTGGAAACCCGCATCGACACGCAACTGGGTCGCCGACCAGCTCAATGCCAGCGTGATCAGCACAAACAGCGCCAGGAAGCTGCGCCGCCAGCCGAACAGAAGCTGGCCAATGGCGGTTACGACGGAATTCGTTTTCATTGTTTTTCTCCCTCTGCCGCATCGATGCGGGCAAAGGCACCTTCACCGAAAATCATTGCCTCACCGGCCACCGGCGCGGCCACCGCGGCCATCCACAGGCGGCTGCCCTGCACCGGCAGACGCTTGAACGACGTACCGCCGTCCCGGCTGCCGAGCACGGTACCGTTCTGGCCGACCAGCACGACGCTGCCATCGGTCGTCATCGTGCTGCCGAACAGCGAACCGGCGCCTTCGCTGGCCAGTGTCTGCCAGCTATCGCCACGGTCATCGCTGCGCAGTACCGTACCGCGCATGCCATAGACCAGCACGCCGCCCTGGGCCAGCGGCTGGATGCCGAAATACGAGCCGGCGTAGGCCGGCGGCAGAACTTCCCAGTTGGCCCCGCCATCGTTCGAGCGCAGCAGCGTACCGGCCTCGCCGGCAATCATCAGGGTGCCGTCGGCCAGACGGGCCAGCGCATTGAAGTGACGGTCGCCGTCGACGATCTGCCGTTCGTTCCAGTTCAGGCCACCATCGGTGCTTTCAAAGAAGGCACCATAGGCACCGACGGCCAGCACGTGCTGCGGGCTGACGAAGGTGACATCGAGCAAGGGACGCAACTGGTCCGGCGCGCTGAAAACCGCCTTCCACGTCAGACCGCCATCCTCGCTGCGCAGGATCGCTGCATCGTGACCGACGGCGATGCCGAGCAGATCGGCGAAAGCGACTGCGTTCAGCGTCGATTCGATGCCGCTGGGCACCCGGCGCCAGGCGGCGCCTTCGTTGTCGGAAACGAAGATATATCCGCGCTCGCCAACCGCGACCAGACGCTGGCCGGCGCGTTGCGTATCGAGCAGCAGCGCATTGTTTACGGTGATTTCGGTGGCTGGTAGCGGCGCCCCGTGGCGTGCCGAAAAGGCATAGCTGACGGCCAGCGCAACGAAAATAGCGAAGATCAAACCAATGCTTTTATTCATGAAAATTCCCGGAAGTTGGCGTGCAGGCTGTCCTGCGGGGCAAACATCGCCCCGCAGGCAGCTGCCGCCTGTCTTCGCTTAGCGCGTTCCGATGCCGCGCAGGCCAGCCGGCGTGAAGTCCGCCG
Source organism: Azonexus hydrophilus (assembly GCF_001956855.1). GTDB lineage: Bacteria > Pseudomonadota > Gammaproteobacteria > Burkholderiales > Rhodocyclaceae > Azonexus > Azonexus hydrophilus_A. Next base: position 202,776 of record NZ_MTHD01000005.1, on the reverse strand, counting down.
AGCTGCGCTTGGTCTTTTCCCAGACCTTGGGTTCGTCGTTGCGCAGGCCCATCGCCAGGTAACGGCCGGACTGCAGGTCATGGTGCACTTCGATGGTGCCGTAGAACATCGGCACGTCGTAGAAGTTGATCGCATGCTGTTCCGAAACACGCCACAACTCGCCGCGCGCGTCGTACTTGTCGGAAACCATGATCATCCAGCTGTCTTCGTCGATGAAGAAGGTGCGCTTCTTGTAGACGTGGCTGGTGCCTTCCTTCAGCGTGGCTTCGACGACCCAGACGCGATGCAGCTCATAGCGCGCATGATCCGGGTTGATGTGGCCCGGACGCAGGACGTCGGCCATCTTCACCTGGCTGCCGGACAACTTGTAGGAGTTGTACGGAACGAACAGTTCCTGCTTGCCGACCAGTTTCCAGTTGTAACGATCGGTGGCGCCGTTGAACATGCCGAAATCGTCATTGGTGCGCAGACCGTCGGCAGCCGTACCCGGATTGTCGTAGGCGACATTCGGGGCAAGACGGACGCGGCGCTGACCCGGGTTGTAGGTCCAAGCGGTACGCGGTTCCTTCAACTGGTCCACCGTTTCGTGCACCAGCAGGATCTGGCCTGCCAGGCGCGCCGGCGCGGTCACCGTCTGCAGGAAGTTGAGCAGCTTGTTCGGCTCGCGATCCTTCTCGGCCTTCGACAGATTGCCATAGGAGAAGTCGTACTCGTACTCGAAACGCACCGGCGTGTAGGCACCATCGCGCGTTACCGCAGCCTGGCTCCAGTTCATCGCATAGGTGTCGCCCTTGTAGCGCATCACCGTATTCCAGATCGCCTCCAGCCCATCCTTGGGGATCGGGAAGGGAACGCCACCGGAAGTGCCGGTGACACCGGCGCCGCCGGTCACCAGCTTGGCGCGGGTGGCGTTGGCGACCGTCTCGTCGAGACTGGCTTTCGGGAAAGTCGCGCTGCGCTGGGTCGGATAGACATTCATTTTCCAGGTCGGATACTTCTTGAGCATCGCGATCTGGCCCGGCGTCAGTTGGGCCTTGTACTTGTCGGCATTGCTGGCGTCGATGGTGAACAGCGGCTTGTCAGCTGCGTAGGGGTCGGGATAGTGACCGCCGGCGACGTGACCAGCCACCGGCTTGGTCAGCCCACCGGTCCAGGCCGGGATCGTGCCCGCTGCGTTGGCCGCTGCCTCGGCGCCCAAGGGCGTCAGGCTCTTGCCCAGCTTGGCTGCATCAGCCGCCGATACTTGCGCTTGTGCAGCCGTCCCGGCAAATGCCAGAACAACAGCCGTGCTCAGAATTGATAAGGCTTTTTTCATGTTTTATGTCTCCTGGTGTCTTCGCTGCTGATCAGAACGAGTAACTGAGGCTGATCGACAGGAAATCGCGGTCAACCATCGGGTTGGTATGACTGGAATAGGTTTGGGCTTGACCTGCCGGAGCAGCAACCGGATCAGTACCGGAAATCTTCTTGCCACCGAAGAAGGCAGTGTAGGCAATATCGGCCTGCCAGTTCTGGCGATAGTTGAAGCCGAAGCCCAAGGTCAGCGCCTTTGCACCCTCGTTGAAAGTCGGGCTGCGGCCATCCACGTCATGCGAGAAGGCCAGTCGCGGCGAGACAGTAACGGAGCCGATCGCATTCGGATAATCCAGGCGACCGACCAGGCGATAACCCCAGGAGTTTTCCGTAGCGAAACAACCGGCCGAGGTGCTGCCGTTGGAAGTCGACGTCGACGAACCAACCTGCGGCAAATGGCAGCCGGACGCAGCAAACTTCAGGTTGGACGGCAGTTCGAGCCGGGTGTAACCAACTTCACCAACGACCACCAGTTGCTCGGCGCCGAAGGTCGGGCCAAAGGTCTTGGTGCCGGTCATCTGCACCTGGTGCATCTTGACCCGGCGATAGCCGCTGATCTCGGTGCCATACGCAACGCCTGCGGCAGCGGTAGCGTTGGTGCTGGTCAACTGGTTGCCAAGACCGACCGCTGCCAGCAGAAGGTCTGCGGACGGCAGCTGGATCGGCTGATTCGGGCGATAAGAGTACTCGCCCTGCAACGCGATACCCGCCGGACCGGTGGTATTGAAGCTCAAGCCCCAAAGTTTGATGTCTTCCGGATACTCGACGAAATAGGTACCGGCACGCCCTGCAGCCGCTGTACAGGCTGCCGCAACACCAGCCACGCCAGCAGTCGGAACATCAAGCACGGTACACCCTGGAACCGGGCTCGCAGCCACTGTCACGCCACCACGATAACCGGAAATAAACGGCGTCCGGCTATGGTAATTGGCGTGATAGAAACCGAATTCCGTGTTGTTCAGCTCCGGTGCAAAGTAGCGAAAGGCAATGCCGTACTGGCCGTCGTTGTCAGCTTCACGGTCCTTCGAGCGTGGCGCCCAGACTGCGGCATTGGCGTTGAGACCAAACGTGCCGGCAATGCCATTGAGGTCATTGCGCCGGCCAAATCCGGTAAATGCGCGGTCTCCGCCCTCGGCGACGAAATCATTGGTACTGAAGAAAGAACCGGCCGGATCGATCTTGGTTTTTTTCCACTCGGTCAGCAAGGCCACCTCGACCGACAGGTTGTCGGTCAGTTCCTGCGAGGCGTAGGCCATCATTGTCGGAATGAAGCCTTCTTTCAGCTCCGAACCGGGCGCACGCAGACGGCTGACATTGACCGGGTTGAGAACATTGATGCCGTTCTGGATGAAGGTGCTCTCGCCCCAACTGACAACCTGCTTGCCCAGACGCAGGTTGAGATTGCGATCACCGATCTTGAACGTACCACGCACGTAGGCGTCGAGAATCTCTGCGTCGGAACCGAGAACATCGCGGGCATCGCGGTTCAGGCTGTCCTTGTGGCGTATCGCCGGATCGTAAAAATACGAGCCACGAACGAAAGCGCCGAAATTGTGATATTTCAGCTCAAGGTCATGCGTTGCCTTCAGTGTCGTGGACACGAGTTCGTGCCGATCGTATCTGAGATTGCCATCATCCGAATTCGGATCACGGGAAGTCCCGCCGTTGGCGATGCTGATCAGCGAGTTCTCACGCCCCTCCATTCGCCAGAGCGCCCCCAGCGAAACCGTCGTATCGAAACTGCCGGTCAACTCGCCCGACTTGAATTCGAACGCCATCACCGACGTCGAACCCGCCGTCAAGGCAATCGCCACTGCGGTCCCGAGCGTGGTGCGCCGGAACCGGGGGTGACACGAACTTCCTGTTTTTTGTCTCATCCTAATCTCCTCCTGTTTATGAAACCGGATCAACCAGTCATGCCTGCTACGAGCTTTGACTACACTTTTCCGGACTTGCGGAAACGCGCGCACCGATCTGACGCCGGTATCGCACTGCTACTACCACCCTGATTGCTACTCACTGCTGACTACAAAATCCCTCGATCAATTGGTCATCGCGAGAAGCAATGTGGCGATCCGGCATTGCCCTGCACTGGATTGCCGCGCTGCGCTCGCAATGACGGTCATATCGAATCAAGCAGCCGCTCCCTGGATGCCTGAATCACGCGAATATTTGATTGGCCCGCCGGCAAAAGGTGCAAACCCGGTACCGAATATTACGCCCGCATCAGCCAGATCGGTATCAGCGATAACCCCTTCGCTCACCAACGCTTGCGTGCGGTCGACCAGCGGTTTGACCAGTTTTTCGGCCAGCCCCGCCGGCACAGCGGCAGCTGCGGCCTTGACCGCCTTGCCGTCGGTCCAGGTATAAAAGCCCTGGCCGGATTTCTTGCCCAGTTGCTGTTTTTCGACCCTCGCCTGCAGACAGCGCGGCGCTTCGGCCCCGCCTGCCAGCTGCTGGCCGGCGGCCATCGCGATGTCAAGGCCGACGGTGTCGATCAGTTCGATCGGTCCCATCGGCATGCCGAAAGCGAGCATGGCTGCGTCCACCGTTTCCGGCGAAATGCCGTCGTCGACCGCACGCATCGCCGCCAGCATGTAAGGCGCGAGCACGGCGTTGACCAGGAAGCCCGGCGCGCTGTTCACCGGCAGCGGCAGCTTGTCGATCTGTTTGACGAAGGCGCAGGCGGCGCGAAGCATGGCCGGGTCGGCGCCTTCGGCTTCGACCACCTCGACCAGCGGCATCATCGCCACCGGGTTGAAGAAGTGGATGCCGACCAGGCGCTCCGGCCGGACCAGCACCGTGCGCAGGTCTTCCAGCTTCAGGCTGGAAGTGTTGCTGGCCAGCACCGCCGTCGGCTTGAGCCTGGGCTCGATGGCACGGAACAACGCGTGCTTCGCCTCGACGTTCTCGAAAATCGCTTCGATGACCACGTCGGCGCGGGCCACACCGTTACCTGCCGGGTCGGGAATCAGGCGGTCGAAAGCGGCGCGGGCACGCAGCGGGTCGCGCAGTTTCTTCTTGAACAGCGCGTGCGCCCGCTTGATCGCCGGTGCGATGCGTTCGACCGACTGGTCCTGCAGCGTCACCGTCAGGCCGCGCAGCGCGCACCAGGCAGCAATGTCGCCACCCATGACGCCGGCACCGACGACATGCACGTGTTTCGCGACGAAATCGCCATCCTTGCCAAAGCTCTTGAGGCGTTCCTGCAGATGGAAGACGCGCAGCAGGTTCTTCGCCGTCGGCGACTGGATGATGCGGTCGACGACTGCCGGTGCAGCCAGCGCGTTGCCGTCGTGTTTCTGCCACAGGTCGATGATCGCGTACGGCGCCGGGTAGTGTTCCGGACGCGCCTTCTTCGCCACCTGCTTGCGCGCGCCGTTGGCGACGACCGATTTCAGCGGACCGGCCAGCAGCTTCTGCACGAAGGGCAGCGGGCGACGCGGACGGTTCGACAGCAGCAGCTTGTGCGCTGCCATCTCCATGACGCGCGGTGGCACGCATTCGTCGGCCAGGCCCATGTTGCGCGCCCGTTTGGCGTCGAGCGACTTGCCGGTCAACATCATGTCCAGCGCCGCCGCCGGGCCGACCCGCTGCGGCAGGCGCAGCATGCCGCCCCAGCCGGGGAAGATGCCGAGCATGACTTCCGGCAGCGCCAGCTTGGTGCCCGGCTCATCGACCGCCAGGATGTAGCGGCAGGCCAGCGCCAGTTCGAGGCCGCCACCGAGGCAATGACCGCGCACCAGCGCCAGCGTCGGATACTTGACCGCCGCCAGCCGGTTGAACAGGTCCCAGCCGCGGGCAACCAGTGCCCGGCCCTTTTCCGGTGTGTCCAGTTGCGAGAATTCGTTGATATCGGCACCGGCGACGAAGCCGGCTGCCTTGCCCGAGCGGATGATCAGGCCCTTGGGCGGATACAGGTCGAGCTGGTCAAGGACTTGCGCCAATTCAGCCATCACTTCCGCCGACAGCGCATTGGTGCTTTCGCCCGCACGGTCGAGCACGGCGACGACAACCCCGCCCTCTTCCTTGTTCAGTTTCCAGTGTTTCATGATCAGCAGGCCTCCACGAGCATGGCGCCGCCGAGGCCGCCACCGATGCAGATGGTCGCCACGCCACGTTTGGCCTTGTTGCGGCGTAGAACATGCAACAGGTGCAGCACGATGCGCGCGCCCGAGGCGCCGACCGGATGGCCGATGGACACTGCACCGCCATCGACGTTGAGGCGATCGTCGGGGATTTCGCCGAAGGCGCCGGGCAGATCCAGCTGTTCGCGACAGTAGGCATCATCCTGCCATGCCGCCTGGCAGCCAAGCACCTGCGCGGCGAAGGCTTCGTTGAGCTCCCAGTAATCGATGTCGGCCAGCGTCAGGCCGTGGCGCTGCAGGATCGGCGTGGATGCATGCACCGGGCCGAGACCCATCTGCTCAGGTTCCAATCCAGCCCACTGGCTGTCGATGATCTTGCCGATCGGCTGCAGGCCCCATTTCTGTACCGCTTCTTTCGAAGCGAGCAGCACCCAGGCGGCGCCGTCGGTGATCTGCGAGCTGTTGGCGGCGGTGATGTTGCCGTATTTCTTGTCGAAGAACGGGCTCGGCTTGGCCATGCCGGCCAGCGTCGCATCGGCACGCACGCCGTCGTCCTCGGCGTAAACCTTGCCGTTGCCGTCAACCAGCGGCACGATTTCTTCGAGATGCCCGGCCTGACGCGCGGCCAGCGAACGTAGATGGCTGCGCACGGCGAATTCGTCCATCTGCCGGCGCGAGATACCGAACTTCCAGGCGATGTTTTCGGCGGTCTGGCCCATCAACAAGCCAACGACCGGATCGGTCAGGCCCTTCATCAGGCCGATCACCGGCGTCAGCAAGGCGGCCGGGCGCAGTTTGAGGAAATGACCGAGTTTCTGCCCCATCGTGCGCATGCCCATCATGCCGGCAAACCAGCGCACCATCGTGTCCGAATAAAGCAGCGGCGCCCGCGACAGGGCATCAACGCCGCCGGCCAGGACCAGCTCAGAACGGCCGCACAGGATGTTCGCGATGGCCGAATCGATGGCCTGCATGCCGGACGCGCAATTGCGCATCACCGTCCAGCCTGGCACCTTCTTGCCGCAACCGAGACGCAGCGCGACCATACGGCCGATGTTGGTCTCGTCCGGCGACGGTGCGGCGCAGCCGAGGATGACCTCGTCGAGATCGGACGGCAGGAAGGGCTGGCGCAGCAGCAGCGCACGGCCGGCCTGGGTCGCCAGGTCGGAGGCGGCGAACGGCCCGGGGCCCTTCTGCGCTTTCAAAAACGGCGAGCGGGCGCCGTCGACCACATAAATCGTCTTCATCAGGCAGCCATCCGGTCGTTGGCCGGCTTGTTGGCCGTGGCCACGCCGTAGTCGAAGGGGAAATCATCGACATGGACGACGATGTCGCGCAGGTGATTGCGTCGCTTCATCACCTCGTATTCGGCGGCGTTGATGACCCCGGTTTCGAAAGCAACGATGGCGATGTCGCGGACGTTGGCCTGCGGATTGTTGTCGAATCGGCCGTCCTTCTCGGCGGCACGGATCTTCGCCTCGATCTGCTCGGCTTCCAGCGTCGCCTTCAGTGCCAGTTCGATGGCGCCGACCGGCTCGTTCTCGCTCAGCGGCAGGTAGCACTCGGCGGTCAGCCGGTCGCGGCTGGCCGACGGCGCGATCAGCAGCTTCGCCACCTGGTGGCCGACAGCGTCAGACGGCACGACATACGGATGGCCCCACGGGAAGATGATGCGATTGACCACAGCGGCAATGAAGCGCACCGGGAAGTTGGCGATGACGCCGTCGAAGGCTTCCTGGGTCTTGTACATTGCGTCCCAGATCGCCCAGTGGGCGAGCGGTGCATCTGCAGCCTGGCGGCCTTCTTCCTCGTAGCGTTTCAGCGTGCAGGAAATCAGGTACATCTGTGCCAGGATGTCGCCGAGGCGGGCCGACAGCTTTTCACGGCGCTTGACGCTGCCGCCAAGCACCAGCAGCGAGACGTCGGAAAGGAAGGCAAAGGCCGCCGAGAAGCGCGTCAGTTGCTGGTAGTAGCGCTTCATTTCCGGTGCCACATCGGTGTTGACCGCAGAAAAATGCGAACCGGTGATACCCAGCCACAACGCGCGCAGGCTGTTGCGGATGGTGAAGCCGATGTGGCCGAACAAGGCCTGGTCGAAATCAACCAGACCCTGGCGTGCATCCGGATTCTGCGCCGCACGCATTTCCGGCAGCAAGTACGGATGGCAGCGAATCGCGCCCTGGCCGAAGATGATCAGCGAGCGAGTCAGGATGTTTGCGCCTTCGACGGTGATCGCCACCGGAATCTGCTGGTAGGCGCGGCCAAGGAAATTCGACGGGCCAAGACAGATGCCCTTGCCGCCGATCACGTCCATGCCGTCATTGACGACGACGCGGGCGCGCTCGGTGACGTGGTACTTGGCGATGGCCGAAACCACCGATGGCTTCTCACCGAGATCGACGGCACCGGCGGTCATCTTGCGCACCGCATCCATCATGTAGGTGTAGGCGCCGATGCGGGTCAGCGCTTCCTCGACGCCCTCGAACTTGCCGACCGCCATTTTGAACTGCGAGCGGACGCGGGCATAACCGCCGACGGCACGCGCCGTCATCTGCGCCATGCCGGTGTTCGACGACGGCAGCGAGATCGAGCGCCCTGCCGCCAGGCACTCCATCAGCATGCGCCAGCCCTGCCCGGCCATCGCCGGCCCACCGATGATGAAATCGAGCGGCATGAAGACTTCCTTGCCGCGCGTCGGGCCGTTCATGAACATGGCGTTGAGCGGGAAGTGACGCCGCCCGGTATCGACGCCCGGGTGATCGTAAGGCACCAGCGCGCAGGTGATGCCGATATGCTTCTTGTCACCGATCAGGCCGTCCGGATCATACAGATGGAAGGCCAGGCCGAACACCGTGCACACCGGCGCCAGCGTGATGTAGCGCTTGTCCCAGGAGACGCGCATGCCGAGCACTTCCTTGCCCTGATAGATGCCCTTGCAGACAACGCCGGAATCCGGGATAGACGCCGCATCGGAACCGGCCCACGGGCTGGTCAGCGCGAAGGCCGGCACCTCGATGCCCTTGGCCAGGCGCGGCAGGTAATGGTTCTTCTGTTCCTCGGTGCCGTAATGCAGCAGCAGTTCGGCCGGGCCGAGCGAGTTCGGCACCATCACCGATACCGACAAGGCGGAGGAGCGGGTCGACAACTTGGTCACCACTTGCGAGTGGGCATAGGCCGAGAACTCCAGGCCGCCGTACTTCTTCGGGATGATCATGCCGAGGAAGCCTTTATCCTTGATGTAGCGCCAGGCTTCGTTCGGCAGGTCGTAGAGTTCGTGGGTGACTTTCCAGTCGTCGACCAGGCGGCAGGCTTCTTCACATTCCTTGTCGAGGAAGGATTGTTCCTCAGTCGTCAGCTTCGGCTGCGGATAGGCATGCAGCTTCTGCCAGTCCGGTTTGCCGCGAAACAGCTCGCCCTCCCACCAGACGGTGCCGGCTTCGAGTGCGTCGCGTTCGGTATCGGACATCTGCGGCAGTACCTTGCGGTAGGCGGAAAAAATGGACCGGGTGATCACGGCCCGGCGCACAGGCCGGACCAGGATCAACCCGGCCAAAACCACCAGGGCAAATACCCCGAGCAGAGGGATGAGGTTATTGGACATGCATGTCTCCGAATATTTTTTTGGTTTTTGACGATCAGCTGCGGTCGACCGCAACAGGTTCGAAATGGGGCAACGGGGCGCGCAGGCCACCGATCAGGAAGGACATCAGACGCGGCACCAGACGGTCAAGACGATCGACCGAGTCTTCTTCTTCGATCTGCCAGTCGGTGACCAGACGCAGCGCGTCGGTACCGGCAATGGCGTACGAGGTGGCACCGAGCATGAAATGGAAGCGCCAGACGATCTCGGCTTTCGGCACTTCGGGCAAGGCACGGAACAACGCTTCCTTGAAGCGATCCATGACGACCTTGTACTCATGCGCCAGAAAGGCACGGATGAACTCGGAAGGTTCGGTCAGCGTGCGACCAAGCAGGCGCAGGAAGGTCATGCCGCCGCGGGCTTCGTCTTCAGCCATGCGCAGCAGCGTGCCAAAGAAGGCATCGACAATCAGCGACGGCTTGACCGGCTGGCCTCCGGCATCAGCTTCCAGCCGATCGAGCACGCGCATGCGCTCTTCGTTCAGCCAGTCCAGACGCCGCCGGAAAACCTCCTGAATCAGCGCTTCCTTGGAGCCGAAGTGATAATTGACCGCGGCCAGATTGACCGCTGCCTCACCGGTGATCTGACGCATCGACGTCCCGTCGTAGCCGTGCGTCATGAACAGGCGCTCGGCCGAATCCAGGATGCGCTCACGGGTATCTACATTACGAATTTCAGCCATCGTGCTCTTTCATGATTCATACGTTTGTTTGAATCATAAGAAAAGCACAGTGCCTTTGCAAGCTCTTTCTCGCTGGGGGAAAACCACGCAACGCTACTGCGGGAAGTTGCGTTCGCGAATGAAGGCGATGACCTCGTCAGCCGGGACCGGCCGGCTGAACAGGTAACCCTGGATCAGATTGCAGCCGCGGGCCTTCAGGTAAGCCAGTTGCTCCTCGGTCTCGACCCCTTCGGCGACCACTTCCAGGCCGAGATTGTGGGCCAGTCCGATGGTGGCATCGCAGATCACCTGACCATCGATATCCTGGCCGATATCCTCGACAAAGGAACGATCGAGCTTGAGTTTGTCGAGGGCAAACATGCGCAGATAGCTGAGCGATGAATAGCCGGTACCGAAATCATCCAGCGCCAGTTCCACGCCCATGTCGTGCAGGATATCGAGGACACGCACGGTCTCATCCGGATGTTCCATCGCCACCGATTCGGTGATCTCGAAAACCAGATCGCCTGGAACCAGGGAATAGGCTTCAATGATGCCGCGCGCCAGCACCGAAAGATCGCTGTTGCGCATCTGGATGGCAGAGATATTGATCGCCATCTTGACACCGGCAATACCGGCCGCGCGAAAATCAGCGAGTTGCCGGCAGGCTGCCCAGATGACCCAGTCGCCGATCGGCTGGATCAAGCCGGTTTCCTCGGCCACGCCGATGAACAGGCCGGGTGGCAGCAAACCACGCGTCGGATGCTGCCAGCGGATCAGCGCCTCGACGCTGGAAACCCGCCCCGTACGCACATCGATCACCGGCTGATAATGCAACCTGAATTCGTCCCGACCCAGCGCCTGACGCAGGGCATGCTCGATACCGAGACGCTCCAGCGCCGCCTCGTTCATCTTTGCATCGAAAAACTGGAAATTGTTCCGACCGGCCGACTTGGCGTGATACATCGCCGCATCGGCATTTTTCATCAGCGTTTCACTGTCGTTGCCATCCATCGGGTAAATGGCAATGCCGATGCTGGGTGTGGTGTAGAGCGTATGCGCGCCGACCGGGTAAGGTTCGGCCACGCTTGCCACCAGCTTTTCTGCAACCATCGCCACCGAACTGGAGTGCTCGACACCGCTCAGCATCACCACGAATTCGTCGCCACCGAGCCGGGCCACCATGTCGCTTTCGCGAACGCACTGGCGCAGCCGGCGGCTGACATGGATGAGCAGTTCATCGCCGACGTGATGCCCCAGAGTATCGTTGATCACCTTGAAACGATCGAGGTCGATGAACAGCAACGCAACCCGGCTCGACTCGCGCCGGGCCAGCGCCAGGGCATGCTCCAGCCTGTCCTTCAGGCTGAAACGGTTGTGCAGCCCGGTCAGCATGTCGTGATGCGCCATGTGATGCAACCGGGCCTCGGTCGCACGCTCGGCCGAAACATCGGTGAAATGCGCGATGTAATAGCGAATGCTGCCTTCGTCGTCGCGCATCACCGAGATCGACAGCCACTTCGGATAAACCCCACCGTCCTTGCGCCGATCCCAGACCTCACCCTGCCAGTAGCCCTTCTGGACGATTGCCGTCCACATTTTTTCGTAATCGGCCGCCTCCGTCCTCCCGGCCGACAACATGCTGGGGTTCCGGCCAATGACTTCCTGCTGCGAATAACCGGTCAGGGTCGTGAATGCCGGATTCACGGTGACGATCCGGTTGTCGTGATCAGTGATCATGATGGCTTCGCCACTATGATGGAAGGCGGTGCCCAGCAACTGCATCTGCGATTCCATGCGCCGGATGTCGGTAATGTCCTGTGCGGTCCCGATCGAACGCAAGGGTTTGCCATCCTCATCATAGGAACTCTCGCCACGCTCACGAATCTGCCGGACATGCCCGTCGGCCGTGATCATCCGGTGTTCGACCTCGTAGGGTTCACGGTTCCTGAGCGCATTGCGGTAAGCCTGATCGACACGCTCCCGGTCTTCCGGATGCACGATCTGCAAGAAGCGCTTGTAATCTCCCGGACCGTCTTTCGGGTCCATTTCGAAGATCCGGTACAACTCTTCGGACCAGAACAGGCGATTGCCCGCGATATCCAGTTCCCAACTGCCAATCTGCGCCAGACGCTGTGCCTCGCGCAATTGCTGCCGGCTGCGCTGCAACTCGGCGATCACCTGCTTGCTGCGCTGCAGTTGCAGCCACCCCAACCAGGCGACGAGTGCCATGCCGGCAAAAATGGCGAGCCAGATCAGGCCGTAGCCGGCGTACGCAGCCCCAAGGCCGCTACCGACCAGCGCCAGAACAAGCAGTACCTGGCTAATACCCAGCTTGGCTATCCGACAGGAATTCATCAAATGGAGTGCCCCGAAATGGCATTGACTTCATTGTGCGCACTCAAGGCGCAAACATCAATCACGTGTCACGGAACACGCGGATTCGCCTGTTCGTACTGGATGAACCGACACGCCACCGGCGCACCGGACTTTCTCTCCAGGTAAGACTCAACCCGCTCGGACAGCACCGACCAGTCGGCCAGCGGGATCACGTCCGGAAACAAGGTATCGCCAGCAAATTCGCGTTCGATACGGGTCAGGTAAAAGCGCTGGCAATACGGCCAGGCAGCGGCATAAACCGAAGCCCCGCCAATGACGAACACCGGCTTTCCGGTCGCCAGCGCCTGGCGCAGCCCCTCCTCCACCGAGACGACACGATGACAACCCGACTTCAGGCGCAGATCCGGCTGGCGCGAAACCACGAAGGAATCCGGCGGCACGACATCCATCGACTCGTAGGTCGCCCGGCCGACAACCAGCGCCGCCCCTTCGACGGTACGCTCGAAATAGGCCAGTTCCTCCGGAATATCCCAGGGCAGCCAGTTGTCCAGTCCGAGCACGCCATTGGCGGCAACAGCACCGATCGCTGCAATCATGGACGCTTCTTCTGCCATTGCTCGCGCGTCATCGTCAGCGAAATCGCCGGCGTGCCCTGTCCGTTGTAAACATGGGGCTTGTGCATGGAAACGAAGGCGGAGGAAACCACCGGGATCGAGAATATCGCGTCCATGACTTCGAGGATGCTCGACTCCAGACATTCGCAATGGGGGTTAGCCTCCAGACGGCGGATTGCCAGGAAGATCACCTCGTAGTCGACAACCTGCCGGATGTCGTGGGGATCGGCAATGGCATCCATCGGCGCCCACGCATCGGCATGCACGATGACCGCCTGCGGACCATGCTTTTCCAGGGGATTGCAACCGGTCCGCAACTGTATCGTCGCATCGACCGAAGCACACCAGTGATTGGTCTGCACTTTCGAACTCCTGAGAACTGTGGGAAAAGACAGCAACATACCAGAGCACGCTCGAGCGCGCACAAAAAAGGCGCCGAAGCGCCTGTTGACCGCAACATCGGCCAGATCAGGCCGTCACGTTGATCAGCGTACCTGTCGCCTGACCTTCCGCATTGGTGTAGGCTGCCGGCGCCTCTGTCTCCGCTGCCGGGGGAGCGAGCACATTGGCGATCTGCTCGCGCAGGGCGCCCAACTGCGTATTGACTTCGCCAACTGACTGCAACGTGGAGACATTTCGCCGGGCACTGTCGGCATCGCCACGCGCCTGAACCGAACTGGTCTGCAGTTCCCGGGCATTACTCTGGGCCTGTACGGCCTCCTGCTGCGCAGCCCGTGCCTGGGTCTGCAAGGCCCGGGCACGCTGCTCGGCCTGCTCGGCATTGCGCTGAGCCTGTTGCATCTGCAACTGACCCAATGCCGCTGAACTGCTGCCTTGTGCTCCGGAAATCATCGTTGCCACCTCAACCCATCAAACCGCGCCACGCGCGGCGCGCTCAAGCCGTGGTGTTGATCAACGTGCCGGTCTGCTGCCCCTGGGCATTGGTGACCGGACGCGATGCTTCCTCGGTCTGCTGAACCTGCTGGTCCGGACGCAATTGCTGCGCACGACTTTCCACCTGCTGCTGCTCCTGCGCAGGCTGCGGACGGGCCGACTGAACGCTGGTACTGGCATATGCACCGGATGCGCCTACAGATGCGATTTCCATTTTGATCTCCTGAAAGGCTACTGCTACGCCCTTACTCTACACCATTCCGAAAAATCTTCCAGCCCGGAAGCCAATTCCCCTTTAAAAACATAACTCCAAGCATAGCGAACCACCGGCACCGCTGTGCCACATAACCAAGCCTATCTCGAGCACGGGCAACAGACTCAGGCAGCGATTGGCGAAAACTGCCCACTGCTACGCCGGCGGGTTTTACATCGCCGGCAGCTTTGTCCAGACGCCACCGGTGAGCGGCTGACCTGATAGACAAGCCGCCAGGGCCGACATCTCCGGGATGACGACGCGCCGCCCCTTGAGGACGATCGTGCCCAACTGGTGCAGTTCGCGCAAGACCCGGGAAAAATGCTCCTGAGTCAGGTTCAGTTGTGAGGCGATCAGGCCCTTGGCGACATCGAGATCGATCACCGCGCCATCACACAGCCGGCCGGAAGACGCCAGTTCGGCGAACAGGTAACGGACAGTGCGCTCGGTAGCGCTGTACAGCCGGATCGTCTTGTGCTCTATCAGCAGCCGATGGTAGCCACTGGCAACACCGGCCAGAAAGTGGCGCATCAGGCCCGGATTGCCTGCCATCACCTCGAGCATGCAGCTCTTGGTCAGGTGAACTAATGCCAAGTCGCAGAGTGCCTGCGAAAAGAACGCGTAAGGCTGATCGACGAAAAGCATCGCCTCGCAGAACACCTGCCCCGGCCGCACGACCTGAATCACCTTTTCGTGGCCCTGCGACGAGATGAAGGCGAGCTTCACCTGACCGTCGAGGACAATGAACATGCCTTGGCAGAGATCGCCCTGCCGGACCAGCATCTGGCCCCGGGTTGCGAAGATGTGAGTGGCGCCAGCGGCGAGCGTGGCGAGCTCGGCCGGTGAAAGCGCCGAGAATTGAGGCAGACTGCCGAGCAGCACGGCCACGTCGATTGCCTGGTGTTTGCACATCGATCCGCTCCGGTCATGGCTTTGTTGGTGACCGGATGAAATTATCATCGCCCTCGAGGATTTGATATTGGTCAAATTCCGAGATCACCCCCTCCACGAATCCTGCCCATCAGGACACACCGCGCTCAGGCAGTCAGTTGATCCTACGAAAAAGCCCCCGCCGGTTTCCCGGCGGGGGCTTTTTCAGATTGCTGCGGTCGACCGGCAAAACCGGCCGATTTTCGCAACTTACATCTCTACAGTCGCAGCCTGCTCGACAAACTCCGGAATCTGATCGAAGTTCATGTAGCGATAGACTTCACCGGCCTTGGCGTTCACAAGCTTGATCTGCTCCATGTACTCCGGCACCGTGACGATGCGACCGGCCAGGGCGCACATGGCGGCCAGTTCGGCGGAACTCAGATAAACTTGGGTGTCGATACCGAGGCGGTTCGGGAAGTTGCGGGTGGAGGTGGAGATCGCCGTCGAACCCTTGCGGATCTGCGCCTGGTTACCCATGCACAGCGAGCAGCCCGGCATTTCCATGCGCGCGCCGGACTTGCCGAGGACGCCGTAGTAGCCTTCTTCGGTCAGGATCAGCGCGTCCATCTTGGTCGGCGGGGCGATCCACAGACGGGTCGGGATGTCGGACTTGCCTTCGAGGACCTTGGCGGCAGCACGGAAGTGGCCGATGTTGGTCATGCACGAGCCGATGAAAACTTCGTCAATCTTGGCGCCGGCGACTTCGGAGAGGATCTTGACGTCGTCCGGATCGTTCGGGCAGGCCAGGATCGGCTCGGTGACTTCGGCCAGGTCGATTTCGATGACCGCGGCGTACTGAGCGTTGGCATCGGCCTTGAGCAGCGTGCCGTTGGCGATCCAGTCTTCCATGGCGGCGATGCGGCGCTTCAGCGTGCGGGCGTCCTGGTAGCCTTCAGCGATCATCCACTTCATCAGCGTGATGTTCGAGGTCATGTACTCGACGATCGGTTCCTTGTTCAGGGCGATCGCGCAGGCAGCGGCGGAACGCTCGGCGGCGGCGTCGGACAGTTCGAACGCTTGCTCAACCTTCAGATCCGGCAGGCCTTCGATTTCCAGGATGCGGCCGGAGAAGACGTTCTTCTTGCCCTTCTTCTCTACGGTCAGCAGGCCGGCCTTGATGGCGTACAGCGGAATGGCGTTGACCAGGTCGCGCAGGGTAATGCCATCCTGCATCTTGCCCTTGAAGCGGACCAGCACCGATTCCGGCATATCCAGCGGCATGACGCCGGTGGCGGCGGCAAAGGCGACCAGACCGGAACCGGCCGGGAAGGAGATGCCGATCGGGAAGCGGGTGTGCGAGTCACCGCCGGTACCAACGGTATCCGGCAACAGCAGGCGGTTCAGCCAGGAGTGGATGACGCCGTCGCCCGGACGCAGCGAGACGCCACCACGGGTCGAGATGAAGGACGGGAGTTCGCGGTGCATCTTGACGTCGACCAGCTTCGGATAAGCGGCGGTGTGGCAGAAGGACTGCATGACGAGGTCGGCGGAGAAGCCGAGGCAGGCCAGGTCTTTCAGTTCGTCGCGGGTCATCGGGCCGGTGGTATCTTGCGAACCGACGGTGGTCATCTTCGGCTCGCAGTAGGTACCCGGCAGGATGCCGGTCACGCCGCAGGCCTTGCCAACCATCTTCTGGGCCAGCGAGTAACCCTTGCCGTCGTCAGCCGGGTTTTGCGGCAGACGGAACAGCGTCGATTGCGGCAGGCCGAGGAATTCGCGCGCCTTGGTGGTCAGGCCACGGCCGATGATCAGCGGAATACGACCGCCGGCACGGACTTCGTCGAGGATGACCAGGGTCTTCAGTTGCGATTCGGCAATCACGGCGCCATTCTTCAGCGCGGTGACCTTGCCGGTAGCTTGGTCGACCTTCAACTCGATCTCGTCGCCCATGTCCATCTGACCGGCATCGATTTCGATCGGCAGGGCGCCGGCATCTTCCATGGTGTTGAAGAAGATCGGAGCGATCTTGGAACCCAGGCAGAAACCGCCGAAACGCTTGTTCGGGACGAACGGGATGTCTTCGCCGGTGAACCACAGCACCGAGTTGGTGGCGGACTTGCGCGAAGAACCGGTACCAACCACGTCACCGACGTAGGCGATCAGGTTACCCTTGGCGGCCAGCGCTTCGAGTTGCTTGATCGGGCCACGGGCACCAGGTTCGTCAGGGTTGATACCCGGACGGGCGTTCTTCAGCATGGCCAGCGCGTGCAGCGGGATGTCAGGACGCGACCAGGCATCCGGAGCCGGCGACAGGTCGTCGGTGTTGGTTTCGCCGGTGACCTTGAAGACGGTCAGCTTCTGCGAAGCCGGGACTTCCGGACGCGAGGTGAACCACTCGGCGTCGGCCCACGACTGCATCACGCCCTTGGCGTTGGCGTTGCCGGCCTTGGCCAGTTCGGCGACATCGTGGAAGAAGTCGAACACCAGCAGGGTCTTCTTCAGGCCTTCGGCGGCGACGGCGCCGCAGGTCGGACAGGCGAGCAGGTCGATCAGCGGCTTGACGTTGTAACCGCCGAGCATGGTGCCAAGCAGTTCGGTGGCTTTTTCCTTGGAAATCAGCGCACAGGCTTCTTCGCCCTTGGCGACCTTGGCCAGGAACTCGGCCTTGACCTTGGCGGCATCATCGACACCAGCCGGCACGCGGTAGGTGATCAGCTCGACCAGGGCTGCTTCTTCGCCAGCCGGCGGATTCTTCAGCAGGGCGACCAGTTCAGTGGTCTGTTGCTTGGACAGGGGCAGCGGCGGGATACCGAGGGCTGCACGCTCTGCTACGTGGGCGCGATAGGCTTCAAGCACGGCGACTTCCTTTCGTAAAGGGTTGCTCTAGGGAAACGAATATTTTACGACAACGGCGACGGCTTGATGGTTCGCAAAACTGCATTCCCAGGCCGGCACCCGCAGGTCTTATATATTTTATATGTTAGTTCACCTGCGCGCCATATCCTGAACCACAACAGGCTCATTTACCGGGAAGACCAGGCGACGAATTGCCCAAAAATCAGGCACCGACCCCAAACCCCTTATCCCTCAATGGATTGGCGCATCTTTCCCGAGCTTATCCACAGCCTTGTCCGACCCGAAGGGGGATAAATGCCCTTTATGCACACAGACTGCTAGACTTGCGTTTTTGTTTACGGACGACCCGCCATGTCCCGCATTGCAGCGATTTCCCGACTCGGCCAGCAGATCTGGCTCGACAACCTTTCCCGCCAACTGCTGGAGTCCGGCGAACTGGCCCGCTGGATCGCCGACGATGCCATCGCCGGCGTCACATCCAATCCAGCCATTTTCTACAACGCCATCCGTACCGATGCCGGCTACCAGGCAGCCACGGCGGCACTGAAAAATACTGCGGTCGACGCCGAAAAACGCTTCGAAACGCTGGTCCTGCCGGATGTGCGCAAGGCTTGCGACCTGTTCCTGGCGCACCACGAACAGAATGCCGGTGCCGCCGGCTTCGTCAGCTTCGAGGTTTCGCCGACGCTGGCCGATGATGCTGCCGGCACGCTGGCCGCCGCCCGTCGCCTGTGGGCGGAAATCGACCGGCCGAACGCGATGATCAAGATTCCGGCAACCCAGGCCGGCCTGACGGCGATTGCCGACGCCATTGCCGACGGCATCAACATCAACGTCACGCTGATCTTCTCATCCGGCCAACTGGCCGATGTCCAGGCCGCCTACCGGGCCGGCATCGAACGCCGTTTTGCCGCCGGTTTGCCGGTCGACCGCATCGCGTCGGTAGCCAGCGTCTTCATCAGCCGTCTGGACAGCCTGCTCGATCCGAAACTGCCCGCCGAACTCCAGGGCAAGACGGCCATCGCCATGGCCCGCCAGGCTTACGCCGACTGGCAGCAGGCTCCGGCCCTGCCCGGCAACGCCCGCCAGCAGATGTTGCTGTGGGCATCGACGTCGAGCAAGAACGCCAATTACCGCGATGTGATTTATGTCGAGCAACTGATCGGCGCCGGTACCGTCAACACCGTGCCTGACGCGACGCTGGCCGCCTTCCGCGATCATGGCGAAGCAGCCGCCACACTGGGCAGCGATGCCGCAGGTGCCGCGCATCAACTGGCAGCAGTTACCGCACTTGGCATCGATCTCGATGCCGTCGGCGAGGAATTGCAGGTCGCCGGCCTGAAGCAGTTCGACGAAGCCTTCGCCAAACTGCTCGACCTGGTACGCTGACCGCTGACTGGCGGGGCCTAGCCCAGCCAGTCGCGCAGATCCTCGATCAGATCGTCAATGGCGACAAGCGATAGATTGAAGAAGGCGCAGGCAGCGGGGCCGGCCTTGGCCCATTCGTGCTCGCCATCGCCCTGGGTATGCAGGCGGATGATGTGTTCGGCCAGCACGCTGACCGCTATCTGTGCCTGAACAACCTGTGAAAATTCCTGCGGCCGGACCAGAACAGTGTAGTCGTGGTGGCGCATGATTGCGTCCGCCACCTCGCTCGGCAAACGCCAGCGACGTGCGAGAAAATAACCGACCACCGCATGATTGGTCCCCAAGCGCATGTCCTCGACCTGCGTGAAACTCGCGTCCTCGGCAGCATTGGCTTCGGCCAGCACTTCCTTTGTCTGGGGAAAACGGCGCATCAGCAGCGGAATGCCACAATCGTGAAACAAGCCGAAGGTATAAGCAATATCCGGGCGGACGCAGCGCAGCCGACGGGCAATTTCGGCTGACAGGCGCGCGGTCTGTGCCGAACTTTCCCAGAAACGCTCCAGCCCGGCGTCGGTCTTGCCCGACATCGCCACCTTCAGCAATTGCGAAACCACCAGATTGAAAACCTGGCGCGTACCCAGCACGTTCAGCGCCTGGGTGATCGACGACAACTTGTGCCCGGTGGAAAACGCCGGCGAATTGGCAATCTGCATGACGTGCCCGGAGAGCGCCACGTCCTTGGTGATCAGGCGCGCCAACTCACGCTGATCGGGTTCATCCTTCTTCAATTCGGCGTCAAGCTCGACCAGCACGGCGGGGCAAGGCGGGATGTCCACGCCATTGAGCATGGTCTGCAACTGTTTTTCTTCTGAGACGGCGTTCATTTTTTTTTGATCTCCAGAGTCGCCCGAGAGATTAACGTTTTACGGCGCGGGAAGAAATATAACGAAAGTAATAGACACACCTAAATCGACATCCCATGGCGTTGCCTGGCACGCAGGCAAGCCGCGTGCTCAACGTCGAACTCCCGGCACGGCGAAGGCCTTTCGTCGTAAATCGTGCACCTGACCGCCTGACCGATCTCTCCGGCCAGCGCCACGCAGCGCGGCGCGGCGTCATCGGTGCCGCACATGCGCACGACGGCCGGCGTCACCGGCACCGTCATCGCCGATGGCACGCCCTGCCCCCAGGCAAAAGCACCACCGGCCAGCTCTGCCGGGTGAAAATCGACGCGGAAGCTGGCGCAGCAGGCGCCGCAGGACTGGCAGATGCTGCTCATCCCAGATCCACCCGGCAACGCCACAGGCCATGGCCGGAGGCGAGGTATTTCTTCTCGAACGGCGTCATCGGATCGTCGGTCGCATAAGTCTCGGCCAGGACCGGCTCGCCGCTCAACAGGCTAAGCGCCTGCGCCATTTCCTCGATATAGATGGCCCAGTTGCTGCGGCATTCGACGATGCCGCCCAGTTCGCGCCATACCGGGAAAACCGCGTGCCCGTGCCAGCGCCGGGCCAGGTGGCCGATCTTCGGCCACGGGTTCGGGTACAGGTTGTAGTGCCGCGCCAGCCGGATACCGTTATCTGCCAGCAGACGCCAGAAGTCGACCAGGTCGGCGCGCACCAGCGTGGCGTTGGCCGGCAAGGGCAGCGGCTTGCCGCGATTGATGCGGTCGACCGACTGATCAACGCCAAAAACGAAATGATCGGGAAAATCGGCAGCGATGCGCAGCGTACTCCAACCGACGCCGCAACCGGCATCGACAATCAGCGGCGCCTGCGGATTCCAGGCGTCGCGTACCGCCAGCGCAGCGGCGAAGGCTTCACGGTTGTAATCGGCCAGCGGCTTGCGGAAGGGATGCGCCAGATGGCGGCGCAACAGATCGTCGAGATCGCCATGCGGTCCGGACTGGGCGCTGCTGATGAAACGAGAATTCCCGCTCATGCGACGAGCGGCCTTTCGCGCAGGATGCCCTCGGCGAGCAGCAGCGCATCGATATCGTCCGCCTCCTTGACCGGGCGCAGCCGGTCGTGCAGCAGGCCGGCTTCCGGGTAGTTGCGGCGTACCAGCGCCAGCCACTGCTTGATGCGCCCGCCCGCGTGCTCGGGCAACACCTTGCACCGCACGCCCTGCCAGTAGGCGGCGACGCACGGCACCACCGCCGCCCAGCCGCCCAGGTCATGACCACGGATGCGCTGCGCCAGCAGCGGATCGGCAACGGCACCACGGCCGAGCATGATGTCGGCACAGGCCGTCGCCGCGCGACAGGCGTTGTAGTCATCAACCGTCCACACCTCGCCGTTGGCGATGATCGGAATGTCGATATTCTCGCGGATGCGCGCGATCCACTCCCAGCGCGCCGGCGGCCGGTAACCATCGACCCGGGTGCGCGCATGCACGATCAGTTCGTCGATGCCGCCAGCCTGCAGCGCCTGCGCGCAGGCGACGGCCAGGCTGGTGTCGTCGATACCGAGACGCATCTTGGCGGTGAATGGGATGTGTACCGGCACCTCGGCGCGAACTGCGGCGACGATGCGCTGCAGCAGTTCCGGTTCACCGAGCAGCGCCGAACCGCCGCGATGGCGGACGACCGTCGGCGCCGGGCAGCCGAAGTTGATGTCGACGCCGGCCGGGTCAAGCGTCACCAGGCGGCGCGCATTGGCCGCCATCAATTCGGGATCGGAACCGAGCAGTTGCACGCGCATCGGTGTCCCCGATTCGGTCCGGCTGCCGTTGAGCAATTCCGGACAAATCCGTTGGAAGGTTTTCTCCGGCAGCACATTGTTCGACACCCGTACGAATTCGCAGATCCCCCAGTCGTAACCGCCGACCGCCGTCAGCACGTTCCGCAATAGCGGATCGGCGAGGCCCTCCAGCGGGGCGAGGAGAATTCGGGACATCGGCAAACTTTCGGCAAATGCTTGAAAAGGCGCGCATTATAATCCCGCCCCATGTTACGCATCGTCCTCGACACCAACGTTGTTCTTGACCTCTTCCACTGGGCCAATGTGGATGCGGTGCCAATCATGGCCGCGCTGGAAGCCGGGCGCATCGAATGCCTGGTCGACGAAAGCACGCTCGACGAGTTGCGCCGCGTCCTGACCTACCCGCAACTGAAGCTGACGCCGGACATGATCGCCGAGCGCTACGCGCGCTACAGCGCATTGGTCACCGTCATTCCCGCCGGCGAAGCGGCTCCCCTGCCCCGCTGCAAGGACCGCGACGACCAGAAATTCCTCGAACTGGCCGAGCGCAGCGGCGCCGACCTACTGGTCAGCAAGGACAAGGCGCTGCTGAAGCTGCGCGGGCGTACCAAGCTGGCATTCCGCATCATGAAACCGAAGGATGCTTCGCTGCTGCTCAATGAGCCTGGGCAATCTCTCCGATAGTCTTGTTCCATTGGCATGCCCGGCGGGATATGCGCTATATTTGGTCAAGACAGCCTCAGCAAACCCGCAGCATGAATTCAGGAGAACCGTCATGAGCACCAAGAAAACCAAAGCCCCGAGCATCGACATCGGCATTTCCGACGCCGACCGCAAGAAGATTGTCGCCGGCCTCTCCGGCCTGCTCGCCGACAGCTACACGCTGTACCTGATGACCCACAACTTCCACTGGAACGTCAAAGGCCCGCAGTTCAACAGCCTGCACGTGATGTTCATGGGCCAGTACACCGAACAGTGGAACGCGCTTGACCTAATCGCCGAGCGCATCCGCGCGCTGGGTTTCCCGGCACCGGGCACCTACAAGGAATTCGTCAAGTTGGCGACGATCAAGGAAGTCGAAGGCGTGCCAAGCGCCGACGACATGGTCCGTCATCTGGTAGCCGCCCAGGAAGCCACTGCCCGCACCGCACGCAAACTCTTCCCGGTGGTTGCCGAAGCCGACGACCAGCCGACTGCCGACCTGCTGACGCAGCGTCTGGAAGTCCATGAAAAGACCGCGTGGATGCTGCGCAGCCTGCTCGAAGACTGAGGATTTTTGCCGGATTCTTCCGGTCGACCGCAGCAAGGGCAGGATTTTCATCCTGCCCTTTTTTCATCCGCAGCACGAAAGCCCGACGATGCACCTGCCCCAGCACCAACTCGCGATGACCGTCCTGATGACGCCGGACATGGCCAATTTCTCCGGCAATGTTCACGGCGGCACCATCCTCAAACTGCTTGACCAGGTCGCCTACGCCTGCGCCGCCCGCTACGCCAGCGAATACGTGGTGACCCTGTCGGTCGACCAGGTGATGTTCCGCCAGGCCATCCACGTCGGCGAACTGGTGACCTTCCTTGCCTCGGTCAATTACACCGGCAACACCTCGATGGAAATCGGCGTCAAGGTGCTGACCGAGGACATCCGCGCCAAGGTCATCCGCCACGCCAATTCCTGCTTCTTCACGATGGTCGCCGTCGACGCCGACGGCAAGCCGACGCCGATCCCGCCGCTTACACCAAGCACGCCCGAGGAAACCCGCCGCTACCAGGCAGCGCAGGTACGCCGCGAACTGCGCAAGGAGTTCGAAGGACGGATGCGGGCGCTGATGCCGCAAACCACCTGAAGGCGGCCGGGCAAAAAGCATTTACGGGCAGTGCGTAGCGTCGGTGAAAACGACGCTGCCGGATAGGCTGGTGCCGTTGCAAGTGCCGCTGCCGCGGATGTTACCGGTTGAGTCGGCGGTGATGGTTGTATTGGCGCCGGACCACACCAGATAATTGGCGGTGCCGCCGCTGGCGCTTAGTGAGTTGCCGCTGACAGTAACCGTACTGGCGTTGGTGCTGGCGATTGCCATCATGTTCGTGGCGCCACCACTACCAGTGGCGCTGATGGTGTTGCCGCTGATCGTGGCAGTTGTGTTCAGGCCAATAGTGATACCTGTAGCGGCATTGGCCCCGCTCTGGGTGACAGAAATGACGTTGCCGGTGATATGTACGCCGGTCGAGCCATCAGCAACCAGAACTGCACGGCCGCCGCCGCCGCTGTACGCATTGCTGATGCTCAGGCCGGACAATTTGCCGCCGGCGTTGAGTTGAATGGTCGAGGTCGCGTTAACGCCGTTGATGGCCGCGCCGGTATTGACAGTTGCGGTATGGCCGGAAGCGGTGCGCACACTCAGCGTACCGGTCAGCGTTTGGCCGATTTGCGTCGAGACCAGCGTGTTGCCGGTGTTGAAAACGCCAGATAGCAGCACCGTCGAGTCGTTGCCGGCCGCGCTCACTGCCGCGCCCAGCGCGGCGCCGGTCGGCGCTGCATCACTGGTGACGAGGGTAAAGGCTTGGCCGTTGGCGGTGGTCGTGGCGGTTTCGACCTGGCGGGAGGCAACGTGGCTTTGCGTCACCACATCCACGTCGCGGACGATGGGCGCGGTCATGCGGCGTGCCTGGGCTGACAGCGTGCTGCGCGACTGAGCGACCTTGCCAAGCGGAATGCGCAAACGCATCGAGAGGAACTGCTGGTCACCACGCGCGCTGTCATGCTGCGCCTCGGCACCGAGGAACAGGGCTGAGCCGCGCCCGAACCAGGGCAGGTCATCGAAAGCCAGCTCAACGCGGGCGCGCGGGCCTTCGACCTTGATGCCGGCATCGCTGAAACGGTAGCCGCCAAAATAGACGCGCAGTTGTCGTCCGGCTTCTGAATCGAAGATGGGCAGGCGCCAGCCGGCTTCCACGTCGAAGCCCTGCAACGAGCGCTCCTCGTAGTCCAGTGTGGTGATTTGCACAGTGCTGCCAGCGACGGCGGCCATACTGGTGCTGCCCAGTTTGTGGCCACGCGTACCAACAGGCACGTAGGCATTGGCGCGCAGATCGAAATCACGGCCCAGAGCCTCCAGACCGACGGTGGCCTGGTTATAGTAAAAATTGGTTGCCGACGAGCGACGGCGGTCGAAATAGCCGTAAGCGCCGATATTCCAGCCATTCTCCAGCATGTGCCGGACACCCAGACCAAAGTTACCCTCACGGCTGCCTTGGTCATCGACCCGCGTACGCACGTTGGCAAAGTAAAGCACACGGGCGCCCTGAGCGAGCGGCAGAAATAGATCTGCCTCGCCAAGATGGCGGCGGTTGCCGGCCTTGGCCTCAACGTCGAGATGAGCACCCCAGGTGTCGCCGTCTGCCCACGTGGGCAGGGTGAAACCGACAGAGAGAAGCAGAAGTAGGTATTTGAACGAGTTAGTGATGGACATGGTGTTTTTTTGCATATTTTGACAGTCGACCGTCAAATCCTGCTGCGCCGCTCCGGCGACTGATGCGCCTGGCCGGTCGGTAGACATGACGTTTCAGCTTGAGAACGGGTGATTCTAAGGAATCTGTTATGTCTTTTGGCTGATTAGTTTCTGTCAAATCCTGTCAAACCCTGTCATTCCACAAGAACCCAACTACACTGCGTCGATCGTTTCGCTCTTTTTCGGCATACGCATGCGCCCCCCCTATCTCGTCGCTGTTGTGGAAGACAACCCCGGCCTACTTGCCGATTTGGTCGAATTCCTGATCATGCGTGGCTTCGCGGCGCAAGGTTTCGACAGCGCTGAAGCTTTCTTCCATATCTGGCCAGCGACGACTTTCGATTTACTGCTGCTCGATGTGGCGCTGCCTGGCGCCAGTGGGCTGGAGATCGCACAGCGCGTGCGGGTAAAGGACGCTGTGGGGATCGTCATGCTGACGGCACTGGATGCCAACGACGATCATGTACTGGGGTTGGGTGCCGGTGCTGATGTCTATCTATCCAAACGCAGTTCCCTTGAGGTGATCGAGGCGGCCTGCCACAGCGTGCTGCGCCGGGTAGATCGGCCCGAGCCGCCAGCCGGCGCCTGGCGTCTAAATGCCCGGCAGTGGCGCCTGGAAGCACCGAACGGCACCCAGCTCGAACTGACGCATGCCGAGGTGGGGCTGCTCTCAACACTTTTCGAACGGCCGGGCCTGGCCATCGGGCGCGAGGAATTGTTAACTTGTCTGGGCAAGCCGGAAACCCTGTCCAACCTGCGCAACCTCGACAATACGGCCAGTCGCCTGCGACGCAAGGTACAGGCGGCCTGCGGCCTGGAACTGCCGGTGCGGCCAAGCTACGGCAAGGGCTACACCTTCATCGGAGGCTGCGAGGTGATGGAATGAAGCGCCGGATTGCCTGTTTTTTCGTTGCGCTAACGATCTGGCTGCTGGCCGGTCCGGCTGTCGCGACCACGCTGTCGCTGACTGCCGAGACACCACGCGTGTCGCTTGAGGGCCGCCTGGAACATTTTGCGGATGCCGGCCAAAACTTCTCCTTCGAAGCCGTCCAAGCACAGCCATTTTCCCCGCTGCCCGATTTTCGCAGCCTGGGTTACGGTACCGATGCCCACTGGTTCCGCGTCAAGCTTGATCGCGCCACCGGCGCCCCGCCCCACTGGGTCTTATCCATTGGCATGCCGGAACTGGAGGAGGTAGATATCTGGGTGGAATTACCGCAGGGCAGCTTCCAGCACCATGCACTGGGCTATCACCGACCCTACGACGAGCGACCGTTGCAGACTCGGCTGTTTGCCGTACCCTTCGAACTAGCAGAGCACACGACCATCTATTTTCGTGTGCGCACGACCAACGCCATCCTCGTCATGGCCGAACTATGGCAGCCCAGCGCCTTCGTCGCCAACGAGACCGAAGTCAATTTCCATCGCGGCATCTACTTCGGCATCCTGCTGGTTGCCATACTGCTCTACGCCATTCTCGGCGCCCGACTACACGACGTGACCATGGCCGCCTATGCCGGCTACGTGGCCTCGCAAACCCTGTTTCACCTTGGCACCAATGGCTACCTGCCAGTGCTTTTTTCCTCACACCTACCCTGGTTTACCGATGCATTGCCGCGTATCGGCTGGCTGGGCGGGGCGATTTCCATCGTACTGATGTGGGACCGCCTACTCAATCTACGCACACATTTCCCGCACATCCATCGCCTGTATCAGTTCACCATCTTCCTCAACCTGGCCCTGCTGCCCTTTGCACTGATGCCTTTCCTAGTGCGAGCGGAAGTGCTCTACGTGGTCAAACTGGCAAATTACCTGAACATCCTGAACTTCTTCATCAGCATGGGTCTGCTGCTGATTTTCTGGTGGCGCAAGCGGCGAATCGAACTGGTGCTCTATTTCATCGCCTTCGTCATCCCGGCACTGGGCACACTGGTCAACACCGCCGCCAATCAGGGCTATCTGTCACAGAACGCGATCACATCGAATCTCTACCTGATCGCGCCGCTGGTGCACGTGTTAGTGATGAGTTTCGGCCTGGCGCTACGCCTGCGCCAGTTGCAGCACGACAAGGCGACAGCCGAGCAAGAGGCTGCCGTGACGTCTCAGCGCGCCGAGGAGCAGCGGCGCTTCGTCGCCATGCTCTCGCACGAATTTCGCAATCCGCTGGCGGCCATCGACCGAGCCACGCAGATGCTGCAGATCAAGATGCCTGTGTTGCCGCCCCCAGAAAAGCAACGCCTGACGCAGATTCGCGCCAACGTGGCGACGCTGTCCGGCTTCGTCGACAATTTCCTGATGACCGAGGCTCTCGATCGTGGCAGCCTGCCCATGACGCGCGAAGTTTGCCCCCTGCTCCCCTTGCTGCAGCAAAACATCCATCAGTTGGGAGAGAGTGCGACGGAGCGGGTAGTCCTGCAGGTACTGCCGGAAACGGCAAGCTTTTCCCTCGATCCGACGCTGATTGGCGTAGCCATCAGCAATCTGCTGAACAATGCGTTGCGTTATTCACCTGAGGGCAGTCCAGTCAAACTGCTGGCCCATCTGAAGGAGGATGTCCTTTATCTGACGATAAGCGATACCGGGCCCGGCCTGAGCGATGAAGAACTGATCAAACTCGGCTCGCCCTATTTTCGGGCTGCGAGTTCGCTGGGCAAGAAAGGCAGTGGCCTAGGCCACCACTTTGCCCGGCGTATCATCGAAGCGCACGGCGGCTCCTTGAGGACTGAATCGCCACCCAGCGGGGGACTGCGCGTAGAGATACGGGTGCCTTGACTGAGGCCCGGTTTTTGACCGAATACTGCGGTCGACTGCGAAAAACCGCCGATATTCCGCCCGCTTCACTCCTGCCGCCGCCTGAACACCCAGTTCCTGTCGTCCGAGGCTTCCGGCGCGAAGGCGTAGCCGTCGCTGTCGAAGTCCTTCAGTCCTTCCGGCGTTTGCAGGCGGTTGACCACCGCGTAGCGCGTCATCAGCCCGCGTGCGCGCTTGGCAAAGAAGCTGATGATCTTGTACTTGCCGTTCTTCCAGTCCTCGAACACCGGCTGGATCAGTTCGCCCTTGAACTTGCGGCCGACGGCGGCCTTGAAATATTCCTCGGACGCGAGGTTGACCGCAACAGGCCGCGACAGCGTGTCGAGTTCGGCGTTGATCGCGTCGAGCAGCGTCTCGCCCCAGAAGGCGTAGAGGTCCTTGCCGGCTTCGTTGCGGAACTTCGTCCCCATTTCCAGCCGGTAGGGCTGCATCAGGTCGAGCGGCTTGAGGATGCCGTAGAGGCCGGACAGGATGCGGACGTGCTGCTGGGCGAAGTCGAGATCGGCGGCGGACAGCGTCTTCGCCGACAGGCCATCATAGACATCGCCATCAAACGCGAGCACGGCCTGCTTGGCGTTTTCGGGCGTAAACGGCAGCGACCAGTCGGCGTAGCGGTTGAAATTGAGCAGCGCCAGCGGGTCGGACAGGTCCATCAGATTGGCGATGTCGGCCGGCGACAGCGCGCGCAACTGGCGGATCAGCGCCTGCGAGCGGTCGGGGAAAGCCGGCTGCGTGTGCGTTGCAACATGCGGCGGCGTCTTGAAATCCAGCGATTTTGCCGGGGAAAGGAAGAGCAGCATTTTCGACTTCCATGAGGTTTGTGCTGTGCGTCATTTTACCGGCTGGTAAAATCTCTCCTTTGAATTTTTGGAATCTCCATGAAACGTACCCGTTTCGGCGCGCGCGACCGTCTTTCGCGCGACGCGGCAGAACTGCAACGACTGGCCGCCGGCCTGTCGGAATCCGGCGGCAAGCTGGAAGATGCCTACTGGGAGAGCCAGCTGGCCGAAACTGTCGACGGCCTGCTGAAGAACGGCGCCGAGGATGACATCAATATCGCGCTCGACCGCCTGTTCGAGGCCAATCCGCGCGCCCACGACGAACTCGCCGACATGGTCGAGTCGCGTGCCGAAACCAATCGCCTCGACGCCGCTGGCCAGGCCTGGGACATTCAGCTGTTCGCGGCGCCCATCCTGGCCTGGTCGCGTTTCTCGATTGCCGCCAGCGCGTTGCCGAAGAGCACGCTGCAGGCGCTCGCCGTGCAGCTTGGCGCGCATGTCTTCGGCAGCGACGCCAAACTCGCCGTTGCCGACTTCCTGTTCAGCCCGGATCAGTTGCCGCGCAGTTTCTGCGACACCTGGCAACTGACCCGCGAACTCGGTGAAGCTGCGCTGGCCGGCAAGCATCTTGCGGTCGACGCCTCGCAAATGGCCGAAACCAACCGTTTCCTGTCGGACGTCCGCTACCTCATCGGCGCCATCGCCGTGCCGCGCGGCGGCGCGCTGTTCCGCTGGAACGAGAAGGACGGCAGCAAGGAAGAAGCGCTCAAGGAATGGCTCAAGCAGGGCAGCCCCAGCCTCGAGCCGCTGCTCACCGGCTGCGCCTGGCAGCCGCTGCTGCCGGATTCATACCACGCCGGCTGCCGCAACGCCGACCGCGCCTCGCGCCCGTACTCGGTCAAGGCGTCGATCGCCTTCCTGCAGACCACGCTCGGCCTGATGCCCGACGCCATCCGCGCCGTCATCGGCCCGTGCTACGACCGGCGGATGGAGGAATACCGCGTCGGCCTCGGCCCGAATGACAGCGACACCGTCTATCACGGCATCGTCTGGCCGCTGCTCGGCGGCGAGGACGAAAGCACCGATGCCGCCGGCGAGATCGAAGCCGCACTGCGCGAAGCCGGGGTCAAGGAAGTGCGCTTCCTCGACCACCATTTCCCGATGGAATTCTGCGACGACTGCGGCGCGCCGATGTTCCCCAACATCGACGGCGAACTGGTGCATGCCGAAATGCCGGAGCAGGCATCGACCACCTCGCCGCACCTGCATTGATGCGCGGAGCGGGCAACGCCGACTGGCTGGCGCGCAGCCAGGCTGCCGTCTGGCACCCGTGCACGCAGATGCGCCACCACGCCGACACGGCGTCGCCGGCGCATCTGCCGCTGATCCCGATCGCCCGTGGCGAAGGCGCCTGGCTTTACGATTTCGACGGCCGGCGCTACCTCGACGGCATCAGTTCGTGGTGGACCAACCTGTTCGGCCACGCCAACCCGCGCATCAACGCCGCCCTGACGGAACAGCTGGCAACGCTCGAACACGTGATGCTCGCCGGCTTCACGCACCAGCCGGTGGTCGAGCTTTCCGAACGTTTGTCGGCGTTGACCGCAGGATCGCTCGGCCACGCCTTCTACGCCTCCGACGGCGCTTCGGCGACCGAAATCGCGCTGAAGATGAGCTTTCATTACTGGCGCAACGTCGGCCGCCCTGAGAAGGCGGAGTTCCTCTGCCTCGCCGGCAGCTACCACGGCGAGACGGTCGGCGCGCTGGCGGTCACCGATGTGGCGATTTTCAAGGACGCCTACGCGCCGCTGGTCCGCCACGCGGCGCATGTCCTGCCATCGCCCGATTTCCGTCTGGCCGAAGCAGGTGAAACGCCGGCCGACGTCGCCCGCCGTGCCGCCGCCGGCCTTGCCGACTGGCTGGAGAAAAACGGCGCACGCACCGCCGCGCTGATCGTCGAACCGCTGGTGCAAGGCGCCGCCGGCATGGCGATGTACGACCCGGAATACCTGCGCCTGGCCCGCCAGTTGTGCGACCGGCACGAGGTGCATCTGATCTGCGACGAAATTGCTGTTGGTTTTGGCCGCACCGGCACTTTCTTCGCCCATGAGCAGGCCGACATCCGGCCCGACCTGATGTGCCTGTCGAAAGGCATTTCCGGCGGTTACCTGCCGCTGTCGGTCGTCCTGAGCAGCGACAGCATCTACGCCGCCTTCCTCGACGATTCGGTCGCCCGCGCCTTCCTGCACTCGCATTCCTACACCGGCAACGCGCTCGCCTGCCGCGCCGCGCTGGCGACGCTGGACATTTTTGCGCAGGACGACGTTATTGCGGTCAACCGGCA
This sequence comes from Azonexus hydrophilus, assembly GCF_001956855.1. GTDB lineage: Bacteria > Pseudomonadota > Gammaproteobacteria > Burkholderiales > Rhodocyclaceae > Azonexus > Azonexus hydrophilus_A. Next base: position 171,694 of record NZ_MTHD01000005.1, on the reverse strand, counting down.
AAAATCGGTAAAAATCGGTGCCGCGCTGGCGCCGCTGGCCGACCATCCGCACGTAAAGCACCTGCGTCAGCATGGCATGATCGCCGCCTTCGACGTCGCCACCGACGACCCGCACTTCTCGCGCAAGTTCTACCGCGCCGCACTGGACAACGAAGCGCTGATCCGGCCGATCGGCAACACCGTTTACCTGATGCCACCCTACATCGTCAGCGATGACGAAATCACCCGCCTCGGCGCTGCCGTCGCCAACGCACTGGAGAGCGCACTGGCATGACCGGCCTGTTCCTCAAATCGCTGCTCGGCGCGCTGGCCGTACTGCTGATCGCGCTGCTGTCGCGCACCAAGAGCTTCTACATCGCCGGCCTGGTGCCGCTGTTTCCAACCTTCGCGCTGATCGCCCATTTCATCGTCGGCAGCGAACGCGGCACCGACGACCTGCGCGCCACGGCGCTGTTCGGCCTGTGGTCGCTGATTCCGTACGCCGTCTACCTGCTGGCCGTGTACTGGCTCAGCGTGCGCCTGTCGCTGACCCTGACGCTGGTCTCGGCGACCCTCGCCTGGCTGGCGGCGGCTGCGGTATTGCTGCTGCTGTGGGCCCGGCTCAACCCGCCACTGGCTTGAGGAAAGCATGTCCCTTGACGACCGCCTGAGCACAGAACTCGCCGAAATCGCCGCCGCCGGCCTGAGCCGCCGCCGGCGCGTGCTGGCCTCGCCCTGCGGCCGCATTGCTGCGGTCGACGGCCGGGAAATGCTCAATTTCGCCAGCAACGATTACCTCGGTCTGGCCGGCGATCCCGGGCTGGCCCGGGCAATGGCCGACGGCGCACTGGCCTGGGGCGCCGGCAGCGGTGCGGCGCATCTGGTCAGCGGCCATCTCGAACCGCATGAGGCGCTGGAGCAGGAACTCGCCGCCTTCACCGGCTTCCCGCGCACGCTGACGTTTTCCACCGGTTACCTGGCCAACCTGGCGGTCACGCCGACGCTGGCCGGGCGCGGCGATGCAGTCTTCGCCGACAAACTGAACCACGCCTCGCTGATCGACGCGATGCAACTGGCCAAGGCCAACGGCGCCGATGTCCAGCGCTATCCGCACAACGATGTCGGCGCGCTGAAACGCCTGCTCGCCGCCAGCACGGCGCGCAACAAACTGATCGTCACCGACGCGGTGTTCAGCATGGACGGCGACCTCGCGCCGCTGCCGGCGCTGCTGGCGCTGGCCGAGCGTTTCGACGCCTGGCTGGTGATCGACGATGCGCACGGCTTCGGCGTGCTCGGTGCGCAAGGCCGTGGCAGCCTGGCTCACTTCAACCTGCCGACGTCGCCACGCATCCTGCTGATGGGCACGCTGGGCAAGGCCGCCGGCGTCGGCGGTGCCTTCGTCGCCGGCTCGGCCACGGCCATCGATTACCTGCTCAACAAGGCCCGCAGCTACATCTTCACCACCGCCGCGCCGCCAGCCGTCGCCTGTGCGCTGCGCGCCAGCTTGCAGCGCATTGCCGGCGGCGAGGCGCTGCGCCGGCAGCTGTTCGCCAACGTTGCCCGTCTGCGCAGCGGCGTCGCCACCTTGCCGTGGACGCTGCCGGCATCGATAACGGCGATCCAGCCGCTGATCGTCGGCGACAACCAGGCCACGCTCGATCTGGCCCAGGCCCTGTGGTCACGCGGCCTGTGGGTGCCAGCCATCCGCCCGCCGACGGTGCCCCGGGGCACCGCCCGCCTGCGCATCTGCCTGTCGGCGGCCCATACACCGGACGACATCGACCGACTGGTCGCCACCTTGAAGGAACTCGCATGAACGCACCCCTGTTTTTCATCCCCGGCTGGTGTCTCGGCCGTGGCCCGCTGAATACTGCGGTCGACGCCCTGAATGGCCAGTTTTTCGACCTGCCGGGCTACCGCGAAACACCGCTGATCGACGATTTCACCGCCGCCACCGACGCCATCGCCAGCGCCCTGCCGGCGGGTGCAACGCTGGCCGGCTGGTCGATCGGCGCGCAACTGGCGCTGGCCGTCGCCGCCCGTCACCCGGAAAAGGTCGGCAAGCTGGTGCTGGTCGCCGGCACGGCGTCCTTCGTCCAGCGCGACGGCTGGCCCCATGCCATGCCGCAAGCCACGCTGGCTGAATTCACCACCGCCGTTGCCGCCGATGCGGCGGGCATGCTGCCGCGTTTCGTCGGCGGCTTCAACCGTGGCGACAGCCGGGCCAAGGACGTGACCCGCGAACTGCTGGCACTGGCCGACCCGCTGCCTGACGACGCAGTGCTGGCCAGCGGCCTGCGCTGGCTGCGCGACGTCGATCTGCGCGACGCCGCCGGTCAGGTCAAGGTGCCGACCCTGCTGCTCCACGGCGGCGCCGATCCGCTGATGCCGCCCGCCGCCGCGCAGGCGCTGACAGCGTTGATCCCGGGTGCCTGGCTGGAGATTTTCGCCGACTGCGCCCATGCGCCCTTCCTGTCGCGCCCGGACGAATTCATCACCAGCGTGCGCAATTTCCTGCATGACTAGACCGCCCCGGGCGCGCGTGCGCCAGTCGTTCGAACGCGCAGCCGCCACCTATGATGCGGCCGCCGGCGTTCAGCGCCTGATCTGCGACCGGCTGGCCGCAGCGCTGCCGGCCTGCGCGCCGGGCGGGCGCATTCTCGATGCCGGCTGCGGCACCGGCTATGCCCGAGGCTTGCTGCAACAACGTTTTCCGACCGGCGAAATCATCGCCCTCGACCTGTCGACCGCAATGTTGCAACGCATAGCCGCCCCCTGCCGACGCCTGGCCGGTGATCTCGAACAACTGCCGCTGACCGGTAATTGCATCGACCTCTACTGGTCCAGCCTGGCCGTGCAATGGTGCAACCTCGCGCAGGCGCTGGGCGAAGCCCGGCGGGTATTGCGCGGTGACGGTCATCTCGCGCTGGCCAGCCTGGGACCGGCGACCTTCCACGAATTGCGCACGGCCTTTGACGGCGTCGACGCACACCGCCACACCCTGAGCTTCCACAGTACCGACGAAGTCGCCACGCTGGCCAGGGCCGCCGGGTTTTCTGCGGTCAACATCGAAAATCACCGGGAAACCGCGTTCTATCCCGATCTGCGCAGCCTGCTGCTGGCGGTCAAGGCAGTTGGCGCCAACCAGCTCGGCGCCGGACGGCGCACCGGCCTGATGAGCCGTTCCGCGCTGGCCCGCGTCGAAGCCGCCTACGAAAACCTGCGCCAGCCCGCCGGTCTGCCGCTAAGCTACGACATCATTCACCTGCACGCCCAGCCATGACTACAGCCTTTTTCCTGACCGGTACCGACACCGATGTCGGCAAGACCCACGTTGCCTGTGCCCTGCTGCATCGCGCCCGCCGCGCCGGACGCACGGCCGTCGGCCTGAAACCGGTTGCCGCCGGCACCGACGAACGCGGCGACAACGACGATGTGCTGCGCCTGCGCGCCGCCAGCAGCCTGCAACTGCCAGCGGACATCGTCAATCCCTATTGTTTTGCGCCGGCCATCGCACCGCATATCGCGGCGGCCGAAGACGGCGTCGAAATCGATTTCGACCGCATCGCGGAAACCGTGCGCAGCGCCCGCCAGCAGGCGGATTTCGTCATCGTCGAAGGGGCTGGCGGCTTCTGCGTGCCGTTCGGCATCGACCGCAACGGCGCCGATCTCGCCGCCCAGTTGCAACTGCCGGTGATCCTGGTCGTCGGCATGCGCCTCGGCTGCCTGAATCATGCGTTGCTGACGGCGGAAGCGATTGCCGCCCGCGGGCTGATCATCGCCGGCTGGGTCGCCAACTGCGTGACGCCGGACATGCTGCGTTTCGACGAAAATCTGGCAACACTCGAGGAATTGCTGCTCGCGCCGCTGCTCGGCGTCGTTCCCTACCAGCCCGGTGCCGACCCGGAAGCTGCTTCCGACTTCCTGGAACTACCCGCCTGACTGCCCGCGCAAGACACCGGCAACTTCGCCGATACGGGCGACAACCGCGGTAACCAGGCTTGCCGCCTCGGCCTGTCTGCCGGCCCTGGCCTGCTGTTCCAGCGTGAAAGCCACAGCCGCGCCGGCATCGTCGGAAAAGGTGGCGAGCAGCCCCTTGACGGTATGCGCTTCGCGCTGCAACAGCGCCTGATCACCGGATGCGGCGGCTGCCTGCAAGGCCGCACAGTTGTTGTCGACATCCTGCAGGAACATGTCGAGCATCATTGAATAAATTTCCTCGTCACCGCCCAGCCTTTCCAGGATGACGGACTTGTCGAGAATGAAAGGTTTGATCATGCGTGGCTCCGGTCAGCGTCTGTTCAGATCGCAGGGGCTTCGTCATCGCGGAAACGCTGATGAATTTCAAGTGCCTCATCCCAGCCAGCCAGGAAGGCTTCGATACAGAGCGGGTCAAAATGCTTCCCCCGCCCCTCTTCCAGGAAACGCCGGGCGTCGTCCAGTGCCCAGGCCTTCTTGTACGGCCGCTCGGACGTCAACGCGTCGAATACGTCGGCAACCGCGACAATCCGCCCGAACAGCGGAATGGCCTGGCCCTTGAGGCCTTTCGGATAACCGCTGCCATCGTATTTCTCGTGATGGGCCAGCGCAATTTCCGCCCCGGCCTGCATGATTTCCGAACCGCTGTCCTTGAGCAGTTCGTGCCCGAGTTCGGCATGACGTTTCATGATCTCGAATTCCTGCGGCGTCAGCCGACCCGGCTTGAGCAGGATGTAATCGCGGATGCCGATCTTGCCGACATCGTGCATCGGTGCCGCCTGCAGGATCAGCCGGCAGGTTGCGGCATCGAGATCCAGACCGCGGGCAATGATCTCGGAATAATGCGCCATGCGCTGGATATGGGCGCCGGTTTCCGGGTCGCGGAACTCCGCCGCACGCGATATCCGGAAGATCAGCTCGCGCTCGCGCTCGCGAATCTCGCGTGTCCGTTCGTCAACCTTGTCCGCCAGGAAGGCGGCGCGGTCGGCGAGGAATTTCTGGCCGGTGCGCAAGGCCAGCATGTTGCGCACCCGCGCCGAGAACTCGACGCGGTCGATCGGTTTGGTCAGGAAATCGTTGGCGCCACCGAGCAAGGCTTCATAGCGCACGTCCTTCTGGTCGTTGGCGGTGATCATCAGCACCGGGATCTCGGTCCGTCCGTGCAATCCACGGAAGGCCGCGATGAAACGCAAGCCATCCATCTCCGGCATCATGTAATCGACGATCACCAGGTCCGGCACATTTTCGCGGCACCATTCGAGCGCCTTCATCGGCTGCTCGAACATGATCGGCTCGCATTCCCCGAGTTTCAGAACCAGCGCCCTGATCAGCGTCAGATTGATGTCGCTGTCGTCAATGATCAAAACCTTGTGCATTTCCCTGTCCGAGCGTTGCCTTCCGGGACGCAGTATATAATGCGCCGCCATGAAACTACTCTTCGACCTCTTCCCCGTCATCCTGTTTTTCGCCGCCTTCAAGTACGCCGGTAGCCACCCGGACGCTGCCGCCGACTGGGTCGGCACGCTGCTCGGCGGTGCTGCGGTCAACACGGCCCAGGCACCAATTCTGCTGGCGACCGTCGTCGTCATCCTGGCGACGATGGCCCAGATCGCCTGGGTCCATTTCCGCCACGGCAAGGTGGACAAGATGCTCTGGGTCAGTCTCGGCCTCGTCGTCGTCTTCGGCGGCATGACGCTCGCCTTCCAGAACGAGGCCTTCATCAAATGGAAGCCGACCATCCTCTACTGGGTGTTCGCTGGCAGCATGGGCTTCGCCACGCTGTTCATGAAGAAAAACGCGATCAAGACCATGCTTGGTGAACAACTGAAGCTGCCCGAGACGATCTGGCAGCGGCTCAATCTGGCCTGGATCGCCTTCTTTGTTGTCATGGGCGTGCTCAATCTGGTGATCGCCTTCAATTTTCCGACCGATACCTGGGTCAATTTCAAACTCTTCGGTGGCATGGGCCTGATGTTCGTTTTCATCCTGGCCCAGGGCGCCATGCTGTCGAAATACGTCGAGGAAGACAAATGATGCTCTACGCCATCATCGGTGAAGATCGTGCCGGCACGCTGGAACAACGCATGGCCGCCCGCCCGGCTCATGTCGAACGCCTGCTGGCACTGCAACAGGAAGCCCGCCTGATCCTGGCCGGCCCCTGCCCCGCCATCGACTCGCCCGATCCGGGTGTCGCCGGCTTCTCCGGCAGCATCATCATTGCCGAGTTCGCCTCGCTGGCAGCCGCCCGCGCCTGGGCCGATGCCGACCCCTACGTGGCTGCCGGTGTCTACGAAAAAGTCACCGTCAAGCCGTTCAAGAAAGTGCTGCCCGCCTGATGCACGCGGCAACCATTGACCTGCTGCGCGAGCGTCTGGCCGTACTGTCACCGCTGGCCCTGACCATCGAGGATGAATCGCACCGCCACGCCGGGCACGCCGGCGCGCGCGATGGCGGCCACTTCAAGCTGGACATCGTGGCAACGGCATTTGCCGGAAAAAGCACACTCGCCCGTCATCGTCTGGTGTACGATGCAGCGGGCGACCTGATGCGCGGCCGGATACATGCACTGGCGATTCGCGCCCAGGCGCCCGAAGAAATCTGATTTTTTGTTCAAACCACCCCAGGACTCATTCATGTTCAAACTTACCTCCCTGGCTGCACTGCTGGTTGCCGGCAGCCTGATCTCCGCACCCGCACTGGCCCAGGGCAAGGCTTTCGCCACCGTTAACGGCCAGGCCATTTCCCAGTCGGTGTACAACGCCTTCATGGCAGAACAGAAATCGCAAGGCGCCCAGGAATCCGACGAGCTGAAGAACGCCATCAAGGAAGAACTGATCCGCCGCGAACTGCTCGCTCAAGAAGCGAAAAAGAAGGGCCTCGACAAGAAGCCCGAAGTTCAGGGCCAGATGGATCTCGCCCGCCAGGCCGTGCTGATCCGCGTTTTCCTCGCCGATCACGTGCGCGCCAACCCGATCAGCGATGCCCAGCTGAAGGCTGAATACGACCTGATCAAGAACTCGCTCGGCAACACGGAATACAAGGCGCGCCACATCCTGGTCGAAAAGGAAGAGGACGCCAAGGCGATCATCGCCAAGCTTGAGAAGGGCGAGAAATTTGCCGCCCTGGCCAAGCAGTCCCTCGACCCCGGTTCCAAGGACAAGGGCGGCGAACTCGACTGGAGCGCTCCGACCAGCTACGTCAAGCCGTTCGCCGAAACCCTGCCGAAGCTGAAGAAGGGTGAATACACCAAGGTACCGGTGAAGACCGACTTCGGTTTCCACGTGATCCAGGTTGATGACAGCCGTCCGCTGACACCGCCGAGCTTCGATCAGGTCAAGCCGCAACTGCAGCAGCGCGCCGGCCAGATGCAGGTCGAGAAGCTGATCAAGGACCTGCGCGACAAGGCCAAGGTCAACTAAGCCTGCATACAGCATGCGACAATGCCCGCCCTTCCGGTGGGCATTTTTCGTTTGGGGGACAGTACCTTGTTCGAGCGTCTGAAAAAAACCTTCGCCGGCCGCCCGGGCCGCTGGCCGACACGGCTCCTGTTCTGCCTGCTGCTCGCCGGTTTTGCTGCCGGCAATCATTTTTCCGTCTTCGCCGATCTTGACGCCCGGGCCGGCGACATCCTGCTGCGCTGGCATGTCAGCGAGCGGGTGCCACCGGCGGAAATCGTCCTGATCGACATCGACCAAGCCAGCCTCGACGATCCGCAAATGCTCGAACTGGCGGGAAACTGGCCGTGGCCGCGGGCAATCCATGGCGAACTGCTCGACTTCATCGCCGCCAGCCGCCCGGCAGCCATCGCCTTCGACCTGATCTTCAGCGAACCCGACGTTTTCCGCCCCGGCAGCGACGCCGTCCTGACCCGGGCCATCGGCGCCACCAGTGCGCTGCTGCCGGTCGTCCTGGCGGCTGACGGGGAAGCTACGCCGCTGCGCCAGCTGCCCCCGGTCATGTCCATCCGCCCGGGACCACAGGCCGACCCGGATGCCGGCCTGCCCTTGATCGCGCCGAAGGCCATCGATCCCGCGTTCTGGCGTACCGGACTGATCAACTTCCTGGCCGACGACGACCGTGTCGGTCGCCGTTACTGGATCGACTATCCATACCGCGGCTGGACACTGCCGTCGCTCCCCCGGCGCATTGCCGAACAGGCCGGGTGGGCGGTACCGGCACGCGACGCCATCACGCTGCACTGGTACGGCCAGCCGTTCCGGAAATACTCCTACCGCGAACTCTTTCTCAGCGCCCAGAGCCGCACGCCGCAACTGCCTGACCTCGCCGGCAAGGTCGTCATCATCGGGGCCGCGGCACCCGGGCTGCACGACCTGCGCCCGACACCACTGGGCGCTACCACGCCCGGCCCGGAGATCCTGGCCACCGCCGTGGCCAACCTGCGCGACAACGACTGGCTGCGCCCGGTTGCCCCGCACTGGAATTTGTTGCTCGGGCTGTTCGGCATGACGGCCGTTGCCCTGGCCTTCACCCGCCGCCCCAATCCACTGGCGATTGCCGCGCTGCTGGCAGCCGGCAGCCTGGCCATCAACCTGGCGGCCTTCCTGCTGCTGGCGCGCAACATCCAGTGGACGCCGTTCAGCGCCCTGCTCGCCACCTGGCTGACCTTCGCCCTGGCGGCAACCGCTTCCTACCTGCGCGAACGCCGGCAACGCGACCAGGCCGTGCAGATGTTCGCCCGCTTCCTCGATCCGAATGTCGTCCGTTCCCTCACCGACGAAGGCCAGCTGGCCCGCGCCGAAGCCAGTGCCAGCCGTGAAATCACCGTGCTCTTCTCGGACATCCGCGGCTTCACGACCATCTCGGAAAGCCGCTCGCCGGAAGAAGTCGTGACCCTGCTCAATCGCTATTTTGACCTCCAGGTGGCAGCCATCTTCGAACAGGCCGGCACCCTCGACAAATTCATCGGTGATGCGATCATGGCCTTCTGGAATGCGCCGCTCGATGTTCCCGACCACGCCGTCAAGGCAGTACGCGCCGCGCTGGCGATGAGCCGCGCCTTGGAGGTCTTCCAGCAGGAACTCGGCGAATTCGGCGAGCATTTCGACATCGGCATCGGCATCCACACCGGCCCGGCCGTGGTCGGCTTTCTCGGTGCCAGCCAGCGACTGGATTACACCGCCATCGGCGACACGGTCAACCTGTCGAGTCGCATCGAAGGCCAGACCAAGGGCGTTGCCCGGATTCTCGTCTCGGAAGCAACCCGCGATGCCTGTGGTAATGTATTCGAGTTCATCGATCACGGCGAAGTCACCGTCAAGGGACGCCATCGCCCCGTCCGACTTTTCGAGCCCAGGGAGCACGCATGACCCTCAAACCAACCTTCCGCAAGCTGCTGGCGGCTTTGCTCTGCCTGGGCGCCATCGGCAGCCTCCAGGCCACACCCGCCACCCTGATCCGGGCCGGCGACCTGAAAGCCGAGGCCTTCATCGATGCCACCAATGTCACCAGCCTGCCGGCCGATACCGCGTTGACCGTACTGGAAAGCAAGGGCGGCTGGTCCAGGGTCAGGACAGCCGACGGCAAGACCGGCTGGGTGCGTCTGCTCAATGTTCGTGTTGCCGCGGCCGCCAGTCCGGCTGGTAGCACACTGGCCGCCATCGGCGGCGTCGTTCGCACCGGCACCACCAAGGGCGCGGCGACGACCGGTGTCAAGGGACTGTCCAAGGAAGACATCGCGCGGTCACAGCCAAATCCACGCGAAGTCGCAAGGCTTGATACGTTCCGCAGCAAGCCGGCACAGATCAACAAATTTGCTTCCGCGCGCAAGCTGAAAGCCCGCGACGTGCCTGAACAGAACCCCTGAGACGTGGAGAACCGACCATGAAAAAAATCATTCTCGCCACTGCGCTCGTCGTTCTTGCCAGCGGATGCACCGAACAGTTGCGCCGTGCCGGCATCACCGACGAAAACATCAACGCCGTCGCCTCGGTTGCCGGCACGCTGAACAAACCGGACACGACCCCGGCCGAGGAGGCCCGGATCGGACATGCCGCAGCCTCGATGCTGCTGGGTGCTGCGCCGCTGGTGAATGATCAGGAAATGATGCAGTACATCAACCAGCTCGGTGGCTGGCTGGCGCGGCACACCGGTCGCAACGACATCAACTGGCGCTTCGGCGTCATCAACAGCAGCAACGTCAACGCCTTCGCGGCGCCGGACGGCTATGTCTTCGTCACCAAGGGCCTGTTGCGCGAGCTTGGCAACGAATCCGAACTGGCAGGTGTCGTGGCCCATGAAATGGCACATGTGATCAAGCGCCATTACGTCATCGCCATGCGCAAGAAGGACACCAGTGGCGCCTTTGCCAACCTGGCGGCGACATCGGCCAGGAGCGCCGGCGTCAAGGGTGCCGACCTGGCGGCGGAACCGCTCGCCAACCTGGCCCAGAACATGTATTCGTCCGGCCTCGACAAGGGCGATGAATACGATGCCGACCGCCTCGGCGTCATCTACGCCACCCGCGCCGGCTACGACCCCTACGGCCTGCCGCGGGTGATCAACCTGTACGCCAGCAAGGCCGGCAGCAGCGGCTTCGAATTGCTGTTCTCGACCCACCCGTCACCGCAGGATCGTCTGCAGCAGCTCGACAAGGTCATGGGCGAGCGCTTCGCTGCCTACGAGGCCAATAGCGTCATCGATAACGCCGCTTTCAAACGCATCCAGACGCGGGCGATCAAGCTGGCCGATCCCAAACGCTGACCATGCCGCCCACCCGGCCTGTTTGCGCCGGGTGCGGCAAAACTTGATCCAGATTCAGGCGCAAGCCAGGCACCGGTGCTGAAATAGGCACCGGATGCGCACCCGAATTCTCCTCGCCCTTCATCTGCTCTGCTGCGTCATGCCGGCAGCCGCCAGCGGCGCCCTGCAGACCTGGATCGACCTGGCCCGGCCGGGCAGCGTGCTGCGCCTGCCGCCCGGCACCTACACCGGGCCGGCGGTGATCGACCGGCCGTTGACGCTGGAAGGCAACGGCCAGGTGATCATTGATGGCGGCGGCAAGGGCAGCGTACTCACCATCAAGGCCGACCGGGTCACGCTGCGCGGCCTGCACCTGCGCCACAGCGGCGATTCGCACGACGCCATCGACGGCGCGATCATGGCCGAAGGCCGCGAGCTGCTGATCGAGGACAACCGCATCGACGACGTGCTTTTCGGCATCTCGCTGCACCGCGGCGGCGACAGCATCGTCCGCCGCAACCGCATCCGCTCGCGCGGTGCCGATTCCGCCGACCGTGGCGACGGACTGCGCATCTGGTACAGCACCGGCAACCGGATCGAGGACAACGACATCCGCCAGATCCGCGACATCACCGTCAGCAACTCACCGGACAACCGCTTCACCGGCAACCGCATCAGCGACAGCCGGCGCGCCTTCAATTTCCTTTTTTCGCATCGCAGCGTCGTCGACCGCAATCATCTGGAAAACAACTCGACCGGCATCATCGCGCTCAATTCCGAGGAACTGCTGATCCGCGGCAACCGCATCCTGCACGCGATGGACGCTTCCGGCACCGGCATCGCGCTCAAGGAGACTTCGGCGGCGATCGTCGTCGACAACGAGATCGTCCATTGCGCCCACGGCATCATGGCCGACTCGCCGATGGACCCGTACAACCGCATCGTGCTGGTCAACAACCTGATCGCCCACAATCTCACCGGCATCTATTTCTACGGCGCACTCGGCGGCCACGTCGCGGTCGCCAACACCTTCCGCAACAATCTGTGGCCGGTCAGCGTCGTCGGCGACGGCGACCCGATGGACGACCGCTGGTGGGGCAACTACTGGGATGACTATCAGGGCTTCGACCGCAACGGCGACGGCTACGGCGACTGGCACCACGACCTGCTGGCCTTCGCCGACCGGATCTGGCTGGAAATCCCGGCGACGAAATTCTTCCGCAACGCGATCGTCCTCGAACTGCTCGACTTCCTCGAACGCCTGGCGCCGTTCTCGTCGCCGATGCTGATCCTGCGCGACGAGGCGCCGCGCATGCAGCCGTGGCGCGATTACGCCGGGCGCCGCTGAACTACAGTTGCCAGGCCTCGCCGCCACCCAGCAGCGTCATTTCGATGACGCGCTTGTTCAGGTGCGGCGCGAACAGTTCGATGAAATCGTAATCGAAGCGGCGCAGGTAGCTGCCGCGGCGCACCGCCAGCCGCGTCGTGTTCGATTCGAACAGGTGAGCGGCGTCGATCGCCACCAGGCCGGCGTCGCGCTGGGCGTCGAAAGCCAGCTTGGCGATGATGCCGAGGCCGAGGCCAAGGCTGACGTAGGTCTTGATCACGTCGGCATCGAGTGCGGTCAACGCGATGTTCGGGGTAATTTCCAGGCGCTCGAAGGCGCGATTGATCCGCGAGCGGCCGGTGAATGCCGCGTCGTAGGTGATCAGCGGCCAGCGCGCCAGTTCCTGCAGCGACAGCGGCTGGCTGGCGAGGATCGGATGGCCGGCCGGGGCGATCACGCAATGCGACCACTGCTGCACCGGGAAGGACACCAGTTGCGCGTGCTGATCGAGCGATTCGGTGGCGATGCCGACATCGGCGTCGCCGGACGCCACCCAGTCGGCGATCTGGACCGGGTTGCCCTGGTGCATCTCGAGCTTGACGTTCGGGTGGCGGGCGACGAAATCGCGGACCACCGTCGGCAGCGCGTAGCGTGCCTGCGTGTGCGTCGCCGCCAGCACCAGCTTGCCGGAATCGCCGCTGGAGAATTCGGCGCTCGCCCGCTTCAGGTTTTCCGCCTCGCGCAGGATGCGCGCCGCGATCTCCAGCACCACCTTGCCCGGCTCGGTAATGCCGGTGAAGCGCTTGCCGCTGCGCTCGAAAATGGCGATGCCGAGCTCGTCCTCAAGCAAGCGGATCTGTTTGGACACGCCCGGCTGCGAGGTGTACAGCACCTCTGCCGCCTCCGAGACATTGAGTCCCTGGCGTTCGATTTCGACGATGTAGCGCAGCTGCTGGAGTTTCATGAATGGCTTAATAACAAAATACGATAACAATCTAACGCAATATTCTTTTTGATTCAATCATCGCCCGTTACGATGCATCCCTCAAGCTATTGCCGTGCCTATGCGCGGCCACCGAGGAAACGCATGTACCGCTACGACGCCATCGACCGCCAGCTCATCAATGAACGTGTTGATCAATTCCGCGACCAGGTCCGCCGCTGGCAGGCCGGCGAACTGACCGACGACGAGTTCCGCCCGCTGCGCCTGCAGAACGGCCTGTACATCCAGCGCCATGCCCCGATGTTCCGCATCGCCGTGCCGTACGGAATGATGAATGCGGCCCAGCTGCGCCAGCTGGCCCAGGTCGCGCGCAAGTACGACCGCGGCTACGGCCATTTCACGACGCGCCACAATCTGCAGTTGAACTGGCCGAAGGTCACCGACGTGCCCGACATCCTCGCCGAACTGGCCGAGGTCGACATGCACGCGATCCAGACCTCGGGCAACTGCCTGCGCAACATCACCACCGACCAGTTCGCCGGCGTCGCTGCCGACGAGATCATCGACCCGCGCCCGCTGGCCGAGATCCTCCGCCAGTGGACCACCTTCCACCCGGAATTCGCCTTCCTGCCGCGCAAGTTCAAGATCGCCATTTCCGGCACCAAGGAAGACCGCGCGGTCACCTGGTTCCACGACATCGGCCTGCACCTGAAGGTCGTTGACGGCGTCGTCGGTTTCACCGTCATCGTCGGCGGCGGCCTCGGCCGGACCCCGATCCGTGGTCAGGTGGTGCGCGACTTCCTGCCCTGGCAGCACATCCTCGGTTACTGCGAGGCGATCCTCCGCGTCTATAACCGCTTCGGCCGCCGCGACAACGCCTACAAGGCACGCATCAAGATCCTCGTGCAGGCGCTTGGCGTCGAGGAATTCAGCAAGCTGGTCGAAGCCGAATGGGCGCATCTGAAGGACGGCCCGGCGACCATCACGCAAGCCGAATACGACCGCGTCGCCGCGCATTTCACCGCCCCGGCCTACACGCCGGATGCTGCGGTCGGCGCCGGTTTCACAGCAAAAATGGCCGCCGAAAAAGCCTTCGCCCGCTGGGTCGACCGCAACACGCATGCGCACAAGGTGCCGGGCTACGCCGCCGTGACGCTGTCGCTGAAGCAGCACGGCATCGCCCCGGGTGACATCACCTCCGACCAGATGGACAGCGTTGCCGACCTGGCCGACCGCTACAGCTTCGGCGAGCTGCGCATCAGCCACGAACAGAACATCATCCTGGCCGACGTCCGCCAGTCCGACCTGTACGAAGTCTGGCAGCAGGCCAAAGCCGCCGGCCTGGCGACGCCGAACATCGGTCTGCTGACCGGCATCATCTGCTGCCCAGGCGGTGATTTCTGCGACCTCGCCAACGCCAAGTCGATCCCCATCGCCAACGCCATCCAGCAGCGTTTCGACGACCTCGACTACCTGTTCGACATCGGCGAGATCGACCTCAACATCTCCGGCTGCATGAACGCCTGCGGCCACCACCACGTCGGCCACATCGGCGTGCTCGGCGTCGACAAGAACAACGACGAGTTCTACCAGGTGACGCTCGGCGGCCGCCAGGGCAACGAAGCAAAACTCGGCAAGGTCATCGGCCCGTCGTTCTCGGCCGGCGAAATGCCGGACGTGGTCGAGAAGATCATCCAGGTCTACCTGGAAAACCGCCATCCCGACGAACGCTTCCTCGACACCCTCGACCGCATCGGCATCGACCCGTTCAAGAACCGCGTTTACGAAGGCCGCGCCCACGGCAAGGCCAAGACTGCAGCCAAGGAGGCCGCGTAATGTCCCAATTGATCAAGCAGGCCGCTATTACGGTCGACACCTGGAAAACCCTGGAAACCGGCCCGGAAGAAGCAGCGGAAACCATCGCCCTGCCGGCCGGTGACGTGATCTTCCCGCTTGCCGTCTGGCTCGCCCGCAAGAACGAGATCATCTCCTGCCACAAGCGCATCGGCCTGTTGCTGCAACCCGACGAACGCGTCGAAGACGTGGCCGACGACCTCGACTACTTCGTCGTCATCGCCGTCAATTTCCCCAAGTTCGTCGACGGACGCGGCTACACCACCGCCAGCCTGCTGCGCCAGCGCTACCACTACCAGGGCGAGCTGCGCGCGGTCGGGGATATCCTGCACGACCAGTTGTACTATCTGAAGCGCGTCGGCTTCGACGCCTGGGCGCTGAAGGACGGCAAGAACCCGGACTACGCCGTCAGCGCAGGTTTCACCACCTTCAGCGACGCCTACCAGGCCTCGACCGACCAGCCCGAACCCTATTTCCGCCGCCGCGCCTGAGATCGCCATGACCCCAGCCCTGCTCAACATCACGCCCGAACTCGCCGCCAGCACCGCCGCCAAGGCTGAAACGGCACGGGCCCTGCTCGCCGACATCGCCGGCAACTGGTCACCCGCCGCCTTCGCCAACAGCCTCGGCGCCGAGGACATGGTGTTGACCGACCTGATCGTCAAGGCCGGCCTGCCGATCGAGATCTTCAGTCTGGACACCGGCCGTCTGCCGCTCGAAACCTACGACCTGATGGCTGCGGTCGACAGCCATTACGGCCTGAAATTGAAGATCTATTTCCCGCAGGCCGAGGAAGTCGAAAGCTACGTGCGCAACCACGGCATCAACGCCTTCTACGAATCGGTGACGCTGCGCAAGGCCTGCTGCTACGCGCGCAAGGTCGAACCGCTGAAGCGCGCACTGGCCGGCAAGCGCGCCTGGATCACCGGCATGCGCGCCGAGCAGGCCGCCACCCGCGGCAACCTCGCTACCCGCGAATACGACGAAGGCAACGGCCTGGAAAAATTCAACCCGCTCGCCGCCTGGAGCGAGAAGGAAGTCTGGACCTACATCAAGCAGCACGGCGTGCCCTACAACGCGCTGCACGACAAGTTCTACCCCAGCATCGGCTGCGCCCCCTGCACCCGCGCCATCTCGCTTGGCGAGGACGTTCGTTCCGGGCGCTGGTGGTGGGAGAATCCGGAATCCAAGGAGTGCGGGCTGCACGTCAAGGGCTGAGCACCTGGCGGGTTCTTCAGGACAAGCCGAACAGCACCATCAGCAAGCCAAGTACCGGCCCGAACGGCTGGTCCAGCCAGAGCGCCAGCGCGAACGCCGCAATGTAGCCGCCGACGCCGATGGCAACGGCCAGCGACAAGGCCCGGCGCCAGCTCCGGGCACGGCGGAAGGCCAGCCAGGGCGGCACGAAGACCAGCGCGAAGGTGGCCATGACGCCGAGCGTCGTCGTCGCCAAAGCGAGCGCAAGCGCGGCCAGCAAGTCGAAACCACCATGCACCGGCCAGACACGTTCGCCGCGCAGGCGAAAATGGTCAGGGTAGAGCTGGCTGAGCAGCAAGCTGGCAGAAAGACGACGCAACACCAGCAAACAGATCGCACTGCCGGCGAACAGCCAGAGCAACTGGCGACCATCGGCAAAATACAACTGGCCATCGAACAACGCGCTACCGACACGTTCGGCCAGCGGATGATTGACAGCGACCAGCATGCTGCAGGCCCAGCCGGCCAGCAGCAGCAGCGGGAACAGCGCGCCACCGGGCAAACGTCCCAGCAGGGCCTGCTTGCCGAACCCGGCAGCAGCAGCGGCAAGCAGACCACCGGCCTGCGGCGGCAAGCCGGCGAGCATCGCCAGCAGCGCACCACCAGCGGCGACATGTGAATAGGCCAGCGCCGCCAGCCATTCGTCACGCAGGCGCAGGTAGCAGCCAACCAGCGGCAGCAGCACCGCCAGGCACAGGCCGGCGAGGAAGGGCGTCAGAAACAGTTCAGACCACATCGGGGGCCTCCACGACGATCACTTCGTCACAGACGCCATTGACGAATCCGGCGTCGTGACTGACCAGCAGGATGCCGCAGCCGGCATCGGCCCGGGTTCGCAAGGCCTGCGCCAGATGGCGGACGCCTTGCGCATCAAGGTTGTTGGTCGGTTCGTCGAGCAACAGCAGTTCGGCCGGCGCCTGCAAAACAGCCCACAAGGCCAGGTAATGCCGCTGACCACCGGACAGGCGGTCAAGCCGGCGATCCAGACAATCGGCCAGCCACGGCGGCAAACCGTCGGCACTGGCAGCGGTGAGCGCCAGCACGTCACGACCGGATAGCGGCAGTCCGGACAGCGGCGGCACATCCTGCGTCTGCAGGCCGATGCGCAAATCCGGCTTTTTCTCCAGTTGACCGCAGAAAACCCGCGCCCGACCGGCGATCGCTGCCAGCAACGTACTTTTGCCGGCACCGTTGGCACCAGTCAGACCGACGATCCGGCCAGCCGCAACCATCAGATCGACTGGCCTGGTCGCCGGCACCTGCCAGCCAGCGACCAGACCCGTGAGGCACAGCAGCGGCTGAGTCAACGCAGCCCCTTCAGCAAGCGGTCGATGCTGTCATCGAACAGGCCGAACAGGTCTTTCGCCTGCGCCGAACCTCCGACCGTGAACGGCAGCATCAAGGCCGGAATGCCGGCCTTGGCCGCGAACCAGTTGCTCGGACCATCCTGCTGGTAGGCGGTACGCAGCACCAGGCGTGCCGGCCGTGTCTGCTGGCTTTGCAGCAGCGCGGTCAACTGACCGCTGCTCGGCTCGATGCCGGGTTTCGGTTCCAGCGCGCCGACCTCCTGCATGCCGAGCCAGTGCGTCAGGTAGGCGAAGGACTGGTGATGCACCACCACCGCCACGCCGCGCAATGGTGCCGCCGCCGTTTCCCAGCGCCCGATCGCCGCCTGCCAGCGGCCGCTGAAGGCAGCGAGATTGGCCTGATAGATCCCGGCGTTATCCGGATCGACCCGGGCCAGACGCTGCGCCAGTGCCTGACCGACCTTGAGTACGTTGCGCGGATCAAGATGGACATGCGGATTCCCAGCCGCATGCACGTCGCCCTGTGCCCGATCGAGGACGCTCGGCACGTCCAGGCGGACGACCTGCGCTGCCGCTTCGAAATAGCCGTCGTGCCCCGGCTGGATCAAGGCATTGCCGGATTCGCGCAGGACCACCGGCAGCCAGCCGGTTTCCAGTTCGGCGCCGTTGGCCACCACCAGTTGCGCCCGTCGCGCCCGTGCCAGCAACGACGGTCGGGCGTCGATCCGGTGCGGATCCTGGAAGGCGGTGGTCGCGATGTAGACGTTCACCTTGTCGCCACCGATTTCCCGGGTCAGCGCGCCCCACTCCGGCACTGTCGCGAAAACTTCGACGGCGGCCCAGGCACGCAGGCAAACCATCCCGAGCACAGCAAAAGAGATCAATTTACGCATCGCCGGCCTCAGAATTTGTGCGCACCATGAGCGCCGAGGCTCATGATGTACTGGACGGTCACCTGGTTGTCGGTAATGCCGGCCATCGACCTGTCGCGGGCGTACTGCAGACGGACACGCGAGAACTCGCTCCAGCCGTAATCGACCATCAGCGAGGCCCGGCTTGGGCGGAAATCCTTGAACATCGCGTTCTCGTTGCCGATTTCGGCCAGCGCGTTGGCACCGATTTTCGTGCTGCCGGAATTCAGGCGGTCGTAGCGAACGCCAGCGCGCCAGTTCGGCGTGAACTGATATACCGCCTGGGCATACCAGCCCGACTGCCGGCTGCGATAAAGATCACGGACACCGCTGCAAGCCGCGCCGGCCTCGTCGGATTCACAACCAATGTCACCGGATTCGCGCCGGTTGAAGTATTCGCCCTGGAACTTGAAGTTGCGATATTTGGGATTGCCGTCCGGCGCCCATTTCCAGACAAAATCGGCCAGCCAGGTCTTGCTCTCGCCGGAGAACAAAGCTTCGCCATGAACATCGTTGGCGTCATGCACCTCGGCCTCGCGCCCACGGGCCCGTGTCCGCTGGTACGAGAGGCCAGCACGCCAGCTGTGAGCGACGCCGACATCGTCGCCGATGTGCGCAAAGATGGCGCTGGCACCAATGCCATTGCCGTTGCGGTCGGTGCCGGGGAAATTGGCACCACGGCCGACTTCCGCACCGAACTCGAGCATCATCGATGTCGGCGCCAGCCATTTCAACTGGACGCCATCCTGGGCGTAACTGCCGTGCTCGCCGAACAGCGCGCTGTACATCAGCGGCGCATCGGCAAAGTCCCAGGCATGTGGATGCTGCTCATTGAGATAACCGATACCGGAAAGATAACGGCCGGCCTTGAGCCCGACGCCATGACCAATCGCCAGCGACTGGACCCAGGCTTCCTCGACTTCGACCTCGCCGTCGGCCATCGCGAGGATGGCCTGACCACGCCAGTACGGGTCGACGTTGGCCGACAGCATCAGTTCGGTATGATCGACCGAGAAGCCGCGCTTCGAAATCCCCTTGATGCCACCATCTTCATGCGCATGCCCACCGGCCGGAACAAAACCGGTGATGCCGCGCTCGGCAACATCCTTCATCGACTTGTAGCGCCCCTGCAGGATCAGCGATACCTCGGGATTGAACCCGCTGGCCTTTCCCGGAACCGGTTGATCGGCAACTGCCGGCTTGTCCGAACGATTCACCGCCGAACCCGCCTGGGTCCTGGCCAGCTTCTCCTCAAGGCTGGCAATCCGCTGCTCGTAGCTCTTCTTCAATTCTTCAATCTGGCTGCGGATGACCGCCAGATCAGCATCATCTGCTGCCTGCACGGCGCAGGAAAGCACCGCCAGCACAGCCATGGCAATAGGTTTCTTCAACATCATGATTCTCCTGAAACACCGAAAGGCTTGAACGCAGCAGAAAATGCTGCGGTCAACACGCTGAAAACGGGGAATTTCAGGACACAGGCGGACCGCGCTGCGTCGGGATCGGCGAGAGCAGCGCCAGACGACCTGTCGGCAACTTCTGCGCAACCAAGAAATGCCGTAGCGGCACGATCGGCACTACTACCAGCGTTGGCAGCACCGCCCCCAATGAGCCGCCGGCCAAGCATTGCTCGCAGCGCTCGACAACATTTGCCGGTTCGTCGTACGCGTGTGAGCAGGCATGCTCGAGCGCAATCCACTGAGCCATGCAAAAACACAGGACGAGAAACAGGTAACGCGAATGAATCACGGATCGATGCCGATGAGAACCAGAGCGGAAGGCTCAGCAAATTGCAATGTTATAACATTGCACAAGCCTGATCCAGCCCGGTATGAATCCGACCCGGTTCTGCGCATCCTTCCCCGCCTGTTTCTTCGGGCTGGGCACCGCCTGCAGTTGCCACCACCAATGAGCGCGGTCAGCGCCGGCGGCCGCGCTCCCATTGCTGTACGGCCCCGCCAGTGACCGCCAGCAGGATCAGCAACAGACCAAGCCAGGTCATGACTTCCTGCCCGGTCTGGCGCTCGACCCGGCTCAGGACTTGTCCGCGGACCGGTACATAGGCGTTTGCCGGCGTTGCGGCATTCGCCGGCGCCGGGCTGCTCACCGGCAGGATTGCGCTGCCGTTGGCCAGCACCACGCCGGTGGTGTTTCCCTTTTCGGTTTGCCGCACCGGGCGCGACTTGTCGAGCACCTTGTCAACCCACTGGCGGACGCCAGCGAGTTCCTGCGCCAGCGGCGCCTGCTTGGTCAGTTCGTCGTACAGGCCGGCCAGTTGTTGGCGCGTCGCCAGGTCCGGCGACCAGTGGCCCTGACGTTGCGCCTGGATCAAGCGCTCCAGCGTCTGGGCATAGGCCTGCGGATGGCTGCGCAACCAGGCCGGCACATCGAGACCGTGACTGTCGCGGACATAGACATCGTAGAAACCCTGCCAGTGGTCCTCGCGCACCATGCCGTCGGTGACGCTCTGCCAGCCCCAGCTGTTCTGCACCGCCTTCAGTACCTGCAAAGTACCGGCGTAGCCCTCTTTCTTCAAGGCCTCGACCCAGCCGGGATGCAGGTAACGCGCCTGCATTTCCAGCGCCAGGCTTTGCTGCGCGCTCTGGGTGAAGGGTTCATCGGCGTTCTGCAACTGGTTCACGTACAGCGGCAGCGCTTCCTGACGCCCGGCACTGCGCGCGGCGGCGGCCAGGCCGCCGAGATACTGGAACGGGTCGTCCGAACTGGCCATGCCGTACAGGTTGGAGGTCCGCGACAGCAAGGCCGCGTCGGTCCGGCGCAAGCCGGCGGCCAGCGAGCGGGCAGCCACCGCCGTGCTGACGCCGTCGACCGGCACGCCACCGAGATAAGGCTGGCTCATCCGCTGCAGGAACAATTCGCCCAGGCGCGCATCGCGCACCCGCAAACCGTCGTCCTGCACGGCGGCGTCGATGCCGGTCCCGTAGTCGCCGACGGGATTGCCGAAAACGCGGGCCTGCCCGATCAGTCCGGCCAGCTTGGCCGGTACGCCCTGAACAGCCAGTTCGCGGGCAACGTCCCGGCTGTGGCTGGCCACCGCACCTGCCGGCTCGGCATGGCTGACCTCGGCGATGGCTGTGTCGACCAGCGCCATCAGTGCCGGAAACTGGTCGCGGTAGGAGCCGGTGACGCTGAGCAGCACATCGACGCGCGGTCGACCGAGTTCGGCCAGCGGAATTACCGTCACGCCACGCGGCCGGCCGGCATTGTCCCAGACCGGGCGAACGCCCAGTGCGACCAGCGCCTGCGCTTCCATGATGCCCTGATGGCGGAGGGTTTCGCCGGCCCATAATGACAGCGCCAGGCGCTCGGGATATTTGCCGCCATGTTCGCTGCGCCAGGTCTGCAGCCAGTTGTCAAACATCAGTTCGGCCACGGTGTATGCCTGCCGGGTCGGCAGCCGGCTCGGGTCGAGACCGGTCAGGTTGCGCCCGGTCGGCAGGCTTTCCGGATTACGCACCGGGTCGCCGCCATATGCCGCCGGCAGGAAGCGCCCCTCCAGCGCCGCCAGCAATCCCGGCATTTCGTTCTCTGTCGCCAGCAGGCGGTCCAGTTCCTGCGCCCGCTCGGCCAGCGCCAGCAGTGCCTCGCGGTCGATCCGGTGTACTGCGGCGCGGTTCGGCACCGCGTTCTCCGCCTGCTGCGGACGCAGATCGAGCTGGCTGGCGGCTTCCGCGTCCTGCAAGGCGAGCTTCAGCCACTGCATCGGGCGCGATTCGGCGATCCGCCGGTGATCCATCAGGAAGGTTTCGTCCACGTCCTCGCCCAGCGCGTCGAGCAGCGGTGTGCGCAGCGACTGGAGTATGGTCTGCCGCCGCAGTTCTTCGCCAGGCGCCCGGCCGAACACCGCGAGGCCCTGCGGCTGGCTGCCGTGGGCCAGTTGGTCGAGCCAGGGATGCAGCAGTTCGAGAAAGGGATCGAGTTCGGCGCGCACCCGTTCAGCCGACCATTTCAGGTCGTGGTGCAGGCGGCTGTCGACAATCAGGGTCGTCAGCCGGTCGCCGATGGCCTCGCGCGTCGGCCCCTGGTCGGCGATGGCCCACTCGTGCATCAGTTCATGCAGTTGCGCCATCCCGCCCGCCAGACCGGTGGTGGCGAAGACCGGCGTGCGATGGCTGACCAGCACGGCACGGCCGCGTCGCTTCGCGGTCAGCGCCTCGCCCAGGTTGTCGACGATGTAGGGATAGACCACCGGCACATCGCCGAGCGGCAGCAACGCATCGTCGAGCACATCGAGACCGCGCGATTTGCCGGTGGCCCATTCCTGCGTTCCGTGCGTGCCGAAATGAATCAGGGCATCGGCCTGGCGGGCCCACAGGTAAACCGCCAGGTAGTGATGCGACAGCGGCTGACGGCTACGGTGCATGAAGGGATTCTGGCCGCGATGCAGGGTTTCCTCGCGCGGCGGTTGCGGCAGCACGGCAAGATTGCCGAACTGCAGGCGGGGAATGACGAAAACCGGTTCGCCCTGCCATTCGACCAGATAGCGGCTGCGCGTCGGCACGCCCCAGACACTTTCGATCCGGCGCCGCTGCGCTGCTGGCAAGGCCTGCCACCAGGCCAGGTAATCGCGCAGCGGCAGGGCCGCCGCCTGATCGTTGGCCAGCAAGGCGCGCAAATCGCCATCCGGGTAATAGGCGCCGAGCAGTTGCTGCAGCGACTTGATCCAGGTCGCCTCGGCAACCTGCTGCGTGGTGTAGCCGGCTTGCGCCAGCGCGCCGCTGACGACTTCCAGGCTGCGCGGGACATTGAGGAAGGAGGCGCCGAAATTGCTGCCGCCGGGCGGATAGTTGTAGACCATCGCCACCAGCTTTCTCTTCGCTGGCGGCGTATCGCGCAGCTGGATCAGGCGTCTGGCCTTGGCGGCCACGGCCTCGGCCTGGCGCGGGATCAATTGCGTCTGCCGGCCACCGTCGGCATGTGCGGTGACCACCAGCGGATCGACAGCGCCGGCGGCTTCCGGTTGCACCAGGTAGAACGGCGTATCGGACAGTTTCAGGCCGGCGGGATCGGCTTCCCAGGCAGCGATGTCGCCATGCCGGTAAGGCTGGGTGGCGAGCACCGGCACGCCCCATTGATCGAACAGCGCCTGCAGTGCGCTCGATTGCGAGGCCAGCTGGTGCAGCACCAGCGCCCGCGGATGCGCCGCGCCATCGGGGAGTGCGAGCAATTCGGCCAGTCCGCGACTGTCGAGCTGCTGGCCGAACACTGCATAGGCAAACATGCCGCGCGCTGCGAACAGGCGCAGCCACTGTTCCAGCCAGCCGGTTTCGGCATTGACGAAATGATGACGATGGACGAGCAGCGCAACGGCCGGCAAGTCGCGCAAATGCGGCTGGCGCGCCTGCCATGCGGTCAACTGCCCGATATCGGCAAAAAAGCTGCCAGCGTCCGGGTGGTACAGGCCGCGTTGCGGCCATGCCCGGGCCGGCGGCAGGCCGGGCAGGAGTCCGGCCACCGGGGTTTGCGGCTGTTGCTGCCAGGCGCTGGCAAGCATGAAGGCATGGCGGATGTTGTCTTCACCGCCAAAACGCAGGTAGCCGGCAACACGGCCGGCCAGGTCAGCCACCGCCGGATCGCCGCCGGCTTCGGCGCCAATCCACACCAGCCGTTGCGGCTGGCGTGCCGCGTATGCGGTCAACTGCTCGCCGAACAGCTTTTCCAGGCGGCTTCTCGCCGTCGCATGTGGCGCATCGACCCAGACCATGTCGGCACCGGGCAGCGCCTGTGCCAGAGCGGCACGCTGCTCGCCGGTCAGCGCCGGCGTGTCGTTCAACGGATGATCAAGGTGCCGCAGTTGCCAGCCCTGTTCCGCCGCCATCCGCTCGACAACGGCCGTCCGCGCCGCTGGCGTGATGTCGGCAGTCAGCCACAGCAGTTGCCGGGCCTGCGCCACGGCCGCCCAGCAGCACAGGGCGGCGATGGCCAGCGCCCGGAAAAAACGATGAACCATGCGGATCAATCCGCGGCAGGCGGCGAGGCTTCGCCTTCGGGCACGTAGATGATGCTGCCGTCGCGCAGCCGGTAGGCGACGCCGGCGCGTACGCCGTCGCCTTCGCCGCTGCTGCCGGTACCTTTGTAACGGATTTCCTGGCCATTCTCGCGAATGACCATTTCCACCGGCGATTTTGCCGTGTTTGCCGCGGCGTTTTCCGGCTTCGTCGACAGGTTGACCGCAGCCATCAGCGCCACGACCAGCACCAGGAAGACGTCGACCAGGTTGATCGACGACAGCATCGGATCATCGTCGTCTTCCTCGAAAATGCTGAAGTGTTTCAGGCTCATTGCCCCGCTCCCAGGCGCTTGCGGATGACCAGCAGTTCGGCCAGCAACCAGCGTCGGCGCAGCGAGTAGAGAACCAGCCCGATGGCTGCTGCCGCCAGCGCCAGGACGACGCCGGCAAAGGCGTTGCTGAACACCGACAGGGCGGCGTTGCCCTGGCCGCTGGCCACACCCTGCAAGGCCGGGCCGAGCGGAATCATCGTGGCGATCAGACCGAGCATCGGCGTCACCCGGCTGAGCAGGCGCAGCGGTTCGAGCCGGCGCAGGGCGAACAGTTCAAGCTCCTCGAAATCCATGCCGGGCGCCAGATGCAGGCTGGAAAACGCCGGGTTGGCGCGGCGTTGCCAGGCTTCCATCGCCACCATCCCGGCCATCCAGAGTGCGTAAATGAAGGCTGCAGCAAGCAGCACGAGAATGGGCGTCAGCAACCACTGCGCCAACTGCAGGAAACCGGCTTCAAGCATGGGCGATGATCCTCAGAGCGTGATGGCCGGGAAGCGCGGGCGCACCGTGACCGTCTTGCGCTGGCCATTCAACTGCATCTGCACGCGCAGTTGCTTCAGGCCCGGATGATCGCGGAAAGCATGCAGCGAGAAGGACTTCAGCGCCGCCGGCTGCTCGCAATGAAACTTCACGGCGAGGACCACGTTGCTGATATCGACCGCCGGCGTTGCCTTGCCGATATCGGGTGTCGTGCTCGCTGCCGTCACCGTGCACCGCGCCTCGGCGGCCGGTTCGATGAAATTCAGCGGATTGCCGACGCGGGCCGCGAAGGCATCCCACACTTGCTGCTGCGCTTCACCGTGCGGCGGATAGTCGTAGCCGAGATAACTTTCGAGCGGAACATCGATACTGACCTCGACGACCGGCCCGTCGACCGTCAGGCGCGCCGTCCCGTGGCCGTGAGTATGCGTGCCGTGGGCGTGCGCGTTGAAGGAAATGCAGGTGCCGGCGGCGAAAGCGCAGGCGAGCAGGCGCGCAGCGGGGGCGACGCCAGAAAAGGAAGGAAACATGTCGAATACCAAAAAAATCGCCGTCGTCGACATCCCCGTCGACCTGTTGGCACTACAGACCGGTTGTTCACTGGTCCACCTCGTTGGCCGGTATCCGGGCTGGTGGAGACAACCTTCGTCGCCTTCCCAATGATGCGCGAACACATCACCAGTGGCTCAAGAGACGAAAGCAGGGTGGAACCGAAAGGCCCGACCCGTCCACTTACCGTTGCGGGGGCAGCGCTGGTTAGAAGAATCGGTCCTGCAGGACTTTCTTCCCCCAGCTTCCCGTTGAACCGCGGCAAAGGAATCATGCCGCGAGCACCAACGCCGGCGATGTTAACACATCGCATTCGCAGCAACCAAACGGAATGAAACGCCGGACTGCTGCGGTCAACGCCCGCCTTCGGCCAGAATCCAGGCGCTGAAGGCAGCGACGGCGGGCCGTTCGGCCATCGCTTCCGGTATCACCAGGTAATAGGCATACGGTGACGGCATGCTCAGCGCGAACGGCTGGTACAGACGACCGGCGGCGATATCGGCCTCGACCAGCGGCAAGGGCACCAGCGCGACACCCTGGCCGTCGAGGGCAGCTTCAACGGCCATGATCGCGTTGGAAAAACGCAGGCCACGACGGGCGTCGATGCCGCCGATACCGGCCAGCGCCAGCCATTGCGTCCACCCCGGCTGCAGTCCCTGGTCGGCGATGGTTTCGTCGTGGATCAGCACATGCCCGGCCAGGTCGGCCGGCATCGCCAGTGGCCGGGCAGGCGTCGGCAGGCGCGGGCTGCATACCGTCACGTAATCCGGCACGAACATCTTCTCCACCCGCTGCCCGGGATAGTTGCCGGTACCGTAACGGATCGCCAGTTCGCTGGCGGCGCTGCGCGGATCGACCCGGCGCAGGTCGAGCAACGCCGTTTCGCCCTGGCGGTCGACGTTGTCGGCAACGCTCGACAGGCGCAGTGCGATGCCCGGATGCAGCGCGCCGAAGCGCGGCAGGCGCGGCACCAGCCAGCGCGAAGCAAAGGACGGCGGGGCATGGATGGTCAACGGGCCATCGCCACCCTGGCGGGTTCGGTCAACGGCAAGCGCCAGACAGTCGAAACCCTCGCGCAATTTCGGCAACATCGCCGCCCCCTGCGGCGTCAGCTCGACCGCCCGGGTCAGCCGGCGGAACAAGGGCAGGCCGAGATAATCCTCAAGCTGACGGATCTGCTGGCTGATCGCCGCCGGCGTCACGTGCAGTTCCTCCGCCGCCTGCTTGAAACTGAGGTGGCGGGCAGCGGCCTCGAAGGCACGCAATGCTGGTAACGGGGGAAGTCGATAGGCCATTTTACGATTAAGTTTTACTTTCCTGTCGCATCATAAAGTGTCGTTTGTCGGCCGGCAATGGAGCCCTTATCGTTGCGCCCCAGCGAATCCCGCAACTTCACGAAAACCGGAACACGATGCTACCCGCCTTCAAGGCTCCGCTTTTCCAGTCCTGTCGCCCTACCCGGCGCCCCGGCGGGATTCCCCCCTTGTCTCAGTCTCCTCTGAGCATCACGCGCCCTTGAGTTGTGGGCTTTTGAGGCCCGCTTCGTGCGGGCCTTTTTTTCTTCCCCAGGATCGATAACCACCATGCAGAACCCCAGCGGATCCTCACGCATCCAGTGCGCCAAGCTGCGCAACAAGATCATGTCGGCCGAGGAAGCGGCCAGCCTGATTCCATCCGGCGTCAACGTCGGCATGAGCGGCTTCACCGGCTCGGGTTATCCGAAGGCGGTGCCGTCGGCGCTGGCCAAGCGGATCATGGACGCCAACATCTACGGCAAGAAATTCAAGATCGGCGTGTGGACCGGCGCCTCGACCGCGCCCGACCTCGACGGTGCGCTGGCGATGGTCGACGGCGTCGAGATGCGCCTGCCCTACCAGTCCGACCCGACCTGCCGCAAGCGGATCAACGCCGGCGAGATGGAGTACATCGACATCCACCTGTCGCACGTCGCCCAGTTCGTCTGGTCCGGCTTCCTCGGCAAGCTCGACATCGCCGTCGTCGAAGTCACCGGCATCCTCGAAGACGGCCGCCTGATCCCGTCGTCGTCGGTCGGCAACAACAAGACCTGGCTGGACCAGGCCGACAAGGTCATCCTCGAGGTCAATTCCTGGCAGAACCCCGAACTCGAGGGCATGCACGACATCTACTACGGCACCCAATTGCCGCCGAACCGCAAGCCGATTCCGCTGCTGCGCACCCAGGACCGGATCGGCGAGGCCTACCTGCGCTGCGACCCGGCCAAGGTCATCGCCGTCGTCGAGACGCACAGCCCCGACCGCAACTCGGCGTTCTCGGCGCCGGACGAAAATTCGCGCAAGATCGCCGGGCACATCCTCGAATTCCTCGAACACGAGGTCAAGAAGGGCCGCCTGCCGGCCAATCTGCTGCCGCTGCAGTCGGGCGTCGGCAACATCGCCAACGCGGTGATGGCCGGCCTCAACCAGGGCCCGTTCGAGAATCTGACCGCCTATACCGAAGTCCTCCAGGACGGCATGCTCGAGATGATCAAGTCGGGCAAGCTGACCTGCGCCTCGGCCACCGCCTTCTCGCTCAGTTCCGGCGCGCTGGCCGAGCTCAACGCCGACCTCGGCCGCTACAAGAACAACATCATCCTGCGCCCGCAGGAAATCTCGAACCACCCGGAAATCATCCGCCGCCTCGGCGTCATCGCCATGAACGGGATGATCGAGGCCGACATCTACGGCAACGTCAATTCGACGCACGTGATGGGTACCAAGATCATGAACGGCATCGGCGGCTCCGGCGATTTCGCCCGCAACGCCTTCCTGTCGATCTTCATGACCCCGTCGCAGGCACGCGGCGGCGAGATTTCCTGCATCGTGCCGATGGCCTCGCACGTCGACCACACCGAGCACGACGTGCAGATCCTGGTCACCGAGCAGGGCCTCGCCGACCTGCGCGGCCTGTCGCCGAAGCAGCGTGCGCGGGCGGTCATCGACAACTGCGCGCATCCGCACTTCAAGCCGGCGCTGAGCGACTACTACAAGCGCGCGCTCGACCACTCCCCGGGCAAGCAGACGCCGCACCTGCTCGAAGAAGCGTTGAGCTGGCACCTGCGCTACCTGCGCCAGGGAGCGATGTAAGCGATGATCGTCCGTCCGCGGCCGCACTGGCTGTACCTGCTTTTCGTCCGGCGCGGTTCGCTGGTGCATCTGATCCTGCAGCAGCAGCTGTTCGTCTTCGCCGTCGCCTGCGCTGTGGTCGCGGCACACGGCCAGTTGTTTCACTGGAAGGTGCCGCTCAACGCCAGTCCGTTCTCGCTGATCGGCATCGCCCTGGCGATTTTCTTCGGCTTTCGCATCAACGCCAGCTACGACCGTTACTGGGAAGCGCGCAAGCTGTGGGGCAGCATCCTTGTCGACAGCCGCAACCTGGCCCGCAAGGCCTCGACCTGCGTGGCGCCGGGCAGCAATGTCCGGCCTTTCATTCTCGGCATCGCCGCCTTCGCCGCCGCACTGCGCAACCAGTTGCGCGGCGACCCAGCCCAGCGGGGGCTGGAGGGTCTGCTGCCGGACGAGGTGACGGCCAGGCTCGCGCCGGCGCGCAACCCGGCCAACCTGATCCTGCTCTGGCTGGCGCAGGGGCTCCGGGAAAAGCGCGCAGTCGGGCGGCTCGACCCCATCCTCGCCCACAGCATGGAACAGAACCTGGACGAACTGTCGCTGGCGATGGGCGGTTGCGAGCGCATCCTCAATACACCGCTGCCCTTCACCTACTCGGTGATCCTGCACCGCTCGTCCTACCTCTACTGCGTGCTGCTGCCGTTCGGCCTGGTCGACGCAATCGGGCTGATGACGCCGCTGATCGTCTGCTTCGTTTCCTACACTTTCTTCGCGCTGGAAGCCCTCAGCGACGAGATCGAGGACCCGTTCGGCCGCGCCCCCAACGACCTGGCGCTCGATGCCATCGTCGCCGGCATCGAGGCCAGCCTGCGCGAGATGCTGGGCGAGACCCCGGCGCCACCACCGCGCCCCGATGAAAACTACGTGCTGAGCTGACCCGGGACACGACGATATCGGGCGTCATTGCGGATTTCACTTAGTCCACTGCCAACAGTCTTTGCTGCACCGCAACAAAATGGTAGTCTTGCGAGCATAAAATACTGCCTGACAGCACGGAGCACAGCATGAGCGAAATCGATCTGAAACGTTTCTTCCTCGAACAGGTCCCCCTGTTTGCCAGTTTCCCGGCCGACAAGGTCGAGGAAATCGTCATCAAGTCACGCCTGGCCACCTTTGAAGGTAACGAGGCCATGCTCGAAACCGGCGACGAAGGCCATGGTATCGGCGTCATGATCAGCGGCCACGCCGAAATCTCGACCTCGGACAACACCGGCACCCGCACGGTGATCGCCCAACTGGGCACCGGCGACGTCTTCGGCATCATGTCGGTGCTGACCGGCGACCGCATCGTCGCCGACGTCATCGCCGGCAACCGCTGCTTCGTGCTGATGATCCCGCAGGACGTGTTCACCAGCCACGTGCTCGGCAATCCCAAGGCCATCGTTTACCTGTCGCGCCTGCTGGCCGACCGCACCCGCGCGATGAGCGCCGACAATCATGCGGTCAACGGCGCCGGCATGGCAAAATCCGACGACCCCTACGCACTGTCGCTGACCACCAACCGGCCGGGCAAGGTCGTCGCGCTCAATGTCGGCATCAGCCAGATCCATTTCGGCATCTACGACACCGAGGAGAGCGGTGCCGACATCCACGGCATCATCGACAACGCCGACAAGCAGCACGCCCGCATCACGGTGATGGTCGGTCCGCAGCGTCAGACCATGGAGCACGCGCCGTTCAAGCTCTCCGACCTGTTCAAGGTGATGAGCGAAGCCACCGCGCTGCTCGGCCCGGCTTTCACCTTCCATCCGGAAGACGTCACCGCCATCGGCCACCGCGTCGTCCATGGCGGCAACAAGTTCTCCAGCTCGGTCGTCATCACCCCGTCGGTGATTGCCGACATCGAGGAACTGGCCGTCTTCGCGCCGCTGCACAATCCGGTCAACGTCGCCGGCATCCGCGTCGCGCTCAAGCATTTCCCGAACGTGCCGCAAGTCGCCGTCTTCGACACTGCCTTCCACCAGACGCTGGCGCCCTACGCCTACCTCTACGGCCTGCCCTACGACCTGTACAAGCAGCACGGCATCCGCCGCTACGGCTTCCACGGCACCTCGCACCGCTACGTCTCGCTGAAGTCGGCGGAAGTACTCAAGCGCCCGCTCGGCGAGCTGGAAATCGTCTCCTGCCACCTCGGCATCGGTGCCTCGATGTGCGCCATCGACCACGGCCGTTCGGTCGACACGACGATGGGCATGACGCCGTCCGACGGCCTGATCATGCCCAGCCGTGCCGGCAGCATCGACCCGGCGGTGATGATCCATTTGGTGGAACAGCACAAGATGACGCCGGAACAGCTGTCGACGCTGATCAACAGCGAAAGCGGCCTGAAGGGCATCTCCGGCATTTCCAGCGACATCCACGAAATCGAGGCCGCCGCCGCCGAAGGCCATCACCGCGCGCTGCTGGCGCACAAGGCCTTCTGCTATCAGGTGCGCAAGAACATCGGCGCCTACACGGCGGCAATGGGTGGCATCGACGTGCTGGCCTTCACCGGCGACATCGGCGAAACCAGCGCGACGGTGCGCAGCCTGGCCTGTCAGGGCCTCGGCTACATGGGCATCAAGCTCGACGAGGACAAGAACCGCCACCTCGGCAAGTTCGATTCACATGCCGTCATTTCCGCCGACGATTCGCCGGTGAAGATCCTCGTCGTTGCCAATGACGACGAACGCCTGGTCGCCTGGGAGGCGCTGCGCGCCATCGAGCGCAACGAATTGCTGCTGGAAGCCAAGGCCGACGCGGCACCGGCGATCCCGGTCGAGATTTCGGCGCACCACGTCCATCTGTCGCAGGCCGACGTCGAGGCGCTGTTCGGGCCCGGCCATCAGCTGACGCCAATGCACGAACTGTCGCAACCGGGCCAGTACGCCTGCGAAGAGCAGGTACATCTGGTCGGCCCGAAGGGGCGGATCGCCAAGGTCCGCGTACTTGGTCCGACGCGCAAGGAAACCCAGGTCGAGATTGCGATGACCGAGCAGTTCAAGCTCGGCGTGCAGCCGCCGATCCGCCAGTCCGGCGACCTCGCCGGCACCCCCGGGGTGACGCTCGAAGGTCCGTACGGCAGCACCACCATCGAACGCGGCGTGATCTGCGCCCAGCGTCACATCCACATGGCGCCGGAAGACGCGCTGCGCTTCCGTGTGCGCGACAACTATGTCGTCCGCGTCCGCGTCGAGGGCGAGCGCGAGCTGATCTTCGGCGACGTCGTCGTCCGCGTGAATCCGGCTTTCCGGCTGGCCATGCACATCGACACCGACGAAGGCAATGCCGGCAACATCCGTACCGGCATGCTCGGCTACATCGAGGAAATCCAGAGCCGCGCCTGAGTCGCCGCTGCCTGCAGACATCCGGGCTTGCTCCTGCAAAGGGTCAAGCCCGTTTTTTCGGGCTAGAATATGCTCTTCAAGATGTTGCGGGAATTGCAATGCACGCCCCACTGCAATGGTTCGGCCGCCCTGCCTGCCGACTGTTTCTGTCCCTGGCCTGCCTGTTCACGGCCATTTCCGGCGCACAGGCGGAAACGCTGTACTTTTCGCCACTGCCGATGGAACAGCCGGAAGAAGTCGTCAAGCAGTTCAAGCCCATGCTCAATTTTCTCGAAAAGCAGCTGGGCGCAAAAATAGAAATCCGCTACTCGACCTCCTACGCCGAAATCCTGGAACACTTCCGCACCGGTCAGATCGATCTCGCCTACCTTGGCCCCCTACCCTACATCAGCCTGCGCGATAGCCATCCACAGGCGGAACCGCTGGTCCACTTCCTGGAAAAGAACGGCGAAGCCACCTATTCCTGCGCCCTGATCAGCGCCGGCACGCCTTTGCCCAGGCCGGCCCGCAAGAAGACATTTGCCCTTACCCAGCCGCTGTCCACCTGCGGCTATCTGGCCATCGATGCGCAACTGCGCAAACAGGGCGACCGCCTCGACCAGCAGTTGTTCCGCTATCTGGACAAGCACGACGAGGTCGTCCTCGCCGTCGCCCGGGGCGATTACGAGTACGGCGGTGCCAAAACCGCGATTGCCCGGAACTATGCCCATCTGGGCGTCACCATCCTGGCCGAGACGCCGCCGCTGCCGTCTTTCGCCCTGGTTGCCAGCAGCCGGCGCCTGTCCGCCGAACGCATCGCGCAGCTGCGCAAGGTGCTGACCGGACTGGATCCGCAGACGCGGGACAAGACGCTGATGAGCGAATGGGGAATCCAGTTGCGGAACGGGGCGATTCCCGCTGCCGACCGTGACTATGACGTGGTTCGCCAGTTGCGCGGCAAGATGAAGATTCCCGAACAGGGCAATTTCTGACCATGGCCGCCAGCGAGGCCACCGCAAGCAGCCGCCTCTACCGGCGCTGGGCCCTGGCGGCCTTTCTCGTCCTGCCGGTTGTCGGCACCTGGCTGCTGCACAGCAGCCAGCAGGAAAAGCAGGCGCTGCACGAACAGCAGCATACGCAGGAACTGACGACGATTTACCAGGCCAGCCTGCAGACCTACGGCAAGGCGACCAGCATCCTGTTTTCCGAACGTATCCGGCAGCGTGAAATCCTGACGCTGATGGATGCCGCTTCACAACTGCAGGGAGACGCCCAGATTCCCTACCGGGCCCGTCTCTACCAGATGCTCTCGCCAACCTACCGCAATCTCCGCGAACTGGGCATCCGGCAACTGCACTTCCAGACCACCGACGGCAACAGTTTTCTGCGCTTCCACGAACCGCAGAAATATGGCGACAACCTGCTCAACATCCGGCCGTCGATCCGCCAGGTTCTGGAAACCGGCCAGCCCATCCAGGGTTTCGAGGCCGGCCGGGTGAAGTCCGGCTTCCGCTTCGTCTATCCCTTGCTTGATGGCGAACGTCTGCTCGGCAGCGTCGAGACCAGCATCGGTTTTCGCGCCATCCGCGACGCAATGCACCAGCTCGAACCCTCGCGGGAATTCCATTTCGTGCTGGCACGTGCCCAGACCCTGCCCATCCTGTTCGAATCCGAACGCTGGCTGTACGGCCCCTCGGGCATCCATCCGGAATTCCTCGTTGAAGACCCGCAGGTCACCCTGCCTGACAGCCCGGCGCCACCGACAGCCCAGGTCGTTGCCGTCAACCTCAAGCTGGCAGCGCTGCCGGCGGTACAGCTGGGCATGAGTGAATTTCGCGCCTTCTCGCTGACCGTCGAACTCGAAGACGCCCCCTGGGTGGCCAGTTTCCTGCCGGTCCAGGATGTGTCCGGCAATGCCAGCGCCTATATCATTTCCTACACGCCGGCCCCGTTCATCGCTGTCCTGCGTAGCGAATTCTGGACCCAGTTCAGCCTGATGCTGCTGACCCTGGGCGTCCTGCTTTTCCTGCTGCTGCGCCTGCTCAGATCCCGCGAGCGCCTGCAGCAGGAGCAGCGCAACCTGATCGCCGTCACCGAAACCATGGGCGACGGTCTCTATGTCCTTGACGAGCAGGGCAAGGTCGTCCTGGTCAATGCAGCCGCCCTGGAACTGCTTGGTTTCGAGCGCGAGGCCCTGATCGGCCGGATCGGCCACTACCTGTTCCACCGGCACGGCCTGGACGGTTGCGGTCCACTCGAAGAATGTCCGATTTTCCAGGCGGTCCACACTGGACGGCACTTCTTCGGCGAGGAACGCTTCTCGCGTGCCGATGGCAGCAGCCTGCCGGTCGAAGTCAGCAGCACGCCGCTCTACAACGGCAAGAAGATCGCCGGCTCGGTCACGGCCTTCCGCGACATCACCCGGCGCAAGGAAGACGAGCTTCGCTTGCGGCAGGCCATGGCCAGTGCCGAAGCGGCAAACGAGGCGAAGAGCGTCTTCGTCGCCAACATGAGTCATGAAGTGCGGACGCCGATGAACGGCATCCTCGGACTGACCGCGCTGACACTGGACACCGAACTGGACGCCACGCAGCGCCAGTATCTCGAACTGGTTCGCCAGTCCGCCGAATCGCTGATGATCATCCTCAACGACATCCTCGATTTCTCGAAGATGGAAGCCGGGCGCATGCGCCTGGAGACGATGCCTTTCCGGCTGCACGAACTTGCCCTCGGCACCGCACGGGTGCTGTCGGCGCGGGCCGCAGAGAAGGGGCTGGAAGTGCTGATCGACATCGATCCGGAAATTCCGGATGGCGTGATCGGCGACCCCGGCCGGCTGCGCCAGGTGTTGCTCAACCTGATCGGCAACGCCA
Organism: Azonexus hydrophilus; assembly: GCF_001956855.1. GTDB lineage: Bacteria > Pseudomonadota > Gammaproteobacteria > Burkholderiales > Rhodocyclaceae > Azonexus > Azonexus hydrophilus_A. Next base: position 136,786 of record NZ_MTHD01000005.1, on the reverse strand, counting down.
TCAAGTTCACGGAAAACGGCGAAGTCATCCTGCGCATCAGCCGCGCCGGTTCGGAAGACGGCAGGTGCCGGATGCGGGTGGCCGTCATCGACAGCGGCATCGGTATCGCACCGGACAAGCAGGCGGCGATCTTCGAAGCCTTCGGCCAGGCCGATGCCAGCGTCACCCGGCGTTTCGGCGGCACCGGCCTGGGGCTGACCATCAGCCGCGAAATCGTCCGCCTGATGGGTAGCGAACTCTGTGTCGACAGCATGCCCGGCCAGGGCAGCAACTTTCATTTCGAGCTCGATCTGCCGGTTGACCGCAACTTTTCCGCCAGCCCGCCGGCGGCGCCATCGGAGGCTGACGGCCTGTGGCTGCTGGCCATCCATAACCCGCGGCTGCGCAAGCTCCTTGCCGCCGGCTTGCGCAGACTGGGCCGCCAGGTACAGCTATGCGCAAGCAGTACGGAACTGCGCGAGAAACTCCTGCAATCGAGCGATCACGAAGAAACGAAACGTTACGACGTACTGGTTGCCGAGCAGGACTGGCTACCGGCGAGTTTCGCCGAGATGCCGCTGTATCGTGGTGGCTTGCGGACCGGTGCCGTGGTCCTCGCGCTCAGCCCGATGAACGTCTCCGCCCCGTCGGCAACGCGCAGTTTCGCCTCACGCGAACTGCCCAAGCCGCTGATGGCCGAGGATCTGGTTGCCGCCGAGAGGGAAGTCCGGGACACGGCCCGCCGGCCGGACAAGCGCCGCGCCTGGAGCAACGATGCCGAGCGCGCTGCAGACGACGACGGCGAACCGCTGCACATCCTGGTTGTCGAGGACAACCCGATCAACCAGCGCCTGACCTGTGCCTTGCTGCAGAAGCAGGGCCATCGTTCCAGCCTCGCCCAACACGGACAGGAAGCCCTGGAGATGCTGGCGACGAGTCGCTTCGACATGGTACTGATGGATGTCCAGATGCCGGTCATGGACGGCATCGAAGCCACCCGCCAGTGGCGCAGCCGGGAGACCGCCGAAGGGCGCACGCCAGTGCCGATCATCGCGATGACCGCCAATGCCATGGCCGGCGACCGCGATGCCTGCCTGGCGGCCGGCATGAACGGCTATGTTTCCAAACCGGTCAATGTGGCAATCCTGAACGCCGAAATCGACCGGCTGCGTCGGTCAGCCTGAAGGCAGGGAGTCTATCCCGGCACAAACCCGTCCCAGTTCGCTTTCGAGTTCGGTGATGTCATCGGCAATGTCATCGACCAATCGCGCCGGATCACTTCCCGTCCGTAACGCCTCGTTGATCCGGGTTGCCAGCACATGCGTCACCACCAGCGACAAGGTACCGGATGCGCCCTTCAGCGCATGCACCACCTGCTCGGCCGCCTGCCGGTCGCCGATCGCCAGCTGGCTGCGCAACTGATCGACATCACCGCGATGCCGTTCGGCAAACATGCGCAACAACTGGGCCGCCTTCTCCACCCGGCCGCGCATGACCGGCAACAACGCGCCGGCGTCGAGTCCGGGCAAGCAATTCAGGGCCGCCGCCAGACTCTCCGGCGCCGGCGGAGTCGTGCCCGCTGCGGGTGGTTCCGGTACGGCGGCAGCCATGCCGGGCTTCGGCAGCCAGCGCAGCAACGCCTCGTACAAGGCATCGGGATCGACCGGCTTGGCTACGAAATCGTTCATGCCGGCATCGAGGCAGGACTTGCGATCCTCGGCAAAAGCATTCGCCGTCATCGCCAGAATCGGCAACTGCGCCTTTCCCGGCAATCCCCGGATCCGGCGTGTCGCCTGCAAGCCGTCCATGACCGGCATCTGAACATCCATCAGCACCAGATCGAAAGGCTCGCTCGCCACCAGCGCAACCCCGGCACTGCCGTTGTCGGCCAGATGCACGTCCAGCCCCAGATCGCACAACAGGGTCCGCGCCACTTCCTGATTGACCGGGTTGTCCTCGCACAGCAGGATGCGGGCGCCGCAATGATCGCGCGTCAGGCAGGTCTCCGCCGATTCACCGGGAAGAGCCGGCAGGCGCGTGGCCTGGCTGCCCACGGCCGGTTTCAGCACGACCGAGAACCAGAAACGGCTGCCCTTGCCCGGCTCGCTGTCGCAACCTGCAATCCCGCCCATCAATTCGGCAAGCTGGCGCGTGATGACCAGCCCGAGACCACTGCCGCCGTGCAGGCGGGTGGTCGAGTTGTCGGCCTGCTCGAAGGGATTGAACAGACGTGCCAGCGTTTCCGGCTCGATGCCGATACCGGTATCGCACACCTCGAAGCGCAGGCAAACCGATGCCCCGTCATTGCCTTGCACACGGCCACGCAAGGCGATTGAACCCTGCTCGGTAAATTTGATGGCATTGCTCAGGTAATTGAGCAGCGCCTGCGACAATCGGGTGGGATCGCCATGCACCAGCAGCGGCATCTCCGGTGCATCGAGATGCAGTTGCAGTCCCTTGGCCTGCGCCCTTTCGCGGACCAGGCCAAGGGTCCGTTCAAGCAGTTCCGGCAGGTTGAAGTCGGTCTGGGCCAGTTCGAGCTTGCCGGCCTCGATGCGCGACAAGTCGAGAATGTCGTTGATCACCGACAACAGGTGATCGGCCGAGGCCTTGATCATCGCCAGATGCGCCTTCTGTTCGCTCTCGGCCGTCTGCTTCAGCAGGCGGTGGGCAAGGCCGACGATGGCATTCATCGGCGTGCGGATTTCGTGGCTCATGTTGGCAAGGAAGGCCGACTTCGCCCGGTTCGCCACTTCGGCTGCAGCCATTGCTGTTTCCAGTTCGGCCGTACGCTGACTGACCAGTTCTTCCAGATGATGGCGGTGCCGGTCGAGTTCCTCGCCGATCCGCTTGCGCTCGGTAATATCCTGCTTGACCGCCAGGTAATGGGTGACCCGCCCGTCGGACTGGCGAATGGGCGAAATCACCGCGTATTCGTAGTAGATCTCGCCCTGCTTGTTCTTGTTGGTCAGTTGCCCCAGCCAGTTTTCGCCTTTCTGCAGCGTTGACCACATCACTTCGTATTGGGTTTTCGGCGTCAACCCGCTCTGCAACAGCCTCGGATTCTGTCCAAGCAACTCTTCTGCCGGATAGCCACTGACATTGACGAAAGCCTGGTTGACGTACTCGATGCGCGCCTCCAGGTCGGTAATGACCACGGCAACCGGGCTCTGTTCCACCGCCTGCGACAGTTTGCGCAATTGCGCTTCGGTCTGCCGCTGGTCTTCCAGCATGGCGAGCATGACCGCTTCCCGTTGCGCGCTTTCGATGGCGATCGCCGCCAGCGTCGTTGCCGCTTCGACATGGTGCCGGGCGATCTGGCTGACTTCCGGACGCGGCGCCAGCCAGTAGATGCCGAAGGTGCCGAGCACCTTGCCTTCGGTCGACACGATGGGCGACGACCAGCAGGCAGCCAGCCCGTGCGCCAGTGCCAGATTCTTGTAGTTCGCCCACAAGGGATCGCTGGCGATATCGGCAACGAACACTTCCTTGCCGAGGTAGGCGGCAGTCCCGCAGGAGCCGGCGGCCGGACCGATCGGCACGCCGTCCACCAGTGCGTTGTATGCCGGCGGCAAGCTCGGGGCGACGCCGCCGTGCAGATGCTCGCCCGCCTCATCGAGCAGCAGGATGGAGCAGCGCATGGCCGGATCGCGATCCTCGATCTCGCGGCAGATGTACTCGAGCACCTCGGCCTGCGGCGCACCGGTCGATATGTGGTGCAGGATGGCATTGCCGAATTCGAGCAATTGCTGCTGCTCGCGCTGCTCGGTGACATCGATGAAGGTCACCAGGCAATCCGCTTCCAGCATCACGCCGGCAATCTCGACAATGCCGACGCGCCCGTTGCGGCAGGTGACATTGCACTCGATCGGCGCAATCGCGGTCTGGGTCACCTGGGCGTTTTTCACTGCATCGGACCACAAGGTGCCCACCGTCTCCCGGTAAACCGGGTCCGGATAGGCCTGGGTGGACCAGGTCCGGAGATCCGGCACATCGTCACGCGTATAGCCGAATAGTTCGGTGAAGCGCCGGTTGATGAACACGACCTCGCGCCGGGCATTGATGTAACCCATCGGCAGCGGGGCGTTTTCGAGCAGGCTGCGAAAGCGTGCCTCGCTGCGCTGCAGCTCCGCTTCGTGGACCTTCTGCGCATTGATGTCGATGGCGACGCCGGCCGAACTGATCGGCCAGCCGTGGGCATTGCGCTCGATGACCCGACCGCGCGAACTGAACCAGCGGATCCGTCCCTCGCCATCGCGCACCCGGTAGTCGATCGCGAATTGCCCGTCTTCCTCGTTCAACTGCTCATGAAAGGCCCGGCGCACTTTTTCCCGGTCCTCTGCCTCGATCCGCAACAGGACATCATCGAAGGACTCGAAAACATTGCCGCGATCAAACTGGAGAACGCTGTTCAGGGTGGCGCTGCGAATCATCAGGTCGCGCCGGTGGTCGTACTCCCAGGTACCGACGCCGGTGGCCTCCAGCACGACTTCAAGCTGGCTGGCCAGACGGCTGCGCCCGTTCTCCATCAGCACCACACTCAGCCGTTCGAGCAGGCGATGCTGGCTGACCACGCCGAGCATCCGGCCATCACCGCCGATGACGACCAGATGCCGCAAATGCAAGGCTTCCATTTGCCGCGCCGCTTCGGCCACCGAGATGTTTTCATCGACGGTATGCAATGGCGACGACATGATGCAGCCGGCGGTGATTTTCCGGATGTCAGCCTTCGCCGCCATCAGGCGCGGCAGGTCGCGTTCGGTGATGATGCCCTCGGCCACCCCGTCACGGCCAACCAGCATGTGGTCGAGATGGTGGTCAGCCATCAGGTTGAGCACTTCGAGCAAGGGGCGATCCGGCGCCAGCATCGGCTCGCCGCGCTCGATGATCGCGTTCAGGTTGCGGATGGCCTCGAACAGGTCATGGTTGAGCTGGCGACGGAAATCGCTCTCGCTGGCCAGGCCGCGCAAGTCGCCGTTGCCATCGACCAGCACCAGGTGGCGGATGCCGTGGCTCGACATCATCAGCTGGGCGGCGGCAAAATCGATTTCCGGGCGCGTCGTCACCAGCGGCGCACTCATCACCTTGCGCACCGGGATATCCTCGGCAAAGCCCTGGCGCAGCAGGCGCAGCAAATCCCACTCGGTCAGAATGCCGACCGGCTTGCCGGCATCAACCACCACCAGCGACGACACGTATTTTTCGGCGAGATGTGCGATCGCTGTTCCCAGCGGCGTTGCAACATCAACCGTCAGCACCTCGGTGCTGGCAATGTCGCAAAGCCGTAGCGCAGAAACGGAACTCATGGCGGCTGGTACATCCTTGTTGCATCGGCTGGCGCCGGAATATCGATGGTCGACCGGGAGAACGGTCCGGTAGTGGATTCTATCCCTATCCGAAGCGCTTTTCCCGGGCGAAAGCGGGAGGATTTTTCGGCATTTTTGCGGTCGACCGCAGAAAATCATGATAATTGATGCATTCTTCCCTGCAATCGAGGCGCGCAAGCCTTACACTGCTCGATTCGCCAGACCAGCCCCCGGCGGCAGCATCACGAAGCTCCACTCTCGCTGCCCATCACGCCCGCGGCCCCGGCACATCCCAGAATTCCAGAACAGGTCAGCCATGCATCCCATCCACGACGTCGACGTCCTTCTCCTCCTCGCCACCGCCATGGCCGCCAAGCGCCGCCCGGCCGAAGCCATCGAAATCATGGCTGCCATCGACCTGGTCCAGGGCAACATCCCGTCCGAAGACAAGCTCAGCGAAGCCTTCGTCCGCCTCGGCAACGCCGGCCTGCTGGTCGCCGACGGCGAGCGCGTCGGCCTGACGCCGGTGGCCGAAGGCCTGATCCGCATCCTGCCGCGCAAGGCCGAATACGAGCAGCGCCTGTTCGAACTGCGCGGCCTGCTCGGCGCCCACCAGCCGAAAGAAGAAGCTCCGGCCGTCGTCATCGCCGCGCCAACGCTGCGCGCCGCCATGCTCGCCCATCGCGCTTCGGCCGCCGGCACCGGCAAGAACCTGCTGATGCCCAAGCCAAAACCGGAACTCCCGCAGGCCCGTCCCGGCCAGCGCCAGCGCAAGCCGCTGCCAAAATCACGCAAGCACTGAACCCGCCGATCGCCACCGCTCACCCCCAACGTAAAGAGACCGAATGCAAACTGAACACTTCATACCGGGCAAGGACGCCTCGCTCGAACACTCCATCGCCACCATGCAGGGCAAGCTCGCTGCGTTGGGCTTCGACGTCGAGGAGTGCTCCTGGCTGAACCCGGTAGACAGCGTGTGGTCGGTGCATGTCCGCAACCGTGCCTGCCCGCTGATGTTCACCAATGGCAAGGGCGCCAGCGAACTGGCGGCACGGGCCAGCGCCCTCGGCGAATTCTTCGAGCGTCTATCGTGCAATTATTTCTGGAATCACTACTACCTCGGCGAGACCATCGCCAATCGTGACTTCACCCACTATCCGCGCGAACGCTGGTTTCCTGCGGTCGACGACGCCTGGCCGGCAGAATTGCTGACGCCCGAACTGCAGGCCTTCTACAACCCGGAAGGCAGCATCCCGGCCGGTGCGCTGGTGGACATGAACAGCGGCAACTACGAGCGTGGCATCTGCGCCATTCCCTACGTCCGCCAGAGCGATGGCCTGTCCGTTTACTTCCCGGTCAACATCATCAGCAACCTTTACGTCAGCAACGGCATGTCGGCCGGCAACACCCCGGCCGAAGCACGCGCCCAGGCGCTGGCCGAAATCCTCGAACGCCACGTCAAGTTCAAGGTCATTTCCGAAGGTCTGTGCCTGCCGGACGTACCGGAAGAAGTCATCGCCCGCTACCCGGGCATCGCCGCCGGCATTGCCGGGCTGCGCGCTGCCGGTTTCGGCATCCTGGTCAAGGATGCCTCGCTCGGCGGCCGTTACCCGGTGCTCTGCGTGACCATGCTCAACCCGCGCGACCAGGGCGTCTTTGCCAGCTTCGGCGCGCACCCGCGCTTCGAGATCGCGCTCGAACGCGCCCTCACCGAACTGCTGCAGGGTCGCGCCCTTGAGGCACTCGACGGCTTCCCGCCGCCGGGATTCGATCTCGAGGAAGTCGCCAGCGCGCCGAACATCGAAATCCACTTCGTGGATTCGAGCGGCATCGTGCACTGGAATTTCCTCAGCGAAACCGCCAACTTCGACTTTGCCGACTGGAACTTCAGCAGCAGCACCGCCGACGACTACGCCTGGCTGTGCGAGCGCATCCACGCCGACGGCCACAACATCTACGTCGCCGAATTCGACCACCTCGGCGTTTACGCCTGCCGCATCCTGGTCCCCGGCATGTCCGAGATCTACCCGGTCGACGACCTGGAATGGGAAAACAACAGCAACGGCGCCGTCATCCGCCCGGCCATCCTGCACCTGGCCGACCTCGACGACGACGAAGCCGGCGAACTGCTCGACGTCATCAACGACATGAACCTGGTCGACGAAAAGCCGGTCGCCGCACTGATCGGTCTGGCACCGGATGCCGGTTCGCTGTGGGCCGACCTGCGCATCGGCGAATTGAAGACGCTGCTCGGCCTGGCCGCCGGCGACATGGACGCGGTGCGCGAAGGCTGCGAGTGGATCCGCCAGTTCGACCAGCTCGACGCCCAGCGCCGCCGCACCTACCAGTGCATCGCCACGCTGCTCGAAATGGAAGACCCGAACGTCTACGAAGACGCGCTGGTCGCGCTTTACGGTGAGGAAACGCTGGATCTGGCGACCGACCTGATCGACGGCGAAGTCCGCTTCTTCGACCTCGCCTCGCCCGGCCTGGAACTCGCCGGCTGCGCACTGCACCAGAGCCTTCTGGCAGAATACGCCAAGGCCCATCCTGTTGCGGTCAACACCTGATTTGAAGGAAAAATGACGTCAGCCCAACCGAACAACCCACTGCACGGCATCACGCTGGAGGCCATCCTCCAGCAACTGGTCGAGCATTACGGCTGGGCTGAGCTCGGCCGGCAGATCGACATCCGCTGCTTCAACGTCGATCCGAGCATCGCTTCCAGCCTGAAATTCCTGCGCCGCACGCCCTGGGCGCGGGAACGGGTGGAGTCGCTGTACGTTTACATGCTGCGCCGCCGCGCCGACTAAGAGGCAGGCCGCCGCCACAAGGGCCACAACCCGAGCAGGCCGAGCAACGGACCGGGCAGCAGGAACCACGCGACGAGGCTGCCCCAGTCGCCGATCCAGCGCGTACCCAGCTGGATCGACACCAGCGTGATGGCGAACCCGATTGCATTCTGGAATGCCAGCGCACTGCCGACAATTTCCGGCGGACAGGCACGCGCCGACAGCGCCGAGAAATGCGGCGAGTCGGCGACGACGCTGAATCCCCAGCACAGCAGCAAGGCCAGCGTCAGCCAGGCCGGCCAGCCGGCGCTCAGCGGAAACAGCAGGCAGCACAAGGCCGAACCGGCCAATGCGCTGGCCGCGACGCGCGCGCTGCCGATGCGCCGGCTCCAGTAGCCGCCGAGCACGCAGCCGAGCGAACCGATGCCGACAACGACAAACGACCAGCCGGCCAGTTGCAAACTGCCCGCCGGTGCCACACCGCTGCCGGCGAGCAGCACCGGAACCAGCGTCCAGAACGCGTACAACTCCCACTGATGGCCAAAATAACCGAGCGCCGAAGCCCGGAACGCCGGGATCGAAAAGGCATGCAGCACCCGCCCCAAACGCAGTGGCGGCGCACCGTGCCGGCGCTGCAGGTGCGGCCCGTCGCCAAGGCGCAGGATCATCGCCGCAGCGACCACCGCCAGCGCTGACGAACACAGCATCGTCATCGGCCAGGACAGGCCGCCACCCAGGAAACGGATGCCATGCGGCAGCGCCGTCCCCAGCGTCAGCATGCCGACCAGCCAGGCCAGCGCTGCACCAGCCCGTTCCGGCACCCAGGTCACCACCAGCTTCATGCCCAGCGGGTAGACGCCGGCCAGGCAGAGCCCGACCAGGAAACGCAGCGGCACGGCAGCCTGCAGGTCGGTCGCCCACAGTGCGAACGCCGCGTTGGCGCCGGCGCCAAGCAGCGCGCAGACGGCAAATATCCGGCTGGCGGCAAAACGGTCGGCCAGACCGGTCAGCGCGAAACCCAGGGTGCCGATGATGAAGCCCAGTTGCACGGCATTGGTCAGCGTACCGATATCGGCAGCGCCGATGCCCCAGGCGAGCACCAGCGCGTCGGCGGCGCTGTTGGCGGAGAACCACAGCGAAGTACCGAAGAGCTGGGCGAGAACGATGACGAAGACAGGATTCATGGCAGACCAGGCGTTTTTTGCGCAAGCATAGCTGAAGCAGCCGGAAACCGTGGCCAGGCGGCATCTGCTTCTGCATTGTGCCGGCACGCGTTATAGTCCGCCCCTTCCGTATTTCTGCCGCCCCGCCAGCACCATGCCCCTGCCCGTTCTCGACCCCGCCCTCTACCCCGCGCAACTGGCGGAAAAAATCGCCCGTTTCAAGGACGATTTCGCCGCCTTCGATGTACCCGAACCGGCGGTGTTCGAATCGGCGCCGCTGCACTACCGGCTGCGTGTCGAATTCCGTGTCTGGCACCATGGCGATGCGTGGGATTACGCCATGTTCAACCCGGAGAATCCGCGCGAACCGGTGCTGATGCAGGAATTCGCGGCCGCCGACGCGGCCATCTGCACGCTGATGCCGCGCCTGCGCGCCGCCATCCTGCAACGCCCGGCGCTGAACAACCGGCTGTTTTCCGTCGACTTCCTGGCCACGCTCAGCGGCGAAATGCTGGTCACGCTGATCTACCACCGCAAGCTCGACGCAAGCTGGGAAGCGGCAGCCCGCGAACTGGCCGAGACATTGCAGATCGGCGTCATCGGCCGCAGCAAGGGACAGAAACTCGTCATCGACCGCGACTGGGTACTCGAATCCTTTGCGCTGAACGACCGTCAGCTGCATTACCAGCAGTTCGAAGGCAGCTTCAGCCAGCCCAATGGCAACGTGAACCGGCAGATGCTTGGCTGGGCCTGCGCCCAGGCTGCGCCGCTCGGTGGCGACCTGCTTGAACTCTATTGCGGCAACGGCAATTTCACCATCGCACTGGCACCGCTGTTCGGCAAGGTGCTGGCCACCGAGGTGAGCAAGTCATCGGTCAAGGCCGCGCTGTACAACCTGGAAGCCAACGCGGTCGGCAACACCGCCATCGTGCGCATGTCGAGCGAGGAAATCAGCGCCGCGCTCAGCGGTCGCGAGACTTTCCAGCGCATGCAGGGCATCGACCTCGCCGCCCACGCTTTCTCGACCATCTTCCTCGATCCGCCGCGCAGCGGGCTGGACCCGGCGACGCTGGAACTGGCCGCCGGTTTTGACAACATCCTGTACATCTCGTGCAATCCGCAGACGCTGCGCGACAATGTCGCCGCGCTGCAGGCCACGCATCGCATCGCCGCGTCGGCAGTGTTCGACCAGTTTCCCTACACCCACCACCTGGAATGTGGCCTGCTGTTGCAGCGCCGCTAGGCGAACGAAAACAGCGAGTTGACCGGCCGGAACAGCTTCTCCACCGCCGCGATATGGCGCTTGCGCGTACAGAAGACGACAACGTGATCGCCAGCCTCGATCATCGTGTCGTGATGGGGAATGATCACCAGACCGGCCCGTACGACGGCGGCGATGCTGGCACCACGGATTTCCGGCAGTTCATCGATCCGCCGTCCGACCACGCGCGAACTGCGGCGGTCGCCGCGCACCACCAGCTCCAGCGCCTCGGCGGCACCGCGACGCAGGCTGTGCACGCGTGCCACGTCGGCCTGGCGGACGTGCGTCAGCAGGCTGCCGATCGACACCTGGGCGGGTGACAGACCAATATCGATCGGTCCGCCCTGGACCATGTCGGCATAGGCTTCGCGATTGATCAGCGCGAGCACGCGCCGACAACCCAGGCGCTTGGCCAGCGACGCGGCCATGATGTTGTTTTCGTCATCGTTGGTCAGCGCCAGGAACATGTCCATGCCGGCAATGTCCTCGCGTTGCAGCAGGGTCTCATCGGTCGCCTCGCCGGCCAGCACGACGGCGTGATCGAGCCAGCCAGCCACCAGCGAGGCCCGCTGCGCCCGGCTCTCGACAACCTTGACCTCGTAGCTGTTTTCCAGACGGCGGGCGACGCGGGAACCGACATTGCCGGCACCGGCGATCATCAGCCGGCGCACCGGTTTCTGCATCCGCCGCAGTTCCTTCAGGACGGTACGGATATGGTCGCTGGCAGCGAGCAGGAATACCTCGTCACCTGCCCGGATCACCGTATCGCCATCCGGATCGATGGCCCGCGTATCGCGGAAAATCGCCGCGATACGGGCGTCGACCCCGGCCGGCAAATGCTCGCGCATGGCGCGGATCGGCTTGCCGACCAGCAGCCCACCGTCGTAGGCCCGTACGCCGACCATCGTCACCCGGCCATCGGCAAATTCGACAACCTGCAGCGCCTCGGGATATTCGATCAGCTTGGCGATGTAATCGCTGATTTCCTGCTCGGGACACAGCGCAAAATCGACGGCGAAATTGTCGGTCGACAACAGCACCGGATCGAGAAAATCCGGCGAGCGCAAACGGGCAATCCGTGTCGGCACACCGAACTGGCTGTGCGCCACCTTGCAGGCCACTAGGTTCGACTGATCGGACTGGGTCACCGCCACCAGCAGATCCGCCGACTCGATGCCGGCATCGCGCAGGACCGAAGGAAAAGCGGCGTTGCCAACGACCGTGCGTACATCGAGCCGGTCGGCCAGCTGACCGAGCGGTTCCGGATTCATGTCGATCAGCGTGATGTCGTTGGCTTCGGACACCAGCGCTTCGGCCAGACTGGCGCCGACCTGTCCGGCACCGAGGATGAGGATGTTCATATACGGCTTTCTTCGCTCAGCGTCGCCAGAATGCCGGGGTCAACACCACCAGCAGGGTAAAAATCTCCAGGCGTCCGAGCAACATGGCAAAAATGCAGACCCAGGTCTGAAAGTCCTCGAGGACGGCAAAGGTGGTAGACGGCCCGACTTCCCCGAGACCCGGACCGGTGTTGTTGACCGACGCGACGATGGCGGTAAAGGCCGTCACCACGTCAAGGCCGGTGAATACCATGAGCAGCGTCAGCGAGACAATGCTGACCATGTACATGAAACCGAAGGCCAACACAGCGAACAGGATGCCCTGCGGCGCCACCTGACCGCCCATGCGTACACTGTAAACGGCATTCGGATGCATTGCCCGGACGATTTCGCGATGGACCTGCTTGTACAGCAACAGCGCCCGCGCCATCTTGATGCCACCGCCGGTCGATCCGGCACTGGTGGCAAAACTGCACAGGAAGAGCATCCATAACGGCGCGAACATCGGCCACAGGGCAAAGTCGACACTGGCGTATCCAGTGGTCGTGGCGATCGACACGACATTGAACGCAGCATGGCGCAAGGCCAGCCCCATGTCCGGATAAACGCCCTGAACCCGGAGGAAGATGGCGATCAGCAAGACCGAGAATACGCAAACGCCGATGAACCAGCGCGCTTCCGGATCATGCAGGTAAGGCCGGGCGGAACGACGGCTGACGGCAAGGAAAAGCGTGCCGAAGTTCATCCCGGCGATGAGCATGAAGACAATGGCGACGGCCTCGATCGCCGGTGAATTGAAATAGCCGTAGCTGGCATCATGGGTCGAAAAACCACCGAGACCCATCGTCGAGAAGCCGTGGCAGACGGCATCGAACCAGCTCATGCCGGTCAGCCGGTAAGCAACGATGCACAGCACGCTGACGCCGACATAGACGCCCCACAGGCCTTTTGCGGTCGACGCGATGCGCGGGGTCAATTTCGCATCCTTCATCGGCCCCGGCGTCTCGGCCTTGAACATCTGCCGGCCGCCGATGCCGAGCAGCGGCAGGATGGCGATCGCCAGCACGATCAGGCCCATGCCGCCGACCCACACCAGCTGGTGACGCCACAGGTTGATCGACAGCGGCAGCGTGTCGAGACCCGACAGCACCGTCGCACCGGTCGTCGTCAGCCCGGACATCGCCTCGAAATAGGCATCGGTGTGGCTGATCCCCAACTGCAGCATGAACGGCAACGCGGCAAATGCCGGCAGCACCGTCCATACCAGCACGACCATCAGGAAACCGTCGCGTACATTCATTTCGCGCCGCACATTGCGATAGCGGTACCACAGGTACAGGCCGCACAGCAGGGTCAGCGCGAAGACTTCGTCGTAGGCAGCCTGGGCACCGTCGTCCACCATATAGGACAGGATCAGCGGTGGCAGCAGGGTCAGCGCAAAGAGCATGATGATCATGCCCAGCGCGCGCAGAACTGGCGCGTAGCGGTTCATGTTCCGGTCTGGAAACGGTAGCCGACACCGGTTTCGGTCAGGAAATGTCGGGGTTGCGCCGGGTCGTCCTCAAGCTTCTGGCGCAGGTGGCCGACATAGACGCGCAGGTAATGGCTGCTCTCGATATAGGACGCCCCCCAGATTTCGGCGAGCAATCGACGCTGCGTCAGCACCTGGCCGGGATGGCTGACCATCATCGCCAGCAGCCGGTATTCGATCGGTGTCAGATGCACTGCTTCGCCCTTGCGCCAGACCTGGCGCTTGGCCAGATCGACGACGATGTCGCCGAACTCGAGCAACGGCGACACCTCGCCGCCCGCTCGCTGCCGGCGCCGCATCAGGGCCCGCACGCGGGCCCGCAACTCACCGACGCCGAACGGCTTGGTCAGGTAGTCGTCGGCACCGGCGTCGAGCGCGTCGATCTTGTGCCGCTCTTCGGTCCGCGCCGACAGGATCAGCACCGGGCCATCCGACCAGCCGCGGTAGGCGCGGATGAAATCGATACCGTCCCCATCCGGCAGACCGAGATCGAGCACCACCAGATCGATGGCACCCGCGCCGGCAATCAGCAAGCCATCGGCCAGACGCCCGGCCTCCTGCACGACGCAGCCATCAGCTTCCAGGGCCAGACGGACGAAATGGCGGATCTGCGCCTCGTCCTCGACAATCAGCACCTGCGACCGGGTTTCGCTCATGCGACCTCCGCTTCAACGACCGGCGGAACGCCACGGGGCAGCGAAACCACGATGCGCCCCCCTCCCGAAGGCGGACTTTCAACCCGCATCCGGCCACCATGCGCATCGACGATCGCCCGACAGATGGCCAGGCCGAGGCCGGTTCCCGGTGTCGCCGATTCGCTGTGGCCACGTACGAACATCTCGAACAGCTGACCGCTCTCGGGCACCGGAAAACCGGCGCCCTCATCGCTCACCGCCAGGTCGACGAAGGCGCCGGCGAGCGCCGCCGAGATGCGGATTTCACCGTCTGCCGGCGAATACTTGGCGGCGTTTTCCACCAGATTGCACAGTACGCGCTCGATCAGCACCGCATCAAAACGCAGCAGCGGCAGATCGCGCGGCAGTTCAACCCGCAAGCGGTGGCGCCCGAGGGCATCGCCAACCAGCTTGAGACTGCTGCCGACAACTTCTTCCAGTGGCTGCCATTCCTGGCGCAAGGTCACCGAGCCGGCAGTGAGCCGGGCCATTTCCAGCAGATTGGCGACCAGTCCGGCCAGCCGGGTGGCCTGGTCGCGCAAGGCCCGGGCGTTTTCCAGCGCTGGCTCGGGCAGGCTGGGCCGGATCAGGAAGATCGAATCGGCCAGGCCGACCAGGACGGTCAGCGGCGTGCGCAAGTCATGCGATAGCGCCGACAGGATGGAGCTGCGCAAACGCTCGGTCGCCATCTCGACCTCGCTGTGCTGGGCGACTTCGACATAATGCAGGCGCTCAACGGCAATCGCCACCAACGAAGCCAGCGCATCGAGCAAGGCCAGATCACCCTCGAGCAGTGCGGCTTCTTCGCCAGGCTGGACGACAAGCACGCCACGCACACGCATCGGTGCCTTCAGCGGCAGGTAAACCACCTGCCCTTCTTCGCGGCTGATCTGGCGTTGCCCGCTTTCCAGCACCCACCGGGCAAGCTCGCCGGCGTACCAGGCGTTGTCGGCAGACACTTCGGTGGCAACTTCGCCAAGCAGCAGCCGACAACGACCGCCGAATTCGCTGCGGACGAACTGGCTGACGATTTCATCGACCTGCCCGTCGTTGAGCGCGCCGGCCAGCCGGCTGGCGATCTCGTAAAGGGCGTGCGTACGCTGCTCGCGCCGCTCGGCATCGGCGGCCTGTTCCTTCAGCGTTGCGGTCAGATGGCCGGTGATCAGTGCTGTCGCCAGCATCACGGCGAAGGTGACCAGGTATTGCAGGTTGCTGACCGCCAGCGAGAAATGCGGTGGCACGAAAAAGACGTCGAACAGCAGCACGCTGAGCACCGCTGCCAGCACGGCCGGGTTACGGCCGAGACTGACGGCGACGACCAGCACGGTGAGCAGGAACAGCATGACGATGTTGGCCGGATCGAGCACACCGCGCAGCGGTGAGGCGACGATGGCGGCGAAGACGCAGGCGAGCACGCTCAGCACCATTTTCTGGCGCGACGACATCCTGTCGGCAAAAGCACTGCGAGCGAACATCAACAGTCCTGAAGAAAAAGAAAAAGCACGCGCGCATTCTGGCGACTTCCGTGTAAAAAAGTCGTAAACAATTCCCGGCGCAAGCTGAATATTTCCCGATAGCGTCGGTTAAACTCGGGTGCATGGCCCTGCTCCTGATCGTTTTGCTTCCCTTCATCGGCAGTCTGTGCGCAGCATTCCTCCCGACCAACGCCCGTAACGCCGAGGCCTGGCTCGCCGGAATCGTCGCGCTGACGGTCACCCTCCTGACCGCCGCCCAGTACCCGCAACTGGTCGCCGAAGGCGTCCTGCGCCTGACGATCCCGTGGTCGGCCACGCTCGGCATCGATTTCCAGCTGCGCATGGACGGCTTCGCCTGGCTGTTTGCCATGCTCATCGCGCTGATCGGCACGCTGGTCGTCATCTACGCCCGCTACTACATGTCGCCGGCCGACCCGGTGCCGCGCTTCTTCTCGTTCTTCCTCGCCTTCATGGGCACGATGATGGGCGTCGTGCTCTCCGGCAACCTGCTGCAGATGGCGATGTTCTGGGAACTGACCAGCCTCGCCTCGTTCATGCTGATTGCTTACTGGCACCACCGCAGCGACGCCCGCACCGGCGCCCGGATGGCGCTGACGGTGACTGGTGCCGGCGGCCTGGCGATGCTCGGCGGCGTCCTGCTGATCGGCCACATCGTCGGCAGCTACGACCTCGACGCGGTGCTCGCCGCCGCCGAAACGATCAAGGCGCACGCCTGGTATCCGGCGATCGTCGGCCTGATCGCCGTCGGCGCGCTGTCGAAAAGCGCCCAGTTCCCCTTCCATTTCTGGCTGCCGCACGCGATGGCGGCGCCGACGCCGGTGTCGGCCTACCTGCACTCGGCGACCATGGTAAAAGCCGGCGTCTTCCTGCTCGCCCGGCTGTGGCCGGTGCTCGCCGGCAGCGACCTGTGGTTCTGGCTGATCGGTGGCGCCGGCCTGTGCACACTGCTGATCGGTGGCTACCTGGCGCTGTTCCAGAGCGACCTGAAAGGCGTGCTCGCCTACTCGACGATCAGCCATCTCGGCCTGATCACCCTGCTGCTCGGCATGAACAGCGAGCTGGCGCTGGTCGCCGCGGTCTTCCACATGGTCAACCACGCCACCTTCAAGGCCTCGCTGTTCATGGCCGCCGGCATCGTCGACCACGAGACCGGCACCCGCGACATCAACCGCCTCTCCGGCCTCTACCGGGCGATGCCGATCACCGCCACGCTGGCCATGGTCGCCGCCGCGGCAATGGCCGGCGTGCCGCTGCTCAACGGTTTCCTGTCGAAGGAAATGTTCTTCGCCGAAACCGTCTTCCTCGAACGCCCCGACTGGCAGCGCCTGCTGCTGCCGGTGGCGGCGACGCTGGCCGGCATGCTCAGCGTCGCCTACTCGCTGCGCTTCGTCCATCGCGTCTTCTTCGGTGCCCCGGCCGGCGACCTGCCACACCAGCCGCACGAACCGACGCGCTGGATGCTGCTGCCGAGCGCGCTGCTGGTCGCCGTCTGCCTGCTCGTCGGCATCCTGCCGGCACAGACCGTCGGCCCCTACCTGCGCACCGCCACCGACGCGCTGCTCGGCGCCAACGCGCCGCTCTACAGCCTGGCGGTCTGGCACGGCCTCAACCTGCCGCTGTACATGAGCCTGGTCGCGCTGTTCGGCGGCATCATGCTCTACCTGCCGTGCATCGGCCGGCGCAGCGAACGGATTCCGCTGCTCGAGCGGATCGACGGCAAAAATGCCTTCAACGGGCTGTTGACCGTGGTCAATGACTATTCGTCCCGGGCCGTCGGCTGGCTCACCTCGCCCCGCCTGCAGGCACAGATGCTGATGATCGTCCTGGTCGTGATCGGCGGTGCCCTGCTGCCCTTCGTCGACGGCCCGCTGCGCCTGGGCGAACGCCTGCCTGCCGAGATCGATCCGGCCTTCGCGCTGCTGTGGGCGGTCGGCGCCACCTGCGCCGTCGCCGCCGCCTGGCAGGCCAAGCTGCACCGGCTGGCGGCGCTGATCCTGGCCGGCGGCGCCGGCCTGGCGACGAGCCTGACCTTCGTCTGGTTCTCGGCCCCCGACCTGGCGCTGACCCAGCTCGCCGTCGAGGTCGTCACCGCCGTGCTGATCCTCCTCGGCCTGCGCTGGCTGCCGCGGCGCGACAAGCGCTTCAGCGCTGGCAAGCCGGAATCGGCGCGCAGCCGCCTGCGCCGCCTGCGCGACCTGATCATCGCCAGCGCCGGCGGTGCCGGCATCGCCGCGCTGACCTACGCGATCCTGACGCGACCGCCGGTGGACGGCATCGCCCCCTTCTTCGTCGAACAGTCGCTGCCGCAGGGCGGCGGCCTCAACGTGGTCAACGTCATTCTGGTCGATTTCCGCGGCTTCGACACCTTTGGCGAGATCACCGTGGTCGCCATCGTCGCGCTCACCGTCTTTGCGCTGCTGCGCCGCTTCCGGCCGGCCCCGGAGAGCGTCGCCCTGCCCGCCCAGCAGCTCGAGCAGGATCATCCCGAATCCCGCCCCGACCCCGAGGCAGCGCTGCCGGCCGGCTACCTGATGTTGCCGGCGGTACTCGTCCGCCTGCTCCTGCCGATGGCCATGCTGGTCTCGCTGTTCTTCCTGCTGCGCGGCCACAACGCGCCCGGCGGCGGCTTCGTCGGCGGCCTCGTCTTCGCCACCGCGATCATCCTCCAGTACATCGTCGGCGGCACGCTGTGGGTCGAATCGCGGCTGCGCATCCACCCGCTCTACTGGATCGCCGTCGGCCTGCTCTGCGCCGCCGCCGCCGGCATCGTCGCCGGCCTGGCCGGCGAACCCTTCCTCGCCAGCCAGGCCTGGCACGCCAACCTGCCGCTGCTCGGCGAGATCCACCTGTCGACGGTGCTGCTCTTCGACCTCGGCGTCTACCTGCTGGTGGTCGGCGCCACCGTGCTGATGCTGGTCGCCATCGCCCACCAGTCGCTGCGCAGCCAGGCGCGCAAGGCACAAACCGAAGGAGGCCACTGAGATGGAAGCGATCTTCGCCCTCGCCGTCGGCATCATGGCCGGCGCCGGCATCTACCTGATCCTTCGCCCGCGCAC
This sequence comes from Azonexus hydrophilus, assembly GCF_001956855.1. Classification (GTDB taxonomy): domain Bacteria; phylum Pseudomonadota; class Gammaproteobacteria; order Burkholderiales; family Rhodocyclaceae; genus Azonexus; species Azonexus hydrophilus_A. The sequence continues at coordinate 118,188 of NZ_MTHD01000005.1, read as the reverse complement.
CTTCCAGGTGATCATCGGCCTGTCGTTGCTGGCCTACGCCGTCAACCTCTTCATCTTCGCCATGGGCCGCCTGCGCCACGGCGCGCCGCCGGTGATCGATCCGCGCCTCGGCAGCGACCCGGCGCTGTACACCGATCCACTGCCGCAGGCGCTGGTGCTGACGGCGATCGTCATCGGCTTCGCGACGACGGCGCTGTTCCTGGTCGTGCTGCTCGCCTCGCGCGGCCTCAACGGCACCGACCACGTCGACGGCCGCGAGCCGGAGGACGAATGAGCGACTGGCTGCAACACCTGCCCATCCTGCCGATCCTGATGCCGATGCTGACCGGCACCCTGCTGCTGCTGTCGAGCGACAGCCGGCACGCGCCGCGCATCGCGCTGTCGCTGCTCGCCGTGCTGTTCCAGCTGGCGGTGGCGCTGGCCCTGCTGGCCCAGGCCGACGGCCAGCTGACCAGCGCCTGGCCGACCTCGATCGGCGTCTATGCGCTGGGCGGCTGGGCGGCGCCCTTCGGCATCGTCCTCGTCGTCGACCGGCTGGCGGCGGCGATGCTGCTGCTCACGGCGATCCTCGGCCTGGCCGCGCTGGTCTATTCGATCGCTCGCTGGGAGAAGGCCGGCGTCCATTACCTGCCGCTCTTCCAGTTCCTGCTGATGGGGCTCAACGGCACCTTCCTGACCGGCGACCTGTTCAACCTTTTCGTCTTCTTCGAAGTCATGCTCGCCGCCTCATACGGGCTGGCGCTGCACGGCTCGGGCGGGCCGCGGGTGCGCGCCGGGCTGCACTATGTTGCGGTCAACCTGCTCGCATCGCTGTTTTTCCTGATCGCCGCGGCGCTGATCTACGGCGTCACCGGCACCCTCAACCTGGCCGAACTGCCGCAGCGCGTCGCCGCGCTGAACATCGGCGACCGCCAGCTGTTCGACGTCGCCGCGGCGATCCTCGGCGTCGTCTTCCTGGTCAAGGCCGGCGCCTGGCCGCTCAACTTCTGGCTGCCCGCTGCCTACGGCAACACCGTGCCGCCGGTCGGTGCGATCTTCGCGATCCTGACCAAGGTCGGCGTCTATGCGCTGCTGCGCATCGGCGTCCTGCTCCAGGAAAGCGGCGTCGCCCCGGCGCCCTTCGGCGGCACCTGGCTGTTCTACTGCGGCCTGATCACGATGGCGATCGGCACCCTCGGCGTGCTCGCCGCGCAGAAGCTCGACCGCCTCGCCGCCTTCCTCGTCGTCGTTTCCTCGGGCACGCTGCTCACCGCCTTCGGCTTCACCGGCACGCTGCTCACCGGCCCGGCGATCTACTACCTGATCAGCTCGGTGCTTGGCAGCGGCGCCTTCTTCATGCTGGTCGAGATGGCCGAGCGCAACCGCCAGCAAGGCGCCGACCTGCTGGCGATCAGCTTCGAGGCCTTCGGCATGGAGAAGCGCCACGATTCCGAGCACCCCGACGAAATGGTCGGCGTCGCCATCCCCGCGGCGATGGCCTTCCTCGGCCTGTCCTTCGTTTCCTGCGTGCTGCTGCTCACCGGCCTGCCGCCGTTCTCCGGCTTCGTCGGCAAGTTCGCCCTGCTCGGCGCCTCGCTGGCCTCGCTGCCGCATGCGCCGCTGCTGCATGTCGGGCTGTTCATCGCCGGCCTGCTGCTGTCCGGGCTGGCGGGCCTGATTGCCTTGTCGCGCCTCGGTATCCGGGTGTTCTGGGACATGCAGCGGCAATCGCCGCACCTGCAATGGCTGGAAGCCGGCCCGGTCGCTGCCCTGCTCGTCGTCTGCCTGTGGCTGGCGCTGCTGCCGGAAGCGGCGATGGCCTATTGCGCCGCCGCCTCGCAATCGCTCTACGACATCGGCGCCTACATCGACTCGGTGGTACCGCAGCCACTGCCCCCGGAGATCCCCCAATGAGCCGCCGCCCGCTGCTCGAAGGCCTGCTGCTGGCGATGTGGCTGATCGTCAACGAATCGCTGGCGCTGCACCACTGGCTGCTCGGCACCGCCTTCGCGCTCGGCATCGCCGCGCTGGTACGGGCGCTGCGCCCGCAGATCGCCCATCCGCGCCGGCTTGGCGTCGCCCTGCGACTGTCTTGGCATGTCCTCTGCGACGTCGTCCGCTCGAACCTGGCGGTCGGCCGCATCATCCTCGGCACCTTGCGCCAGCAGCCGAAGATCGGCTTCCTGCAGATTCCGCTCGAGATGCGCGACCCGCACGGCCTGGCGATGCTGGCGGTGATCATCACGGCAACGCCGGGCACGGTCTGGGCCGGGCACGATCCGGCCGACAACGTGCTCACCCTGCACGTGCTCGACCTGCAGGACGAAGCGGCCTGGCTGCAGACCATCAAGCAACGCTACGAACGCCCCCTGATGGAGATCTTCGAATGAACGCCGTGCTCGACTGGGCGGTCCATTTCGCCCTCGCCTGCTTCGCCGCCGCGATGCTCTGCGCGCTGCTCCGCCTGCTGCGCGGACCGTCGGCGCAGGACCGCATCCTCGCCCTCGACACGCTCTACATCAACGGCATGCTGTCGATCCTGATGCTCGGCATCGGGCTCGGCTCGGCGATCTACTTCGACATCGCGCTGCTGGTCGCGCTGTTCGGTTTCGTCGGCTCGGCAGCGATGGCCAAGTTCCTGCTGCGCGGCGAGGTGATCGAGCCATGAGCGGCGCCGAACTCTCCCCGTGGATCGCCCTGCCGGCCGCCGCGCTGCTGATCGCCGGCGGCCTGCTGTCGCTGGTCGGCGCGCTTGGCCTGCTCCGCTTCAACCATTTCTTCGCCCGCATCCACGCGCCGACCATGGGCAACACGCTGGGCGCCGGCTGCGTGCTGATCGCCTCGATGCTGACCTCGTCGGCGGTGGCCGGCCGACCGGTGATCCACGAACTGCTGATCACCGTCTTCCTGCTGCTCACCTCGCCGGTGACGACGATGCTGCTGATGCGCGCCGCCGTCTTCCGCAGCGAAAGCGGCCGCGACCAACCAGGAGATACACCATGAAACGTCTGCTCACCGCTACCGATTTTTCAGCACCCTCACGCCATGCAGTGGATCGCGCCTACCGGCTGGCTGCCGAACGCGAGTGGCCTCTGCACCTGGTCCACGCCATCGCTCCCGGCATGTTTGACGAGTTGCAGTCGATGCTCGGCGGAGACACGCCATCGCTCAATGATGCTGCAATCACCGATGCCCGCACCCGCATGGCGGCCCTGAACGGCGATCCGAAACATGCCCGCGGCGTGGTGGCAGATTGCGAGGTGCTGCAAGGCAAACCCATCGACAGCATCGCCCGTCACGCCGATGAAATCGATGCCGGATTACTGGTCCTCGGCGCCCGAGGTGAAGGTTTCCTGCGCCAGTTGACGCTGGGTTCCACCGCCTCGCGCCTGCTGCGCAAGACCCGGCACCCGATGCTGGTGGTCAAGCAGGCGCCGCACGAAAGCTATCGGCGCGCACTGGTCACCATCGATTTCTCCCCCGCCTCGGTGGCTGCGCTGCACCTGGTCCGTCAAGTGGCCCCGGATGCCGCGCTGATCCTGCTGCACGCCGTGGAAATCCCGTTCGAGGGAAAAATGCAGTACGCCAATGTCGACCCGGGCATCATCCAGCAATACCGTATCCAGGCCCAACTGGAGGGCATGCGCAAGCTGCGCGACCTGGCCCGCCGGGAAGCCCTGCCCGATGCCGACACGCAACTGCTGGCCCTGCACGGCGACGCTCCGCGGCTGATCCTCGAACAGGAACAGGAGCAGGACTGCGACCTGATCGTCGTCGGCAAACGCGGCGTCAACATGCTGGAAGAACTGCTGCTCGGCAGCACCACAAAACATGTGCTGATGGAGTCGCAGGGCGACGTGCTGGTCAGCAGCGATCATTGAGGCGCAACAAACAATTATCATAATTTGTATTTCTGACAGAGTTTATATACAGTGGATTGACGCCGTTCACCCAGCCAGATCAAGTCAACAGGAGTCTCAACATGCATCTTCAAATCCAGCAGAAACTCCTGATTCTGGTTGCCGTCGCCGTCTTTTCCCTGATCGGCGTCGGTCTGTTTTCACTTGGGCAGGCAGCCAAACTGCACCAGGAACTGAACCAGTCGATCGAGCGCAGCAGTGCCATGATCAAGGCCATCGACGGCGCCCGCAGCGCCCAGGTCAGTTTCAAGATCATGGTTCAGGAATGGAAGAACACCCTGCTGCGCGGCAAGGACGTGGAAGCCTTCGACAAACATGTGAAGAGCTTCGACAGCGAAGGCAAGCAAGTCAGTGAGCAACTTGGAAAGGTTGGTCAGATCGCTGCCACGCTGGGTGTCGCAGACCGTCTCAAAATCGCCGATGTCATTGCAACCTTCGAGCAACTCGGACCAAAATACCACGAGGCACTCAAGCAGTACGACCGGGCCAGTGCCGATCCGGCAAGCACCGTGGACAAGCTGGTTCGCGGCATCGACCGGGCCCCGACCAAGGTCATTGACGACTTGGTGGGCGAAATGCAGAAAATTTCATCGGAACTGCAGACCGACGACAGTCGCCGCTCGGCCGAGGTATACGGCTCGGTCAAGCTTGGCCTGTCGGCATTCGCAGCTGCTGCCATCGTCGTTCTGCTGATCCTCGCGGTGGTATTCATCCGCTCGATCACCGGCCCGCTGGCCGGCCTCGAAACAACCATGACCTACATTGCCGGCAGCGGCGACCTGACCCGGCGCGCGGCCATCGTTAACCGGGATGAAATCGGGCGCATGTCCACGGCTTTCAACACCATGATGGAGCGTCTGGAAAACCTGATCAGGGAGATCAATGCTGCCAGCGCCCAGGTTGCGGAAGCTTCGGAACAACTGGCGCATACATCGCATTCGCTGGCCGAGGTTTCGGATCACCAGTCGAACGCGGTGAACGGCAGTGCGGCCGCGGTGGAAGAACTGACGGTTGCCATCAGTTCAGTCTCCGAAACCGCCCGCGACGTCAATCTGCAGGCAGAGGAAAGTGTCGAACGGACAGCGCAGGGATCGCAGAAGGTCTCCCACCTGGTTGGTGAAATCCATCACATCCAGGAAAACATCGGCGAAATATCGCGCACGGTTGCCGAATTCGTACGCAGCACCCAGGCGATTACCGGCATGACCCGGGAAGTTCGCGACATTGCCGACCAGACCAACCTGCTTGCCCTGAATGCGGCCATCGAAGCGGCCCGTGCCGGCGAAGCCGGACGCGGATTTGCCGTGGTTGCCGACGAAGTACGCAAGCTGGCAGAAAAATCCGGCAAATCCGCCGTCGAGATCGATCAGGTGACCCGTTCGATCATGTCGCAGTCAGCGGCGGTGCAATCCGCCATCGAAGCCGGAGAACAGTCGATACTTGCCAGCAACGAACTGGCTGGCGAGGTCGAATGCGTGCTGCAAAGTTCGGCCGATGGCGTCGAGCGCTCGCGTCAGGGCATCATGGAAATCAACGACTCGGTCGCCGAACAGAAAATCGCCTCGACCGAAATCGCCCAGAGCATGGAACGGATTTCCAACATGGTTGAAGAAAACAACGCGTCCACGCAGAGCATTCGTCAATCCACCAGCGACCTGCACCGATTGTCGGAAAAACTGACCGGCATCGTCGCCGGCTTCAAGGTTGGCTGACAAAAGGGAAAGCCCTCGCCTCAGCGCTTGTCAGGCGCGATGCCGACCAGCGGACATTTCAGCCCGACGCTGCCGATCCGGCCGGCCGCCCCCATTTCCCGGACAACAAGCACGAAGCCGCCGATCTGCACCCGATCGCCAACAACCGCCGGCCGGCCAAGCCGGGCGACCAGCACCTCGGCGAGCGGAAGAGTGACTTCGCCGGGCAACAGCGTAAAGCCGTAGGCAGTTGCCAGATCGCCGGCCAGACAATCCGGTGCAACAACGAACTCGCCGAAGAAACGGGTATTGCGACCGAGATCCAGCGTAGCACCGCCAAAAATGCGCGCCAGCGGTTCCGCCGCCGATTCGGGCGCGATGAACCAGGCTGAATCACCGGGACGCAGGCGCAGATCGGCCTTCATCTCCAGCAGCTTGCCACTACGCACCAGCGCAATGCAGCGGACTTCGGCATGGATGAACTCACTGGCCAGATCGTCCGGATGCCGGCCTTCGGCAGCCGATCCGGCAGTCACTCGATACTCGAACATTGGCAGCGCCGCTTCCTCGCCAACCCAGACTTCGCGCCGGTCTCGCGGTTCATCGGTCGGCGGCAGCTCGACCTTGAGCAAGCGCGCTGCGGCGGGAATGGTTGCGCCCTGCACCAGCAAGGACAGCAGGACCACGGAAAAAGCCACGTCGAACAGCAATTGCGAATTCGGCACACCCATCACCACCGGGAAGATCGCCAAGACGACCGGCACCGCACCGCGCAACCCGACCCAGCTGACGAAGGCGACTTCGTTGCGCGTGTAGCGGAAAGGCCACAAACCGATGGCAACGGCGACCGGCCGCGCCACCAGCATCAGGAAGAGCGCCATGGCCAGGGCCTCCCAGGTGTATTCGGCGAGGTGCGACGGCGTTACCAGCAGGCCGAGGACAACGAACATGCCAGCCTGGGCCAGCCAGGCGAGGCCGTCCATCACCCGCAACACGTGCTCGGTGGCGTGGCTGCGCCGATTGCCAACGACGATACCCGCCACATAAACCGCCAGAAAGCCGCTACCGTCGAGCAAGTTCGCTGCCCCGAAAACAAGCAGACCGCCAGACAGGATCAGCAAGGCGTAGAGCCCCTCCGCCAGATTCATTCGCCGCAGCAACTGCGCCATGACCCAACCGCCGGCGAAGCCGAAAGCCAGCCCCAGCCCGGCCTGCTTGAGCAGCAGCCAGGCAAAGCCACCGGCGCTGGCGCGCTCGGGAAAAAGCAGGATTTCAACCATCACCGTGACCAGCAGGATGGCCATCGGATCGTTGGCGCCGGACTCGATTTCCAGCGTGCTCTTGACCCGCTCGTTGAGCCGCACACCGCTGTTGCGCAACAGCGCGAACACGGCCGCCGCATCGGTCGAGCCGACGATGGCAGCGAGCAGCAGACCGAGCCGCCAATCCACATCCAGTGCCCAGGTGGCAAACACACCGAGCAACGCGGCCGTGCCGATGACCCCCCAGGTCGCCAGTACGGCGGCCGGTTTCAGCGCAACGCGAAAATTTTCGGTGCGTGTACGCAAGCCGCCATCGAGCAGGATCACCGCCAGCGCCAGTTGGCCGATCAAGTTGGCGGTGAAGAAATCGCTGAACATGATGCCGCCCGGCCCCTCTTCGCCAGCAAGCATGCCGACAATCAGGAAGAGCAGCAGCAGGGGCAGTCCCAGGCGCGCGGAAACGGTGCTGGCCAGGACGCTGATGAAGAGCAGCAGGCCCGCCAGCAGGAAGAGTGTGCTGATCGTGGTCATGCCTCGAATCTATCACAGCATGGTGATAGGCCGCATTCTGCTGCGGTCGACTGACATTTTATTCAAAAAACGAATAACAAGATGCACTCATGTTCTTAATTGAATATTAAGCACTTGCTACAATGCGCTCCATTCGAAACATTCGACCATCCCTGCGGATCACCTGCAATGACCCAACGCTCCACGCTCTCCCATCTCGACTGGCTCGAAGCCGAAGCCATCCACATCATGCGCGAAGTCGCCGGCCAGTGCGCCAACCCGGTGCTGCTGTTCTCCGGCGGCAAGGACTCGATCTGCATGTTGCGCATCGCCGAAAAAGCCTTCCGCCCGGGCAAGTTCCCCTTCCCGCTGATGCATATCGATACCGGCCACAATTACCGGGAAGTCGTCGCCTTCCGCGACAAGCGCGCCGCCGAACTGGGCGAGCGCCTGATCGTCCGCTCCGTTGAAGACTCGATGAAGCGCGGCACGGTCGTCCTCAAGCATGAAGGCGAATCGCGCAACAAGCACCAGTCGGTGACGCTGCTCGAAGCCATCGAGGAATTCGGCTTCGACGCCTGCATCGGCGGCGCCCGCCGCGACGAGGAAAAAGCCCGCGCCAAGGAACGCATCTTCAGTTTCCGCGACGAATTCGGCCAGTGGGACCCGAAGAACCAGCGTCCGGAACTGTGGAGCCTGTACAACGCCCGCAGCCACAAAGGTGAGAATATCCGCGCCTTCCCGATCTCGAACTGGACGGAAATGGACGTTTGGCAATACATCGAGCGCGAAAAGCTCGAACTGCCGAGCATCTACTTCGCCCACAAACGTCCGGTGGTACTGCGCCAGGGCTCCATCGTGCCGGTCAATGTACCGCTGATGAACGGCGAACTGACCAACCTGCCCAAGGCCGGCGAGGAAATCATCGACCTGCAGGTGCGCTTCCGCACCGTCGGCGACATCTCCTGCACGGCGCCGGTCGAGTCGGATGCCGACAACGTCGAGAAGATCGTTTTCGAAACCGCCACCACCACCATTACCGAACGCGGCGCCACGCGTCTGGATGACCAGACCAGCGAAGCCTCCATGGAACAACGCAAGAAAGAAGGGTATTTCTGATGTCCGCCCGCGAACAATTCGAAGATCACGGCCTGCTCCGCTTCCTCACCTGCGGCAGCGTCGATGACGGCAAGAGCACGCTGATTGGCCGCCTGCTGTTCGACACCAAGACCATCCTCGCCGACACCCTGTCGGCCATCGCCAAAACCTCCGAAAAGCGCGGCATGGGCGCGGTTGACTTGTCGCTACTCACCGACGGCCTGCAGGCCGAGCGCGAACAGGGCATCACCATCGACGTCGCCTACCGCTATTTCTCCACCGGCACGCGCAAGTACATCATCGCCGACGCCCCGGGCCACGAGCAGTACACGCGCAACATGGTCACCGCCGCGTCCACTGCCAACCTCGCCATCATCCTGATCGATGCGCGCAAGGGCATCCTCACGCAGACCCGCCGCCACTCCAAGCTGGCATCGCTGGTCGGCATTCCGCACCTGCTGGTGGCGGTCAACAAGATGGACCTGGTGGATTACTCGCAAGCCACCTACGAAAAGATCAAGGCCGACTACCTCGAATTCGCCGGCAAGCTGGGCATCGAGGACGTCCGCTTCATCCCGCTGTCGGCGCTCAATGGCGACATGATCGTCGACCGTGGCGACAAGCTGAACTGGTACGACGGCCCGACCTTGCTCGACATCCTGGAAGAAACACCGGCCGCCCACACCGAGCACACCGAGAAATTCCGCTTTCCGGTCCAATACGTGTGTCGACCGCAAGATTCCGCCAACCCGGACCTGCACGACTACCGCGGCTTCATGGGCCGCGTCGAGGCCGGCACGTTGAAGGTCGGCGACGCCGTCACCGTTTTGCCCTCCGGCCTGACGTCGACCGTAAAAGCCATCCAGATCGGCGGCGTCGATATCCCGGAAGCCATCACCGAACAATCCGTGACCATCCTGCTCGCCGACGAAATCGACACCTCGCGCGGCGACATGATCGTCAAATCCAGCGAAGTCCCGGCCGCCGTCAAGCAGATCGAAGCCACTGTCTGCTGGCTCGCCGAAACCCCGATGGACCGCAACCGCACCTACCTGATCCGCCACACCACGCGCGACTCGAAAGCCAAGCTGGCGGCCATCGACCATCGACTCGACGTGAACACGCTGGAAAAGGTCGCGGCGGAAAAGCTGGCGATGAACGACATCGCCCAGGTGACGTTCAAACTCGCCCAGCCGCTGTTCGCCGACCCTTACCTGGAAAACCGGGGAACCGGGGCCTTCATCATCATTGATGAGAGCAACAACAATACGGTTGGGGCGGGGATGATTCTCTGAGGCCTGTCCTGCCACACAGACGACAATGCCCCCGAAATGGGGCATTGTCGTTTTTGCCTGTCTGCGCCGGGCATTTCGCGGTTAACATAGGCGCTGACTGCAAGCTCGAATGCAGCTGAATGCCCATAAACCATAAGCCCCCGCAAAACATTCATGAAAGTTCTGATCGTCGAAGACAACGCCTCCATGCGCACCCTGCTTGCCACACTACTCGGCACCCAAGGTTACGTCGTGGTCGGCGCCCAGGAAAACGGGGACGGCATACAGGAGGCGATACGCAAGCTTTCGCCGACCACCGTCTGCCTCGATTACCAGTTGCCGGGACGTGATGGCCTGGAAATCCTGAAGGAAATCAACGGCGCCTTTCCTGAAATCGACGTGGTTTTCATGACCGGCTCGGAAGATGCCGATATCGAGAAACGGGCTGCCGATGCCGGTGCATCCGGCTTCCTGCGCAAACCCTTCGGACAAAAACAGGTGCTCGACGAACTGCGCCAGGTCAGTGAGGTCAGGCAGCAGGCAACACGTGCGGACCAGCCCAGCCAGTCCGCCCCTCCGCCACGCCAGACTGGCGCCCGCCCCCGGCCGACCGCCATCATTGTCGACGACAACAGCTCAATCCGCCTGTTGCTCAAAGGGGTGCTGAGCGAACTGGGGATGAACATCGTCGCCCAGGCCGCCAATGGCGAGGAAGCCATCCGCGCGGCGAAGGCACACCAGCCGAGTGTGCTTTTTCTGGACGTCAACATGCCGATCATGTCCGGGCTCGATGCCCTGCCGAGAATCCGTGAGATCAGCCCGAATACTGCGGTGGTCATGGTCACCGGCGATACCTCGCGGACACTGGTCCAGCAGGCAGCCGGTCTCGGTGCCAGCGGCTACATCGTCAAGCCGGTACGACCAGCCTATGTCGAGAGTTTCCTGAAGAAGTTGTTCAACCGATGAGCCAAGATCGCGGAGGGCTGCGCTGATGACCCTGATGATCGATTTTCCCTTCCCCGGTGCCAACGCCTGGGTCGAGCACTTCAAGGAGGTCGAGTTGCCGATCCTGCGGCTGACCGCGACCCGGCTGGCGGAATTGCGCGACAACGCGGAGACGATCAACACCCGGGCACTGGCCAACATCGTCGAACACGACCCGCTGATGACGCTGCGCGTTTTCCGCTACATGAAGGAAAACCGCTCACAGCGCCAGAATGCCGAGATCACGACGATCGAACGTTCGCTGGTGATGATCGGCACAATGAAGTTCTTCGACAGCTGCCAGGAACTGCCGATCATCGAGCATCAGTTGAAGGGCCACCCCAAGGCCATGCTCGGGCTGCTCAAGGTCATTGCCCGTTCCCGCCACGCCTCGACCTGGGCGCGCGACTGGGCATTGCTGCGGCAGAACACCCGCTACGAGGAAATCTCGCTGGCGGCACTGCTCCACGACTTTGTCGAAATCCTGATGTACTGCTTTGCCCCGGCGCTGGCGACACGCGCCCGCGAGCGCCTGAACGCCAATCCCGGATTGCGCACCCGCGCAGTCCAGGAAGAGGTATTCGGCGCCCCGCTGTCCGAAATCATGAACGAACTGGTCGAGCAGTGGGGGCTGCCGGAACTGCTGCTGTCACTGCTCAATCCGGCCGACGCCGAGTCGCTGAACGTGAAAAACGTCAACCTGGCGGTCAATCTTGCCCGGCATTCGGCCAATGGCTGGCACGATGCGGCCCTGCCCGATGATTTTCGGGCCATCGAGGAAATGCTGCATATCGGCCACAGCAACCTGCTCGAACGCCTCGGTGCTCCGGAAGAAATGATCCAGGCTGCCCGACAGGCAGAAGCGGAATAAGCCGGAAAGGCGCAGCCCGACGCCGAGCTGGCCGGCTCAGCATGACGCGGGACTAATTAGCAGTTACACTCGGTGCAATCATTTGCCGGACTCCATGTGCATGCACCGACTGTTGCGCCTTGCCCCCCTGCTGCTGGCGAGCCTGATCGCCATCTTCGCTGCGCCGCTGCAGGCGTTTGCCGCCGACCGTCTGGAACGCATTGCTGCCGACGGTACCCTGCGGGTCTGCATCTGGCCGGATTATTACGGCATTTCCTTTCGCAACCCGAAGACCGGACAGCTCTCCGGCATCGATGTCGACAATGCGCGCAATCTGGCCAGGCAGTTGGGCGTGCGTACCCAATTCGTCGACAGTTCCTTCGCCACGCTGATCGATGACATCGAGGCCGACCGCTGCGACATCGCCATGTTCGCCATCGGCATCACGCCAGCCCGCGAGGCGCATCTGCGCTTCACCCGCCCCTATCTGGCCAGCGACATCTACGCGATCACCACGCGCACCAATCCACGCATCAACGACTGGGAAGACATCGACAAACCCGGCATCGCGGTTGCCGTGGCCAAGGGCACCCTGCACGAACCCGTGATGAAGGAAAAGCTGCAACAGGCAGAACTGCGCGTCCTGGAAACCCCGCATGCACGTGAATACGAAGTCCAGAGCGGCCGTGCCGACGTTTTCATGACGGATTTTCCCTACAGCCGCCGCATGCTCGACAACAGCGACTGGGCCCGCCTCGTCTCGCCCCCCTCGCTTTATCACAGCACACGCTACGCCTGGGCGATGGCACCGGGAGACGACGCCTTCTTCCAGTATGTCGAGCGTTTTCTCGCCGCCATGAAGCGGGACGGCCGCCTGATGACCAATGCCGTCCGCCACCGCCTCGAACCGATCGTTTTCCGCTGATCAAACGAAACACCGGCCATGCCGACCATCCATCGCCGCAGTGCCCTGTTCATCGCCCTGATCGTGTTGATCACGGGCTGGCTGGCGGCCTACAGCTTCACGCTCTGGCAACTGCGCGATGCAGCGCTGAAAACCGGTCTGAATGAAGCCGCCACACATGCGCGGAATTTCGAGAAGCATCTGACGCAAACGCTGGAAATAATCGAACTCGTCGCTCTGGGACTGGCGCCGGGCCAGAGCGGTGCGCCGATCGACGAGCGCTTCACCGCCCAGATGAACGATGCCTTGCGCAAGGCTCCGTACCTGCGCTCGCTGTCGCTGACCGATGCCCAGGGGACGGTGCTGTTCAGTTCGAGCCCGGGCAATGTCGGCACCGAACTGACGATGCATGGCTTCTTTCCCGATCTTTCCGCCAGTTCGTCGATGATCCATATCGGCGCGCTCTGGCAGGGTCGCGACCTCGTCGATGGCGCGGCAAAGACCAGTGTGCCGACGGCAAGCAACAAACAGCCATCCTTCATCCCGGTCTTGCGGCGCATTGGTGGCAACAGCACCCCGTACTGGGTTGTCGCGGCGATCAATCCGGAATATTTCACGCTCCATTTTTCACAACTGCTGCCGGCAGGCGACGGGCATGTCCAGATCCTGCGCCTCGACGGCCTGCTGCTGCTTTCCTCGCGTGCCGGCGAGCAGCCCGGCCAGAGCAATGCCGCCGGCCGCGTGCACGAGTGGCTGATCCATCACGATGCTGGCCAGTTGGCGCAAACCCTGCCCGATGGCGCCAAGGTGCTCACCGCCTATCGCGGCTCCAGCCGTTTTCCGGCACTGGTTGCCGTACACATGGACCAGGAAGCCATCCTCGGACGGTGGCGCAGCGAAGCCCGGCGTCTGGCGCTGGTCGTTTTTCCGATTCTTTTCGCGTTGACCGCAGCTGCCATCCTGGTCTGGCGACGTCAGCAGCGCCTGGAACAAAAGGAACGCGAACTCTCCGAACAACGCCGGCTGGCCGCCAGCGTCTTCGAGGCGACCAACAACGCGGTCTTCCTGACCACGCCGGACGGCGACATTCTGGCCGCCAACCCGGCTTTTGAACGCATTTCCGGCTACAGCACCGCCGAGGTCATCGGCCGCAATCCCCGACTGCTCGCCTCCGGCCTGCACGATCAGGCCTATTACCAGAAAATGTGGCAAAGCGTTCTCACCAGCGGCCACTGGGACGGTGAAATCATCAACAAACGCAAGGATGGCCGGCTGTACACCGGTCTCCTGAACATCAACGCAGTACTCGACGACAACGGTCGGCTGACGCACTACGTCGGCGTCACCGCAGACATCACCGAACGCAAGCTGCACGAAGCGGAACTGCTCGCCGCCAAAGAAAATGCCGAAGCCGCCTCTCTGGCCAAGACAACCTTCCTCGCCACCATGAGCCACGAGTTGCGCACGCCGATGAACGGCGTGCTGGGCATGACCGATGTCCTGCTGCGCTCGACGCTCGACGAAAAACAGCAGCGCCAGATGAATATCGTGCGCAACTCGGCAACCTCCTTGCTGACCATCCTCGACCAGATTCTCGATTACTCGAAAATCGAATCGCACAGTCTGGTACTCGACCACGTGCCCTTCGATCCGGCCACGCTGATCCACGATCTTGCCGCGCTGTTCACCCCGGCGGCCGATGCCAAATCGCTGAAAATCCGGACGACGCTGGCGCCCGACCTGCCTGCCCAATTGATCGGAGATCCGGTCCGCCTGCGCCAGGCCCTGACCAGCCTGGTCAGCAATGCCGTCAAGTTCACCCGCGAGGGCGAGATCCTGATCAGTGCCTGGCATCAGCTGCCAGACATGCTGTGGATATCGGTCAGCGACACCGGCATCGGCATCGCACCGGAGAAACAGCAGCAGATCTTCGCCGCCTTCACCCAGGCCGACGGATCGCACGCCCGTGAATTCGGCGGCACCGGCCTGGGCCTGGCAATCAGCCGCCGACTGGCCGAAGCCATGGGTGGCAGCCTGCAAGTTGACAGCGAGCCAGGAAAAGGCAGCCACTTCACCCTGAACATCCGCGCCAGCCAGGCCTGAGCGTCACCTCCCGAAAGCCCGCCATGAGAATTTCCCGCCTGCTGCCCATCGCCGCCCTGTTCTTCGTCACCCAGTCCTTCGTCACCGGCGCCCACGCCGCCAGCGTCCGTCAGTTCCAGCCACAAGGCCCGGTCGGCAGCCTGTCCCAGGTCAGTGCACGTTTCAGCAGCGACATCGTCGCGCTCGGCGCCGCCGACGCACCGACACCGTTTGCCATCGACTGCGCCGGCATCAGCGGCGAAGGTCGCTGGCAGGACACGCAAACCTGGACCTGGCGCCCGAGCCGCTCGCTGCAGCCGGGCGAGCGCTGCATTTTTACGGTCAACGGCGGGTTGACCGCAAAAAACGGCGAAGCCATCAGCGGCAAGCAGCGTTTCGAATTCACCGGCGCCGCACCGCGCCCCTGGCGCATCCGGCCGAGTGCCGGCGCGCTGATCGAGGAAGACCAGGCCTTCGTCATCGACGGCGGCGGCCCGCTCGACCCGGCGTCGCTGGCGAACCACCTTTGGTGCGAAGCCGACGGCGTCGGCCAGCGCATCCCGGCACGGCCGGTGGCCGCTGCGGTGCGCCAGGAAGTCATCGGTCAGACCGACATGCCTGGCCATGCCATCGTCGTCGCCTGCAGCGAAAACCTGCCGGCCGGGCGCAAGATGAAACTGGTCTGGGGCAAAGGCATCAAGGCACACAACGGCACGCCGGCCGACAAGGAACAGGCCTTCGTCTACAGCGTGCGTGAGCCTTTCACCGCCAGCCTGTCGTGCGAACGCGAAAAGGCCGGCGCGCCGTGTTCGCCGCTGTCGGCAATCCGGCTGAACTTCAGTGCTGCGGTCGACGTGAAGTTTTTCGACAAAATCCGCCTGTCGACCGCAGCAGGCGCACGCCCGCCGCAGCCGCTGGACCGCGAGAATCCGCAGGCGGTATTCGACAGCATCAGCTTCCCCGGCCCGCTGCCGCAACACGCCGAACTGAAACTCGAACTGCCGGCTGGACTGAAGGATGAAGCCGGCCGCGTGCTGAGCAATGGCGCCAAGTTCCCGCTTGCCTTCCGCACCGGCGCGCTGCCGCCGCTGGCAAAGTTCCCCGGCGACTTCGGCATCGTCGAACTGAAGGAAGGCGGGCTGTTGCCGGTGACGCTGCGCAACGTCGAAGCCAGCCTGAAGACCGCCGGCCTGGCGCTGCCCGGCAGCCACCGCTTCAGCGACCAGCGGCTGACCGACGACGCCGACGTGATCGCGGCAATGCGCACGCTGGCAAAGTTCGAGCAACAGAGCAACAAATACAAGGTCATCGTCGACGGCAAGCCCGAGGAACGCTACGACCCTTACTACGCCCGCGAACTGTCCTTCCTCGCCAAACGCCCCGGCGTCACCCGCCAGGAACTGCCCAAGCCCGGCGGCAGCACCGAATTCGAGGTGATCGGCATCCCGCTGACCAAGCCCGGCTACCACATCGTCGAGATCGAGAGCCGGCTGCTCGGCAACGCGCTGCTGGCAACGCCCAAGCCGATGTACGTGCGCAGCGCCGCGCTGGTCACCAACCTCGCCGTACATCTGAAGATCGGCCAGGACAACGCGTTGGTCTGGGTCACCGCGCTCGATTCCGGCAAGCCGGTGGCCGACGCTGAGGTCCGCGTGTCGACCTGCGCCGGCAAGCAACTGTGGCAGGGCAAGACCGACGCGCTCGGCCGGGCGAAGATTGATCAGGCGCTCGACAATCCGTACTGCGACGGCGACCGTTTCCTGTTCGCCAGCGCCCGCAGCGGCGGCGATTTCAGCTTCGTGCGCTCGGACTGGAACGAAGGCATCGAGCCGTGGCGCTTCGGCGTCTATAGCTGGGGCGACAACAGTCCGCTGCGCATCCACGGCGTTCTTGACCGCAGCCTGTTCCGCCCCGGCCAGACGCTGTCGGTCAAGCACCTGGCGCGCAGCCGCGACAGCGGGGGCTTCTCGCTGCCGGCGGTGGACAAGTTGCCGAACAAACTGGTCCTGCGCCACAACGAGAGTGGCACCGAATTCACCCAGCCGATCACCTGGGACGCCCAGGCAAGCGCGGTCAACGCCTGGAAAGTGCCGGAGTCGGCCAAGCTCGGCACCTGGCAGATCGTCCTCCAGGGCGGCGCCGACGGCGAGATCTACAGCAGCGAATTCCGCGTCGCCGACTTCCGCCTGCCGGTGTTCACCGGCAGCGTCCAGGGCGTGCCGACGCGGCAGATCGCAGTCAGCAAGGTACCGCTGGCGCTCGGCCTGTCCTTCCTCAACGGAGGTGCAGCGAAGAACGCCGAGGTTGAAGTCTCGGCGACGCTACGCCCGCGCTGGGTGCACCACGCGCGCTACGGCGATTACCGCTTCAACGTCGGCTTCGACGACGAAGCACGCGCAGCTTTCGCGGTCGACGGCGAGCAGAACGAGGAAACGCTGGTCCTCGACAAGCAGCAACTCAAGCTCGACGCCAGCGGTGCCGGTCGTCTCGAAGTGCCGTTGCCGGCGAAGCCAAGCGGCCCGGCCGAGCTCTACGCCGAAATGAGTTTCGCCGACCCGAATGGCGAAATCCAGACCATCCGCGGCCTGGTCGACCTGCGCCCGGCGGCGCTGGAAATCGGCGTCAAGGTCGCCGACTGGGCCAGCGGCGGCAGCAGCAACCGGCTGCAGGCGGTGGTGCTCGACAATACCGGCAAACCGGTGGCCGGGCAGGCGGTCAAGGTCACCGCCAAGCGCCGCATCGACAGCAGCCACCGGCGGCGCATCGTCGGCGGCTTCTACGCCTACGAGAACACCCAGGACTACCGCGACCTCGGCGAGGTCTGCGCTGGCCAGACCGACAGCCGTGGCCTGCTGCTGTGCGAGCTCACCGTCGCCGATCCCGGCGCCATCTACCTGCTCGCCGAGACCCGCGACGTCAAGGGCAACGTCGCCCGCGCCGGCACCAGCTATTGGGTTTCCGGTGGCGGTGACCTGTGGTTCGCCGCCGGCAATCAGGACCGCATCGACGTGATTCCGGAGAAGAAGGCCTGGGCCGCCGGCGAAACCGCCCGCTTCCAGGTGCGCACGCCGTTCCGCGAAGCCACCGCGCTGATTTCGGTCGAAGCCGGCGGCATCCTCGAAAGCTTCGTCCAGCCGCTGTCGCGCTTCAAGCCGACGGTGGAAGTGCCGGTGCGCGGCGAATGGGGGCCGAACGCCTTCATCTCGGTGCTGGTCGTCCGTGGCCGGGTCGAGCCGCTGAAGTGGTACAGCCTGTTCCAGTGGGGCTGGCGCGAGCCGCTGGCCTGGTTCCGCGCCTGGTGGAACCCGGACCAGCCGACGGCCATGGTCGACCTGGCCAAGCCTTCGTACCGCATCGGCCTCGCCGAGATCGCCGTCGGCACCGAAGCCTTCCAGCTCAAGGTCGACGTCAGCAGCGACAGAGCCGACTACAAGCCGCGCGAGCAGGCAACGGTGAAAATCCGCGTCAGCACGCCCGACGGCAAGCCGCTGCCGGCCGGCAGCGAGGTCGCCTTCGCCGCCGTCGACCAGGCGCTGCTCGAACTGCGCCCGAACGACACCTGGAACCTGCTCGAAGCGATGCTGCCGACACGTGGCTATGCGGTCGAAACCGCGACCGCGCAAGGCATGGTCATCGGCAAGCGCCACTTCGGCAAGAAGGCGCTGCCGCCGGGCGGCGGTGGTGGCAAGGCACCGGCGCGCGAACTGTTCGACACGCTGCTGCTGTGGCAGCCCAAGGTGGTGCTCGATGCCGGCGGCAACGCGACCATCCGCGTACCGATCAACGACTCGCTCAGCGAGTTCAAGCTGGTCGCCATCGCCAGCGCCGGCAGCGCATTGTTCGGCACCGGCAGCGCGACGATCAGGACCAAACAGGATCTCCAGATCATCTCCGGCCTGCCGCCGCTGGTCCGCGAGGGCGACCGCTACACGGCGACACTGACGCTGCGCAACGGCACCGCCCAGGCGATGAATCTCACGGTCGACGGCAAGAGCGGGGCAAAAACGCTGGCTGCGCAGAAACTGACGCTGGCACCGGAAAGCGCCGGCGAACTGCGCTGGCCGATGCAGGCTGGAGAAGGCATCAGCGCGGAAACCTGGGAATTCGCCGCCCGCGAAGATGGCGGCAAGGCCAGCGACACGCTGCGCATCACCCAGCAGGTGGCGCCTGCCGTGCCGGTCACCGTCCAGCACGCCAGCTTCCTGCGTGTCGACGGCGACACCCGCCTGCCGGTAACGCAACCGACCGGCGCGCTGCCCGACAAGGGCGGCCTCGAGGTCGCGCTGTCGCCCAAGCTGGCGACACCGCCGCCCGGCCTGCTGCGCTTCTTCGCCGATTACCCCTACGCCTGCCTGGAACAGAAAACCTCGGTCGCGGTCGGCCTGCACGACCCGGCGCGCTGGCAGCAGATCGCCGACACCCTGCCCGGCTACCTCGACAACAACGGCCTGGCCGCCTACTTCCCCGGCCTGAGCGGCAGCCCGACGCTGACCGCCTACCTGCTCGACGTGGTCACGCTGGCCGGCTTCACGCTGCCAGAAGACAGCCGCCGGCGCATGCTGCAGGGCCTGAACGCCTTCGTCGACGGGCGCCTGAAGCGCGACGAATGGGCGCCCGGCTTTGCCGGCGACGTGCGCCTGCACCGCCGGCTCAACGCCATGCAGGCGCTGGTCCGCCAGGGCGAGAAGCCGCAGCGCGCGGCAGCAGCGCTCGACATCGACCCGCTGTTGCTGCCAACCGCGGCGCTGATCGACTGGACGCTGGTGCTCAAGGCGCTGCCCGAGCTGCCGCAGCGCGACGCCAGATACGCCGCCGCCCGCCAGGAACTGCGCAACCGCCTCGGCTACGCCGGCAGCCGGCTGGTCTTCGCCAATGAGCGTGCCGACTACGGCTGGTGGATGATGGCCAGCGCCGACGCCAACGCTTTCCGCCTGATCGAGGCGATGTTCGACGACGCCGACTGGCAGGCCGACCTGCCGCGCCTGCTGCAGGGCGCGCTCGAACGCCAGCAGCGCGGCCGCTGGCTGACGACCACGGCCAACGCCTGGGCGCGAGTGACGCTCGACCGCTTCGCGCAGAAGTTCGAGCGCGAGGCGGTGACCGGCGTCACCAAGGCAACGCTGGCCCCGGCCAGCGCCGAATTCGACTGGAAGACCGCCGACGGTAAGCCACTCGCGCTGCCCTGGCCGGCCAAACCCGGCAAGGACGACGCGCTGTCGCTCAGCCACGCCGGCAGCGGCAAGCCCTGGGCCAACGCCCAGGTGTTGGCGGCGATCCCCGACGGCCCACCGCGTTACGCCGGTTACCGCATCAACCGGCAACTGACACCGCTGCAACAGAAGACGCCGGGCAAGTTCAGCCGTGGCGACCTGTGGCGGGTGACGCTGAGCATCGACGCCGAGCACGACATGAGCTGGGTGGCGATCAGCGACCCGATCCCGGCTGGCGCGCGCATCCTCGGCGACGGCGACGGCCGCGACTCGGCCATCGCCACGCAGGGCGAAAGCGACGCCCGCGAAGGCCGCTGGCCCAGCTTCATTGAACGCAGTTTCAGCGCCTGGCGTGGCTACTACGAAGTGCTGCCGCGCGGCCGCACGCAGATCGCCTACACCGTGCGCCTGAACAACGCTGGCGACTTCGCCATGCCGCCGACGCGGGTCGAGGCGATGTACGCGCCGGATGTCTACGGAGAATTGCCGAACCAGCGGATGACAGTCGCCGATTGAAATCCTTGTGTCATATGTCATTGTCAACTACCATGGCGCCAGTTCTGCTGTTGCCCGGTGATCGGCGCGCGCCTTCCATTCGATCGGCGCATGTGCCGCCAGACAACACCTCATCGGGGCAACGGCAGATTCCAATCACGCACGCACGGGCGTGCGGACGCCGGAGTCACAATGAAAGAAAACATCCATGTTCGCCAGATTCCTGGCGAAAAAAAGCGCCGCTGGTTTCATTCCCGGGAATTCGACCTGATCGTCTGGCTGGAAGATGACGAAACCCCAGCCGGTTTCGAGCTCTGCTACGACAAGCCACGCCAGCAACGCTCCCTGCGCTGGCTGCCGCAGAGCGGCTTTTCCCATACGACGGTAGACGACGGTGAGGGACGCCCGCTCAGGCACAAGGGCTCGCCGATCCTGCAACAGGAAGCGCGTGTCGATGTGGCAGGACTGCATGCCGCCTTCGCCGGGGAATCCGCCCTGTTGCCCAGGGAAATTGCCGATTACGTCTTGCGCACACTGGCACAACACCCACATTACGAAATGACGCCCTGCTGACAGGGCATCAGCAGGGCGTCATCCATCGCGACACGCGGATCGCAGTTTTCCTTCAGCGCGGCTTGACCCTGCCACCATCTTCGGAAAGCACGATTTCGACACGCCGGTTCAACTGGCGGTCAGTCGTCGTGGCATTCGAAGCCACCGGATATTCCTGGCCATAACCACGCGTCTCGATGCGTTTGCGGGCGATGCCATGATCGATCAGGCTACGTGCAACGGCACCGGCTCGACGCTCGGACAATCGCTGGTTATGGCGAATACCGCCGGTGCTGTCTGTGACCCCCTCGATCAGCACGCTGCGCGCAGGGTGCTGCAGAAGGAATTGCGACAATTTCCGGATCGTGACCATACCTTGCTCGTTCAACTGGTGCTGGTCGGTTGCGAACAGCACATCGCCAAGGGTGATGACCATTCCGCGCTCGGTCTTCTTCGCTGCCAGATCGGCCAGTTGCGCCTCCAGCCTGGCAACCCGGACGTTGGCTTCGGCCGTGTCACGGCGCGCCGCATCGGCTGTCAGATGTGCGCGATCCGCTTCGTTGGTGCGTTGCGCCAGGCGCATTTCATCGCGCATTTTTCCCGACTTGGCAACATCGCTTTCGGCGGCCTTGCGCTTGCCTACTTCCTGGGCAAGCGCAACTTTCTGCCGGGCCAGATAGGCCAGTTGATCGACGCGCTCCGCACTGTCGCGATTGGCAGCGGCAGTATCGGCAAGCGCCAGCGCCTCACCGGCCTGTTTCAATTCCAGCGTTGCATGACTGCCGACATCAGCATTATTTTGCGCCGCCCGATACTCGACATGCGTCTGGTCCAGCAGGCTGGTCGTTCGCGGCATGGACGTACAGGCGCCAAGCAGGGCGGCAATTGCCAGCATGGCTGGCATGACAATACGATTTTTCATGGATTTTTCCTTCATGACTTCTGGCACAAAAAGTGTGCTGCGGCTTAATTGCGGATGCGTTGCAGTTCTTCATCAAGAACCCGGATATCGGATTCGAGCGCGGTGGCTGCCGCCTGGGCCTTGGCTGAATTGGCCTTGCCTTGCGCCAGCCTGGCATCGGCTCGGGCTTCGTTGGCCAGTTGGGAAGCCAGCTGGTAATCCTTGTCAGCCAGCGCCTTGTTGGCCAGCGCGAGCTTTTCCCGGGCCAGACGCATCTCGACCGGAGCGTATTCCGCGCCATCGGCACCAGCTGCGTTATCCACAGCGGCCTTCGATACCGCGACATCGGCAGTAGCCGGCGTTTTCAGGCTGCTGCAGCCATAAGCGCCAAACATGGTGGCTGCGCATAACATCGTTAGCGCAACCCATGGTCTGAAATTCAGGTTCATTGTTCTTCTCCGTTAAGCCCTGTCCCGAAATGGACAGGCAGCGATGCTGCTGGACGGAGTTATAGAACAGGTGACGAAGACAATCGGTGCGACACCGCACCTAAGGGCATCGAGTCGAAAAAGCTAGCGCGCTTCGTCGACGATCTGCACCATTTTTTCTTCCATCTCGGCCGCCAGACGGGCCAGTACCGGGTCGCTCCCGGGCGGGGCCAGCAGGGTCTCGGGACGCAACAACGCCAGACGGGTGACACCGTTCTCGGTAAAAACCGAAATCCGCCAGGGCAACAGCGCCGAAAGTCGCAGCCCGCAGGCCAGCAAGCGTTCCAGATGGCGGTAGTTGGCAATATCGAACACCATGCATTCCTCGTCGATACCGATCTCGCGGCGATAGAGGATTTCCGCCAAATCGTGACGATGCAGAACGACGAAACCGAGGCGCTGAACCACCGGCTCCAGATCGAAGACGACTTCCTGGAACGACTTGCTGCTTTCGACGACGTAGAACACGGGCGCTTCCTTGCTGGGGGATCGCCGCGCAATTTAACGGATTGCGGCCGTCCGCGCCAATCCTTCAGCGCAGCGCCGAGGCGTAGCCCTCTTCGGCCAGCACCTGGCGTACCGCCGGCCGCGTCAGCATGCGCCGGTAGTGGGCGGCGCAATGTTCGGGCAGCGGGATGTCGGTGCGCACTGCCCAGAACTCGACGTAGAACAGCGCTGCGTCGGCAATGCCGAAATCGTCGGCCAGCCAGTTGCGGCCGGCAAGTTCGCGATTGATCAAGGCAAATCCCTGGTCGATGATCTGGCGGCCTTGTGCCTGCACCGATTCATGGTCGCAGGAACTCGGCGCAAAACGCTCGGTCGTGAAAATGCGGGCAAAACCTTGCGTGTGCAGCGTATGGACGATGTAGTTGAGCCAGCCGAGCACGCGCACCTCACCGGCAATGTCGGCCGGCAGCAGCTTGCGCTTCGGGTAGCTACGCGCCAGCCACCAGGCAATCGCCGAAAATTCGGTCAGCGCCGTGCCATCGTCGAGCACCAGCGCCGGAATCGTGCCCTTGGGATTGATCGCCTGATAATCCTTCTTGTACTGGTCACCGGCCAGCAGATTGATGATCCAGGCCTCGAACACCAGACCGCATTCTTCGAGCAGAATATGGATGCCGGTCGAGCACGAACCGGGCGTCATGTAGAACTTCTTGGTCATGCCAGCGCCGCCACCAGCTTTTCGTAACCGCCGTCGACGCTGAACACGCGCTGGAAACGGAAATCGCTGAACATCTGCGCATAGGTCTGGCTGGCGTTACCGTGGTAACAGTAGATCAGCAACGGCTGCTCTTTCGGCAGACGCTTGATCCAGGCCAGCACGCGCTCCTCGGAAAGCTGGGCGGCACCCTCAATGTGGCCCTGGCGGTAACTGACCAGATCGCGCACGTCGAAAATGGTCAGACTGACTTCCTGGCGCAGCAGTTCGACAGCCTGTACGGGAGAAATGCACTGGTAGGGGATACGGTCACTGGCGTTCATGATCGGAACTCGGGTTGGCGGATGCAGCAGCGATGCAAGAGCAATGCCAGCCCGGCATCTGGCCGGAACGCCCTGTTACCGTGGCATCCGCTGGCAAGCCGGTGTTGCATGTACGACATCCGCCAGCCGGCGGGCTAGAATACGGTGCATCTCCGCCAAGGTACCTGCGCATGTATCCGTTGCTCCACCCCTACACCGAATCCGATGCCGAACACATCGTCGCAGACACGCAATCCTGGCTGGAACGCGCAGTCATCGGCTTGAACCTGTGTCCGTTCGCAAAGAGCGTCTTCGTCAAAAAGCAGGTCCGTTACGCGTTGACCGCAGCCAGCACGGCCGACGAACTGCTCGCCGAACTGGACGCCGAATTTGCGCTGCTCGCAGCCACGCCCCCGGCGCAACTCGACACGACGCTGCTGATCCACCCGCGGGCGATGACCAATTTCCTCGACTACCATTTCTTCCTCGCCGAAGCCAACGCGCTGCTGCGCAACCTCGACCTGGAAGGCGTCTTCCAGATCGCCAGCCTGCACCCGCAATACGAATTCGCCGGCTGCGAGCCGGACGACATCGCCAACTTCACCAACCGCTCGCCCTACCCGACGCTGCACCTGCTCCGCGAAAGCAGCATCGACCGTGCGGTGGCCGCCTTCCCCGAGGCCGAATCGATCTTCGAGCGCAACATCGAGACCATGCAGCGCCTTGGTCACGACGGCTGGAAAAAACTCTGGGCCAGCTGATCCGCCGCGTCTTCCTGCTGTTATGCACGCTGCTGGCACCGTTGCCGGCAGTGGCGCTGCCATCGTTCGCTGAGGTCCGCAGCGCCTACCGGCCGTCGGAAGCCACCTTGCTCGCCCGCGACGGCCGGCCGCTGCACAGCCTGCGCGTCGACATGCAGGTCCGCCGGCTGGCGTGGACGCCGCTCGCCGATATCTCGCCGGCACTGCTGCGGGCAGTGATCGCGGCCGAGGACAAGCGCTTCATGGAGCATGGCGGCGTCGACTGGCTGGCCGCCGGCAGTGCCGCCTGGAACAACCTGCGCGGCAGCCGCACGCGTGGCGCCAGCACGCTGACCATGCAACTGGCCGGGCTGATCGAGGAAGACGGACAACGGCGCGGTCAACGCAGCTTTTTTGCCAAAATCGGCCAGTCGACCGCAGCATTGCGCCTCGAACGCAGCTGGAGCAAAGGCCGCATCGTCGAAGCCTATCTCAACCTCGTCGCCTTTCGCGGCGAGTTGCAGGGCGTCGCCGCGATGAGCCGCTCGTTGTTCGGCAAATGGCCGCACGGCCTCGACGACCGCGAATCGGCGATCGCCGCAGTGCTGCTGCGCGCGCCCAACGTGCCGCCGGAAACCGTCGCCCGCCGCGCCTGTTCGCTGCTCACCGAACTGCAGCGGGCCGACGAATGCCGTGGTCTGGAAGCCTTCACCTTCCAGGCGCTCAACAACAACCTGCGCGACCTGCGCCCGGAAGCGCCGCAACTGGCACCGCACCTCGCCCGCAAGCTGCTCGCCGAACCTGGCCGCGACCGGCGCAGCAGTCTCGATGCCGACCTCCAGGCTTTCGCACGCGACGCGCTGCGTCGTCACCTGTCGGCGCTGAGCCGGCAGAACGCCGAGGACGGCGCGGTCCTGGTCATCGACAACGCCAGCGGCGAAATTCTCGCCTGGGTCGGCTCCAGCGGCGATCTCTCCGGCGCCGCCGAGGTCGACGGCGCGACGGCGTTGCGCCAGGCCGGATCGACGCTGAAGCCCTTCCTCTACGCGCAGGCTTTCGAACGGCGCCTGCTGACGCCGGCCTCGCTGATCGACGACGCGCCGCTGTCGCTGGATACCGGCAACGGCCTGTACACGCCACAGAACTACGACCCGGAATATCGTGGCTGGGTCTCCGCCCGGCATGCGCTGGCCGGTTCGCTGAACGTGCCGGCAGTGAAAACGCTGGTCCGCGTCGGCGCCAACGCCTTCCAGGACAGGCTCAAGGCCCACGGTTTCGCCAGCCTGAAGGAAGATGGCGACTGGTACGGCTACAGCCTGGCCCTCGGCTCAGCCGACATCTCGCTGCTGATGCTGGCCAACGCCTACCGGACGCTGGCCAATGGCGGCCGGTGGACGCCGCTGCGCGCCGTGCCGGCCCGTGACGCGACTGTTCCGCCATGCCGCCAGGGCGGCTGCGAGGGCGTTTTCGCCGGCCAGCCGCGTGCGGTCGACACCCCGGCAGCGGCATTTCTCGTTGCCGACATCCTCGCCGACCGCGCCGCCCGCGCCGGCACCTTCGGCCTCGAATCCTGGCTGACGACGCCGTACTGGTCGGCGGTCAAGACCGGCACCAGCAAGGACATGCGCGACAACTGGTGTGCCGGTTTCTCGCGTCGCTACACGGTCGCCGTCTGGGTCGGCAACGCCTCGGGCAGCCCGATGCACGACGTTTCCGGCATCTCCGGCGCGGCGCCGGTGTGGCGTGAAGTGATGGACCGGCTGCAGCGCGCCGGCACTGCCAGCAGCACGGCGCCAACGGCACCGCCGGCGGTTGTCGGACGCGACATCCGTTTCGAACCGGCAGTCGAGGCGGCTCGCCGCGAATGGTTCCTCAAGGGGACCGAAATGGGCGTCATCCGCGCCGCCCGTGCCGACACGCTGGCGCGCATCACCTACCCGACCGACGGCACGGTGATCGCGCTCGACCCGGACATTCCGCCGGACCGCCAGAGAATTCCGCTACGCCTGTCCGCCCCGGCACAACGCGGCTGGCAATGGCAAATCGATGGCAAGGTGCTGGCTCGGGCCAGCAATCCGGCCAGCTGGCTGCCGCAACCAGGGCGCCATCAGCTGAGCCTGCACGACGCACGCGGCAAAATGCTCGACAGCGTCGATTTCGAGATCCGGGCGATGCGCGGCAAAGCCCGTCAGACCTCCAGATAGCGGGCAGATCGCTCCGCCCGCAGGCACATCATTCGAATACGATCGGCGTATCCAGGTCCTCGCAAAAGTCCATCTTGCTGACATCACTGGTCGAACCATCGGCAAACACCGCGCGCACCCATTGTTCGCATTCTTCGTCATTGGCGCTGGAATCCCAGGTCAATTTGACTTTCTTGCCGGGCGAAATGCCCTTGCCGATATCAAAATAGCCCCATGTCTTCTTGTCTTCGGAAACCTGCAGTTTGGTGATGCGGGAATCCGTCTTGTTCTGGACGTAGAAGTAATATTCATCTGCTGCCTGTGCCGGCGCGAAGGCCAGAGAAACCAGAAGTGCCGAGGCGGCAACCAGGAAGCGGCCGGCTGCGTTGAGTGTTGTCATGAAATGCTCCAATAAGTTATCGAGAATGGATCGAGCAGCCTGATATTGCACGAGATACCCGGCAGCATCAATCACATCACATACGCCACGACTGTCATGAAAATAGCAATTTTGCTAAACTCGCAAGCAACAGCCGCAAAGTATGGGTATTGACCAGATCTGGCACCTGACCAACCGGCGTTCTGGAGTATTGCCATAATGACGCTTGATCGGCGTGAATTCCTCAAGCTTGCCACCTTGCTGAGCAGCGGCTACGCCACGCTGGCCGGCGCCTCGGTCACGCCCCTGCGCTTCGGCGTCGTTCCCTATCTGACGGCCCGGCGTCTGGCCACGCTCTATGAACCGGTACGGTTCTTTTTCGAGCGCGAACTGGGCAGGCCCGTTCACTTTTCATCCGCTCCGGACTACGCGGCGCACCTCGAACGCCTGCGCGCCCATCAGTACGACCTGGTCGCCGACTCGCTGCCACTGGCGCGTCTGGCACAACGTGAACTCGGCTATGTGCCGCTGGCACGCACCCGGGCAGCGCTACAGCCGGTACTTGCCATTGCCAGGAACAGCCCGATCGGCAGGCTGGAAGACCTGCGCGGCAAGAGCATCGTGGTTTCCGACCGCATTGCGGCACTCACCGTGGTGGGCCTGCGCTTCCTGCGCGACAACGGACTGCAGCCGAACAAGGACATCAACGTCCAGGTTGCCGGCAGCCATGCCAACGCGATCCAGCGCATTCTCTCCGGCGAGGCTGCTGCCGCGGTGGTTTCACGAACCACGCTGAAGCAGATCGAACCGGCACTGGCATCACAGGTAAAGGTCATGCTCGACCTGCCGCCGGCATTATCAGCCGTGGTTTACACCGCATCGCCGGCACTGGCGGCGCTGAGCAACGGGATTGCAGGAAAGCTGATCGAATTTGCCAATACCGACAGCACCGGCCAGGCCTTCATTGAATCGCTCGGACACCAGGCGCTGCTGCCGGTTGGTCGGGAAATGCTTCAGGTGGACCCGCTGGTGGTCGAGTTCTATCGTCAGTTCAATCTGGCCGAATGAACATCCTCCGGCGCTTTCCCTCGCTGCGCCGTTCGTTTGGTGCGCAACTGGCGGCGCTGGCCATCGTTGCCGTCGTCGCCTCGAACCTGCTGCTGGTATTCGGCATGGGTCTGGCATTCATTCTCGATGCCGAACGCAGTCAGCAGGCGGAAGCGGAATCGTCGGCGCGACTGGTGGCGACCGCCCTCGTAGCCCCGATGCTGGAAGCCGATCATGCCGAAGTCAGGGATGTGGTCCGCGAAACCATCTCGCTCGACGTCATCGGTTTCATCCGCGTCCTGCGCAGCGACGACAGCACGCTGACCGAACTCGGTGAAGCACGAACCGGACGTTGGGCGCCACCGCCACACAAGGCGACAATCTCCTTCGGCAAGAACCATCTGGGTGAAGTCAGTGTGCAGATGGCCTCTTCGCCCTGGGAAAAATCGCTGTCCGGCATGCTGGTGGCGCTGGCCGCGTCGCTGTTGCTGTCGCTGGGACTGGCGCATGTGCTGTTTCGCAGTTTCATCCGCCGCACTGAATCACGCATTGCTGCACTGAAGAAAGCCGCCGAGTCTTTCGGTCACGGCGATACGCAAGCCCGCGCCGGCATCGATGGCGAAGACGAGCTGGCAGACTTCGGCCGTGCCTTCGATCAGGCCATGCAGTCGATCGGCGAAACCCAGGGCAACCTCAAGGAAGCGATGCTGGCCGCCGAAGCTGCAAACATTGCCAAAAGCCGCTTTCTGGCCACCATGAGTCATGAAATCCGGACACCGCTCAATGGCGTCCTCGGCATGGCACAACTGCTGCAGATGTCGGATCTGGGGCGCCAGGAAGACCAGGCTTACGTGCGTACCATTCTCGACTCGGGTAACACCCTGCTGACACTGCTCAACGACATTCTCGACCTGTCGAAGATCGAAGCCGGAAAACTCGATCTCGTTGCCAGCGACTTCTCGCCCGCGCAATTGCTCCAGGAAATCACCGCGTTGCTGGCCGGCAACGCTGCCGGCAAAGGGCTGACGCTGAGCGCAAGCTGGCTCGGGGAAGCGGAGCGCCGCTTCCGGGGCGACGCAACGCGCATCCGGCAGATGCTGAGCAACCTGCTCGGCAACGCCGTGAAATTCACCGACCATGGCCAGATCACCGTCGAAGCCTGCGAACTGCCGCAACAAACCGCCGACGGCCGGGTCCGCCTTCGCTTCAGCGTCCGCGACACCGGCATCGGCATCGCGGAAAACAAGCAGGGGATCCTGTTCCAGCCATTTTCGCAACTCGACTCATCGGATACCCGGCGCTTCGGCGGTACCGGCCTGGGCCTCTCCATCGTCCGCTCACTGGCAGAACGGATGGATGGCTCGGTCGGCGTCGAGAGTACGCCGGGAAAAGGCTCATTGTTCTGGTTCGACATTCTGGTCGAGGCGATGGACGTACAGGGCGCGCAACGCTCGCCCGGCCGGGCGCCCCCGTCTCTCCCACCGCCCGCCGCCAACGAACCGGACCGGCGCATCCTGCTGGTCGAGGACAACCCGACCAATCGTTTCGTCGTCGAAAGACTGCTGCAAAAAGCCGGTTTCAACATCGTCTGCGCCGCTGACGGCCGTCAGGCTGTCGACACCTTCACCGAAGCGGCCGGGCACTTCGACCTGGTCCTGATGGACATGCAGATGCCGGTCATGGACGGGCTGGAGGCAACGCGACTGATCCGTGCATGGGAAAGCAGCCGGCAACCGGCACGACGCACACCGATCATCGCCCTGACCGCCAACGCCTTCGCCGCCGACCGGGAATCCTGCCTGGCCGCCGGCATGGACGACTACCTGCCCAAGCCGATCAACGCAGCGCAACTGATGATCACCACCGAACGCTGGCTCACCGGCGCCCTGGCTACGGATAAACCCTAGGTCTGCCGGCAGTGCTCTTTGTGGCAAACTGGCGTCCATGCATGCCCTGCCCCATCTTGCTGCGGTCGACTGGCTTTCACTGGCGATTTTCTTCGTCTGCTGGGCCGGTTACGCCTGGTTTTCCGAGCACAGCCAGCGCGGTGCCGGCGGCTTGATCCGGACCAGCCAGGCCTATCGACTGGCCTGGGCCAGCCGGATGGTCGAACGCGAAGTCCGGATCACCGACTCGACGCTGATCGGCAACCTGATGAGCAGCGTCTCCTTCTATGCCAACACGACCATCTACATCATCGCCGGCCTGGTCGCCGCCCTCGGTGCCGCTGACCAGTTGCTCGGCATCGCCGCGGACCTGCCGTTTGCCGGGCCGGGTAACCGGGAATTGCTCGAAATCAAGCTGATGCTGGTGCTTGGCAGCTTCGTCTTCGCCTACTTCAAATTCACGTGGTCGCTGCGCCAGTTCAACCTGCTGTCGATCCTCGTCGGCGCAGCGCCAGCCGGAACCGCCGGCACCCCGGAAATCGACGCCTTCATCCGACGTATTGCCGGCACCAACAACCTGGCCGGCGACGACTTCAACCGTGGCATCCGCGCCTATTATTTCGGCCTTGCCGCCGCCGCCTGGCTGCTCCACCCGCTGCTGCTGGCGCTGGTCGCAATCAGCGTGACGGTCGTTCTCTACCGGCGCGACTACCGCTCGCCGGCGCTAGCCATCCTCAACGACGAGCACTGAACGCATGGCTTCCAACCGCCCGCTGGCCGGCATCGGCTTCGGCCTGCTCGCCTATGGCATCTGGGGATTCTTCCCGCTCTACTTCCACCAGTTGTCGCATATCGCGCCAATGGACATCCTGGCCAACCGGGCACTCTGGGCCTGCATTTTCGTCGGCGTGCTGCTTTCGGCCACGCAGCAGTGGGGAAAAGTCCGCGCCATCCTCGGTCGACCGCGACAACTCGCCATGCTGGCGCTGGCGGCACTGCTGGTCGGCAGCAACTGGCTGGTGTTTCTGTGGGCGGTCGCCCATCAGCAGGTGGTCGAATCCAGCCTGGGTTATTTCCTGACGCCACTGGTCAACGTGCTGCTTGGCCTGCTCGTGCTCAAGGAGCGCCTCAACGGCAAGGAATGGCTGGCCATCGCGCTGGCGATAGCCGGACTCGGCAACGAAATCATCAGCCTTGGTGGGCTGCCCTGGGTCTCGTTGTTCCTGGCTGCGACCTTCGGTACCTACGGCCTGGTGCGCAAGCAGATACCGGTCGATGCCTTGTCCGGCCTGTGGCTGGAAACCCTGGTGATGCTGCCGGTGTGTCTGCTCTATGCGCTGTGGCAGGCACAGCAGGGACACACGGTTTTTGTCTTCAGCGAGTGGTCCACCGCAAGCTGGCTGATCGGCGCCGGCATTCTCACGGCGCTGCCACT
Source organism: Azonexus hydrophilus (assembly GCF_001956855.1). Lineage (GTDB taxonomy): Bacteria > Pseudomonadota > Gammaproteobacteria > Burkholderiales > Rhodocyclaceae > Azonexus > Azonexus hydrophilus_A. The sequence continues at coordinate 86,854 of NZ_MTHD01000005.1, read as the reverse complement.
GATTGCCTTCGCTGCCGCCACCCAGCGCCTCAACCTGGCGACGGTCGGCATGCTGATGTACATCAATCCGACCATGCAGTTCCTGACTGCAGTTTACGTTTTCAACGAACCCCTGGACCTGGGCAAGCTCGTCACCTTTGGATTGATCTGGCTTGGCCTGCTGGTCTTCAGCTGGAGCGCCTGGCAGAAATATCGCTAGCGACGCAGCGCCATGTGGGCGGCGATCATGTCGGGAATCTCCTTCTCCAGGCCGCTGCCCTTGCGACACCCCAGCGTAAGATGCAGCAACCCGCTGGTGAAAGCCCAGGTATCGCGGGCTGCAGCATCCGGGGTCAGGCCCGCGCGCAGGTAACCCTTTTCGGCAGCCAGACGGTACATGCGCTCGATTTTTTCGAGAAACTCCTGCGCCGGGCGACCGACTTCCTGTTCGACACTGGCGAATTCATCAACGTATTCGCAACGCGAGATCATGATCTCGAACACTTCGCGAAAATTCGGGCAGTGCTCAAGTACGCGGAAGAATTCCTTGATCGACCCTTCGATGGCATCCAGCGGATTGACATGCGCCGGATCGTAGAGAATTGCATCGGTACAGCCCAGCATCGGCGCGAAAACAGCGTCGCGCATCGCGAAAAAAACCTCGGCCTTGTCCTCGAAATGCCAATAAACTGCACCACGTGTCACGCCGGCGGCCTTGGCAATCTTGTCCAGCGACGAACGGCTGACGCCACATTCGTGAAACACGCGTCGGGCAGCATCAATGATGTCCTTGCGCGTCTGCTCGGCTTCTTCCTTGGTTTTTCTGACCATTTCTCTCTCCCGGCGTTCTCTGTCTGCATGCGCGGCGGGGAATGTTAATCGAGTCCCCGGGCGGAACGAAGATATTTACATACATTCGTGTTTGTATATAATAGCGCAAACATCCCCGCTGGAGAACCCACCCCATGAATTCCGGAAAACTGTCCCTTATCGCCCTCATGATCGGCAGCCTGACTCTTGCTGCCTGCTCTGACGGTGGCGCGCCCGCAGCCCCCACCATGGGACCGATGCCGGTTACCGTGCTCGAAATGCAGCCGCAAAAAGTACCGACCTCGATTGAAGTCATGGCCCAGACCGAGGGTGCACGTGAAACCGAAGTCCGAGCCCGGGTCGGCGGCATCCTGCTCAAGCGCCTGTATCAGGAAGGCGATGTCGTGAAGGCAGGCCAGCCGCTGTTCCAGATCGACCGTGCCCCGTACGAAATCGCACTAGCCGAAACCCGTGCCCGCGCCGATCAGACTGCCCGCGAAATGAACCGCCTGAAGGGTCTCGCCGAGGCCAAGGCGATCAGCCAGAAAGACTACGACGACGCCGTGTCGGCCAACGCCATGGCCCAGGCCGCACTGCGCCAGGCCGAACTGAACCTGTCCTGGACGACGGTTACCGCGCCGGTTTCCGGCACCAGCGGACGCGCCGTACGCTCGGAAGGCAACCTCGTCTCCGCCGGCAGCGACAGCCTGCTGACCTCGATCTACCAGACCAATCCGATGTGGGTTCGCTTCTCGCTGGGCGAAAGCGACCTGGCCAAGCTTCCGGGCGGTCGCCTCAACGAACAGCAGATCAGCGGTGTCGAACTGGAAATGGCCAACGGCCAGATCTATGGTCAGTCGGGCAAGCTGAATTTCGTCGCATCCAACATCGACACCACGCTCGGGACCCAGGCATTGCGTGCTGAATTCGCCAATCCCGAACAGCAGTTGCTGCCTGGCCAGTTCGTCCGTGTCCGCCTGCTCACCGGCGAACGCGACGGCATCTTCCTGGTACCGCAATCCGCCGTCATCCAGACGGAACAGGGCACCATCGTGATGACCGCCGACGGCGAAAACAAGGTTGCACCGCGACCGGTCAAGGCCGGCGAATGGCGTGGCAAGGACTGGGTCATCCTCAGTGGCCTGCAGGCAGGCGACAAGGTCATCATCGACAACCTGATGAAGCTGCGTCCGGGTGCTCCGGTCGCACCGAATCCGCCGCCGGCTGCAGGTCAGCCGTCCGGCAAGCCGGCCGACGCCGCGCAAAAGTAAGGGGCAAACATGTCCAGATTTTTCATCAACCGACCGATTTTCGCGTCGGTACTCTCCATCGTCATCGTCATCGCCGGTCTGGTCGCCGCGCAGGTACTGCCCATCGCGCAGTATCCGCAGATCGCCCCGCCCACGGTGATGATCAGCGCAACCTATCCGGGCGCTTCGGCCGAAACACTGGCCAAAACCGTTGCCGCGCCGATCGAGGAACAGCTGAACGGGGTCGAGAACCTCGCCTACTTCACCTCGTCCGCCTCGGCCAACGGCAGTGTCAGCATCACCGCAACCTTCAACGTCGGCACTGATGTCGACACCGCCGCGGTCAACGTAAACAACCGCATCAAGGCCGCCGAAGCGCGTCTGCCGGAAGAAGTCCGACGCAATGGCGTGACCGTGCAGAAGCGCTCGAACGACATCCTGCAGGTCATCGCCCTCGATTCGGAGGCGGGAAAGTACAACACCCTGTTCCTGTCCAACTACGCCAGCCTGAACATCGTGGACGAGTTGAAACGGGTGCCTGGTGTTGGCGACGTGACCATTTTCGGCGCTCAGGACTACTCCATGCGCGTCTGGCTGAAGCCTGATCGCATGGCTCAACTCGGGCTGACCACGGCCGACGTATCGAATGCCATCAAGGCGCAGAACGCGCAGAATGCCGCCGGCAAGATCGGCCAGGAACCCGCACCGTCCGAACAGCAACTGGTCTATACGGTAACCGCCAAGGGACGCCTGCTGACGCCGGAGGAGTTCGGCAACATCGTCATTCGTGCTAGCGGCCCGGGTGGCGTGCTGCAGTTGAAGGATATCGCCCGCATCGAACTCGGCGCCTACAGCTATGACCAGCAGGTCACGCTGGATGGCCAGCCGACCATTGCCATGGGCGTTTTCCTGCAGACCGGGGCCAATGCACTGGATGTGGCGAAAAGAGTCACTGCCCGCATGGAGGATCTGAAGCAGAAGTTCCCGGAAGGCATGGGCTATGTCATTCCCTTCGACACTACCCGTTTCGTCTCCGCCTCGATCAACGAAGTGGTCAAGACGCTGATCGAAGCAGCATTGCTGGTCATCGCCGTCGTCTATCTGTTCCTGCAGAGCTGGCGGGCAACGCTGATCCCGATGGTGGCCGTGCCGATCTCGCTGATCGGCACCTTCGCTGGCCTGTGGCTGTTCGGCTTCTCGATCAACACGCTGACGCTGTTCGCGATGGTGCTGGCGATCGGTATCGTCGTCGATGATGCGATCGTCGTGCTGGAGAACGTCGAACGGCTGATGGCGGAAGAAAAACTGTCGCCGAAACAGGCGGCGATCAAGGCCATGCACCAGGTCTCCGGGGCGCTGATCGCGATCGTGCTGGTGCTGTGTGCGGTGTTCATCCCGGTCGCCTTCCTTGGCGGCATCGCCGGCCAGCTGTACAAGCAATTCGCCGTTACCGTGGCCGTGGCCGTCGTCATTTCCGGCATTGTCGCGCTGACGCTGACACCGGCGCTGTGCGCCCTGCTGCTCAAAGCCCAGCACACGGAAAACAAGCTGTTCGCACCGTTCAACCGGATGTTCGACCGCCTGACCAACAGCTACGTCCGCACCGTTGGCTTCACGCTAAAACACGGCATCGTCGGCACCTTGATTTTTGTCCTGGTGATCGGGTTGACCGCACTATTCTTCCGCATCATTCCCGGCAGCTTCGTCCCGTCGGAAGACCAGGGTTACCTGATTTCGGCGCTGATGCTGCCGGATGGCGCAACCTTGAAGCGCACCCAGGCGACCGGCGAAAACATGCGCTCGATGATCAGCCAGGATCCGGCCGTGCGACATACCTTTGTCGTCTCCGGCTTCGACCTGATCGGCGGCGGCAACAAGCCGAACGCCGGCACCATGTTCATTCCGCTGAAGGACTGGTCCGAGCGCGATGCCAAGGCACAGGACCTGGCCGGCAAGTTCATGGGTATCGGCATGATGCAGGCGGACGGCATGGGCCTGGTGTTCAACCCGCCCCCGATCATGGGCCTGGGTAGTGCCGGCGGCTTCGAAGTCTATGTCCAGAATCGCGTGGACGGCGACGCCAAGAAACTGCACGAGGTCGTCCAGAGCTTCATGGGCGAACTGCAGAAACACCCGGAATTCACCCGCATCTCGACCTTCTTCCGCCCGACCGTGCCGCAACTGTTCGTCGAGGTCGACGAACCGAAGGCGCTGGCGCTGGGCATCCCGCTTGCCGACGTCTATTCGACGCTGCAGAGCACGATGGGCGCGCTCTACGTCAATGACTTCAACAAGTCCGGCCGGGTCTACCGCGTCCAGTTGCAGGCCGAAGCCAACTACCGGATGAAGCCGGACGACATCGGCAAGGTCTACGTGAAAAGCACGACCAGCGGCTCGATGATCCCGCTGTCGGCAATCAGTACCGTGAAGAACGTGGTCGGCCCGGAACAGGTCGAGCGCTTCAATGGCTTCGTCGCCGCCAAGGTGATGGGCGATTCGAAACCCGGCATCAGTTCCGGCGACGCCATCCGCATCGTCGAGGAAGTCGCTGCGGCGACGCTCCCCGATGGCTACGGCATCGCCTGGACCGGCCAGGCCTACCAGGAAAAGCAGACCTCCGGCTCGTCGCTGCAGGCCTTCGCCTTCGCCATCGTCATGGTCTTCCTGATCCTCGCCGCCCAGTACGAGAAGTGGTCGCTGCCGGTCGCCGTGGTGATGGCCGTTCCCTTCGCGCTGATGGGTGCGCTGACGGCCATCTGGCTGCGCGGCATGCCCAACGACATCTACTTCCAGATCGGTCTGGTGGTTCTGATCGGTCTGGCGTCGAAGAACGCCATCCTGATCGTCGAGTTTGCCGCCCAGAAATACGCCGAAGGCATGAGCGTCACGGAAGCGGCGCTGGCCGCCGCCCGCCTGCGTCTGCGCCCGATCATCATGACCTCGCTGGCCTTCGTGCTCGGCGTCTTCCCGCTGGTCAAGGCCACCGGTGCCGGCGCCGCCGCCCGGCAGTCGATGGGTACCGGCGTGTTCGGCGGGATGATCGCGGCCACCTTCATCGCCACCATTTTCGTCCCGCTCTTCTTCAAATGGCTGGAGCGCGGCAAACAAATCGATCCGACGCAACTTGACGTCGAGGAGGACAAGGCATGAGTTTCGCCCATTCATCGCACCGGCTTTTCCGGCTGAGCCCGCTGGCATTCGCCATCCTGCTGTCCGGCTGCGCCGTCGGCCCTGACTACCTGCGCCCGGCCAACTGGCTACCATCGGCTTTCCGCGAAGCGCCAACGGCCGAAGCTCGGGCCGAGAATCCTGCGGTAGACAACCGCTGGTGGGCTCTTTTCAACGACAGCACGCTGAACGCACTGATCGATCAGGCACTGCTCGGCAACGCCGACCTGCGTACCGCCATCGCCCGCGTCGAACAGGCCGATGCCGCCGCCCGCGAAGCCGGCGCATCGTTGTTCCCGAACATCAACGGCCAGGCCAATGGCAGCAATACGCATCTCAGCGAGAAAACCGCCACCTGGTCGCCCAGCTCACCGGAAATCCTGCGCGCCCGCAGCGCCGCCTTCAGCCTGTCGTACGAGCTTGATGTCTGGGGCCGCGTCCGCCGCAGCAACGAAGCCGCCCGCGCCAGCCTGCTCGCCAGCCGCTACTCGCGCGACGCCATCCGGCTGTCGGTATCCGGTCTGGTCGCCAGCAATTACCTGAGCCTGCGTGCGCTCGACGCCCAACTGGCGGTCACCGCCGAATCGCTGAAGAGCCGCGAGGAAAGTGCCCGACTGGTGAAGACCCGTGTCGACGCCGGCCTCGTCTCGCCGCTCGACCAGTACCAGGCCGATGGCGCACTGGCCGCGCTGAAAGCCCAGCAGGCCGACCTGCGCCGCGCCCGGGCGCTGGCCGAACACCAGATTGCGCTGCTCACCGGCAAGCCGGACCTGCAGATCGCCGCTGGCGACCTGCGCCAGCTGCCGCTGCCGCCGCTGCCACCGGCCGGCCTGCCGGCCAACCTGATCGAAGCCCGGCCCGACGTGCGCGAAGCCGAGCAGCGACTGGTTGCCGCCAACGCCAACATCGGTGTCGCCAAGGCCGCCTACTACCCGCAATTCTCGCTGACCGGCAGCGTCGGCAGCGAAAGCAAGGCACTTTCCGATCTGTTCAGCGGCGGCGCCGGTACCTGGTCGATGGGTCTCGGGCTGCTCATGCCCATTCTCGATTTCGGCCGCACTACGGCGCGCGTCGACCAGGCCAAGGCACTCAACGAGCAATCGCTGATCGCCTGGCAGAAATCGCTGGAAACCGCCTACAAGGAAGTGCGCGATGCGCTGGTCAACCTGCGCGAGAACGGCGAGGCCGAAACGGCACAGAACCAGCGGGTGGATAACGCGCAGAAGGCGCTCGACCTGGCCAAACTGCGTTACGACGCCGGTTACTCCGGTTTCCTCGAAGTACTCGACGCCCAGCGCAGTGCCAACGAGGCCCTGCTGGCCATGATCAGCACCCGGCAGGCCCGTCTGGCGGCCTCCGTCGAACTGTTCAAGGCGCTGGGCGGCGGCTGGCAGGCTGCGGAATCCTGAGACTCAGACGGACCCGGCAGCGGCAACGCCGCTTGCCGGGCGCCGGCGCAGTGCCAGCCCCTCGTTGAACACCAGCGCCAGCAGCACCAGCGAACCACCGAGCAAGACACTGGCGGACGGCTGCTCGTTCGCCCACAGCCACGCCCAGGCGACGCCGAAAATAACCTCCAGCAGCGCCAGCAGCGCGATCTCTGGCGCCGGCAGAACCCGCGTCAGCGTCACGACCAGAAGACAGGGAATGGCCAGTTGCACGACGCCAAGCAGCGCCAGCAAGCCGAGATCGTGACCCGTCGCCTGCAACGGCCAGGCCAGCGGCAAGGTACAGAGCGCCGACAGCAAGGCCCCGATCAGCACCGCCGGCAGCATGTCCGGCCCGGCTTCAAGTGCCTGCCCGGTTTTCTGCAATAAAGTCCAGTTGACCGCAGCAGCCAGCGGTACGGCGCAAGCGACCAGGGAACCGAGCAGTTGTCCGCCTGCCGGCATGTCGCTGCCGAACATCCAGGCGATCCCCAGACCAGCGACGAAAATCGCCACCCAGGTCCGCAACGGCAATCGCTGACCGAGGAAAAAACGGGAAAACAACGCGGTAACCATCGGCCCGAGCGCCATCGTCACCAGCACCATGGCGACGCTGGTCATCGTGATCGCCAGCATGAAGGCGGTGAACATCACCGCCCAGCACAGACCTGAAATCCAGACGATGCGCGGAGCCCGCAGCAAACCGGACCACAGGCCGGGGCCGCGCAGCACGGTCAGACCAATACCGAGCGCCAGCGCGTTGAAGGCACTGCGCCAGAAATTGACTTCGAAACCGGCTGCGGCTTCGAGGTGACGCGCGACCACGCCGGCAATGCTCCACAGAAGCGTTACCAGTACCATCAGCGCGACGGCACGGCGATGCGTCAAGCTCAGCTCCGCCGGCGACGTGCCTCGAACAGGCAAACGCCTGCTGCCACCGAGACATTCAGGCTTTCGACGCTGCCGTGCATGGGAATGCTGACCAACTGGTCGCAAGTCTCACGGGTCAGCCGGCGCATGCCTTCGCCCTCGGCGCCCATGACCCAGGCAGTGGCTTGCGGCCATTCGGCGGCGTAGAGATCCTTGTCGGCCTCGCCGGCGGTGCCGACCACCCAGATTTCGCGCTCCTTCAACTCACGCAGCGTCCGCGCCAGGTTGGTGACCATCACGTAAGGCACCGTTTCGGCCGCGCCACAGGCCGTCTTGACGGCGACATCGTTGAGTCCGGCGGCCTTGTCCTTGGGCGCGATCACCGCATGGACGCCGGCCGCGTCGGCCACACGCAGGCAGGCGCCCAGATTGCGCGGATCGGTGACGCCGTCGAGGACAAGCAGGAAAGCCGGTTCTTCCAGCGTATCCAGCACGTCATCGAGATGCGCCAGCTTGCGCGCGCCTTCGATGCGCGCGACCACGCCCTGGTGACGTCCGCCGCCGGCCAGATCGTCGAGGCGCTTGCTGTCGGCGAAAATCAGCTTCACCCCCTGCAGTTCGGCGTGCTTCAGCAATTCGCGGGCACGGGCATCCTGGCGATCGGCATCGACCAGGATCTCCTTGAGCGATTCCGGATCCTGGCGAAGCTTGGCGGTGATGGCATGAAAACCATAGATCAGACGCGATGACATAGGAAAACCCCGGATGTAAGGAGGCGAATTCTACCGCGCCGCGCCCCGACGGCGCGCAGCAAAACCTCAGGCAAGCCTGGATTCGAGCCGGGCTCCGTCTTCGCTGTTCAACCAGCGCACCAGCATCAGGTCATGCAGACCGATGTGATTTTCGATCCAGCGCGCCAGCAGATCGTCGAGCTCGCGAATGCGCTCGACCGTGTGCTCGGTATCGAGACGGGAAACGATTTCCTGGACCTTCTGGGCAATGGCGGCATGGTCTTCGACATGGGCTTCGCACAGGTCATGGTCGGTCAGCAGCATCATCGAGTCGCGCATGATGCGCTCCTCGGTGGAGAAATGATCAAGGATGAAGGAAAACAAATCACCCAGCATGCCGACAAGGTCACGCTCGCAAACCGCCTGGCGCGTTGTCGGGCAGGTAAGGCAATCAGAAAACCGTGCCGGGTCCAGGCAAATGCTGCGCACGTTGCGCATCACCGAGAGCAACAGCCGATGTTCGTCATCGATTAGCGCATTTCCGGTATCCAGCGCTGGCGGCAGATCAGCCAGCGTTGCCCGATAGCTCCCGACTTCCCCTGCGCCTGCTGACTCGGTCACCACCGGGCCGTGCCCTTCGTGCTTCATCCCGCCCTCTTGCCACATCACTCAAACGTTCATTCTATCGCTTTAGTCATAAGCAAACTCACTTCACATACCGTAAAGCCGAGTACCGGACGGGATTTTTGCGCCACTGCAACAGCTGCCTCCTACGGTCGACGCTTCGCTGCGGGCTTTTTCCTCTCCGCCGTGCGACTTGCCGGCTTGGCCGCTGACTTGCCGCCGCCCCCCCGTTTTGGCACAGCAACATCCTCGCGCACCAAGACGAAGTCGATCTTGTTCGACTCCAGATCAGCCCGGACCAGCTTGACGCGGACCCGGTCGCCGAGACGGAAACGCTCGCCGGTCCGTTCGCCCAGCATCTGATGCTTGATGTTGTCGAACTGGAAATAGTCCTGGCCAAGCTCGGAAACGTGCACCAGTCCCTCGACATAAACCTGGTCCAGCGCGACGAAAATACCGAAGGCGGTCACAGCGGAAATGGTGCCGTCGAAAACTTCGCCGATGCGCTCCTTCATGAAGAAGGTCTTCAGCCAGTTCTCGACATCGCGGGTCGCCTCGTCGGCACGCCGCTCGGTTGCCGAACACTGCAGGCCGATATCGTCCCACTCCCGCGTCGGCACGTACTTCTCGCCGGCCAGCACAGCCTTGATCGCACGATGCACCAGCAAATCGGGATAACGCCGGATCGGCGAGGTGAAGTGTGTGTAATGCTCGTAGGCCAGCCCGAAGTGACCAACATTGTCCGGGCTATACATGGCCTGGCGCAGCGAGCGCAACATGACGGTCTGCAGCAGCTGGAAATCCGGCCGCGGCTTGATCTTCTCGAGCAGGATGGCGTAGTCCTTGGCCCGCGGATCCTCGCCGCCACCGAGCGCCATGCCGAACTCACCGAGGAAGGCACGCAGGTTCCTCAGTTTCTCTTCCGACGGTGCCGCGTGGATGCGATACAGGCAGGTCTGCTTGTGCTCGGCGAGGAAATCGGATGCGCAGACGTTGGCTGCCAGCATGCATTCCTCGATGATCCGGTGCGCATCGTTACGCACCACCGGCACGATGTTCTCGATCTTGCCCTGTTCGTTGAACAGCATCTGCGTTTCGGTGGTCTCGAAATCGATCGCACCGCGCTGACCGCGCGCCTTGTGCAGGGCAGCGTACAACTTGTAGAGATTCTGTACATGCGGCAGAACATTGCGGTCAACGTCGGTTTCCGGCACTTTTTCACCGGACAGCCACGACCAGACCTTGTTGTAGGTCAGTCGTGCATGCGAGCGGAAAACCGCCGGATAGAAGCGATATTTGCCGATCTTGCCGGCGGCGCTGATCGACATGTCGCAAACCATCGCCAGGCGTTCGACATCGGGATTCAGCGAACAGATGCCGTTGGACAGCTTTTCCGGCAGCATCGGGATGACCCGGCGCGGAAAATACACCGAGTTGCCGCGCTCCAGCGCTTCCTTGTCGAGCGCCATGCCTGGCTTCACGTAGTGCGAAACATCGGCAATCGCCACCACCAGTCGCCAGCCACGCCCCTGCTTTTCGCAGAACACCGCGTCGTCGAAATCGCGCGCCGTCTCGCCGTCGATCGTGACCAGCGGCAATTCGCGCAGGTCCTCACGCCCCTTGTGGTCAAGTTTGCGCACCTTGTCCGGCATCGCCTTGTTTTCATCGAGTGCCGCCTTCGAGAATTCGAAAGGCAAGTCGTGCTTGCGCAGCGCAATCTCGATCTCCATGCCCGGATCGGCGTAGTTGCCCAGCACCTCGATGATGCGGCCGATCGGCTGCGAGAACTTGCTCGGCTGCTCGATGATCTCGACCATCACCACCTGTCCGGACTCAGCCTTCAGCTTGCCCTTCTTTTCCGGCGGCACCAAGATGTCCTGCGAAATCCGCTTGTTTTCCGGGGCGACAATGACCACCCCGTGCTCGACGAATACCCGACCGACCAGCCGGGTATTCACCCGCTCGATCACCTCGACGATGCTGCCCTCCGGCCGCCCTTTGCGGTCAAGGCCGATAAGCCGGACCAGCGCCCGGTCACCATGCAGGACCTTGCCCATCTGGCGTTGATCGAGAAAGATGTCGGCACTGCCGTCATCCGGGACCAGGAAACCATAGCCGTCCTGATGCCCCTGGATGCGGCCCGGCGTCAGACTAGCGCGCTCAGGCAGAATGTAGTCACCCTTGCGATTGCGCAGCAACTGGCCTTCACGCTCCATCGCTCCCAACCGGCGCTGGAACATTTCACGCTCGCTATCGGCAATATCCAGCAACTCGACCAGGTTGGCAAAGGTCAGCGGCCGCCCTTCGTCAGTCAGAATCTGCGAAACATACTCGCGGGAAGGCAGGGGAAACTCGTAGCGCTTGGTCTCGCGCTCAAAAAACGGATCAGCACGACGGATCTTCGACAACTTTTTTCTTGACATCAGTTCTTCTTTCTCTATAATGGCGGCTCTTCGCACCTGTGCCCAGGTGGCGGAATTGGTAGACGCACTAGTTTCAGGTACTAGCGCTGCAAGGCGTGGGGGTTCGAGTCCCTTCCTGGGCACCAGCGATTTTGATAAAGGTCTTGCTTTGGCAAGGCCTTTTTTCATTTGCGGCGCCGTACGTCAATAGGCCAGATTGTCTCACAGCAATAACCTCCCCGGTCTTAACAATTGCTAACACTTGCTTGCAGCAGTGCTTCCGGCAACTGGCTATCCTGAACTCGCAACAACACACCTGCGAGGTTCATCATGAAAAACATCACCAATGCCCTGCTCGTCACAACACTGAGCATTGGTCTGGTCGGCTATGCCAATGCCGGGCCCGACCATCGCCACTGGCGCGACGATCACCGTCCGCGACATGTCCAGAAACACCACCACTACCATGCCCCGCCGCGGATCGAAAGGCGGCACCGGCATCACTGGGCGGCACCGGCGGCCGTTCTCACGCTGGGCGGTCTGGCCATCGGGGCGTCAATCTACCACAGCCCGCCGCCTGCGGTAATCTACAACACGGCACCACCGCCACCGTCCGGCAACTGGTATTACTGCCGTTCGTCCGGACAGTACTATCCCTATACCAATGCCTGCCCTGAAGGCTGGCAAGCGGTTTCACCGCGCTAGCGAAAACGGGCCCCGAGGGCCCGTTGAACACACGACGTCCAGCAGACCTTACTTGAAGGGATGCTGACGAAGGATGGTTTCGTCGCGTTCCGGGCCGGTCGAGATGATGGCAATCGGCACCTCGCACAACGCTTCCAGACGATTCAGATAAGCCTGGGCATTGACCGGCAGATCCTCCCAGCGCTTGACGCGGAAGGTCGTCCCTTCCCAGCCCGGCATGGTTTCGTAGATCGGTTCGCAGCGTGCAACATCGTCAGCACCAACCGGCAGCAGATCGACGACCTTGCCATCCAGTCGGTAACCGGTGCAGATCAGGATTTCCTTCAGACCATCAAGGACATCAAGCTTGGTGATGCACAGGCCGGTAAGGCCGTTGATACGCGCCGAGCGACGCAGCAGCGCGGCATCGAACCAGCCACAACGGCGCTTGCGCCCGGTGACCGTGCCAAACTCCTTGCCGACGCTGAACATCTGGTGCCCCGGCGTGCCTTCGGTATCGATATCCAGTTCGCTCGGGAACGGACCACCGCCAACACGCGTGCAGTAGGCCTTGGTAATGCCCAGCACGTAATGCAGCATGCCCGGACCGACACCAGCGCCGGCAGCCGCCTGACCGGAAACGCAGTTCGACGAGGTGACGAAGGGGTAGGTACCGTGGTCGATATCGAGCAGGGTACCCTGGGCGCCCTCGAACAGCATGTTCTGGCCAGCCTTGTTGGCTTCGTACAGTGCGGCCGAAACATCGACAACCATCGGCCGGATCACTTCGGCATCAGCCATCGCCTGGTCGTACACAGTCTGGAAATCGACTGCCGGCGCCTTGAAGTATTGCGTCAGCACGAAGTTGTGATACTCCAGCACTTCCTTGAGCTTTTCGGCGAAACGTTCCGGATGGAACAGATCGTAGACGCGCAGGCCGCGGCGGGAAACCTTGTCCTCGTAGGTCGGCCCGATACCCTTGCCGGTCGTGCCGATCTTCTTGTCACCGGCCTTCGCGGCTTCGCGCGCCTGGTCGATGGCCGAATGGTACGGCAGGATCAACGGGCATCCCGGGCTGATCTTCAGACGCGAGCGGACATCAATGCCGCCCTTCTCGAGTTCGGCGATTTCGGAAATCAGGTGATGGATGTCCAGCACGACACCGTTGCCAATGTAGCAATCAACGCCGGCACGAACGATACCGGACGGCACCAGGTTGAGCTTGTACACCTGCTCGCCGACGACCAGCGTATGCCCGGCATTGTGACCGCCCTGAAAGCGGACGACACCCTGCGCATGATCGGTCAGCCAGTCGACAATCTTCCCTTTCCCTTCGTCGCCCCACTGGGTCCCCACGACGATGACATTCTTGGCCATTTCTTAATCCTCTTGTATTGCTTCAATAATCCAGTGTCCGCCGACCTGCACCAGCTTGCGATCGCAGAACGGCCCTTCGCAGGCCGTCTCACCCGGCAGCAGCTCGACAACGACTTCGCCCCGCTCGCGCAAGGCGGCGATATGCGCTGCCAGTTCCTTGTCGGTACCAGCATAGGGAGCAAGTATTCCAGACAGCAGCCTGGTTGCCGGGGCAAGTTGCGCAACTTCGCGCAGATCCATCGAAAACCCCGTCGCCGGTCGCGCCCGACCGAAAGCCTTGCCGGCACCATCGTAGCGCCCGCCCAGCGCGATTGCCGCCGGGTAACCGGGACAATAGGCGGCAAAAACGATGCCATTGTGATAGTGGTAACCGCGCAAATCCGCCAGGTCAATCGAAAACGGCAGTTCCGGTGCAGATGAAATCAGATGGCGCAGCTGCTCCAGCGCCGCAGTCACCTCCGGCAATCCAGGCAACGCTGCTACCGCCTTCTCCAATACCTCCGGGCCGCCATAAAGCGTCGGCAGCGAGAGCAGTGCTTCGCGATACGGCGAAGGCAAGTCGACGGTCGACTCGGCCAGACCGGGCACATCCTTGTCGCGCAGCAGAGCAAGCAGTTCAGCCTCGGCTTCTGCCGGCAGGCCAGCGGCTGCAACGAGTGCGCGAAAAATGCCGACATGACCAAGATCAATGCGTGCCAGCGGCAGCTTGATGCGCTCGAAAGCCGTCGCCATCAGGCGAACGATTTCAAGATCCCCCTCGACGCCGGCATAACCATAGAGCTCCGCGCCAACCTGAACCTGCTCGCGACCAGCCGAAACATTGGCCGGCAGCGTATGCAGCACGTTACCGCAATAGCACAGACGGGTAACGCCCTGATGGTTGAGCAGGTGGGCATCGATGCGGGCCGCCTGAGGGGTCATGTCGGCGCGCACGCCCATGGTTCGCCCGGACAGCTGATCAACAAGTTTGAAGGTACGCAGGTTCAGATCCTGACCGGCGCCGGTCAGCAGCGATTCAAGATATTCCAGCAGCGGCGGCATGACGTATTCGAAGCCACGACCACGAAAGTGGTCGAGCAGCGTGCGCCGCAGGGTTTCAATGCGTGCCGCCTCGGGCGGCAGGGCATCGGCAATGTATTCGGGAAGCAACCAGTTCATGAGAGGAAAATCAGCAGTATGAGACCAATCAGCATCGAGGTCAGTCCGATGAAACGGATCTGACCATCCGACAACTGGATCAGGCGACGAAAGGTTTCACGCCAGGCGGCAGGCGCAATGAACGGCATTGCGCCTTCGAGCACCAGCATCAGCGCAAACGCCAGCAGTAGGGTCGAAGTCATCGGCAGCAGGTCAGCGACCGATGTTCTTCATGTACTTGAAGAAATCAGAACTCGGTTCCACCACCAGCACGTCGCTCTTGTTGGCGAAGCTCGTGCGGTAGGCTTCCAGGCTGCGATAGAAGGCGTAGAACTCAGGACTTCTGCCGAATGCTTCCGCGTAGGTCGCAGCCGCCTTGGCATCGCCTTCACCCTTGATTTTCTGGGCATCGCGATAAGCTTCGGCAACGATGACTTCACGCTGGCGATCTGCATCGGCGCGAATCTTTTCCGCCTCGGCGGCACCTTCGGAACGCAGTTCGTTGGCCACACGCTTGCGTTCAGCTTCCATCCGGCTGTAGACCGCACCGCTGACTTCGTCCGGCAGTTCGACACGCTTCAGCCGCACGTCAACGATCTGGACACCGATACGACGGGCGTCGATATCTGCCTTCTCGCGCATCTGCTCCATGATCTTGTCGCGCTCGCCGGAGATGACATCATGCACCAGACGCTTGCCGAATTCTTCGCGCAGGCCAGCGTTTACCGTCTGGCTCAGACGGGTGCGGGCGCGCATTTCATCGCCGCCAACCGAGATGTAATAAAGGTTGGGATCAACGATGCGCCACTTGATGTAGGAATCGACCAGAACGTTCTTTTTTTCGGAGGTGATGAAACGCTCCGGATCCGCGCTGTCCAGCGTCAGGATGCGGCGATCGAAAAAGCGCACATTCTGGATCATCGGTATCTTGAAATTCAAGCCAGGCTCGATGATCGTACGCTTGACTTCACCCAACTGGAAAACCAGGGCGTACTGACGCTGATCCACGGTAAAGATGGACATTGACAGCACAACCAGAACCAGAGCGGCAATACCGCCCAATACATTGAGACGCGAACTCATCAGCGAGCCTCCCGATCACGCGAACCGAGCGAACCGGCACTCGTGTTGGCATTAAAGTTTTTGCCACCGACCGCCGGCGAACGCTCGGATTGCGGCGGAACCTCTCCGGCGAACGTTGCCGTCTGGCGCGTTGCGGCTGCTCCCTGCGTTGCGCCGTCAATCAGCCCCTGCGGCGCCACGGCAGCCCCTGCTGCGGCATTCATCAGCTTGTCGAGCGGCAGATAGAGCAGATTACCCTGTCCCTTGGCATCGATCATGACCTTGGTGGTGTTGGCGTAAATCTGCTGCATGGTTTCCAGATACATGCGCTGACGGGTCACTTCCGGCGCCTTCGCATACTCGGTGTAAACCTGGCGGAAGCGCGATGCATCCCCTTCAGCCGAAGAGATGACACGCTGCTTGTAGCCTTCGGCCTCTTCCATCAGGCGGGCCGCCGTACCACGGGCGCGTGGAATGACGTCATTGGCGTAAGCCTGACCCTCGTTCTTCTGACGCTCGCGGTCCTGACCGGCCTTCACGGCATCGTCAAAGGCAGACTGCACCTGCTCCGGCGGCTGTGCATTCTGCATCGTCACCTTGGAGATCAATATCCCGCCCTGATAGCGGTCCATGATGGCCTGCATCAACTGTGCCGCATCGCTGGCAATCTGTTCGCGACCTTCATAGAGCACGAAATCCATCTTGCTCTTGCCGACGATCTCGCGCACCGCGGTTTCGGCGGCCCCGACAACAGCTTCATCCGGATGGCGATTGTTGAACAGATATTCGACCGGATCCTTGAGTATGTATTGAACGGCAAACTGGATGTTCACGATGTTTTCGTCATCGGTCAGCATCAGTGCTTCCTTCAGCACCTTGTTGCGCTCGGTCCCGCGATAGCCGATTTCGACGGTGCGCACGCCGGTCAGATTGACCAGTTCGTGCGACTGGATCGGATACGGAAGGCGCCAGCGCAAGCCCGGCTCGGTCGTTTCGGTGAGCTTGCCGAACTGAAGGACAACGCCACGCTGCGAGGCATCGACGATATAGAAGCCTGAAGCCAGCCAGACAACGGCAACCAGGCCGGCCAGAATACCCAGGCCACCACTGAGAAATTTCGGATTGAAGTCGACCGGCGGCATGCGCGGACCATCGCCGCCATTGTTGCCACCGCCGCCGCCCTTCTTGCCCATCATGCCGGTCAGCTTGCGATTGAAATCGCGCCAGAGCTCTTCAAGATCAGGGGGCCCGTCGTTCGGGCGACGCGGCCCGTTATTGCTTGGCTTGTCGTCATCGCCACCGCGATTGCCCCACTGCGGGTCGTTGATCGACATGAGAATACCTAGGGTAGGGATCATGGGTCTCGGGGATTCAATTATAAAAATCGGTTTGTGCCAGACGGGCAGCTTCGTCTAGCGCCTTGCGGCGCGATTCGGCTTTGGCCCGGGCATATTCGGCCAGGGTTTCACGCAATAGTTCAAGACCTTCGCCGGTGCGCGAACTGATACGAACGCGGACGATATTACCATATTCATCGCGCTCGGCTCCCGGCGCAGCCTCCGTCAGATCGATCTTGTTCCAGACAAGCAGTTGCGGCACATCGCGGGCATCGATTTCCTCCAGCACCTTGTCAACTTCCGCCATCTGCTCATCGCGTGCATTACTGGCACTGTCGACAACATGCAGCAACAGGTCGGCATCTACTGCCGCTTCAAGCGTCGCATGGAAGGCATCGACCAGGGAATGAGGCAGATCGCGGATAAAACCGACGGTGTCGGAAATGACGATATTACCGGCGCCTTCAATCCACAATTTGCGCGAGGTGGTATCGAGCGTGGCAAACAACTGATCCGCAGCATAAACTCCGGCATGTGTCAGTGTATTGAAGAGCGTAGACTTGCCCGCATTGGTGTACCCGACCAGCGAAACATTGAGTACATCGCCCCGACGCCTCGCCTTGCGCTGCACACCGCGCTGACGGGAAAGCCTGCGCAGACGCTCCTTGAGCAGCTTGACCCGGTTGCCAAGCAGACGCCTGTCGGTTTCGAGCTGAGTTTCGCCCGGGCCGCGCATGCCGATACCGCCCCGCTGGCGCTCCAAGTGGGTCCAACCTCGGACCAGGCGTGTCGATAGATGTTCCAGTTGGGCAAGCTCCACCTGCAGTTTGCCCTCGGCGCTGGCTGCACGCAGTGCAAAGATATCGAGAATGAGGCTGTTGCGATCGACCACGCGGCATTTGAGATCGCGTTCGAGATTCCGTTGCTGAACGGGCGACAGCGCGTGATTGAAGATCACCAGTTGGGCATCGCTGCTGGCTATCATCGCGGCGACTTCGTCGACCTTGCCCTTGCCGGCGAAAGTTTTGGGATCCGGGCTGTGCCGGCGCCCGCTGACCTCACCAACGACCATGCCGCCAGCGGATTCGGTCAGCAATCGAACTTCCTCAAGCTGATCGGCAATATCCGG
Organism: Azonexus hydrophilus; assembly: GCF_001956855.1. Lineage (GTDB taxonomy): Bacteria > Pseudomonadota > Gammaproteobacteria > Burkholderiales > Rhodocyclaceae > Azonexus > Azonexus hydrophilus_A. The sequence continues at coordinate 68,867 of NZ_MTHD01000005.1, read as the reverse complement.
TTGCCCGAAATCAAGTTGCACGATGACTGCACGCTCACCGGAAGCGGGCCGCTCAAGCATGGAATGGTCCTGCGGGAGAAAACACTGCCCCAGGTGAACGGGGCAGCTGGTTGAAGCGTCTTATTCTGCGGCCTGCTCTTGCTGAAGATTGACCGGACGGGCAGGCACGACGGTGGAAATGGCGTGCTTGTAGACCATCTGGGTTACGGTGTTCTTGAGCAGAACGACGTACTGGTCGAAAGACTCGACCTGACCCTGGAGCTTGATGCCGTTAACCAGATAGATGGAAACGGGAACATGCTCGCGGCGCAGGGCGTTGAGGAAGGGGTCTTGTAAGAGTTGCCCTTTGTTGCTCATGGTGTGGACTCCATGTGTGTTGTTATGAGGGTCCTAATGTACCCAAAATAGAAATTTGTTGTTAGAAATTTTGTGGTTAATTTGTGACTCAGCGGCGCTCCTTGTCAGCAAAAGGGTTCTTGCCGGCCACGAACTGGATGCGCAGCGGCGTTCCCTGCAGATGAAACACTTCCCGGAACGTATGCTCGAGATAACGACGATAACTGTCGGCGATCTGGTCCACGGCATTGCCATGAACCACGATGATCGGCGGATTCGATCCGCCCTGGTGCGCGTAACGCGGCTTCGGCCGGAACAGGCCGTGCTTGGGCGGCGCCTGGCGAGCGACGGCATCGGCCAGAACACGTGTCAGACGCGGTGTCGAGAGCTTGGTCATCGCTGCCGAGTAGGCAGCATCGACGGAACGGAACATATTGGCCAGGCCGACATTTTCGAGTGCCGAAATGAAATGGAACTTGGCGAAATCGAGGAATTTCAGCTTGCGCTGCAGCGTCTGACGGGTTTGCTCACGGACGTAAGCCTCAAGGCCATCCCATTTGTTGACCGCAACCACCAGCGCCCGTCCGGACTGGACGATGAAATCGGCAATGTGAGCATCCTGGTCGGAAACATCGGCCTGGGCGTCGACCATCAGGATGACCACATTGGCATCCTCGATCGATTGCAATGTCTTCACCACCGAGAACTTCTCGATCGCTTCAAAAACCTTGCCCCGCTTGCGCATGCCGGCAGTGTCGACGAGCACGTACTTGCGACCGTCGCGTTCGAAATCGATCTCGATCGAATCGCGCGTCGTCCCCGGCGCATCGAAAGCGATGACGCGCTCTTCGCCCAGTAGCGTATTGATCAGCGTGGACTTGCCGACATTCGGCCGACCAACGATGGCGACGCGAATGGCGTCGGAGTGCCATTCATCGTCCTCGGGCTCCGGAAAACCGTCCAGCGCCAGATCGATGAGACCGCGCACACCTTCGCCGTGCGCGGCAGAAATGGCATTCGGCTCGCCCAGTCCCAGTTCATGGAAATCAGCCTCGACCATGCCGGAATTCAGGCCTTCAGCCTTGTTGACCGCAACAAACACCGGTCGGTCGATGCGCCGGAGCTTGTTGGCGATTTCCTTGTCGTGCGGCGTCAGACCGGTACGGCCGTCAACCACGAAAATGACGGCATCGGCTTCGGCAATGGCCTGCTCTGTCTGGCGCGCCATTTCATGCAGGATGCCGTCCTTGACCAGAGGCTCGAAGCCACCGGTATCAACGACCAGGAAGGGCTTCTTGCCCAGCCGGCCATGGCCGTAGTGACGGTCGCGGGTCAGGCCGGGAACATCGGCAACGATGGCATCCCGGGACTTGGTGAGACGATTGAACAGCGTGGACTTGCCGACATTGGGTCGACCGACCAGTACGATAGTAGGTTTCATTGGATCTCGATTGCCCTGACATCACCCCCGGAGGATTGCGTCAGGAATGCGCCGCGCAGAACTTGCGGCGGTACTCGCACAGGCGTGCCATCGGTTTTCTGACGACCGACAAAGGCACCCTCCTCGCGGGAAAGAAAATGCACGTAGCCTTCGCCATCGGCAACGGCCACCACACCTGTACGGACTACAGGTGCCGAAACAGCACGATTCTTGAGCTTGTCCTGTTTCCAGAGGCTGCCGCCGGACAGCCGGTCAAGTCCGTAGACCACGCCATCGTCCGCCGTGACGAACAGGTAACGACCATCCAGCACCATGCCGCGTGCCGAGGAAATATCGCGGGACCAGATCATGGCGCCGCCCTGGCCCATGTCAAAACATGCAACGCGTCCCTGGAAAGCGACGGCACATATCTGCGTGCCATCGACCACCGGTGGAGCAACGATGTCGGCCACGCGATCAAGTTCCGTGGCACCTTTCGGCTGGGCAACCGTGCCTTCCCAGACCGGCGCACCATTCTGCAAGGCAAGTGCCACCAGTTTGCCGCCCGGGAAGCCGGCAAACAGATACCGGTCGGCAAACACGGGCGACCCCGTCGAGCGAATCGACAGCGGAGGCATCGGACGCTGATAGACCCATTTCCGGGCGCCATCGCGCGGATCCAGCAGGAATACCCGGTTGTCGCCGCTGCGCACGGCAACACCTTCATCGCCCACAGCAGGTGCTGCCAGCACTTCACTGGTTACCTGGGCCTGCCAGAGAGCCTTGCCATTGTCCGCATCAAAGGCCAGTACGCCGCCTTTCGCGGTGCCGACAACCACCATGCTGGCATTCGCGCCCACGCCTGACGACAATGGCTGGCCGGCATCGATCTTCCAGATGACCCTGCCCGAATCAAGCCGGTAAACCATGCCTTTTTGATCCGCCACGTACACCGCATCGCCGACAATGGCCGGCGAGAAGACATATTCGCCGGCTTTGCCGACGCTGGCTGACCAAGCCGTTCTGACTGATTCGTTAACGGCCCCGAGTTCCGGCAAAGGCGCCATTTTCGGCCCGGAAGACGAGAACGGATTGATTGCGTCGAAGGTATTCGACAAAGTCGAACAGCCACCCAGCAGGATGCCGGCAGCCAGGCCGAGAGGCATCAGGTGGCGGCGCATCATGCGTTCTCTCCCAGGCTATCCAGCTTCTGCTGAAGCAGTTCCCGACCAGGACCAACGGCCTTGTCAGAGGCCTTGTCGAGCGCCGAGCGATAAGCGGTTCTGGCTTCGGCGGGCTTGCCCTGAGCACTCAGGACATCGCCCTTCAATTCAAGGAAACGGGCCGCAAATGCGTCTGCCGGCGTTGCCTCAAGCTGCTTCAGGGCTTCATCGTAAGCCTGTTCATCGAGCAACACTGCACCGAGGCGCAAACGGGCGATATCGCGCAGTTCATCCTTGGCATTTTCGGCAACCCAGCCCAGCTGGGCCTTGGCCGTTTTCAGATCACCGGCATCGAAGGAATGCTTGGCGGCGAGCAAGGCACCGAGCCCGGCGTAACCACTGCGGCCGTATTTTTCCGTCAGTTCACCGGCAGTCGATTTGATGCGCTGCGCATCGCCAGCCTGGACAGCCTGCTCCAGCACGGCAAACACACCGGCTGCCTTGGCCGTTTCGTTGCCCTGATACCAGTTCCAGCCCTGCCAGCCGACAACCGCCAGCGCCGCAGCGGTCACCAGCGAGGTCACCAGGTTGCCATACATCTGCCACCAGGTCTTGATGGAATCAATCTGTTCCTGCTCTTCGAGGTCGTAATGCGCCATGCTGCTTATTCCTCTTCGTCCGAATCAATCATGTAGTCGATGATGGCTTCCGCCAGTGCATCGACCTTCAGTTTACGTTGTTCCACGCCTTCTGCACGCAGGGCCTTCAGCTGCGCTTCTCCGGTCGACGCTTCGTCATCGCCAATAATCACGGCGAAGGCAGCGCCACTGCCATCGGCTTTCTTCATCTGCGACTTGAAGGAACCACCGCCACAATGCAGCAGCACGTCGATACCTTGGTCGCGCAAGCCTTCAGCCACACGGAAAGCCAGTCGGGCAGCCGCCTCGCCCTGGTGCACGACATAGACGTCGGGCACCGGCGCTGCCGGCTCACCGCCACTATCCTTGATCAGCGCAATCAGACGCTCGACCCCCATGGCAAAACCACAGGCCGGCGTCGGCTTGCCGCCGAGTTGCTCGACCAGGCCGTCGTAACGTCCGCCGGCACAGACAGTTCCCTGGGCACCGAGCTTGTCGGTCACCCATTCGAACACGGTCAGGTTGTAGTAATCGAGACCGCGGACCAGTCGCGGGTTGATCGTGAAGTGCACACCGGCATCGCGCAGGATCTGCTGTACACCGGCAAAATGTGCCAGCGAATCGGTGCCGAGATAATCTATCAGCTTCGGCGCAGCGGCACAGATGTCCTGCAGCGCGGGATTCTTGGTATCGAGAATGCGCAGCGGATTGGTGTACAAACGACGCTTTGCCTCTTCGTCGAGCATATCGACATGCTGCTCCAGGTAGGCGATCAGCGCGGCGCGGTGTTGTGCGCGCTCGGCTGGCTGACCCAGGCTGTTGATCTGCAGCGAAATGCCGTCGAGCCCCAGATCGTTCCACAGACGGGCGCCCATCAGGATCATTTCGGCATCGATGTCCGGCCCGGCAATGCCGAAGGACTCGACACCAACCTGGTGAAACTGCCGGTAACGACCCTTCTGTGGCCGCTCGTGGCGGAACATCTGGCCGATGTAATACAGGCGTTGCGTCTGCCGTGCCGCCAGGTTGTGCTCGATCACCGCGCGCACGCAGCCGGCCGTGCCTTCCGGACGCAACGTCAGCGCTTCGCCATTGAGACCATCGACGAAGGAGTACATTTCCTTCTCGACGATGTCGGTGACCTCGCCGATGGCGCGCTTGAACAGCGGCGTCGGTTCGACGATGGGCATGCGGATCGGCCGGTAGCCGTAGCTTTTCAGCCACGAACGAACGGTGTCCTCGAACAGTTCCCAGAACGCCGCTTCTTCCGGCAGGACGTCGTTCATCCCGCGCACGGCTTGCAATGTCTGACTCATGCTTGCAGTTTCTTCTTGTAGGTGCGCTGGACGTAGCGCTCGATGATGTCCTTGAATTCGCTGGCGATGTTGTCGCCCTTCAGCGTCACGGTCTTCTGCCCGTCCTCGTACACCGGCGCCGACGGCGCCTCACCGGTACCGGGTAGCGAGATGCCGATGTTGGCGTGTTTCGACTCGCCCGGGCCATTGACGATGCAGCCCATGACCGCCAGCGTCATGTTCTCGGCGCCGTCATACTGCAGCTTCCACTCCGGCATTTTGGCCCGGACGAAATCCTGCACTTCGCCCGCCAGTTCCTGGAAAAAGGTCGAGGTCGTCCGGCCGCAACCGGGGCAGGCCGCGACCATCGGCGTGAACGCACGCAGCCCCATGGTCTGCAGGATTTCCTGGGCGACGATGACTTCCTGGCTACGCGAACCGCCCGGCTCCGGCGTCAGCGACACGCGGATGGTGTCGCCAATGCCTTCCTGCAGCAGCACCGACAATGCTGCGGTCGACGCGACAATTCCCTTGGATCCCATGCCGGCTTCGGTCAGGCCGAGATGCAAAGCATAGTCGGCGCGCTGCGCCAATTCACGATAAATGGCGATCAGATCCTGAACACTGGAGACCTTGCACGACAGGATGATCTTCTCGCCAGCCAGCCCGACTTCCTCGGCTTTTGCTGCCGATTCGAGGGCCGACGTGACCATCGCGTGGCGCATCATTTCGTTGGCGTCGAGCGGCTGTGGTCGTTTCGAGTTCTCGTCCATGATCCGCGCCAGCAATTCCTGGTCGAGACTGCCCCAGTTGACGCCGATGCGTACCGGTTTGTCGTAGCGGCAGGCAAGTTCGACCATCTGCGCGAACTGCTCGTCCTTCTTTTTGCCGAAACCGACGTTGCCCGGGTTGATCCGGTACTTGGCCAGCGCTTCGGCACAGGCCGGATGGTCGGTCAGCAGACGATGGCCGTTGTAGTGAAAATCACCGATCAGCGGCACGTTGCAGTTCATCTTGTCGAGATGATCGCGAATCAGCGGCACGGCCGCTGCCGCTTCCGGCGAGTTGACGGTGATCCGTACCAGTTCTGAACCGGCACGTGCCAGTTCGGCACACTGGATGGCGGTGGCCAGGTAATCTGCGGTATCGGTGTTGGTCATCGACTGCACGACAACCGGTGCATCACCACCGATACGGACATGGGCAATCGCTGTGGCGCGCGTCAGGCGCTTGTTTACTGCACTCAAGACTTACTCCAGAACCAGACGGGCGACATCGCCCTTGGTGTGCGGTACAAGATTGACCACCTGATCACGCAGGAACAGGCTGACCCCCGGGGCATAACCGATGGTCACCGACAGCGGCCCTTTGCCGCCGACGAGCTGTTCGGTGCCGCCAGGCAAACGCTGCGAGAAGACAACCGTGTCATCGCGGTCACGAACTTCCAGCCAGGATTCCTTGGCCACGACAAAACGCAACTGCGGCTTTACCGCCGGTTCCGCCGGCGTTGCTGCAACCGGCTCAGTCGACGGTTCACCAACTGTGGCGACAGGGGCCACCTGCGGCGCAATCAGTTGCTGGGCAGAAACATTCGGCGGAAACAAGGCTTCCTGGGCCGGCGCAGGCTGTGCAGCCACTTCAACCGGCTTCTCATCGCCATCAATCAGCGCCTGAACACTCGCCCGCCAGGCATTGAGATCGCTCGGCAACAAAAAATAGGCCAACGCAGCAAGCAGCAAAAGCACGGCGCCAATACCGACAACCAGACCATCCCGGGACTTTGACGAATTACTGATGCGGGCCGGAACGGTATCGGGAACAGCCAGCGTATCGACCGGCTTCTCGAGCAGTGATTCGAGACGAGACATCAACGGCACGGCATCAACGCCAACCAGCCGGGCGTAATTGCGGACAAATCCACGAATGAACGTCGTACCCGGCAAACCGGACCAGTCATCGCGTTCCAGCGCCTCAACCTGACGCTGCCCAAGCTTCAGCGCCTGGGCGATGTCAGCCACCTGCAGCCCCCGCCCCTCCCGCGCCTCACGCAGCAGTTCGCCGACTGTTGGCAAGACCTCGGGCACTACATCCTGCACCTCGGCAGGCAGTTCGTTATCGATCTGCTCACTCATTCAAAATTGCCTTTGAGGAATTCCTGATATTCGTTGGATGTCGGATAGCGGCTACGCAGTTGCGATGCGAAACCGCCTTCAGCTGCCTTGTTGCCGAGCTTGCGCTCAACGCGCACAGCCAGCCAGAGGGCTTCTGCGGTGGGTGGCTCCATCATGCGCAGGGCGTCGCTCAAGTAATGGCGCGACTCGTCCAGATTGCCGCGCAGGTAAAAAACCTGCGCCAGTCCTATCCGTGCCTGGACCGCGCCATTGCGCGAGATACGGACGGCCTGCAGCAGGTAGGTCTGCGCCTGATCGAGATCACCGATCCGCAACAGACATGCTCCAGCGTTGGTATAGGCACGATCCGGCGTTTCGTAAAGCGGATCGCGCAGTGCCCGGTCGAAATACGCGATCGACTGGCGTTCCTTGCCGGTTTCGCAAAGGAACCAACCATAGTTGTTGTTCACTTCAGGATCGTTAGGCGCACGGGAAAGCGCGCGGGCAAAATCCGCTTCCGCCTTGGCGTGCTCACGCAATGAAGCATAGACCAGCCCACGCACGCTGTTGGCCTGATGGAATCCGGAATCGATTTCCAGCGCAGTTGCCAGGTGATCGAGTGCTGCCGCCGGATTTCCCGCCTGGAAGTAGAGAGCCCCCAGCTCGGTATGAATTTTTGCCCGGCTACGCGGGTCGGAGACTGACACAGTTCCACTATCCGCCGGCACAACCGGCTTCGGAGCAGCAAAGTCGTACTGGGCCGCTACCGGAACAGCCACGCATGCCGCACCAAACAGAAACACGTAGCGAATCATCCGGAAATACCGCTTCATGATCTCAACTCCTGTATGGGAATGACGCCACCGGCAGTGCGCCGGGTCTTGTCCCTGACCTGACCGGCCAGTTGACCGCAGGCCGCGTCGATATCGTCCCCGCGCGTCTTGCGCGTCGTCGTGACGATACCGGCCTGGATCAGGATTTCGCCGAAACGGCGGACGCGATCCGCCGGCGAGCGGCGGAACGGCGAGCCCGGGAAGGGATTGAAAGGAATCAGGTTGAACTTGCACGGGACGTGGCGAACCAGCGCCAGCAGTTCGCGGGCATGGGCATCGCTGTCGTTGATGCCGGCCATCATCGTGTATTCGAAGGTAATGAAATCGCGCGGCGCCTTTTCCAGATAACGCAGACAGGCAGCCATCAGCGACTTCAGGGGGTATTTCTGGTTGATCGGCACCAGTTCATCGCGCAGCGCATCGTTCGGCGCGTGCAGCGATACCGCCAGGGCGACCGGACAATCCTCGCGCAACCTGTCGATCGCCGGGACGATGCCGGAAGTCGATACCGTGACCCGGCGCCGCGACAGCCCGTAGGCATGGTCGTCGAGCATCAGGCGCAAGGCGGCGATGGTGTTGTCGTAATTGGCCAGCGGTTCGCCCATGCCCATCATGACGACGTTGGAAATGACCCGCTCGTCGCCGTGGACCGCGCCTAGCGCATTATTGGCCTGCCACAGCTGGCCGATGATTTCCGCCACCGTCAGGTTGCGGTTGAAACCCTGCTTGCCGGTCGAACAGAAGGCACAATCGAGCGCGCAACCGGCCTGCGTGGAAATGCACAGCGTACCGCGGTCATCCTCGGGGATGAACACCGTTTCGACGGCATTGCCACTACCAACGCCAATCAGGAACTTGCGCGCCCCGTCGTCCGACAGTTTGTCGGAAACCACTGTCGGCGGCGCCACGACCGCCCTCGCCTTGAGCTTCTCGCGAAGACTCTTGGCGATATCGGTCATGGCATCGAAATCCGCAACCCCGGAACGATGCATCCAGCGCAGCACCTGCCTGGCCCGGAAGGGCTTTTCGCCCTGCTCGGCAAACCAGGCGGTCAGTCCATCGGCATCGAAATCAAGTAGATTCTGCATCAGCATCCCGAGGCGTCGGGCCCGCCACAACGGCTGACCCGACGACAGGCAAAATTAACGACCGGCGTAGGTGTTCATGCCCGGGAAGAAGAAAGCCACTTCCACGGCAGCGGTTTCCGGTGCATCGGAACCGTGAACAGCGTTGGCATCGATGGATTCGGCGAAATCGGCGCGAATGGTGCCCTTGTCGGCCTTCTTCGGATCGGTGGCGCCCATCAGCTCACGGTTCTTGGCGATGGCGTTCTCGCCTTCCAGTGCCTGGATCATCACCGGGCCGGAGGTCATGAACGAGACCAGATCCTTGAAGAAGGGGCGTTCCTTGTGCACAGCGTAGAACTGGCCAGCTTCCTGCTCGGACAGCCAGGTCATGCGGGCAGCGATGACCTTCAGGCCGGCGCCTTCGAAACGGGAGTAGATCTGGCCGATGACGTTCTTGGCGACGGCGTCGGGTTTGATGATGGAAAGGGTACGTTCGATAGCCATGTGATTGCTCCGAAAAAGCTAGTCGGTTGAAAAACGGGGAATTTTAGCAGATAAGCGCGTCACTTACCCGCCTCACTGCCCGGCCGTTGCCTTCAGCAAGGGCTCCCGCAGCACGGCGAAATCACGCGGCGCGACGTATTGCAGCAATTCCTTGCCATCACCGTCAATCACGACATCCAGCCCCCGCTCGGGATAAAGCAGGTGCACGCGCTTGTCGGAAAGCGGCAGACGTTCGCTGGGCGCGCCAAAACGCTTGACTACCGTTTCTTCGTCGAGATTGACCGTGGGAATGACGCTGACTGCCTTGACCGGCAAGGCATCGGCAGCAGCCAGATCGTCGGGATGCAGCCGGATCTTGCGTGTCGTGCTTTCCATGTGCTCGGCCTTCAGCGCCCGTTCGCGCATGGCGATTATTGCCTCCGGCGCCAGGTCGACCGTAAGAATGACCTTGGCCAGCACGAAACCCAGCGGCAATTGTGCGTAATAAGCCTCCAGCGAGCCGACTTCATCCGGCGCGGCAATGATCGCCACCTCGGGTTCGCCGCCGAGAATTGAGCGCATCTGCCCCAGCGTCTGGAATCCGGGTTTGATGCCGAATACCTGGCTCCCTCCCTGCCCGTCGACTTCGATCTGCCACGGCAGATTGGCGTTCGGATCAACCCCTTCCTGCTTGCCTGTGCCGGGAATGAAGAAAGGAATGACCAGCGCGGCAACGATCAGCGCAATGAGGGAAAGGGCAAATTTCATGGATCGGCAACAATGATTCGGGACGACGATTGTGCCACAGACACTCCCTGCCCAAAGGAAAAAGGCCGCGCCCGGAACGGAAGCGCGGCCTGCTTGCAGCGGTTTCCCGCGCTTACAGCATACCTAGCGTTCTCGGCAACCAGAGCGAGATTTCCGGAACATAGGTAATCAGGATCAGGAACCCAAGCATCGCATACAACCAAGGCAGCACGGCAGTCGACATCTCGGTCAGGCCGGTGCGGGTGATGCCGCTGGCGACGAAGAGGTTGAGACCGACCGGCGGCGTGATCATGCCGATTTCCATATTCACCGTGATGATGATGCCGAAGTGCACCGGGTCGATCCCCAGGGCAACGGCAACCGGGAACAGGATCGGCGCGAGGATCAGGATGATCGACGACGGTTCCATGAAATTGCCGGCAATCAGCAGCAGGATATTGACGATGATCAGGAAGCCGACCGGGCCAAGACCCAGATGGACGATCCAGTCGGCAATCCCTTGCGGAATCTGCTCGGAAGTCAGGATGAACGAGAACAGGATGGCGCTGGCGATGATGAACAGCAGCATCGAGCTCATGTTGGCCGAATCGAGCAAGACCTTCGGAATCTGCTTGAAGGTCAGATCCTTGTACACGAAAACCGCGATGAAGAAGGCGTAGACCGCAGACATCGCTGCCGCTTCGGTCGGCGTGAACATGCCGGAATAGATCCCGCCCATGACCACGACGATCAGCATCAACCCCCAGAAAGCTTCGCGGAAGGTACGGAAACGCTCACCCCAGGACGCCTTCGGCAAACGCGGGTAACCGCCCTTGCGCGCCTGCCACCAGGTCGTTGCACCGAGCACCAGCGCCAGCAGCAAACCAGGAATGACGCCCGCCATGAACAAGGCACCGACCGACGAGTTGGTCGTCACGGCGTACATCACCATGACGATCGACGGCGGGATCAGGATACCGAGACCACCGGCCGAAGCAACGACACCGGCCGAAAAGCTCATCGGAAAACCCTGCTTGAGCATGGCCGGAATCAGGATCGAGCCAATAGCCACCACGGTGGCCGGCGACGAACCGGAAACCGCTGCGAACAGGGCACAGGCCAGCACCGCCGACATGCCGAGACCGCCGGTCAGGTGACCGACCATCGACGTGGCGAAATTGATCATGCGCCGGGCGACGCCGCCATGGGTCAGGAAGTTGCCGGCGAGGATGAAGAACGGGATCGCCATGATCTCGAACTTCTCGATACCGGTGAACATCTTCAGTGCCACCGAGGCGATCGGCGTCTCGGTAAAGGCGAACATGAAGCCGAGCACGGTGAGGCCAAGCGCCACACCGATCGGCATGCCAACCACCATCAGCGTGAGGAGGAGGCCAAAGATAATGAGAGCGCTCATGGCTTATTTCCCCTCTTTTTTGTCGTCGACCGCAGGATGCTGTTTCTCCCACTCGCGCTCGCTGAGACCGGCATGCGCATGCTCGCGCTGCTCGGCAATGGCAATGGCTTCGCCGAGGTGCAGCACTTCGCCTTCTTCCAGCCCTTCGACGTGACCATGGTCGTGCGTCGGCAACAATCCGGTACGGGAGAAATTGATCATCACCTGGATGAAACGGAAACACATCAGGAAGGAGCCCAGCGGAATGGCGGAATACACCATCCAGGTCGGCCATTCCAGATCAGGCGTCACAGGACCTTCGAAAAACTCGCCCAGCTCAAGGCCGAAAGCATTCAGGGTGACGTAGGCCATGCCGTTTTCCCAGACGAAATAGGCACCGAAAAGGCCGATCACACCGGTAAACAGGATGCCGCAGGACAAACCCAGCAGGACCATCGCCCGGCGCGGCTTTTCCGACAGCTTGTTGATCAGCAGGTCGACGCCGACATGGATGCCGGTGCGCACGCCGTAAGCGGCGCCAAACTTCGCCATCCAGACAAAAAGAATGATGCAGAACTCCTGCGCCCAGCCCATATCGATGGACAACAGCCAGTCCTGGAGCACCGGGATTTCAAAGCCCGTGCCGTAGCGATGTACCACGGAAACGAAGATCACCACCGTTGCCACCGCCATCAGCGACGCAATGATGAATTCTTCGAGGTAGTCTATTATTTTTCCCATTTACCCTCTCCTTGCAAAAACGCCCGCTGCCACGAAGCGCAACAGCGGGCGTCCAGAGGACTGAATCGATTAAAGCTTGTTCGGATTGAAGCCGGTCGCCTTGTACACAGCGTCGATGGTTTCCTTGCCGATACGGCTTTCCATCTTCTTGTGCACCGGCACCAGGGCCTTCTTGAAGACCGCGCGCTCTTCAGCAGTCGGCGTGTAGACCTGGGTCTTGCCGCTCTTGCGCACGTTTTCCAGCGCGGCATCGTTTTCCACCTTGGCGATCTGGTTGGCGTAACGGGTTGCCTGAACCATGGCTTCGTCAAGCTGCTTGCGGATATCTGCCGGCAGACCGTCCCAGAACTTCTTGTTGACGATCACGGCATAACCCAGATAGCCATGCTCGGTCAGCGTCAGATGCTTCTGCACTTCATGCATCTTCTGCGTGTACAGGTTGGAGATCGGGTTCTCGGTACCATCGACCACACCGGTCTGCAGCGCCTGGTAGACTTCGGAGAAGGCCATGACTTGCGGCATCGCGCGCAGGGCACGAATCTGCTCTTCAAGCACCTTCGAAGACTGGATGCGCAGCTTCTTGCCCTTCAGGTCATCAGGGGTCTTGATCGGGCTATTGGCGGAGAAGGACTTGAAGCCGTTGTCCCAGAAAGCCAGGCCGCTAATGCCCTTGGGCTCGAGCTTGGCCAGCAGCTGCTTGCCGACCGGACCGGTAGTGACGGTGTGCAGGTCAGCATAGCTGCCGAAAATGAACGGCAGGTCGAAGACTTCGAAATCACGCACGCCGAGCGGACCGAACTTGGCCAGCGACGGGGCCAGCATATGGACCGCACCCAGCTGCAGCGCTTCCATTTCTTCCTTGTCCTTGTACAGCGTCGAGTTGGCGTAAACCTCTACCTTGACCTTGCCCTTGGTCAGCTCGGCGGCCTTCTGGGCGAAGAAGTCGGCAGCCTTGCCCTTGGGCGTATCGTTGGCAACGACGTGGCTGAACTTGATGACGATCGGCTGTTGCGCATAAGCGCCGAGCGAGACGGCGCAAGCAAACAGGCCGACGAGAAGCTTGGAAACTTTCATTGATTTCTCCTCCAAAGTTTTGAATGTCGCGAAAACACGAATTGCGACTGGATGAAAGTATTACGAAACAGGCAACGCCTGCGTATTGTGGATATCCACATCCAGCCCGTCGGAGTTACCATCGCCACCATGAATTCGCCTGCCCTCAAGAGTCGCCCGACCAAGCAGCACCTCCCCTGGCTGCTCGCCCTGCCCAAGTTCGGCATCGTGTTGCTGATGGCCGCGCTACTCACCTTGCTCTGGCTGCTGCAGCATTCGGAACGCGAGGAGCAGCGCAGCATCCTGATCAAGGACGTCCTCTGGCTGGAACAGAACCTGCGCTTCCACCTGGAAGGCAACCGCGACCTGCTGCAACAGCTTGCGGTCGACATGGCCGATCCGCAGGAAAGGGAACGCGTATTCCGCCTGCGCTCCGCCCACCTGCTGAAAAACAGCCCGGAAATTTCGCAGATCAGCTGGCTCGATGCCGATCGCCGGAGCATCGTTACCCTGCCCGGCCATAGCCAGCAGGAAGAAACAGCCAGAAACTCCGCACATACCGCCAGGGCATTCGAAGTCGCCAAAAAACTTGGCAAACCGGCGTATAGCGCACCATTCTTCACTGAGTCAAAAGACAGCTTCATCGAACTGCTGGTGCCGGTATTCGACGAATCCCGGCTGATCGGCATGATCCTCGCCAACTATCCGCTGAACGACCTGCTGACCAATCAGGTTCCCTGGTGGTTTACGGAAAAATACAAGGTGGAAATCGTCGATGACAGCGACACCCTGTATGCCAGCAAAACCCATATCGAAGGCCTCAACGCCGATAGCTACCAGATCCCCTTCGATCCTCCCGGACACGGCCTGCGACTGAAGGTCAGCAATTACCCCAACGATCAGGGCATGCTCCAGCGCCTGCTCACCGTTTCCATCCTGCTGCTCGCCGGCGGCGTCTTCTGGAGCCTGTGGCTGATCCGCGACCTGATGCACAAGAGTACCCGCGCCGAAGAAGCCCTGCGTGCCGAACACGCCTTCCGCGCCGCAATGGAGGACTCACTGACGGTCGGCATGCGCGCGCGCGACCTGTCCGGACGCATCATCTACGTCAATCCGGCGTTCTGCCGCATGACCGGTTTTGCCGCCGAGGAACTGGTCGACCACGAACCACCGATGCCTTACTGGGCGCCCGAACACCTCGACGACACACAGGCCATGCACCGGGCCGTGATGGCCGGCCAGGCACCGAGCGACGGTTTCGAAATCACCTTCATGCGCAAGGACGGCGAACGCTTCCGGGCACTGGTCTATGAAGCCAAGCTGATCGATGGCAACGGCCAGCACACCGGCTGGATGGCTTCGGTACTGGACATCACCGAACGCGAGCGGGCCGAGGAACTTGCCCGCCAGCAGCAGGAACAACTGCAGTTCACCGCCCGCCTGGTGACCCTCGGCGAGATGGCCTCGACGCTGGCCCACGAACTGAACCAGCCACTGGCCGCAATAGCCAGCTACAACACCGGCTGTCTCAATCTGCTGGCCACCGACAACCTCTCTTGCGCAGAGCTGAAACCGGCACTGGAGAAAATCGGCGTCCAGGCCCAGCGCGCCGGCCGAATCATTCGCCGGGTCCACGATTTCGTGCGCAAAAGCGAGCCCAAGCGTGCGCCATGCGCCCTCGGCGAGGTCATCGACGACTGTCTGGGTTTTGCCGAACCGGAAGCACGCAAGCGACAGATCCGGATCGATGCCAAAATTCCGCCGCTGCCGTTACTGCCGGCCGACCGCCTGATGCTTGAACAGGTTCTGCTCAACCTGATGCGTAATGCGATGGATGCGATGAGCGACACGCCGACCGCCTACCGCGTGCTCAAACTGGCAGCCATCGTTGACGGCGAGGAGGTCCGCGTCAGCGTCAGCGACCACGGCTGCGGCATCAGTCCGGAAATCGAAGACAAGCTGTATACCGCCTTTTTCACGACCAAGCAGGAAGGCATGGGCGTCGGCCTGTCGATCTGCCGTTCGATCATCGAATTCCACCGCGGCCGGCTGTGGGCGGAAAAGCTGCCCGACTCGCCGACCGGAAGCGGTACGATATTCATCTTCACCTTGCCTCTGGAAAGCGCATGAACACGCCGCAAGCCCACCTAGTAGACGACGACGAAGCGATCCGGGACGCCCTGGCCTGGCTGCTCAAGTCGCGCGGCCTGCCATGCGCCACCTACGAATCCGCCGAGCACTTCCTCGCCGCCTGGACCCCGGCCACCGCAGGCTGTGTCGTCCTCGACATGCGCATGTCCGGCATGAGCGGACTGGACTGCTTCGACGCGCTACTCGAACGGGGATCAACGCTACCGGTAATCTTCCTGACCGGCCACGGCGACGTCCCGTTGGCCGTCGCCACACTGAAACGCGGCGCCTTCGACTTCTTCGAAAAACCGCTCAACGACAACGACCTGGCCAACCGCATCGAAGAAGCGATGGCGCTCGACGCCAGGCAACGCGCCGAAAATGCCACGGTCGACTCGGTCAACGCACGGGTTTCTAGGCTGACCACCCGTGAACGCCAGATCATGGAACTGGTTCTCGCCGGCAAATACAACAAGGTCATCGCCGACGAACTAAACATCAGCATGCGCACCGTCGAAGTTCATCGGGCGAACCTCTTCGACAAGATGCAGGTCAAAACTGCCGTCGAACTGGCCAATCTGTTCAAAACGGGCCGCTGACGCTTCCCTTGACCGATTTTTTTCGCTAGCATCACACCAGATTTCATAAGGCGTCACCGCCTTTCCCAAACGAACAAATTCCCCCCTGAAACCAAGAGGCAACCATGAGCGAGCACATCCATTACGTCACCGACGACACCTTTGAAGCCGAAGTGCTGCAAGCGCAGCAGCCCGTGCTCGTCGACTACTGGGCAGAATGGTGCGGCCCCTGCAAGATGATTGCCCCGATCCTCGACGAAATCGCTGCCGAATACGCCGGCAAGCTCAAGGTCGCCAAGGTCAATATCGATGACAACCAGCAGACGCCGGCAAAATTCGGCATCCGCGGCATCCCGACGCTGATGATCTTCAAGAACGGCAATGTCGAAGCAACCAAGGTCGGCGCCCTCTCCAAGTCGCAACTCGCTGCCTTTATTGACAGCACGCTGTAATCTCCGTAGTCTCCCGGCCTGAAGCTGCGTTCTGCAACTTCAGGCTGACGCAACCGGCCACGCGCCCCGGCGTCAATTTCACCCTCCAAGCTCCAGCTCCTGCGCCCCGTTCTTCGGGCTGTCGCCCGCGCTCCCACTTCGGCGCCACATACACTCCCAATGCAACTTTCCGAACTCAAGACCTTACACGTCAGCAAATTGCTCGACATGGCGACCGAACTCGCCATCGAGAACGCCAACCGCATGCGCAAGCAGGAGTTGATCTACGCGATCCTCAAGGCGAAGGCGAAGAACGGCGACACCATTTACGGCGACGGCACGCTGGAAGTCCTGCCCGACGGTTATGGTTTCCTCCGTTCCTCGGACACCTCCTACCTGGCCAATCCTGACGACATCTACGTTTCCCCGTCGCAGGTCCGCCGCTTCAACCTGCGCACCGGCGACACCGTCGAAGGTGAGATCCGCACACCGAAGGATGGCGAGCGCTATGTCGCGCTGACCAAGCTGGAATCGATCAACGGCTTCCCGCCGGAAGCCAACAAGACCAAGATCATGTTCGAGAACCTGACGCCGTTGCATCCGACGCGTCACTTCAAGCTCGAACGCGATATCAAGTCCGACGAGAACATCACCAGCCGGGTCATCGACATGATTTCACCGGTCGGTGCCGGCCAGCGCGGCCTGATCGTCGCCCCGCCGAAAACCGGCAAGACGGTGATGCTGCAGAACATCGCCCACGCCATCTCGGCCAACCATCCGGAAGCCGTGCTGATCGTGTTGCTGATCGACGAGCGTCCGGAAGAAGTCACCGAAATGACGCGCACCGTCAAGGGTGAAGTCGTCGCCTCGACCTTCGACGAACCAGCCACCCGCCACGTCGCGGTTGCGGAAATGGTCATCGAAAAGGCCAAGCGCCTGGTCGAACACAAGAAGGACGTGGTCATCCTGCTCGACTCGATCACCCGCCTCGCCCGCGCCTACAACACCGTCCAGCCGGCTTCCGGCAAGGTGCTGACCGGCGGCGTGGACGCCAACGCCTTGCAGAAGCCGAAGCGCTTCTTCGGTGCTGCACGCAACATCGAGGAAGGCGGCTCGCTGACCATCCTCGCCACGGCGCTGATCGACACCGGCTCGCGCATGGACGAAGTGATCTACGAAGAATTCAAGGGTACCGGCAACTCGGAAATCCACCTCGACCGTCGCATGGCCGAGAAGCGGATGTACCCGGCGATCAACGTCAATCGCTCCGGCACGCGCCGTGAGGAACTGCTGCTCAAACCGGACGTGCTGCAGAAGATGTGGGTACTCAGGAAGCTCTGCTACCCGATGGACGACCTCGAAGCGATGGAATTCCTGCTCGACAAGGTCAAATCGACCAAGGGCAACGCCGAATTCTTCGACGCCATGCGTCGCGGCTGAAATATGTATTGCCAGCGCGTGCTTATTCAACGATAATCACGCGCTTCCCAGATCGGCCACATCCGCCGGTCGCTCGCTTAAAGGACAAAAGATGAAAGCCGATATCCACCCGAACTACCAAGAAATCCAGGTGACCTGCTCCTGCGGCAACACCTTCGCGACCAAATCCACGATGAACAAGAAGGACTTCCACGTTGAAGTCTGCGCTGCCTGCCACCCGTTCTACACCGGCAAGCAGAAGATCGTCGATACCGCCGGTCGCGTCGAGAAGTTCAACCAGAAGTTCGGCGCCATGCGCGGCAAGGCTGCTGCCTGATCGGCTTGCGTTTCGCCAGAATGGGCAGCCTGTGGGCTGCCCTTTTCATTTCTGCGCTCGATGCCTGATCTCGCCCTCCTGCTTCGCCGCGGCATCCGCCTGCCACCGGGCGGCTGGATGCTCGCCGGCATGCTCGCCTTCTATGTCCTGGCCGGACTGTTCGGCCGCGACCCCTGGAAAGGCGAGGATGCGATCCATATCGGCACCGCCTGGCAGATGTTGTCGACCGGTAACTGGCTGACGCCGATACTGGCCGGCCAGCCTTTCCACGAACCACCGCTGTACTACTGGAGCGCTGCGCTGACCGGCCAGCTCTTCGGCTGGCTACTGCCGGCACACGAAGCAATGCGACTGGCCAGCGCCATCTGGATCGCGCTGGCGCTGACCGGCCTCTACTATGCCGGCCGTGAGTTGTACGGCACCGACAGCGCCGCCGCCAGCCCGATGTTGCTCGCTGGTTGCGCCGGGTTGCTGCTGCACGCCCATGACGCCCAGCCGATCCTGATCGCCCTTGCCGCCTACGCCGGCGGCCTCGGTGCGCTGGCGACCATCGGCCGCAAACCCCGGTTGACCGGCGTGTTCTATGGCCTGGCACTGGCCGCCTGCCTGCTTGGCGCCGGCATCGCACCAACCCTGCCCCTGCTGGCCGTCGCCCCGATCGCCTGGTGGCTGTCACCAGACCGCAGCAAGGCCTTGCAGACGCTGCTCGTCGGCCTCGCCATCGGCATCCTGCTTGCCGCCCCCTGGCCGCTGGCTCTGCTGGCCCAGGCGCCGGAACGCTTCGACGCCTGGCTGCTGACCGAACTGGCGCCGCTGCGCACCCCGTTCTCCCTGAACGGACTCGGACGCTTCTCGGCCATGCTGCCGTGGTTCGCTTTCCCGGCGCTGCCGCTGGCTGCCTGGACACTATGGACCCGCCGCCAGCAATGGTCTGCGCCGGCCCAACTGCTGCCGCTCTCCTTCCTGCTGATCACCTTGCTATTGCTGGCCTGGGCCTACCGCCCACGCGATATCCCGGCCTTGCTGCTGCTGCCTGCGGTGGCGCTGCTGGCAACACCGGGCGCACTCAGCCTGCGCCGCGGTGCGGCCAATGCATTCGACTGGTTCGCGATGAGCGTCTTCAGTTTCTTTGCCCTGCTCGTCTGGATCAGCTGGTCAGCGATGGTGCTTGGGGTTCCCGAGCGTCTGGCGCAGCGTGTCGTCACGCTGCGCCCGGGCTTTGTCGGCGAACTGGAAATTGTCGGCCTGCTGATCGGCATCGCTGCCACCCTGTGGTGGATCTGGCTGATTGCCACCGCACCGCGCTCGCCGTATCGCAGCCTGACGCACTGGACACTGGGCTTCACCACCTTGTGGCTGCTCGCGACCGCGCTGATCCTGCCGTGGTTCGACTACGGCAAGAGCTATCGCCCGGTCGCCGAAGGCGTCGCGCGCGCCCTGCCGGACAGCAGTCGCTGCCTGGCCCAGCAAGGACTGAGCGATGGTCAGCGGGCATCGCTGTCCTACTTCGTCAACATTGCCCCGGTAGCCTACGACACACCGGCCGGCAGGAATTGCGACTGGCTGCTGGTCGTCGGCAGCTCGCGTGCTGAACTGGCGGCGCCGGACGAGCAATGGACGCGCGTCTGGGAAGGCAACCGCCCGGGCGAACGCCGGGAGAAATTCCGTCTTTACCGGCGTTGACCGCAAGAATTCCGGACGGCGAGCCGTCCGGAGCGGAAATCAATCCGCCGCGGACTTGACCAGGAAATGTTCCCGGTAGTACTTCATCTCGTCGATCGACTCGTAGATGTCGGCCAGTGCGGTATGCCGGCTCTTCTTCTTGAAACCCTTGTAGATTTCCGGCTGCCAGCGCTTGCACAACTCCTTCAGCGTGCTGACGTCGAGATTGCGGTAATGAAAGAAGGCTTCCAGTGTCGGCATGTAGCGGGCCATGAAACGGCGGTCCTGGCCGATCGAGTTGCCGCACATCGGCGAATGGCCCTTGCCTGAATATTTCTGCAGGAAAGCCAGCGCTTCGGCTTCGACCTCGGCTTCGTTCATTGTCGAAGCGCGCACCTTGTCGATCAAACCTGAACGTCCGTGCGTTTTCTGGTTCCAATCATCCATGGCGGCCAGTGTTTCATCCGACTGATGGACGACCCAGGCCGGCGATTCGGCCACCATTTCGAGTTCCGAGTTGGTCACCACCATCGCCATTTCGATGATGCGGTCGCCGTCCGGATTGAGACCGGTCATTTCCATGTCCAGCCAGACGAGGTTGTTTGCATTGCCTGCCATATAATTGCCCGAAACTTTAAAAACGCCATTTTCTCACAGCTTCCACCGACATCGCCCGTGACCGAGAATTTCACCCTGCTGTTCCTGACCGTTTTCACCCTGAGCCTGGCCACCCGCCTGTGGCTCAAGCTGCGTCACATCCGCCATGTCGCCGCCCATCGAGCCGCGGTGCCGGCGGAATTCGCCGGGCGCATCACGCTCGCCTCGCATCAAAAAGCCGCCGATTACACGGTCGACCGCAGCAAAACGGCAATTTTCGCCATTCTCATCGAAGCCGGCGTACTGCTCGCCTTCACGCTCGGCGGTGGTCTCGCCTGGCTGCATGAACTCTGGTCGCCACGTCTCGACGGCATCGCCTACGGGCTGGCGATGATCTTCAGCGTGATGCTGATCTCGGTGTTGATCGACCTGCCGCTGTCGCTGTACAGCCAGTTCGTCGTCGAGGTCCGGCACGGTTTCAACCGCATGACGCCGGCGCTGTTCGTCTCCGACCTGGTCAAGCAGACGCTGCTTGGCGTCGCCATCGGCGTACCGGTGGTCGCCGCCGTGCTGTGGCTGATGGGCGCCATGGGTGCATACTGGTGGCTGTGGGTGTGGCTGTTCTGGAGCGTCTTCAACCTGCTCGTGCTGTTCGTCTATCCGACCTGGATCGCCCCCTTGTTCAACAAGTTCACGCCGCTGGCCGACGGTGAAATGAAGACGCGCATCGAAGCCCTGCTCGGCCGTTGCGGTTTCCGCAGCAGCGGCCTCTTCGTCATGGACGGCTCGAAGCGTTCGAGTCATGGCAACGCCTATTTCACCGGCTTCGGCGACAACAAGCGCATCGTCTTCTTCGACACCCTGTTCGAACGCCTCGCGCCGGCGGAAATCGAAGCCGTGCTGGCGCACGAGCTGGGGCATTTCCGGAAAAAGCACATCGTCCAGCGCATCGCGCTGATGTTTGCCGGGTCGCTGGCCTTCCTGTGGCTGCTCGGCCAGTTGATCGACACCACCTGGTTCTACACCGGTCTCGGCGTGCCGGCGCAGAGTACTGCGCTGGCGCTGATCCTCTTCTTCCTCGTCGTACCGGTCTTCCTCTTCCCGCTGGCGCCGCTGTCGAGCCGCCTGTCGCGCCAGCATGAGTTCGAAGCCGACGCCTATGCCGCCGAACACGCCGCCGCCGGCGATCTGGTGCGGGCGCTGGTCAAGCTCTACGACGACAACGCTTCGACACTGACCCCGGACCCGCTGCACTCGCTGTTCCACGATTCCCACCCGCCAGCGGCGCAGCGCATCGCGCAACTGCAACTTCAGGAGAAACACGCATGAAAACGATCAGCGCACTTCTTGCCGCCTCCCTGATCCCCCTGTCGGCGCTCGCTGCCGATCCCTGGGGTGATGCCGACGCCAAGGCGGGCCACGCCAAACATGAGGAAAAATGTGTTGCCTGCCATGTCCGGATGTACGGTGGCGACGGCAGCAAGATGTACACTCGGGAAGGCCGGATGCTGTCGACCAAGCTCGATGTCCTGCAACGCACGGCCGCCTGCAACGCCCAGGTGCAGGCCGGCTGGTTCCCGGATGAGGAAGCCGAAGTGGCCGCCTACCTGAACCAGACCTTCTACAAGTTCAAGGACTGATGCGCGGCCGCGTCATCGCCGCCCATGGGCGGCAGTACATTGTCGAAGCAGAAGACGGCCAGCGCCTGCCCTGCTTTCCCCGTGGCAAGAAAAGCGAAGTGGCCTGCGGCGACGACGTCGAGATCACGCAAAGCTCCGCCGACCAGGGTGTCATCGACACCATCCTGCCGCGCCGTAGCCTGCTCTACCGCTCGAACGAAATCCGCCAGAAGCTGATTGCCGCCAACGTCGACCAGCTGGTCGTCGTCGTCGCCAGCGAACCGGCGTTTTCCGACGATCTGGTGACGCGCGCGCTGATCGCCGCCGAAAGCGAGGACATCGAAGTCCTGATCGTCCTCAACAAATGCGACCTGACCGAACAGATGAGCACCGCCCGCCGGCAGACTGCGATCTTTGCGGCACTCGGTTACCGCATCCTTGAACTGTCGGCGTTGCGCCACGCCGAAGACCTGCGCCCGCACCTGCAGGGCAAGACCAGCGTACTGGTCGGCCAGTCCGGCATGGGCAAATCGACGCTGGTCAACGCGCTGATCCCGGAAGCCCGCGCCGCCACGCGCGAAATCTCGCAGGCCCTCGACTCCGGCAAGCACACGACGACACACGCCACGCTCTACCACCTCGACGCCGACAGTCACCTGATCGATTCGCCCGGCCTGCAGGAATTCGGCCTCGGCCACCTCGACCGCAACGAAATCGAATATGCCTTCCGCGAATTCCGCCCTTTTCTCGGCAACTGCCGTTTCCGCGACTGCCGCCATGACCGCGAACCGGACTGTGCACTGCGTCCTGCGGTCGACAGCGGGAAAATCGAGAAAAGCCGTTTCGCCACCTATCGCCGTCTGGTCGGCCTGAATACTCCGATCTGAACGAAAGGGCAGTAGCCAGACGCAGCGGCACAGGCCATAATCCGGGAAACCCGTTTCATGGGCTGGAGAGACAAGATTCAAGCACAGCCAACCATCCTGATTGTCGACGACGTTCCCGAAAACCTCAGCGTTCTCGGGGAACTGTTGCAGCCGATCTATCGGGTCCGCGCCGCCAACTCGGGCCGGCGCGCCCTGCAGATTGCCAATGCCTCGCCGCCACCCGACCTCATCCTGCTCGACGTGATGATGCCGGACATGGACGGCTATGGCGTTCTCGCCGAATTGCGCAGCAATCCCGTCACCCGTGACATCCCGGTGGTCTTCGTCACCGCCATGGACGGCACCGATGACGAGGAACGCGGCCTCGACGGCGGCGCCGTCGATTACATCACCAAGCCGATCCGGCCGGCCATCGTGCTCGCCCGCGTGCGCACCCAGCTCGAACTGAAGAAGGCGCGTGACATCCTCAGCGACCACAACGCCTACCTGGAAAAGGAAGTCGCCAGCCGCATGGCGGAAAACCAGCTGATCCAGGAAGTCAGCATCCACGCCCTCGCCCACCTGGCCGAAACCCGCGACCCGGAAACCGGCAACCACCTGCGCCGCACCCAGGAATACGTGCGCACACTGGCACGCAGCCTGCAGCATCACCCGCGCTTTTCCGCCTACCTCGACGACCGCACCGTCAACGCGCTGGCCCAGTCGGCACCGCTGCACGATATCGGCAAGGTCGGCATCCCCGATCACATCCTGCTCAAGCCGGGCAAACTGACGCCGGAAGAATGGGCGATCATGAAAACCCATGCCGAAATCGGCGCCCAGGCAATCGCCCAGGCTGAAGCCGACTCGGCACGGCCGGTCGAATTCCTGCGCATCGCCCAGGAAATTGCCCGCGGCCACCACGAAAAATGGGATGGCAGCGGCTATCCCGGCGGACTGGTCGGCGACGCCATCCCGATTTCCGCACGCCTGATGGCGCTGGCCGACGTCTTCGATGCCCTGATCTGCGCCCGTGTGTACAAACCGGCGATGCCGATGGAAGAAGCCTACCGCATCATTGTCGGCGGTAGCGGCAGTCACTTCGACCCGGATGTCGTCGCGGCCTTCGTGCACGAATTCGACAACTTCAAGCGCATCGCCGCAACTTACGCAGAGTAGGCCAGATGAGCCAGGCGCTCAAAACCGAAGACCCCGGATATGCCCGCGCCACCCGAAAACTGGTCCTGCTTTATCTTGCGTTCGCGGCCTGCTGGATACTCTTCACCGATCTGGCCGTCGAACTGCTGGTCGCCGAAACCGGCAACCGGACGCTGATCAATCTGCTCAAGGGCTGGTTCTACGTCGCCGCCACCGGCCTGATGCTGTATTTCCTGCTGCGCAGCAAATTTGCCGAAATCACGCAAAACGAACTGCAACTGCAGCACGCCGGCGACAAGGAACACGCCATGGCCCAGGCGCTGCACGAAGAAGGCCAGGCCCTCGCGCGCTATGCCGTCGCCTTCCAGGCGGCACCGGTCGCCGCCTGCATCACCCGCCTGCAAGACGGCAAGCTGGTCGATGTCAATGAACGCCTGCTGCGGGAATATGCCTGGACACGCGAAGCCCTGCTCGGCAAGACGACGATCGAAGCCGGCCTCTGGAACATGCCGGAGGATCGGAACCAGATGCTGGAACTCCTGCGCCGCGATGGGCGTGTCACCGACTTTGAAAGCACCGGCGTCGGCAGCGACGGCAGGAGCCGCGAAATCAGCTTGTCCGCCGAAACCATCAATGTCGACGGCGCTGCCTATCTGGTAGTCTTCATCGCCGACATCTCGCAACGCATCGCCAACGAGCGTGCCCTGCTCGAACGCGAGGAAAAACAGCGTCAGGCCAATATCGAACTCGAACGCTACCGCGCCCACCTCGAGGAAATCGTTGCCGAACGCACCAGCGAACTGGCCAGCGCCCTCGATGCTGCGGAAGAAGCCAACCGGGCGAAGAGCGCCTTCCTCGCCAACATGAGCCACGAAATCCGCACACCGATGAACGCCATCATCGGCCTGACCCATCTCGCCACCCGGCAGACCGCGGAACCGGGCATGCTCGACCGGCTCGGCAAGGTCCAGGATGCAGCGCACCATCTGCTGGCAATCATCAACCAGATTCTCGACATTTCGAAAATCGAGGCCGGCAAGCTGGTCCTCGCACCCAGCGATTTCCGCCTGCAGCAGATCATCGAAAACACCTCGACGCTGGTGGTCGACCGCGTCCGTTCGCGCGGCTTGCAGTTCACCAGCCGGATCGACCCGCAACTTCCCGAAATCCTGCACGGTGACCCCTTGCGGCTGGGCCAAGTCCTGCTCAACTTCCTGACCAACGCCGCCAAATTCACCGAACACGGCAGCATTGCCATCGACGTCAGCCTGCTGGCCAGCAACGATCAGGGGCTGCTGGTCCGCTTTGCCGTCAGCGACACCGGCATCGGCATCGATTCCGAGCAGCAGCGCCGCCTGTTCCAGGCCTTCGAACAAGCCGACGGCTCGACCACCCGGCGCTTTGGCGGCACCGGCCTCGGCCTGGCCATTGCCCGCCACCTGGCCCAGCTGATGGGCGGCGAGACCGGCGTCGACAGCACACCGGGCGTCGGCAGCACCTTCTGGTTTACAGCCCGCCTGCAGACAGGTGCCGGCAAGGAACTGCCCGGACCGATCTGCATTTCGCGTGCCGAAGACTGTCTGAAACAGCTGGCCGCCCCACCGCACGTGCTGCTCGTCGAGGACAACCCGATCAACCAGGAAGTCGCCCGCGACCTGCTGGAAGACGTCGGTTTCGTCATCGATGTCGCCAGCAACGGTGCCGAGGCCATCGAGCGGGTGCTGGCAACGCGTTACGACATCATCCTGATGGACATGCAGATGCCGGTCATGGACGGACTCACCGCCACCCGGAAACTGCGCGCCGACGGGTGCACGACACCGATACTCGCAATGACCGCCAACGCCTTCGGCGAAGACCGGCGGCGCTGCCTGGAAGCCGGGATGAACGATCACATCGCCAAACCGGTCAATCCGGACAACCTGTACGCCTCGATGGTCAAATGGCTGCCACTGGGCACCAGCAGCCAGCTTGCGCTGCCCGTCGCCGCCCCGGCAACCGCCAGGGCGGACGACGAACGCGCTGCCCTGGCCAGGCTGCCAGGCATCGATATCGAACAGGCGATGCGCACGGTACGCAACAACGTCCGCAATTACCTGCGCCTGCTCGACAGCTTCCTTGCCGGGCACGGCGAGGATCACCAAATCCTTGAAAGCGCGCGCCGCGAACAGCGGCTCGACGATGCCCGACGCCTTGCCCACAATCTCAAGGGCGTCGCCGGCACCCTCGGCCTGAGCGACATCCACACCGCCGCCTGCGCCCTCAACGACGCGTTGCTGCCAGGTGCAGCACAAACTCCCATCGACCAATGCTTCGCCGATCTCGGCCAGGCCCTGCAGCAGACCTGCCAGGCCATCCGTCGTTACCGGCAGGATCCTCCGTCCGCCCAATGAACCACCGGCTCCCCGTCACCCTCGCCGACATCATGACCTGCGACGTCCGCAGCGTCGCCCCGGAAACCTCGCTGCAGGAAGTTGCCAAAATCATGAGCGAGGCGAGCATTTCCAGCCTGCTCATCGGACCGCCGGAAAAAACCCTGGGCATCATCACCGAGAGCAACATGCTGCGCGCCCTGCACTGGCGCCTGCCCGGCCATACCGCCGTCAGCGAGGTCATGTCGCACCCGCTGGTCACCGCCCCACCCGACCTTGACCTGCTCGGTGCGCGCAAGCTGATCGATGCCCACAGCATCCGCCATCTCGTCGTCGTCGCCCCGGACGGCGCAACCATCGGCATCGTCAGCGAAACCGACTTCCGCCGCCATCTTGGCGTGCTCGCCTTCCAGCACCTGCAGACGCTGGCCAGCGCCATGGACCGCGAGATGCCGCACCTGCCGCCAGGCACCAAGCTCGATACGGCCCTGACCCGGATGCTGCAACTGGCCTCCGACTATATTCTCGTCAGCGAGCACGGCAAACCGCTGGGCATCCTGACTGAACGCGATGTCCCACGCCTGCTCAGCTGCTACCCGAACGCCTGCGAAATCCCGCTCGGCCAGGCGATGAGCGCGCCGGTCCACAGCATTCACGTCAAGCAGTCGGTCAACGACGCACTGAGCGCGATGAGCGTCTATCGTGTCCGGCACATGGTGGTGCTGTCCGACGATGGTGAGGTTGCCGGCGTCATCAGCCAGTCCCGGCTGTTCGAGCAACTGGCGATGCACGACATGGAAATCACGCTGAACCGGCTGTGCGAGGAACGCGACCGGCTGCGCCTGGAGGCCCAGCTCAACCTGGCCCTGTCCGCCGCCGGTGCCGGCGCCTGGGAATACCGGCCACGACACGACCGTGTCGTGTGCAGCAACAGCCTGCTGGCGCTGTTTGGCGAAAACGAGGGCAACGGCCCGATGAATCTCGCTGAATGGCGCGAACGCATCCATCCGCAGGACCGCCAGCACTACGATGTTGCGGTCGACAGCGTGCTACGCGAAAAAATGGGCCAGCACCGGATGGAATACCGGATTCGGCACGCCTGGGGGCACTGGCTGTGGGTCGAGGACCGCGGCTGCGTCACCGAACGCGACCACGAAGGTTTGCCGACTGTGGTCAGCGGCATCCTCACCGACATCGGCCAGCGCCGCGCCGACCGCCGCCGGATCGAACGCCAGAACCGTTCGCTGCACCTGCTCGGCGGCATTGCCCGCAGCGTCGTCCGGGAAAGCGATGAAACCGCACTGCTGGCTGCTGTCTGCCGGCTGGCGGTGGACATCGGCGGCTACCGTTCGGCACGTTTCATTGCCGCTGACGAACCGATGCCAGCGGTACAGGAGGCCGACTACATCCTGCCGCTCCATAACGATGGCGAACGCGTCGGCTACCTGCTGCTCGGCATTGAAACCGGACACAGCATCGACGACGAGGAAGCCGGGCTGCTCGACGACCTGGCCAACGAACTCGGCATCGGCATCGGCAAGCAGCGCTCGCGGCGTGCGCTCGCTGCCAGCGAAGCCAGCCTGCGCCAGTTGTCGCTGGCGATCGAACAAAGCCCGCACAGCATCATCATCACCCGCACCGACGGCAGCATCGAATACGTCAACCAGGCTTTCGTCGCCTGTACCGGCTATCCGCCGGAAGAAATCATCGGCGGCAATCCACGCCTGCTCAAGTCCGACCAGACCAGCCGGCGGACCCTGGCCGAACTGTGGCAGAGCCTGCTGCGTGGCGACATCTGGCGCGGCGAGTTCATCAACCGGCGCAAGGACGGCTCGCTGTACAACGCCCACGCCATCATCTCGCCGGTTCGCCAGAAGAACGGCGAGGTCACGCACTACCTGGCGATCGAGGAAGACGTCACTGAAAAGAAGCGCGACCAGGCCGAACTGGCACGCTACCGCCAGGAACTGGAAGGGCTGGTCGACCAGCGGACGAAGCAATTGCAGCACGCCAAGGAAGAGGCAGAAGCCGCCAACCGGGCGAAGAGCAGCTTCCTGGCCAACATGAGCCACGAAATCCGGACGCCGATGAACGCCATCCTCGGGCTCACCCACCTGCTCCAGCGTGACATCGCCGCCACCGACGCCAGCGAGCGCCTGGGCCGGATCGCCGATGCCGCCAACCAGCTGATGCAGCTGCTCAACGACATTCTCGACCTGTCGCGACTCGAAGCCGGCAACCTGACCCCGAGCAACGGCGAATTCTCGCTTGCCGAACTGATCGCCGAAGCCCGGCAACAGTTTGCCGACAAAGCCCGGAGCAAGAATCTTGGCCTCGACAGCCAGATCGCCCCGAACCTCCCGCCGCGACTGCGCGGCGATGCCCAGCACATCCGGCAGATCCTGCTGCAGTTGCTGGCCAATGCGATCAAGTTCACCGAATCCGGCAGCATCACGATCCGGGTCGAGGCGCAGGCACGGGAGGGCGACCGCCTGCGGCTGCGTTTCTCGGTCACCGACACCGGCATCGGCATCGCCCGCACCACCCAGTCGCGGCTGTTCAACCCCTTTGAACAGGCCGACAGCTCGACCACACGCCGGCATAGCGGCGCCGGACTGGGGCTGGTGATCAGCCGGCGCCTGGCCGAACTGATGGGCGGCAATATCGGCGTCAACAGCGCACCGGGCGAAGGCAGCGAATTCTGGTTCGTGCTGCCGCTGCAGGTCATCGATGCCGGCGCGCAAACGCTGCCCGCACCCGCAGCAGCCTCAGTCACGGCACCGGATACCGCCGGCGACGCCGATGCCCTCGATTATCTGTCCCGGATTCCCGGCCTCGACGCCAAGGCCGGGCTGCACGCCGTCCGCGGCAAACTGGCCACCTACCAGCGGCTGTTATCGACCTTCGCCGACAATCATCTCGGCGACTTCCCGCACATGCACGAACTGTTCGCCCTGGGCGAACTCGAAGAGGCGCGCCGGCTGGCCCACTCGATCAAGGGCGCGGCCGGCACACTGGGCGCGACCGCGGTGTTCCAGTCGGCCGCCGACCTGGATCATGCGATTCGCCAGCAACGTCCGGCGGAAGAGATTGCCCGCCTGATCGCCGATTGTGAAGATAACTACCAACAGTTGCACGCGGCGCTGGCCGGGCAGCGGCAGGCCGCACAAGCTTCGGCCCAGCAGGGCAACGGGGCGACGGCGGAAGAATTGCGCCGGCAACTGGCCGGCCTGAGCCAGCAGCTCAAGGATTGCGATTTCGCCGTACAAGGCCAGCTGCAGACGAAAGCACCATTGTTGCAGCAAGTGCTTGGCGAGGCTTTCGGCAGTTTCGAGCGAAAGATCGCCGATTTCGACTTCGAAGCTGCCGCCGAACAACTCGACCAGGCCCTTGCCCGGCTGAGCTGATATCGCGGCTAGCGGCGCAGCCAGTCGGCGGCGCCGCTGCCGGCGCGATGGCCGCTGGCAAAGCAGGCCGTCAGCAGGTAACCGCCGGTCGGCGCTTCCCAGTCGAGCATTTCGCCGGCAACGAAAACCCCCGGGTGGTCACGCAGCATCAGCGCTGCGTCGAGCGCCTCGAAGCGTACGCCACCGGCGGTACTGATGGCCTCGTCGATGGGCCGCGTTGCCGTCACCGGCAACGGCAGCGCCTTGATCGCGGCAGCCAGACGGTCTGCTGCGGTCAACACCTCGGGCGGGCACAATTCGCGCAACAGTCCGGCCTTGACGCCCTCGATGCCGAGACGCCGGCGCAGGTGATTGGCCAGCGAATCGCGGCCGCGCGGCTTCGCCAGGTCGGCACGCAGGCGTTCGAGGCTACGCCCGGGCGCCAGATCCAGATGCAGTTCCGCCACTTCGCCGGCAAGCAAAGCATCGCGCAGCGGCGCCGCCAGCGCATAGACCAGGCCACCCTCGATGCCGCTGTCGGTGATGTTGAATTCGCCCTGCTGGCGCAGTTGACCGCAAGATCCGACCACCGGCTTGACCGGCTGGCCGGCGAAGCGCTCGCGAAAATGCGCCGACCAGGCGACGTCGAAACCGCAATTGGCCGGCTGCAGCGGTGCCACCGACACACCGGCGGCGCGCAGCACGTCCACCCAGCGGCCATCCGAACCCAGCTTGGCCCAGCTACCGCCGCCCAGCGCCAGCACCGTGGCCGCCGCATGCACGAAAACTTCGCCGTCCGGCGTGGCAAAACGCAGGCTGCCGTCGTCGCCCCAGCCCAGCCAGCGATGCCGGACATGGAAACGCACGCCCTGCCCGCGCAGCCGGTGCAGCCAGGCCCGCAGCAGCGGCGCTGCCTTCATTTCGGTGGGAAAGACCCGGCCGGAAGTGCCGATGAAAGTTTCGACGCCCAGGCCATGAATCCAGTCGCGCAAGGCCTGCGGACTGAAAAGCTCGAGCAGCGGCGCGATCTGGCCGGCGCGCTGGCCGTAACGGCCGATAAAATCCGGCAGCGGCTCGGCATGCGTGATGTTCATGCCACCCTTGCCGGCCATCAGGAACTTGCGCCCGAAGGACGGCATGGCGTCGAAAATCTCGACTTGCACGCCGTTGAGCGCAGCAAGCTGCTCGGCCGCCATCAAGCCGGCCGGCCCGCCACCGATGATGACAACGCGACGCATCAAGCCTCGGCCGCGCCGGCTTCCGGTTCGGCCAGCAGCGCTGCGGGAATTTCCTCTTCGTCGAGCGGCACGACCGTCACCGCCACTTCCGGTTCGGCACCGCCGCCGCCGAGGATGATGCCGCGCAGCGGCGAGATGTCGGTGAAATCGCGGCCGATGGCCAGCGTGATGTGCTCGGTATCCGGCAGCAGGTTGTTGGTCGGATCGAAATCGACCCAGTTGTCGGCAGTGCCCGGCGCATAGACCGACACCCAGGCATGCGACGCATCGGCACCGATCAGGCGCGGCTTGCCGGGTGGCGGCCGGGTCAGCAGATAGCCGCTGACGTAACGGGCAGCCAGACCGAGGGCGCGCATGCAGGCAATCATCAGGTGGGCAAAATCCTGGCAGACGCCGCGCTTGTTCTCCAGCACCTCGAGCACCGGCGTCGATACCGTGGTGGCTTCGGGATCGAACTCGAATTCCTCGAAAATCTTGGCCATCAGTGCACGGGCACCAATCAATACCGGTACGCCGGGTGGAAAACAGTCGGCGGCATAAGCGGCCAGTTCGTGCTTGACCCGGACATGCGGGCTTTCAAACAGGAAACGCGCAGCATCCAGATCTTCCGGCAGCGGCTCCAGCGCATCGTAGGCCAGGCGCTCGCGCAGCTCTTCCCAGGGGATGGACGCGTCGAGCATCGCTTCGTCAGGCAGGTGCGGCAGCACCGCGATGTTCATCGCCGAGCGGATGCACAGGCTGTCGTGTGGCGCATTGAACGATATCCAGCTGACCGGATTACCGAAGGCATCCAGGCCGTCGCGCCGCCAGGTTGGCGTCGGCTCGATGACGATGCGTTGCTCATGCACCTGCTGCCAGGGCAGGAAACGCGGCGACAGGTGCAGTTGTTGCTGCGACAGCGAGACATTGCTGCCGTAGTCGTAACGTGTTTCGTGCAGGACGTGGTAACGGACGGGTTCCATGATGCTCACAGGGCCATGGTCTGCCGGCTGACATCGCCGACGTGCGTGAAATAGCGCATGCCCAGCCCGTCCGACAGATGGCCGGCGGCGGCGACGAGATCTTCGAGCAGCGTCGCCAGCTCATCGCAGGGCGCACAGCTGCGACACTGGCTGAACTGCAGGTGCTCGAACTGTTCGAGACTGAACTTCCGCAGGCGTTCGCTGGCGGTGCTCAGGCGGGCGTCGTAATCGGCCCCGAGTTCATGCGCCATGCGCTCCAGGTAGCGGCTGAGGACATTGACCTGGAACATCACGCCGTGCGGATTGCTCTCGTCGAAAACCAGCAGGTCGATGACCGGCAACAGTTCCGCCTGGCGCGAATAACGCGAACGGTAGGTGATGATCGAATCGGCCATTTCCAGCAGCCATTCCAGGCAACCCTGACCACGCGCCGAGTCCATGCGCAGGAAGCCGGCGATGCCACGGGCGAGGAAGGACAGGCGCTCCAGGCGACGGCCGATGATCAGGAAACGCCAGCCATCGTCGCGCGTCATGTTGTCCATGGCGAAACCGTTGAGCGACGACGACACCAGCAGTACGCGATCAAGGAAGGCAATCGCCTCGGTCAGCGTCGGGTGCTTTTTCTGTGCCGCCTGCTGCTCGCGCTGCAAACGGTTCAGCGAATGCCAGTGATCCAGCGACAGGCGCTCGCGCACATGCGTCGCCGACCACATCAGGCTGCGGATGTTGGCCGCCAGGCTGCCCGGTTGCGCCGGGTCGTAGATGGCTTCGAGCAGCACGTGTTCGCCGCCTTCGGCTGGTTCGCTGTCCTCTTCCGGCGTCGGCAGCACCTTCAGGCGCTCGGCCAGTTCCATGACCGAAGCGACGGCCGCCGTCTTCTCGCCGCCGACATCGACCAGCCGGGCCAGCGCCACGCGCAGCAGGCGCGCGCTGTCGTCGAAGCGCTCGGAATAACGGCCGAGCCAGAACAGGTTCTCGACCACCCGCGAAGTCAGGTTGGCACCGGCACGAACCAGGTCACGGACACCGAACGACGGCTTGAGCAGCGTGAATTCGCTGACTGGGCCATTGGTCAGCACCCAGGTATCCTTGGAAGCACCGCCGCGCTGCATCGAAATGATGCGGGCGCCGGCGCCCTGGGCAACACGGGTCAGGCCACCAGGCATGACCGAATATTCGCCCTCGGCATTGACCACGGCGTAGGCGCGCAGGCCGACCGGACGGGCGATCAGCCGGCGTTCATGGGCCCGGCTCCAGGTCGGTGCCTGGGCCAAGTTGACCATTTCCTGGGCCACGTAGGCATGCGGCCTGGCCTCGATCCGGCGCAGCATTTCCTCGCGCGCCTCGCCCTCGAGTTCGTGGCCGAACACCGGCTCCATGCGCTGGGTCGGGTAAGCCGGCTTGATCACCAGGTCGTCGAAATTTTCCTTGACGTAGTCGAGCGCCGGTTTCTCGCCACACCACCAGGTGCCGACCGATGGCATCGCCAGTTTCTCGCCGAGCAGGTGCCGGCAGATCGCCGGCAGGAAGCCCATCAGCGCACCAGAGGCCAGCAGACCGCTGCCCAGCGCGTTGGCAATCGTCACCCGGCCAGCGCGGGCGACGTTGATCAGGCCGGGGATGCCGAGCGCCGAATCGCCGCGCAATTCAAGCGGATCGCAGTAATCGTCATCCTGGCGACGCAGGATCACGTGTACGCGCTTCAACCCGCGCAGCGTCTTCAGGTAGACGGTATCGCCGCGCACCGTCAGATCCTGCCCCTCGACCAGCGGGAAACCGAGGTAGCGGGCCAGGTAGGCGTGTTCGAAGTAGGTTTCGTTGTACGGTCCCGGCGTCAGCAGCACGATGTGCGGTTGCTCGTCGCCTTCCACCGGCGCCAGCGCAGCCAGGCCATCCTGGTGATCGCGGAAGAAATCGGCCAGATGCTGAACGTGCAGGTCGCGGAACATTTCCGGGAAGACACGCGACACCACCAGCCGGTTTTCCAGCGCGTAGCCGGCGCCCGACGGTGCCTGCGTACGGTCGGCGATGACCCACCAGCGACCGTTCGGCGAACGGGCCAGGTCGACAGCGTAATGGTGTAGCCAGATACCACCGGGCGGCTTGATCCCCTGGCACGGCCAGAGGAAACCGTGCTGGCCGTACACCAGCGCCGGCGGCAGCAGGCCCTTGGCCAACAGGGTCTGCTCGCCGTAGAGATCGGCCAGGATGGCGTTGAGCAGCGTTGCCCGCTGGGCGACCGCCGACGACACCTCGGCCCATTCGTCGGGCGGGATGATCAGCGGTACCGGGTCGAGCGCCCACGGCCGGTCGGCGCCGTTCGGATCGGCGTAGACGTTGTAGGTGACGCCGTTTTCCTGGATGCGCCGGTCGGCGAAGTCCAGGCGCTGGTGCATGTCCTCCGGCGACACCGCGTCCAGGTGCTCGAAGAAGGGCCGCCAGTGCGGGCGCACTTCGCCGTCAGCCTTCAACATTTCGTCGTAGCGGCGGGCGCTGTGCGGGTAGATTGCCAGGAGGGTGCGTGCCATTCGGCCTCGTCGGTAACGCCAACAGGCCGGAGACGGCCTGTTGCTGCGGTCAACCGACCGCAGGGTGCGTTTTTCTTGGTTTAGTTACGGCGCAAGTCTAGCGTAAACGGGTGCTCGGCGCTGATCTGCGGCGCCTTGACCTGCATCTTGCCCGGCGTGTGGCCGAAGCGGAAGAAGCGGGCCAGACGACGGCTTTCAGCCTCGAAGGCATTGACCGGGAAGGTGTCGAAACTGCGCCCGCCCGGATGCGCGACGTGGTACTGGCAACCGCCCAGCGAACGCTGCATCCAGGTATCGACAATGTCGAACACCAGCGGCGCATGGACGCCAATGGTCGGATGCAGGCACGACGCCGGTTGCCAGGCCCGGTAACGGACGCCGGCAACGAACTCGCCGTTTTTGCCGGTGTTGGTCAGCGGCACCGGTTCGCCGTTGCAGGTCAGGATGTAGCGGTCCGGCGCCATGCCGGTGACCTTGACCTGGACGCGCTCGACCGACGAATCGACATAGCGCACGGCGCCCCCGGCCGAGCCTTCCTCGCCCATGACGTGCCAGGGTTCGAGCGCGTGCCGCAGTTCGAATTCGATGCCCTTGACGGCGAAATCGCCGTATTTCGGGAAGCGGAATTCGAAATGCGGGGCAAACCATTCGTGCTTGAACGGATAGCCGGCGGCGGTCATTTCTTCCATGACGTCGCGGAAATCCTGGTCGACGAAATGCGGCAGCATGAACCGGTCGTGCAGCTCGGTACCCCAGCGGGCCAGGCGTTGCGGGCTGTACGGTTCGTTCCAGAAGCGGGCGATCAGTGCCCGCAGCAGCAGTTGCTGGGCCAGCGACATGCGCGCGTGCGGCGGCATTTCGAAGGCGCGCAGTTCGAGCAGGCCAAGGCGACCGGTCGGACCATCCGGCGAATACAGCTTGTCGATGCAGAACTCGGAACGGTGCGTGTTGCCGGTGACGTCGGTGAGCAGGTTGCGCAGGATGCGATCGATCAACCACGGCGGCACCGAATTTGCAACACCAGGGCCGGCCGGCGGAATCTGGCTGAAGGCGATTTCCAGTTCGTACAGCGAATCGTTGCGCGCCTCGTCGATGCGCGGCGCCTGGCTGGTCGGCCCGATGAACAGGCCGGAGAACAGGTAGGACAGGCTGGGATGGTTCTGCCAGTAGGCGAGCAGGCTCTTCAGCAGATCCGGCCGACGGAGGAAGGGCGAATCGTTCGGCGTCGCGCCGCCGAGGACGAAGTGATTGCCGCCGCCGGTGCCGGTGTGGCGGCCGTCGACCATGAATTTTTCGGTGGTCAGGCGGGTGACGTGGGCCGCATCGTAGAGGTGCGTGGTCTGCTCGACCAGTTGGTCCCAGCTCTTGGCCGGATGGATGTTGACTTCGATGACGCCCGGATCGGGAGTGACGCGGAAATGCGTCAGGCGCGGATCGGACGGCGGCTCGTAACCTTCCATGATCACCGGCAAAGCCATCTCTTCTGCGGTCGACTCGACGGCAGCGACGATTTCCAGGTAATCGTCGAGTTTTTCGGTCGGCGGCATGAAGATGTACAGCTTGCCGTCACGCGGCTCGGCGCACATCGCCAGGCGGGTGATCCAGCCGGCGGATTCCTTGAAACCGGGACGGGTGTCGGTCGGCTTTTCCCAGGCCCGGCCCTTGCCGTCGCCAGCGATGCCGACGGCAGCGCTGCGCCGGTCCTGCATCTGCGGCCCACGGGCGCCGGTCTGGCCGCTGACGCGGGCGCGCAGTGCGGCGTAGCTGGCCAGCGGATCGGTCGCCGTCTCGGCATCCGGGACATTGACGTAGGGATAGTCGCTCTGCGCCGTCCACGGTTGCGAGTCGATCGGCAGGCGGTAGCCCATCGCCGAATCACCGGGGAACAGGTAGCAGCGCTCGGCGCGCAGGAACCACGGCCCGGTCTGCCATTCGCCGTAAACGTTCTTCATGATCGGCAGCGTATGGCCGACGGTGTAGGTCATGCCTTGCGTGAACACCTTCATCAGCCGTTCGCGCTCAAGCGCATCGTCGACGCGCGAATCGAAAGGATCGACGTTGCCAGGCAGGCGGCGCTCGCGCCACATGTAGTAGAAAACGTCTTCGAAAGCTGGGAAGACGTAGTCGGCAGTCACGCCCAGGCGTTCGGCAACACGCTTGAGGAAGTGCCCGGCCTGATCGGCGGTGACGCCGTAATCCTTGCGCTCGTCGGCATACAGCGCCGGGTTGTTCCAGATCGGCTCGCCATCCTTGCGCCAGAAGCAGTTCAGCGACCAGCGCGGCAACTGCTCGCCGGGGTACCACTTGCCCTGGCCGAAGTGCATCAGGCCGTTCGGCGCATATTTGTCACGCAGGCGGTGGAACAGTTCGGCGGCGAAGAAGCGCTTGGTCGGCCCCATCGCGGCGGTGTTCCATTCGGCGCCATCGGGGTCGTCGACCGCAACAAAGGTCGGCTCGCCACCCTGGGTCAGACGTACGTCCATGCGCATCAGCGCTTCGTCGATCTGGTGGCCGAGTCCCTCGATCTCCAGCCACTGCTCATCGGTGTACGGCTTGGTCACGCGCGGCGCTTCCCAGATGCGGGTAACGCCCATCGAATGCGCGAACTCGGTTTCGCATTCGTCGATGGCGCCGCTGACCGGCGCCGCAGAAGACGGTTCCGGCGTACACGCCAGCGGAATGTGGCCTTCGCCGGCGAACAAACCTGAGGTCGGATCAAGGCCGATCCAGCCGGCACCGGGCAGATAGACTTCGGTCCAGGCATGCAGGTCGGTGAAATCCTTTTCCGGGCCGGACGGGCCGTCAAGCGACTTCACATCGGCGGTCAACTGGATCAAATAGCCGGAAACGAAACGTGCGGCCAAGCCCAGGTGGCGCAGCACCTGCACCAGCAGCCAGGCCGAATCGCGGCAGGAACCGGAGCTCTTGGTCAGTGTTTCTTCCGGCGTCTGCACGCCCGGCTCCATCCGGATCGTGTAGCTGATGTCGCGCTGCAACTGGGCGTTCAACGCCACCAGGAAATCGACGCTGCGCAACGGCTCACGCGAAATGCCGGCCAGGTACTTGTCGAACAGCGGGCCGCAATCGACCTTGTACAGGTAAGGCGCCAGTTCGTGACGTTCCTCGGCAACGTAGGCGAAAGGAATCTTTTCGGCATGCGGCTCAAGGAAGAAGTCGAAGGGATTGATCACCGACATTTCGGCAACCATGTCGACCTCGACGCGGAACTCGCGGGTCTTTTCCGGGAACACCAGGCGCGCCAGGTAATTGCCCTGCGGGTCCTGCTGCCAGTTGATGAAGTGCTGCGCCGGCCCGATCTTCAGCGAGTAGGACAGGATGCGCGTGCGCGAGTGCGGGCAGGGACGGAGACGGACGATCTGCGGACCGAGATTGATCAGACGGTCATAGCTGTAATGCGTGACGTGATTCAGTGCGACATGGATGGACACAGGCTTGCTCCGGGCAAAATGACTGATGGCTTAAAAGCAAGAGGCGAACCAGCTTGCAAGCCCTTGTTTCTTATCAAACCCGGCACCGGCATGCACCCGCCAAACGCCCGCCGCCGAAGCGAAAGCACCAGTTTGGTGCGGTCGACCGCAGAAGTCCATCACTTTTCGCTGATGAAATCCGCATTGCCCGCCGGGGCATGAAATCTGCTTCAATGGCGGCCATGACGCAAACCGCTCCCGCCCAACGCATCATCAAGATCCGCCGCGACTACAACACCTGGGTCGCCAATGAAACGCTGGAGGATTATGCGCTGCGTTTCACGCCGCGCAGTTTCCGCAAGTGGTCGGAATTACGCGTCGCCAATACGGCTTTCGGCGCGGCTTCCTTCCTTGTGCTCGAAGCGGTCGGCGCGACGATGCTGGTCAATGCCGGTTTCATCAACGCCTTCTGGGCGATTCTGGCGACCGGGCTGATCATCTTCCTGATCGGCCTGCCAATCTCGCATACCGCCGCCAAGCATGGGCTGGACATGGACCTGCTGACACGCGGCGCCGGTTTCGGCTACATCGGCTCGACCATCACCTCGCTGATCTACGCGTCGTTCACCTTCATTTTCTTCGCCCTCGAAGCGGCGATCATGGCCTACGCGCTGGAACTCGCCTTCGGCCTGCCACCGGCCTGGGGCTACCTGGTCTGCGCCGTCGTGGTGATTCCGATGGTCACCCACGGGGTCACGGCGATCAGCCGTTTCCAGGCGTGGACGCAGCCGCTGTGGATTTTCCTGCTGGTCCTGCCCTACGTCTTCGTGCTGCTCGAAGAGCCAGACGCCTTCGCCGGCCTGCTCGCCTATGCCGGCGAGAAGGGCAACGGCGCCGTTTTCGACCCGCACCTTTTCGGTGCGGCGCTGACCGTTGGCATCGCCATGGTCACACAGATGGGCGAGCAGGTCGATTACCTGCGCTTCATGCCCGAGAAGACCGCCGCCAACCGCAAGCGCTGGTGGTTCGGCGTCATCGTCGGCGGCCCGGGCTGGGTCGTTCCCGGCATCCTGAAGATGCTGGGCGGCGCACTGCTCGCCTGGCTGGTGCTGCGCAACGGTTTTTCGCCGGACAAGGCCGTCGACCCCAATCAGATGTATCTGATCGGCTTCTCCCACGTCTTCGACAACACGACGATCGCCATTGCCGTCACCGCCATCTTCGTCATCGTCTCGCAACTGAAGATCAACGTCACCAACGCCTACGCCGGTTCGCTCGCCTGGTCGAACTTCTTCGCCCGGCTGACGCACAGCCACCCGGGACGCGTCGTCTGGGTGGTGTTCAACACGGCGATCGCGCTGCTCTTGATGGAGCTCAACGTCTTCCAGGCGCTCGGCCAGGTGCTCGGGCTGTACTCGAACATCGCCATTTCGTGGATGGCGGCGGTGGTTGCCGACCTCGTCATCAACAAGCCGCTCGGCCTGTCGCCGAAGGGCATGGAGTTCAAGCGCAGCAACCTCTACGACATCAACCCGGTCGGCGTCGGCGCCATGGCTGCCGCCTCGCTGCTGTCGGTGGCCACCTTCACCGGCCTCCTCGGCTCGGCCATCCAGCCTTACGCGCCCTTCGTTGCGATGGCGGCGGCTTTCGTCATTTCGCCGCTGATCGCCTGGTTGACCGCAGGACGCTACTATCTGGCGCGGCCGGCCGACATTTCTGCGGTCCACAGCCATACCTGCGTGATTTGCGAGCGCGAGTACGAAGGCGAGGACATGGCGCACTGCCCGGCCTATCAGGGCCCGATCTGTTCGCTGTGCTGCTCGCTCGACGCCCGCTGCCACGACCTGTGCAAACCGCAGGCCAGCCTCTCGGCGCAATGGCACGCGCTGCTCCGCCGGCTGCTGCCGAAAGCTGCCCTGCCCTACCTGGAAACCGGGCTCGGCCACTACCTGCTGCTGATGGCCGGCATCGTCCCGATCCTGGCGCTGGTCCTCGGCCTGCTGTACACGCACGAACTGCTGATGCTCGGCGACGGCAACCCGGCGATGGTTTCCGCGCTGCAGGAAACCTTCATCAAGACCTTCGCCGCCTTGCTGCTGCTCTCCGGCGTCGGCGCCTGGTGGATGGTGCTGACCCAGGAAAGCCGGCGCGTCGCGCAGGAAGAATCGAACCGCCAGACGCAGTTGCTCTTGCAGGAAATCGAATCGCACCAGCGCACCGACGAAGCGTTGCAGAAGGCCAAGCAAGTCGCGGATGCCGCCAACCAGGCAAAGAGCCGCTACATCACGGCGATCAGCCACGAGCTACGAACGCCGCTCAACAGCATCCTCGGCTACGCCCAGATCCTCGACGCCGACCCCGACGTGCCGCCCAAGCGCAAGCAGGCGGTCAGCGTCATCCGCAAGTCCGGCGACCACCTGCTGTCGGTGATCGAGGGCACGCTCGACATCGCCCGCATCGAAGGCGGCAAGCTGACGCTGGAGGTCAAGGCGATGGACTTCCCCGACTTCATGCAGCAGATCGTCGGCATGTTCGAGCTGCAGGCGCGCAACAAGGGGCTGTCCTTCGACTACCGGCCGGCCGGTGAGCTGCCCGCAGTGGTCCGCGCCGACGAGAAGCGGCTGCGCCAGATCCTGATCAACATCCTCGGCAACGCGGTCAAGTTCACGGTGCGCGGCGGCGTCGAATTCAAGGTCGAATGCCGGCGCGAGATGGCCGTCTTCGAAATCCGCGACTCCGGCCCCGGCATCCCGGCCGAGGACATGGAACGCATCTTCGAACCATTCGTCCGCGGCAGCACGGTGCAGGCTGGCGGCAGCGGCGTCGGCCTGACCGTCGCCCGCATGCTGACCGACCTGATGGGCGGCGAGATGCAGGTGTCCAGCACGCCCGGTACCGGCACGCTGTTCCGCATCCGGCTGTTCCTGCCGCAGGTGCATTCGGCGCAGGCGGCGCGCGAACTGCCGAAGCTCAACCGCATCGGCTACGTCGGCGTGCGCAAACGCATCCTCGTTGTCGATAACGAAAAGGTCGACCGCGACATGCTGCAAAGCGTGCTCGAACCGCTCGGCTTCATCGTCGACCAGGCGGCCAGCGGTTACGAAGCGCTGCAGGCGATTCCCCGGTGCAAGCCGCACCTCGTCTTCATGGACCTTGGCATGCCCGGCATCGACGGTTGGGAAACCATCCGCCGCATCCGCCAGCAGCAGCTGACCGACGCCCACATCGCCATCCTCTCAGCCAACGCCTTCGACAAGGGGCTGGACAACGATGTCGGCATCGGCCCGGAGGATTTCATCGTCAAGCCGCTGAAGGTCAATGAACTGCTCGACTGGCTGGGTCGCAAGCTCGGTATCGAATGGGTCACCGCCGACACGCCGCGCCCGGCGCCGACGCCGGCCGAACCACTGCCGCTGGTGGCGCCGGCTGCGGAATACGTGGCAGCGCTGGAAGAGGCAATCAACCTCGGTTACCTGCGCGGCATCCTCAACCAGCTCGGCGCAATCGAACAACTCGATGCCCGCCACGGCGAGTTCGTCCGCGTGCTGCGCGAGCTGGCGCGGCAGTTCCAGTTCGATGCGATGAAGGAAATCCTGCGCAAACAACAGGCGTGAAAACGCCCGGCCAGCCCGGGCGAAAATTTACGACATTTTTATGTGCGCCTTGCCAGAATGCTTCGCACCATTGACGCAAGCCTGACGCATGAAATCCCTGCTCCACCCCAGCCAGAGCGTAGCCCTGGCGTTCCTGCTGGCCATCGTCGCCGGCACGCTGCTGCTGATGCTGCCGCAAGCACAGGCCGACGGTGTCTCCGCCCCCTGGCTGACCGCGTTGTTCACCGCCGTGTCGGCGGTCTGCGTCACCGGTCTGGTGGTCGTCGACACCGGCACCTACTGGTCGACCTTCGGCCAGTGGACGATCATGGTGCTGTTCCAGATCGGCGGCTTCGGCATGATGACGGCGGCGACGCTGCTCGGCCTGATGGTCAATCGCTCGCTGCGCCTGCGCTCGAAACTGATCAGCCAGGTTGAAACGCATACGCTCGGACTGGGCGATGTCAGCAGCGTGGCGCGGCTGGTTTTCGGCGTCACGCTGAGCATGGAACTGGCCGTCACCCTCCTGCTGACACTGCGGCTGCACCTGGCCTACGATCTGCCCTGGGGTGAAGCAGCCTGGAGCGGTCTGTTCCACGCCGTTTCAGCCTTCAACAACGCCGGCTTCTCGATCCACCCCGACAGCCTGGTCCGTTATGCCAGCGACGCGATGATCCTGCTGCCGGTAATGATGGCCATCGTCGTCGGCGGCATCGGCTTTCCGGTCCTGCACGACCTGCGCGCCAAGCGCCGCGATTCCCGCCACTGGTCGCTGCACACCAAGCTGACGCTGCTCGCCAGCGGCATCCTGTTGCTCGGCGGCTTTCTCGTGCTGCTGGTCTTTGAATGGAAAAATCCGGCCACGCTGGGGCCGATGACGCTACCCGACAAGCTGCTGTCGGCGGCCTTTGCCTCCGTCTCCGCGCGCACCGCCGGTTTCAACTCGGTCGACATCGGCGCCTTGACGCACGAAAGCTGGGCGCTGCACTACTTCCTGATGTTCGTCGGCGGCGGCAGTGCCGGCACGGCCGGCGGCGTCAAGGTCACCACCGTGGCCATCCTGGCCCTGCTGGTCATCGCCGAAATCCGCGGCCGCAGCGATAGCGAAGCCTTCGGACGACGGGTCAGCGCCTCCGCCCAGCGCCAGGCGATCACCGTCCTGGTCCTTGGCAGCGCGCTGGTCGTTTTCGGCACCATCGCCATCCTGCGCTGCACCGACCTGCCGACCGACAAGGTGATCTTCGAGGTGATCTCGGCCTTCGGCACGGTCGGCCTGTCCACCGGCATCACCGCCGACCTGCCGCCATTCGGCCAACTGATGCTGACGCTGCTGATGTACGTCGGCCGGGTCGGTACCATCACCCTTGCCGCGTCGCTGGCCCTGGGCGAACGACGCATGCCTTTCCGCTACCCCGAGGAGCATCCCATTGTTGGCTAGACTATTCACCGAACAATTTTCCTTTGCCAAGGGCGACAGCGTTGTCGTCATCGGCCTCGGCCGCTTCGGCTGCGCCGTCGGCCAGTCGCTGGTCCGCCTCGGCCACGACGTCATGGGCATCGACCGCGACGAACAACTGGTGCGCGAATGGGCCGACCTGCTGACCCACGCCGTGCAGGCCGACTCGACCAACACCGCGATCATGCGCCAGTTGGGCGTCGCCGACTTCACGCATGCCATCGTCGGCATCGGCACCGACATCGCCGCCAGCCTGATGACGCTGATGGTGCTGACCGAACTGGGCATCAAGGATATCTGGGTCAAGGCGCTCTCCGCCGAACACGGCCAGATCGCCGAACGCATCGGCGCCCACCATGTGGTCTATCCCGAAGCCGACATGGGCGAACGGGTGGCCCACCTGATCAGCGGCCGGATGATTGACTTCATCGAATTCGACGACGGCTTCGCCATCGCCAGGATTCACGCCCCGGCCAGCACGCATCAGCAAACGCTCGGCGAGTCGATGATCCGGGAGAAATTCGGCGTCACTGTGGTCGGCATCAAGCGGCTCCATGAGGATTTTCAGCACGCAACGCCAAGCAGCCGCATTCTTCCCGGCGACCTGCTGATCATCTCCGGGCCGACCCGCAAGATCGAACTGTTCGCCGGAAAAGCATAGAAACCGTGCCGTCATCGGCGCTGGCATTTAGAATGGCGCGGCGACACCACGGAGGCGCATGCGCATGGCGAAAACGAAATCCATCGAAGTCGGTCTGGCGATCAAGACCACCGCCGAACTGATCAACGGCCTCGACGCCCTGCGCGCCGCCTGGAAACTCGACCCGGCGAGCGTGCCGAAAGGCCTGTCTTGTTCCGAGAGCAAGGACGGCCAGTTCATCCTGGTCGCTGCCGAATCTGTCTTCGTCACGCTCCCTGGCGCCTGCGTCATCAAAGGTATCGGCGCCGTCGAACTGCTCAGCACGGAACCGGTTTTCGAGCCCGGCGCCAACTCGAAATCGCTGCTGCTCAAAGACACGGCAGATGGCTGGCTGTTTTCCGTCAAGTACGTGCCGCCGATCGTGCGCGAGCGCAACGCCAAGAAAATCTAGCCCTGCAGCAGCCGGCAAAAAAGCCCCATGAACCCAGTTGACCGCAACATTTCCGACATCGTCCTGATCGTGGACGACATCCCCGAGAACCTGTCGCTGCTGCACGATGCACTCGACGAAACGGGCTACACCGTGCTCGTCGCCACCAACGGCGAATCAGCGCTGCAACGCGCCCGGCAGAGCCTGCCCGACGTCATCCTGCTCGACGCGCTGATGCCCGGCATGGACGGCTTCGAAGTCGCCCGCCGGCTGAAGGCCGATTTCAGCACACAGCACATCCCCATCGTCTTCATGACCGGCTTGACCGAAACCGAGCACGTCGTCGCCGCCTT
Organism: Azonexus hydrophilus; assembly: GCF_001956855.1. Taxonomy (GTDB): domain Bacteria; phylum Pseudomonadota; class Gammaproteobacteria; order Burkholderiales; family Rhodocyclaceae; genus Azonexus; species Azonexus hydrophilus_A. The sequence goes on along the minus strand of NZ_MTHD01000005.1, from coordinate 24,401 downwards.
CACCGCCGGCGGCGCCGACTACGTGACCAAGCCGATCCGCCCGGCCGAAGTCCTGGCGCGCATCGCCGCCCACATGCAGAACGCCCGCCAGATGAAGCAGGCGCGCAGCGCGCTCGACGCCTTCGGCCAGGCCACCGTCGCCGTCCGCGCCATCGACGGCAAGATCGTCTGGCAGACACCGCTCGCCCGCAAGCTGCTCAACGACTACTTCGCCAACCCGGAACACGTCGCCCCCGAAGAACTGCTTGCCTGGATCGCCGCCGCCAACGCCGCCCGCAAGGAGCAGCGCGAACCGCCCGCCCTGCTCGTCGCCGAAGGCCAACGCCGCCTGCTCGCCTCCTTCCACGACCAGACCGGCGACGACGAATGGCTGGTCGTCCTGCGCGAGGAAAACGACGCCTCCGCCGTCGAATCCCTGATCGCCGCCTTCCGCCTCACCCAGCGCGAAGCCGAAGTGCTCTACTGGGTGGTCCAGGGCAAGACCAGCAAGGACATCGGCGACATCCTCGGCAGCAGCCCGCGCACGGTGAACAAGCACCTGGAGCATGTTTACGAAAAGCTCGGCGTCGAAACGCGGACGGCGGCTGCCAATCTGGCGATGGGAAAGATGCGGGGGGGCTGAAACCGGTAGGCGGCGGTTTTTGCCTGAATATTGCGGTCGACCGCAAGAATCGAGGGATTTTTATGGTGGAAATATCGGCCTTGGGGCGAGAGCGCGGAGCATGTGAGGTCTTGTTTTCGGCCATTGCAGACGTTCGTTTGCTCTGCCGCTTAGGTCTGCATTGCTCCATAAACCTGCCGATCAGGGCGGTATCCAGACCAGTCAATTCGTTCATTGCGAGAGACCATCAGGGCCGCCGGTGATTTGCTAAAAGTATAGGCAAATCCTAGAGCCGGCCGCCCAGTAGGCAAGCGATTAGATGCTCAATAGCTAGTCGAGGCGACCTATATGCCGGCATACTTATACGACCTAATCCTACCTGAAGATAATGAGCACCCCGCACAACATCGAACCACGCGTCGCCGTCCTAGTCGATTGCGATAACACGAGCCCCGAGATCCTCGATCATGCCCTGCGAGTCGTAGCGCAGTTCGGCCGCGTTGTCCTTCGTCGCGGCTACGGCAATCTGCAAACCCTGTCTAAGTCGTGGCAAGAGGCTCTGGTGCGCCAAGCTTTTACGCCGTGCCTGCAATACCAGTACGCCGCCGGAAAAAATACAGCCGACATCGCCATGGCGCTCGATGCACTGGAGGCCATGTTCGACCATCGCGCCGAGAAATTTTGCCTGGTCACCAGCGACTCCGATTTTGCTTACCTCTGCCGTAAGTTGCGGGAGCGTGGAGCCACCGTATGTATCGTGGGCGAGGCCAAGACCCCAGACGCCCTGCGCAACGCTAGCGATCAGTTTTTCGAATGGGCGTCAGCCGCAAAAGAAACGGCTGAACCTGCAGAATCAGCTACCGCAGTGGCGAAAAATGGCGCGACCAAGGCGCTGGCAGCCACCACGCCGGCGGCCACTACGCCGGCATCAGTGGTCAAGCGCCGCCCAAAATTTGTTGTGGATGCCGTTGCGCTGCTGGCGGGGTCAAGCTCAGATGGCCACGTTCACCTTGGTGGACTAGGGCAATATCTCAAGCGGACGGACCCGGGATTTTCGCCGGCCGATTATGGGCATTCCGGCCTGCTCAGCATGCTTCGGACGTACGATCTGTTGGCGCTTCGCCTAGAGCAAGGTGGGCACTACACGGTCGGCTTGGCAGAGGTAGCGCCTGCAGGGGCTGAGTGACCCTCTTGGGCGATCGCCCGCGCTCCGGCCGAAGTCCTCGTGTTCTCCCCAGAGGGACTGTCGAGTGTGTCTCAAAATGCTGGAGCAAACCTACGCTACGTTCGGCAACTGACTCGATCTCAATGGCTGCTTACCGGAAGCCCAGCCCAATTGGTGGTGTCGGCCAGGAGCGGTCTCTCAAGAAAGCGTCACAGACCGGACGTTGGCTCTGTCCGTATGATTGCTGATTGATAAGGAGACCGGCATCGGATAATCTCCATGTCATTCAAAATCTTACGAGTGATCCAATCGTGTCCGTATTATTAGCAATGATCCGGATGTTTCTGCTCGTGAATAACTGTTAGCCCCTTATACCGGAGCATCTCGGATGGAAACAAAGACGATTACTGCTGCCGATGCACTGCTGCTATCGACAAGGCAGGAAGACCACTTCTTCGACCGAAAGGCTGCCGCAATTAAGGGAGCGAAACTACAAAAGATCGCCGTTGCATTTGCGAATGCCGATGGGGGGGAAGCCTACGTAGGAATTGCAGACGAAAAGGATGAGCCCGATCCGTCAAAGCGCTGGGCCGGTGCGCCGAACATCGGAGCGTGTAAGAATTTTTGTGTAAACGGTCACCCGGCAGGAAACTGCCACATTGCCAGGAGCGATGATGACCGTAGGAAAGAAAGCAGTACCGAAGGAGTTGCTGGACAGCCTGTTGGCTGACTACCGCAAGCCGGAAGACCTGATTGGCGAGAATGGGTTGCTCAAGCAACTGACCAAGCTGCTGGTCGAGAAGGCGTTGGAAGCGGAGATGGCTGACCACCTCGGCCACGGGAAGAATGAACCGGTAGAGAATCTTGCCGGGAATACCCGCAACGGCAAGAGCAAGAAGACCTTGAAGGGCGAGTTCGGCGAACTGCCGATTGAGATTCCCCGTGACCGCCACGGCACGTTCGAGCCGCAGCTGATTCCGAAGCACCAGACCCGCTGGAGCGGCTTTGACGACAAGATTCTGTCGCTCTACGCCCGAGGAATGACGGTTCGCGAGATACAGGCCCATCTTGAAGAAATGTATGGCACCGAGGTTTCGCCGACACTGATTTCCTCGGTAACCGACGCTGTGATCGAAGAGGTCAAGGCTTGGCAGTCCCGGCCTCTGGACAGTATTTACCCCATCGTCTATCTCGATTGCATCCACGTGAAGGTCAGGGATGGCAGTGTGCGGGTCAAGGCCGTCTATCTGGCCATCGGCCTCAACATGGCCGGTGAGAAGGAGGTGCTGGGCCTGTGGATCGCACAGACCGAGGGGGCCAAGTTCTGGTTACAGGTCATCACCGAGTTGAAGAACCGTGGGGTGCAGGATGTCTTTATTGCCTGCGTGGATGGCCTCAAGGGATTCCCGGAAGCCATCGAAGCTGTGTATCCCCATGCCGCCGTCCAGCTTTGCATCGTCCATCTGGTGCGCCATAGCCTGAATTACGTCTCGTGGAAGATGCGGCCTGAGGTCGCTGCCGACCTGAAGCGGATTTACACCTGCGCCACGGCGGACGAGGCTGAGCAGATGCTCGGTGAATTCGAGGACAAATGGGACGAGGCCTACCTGCCGATCAGTCAGTCCTGGCGTCGGAACTGGCCGAGGATCATCCCGTTCTTCGACTACCCGCCAGAGATTCGCAAGGTCATTTACACGACCAATGCGATCGAATCGGTGAACATGAGTCTGCGCAAAATCACCAAGAACCGCGGCTCGTTTCCGAGCGATGAAGCACTGCTGAAACTATTCTACCTGGCGCTGCGCAATATCAGCCGGAAATGGACCATGCCGATTCGGGATTGGAAGGCGGCGCTGACTCGCTTTACTATCCAGTTCGAGGACCGGATGAACAACCTTTAACCCAAACCCCGTTTACACAAAATTCCGGACACGCTCGAACATCGAGGACTACAACCAGCATATTCAGGCTCTTACAGAAGTTCAGCCTGCCTTGCCAATGGACCTTGCATTCCTCAAGGCTGAGGGAATGCTCACTTATGTGCTGCGAATCCAGATCGAAAAGAGTCAGGCAGTCCACAAGACTTCCGACGGCACTGTCTATGAACGTCAGGGGGCACAATCTCTTCCCGTGTCCGATCCTGCTCGGATTACAGCCCTATCATTTGCGAAGGGGGCCGTTTCCTACGAGGACTATTCGATTGACAACGCGGTTGCCGAAGATGTCGTCGACTCACCACGATTGACTGAGTTTTTGGCGGGCTATTCGCCAACCACCGACCCACTCGAACTTGCCCTAAATAAAAACTTAATCGATAGGAAATCCTTCAAGCCGAAGGTCGCTGGCGTACTACTCTTTTCTGTTGAACCGGCAAGTCTTATGCCGAAGAAGTGCTCCGTTCGCATTGTTCGCTACGAAACAAAGGAGGATGATCCAGAGCGAGATCACCTCGGTCCAATTGAGTCGGTTGAAGGCCCCGTCTATGACCTAATACACAAAACGGTTGAACGGGTCACAGCAATCATGTCATCAATTAACGTCTGGACTACCGATGGCGCCAAGGCGATGGCTTATCCACCTGAGACCTTATGGGAAATCGTTGTAAACGCAATCATACATCGCGACTATTCAATGTCCGATGACGTCCAGATACAAATATTCGACAATAGGATTGAAGTATTAAGTCCTGGTCGACTGCCTGCGTTTGTAACTAAAGAGAATATTCTTGATGTTCGCTACGCTCGCAACCCACGTATTGTCGGCATGCTTTCTCGCTACAAGATCCCACCCAACAAGGACATCGGCGAGGGTCTGAATACAGCCTTTCAGAAGATGAAAGAATGGCGACTGCGAAATCCAGAGATCCTTGACGAAGGCAACTACGTGCGTGTTGTCATTCCACATACGCCGCTTGCAACACCACAAGAAGCGATTATGGAATTCTTATCCAAGCAGGGAATAATCACGAATCGACAGGCTCGTGACATCACGGGGATCAAGAGCGAAAACGCAGTGAAGTCAGAGTTCTACAAACTAAAGGATGCTGGGCTCATCGAAATGATTCCAGAACTCAAGGGCAATAAAGCTGCATGGCGACTTGTCTCCATGTGATCAGGGCTAACAAGCGCTTCGAGTGGGACGCTCCAACAGCCGGCTTCGCCGCCTGTTTTCGCGCCCCTCAAGCTAGACGTTCCTGAACGACAGCTTTTTCAACCCGCCAACTACCGCTTCGGGTCGGGTGCCGTCCCTGGACCTTGATGTAAGCGGCCATTACGCCAATCCAACCTGCCAACGGCAGCAAACTTTGCGACACCGGCCCTACGTTCGAGCTACCCGCAACGGCTGGATTGGCCGAATTTCAGCCACCGCCCCCTTGATGGTCACATGAATTATGAGTGCCGCCAGCAGGGACGCATTTGTCATGAAAAACTGAAGTGCTAGCGCAAGCGATATCCGCATCGCGTCGCACGGTCGAAACTGAAGACATGCTCTCGTGGGCTTTCCTGGCAGCGACCAACAATTCGCCTAGGAAAATCCGGCTCACCTTTGTCGAGCAAGACCTGTGCGGAGCAAATGGGGCAGGTTCCCGCATATTTGATCATTCGGGCACGCTTTGGCGTGTCTGCATTGCTTCCTTCGGGCTTGAAAAGTTCGAGGCAGACGCCGAACTCCTTGAAGCCGACCATATGGTCTGAGGCCAGTATGATCCGGTCGTCGACGAGCCGACAGAAACGGTCGGCAAGGTGACGCGCATACCAAGCGAATAAGCCGATATAGATGAGAATGGTCGTGTCGCTTGCGGTGAGTGGCGATGTGCTTTGGCTCATTGCCCAGAGTAGAAAGACACCGAGCAGGCTGACAATCCCGAGCCCGATAAGATTCGGCCAAACCAACATCCATTTTCGCCAGCCTTCCGCGACTTGATCCTTGTTGAAGAGCCAGCGTGCCCACCACGAGAGTTTGAGTTTCTCCGCCGGAATGTAGTCAATGTCATGTTCCGGGAGCTTTTTCGCTGCCTGTGGGCTAGAGCCTGGGATGGCGAGTGCAACTAGGCAAATCAGGGCTTGATTGCCTGCGCCACCATTGCTCTCTCGTTTTTCGATCCAGGGATAGATCGTCAGGCCTTGGTCGGACGCGAATTTTTGGATGCCTTCCTCGCATTTTTGGCGGAAATCGCCTGTAAGCGTTTTCCAATGACGCCCGAACCAGGCGCTGGCGTCGCCTTCGGTTTCTCCGGTGACGGCTTCTCGAATGGCAAGGTAATTGAACCAGGGCTGCTTGCCTTCCGAGAGTCGCTGAAGCGTTTCATCGGCGAGAAAACGCAGTATTTGGAAGTGCTGGGCGGTGCGACCGTGGACTGATAGGTAGTCTTTAAGGCACTCGGCTATCGCCACGGTGTTTTGATCGAAGCCATTTGTGCTGCTTCCCGTAAGCTTATGATTGTTATTCATTTAATTCCCTGTGCGAGGGTATTACCAGGGTTGTGAAGTGAAATTTCGGAAGCGAAATTCCTAACCTGACTTCGTGTTCAAATTACGGAGTCAGGATTATGCAACAGAAATTTTTTGTGCTGGGAGTGCCGGTCTTCGCCAGGAAGCTTCCATCTGGGGATATGGCGGTATGGCACCCATTTAATTCCGATGTGCAGGCAGTGGTTGAGCCCATTTGTCGTGGGCGTGGCTACTGGCAACCGGATTTTACAAACTGGATTGTGAAATCCCCTCATACCAGTTCTGTCTTGCTTGAGTTGGCTGCAGTTGGGAGGTCGGTATGAGCAGAGGCCCTGCGCGTATTACCTGGGCGCTCGATATTCAGTCCGGCAAGTTGGTTAAGGCGGATCGTGCCGAGCATCGTCCAGGCAAGGGGCGCTATCGCTGTTTGGATGAGCGTTGTGCACGAGACTTAACCGTGGCACGGAACAGGCAAGGAAGACAGCATTTCAGGCATTTCCGGAATGGGCATTCGGATGGCTGTGCATTTCACGATTTTGCCAAGGGAAAGCATGAAGCAGCACAGCGTGTTCTGGCGACGCTATTTGCTGAAGCCTTACGTCGAAGGACGCCAATGCCGCTCATGGTTTTCAATACACCGGCAGGAATCCGAACTGTCCTTCCGTTTGTTCAGGCACACGAGGTTGTTACGGAGTGGCGCTGCCCCGATAGTGGCCGGAGGGTTGATTTGGCGTTGCTCGATCAAGCTGGGCAGCCGGTACTCCTAATCGAGGTATGGCATACCCATCCGGTGGATAGTGACAAGCGGAGCGACTTAACGTCCTACTGGTGGATTGAGGTTGAGGCAAACGATGTTTTGGCCGACACCGACAAGCTTCATATCCGCAATCACGACAATCTACCGCCGCAACTGGCATTGGCTTGGGAGCAGTTCGAGTTGTTTTGAGCGGAGAGGCATGTCGACAAAGGCCGAAGAGCGCTCCCCATCCGGTCTAACCCGCTATAGTTAGCCCACCACCTCCTCCCAAACCACTACCATGCTCTCCATCCTCATCGCCCTCATCCTCCTTCTCGCCGGTGTGGCGGCGGTCTATCTGCTGCTGAAGAACATGAACGAGGATGGCATCGACATTGCCGCACCGGGGAGTTGTCGGCGGGGTCGTTGCGGGGTGCCGGGGCGGCCGCTCGAAGAAAAGGCTGAGCAGATGCCACAACTGGCGGCGGATGCAGACAATCAGGTCAAGCCTGGGGCGTGAAGGGCCGGGTTCAAATTGGTTCGATTTTGCTTTCCGTGAACACAGAATACGAGTGTTCAGTCTGAGGCCTTCGATTTCATCAAGGAACTGAGCAGCGACGGTTTTTGCCAGAATATTGCGGTCGACCGCAATATTCTGGCAATTACACGAACACTCAAGTTTTCGTCACCAGAGTGCCAACGATTTTCTGCGTGAATGGTGCAACCAGCATGACCGTTGGAAATGCGATCAGCCAAGCGGTAATCCAAGCTGACATCCAGAGATCGAGAAGGCCATCAACCAGGCCAGCAGCACGGAGCGTGGCGATCCCGGAAACCAGGAGTGACATCATTCCGGAAAGAAGCAGGCTGAATAAAACAGGTCCATATTTTTTGGGAATCATGAGGTTTTCTCCTGATCAGTTTTGCGTTTCGTTTGAAATGCGGTGCGCCGTCTCGGCAAAATTGCGACCAAACATCCTGGCTGTCTTGATGTCGCCAGCAACAAAGGCGTCAGCTGCCGACGAATGCCCGGCCTGAGCCATCAAGCCGGACCATGAGCCCAGGCGGTTAGCGGCTTCGTCATAGGGAACTCCGCGATGTTGCTCCGGGAGGATGGGATTGCCGCTCCACAGCATTCCGTGTTGCATGCAGAAGGTGAACAAGGAGATCAACGTCGACTGCTTGTCACCGGCCGGAAGTGAAGAAACAGTGAAGCCGGCGGCCAGTTTTCCCTTGAGTTGCTGCGTGCGCCACAGCCCGCCAGTCGAATCCATGAAATTCTTGAAGGTCCCTGAAACACCGCCCAGATAGGTTGGTGAGCCCAGGAGCAAGCCATCGAACTCAAGCAGATTGTTGGGCTGCGATGTCAGTTCCTCGGCCCTGACGAGATGAACTTCGGTATCCGGGATGTCTCGTGCTCCCTCGGCGATATGCTGGGCAATATGCTCGGTATGGCCATGGGCGCTGTGGTAGATGACGGCTAGTTTTTTCATTTCACTGACTCCGGAAAAATTGGATTTCTTCGGTGGGGAATAGGCATTCATCGAAAAATCCATTCGATGACGCAAGCCGACAGGAATAGGCCAAGGCCAAAAATGCTGTGGTTGATCAGGCTTCTGATGCAGTTCTTGACGGGGCTGGGGGTCTTTGAAGCGGCCACCCCCAGCCCCATCGCTGGTTGCATGACCAGCAGCGGGAATGCCACTGTGCATACGCCCACCAGCAGCGCCATGCCGAGCGACGGCGCTCTGGTCCACGCAACACCGGAAATACTGATCAGCAGGAAGGCGAAGGCAATGCCCACTGCGTAATGGGTGATCCAGCCAAACGCGGCTTCATGGGCGATAGGTGATGCCTTGCCGATTGATGCATGCGCAATCCGGCCATGGAACAAATGCCCGACCCAACGCCCGATGAAGGCAAAATTCAGTGTCTGCACACCGATCCGCTTCAGGAACACCAGCCAGATATCCATGACCAAAGTGGCTCCGCACCCGATGAGGACGATCCTCGTGATTTCTTCAATTGATGCCATGGCACACTCCTTTGAACGTTGACGAACAGGACTCTGGCGTGCACTCTAGAAGTTGAAGTCGACTTCAAGTCAAGGGGTGTTTGGATGGATATTTCTGAAGTCAGTAAACAGACGGGGATCCCTTCATCGGCCCTGCGCTATTACGAACAAAAGGGACTCATTACCTCGGTTCGTGAAAAAGGGGAGCGGCGCCGCTACGCTCCAACCGTGCTTGATCAACTGGCCTTGATTGCTCTTGGTCAAGCTGCGGGGCTGGCGCTCGATGAAATTCGATCGATGCTGTCACCTTACGGACCGCCCAATATCGACAGGCAATTACTGGCAGCGAAGGCCGACGAAATTGATGCGCTGATCAAACGTTTGAGAGCAATGAGCAGCGGGCTGCGACATGCCGCAGCTTGCCCGGCGCCAAGCCATGTCGAGTGTCCGAGCTTTCAAAAGCTCTTGAAGGCGGCGGCAACGGGGGCGCTGGAAAAACGCTGGGGGAAAAAAATCTGCTGCTGAAGAACATAAACGAGGATGGCTTGACATTGCCGCGCCTGGGCGGTGTCGAGAAACCGCTGGAAGCAGTACGCATCAAGTGTTCAACCTGAAGTCTTCGATTTCATCGAGGAACTGAGCGGCGACGGTTTTTGCCCGAATATTGCGGTCGACCGCAATATTCGAGGGATTTTCATGTGGGAATATCGGCCTTGGGGCGAGAGCGCGAAGCATGTGAGCTCTTGTTTTCGGCCACAGCCGAACTTGCTTATCTCGCCAGAGCCGAGCCAGACAGATAATCAAGAAACACTGCGGCCGGGCCTTCCGGGACTGCATCGCTGGCAGTGCACAGCAGCAGCTTCCTGTTCGCCCACGGATCTTCAAGCGGCAACAGATCGATTTTCGGACTAGCCAAGCGCCTGGCCGTTGTCTCCGGAATAATCGCAATACCGACCTCATCGGCGACAAGACTCACCACGGTATCCAGGCTACGCACCCGTACCCGGTAGTGAATACCGCGCCCATATTGAATGGCCTGGTTTTGTATGAACCGGCTCAAGCCGCTTTCGGATGGCAGCCCCACAAAGGGATGCGTCAGGAGGTCGGCAAATTGTACGGATGTCGTTTGCCGAGGACGTCGAACGGAAGGAAATACTGCTACCAGCCGATCCTCCCGAAAAAAACGCGTGCTCAGGCCTTCGGTCCTGACATAGTCAGCAACAATTCCGATGTCAGCCTGCTCTTGCCGCATCGCCGAGAGCACATCCTGACTTCCAAGCTCACGCAGATCGATATCAACCTCCTGGTGTTCGGCCAGGAAACGGCCGATCAGCGGCGGCAAATATTCCGTCATCGCGGCGGTATTGCACAGAACCCGGACCGTGCTTCGAATTCCGTGCGCAAAGGCCGCCATTTCAGCGTGTAGAATTTCCAGTTCGCGCTCAAGCCGGCCCGCATGCCTCAGCAAGGTCCGACCGGCATCCGTCAGCCTGACCCCGAGCTTTGATCGATGAAGCAACTCCGTGCCCAGGGCATGCTCCATCTTCTGCAAGCGCGTGCTGGCGGCAGCCAGCGAGAGATGCATGCTTTCTGCCCCGCGGGTGATTGACCCCGCCTCGGCGATAGCCGCAAAAACGTGAAGGTCGTAAGTGGAGATGCGATGCGGCAAGAGGGATCGATTGAGGGGCACTGTCATCATCCTTCAAATTTGGCGAAGGATACCACCGCCAACATGTGATCGACAGATGGCATCCTCTCGATAATCATTCATGCATGAACACTGAAACATATTTGATCATAGCCGCCGTATTTCTGGCCGCCGGGGCGGTCAAGGGGATCTCCGGACTGGGACTACCGACCATTTCAATGGCGCTGCTCAGCTTGCTGATGTCACCGGCCAAAGCCGCAATGCTGATGGTCCTGCCTTCATTTGCGACCAATGTTGCGCAGTGTTTCGGTCCGCATTGGCGACGGCTGGTCAGAAAATTTTGGCCCATGTGGGCTTGCCTGGCTCTACTGACCCTCTTCAGCCCGCTTGCCAGCATAGAGGCTGAGGGAAGTCATGCCACTTCGATCCTCGGTTTTGTGCTGATTGCCTATGGAATCTGGGGCTTGTTGAAGCCGGGCCTTCCGGAAGCGCACAAACACGTCGGGTTGATCGGCGGAATCGTCGGTGCATTGTCCGGTGTGATTGCGGCAGCGACCGGCGTGTTCGTGATTCCGCTGGTTCCTTACATGCAGTCGCTGCGACTGGACAAGGAGGAGTTCATTCAAGGACTCGGCATCAGTTTCATGATTGCCACGGTCGCGTTGACCATCCGGCTTGGAGCGACCAACGCGGATGAACTGGTCGCCAATATTCCCGGCTGCACCACAGCGCTCGTTGCTGCCTTTGTCGGCCTCGGGATCGGTGCCCGACTGCGGGGCCGGATGAATCCGATCCAGTTTCAGCGCGCGCTTTATGGGGTCTTTGTCTTCCTTGGATTGATCATGACGGGGCGATCTTTGTGATGGTCCTCAAGGCTACGGATCAGGAGTCACCTGCGCACGCTCAAGGCCTGGAACGAGCGTACCGCATGGCGCTTGGCCTGGAAGCCGCCGCCCGCCAAAGGTTGGGCGATAGCGATCCACCTTTCATTGATTTGACGCAGTGGTTGCTTGCTTCGGAACTCCTTAACGTCCTTGATGAGCTTCGGACCGGGCTTCTGCGCTCAAGCCTCCCGGAAGAAGATGGAAGGTGCCCTGACGGAAGCGCATTGTTGTGCCCGGGAAACCCGGATAATGGCGGCCTCGCGTTGTAAAAACCCTGTTGCAAACGCCTTTTCTGGATCCACGCATGGAAATCAAGGTCAATTTTCTCGACAAGCTTCGTCAGGAAGCCAAGTTCGACGACTTCACGGTCATCGCCGATCAGTCGATCCGCTACAAGGGAGACGGCTCGGCGCCGGGGCCGTTCGATTACTTCCTGGCCTCGTCGGCCTTGTGCGCGGCCTACTTCGTCAAGCTCTACTGCGACACGCGCAACATCCCGACCGAGCACATCCGCCTGTCGCAGAACAACATCGTCGATCCGGAAAACCGCTACAAGCAGACCTTCAAGATCCAGGTCGAGCTGCCGCCGGACATTTCGGCCAAGGACCGGCTGGGCATTTTGCGCTCGATCGACCGCTGCACCGTCAAGAAGGTCGTGCAGACCGGGCCGGAGTTCGTCATCGAGGAAGTCGAGAACCTGGATGCCGATGCGCAGGCGCTGCTGACCATCAACCCGGATGCCGGCACGCAGACCTTCATCGCCGGCAAGGACCTGCCGCTGGAGCAGACCATCGCCAACATGTCGGCCCTGCTCGCCGGGCTGGGCATCAAGATCGAGATCGCCTCCTGGCGCAACCTGGTGCCCAACGTCTGGTCGCTGCACATCCGCGACGCGCATTCGCCGATGTGCTTCACCAACGGCAAGGGCGCGACCAAGGAAAGTGCGCTCGCTTCGGCGCTTGGCGAATACATCGAGCGCCTGAGCTGCAACCATTTCTACAACGACCAGTACTGGGGCGAGGAATTCGCCAACGCGCCCTTCGTCCATTACCCGAACGAGCGCTGGTTCAAGCCGGGTAAAAAAGACGCGCTGCCCAAGGGCCTGCTCGACGATTACTGCCTGGCAATCTACAACCCGGACGGCGAGCTGCGCGCCTCGCACCTGTTCGACACCAATTCCGGCAACACCGAACGCGGCGTCTGCGCGCTGCCCTACGTGCGCCAGTCGGACGGCGAGACGGTGTATTTCCCGACGAATCTGATCGACAACCTGTTTCTCAGCAACGGCATGAGCGCCGGCAACACGCTGGCCGAGGCGCAGGTGCAATGCCTGTCGGAAATCTTCGAGCGGGCGGTGAAACGCGAAATCCTCGAAGGCGAAATCGCGCTGCCCGATGTGCCGGCCGAGGTGCTGGCGAAATATCCGGGCATCGTCGCCGGCATTGCCGAGCTGGAAAACCAGGGCTTCCCGGTGCTGGTCAAGGATGCGTCGCTGGGCGGCGAATTCCCGGTGATGTGCGTGACCCTGATGAACCCGCGCACCGGCGGCGTCTTCGCCTCCTTCGGCGCGCATCCGAGCCTGGAAGTGGCGCTCGAACGCAGCCTCACCGAACTGCTGCAGGGCCGCAGCTTCGAAGGCCTCAACGACCTGCCGCGGCCAACCTTCGAGAGCAATGCCGTCACCGAGCCGAACAACTTCGTCGAGCACTTCATCGACTCCAGCGGCGTCGTCTCCTGGCGCTTCTTCAGCGCCAAAGCGGATTACGAATTCGTCGAATGGGATTTCTCCGGCCACGGCGAGAACTCCAACGCCGATGAAGCCGCCACGCTGTTCGGCATTCTCGAAGCCATGGGCAAGGAAGTGTACATGGCGGTCTACGACCAGTTGGGCGCCAACGCCTGCCGCATCCTGGTGCCCGGTTACTCGGAAATCTACCCGGTCGACGACCTGATCTGGGACAACACCAACAAGGCGCTGGCCTTCCGCGAAGACATCCTCAACCTGCACCGCCTTGACGACGCCGGCCTGGAAGCCTTGCTGGAGCGCCTGGAAGAGAGCGAGCTCGACGACTACACCGACATCATCACGCTGATCGGCGTCGAATTCGACGAGAACACCGACTGGGGCCAGCTGACCATCCTCGAACTCAAGCTCCTGATCAACCTCGCGCTGCAGGACTTCGAGGCGGCCAAGGAACAGGTCGAGGCCTACCTGCAGTACAACGAAAACACCGCCGAGCGTGGCCTGTTCTACCAGGCGGTCAACGTGGTGCTGGAAGTGCTGCTCGACGACGAACTGGAGCTGGACGATTACGTGGTGAATTTCCGCCGCATGTTCGGCAACGAGCGCATGGACGCCGTACTCGGCTCGGTCGACGGCAGCGTGCGCTTCCACGGCCTGACCCCGACCAGCATGAAACTCGAAGGACTGGACCGCCACCAGCGGCTGATCGACAGCTACCGCAAGGCGCACGCGGCGCGGGCGAAGGCAGGTGGCAGCGAATGCGGCGGAAAATCCTGAAAAAGTCAGCGCATCAATCCTGCGGCCAGCCCTGCTTTCACCGGCCGCCCGGGCTGCCTTTCGTCGAGGCACGCAGCGCCGCCGACTCGCAGGCCTGCTACCGGCCGCACGCCCATGCTGAATGGTCGATTGGTACGGTCGACGCCGGTCACAGCCGGTTTTCCGTCGCCGGCGCCGAGTACCGCCTGGGCCCCGGCGACCTAGTGCTGCTGCCGCCCGGGCTGGTCCATGCCTGCAACCCGGAGGAGCGCGCCGCCTGGAGCTACCGCATGCTCTACCTCGACGCCGCCTGGATGCGCGATTTCCTCGCCGGCTCGCCAGCCGCTGCGGCGCTGGCCGAACAGCCCTGGCGCATCGTCGGCGACGCAGTGGCCTATCGCCATTTCGGCGACACCTTCGCGGCAGTCAACGAGACGACGTCGGCAAATCATTTTGCCGACTGCCTCGGCCAACTGCTCACCGCGCTCGCCGGTCAGCCACTGAAAACACCGGCCACAGCAAGCGTTCCCGCCGGCATTGCCGCTGTCCGCGACTGGCTCGATGCGCATTGCGACGAGACGATCCCGTTGGCCGAACTCGCCGCCATCGCCGGGCTCAGCCGTTACCAGTTGATCCGCCGCTTCGTCCGCCACACCGGCATGACGCCGCATGCCTACCAGCTTGACCGCCGCATCCAGCGCGCCCGCCGGCTACTCGCCGCCGGTGCGCCGATCTGCGATACCGCGCTGGCGGTGGGTTTTGCCGACCAGAGCCACTTTCACCGCAGTTTCCGCGAACGCGTCGCGGCCACCCCGGGGCAATACGGCCGCCGCCGCTGAGCGGCGCAATTTCGTCCAATACCGGCCGGCACCGGCTGGCGATACTCCGCCCATTTGCGGAAGCCGCCATGTCCTTCGACTTCACCCAGTTCGGCCTCGTTGCCGCTGCCCACTTCGTCGCCCTGCTCAGCCCCGGGCCGGATTTCTTCCTGATCATGCGTACGCGCATCGTGCATGGCCTGCGCCCGGCGCTCGCGACCAGCCTCGGCATTGCCCTCGCCAACGCCGCCTACATCGCGCTGGCGCTGACCGGCGTGTCGCTGCTGGCGCGCTTTCCGCTGCTTTTCGCGGCCCTCAAGTGGGCTGGCTGTCTCTACCTGCTCTGGCTCGGCCTGCTTTTCCTGCGCAGCGACGGCCAGTTGACGGTTCCGTCAGCGCCGGGAACGCCACGGGAAAGGCTTGCCCCGAATTTCGTCCAGGGTTTCCTCTCCGGCATCCTCAACCCGAAAAACTCGTTGTTCTACACGCTGCTCTTCGGCGCCATCGTCGCGCCCGCCACGCCGGCCGGCGAGCAGGCGCTCTACGGGTTGTGGATGGTCGGCGCAGTCTTCGCCTGGGACGCCGCGATCGCCCGCGGCGTCGGCCAGCCCCGGCTGCTAGCCTGGTTCCGGCGCCATCTGCGACACATCGAACGCGGCTCCGGCGTGGTCATGATCGCCCTCGCCGCCGCCATCGCCTGGCGCTGAACGTCGATCAGCCCCAGATGCCCAGTTCAACAAGCTGTTTCGTCGCTGCCGGTGCCCAGCCGCGATTGGCTGCCGGACTGGCCGGGCTGGGGTGCAGGATGCGGCCGAAGCGTACCGGCAAGCCATCCAGCGCAAGCATCGCGCGCTTTTCCGCCCAGGCGCCGACACCGATCACCCATTCCGCTTGCAGGGCTTCGACCATGCGCCGCAGATGCGCGTCGCAGGCAGCCTGCAGCGGCCCGGCTTCGGCCGCCGGCAGTTTGTCCGGCGTCAGGTTGCGGCCGTCTTCGAAGAACACCAGCGGGCAGTAGTTGGCGACGAAATGCTCGGCGAAGAAGGCTTCCGGCGTGCCGAAGCGCTCGCGGAACAGCCCCCACAGCCGCTGCCCGCTGACTTCGCCGCGCTTGCAGGCGAAGCCTTCCACCAGCTTCTTGGGATTTTCCTGCGCCGGCTTGCCAACCGGGCCTGCCAGCCCGAGCCAGTCGCGCACGGCGGCGATTTCGCCGAAAGGCACGCCGGTCTGCGCCATGCCGAACGGTCCCGGATTCATGCCCAGAAAAACCACGCGCTTGCTGCTGGCGCCAAAACGCTCCAGGTAGGCCCGATGCACCGGCCAGGCGTAGTCGAGCGGGTTGTAAACATGGCTGACCGGGGCGGCGAAGCGCATGGCATCGACCTGCGCAGAAAGCGCCTGGGCGGCGTCGACAAGTTGGGTGGCTATCGAAGTCATCGGAAACGGGAGACGTGGGAAAGCGGGCGATTATCCCAGATCAGCATTATCTTGCTCACCCGTGGTGGCAGATGATCAGCCCGCCACGCCAGCGTCGAACACGACGCGGTTGCGCCCGCCCTGCTTCGCCGCGTACAGCAAGCGGTCGGCAACATGCAGCGCCGCCTCTTCATCTGCATCGGTCAGCGTCGGCACATGGACGCCGATGCTCAGCGTCACTGTGCCGGCCGGCGCTATCGGCGTCGCTTCGACAACACTGCGAATCTTTTCGGCCACGCGAGCAGCCTGTTCAAGATCGGTCGCTGGCAGGATGACCATGAACTCCTCGCCTCCGACCCGGCCGACAAAATCCGAAGCGCGCAGCGTCGACCGCAACAGGCCGGCAACATGGCGCAATACCGCATCGCCGGCCGGATGACCCCAGGTGTCGTTGACCTTCTTGAAGTAATCTATGTCCATGATCATCAAGGCGTAAGCCACGCCAGTCCGCCGGAAGCGCACGAACTCCTCGGCCAGCCGTTCGTTCGAGAACATCCGGTTGGCCAGTCCGGTCAAGGCATCGGTACGCGCCAGCAACTGCAGCTCGGCGTTGAGGCGGCTCAGTTCAGCGGTCCGCTCGGCCACCTTGTCTTCCAGTTCGTGATTGGCGGCAAGCAAAGCCGATTTCTGGTCCATCAATGTCTGCGCCATGCCACCAAGCGCTTGCGACAGGCATTGCAGTTCCTGGGTATGTACGCTGACGGCAAAATCGACGTGTTCATCACCGCGCTCGATGCGTCTGGCGATGTCGGTCAACTGGGCAAGCGGCCGACTGACCCGCGCGGCACCAATCCAGGCGAAGATCAGGAAGACGACAAGCGCCACCAGCGTCGTCAGCAGGATCACCCGCTGCAGTTCGGCCACGCCAGCCAGCACGACATCCCGGGGCTGGCGCACGACGACCCGCCAGCCCAGCGTATCGCCGCTCGGCTCGGCGACCGCATGCGCCGCCGTCAGGTAGGGCTGGACGCCCCCCCAGTCCTGAAAGCCGTCAGCCTGCTTGCCGTTACTGCCCCGTGCCGGCACCCGGGTATCGGCGAAACCGCCTTCGGGGTAGATGATCTGATCGTCGCGGCTGACGATGAAGACTTCGATCGCATCCTCCGCCGCATTGAGCGGCACCACCGCACGCAGGATATAACCGGCCCACTGCCAGTGGGCATGGGCCGCGAGCACACCGCGCAGGTTGCCGGCATCGTCGTAGACCGGTGAGGCGAAATCGATGAAGCGCACGACCTGTCCCGGATACTCGCTGGACAGCAGCTTGGCCAGCAACTTCGCTTCGTGCAGGTCACCGACATGGACACCATGACGCCCGTGCTCGAACCACGGACGGGCGGCCGCATCGATACCGACCAGCTGGCCGCCGGTCGCCGCACGGATGCGCCCGGCCGTATCGGTCAGGCCGATCCATGAGTAATGCTGATAGGAACGTTTCAGGCGATCGAGGCCGGCGTTGATGTTCGGACTGTCGAGCGGTTCGGTGCGAAAAGCCGTTGTCTGCGCCAGCAATTCGATTTCGCGACGCCGCTCGATGAGGTTCTCGGCGAGTACCGTTGCCGTCGCCATCGCCAGCGAGTGCAGGTTTTCCTGACGGTCGGCAATCAGTTGGTCGCGGTGGATGCTGCTGCTGTAGAGATAGAGCGGCAACCCCACCACCAGCGTCAACAGGCCGAAAACGACGACCAGAAGATTGCGGAAGGAACGGGGAAGCACGCGGGTGGGCATGATTTCAAATGCGTCGGGAAGTGACAAAAATGTAACACCTTCCCGAGCGCTTTTGGGCCCCCGGCAAAAATCAGTTTTTTTGCGGTCGACCGCAAAAATGCCAGAAAAATGCCGTCGACCGCGGCATTGAGCTAGCGCGGACCGCCGTACTCGTCGGCCAGGCCGTCGTAATGTGCATGCGCCTCGGTTTCCAGCAGCGCCGCCGCATACCATTCGCGCATCGCCGGATGGGCAAGCACGGCGTCGCGCCAGGCGGCGGCAACCGGCGGCAGCGCCACGTTGTAGATGTGAAAACGCCAGGCAACCGGCGCGAACATCGCATCGGCCACCGAGAAATCGCCGAACAGCCAGTGTCCGTCACCACCGGCGAAGTTGTTGCGCGCGTCTTCCCAGATCTCGACGATACGGTCGATGTCCCGCTGCACTTCCGGGCTGGCCGGCTTGCCCTTGAGTCTGAGCTTGAGGTTCATCGGCATTGCCTTGCGCAGGTGCATGAAACCCGAGTGCATTTCGGCGCAAACACTGCGCGCGCGGGCCCGCGCCTTGCGTTCGGCAGGCCACATCTGCGGGTGGCGCTCGGCCAGGTATTCGGCAATGGCCAGGCTGTCCCAGATCTGGAAACCGTCATCGTGCAGGCAGGGCACGCGGGCGTTGCCGGCGATCGGCTTGAGCGCCGGGTTGTAATCGCGGCCGGCAACCGAAACCATGTGCTCAACAAAGGGAACGCCGAAATGCTGCATCAGCAGCCAGGGGCGCAAGGACCACGAAGAGTAGTTCTTGTTGCCGAGATGGAGGTCGTACATGGTTTTTCCTTTTTTCACGGGGTTGACCGCAACATTCAAGGCAGACGGATGAAACCGTCGGCGTCGAGCGGGATGAAGGGGTTATGGCAGATTTCCCAGAGAAAACCGTCGGGATCGGCGAAGTAGCCGCGAAAACCACCCCAGAACACCTTGCCGGCCGGCTGCGTCAAGGTCGCGCCGGCAGCGACGGCCTCGTCAAGCAAGGCAGTGACCGCGGCCTCGGAAGCGACATTGTGGGCCAGCGCAAAACCGGGGAAGCCGCTGCCTTCGGCCGGCAGCGCCGCATCCTCGGCCAGTTCGGCGCGCGGGAACAGGCCGAAGGCCACCGTCCCGGCCTGGAAGAAGGCGACTCCCGCCTGGCTGGCTGACGATTCGCGCCAGCCGAGTGCCTTGTAGAATGCCCGGCTGCGCGCCAGGTCGCGAACACCGAGGGTGATGAAACTGATGCTTTGCCGCATGGCGTCGCCTTTCAAATCGCTTTTACCGGATAAACGGGGACATTCTATTACCGGCATTTTCGGCCCGGCAAAAAATACCAGGTAAATTTTTGCTGCAGTGCACAATTTTCCCAGCCAATAGGCTATACTGGTTCCTGAAACATCCACAATCGATATCAAAGGAGCCATTCATGACCATCAATACCGAACAATTCGCCGCTGCCAACAAGGCCACCGTTGACTCCCTGCTGTCGGTTGCCAATACGGCACTGGCTTCCGCCGAGCGCATCGCTGCCCTGAACCTGAACACCGCCCGCGCCGCTCTGGAAGACACCGTTTCCGGCGTCAAGACCGTGATGGACGCGAAGGACCCGCAAGCCGCCCTGGCCGCCCAGAAGGCACTGGCCCAACCGGCTGTCGAGAAGGCTGTTGCCTACTCGCGCTCGGTCTACGAAATTACCGCCCAGACCCAGCAGGAACTGGCCAAGATGGTCGAAGCCCAGTTCAGCGACTTCCAGAAGTCGATGGCCGGCATGCTCGAAATGGCTGCCAAGTCCGCACCGGCTGGTTCTGAAGGTGCCGTTGCCGCAATCCAGAATGCCATCGCTGCCGCCAATTCCGCTTTCGGCAACATGAACTCGGTCGCCAAGCAGTTCTCCGAAGCTGCCCAGAAGAACATCGCTGCTGCCGTCAAGCAAGGCAAGTAAGTCGCCGGGCACACCGAACAAAAGGCCCCGCGAAACCCGCGGGGCCTTTTTCTTGGTGCCACCGCCAACCCCACGGAGAACCCCATGCCGGATGATAACTATACCGACGCAGAACTCGACAGCATGCTGCATGCAGCGCTGGGCGGACTGACGCCGCACCAGGCACTGATCCAGGCATCGCTCGCAGAATCCGCCAACGTGGACGAACGCGCCGCTGCGATTGCCAAAAACCGGGAACGGGCGCTGCGCTTGCTCGAAGCCATCGAGAAATCGCAAGACTGACATTCCTGTCAGGTCATCACGAGAAGACCGGCATTTATGCCGGCTTTCCCGAAAAAACCGTCTATACTCAAAATACTCGACAAAATTCATCGAGTATTGCCCTGAAGTCAGGGGCCGCAACGCAACAGTCACCCCCGGGGAAACGCGTATGCAGTTGATCTGTGACGAAGCCGTTGAACGCATGCACCGCGACCATGCCTACATGCTTGACCTGATCCACCGGATCAAGGCCTCCTGTGACCGTAGCGACAAGATCGACAATTGCCGCGACTGCCAGTCGAACCACCGCGAGTTCTGCCACAGCAACATCGAGCAACTGGTCAGGGCCTTCGTCGAAGCCACGCTCAAGCACAACGCCATCGAATCCCTGTACATGGCGGAAAGCGTTCCCAAGGCACATCGCATTGCCCACAACAACGCCCATCTGGTCATCGCGGAACAGTTGCGGGCGATCCGTGTCATCTTCACCGAAGACGGCAACTGCGTGCTGGCGATTCATGGCATCGACAAAGTCCTGCAAACGCTGCAATCCCATTTCCAGGAATTCGACCGGCACCTCGAAGACTACCTGACAGCGCACGCCTGACGACCTTCGTCGAGGGCCGTTCGCCTGAATACGCAGCCCTACGCAATCTAACGTATTTGCCCCGAAGCTCAGCCTCCTTAATCTGACGTTGCACCGCAGCAAACAGTTTTCCGTAACGTCAAATTTCAGTCCAAGGAGTTCTCATGAGCAATCGTCGCACTTTCATCAAGGCCACCGTCCTTGCCGCCGCCCTGTCCTCCATCGGCATGGCCGCCCACGCCGCGGACACCATCAAGGTCGGCATCCTGCACTCGCTGTCCGGCACCATGGCCATTTCCGAAACGGCGCTGAAGGAAACCGCGCTGATGGCCATCGAGGAAATCAACGCCAAGGGCGGCGTGCTCGGCAAGAAGCTCGAGCCGGTCGTCGTCGATCCCGCCTCCAACTGGCCGCTGTTCGCCGAAAAGGCCCGCCAGCTGCTGAGCCAGGACAAGGTCGCCGTCACCTTCGGCTGCTGGACCTCGGTCTCGCGCAAATCGGTCCTGCCGGTTTACAAGGAACTCAACGGCCTGCTCTTCTACCCGGTTCAGTACGAAGGTGAAGAACTCGAGAAGAACGTCTTCTACACCGGCGCCGCCCCCAACCAGCAAGCCATCCCGGCCGTCGAATACCTGATGTCCAAGGACGGCGGCGAAGCCAAGCGCTTCGTGCTGCTCGGCACCGACTACGTCTATCCGCGTACCACCAACAAGATCCTGCGCGCCTTCCTGAAGTCCAAGGGCGTTGCCGACGCCGACATCATGGAGGAGTACACCCCGTTCGGCCATAGCGATTACCAGACCATCATCGCCAAGATCAAGCAGTTCTCGTCGCAGGGCAAGAAGACCGCCGTCGTGTCGACCATCAACGGTGACTCCAACGTGCCGTTCTACAAGGAACTGGGCAATGCCGGCCTGAAGGCCACCGACGTGCCGGTCGTCGCCTTCTCGGTCGGCGAAGAGGAACTGCGCGGCGTCGATACCAAGCCGCTGGTCGGCCACCTGGCGTCGTGGAACTATTTCATGTCGATCAAGAACCCGGAAAACGCCAAGTTCGTGAAGATGTACCGCGACTGGGCGAAGAAGCAGAAGCTGCCGAACGCCGACAAGGTCGTCACCAACGACCCGATGGAAGCCACCTACATCGGCATCCACATGTGGA
The DNA here is from genome assembly GCF_001956855.1 of Azonexus hydrophilus. Classification (GTDB taxonomy): domain Bacteria; phylum Pseudomonadota; class Gammaproteobacteria; order Burkholderiales; family Rhodocyclaceae; genus Azonexus; species Azonexus hydrophilus_A. Next base: position 2,425 of record NZ_MTHD01000005.1, on the reverse strand, counting down.
AGCAGGCCGTCGAGAAGGCCAAGTCCACCGATACCGACAAGGTCATCGCCGCCATGGCCGGCCAGACCTTCAAGGCACCATCGGGCATCGTCTCGAAGATGGACGAGAAGAACCATCACCTGCACAAGTCGGTGTTCATCGGCGAAGTGAAGGCCGACGGCCAGTTCAACGTCGTCTGGAAGACCAAGGGTCCGGTCCGCGCCCAGCCGTGGAGCCCGTACATCGAAGGCAACGACAAGAAGAAGGACGTGCCGGACAGCAAGTAAGCCGGAACTGTCAGTCGCAGAAAAACGGGAGCTTCGGCTCCCGTTTTTCTGTTTCAGGGAAGCTGCCGGCGCAATGCTGCCAGATCAAGGATGCGGATGTCGCTGCGCCCGATGCGCAGGATGCCTGCAGCCTCGAAACGCCGCAGGATCAGGTTCACCGTCTGGCGCGTCACCGCCACCATCTGCCCGAGTTGTTCCTGCGAGATGCGGATGCTGTCGCCAGCGTCGCCTTTCGGCTCACCGTAGCCCTCGGCGATCGCCAGCAGACGTCGGGCCAGCCGCACCTGGGCCGGCTGCAGGGCAGCATCATCGAACAAGGTCAGCAGATACCGTATCTTGTGCGTCAGCAGACGCCCGAGTTCCTGCCAGTGCCGGGGCTCACGTTCGAGCAGCGCCTGCAGCGGCGCCAGCGGCAGATGCAGCACACAGCTCTCACCCTCGCTGTGTGCATCGTGGGTCCGTCGATTGCCGTCGAACAAGGTGATCTCCCCGAACCAGTGCGGGGCCTCGAAGAAATTCAGGATGGCCTCGCGGCCATCCTCGGAAACGGTCGTGATGCGGATGCTGCCTTCGATGACCGAGAACAGGCCATCGGCCAGCGCACCACGGGCGAACAGACATTGCCCATGCGTCAGCCGGAGCACGCGCGACATGGCGATCAGCTCTCCCTGAAGCCCGGTCGGCAGCGAGGAGAACCATGAACCGGAACGAATGATGGCGAGTTGTTGTGAGGTGGGTGCAGACATTGGTAACTGGCAAACAGGCTGTGTCGGGTAGCCGACGGAGAACTGCCGCCGGCACATGCCATGATGCGAAAAAATCACAACACCCAATGGAGACTACCGTGAAGACCCTGGAGGATCAACTCGCCCAGTACGCGGCTTACCACCGCGATGCCCGCAACATTTTCACGCACTTCTTCGGCATCCCGCTGATCGTGCTTGCCATCGCCGTCCTGCTCTCACGCCCCGCCCTGGACGCGGGTGGCCTGAGCATCAGCCCGGCGCTGGTACTTTCCCTCGGCGTTGCCGTGTATTACCTGCGCCTGGATCTCTCCCTCGGCCTGCTGATGTCGGTGCTGCTCGCGCTGTCGGTCGCTTTCGGCCACTGGGCCGCAGTGCAGCCGACCGGCATCTGGCTGGCCATCGGCATCGGTGGTTTTGTCGCCGGCTGGATCATCCAGTTCGTCGGCCACTGGTTCGAGGGGCGCAAGCCGGCATTTGTCGACGATATCGTCGGGCTGATCATCGGCCCCCTGTTCGTTGCCGTTGAACTGCTGTTCAAGCTGGGTTTGCTGAAGCCGCTGCAACAGGAAATCGATCGTCGGGCCGGACCGGTCCGGCAGAAATGAAAACGGGGGCCATGCCCCCGTTTTCATTTTCGTAACAGGTTCGCCGGTTTACTGATTGAGCAAACCGAGCACATCCTGCACCAGATCAGCCTTTTCGCTGATCAGATCACTGACCGCATGACCCCGGCCACCCAACTCGATCTTCACTTTTGGCTCGGCCGACTTGGCAAAGGCATCCGGTTGCCAGGCAGCCCAGCGATCGTTCTTGTTGTAGGCAAACAGCTTCTTGGTCTGCGTCATCGGCAGCCCCTGATTGTCTACTGAACAAAACTGGATCACCGTATTGAACGTGCCGTCATCCTGGCTGCGCGCATAGTTGGCTGCCAGTTCGCCGCCGCGGCTGTGCCCCATCAGGGAAATCTTCTTGGCACCGGTCTCCCTGGCGTGCGCCACGGCAGCAGCCACTTCGGTAAAACCAGCGCCAGCCTGCCCGGCCCAGTTAACCGCAATGACACGGAAGCCTGCGTTGGCCAGCGCCTGGCCCATTTCTCCACCCTTGCCGCCAAAGAAAAAGCGACGATCGTTCCCTCCCGCACCATGCAGGGCGATGACGACATGCTCGCCCTCACCCATGGTCATCACGGAAATGTTGTTTTCACCGCTCTTGATCACGGTATCGACCTGGGCAACAGCGCCGACAGAAGTCAGCAATGCGGCACAACCAACGACAATCCATTTCTTGAACATTTTTGTTTTCTCCCTTGAACGGAAATAAGAGCAGGATGTGAAACAACCTGCTGCCGACGGGATGTTAGCCAAAAATCGATTCGCATACACCCAGCAATCGACCTAGGGGTGGGGGTGGGGG
>NZ_MTHD01000004.1 GCF_001956855.1 Azonexus hydrophilus | reverse complement strand
CCGTTGCCGGGTGGGCGGGGCGCGGCGGAGAGGAGCGGTGTACTCAGGATGCGGTCGCCAACGAGTGAATTCAAACGAATTATTTGCGTGTCGAATGAATGAAGTTCATCCGTAGCCCCCGGGTTATTGACGGGGTGGCTCGTCTTCTGCGACACAGACCGTTATCCTTCACGCATGATATTCAACACCCCGACGATCTTTGCTTCGGTGGCCCTGGTGGCGCTGATCATGGCCTTCTGCCTGATCCTGGTCGGCCAGGAGAACAAGCGGGATGGCATGCGTGCCGGCGGCGCCGGACTGCTGGCGCACGCGCTCGCCTATTGTTGCTTCACGCTCTACGGCCAGGTGCCGCTGTGGCTGACCTACGGTGTTGGCAACACGCTGCTGGCGCTGGCGCTGGCCTTCTACGCCGCCAGCCTGCTGCGCATCCACGGCCAGCCGGTGCCGTGGGCGCGCATCTTCAGCCTGCCGCTGTTGATGGCGGTGGCGCTGACGGCGCTGATCGACACCCGCGAGCCGCGGATGTTTGCCGCCTGTCTGGTGCTGATCCTGCAATGTCTGCTGATCATGGCCTGGACCTGGCGTTACGCCCGCAACGGCGGTCGTGCCTACCTGCTGTTGCTGATCGGTGGCGGCATAAGTCTGATCGGTCTGCTGCTGCGCGTTGCCGCCATTGCCACCGGCGCCGCCGCCGATCTGCCCTACAACGTCAGCAACCTGCGCCAGACGGTCTCGGTCAGCATCGGCACCGTCACCGTGATGATGTTCTCGCTCGGTCTGGTGCTGATGGCCAAGGAACGCAGCGAGGCGGCGTTGCGCGACATGGCATTGCACGATGCGCTGACCGGCATTGCCAACCGGCGGGCCATCCTCGAAACGTTCGAACGCGAGCTGGAGCGTTCGCGCCGGGCCGGCACGGCGCTGACGATTGCGCTGCTCGACATCGATCATTTCAAGCTGGTCAACGACACCCACGGTCATCTCGCCGGCGACGCCGTGCTGCAACAGGCAGCCGCGCTGTTGCGCCAGCGTCTGCGCCAGTCCGATGAAATCGGTCGTTACGGCGGCGAGGAGTTCCTGATCCTGTTGCCGGATACCGGCGGCGACGGGGCGTTGACGGTGATCAACGAACTGCGCACCGCTGTCGCCGCGCAGCCGGCGTGCTTCGGTGACCTGGTGCTGTCTTACCGCTTCAGCAGCGGGCTGTGGTGCGGCGTGCCCGGTCCCGGCGATTCATCCGACAGCCTGATCGCACAGGCCGACGCGGCACTCTACGAAGCGAAGGCGGCCGGCCGTGACAGCGTGCGCATGGCCCCGGCCCGGCGGAGCTGAGGCGATGGCGGATGATGCCGAAGCCCTGTTTGCGGCCGGCACCCGGCGCCTGAGCGACGGCGATCTTGCCGCTGCCGAGACCCTGTTGCGCGAGAGCCTGCGGCTGGCGCCAACGCTGGCCGAAGCCCACGCCAACCTGGCCTTGACGCTGGAGCAGGCTGGTCGTCTGGCCGATGCCGAGGCCAGCTACCGGCAGGCGGTCGCACTGGCGCCGGGGCAATGCCAGATCTTGGTCAATTACGCCGGCCTGCTCGCCAGCCAAAGGCGCTTTGCCGAAGCCGAGCGGATCTATCTCCGGGCTGTGCAGGCCGATCCTCAATCAGCGCAGGCGTGGACCCATCTCGGCGTGCTGCTCGCCAGTTGCAAGCGGGAAGCCGAGGCCGAGCAATGTTATCGGACCGCAATGGCGCTCGCCCCGGAGTTCGCCAATGCCCGCTTCAACCTCGCCTACGTGCTGCTGCGTCAGGGGCGCTACGCCGAGGGTTGGGAGTGCATGGAAGCGCGCAACTGGCTGGCCGCGACGGAGCAGGCGCTGGCGCTGCCGCGCTGGCATGGCCAGGCGCTTGCCGGCAAGTCGCTGCTGATCGGGCCGGAAGCCGGTCACGGCGACATGATCCAGTTCTGCCGCTACGTGCCGCTGCTCAAGGCGGCCGGTGCCCGGCGCGTGTCGGTGCTCTGTCATCCGCCGCTGGCCCGCCTGCTGCGCACGCTGCCCGGTGTCGACGAAGTTCTCGCCGTTGGCGATCCGGCGCCGGCCGACAGCTGGGACTACTGGACGCCGCCGCTGAGCCTGCCGCATCACCTGCAGACCCGGCTGGAAACGATCCCGGCGGACATCCCCTACCTCGCCGCCGAGCCAGCGCTGGTCGCCGCCTGGGCCGCGCGCATGGGCGATGGCGCCGGGCGCCGGGTCGGTCTGGTGTGGAAGGGCAATCCGCGTTTCGAGAACGACAGCGAGCGCTCGCTGCCGTCGCTGCACACGCTGGCGCCGCTGGCCGGCATTCCCGGGCTGCGTTTCTACAGCCTGCAGAAAGGTGCCGGCGAAGACGAGGCGGGCGATCCCGGGCGACCTTTCAGCATCGTCGACCTGGGCAGCCGGATCGCCGATTTCACCGACACCGCGGCGATCATCGCCAATCTCGATCTGCTGATCACCGTCGACACCGCCGCCGCCCACCTTGCCGGCGCGCTCGGCAAACCCTGCTGGGTGCTGCTGCCCGACTACCAGACCGATTGGCGCTGGCTGGCCGGGCGCGACGATTCGCCGTGGTATCCGGGCGTTGTCCGCCTGTTCCGTCAGCCGGCCGGTGGCGGCTGGTCGCCGGTGATTGCGGCGCTGGCCGCGGCCTTGACCGGATTCGCCGCCGCCTGAGCGGCGTGCGCATCGCGCACCAGCCAGCGGATGAAAGCCATCGTCGCCGGTCGTTCCTGGATCGCCGGCGGTGCCACCACGTAAAAGCTGCGGTCTGGGCAATCGGCGGCAAACGGGCGGCACAGGCGGCCGTCGGCCAGCCAGGGTTCGGCCAGGCTGGCCGCCATCAGCGCGACGCCGTGGCCGGCAGCAGCACCTTCGAGCATCAGCAGCGCATCCTCGTAACGCGGGCCGCTGGCCGGTTCGCCGCGGTTCAGGCCGGCAGCGGCGAACCAGCGCTGCCACGAAAGCAGCGGATGGCGCAGCAGGCGGCAGTGGTCAAGATCGGCCGGCGTCTTCAGTCCGCCCGCCAGCGCCGGGCTGCAGACGGGAAAGATGCGCTCCTCGAACAGCTTCCAGGCGAGCAGGCCGGGCCATTCCTCCTCGCCGTAGCGCAGCCCGAGATCGGCTTCGCCAGCGAGCAGCGGGCCGAGGCCGGTGGCCGTGGACAGCGTGAATTCGAGCTCGGGGTGTTGCTCCTGGTAGGTGGCGACGCGGCCGACCAGCCAGCGGCTGCCCAGCGCCGGCGCCGCCGAGATACGCAGCCGTTCGAGCTGCGGCGCCCGCAACTGGGCGCTGGCCTCGTCGAGGCGCAGCAGCGCGTCGCGGACGACGGCAAGATAACGGCGCCCGGCTGGCGTCAGCGCAACCGCCCGGTGCCGGCGTTCGAACAGCGGCTGGCCGAGGTGCGCCTCAAGCAGCCGGATGCGATGGCTGATCGCCGACGGCGTCAGATGCAGCGCCTGCGCCGCCGCCAGGAAACTGCCCAGGCGTGCCGCCGCCTCGAAAGCGGGGAGTGCGTGCAGGGGCGGCAGGTCGTGCATGGCCGTGTTATTCCCCGGCAGCCTTCATCTCGGCCATGAACTCGCGCTGGGCCTGCTGCATCTTCGGCATCGCCGAGCTCATCAGACCCTGAATCTCGGGCATGATCTTCTGCATCATCAGCGGCATCTTGCGGATTAGCGCCTGACCAGCCGGCGTCCGGTAGAACTCGAGCATGCCGGCGACCTCCTCCTCGCTCAGCGATTCGCGATAGACACGGATGTACAGCGGCTCCATCCGCTCCCAGGCGAGCTCGCCGCGCATCACCACCAGCATTTTGTCCTTCATGTTGTCGATCGCCCGCTGCTGCTTCGGCGTCGGCTTGCGGTCGCCGAGGGCCATGCGGATACCGGCGCTCATCGACTCGTCGAGCTGGGTGTTCATACCATCGCTCAGTTCGCGTGCCTGCGTGACGGTCAGCAGTTCGCGGATCGACGCTTCACTCGCCGGTTCGGCGATGGCGGCGGCAGTGCCAGAAAAAATCAGGGCGGCGATCAACAGGCGGAGTCGGGTCATGGGGTTCTCGCAGGTTATGACGAAAAGATTGGCTCGCCATTTTATTGCGGTCGACCGCCCTCCGGCTACAAAAATGACCGTCAGCCATAGCAATCCGGAACAGCCCGGATCGCCGCATCGCTACGCGCCTCGCGATGTTGGATGAATCAGCGCTGCCACAGCGGCACACCGCCCGCCGATAGCAGCCAGCCGAGTGCGCCGCAGTTGAGCAGCACGGTCAGCCAGAACATCATCTGGAACGACGGCTTGGCTGACTTGTGCCGCAACAGCCGCTGCGCCGCCAGCGCGCCCGGCCAGCCGCCGAGCAGTGCGACCAGGTGCAGCGTTCGTTCAGGTGTGCGCCAGCGATTGTGCACGGCAGCCGACTTGTCGAAGCCGTAGGCGATAAAGGCGACGACGCTGGCGCCCAGGTAGAGGCCGAGGATCAGCGCCGGCAATCTTGCGGTCCACACCAGAAAACCGACAAAAACCACGAAGGCGAGCGCAAACAGTGGCGCCAGCCGGCCATTCGCGGATTTTGCCGGTGTCCGGGCGCAACTCAGCGCCGACCGCCCATTATCGAGCCGAGCACGCCGCGCAGGATCTGCCGGCCGAGTTCGCGGCCGACGGTGCCGGCGACGCTGCGCGCGGCACTCTTCGCCGCCGCCTCGAGCACGCCTTCGCGGCGACCGCCACGCGGGCCGGTGGTGCCGCCCAGGAGATCGCCCAACCCGCCGAGCAGGCCGCCGCCGGATTCTTCTGCGGGCGCTGGCGCCGGGCTCGGTTGCGGGCGCGGGCTGGCGGTCGGCCGGGCCGGCGCGCCGGGGGCGGCCGGTGCCGGGATGGCGCCGGGGCCGGACTTCTTCGTCGTTGCCGGCTGGCCGCGCAGGATTTCGTAAGCCGATTCGCGGTCGACCGTGGTGCCGTAAGTCGCCAGCATCGGCGAAGCATCGAGCCAGGCCTTGCGCTCGTCCTCGGTCAGCGGGCCGAGGCGCGACGCGGGCGGGAAGATGAAGGCGCGGTCGACGATGTTCGGCCGGCCTTTTTCATCGAGGAAAGAAACCAGCGCCTCGCCGACGCCGAGTTCGGTGATGACTTCGGCAGCATTGAAATTCGGGTTGGCGCGCATCGTCTCGGCGGCCGACTGCACCGCCTTCTGGTCGCGCGGCGTGAACGCGCGCAGCGCGTGCTGGACGCGGTTGCCGAGCTGGCCGAGGATCTTTTCCGGCACATCGAGCGGGTTCTGCGTAACGAAGAACACGCCGACGCCCTTCGAGCGGATCAGGCGCACCACCTGCTCAACTTTGTTAACCAGTGCATCCGGCGCGCCATCGAACAGCAGGTGCGCCTCGTCGAAGAAGAACACCAGCTTGGGCTTGTCCAGATCACCGGCTTCCGGCAGTTGCTCGAACAGTTCGGCGAGCAGCCAGAGCAGGAAGGTCGAATACAGCGCCGGCGCGTGGATCAGCTTCTCGGCGGCGAGGATGTTGATGACGCCACGGCCGTTGCTGTCCACCTGCATCAGGTCGTTGATGTCGAGCATCGGCTCGCCGAAGAAGACATCGCCGCCCTGCTCTTCCAGCGTCAGCAGGCCGCGCTGGATGGCGCCGATCGACGCCGTCGACACATTGCCGTACTCGGTCTTGAACTGCGCCGCGTTGTCGCCGACATGCTGGACCATTGCCCGCAGATCCTTCAGATCGAGCAGCAGCAGCCCCTGGTCGTCGGCGATCTTGAACACCATCTGCAGCACGCCGGACTGGGTGTCGTTGAGGTTGAGCAGCCGCGCCAGCAGCAGCGGCCCCATGTCGGAGACGGTAGCGCGCACCGGCACGCCGTTATTGCCGAACACATCCCAGAAAGCGACGGTATTGGCGTAATTGGTATAGCCCTCGATGCCCAACTCGTCGATGCGCTTCTGCAGCTTCGGCGAAACGGTGCCGGCAGCGCCCACGCCCGACAGATCGCCCTTGACGTCGGCCATGAACACCGGCACGCCGATATACGACAGCCGTTCGGCCAGCGTCTGCAGCGTCACCGTCTTGCCGGTGCCGGTAGCGCCGGTGATCAGGCCGTGGCGGTTGGTCATCTGCGGCAGCAGCGCGGGATAGGAATCGCCGGCCTTGGCGAGGTAGAGCGGTTCGGACATGAGGTGGAAACTCCGGGCAGGATCAGATGCCCGCATTCTAGCGCCGCGGCGGCGGGCTGTTGTTAAGGACGGTAAAGCGGGCTGGACAATATACAGCGTGCTATGTACAGTGAAACGTACATATACGGAGGCCTGAAATGGATGCAATGACCTACACCACGCTGCGTGCGAACCTCGCCAGTACCATGGATCGGGTTTGCGACGACCACGAAGCCCTGATCATCACCCGCAATGGTGACCAAGCCGTGGTCATGCTATCGCTCGAAGATTACAAGGCGCTTGAAGAAACCGCCTATCTCCTGCGCACCCCGGCCAACGCCAAACGACTGCTCTCGGCCGCCGCCCAACTGAATGCCGGTAAAGGCAGCGAACGGGAACTGGCAGCGTGAAGCTGATTTTTGCCGATGAGGCGTGGGAGGATTACCTCTATTGGCAGAAGCAGGACAGGCGCATGGTTGAACGGATCAACAAGCTGATTCGTGAAACGCAGCGCGATCCCTTCGCCGGGGTGGGAAAACCGGAGGCGCTGAAACATGCGCTGTCAGGGTTCTGGTCACGGCGGATTACTGACGAACACCGGATGGTTTATCGGGTGGAAGGGGATGCGCTGTTGATTGCGCAGTTGCGGTTTCATTATTGATGTGCGAGCGTAAAGCTGAATCGCGCTGGGCAGTTCACAGGGGGAAAGACTATGGTTCTAAGCTAGTTAAACGTGGTCTTTCCTTTGTTGCTCCAGAAGAGCTGAAATAATTAGAAGATATAGCGGATGACGTCGATAGCTATTGCTGGGATTATACATAACGAAGACAGCTTATTTAGTGTGTTAATTATCTTCCATGCAGGGCAAAGGCTTTGATGTAGTGACTTATACTTGCTGTTGCGAAGTTAAGAATCAATAATGCAACATAAATTGAAATGGTGATAATGGTTAATGACATATTCTAATCGGCGGAGATTTGATTATTTTTTATTCTGGTATGTTTGATTTAATGCGTACTTTGGTCCATGTTTTCTGAGGTCGCTTAAAAAGCGTTTCTGACTTGTTATGCATGCGTTGGCTATGAAGTTTCTATTTTTTGTCAATTCAGCATAGCTAAATTGATTTTCTGTTGATTCTGATTTGGCCATAAATATTCCCTCGGCAATGCCTATGCAACTTACCAAATTTATCTCTTCAGGTGACATTTTCTTTATTTTCTTTTCGGTTCCACCAGAGGCTGGCATTGCCTTGCATGCTTTGAGTGTTTCGGATTGCGATTTTTCTACTCGTCGCGCAATTTCTGGTGTTTTTGGCGCTTGGTAATTTAATGTTGATTCATATAGGGCCAAGGACATGCTTTCGCAATAAATATCTATTGAAGTTCTGTCATTCGATGATGCAATTGTGGTTGATGAATTAAAAATTAATGTTAGAAGAATAATGGTTTTATGTATTTTTGGCGACATGGATTGTCTTTCTGTATATCGAAATTGTTCAGTGCTCGTCGAGAAGGATTTGATTGTCTTTGCGTTGTACGAGGTGAAAACTGTTATTGAAGGGAGTTTTTGTTGATATGTGATTGGCGTAACGTACCTTACCGACAGCACGACAATAGGGAACAGATCACGGTATCGTATTTCGATGGGTAACTAATCGTGGTCTGTCCCATATTCACTATTGCTTAAAGCGAGGTTTCCCCTGCAAGAAGGCCTGGAGCCCCCGTAACCATACATGCATAGATTCGACCTCTTCCCGTGTGTAGACAGGTACTTTGTCAATAACATCTCTTTTTTCCTCCGGCCACTCCATGAACTCTAAGATCACACGCACACTTCGTTCCTCGAGCTCTGAGCCGCTCATGGAGCGGTCCCCAGCAAAGAATGCCTGTTGTGAAAACACGGAGTCCATCTGATTGGGTTTGAGGAAATTGCAGAACAGCATTCTGTAGTGTTCAGCCTCAAGCTCATATGCGTTCTTTAAGGACGGCGACGTTCCCGAAATTTTGCTCGAAATGGAGTTTGCTGCCAAAAGCCACCTAGCTGTTGTAAGCCATACCAATCGACTCTTGGGCGGTGCTTCAGCTTCAATCGGTTTAATTGTTTCGTAGGCACGTTTCAGGCATTGCAGCGCACTTTCAAAATACCTAAGGTCATTAGATTTGTTTTGCTCGGCTAGAGCAAAGGACCTCTGCTGCTGGATTGTGATCAGGAGCGCGATGAAGCCAGCGAGAGCAAGAGGGCCCGAAAGGGTTCCACCGATGTAGTCCCCAAAAACCCCCCAGTCTCCTGGTTTGGGCGAAAGTGCTTGTCCGCCAAAAGTGATGACCCACGGAGCAATAACTACAACACAAACTATCGCAGTGGCAATTGCTAGGGCTTTTTGTATTCTCATGAAGGGGTTAGCTTAATGCTGTTGACATTTTGCGGGTGTTTTTTGGAAAACCGTCTCCTATTCTGTCGGATATCTCGGTCGTTTGCCGTAGGCTGGCTATCATCATGCTTCGTCTCCCACGTCTGAGCCTGTTGCAAGTCATTGATCACAGGCACCCAGCATAACGAGCGGGCGATTTCATGTCGAGTGGGTGTTTTTGGCGTTCTGTTCACCCCCAACCTGCTGGCAGCGCCGGCGGCATCAGGCGCGGTGCGCAGCCATCGCCGACCGGGCCGAAGCGCGGGTTGCCGTTTTCCCACTGGCGTTGTGCTTCGGCGATGCTGGCGCGGTCGCCGGCAACGAAGTTCCACCACATCTGGAGCGGCGCTGTGTAGGGTTCGCCGCCGAGCAGCAGGGCTTTGCTGCCGGCGGGCAGCTTGAGCTGCAGGTTGTCGCGGCCGGGTTCGAGGTAGAGGAATTCGTCGCCGCCGAGCGTTTCGCCGGCTGCGTCGATTTGCCCGAGTAGCGGCAGCAGGCCGTATTCGAATTCTGGCCTTAGCGGCAGGTCGACCGTGACATTGGTGGTGGCGGCAATGTCCAGCCCGAGCAGCGGCGTGTGGATGCGGGTGGGGGCGCGGCGGCCCTGGTGGTCGCCGGCAAGCAGCGTGAATTCGGCGCCGTCGGCTGACCACGTCGGCAATTCGGTGTAGTGGACGAAGTCGGGCGGGCAGTCGCGTTGTTCCGGCGGCAGCGCGATCCATAGTTGCGCGGCGTGCAGGCGCTGGCCGGGTAGCGGGGAATCTTCGGTGTGGGCGATGCCGAGGCCGGCGGTCATCAGGTTGACTTCGCCGGGGCGGATCAGTTGTTCGTTGCCCAGGCTGTCGCGGTGCAGGATTTCGCCAGTGACCGGCCAGGTGAAGGTCTGCAGGCCGATGTGCGGGTGGGTGCCGACGTGCATGCCGGCGTCAGGGGCGAAGTCGATCGGGCCGATGTGGTCGAGGAAGCACCAGGCGCCGACCATGCGCCGCTGGCGGGTGGGCAGTGCGCGGCGGATGGTCAGGCCGGCGCCGAGTTCGGTTTCGCGGGTGGCGATGCGCTGGATGGCGGACATGATTTCCCTTTCTGGCGGGTGATGGCGTCAGCCTGCCACAGGCGGCGGAGAAAAGCGCGATGCCGTCCTGACGGGAAAACGCCGGACGGGTAAAATCTCGCCTTCTTCGTTATTCGCATTCAGGAAAAGAGCATGGCAGGTCATAGCAAATGGGCCAACATCCAGCACCGCAAGGGTCGTCAGGACGAAAAGCGTGGTGCGGCCTTCTCCAAGATCGCCAAGGAAATCACCGTGGCGGCCAAGATGGGTGGCGGCGACGCCGGTTTCAATCCGCGTCTGCGTGTTGCGGTCGACAAGGCCAAGGGTGTGAATATGCCCAAGGACAAGATCGACACCGCGATCAAGAAGGGCACCGGCGAACTTGAAGGCGTCGATTACGTCGAGATCCGTTACGAGGGTTACGGCATTGGCGGCGCGGCGATCATGGTCGACTGCCTGACCGACAACAAGACCCGCACCGTCGCCGAAGTCCGCCACGCTTTCAACAAGTACGGCGGCAACATGGGCACCGACGGTTGCGTTGCCTTCCAGTTCAAGCACTGCGGCCAGATGCTGTTTGCCCCGGGCACCGACGAAGCGGCGCTGATGGATGCCGCCATCGAAGCCGGTGCCGAGGATGTGGCGACCAACGACGACGGTTCGATCGAAGTCATCACGTCGGCGGCCGACTACGTTGCCGTCAAGGACGCACTGGAAGCCGCCGGTTTCACGCCGGAATTCGGCGAAGTGACGATGAAGCCGGAAGCCGAGAACGTGTTCGCCGGCGACGACGGGGTGAAGATGCAGAAACTGCTCGACGCGCTGGAAGGCCTGGACGACGTCCAGGAAATCTACACGACGGCGGTCATCGAGGAATAAACCTGATGGCGGACAAAAAAGACCTGCCGAATTGTTCTGTTGCCGGATGTAAGAAGCCGGTTTCAAAGGCAGGTTATTCCCTTTGCTATGAGCATTGGTTGTCTGCCAAGAAATCGCCAAAGGCCGCAGAGTCCTCCCCCTCGCTTCCGGAGAAAAAACCGGAAAAAGCATCTTCGCTGCTGTCTTCAACCGGGCTCGGTGAGCGGCTGGGCTTATCCAGTCAGAAGATCAACCAGGTTCTTGCGGAATTGGGCTGGATTCATCGGGAGCGGAAGGGGTGGGTGCCGACCGAGCAAGGTTTGAAACTGAAGGCTGAAGCCAAAGAGCATCACCAAACCGGCATTCCGTTTGTGCTCTGGCCCGAGTCGCTGTTGTCGTCGCGCATCCTGACCAATACGGTCAAGGAGCTATCGGGCGCCAAAGCATCGGAACAGGCCGAACAACCGCAGGCGCAAGTGCCCGATCCGGCCTCCCCGGGTTTTCGGGAAAAATTTGCACCGACACATCGGGCAACCGATGGTCACTGGGTTCGCTCCAAAGCCGAGGCCTTGATCGATAACTGGCTATACATGTCCGGGCTTGTACATGCCTATGAGCGACAGTTGCCGGTTGAGGAAGAGCTTTATTGTGATTTCTACATTCCCGGCGGCAAGGTTTATATCGAATACTGGGGTTTGGAGAATGATCCGAAATATGCTGCTCGGAAGGCGACCAAGATCGATATCTACAAGAAATACAATTTCAATCTGATTGAGCTGACCGATGATCACGTTCGCAACCTCGACGATCATTTGCCAAAAATGCTTCTTAAATACAATGTCATCGTCAATTGACGGCTTGGGTCGCCGAGAAGACGCTGATTGTTAGGTGTTTGTCATTGCGAGCGCAGCGCGGCAATCCAGATGTTTCTGGGTGGCCACGGCGCTTCGCTCCTCGCGATGACGAGTGAATCGGCAGTTCCCTAACCAGGTCGGCGATGCAACGTATCTATCCCCTGCTTTTTGTCTTCCTGTGGAGCACCGGTTTCGTCGGTGCCAAGTTCGGCCTGCCCTACGCCGAACCTTTGTCTTTCCTGCTCACCCGCTACGGCCTGGTGATTGCGCTGATGTTGCTGATCGCGGTGGCGATGCGTGCGCCGTGGCCGAAGGACCCGGCGCAGTGGCTGCATATCGGGGTTTCCGGTGTGCTGGTGCATGCCTTGTATCTCGGTGGCGTCTTTGTTGCGATCAAGCATGGTCTGCCGGCCGGGATCACCGCGCTGGTTGTCGGCATGCAGCCTTTGTTGACGGCCTGCTCTGCCGGCTGGCTGCTCGGCGAGAAAGTGAGTGCTCGCCAATGGGGCGGGCTGGCGCTGGGTTTTGTCGGGGTCGGGCTGGTCGTTTCCGGCAAGTTCGGCGACGCTGCGCTCGGGCCGATGTTGTGGCCGGCCGTTGTCGCGCTGCTGGCGATCACCGCCGGCACGCTTTACCAGAAACGCTTCTGCGCCCGCTTCGATCTGCGTACCGGTTCGGTCATCCAGTTCGTGCCGACGGCCATCGTCACCGGCATTGCCGTTGCGCTGTTCGAGGATTACCGCATTGCGTGGACCGGCGAATTCCTGTTCGCGCTCGGCTGGCTGGTGCTGGTCCTGTCGCTCGGCGCCATCAGCCTGCTCAACCTGCTGATCCGCAGCGGCAGCGCGGTCAATGTCGCCAGCCTGTTCTACCTGACGCCACCGACGACGGCCTTGGTCGCCTGGGCGGTTTTTGGTGAAAAACTGACGTTGACCGCAGCATTGGGCATGGCGGTTGCGGTCAGCGGGGTGTACCTGGTGGCGAGGCCTGCGAAATGAGCGGCGAAACGAGCGCCGTGCGCATTCTCGGCATCGACCCCGGCCTGCGGGTGACCGGCTTCGGCGTCATCGAGATGCACGGCAAGCAGTTGATCTATGTTGCCAGCGGTTGCATCAAGTCGAACGACAAGCACTCCTTGCCCGAGCGCATCGGTACGCTGTTTGCCGGCATCAGCGAGGTGATCGCCACCTATCAGCCGAATCAGTCGGCGATCGAGAAGGTGTTCGTCAATGTCAATCCGCAATCGACGCTGCTGCTCGGTCAGGCGCGCGGGGCGGCGATGTCGGCGCTGGTGCATGGCGGTTTGCCGGTGGCCGAATACACTGCGTTGCAGGTCAAGCAGGCGGTGGTCGGCCATGGCAAGGCGGCCAAGGAGCAGGTGCAGGACATGGTTGTCCGGCTGTTGAACCTGCCCGGCGCGCCGACTGCGGATGCCGCCGACGCGCTGGCCTGCGCCATTTGCCACGCGCATGGCGGCCAGGGGCTGGGGGCGCTGGCGACGGCGGGGTATCGCGTTCGTGGCGGGCGACTGATAGGATGAGAACCTGTTTGAACATACAGTATCGGGAAACCCCATGATCGGAAGACTCACCGGCCTGCTCGCCGAAAAGAACCCGCCGCAGATCGTGCTTGATGTGAACGGCGTCGGCTACGAGCTGGACGTGCCGATGAGCACTTTCTACAACCTGCCGGGGAGCGGCGAAAAGGTCACGCTGCTGACGCATTTTGCGGTGCGCGATGACGGCCATTACCTGTACGGTTTCCTCAGCGAGGCCGAGCGTTTTGCCTTTCGCCAGTTGCTGAAGGTTTCCGGCATCGGCGCCCGGACGGCGCTGTCGGTACTCTCCGGCCTGTCGGTCAATGACCTGGCGGCGGCGGTGGCGCAGCAGGAACTGGGACGGCTGATCAAGGTGCCCGGCATCGGCAAGAAGACCGCCGAGCGGCTGCTGCTCGAATTGAAGGGCAAACTGGCCGACGCCACCGGGATTTCGCTGAATGTTGCGGTCGACGACGCCCGGGCCGATATTTCCAACGCGCTGCTGGCGCTTGGGTACAACGAGAAGGAAGCGGCGGCGGCGATGAAGCAGTTGCCGGCCGACGTCGGTACCTCGGACGGTATCCGGCAGGCGCTCAAGTTGTTGTCGAGGGCCTGATGTTCAACGATAGCGATCCCAAACGGCTGGCGCAGATTGCGCTGGTGGTGCTGCTCATCATCGGCTGTTTCACGGTGCTGCTGCCGTTTATCGGCGCCGTGCTGTTCGCCTTCGTCATCTGGGTGTGCACCTGGGAACTTTACCGGGAGCGCGTGCTGCCCCGGCTGGGCGGGCGCGATACGCTGGGGGCGTCGTTGATGGTGGCACTGCTGGTGCTGATCCTGCTGGTGCCGACGATTTTCCTGGCCGGCGCGCTGGTCAGCGGTGCCGACCGGCTCATCGATCTGGTCAAGCCGTATGTCGATCAGGGGCTGCCGGCCGAACCGCCGGCCTGGCTGGCGGGTTTTCCGTTGTTCGGCGGCCAGATCGTCGATTTCTGGCATGAGATCGCGCGCAGCCGGGAAGCGCTGAATGCGCTGCTTGCGCAGATGCTGGCGCCGGCCCGGCAATTCCTGATCCTGGCCGGCGGCGTGGTGGCCAACGGCATGCTGCAACTGGCGCTGGTGCTGTTCGTCGTCTTCTTCCTTTACCGCGACGGGACGACCGTCGCCAACGCGCTGTATGTCGGCGCCCGCAAGCTCGGTGGCGAACTGGGCGAAGGCATGATCGACAAGGCGCGCGGTACCGTCCTTGGCGTCATGCTCGGCATCGTCGGCACGGCGGCGGCGCAGGGCTCGGTGGCGATGCTCGGTTTCTTCATCGCCGGCGCCCCGGCGCCGGTATTGCTCGGCTTCGCCACCTTCTTCCTGTCGATGATTCCGGTCGGCCCGCCGCTGATCTGGGGCGGTGCAGCGCTGTGGCTTTATGGTGAAGGCCAGATCGGCTGGGCCATCTTCATGGCGCTGTACGGCATGCTGATCATCAGCAGCATCGACAACGTCGTCAAACCGATCCTGATGGCCCGCGGTGCCGGCCTGTCCGTGCTCATCATCGCCCTTGGCGTGTTCGGCGGTGTGCTGGTGTTCGGCTTCATCGGCATCTTTCTCGGGCCGGTGCTGCTGGCGCTCGGCCACATGCTGCTGACCCGCTGGCTGCGCGAGGAAACGACATCATGATCGAAACCGACAAGCTGGCACCGGTCGACCGCATCATCGCGCCGCAAACCAAATCGGCGCAGGAAGAGGCGCTCGAACGCGCACTGCGGCCGAAGCGCCTGGCCGATTACACCGGCCAGGTGAAAATCCGTGAACAGCTGGAAATCTTCATCCAGGCGGCCAAGAACCGCGGCGAATCGCTCGACCACGTACTGTTGTTTGGCCCGCCCGGCCTGGGCAAGACCACGCTGGCGCACATCGTCGCCGCCGAAATGGGCGTCAACCTGCGCCAGACGTCAGGTCCGGTACTCGAACGCGCCGGTGACCTGGCGGCGATCCTGACCAATCTCGAACCGCACGACGTGCTGTTCATCGACGAAATCCATCGTCTGAGCCCGGTGGTCGAGGAAATCCTCTACCCGGCGCTGGAAGACTTCCAGATCGACATCATGATCGGTGAAGGCCCGGCGGCGCGCTCGGTCAAGCTCGATCTGCCGCCATTCACGCTGGTTGGCGCGACGACGCGCGCCGGCATGCTGACCAATCCGCTGCGCGACCGTTTCGGCATCGTCGCCCGGCTGGAGTTCTACAACGCG
Source organism: Azonexus hydrophilus (assembly GCF_001956855.1). Classification (GTDB taxonomy): domain Bacteria; phylum Pseudomonadota; class Gammaproteobacteria; order Burkholderiales; family Rhodocyclaceae; genus Azonexus; species Azonexus hydrophilus_A. The sequence continues at coordinate 447,347 of NZ_MTHD01000004.1, read as the reverse complement.
CAGGAGTTGCAGAGCATCGTCAGCCGCTCGGCATCGCTGCTCAACGCGCCGCTCGACAGCGACGGCGCGCTGGAAATCGCCCGCCGCTCGCGCGGCACGCCGCGCATCGCCAACCGCCTGCTGCGCCGGGTGCGCGACTACGCCGAGGTCAAGGCCGACGGCAACATCACCCGCGAGATTGCCGACCTGGCGCTGCATATGCTCGACGTCGATCCGGCCGGTCTCGACCTGATGGACCGCAAGCTGCTGCACGCGGTGATCGACAAGTTCGGCGGCGGCCCGGTCGGCGTCGACAACCTGGCGGCGGCGATCGGCGAAGCGCGCGACACGATCGAGGATGTGCTCGAACCCTACCTGATCCAGCAGGGCTACCTGCAACGCACGCTGCGCGGGCGCATCGCAACGCCGGCCATTTATCGCCACCTCGGCCTGGCCGAGCCGGCCAGTGCGCTGGTGCGCGACCTGCTGTCGGACAGCTGATTCAGGTTTTTGCGGGAGCCAGGCTGACGCCGTTGCGGCCGGTCTGCTTGACCGCGTAAAGCGCCTCGTCGGCCCGGCTGATGGCCTGGTCGGGCGTTTCCCGATCATCGTACTGGCTGACACCGAAACTGAGTGTCGTGCGGATTGCCGCGTTTTCCGGGCAAGGGGTGCTTTCCTGCACGGCCAGGCGCAGTTTTTCCGCAATCAGCAGTCCTTCGTCGCCGGTGCAGCCCGGCAGTACCAGCAGGAATTCCTCGCCACCCCAGCGCACGGCAAAATCGGCGGCACGCAGCGTCGACCGCAACAATGACGAAACGTTGGTCAGCACCTGGTCGCCGGTGCGGTGGCCGTAGCGGTCGTTGATCTGCTTGAAGTGGTCGATGTCGGCGAGGAGGAAGGTGATCGGCTGCGGATTGCGGCGATGGCTGGCCAGCAGCTTGTCGATCAGGATGCCGAAGGCGTGGCGGTTGAGCAGGCCGGTCAGCTTGTCGGTCGAGGCCATCGTTTCGATGCGCGACTGGTAGTGGCCAAGCGTCAGGTAACTGAGGAAGGTCACGATCAGCGTCACCAGCAGGCTGATTGCCAGATTGACGTAGAGCGTCTGGCGTACGCCGGCCAGCGCCACATCCTCGTTCTGCTCGACGAAAAGGTACCACTGCAGTTCGGGCAGGTAATTGACGTTGAGCAGGTGGTTGTCGCCGCCATCCTTGAACTGGTAGAAACCGGTTCGTTCCTTGAGGATGTGGTCGAGCTGGGCGGCCAGGCCCGGCCTGGCGCGCAGTTCGGGCGGTTGTTTCGTCGGATCGCCGAAAACGACGACCTTGCCGCTGGCGTCGGTGAAGTAAATGGTGCGCTTGAAGCGTGTCTGGTAATCGCGGATCAGCCGGCGTACCGAATCGACGGTCAGGCCGATGCCGGTGGCGCCGATGTAGTTGTGATCGAAGTCGAAAACGCGGTAATTGATGAAGATGGTCAGCGCATCGCTGTTGGCCAGATCGGGGTCGACGTTGATCTCGTACTCTTCCTGCATGTCGCGGACGCGGAAATACCATGCGTCGCGGGGTTCGTTCTCGGCCACATGCTTGAGCACGCCCTCGCCGGTGTAATAGATGCCGCTTTTCTCGGAAACGAAGAAACTGCTGAATGCCTTGTGCCGGACCTTGACCTCGGCCAGATAGCGGGACATTTCGCCGACTTCGTTTTCGCCGCGCAGGATCCAGTCGCGCAGGAAGGTATCGTGCGCCATCGTCGATGAAATCAGCACCGGACGCACCAGATCCTTCTGGATTTCGGAGTAGATGTTGCTTGACGTCAGCGGCAGGTCCTGACCGATGATGGCGCTGCGGATGGCTTCCTTGGAGACGAAATAGCCGAACAGCGTCGTCGCGAAGAAGCCGCAACTGAGCAGCAGGCCGAGCAGCAGAATCAGGCTGCGGCGATCAATGATGCGGAAAGGTCTGGACATGACGGGATTATGCTGGACGGCGCGGGCGAACGCCACTTTGTCTTCAGGATGTCGGGGGCTGGCTGATTATCCGCGTGGAAACAAGCTGTTACAATTGGATGTTGCGACGCAAGGTAAAATCCCGGGATGAAATATCAACCCAGTGCCAACGCCTTCTCAATTCCGGTCCGAGTCTACTACGAGGATACGGATGCCGGTGGCGTGGTGTACTACGCCAACTACCTGAAATTCTTCGAGCGCTGCCGTACCGAGTGGATGCGTGTTGCCGGCTACGGGCAGGCGCAACTGGCCAGCGAGGCCGGTATCGGCTTCGTCGCGCGCAAGGCAAGTTGCGAGTATCTGAAGCCGGCGCGTCTTGATGACGAACTGGTCGTTGGCCTGGAAGTGGAAAAGCTGACGCGGGTGCGCGTTGTCTTCCGCCAGCACGTCCGCCGCGGCGACGTTGAACTCGTTACCGGCAGCGTCGAGATCGCCTGCGTCAACATGGCGACGATGACGCCCGCTCCCATACCCGATTATCTGCATGCCAAGCTGGAAGCACTGAAATGAACCCTGCCCAGGATATGTCCATCCTTCACCTGATCCTGCAAGCCAGCGTGGTTGTGCAGGCGGTCATGGCCCTGCTCGCCGGCGTCTCGATGATGTCCTGGTACTACATCGCGATGAAGTGGTTTGCCGTCAAGCAGGCGCGCAGCAAGACCGAGGATTTCGAGCGCGATTTCTGGTCCGGCGGCGATCTCAACAACCTTTACCAGAGCGCGGTCAACGATCGCCACAGCGCCGGTTCCATGGAGCGCATCTTCGAAGCCGGCTTCCGCGAATTCACCAAGCTGCGTGGCCAGAAGAACCTGGATTCCAAGGACGTCGTCGACGGTTCCCGCCGCGCCATGCGTGCCACTTACCAGCGCGAGATGGATACGCTGGAAGCGCATCTCGCCTTCCTTGCCTCGGTCGGTTCGGTGTCGCCCTACATCGGCCTGTTCGGCACGGTCTGGGGGATCATGCATGCCTTCCGCGCGCTGTCCAACGTCGGCCAGGCAACCCTCGCCTCGGTTGCACCGGGCATCGCCGAGGCCCTGGTCGCTACGGCCATCGGCCTGTTCGCGGCCATTCCCGCGGTGCTGGCCTACAACCGTTTCTCGCATGACATCGACCGCATCGCCGTGCGCTACGAGTCGTTCATGGAAGAATTCTCGAACATCCTGCAACGGCAGATGCGGTAAGTCATGCGCCAGCGCCGTCTGAAAAACGAGATCAACGTCGTTCCGTACATCGACGTGATGCTGGTGTTGCTCGTCATCTTCATGGTGGCGACGCCGATGATGACCACCGGCTCGGTCAATTTGCCGGCGACCGGGACGGCGCCGCAGAAGCCGGACAAATTCCTGCGCGTGCAGGTAGACAAGGATGGTGCGCTGTCATTGTTCGATGTCGATGGCAAGGAGCAGAAGCTCGACGGCGTCGGCGATTTGCGCAAGGTGCTGGCTGAGGAACGCCGGAAGACGCCGGAGATGGCGGTGCTGGTCGCCGGTGACGAAGAAGTCCCGTACCGTGATGTGATCAAGGCCCTGGACGAGGTGAAGAAGCAGGGCTTCGACCGCGTCGGTCTGGAAACTTCGGTCAAGTAGTCGATGATCCCTGATCGTCCAGCGGAACCCGGCAAGAAGAAGGCGGTTGCCTTCACGCTGATCGTGCATCTGTTGCTGATCGCTGCGCTGTTCTTTGGCGTGCAGTGGAAGCGCAGCGAGCCGGAGGCGATGAACGTCGAGCTGTGGTCGCCGGTGCCGGTACAGGCGACGCGCGTCGCGCCGCCGCCCCCGCCACCGAAGGAAGTCGCGCCGGAACCGAAGCCGGTGCCGGTGGAGCCGCCGAAGGTTGTGCCGCCGAAGGCACCGGAGATCGTGGTCAAGGAAGAAAAGAAGAAACCCGAACCGAAAAAGCCCGAGCCGCCGAAACCCGAGCCCAAGCCCGAGGTCAAGCCGGTCGACAAGAAACCGCCACCGCCCAAGGTCGATCCGTTCAAGGAAATGCTGGAACGGGAAAGCCGGCAGCGCCAGTCGACGGCCGAACAGAATCTCCTGGCCACGCTGGCGGACAAGGAACAGAAAGCAGCGGCGAACCGCCGTGGTCTGGAAAGCTATGCGGCGAAAATCCGCGGCAAGATCCGCGGCAACATCGTGCTGCCACCTGCCATTCAGGGCAACCCGGAGGCGATTTTCGAGGTCAACCAGTTGCCGAACGGGGAAGTGCTTGATGTCCGTCTGAAGCGTTCGAGCGGCATGCCGGTCCTCGACGAAGCGATCGAACGCGCCATCCGCCGCTCGTCGCCGTTGCCCAAGCCCGACGATCCGTCATTGTTCCAGCGTACGCTGGAAATCAAATACAAGCCGTTTGAAGAGTAAAATCGCGCTCAATTCACTGAAAATGAACACAATGTCCAGAATTTCCCGTCGTATTTTCCTGCTCTGCAGCTTGTTGACCGCAGGATTTGCTCACGCGCAGCTATCCATCGAAATTACCGGCGCCGGTGCCAACCGCATTCCGGTGGCGATCGCCGATTTCGCCGGCGATCCGACCATGGCGCGCATCGTTGCCGCGACCGTGCGGGCCGATCTTGAGCGCAGCGGGCTGTTCAAGCTGGTCGATCCGGCCGGGGCGGTGCTCGACGAGAATGCGCCGGTCGATCATGCAGCGTGGAAGGGGCGTGGTGCCGATGCGCTTGCCGCCGGCAGCGTCGTGCGCAATCCGGATGGCCGCATGGAAGCGCGGTTCCGCTTGTACGACACGCAAAAGGGCGTGGCGCTGGGCGGCGCGGTCTATGTCACCAACAGTGCGCAATTGCGCATGGCCGGCCATCGCATTGCCGATTTCATCTACGAGAAGCTGACCGGTGAGCCGGGGGTTTTCTCGACCCGCATTGCCTATGTCGTCAAGTCACGCGGTCAGTACCTGCTGCAGATCGCCGATGCTGACGGACAGGGCGCGGCCACCGCGCTGACGTCGGCCGAGCCGATCATCTCGCCGGTCTGGTCGCCGGACGGCAGCAAGCTGGCCTACGTCTCCTTCGAAAAGAAGAAGCCGGTGGTCTACGTGCATTCGCTGGCTTCCGGTCAACGCCACATCGTCGCCAATTTCAAGGGCTCCAATTCGGCGCCGGCTTGGTCGCCCGATGGTCGCAAGCTGGCCGTGGTCTTGTCCAAGGACGGCAACTCGCAGCTTTACTCGGTCAATGTCGATGGCAGTGGTCTGCAGCGCCTGGCGCAGTCGTCCGGAATCGACACCGAGCCGCGTTATTCCGTCGATGGCGCACACATCTATTTCACCTCGGATCGCGGCGGCAGCCCGCAGATCTACCGCATTGACGCGAGCGGCGGTGCTGCCCAGCGCGTGACTTTCGAGGGGAGCTACAACGTATCGCCGCGGCCGTCACCGGATGGCCGAAGCCTGGCTTTCATCGCCCGCCGCGACGGTCGTTTCCAGCTGGCAGTCATGGATCTGGCCAGCCGCCAGGTCCAGGTGCTGACCGATTCGAACAAGGACGAATCGCCGAGCTTTGCGCCGAACAGCCGGATGATCCTGATTGCTACCGAAGTCGGTGGCCGCGGCCTGTTGTCGGCCGTGTCCATCGATGGTCGCATAAAACAACGCCTTTCCATTGCCGCGGGCGACGTTCGCGAACCGGCATGGGGGCCTTTCCTGAAGTAAACCCCGTCGGAGTTAACCATGAAGAAACTTTTGTCCATTTCCCTGCTGCTCGCCGTTCTTGCTGGTTGCAGCACCACCCCGTTGCCCGAAGACAGCGGTGCACCGGTCGAAGGCCGTACCGGCAGCAGCACCGACGTCAAGTCGGTAGTTGCCGGTGACCTCGATGCCAGCGGCCTGCCGCGCGAATTGACCGATCCGAAGAGCCCGCTGGCCCAGCGCAGCATCTACTTCGATGTCGACAAGTACGAGGTCAAGGGTGATTACCAGGCGCTGGTCGCTGCCCATGCCAAGTATCTCGTTGCCAATCGCGGCTTCAAGGTGCTGATCCAGGGCAATACCGACGAAACCGGCAGCCGTGAATACAACCTGTCGCTCGGCCAGAAGCGGGCCGATGCCGTGAAGCGTGCGCTGGTGCTGCTCGGTGCCCGTGAAGACCAGATCGAATCGGTCAGCCTGGGTGAAGAGAAGCCGCGGAATACGGGTCGTGACGAAGCTGCGTTTGCTGAAAACCGTCGCGCCGACGTTCTCTATCGCGCTCCTGACGGTCGCGGCGAGTTCTGATCATGCGTCGCCTCCCACTGGTTTTTCTGATCGCGGTGCTGGGCAGCAGTTCGGCCTGGGCCTTTTTCGACGACAAGGAAGCGCGTCGCCAGATAGCCGATCTGCAGATCAATGCGGAGGCACGTTTTGACCAGCAGGCCCGGGCGCAACTCGAACTGTCGGCGCAGATCCAGCGCCAGGCCGAGGAAATCGCCCGCCTGCGCGGCCAGATCGAGACCCTGACACACGAGCTGGAGCAATCCAGGAAGCGGCAGCAGGATTTCTATCTCGATCTGGACAGCCGGCTACGCAAACTGGAGCCGCAGCAGGTGGCAGACAGTGCGCCGGCTACCGACCCGGCTGCCGGGCCGAAAGCGGCTATCGCAGGTGATCCGGCCAAGGAAGCGCAGGCCTACGATGCTGCGCTGGAACTGTTCAAGGCTGGCAAGTACAAGGAGTCGGCAGCCGCTTTTGCCGGTTTTGTCGATCAATATCCGGCCGGATCGCTGGCGCCGAATGCCCAGTACTGGCTGGGCAATGCCTGGTATGCCCAGCGCAACTGCACCAAGGCGATCGAGGCGCAAAGCCAGATCGGCACGCGTTATCCGGACAGCGACAAGGCGCCCGACGCCCTGCTGTCGATTGCCACCTGTCAGCAGGAGCTGGGTAATCGCAAGGGAGCAACCCGGACGCTGGAAACCCTGCTGGAAAAGCACCCGGCCTCGCCGGCTGCCGAAAAGGCACGTGAACGCCTGAAGAAGAAGTAATTGACGCTGCGCATCACCGAAATATTCTATTCCCTGCAGGGCGAAGCATCGCGCGTCGGCCTGCCGACCGTTTTCGTCCGCCTGACGGGCTGTCCGCTGCGCTGCACCTGGTGTGACACGACCTACAGTTTTACCGGTGGCGAGACGTCGACCGTAGCAGCGGTGCTGGCCGAGGTCGGCAAGTATCCGGCTCGCCAGGTCTGCGTCACCGGCGGCGAGCCGCTGGCGCAGAAGGCATGCCTGACCTTGCTCAGTGCCCTGTGCGATGCCGGTTACGATGTCTCGCTGGAAACTTCCGGGGCGCTCGACATCGCGCCGGTCGATCCGCGCGTTTCCTGCATCATGGACCTCAAGGCGCCGGATTCCGGCGAATCCGCCAAGAACCTGTGGGCCAATCTCACGCACCTGAAGCCGCGCGACGAGATCAAGATCGTCATCGCTTCGCGCGAGGATTACGAATGGGCGCGCGAGGTGCTGCTGGCGCATCGGCTCGATGCCCGCTGTCCGGTGCTTTTTTCACCGGCGCAGGGCAGCATCGAACCGGCCGAGCTGGCCAGCTGGATTCTCGAAGATGGCCTGCCGGTGCGTTTCCAGCTGCAGTTGCACAAGCTGCTTTGGGGTAACATGCAGGGAAAATAAGTCCAAGGAGACGACCATGACCGAGAATCGCCGGCAGTTCACCCGCATCAGCTTCCAGAGTTCGGCCCGCCTGTTCCTTGCCGACGGCGAGCATCCGGTCGATGTTCTCGATATCTCGCTGAAAGGCGCGCTGATCCGGCCGTCCCAGCCGATGTTCGTCAAGGTCGGCAGCAATGGCGTCCTGCATGTCGCTCTCGACAACGGTGAAACCGGCATTCGCATGGGCATCACCGTCGTCCATCACCAGGGTGAGTGCTACGGTCTGGCCAGCCATGAAATCGACCTCGACAGCGTCACCCACCTGCGTCGTCTGGTCGAATTGAATCTCGGTGACGAAACCCTGCTGGAACGCGAAATCAGCCTTCTTTCCGGAAGCTGATGAGAATTGTTATTGATCTGAACGGTTTTCATCAGGCATACTCGGGAAAATCCATGCGATAGACATGGAATGAGCCTTTCGGAACGATGACATGTGGGAGCGTCATGTCGGATCACGACTTTCAGGGGGCTTGCCAGACTGAGCAGGCAGCGGTCATATGGAATCAACGAGCCTTGTTCAATCAGATCGGTGCCGCCATCCTGGTGACCGATCTGCGTCAGCGCATCCTGCGCGTCAATGACGCCTTTCACCGGCTGACCGGTTACGCCCTCGACGAAATCATCGGTCAGACACCGAAAATCCTGGCTTCCGGCCGGCAGTCACCGGCGTTCTACGCCGCCATGTGGCAAGCCCTGAAAGAGGACGGTCACTGGGAAGGTGAAATCTGGAATCGGCGCAAATGCGGTGAAATCTACCCCGAGTGGCTGGTCATCAACGTGCTGTGCGATGACGCGGGCGAGCCTTCCGGCTACGTGGCGACCTTTTCCGACATCAGCAAGCTCAAGCACGCCGAGTCCGAGATCCAGCACCTGGCTTTCTATGATCCGCTGACCGCCCTGCCCAATCGCCGCCTGTTGCTCGACCGGCTCGAGCAGGCGCGGATGTCGGGCAAGCGCAAGGCTGAGCACGGCGCGCTGCTGATCATCGATATCGACAATTTCAAGATACTGAACGATACCCTTGGGCACGACATCGGCGACCATCTGCTGATCGAGATCGCCTGCCGCCTGAAGCTGTGCATCCGCGAATGCGACACGGCTGCGCGCCAGGGCGGTGACGAATTTGCGGTGATGCTCGAGGCGCTGGACCCGCATCCCCGGGCAGCCGCGGTCAGCGCCGAAGCGGTGGCCGAGAAGATACGCGAGGAACTGGCGCGGCCGGTCATGCTGGCGCATGGACATGAGCATTACTGCACGGCCAGCATCGGCGTCAGCCTGTTCCGCGGGCAGGACAAATCGGTCGAAACCCTGCTCAAGCAGGCGGATATCGCCTTGTACAAGGCCAAGGAAGCCGGTCGCAACGCGACCCGGTTTTTCGATCAGGCGATGCAGACGACGCTCGACCAGCGGGCACGCCTGGAGAGTGGATTGCGTCACGCTCTGGCGCGCGATGAATTCGTGCTCTACGCCCAGGCCCAGGTCGATGCGGCGAAAGGACTGGTGGGCGCCGAGTTGCTGTTGCGCTGGCAACCGGTCGGTCTGCCGATGGTTCTGCCCAACGATTTCATTCCGCTGGCCGAGGAGAGCGGGCTGATCGTCCCGATCGGACTGTGGGTGCTCAATACGGCCTGTGCCATGTTGCGCAGCTGGGCTGACGATCCGTCGCGCCGCGATCTTTATCTGTCGGTGAACGTCAGCGCCCGGCAATTCCGTCAGCCGGACTTCGTCGACCAGGTCAGCGCTGCAATCGCCCGGCACGGTGCCAATCCGCGCCGGCTGAAGCTGGAGCTGACCGAAAGCCTGCTGCTCGACAAGGTCGAGGAGGTGGTGTTCAAGATGCGCGCCCTGCGCCTGCTAGGCGTCTGCTTTTCCCTCGACGATTTCGGTACGGGTTACGCGTCGCTGGCCTATCTCAAGCGTTTCCCGTTCGAGCAGTTGAAGGTCGATCGTTCCTTCATCCGCGACATCACCAGCGATCCCGACGATGCGGCGATTGTCCGGGCGATCATTGCCATGGGCAATTCACTGCGTCTGAGCGTCGTCGCCGAAGGCGTCGAGGACGAGGCGCAGCACGCCTACCTGGTCGAACACGGCTGCACGCTGTTCCAGGGCTACATGTTCGGCCGGCCGGTGCCGCTGCCGGTATTCGAAGCGGTCCTCGGTGCCCGATCAGATGCCGAGGTAGCGGTGCCAGATCCCGTGATCGGCATCGAGCTCGACTGAACTGCCGGACCAGACGACCTGCCCGCGCTCGATGATGGTGTGCCGGTCGGCCAGCGCGATCAGCTTTTCCACGTACTTGTCGACGACCAGCACGCTCTGGCCCTCGCCGCGCAAACGACCGAGGCAGGCCCAGATCTCGTCACGGATCAGCGGTGCCAGACCTTCGGTCGCTTCGTCGAGAACGAGCAGGCGCGGATTGGTGACCAGTGCCCGGCCGATCGCCAGCATCTGCTGCTCGCCGCCGGACAACTGGTTGCCGAGGTTTTTCCGGCGCTCGGCCAGGCGCGGGAAGAGTTCGTAGACGCGGGCCGGAGTCCACGGTGTGGCGACGCTGCGACGATTGGCGAAAAATGCCACCAAATGCTCGTCGACCGTAAGATTTGGAAAACACTGCCGGCCTTCCGGCACCAGCGCGATGCCGGCGCGACCGATGCGGTCCGGCCGCCAGCCGTCGATGCGTTCGCCGGCAAAGCGGATGCTGCCGGCGCGCACCGGCTCCAGCCCGCAAAGCGCGCGCAGCGTCGTCGTCTTGCCCATGCCGTTACGGCCGAGCAGCGTCGCTGCCTCACCCTCGGCCATCGCCAGATCGATGCCGAACAGCACCTGGCTTGGACCGTAGGCGACTTCGAGGTCGTTGATTTCGAGCAGCGCACTCACAGGTGATCCCCCAGGTAGGCGCGGCGGACATCGGCGTCGTTGCGCACCTCGTCCGGCGTGCCGGTACAGATCAGTTGGCCGTTGACCAGTACCGAGATGCGGTCGGCCAGCCGGAAGACCGCGTCCATGTCGTGCTCGACCAGCAGGATCGTCACGTGACGGGCGAGGTGTTCGATCAGCTCGACCATGCGCGCCGATTCCTCCGGACCGGTGCCGGCCATCGGTTCGTCGAGGAGCAGCAATTGCGGTTTGGTCGCCAGCGCCATCGCCAGTTCCAGCGCCCGCTGCTCGCCGTGCGACAACTGGCCGGCCAACTGGCCGTGCTTGGCTGCCAGGCCGACCTGTTCGAGGAAAGCCAGGGCTTCCTCGAACAACCGCGCTTCGCGGTCGACCGGCCGCCAGAAGCGGAAACTGCTGCCGGCGTCGCGCCGCCCCTGGACGGCCAGCGCGACGTTGTCGAGCAGCGACAGACCGAGGAAGACATTGGTGATCTGGTACGAGCGCGCCATGCCGGCGCGCACCCGTTCGTGCATCGTCAGCCGGGTGACATCGCGCCCGGCGAAACGGACGCTGCCGGCGTCCGGCGTCAGCGCGCCCGACAGGTGGTGGATGAAGGTTGTCTTGCCGGCGCCGTTGGGGCCGATCAACGCATGCACCTCGCCGGCAGCGACCGTGAAATTCACCGCTTTCAGGGCGTCGACCGCAGCAAAACGCCGCGACAGGCCAAGGACTTCGAGCAGCGGATCAGTCATGGCGCTTCCCGAACAAGGCGGCGACGCCCTTCGGCGCGAACAGCACGACGGCCAGCAACAGCAGGCCGAGGGCGATATGCCAGTGGTCGAACCAGGCGAGCAGGACTTCCTCGAGCAGCAACAGCACGACGGCACCGACGACACCGCCCCATAGATAGCCGACGCCGCCGATGATGACCATCACCAGCAAGGTGCCCGACTGCGTCCATTGCAGCAGGTTGGGACTGGCCAGCCCGGTCAGGTTGGCGAGCAGCGCGCCGGCCAGCCCGGCGACGGCGCCGCCGAGCGCGAAGCAGACCAGGCGATAACGGAACACCGGATAACCGAGCGCCTCCATCCGCGTCTCGTTTTCGCGGATGGCCTGGATCGTCCGGCCGAAGCGCGCCTGCGCCAGTCGGGAAAAAAGCAGCATGCTTGCGGTCAACGCCCCGAGTGCGGCAAAAAACAGAGCATCGTCACCGACCAGGCTGATGCCGCCAAGGCGCATCCGCTCGTAGATCGGCAGGCCGTCGTCGCCGCCCCACAAGCTGGCCGAAACGAACAGGTAATAGGTCATCTGGGCGAAGGCCAGCGTGATCATGATGAAATAAACGCCGCGCGTGCGCAGGCTGACGGCGCCGACCGCCAGCGCGAACAGCCCGGCGACCGCCATCGCCAGCGGCAGCACCAGCAGGCCTTCGTTGATGCCGGCCTGGTGACAGATCGCCGCGACGTAGGCGCCGACGCCGAAGAAGGCGGCGTGGCCAAGCGACACCATGCCGCCGAAGCCGAGCACCAGGTTCAGGCTGGAAGCGGCCAGCGCGAAGATCAACACGCGCGTGGCGAAGCCGATGTAATAGCCCTGATCGAGGATTTCGAGCAGCGACGGCAATGCCAGCAGCGCCGCCAGGACGACGACGGCGACAGGTTTCTGCCAGCGGGCGGGACGGTAGAAAGCCATTTACGCCCTCGCCGGAAACAGGCCCTGCGGCTTGAAGAAAAGGATGCCGGCCATCAGCAGGTAGATCAGGATCGACGCCAGCGCCGGCCCGAGCGTCGCCGCCGCGTCGGCCGGCAGCAGCGCGCGCAGCAGCGTCGGCAAAAGTGCCCGGCCGAGTGTGTCGACCGTACCAACGATCAGCGCGCCGACCAAGGCGCCGCGGATCGAGCCGATGCCGCCGATGATGATGACGACGAAAGCCAGGATCAGCACGCTCTCGCCCATGCCGACCTGGACCGCCAGCAGCGGCCCGAGCAGGCCGCCGGCCAGCGCGCACAAGGCGGCGCCGAAGACGAACACGGCGGTAAACAGGCCGCGCACGTTGATACCCAGGGCCTCGGTCATTTCCCGATTCGACGCACCTGCGCGCACCCACATGCCGACCCGGCTCTTGGCGACGAGCAGGTAGAGCAGCCCGGCGACGGCCAGACCAAAGGCGATGATCACCAGCCGGTAGGCCGGGTAGAAGAAACCAGCGATCTCGACCGGGCCGGCCAGCGCCTCCGGCGGATTGAGCAACAGCGGCGCCGGTCCCCAGATCAGCCGGACCGTCTCGTTGGCGATCAGGATCAGCGCGAAGGTCGCCAGCACCTGCGCCAGGTGGTCGCGCCGGTACAACTGGCGGAACAGCGACAGTTCGAGCAGCAGGCCAAGCACGGCGGTGCCGGCGATGCCGGCACCGAGCCCGAGCCAGAACGAATCGGCGGCCTGCGCCGCAGCAGCGACGAAATAGGCGCCAACCATGTACAGCGAACCATGTGCCAGGTTGATGCAGTCCATGATGCCGAAGACCAGCGTCAGCCCGGCGGCCAGCAGGAACAGCATGAGGCCGAACTGCAGGCCGTTGAGGGCCTGCTCGAGGAACAGCTGGGTCACTTCATCTTGCACTGAGCCACGTAGGCGTCAGCATGATTGGTGAAGATGGTGCCCATGGTCTTGTTGGTGACGCGGCCCTGGGCATCCTTGCCGATGGCGCGCAGGTAGTAGTTCTGCACCGGGTAATGGTTGCTGTTGAACTTGAAGTCGCCGCGTACCGACTTGAAGCGCTTGGCTTCGAGTGCCTTCTGCAGCGCCTTCTTGTCGCCGAGGTTGCCCTTCACGTCGCGCACCGCCGCATCCATCATCAGCGCTGCATCGTAGCCCTGAGAGGCGTACAGCGACGGCAGGCGCTTGTATTCCTTTTCGAACTCGGCAACGAAGCGCTTGTTCTCGGCATTCTCCATGTCGTGCGCCCAGTGCGACGAGTTGAACATACCCATCATCGGCGCACCGACGGCCTTGATCACGTCCTCGTCGGCCGAGAAGCCGGGGGCGAACAGCTGCGTTTGCTGTGACAGGCCGCTGGCGACGAACTGCTTGACGAAGTTGATGCCCATGCCGCCCGGCAGGAAGAAGAACAGCGCATCCGGCTTGGCGGCGCGGATCTGCGCCAGTTCGGCAGCGTAGTCGAGCTGGCCGAGCTTGGTGTACATCTCTTCGGTCTGGCCCTTGTAGAAACGCTTGAAGCCGGACACTGCGTCCTTGCCGCCCGGATAGTTCGGGGTGACGATCATGACGTTCTTGAAACCCTTGTCCTGGACGACCTTGCCGACGGCTTCGTGCAGGTTGTCGTTCTGCCAGGCGACGTTGAAGAAGAAGGGATTGCACTGCTCGCCGGCGTATTGCGACGGGCCGGCGTTGGCCGAGATGTAGAAGGTCTGGTTCTGGAACACCGCCGGGCCGACGGCGAGCATGATGTTGGAGAAGACGACGCCGGTCATGAAATCGACCTTGTCGCGCTTCAGCAGTTTGTCGGTCGCCTGCTTGGCGACGTCCGGGCTCTGCTGGTCGTCGGCGATCAGGATTTCGGCCGGCAGGCCGCCGAGCTTGCCGTTCAATTGCTTGACCGCCAGGTTGAAACCGTCGCGGATATCGACACCGAGGCCGGCACCGGGGCCGGACAGCGTGGACACGAAACCGACCTTGACCTTGTCGGCGGCATGGACGGAACCGGCGAGCATCAGCGCGGCGGCAAGGACAGTCAGGCGGGTCGGCATCTTGTTCTCCAGGGCAGGTGAGGAAAGCGGCAAATTGTAGCGCAGGAACAAGCAGATACCGTCACGGTCGACCCCGAAATTCGGGTATATTCGCGCCCCATGAACGAAAAAGCCGTAGTCCTACTTTCCGGCGGCCTGGACTCCGCCACCTGCCTGGCCATTGCGCGCAGCCAGGGATTCGACTGCTACTGCCTGTCCTTCAACTACGGACAGCGGCATACCGCAGAATTGCAGGCCGCCGACCGCGTCGTCAAGGCGCTGGGCGCCAGCGAGCATCGCGTGCTCAATCTCGGCCTGGCCCAGTTCGGCGGTTCGGCCCTGACCGACACTAGCATCGCGGTGCCGGTCGATGGCGTACAGCCGGGCATCCCGGTCACTTACGTGCCGGCGCGCAATACCATCATGCTGTCGCTGGCACTGGCCTGGGCCGAGGTGCTGGGCAGCCGCGACATCTTCGTCGGTATCAACGCCGTCGACTATTCCGGCTACCCGGATTGCCGTCCCGATTACCTTGCTGCCTTCGAAACCATGGCCAATCTGGCCACGCGCGCCGGGGTCGAGGGCCAGAAGCTGTCGATCCATGCGCCGCTGATCAATCTGACCAAGGCCGACATCATCCGCACCGGTCATGCGCTGGGCGTCGATTACGGGCTGACGGTTTCCTGCTACCAGGCCGATGAACTTGGCCGGGCCTGTGGTGTCTGTGACTCCTGCCGCCTGCGCGCCGAAGGTTTTGCGGCTGCCGGCATTCCCGACCCCACTGCCTACCGAACCTGACATGGACGCTGATCTTTCCCCCTCCACCGTACTCTGGCTGACTTTCGCGCTGGCTTTCGTCTTTGGCGCAATCGGTCAGAAAACCCATTTCTGCACCATGGGGGCGGTTTCCGACATCCTCAACATGGAAGACTGGAGCCGCATGCGCATGTGGCTGCTGGCCATCGGTGTCGCCATTCTCGGCGCCGGCGCACTCCATGCCGCCGGGCTGATCGATCTCGACAAGTCGATCTACCGCACGCCGTCCTTCACCTGGTTGTCGTACATCATTGGTGGCCTGTGTTTCGGTATCGGCATGGTGCTGGCGTCCGGCTGCGGCTCGAAGACGCTGATCCGGATCGGTGCCGGCAACCTGAAGTCGCTGGTCGTCTTCCTGGTCCTGGGCCTGTTTGCCTACATGACGATGCGCGGCGTGTTCGGCGTGTTTCGCGTCAATTATCTCGACAGCGTCGCGATTGCGATGCCGGAAGGCCAGGATATTCCGCGCCTGCTCGCCGGCTTCGGACTGGAAGCGCAGATGGCTTTTGCGCTGGCGGTTTTGGGCATCGGCGGCGGGTTGACCGCATTCTGCCTGCTGCGCCGTGATTTCTGGACGTTCGACAACCTGCTCGGCGGTCTCGGCACCGGACTGCTCGTCGTCTTTGCCTGGTATGTCAGCGGTCACCTCGGCTATGTCGCCGAACATCCGGACACGCTGGAAGAAGCCTTTCTCGCCACCAACAGCGGCCGCATGGAATCGCTGACCTTCGTTGCCCCGGTCGCCTACACGCTGGAACTGTTCATGCTGTGGTCGGATACCAGCCGCGTCGTTACCGTCGCCATCGCTGCGGTGTTTGGTGTCATCGCCGGCTCGCTGGTCTGGTCGCTGCTGACCCGTAGTTTCCGCTGGGAAGGTTTTGCCAGCGTCGAGGACACTGCCACACACCTGATCGGCGCCGCGCTGATGGGTTTCGGCGGTGTCACCGCCATGGGCTGTACGGTCGGTCAGGGGATTACCGGCGTATCGACGCTGGCACTCGGTTCCTTCGTCACACTGGCAGCGATCCTCGTCGGCTCGGTTGTGGCGATGAAGGTCCAGTACTGGCGGATGATGCGCGAAGTCTAGGCGTCGTCGCCTGCCTGCAGTTTCCTGATGACCAGCGGGAAGGCGGCCGAGCCGAACAGGGCGATGGCTGAGACGATGAAGGCCAGGCCGGCCATCGGGTCGTCGAGTACCGGGTGAATGACGGCGCCGAAACCGGCGATGCTGACCAGGCCGGGAATGGCGCAGAGCAGGCCGAGGGCGCTCAGGATGATGAAGGATGTCGGGTAGCGGTGCATGGCGTGAGTGTAGACGAGCGCGGACTTAGGCGCGAAGATAGGCACCTATTTTAATAATTCAGGAGACGCTGATGAACCGCCGCCATTTTCTTCGCTCGCTTGCTGCCGTCTCCGCCGTTGGCGTTGCCGAGTTTGCCCCCTGGCATGCCGTCGGCGCCTTCGCCAGCGACCTCGACAACTTCGTCCGCGGGCCGGCGGTCAAGGATCACCCGCTGCGCCAGTTGTCGAAACACGTGTGGATGATCTACTCGCCCGACGGTTTTCCGACCCCGGAAAACCAGGGCATGATGTGCAACCTGACTTTCATCGACACGCCTAAGGGCATTGTCGTGGTCGACACCGGTGCGTCGGTGCAGATCGGCGAAATGGCCGTCCGCCAGCTGAAGAAGACGTTGAAGAAACCGGTCGTCGCGATAATCAACACCCATTATCACGGCGACCATTTCCTGGGTAACCAGGCTTTCGTCGAGGCTTACGGCGAGCTGCCGATCCACGCCCATGCCGGCACGATCAAGGAAATCCAGGGCATGCAGGGCAACATGTGGCGCACGCTGATGGAGCAATGGACCAACCAGGCGACGGTCGGTACCAGAATCGTCGCCCCGAATATTGCGGTCGACCACGGCCAGGAGCTGAAATTCGGCGACCTGACGCTGCGCCTGCACCATTACGGCAAGGCGCACACGCCTTACGACATCTGTGTCGAGGTCGTCGGCGACAAGCTGACCTGTGTCGGCGACATCGCCATGGACCGGCGCATCGCCAACATGGACGA
Organism: Azonexus hydrophilus; assembly: GCF_001956855.1. Classification (GTDB taxonomy): domain Bacteria; phylum Pseudomonadota; class Gammaproteobacteria; order Burkholderiales; family Rhodocyclaceae; genus Azonexus; species Azonexus hydrophilus_A. The sequence goes on along the minus strand of NZ_MTHD01000004.1, from coordinate 430,193 downwards.
CGGCTCCTACGCCGGCAGCCTGAAGGCCTACGAACAACTGGAAAAGAACGCCCCGGCGACGATCTGGCTGCCCGGTCACGGCCAGCCGAGCGCCGGCGTGCTGGCGTGGAATCGCGAATTGTTCGCCGGCATCTACGAAAGCTGCGTCAAGGCAGTCGAGGCCGGTCAGCCGATGGAAGAAGCCAAGGCGCTGGTGCTCAAGGACCCGCGCGTCGCCAGCCGGGCCAGGGATACCAAGGGTTTCGACACCAATATCGGAAAGTATGTCAGCCTCGCTTATCTCGAAGCCGAGGCCGCCGCCTTCTGAAACAGGAAAACGCATGAGCACGATCAACCACAACCGCCTCGACAAGATCGTCGCCGACGCCCGCAAGGCCGCCGACGAGCGCGAAAAGGGCTATCGCGAACGGGCGCTCAAGATCTACCCGTGGATCTGCGGCCGTTGCGCCCGCGAATTCACGCACGCCAACCTGCGCGAACTGACCGTGCATCACCGCGATCACAACCACGACAACAACCCGGTCGACGGCAGCAACTGGGAGTTGTTGTGCCTGTACTGCCACGACAACGAGCACCAGAAGCAGATCGAGGCCGACCGTGGCTACACCGACAGCCGCAACAACGCGGGTACGGCCACCCATTCGCCCTTTGCCGCGCTGAAGTCGCTGCTGAAAACCGACAAGTAGCCGATGCAGCGGCCGAAAAGCCCGATCCCGGCGCCGGTGGCCAGCGACCGGGGGACCCGCGTTGCCCTCATCTTCGCCCTCGCCGCCCAGCGTCTGTCGGCCTTTTATGAGCATGGACAGTGGTTGACCGCAGCCCAGGGCGCCAGTCTGGCCGCCGATTGGCTGGCTCGTTCGCAGCGCAGCCTGACGCACGAAGAGCGCCTTCAGCTATCGCAACTGAGCGACCAGATGGCCCGCCAGATGGCGGCCACGCTGTCACGCGAAGCCGGCCTGTTCGCCGCTCACGAAATGATGGAAGCCCTCGACCCGAACTATCATTCGGAATTGGCGGAGATGCTGATGAAGGAATGCGACGCGCTGCTCGGTGCGGACGTGTTGTAGCTCCCTCTCTCACCCCGGAAAGCTACAATCCTGCCGCATGGCGTTGATGTCCGCACGGTGGTTGTAGCTCCCTCTCTCACCCCGGAAAGCTACAATCGTTTGCATGCTCAGCAACGCATCATTCAGCGTTGTAGCTCCCTCTCTCACCCCGGAAAGCTACAATCGCCACTGTCACCAGGAAACCAAGATCGAGGGTTGTAGCTCCCTCTCTCACCCCGGAAAGCTACAATCTGTTTGCCCAAAATCGACTGCAAGTAAGGCGTTGTAGCTCCCTCTCTCACCCCGGAAAGCTACAATCCGACCTGGCTACCTTCCTGGAAACCTACGGGTTGTAGCTCCCTCTCTCACCCCGGAAAGCTACAATCATCGATTTCGGCGTGTGCAGCACACCCTTGGTTGTAGCTCCCTCTCTCACCCCGGAAAGCTACAATCGCTGTAGGTGTACGAGGTCCGGTAGGTAACGTTGTAGCTCCCTCTCTCACCCCGGAAAGCTACAATCAAGTCACCGGCCAGTACTCCTTTGCCGCCGGTTGTAGCTCCCTCTCTCACCCCGGAAAGCTACAATCGCCCGGCACTGGATATACGACTGGTCCGCTGTTGTAGCTCCCTCTCTCACCCCGGAAAGCTACAATCGGCGAGGTTGGCGGCTTCCCGGCGCACACCGTTGTAGCTCCCTCTCTCACCCCGGAAAGCTACAATCTGCGTTGCATGTTAGGGCCTCGACATTCTGGTTGTAGCTCCCTCTCTCACCCCGGAAAGCTACAATCCGGCCCGGGGTCGAGTCGAGTATCCAGAAAGTTGTAGCTCCCTCTCTCACCCCGGAAAGCTACAATCATTCTTTGCAATTGCGCCGACATCAAGGGTGTTGTAGCTCCCTCTCTCACCCCGGAAAGCTACAATCGATACTCAGGAAAACAACCTAACCGAAGGAGTTGTAGCTCCCTCTCTCACCCCGGAAAGCTACAATCGACTATGCCCGCAACTACCTGGACATGGTCGTTGTAGCTCCCTCTCTCACCCCGGAAAGCTACAATCATTGACCGGACCCAGCCCCTTGTCGCGGGCGTTGTAGCTCCCTCTCTCACCCCGGAAAGCTACAATCTGGGACAAGCGCTTTACCGCGCTTGAGTCGGTTGTAGCTCCCTCTCTCACCCCGGAAAGCTACAATCATGGAAGTTAAGGCACAGGTTTTGATTCTCGTTGTAGCTCCCTCTCTCACCCCGGAAAGCTACAATCATCTAAGAGCGGTGCTGTCCAGCGCCATCTGTTGTAGCTCCCTCTCTCACCCCGGAAAGCTACAATCCGACTGTCGGCCTCGGCCGCAGTCTGGCATGTTGTAGCTCCCTCTCTCACCCCGGAAAGCTACAATCATCTGACCAAGACCTCCACCGGCTACGAGAGTTGTAGCTCCCTCTCTCACCCCGGAAAGCTACAATCGAGCAAACCGCCCGCATGGCCGAACGACTGGTTGTAGCTCCCTCTCTCACCCCGGAAAGCTACAATCGCCATGGCAGATCAATGCCGAGTACCTGCTGTTGTAGCTCCCTCTCTCACCCCGGAAAGCTACAATCGCTTGTGCGCTTGCTTCAGCCGGTGAGGGTGTTGTAGCTCCCTCTCTCACCCCGGAAAGCTACAATCGTTCGACTAAGCAGGCCGCGCATGACCATCGTTGTAGCTCCCTCTCTCACCCCGGAAAGCTACAATCACTATCAGACGCGAAAGGACACAGGCGAGGGTTGTAGCTCCCTCTCTCACCCCGGAAAGCTACAATCATTGACTAGGTAATACACCGTCTGCACGCCGTTGTAGCTCCCTCTCTCACCCCGGAAAGCTACAATCATTATTTGACCGATACCTTTGCTCGATCCTGTTGTAGCTCCCTCTCTCACCCCGGAAAGCTACAATCATCACGGACGATCATCCTCAAGAGCCTGTAGTTGTAGCTCCCTCTCTCACCCCGGAAAGCTACAATCCCCCGCGCTTCAACCCACGACGCAGCAGAAGTTGTAGCTCCCTCTCTCACCCCGGAAAGCTACAATCGTAGGTATCAGCGCCAACACTAAACGAATAGTTGTAGCTCCCTCTCTCACCCCGGAAAGCTACAATCGTGAATGCCTGCGGGGCGGCTTCTTGGTTGGTTGTAGCTCCCTCTCTCACCCCGGAAAGCTACAATCCCATCAGCGATGGCGCATCAGCCTGCGCATGTTGTAGCTCCCTCTCTCACCCCGGAAAGCTACAATCACCACTCATCAAACGTCTTCACCATTTCGCGTTGTAGCTCCCTCTCTCACCCCGGAAAGCTACAATCCTTGTTCGGGGATTTGGTTGATCCCTTCTCGTTGTAGCTCCCTCTCTCACCCCGGAAAGCTACAATCCGGTCACTGAAGAACAATACGAAAGCAAGCGTTGTAGCTCCCTCTCTCACCCCGGAAAGCTACAATCTGTAAATCGACCTGAACAACCAACAGCAAGGTTGTAGCTCCCTCTCTCACCCCGGAAAGCTACAATCGATGTGATCGACCTCGATCCTTGCTCGGTGGTTGTAGCTCCCTCTCTCACCCCGGAAAGCTACAATCATCGGCCAGATCGCCATGGACATGCAGAAGGTTGTAGCTCCCTCTCTCACCCCGGAAAGCTACAATCTCGCGACGATGAAATCGTCGGCTGATTACGGTTGTAGCTCCCTCTCTCACCCCGGAAAGCTACAATCGGCAGCGCAACAGGCAACGCTGGCGGACATGTTGTAGCTCCCTCTCTCACCCCGGAAAGCTACAATCGCCAAGCGGGTGCATTACCCGTTCCAGCGGGTTGTAGCTCCCTCTCTCACCCCGGAAAGCTACAATCTTACAGGTAGGTTTATCTTCACGCTTCAACGTTGTAGCTCCCTCTCTCACCCCGGAAAGCTACAATCTCCGGTTTTGCTTGGTGATGTTGGCGTTTGGTTGTAGCTCCCTCTCTCACCCCGGAAAGCTACAATCTTCGCGACCCTTGTTGGTGGCATTTTAATCGTTGTAGCTCCCTCTCTCACCCCGGAAAGCTACAATCCTGACGCATGGGTCTTGGGTGCCGTGGACGGTTGTAGCTCCCTCTCTCACCCCGGAAAGCTACAATCCGCCGAGTCTGGAGCCTCGAAGGCCGTGTGGTTGTAGCTCCCTCTCTCACCCCGGAAAGCTACAATCGTACATGGCTTCGGTGATGCCGGTTTCGAGGTTGTAGCTCCCTCTCTCACCCCGGAAAGCTACAATCTGGCTGGTGGGCAGGTCTTCGCGCAGCAGGGTTGTAGCTCCCTCTCTCACCCCGGAAAGCTACAATCCACCTACATCGAAAGCACGCTCGCCGGGCTGTTGTAGCTCCCTCTCTCACCCCGGAAAGCTACAATCAGCACTTACGGCGCGGTTACATCAAACGTGGTTGTAGCTCCCTCTCTCACCCCGGAAAGCTACAATCTGACTGACCCAAAATTCCCGCCCGGCGTAGCTGGGCGGGGGTTTTTTTGGTGGAATTTCGGTATCAGAACAGCAACATCTGGTTCGCCGGAACCTTTTTTTCCTGAAAAAGGGGCATGCCGACCAGCAGGCGAATGCCTGCGAATTGTTTTTCCGTGACGGTCATGCAGCGGATGGAACCGGCCGGGGGGAGACTGTCGACTAGGCGTTTGAGGTGTTTTTCGTGGTCGTCGTTGCCGTTTAACAGTCGGGCATAAACGGACCACTGGATCATGTCGTAGCCGTCATTGAGTAAGAAGCGGCGAAACTGCACATAGGCGCGTTTCTCGGTTTTGGTGACCATGGGTAAGTCGAAGAAGACGATAAGTCGCATGAAGCGTCGTGTCTCCAGACCCATGCCTCAGCATTCCAGCCTGTGGGCGTGCAAGCCGATCAAGTTGGGTAGTTCCAACTCGCTGTCGCCCTGCTCGAATAGCCGGGCGAGGCTTTCAACGGCGTATTCGATGGCGGAAAGCGCCGACATCTTGCCTTGTGGCATGCCCACGTCGACGTTGAGCAAGGCCACCAATGCTGCTTTGTCCTGTGGGGCGAGATCACCTTCCGTGGTGGCTGGATTTTTGGCGACGTGCAGGTCGACCAGGGGGCGGAAGGGTTCGATCAGGTCATCGGCCAGATTGAAGGCATTTTGTTCGCTGGCGTGGAAGAGGCCGATGGGGGGGTGCAAGCCGTGGGCCACCAATCCCCGGGCGACGGCGCCGCGTAGCACGGCATAGCCGTAATCGAGCGCGGCATTGGTCCAGCGTTCTTCTGCCCGATAAAAGCCCTGACCAAAGAGTTGGGTGAAGTAGAAGGCGGCGGCCTGGCCTTCGAGGTTTTCCGTGTCGCCCGAGCGCACCCGTCGGACGTAGGAATCCATGCGGTCAACGCCGTTTTTTGAGCAAAAACGAAGAACGGCTGTCTGGTTTTCGATCTTGCGCCGGACGATGTTGGCCCAAGCTTGCTTGGCCAGGGGGCGAGGAATATCCATCTGCTTGCGCATCAGGCGCGTGGTGCGGGAGTGCGCGAGAAACGGCAGGAAGACACCATTGGGCTGGTGGTTGTCGCCGGTAGCGTAGAGCCCGATGCCGTAGTCAGCACAGGCTGAGAGTACCGGGTGGGTAAGCTGGATTTCACGGTGGTTGAGGACAATGATGGCAATGTCCTCGAAGGGGACAAAAGCAGTCTGTTCCTGCTCGATGGCCAGGGAGAAATGTTCTCGGCGCAGTTTGGCTGGCCGGGAGATCATCACACTACGCCAGCCCACGACGTTTCTCCGTTGGGGCGGGATAGATGTTGCCGAGAACGTCGACGTGGAATTTCTCGATGCTCATGGCTGTCTTAACACCGATGCCGCGCATCAAACCATCTTTTCCAACGGCTTGATTTCTGTCGTGAGCCCACAAGCTTACAGCGCCTGTGGAACGATCTGTTCCTGTGTAGTAGCCCAAAAAGCTCTCTTTCTTCAAACGTATCTGGACGAGATCGTTGGGGTACAGCGAAAAGCGCCAATCAAAACCGTCATCAATCAGCGTCCATTCCTCTTCGTCCTTGAAAGCCACAATCGCCCGATCCGGCAGCCCTGTCACCCGGTGATGCACATAAACTGGCACTAGGTGGAATTTGCCGGCCTTGGTGAACACATCCACCCGCAACATGGTGTCGTTCTTGGCGATGCCGCCGCGCACCGGAATACCAGACAGTTTGTCGATGACCTTGGTGACGGTGCGAACGATGGGGCCAGTCGGGTTGCCGTCCTTGTCGGGTTTGCGTAGTGGGTTGCTGGCCGGAAAGGCTTTGTCGCCCTTGTCGCCATGAGCTTCCAAGCGTTCCCGTATGGCTCCGTAAAGCTTGGTGTTCCGGTGCGGATCAGCGAGCGAGTCGAGGTCTTTCAGTGTCAAGCTGGCGAGTGCGACTTTCTGCGTGACGCTCCCGTTTTTCTTCAATCTTTCCGGTTGACCGTAGATGGTGTCCTTGTGGGCTGCGCCGCCGTTGCGGCGTTGTGGTGCGCGGGAAACAAATAGCGGTTTCAAGGCCGCGAGTTCTTCCTCTGTGTAGCTTCCCAAACGGGCCATTTCTTCGCGCAACAATTCTGGCGAATCGATTTTCAGGCGGGCTTCCAGTTCGTGCCGGAAGTAGGGCCATGGGTCAGGGAAGTGTTCGCGTAGTTGCTGGTGCATGGCCGGATTAACGATTTCGCCGGTCTCGATATTCACGAAGCCTTCACGCACCTGCTCCAGTTCGCGGGTGCGCGAATAATTGGACAGGCGTTGAACCATGCTGTGACTACACGCGGCAACGACGACCGCATCCAGTGCGTGGTGGCGGTCGCTGTCGGCGCGAACCTTGAGCAGTCCCCAGCGCGCGCGTAGGAAGTTGGTTAGCTGGCCGCTGACGACGACGCAGCGTTTGGCTGCGCTGCCTTCTGCGAGTTTCAGGTGCTGTTCAACGTAGTTCTTAAAGAAGCGGCAAACGTAGCGTGTGTCGTTAAGATTGCGTTCGCGAAACTCCTCCGATTCCTTGGCGCCGAAGTCCTTGCGCAACAGCCGGGTGCGCTTGGCTAGCCGGTAGGCCTTGTTCGATTCGACGAAAGAAACGAAGCGTTGCCAGCGTTCGCTGTTCTCGGCGCCGCCCAGATATTCGAAAGGGGTGCGGTTGCCCTTGTCGCGGTTTTCGCGGGTTAGCACCAGAACCTTGTTGTTTTTGCTGTCGTCGAAACTGCGCGAATAGGGCAGGGCATGGTCGATTTCGGTCGAGCCATCGAGGAAGATTTCGGCGACATCGCCCGAGGTTGCCAGAGGCCGTTGCGAGTAGGCGCATTGGCCGTTCTGCTCCCGGTACAGGCGCCATTTCTCGAACTCAAGGCCCTTGGGTGGATGGCCGAATAGTTCGATGAATTGGTCGCGATCGCGCTGATTTCTGGCTTGGTATTCGTCTTGCTCTTTCTTGATCTTGTTGCGCTCATCGAATGCTCGGGACAGATCACGGGCCATTTCGATGTGGACCGCCGACGGCGAACCGTAGCGGCGAATGATGGCATTGACCACCTTGCGTGCTTGATTCAACGAACGAAGGACGACGGGATTGCGCGGAATGTCGGCATCCTCGGCGAAAATCATTCGCCCATCGCCATCGCGGCCGTCGTACAGCGGCGGTAGGTATTTTTGTTGGCCGTCGCCGACTTTATGCAACTGGCTATGATGGTAACCAGCCTGAACGCAGGCTTCGTCATAGCGCAGACCTTTTTCCATGTGCGGAACGATGGCGCGCAAGGCTTTCAGTGATAGGGCGTGGAACTTGTCGAAGCGGATATTCAGTAGGGCTTCAGTCAGCGCTTCCGGGTTTGGCAATGCCAGCTTGGCGAGTTCGGTGCGGACTTCGTCGTCGTCTTTATAAACGCTCAGTACCCAAGCAATTTTGTCGAAAATTTCCGGTTGACCGCACAATGCCATTCCCGAAATTTTCTCCCACTCGTCGTTGAGGCCAGCCTTGGGATTTGTGAGCGTCTGGCGCAGTTCCTGCCAGCCCGGGATTTTGATCAGTGTGGCTGATTCGGGATCTTTGGCCTTGCCTTCGGCTTTTTGTGCCTCTGTGGGGTAGGCGAGGCCGATGAATTTGAAACTGCCGGGTTCGAGCAGCCCGGCTTTGGTGAGTGCTGCGCCAAGCTGTTTGTAGGTCAGGTCGCCTGCTTGTCGGTAAGGCAAGGGGATAGCGTGTAAGCGTTCCTGTTCGGTCAGTTGGCGGGTGACGCCATCAGTGACGATGCGAAGATTGTTCAGGCGCGTCAGCCAGACGTGGCGTTCGGCGGTGAAGCTGGCTTTGGGGGCGCGGTATTCCCCTTTCTCGAAAGTGCATGTGCCGAGCATCTTGAGCAAGTCGGTGCCGGCCAAGGCCGGCTTTTGCTGCCAGAACAACCCGCTCTTTTTATCTCCGCTGCCGAGGATCGTGGTTTCCAGTGCAATTGGTGCATGCGGGTTGCCGAACTCTCGTTGTCTAGCAAAAAGCAGCGCCAGTTCTTTGGCCAACAGTTCCCGGGAAAGTGCTTTGCGATATTCGCCTTGCTTATTGCGTTGGGCTTCGGGGAATTCCTTCAAAACCATCTCAGCCGCGCTGCGATAGCCCTTTTCATCCATGAGCTTTGCCGTGCCGGCCAAACCTTGCTTGACCTTGCCACCCTCGCTCTTGCTGTCGCCTTCGGCTTGTTTCGCCTCGGCGCGGCTGATCCAATGAAAGCCCCGGTGTTTGCACAAGTGATAAATGACGCGCGCCCATTCTTCGTTGTTCAGGCGGCGATCAAGTCCATCGACTCGCAATTGCCAAAGTGAGGCAGGGAAAGGTTGTTCAGGCTTGAACAGTTTGGTATCGGCGATCAAGCCTTCGCTTTTCAACAAGCGAGCCAATTTTTTCAAACGCCACATCCGCCGGAACAAACGGCGCCGCATCAGGCGAGCGCTGCGTCGGGCGAGATTCAGCGATTCGCCTTCCTTGGCGGTTTCGGCTTTGTCGAAAGCCCTGACCCCCAAGTCGAGGATGTGTGTTTCGCCAAGAACGCACCAACCAACCGATGCGATGCCAATGTCTAGTCCAATGGTGTATGTCGCGCTCATGATTTGCGGTTTGTTATTCGAAGTGCGTAGAATAACGCCATGTAGCTTTCCGGGGTGAGAGCCGTTGCTACAATAAGGTGCCCCTTCGGGGGCGACCGAATCCGGCCCGGCAGGGAAACCTGCCGGGCCTTTTATTTTTGGCACGGATATTTTCAGAGATACATTTAGGGGCACCGCGTCTTTGTTCTATAGAACTAAGCCGAATGTTCCGACTCCTAGTGAAGTCCGGAATGACAGACTTCATTGATACGAGCCATGAACGCCACCGAAAAAATCCCCGCCCTGCCCGATTTCGACAACAGCTTTGCCGGCCTGCCCGAGCATTTCTACACCCGCCTGGCGCCGCAGGGCTTGTCCGAACCCTACGTCGTGGGCGTCAGCGAAGAAGTTGCGGATCTGCTCGGTCTGCCGGCCGATTTCCTGGCCAGTCCGCAGTTTGCCGAGGTGTTTGCCGGCAACAGCCTGCTGCCCGGCTGCCAGCCGCTGGCGGCGGTGTATTCCGGACATCAGTTCGGCGTCTGGGCCGGCCAGCTTGGCGACGGTCGGGCGCACCTGCTCGGCGGCCTGCGCAACGCCCAGGGACATTGGGAAATCCAGTTGAAAGGGGCGGGCAAGACACCGTATTCACGCGGGGCCGACGGGCGTGCGGTGCTGCGCTCGTCGATCCGCGAATTCCTGTGCTCGGAGGCGATGGCCGGCCTGGGCATCCCGACGACGCGGGCGCTGTGCGTCATCGGCGCCGATCAGCCGGTGCGGCGCGAAATGATCGAGACGGCCGCCGTGGTCGCGCGCGTGGCGCCCGGGTTTGTCCGTTTCGGCTCCTTCGAGCACTGGGCTGCGCGCGACAGGCAGCGCGAAGTGCAGCAGCTGGCCGATTACGTCATCGCCACCTTCCGGCCGGAATGCCTGGCTGCTGCCAACCCGTACGACGCGCTGCTGCGCGATGTGTCGACGCGGACCGGCGAACTGATCGCGCACTGGATGGCAGTTGGCTTCATGCACGGCGTGATGAATACGGACAACATGTCGATCCTCGGCCTGACGCTCGATTACGGCCCGTTCGGTTTCATGGAAGCCTTCGATCCCGGGCACATCTGCAACCATTCCGACAATTACGGGCGCTACAGCTATCGCAATCAGCCGCACATCGCGCAATGGAATCTCTATTGCCTGGCCGATGCCTTCCTGCCCTTGCTGAAGCGTCCGGAAATTGCCCGGGCGTCGGTCGACGAGACCTACGGCCCCGCTTTCGAGGGCACGTTCGAGCGGCTGCTGCGGGGCAAGCTGGGGCTGCGCTCGGCGCTGGCCGACGACGGCGATTTCATCGGTGAAACCTTCGGTTTCCTGCAGCAGCACCGTCCCGATTTCACGCTGTTCTTCCGCACCCTTTCCGGCCTGCCTGCTGCGGTCGACCGCGAAATCCAGGCAAAAACCGATGCGCCGCTACGCGACCTGTTCGTCGACCGGGCGGCTTGCGATGCCTGGCTCGAGGGCTGGCGCGCCCGGCTGGCGCAGACGCCGTGGCCGGACGACGAACGACAGGCGGCGATGCGCGCGGCCAATCCGAAGTACGTGCTGCGCAACTGGCTGGCCGAGCAGGCGATCCGCCAGGCGCAGGCCGGCGATTTCTCCGAAGTCCGGCGCCAGCTCGACTGCCTGCGCCGTCCTTTCGACGAGCAGCCCGAATACGCCGCCTACGCGGCGCTGCCGCCGGACTGGGCGAACGGTCTGGCGGTCAGTTGTTCGAGCTGAAATGAAAAAGGCCGGCGGGGTTGCCCCCACCGGCCTTTGCTTCTACAGCCAATACGCTTACTGGACTTGCTGGATACCGGCGATCACCCAGCCACGGCTGCCGTCGACCGGCTTGGCCATGTGCCAGATTTCCGAGAAGGCTTCGACCGGGCCGTTGCGCTCTTCGCGGATCTGGCCGTTGAAATGCACGCTGACGATGTAGCGGCCAGCTTCTTCGGCAACGTCGATCACTTGCGCGTCGAGCTGGACGACGTCGGTCTCCTGTTCGGCACCGTTGCGTTCGGCGATGGCCATGCGGATCTCGGCAAACATTTCCGGCGAAGTGAATTCGCGGATGTCGTCGAGATTGCCGGCATCGTTGGCGGCCTGCAGGCGGATGAAGTTGACCTTGGCGTTGCGCACGAAGCCTTCGACATCGAAGTCGGCCGGGATGTTGCCGCCGGTCGATTCAACCGCCTGGGCTGCCGGGGCGTAGGACGAACCGCCAGCCGGCGTGAAGTCCGGACGGGCGACGTTGCCCGGCTGGCCGCCGAAATTGGCACCGGCACCGGCGTACTGCATGCCTTGCGCCTGGGCACCGGCCTTCTTGCGCATGAAGAAGGCGATGGCGCCGATGACGACCATGGCCAGCAGCGCGATCATCATGAAGTTGGCCAGTTCTTCGCCGAAGCCGAGGTGCGAAGCCAGTGCGGCCAGGCCCAGACCCGCGGCCAGACCCGCGATCGGGCCCATCCACGAGCGTTTCGGCTGGGCCTGCGGCGCGGCGGCGGCCTGCTGCTGACGCGGTGCCTGCTGGACGTTGTTGGCCGGCGGCGTGGCCTGGCGCTTCATGCCGAAGGAACTGCCGCCACCGAGGCGCTTGGCTTCTGCATCGTTGATGTTCAGCGTGAAACCGATGATTACGGCCGCTGCCATCGCAATGAATTTGTTCATGGATGTCTCCTGTAGAGAATGATGTGCATGCATTGTACGCAGCTAGTGCTTCCGGAAAAGCAGCGTGTCGCTAATAGAGACTTCGAAAAAACAGATAAGTTCTCAGCAACTGAACAGCGCGGCAACCACTTCCGGCTGTGACGGGAAGTAGAAATGCACGTACGACGCGGTCAATCGCTGGCGGCGGAAGATCGCTTCACCGTCGCGGCCGTCGGCGGTGACGGCGCGGCACAGCGGCGCCAGCGGCGTCTCGCTTTTCGAATAATGGAAGGTGTGGCCAGCCAGCCGGCCTTCCGGCAGATCGGCAAACTGCGTGCCGAGTGCCGCCAGCCGCGGCTGCATCACTGCCCGGCCGGGCAACAGGCCGGCGAAGCTGTGGGCCTGACCGGCCTTGTCCACGACTTCCTCGAACAGGCTCATCATGCCGCCGCATTCAGCGAGCAGCGGCTTGCCGGCGTCGACATGCGCGTGCAGCGCCTGCCACAGCGCCCGGTTGGCGCTCAGTGCATCGGCGTGCAGTTCCGGGTAGCCGCCGGGCAGCCAGACGGCGTCGCAGTCGGGCAGCCGGTCACCGGCGACCGGCGAGAAGAAGTGCAGCTCGGCGCCGAGTGCCTGCAGGGTTTCCAGGTTGGCCGGATAGATGAAGCCGTAGGCGGCGTCGCGAGCGATGGCGATGCGCCGGCCGGCGAGCAGCGGCGGCAGCGCCGGCGGCGGCGCTTCGGCGAAATTCACCGGTTTTGGCAGGTCGACCGCAGCACTGGCCTGCAATGCATCGGCCAGCTTGTCGAGGCGGGCTTCGAGGTCGTCGATCTCGGCCGCCTGGAGCAGGCCGAGGTGGCGCTCAGGCAGGCTGTCGCCACTTTTCGGCAGGGCGCCGAACCAGCCCATGCCGGCCGGCAGGCTGTCGCGCAGCATCTCCGTGTGGCGGGCGCTGGCCACCCGGTTGGCGAGCATGCCGGCGAACGGCAGGCCGGGGCGATAGGTGGCCAGACCGTGGGCGAGTGCGCCGAAGGTCTGGGCCATCGAACCGGCGTCGATCAGCGCCAACACCGGAATGCCGAAGCGCTCGGCGATGTCGGCAGCCGACGGCGTACCGTCGAACAGGCCCATCACGCCTTCGACCAGGATCAGGTCGGAATTGGCGGCAGCACGGGCCAGCCGCCAGCGCGCATCGGCCTCGCCGCACATGCCGAGGTCAAGGTTCTGGCACGGTCGACCGCTGGCGAAGGCATGAATCTGCGGATCGAGGAAATCCGGCCCGCACTTGAAGACGGTCACGCGCCGTCCCTGGCGCGCATGCAGGCGGGCCAGCGCGGCGGTGACGGTGGTCTTGCCCTGGCCGGAGGCGGGGGCGGCGATGAGCAGGGCGGGGCAGGCGGGCATTACCACTCCAGTCCGGGCATGGCTTTGACGCCGGCCTGGAAGGCGTGTTTTTCCATGCCGATGTCGCTGACCGTGTCGGCGGCGTCGCGCAGTGCCTGCGGCGCGGCGCGGCCGGTGATGATGACGTGCTGCATGGCCGGGCGTGACAGCAGGCGGGCGAGCACCGCGTCGAGGTCGAGCCAGCCGTACTTGAAGGCGTAGGTCATTTCGTCGAGAACGACCAGGCCGATGTCCGGGTTTTCCAGGTGCTGGCAGGCGACTGCCCAGGCGGCCTGGGCGGCCTGCGCATCGCGCTCCTTGTCCTGGGTTTCCCAGGTGAAGCCTTCGCCGCCGACATGCCAGGCGACGTTCGGCTGGTTGCGGAAAAAGGCTTCTTCGCCGGTGTCCGAGCGGCCCTTGACGAACTGGACGACGCCGACCTTCATGCCGTGACCGAGCGCCCGGGCGACGACGCCGAAAGCGGCCGACGACTTGCCCTTGCCGTTACCGGTGTTGATCACCAGTACGCCGCGTTCCTGCTGGGCGGCGTCGATCTTGCCGTCGATGACGGTCTTCTTCTTCTGCATGCGTTGTTCGTGGCTGATCGCCATGGTTTCTTACTCCGGGATGAAACAGCGGTGGCCGCGGTCTTCGATCTGCCGCAGGCCATAGCCGTAGAGTTCGGACAGCGTTTCGGCCGTCAGGATGTCGTCGACCGTGCCCTGCGCGCAGCGGCCGTCGCCGTAGACCAGCAGCGCCCGGTCGCAGAAGCGGTGGGCCAGCGCCGGGTCGTGCAGGACCATGACGACGGCGGCGCCGCAATCGCGGGCGGCGCCGGCGAACAATTCGAGGACGGCCATCTGGTGGTTGAGGTCGAGGTGCGACAGCGGTTCGTCGAGCAGGTACAGCATCGCTGCCTGCGTCAGCAGCGTGGCAATCGACAGGCGCTGGCGTTCGCCGCCGGATAGCGTATGAACCTGGCGTGTTTCCATGCCGTCAAGGCCGACGGCTTGCAGCGCCTTCCGCGCCAGTTCGGCGTCGTGTTTCGATTCCCAGTCCCAGCGGCCGAGGTGTGGGTGGCGGCCGGTCAGCGCGGTTTCCAGCACCGTCGAGCCGAACGGATCGTTCTGGAACTGGCCGAGCCAGGCACGACGCAGGGCGGCCTGGCGCGGGGCCAGCAGTGCGCAGTCCTCGCCGTCGAGCAGTACGGCGCCGGCTTGCGGCGGGCGCAGGCCGGCCAGCGTGGACAGCAAGGTCGATTTGCCGGCGCCGTTGCGGCCGAGGATGGCCAGCCGCTCGCCGGGTTGCAGCGACAGATTCATGCGGTCGACGACGGTTTTTCCGCCAATTTCGACGCTCAGTTGCCGGGCTTCGAGCAAGGGAGCGCTCACTTTGGTTGCCTCGACAGCAGGAACAGGAAGACCGGTACGCCGATCAGCGCGGTGAGCACGCCGACTGGCAACTGCATTGGTGCGATGACGGTGCGCGCGGCCGTATCGGCGAGCACCAGCAAGGAACCGCCGGCCAGCACCGAGGCCGGCAGCAGCAGGCGCTGGTCGTTGCCGGTGGCCAGCCGGACCAGGTGCGGAATGACCAGCCCGACGAAACCGATGGACCCGGCGGTGGTGACCGAGGCGGCGGTGGCCAGCGAAGCCAGCAGGTAAATCGTGTAGCGCAGGCGGTCGACCGCAACACCCAGTGCCTGCGCCTGCATCAGGCCGCGTGACAGCAGGTTGAGTTCGCGGGCAAAAGGCATCGCGCACAGCAGCGCGACGACCAGCGCCAGCAGCGCCGGCCACCAGTCGTAGGTCTGGCCGAGGTCGCCCATCAACCAGAACAGCATGCCATGCAGCTTGCGTTCGTCGGCGATCGACAGCATCAGCGCAATCAGCGCGCCACAGCCGGCGGCGACGATGACGCCGGTCAGCAACAGGCGCGTCTGGGTCCAGCTGCCATCGCCATGGGCCAGCCCGAAAACGATGAACATGGCCCCCAGCGCGCCGGCAAAGGCCAGGCCGTCGATGGCCAGCAGCGGTAGCCCAAACAGCATGGCGAACATCGCGCCTACACCGGCGCCGCCGGAAATACCCAGCACGTACGGATCGGCCAGCGGATTGCGCAGCAGCACCTGCATCAGTGCACCGGCCAGCGCCAGCAGCCCGCCGCAGGCAAAACCGGCGAGCGCCCGGGGCAGGCGCAACTGGACGACCACGTCGCCACTCCCGTCACCGCGGCCGGCCAGCGACGCAAGGATGTCTGCCGGCGCCACCTGCAGGCTGCCCGCCGTCAACGCCAGCGCGAAACTCGCCAGTGCCAGCAGGCACAGGGAAGCGAGGATCAGGAAGGCGCGGCGGCGGGTCGGCATGGTCTTACTGCGGACTATAACGGATGCCGACGAAGGCGTTGCGGCCCGGGGTCGCGTAGCCGTCGGTCAATGTGTAATCGCGGTCGAAGACGTTGTTGATCCGCGTGAACACACTCCAGTCCTTGGCAAACCGGTAGGCGGCGTAGACATGGGCCAGCGTGTAGCCGCCCATGCGGACCGTGTTGGCTTCATCGTCGTAGCGCTGGCCGTTGGCGAACAGTTCGGCCCGCCATTCCCAGTCGCCGATCGTCTGTCCGACCGAGGCCTTGGCACTGTGCCGGGCGCGGCGCGGCAACTGTTTGCCGGTACTGCCGTCTTTCGCGTCCACCCAGTCGTAACTGGCGGCAAGGTTGAACTTGCCGACGTTGCCTTGCCAGGCCAGCGTGCTGCCCTCGATGCGGGCGTTGCTGACATTGGTCGGCATGATCACGGCACCGGCCTTCGGCCAGATGATCAGGTCCTCGACGCGATTCAGGTACCAGGTCAGCGAGACATGTTGCGATCCGGTTTCGTAATGCAGCGAGGCTTCCTGGTTGCGCGCCGACTCCGGTTTCAGCGCCGGGTTGCCGACGTACTTGCCGGTTAGCGGGTAGTACAGGTCGTTGAAGGTCGGCGCCTTGAACGCTGTGCCGACACTGACGTTGGCTCGCCAGTTCGGGGTGAAGCGGTAGCCGTAGGCGGCTGTTCCGGTAGTCTTGTTGCCGAATTGCGAATTGTCGTCGTGACGCACGCTGGCCTGCAGGCGATGACTGGCAAAGCCATGATTCCAGCCGGCCAGCAGCGAATTGTTGCTGCGCTCGAAGCGGGCGTAGCGGCTGGTCGTGTCGACTTCCTGTTCCAGTCGCTCGAAGCCCAGCAGGAAATTGCCGAAGCTGCTGCGGATGTCGTTTTGCCAGGCGTACTGCCGTTGTTCGGTATCGAACACGCTGTTGCGCACGTCGTCCTTCAACGCCTTTGATTTGTCGATGCTCTGACCGACGCTCAGGGTGCTGTTCCAGTGACTGGTCAGGGCGTTTTTCAGGGTCAGGTTGGCGGTGCCATTACGTGTCCGGTTGACCCAGTCCACGGCGATGCCGCTGCTGTCGTACTGATTTTTGCCTTCGCTGTACAAAAAGCCGAAGGCCAGTTCGTGGCCGCGCGCGAATTCATAGGCCAGGCGACCGGAGGCCGAATCGTTGCGAAAGCCGTCCTTGTCGCGGTTGGCCTTGCTGTCCTCGGGCTTGCTGTCAAAACCGTCAGTCCTGTATTGCGACAGGTTGAGGGCGTAACGCCAGCCGTCATGGCCACCGGAAAACCCGGCATTGGTCGATCGCGTGCCGTAAGTGCCGGCACCGGCTTCGGCGGTGAAGCGCAGCGGACCATTGCCCTGGCGGGTGAATATCTGGATGACGCCGCCGATGGCCTCGCTGCCGTATAGCGAAGAAGCCGGGCCACGGATGATTTCGATGCGTTCGATCTGGTTGGCAGGAATGCGCGACCAGGCGATGTTGCCGGAGGTTGCCGAACCGATCCGGACGCCATCCACCAGCAGCAGGACGTGACTGCCGTTGGTGCCGCGGATCATCAGGCTGGAGGCTGCGCCCTGGCTGCCGTTGGTGGTCATTTCGACCCCCGGCTGGCTGGCCAGGATTTCCTCCAGGCTGGAATGGCCCGCGCCATCGATGTCACTGCGTTCGATCGTGCTGACGTCGGTCAGGATTTCAGCAGTGCGCATGGGTTGGCGGGTTGCGGTGACAACGATGTTGTCCAGTGTCGCATGATCGGCAGCGAACGCGGCGGCGGCAATGGCTGCCGGTGCCAGGGCCAGTAGTGGCCTGAAACGTGAATACATGAATTCCCCTTCCCGGCAGGCGTCCCCGCATGCCGGAATGCATAGAAATGGAAATGCCGGGGAGGGGGTTGGGTCTGGAAACCGGTACCACCACCCCGTGGCACTTCCGCTAGGTGTGTGAGGCCGGTATCCGGGCTCGCAAGTCTTGACGTATCGCCTTCCCAGGTTTCCCCAGTGGCCTTGTGATACGCCCGCACTTGCTTACCGTTGCGGGGGCAGCAGCGGCGTTGCCTCTGGCGAGGCGCACCGCTTTCCCGTTTAACTGCGCTTGGTTGAAACCGCGCGCAGCACCTGACACGGCGGGCATTCTACAGCGCATTGCCGCGACATGCGACAGGCAACATCAGGCGCTGCCGATAAAACACTTTGAAAATAGCTGCTTAGTCCTTGACCGGGCAGCATTTGTCCCTCTATAGTGCGCGCCATGAACAGCGAATTCGAAGCGCTCGAAGCCAAGATCGAACAGGTCGTCGCCCTGGTCCACCAGTTGCGCGCCGAGAACGAGGTTTTGAAGAATCAGATGGCCGCCGCGGAAGCGGAAAGGCTGCATCTGCGGTCAACGATGACGGCGGCCCGGGAACGTCTGGAAGGCCTGATGGACAAGATCCCCGAGGATGCCTGAGATGAACGCCGAGCCGAATTTCCTCGACGTCAAGATCATGGGCCGCGAATATCGCGTGGCCTGCCTGCCGGAAGAGCGCGATGCGCTGCTGGCCGCTGTTGATCTGGTCGACAACAAGATGCGCGAAATCGCCCAGCGGACCAAGAGCACGATTGCCGAGCGCGTCGCCGTCATGGCTGCGCTGAATATCGCGCACGAACGTCTGGCTGTGCCGGCTGGTGCGGCAAGTGACGAAACGGTTGCATCGACCGAAACGAAGCGTAGAATCGAAGACATGGGAGCACGGCTGGATGCCGTACTGGCACCGCAGCAGCAACTGGATCTCTGAGAGCTTTCAGTTGTGGGGTGACCCGCAAAGTGTTCCCTGCGGTGTTTGTTAAGGCCATATATTCCTTGAACCAATGCTTATTGGCATCGGTTGCGGACCAAATACCCGCTGTTGTGCGCGTTCTTCGTCGAATGTGCCTGATGCGGAAGGAAAGCAACCACTCTGGACCCAGGTTCAGGATGCCGGCCTGACGGCACTCGCGGGGACTTATTCGACAGGTGGCAGATTCTCTGCCACCTGTTTTCATTTGTGGAATCGTGACATGCAGTACTGGCTGATGAAATCCGAGCCGGCAGAAGTTTCGATCGACGATCTCGCTGCCGCACCGGACAAGGCATTTCCGTGGGTTGGCGTGCGCAATTATCAGGCGCGCAATTTCATGCGTGACAGCATGCAGCCTGGTGACCTGGCCTTCTTCTACCATTCGGGTTGCGCCGAACCGGGGATCGCCGGCATCTGCGAAATTTGTTCGGACACTTATCCGGACCCGACGCAGTTTTCTGCGGTCGACAAGTATTTCGACCCGAAATCGCTGCCGGACAAGCCGCGCTGGTGGTTGCGCGACGTGCGTTTCGTCGCCCGCTCCCGTCTGCTCGGCCTGCCGGAATTGCGCAGTCATCCGGAACTGGCCGGCATGCGCGTGCTGGCGCGCGGCAACCGCTTGTCGATCACACCCGTGACGGCGGCGGAATGGGCATTTATAAACCGATTGCTGGAAACGAAGATATGACTCTCTGGTGGCTTGCTTATCCGTTGCTGGGTATTTTTGGGGGCTTTGTTGCCGGCTTGTTCGGTGTCGGTGGTGGCCTGACCCTGGTGCCTTTCATGTACATGTTGTTTGTCGCGCAGAATTTTCCGCCTGACCATGTCATGCACCTGGCGCTTGGTACGTCGATGGCGACCATCGTGTTTACGTCGATTTCCAGCATGCGCGCCCATCACGCGCACGGTGCGGTGCGTTGGGACATCGTCAGGAGGATGGCGCCCGGACTGGTGCTCGGTACTTTCGGCGGTTCGCTGGTTGCCGGTCAGGTGCCAACCGGGCCGATGACGGCGATTTTCGTCGTCATCGTCTATTACGCGTCACTGCAGATGATGCTCGACTTCAAGCCGCACGCCCATCGCCAGATGCCGGGTAACCTGGGGCGTTTCATCGCTGGCGGCGTGATCGGCGTAATTTCCAGCCTGGTTGCTGCCGGTGGTGGCTTTCTGTCGGTGCCGTTCATGCTGTTCTGCAATGTGGCGATCCACAACGCCGTCGGTACATCGTCGGCGCTGGGCTTCCCGATCGCCGTTGCCGGTGCTGTTGGCTATATCGTCGCTGGCTGGAGCGATAGCGGACTGCCGGCCTATTCCTTCGGCTATATCTACCTGCCGGCCTTCATCGGCATCGTTGCGATGAGCATCCTGATGGCGCCGGTCGGCGCCAAACTGGCGCACAAGCTGCCGGTCAAGCAACTGAAGCGGGCTTTTGGTGGCTTCCTTGCGCTGCTTGCCACCAAGATGCTGCACAGCCTGATCGGCTGAAGCCGGTCAGGTGCCGGCCTTGAAGTCGCGCAAGGTGGCGACGAGGTCGGCGAAGCGCTCGCCCTGAACCGTCACGTGGGCACGCAGTTGTGCCGAGGCGAGATCGCTGTCGCCCTTGATGATGGCGTCGACGATGGCCTGGTGTTCGTTGAACGAGGTCGCCATCCGGTTGCGTACCCGCAACTGCAGGCGCCGGTAGGGCCGCAGCCGGCGGTGCAGGGCTGTTGCCTGCTCGACGAGGAAGCCGTTGTGGCTGGCTTCGTAGATGCGCTGGTGGAAAACTTCATTCAACTGGTAATAGACATCCGGCGTGTTGGCATCGCGTGCCGCTTCGCAGGCGCGGTGCGCCTTCTGTAGCGCAATCTGTTCGTCGGGCGTGATCCGCCGTGCGGCCAGGCGACCGCACATGGCTTCCAGTTCGGCCATCACCTCGAACATTTCACAGACCCGGTCAGCGCCCACTTCGGGCACGGTCGCACCGCGCCGCGGTCTGATTTCGATCAGGCCGACCGATGAAAGCTGGATCAGCGCTTCGCGTACCGGCGTTCGCGAGACGCCGAAGGTATCGGCCAGTTCCTGTTCATCCAGCCGTGTGCCGGGGGGGTAAACGCCGGTGACGATGCGTTCCTCTATCAACTCGCCCAGGCGTTCCGATTGGCGGGTGGTGGCGGGAATTTCGGCTGTGCTGTTCACAAGGATGCTCCGGAGAGTGGCAACGATTGCATTATACGAAATTAGTTGACTGGTATTTAATTTTTGATATCTTGTATACACAACGGTGATTTTTGAACACAAAATAACAGTGCGGTATTCCGGCAGCAAGGATAAGCCAGCCAGTGAGGTTTCACCGTCCGTGCATGATTAACTCTGGAGGAGACATCCATGATCAGCAAGACCAAGCGTCACCTTACCCTGGCCATTGCCGCCGCCGCTCTGACCTTTTCCCTGCCCGGCGCTCATGCGCAAGCACCGCGAGTCATCAAGATTTCGCACCAGTTCCCGGCGGCGACCAGTGAAGATGGCGACTTCCGCGACCGTCTGGTTCGCCGCTTCGCCGCCGAAGTCGAGAAGCAGACCAAAGGCAGCCTGAAGTTCGAGATCTACCCGGGCAGTTCTCTGATGAAGACGAACAGCCAGATCGGCGCCCTGCGCAAGAGTGCGCTGGACATGAGCCTGGTGCCGCTGGCTTATGGCGGCGGCGAGATTCCGGCGGTCAACCTGACCCTGATGCCGACCCTGGTCACCAGCTACGAGCAGGGCATGCGCTGGAAAAATGCACCAGTCGGCAAGGAACTCGACCGTATTCTCGCCGAAAAGAATATCAAGATACTGACCTGGGTCTGGCAGGCCGGCGGCATCGCCTCGACCAAAAAACCGGTGGTTGTGCCTGAGGATGCCAAGGGCCTGAAGTTCCGCGGTGGCAGCAAGGAAATGGACCAGATGCTGAAGGGCGCTGGCGCTGCCGTGACCGGCATGCCGTCGTCGGAAATCTATTCGGCCATGCAATCGGGCGTTCTCGACGCAGCGCTGACCTCCAGTACCTCGCTGATCAGCTTCCGTCTGCACGAATTCACCAAGTTCGTGACGACGGCACGGCAAAAGAGTTTCTGGTTCATGTTCGAGCCGCTGCTGATTTCCAAGAGCCTCTATGACTCGCTGACGCCGGAGCAGCAGAAGATCGTCAGTGAAGTCGGCGCCAGCCTTGAGCAGTTCGGTGTCGATGAGTCGAAGAAGGATGACCTGCGCATGGCAGATGTCTATGCGAAGGCCGGGGCCAAGGTGTCCGACATGGACGACAAGGCGTTCGCCGCCTGGCGTGCCGTCGCCGAACAGACCGCGTTCAAGGATTTCGCCGAGAACATCAAAGGTGGCCGCGAGCTGCTCGACATGGCGCTGTCGGTCAAGTAACCCGAGGGCCGGGCAAGGCCCGGCCCCTCCTTTTTCTCAAGGTGAATCATGAGCCCCGGATATTTCATCAGCCGCGCGGTCAAGGCCTTCAACATCGCGACCGGTTACCTGTCGGCCTTCCTGATCGTCATTTCCAGTGGCGTCCTCGTCTTCGAGGTAGCCGTCCGTTATTTCTTCGCCTGGCCGACCGACTGGGAAATCGAGTTCTGCGTGATGTTGCTGATCGCTTCCAGCTTCCTGGCGGCAGCGCACACCCAGCTTAACCGTGGCCATGTACCGATCGAGATACTCGACGAGATCATGCCGCGTAGCTGGACCCAGTGGCGCCTGGCGCTGACCGATTTGCTGTCCTTCCTGTTCTGTGCCTTCATCACCTGGAACTGCTGGCATCTCTTCTACGAGGCCTGGGACGAGGGACGCATGAGCGACACCTCCTGGGCGCCGAAGATGTGGCCGGTATTCGCCACCATGGCCATCGGCATGACCTCGCTGACCCTGCAGATCTTTGTCCAGTTCATCGAGGACTCGCTGCCGGAAGCCATGCGCTCGCATCAGCCGCCGAAGGAGCATAACGCCGCCATCCAGGTGGCCATCGAACGCATCCAGCATGACGATGAAGGAGCGCAAAAATGAGCGTCGCACAAATGGGCCTGATGTACGGGCTGGCCACCTTCGTTTTCCTTTTTTCCGGCATGCCGATTGCCTTTGCCCTTGGCTCGGTGGCCGTGATCTTCATGTACTTCTTCATGCCGGCGGCGCAGCTGACCATCATCGCCGAGACCATCTTCTCGGAGCTGAACAGCTTCACGCTGCTGACGATTCCGCTGTTCATCCTGATGGGGGCGGCAATCGGCAAGTCGCGCGCTGGCGCGGACCTGTACAACTCGCTGAACCGCTGGCTGTACAAGATGCCGGGCGGCCTCGGGCTGGCCAATACGCTGGCCTGTTCGGTGTTTTCCGCGATGTGCGGCTCGTCGCCGGCGACCTGTGCGGCGATCGGCTCGGCCGGCATTCCGGAAATGCGCAAGCGCGGCTATTCCGAACGCCTGGCGACCGGCCTGATCGCTGCCGGCGGCACGCTGGGCATCCTGATTCCGCCGTCGCTGACGCTGATCCTTTATGGCCTGGCCACCGAGCAATCGATCGGCAAGCTGTTCATGGCCGGTGTCGGGCCTGGCCTGCTGCTGACCGCTCTGTTCGCCATCTGGGTGATGTACAAGGCCTGGGCGGAGAAGACCGAGCGCTTGCTCAACCACAAGGCGAGCGGCTTGGCCGCCGAGCCGGTAGAGTTCTACAGCTGGAAGGAAAAACTGGAAATCCTGCCGCGCCTGCTGCCCTTCCTCGGTCTGATCATGATCGTCATGGTCGCTCTTTACGACGGCTGGGCCACGCCCTCGGAAGTCGCCGGTATCGGCGCCTTCGGCGCGATGCTGATGGTCATGAGCATCTACGGCTGCTGGCGTTGGGCCGACATGAAGGTGATCCTTTCCGGCACCGCCCGCGAGTCGTCGATGATCATGCTGATCATCGCCATGTCCTTCCTTTACACCTACGTGATGAGCTACCTGCACATCACCCAGTCGGCCGCCGCCTGGCTGGTTTCGCTGGGCATGGGCAAGTGGGAGTTCCTGCTCTGGGTGAACGTGATGCTGCTGGTCCTCGGCTTCTTCCTGCCGCCGGTTGCCATCATCCTGATGGTCACCCCGGTGCTGCTGCCGGCCCTGGTTGCCCTCGACATCGACCTGATCTGGTTCGGTGTGATCATGACCATCAACATGGAAATGGGCCTGGTGACACCGCCGGTCGGCCTCAATCTCTTCGTCATCAGCGGCATCGCGCCCGACGTCAAGCTCAAGCAGATCATGTGGGGCACCCTGCCCTTCCTCGGTCTGATGGCGCTCGGCATCGTGCTGCTGTGCATCTTCCCGGAAATCGCCACCTGGCTGCCGTCGCAGTACGCCGGCTCCTGAGTGACGGAAAGATCATCATGAACGCACCTCTCTCCCGCAACTGGGACAGCTTGCGCCAGAGCCGCCGCCGCCGCCTCGAAAGGGCGGCCGGTCTCGGCCTCGGCAAGGCGATCCCGGCCGAACGCATCATCGACCTGCTGGAAGCGGTCATCCAGCCCGGCGACCGCGTCTGCCTCGAAGGCAACAACCAGAAGCAGGCCGACTTCCTTGCCGAGTCGCTGGCCGACTGCGATCCGGCGCGTATCAATCAACTCCAGATGGTCCAGTCTGTCCTGGCGCTTCCAAGCCATGTGGACCTTTTCGAGCGTGGCCTGGCAAACCGCCTCGACTTTTCTTTCAGCGGCCCGCAGGGCGCCCGCCTGGCCAAGCTGGTCCAGGAACAGCGCATCGAGATCGGGGCGATTCATACCTATCTCGAACTGTTCGGCCGCTACTTCATGGATCTGACGCCGAATGTCGCGCTGATCGCGGCGCAGGCGGCGGATGCCGACGGCAATCTCTACCTCGGGCCGAACACCGAAGACACGCCGGCCATTGTCGAGGCCACTGCCTTCAAGGGCGGCATCGTCATCGCCCAGGTCAATGAGCGCCTCGACAAGCTGCCGCGTGTGGACGTGCCGGCCGACTGGGTCGATTTCACGGTGTTGGCGCCGAAGCCGAACTACATCGAGCCGTTGTTCACCCGCGACCCGGCACAGATCACCGAAGTGCAGGTGCTGATGGCGATGATGGCGATCAAGGGCATCTACGCCGAGTACGGTGTGACGCGCCTGAACCACGGCATCGGCTTCGACACGGCGGCGATCGAGCTGCTGCTGCCGACCTACGCCGCCGACCTGGGCCTGAAAGGCAAGATCTGCACGCACTGGGCGCTCAATCCGCATCCGACGCTGATTCCGGCGATCGAATCCGGATTCGTCGAATCGGTGCACTGCTTCGGTTCGGAAGTCGGCATGGACGCCTACATCTCGGCCCGTTCCGACGTCTTCTTCACCGGCGCCGATGGCAGTATGCGTTCCAACCGGGCGTTCAGCCAGACGGCCGGCCTCTACGCCTGCGACATGTTCATCGGTTCGACCCTGCAGATGGACCTGGCCGGCAACAGTTCGACGGCGACGCTGGGGCGGATCACCGGCTTCGGCGGCGCGCCGAACATGGGGTCCGATCCGCACGGCCGGCGTCACGCCAGCCCGGCCTGGCTGAAAGCCGGGCGCGAGGCGGCCGGGCCGAACGCCATTCGCGGCCGCAAGCTGGTCGTGCAGATGGTCGAAACCTTCCGCGAGCACATGGCGCCGGTTTTCGTCGAGGAGCTCGACGCGTGGAAGCTGCAGAAAATGATGGGTGCCGAACTGCCGCCGATCATGATCTACGGCGACGACGTCAGCCACATCGTCACCGAGGAAGGCATCGCCAACCTGCTGCTCTGCCGCTCGCCGGAAGAGCGCGAGCAGGCAATTCGCGGTGTCGCCGGCTTTACGCCGGTGGGCATGGCGCGCGACAAGGCGATGGTCGAGAACCTGCGCGACCGCGGCATCATCCGCCGCGCCGAAGACCTCGGCATCGATCCGCGTCAGGCGACGCGCGACCTGCTTGCTGCCCGTTCCGTCAAGGATCTGGTGCGCTGGTCGGGCGGCCTGTACGCCCCCCCTTCACGCTTCCGCAACTGGTGACCACCATGGAAACACTCGACTTTCGTTTTGCTTCCAAGCCGGTTTCCCGCGTTGCCGATCCCGCACTGTGTGGCGTGGTCGGTTCCGGTAACCTGGAAATCCTGATCAAGACCGGCAGTGAGCCGGCCGCTTGCCGGGTCAGCATCAAGACCTCGGCGCGCGGCTTTGGCGACACCTGGCAGGCGGTGCTCGGCAGCTTTGCTGCCGGCCACGCGGCCGGGGGTACCGAGATCGCGATCAACGACATGGGGGCGACGCCCGCTGTCGTCACCTTGCGTCTGGCCCAGGCGCTGGCCGAATATCAGGGAGGTGCCCAATGATCCCGTCGCTTGCTTCACGCCACAGCTGGTTCGAGGCGACAGCGCGGGCTCGCCTGGCCGGCCTGCTTGATCCCGGCAGCTTTGCCGAAATCCTGCCGCCAGCCGAATCGCAACCCAGCCCGCATCTGGCCATGCTCGACCTGCCCGGTGCCTTTGATGACGGAGTGGTTGTTTGCTACGGTCAACTGGAAAAAAAGCCGATTTTTGCCATCGCCCAGGAAGGCCAGTTCATGGGTGGCGCGGTCGGAGAAATCCACGGCGCCAAGATCGTCGGCCTGCTCCGTCGCGCGGTGCAGGAAAAGCCGGCCGCCGTGCTGTTCCTGATCGATTCCGGCGGCGTCCGGCTGCATGAAGCCAATGCCGGATTGATCGCCATTTCCGAAATCATGCGCGCCGTGCTCGACGCCCGCGCGGCCGGAGTCCCGGTCATCGCACTGGTCGGTGGCAGTTGCGGCGCCTTTGGTGGCATGGGCATCGTCGCCAAGCTATGTTCGGCCATCATCATCTCGGAAGAGGGCCGGCTGGCGCTGTCCGGCCCGGAAGTCATCGAAACGGTCGCCGGTGTCGAGGAATTCGACGCCAAGGACCGTGCGCTGGTCTGGCGCGTCACCGGCGGCAAGCATCGCTACCTGATGGGCGATTGCGCCGAGCTGGTGGAAGACGACATCCCGGCCTTTCGTACCGGCGTCGCCAAACTTCTTGCCGGCTGGCAGGAAGCCGCGCCGGGTCTCGCCCAACTGCGGGCCAGCCAGCAGGTACTGGAAAACCGTCTCGCCGCCTACGCCACGTACCGCGATGGCCTTCAGGTCTGGGCGGCGCTCGGCATCGCCCGGCCGGACAGCGTGCCGCTGCTTGACCGCGACAGCCTGGTCGCCTTGAAGGAAGGACTACCGACATGAGCCTCAACGACATTCTCGACGCGCTGTTCCCGGCCGGTCACACGGTCGCCGTTGCCAACCAGGTGATCACCGGTGAAGCAACGACTGCCCAGGGTACGGTCGCCGTGCTCGGCACCACCGACGCGGCGGCGATTGACCACGCCATGGCACTGGCCCTGTCCGGTTTCGTCCTCGACACCGTCGAGCGGCATCCCGGCCGGCCGCTGGTCTTTCTCGTCGATACCAGCGGCCAGGCGCTGTCGCGCAGCCAGGAATTGCTGTGCCTGAACGGCTCGCTGGCGCATCTGGCCAGTTGTGTCGATTTCGCCCGGCGTCAGGGCCATCCCTCGCTCAGTCTGGTTACCGCCAATGCCGTCAGCGGCGGTTTCCTTTCCTTCGGGCTGATGGCCGATCAGGCTTATGCGCTGGCCGATGCCCAGGTGCGGGTGATGGATCTGCGGGCGATGTCGCGGGTGACCAAGATCGCCCACGAACGCCTGGTCGAACTGGCGGGAACGTCCCCGATCTTCGCGCCCGGTGCCGGGAGCTATGTGCGCATGGGTGGCATCGCGGCCATCTGGCCGGTGCCGTCGGCGGACTTGCTCGATGATGCCCTGAGCGCGGCCCGGAAGGCGGTGAGTGCCGGTGACCAGCGTCAGGGCACAGGCCTGAGTCGCGGCGGCCGCCTGCTGGCGTCGGACATTGCCACGACTGTGCAGAACGCGACCGCCGGCGCCTGAATCATGCGCCGCCACGATCTCGTCTATCTCCATCCGGAGGCAGCCTGGGATTCTCCCTGCGCTGCCGTTGGCTCGCCGCTCTGGCTGGCTGCCGAACGGTGGATTGCAGCCGGTCGGCCGCTGGTGGTGGCTCGCCAGCCGGATGACCAGGCACTGTTGCTCGGTCTGGCCCTGCCGCAGGCTTTCAATCGGCAGCGCCTGGCGATCCTTGTTGCGCCGGCTGCCATTGCCCGCCGCCGGCCAGCGCTGGCTGTCGCCGACTGCCTGCCCCGCCTGCCGGCCGATCAGGCCGCGCCACTGCGTGAGTTGGCCGGGCGGGCCGAGATTTGCTCGGCGACGCTTGGCGTCTACGGTTCGCTGGCTTGGGAGGCCTTGAGTGGTGAGGCCTACCGTCATGCCGGTTCCGATATCGATCTGATCTGCGATGTGACTACGCCGGCGCAATTCGAGACCATGCTGGCGGCCCTGCAGCGTGCGGCGGAAGGCTTGAGCTGCCAGCTCGATGGCGAAATCCGCTTTCCCGGTGGTCGGGCCGTCGCCTGGCGCGAGATTCTTGCCAAGCAGAAAACCCCGGCCGCCCCGGTGCTCGTCAAAGGGTCGCGGGAAGTTGGCCTGCAGCCTCTGGAAAACCTCATCGCTACCTTGCTGCCGGAGCCCTGCCATGTCTGAATCCGCCCTGCTGACGACAGCGTCCCATCAGGTCGAGCCGGTTGACATGGCCGTTGCGCCGGCACGGATCGGCCGGCTGGCCATTCGCAGCCTGTACCGTGAGGCAGCGCTGGCGCCCAAGCCCGGGCTGGTCTGTCCGGATAGCGTGGGCAGTCATGACGACATGGATTTCGTCACCTTCGTCCGCAGCCTGCATGCGCTACGTGACTACTTCCCTGCCATCGCGGAATGTGGCCTGCAGGCGCCTGCGCTGGCGCCTTTGCAGGCACTCGGCATCGCCGCCGAACAGCGCATGTTGACGGCTACCGGGGGCGTCAATACGCATCGCGGCGCCATTTTCAATCTCGGCCTGCTCTGTGCGGCGAGCGGCCTGCTCGCCGCTACCGGTGAAAAACTGGAAGCGGCGGCTGTGTGCCGGATGGTCAGTGAGCGGTGGGGCAGGGAAATCCTGGACGGCTTGGCGGCATCGACAGCTGCAGATGCCGCCAGCCACGGTCTGATCGTTGCCCGTCGATACGGCTGCGGCGGCGCCCGTCAGGAAGCGGCGGCCGGTTTCCCGGCGGCTTTGGAACTTGGCCTCCCGGCCTATCGCCGGATTCTGACCGAAACCGGCGATAGCGAACGGGCTGCGATACAGGCCTTGTTCACGCTGATGGCCGGGCTGGATGACAGCAATCTGCTGTGGCGTGGTGGTCGCCAGGGACTGAGCTTCGGCCGTCAGCTGGCCGCCGGTTTTCTCGCCGTCGGCGGAGTCCTGGCCACTGACTGGCGCGCTCATGCAGTCGCCATCGACCGCGCTTTCGTCGCCCGTCGGCTGAGTCCCGGTGGCAGCGCCGATCTGCTCGGTGTCACCTTGTTCCTGGCCGAAGTGGACGGCCTGTACTGACATGCGTCTTGCCCTCCTCTTCAGCGGCCAGGGTGGGCAGACGCCGGAACACTGGCGGCAGGTTGACCATGGTGTTGCCGGGGAACTGCGTGCCGCCTTGCTTCGGGCTTTGCCGGCCATCGGCGAAGGCCAGCTGCCAAGCCCGGAAATGCTTGCCCGCAACCGGATCGCCCAGCCGTTGATCTTTGCCCAGCAGATGATGTCCTGGCACCGTCTGCGCGACCGTTTGCCGCGACCAATCTGTGCCGCCGGCTATTCGCTGGGCGAGATGGCGGCCTGCTGCGCTGCCGGGGCATTTTCCGCCAGCGACGGCGTCGCCCTGTGTGCTGAGCGGGCGGCCTTGATGGATGCTGCCGCTGCCGGCGAGCACGGCATGCTGGCCGTGCTCGGGCTCGATGAAGCGCTGGTTGCAAGCCTGGCCGCCGAGGCCGGACTGGCGGTGGCGATCCGCAATGCGCCGCGCCACCTGGTGCTGGCCGGGCCACGGTCCGGTATTGCCAGCATCACCGAGCGCCTGCTGGCGGCCGGCGCCAGCCGATTGGTCCCGCTGGCGGTGCAGACGCCATCGCACACCCCCTTGCTGGCTGGTGCTGCGGTGGCTTTTGCCGAGCGTCTGGCGCACATGCCCGATGGCCGCTTGGCCTTTCCGGTCCTTGGCGCTGTCGACGGGACGGCGGCGCGCACGGTACGCCCGGCGCTCGCCGCGCTGGGGCGCCAGATCGCCACACTGCTGGACTGGGCAGCCTGCCTGCAGTCAGTGCGCGAACTACAGCCGGATGCGGTGCTCGAAATCGGCCCCGGCAATGCCCTGACCCGTCTGTTTGTCGAACTGGCGCCGGAAATTCCGGCACGGGCCTGCGACGATTTCCGTAGTGATGACGGCATCGTTCACTGGATCGAATCATGCGCCGGCTGAGCGAGGCATGATGTCCTTTGCGGTGATTGCAGCCTATCTGCTGACCGGGGGCGTTGCCGGGTTTTTCGCCGGCCTGCTCGGCGTTGGTGGTGGCGTGGTGGTGGTGCCAATGCTGGCCATCCTGTTTGCCGAACAGGGTTTTCCGGCCCGTGAAGTGCTGCATCTGGCGCTCGGGACCTCAATGGCCACCATCCTGTTCACCGCCTTGTCCAGCCTGCGTGCCCATCATGCCCACCAGGCGGTGCTGTGGCCGGTGATGCGCCGGCTGACGCCGGGTATCCTGCTCGGGACGCTACTCGGCGCCCAGTTGGCTGCCTTCGTCTCGTCGCGGACGCTGTCGATCCTGTTTGTCGGCTTCATGCTCTTCGTCGCCGGGCAGATGATCGCCGAGCGGCGCCCGCAGCCGGGACGCCGCCTGCCTGGTTGGCCCGGCCTCAGTCTGGCGGGCGGTGTGATCGGCGCCTTCTCCAGCCTGGTTGCCATCGGTGGCGGTGCGCTGACCGTGCCTTTCCTGATCTGGTGCAACGTACGGCCGCATCAGGCGATCGGGACCTCGGCGGCGGTCGGTCTGCCGATTGCTGTCGGCGGTACCCTGGGTTACATCTGGAACGGCTGGGGGCATGCAGGCCTGCCACCGGGCAGTCTTGGCTTCGTCTATCTGCCTGGGCTGGGCATCATCCTGCTCGCCAGTGTCCTGACTGCCCAATCCGGTGCCCGGTTGGCCCATCGTCTGCCGATACGCGTACTGCGCCGTATTTTCGCCGGCTTGCTGCTACTGCTCTCGGTGAAGATGCTGTGGAGCTTGTACAGCAACTGAACGGGGGCGGCTTCAGCGCGCCTTGAACACCGGCTTGCGCTTTTCCAAGAAGGCAGACAGCCCTTCCTTGTAGTCTTCGGTCGCCAGGAAGGCGAAGGACTCGGCCTTTTCGGCGTCGCTCAGCGGTCGGCCGTCGAGCAGGCGGCGAATCCACTGCTTGTGCCAGCCGGCAACCAGCGGTGCGCCCTGACAGATGCGACGGGCGGTGGCGTAGGCTTCGTCGCTGACCTGAGGTTCCGGTACGACGCGGGTGACCAGCCCTTTGTCGCAGGCTTCGCGGGCGTTGAGGATGCGGCCTTCGAGCAGGATTTCCTTGATCACCGCCGGGCCGGCGAGGCGCAGCAGGCCTTCCATTTCGCCCGGGTACATCGAGAAACCGAGTTTGTTGATCGGCGCGCCGAAGCGGGCGCTTTCGCCGGCGATGCGCAGATCGCAGGCACCGGCGATTTCCAGCCCGCCGCCGATGCAGGCACCGCGGATCAGTGCCACGGTCGGTTGCGGGCAATCGGCGATGGCATTCAGCGCAGCGGCCACTTCGCCATGATAGAGCAGTGCCTGTTCGAGCGTTGCCCGGCCGCTGACGAATTCCTCCAGATCGCCGCCAGCAGCGAAGGCGTCTTCGCCGGCTCCACGGATGACAATGCAGCGAATCTTGCGGTCGACCGCAAGATTGGCCATGTTTTGCGACAGTGCCTGCCACATGGACAGATCGATGGCGTTCAGCTTGCCCGGGTTGTTGAGTGTCAGGGTGGCGATTTCGCCGTCAATCGCCAGATCGATGCTGCTCATTTTTCTTGTGTTCCTTGAGTAGGTGCAAACCCGAAAGCTTACACGCGCCGTAAGGTTGTTGTGTCTTATATAAGATACAATGCCTGCGCCGATTTTTTCGGTAATTATTAATTAATAAGGAGAACAATATGAGCAGCGTGATGTACGAAAGGATGCGGGTCAATCCCAAATTCCAGGAGCTGGTCGCCAGGAGGGGACGCTTTGCCTGGACCTTGGCCGCAATTGTTTTGATCATGTTCTACGGCTTCGTCATGGTCGTGGCATTCGCCCCGGAATCACTGGGCCAACCGATTGCCGAAGGCTCCCGCTGGACCATCGGTGTTGTCGTTGAACTCTTCATGTTCATTTTCTTCTGGGCGCTGACGGCGGTTTACGTTCGTCGTGCGAATACCGAATTTGACGCACTCTCGCAGGAAGTGGTGCGCGAGGCCTGGAAGGAGAACAAGTAATGCGTAAAATCATTTCCGCACTCGGGCTGCTGAGCCTGAGCACCCTGGCCGTCGCCGCTGGCGATTCCCTCGGCCCGACCGAGCAGCAGGCCACCAACTGGCACGCCATCACCATGTTCTGCCTGTTCGTCACGATGACCATGGGCATTACCTACTGGGCCGCCAGCCGGACCAAGTCCACGTCGGACTTCTATACCGCCGGCGGTGGCATCACCGGTTTCCAGAACGGTCTGGCGATTGCCGGCGACTACATGTCCGCTGCCACGCTGCTCGGTCTGACCGCGATGGTCTACATGCAGGGCTATGACGGCTATATCTACATGCTGTGCTTCTTCGCCGGCTGGCCTGTCATCCTGTTCCTGATGGCTGAACGCCTGCGTAATCTGGGCAAGTTCACCTTCTCCGACATCACCGCCTATCGCCTCGACCAGGGCAAGGTGCGCACGATGGCAGCGATTTCCTCGCTGACCGTCGTCTGCTTCTACCTGATCGCGCAGATGGTCGGTGCCGGCCAGCTGATCAAGCTGCTGTTCGGTCTCGACTACAACGTCGCGATCTTCGCGGTGGGTCTGCTGATGATGGTCTACGTCACCTTCGGCGGCATGGTTGCCACCACCTGGGTGCAGATCATCAAGGCCGTGATGCTGCTGTCCGGTGGCACGCTGGTGATGTTCCTGGCGATGAGCCAGTTCGACTTCTCCTTCAGCAAGGTCATGGACCAGGCAATGTCGGTGCACAAGCTGGGTGAGCGCCTGATGCATCCGGGCAGCCTGCTGGCTGATCCGATCACCGCAATCTCGCTGGGTCTCGGCCTGATGTTCGGTACCGCTGGCCTGCCGCACATCCTGATGCGCTTCTTCACCGTTACCGATGCCAAGGAAGCGCGCAAGTCGGTGCTCTACGCATCCGGTTTTGTTGCCTACTTCTTCAACGTGATCTTCCTGATGGGCCTGACCGGCATCCTGATCGTCGGCCAGAATCCGGAGTTCTTCGAAGGTGGCACCATCGGCGGCAAGCTGATCGGTGGCGGCAACATGGTTGCCATGCACCTGGCCAAGGCCGTCGGCGGCGACATGCTGCTCGGCTTCCTGGCAGCCGTGGCCTTCGCCACCATCCTGGCGGTGGTTTCCGGTCTGGCCCTGGCTGGCGCTTCGGCGATCTCGCATGACATCTACGCTCGCGTGATCAAGAAGGGTACGGCTTCCGAAGCTTCGGAAATCCGTGTCTCCAAGATCGCCACGATCTGCCTCGGCTTTGTCGCCATCATTCTCGGCATCGCCTTCGAAAAGCAGAACATCGCCTTCATGGTCGGTCTGGCCTTCGGTGTTGCCGCAGCTGCCAACTTCCCGGTGCTGATCCTGTCCATGTACTGGAAGGGTCTGACCACCCGCGGCGCGCTGTGGGGCGGTTACGGTGGTCTGGTCTCCGCCGTGCTGTTCGTGGTCTTCTCGAAGTCTGTGTGGGTCGACGTGCTGGGCAATGCTGCCCCGCTGTTCCCCTACACCCAGCCGGCACTGTTCGCGATGCCGCTGGCTTTCCTGCTGGCCTACATCTTCTCGAAGTCCGACTCGAGCGTCCGCGCCCAGTCCGAGAAGGAAGCCTTCGGTGACCAGTATGTCCGCGCCCAGACGGGTTACGGTGCATCTGGCGCAGCCAACCACTAAGCAGTACTGAAAGTAGAAACCCCCTGACGAGGCGACTTATATGGAGTTAGTGGGGCTTAATAATTAGGCTTAAAAATACCGCTTCTAGTCTTTGAAGCGGTATTTTTTTGCTTGAGATCCATTCATATATGGAGTTGAAATAGCCATACTATGAATGCGGTTAACAATCTCGCTGTCCACGAAAATAGGCGAGAATTTCGCCGCCTTTTCATCGGGTGCCGTAATGGGCGCCGCCGTCCGCGCAATACGGTGAACTTGACCACACCCCTGGCGGGACTTGAGCAGGCTGCTGGCCATCAAGGTCAGCGCATTAATCATGATTATTGGTCTGGTTTTGTTTTCTGTTCATGTAACCGGGTTCGAGCTGAATAGAGTCTAGCGGCGCGAGTCAGAAGGCAAGGGTAGTGCGGCAGGTCTTGGTGCTCAGAACCTGAGCAGGGCGCCGGGATCACATTCCAATGTGCGAGCCAGCTTCAGGATGTTCAGGAGGGCGATGTTTCGCTGACCTCGTTCGACACCACCTAGGTAGCTGCGCGCGAGTCCGCTCTCCAGTGCGAGCTTCTCTTGCGACCAGCCGCGAGCCTTCCGGAGCTCAGCCAAGCGTTGGCCGAACTTTTGAAGGTCAGCTTGCTGTTCCAATGTGAGCGTTGATTCCATGGTGCGATGCTAGGAACCGAACCTCTTTGCGGCCACGCTCTATAAGTGACAAAAAGCCTTTAGTTCAAATATAGTTTGTGGCTTTCAGGAAGACGCCACATGCCTACATATCAGCCGCTCGGACATCTCAGCGAGGCGGAACTGCTTGAGCTTATGAGTCGCTACTACGCCGGAGAGCGGGTGGCAACATTGCTGGAGCAATACAGGGTCAATTGCTCTGCAAGCACGCTGTGCAGCCACTTCCCTCCCGAGCCAAGTGCCGAGCTATGCCAATACTGCAATGCTCCGATGGTTCGCCCGCGACGCTCGAAGTCCTGGTCGTCAGGATCTACGCTACGTTGTAGCCAATGCGCTCACATTGAGTCGTCGCGGTGTGCTTGCACCGGTTGCAAATTCAAGCGATTGCGGGAGGAAGATTTGCGCGTGCAGCAACAGCATACGAAGATCCAGCAATTTTGCTTCGCCAACTGGGCGTACACGCCAACCCAGATTCAGCCAGAGCAACTGACTGCGCGTCAGGCCGTCGCACTCATCTGTCTTGTCCGAAGTGGTGGCTGGTTGGACGATTCTCGAATTGGCCCATTAAGCACCTCCGGAATTCGCTTTGCGCCTTACGCACCAGATTTTCAGGGCAGCCTGATCGAATGTTTGATTACAGCCGATTTGCTCTCTCCCGATCCGACATCTCCCTCAAAAGCATTTACAGAGAGAGGTGGACAAATCGTAGGCATGGATTTTGGTCAAACGCATTGGGTGCTTCGCATGCCGGATGGTGTGAGGTTTGTACAGGCACTTGAAATCTACGTTGCTGCGGAAGACTGGCCGAATGACTGGGGAGAGGAGTGTTGCCAAATCTGGCGTGAACTCGCTTTTGCTGAGTGCTGGGAGTTCTGTGTCTATAGCCTTCACCAGAGAAACCTGCCAATCCCAGGAGCAACTGCACTGACGACCCTGATCGAAAATCTTCTGAGAGACTTCTCTGTTTCCCAGTTTTACCAGTTTCTTTGGGCCTGTGCTGGTGATGCGGTGGACTATCGCGCAAGAAAAGGAGTTACGGCGCCGCACGCCTCTAACTACATGATTGCTTCCTGCCAGAGACGTGCAGATCGTGCACGTGCGGAGGGCTGGAAAATCAAGGGTTTTCGTAGAAACTTTGAACTAAGCCGAACCCAAATAAGCTATGTTCTTCACGATATGTTTTTTAAACATGGAGAGAACGGATTCACCTGTCGTGCTGACGTCCCCCTGTCAGGGGCACTCGAAGGATCAGAATTCGCTGCTTGATGGGTGGATTAGCGGTGCCTAGCGACGCGAGGTCCGGTATTACGATGATCGAGCCTGTCCCGAATGGTGTCGCTGTTCATCGACATGAACTCAAATTTCCGGGCAGTCAATACATCGTCGTATTGTGACGTTTCGCCATCGGATACGGTCGATTACATTCATGTATTTGATCCGTGGGCTTAGGAATATTTGAATGTCCCGGCTGTCGACGAGACATACGCTAAAGGATTATCACCGAGAAGTTATGCGGATCAGGGTGACATGCCTGAAGCAGTGCTCCTGTTGCTGCCTCGATTGCGTGATCCCAGCTATATCCGCTGGTCCCTTGTGGACCAACTCGGCGCGTGTCGAACTCAGTCCAATGCATCAATGCACCACAGTCAGCTTCGGCGTTGAGTAGCTACTTTCGAGTTGGGTTTGCGTGTTCGCACGGCGATAGAAAATCGTTTCAATTTCGAATTTTGCCTAGCAGTTGAATTTTTGCACTATTGCAAATATATATAATAATCAATAATTTAGTGTACGTGCGCGGCAATTTTTGCTAGATTCGAAGAAAAATCAACCATTGGCGAAAATTGAGTCCATTTTCACAAGCGCTCAAAACTTTCAGGATCCGGCGAGGTCTCCGGCAAAAGCAGCTGGCTCTTCTTCTCGGTTATGAGCCCAGCTATATTTCAGCGCTCGAAAGAGGGGAAAAAGGGCCGCCGCGGCAGGATTTCATCCGGCGACTGATCAGTGGACTATCTCTCTCGGAGGAGGATCAGGCTAAGTTGGAGGAAGCACTGCAGACTTCGCGCCGCCAGTTTTCGATCCCACATCGGGCCAGCGACGCTGAATTCCAAATGGTTCACCAATTGGTCCCCCAGCTCGGCAGTTTGCTGCCGCAACAGATTCAGTTAATTCAGCTCGCCCTGTCCTTTCCACAGATCTGCAGGGACATGCCGAGGTAAAGCCTTGCTGGCTGCGCACTCATAAGGAGGGACACCATGTAAACAAAAAAGGGCAAGCGGTTAGGCCTGCCCTCGCTGAGTGACGCGGATACTGCTCTAGACAAGCCAAGTATCTTCTTCCTGCACCTGAGGCGTCAAGCCTAACCCCAAGGATTTATCGAGACAACAGCCTGTTTTGTACCGGCTGATGGTGTTCTTTTGTCTCGAAATTTGATCGGTTTTTGAAATGCGCGGCGGGCGCAGGGACTTCTTTTGTCTGCCACCAGGAGAAAGATGATGCTTTCACGCAAGGTTGTAACCCTCAGTGGTCGGCGGTTTCGAGGATATTTCCCCTCATACAAAATGGGGCGGACGGTGGCTTGGGAGTCACTGTTGGAGTTGGCTGCGATCCATCTACTGGAGTTCTCCCGAGGAGTTTTGTCGTATCGGGAGCAGCCGGTGCTCATCCAGTACCCTGATGGGGAGCACATGCTTCGTACCTCATTTAAAGTCGACCTGGTGTTCATCGAAGGGCAAACCCGTTGGCAAATTCGACGTAGGCTTGCGACCGGGAAAATCCCGCTCGAATCTGATACTGGCGAACAGCTAAATCTGAGCGACCAAGAAATTCGCTCTCGATGGCTATCTCAGACTTTGTCGCGGCGTCACGGTGCGTGAGGTCTTGGCCGTGACCCATACCGTCGCCTACTACAAGGTGGTGCGTGACAACACCGGGCTCCTTGAGGAAATCCCGGTGATCATCACCGAGTTCGGCCCGCTGCCACCACTGATCCACTACATCCTCAAGCACCGGCACATGCTCTCGGAGAGCAACACCAACAAACTGGTGCAAGCGGTTAGCCTCCTGATCGACTACATGGAGGCGAACCACCGCGCCTTCGACACCCCGAACGACCTGTTCAACACCTTCGTGCAGCGGCTCTATAGCGGCACCGTCGGTCTCGACGGCAACGACCCCAGCGACCTGTACTGGGATGCCCGTTCGCCGGCCGTGGTGCGCGTGCTGGTGAATCACCTCTCCAAGTTCAGCGACTGGATGGCAGAGGAGCACGGCACTAAACAACTTAACCCGTGGCGACAGGCCACCCGCGCCGAGGAGCAACTAGCATGGGCGGCCTGGCAGCATCAGCGCAACCGCGCCTTCCTTGGCCACACCATGAGCGTTGACGTCGCCGCGCTCAAAATCAGTCGGGCGCGCACCACCCTGCTCAAGAAAAGCCCCGTCATTGACCACGAGCCGGTCAAGTTCTTTCCGGCGGACCGGATGGTCGATCTGCTGTTCAAAGGTTTCATCGTCCCCGGTAAGCAGAAGAGTCCGCGCATCGAGGAACGGCTGAATCTGCGCGACATCCTGATTACGATGCTGATGCACTACGGCGGGCTGCGTATGAGTGAGCCTTTCCACCTGTATATCCATGATGTGATCCATGACGACACCGCGCCCGGCTCGGCGCTAGTCAAGGTCTATCACCCCAGTCTCGGGCAAGCACCGGCCGATCTGCGTGATGCCAAAGGCAAGCCGGTAGCCTGTGAGCGTGCCACCTACCTGCGCGATAAATATGGCTTGCTACCGAGGACAGACTACAAGAGCACACACACCCTGCATGCAGGCTGGAAGGGCAATACGCTCGACAGCAAGCAGCACTTCATGCATGTGCATTGGGCGCTGCGCTGGGCAGGGGAACTGTTCTGGAAACTGTGGGTGTTCTACATGGCACAGCGCGACCGGCTCAAACCGGACCACCCCTATGCCTTCGTGACGCGCACTGGCAAACCCTACAGCATCGACGCCTTCGAGGATGCTCATGCCAAGGCCGTCAAGCGGATCAGACTCGTGCCGGCGAAGGCGCTCGGCACCACGCCCCACGGCCACCGCCATGCCTACGGCCAGCGGCTGTCCGACCTGAGCCTCGATGCGATCTTCCTGAAAAAGGCATTGCATCACAAGTCGTTGGAATCGCAGGCCGTCTATACCGAGCCGGATCGCGTGAAGCTCAACCGGGCCATTGATGCTGCCCTGGCCCACGCTGAAGCGGCTGAGGACAGCTCGGCGCTGCTGCCGCCCGACTTCCTCGCCTATGGCTTCGAGGACGTTGATCCGCTGGGTCTGTTCTCTGGCCCGAATCCCAGATTGTTGAGGAGACGCTGATGCCACGCAAAGGACGAAAGAAGACCGTCGAAAAATTCGACCCCGAATTCCGCTTTCTGCTCGATCTCGATCCGGCGCTGGAAGGCTGGCGGGCGCGGGCAGCGGAGTATTGGGCGGGGATGCCCTGGAAGAGTTCGAACAAGCAATCCGCCCTGGGTGCCTTCCTGGTTACCTACCTGCACGGGCAGGGGATGCATACCCTGTCGGCCGAGGAGTTCTTGGCAAGGGATGGGGCGCTGCCCGCGCTGGACCCGGTGCTGGGGTTGGAGTTGATAACCAAAAAGGAGGCCCAGAAAAAGCACGACGCTGTGAGCGACTTCCTCGACTGGCTTCTCCGTCAAAAGCTCTCCGTCCTTGACGCCGACGGTCATCGTTTAGTGCCGCCGCACCTTGCCAATCCTTTCCCGAGAAGGGCTGTCAAGATGCACGGCAAGACCTCTGACCTGAGCTTCGCCCATGTGCTCCTGATCGACCCCAGGCTCGAGGATTGGCGCAGCCTCGCCGCCGAGTGGCTGAAGGACCAGAAAACCTGTGTCGATGCGGTCCGCAAGGCTCTCGACAGATTTCTTATCCACTACATCCACGGCCAGAACCTTGAGCGCAATTACGGGCGCTTCCTGCTGCGCGAGACGGAGAAGCCGGACTTCGCCCAGGTGACCGTCAGTGCCAAACGAGAGGGCACGCAGACGCTTCAAGCGGCCGATGTGGATTACAACAACATGATCACTGACTTCCTCGACTGGGTGTTGGCGAACAAGTTGGGCGATCCCGAGACCGGCGAATGGGATCGATCCCGGTTCCATAACCCCATCCAGCGACTTGCCTTATCCGGCCTGCCAAAGAACACCCAATCCGATAAAGCCTCGCTCTCGATCCGCTATATCCGTGAGTTGCGCGGCATGCTGGCTGAGGGGCGGAATTTCGGCGACTGGAAATGGGCGCAGCAGGCGATGGAGGGAGGGAGGCACGGCGGAGACTGGTTCGTGGTCGATCCCACGATCATCGATCCTAAGGACCCTGATTGCGTGGCCCACCAGCGTGCCGCGTCCAAATATGAAATGGAGACCAAAGGCTACCCGGCCGAAGTGTGGGAAATGTGGTCGCCGGTGCGTGCCGTGGCCCTGTATATAAAGCTGGAACTGCCTCTGCGCACCTTCCAGGTCCGCATGCTGGACTCCGGTGAAGCGGATACCTGGCGCTATATCCATGCGCCGGGCGGCGGGGGCTTCGTACACAACCACCGCCCACTGGCCACCGGTAGCGAGAAGCGCCCCTATCAGCGCGGCGTCTTCCACCGCAGCGCGAACGAAAAAGAAGCCGGTTTATACATCAACACCAACAAGACCGCCGACATCAACAAGGCCGAGAACGAGAAGGGCTACGTCATCCCTTGGGCCAACGACGAAGTGCTGTACTGGCTAGAGAAGCTCCGCAATTGGCAGGAGCGCTACAACCCGATTACCGCGCCGACGCCATGGGCGGAGCTGGAGCGCAAGCACTTCGGCAGAACGCCGCCCCATCCCGAGGTGCTTGCGCAGCGCGGTTCGGCGTGTTTCCTGTTCCGTGACCCGACCGATGGCGAGGGTGAAAAACCACTGGACGACTGGTCTTTGGTACCTATTTGGTACAAGTTGCTCGCAAAACTGGGGCAGAGATGCGCCGAGCGGGGCGAAACGCTGGATAACGGCACGCCGTTGCACTTTGTCAATCATGACTCTGACACGGGAACCTTCTTTCCCCTGCACGCCCTGCGCGTGTCGCTGATCTCCTACTTCATCCTCGACCTCAAGCTGCCGATTGCCGTGGTGTCCAAGATGATCGCCGGTCACGCGACCATCATCATGACGCTCTACTACACCAAGTTCGGCAAGGCCTATATGCGGGAGGTCTTGAGCGAGGCGGAGAAGAACGAACTGGAAGCCGAACAGGCCAACCATCGACGCTTCCTCCTGGACGCGACCTTCGAGCAGGTGACCCAGCGCTTTGCCTATGTATCCGAGGACGCGGTGCAGGCGGTGCTCCGAAACAAGACCGCGGCTGCCTTCGTCTTCGACGACAAGGGCATCTGCCCTAATGGCGCGACACTGTGCGATGTGGGCGGGGAAAAGCTGAGACCAGGTTCGACGCAGAGCGACTACGCCCCTACCCCCGGTTTCCCGCAGGAGCGCAATTGCGTCTGCTGCCGCTTCTTCCTGACCGGCCCCGCCTTCCTGCCGGGTCTGATCGCACACTTCAATACCGTCAGTGAAAAGACTCACCGCCAGAGCAACCGCTACAACACCTTGCAGGACAAGCTCACCTCCCTTGAGAATCAGCAGCTGGAGGCCGAGCGGGATGAGCGGCCTTTCCTGCGCGTGCGCGAGTTTGATCAGCTCAACAAGTACGCCGAGGCCGAGGCGTTGATCCTGAACAAGTACATGAACGACTTGCAGGCGACAAACCACCTGATCCAGCGCTCCATCCAGATTGCCGAGGATAAGACGACGGGCGGCGTGAAGCTCGTCGCCAAAGGCAGCATGGCCGACCTCAAGGTGGGCTTTATCGAGTCACAGTCGGTGCTACACCAGTTGGAAGTCGTTTGCGAAAACGCGGTGATCTACCCGGAAATCGATGCCGATTTCGCCACCATTCGGCGTTCGCAGATGCTCGATGCCATGCTGCGTTACAACCGCATGGACCCGGTGCTCATCTACCTCGACCAAGAGGAGCAACTACTGGTTGGCAATGCCGTGATGCAACTGATTCAGGCGCGCACCGGTTCGATCAAGGACGCACTGCCCTATGCCGAATGCCTCCTCAAACTCAAGGAGATCGGCCTGCTCAAGGATCAAGTGCTGAACGAGATCGCCCTGGTCAAGGCCCAGGTGCTGATCGACCACGCCAAGACCACGCGGACGCTTGCCCCGCCCAAGGAGGATTCCCATGACGATGCACCCTGACGACCTGCTCGAGCAGCTCAAGAAAACCGCCACGCCTCGCAAGCAGAAGACCCTCGACCTGATCCACGAGGTTTGCCGAGAGCAGTACGAGCGCGGCAGCAAGGACTTCTCTGTGGCGACCATCGCCCGCATCGCGGAAGATCGCGGCGGCCCGAGCAAGGGCGCGATCCACAATAAGACCGGCGATGACTACAAGGGGCTGATCAAGGCATGGGCCGAGCATACGGGTGGCGTGACGCGCAAGGTACGCCAGGTCAGCGAGAACCCCTACACTGCCTTGATCGACAAGATCGAAAACCCGGCGCTGCGCTCGATGATGGCCGGTTTGCTGGCCGAGAACCGACAGATGCGCCGTGAAATCACGCTACTCAAGGCCGAGGGCAACCGCGTCATCGATATGCGCCCAGCTCCCTCCCAGCCGCCGCGCGAGTCGATTGAGGTCCTGCCAGCCTCGACCGGACTTTACCCCTCTGAAATCGAGGCCCTGCGCCACGCCATCAGCGACCGACTACTCAAGGATGAGGGCTGGAAAACCGATGCCGCGGGGCGCGTGATCAATGAGGCTGGTCGGCCGATCTTCAAGCCGGGGTACGTCACGGCGATACGAAAGGTTCTGGGCGAGTCGGCCTCTCCCAAGCACGCACCGCTCGCCGGTGCGCTGGCCGGAATGCCCAATGTCGGCTACGAAAAGGACTTTGAGCGGTCATGAGCGGAAGCGGGGTCAAGGGTCGTGGAATAAATGGGAGGGGCCCGCGTGGCGGGAGGGCCCCGTTTATGCCGCGAAAGCCCTTGACGCCTATGGAGCGAGCAACGCTCCGGGCTGCTGTGGTGGGTTGGTTTTTAAC
Organism: Azonexus hydrophilus; assembly: GCF_001956855.1. Lineage (GTDB taxonomy): Bacteria > Pseudomonadota > Gammaproteobacteria > Burkholderiales > Rhodocyclaceae > Azonexus > Azonexus hydrophilus_A. The sequence goes on along the minus strand of NZ_MTHD01000004.1, from coordinate 387,817 downwards.
TCGCCCCGGCTGCCTCACGGCGAGTGCCGGGGTTTGGGGGCAGCGCCCCCAAGGTCTGAGTTCGGCCAGAAGCGGTAGTTCGCCTTTGCTACAAGGCAGTCATCTGAACGACCGCTGCGCTATAAAACCTCCCGGATAGCCAATTCACACAACTCGGCCTTTGCAGACGCTCAGCCATTGATGCTGGAGGGACAGCACAGAGACCAGAAGCGGTCGCCCGCAGCCGGGTGATCGCTTCTCCTCTGTTTCGCGTGAACCGGATCAACGCTGAAACTACTAACTAACCTTGATCACGACTTTGCCGAAGGGGCCGCGCACGAGGTGCTGGTAGGCCAGGATCGCTTTATCAAAGGCTACACCTTGTCGATAACAGGCTTGATGCGGTGGTGCTCTAGGAAGGGATTCATGCGGTCGAGAGAGGCGCGTGGCGCCACGCAGATACCTCGCTGACTAGGCGCCCATTGTGTGGCAGCGGCCAGCCTTGAATCGGTCATGGACAGTGATCGTGTGTTTTCCGTGGATATTCACGAGGTCTAACAGATACAAACCGGCATAAACGGCACTGGCCAGTACGGCAAAGCCCCAGGCGAGCGCCCCGTCAATCGACACCAGCGGCTAGAAAGCCGCAATCATGGCGAACGCACCAGATAAAGTAGCAGGAAATAGCGTTGCAGAACGCTGAAACTCGACACAAGATTCACGGTAGGACTCAACACAAACCCAACGCTGCCAAGGCAGCCGAGTGTGCTGCCAACAAACGATCCCAGTCGGCCGGCGGCATGCCGCCCCGGTGGCGGGAAAATTGCGCCATGTCGTGGCGCGCGGCAAACTTACGAAGCCAGCGGCGCCGGCATTTCTCAAGATCGATCAGCGCCACTTCGACCATCGGCCCATAGCTGCCTTCTTCGACCCGGACAAATACATGCTTCGCGTACAGGCAGCCGTGCTGCCAGCCGGCAGCGTGCATCAGCGCCAGCGACTGACCGAGGCGATCGAGAAGCAGCCCCCGCGCAGCCGGCGATACACTTTCCGCCTCCGTCGCGTACCAGCGATCGAGAGCGACAAAGCCTGGCAACTCCTCGGTCACCAGCAAAGCCTGCCAGGTATCTCCCTGCTTGCGCGCGCCACAATAGACCAGTTCGGGCACGCCGAGACCGAGCGCCCGGAAGGCACGGATCGACTCGGCCTCACGCAACACGGTCGGTCGCCCGAGCGGATGGCAGAGTGAGCGGTGTACATGCCCGCACTGGCGTTTGCAGTAGAGCGGGCGACGCTCCCCTGGCAAACGCTGTACGCCACTCTCTCCACCGCGTCGCTGGTTGGCCTCTTCGACCCATTCGCCTTCGGCCCGCCACCAGCGTTCGAACATCTGGGATGCCGTGCCGCTCATGATGTCTTGCGCAAGGTATAGACCCGCCACATGGCGTAGCCGGGCAAAAAATCCTGGGCGCCGATGATCTCGAAACCTGCCTCGGCGAATTCTGCTTCGATTGTGTGTCGCGCAACGACGAAGCGGTTCTGATTTTCGTTGCCGCCGCGTGCCGCCCGCCGCTTTTCCAGACGCTTGCGACGCCAGGACTTGAAATTGCCATCGACCCACAACGACACGATTACGGTATCGCGAGTCACTCGATGGAATTCGCGCAACATCGCCAGACGATGCGCCGGATCGGCGACATGATGCAGCAATCGCATGCAAAAAATACAGTCGACCGCTGCATTACCGAGATCGATAGCGAATGCCGATGCCTGAAAGGTATGAACGCGAGCGAGGACATTTTCCGGCTGGGCGCGGCGAGCGACAGTGAGCATGTCCGCAGAATTGTCAGCGGCGAGAATTACCCGATTGGATTTTTCCGCAAGCGTCGGCCAGAAACGCCCAGCGCCGCAGGGGAGATCAAGAACCAGACCTGGGTCGCCTGCGATCGCCAAGGCTCGTCGAGCCAGTTGCTGGTCACGCATGTTGGATAGACGACGTGCCCATCCATCCTGATGTTTGACGAAATACTGCTGTGCGTGCGCGCTGTCATACTTGCTCGAAAATTCGAGCTGGATTGGCGACTCAACGGACATTGCATACCTTTCAGACAGAATGGTCGCAACGATAGATAGCTGGCTGTCAAGAGCCCGTCAAAAGCCCGTCAAAATTTCGTTAAATTGCCTATACGACAGTCACTTCGAAGCGACTACCACCGCCGGGGCGATTGCTAGCGCTAATGCTCCAGCCTTGTATCTCGCATACTCGTTTGACCAGCGACAAACCTAGTCCAAGCCCCTCTCCGCGTGCCTCTGTGCCACGCACGAAGGGCTGAAACAGCGACTCACGTTCGGATTCAGGAATGCCGGGCCCGGTATCCTCAATGCGAAAGCCTGTGGTACCGACGGTCAGCCGTATTTCACCCTGCTCGGTGTAGTGCAGCGCATTACGTAATAAGTTGCCCATGACCACACGCAACAACGTTCGGTGCCACCGCTGGGGGTTTTCTCCCTCAACCTGCCAGTGAAAAACCAGATCCCTTTGACTAATTTCGTCGCCCCAATATGCCGCCTGCTCGACCGCCATTTCGGCCAACGTAACCGACTCACCGGTCGGCAATGCTGCTGTGTGGGAACGAGCCAACTGCAAGAAGGTTTCGACCAGTTCGCGCATTTCGCCTGCAGCCTTGGTTATACGCTCTACTTGGCGGCGCTCGCGCTGTCCAAGCTCTTCTCGCGCCAATAATTCAGCAGATGTTGCGATGATCATCAGTGGGGTTCGCAACTCGTGGCTGACATCGGCTGTGAACAGGCGCTCGCGTTCTACAAGGGCACGCAACTGACTCATCGCCAGATCGAAGGCTTGGGCAAGCTGGCCGACTTCGTCCGAAGCATAATCAGACGCAAGCGGTGGTGCTAGCGGCAGCAATTGATCCCGGTTGCGCACCTGTCGCGCCAACCGCACGACAGGATCAATGACGCGATAGGCAGTCAACCATCCAATCAGCAGTGATAATGCGACTGAAAGAAAAAAACCGCCGATGACAACCTTATACAAGGTCTGCTCTCGTGCTTCGAAAGCATCCTGATTTCGTGCAAGGATAAAAGGAATCCCCTCAATTTCAGTTGCGACGACGTGCCATGCACCATTCGGTGTGACTACCTCGTTGTAGCCCTTGGGCAGGTTGGTAAAGGCCATGGGTATTGCTTGCGCCCGCATGGTCGGCACAAATAGTTCGCCGCCACCGACCACATCGGGAAGCTGTCCGTCTTCGCGGAAATGTTTCTCGATCTGGACCATTTCCGCTATCAGTTCCTGGCCGACAAGTTCTTCCTCTACTACATGCACGACGGCGATGATTGCCCAGGCAAACAAACCGCTGATAACAATCGTCAGCGACACAAAGGAGAGCAAAATACGCCGGGATAGCGGTTGTTTCCTAAGCATCCTTTACCTCGCCCAGACGATAACCGACGCCATGAATGGTATGCAGTAGCGGCTGCTCAAAGGGCTTGTCGATTACCTGCCGCAATAGATGCAGATGGCTGCGCAACGCATCACTAGCCGGTATATCTTCGCCCCAAAGAGCCTCCTCGAGGACTTGCCGACGTACGACTCCTGGGCTCTTGCGCATCAGCACTTCGAGCAGTTTGAAGCACGCCGGATTCAGGCGTAGCACCTGTCCTGCACGAACCGCCGAAAAATCATCGAGGTTTAGAACGAGGTCGCCTACCTGCAAGCGCTGAGCATGTTTACCTTGCGTACGCCGAAGTATGGCTTCGATACGTGCCTGCAGTTCGGCGAGCGCAAATGGCTTGATCAGGTAGTCGTCGGCGCCATTGTTTAACCCCTGCAGACGGTCGTTTAGTGCGTCGCGGGCTGTCAGCATGATGATCGGGACGGCATTACCGCTGGCGCGTAACGCAGCACACACTTGATAGCCATCCATTCCGGGCAGCATGATGTCGAGAACGATTAGATCAAAGTTCCCGGTCAGTGCCAGGTGCAGCCCTCCCGGACCATTTCGGGCGCAGTCGACCAGATGGCCTGATGTCTCGAAATAATCGACGATGTTGGCAAGGATATCTGGATTGTCTTCAATGACGAGCAGGCGCATGGTCTGTTTGGATAAATATCGAAGTAGAAAAATAGCGGATTTTTACGGCCAATCGCAAAAATTCCAAAAAAAATGGTCTACCGAACGGCACTTTCTTGCGACACCGGCTTCCTTGACGTTTTTTTGACAAGTCTTTGACGCGGCCTTGACCACCTCAAGCAGACACTGCGCTCCGTTCTGACTTGAGCAATTGCCGATGCTTCCACTCCGCCACGCCCAAACCCGTTTTCTCGCATTCATCCTAACTAGCTGGCTACTGATTTTTTTTCTGACGCGCAGCCTTTTGCTTATCACTCATTGGTCTGAAGCCAGCGCTGGACTTGCCGATATTCTGCATTTGTATGCAATCGGTGCTGTTTATGATCTGTCGTTCCTGCTCTACGCTGCGCTGCCGCTTGCTCTGTATCTGACTCTGTGCCCGGAGAAGCTGTGGTGCAGTCATGGCCACCGTCGCTTTCTGAGCGTGCTGACTAGCATGAGTCTTTTTACCATGCTGTTTGTCGCTACAGCCGAATGGATTTTCTGGGATGAGTTCGGCGTTCGCTTCAATTTCATCGCCGTAGATTATTTGGTGTACTCAAAGGAAGTACTGAGCAACATCGTCGAGTCCTACCCGATTTTCCGCCTGCTGGGCATGCTGGCTATCATTTCCATCTTCGCCACGCTGGTTTTTCGCCAGACCTTGGCAAACTACTACGTCCTGCCACTATTACCGATACGCAAGCGCTTGGCAGGGCTGCTTACCCTGATTATTTCTGCCAGCATTAACCTAGCAGTGGTCGGCCAGGACTTTCCGATTAGTGCGGGTGGCAACGTCTATCAGCGAGAGCTTGCCGGTAATGGCCCATTCCAGTTTTTTGCCGCGTTCCGAAACAACGAACTCGACTATCGGCAGTTTTACGCGAGTTTGCCAGACGCTGAAGTCGGAGCGCAGTTGCGTGCTGAAGTTGCCGAGCCAAATGCCCATTTTGTTAGCGAGAACCCGCTCGATATTCGTCGAAGGATCGACAATCCTGGCAATGCGGTGCATCACAACATTATTCTGGTCACCATCGAAAGCCTCAGCGCAAAATATCTCGGCAGTTTCGGAGACAGCCGTGGCCTGACCCCCAATCTCGACGCTCTCCGCCAACAAAGCCTATTCTTTAATAACTTCCATGCCACCGGAACCCGAACTGACCGTGGTCTGGAAGCTATCACTCTATCGGTGCCACCGACGCCGGGACGTTCCATTGTCAAACGACTTGGGCGTGAGAGTGGCTATGCCAGCCTCGGGAAGCAACTTGCCAGCAAAGGCTACGATGCAGTTTTCGTGTATGGCGGCCGCGGGTATTTCGACAACATGAACGCATTTTTCAGCGGTAACGGTTATCGCATCGTCGACCAGAGCAATGTACCAGAAAGGGAAATGTCATTTCAGAATGCTTGGGGGATGGCCGATGAGGATCTCTACCTACAGGCGATCAAGCTGGCCGACCAGAATCATGCTGAAGGCAAGCCATTCTTACTGCAGTTGATGACGACATCAAATCATCGTCCCTACACCTATCCCGAGGGACGTATCGACATAGCTTCCGGCTCAGGACGAGAAGGAGCGGTCAAATACACTGACTACGCCATCGGAAAATTTCTCGAACAAGCGAGGAGCAAGCCTTGGTTCGATAACACCATTTTCATTTTTGTCGCTGACCATACCGCTGGTAGCGCCGGTTACGAGGACTTGCCTGTCAATAGTTATCACATCCCGCTATTTTTCTACGCGCCGAGCTTAATCGCCGCGCGAGAGGTCGCGACGCTGGGCAGTCAGATCGACCTAGCGCCTACCCTGCTTGGCTTACTCAACATCGATTATGAGTCCACATTTTTCGGTCGTAATCTGTTGCTCGATCCGAAGCGGCCTGGCCGCGCACTGATCGGCAATTATCAACATCTTGGCCTCTACGATGGTCGTGACCTGTCAATCCTCAGTCCACGCCGCTTGCTGCGCCATCGCTACGATGCCCTCGAAACCAGCGAAGAACGCGATGTCACGGTTGCTGACCCGCTGGCTCGTCGCAACATCGCTTACTTTCAGGGAGCCAGCCACGCCTTTCGTGAAGGGCTTCTGTCTTGGCAACCTTCGGCGAAAAAATCCCGTGATGGCGCTAACTAATAATCCGCAAACCATCATGCAAAAATCGCTAGTACTCCCTTTCAAACGCTGGTTGGCATTGACATTCAGTCTAATGGTCTTGTTGCTGGTGCTAGATCCCGTACAACTCGACTTTCATGTTGCCGGGTTGTTATATGTCCCAGGCCAGGGGTTTATCGGTGAGCACAATGTTTTTTTGGAAACTGTGCTCCATAGGCAAGCAAAATATATCGTTATGGCATTTTTTGTGCTGACCATTATTTGCTTCTTTGCATCGTGGAAAGTTGTGAGATTGCGTCCTTGGCGGCGACAACTGGGATACATCGCGCTAGCAATGGGGGTATCGACAGCGATTATCCCGCCACTGAAAGCTCTAACCGAAATTCAGTGCCCCAAGGATTTGGTCGTCTTCGGCGGTGGCGAAGCGTTTGTGCCGCTGCTTGGCCCGCTTCCAGGAATTACACGCTCTGGCCGCTGTTGGCCTGGCGGGCATGCTGCGACAGGCTTTTCTCTATTAGCCCTATACTTCGCCCTGCGCGAGCGCCACCCACGTTTTGCTCGAGTGAGTATGGTCTTTGCTCTAGCTTTTGGTGGCGTCCTCTCGCTGGGCCGCATGTTACAAGGTGCGCACTTTCTATCCCACAACCTTTGGACGCTGTTGATCGATTGGACTATTTGCCTAGTGTTGTCCCGTGTTTTTCTCGATCGATACCAAGCCATAGGAACTGAAGCGACTTCTTACGGGAGCCTGACCCGGCTCGATTACTCTTCGGGCAAGCGGTAGCGCTGCTCGCGGTACAGCCAGGCTGGCAGCAGCGCGTGCGCCAGCGCGCGCCGGGCCAGTGCCTCGCCGTCGGCGGGCGGTGCCTCGGCGGCGCTCAGGTGTTTCGTCTGGCGGTCGTAGTGGGCGAAGGCGGGTTCCTTTTCCGGGCGCAGGACGACGACCTGCTTGCCTTCCATCCAGCCGTAGTTCTGTTCGTACTGCATCACCGCCCGGCCCGGCAGGTCGTCGGCTTCGCGGGTCAGGTCGCGGCCGGGCATCGGATGTTTGGCATCAACGCCCATCAGCGACAGCAGCGTCGGCGCCAGGTCGATCTGGCTGGCGACGGTCCTGACCCGCTTTGGCTTGAGGTCGGCACCGAGGATCAGCCCGGGGATATGGAAACGCTCGACCGGCACCATGCTGTCGCCGCGCACGCGGATGTCGTGGTCGGCAACGACGACGAACAGGGTGTCCTGCCAGTAGGGGCTGGCCTTGGCCTTGACCATGAACTCGCCGAGTGCGTGGTCGGTGTATTTGACAGCGTTGTTGTCGGTCGCCTTCGGTTGCTCGTAGAGCTCGATGCGGCCATCGGGGAAATCGAAGGGCGAATGGTTGGTCGAAGTGAACACCAGCGTGAAGCTGGGCTGGCCTTCGGCGTGCTTGGCGCTCAGGCGTTCGTGCGTCTTGTCGAACAGGTCTTCGTCGGAGACCCCCCAGCCGGCGACGAACTTCGGGTTCTTGTAGTCCTTCTGTTCGGTGATGTGAGTGAAACCGTTGCCGGTGAAGAAGCCGCGCATGTTGTCGAAATGCGCTTCGCCACCGTAGATGAACTCGGATTCGTAGCCGTGTTGGCCGAGGGTGGAAGCCAGCGTCGAGAAATTTCGCTGGGCCAGCGACAGCTTGACCACGGCCTGCGCCGGCGTCGGCAGAAAGCCCGTGGTGACCGCCTCGATACCGCGGATCGAGCGTGTGCCGGTGGCGTAGAGCTGCTCGAACCACCAGCCTTCGTGCTTGAGTCTTTCCAGGTTGGGCGTTACCGGCACACCGCCCAGCGATTCGACGAAGGTTGCGCCCAGGCTTTCCTCGAGGATGATCACCAGATTCAGCGGCTTGGCTCGGCGCACCGTCGCCTTCTGGTCGACCAGGGTCGGGATTTCCGCATCGTCGACCAGCGGATGCGGGGTACCGAAGCTGGCGCGGGCCTGACGGAATTCGGCGAGGATGTCGGCGGCTTCCATCTTGCCGTAGATGTCGCTGGAATTGGCTTCGTGCTGCATGCCGTAGATCGCGTGCGTGACCGACCAGGCGGAGTTGAGAATCAGCGTATTGACCATCGGGTCGGCGGTCAGTGCGAACATTGCCGGGTTGGCTGCGCGGTGCTGCAGCGTCGAACGGATGGCCAGTGCGCAGATCAGGAACAGGATCGGCCAGGTCAGCCAGAGTTTCCAGCCCGACCAGGGGGCTTCGCGTCGCTGCCAATTGCGCATCACCCGCCAGGCGGACCAGCCGGCGAGGCCGGTGACCAGCAGTCCGCCGACCAGGTGCAGGCGGAAGCCGTTCCACAGCATGGCAACAACCTCGTTGGGATACTTCAGGTATTCGACGAACAGCCGGTTCGGCCGGCTGTCGTATTCACTGATGAAGGCCGGTGAGGCAATTTCCAGCAAGGCCAAGGCGGCGATCGCCAGTGTGATCCAGACGATGTTCAGGCGCCGCCAGGCCGGCCACAGGCGCTCGCCGGCGAGCAAGGGGGCGAGCAGCAGCAATGGCAGGGCGAGCAACGAAAGCTGGATGATGTCGACGCGGATGCCCTGCAGCAGCATGGTCGGCCAGATGCCGGTGGCGGCGACGCGCTCCGATTGCCAGAACATCAGCGCGGCGCGCGACAGCGTCAGCATGGGCAGGCCGATCAGGAAAAGCATGGCGATCCCGGCGTAAGGGCCGGATAGGTCAATGCCCTGCCAAAAGCAAGATAATTTTGAGGCGTTAGAACGTTTCGTTACGTTTTGCTGCATGGAAAATTTCTGTATAGAAAATCAGCCTGAGTAAGGATTAGAAAACCGCGTAATTGCTGCTCTGAAATACAACTTCATCAGAGAAATTTGGCCTATTCCCGGGACCGATCTCCGCATAATCCGAGATAGCGTGCTTCTCCTTGGATTGCTTCTGTGCGTCACCTGCTGGAGCAACGAAGGGACGGTGCAACTCACTATAATTTTCGCGTTCAGGGCAATGGCCCATTCCGATGGTTACAGGCACGGGGACGAGGTTTTAGTAGATGTACTTTTGGGGGAAAACCAACAATCAACGTTATTTGGGCTAGGAATAACGCGGCAGCTTCACCAGATTGTTTTTGGTAATGTTAATTGGCTGAACGTGACTATTCTGTCAAAAAAGATGTGAAAAAAACGTCAAGGCGGCAATAGAGCCCAGCATTTCGTAGTGCCGTGATAGCTAGCGCAGCATCCAACTAGACCTGCGTGAGAAGGCACGCAGGCCGGTGAATACAGGCATTCCTAAACGTCTGCTTCACCAAACGATCAATTTCCACTTCGGGTCGGGGCCGGCTAAAGTCAGTAGCGCCAAATCGACATTGATCACCATCTATGTCTGAACGGCGGTTTTCTGGCGCATTTCCGCCCGAGTCTGGTCACATGCTCAACGGCAGCAATGGCCGAGAAGGAGATGCTCAGCTTTCAAGTTGAACGGCTGGTTTGCTCAGAAACCGGCCCTTGGATCAGCGTGGCGGCGAACGTCGCCTTTGGGTTACGGTTGCGCTTGCGCTTGCGTGCTTAGAGCTTGGCTCAGAATCCTCAAGTTCAAACAAAATCGCCCAGACCGAAGTCCGGGCGAAGTATTACGGTTAACAAACTAAAACCCCTGTGGATACTCACTCACGCACAAATATGTGCATTTTTTCTCCACATAGCGCTGGTCGTCAGGGGGTTTTTCTTTGTCTGCTGCGGTCGACCGCAGCAATCAGCGTTTTTGCGTCAGGCGCTTTTCTGGTTCTGCGCATCCATGCGCGCCAGCGCCTCGCGGCCGGACAGCAGATGGTCGTGCATCTCCCGTTCGGCCTTGGCGGCATCGCCGGAGAGCATGCTGGCAAGAATTGCCCGGTGCTCGTCCAGCGACTGCTGCAGGCGTCCTTCCAGAGAAAGCGAGTGCAGGCGCGACAGCTTCAGCACCTTGCGCAGGTCCTGGATGACCGAGAGCAGCCAGCGGTTGCCGGACAGTTCCTGGATTTTCTTGTGGAATTCCTGATTGGCCTCGAAAAAGGCATCGATGCGCCCATCGCGGGAGGCGGATTCCAGTTTTTCGTGGATTGCCTTCAGTGCAGCCAGGTCGGCCGTCTTGGCGCGTTTTACTGCCTCGAAGGCGCAGCGGCCTTCGAGCATGGCCATCAAGGGGAAGATGTCGTCGAGGTCGCGGCGGGAAATTTCCGTGACGTAGCAACCACGACGTGGCTTGAGTTCGACCAGTCCCTCGGAAGCCAGGACTTTCAGTGCTTCACGCAGCGGCGTACGCGAAATGCCATATTGTTCGGCGAGCTTCTGCTCGTCGATCCACATGCCTGGCGTCAGTTCGTGGGCGAAGATGCGTTGTCGCAGTCGTTCGGCGACTTCCTGGTAGAGCGCGGTGGGTGCAATACGGTTCATTGTGATGATGTGGTCTCGGCGGGCAGATCGGTGCGTTGCCGACTTGCTTCCATAATTATGGATACAGTATTATGTGGGGCTAGCTATGTCAAGCCGGGTGCGAAAGCGTAGAATTTTGAATTCTGCATCATCGGCCCGAAAAAATCGAATCGGCGAGAGGTGTTTCATGTCTGAAAAGTTCTTTGATTCCAATAACCTGGATGTCTGGGAAAAGGTTGCGGCCAAACAGTCCCCGGGTGGCGATGTCAATAATCTGGTCTGGAATACCCCGGAAGGCCTTGCGGTCAAGGCCTTGTACACGAAAAAGGACGTCGAAAGTCTCGAGTTCGCCGACACGCTGCCGGGCGTTGCGCCCTATCTGCGTGGCCCGCAACCGACGATGTACGCGGTCAAGCCGTGGACCATCCGTCAGTACGCCGGCTTCTCCACCGCCGAAGCTTCCAATGCCTTCTATCGCAAGGCACTGGCCGCCGGTGGTCAGGGCGTTTCCGTGGCTTTCGACCTGGCGACGCACCGCGGCTATGATTCCGACAATGCCCGGGTGACCGGCGACGTCGGCAAGGCCGGCGTGGCGATCGATTCGGTTGAGGACATGAAGATCCTGTTCGACAGCATTCCGCTCGACAAGGTCTCAGTGTCGATGACGATGAATGGCGCCGTGCTGCCCATCCTCGCCGGCTACATCGTTGCTGCCGAGGAACAGGGCGTCAGCCAGGACAAGCTGTCCGGCACCATCCAGAACGACATCCTCAAAGAATTCATGGTGCGGAACACCTATATCTATCCGCCCAAGCCGTCGATGAAGATCATCGCCGACATCTTCGGCTACACCGCGCAGCACATGCCGAAGTTCAACTCGATCTCGATTTCCGGCTATCACATCCAGGAAGCAGGCGCCAACCAGGCAATCGAACTGGCCTTCACGCTGGCCGACGGCATGGAATACGTGCGCACCGGCATCGCTTCCGGCATGGATGTGGATACCTTTGCCGGCCGTCTGTCCTTCTTCTGGGCTGTCGGCATGAACTTCTATCTGGAAATCGCCAAGATGCGCGCCGCGCGCCTGCTGTGGCACCGCATCATGACCAAGTTCGAGGCCAAGAGCCCGAAGTCGATGATGCTGCGCACGCACAGCCAGACTTCCGGCTGGTCGCTGACCGAGCAGGACCCGTACAACAACGTCGTCCGTACCACCATCGAAGCGATGGCCGCCGTCTTCGGTGGCACCCAGTCGCTGCACACCAACGCGCTCGACGAAGCGATCGCGCTGCCGACCGAGTTTTCGTCGCGCATCGCCCGAAACACGCAGCTGATCATCCAGGAAGAAACCCACATCACCAATGTCGTCGACCCGTGGGCCGGTTCCTACATGATGGAAAAGCTGACCCAGGACATGGCCGACAAGGCGTGGAGCATCATCGAGGAAATCGAGGCGATGGGCGGCATGACCAAGGCCGTCGAATCCGGCTGGGCGAAGATGCAGGTCGAAACCTGCGCTGCCGACAAGCAGGCGCGCATCGACTCCGGCAAGGACGTCATCGTCGGCGTGAACAAGTACAAGCTGGCCAAGGAAGACGTGATCGACATCCTCGATATCGACAACCATGCCGTGCGTGACTCGCAGATCGCCCGCCTCAAGCAGATCCGCGCGACGCGCGATTCTGCTGCGGTCGACGCTGCTTTGACCGCATTAACCAAGGCTGCCGAAACCGGTGATGGCAACCTGCTCGACCTGACCGTCAAGGCCATGCGTCTGCGCGCCACGGTCGGTGAAGTGTCGGATGCGCTGGAAAAGGTCTTCGGCCGTTTCCGCGCCAACAACCAGACCATTTCGGGTGTCTACGGAGGTGTCGTGGAAGGTCAGGAAAGCTGGGAACAGATCAAGGCCGATGTCGCCAAATTCGCCGAAGAAGAAGGCCGTCGTCCGCGTATCATGATCGCCAAGCTCGGTCAGGATGGTCATGACCGCGGTGCCAAGGTGGTGGCCACCGCCTACGCCGACCTCGGCTTCGATATCGACATGGGGCCCTTGTTCCAGACGCCGGAAGAAGCTGCCCGTCAGGCCATCGAAAACGACGTGCACGCCGTTGGTGTGTCGTCGCTGGCGGCCGGTCACAAGACCCTGCTGCCGCAACTGGTGCAGGCGCTGAAGGCGCAGGGCGGTGACGACATCATCGTCTTCGCCGGTGGCGTGATTCCGGCGCAGGACTACGATTACCTGTTCAATGCCGGTGCCAAGGCCGTTTTCGGTCCGGGAACCCGGATCGAGGATTCGGCCGTCAAGGTGCTCGAAGAAATCCGCAAGGCCCGCGTTTAAACCCGGATGAAACTGGACGAAGCGCCCGTGCGAGCCAATCTCCTGTCCGCTGCCGATCAGTCCCTGGTCGACGGTGTGCTGGCCGGCCAGCGTCGTTCGTTGGCCAAGGCGATCACGCTGATCGAGTCGACCCGCGGCGATCACCAGCAGCGCGCGCAGCTGGTGCTGAACGCGCTGTTGCCGAGTACCGGCAAGGCGATCCGCATCGGCATCTCCGGTGTGCCCGGTGCTGGCAAGTCGACCTTCATCGAGGCGCTGGGCGTCTGGCTGATCGAACAGGGCAAGAAACTGGCGGTGCTGGCGGTCGATCCGTCGTCGTCGGTATCCGGCGGTTCCATCCTCGGCGACAAGACGCGGATGGAGTTGTTGAGCCAGCGCGAGGAAGCCTTCATCCGCCCGAGCCCGTCGTCCGGTTCGCTCGGCGGCGTTGCCGAGAAGTCGCGCGAAGCCATGCTGCTGTGCGAAGCGGCCGGCTACGATGTGATCATCATCGAGACCGTCGGTGTCGGTCAGTCGGAAACGACCGTCGCCGGCATGGTCGACATGTTCTGCCTGCTGCAACTGCCGAATGCCGGCGACGATTTGCAGGCGATCAAGAAAGGCATTGTCGAGATCGCCGACATGGTGGTCATCAACAAGGCCGACATCGACAAGCAGGCAACTGCCGTCGTCCGTGCCCAGTGGCGCAACGCGCTGCACATGCTGCGCCCGGCGTCGCCCAACTGGTCGCCGCCGGTGATCGCGCTGTCAGCCTTGCACAAGCAGGGCATCGTCGAGTTCTGGGCCGAGGTCGAGAAATACCAGGCGGCCTTGAAGCCGACCGGCGAATTCGCCGCCAAGCGCCAGCATCAGGCGCTGAGCTGGATGTGGCAATTGATCGATTCCGGCTTGCGCCAGCATTTCCGTCATCACCCGCGTGTGCAGGAAAACCTGCCCGCCTACACCCGATCGGTCGAAGCGGGCCATACGACGCCGGCTGCCGCCGCGTATGCCCTGCTCGACTATTTGAAACACTAATCACCCGTTCCACAAAGGGAGTTTTCTATGCATGACATCATCCGCCAGCTGGAAAAAAAGCGCGAAATGGCCCGCCTCGGCGGTGGCCAGAAGCGCATCGACAGCCAGCACAAGAAGGGCAAGCTGACCGCCCGTGAGCGCATCGAACTGCTGCTCGATCCGGGTTCCTTCGAAGAATGGGACATGTTCAAGGAACACCGTTGTGTCGATTTCGGCATGGATCAGGCCGAAAAGACCCCGGGTGATGGCGTCGTCATCGGCTATGGCACGATCAACGGCCGTCTGGTGTTCGTTTTCTCGCAGGACTTCACCGTCTTCGGCGGCTCGCTGTCGGAAACCCATGCCGAGAAGATCTGCAAGGTCATGGACCAGGCGATGAAAGTCGGTGCGCCGGTGATCGGCCTCAACGATTCGGGCGGCGCCCGCATCCAGGAAGGTGTTGCCTCCCTCGGCGGCTATGCCGACGTGTTCCAGCGTAACGTCATGGCTTCCGGTGTCGTGCCGCAGATCTCGATGATCATGGGCCCCTGCGCCGGTGGTGCGGTCTACTCGCCGTCGATGACCGATTTCATCTTCATGGTGAAAGACTCCTCCTACATGTTTGTGACCGGTCCGGAAGTCGTCAAGACCGTTACCCATGAAGACGTGACCGCCGAAGAGCTGGGCGGCGCCGTGACGCACACGACCAAGTCCGGCGTTGCCGACCTGGCTTTCGAGAACGACGTCGAAGCGCTGTCGATGCTGCGACGCTTCATGAATTTCGTGCCGTCGAACAACAAGGAAAAGCCGCCGGTCACGCCGACCAACGACCCGGTCGACCGTTTCGACTATTCGCTCGACACCTTGGTGCCGGACAACGCGAACAAGCCGTACGACATGAAGGAATTGATCATCAAGGTCGTCGATGACAATGACTTCTTCGAACTGCAGGCCGATTACGCCAAGAACATCATCATCGGTTTCGGCCGCATGGACGGCCATCCGGTCGGCATCGTCGCCAACCAGCCGCTGGTGCTGGCCGGCTGCCTGGACATCAAGTCGTCGATCAAGGCCGCCCGCTTCGTCCGTTTCTGCGACGCCTTCAACATCCCGGTCGTGACCTTCGTCGACGTCCCGGGCTTCATGCCGGGCACCACGCAGGAATACGGTGGCATCATCAAGCACGGTGCCAAGCTGCTCTACGCCTACGCCGAGTGCACCGTACCCAAGGTCACCATCATCACCCGCAAGGCCTACGGCGGTGCCTACGACGTGATGTCGTCGAAGCACCTGCGCGGCGACGTGAATCTCGCCTGGCCGTCCGCTGAAATCGCCGTGATGGGCCCGAAGGGTGCGGTCGAGATCATCTTCCGCGAAGAAAAGAACGATCCAGCCAAGCTCGCCCAACGCGAAGCCGAGTACAAGGAAAAGTTCGCCAATCCGTTCGTCGCCGGCGCCCGTGGCTTTATCGACGACGTCATCATGCCGCACGCCACGCGCAAGCGGATTGCCCGCTCGCTGGCCATGCTGCGTGACAAGAAACTCGAAAACCCGTGGCGCAAGCACGGCAACATTCCTCTGTAAGCGTCAGGGAGAAAAAGGAACATGTTCAAGAAAATTCTGATTGCCAACCGTGGCGAGATTGCCTGCCGCGTCATCAAGACCGCCCGCAAGATGGGCATCAAGACCGTCGCCGTCTATTCCGAAGCCGACAAGGATGCGTTGTTCGTCGATCTCGCTGACGAAGCCGTCTGCATTGGTCCGGCGGCCTCGAAAGAGTCCTACCTGGTTGCCGACAAGATCATCGCCGCCTGCAAGCAGACCGGCGCCGAGGCGGTTCACCCGGGTTACGGCTTCCTGTCCGAGAATGCTGAATTCTCGCGTCGTCTGGAAGAAGAAGGCATCAAGTTCATCGGTCCGAAGCACTACTCCATCGCCAAGATGGGCGACAAGATCGAATCGAAGAAGCTGGCCATCGAAGCCAAGGTCAATACCATTCCGGGTTACAACGATGCCATCGCCGGCCCGGACGAAGCCGTCAAGATCGCCCAGAGCATCGGCTACCCGGTGATGATCAAGGCTTCCGCCGGTGGCGGCGGCAAGGGTCTGCGCGTTGCCTACAACGATGCCGAAGCACATGAAGGCTTCTCGTCCTGCGTCAACGAAGCCCGCAACTCCTTTGGCGACGATCGGGTCTTCATCGAAAAGTACGTGCTCGAGCCGCGTCACATCGAAATCCAGCTGCTCGGCGACAGCCATGGCAACTATGTCTACCTGAACGAGCGTGACTGCTCGATCCAGCGTCGTCACCAGAAGGTCATCGAAGAGGCGCCGAGCCCCTTCGTCGATGCCGAGATGCGCAAGGCGATGGGCGAACAGGCCGTGGCCCTGGCTCGTGCGGTGAATTACGAGTCGGCCGGTACGGTCGAGTTCGTCGTCTCCGGTGCAACCAAGGAGTTCTACTTCCTGGAAATGAACACCCGTCTGCAGGTCGAACATCCGGTCACCGAACTGATCACCGGCCTCGATCTGGTCGAGCAGATGATCCGCGTCGCCTACGGCGAGAAGCTGCCGCTGACCCAGGCCGACGTCAAGATCAACGGCTGGTCGATGGAATGCCGGATCAACGCCGAAGACCCGTTCCGCGGCTTCCTGCCGTCGACCGGTCGTCTGGTCAAGTTCCTGCCGCCGGCTGAAACCAGCGACGCCCAGGGCACGACCCGTGTCGATACCGGTGTTTACGACGGTGGCGAAATCTCGATGTTCTACGACTCGATGATTGCCAAGCTGATCGTGCACGGCAAGGACCGCAACGCGGCGATTGCCCGCATGCGTGACGCACTGAACGCCTTCGTCATCCGCGGCATTTCCTCGAACATCCCGTTCCAGGCTGCGCTGATGCAGCATCCGGTCTTCCATTCGGGCATCTTCGACACCGGCTTCATCCCCAGGCACTACCCGAACGGTTTCGATGCCTCGATGGTGCCGCACGACGATCCGGCCCTGCTGGTGTCTGTTGCTGCCTACGTCTATCGCGCCTTCACCGACCGCTCGGCATCGATCAGCGGCCAGTTGCAGGGCCATGAGCGTATTGTCGGCGACCAGTGGATGGTTGTCCGCCTGAACGGTGCCGAGAAGGAAAACCACGCGGTGACGGCACGGCCGATCCCGGGTGGCTACCATGTCGAGTACAACGGTCAGACGTACGAAATCCTTTCCGACTGGAAGCTGGGCGAATCGCTGTTCGTCGGTACCTGCAACGGTCAGGAATTCACGCTGCAGGTCGAGCGTCACAAGACCAAGTACTCGCTGTTCCACTGGGGAACGCGTGCCGACTTCATGGTCATGAGCGCCCGTGCTGCCGAACTGCTGGCACTGATGCCGGAGAAGCCGGCACCCGACCTGTCGAAGTTCCTGCTGTCGCCGATGCCGGGCCTGCTGCGCGATGTGGCGGTACAGGTTGGTCAGGAAGTGAAGGCCGGCGAGAAGCTGGCGGTCATCGAAGCGATGAAGATGGAGAACATCCTCAAGGCCGAGCAGGATTGCAAGGTCAAGAAGATCTCCGCTGCCGTCGGCGAAAGCCTGTCGGTCGACCAGATCATCATCGAGTTCGAATAAACTCGCTGCTGCGGTCAACCAGTCAAAAAGGCCTGTTTTCGAACAGGCCTTTTTTTCGGAAAGTGAATATGAGCGGTTTTGAACATTACGCGCAGGAACTTGCTGACCTCGATCACGAGATTCGCAAGTACGCGCTGATCTGTGGTGTCGATCTGGCCAACCGCCATGAAGTCGAGGCCTGTCTGCGCGACCATCACGATGCCTGGCAGGACGACAAGGCGCGTGAGTCGTTGCAGGGCCTGCTGGTGCTGCGGATCAAGGTGGAAACCGAAATGATCGAGCAGGGGATGACGCCACCCCCGCTCGTGGCACCGGCCGGCTGAGGATCAGCCGTCGGCGTTGATCCGGGTGATCAGTGCCTGCAGCGCAACGCCGGCCTGGTCGTTGGCGACCTGACAGGTGCCGGCGGCTTCGTGGCCGCCGCCGCCGTATTGCAGCATCAGTTCGCCGACATTGGTCTTGCTGCTGCGGTCGAGGATCGATTTGCCGGTGGCGAAAACGGTGTTCTGCTTCTGCACGCCCCACATCACGTGGATGGAAATGTTGGTTTGCGGGAACAGGGCGTAGATGGTGAAGCGGTTGGTTGCGTAGATCGTTTCCTCGTCGCGCAGGTCGAGGACGACCAGGTTGCCGTGGACGGTGGCGCAGCGCAGGATCTGCTCGCGCGCCTTGGCCGAATGCTCGAAGTACAGGTCGACGCGTTCGCGCACATCCGGCAGCGACAGGATGTCTTCGATGCCGTGATTCCGGCAGTACTTGATCAGGTCCATCATCAGGGTGTAATTGCTGATGCGGAATTCACGGAAGCGGCCGAGACCGGTGCGTGCGTCCATCAGGTAGTTGAGCAGTACCCAGTCGGCCGGTTCGAGGATTTCCTCGCGCGAGAACTGCGCGGCATCGGCCTTGTCGACGGCTTCCATCATCGCGTCGCTGATGTTCGGGAAGGCTGCCTTGCCGCCGTAGTAGTCATAGACCACGCGGGCAGCCGAGGGGGCTTCCGGGTGAATGATGTGGTTCTTGCGCTCGCCGGTGTTGCGGATGGTTTCCGACAGGTGATGGTCAAAGGCGAGGTGGGCTGCAGCGACGTAAGGCAGGTTGGTGGTGATGTCGCGGCTGGTGATGTCCACCTTGCCGTCCTGCATGTCCTTCGGGTGGACGAACTTGATGTCGTCGATCAGGTCCAGTTCGTTCAGCAGAACGGCACAGACGAGGCCGTCGAAGTCGCTGCGGGTGACGAGGCGGAATTTTTCCTGGGGCATGCGAGGGTCTCCAGATGGTTAGGCGGTAAGTAATAGCTGCAAGCATACCGCCTTCCCGTACCGGAGGACATCACTTGCCCTGTTTCATCTGCTCGATTCCGTTGCGCAGCATCTGATCCAGTTCGGAACCCGCTTCCACCTGCGGCAGCAACGCTTCCCAGTAGGCAATGCCGTTCTTGGCGTCACCGGCTTCCATGGCGGCGGCGCCGGCCAGGAAAAGGGTGTGGCCATGCTGCGGATCGAGCTTCAGCGCCTTGTCGATCAGTTCCCTGGCTTTGCCGCTCAGGCCCTTGCCGCTGGCCATGGCCAGCGTTTCGGCGTAACTGGCGAGCAACTCGGGGTCTTTCTCGATGACCGGCTCGGCCTTGGCGTAGGCTTCGACGGATTCGGCATAGCGACCGAGCATCTTGTAGGAGCGGGCAAGCATCAGCCAGCCGTTCATGTCGTCCGGGTTCTGCTGCATGCGGGCGGCAAGCTTGGCGACCATTCCTTCGATATCTGCGGCCGTCATCTGCTTTTGCGGTGCGGTATTGACCGGATCCAGAGCGCGCGGATTGCCAAGCACGGTGTAGGCGGCCAGCGCGGCCAGCGGCAGCAGCACCAGCAGTGCAACGGCGGTGGGGCGGCTGGTGCTGGCAGGCACCGGCTCGGCTTCGTCCCCGGCTTCGACTTCTTCCAGCAGGCGGCGTTGCAATTCGTTGCGGGCTTGCTCGAATTCGCTTTCGTCCAGACTGCCTTCGTTGCGCTCGCGTTCAAGGTCAGCCAGCTGGTCGCGGAAAATTGCCAGATTGGCGGCCTTGCGGTCGGCTCCGGAGGGCTGACGACGGCGGGCGAACCACAGGCTGGGAAGAATCATTGCGGCAACCGCGACAATGATCAGGGTGGCGTAGATGGCAAACTGGGTCATTTGTCGTCGATTTCCTTGAGCAGCGCGTCGGCGCGGCGGGTGTCCTCGGCGGACAGGGGCTTGGCGTTGGTGACGGCAACCTGGGCGCTGCGTCGCTTGAGATAACCACGCATGGCGAAGATGCCGATGAACAGCAGCAGGATCGGGCCAGCCCAGAGCAACAGCGTGATGCCCTTGACCGGCGGCCGGTAGAGGACGAAATCACCGTAGCGGGTGACCATGAATTCGAGGATGTCGCTGTCCGAGCGACCGTCGCGAATCATGCCGCGGATCTCCCGACGCAAATCAACCGCCAGTTCGGCGTTCGAATCGGCGATGGTCTCGTTCTGGCAAACCAGGCAGCGAAGTTCGCGCGACAGATCCTGCAGGCGTCTTTCGGCGACTGGATCTTCGGCCAGCGCGGCTTCATTGGTTGCCGATGCAAATGCTGCGGTCGACAGCAGGCTGAGGGCAAAAATCAGGGTGCGGGCGAGGATCATTTGTTCAGCTCCGCGACCAGGGGCAGGATCTTGTCGTTCAGGATCTGCGGGCTGACCGGACCGGTATGTTTCATCCGGATGATGCCAGCCTTGTCGATGACATAGGTTTCCGGCACGCCGTACACGCCGTAGTCGATGCCGACGCGGCCGTCGATATCCATCACCGTCAGCAGGTAGGGATCGCCGTGTTCCTTCAGCCAGCCTTGGGCTCGCTCAAGCGCCATCGGCACTTCCTGTTCGGCAGGAACACGGCGCATGTCGATGGCGCCGTCGCCGCGCAGTTCCTTGTAGTTCAGGCCGACGACCGGGGTGCCGTTGCCGCGCCGCGAGAAATCAACCAGCACCGGGTGTTCCTGACGGCAGGAAACGCACCAGGAGGCCCAGACGTTGAGCAGCCAGACCTTGCCCTTCATGTCTTCCGGGCCCATCGTCGTGTCAGCCTTGCCGAGCACGGCCAGCTTGAAGGCCGGGGCCGGTTTGCCAACCAGTGGCGAAGGTACTTCACGCGGGTTCAGGTTGAGGCCGACGGCCAGCAGCACAACGAGGGCGGCGAAGGCGCCCAGTATCCAGTAATAACGGTTCATGCCTTGAGTTCTCCAGCCAGGGCTTCTTCCTTGCCGTGCTTGCGCCGGTTGCGGTAGCGCCGGTCAAGCATGGCGATCAGGCCGCCCAGGGCCATGATCGCGCAACCGCCCCAGATCCAGTCGACAAACGGCTTGTAATAGACGCGGACGGCCCATTCACCTTCCGGCTGGTCCGGGTTGATCGGTTCGCCGAGGGAGACGTAAACGTCGCGCAGGAACCCGGCATCGATGGCAGCTTCGGTCATCGGCATCGACGACGAGAAGTAGTTGCGCTTCTCGGGGTCGAGCTTGCGGACGAATTTGCCATTCACCGACAGATCGAAATCGCCCTGAGCAGCCTGGTAGTTCGGACCCTGTACCGCCTTCACGCCATTGAAGGTGAAGCTGTAGCCGCTGACCTCGATGGTCTCGCCCGGCGCCATCTTCACGTCCTTTTCCTCTTCGTAGCTGGAGACCATGGTGACGCCGACGACAAAGACGGCGATGCCGATGTGTGCCAGGTGCATGCCGGTGAAGCTGGCCGGCTGGTCGAAGGCGGTGGCGATGAAACTGCGGCCGTTGCGGGTCGCGTTGACCCGCTGGATGAAGTTGATCAGCGCGCCGAGCGTGATCCACACGGCCAGCAGGATGCCGAGTGCGGTCAACGCCTTCCATTCACCGTAAACCAGCGGCAGTGCGATGGCGACGATGGCGGCGGTAACGAATGCCCAGCGCAAGGTGCGGATGATTTCGCTGACAGATGCTTCCTTCCAGCGGGCGAACGGGGCGATGCCCATCAGGAAGAGCACCGGCACCATCACCGGCACGAAGACCGCGTCGAAGTACGGCGGGCCGACCGAGATCTTGCCGACGCCCAGCGCGTCGATGAGCAGCGGGTAGAGCGTACCGAGCAGGACGGTGGCGCAGGAAACCACCAGCAGTACATTGTTGGTGAGCAGCAGCGATTCGCGTGAAACCAGGCCGAAACGCCCACCAAGGCCGACCGACGGCGCCCGCCAGGCGAACAGTGCAAGCGAGGTGCCGATGACGGCGACGAGGAAGATCAGGATGAAGATGCCGCGCGTCGGGTCGGTGGCGAAGGCATGGACAGAGGTCAGCACGCCCGAGCGGACGAGGAAGGTACCGAGCAGCGACAGCGAGAACGCCGAGATCGCCAGCAACACCGTCCAGTTTTTGAAGCTGCCGCGCTTTTCGGTTGCCGCCAGCGAATGGATCAGCGCCGTGCCGACCAGCCAGGGCATGAACGAGGCATTCTCGACTGGATCCCAGAACCACCAGCCGCCCCAGCCCAGTTCGTAGTAGGCCCACCACGAGCCCATCGCGATGCCCAGCGTCAGGAATACCCAGGCTGCAGTCGTCCATGGCCGCGACCAGCGCGCCCAGGCAGCGTCAAGCTTGCCCGACAGCAGCGCGGCGATGGCGAAGGCGTAGGCCACCGAGAAGCCGACGTAGCCCATGTAGAGCAGCGGCGGGTGGATGATCAGTCCCGGGTCCTGCAGCAGCGGGTTCAGGTCGCGCCCTTCGGCGACGCCGGGCAGCAGGCGTTCGAAAGGATTGGAGGTGAACAGGATGAACAGCAGGAAACCGAAACAGACCAGGCCCAGCGTGCCGAGCACGCGCGCCAGCATGACTTCCGGCAGTTGTCCGGAAAACATGCGTACAGCCAGCGCCCACCAGGACATCATCAGCATCCACAGCAGCAGCGAACCTTCATGGCCGCCCCATACGGCCGCCATCCGGTATTCGATGGGCAGCAGCGTGTTCGAGTGCTGGGCAACGTACACCACCGAGAAGTCGTTGGCGATGAAGGCCCAGGTCAGGCAGACGAAGGAGACGGTAACGAGTAGCGCGAAAGCGGTGGTCGCCGGGCGGGCGAGCGCAATCCAGGGTTGCCGGCCGGTATGGGCGCCGATCAGCGGCAGGGTGCCAAGCAGCAGCGCGATCAGCGCGGAGAGGATGAGGGCGAAATGGCCAAGTTCAGGGATCATGCTTAGTAGCTCGCTTTCGGTTTGGCCACCGCGGCGGCGGCATCCTGTTCAGCCTGTTTCTGGACACCGCGCACATGCGCGTCGTTAAGCGCCTGGGCCGCTTCCGGTGGCATGTAGTTCTCGTCGTGCTTGGCCAGCACTTCCTGCGCCTTGAAAGAGCCGTCGGGCAACAGCTTGCCCTGGGCAACAGCGCCCTTGCCTTCCATGAACAGGTCGGGAAGGATGCCGACATAGTCGACAGTAAGATCGGATTCGGAGTCGGTGATGACGAAACGGATGGTCACGCCGTCGGCCTGCCGCTGAATGCTGCCTTCCTTGACCAGACCGCCGATACGGAACAATTTGTCCTTTGGAAAGTTGCCGTTGGCTACCTCGGTGGGGGATTTGAACAGCGCGATATTGCTGTTCAGTGCATTGAGCACCAGAACAATGATGATGCCGAAAAGCGCGACTGCGCCAACGATCAGGGCCAGTTTCTTGTGACGGGACTTCATGCTTCGGTACTCCGGGATTCAGCGCGCAGCTGGCGCTTCAGGCGGGCGATGGTGGCCTTGCGGTTGCGGGCAACAGCAATTGGCTCGATGACCATGGCTAGTGCGGTGACGCCAAAGGATCCCCAGACGTAGAGTCCGTAGCCACCCATGGCGAGAAAGTCGGAAAAACTGTTCCAGTAGATCATTGTTCGTCTCCGACGAGCGTTTTTCTGACCCAGTCGGTATGGCGCTCACGTTCGAGCATCAGTGTCCGGACGCGGGCCAGAGCGACGGCAATCGAATACATCCAGAAGGCCAGTGCCATCAGCAGCATGCCCCAGAGCATGACCTCGGCCATCGCCGACTTGGTCAGGTTGACGCTGGAGCCCTGGTGCAGGGTGTTCCACCACTTCACCGAGAAATAGATGATCGGGATATTGACCACGCCAACCAGCAGCAGGATGCCGCCGGCCTTGTCGGCACGGCGCGCATCGTCGATGGCGGCGACCAGCGCCATGTAGCCGATGTAGAGGAAGAGCAGGATCAGTTCCGAGGTCAGCCGGGCATCCCAGACCCACCAGGTGCCCCACATCGGCTTGCCCCACAGCGCGCCGGTCCACAGCGACAGGAAAGCCATCAGCGCACCGGTCGGTGCCAGTGCCTGCGCCATCATCCCCGACAACCGGGTGTTGAAGGCCAGGCCGATGGCTGCCCAGAAGGCCATGACCAGGTAGATGAACATGCTCATCCACGAAGTCGGGACGTGGATGAAGATGATCCGGTAACCCTCGCCCTGCTGAAAATCGGTGGGTGCGACGAGCATGCCGATATACAGGCCGGCCAGACCGAACAGGATGCCGGCGGCGATGAACCAGGGGATCAGGCGGCCAGCCAACGGGTAGAAGGTGGCCGGGGAGGCGAAACGATACAGGTTGAAGCGGTCGTTCATTCGAGGGCGATCTTCAGGGCCGCAGCCGACGCCCAGGGGGCGAAACCGATTGCAGCAAAGGTCATTGCAGTGAGCAGTGAAAGATGTCCTTCCCCCCCGAGACCGGACACCGTCGCATCAACTGCGCCAGCGCCGAATATTAGCACCGGAATGTAGAGAGGGAGAACAAGCAGGGATAAAAGAACGCCGCCACCGCGCAGACCAAGGGTCAGCGCGGCACCGATGGCACCGATGCCGGACAGTGCGGGCGTGCCGAGCAGGATGGCGCCGGTCAGCACCAGCAGGGCTTCGCCCGACAGGTCGAACTGAATGCCCAGGATGGGCGCGATCAGTGCCAGTGGCAGGCCGGAAACCAGCCAGTGAGCGATCACTTTGCCGGTGACGATCAGGCCCAGCGGGTGTGGCGACAGCGCCAGCTGTTCGAGTGTGCCATCGCGGTAGTCGTCGGCGAACAGGCGCGGCAGCGACAGCATCGTTGCCAGCAGCGCGGCTACCCACAGAACGCCGGGGGCCAGCTGGCGCAACAGATCGACTTCCGGTCCGATGCCGAGCGGGAACAGGCTGACGACGATGACGAAGAAAAACAATGCGGAGACGATGTCAGCCTGGCGACGCATGGCCAGTTTCAGGTCGCGGGCGATGACGGAAGTGACGATTTTCAGCATGTGTTCGCCTTCAGCCGATGCGCAGTTCGCGGACATTGCCGGCGGGAATGGCAACCGGCTGGTGGGTCGTCATCACGGCCATGCCGCCACGTTGCAGATGGCCGGAAATGATGCCGGCGAGCCAGTCGACCGCAGCAACGTCAAGGGCCACGAAAGGTTCGTCGAGAATCCACAGCGGGCGCCGGTCCACGACCAGCCGGGCCAGTGCGACGCGGCGCTTCTGCCCCTGCGACAGGTACTTGCAGGCAAGGTCCTCGCGGCCGGCCAGGCCGACCTGTTCCAGGGCATCGATGGCATCGTCTTCGGATAACGTCTCGCCGGCCAGACGGGCGGCGGCCAGCAGGTTTTCGAGCGGTGTCAGCTCTTCCTTGATGGCATTGAGGTGGCCGAGATAGCAGAGATCGGCGTGGAATTCGTCGTTCTGGCTGCGGATCGGCCGACCCTGCCAGCGGATCTCGCCGTTTTCCGGTGGCAGCAATCCAATCAGCATGCGCAACAGACTGGTCTTTCCGGCCCCGTTGCGGCCTTGCAGGTAAATCAGTTCCCCCGCTGCCAGCTTGAAGCCCAGGCCTGCGAAAAGGCGGCGCTCGCCGCGCACGCATTCCAGATTGTCAGCTTCCAGCATGGTGAATACCCGGAAAGATCAGGGGCGAATTATGGAGGCGCAAGTGTACCGGCAGATTGAGGTGAATCAAACAAGAAAAAAACGGGGGCCGAAGCCCCCGAATCGGAGAGGTGAAACCGGTGCTTACTTGAACGGCGTCGGACGCGGCGTGGCATCCGAAGACGGCGGCAGGATCGGCAGCGTGAAGGTCGGCTGGTCGCCGGTCAGGGTCTTCAGGAAGGCGACGATCTTGGCGTTTTCGTCCTTGGTGAACTTCTTGCCCAGCTGCAGGCGACCCATGATGTCGACAGCTTCGGTCAGGGTGTTGGCAGCGCCGTCGTGGAAGTACGGATAGGTCATTTCGACGTTGCGCAGAGTCGGCACCTTGAAGTTGAAACGGTCGGCATCCTTGCCGGTCACACCGGCACGGCCTTCGGCGGTGGCGGTGGTCTTGTACGGTTCGACCAGACCCATCTTCTGGAAGGAGTTGCCACCGACTGCTTCACCATTGTGGCAGGCGACGCAGCCGCTGTCCTTGAACAGGGCGTAGCCTTCCAGTTCGGTCTTGTTCAGGGCGGCCTTGTTGCCGAGCAGCCACTGGTCGAAGCGCGAGTTCGGGGTCACCAGGGTCTTCTCGAATTCGGCGATGGCCAGCGTGACCTGATCAATGTCGATCTTGTCCTTGCCGAAGACCAGCTTGAATTCGCGGACGTAGGCCGGAATGGATTCCAGCACATTGATTGCCAGGGTGTGGGTGAAGGCCATTTCGCCCGGGTTGGCGATCGGACCGCCGGCCTGTGCCTTGAGGTCGGCCGCACGGCCGTCCCAGAACTGGGCCAGGTTCAGGCTGGAGTTCAGCACGGTCGGGGAATTGATCGGGCCCTGCTGCCACTTGTCGCCGACCGAGGTCGGGATGTTGTCAGTACCACCCATCGACAGGTTGTGGCAGGTGTTGCAGGACATGATGCCGGACTTGGACAGGCGCGGATCGAAATAGAGCTTCTTGCCCAGTTCGACCATGCCGATGTTGATGCTGGCGGGCGGCTTGATCGGCTGGATCGGCTCATCGGCAGCAGCCTGGACGGCAGTCGTGATCGCCAGACCGGAAATCAGTGCAATGGCTGTCGAAAGAATGGTTTGTTTCATCATTGTTCTCCCTCGTTGAAAGATGTGTCCGGCCATTCTCCCCCGGGGGGGTATGCTAGACTTGATCCAAGTCAATGTTTTTTATGGGTTTCAACTATAGCCCTCATAGGGAACCCCTATGGATCATGAGGGTATGATCCGGGGCCAGAGGAGAGAAACGAATGACCTTGACCGAGTTGCGTTACATTGTTGCGCTTGCCCAGGAGAACAATTTCAGCCGTGCTGCCGAGCGCTGTTCGGTGAGCCAGCCGACACT
This sequence comes from Azonexus hydrophilus, assembly GCF_001956855.1. Taxonomy (GTDB): domain Bacteria; phylum Pseudomonadota; class Gammaproteobacteria; order Burkholderiales; family Rhodocyclaceae; genus Azonexus; species Azonexus hydrophilus_A. Next base: position 360,929 of record NZ_MTHD01000004.1, on the reverse strand, counting down.
CAGCGTCGCCATCGCGAGGCTTGAGGATGAACTGGGCGTGCAGTTGTTCGAACGTGGCAAGGGGTTCGTCAGCCCCAGTCTGGTTGGGGCCAAAGTGGTCGAGCAGGCGCAACACGCGCTGGAGGAGGCCGAGAAAGTGCGGCAGATCGCCCAGCGCGGTCGCGATCAGCTGGACGGCACCTTGCGCCTTGGCGTCATCCATACCATCGGCCCCTATCTGCTGCCGCAACTGATCCATTCGCTCAAGCGGGTGGCGCCCAACATGCCGCTGGTGATCGAGGAAAACATGACGGCCAACCTCGCCGACATGCTGCGCGACAACGATCTCGATGTCGCCATCCTGGCGCTGCCGTTCGATCTGCCGGGTGTGTTGACCCGGCCGCTCTACGACGAAATTTTCAAGGTTGTCGTGCCCTGCGGGCATCCCTGGGAAAACCTGCCGGCCATCGCGCCGGAGGATGTTGCCGGCGACGAGGTCCTGCTGTTGAAGGCGGGCAATTGCTTCCGCGATCAGGTGCTGGGTGCCTGTCCACAAGTGAGCAGTCCGGAAACCGATATCCGTCTCGGCCACTCGATCGGCACGATCCGCTGCATGGTCGCTTCCGGGCTGGGCGTGTCGGTCTTGCCGGAGGGTGCGCTGCAGCATCCTTACAACAACGACATGATCCGCGTCATTCCGTTCCTGCCCCCCGAACCCTCAAGGCGGGTGGCGCTGGCCTGGCGCAACTGCTTCGTCCGGCCCAAGGCCATCGACGCGCTGCTGGCGGCAGTCCGCGGACTGGATTCTCCGGCTTACCGTCTGCTGGTCTGAGCGCCGATCAGGATTTCAGCCTGCAGTTGCTGCAGCAACTCTGAAAGCTCCCGGCTGGCGGTCTGCAGGTCAGGAACGTGCTGGGCGACCTCGTCAGCGAGGCCCGCGTGGTGCAGGTCAAGCATGGTTCGGGCGACATCGTGCAAGCGGACGTGGACCTCGTCGATGGCGGCGAATGCCTGAATCCGGCCGTAGCGCCGGGCGCCGGCGCCGTGATACCAGCGGCCGAAGCCGCAGGCCCGGTGATCGAGCTCCGGCGCCGGGTGGCTGTCCGGGGCGCCGGCGAGGCAGGCATCCAGGGTTTTCAGCCAGCGCCGGTGGTCGACTTCGGCGATCAGCATCGGCAGGTCCTCGCGCGACCATTCGAAGGCTGAAGCCGCCCCCCACAACTCGTCCGGCCGGAACGCAGCCATCCACTCCGGCAACGCTGCGGCGGGCATGGGGCGGGCAATGCCGAAGCCCTGGGCCAGATCGCAGCCGAGCAGCAACAGCACCAGGCCATGCTCGACGGTTTCGACGCCTTCAGCAATAACCTTCCGGCGGAAGGCCCGGGTCAGGCCGATCACCCCTTCGACGATGGCCAGGTCTTCCGGGTCGTCCAGCATGTCGCGGATGAAGGACTGGTCGATCTTGAGCATTTCCGCGGGCAACCGGCGGAAATAGGTCAGCGACGAATAGCCGGTCCCGAAATCGTCGAGGGCGAAACTGACACCGAGGCGCCGGCATTCCTCAAACAGTTGGGCGGCCCGTCCGATATCCTCGATGGCGGCGGTTTCCAGTACTTCCAGTTCGAGCCGGTCCGGCGGAACATTGGGCCAGGCTGCCAGTTGGCAGCCCAAGTCTTCGGCGAAACCGGGATGCTGCAGATGCTCCCCGGCAATATTGATGCTGAGGGCGAGATCGATGCCAGCCGCAGTCCATGCGGAGAGTTGGGCCAATGCGGTCCGGATCACCCAGTTGCCAAGATCGATGGCCAGTTCGCTGCCTTCGATGGCCGGCAGGAATTCCTGTGGCAACAGCAGCCCCTGTTCCGGATGCTGCCAGCGGATCAAGGCTTCGGCGCCAACGACGCGTCCCTGCCGCATGTCGACTTTCGGCTGGTAATAGAGTACGAATTCTTCCGCTGCCAGGCCTTCGCGGATGCGCGCGATTTCGTCGCGGCGGCGGCGGGCGCGGCGGTCGTTTTCCGGGTCGAACAGATGGTGCCGGTTACGTCCGGCCTGCTTGGCCACGTACATCGCCTGATCGGCATGGCGCAGCAAGGTGTCGGCATCCGAGCCGTCGTTCGGGTAGAGCGTTACCCCGATGCTGGCGGAGATGCAGACTTCCTCGCCGGATACCGCGAAAGGGCGGACCAGCGATGCCGAGATGCGATTCAGTGCCTGATCGCATTCGTGGATGTCGCCGAGGTCGGCGAGCAGCAGCACGAATTCGTCGCCACCCAGTCGGGCAACGGTATCGCCACCCCGCACGCAGGATTTGAGACGTTGCGCGACTTCAATCAGCAGGCGGTCGCCGGCAGCGTGGCCGAACTGGTCATTGACCGGCTTGAAGCCGTCGAGGTCGAGATAGCACACCGCCAGCAGTCCCAGTGTCCTTGCGGCATGGGCCATTGCCAGTTGCAGGCGGTCGGCGAGCAGCATGCGGTTGGGCAGCTGGGTCAGGGCATCGAAATGTGCCAGATGTTCGAGGCGCTGCTGGTGTTCCTTCAGCAGGGTTATGTCGGAGAAAATGCCGACGAAATGCGTGATCTTCGAATCCGGGCTGCGGACGGCGGAGATGGTTAGTAGTTCGACAAAAATCTCGCCGGATTTCTTGCGGTTCCAGACTTCGCCGCGCCAGTGTCCGTCGCGGTGGATGGCCTGCCACATTTCCCGATAGAAGGCGCTGTCGTGGTGCCCGGAGTTGAGCAGGCCGGCATTCTGGCCGATTGCCTCGACCCGGCTGAAGCCGGTCAACTCGCTGAAAGTCGGATTGACTTCGACGATGCGGCCGCTGACGTCGGTAATCATGATGCCTTCGTGGGCATTGGCAAAAACGCTGGCCGCAAGGCGCTGACGTTCTTCCAGTACCTGGCGTTCGAGCGCCAGGGCAAATTGCCGGGCCATGTTCTGGACGGCCAGGCAATTGGCGGCGGAGATCTGGTCGGTATGGCGGCCAGCCAGATTCATGCAGGCAACTGCCTGGCCATCGACGACGATGGGCTGGATCAGCAGGCAGCGCAGGCCTTCCTCGCTGATGTGGGGCAAGGCAAGCAGGCTGCATTCCTGGTTCTCGCTGCAGCAGTGCTGGCAACTGCAGATGACCTTGTGTTCCCGTATGAGGCGTGCCTGTCGAGAGTCTGCCGAGTAGTGCCGTACCTGTTCGATGAAGCGTTCCGAAAGTCCGTGGTGGGCAAGCAGTTCATAGTCGCCGCCGGTGGTCAGCCAGTAGATGCCGCCGCAATCGAATTCAGGGAAGCGTAGTGCCAGCTTGAGCATCGTTGCCAGCAGGTCGGCTCTGCCGCCGCCGGTGGACAGTGCGTTGGCCAGGTCGCGTTCGATGCCGAGGCGCAATTCCTCCGCACGGTTGGCGCCGATGTCGATGGCGCTGGCAATGACGGCGTTCTGGCCGGCGTAGCAGGTGGCGGTCATCTGAACGCGGATCAGCACGATCTGTCCGGCCCGGTTGCGTCCCCAGTATTCGATGGCTTGTGCCTGGCCGCCGGCAGCCGCGCGGATGGCGGCGAGTACTGCGCCGGGCGCATTCATCCCGGCTACGGCCATGTCGTCCGGCGTGCGGCCGCGCAACTCATCCCGGCTGTAGCCGGACATCTGTTCGGCGGCCTGGTTGGCATCGAGAAAATGACCGTCGGCGTCGAGCACGAAGAGTGCGTTGGCGACCGTTTCGAATAGCTGGTGGAAGGTGTTCCGGCTGTTCTGCAGTTCTGTTGACTGGTGTTGCTGGGAAATCAGCAGGGCTGCCAGTTGGCTGGCCTGTCGGATGGTTTCGCGGCTGCTGTCGGGTAGTCGTCCCGGCTTCTGCATGTAGGCGGCAAAAGTGCCCAGCAACTCCTTGTCCGGTCCGAGCAGGGCTTCGGCCCAGCCTGAATGACCGCCGAGCAGGCGGGCGAAATCACGGTAGTTTTCACCCTCGGGCTGGACGAAGACATCTTCGATATAGGCTTCGCCGCGGCGCCAGGCGGCAGTGCCGGAGACCCCTTGGCCTTCGGCGATGGGCACGTTCTGCAGTATCTGGCAGGCGGCATCGGGCAGGCTGGGGGCGGCTGCGAGGTGCAGGCTTTCGCCCGCAGGTTCGGCCAGCATGATGGCGCACTTGATGTCGGGTACTTCGTGTTCGGCGGAGAGCACGATCAGTTCGAGCAGGTTCTCCAGGCGTTCGCCGCGCAGCAGGCCGGCCATGGCGGCGTTGCGGATCAGCAGGGCTTCGTCGTAACGGGTTTGCAGGCCGCGCTGTTCGCTGACGGTTTCGTCGAGCAGATCCATTTCCAGCGGCCGGATCAGGCTGTGTTCAGTGAGCAGGCCGAGCAGGCGATTATTGCGGTCGACCACCGTCAGGTGCCGGATTCTGGCTTCCAGCATCAATGCTGCTGCTTCCGCTGCCGAGGTTTCCGGGAGCACGCTGGCCAGTGGGTGGGTCATGATTTCACCCAGCGTCGGATTGCCATCGATCTGCAGGTAGAGGCGGACGACATCGCGTTCGGTGACGATGCCGCAGGCCTGATCGCCATCGACAACGACGACGCTGGTGGCGCGGGCGGTTTCCATCGCGGCCAGCGCACTGTCCAGCGTGGCTGTCCTTGGCAGGCGGGGAAATACCCTGTCCATCAGGCCTTCGACGGTATTCAGCTGGCGATAGAAGTCGAGGCCGAAGAAACGCCGGAAGTCCGTTTCACTGATGATGCCGAGCAATTTGCCATCACCGGCGGTGACGACCAGATGGCGGATGCCGAGGCGGGTGGCCTGGCGGAAGGCGGCGCGAACCTCGGTATCGTGATTGACGGTGAATACCGGCGACGTCATGAAATCGCGGACCGGGCGACTGTGATCATCATGCTGGCGCATCGCGTGCAACATGTCGCGTTCGGTCAGGATGCCGGTGATCCGGCCATCATCGATCACGACAACAGAAGAAATCCGGGCGTCCACCATCATTGCTGCGGCATCGGCAAGCGTCGAATCGGGCGCGACGCTATCGGCGTGCAGGGTCATCAGGTCGGCTACGGTAGGCATGCCGGGATTTTAGTGAGCGAAACCGCGCTTGTGTTGATCGATCGCAAGCCTTTTGCAGGCTGTGAGCGGAAATAGCGCCAGTCGGCTGCGCTAAAGGTGGATGAATACTTTCCAGAAGTGGTGTCTTGCCTTCCGGTTGTTTTCCGGCATGGCCGCTGCCGGGCCGGGGGTTTTGTTTCAAGTCCATGGTTTTTATGGGAAAAGAAAAATTCCGCCGGAGATGGCACAGGCTTTGCGGTGATGGCGCCACTGCATGTCTGACCAGAGGGGGGAAGCGCCGTGACCGAAACCTTTTACGAAGTGCTGCGCCGCCAGGGGATCACCCGGCGCAGTTTCCTGAAATTCTGCAGCCTGACCGCGACCTCGCTCGGGCTGGGCAGCGCCGCCGCACCGCGCATCGCGCATGCGATGGAAACCAAGCCGCGGACGCCGGTGCTCTGGCTGCATGGTCTCGAATGCACCTGCTGCTCGGAATCCTTCATCCGTTCGGCGCATCCGCTGACCAAGGATGTCGTCCTCTCGATGCTGTCGCTCGACTACGACGATACGCTGATGGCCGCCGCCGGCCACCAGGCCGAAGCCATCCTCGACGAGGTCAAGAAGAAGTACAAGGGCCAGTACATCGTCGCCGTCGAGGGCAATCCGCCGCTCAACGAAGACGGCATGTTCTGCATCCAGGGCGGCCGCCCCTTCGTCGAGAAACTCAAGGAAACCTGCGCCGATGCCAAGGCGATCATCAGCTGGGGCGCCTGTGCCTCCTACGGTTGCGTGCAGGCCGCCAAGCCGAATCCGACGCGGGCGACGCCGGTGCACAAGGTGATCACCGGCAAACCGATCATCAACGTGCCGGGCTGCCCGCCGATCGCCGAAGTGATGACCGGCGTCGTCACCTACATGCTGACCTTCGACCGCATTCCCGAACTTGACCGCCAGGGCCGGCCGAAGATGTTCTACGGTCAACGCATCCACGACAAGTGTTATCGCCGCGGCCACTTCGACGCCGGCCAGTTCGCCGAAGCCTGGGATGACGAGGGCTCGCGCAAGGGCTACTGCCTGTACAAGATGGGTTGCAAGGGCCCGACCACCTACAACGCCTGTTCGTCTATGCGCTGGAACGGTGGCGTCAGCTGGCCGGTGCAGTCCGGTCACGGCTGTATCGGCTGTTCCGAGGACGGCTTCTGGGACAAGGGTTCGTTCTACGACCGCGTCACCGACATCAAGGCCTTCGGCGTCGAATCGAATGCCGACACCATCGGCAAGGCGGCTGCCGGCACCGTCGGTGCGGCGATTGCCGCGCACGCTGCGGTGACCGCACTGGCCCGCGCCCGCCAGAAGGCCGGCGAGAGTGAAAAAGTCAGTGAAAATCAGGGAGAGAAATAAGATGAGCGCTTACGAAACCCAGGGCTTCAAGCTCGACAATTCCGGCAAGCGCGTCGTCGTTGACCCGGTCTGCCGCATCGAGGGCCACCTGCGGGTGGAAGTGAATCTCGACAGCAACAACGTCATCCGCAACGCGGTATCCACCGGCACCATGTGGCGCGGTCTGGAAGTCATCCTCAAGGGCCGCGATCCACGCGATGCCTGGGCTTTTACCGAGCGCATCTGCGGCGTCTGTACCGGTACCCATGCGTTGACCTCGGTGCGTGCGGTTGAAGATGCGCTGGCCATCCAGATTCCGGAAAACGCCAACACCATCCGCAACCTGATGCAGCTGAATCTCTACATTCACGACCATCTGGTGCACTTCTACCACCTGCACGCGCTCGACTGGGTCGACGTCGTGTCGGCCCTGAAGGCCGATCCGAAGGCAACGTCGGCGCTGGCGCAGAGCATTTCGTCGTGGCCGCTGTCGTCGCCGGGCTATTTCCGCGACATCCAGAATCGCCTGAAGAAGTTCGTCGATTCCGGCCAGCTTGGCCCGTTCATGAATGGCTACTGGGGCAACCCGGCCTACAAGCTGCCGCCGGAAGCCAACCTGATGGCGGTGGCGCACTATTTGGAGGCTCTCGATTTCCAGAAGGAAATCGTCAAGGTGCACACCATCTTCGGCGGCAAGAATCCGCATCCGAACTGGCTGGTCGGCGGCGTGCCCTGCGCGATCAACCTCGAAGGCGCGGGGGCGGTCGGCGCCATCAACATGGAACGGCTGAACCTGGTCAAGAGCATCATCGACCGCTGTACCGAGTTTGTCGAACAGGTCTACATTCCCGACCTGCTGGCCATCGGCTCCTTCTACAAGGGCTGGCTGTACGGCGGCGGCCTGTCGTCGAAGAACCTGCTGTCCTACGGCGACATTCCGAAGACGGCCAACGACTACTCGGCCGGCAATCTGTTGCTGCCGCGCGGCGCCATCATCAACGGCAAGCTCGACGAGATTCATCCGGTCGATCTGCGTGATCCGGAACAGGTTCAGGAATACGTCGCCCACAGCTGGTACAAGTACCCGGACGACAACCTCGGCCTGCATCCGTGGGACGGCGTCACCGAGCCGAACTTCGTCCTCGGCCCGAACACCAAGGGCACCAAGACCAACATCAAGGAGCTCGACGAGGGCGCCAAGTATTCGTGGATCAAGGCCCCGCGCTGGCGCGGTCACGCGATGGAAGTCGGCTGTCTGCCGCGGATGGTGCTGGGTTACCTGCAGCCGAAGGAATACCCGGAAATCCACGGTCTGGTCGAAGGCGCGCTGAAGCACCTCGACGTGCCGGTGACCGCGCTGTTCTCGACGCTTGGCCGGACCGCCGCGCGCGGCCTGGAGACGGCGTACTGCGTCAAGCTGCAGAGCCGCGAGTTCGACAAGCTGATGACCAATCTCAAGGCGGGCGATCTCAACACCGCCAATATCGAGAAATGGGATCCGTCGAGCTGGCCTAAGGAAGCCAAGGGCGTCGGCTTCACCGAAGCCCCGCGCGGTGCGCTCGGTCACTGGATCAAGATCAAGGACACCAAGATCGACAACTACCAGTGCGTCGTGCCGACCACCTGGAACGGCGGTCCGCGCGACCACAAGGGCCAGATCGGTGCGTTCGAAGCGTCGCTGATGGACACCCCGGTGGCCAAGGCCGACGAACCGCTGGAAATCCTGCGCACGCTGCATTCCTTCGATCCCTGCCTGGCCTGCTCGACGCACGTGATGAGCCCGGACGGACAGGAAATGACGACGGTCAAGGTCCGCTGAGCGGTCCGGAAAGGAGGCAATCATGCTTTCACAACAGGACATGCTGGAGGCCGAACGGCACGGCAAGCAGGTGCGTTCGATCTATGTTTACGAAGCGCCGGTCCGCCTGTGGCACTGGATCAACGCGCTGGCCATGGTGGTGCTGGCAGTGACCGGGTATTTCATCGGCCTGCCATTGCCGACGATGCCCGGTGAGGCTTCGGACAACTTCCTGATGGGCTATATCCGTTTTGCCCATTTCGCCGCTGCCTACATCTTTGCCATCGGTCTGCTCGGCCGCATCTACTGGGCCTTCGTCGGCAATCACCACGCCAAGCAGATCTTCAAGCTGCCGATCACCAACCGGCAATGGTGGAGTGAAGTCTTCTTCGAGTTGCGCTGGTATCTGTTCCTGGAAAAGACGCCGAAGAAATACGTCGGCCACAATCCGATGGCGCAGCTGATGATGTTCTTCTTTTTCACGGTGCTGGCAGTCGGCATGGTGTTCACCGGCTTTGCGCTGTACAGCGAAGGTGCCGGTCTCGGCACCTGGAGCGATACGCTGTTCGGCTGGGTGATTCCGGCGCTCGGTGGCTCGCTGCAGGTGCACAACCTGCACCGGCTGGGCATGTGGATCATGATGACCTTCGCCGTCATCCATATCTACGCAGCCATCCGTGAGGACATCATGAGCCGGCAGTCGCTGATCTCGACGATGATCTCCGGCTGGCGCATGTTCAAGGACTGAGCGATGGAAAAACGGATACTCGTGCTCGGCATCGGCAACCTGCTGTGGGCCGATGAAGGCTTCGGCGTGCGTTGCGTCGAGGCGCTCAACGCCGGCTGGTGCTTTCCCGACAACGTCACGGTGATGGACGGCGGCACGCAGGGCTTGTACCTGCTGCCCTACGTCCAGGAAGCCGATTGCCTGCTGGTCTTCGACGCCGTCGATTATGGCGACGCGCTGGGCGATCTGCGCGAGGTGGTCGGCGACCAGGTGCCGCGCTTCATGGGCGCCAAGAAGATGAGCCTGCACCAGACCGGTTTCCAGGAAGTGCTGATGGCCGCTGAGCTGACCGACAAGCTGCCGGCCGAACTGGTGCTCATCGGTGTCCAGCCGGAAGAGCTCGAAGACTACGGTGGCAGCCTGCGCGACGTGGTCAAGGCGCAGATGGTGCCGGCGCTGAATCTGGCGCTCGACTGGCTGGAACGCTGGGGCGTCGTCGGCAGCATCCGCGAAGGCGGCGCCGAGGCGATTACCGACCGGGCGCTGGCGATGGATGTCTACGAAGCCGGCCGGCCATCGGCCGAGCAGGCCTACCGGCTTGGCGACGCGCGCTTTCTCAATACGGAAGCCGCCTGATGTGCCTCGGCATTCCCGTCCAGGTGCTGGACTGCGGCGAGCATTTCGCCCGTTGTCACGGACGCAATGGCGAGGTGTCGATCGACATCCGGCTGGTCGGTGCGCAGCCGCCGGGGACCTGGCTGCTGTGTTTTCTCGATGCCGCCCGTGAAGTCATTCCGGCTGACCGCGCCGCTGCCGTCAATGCCGCGCTGGCCGCGCTTTCTGCGGTCAACGCCGGTGCCACCGATCTTTCCGCCTTCTTCGCCGATCTCGACCGCGAACCGCAACTGCCTGAATTTCTGAGGACGCAAAACCCATGAGTCTCGAACTGAAAGCCGGCCCGACCTCGCTCGATCGCCTCGAAACCGCGCTCGCCCGGATGCAGCAAAAACACGGATTTTCGCGGGTTGACCGCGAAAATCCGCAATTCCCCGCCGGCCTGGCGGCGCTGCTGCTGACCGACGACCCGCAGCGCAACCTGGAAATCCTCGATGCCTGCGTGATCCTGCCGGAAGCGCTGAACGGCCTCGGTGCCGACGTTGCCCGTCTGGTCGCCGGCCCGGAAGCGGCACCGGCGCTGATGCAGCGCTTTGCCGTGGCGCGTGCGCCGGCGGTCGTCTTCCTGCGCGACGGCGACTACCTCGGCAGCCTCAACGGCATCCGCGACTGGCAGGAATACCGCGACGAGATTGCCCGCCTTGCCGCCGGCCCGGCCCGGCCGCGCCCGATTGCCATCCCGGTGCGTGATGCCGGTCAGACTGGAGCCTGCGCATGAACCCGTCCACGCTGCGTCCTTTTCCGATTTCTGTCGTTACCATGGGGCCAATGACCGGCCCCGGCTCGCAGGGCGACGAAGCCCCGGCCTACCTGCCGATGCCGCAAGGCATGCGGACTTTTTCCGCGCCTTACCTGCCGGATGACGCCGCGCCCGACGCGGTGGCCGCCGTGCTCGGCCTGCTCGGCGACTTCATCGCCGCCGCTGGCCGCGAAGGCCTGGCCGGCGGCGCCAGCCTCGAGCTGCTCGGCCAGCCAGCCGCAGTGCGCGAACTGATCAACCAGTCGCTCGGCTTCGGCGAAGTCAGCGCCTTCACCACCGCGCCGCGCCACTGGCGCGTCCAGGAAACCGCCTTTGCCGGTTTCTGGCGCGTGCTCGAAGTCGCCGACGACGGCCGCTTCGTCGCCGACCGCCTCGAAACCGGCGCCATTCCCGGCGTTCTGCTCGACACCATGCAAGCCTGCGCCGGCAGTACGCTGGCGCTGCCGGAGTACCCCGCCGGCTGCATGAATGCCCAGGCGCTGGTCGAGGAAATCCGCATGCAGGCGGCTGCCTGGCAACCCGGCGACGCCGCCCACGTCATCAACCTGAGCCTGCTGCCGGTCAGCGAGGCCGACCTCGACACGCTCTACGGCTGGCTCGGCCACCGCGAGGTATCGATCCTGTCGCGCGGCTACGGCAACTGCCGGATCACCAGCACGCGGCTGAAGAACGTCTGGTGGGTGCAGTACTTCAACAGCATGGACGCGCTGATCCTCAATTCGATCGAGATCGTCGGCGTTCCCGAAGTCGCGCTCGCTGCCGACGACGACTTCGCCGATTCGCTCGAACGTCTGCAGGAATACCTGGCGATGATGGCGGAGCCGGCGTGATTTTCGAAGGCAGCTTCCGCGCCGTGCAGCCTGACGATCGCCTCGAATGCGGCGTGTGCTGGTGGGTGTACGATCCGGCCGAAGGTGACGACGTGCGCGGCATCGCGCCTGGCACGCCGTTCGCCGAACTGCCCGACGACTGGTGCTGCCCCGGCTGCGACGCGGGCAAGCACAAGTTCATGGTGCTGCCGGCGTGAAAATCTGGTCGCAGGACCCGTCGACCGCAATCGCCGACGTTTTTGCCGACATCGCGGCGACGCGGATGGCCGGTCTGCCGATCTGCAACCCGGCGCTGGTGGTCGAGGCCATCGGCTTCCGTCTGGCCGAGACCGGTCACTGGGTCGGCGCGCTGGTCACGCCGTGGGCGATCAACCTGCTCTGCCTGCCCGGCCACGCCGACTGGCCGGCAGCCCTGGCCGGCAGCCACTACGACTGGTCCTTTCCGTCCGGCGTCTATGAATTCATCGTTGCTGACGAGGACCGCCTGGGCCGTTACCACCTGTGTTCGCTGTTCTCGCCGGCCGGCGAATTCGTCAGCCACGAGCAGGCCCGGCTGACCGCGCTGGCGGCGATCACCGCGCTGTTCAACGACCCGCTCGCCGTCCCGGCGGCACCGGTGGATGCGGCGCCGGCCAGTCGCCGCGCCTTTCTCGGCCTGCGCGGATGAATCCGGCCGGCACGCTGCAGATCCGCGCTGCCTTCACCGACGGTAGCGTGCGCATCGACGCAGTCGTCCTCGAACGGCCGGCGATGACGCGACTGTTCGTCGGCCAGAACCCCGACGCTGCGGTGCGCCTGGTTCCGCATCTCTACGCCTTGTGCGCCGAAGCCCAGCGCTTCACCGCGCAGGCGGCGCTGGCGGTGGCCGACGGTCGGCAGTTTGAGCGCAGCGCGCTCGACGACCGTTTGCTGTGGCTGGAAATGCTGCACGAGAACCTGTGGCGCCTGCTCCTCGACTGGCCCGTGGCCTGCGGACTGGTGCCGGCGCGCGATGAATTCGCCGCCTGGCGCAGCGCACGCCTCGGTGTCGACGGCCTTGCCGCGACCCGTCGGCTGATCGATGAAACGTTGTGTCCGCTGGTGGAAAAATGCCGGAAAACGCTGGTCGACCGCAACATTGCGCCGAACTGGCCGACGCCAGACCCGGCCGCCTGGCTGGTTTGGTGGCAGGCCGGCGGGAGTTCGCCGCAAGTGCCACCACGGCCACCGGCGCCGAACGACATCGCCGCTGCCTGGCTGGCGCGCATCGCCGACGTTGCCCGCGCTGCCGCCGCACTCGAGGCCAGCCAGCCGTTTCCGCTGGTCGCCGCTGGCGGCGACGGGGTCGGGGTGGCGCAAAGTGTCACCGCGCGTGGCATCCTGACGCACGCGATCGCCATCGAGCAAGGCAAGGTGAAGCGGTATCATCTCGAAGCGCCGACCGATGCCTGTTTCGCCGGCCCGCAAGCGCTGGCGGCATTGCTCGCCGGGCGTTGTTTCGAGTCGGCGGGGGCGGCGAGGATTGGTCTGGAAACGGCGATCCTGGCGCTCGATCCGTGCCTGCCCTACGAAGTGGAGTGGAAAGATGCATGAAATGTCGCTGGCCGAAGGCATCATTGAGCTGGTCGAGGACACCGCGCGGCGCGAGAACGCCGCCCGGGTCGGTCTGATCGTGCTCGAAATCGGCCAGTTGTCGTCGGTCGAGCCGGAAGCGCTGCGCTTTTGTTTCGACGTCGTGACCAAGGGCGGCATCGCCGATGGCGCGGCGCTGGAAATCGTCGCCGTACCGGGCGCCGGCTGGTGCATGCCGTGCGCGGCGACGGTGGCGATGAGCGAGTTGTACGGCGCCTGCCCGGTCTGCGGCAGCCACCAGGTCCAGCCGACCGGTGGCACCGAAATGCGGGTCAGGGAAATCGCAATCGAATAGAAGGAGACGAGGATGTGTACAGTTTGCGGATGCGGTGACGGCGAAGTCCGGATCGAAGGCGGGGCGCACGAACATGCGCATGTTCATGCCGACGGCACCGTCCATCACCATGCCCACGGGCATGACCACGAGCACGCGCACGACCATGGCGCTGCCAGCACGGCCGGCGCCCATGCGCACCCGCACCGGCATGATGACGGCAGCGAGCACGAACACCCGCATGTCCATCACGGCGCCCATCAGCATGAACATGCCCACGAGCATCATCACCACCACGCTGGTGCCGATCTCGATTACGGCAGCGGCCCGGCCCGGGCGCATGTGCCCGGCATGAGCCAGGCGCGGATGGTGCAGATCGAGCAGGACATCCTCGGCAAGAACAACGGTTACGCCGCGAAGAACCGCGCCTGGTTCGATGAGCATGGCGTCTTTGCGCTGAATCTCGTGTCCAGCCCCGGTTCCGGCAAGACGACGCTGCTGGTGAAGACCATCGAACGCTTGCGTGAGCGCGTCGCCATCCAGGTCGTCGAAGGCGACCAGCAGACCGCCAACGACGCCGAGCGCATCCGCGCCACCGGCGTGCCGGCGCTGCAGATCAACACCGGCAAGGGCTGCCATCTCGACGCGCACATGGTCGGTCACGCGATGGAGCGTCTGCGCCCGGCCGACGGCTCGCTGTTTCTGATCGAGAACGTCGGCAACCTCGTCTGTCCGGCCGCCTTCGACCTCGGCGAGCAGCACAAGGTGGCGATCCTGTCGGTGACGGAAGGCGAGGACAAGCCGCTCAAGTACCCGGACATGTTCGCCGCTGCCGACGTGATGCTGCTCAACAAATGCGACCTGCTGCCACATCTGCAGTTCGACGCTGACCTGGCCGAAGCCAACGCCCGCCGCGTCAATCCGCGCCTGCGCATCTTCCGCGTTTCGGCGACCAGTGGCGAAGGCATGGACGCCTGGCTGGCGTGGATCGAAAGCGGCCTCGACGCCCGGCGCAGCCAGCGCGCGCTGACCGTGGACGCGCTCAAGGCCCGTATCGCCGAGCTGGAGCGTCGCCTGGAGCAAAGTTCGGCGGCCAAGTGAGCGCTCGCCTGCTGCGCATTCGCGGACTGGTCCAGGGCGTCGGTTTTCGCCCCTACGTCTGGCAGCTGGCCGGCGAACTCGGGCTGGCCGGCTGGGTGCGCAACGATGGCGCCGGCGTGACGATTGCGGTCGACGGCGAAAAACTGCCGGAATTCCTCGCCCGCTTGCCGCAGGAAATACCGGCGCTGGCCCGCGTCGACGGCATCGACAACGACGCCTGCGACGAGGCGCTGGCGCCCGGCTTTATCATCCGCGACAGCCTGTCCGGCGTGCTGGCCACGGCCATCGGCCCGGATGCGGCGATCTGCCCGGCGTGCATCGCCGACATCTGCGATCCGGCCAGTCGGCGCTGGCGTTACCCCTTCACTACCTGCACGCATTGCGGCCCGCGTTATACCGTCAGCGCCGGTCTGCCATATGACCGGGTACGCACCAGCCTCGCCGCTTTCCCGCTGTGCCCGGCCTGCGCCGCCGAATATGCCGATCCTGCTGATCGCCGCTTCCACGCCGAAACCACCTGCTGCCCGGATTGCGGCCCGCGCCTGCACCTGCTCGACGCCAGCGGTGCTGCGGTCGACGGTGATCCGCTGGCAAAAACGGTGGAATTGCTGCAAAACGGCGCGATCGTCGCGATCAAGGGGTTGGGCGGTTTTCACCTCGCCTGCGCCGCCGACAACGCCCAGGCGGTGGCCGAACTGCGCCGGCGCAAGCAGCGCGAGGCCAAACCCTTCGCGGTGATGGGCCTGAACGCCGCGTCGCTGGCCGCCCAGGCGCGGATCGGCGCGGCCGAATTGGCGCTGCTGCGCAGCCCGGCGGCGCCGATCGTGCTGTGCGCGAAAGGCAACAGCGAACTGGCGGAGGTCGCGCCGGGCCTGTCCCGGCTCGGCGTCATGCTGCCGGCGACGCCCTTGCATCTGCTGCTCTGGCACGAAGCCGCCGGCCGTCCGGCGGGAACCGGCTGGCTGACGCAGGCAAGCCCGTTGCTGCTGGTGATGACCAGCGCCAATCCGCATGGCGAGCCGCTGGTTATCGACAACGACGAGGCGCATGAACGTCTCGCCGGCATTGCCGACGCCTTTCTGGAACACGACCGCGGCATCGTCGTTCGCTGCGACGATTCGGTGCTGCGCGCCGGCCCGCATTTCATCCGCCGGGCGCGCGGCTACGTGCCGCTGCCGGTCGCGCTGGCCGACGATGGCCCGCCGGTGCTGGCGCTCGGTGCCTACCTGAAGAACACGGTGTGCGTTGTCCGCGGTCGCGAGGCCTTCCTGTCGCAGCATGTCGGCAGCCTCGACAACGCCGCCAGCATCGCCTTCCTCGAAGAAACCGTCGGCCATCTGCTGGCCATCCTCGACTGCCGGCCGGCACTGATTGCCCACGACCTGCATCCCGATTACCCGTCGACGCAACTGGCCTTGCGCCTGGCCGGCGAACTCGGTGTGCCGGCGCTGGCTGTTGCGCATCATCATGCCCATATTGCCGCGATCTGCGCCGAACATGCCGTCAACGAGCCGATCATCGGGCTGGCGCTGGATGGCGTCGGTCTTGGCCCGGATGGTGGCGCCTGGGGCGGCGAACTGCTGCGGGTCGACGGCGCCGACTGCCGTCGTCTCGGTCATTTGCGGCTGCTCGCCCTGCCCGGTGGCGACCGCGCTGCCCGCGAACCGTGGCGCATGGCGGTTGCGGCATTGCACGCCGGCGGTCAGGGGCATCGCATCGGCGACTGGCTGCAGCGCACCTGGCCGCAGCGCGATGCCGGGCCGCTGCTGACGATGCTCGCCCGGCGCCTGCGTTGCCCGCCGACCTCCAGCCTCGGCCGCTGGTTCGACGCCGTCGCCGGCCTGCTCGGTGTCTGCGCTGTGGCGCGCTACGAAGGCGAAGCGGCGATGGCGCTGGAAGGCCTGGCGGCCGGCCACGGTCCGGTCGATCCCTTGCCCGGCGGCTACCAACTGGCCGGCGGCGAACTCGACCTGTCGCCACTGCTGCCGACACTGCTCGATTGCCGCGATCCCGCTTACGGCGCGGCGCTGTTTCATGCAACGCTGTCGGCCGGTTTGGCGGAATGGGCATTGTTTGCGGTCGACCGCGAAAAACTTGCGAAAATAGCCATCGCTGGCGGCTGCGCGATGAATGCGCTGCTCGTCGATGCGCTGCAGGCGCACCTGGCTGAAGCCGGCGTCGAACTGCTGCAGGCGCGTCAGGTGCCGCCCAACGACGGCGGTCTGGCGCTCGGTCAGGCCTGGGTGGCGCGGCGTGCACAGGAACAGGGAGTGAATGCATGAACGAAATTTCGATAGCCGTGCCCTACCCGGACAACCCGGCGGCGCAGGTGCTGGCCCGCTACCGGCGCTTTCAGCAGGTCGCCGGCAGCGCTGCCGGTCATCCGGAACTGAGCGTCGATATCGCCGGTTTCCGCCGCTATCGCGGCGACTGGATCGGCACGGTGCTCACGCCGTGGTTCATCCACCTGCTGTTGCTGCCCGGCGGCGGTGAGCTGTGGCGCGATCTGGCCGATGGTGAACGGCTGCGCGTCGGCTTCCCGGCCGGCGACCTCGACATGCTGTCCGAACACGCCGACGATGCCGACGTGCCGCGCAGCTTCTTCTGTCCGATCCTGGCGCCGGTGACCGAACTGGCCGGGCAGGACGCAGCACTGACAGCGGCGATGGATGCGCTGGCAGTACTTTTCGATTTGCCGTTTGCGCCGCTGCCGGCAGCAACGGCGCCCAGGCCACCGGTCGACCGGCGCGGATTCTTCCGCCGGTTGGCCGGCCGGACCTGAACCAGGAGGGAAGCAACATGTGTCTGGCCATTCCCGCGCAAGTCGTCGAACTGCGCGACAACGACAACGCCGTCGTCGATCTTGCCGGCGTGCGCAAGGAAATTTCGCTGTCGCTGGTCGATGGCGTTGCCGTCGGCGATTACGTCATCGTCCATGTCGGCTACGCGCTGAACAAGCTCGATCCGGAAGAAGCCGAGCAGACGCTCAAGCTTTTTGCCGAAATGGGGCAGTTGACCGCAGATGGCGACGGATTGACGCTGCACTGATGAAATACATCGACGAATTCCGCGACGGCGAGGTGGCGCAGAAGATCGCCGCCAGCATCCGCGCCGAAGCTGACCCAGCCCGCCACTACCATTTCATGGAGTTCTGCGGTGGCCACACGCACGCCATCTCGCGCTACGGCGTCACCGACCTGCTGCCCGACAACGTCCGCATGATCCACGGCCCCGGCTGCCCGGTGTGCGTGCTGCCGATCGGCCGCGTCGACCAGGCGATCCGGCTGGCGCTCGACGAGGGCGTGACGCTGTGCACCTACGGCGACTGCCTGCGCGTGCCGGCTTCCGACAGCCTGTCGCTGCTGAAGGCAAAGGCCAGAGGCGGCGACATCCGCATGGTCTATTCGAGTGCCGACGCCGTGGCATTGGCGCAGAAAAATCCCGACAAACAGGTCGTCTTCTTCGCCATCGGCTTCGAAACCACGACACCGCCGACGGCGGTGGCGATCAAGCAGGCCGCCGCGCTCGGGCTGAAGAATTTCTCGGTGCTCTGCTGTCACGTGCTGACGCCGTCGGCGATATCGAGCATCCTCGAATCGCCGGAAGTGCGCCAGTGGGGCACCGTGCCGCTCGACGGCTTCGTCGGCCCGGCGCACGTGTCGACGATCATCGGCAGCCGGCCCTACGAATTCTTCGCCGAGGAATACCGCAAACCGGTGGTCATCGCCGGCTTCGAGCCGCTCGACGTGATGCAGGCGATCCGCATGCTGATCCGCCAGGTCAACGAAGGCCGCGCCGAAGTCGAAAACGAGTTCTCGCGCGCCGTTGACCGCAACGGCAACCTGAAGGCGCAGGCGCTGGTCGCCGAGGTCTTCGAAATGCGCAAGAATTTCGAATGGCGCGGTTTGAATGTTTTACCGTACTCGGCGCTGCGCATTCGCAGCACGTTCGCCGAATTTGATGCCGAAAAGCGCTTTCCGGTCGACTATTCGTCGGTGCCCGACCACAAGGCCTGCGAATGCGGGGCGATCCTGCGCGGGGTCAAGCGGCCGCAGGACTGCAAGATATTCGGGACGGTGTGTACACCGGAGAATCCGGTGGGGTCGTGCATGGTGTCGTCGGAGGGGGCTTGTGCGGCGCACTACACGTATGGGCGGTATAAGGATGTTTGAGGCGTGTTCCGTTTCACTGCGGCCGGGTTCCGCGCTTGAGGCGCGGGCGTACTTTCTTTTGCTTCGCCAAAAGAAAGTAGCCAAAGAAAAGGCGACCCCAGGTTACGCGGTCGGCGTTGCCGACTGCCCTGCGCTACTCGCTGTCGGCGGGGGCTGCGGAACTCGGGGCTTCGCCCCTCAGACAGTCCTCGCCCTTTTTCCGCCGCCAGCTCCGTTGCTCGGCGCTGCACATGGGGACCCGAAAGGCGTCCTGAATCAACGGGCAAACGCTCCGAGTACGGCTGTTTTTCCGGGCCCCTTGAGAGGTGCCGAGCAACGCAGGAATGCCGGGGGCTTTCGGCGAGGAGTGTTTGAGGGGCGCAGCCCCGAGTTCCGCAGCCGCCCGGCGTTTCGAGTAGCGCAGGGAACCGGCGCAGCCGGCACCGACCCAGGGTCGCCTTCTTCTTTGCTTACTTTCTTCTTGGCGAAGCAAGAAGAAAGTAAGGCGCGCCTCAAGCGCGAAACCCCCCTCATTAAACATCAAAGCCGCCAATTAACATCATGAGCGAACCCCGCAAAACCTACATCCGCCCCCTCGACCTCAAACACGGCCAGGTCGACATGGCCCATGGTTCCGGTGGTCGCGCGATGGCGCAGTTGATCGATGAACTGTTCGCCCGCCACCTCGGCAACGAGTATCTCGGTCAGGGCGACGACGGCGCCGTGCTGCCGGCGACCGGTGAGGGTCGGCTGGTCATGGCGACCGATGCCCATGTCGTCTCGCCGCTGTTCTTTCCGGGCGGTGACATCGGTTGCCTGTCGGTGCATGGGACGATCAACGACGTCGCGGTGATGGGGGCGAAGCCGCTGTACCTGGCGGCCAGTTTCATCCTCGAAGAAGGCTTTCCGCTCGGCGAGCTGGCGCGCATCGTGCAGAGCATGGCAGCGGCGGCGAGGGATGCCGGGGTGCCGGTGGTGACCGGCGATACCAAGGTGGTCGAGCGCGGCAAGGGTGACGGGGTGTTCATCACCACTACCGGCGTCGGCGTCGTGCCGCCGGGGCGCGAGTTGTCGGGGCGGCGGGCGCGGCCGGGCGATGTGATCCTGATTTCCGGCACGCTCGGCGACCATGGCATGGCGATCATGGCCGAGCGCGAGAGCCTGGGCTTCGAGTCACCCATTGTTTCCGACACGGCCGCGCTGCACGGACTGATCGAGATGCTGCTGGCGAGCGCTGCCGACATCCGCGTGCTGCGTGATCCGACGCGCGGCGGGCTGGCCACGACGCTGAACGAGATCGCCCGCCAGTCGGGCGTCGGCATGATGTTGCAGGAAAAGGCGTTGCCGGTGCAGCCGGCGGTCAATGCAGCCTGCGAACTACTCGGTCTGGACCCGCTTTATGTCGCCAATGAAGGCAAACTGGTCGCGATCTGCGGGGAAAATGACGCTGAAACCCTGTTGACCGCAATGCGCACGCATCCGCTCGGTGAGCAGGCGGCGATCATCGGCCGGGTGCATGCCGACGATCATCATTTCGTTCAGATGACGACGGCTTTTGGTGGCCGGCGCATTGTGGACTGGCTGAGCGGCGAGCAGTTGCCGCGGATTTGCTGAAGGTGTTCAGTGGCGTCGGGCAAGCAGCAGGCTGCGCACGTCGCCGACTTCGAGCAGGACCATTTCGCGGGCGTCGGCGAGGCTGTCGGCGTTGCGGACGTGGAACAGATCGCGGCTGCCGTCGGGGTAACGTACGGCGGCGATGTATTCCGGACGGACCTTGGCGGCGGTCCGCGAACGAGATGGTTTGCGCTGAGCTGCGGTCATGTTGTTAACTCCCTGATATGTTTTCGCGCATCCTAGCGAAAGCCAAGTGATTGAAAAATATGGCGAAGGTCATAATTCAGCACAATGTATCCGGAATGTGCCCGCAATCCCGCGTGGTTACTGGCTTTGTTCTTTTTTGGTCTGGTGAAAAAACTTACACAACATGCGGATATTATTCATAACGCACAGTTTCAACAGTCTTACGCAGCGCCTTTTTTGCGAATTGGCGGCGCGTGGGCATGAACTCAGCGTCGAGTTCGACATTGCCGATTCGGTCACCGAGGAGGCGGTCGAACGTTTCCGCCCCGACCTGTTGCTGGCGCCTTTCCTGAAGCGGGCGATTCCGGCCTCGGTGTGGTCGGTTCTGCCGTGTTTCGTCGTCCATCCCGGCGTGCCCGGCGATCGCGGCCCGTCGGCGCTGGACTGGGCGATCCGGCGCGGCGAAAAAAGCTGGGGTGTCACGGTGCTGCAGGCCGAGGCCGAAATGGACGCCGGGCCGGTGTGGGCCAGCGCGACATTTGCCATGCGCCCGGCCGCCAAGGCTTCGCTGTATCGCAATGAAGTGACTGAAGCGGCGGTGCGCGCCGTGCTGCAGGCAGTCGAGCGCCTGACGGCGGGTGACTTCGTGCCGCAGCGCGTGCCCGGTGTGGCGCATCCGTTGATGCGGCAGGCTGACCGGAAAATCGACTGGAAAACGCAGTCGACCGCAGAAATCCTCGCTTGTCTGCATGCTGCCGATGGTTTTCCCGGGGTTGCCGATGAATTGTTCGACTCGCCCTGCCACCTGTTCGATGCGCACCCGGAAAGTGAATTGCGCGGCGCTCCGGGCGAATTGCTGGCGCGGCGTGAAACAGCAGTCTGTCGGGCGACCGTCGATGGCGCGGTATGGATCGGCCACGTCAAACGTCCCGGCCGCATCAAATTGCCAACCGCGCTGGCCTTCCCGGAAGCCGCCCTGTTGCCGGAAAAGCCGCTGGCTGGCTGGGACAAGGCAGCGCACCCGACCTGGCAGGACATCGCCTGGGAAGCGGCGGACGGCGTCGGTTTCCTGTCCTTCAATTTCTACAACGGGGCGATGAGCACGGCGCAGTGCCGACGGCTGACCGAGGCTTTCCGCTGGGCGACGACGCAACCAGTGCGCGTCATCGTGCTGCGCGGCGGTGCCGATTTCTGGTCGAACGGCATTCATCTGAACGTGATCGAGTCGGCCGACAGTCCGCCGGATGAATCCTGGGCCAACATCAACGCAATCGACGATCTGGCCGAGGCCATCCTGCGCTGCACGACGCAACTGACCGTTGCCGCCGTCGGCGCCAATGCCGGGGCCGGCGGCTGCTTCCTCGCCCGTGCCTGCGATCAGGTGTGGGCGCGCGACGGGGTCATGCTCAATCCGCATTACAAGAACATGGGCAACCTGTTCGGTTCGGAGTTCTGGACCTATCTGCTACCGCCCCGCGTCGGCGCCGACGGCGCGGCGGCGATCATGCGCCATCGCCTGCCGATGTCCGCTGCCGAGGCGGTGCGTCTGGGTTTCTACGACGCCTGCCTGCCGGCGCCCGGCTTCACCGTCGATGTCGCGCGCCGGGCAGCCGAACTGGCGCACGCGCCCGATTTCGTCAGCCAACTGGCAGACAAAGTTGCCCGCCGCGCCGCCGACGAAGCGGTGAAGCCGCTGGCGCAATATCGGGAAGAGGAACTGGCAGCGATGCGGCGCAATTTCTACGGCTTCGACCCGTCGTATCACGTCGCGCGTTATCATTTCGTCGAGAAAAGCCCGCATTCGTGGACGCCGCGCCATCTGGCGCGTCACCGCGATCTCGACTGGAAGATACCCGCATGAGCTCACCCGTGTTGCGCCGCCTGCCTGCCGTACTCGTCATTGATGACGAGTTGCGCTCGCAGGAAGCCTTGCGGCGCACGCTGGAAGAAGATTTCGAGGTGTTCTGCGCGTCCGGCGCGGTCGAGGGGATGGAAATCCTCGAAATGGAGCAGTCGACCGCAGGCATCCGCGTCATCCTCTGCGACCAGCGCATGCCCGGCACCACCGGCGTCCAGTTCCTCAAGGAAGTGCGCCAGCGCTGGCCGGACATCGTGCGCATCATTCTGTCCGGCTATACCGACGCCGAGGACATCATCAGCGGCGTGAACGAAGCCGGCATCTGGCAATACCTGCTCAAACCCTGGCAGCCCGAGCAATTGTTGCTGACGCTGCAGCGCGCCGCCGAGGTATGGCGGCTGCAGCAGGAAAACCAGCGCCTCAGCCTGGACCTGCGCACCGCCGAGCCGGTGCTGCGGCGCCGCGTCGACAGCAAGCAGGACAAGGCACGCAAGGTCTTCGGCCTGGCCGCGCTGGTCCGCGGGCCGGGCAGTCCGCTCGATCCGGTCTGCGATCTGGTCGGTCGCATCGCGCCGTACGACCTGTCGGTGATGGTCACCGGCGAATCCGGCACCGGCAAGGAAATGATTGCCCGTGCCATCCATTACGAGAGCAATCGCGCCGACAAGCCCTTCATTACCGAGAACTGCGGCGCGGTCCCGGATACCCTGCTTGAATCCGAATTGTTCGGCTACAAGCGCGGCGCCTTCACTGGCGCCGTCGATGACCGCATCGGCCTGTTCCAGCAGGCCGACGGCGGCACCCTGTTCCTCGACGAAATCGGCGAAACCAGCCCGGCCTTCCAGGTCAAGTTGCTGCGTGCGCTGCAGGAAGGCGAGTTTCGCCCGCTCGGCAGCAACAAGTCGGTGTCGGTCGATGTCCGGGTGATTGCCGCAACCAACCGCGACCTAGAAGAAGACGTGCGGACCGGCCGTTTCCGCGAGGATCTCTATTACCGGCTGGCGACCATCCCGGTGCATGTGCCGCCTTTGCGCCACCGGCCGATGGATCTGCCGCTGCTGGCCGTGCGTATCCTCGAGCAGAGTTGCGCCGCGCTGGGCAAGCGCGTGACCGGTTTTTCCGCCGAGGTGTTGGCGGTATTCGCGGCCTACGCCTGGCCGGGCAATGTGCGCGAACTGCAGAATGAAATCCTGCGCATGGTGGCGCTGGCCGATGGCGAAACCCTGGGGATGGACGTGCTGTCGCCGAGGTTGCGCCAAGGTCCTGCGGTCGACGCATGCCAAGCCACGCAAAGCTGGACCGACGGACTCTCCGGCAATCTGCGCGAGCGCATGGAACAACTCGAATTGCGCGTGCTGCAGGCAGCCATGCAGCGGCATCACGGCAACAAGTCGCGCGCCGCGCGCGAGCTCGGCCTGTCGCGCGTCGGCCTGCGCGCGAAGCTGGCGCGCTACGGTCTGGCCGACGAAGGGCAGGGGGACCAATGAAAGTTCTCTGGCTGCAAAGCGGCGGTTGCGGCGGCTGCACGCAATCTCTGCTGTGCCACGAGCCGCGGCCCTTGTTCGACGAACTGCGCGATGCCGGCATCGAGTTCGTCTGGCATCCGGCGCTGTCCGAAGCCAGCGGCGACGAAGCGCTGACAATTCTTGAAGATTGCGCCGCCGGCCGGCGCGAATTCGACGTCCTCTGTATCGAGGGAGCGATGCTGCGCGGGCCGAACGGCACCGGCAGGTTTCATTTGATGGCCGGTAGCGGCCGACCGCTGACCGAATGGGTGCAGCGCCTGGCCGAGCAGGCGAAGTGGGTATTTGCCATCGGCTCGTGCACGGCCTGGGGCGGGTTTTCGGCCAGCACGCCGGGCAATCCGCTGGAAGCCTGCGGTCTGCAGTACGACACCGATACGCCGGGCGGCCTGCTCGGCAAGGGTTTTCTCTCCCGGAGCGGCTTGCCGGTGGTGAATATCGCCGGTTGCCCGACGCATCCCGGCTGGATCGTCGATACGCTGGAAAAACTGGCTTTTGACGGGTTGACCGCAAGCGACCTCGACGAAGTCGGCCGGCCCTTGCTGTACGCCGAACAACTGGTCCACCACGGCTGCCCGCGCAACGAGTTCTACGAATTCAAGGCCAGCGCACTGAAGCATTCCGATCTCGGTTGCCTGATGGAAAACCTCGGCTGCAAGGGTACGCAGGCGCACGCCGACTGCAACACGCGGGCATGGAACGGCGCCGGTTCGTGCCTGAAGGGCGGCTACGCCTGCATCGCCTGTACCGAACCGGGTTTCGAGGCGCCCGGCCACGCTTTCCAGGAAACGCCCAAGCTCGCCGGCATTCCGGTCGGCCTGCCGACCGACATGCCGAAAGCCTGGTTCGTTGCGCTGGCCGCCTTGTCCAAGTCGGCGACGCCGAAACGGGTGCGCGAGAATGCGGTCGAGGACCATACCGTGGTCCGTCCGTCGGTGAAGAAGACAGGAAAATGAAGCGCATCCAGCTTGGTCCGTTCAACCGTGTCGAGGGTGACCTGGAGGTCGGTCTCGATGTCGATGCCGGGTACGTCGCTGCCGCACGGGTCAATTCGCCGCTGTTCCGGGGTTTCGAGCAAGTGCTGGTTGGTCGTCCGCCAGAAGACGCGCTGGCCATCGTGCCGCGTATCTGCGGCATCTGCTCGGTTGCCCAGTCGGCCGCTGCGGCCTCGGCGCTGGCCGCGCTGGCCGGCGTGACGCCGCCACCGAACGGCCAACTGGCCAGCCGGCTGGTGCTGGCAACGGAAAACCTGGCCGACCATCTGACGCATTTCTATCTGTTCTTCATGCCGGATTTTGCCCGTGCCGCCTATGTCGACCGCAACTGGCACAGCGAGGTCGCCCGTCGTTTCACTGCCCAGCGCGGCAGCGCCGTCGCACCCTGGCTGCAGGCGCGCGCCCGCTTCTTCAACCTGACCGGCTTCCTCGCCGGCCGCTGGCCGCACACGCTGGCGCTGCAGCCGGGCGGCAGCAGCAAGGCGATGACGGCAGCGGAACGTATCCGCATCCAGGCCTTGCTGCGCGAGTTTCGCGCCTTCGTCGAAGGCGTGGTGCTCGGCGATGCGCTTGAAGCCTTTGCCGGACTGAGCAGCTTCGACGCACTGCAGGCCTGGGCCGCCGGGCGCGATAGCGACTTCGCCCATTTCCTGCGGGCAGCCGGCGATCTCGGGCTGGCAGGTTGTGGTCGGGCCAGCGATCGTTTCCTGTCGTACGGCGCCTACGAACTTTTCCCGGCTGGTCTGTGGCAGCCGAATGCTGCGGTCGACCCACTGGAAACGGCAAAAATCGCCGAAGATGTCAGCCATTCCTGGCTATTTGGCGACAAACCCCTGCCGCCCGCACAAGGCGAAACGCGTGTCGATGCCGACAAGGCCGGAGCCTACACCTGGTGCAAGGCGCCGCGCTACGCCGGGCAGGTCGTCGAAACCGGCGCGCTGGCCCGGCAGCTGGTCGCCGGCCAACCCTTGCTGCGCGATCTGGTTGAGCGGCACGGCGGCAGCGTCACCGCGCGCATCGTCGCCCGCATGGTCGAAGTCGCCCGCATCGTTCCGGCGATGGAAAACTGGGTACGCGCCATCGAGCCGGGCGAACCGTTCTGCCTGCCGGCTCCGCTACCCGACAGCGGTAGCGCCGTCGGCCTGGTCGAAGCCGCCCGTGGCGGCCTGGGCCACTGGTTGAGCGTGAAGCGTGGACGCATCGAGCGCTACCAGATCATTGCCCCGACCACCTGGAACTTCTCCCCGCGCGATGCCGGAGGCACGCCCGGTGCGCTCGAACAAGCCCTGGTCGGCCTGCCTGCCGGCGACGACGCACCGCCAACGGTGCAGCATGTGGTGCGTTCGTTCGATCCGTGCATGGTGTGCACGGTGCATTGATCACTGCGGCTGGCGCCCGCTTTCCAGCCATTTCAGCAATTTGGCGAACAGTTCTTCCGGGTTGACCGGTTTCGGGATGAAATCATCCATGCCGGCTTCCAGGCACTGGGCGCGGTCTTCGACAAATGCGTTGGCCGTCATTGCCAGGATGGGGATGTCGGCACAGGCGGGGTTCTGACGGATGACCCGGGTTGCTTCAAGGCCGTTCATGCCCGGCATCTGGACATCCATCAGGATCAACGCGTAATGCTGGCTGCTGCTGGCCGCCACCGCCTGACGGCCATCTTCGGCGATGTCGACGATCAGGCCGGTATCGGTGAGCAGCATGATGCTGATTTCGCGATTGATCGGTTCGTCCTCGACGAGCAGTATGCGCTGGCCGGCGAAATTGCTGCCCAGCCCTGTTTCTGCCGAATTTTCCCGGATCGGTGCTGCCGACTGGCGGGATGAGTGGCAGGTGCGCAGGCGGGCGGTCAGCCAGAAAGTGCTGCCCCGGCCGGGCAGGCTGTCGACGCCTGTCTCGCCGCCCATCATCCCGGCCAGCTTGCGGGTGATCGCCAGGCCCAGCCCGGTGCCACCATAGCGCCGGGTGGTCGAGTTGTCGGCCTGTTCGAAGGCGGTGAACAGGCGCGGCAGGATGTCGGCTGTAATCCCGATACCCGTGTCCTTGACCGAGAAACGCAGCAACGCATCTTGCGGCGATTGTTCGAGGACTTCTATGTGGATGGTAATGCTACCGGTTTCGGTGAATTTGACCGCGTTGACCGCGTAATTGAGCAATGCCTGCTGCAGTCGGGTCTGGTCGCCGAGCAGGGGCGGCAGCGCAGGGGGTAGGCTGATTTCCAGTCGCAGCCCTTTTTCCTGAAGCTTGTCCTGCAGGATGCTAGCAATGTTGTCGAGCATGACCGGGATATCGAGCTGGTTTTCTTCCAGGGAGAATTTGCCGGCTTCGATTTTTGACAGGTCGAGCACTGCGTTGATGATCTCAAGCAGGTGCCGGCTGGCGGTTTCCAGTTTGTCCAGGCGCTCGCTTTGCTGTTCACTGAGCCCGGCCCGCCGGATCATGTAGGCCATGCCGGTGATCGCATTGAGCGGTGTCCGGATTTCATGCGACATGTTGGCGAGAAAGGCGCTCTTGGCGATGTTGGCCGTTTCGGCGGCCTCCTTTGCGCGCTGGAGATCCCGGGTCCGCTGTTCGACCTGCTCTTCAAGGTGCTGGCGATAGCGGTGCAGTTCATCAGCCGTGGCCTTTTCGCGGGTGATGTCGTAGCAGAAGCCGATGAAGCCGATGAACTCACCCTTGCTGTCGTAGCGTGGCGTACCGTCATCGCGTATCCAGCGGTAATCGCCGTCGGCGTTACGCAGGCGATATTCCATCGAAAATGGCTGCTGGCGGTCGAAGTGATCAACATAAACGGCCAGGCAGCGAGCGAAGTCATCAGGATGCACGCCTTCCGCCCAGCCGTTGCCCAGTTCGCGTTCCAGCGGTCGTCCGGTGAATGTCAGCCAGGTTGTGTTGAAATAGTTGCAGCCCTTGTCCAGGCCGGATGTCCAGATCAGTGCCGAGCCGCTGTTGGCCAGCGTGCGGAAATGCTGTTCGCTTTCGCGCAAGGCGGCTTCAGCCAGCTTGCGTTCGTTGATGTCGGCAATGCTGCCGACCAGGCCGAGCATGCTGCCATCGGCAGCGTAAAGGCGACGGCCGGTCAGGTGGCCCCAGAATTCACTGTGGTCGTTGCGCCAGTACAGGCGCTCCAGATCCACCGCATCGATGTCGCTGGCCAGCAGTGCGAGCATCCTGTGTCTGCCGGTTTCCCTTTCGTCAGGGTGAATCAGCGATACATATTCACTGCCGATCAGCTGATGTAGCGGAATGCTGAACATCTCGGCCATGCGCTGGTTGGCGTGGGTCAACCGTCCCTGCTGATCGACCAGCAGGATGGCGACGCTGGATGCCTGGAAAATCTGTTCGAGCAGTGCTTCCCGTGCCGCCAGTTCGGCTTCGGCAGCCTTGCGTGCCCGCATGTCGGTGCAAAAACCCATCACCTGACCGTCGGGCAGGATCGTGGTACGCAGGGCAACGGGGATTTCGTAGCCGTCGCGATGGCGAATGCTCATCTCGGTATCTTGACGAGCCCCCTGTTTGATGATTTCGAAAAGCGCATCGTGCTGTTCGGCGTGCTGTTCGGGAGCCAGGTCGGTGATCGACATTTCGAGCAGGTCTTCCCGGGTGTAGCCTGTCAAGTCGCAGGCTGCAGGATTGACTTCGCGGTAATGGCCATCGGGATCGGCAATGAAGATACCGACCGGTGCAGTTTCGACGTAATTCCTGAAACGCGACTGGCTGCTCAGCAAGCGTTCGGTATCGCGCAGGTGTTGCCGCCAGAAGCGGTCGATCAGCCACGCGGCGAGCAGGCTGACGAGCAGGAAGGCGGTGCCGAAGGCAGCGAGTTTCCGGGCTTCGTCGTACCAGCTTTCCAGATAATCCTGTGGCGCCATGCCGACGGTCAGAATGAATGGCACGTTCCGCACCCGCCGGAAGGCATAGGTGCGTTCGAAACCGTCCGGTGCGCGTGGGGTGTGGAAACTGCCGTTGGCGACACCGGAATTGAGAATGTCCAGGAAAGGCTGGGAGACCGCCTTGTGCCCGATTTTTCCGGCTTCACCCTCGACTTGTGGATAGCGGGTAATCAAGCCAATATCTTCATGGCGGATTACGGCCGAACCATGGGCGCCCAGATTCAGTTGCGCGAGTTGCGCCGTGAAATGCGCGATCGGAACAGCGGCAGAAATGACGCCGGCAAAACGTCCGTCCGGATGGCGATAGGAGCGGGTGAAGGCGATGACCGGTACACCCGAAACACGGCCGATGATGGGTGGGCTGAGCAGCATGTGCTGGCCGGGGGCCTCTACGTGGCGGGCGAAGAAGCTGCGGTCGGCATAACTGGCCGGGGCCTTGGGGGCAACGCCCTTGCCCCACATGACCAGGCCTTCCTGGTCGGTGATCCGGAAGGCATCGACCTCGGGAACTCGCTCGGCCTGTACACGCAGCATTTCGCCAATACGCCCGTTTTCGAGGCGCTTGTCGCGCAGGCTGGCCTCCATGCTGTCGACCACGGCCAGCAAGGCCAGATCAATGTGCCTTGCTGTCTCCGCGATGTTTGTTTCAAGCAGGTTGGCCAGGTTGCCGGTTGTGTCGTGTACGGCCTGGATGTTTCGTTCCCGGCTGTACAGCAGGCTCTGGATGCCAACGGCGACAACGATGGTATTGATCAGGAGGACGAATGCGACCAGCCAGCGCCGGAGGTGCGGGTGGGTGATCGTGGCGTCTGTGTTCAGGGAGGACAGGATCGTGTTCCGTGGCGGGATGAAAATTCGATGACAGATTACACCTTCTGCCGGCGTTAGAATCGGGTCTGAATCGCCTGAAGGAGGCCTTATGCCGGAAAAATTGAAACTGCGACCGCTGGAACGCGAGGATTTGCGCTTTGTCCACGAACTGGACAACAACGAAACCGTGATGCACTACTGGTTCGAGGAGCCTTACGAGGCTTTTGTCGAGTTGTACGATCTGTATGAAAAGCACATTCACGACCAGAGCGAACGCCGCTTTGTTGCCGAGCGAGATGGTGAGCGGATTGGCTTGGTCGAGCTGGTCGAAATCAACCACATTCATCGCCGCGCCGAATTCCAGATCATCATTGCCCCGGCCCATCAGGGCAAGGGCTATGCCAAGGCGGCGACCCGTCTGGCCATGGATTACGCCTTTACCGTACTCAATTTGTACAAGCTGTCGTTGATTGTCGACTGCGAAAATGTGCGGGCCATTTCGGTCTATGGCAAGCAGGGGTTTCGCGAGGAAGGACGCCTGCGACACGAGTTTTTCGTCGATGGCGAATATCGGGATGTATTTCGGATGGCGATCTTTCAGCCGGAATATCTGGCGATGCGCTCGGCTTCCGCTGGCAAGGAGTGAATCAGTCGCAAGCAGATTTCGGTTAATGCTTTTGTAATGTTTCTCCGGCTACGATATGCTTATGTCAATTTTTCGTGGTCTGGAGGTTACATGATGAAAACCGGAAATTACCCGCCCATCGTGGTCGATCGCAGGGGCGGCATATGTACCGTGACCCTGCCGGAATGCCTTCGGCACACACAGATGCCCGCGTTGATACAGTGCTTGCGTGCCGATCAAACATTTTCTGATCTGATTTTTGATTTTTCGGCAACACGTCACGTGGACCTGAGTTCGTGGGCCGGGTTGCTGCTGATCCAGCGGATGTTTGGTACCGGTTGCCGTATCCGT
The DNA here is from genome assembly GCF_001956855.1 of Azonexus hydrophilus. Taxonomy (GTDB): domain Bacteria; phylum Pseudomonadota; class Gammaproteobacteria; order Burkholderiales; family Rhodocyclaceae; genus Azonexus; species Azonexus hydrophilus_A. The sequence continues at coordinate 330,742 of NZ_MTHD01000004.1, read as the reverse complement.
ATTCGGGGAACTTCGGCAAGGATCGATGAGCATTGCGTCGTGCTTGGTATCGGCCGGACTGCTCATCCCTCGCATCTTTTCATGCTTTATCTGTTGCCGGTATCGCAGCCGTTGCGTCTGGTATTTTTATTGTCGATGTTGTCAGCAAGCGCAGTGGCCGCCGCACAACTGGTTGGTGGCTGACGCCCAGGGCCGGGGAGTGTCTTCGACCTTGGGCGCCCGTTTTCAGAAACCGATCTTGCGGCTGCGCCCCATTCGGGTCTGGTCGAAATCACGGCCATCCAGCCAGTTGCGTCCTTCCAGCTTGGCGGTGCCGAACGCCGACAGCAGACGCTTCTTCATGTCGCGCGGCGGTAGTGAGGCCAGGCGTTCGAGGACGGCGTCGTCGGCGTCTGGCGGGAAGCCCCAGTCGTGTTCCGAAACGCAGTCGCGGTAGAGAGAACGGGCAATCGCCAGCGATGCGTCATGGTCCGGGCGGGGCACTTCATAGACATTCATCCGGTTGAGGATGGGTTCCGGAATGCTGCGTTCGTCGTTGGCGGTGGTTACCCACAGGATGTGCGAGGCATCGATGTCGATATCGACGAACTCGTCCTTGAAGGCCTTGGCGGTATCGTGCTCGAGTAGGCTGTACAGTGCGCCCATCGGGTCGTAGCGTGAATCGCCGCCGGCCTTGTCGATCTCGTCTAGGACCACGATCGGGTTGGCGTAGTCGCCATGCACCAGGGTGTGTGCCACCTTGCCGGGCTTGGCATTGTTCCATTGTGCCGAGGCGCCGGACAGGATCCAGCCGGCAGTGAGCGAACTCATCGACACGAATTCGTGACCGGTGCCGAGTCGGGCAGCCAGTTCGCGGGCGAAATGGGTCTTGCCGATGCCCGGTTCGCCAAGCAGCAGGATGGGCGTGAAGTGCATCGGCTCGCTGCCGGCGACGGCCAGTGCCAGGTGCTTTTTCAGGTCGTCGATGACGTCGCCGAAGTTCGGGCAGCTGTCGTAGAGATCGTCGATCATGTCGGTGCCACTGGGGCGGATCAGGAAACGGCCGCCACCGCGCTGTTTCATTTTCTCGTAGAGTGCGGCCAGGGCTTCGTTGCGGTTGCCGGTGGCGTCCTCAAGGGCGCGCTCGATGTCGGCGACGTCGTAGATGGTGCGCTCTTCAGCGACCGTGAGCCGGATGTCGGTGTGGGCCATGATGACTTCCTCCTGGACTGCATGCCTCGTTTAACGGAGCCCGGACGACCCAGCTTGAGTCGCCGGCCACGCAAAAGACGAAGCATTTCCCGTGCCGGTTACGGCATCCAGAACGAGGCCTTCTGTTCGACATGGATTTCAGGGTTGTCGGCGTCGATGATGCTGAAGGTGATCGGATGCGATCCGGAGCTGGCGCTGCCCGGTTCGACCCGCACCGACAGGGCGATTTCCTGCATGCCGGCAGCGGGCACGCTGGCCTGCCCGGTGCCGCTGATGGCAATGCCCGGCAGGCCGGCGACCTCGATGCGGAAGCTGCGCGGCTGTTCGCTGGCGTTGGTCAGGTGCATGCGGAAGGCGTTTTCGATGTCGCCATTGTCGCTTTCCCGATAAAGCGCGGCGCGTTCCTTTTCGATGCCGACCTTGAGCGGCATCCGGGTGGCCAGCGACCAGGCGCTGGCGCCGCCGATGAGCAGGAATGCACCAAGATAGAGCATCGGCCGCAGGCGCAAGGTGCGGCGGACGATTTCCTGGCGGCCGAAACCTTGCTCGACGGCGTTTTCGGTCGAGTAGCGGATCAGTCCACGCGGGTAGTTCATTTTGTCCATGACCTGGTCGCAGGCATCGATGCAGGCGGCGCAGCCGATGCATTCGAGTTGCAGGCCGTCGCGGATGTCGATGCCGGTCGGACAGACCTGGACGCAGATGTTGCAGTCGATGCAGTCGCCGAGGCCGAGGGCGCGGGGATCGGCGTTCTTCGGTCGACTGCCGCGCGCTTCGCCGCGTTGCGCGTCATAGGCGACGATCAGCGTGTCGCGGTCGAACATGACGAACTGGAATTGCGCGTAGGGGCAGATGTACTTGCACATGTGCTCGCGCAGGAAACCGGCCATGCCGTAGGTGGCGCCGCCGTAGAACAGAACCCAGAAAGCCTCCCAGGGGCCGCTGCCGGCGGTGGTCAGGCTGACCAGCAATTCACGGATCGGTGTGAAATAGCCGACGAAGGTGAGGCCGGTCCATAGTGAAATCACCAGCCAGATGGTGTGCTTGAGCGATTTCTTCAGCACTTTCCCGCGGCTGTTCGGCGCTGCATCGAGCTTGATGCGTTGCGGCCGCTCGCCTTCGATCCACTTTTCCACCCACAGGAAGATCTCGGTGTAGACGGTCTGCGGACAACTGTAGCCACACCACAGCCGGCCGGCGACGGCGGTGAACAGGAACAGCGCCAGTGCCGACAGCAGCAACAGGATGGTCAGATAGATGGTGTCCTGCGGCCACAGCACGAGGTCGAACAGATAGAAGCGGCGCTGTTCCAGGTCGAAAAGCACGGCTTGCCGGCCGTTCCACGGCAGCCAGCAGAGGCCGTAGAAGACTATCTGGGTGAGCCAGACGAAAGCCACGCGCCAACTGTTGAACACGCCGCTGACCGAGCGCGGGTAAACCTTGACGTTGGGGTCAGGTACCGGTTTGATCTCGATGGTCCGCTTGCCGGGTGATTGCTTTACCATGGTGTGCGAAGGGTTTCTCGTTTGCTTAACATGTATAATTTTTGCATCTTATCATCAGGAGGGTGCCGGTGCGACTGAGCAGTTTCTCCGACTACAGCCTGCGCGTGCTGATGTACCTGGGCGTGCATGCCGACCGGCTGGCGACGATAGGCGAAATTGCCGAGGCCTACGATATTTCCGCCAATCATCTGACCAAGGTGGTGAATCATCTGGGGCGGCTGAGCTATGTCGAGACGGTGCGCGGCAAGGGTGGCGGTATCCGTCTGGCGCGGCCGGCCGGCGAAATTCATCTGGGCGAGTTGATCCGGCAGACGGAGAACGACTGGGCGCTGGTCGAGTGTTTTGTTACAGGCGGCAACTGCCGGATACTGCCGGTCTGTCGCCTGCCGGCCATCCTCGATGAAGCGCTGGCGGCGATGTTCGCGGTCCTGGACCGTTACACCCTGGACGACCTGCTGCACCATCCGGCCGAGCTTGGCCGGATGATCCCATTGCGTGAGGCAGGGCTCAGGCCGGTTGCATGACGCGACGAATGGCGGCATTGTTGCAGGCGTTTTCGCCAGGAGCCTGATCGATGGAACGCTTCACCATTTCGCTGGATGATTCGCTGGCCCGCCAGTTCGATGAACTGATTGCGGCCCGTGGCTATGTCAATCGCTCGGAGGCGGTGCGCGACCTGATCCGCGGCGCCATTGAAAGCGATCGCCAGCGCGGCGAGCCGAGCGGTCAGTGCGTGGCCAGCCTGTCCTACGTGTACAACCACCACGAACGCGAGCTGTCCGAGCGCCTGACCGGGCTGCAGCACGATCACCATGATCTGACGGTGGCGGCCATGCACACGCATCTGGATCACGACAATTGCCTGGAAAATGTCGTTTTGAAGGGGTTGACCGCAGATGTGCGGCAATTTGCCGACGCACTGATCGCCGAACGTGGCGTCCGTCACGGCAAGCTCAATCTGATCGCCCTGGAAACGGAATTCCACCACGCGCACGACGCGCATGGCAGCGACCATGTCCACTACCGTCCCGCCCGCTGAATCCTTGCTCTCCGGCAGCGGGGAGCAGGCCTGGATCGAGGTCATCCAGAAGATGGACGAGGTCTACAACGACCTCCTCCAGTACGAAGTGGCGCTGGAAGAAAAGAACGCCGCGCTTGAAGAGTCGCACCAGTTCATCGAGAGCGTGCTGGCATCCATGTCGGACATCCTGATCGTCTGCGACCGCAATGGCGGCATCGAGGAGGTCAATCCCTCGCTCTGCCATTTTGCCGGCAAGTCGGCCGAAGAACTGGCGCATACGCCGATCTTCGACCTATTTGCCGACGATGTGGAGCGCAGCAAGGCGCGCGAGGTCTTTGCCCGCCATGCCCGTGACGGCGTGCACGACTGCGAGTTCTTCCTGCGCGCCGGCGACGGGTCGACCGTACCGGTGTCGATGAACTGCACGCCGCGCGTGTCGCAGACCGGCAAGCTGATGGGCGTCGTCGTCACCGGTCGGCCGGTCGGCGAACTGCGTCGTGCCTACCAGGCGCTGCGCCAGGCTCACGATGATTTGAAGCGGACGCAGAGCCAGTTGCTGCACGCCGAGAAAATGGTTTCGCTCGGTCGTCTGGTTGCCGGCGTGGCGCATGAACTGAACAACCCGATCAGCTTCGTGCTCGGCAATGTGCTGTCGCTGCAGCGCTACGCCAGCCGCCTCGGCACTTACCTGGATACGGTGCATGCCGGCAACGGCGAAAAATTGCCGGCATTGCGCGAGGAGTTGCGCATCGACCGCATCCTGGCCGACATGCCGCACCTGATCGACGGCATGATCGAAGGGGCCGAGCGGACCCGCGACATCGTCGACGCGTTGAAACGATTTTCCGCGGTCGACAAGGCGCAACCGGAAGAAGTCGACCTCAACGAAGTGGTCGAGCGCTCGGTGCGCTGGGTTACCCAGAGCAGCAGCGACAAGTTTGCGGTCGACTGTGATTTGCCCGACAAATTGCACTGTCGCGGTTCGTCCGGGCAACTGCAGCAGGTGGTCATGAACCTGGTGCAGAACGCCTGCGACGCGACCGCCGGTCGCCGCGATGCGCGCCTGTCGATAACCGGGCGCCAGCAGGGCGGCGAGATCGTGCTGCGCTTTGCCGACAATGGCCCGGGAATTCCCGAAGCCAATCTGGCGCACCTGTTCGAACCGTTTTTCACGACCAAGCCGGTCGGCCAGGGTACCGGGCTCGGCTTGTCGATCAGCTACGGCATCGTCGAGCGCCACGGCGGCAGGCTGATTGCCGCGAACCTGCCTGACGGCGGAGCGGAATTCATCCTGACACTGCCAGTGGAAGGGAAGTAACCACTTCAGCCTTGGCAGCAACCCGCAAAACCAGTACGCACAATGACTTATGGTTCGGGCATGGAATTTGTATGAAAATAGAAAATAGTTTCATACGCCGGATTTCCCTGCATGCGCCAAGTCCTGATTCCTCTCCTCGCCCTGCTGTTTGCCAGCCCGCTGCTGGCGCATGACCTGTGGCTCGAAGCCGCCGGCAGCGACTACCTGTTGCTGCAGGGGCACCGGCATTCCGGACACGCCGGCGCCGAAACGGTGGCTTACGATGCGGCCAGGGTCGCCGGTGCGTTGTGTGTCGACGCCGATGGTCGCAGGCGTGAGCTGACGGTGCCGGCGCAGTCCCCGGTCCGCCTGGCCGGGCCGTGCGCGGTACTGCAGGTCAGTTATGTTTCCGGCTACTGGACCAAGACCGCCTGGGAAACGAAGAACCAGCCGAAGACCGGCCTCACCGGCGTGCTGCGCAGTTGGCATTCGCAGGAAGCGGTGAAACGCATCGGCCAGTGGTCGCCAGCATCGGCCAAACCACTCGGGGTCGGGCTGGAAATCACGCCGCTGCGCGATCCTTTCACCGTGAAAATCGGCGACAAGCTGAACTTGCTGGTCACCGACGACGGCCAGCCGCTGGCCGGCGTGCCGGTGGCCTACGGCGACGATACACGTGGGGTCAGCGGCGCCGACGGGCAGATCGCCATTCGCCTGCGTCACGGCGGGCTGCAACTGCTTACGGCCAGCCGGGAAACGCCGCTGAACGACGGCAAGGCGGATGTTTCGCTGCGCTCGACCAGCCTGCAATTCGAGATTTCGCGATGAGGGCGCTGCTTCTTTCCGGCTGGCTGCTGGCTTTGCCGGCGGCGGCCCATGAAATCGTTGTCGAGACGCTGAGCGGCCCGGCGAATGTCGTTCGCCTGCATTACGCCGACGGCCAGCCCTTTGCGTTCGAGGCCTACGAGCTTTACCCGGCAGGCAGCGAGGTTCCGGGACAGGTCGGACGGACCGACGCCCGTGGTCGCGTCGTCTTCATCGCCGACGATCAGCCGCAATGGCGGCTGAAAGCCTGGTCGGCCGATGGCCATGGTGTCGAGCGGGAGATCGTTGTCCAGGCAGTGGGCGGGACGGCGGTAGAGGTCGCGGCTACGCCGGCGCGTTCCAGTCTGTGGCTGGCGGGACTGGGCGGGATTTTCGGACTGTTCGGGGTGTGGCAGCTTTTCCTGAGGAAGAAGAAAGCATGAACAAGCGCATCTTGCTGGGGGCGGGATTGGTTCTAGGTCTGGCGCAAGCGGCGCTGGCCCATCACGGTGTGGCCGGCGTCGGCGTGGCCGCCTTGCAGGGGCCGGGGGCGCCGATCGAATCGGCGGCATCGTCGGTATTGCCGGAAGGTGGCGTGCTCGCTTACCTGAAGGTCGATGAAGCGCGCTTCAGGAAATACGACTGGGCGGCGCCGAACGCCGATTACGCCCGTTTCACCATGCTTGGCCTGGGTTACGGCGTGACGCCGTGGTTCTCGGCCTATGTTTTCGTGCCGCACAACACCAAGGTCGAGGAATCCGGCGGTCTCGATTCGCGTGGCTGGGCCGACATGTCGCTGATGGGCCAGGTTGGTTTTCGTTACGACCAGGATGGCTGGCGGCTGACCCCGGCCAATGAAAGCCTGGACGATCTCGAGGACTGGCATTTCAGCGTCTTTGCCGGCGCCACCGTGCCGACCGGCAGCGCCAACCATCGTCTGGCCGACGGCTCGATCGATGCCGGCAAATCGCTGGGTTTCGGCAAGCCGGCGTGGTCGCTGGGAATCACCGCGAGCAAGATGCTCAGCGAGACGCTGACGCTGAGTCTGGAGGCATCCACTTTCCGCTTCCAGCCCTATACCTACGATAACGGCGAGCGCGTGCAGTTCGGTGCCGAGAACCGGCTCAACGGCGCCCTGGCCTGGCGGGCGCTGACGCTGCCGGAGCAGCGATTCCGTCTCGATCCGGTGCTCGAACTGCAATATCTGACGCTTGGCCGTGACCGCGTCGAAGGCGTCGGCGAGCGCGGCACCGGTGGGCGCATGCTCTACGTCATGCCCGGCGTGCGCGCCTACTGGCATAACGCCAGTTTCGCGCTGGGGGTGAAGAAACCGGTGTGGACCGATCTCAATGAATCGAGCACCCAGCAAGGCGCCGAGGGCAAAGAAAAATATCGCCTGGTCTTCTCCGCTTCGCTGATGTTCTAATCGACAGCGATGCATATCCCCGACGGCTTCCTGTCTCCGCAAACCTACCTGCCGGCCTGGGGGCTGGCCGGTGTCGCCTGGGCCTGGGCCGGGCGGGGACTGGCCCGGCGCCTCGATGAAACGCTGGTGCCGCGGCTGGCGATGCTGACGGCGCTGGCCTACGCCCTGGGGCTGGTCATGCTGCCGCTGCCCGGCGGGACATCCGGCCATGCGCTGGGGGTAGCGGTGCTGGCGCTGATCTTCGGCGTGCGCCTGGCTTTTCTTGCCTACAGCGGGGTGCTGCTGTTGCAGGCGCTGCTGTTCGGCGCCGGCGGCATCACCGCGCTGGGCGTCAACGCGCTGGCGCTCGGGCTGGTCGGGGCGTTGGTCGCCGTGGCCGTGCGCCGGTTGTTCGCGGTCGCCGGCGACACTGTCGCCGTCGCGCTGGCTGCCTTCATCTCGCTGCAGGTGTCGGCGCTGCTGGTTGCGCTGCTGCTCGGCATCCAGCCGACGATCGCCCGGCGTGAAGACGGGACGCCGTTGTTTTTCCCGCTCGGGCCGGAGATCACCGTGCCGGCCGTGCTTTTGCCGCATCTGCTGATCGGCATCGGCGAGGCGGCACTGACGGTCTTCGTCTGGCGCCATGCCCGGCGAAAAGGCTGGGTCAGCGCATGAACCGCGCACAGTCCTGGCTGCTGCTTTACCTGCTTACGGTGGTCGGCATCACTTTCGTGCACCAGGCTGGCTGGCTGGCTGCTGGTCTGGGGCTGGCGCTGCTGGCGGCCGGGCCGGCGCGCTGGCGCTTGCTGACGCGGGCGGTGCTTGCGCTGTTGCTGTTCAATGTCAGCGTCAGCCTGGCTTACGCGCTGGTCGCCTGGTGGCAGGCGCGGCCGGTGGCGGACGTGCTGCTGTTGATGAACCTGCGCGTGCTGCTGCTGGTTTTTCTCGGTTTCTGGCTGGTCGACCGCATCAAATTGCTGGAAGCGCTGGCCGGCTGGCCGTTGCTGGCAATGATCGCGACGCTGGCAATCGGACAGGTCGCGGTATACCGGCGCCTGCTCGACGATTTCCGGCTGGCTTTCCGCAGCCGCAATCCGGTTTCGCCGACGCCGGTCGATCTGCTGCGCCATGCTGGCGCCCAGGGTGGTGCGCTGCTCGACAAATCGCTGCACAGCGCCGATCAGGTGGCGCAGGCGATGCGTTCGCGGGGGGCGTTCGATGCTTGAGTTTGCTGATGTCGGCTATGCCTGGCCGGATGGCAAGACGCTGTTTTCCGGGCTGAACTTCCGCATTGAAGCCGGCGAGAAAGCCGTGCTGCTGGGGCCGAACGGCGCCGGCAAATCGACCTTGCTGCGCCTGGCCAACGGCCTGCTGGCGCCGGCCAGCGGTACGATTTCCTGGCAGGGACAGGCGTTGACCGCAGAAATCCTGCGCCAGCGCGATTTCTCCCGCGCTTTCCGGCAGGCTAACGTGCTGCTGTTCCAGCATCCCGAAGCGATGTTGTTCAATGCCAGCGTACGCGACGAAATTGCCTACGGGCCGAAGCAACTGGGGCTGGCCGATATCGACGCCCGCGTGGCGCGTTGGGCTGGCGAGTTGAAGCTCGACGGCCTGCTCGACGAAGCACCGTTCGCGCTGTCTGGCGGGCAGAAGCAGAAGCTGGCGCTGGCCTGCCTGCTGGCGCTCGACCCGCAGTTCCTGGCGCTTGACGAACCGAGTGCATCGCTCGATCCGCGCACCGTCGGCTGGCTCATCGACACCTTGCTCGATTCCGGGCGCACCTTGCTGATCAGCACGCACAACCTGAGCCTTGCCGCCGAACTGGGCGAGCGCGCGCTGATTCTCGACGAACACGGCCAACTGATTTACGACGGGCCGCTGGCAACAGCGTTGCACGATCTCGACCTGCTGCAGGCGGCCGGTCTGGCGCATCGGCACCGGCATCGTCATGGCGGGACGGCGCATGCACACCTGCATGCCCACGATTGGGAGTCGTCCTGAGTCGCCGAAAGGCGGGTGAACGGAATGCTGCGGTCAACGCCCGGAATGGTGGAAAATTGCTGCCAAGTACTCCATAATTCATAATTACACACCCTGTTCCGGATCTTTGGAGTACCCTACAGGGTTTTCCCTAACCTGACTGCCGAGGATTTTTCCGTGGAAAAGGATTTGCGCGAAGCCGCACTTGAATATCACCGCTGGCCCACGCCAGGCAAGATTTCCGTCCGCCCGACCAAGGGACTGACCAATCAGCGCGACCTGGCGCTGGCCTACTCGCCGGGTGTTGCCGCCGCCTGTGACGCGATCGTTGAAGATCCGGCGACGGCCGCCTGGTACACCTCGCGCGCCAACCTGGTTGGTGTCGTCACCAACGGCACCGCCGTCCTCGGCCTTGGCAACATCGGACCGCTGGCCTCGAAGCCGGTCATGGAAGGCAAGGGTTGCCTGTTCAAGAAATTCGCCGGCATCGACGTTTTCGACATCGAACTGGCCGAGAACGACCCGGACAAGCTGATCGACATGATCGCCGCGCTCGAGCCGACGCTCGGCGGCATCAACCTCGAAGACATCAAGGCGCCGGAGTGCTTCTACATCGAAGAGAAGCTCAAGGCGCGGATGAACATTCCGGTCTTCCACGATGACCAGCACGGCACCGCGATCATTTCCGGCGCCGCCATGCTCAACGGCCTGAAGGTCGTCGGCAAGAAAATCGAAGAGGTCAAGGTCGTCGTTTCCGGTGCTGGCGCCGCGGCCATTTCCTGTGTGAACCTGTGGTGCGATCTCGGCGTCAAGCGCGAGAACATCACCATCTGCGACTCCAAGGGCGTCATCTACGTTGGCCGCCCGGGCGGCATGGACGAAACCAAGGCCCGTTACGCCCAGGAGACCGACAAGCGGACGCTGGCTGATGCCCTGGTCGGCGCCGACATCTTCCTTGGCCTGTCCGCCGCTGGCGTCGTCAAGCAGGACATGGTCAAGACCATGGCCGACAAGCCGATGGTTTTCGCGCTGGCCAACCCGACCCCGGAAATCATGCCGGAACTGGTCAAGGAAGTCCGTCCCGACGCGATCATCGCCACTGGCCGTTCCGACTATGTGAATCAGGTCAACAACGTGCTGTGCTTCCCCTTCATCTTCCGCGGCGCCCTGGATGTCGGCGCCACGCGTATCACCGAAGAGATGAAGATGGCCTCGGTGCGTGCCATTGCCGAACTGGCCGAAGCCGAAGTCACCGATGAAGTGGCCATGGCCTACCCCGGCGCCGATCTTTCCTTCGGCCCGGAATACCTGATTCCGAAGCCGTTCGACCCGCGCCTGATCGTCAAGATCGCGCCGGCTGTTGCGCAGGCCGCCATCGACTCGGGTGTCGCCACCCGTCCGATCACCGACTGGGATGCCTACCGCGCCAAGCTGTCGGAATTCGTCTATCACACCGGTGTCGGCATGCGTGCCATCTTCCAGGCAGCACGCCAGGCCAAGGGCAAGCGCATCATCTACGCCGAGGGCGAAGATGAACGCGTGTTGCGTGCCGCCCAGGTGGTGATCGAGGAAAAATTTGCCCGCCCGATCCTGGTCGGACGTCCTGGCGTCATCGAGCATCGTCTGGAAAAAGCCAAGCTGCGCATCAAGCCGGGCGTCGATTTCGATATCGTCAATCCGGAATCCGACGAGCGCTATCGTGAGTGCTGGACCGCCTATCACAAACTGATGGTGCGGCGCGGCGTGACGCCGGCCATTGCCAAGGAAGCCCTGCATCGCAAGCCGACGGTGATCGCCGCCATGCTGCTCAAGCTGGGTTACGCCGATGGCCTGATCTGCGGCATGTCCGGTCAGTACAGCCACCATCTCGGGGTGATCAACCAGGTCATCGGCAAGCGCGCTGGCGTCAATACGCTGGCGGCGATGAATTACCTGATGCTGCCGGGGCGTTCGCTGTTCATCTGCGACACCCACGTCAATGAGAATCCGACGGCCGAGGAAATCGCTGAAATGACGCTGATGGCGGCAGAGCAGGTCAAGCGCTTCGGCAGCCATCCGAAGGCGGCGCTGCTGTCGCATTCCAATTTCGGTTCCGGTTCGTCAGAATCGGCACGCAAGATGAGCGTTGCAGCGGGGCTGGTTTCGGCCATGTCGGCAGGCGAACTGGAAGTCGATGGCGAGATGCACGGTGATTCGGCGCTCAGCGAGGATGTCCGGCGCGAAGCCAATCCGGAGTCGCCGCTGAAGGGCGAAGCCAACCTGCTGGTGATGCCGAATATCGATGCCGCCAACATCTCCTACAACCTGCTCAAGATGACCGCCGGCGAAGGCGTCACCATCGGCCCCATCCTGCTTGGCGTCGCCCGTCCGGTGCATGTGCTGACTTCGACGGCCACCGTGCGCCGTCTGGTCAACATGACGGCGCTGGCGGTTGTGGAGTCGATGGAACGCTGATTGCCCGATCCGGGTTGCACTAGCGAAACCCCGCCACGGCGGGGTTTCTTATTTTTCCTCGAGCAAGGTGCGCAGGTCGGCGCTGATCGGTTCGAGCAATGCCGCTTCCGGAATGGCCAGGCGCAACTGTCCCTTCGGATCGATCAGGTAGGCGGCGGCAGTGTGATCGATGACGTAACCCATGCCGCCTTCGACGGTCTTTTTGCTGTAAACGACCTTGAACTGGGCGGCTACTGCTGCGATCTGCTCTTCCGTGCCGGAAAGGCCGATGAAGTTTGGATTGAACCATTTGACGAAGGTATCGGTGCGTTCCGGGGTGTCGCGCTCCGGGTCGACGGTGATGAACAGCACCTGCACCTTGGCCATTTCCTTGTCGCGCAGGTTGCGCAGCAGGCTGGCGTACTTGCGCAGCGTCGTCGGGCAGATGTCCGGGCAACTGGTGTAGCCGAAGAAGACAAATACCGCCTTGCCGCGGAATTCCTCGAAATTGCGCGGTCGACCAGTGCCGTCGAACAAATTTGCCGTCGGGAAGATGTTGCCGGCCGACAGGTCGGTGTTGTTGAAGCGCGGTGCGCTCTGGCCGCAGCCTGCCAGCGCCAGTGCCGGCAGCAGGGCGATGAAATCGCGTCGGTTCATGCAGAAAGCCTTTCCAGCAGTTTGTTGTGTATGCCGCCAAAACCGCCATTGCTCATCACCAGGATGTGATCGCCCGGTCGGGCGGCTTCGGTGACGGCTGCGGCCAGCGCGTCGAGATCGTCGTGGACGCAGGCGCGGTCGCCCATCGGCGCCAGCGCTTCCCCGGCGTCCCAGCCAAGGTTGCCGGCGTAACAGTAGGCGACATCGACTTCGCGCAGGCTGTCCGGCAACTGCGACTTCATCGTGCCCAGTTTCATCGTGTTCGACCGCGGCTCCAGAACCGCCAGGATGCGCGCATCGCCAACCTTGCGCCGCAGGCCGGCGACAGTCGTGGCGATGGCCGTCGGATGGTGGGCGAAATCGTCATAGACGGTGATGTCACGCACTACGCCACGGACTTCCATGCGCCGCTTGACGTTGCCGAAGCGGGCCAGGGCTTCCAGTCCTTTGGCAAAAGGCACGCCGACGTGGCGGGCGGCGAGTAGCGCAGCGCAGGCATTGGCCCGGTTGTGTTCGCCGGTCAACTGCCAGACGGTACGGCCGATTTCGCCGTCGGCGCCGTAAAGGACCAGCTCGCCGCTGGCATCGTCACCTGCGGTGCGATAGCCATCGGCTGCGTTGAAGCGTTCGACCGGTGTCCAGCAGCCACGCGCCAGCACGCGCTCGAGGCTGGCCTCGGCGGCATTGGAGACGACCAGTCCGGATTCTGGCAGCGTGCGTACAAGGTGGTGAAATTGCGTTTCGATCGCTGCCAGATCGGCGAAGATGTCGGCGTGGTCGAATTCCAGATTGTTCAGCACGGCGGTGCGCGGCCGGTAATGAATGAATTTCGAGCGTTTGTCGCAGAAGGCCGTGTCGTACTCGTCGGCTTCGATGACGAAGAAAGGGGTGTCACCGAGACGGGCGGAAACGCCGAAGTTCAGCGGCACGCCACCGATCAGGAAGCCAGGCGCCATGTTGGCGTCTTCGAGTATCCACGCCAGCATCGAACTGGTTGTTGTTTTGCCGTGGGTGCCGGCGACAGCCAGCACCCAGCCTCCCTGCAGGACGTTCTCGGCCAGCCACTGCGGACCGGAAACATAGGGCAGGCCGCGGTCGAGAATGACTTCGAGCAACGGATTGCCACGCGAAACTGCGTTGCCGATGACGAAAATGTCCGGGTTCAATGCCAGTTGTTCGCTGGCAAAGCCCTCGATGAGCTCGATGCCGGCATGCCGCAACTGGTCACTCATCGGTGGGTAGACATTGGCGTCGCAGCCGGTGACGCGGTGGCCTGAGGCAACGGCCAGCTGGGCAATGCCGCCCATGAAGGTGCCGCAGATGCCAAGAATGTGAATGTGCATGTCACGTACTGTGGTTAGAATGGACTCGATTCTACCCTGAGCGAGACATCATGCCCCGCCACGAAAGGCTTCGAACGGGTTCCGGAACCCGCTCCGCCATCGCCGCCGCTGCCGCACGCCTGATGGCCGAGGACGGTATCAGCGACTATCACCATGCCAAAAAGAAGGCAGCCCGCCAGCTGGGGTTGCCGGAGCACACGGCATTTCCCGACAATGCCGAAGTCGAGGCCGAGCTGCGCGCCTACCGCAGCCTGTATCAGGACGAAGGTCATGCGGAATTGCTGGCGGCCTTGCGCCATTCGGCGCTCGAACTGCTCGAGTTGCTGGTCGACTTCAATCCCTGGCTGACCGGCTCGGTGCTGGACGGTACGGCGGGCGAGCACTCGCATATCGACATTCTGCTGTTTGCCGACAGCGCGAAGGAAGTCGAGATATTCCTGCTCAACCGCGGGGTCGACGTCAATCATGTTGATCCGCGCAGCGACAAGGTCGAGGCCGTACTGCAGATTGAAACCGATACCGTTGACGCCAACCTGGTCATCCTGTCGCCACAGCTTGAGCGGGTCAGCATGAAACACCGCGACGGGCGGCCACGCGAGCGCATGCGGGCCGCCGAGTTGCGCCTCTCACTAAAGGAATAGACTGGACAAGTTGCAGCGATTTGCGGCAAACTTGCCGGTATGACGAAGCGAAAAACTGCTTCCAAGTCGACGGAAAAGGCCCGCATCCTTGTCGTGCATGGCCCGAACCTGAATCTGCTTGGTACTCGTGAACCCGAACATTACGGCAGCGTGACGCTGGCCGACATCAACCTGACGCTTGCCCGGCTGGCGGAAAGTGTCGGTGTTGACCTGGAAGCTTTTCAGAGCAACCACGAAGGTGCCCTGATCGAGCGCATTCATGCCGCGCGCGAACAAGGTGTTCGCGCCATCATCATCAACCCGGCCGCCTACACGCATACCAGCGTTGCGCTGCGTGATGCGCTGGCGGCTGTCGCCATCCCCTTTGTCGAGGTGCATCTATCGAACGTGCATGCCCGGGAGTCGTTCCGGCATCACTCGTATTTCTCCGACCTGGCCATTGGTGTCATCTGCGGCCTGGGTCACGAGGGCTATCGCCTGGCCCTCGAATACCTGCTCAACAAAATCAATCTGGATCAGTAAACGACAACTGTCGTGATCATGCGCCCAAAATGCGCAAAAATTTAGGGAGTCATCATGGATCTGCGCAAGCTGAAGAAACTTATCGACCTCGTTCAGGAATCCGGTATTTCGGAACTGGAAGTCACCGAGGGTGAGGAAAAGGTCCGTATCGCCAAGCACTACGGTGCCGTTGCTGCACCAATGCAGTACGCGATGCCGGCCCAGATGCCCGCGCCGTCTGGTGCGCCGGCTGTTTCCTCGGTCAATCTCGATGATGAGGACGATACGCCAGAGGGGCATGTCGTCAAGTCGCCGATGGTCGGTACCTTCTACCGCTCGCCGTCACCCGGTGCTGAAGCATTCGTGCAGATCGGCCAGACGGTCAAGCAGGGTGAAACGCTGTGCATCATCGAGGCGATGAAGTTGCTGAACGAAATCGAAGCCGATGCCTCTGGTGTGATCAAGGCCATCCTGCTTGATAACGGCGAGCCGGTCGAATTTGGTGAACCGCTGTTCGTGATCGGCTGATCATGGCGATGTTCGAAAAGATTCTGATCGCCAACCGGGGCGAAATTGCCCTCCGGATACAGCGCGCCTGTCGCGAGCTGGGCATCAAGACCGTGGTTGTCCATTCCGAGGCCGACCGCGAAGCCAAGTACGTCAAGCTGGCCGACGAGTCGGTCTGCATCGGCCCGGCGCCGTCGGCCCAGAGTTACCTGAACGTGCCGGCCATCATTTCGGCGGCCGAGGTCACTGATGCCGAGGCCATTCACCCTGGGTACGGTTTCCTTTCCGAAAATGCCGATTTCGCCGAACGTGTCGAGTCTTCTGGCTTCGTCTTCATCGGGCCGCGTGCTGAAACCATTCGTCTGATGGGCGACAAGGTCTCGGCCAAGGATGCGATGAAGGCGGCCGGTGTGCCCTGTGTTCCCGGTTCCGATGGCGCCTTGCCGGAAGATCCGAAGGAAATCATCAGGATCGCCCGTGCCGTTGGTTACCCGGTGATCATCAAGGCCGCTGGCGGTGGTGGTGGTCGCGGCATGCGGGTTGTTCATACCGAGGCCGCGTTGCTCAACGCGGTACAGATGACTCGTCAGGAAGCCGGCAGTTTCTTCGGCAATCCTGCGGTCTACATGGAAAAATTCCTGGAAAATCCGCGTCACGTGGAAATCCAGGTGCTGGCCGACGAATACAAGAACGCCATCTATCTCGGCGAGCGCGATTGCTCGATGCAGCGTCGCCACCAGAAGGTCATCGAAGAAGCGCCGGCGCCGCATATTCCCGCCCGCCTGATCGCCCGCATCGGCGAGCGCTGTGCCGAGGCTTGCCGCAAGATCGGTTACCGTGGCGCCGGGACTTTTGAGTTCCTGTACGAAAACAACGAGTTCTATTTCATCGAGATGAACACCCGCGTCCAGGTCGAGCATCCGGTGACCGAGATGATTACCGGTGTCGATATCGTCCAGGAACAGATTCGTGTCGCCGCCGGTGAAAAGCTGCGCTATCGGCAGAAGGACATCGTGTTGCGCGGGCATGCGATCGAATGTCGCATCAACGCCGAAGATCCCTTCACGTTCGTGCCATCTCCCGGCAAGATCGAGTTTTATCATCCGCCTGGCGGCCCCGGCATCCGGGTCGACTCGCACATCTACCAGGGTTATCGCGTGCCGTCGCACTACGATTCGATGGTCGCCAAGGTCATCGCTTATGGCGATACCCGTGAGCAGGCCATCCGCCGCATGCGCATCGCGCTGTCCGAGATGAGCATTCAGGGGATCAAGACGAACATCGCGCTGCATCAGGAACTGATGCTCGACGCCCGCTTCAATGAAGGCGGCACCAGCATCCATTATCTGGAGCACAAGCTGGCCGACAAGAGCGAGGTCAAGCAATAGTCATGGCCTGGCAAAACGTCAGTTTCCTCACCGATGCGGCGAGTGCCGAACCGGTTTGCGACGCGCTGATCGAGATTGGCGCGCTGTCGGCCAGCATCGAGGATGCCGACGCCGGCACGCCGGATGAGCAGCCGCAATTCGGCGAACCGGGTTCGGTCAGTACGCCGGGCTGGACGCACTCGCGCGTGGTTGCGCTGTTCGAGCCCGATGCCGATGTCCCGGGGATGCTCGCCGAGGCGGCCGCCCGCGTAGGTCTGGCCGATGTCCCGGCGTATTCCGTCGAGCCGGTGGCCGAGCAGAACTGGGTGCAGTTGACCCAGTCGCAATTCGACCCGATCCGTGTTTCCGGCCGTCTGTGGATCGTGCCGTCGTGGCATGAGTCACCCGATCCGGCGGCGATCAATCTGATTCTCGATCCCGGCATGGCTTTTGGTACCGGTTCGCATCCGACGACCCGGCTGTGCCTGGAATGGCTGGAACGCACCGTTGCTGTCGGCGATTCCCTGCTGGATTACGGTTGCGGTTCGGGGATTCTGGCCATTGCGGCAGCGAAACTCGGGGCGGCCAGCGTTGCCGGTGTCGACATTGACCCGCAAGCAGTTGAGGCGGCCAACGCCAATGCCGAGCGCAACGGGGTCGTTGCCCGCTTCGCCGATTCAGCACAGGCGCTGGCTGGCGAGTATGATGTCGTCGTGGCGAACATCCTGTCGAATCCCCTGCGAGTTCTGGCCCCGGCCATCTGCGCCCACGTGCGCTCTGGCGGGCGTCTGGCGTTGTCCGGCATCCTGCGCGAGCAGGCGGACGAGATCATCGCCGTCTATGCGCCGTGGATTCCACTGCAGGTCGCCGACGTGCGCGAGGACTGGGTATGTCTGGCCGGGGTCCGGCCCTGACCCGCAGTCGTTGCCCGGCGTGTGGCACGGTATTCCGGGTCACCTCCGAGCAGTTGCGGCTGAAAGCCGGCAAGGTGCGTTGCGGGCATTGCCAGACAGTTTTCAACGCCTTCGATCATCTGCAGGTCGAAACCGCTGCAGCACCGGACGATCTTCAGGTGCCGGACTTGCCGCCGCCGGTTGAAACTGTCGCGCCGACATCCTGGTCCGGAGACTCTGGTGCCGTTACCGTCGGGGAGGTTGCCGAAGCGCTCCCGGCAGAGCCCGCGCCGCTTGCGGTCGACGTCCCGGAAATGCCGGAAATGCCCGTTGCCTCGCCGGGCGAGCCGCTTGCCGAGATGCCGCAGGATGTCGCCCCATTTCCTGTTGCGCCTTCAGCAGATGACCTCTCTCCCGTACTTGCCGCGCCGCTGGCAGAAACGCCGGAGGAAAGTACTCAGGCCGCTCGCGAGGCTGGCCTGGTTGCCATCCGGGAGCTGGCTGACAGCACGACTTTCAATCGTTGGTCGGCCGGTGCGCTGGCCAGCGACGGAATCGGCAGTTTTGACGACGCAACGCCCAGATCGCCCGTCTGGCCCTACGTGCTGGTTTTTGTCCTGTTGCTGCTGATGCTCGGCGGTCAGCTGGCCTACCATTTCCGCACCGAAGTCGTCCTGCGCCTGCCCGCTGCCGCGGCGCTCTATTCCGCCCTGGCTATTGAGGTTCCGTTGCCGCAGGATGCCGCGCTGGTTTCCATCGAGACGTCCGATCTGCAGTCGGATAACGGGCGCGGACTGTTTGTCCTCAATGCCACGCTGAAAAATCGCGCAACTCATGCGCAGGCCTGGCCCAGTCTGGAACTGACCCTGACCGACGTGAACGACAAGGTTGTTGCCCGGCGGGTGATCGGGGCAGCGGATTACCTGTCGCCGGGTTCGCCGCAGGCTGCCTTCCCAGCCAATGGCGAGACCTCCGTACGTTTGTGGATCGAGGCTTCCGGCATCGGTGCCGCAGGCTACCGCCTTTACATTTTCTATCCCTGAAATCAAAACATGACGACACTGATCTGCGGCTCGCTGGCCTTCGACAACATCATGGTCTTTCCGGACCGCTTCAAGAATCACATCCTGCCGGAACAGATCCACATCCTGAACGTGGCCTTCCTGGTTCCCGAGATGCGTCGGGAATTCGGCGGTTGTGCCGGCAACATCGCCTACAACCTGATGCTGCTCGGCGGCGACGCAACGATCATGGCCACGGTTGGCGACGATGCCCGTGCCTACCTCGATCGTCTCGACAAGCTTGGTCTGACGCGTGCGCACGTCCGTGAGGTCCCCGGCAGCTTCACCGCCCAGGCTTTCATCACCACCGATCTCGATGACAACCAGATCACTGCCTTTCACCCCGGTGCGATGGCTTTTTCGCATCTGAACAAGGTTGACCGCGCGAATGCGAAGCTCGGCATCGTTGCCCCGGATGGTCGTGAAGGCATGCTGCAGCACGCGCGCGATTTCGCTGCGGCTGGCGTGCCGTTCGTTTTCGATCCGGGTCAGGGACTGCCGATGTTCAGCGGCGACGACCTGATGGATTTTCTGAAGCTGGCTGACTACGCCTGCTTCAACGACTACGAGGCGAAGCTCGCCTGCGATCGCACGGGACGCAGCCTCGAACAACTGGCAGCCGAAGTGCAGGCGCTGATCGTCACCCGCGGTGGCGAAGGCTCGGAAATCCATACCCACGGCCAGCGTTACGACATCCCGTGCGTTGCTCCGGATGCCATCGTCGATCCGACCGGCTGCGGCGACGCCTATCGCGCCGGCCTGCTCTACGGTATCGCCAACGGCTTCGACTGGCCAACCACGGGGCGTCTGGCTTCGGTCATGGGCTCGATCAAGATTGCCCACCGCGGTGGCCAGAACCATCAGCCGAGCCGCGAGGAAATCGGTGAGCGTTACCGCAAGGCCTTCGGCAGCCTGCCCTGGCCGGTCTGAAACCCGCCTGTAACGATCGGGCAATAGGCGTGTAACACGCATCTTTCATGCTGTTCTCCATAGCAAAAAGGAGAACAACATGGAAAGCATCCACAAGACGGCAGCACGTGCCCGTCCCGAAAAGAAGAGCCTGGCTGTCGGCTTTGCCCGCAGCCAGGGCGACATTCTCGAAGCCCAGCGCCTGCGTCACCGAGTCTTTGCCGGTGAAATGGGCGCCAATCTGCCGAGCCGTACGCCGGGCGTCGATCACGACATCTACGACCCCTACTGTGAGCATCTGGTCGTGCGCGATACCCAGAGCGGCGACATCGTCGGCACCTATCGTATCCTGCCGCCGGAAAATGCCCGTCAGGTCGGTTACTACTCGGAAAACGAATTCGACCTGACCCGGCTGCAGCATCTGCGCTCGCGCATGGTCGAGATCGGCCGTTCCTGCGTCCATCCGGATTACCGCACCGGTGCGACGATCACCCTGCTGTGGTCCGGGCTTGCCCAGTACATGCTGGAGCGGGGCCACGATTACCTGATCGGCTGCGCATCGATCAGCATGGCTGACGGCGGGCATGCTGCCGCCAGTCTGTATAATCGGCTGGCTGCTGATCATCTGGGGCCGCAGGAATACCGGGTCTTCCCGCGTTGTCCGCTGCCGCTGGCTGCCCTGCAGCAGGATCGTCCGGCCGAAGTTCCGCCGCTGATCAAGGGTTACCTGCGTGCAGGGGCCTGGATTTGCGGTGAGCCGGCATGGGATCCTGATTTCAACACGGCCGACTTGCCCATCCTGATGCCGATGGCCAAGGTTGCCAGCCGTTACGCCAAACACTATCTGGGATAAACAGCCTGAACCAGACCAGCAGACTCATTCGCGCCTTCCGCCAGTTCCGGGTGGCGCTGCTTCTTGTCAGCGGCCTGATCGTTTCGCTGACCGTCTTCCGTCTTTGCGGTGACCGTCGCCGCCGCTTGCTCAAGCAAAGCTGGGCGGCGGCTTTTCTCGACGCCCTGGGGATCGAAGTCGAGGCTGACCTGACGCATTGCGTGCCCGGCGTCCTGCTGGTGGCCAACCACATCTCCTGGGTCGATATCCTGGTGATCAACGCTGCTTTTCCGGCCGCGTTTGTGTCCAAGGAAGAGGTCCGCCACTGGCCGGTGATCGGCTGGCTGGCGGAAAAGAACGACACGGTTTTCCTGCGCCGTGGCAGTCGTGGGCATGCCCGGCTGGTCAATGCCGAGATCGCTGCGCTGCTTGCTGCCGGCAAGTGTGTTGCGGTGTTTCCCGAAGGGACGACCACCGACGGGCGCAGTCTGCTGCATTTCCACGCCGCCTTGCTCCAGCCGGCGCTGGCGGCGGGGCGGCCGGTATTGCCGGCGGCGATTTCCTACTGGGAACTGAACGGTGAGCGCAGCCTGGCGCCGCGCTACGATGGCGACATCTCGCTGGGCGAATGCACTGCGGCCATCCTCAAGCGACCACGCATCATCGCCCGTCTGGTGACGACACCGCTGCGCGGTCTGCGTGGCGAAGATCGCAAGCAGGTGGCGGCAGAAGCCCGCGAGGCTATCGCTTTAGCGGCTGCACTTCCGCTGGTGAGCAATCCACCTGATATATCCGCCGGTCTTCCAGGCGAACAGCGGTCAGGTGACCACCCCACAGGCAACCCGAGTCAAGCGCCAGCAGATTGGTCGTGATGCGCAGTCCCAGGGCCGACCAGTGGCCGGTCACCAGTACCGCGTCGGCGCTCTTGCGCCCGGGGATGTCGAACCAGGGTAGATAGCCTTCGGGGGCATTGACCAGTTTGCCCTTGGCCTTGAACTCCATCACGCCCTTCTTGGTGCAGAAGCGCATCCGGGTCATCGCATTGACGATCACCCGCAGGCGTCCCCAGCCTTTCAGGTCATCCGACCAGGCGGCGGGCTCGCTGCCCCACAGGTTGAGGATGAACTCGCGGTAATCCTTGCCCTGCAGCTTGGCTTCGACCTCGCGGGCCAGCTCCCGGGAGCGTTTTGCCGTCCATTGCGGCAGCAGGCCGGCATGCACCAGACAGTGCTCGCCTTCAGTGTGGCACAGCGGTTGCCGACGTAGCCAGTCGAGCAGTTCGTCGCGATCCGGCGCATTCAGGACGTCGTCCAGGGTATCGTCCTTGGCCCGATACTTGGCGCCGCCTTCGGCCACCATCAGCAGGTACAGGTCGTGGTTGCCGAGTACGGTCAACGCCGATTTGCCGAAGGATTTGATCAGCCGCAGCGTTTCCAGCGATTTCGGGCCGCGGTTGACCAGATCGCCAACCAGCCACAGGCGGTCCTTTTCCGGGTCGAAGGCGCAGTCCGCCAGCAATCGCTGCAGCGAATCGTGGCAGCCCTGGATGTCGCCGATGGCGTAAGTGGCCATTTACTCCACCGTCACCGACTTGGCCAGATTGCGCGGCTTGTCCACGTCCGTTCCCTTCACCAGCGCTGCGTGGTAGGACAGCAGTTGCAGCGGGATGACGTGCAGGATCGGTGACAGCAGGCCGTAGTGTTCAGGCAGGCGCAGCATGTGCACGCCTTCCGATTCCGGAATTTCCGAATCGGCGTCGGCGAAGACGTAAAGCTCGCCGCCGCGGGCGCGGACTTCCTGCAGGTTGGACTTGAGTTTTTCCAGCAGATCGTCGGCCGGGGCCACCGAAATGACCGGCATGCTGGCATCGACCAGGGCCAGCGGGCCGTGTTTCAGTTCGCCTGCCGGGTAGGCTTCGGCGTGAATGTAGGAAATTTCCTTCAGCTTCAGCGCACCTTCGAGGGCGATCGGGTAATGGCGGCCACGGCCGAGGAACAATGCATGGTGCTTGTCGGCAAAGCGGCGTGCCCAGATCTCGATGTCCTTTTCCAGCATCAGGACCTTGTTGACCGCAACCGGTAGATGGCGCAACTGGTCGATGTAGGCGCTTTCCTGATCGGCGCTGAGGCGGTTGCGCACCTTGGCCATCACCAGCGTCAGCAGGAACAGAGCGGCGAGCTGGGTGGTGAAGGCCTTGGTCGAGGCGACACCGATTTCCGGGCCGGCACGGGTGATGAAACGCAGTGCCGACTCGCGCACGATGGCCGATTCCGGTACGTTGCAGATGGCCAGCGTTTTCAGCTGGCCGAGTGACTTGGCGTGACGCAGCGCAGCCAGTGTGTCGGCGGTTTCGCCGGACTGCGAGATGGCGACGATCAGTTGCCGCGGATTGGCGACCGAAGTGCGATAACGGTATTCGCTCGCGATCTCGACGGTGCAGGGCACGCCGGCGACGGCTTCCAGCCAGTAGCGGGCGGTCATTCCCGAGTGGGCGCTGGTGCCGCAGGCAAGAATCAGGATGTGGTCGACATCCTGCAGCAAGTTGCTGGCTTCGGCGCCGAAAATTCCGGGCTGTATGCTTTTGCTGCCGCCGACGATCTCGAGTGTGTTGGCCAGTGCTTCCGGCTGCTCGAAAATTTCCTTCTGCATGTAGTGGCGATAATTGCCCAGTTCGACTGCAGCGGCCGACAACTGCGAAACATGTACCGGGCGTTCGACCGGTGTCCCGTCGAGGCGTTCGATCCTGACACTTGTTGCGGTCAACTCGGCAATATCGCCATTTTCCAGATAGACCATGTTGCGCGTGACCTGCAGCAGGGCCGAGGCATCCGAGGCGGCATAGTTGCCGGTGTCGCTCAGGCCAAGCAGGAGTGGCGAGCCTTCGCGGGAAACGATGATCCGGCCGGCTTGCTGGTGATCGATGACGGCGATGGCGTAGGCACCGATCAGTCGCCGGCAGGCCAGTTGTACCGCGCGGAACAGGTCCGGTTCGGTCTTCAGCAGCGATTCGACCAGATGGGCGATGGTCTCGGTGTCGGTGTCGGAGGTAAAGACATAGCCTTGGGCGGTCAGTTCGCTGCGCAGGCTTTCGTAATTCTCGATGATGCCGTTGTGCACGACGGCGATGCTGCCGGAAATGTGCGGGTGGGCGTTGCGCTCGGAAGGAACACCGTGCGTTGCCCAGCGGGTGTGGGCAATGCCGGTCGGCGAGCTGGTGGCGGCCGAAGCGCTCTCCAGTTCGGCAACCCGCCCGACCGAGCGGACGCGGTCGATTTTCCGGTCGCCGATGACCGCCAGTCCGGCCGAGTCATAGCCCCGGTATTCGAGCTTCTTCAGCCCTTCGACGAGGACGGGAACGATGTTATTGCCGGCTGCTGCCGCGACGATGCCGCACATGGTGAAATTCCAGAAATTGACCGGACATATTTTACAGCAAGCTGCGTCCGGGCCGTCCGGGAAAGGGGCTTGTGCGCTCCGCCGATCTATAATCGCGGCTTCGTCCTTCCCCCGTGTTTCGCCCGATGCGCATCCTGCTTGTCAAAACTTCCTCGCTCGGCGATGTCATCCATAACCTGCCCGTTGCCAGCGACATTCACCGGCATTTCCCGCAGGCCAGGATCGACTGGTGCGTCGAGGAGAGTTTCGTCGCCATTCCACGCCTGCATCCTGCGGTTGGCCGCATCGTTCCGGTCGCCGTCAGGCGCTGGCGGAAGGCGCTGCTGCAGGCGGCGACCTGGCGAGAAATGCTGGAATTCCAGCAGCGCGTGCGCGAAGTTGACTACGATCTGGTGCTCGATACGCAGGGGCTGGCCAAAAGCGCCTTGCTTGCCAGTCGCGCCAACGGCATTGTTGCCGGCTACGCTTCTGATTCGGCGCGCGAATCGCTGGCGGCGCGTTTTTACGATCGCCACTACAGCGTCGACCGCCAGTTGCACGCGGTGGTGCGCAATCGCCAGCTGGCCGGGGCTGCGCTCGGTTACCGCGTTGACGATGCAGTCGATTACGGCATTGCGGCGGTGGCGCAGGATTTCGACTGGTTGCCGGAAAAGCCCTATCTGGTGCTGTTGACCGCCACCAGTCGGGATGACAAGTTGTGGCCGGAAGCGCGCTGGGTCGAGCTTGGTGGCAAGCTGGCGGCGCTGGGTTTGCAGGCCGTGCTGCCGGCCGGCAGTCCGCTTGAACGCGAGCGGGCTTCCCGTCTTGCAGCTGCGATTCCGGGCGCGGTGGCAGCGCCGCCGCTACGTATCGATACGCTGGCAAGTCTGTTGGCCGGTGCGCAGGCGGTGGTCGGTGTCGATACCGGCCTGACCCACCTCGCTGTTGCCTTGACGGTACCGACGGTTGCTCTCTACACGGCAACCGAACCGGGTTTGACCGGTGTCTACGGCAGCGGTTTTCATCGCAATCTGGGTGGCACGGGGCAGTGTCCCGGGGTGGCCGAGGTACTGGCCGAACTGGCGCCGGTGTGCAACTGATGGCCCGGATTGTCTATTCAGCGCTGCTTTACCTGCTGGTGCCCTTCATCCTGCTGCGCTTGTTGCTGCGGGCAAGAAAACAGCCGGAATACCTGCATAACGTCGGCGAACGTTTCGGTTTCTACGGGCAACGTCCGGAAAATCCAGTTATCTGGGTGCATGCCGTTTCAGTCGGTGAAACGCGCGCCGCGCAACCCTTGATCGAAGCCTTGCTGCAGCGCTGGCCGACGCACCGCATCCTGCTGACTGGCATGACGCCGACCGGTCGGGCGACCGGGCTGGCGGTCTATGGCGATCGGGTGATCCAGGCTTATCTGCCTTACGACCTGCCGGATGCGGTCAACCGCTTTTTCCGTCACTTTTCGCCGGATTTCGGCGTTCTGATGGAAACCGAGATCTGGCCGAACCTGCTGGCCGGCGCAGCTCGCCGCAATCTGCCGGTGCTGCTGGTCAATGCCCGCCTGTCGGCGCGCTCGGCGCGTGGCTACGCCCGCTTTGCCCCGCTGGTGCGCCCGGCCTTCGCTTCCCTGTGCGCCGTTGCTGCCCAGAGCGAAGCTGACGGCGCGCGACTGTCCGCGCTGGGGGCCGGGCGGGTTGAGGTTTGCGGCAATCTCAAGTTCGACGTGGCGCCTTCGCCGGGGATACTGGCGCTCGGCCGGCAGTGGCGTTCGCAGCTGGCCGGGCGGCCAGTTTTTCTGGCTGCCAGCACGCGCGAGGGCGAAGAATCACTGGTGCTCGACGCCTGGCTAAACAGCGCAGCGAATGCCTTGCTGGTTCTGGTGCCGCGCCATCCGCAACGGTTTGCCGAGGTGGAGGCGCTGCTGCAGCAGCGCGGGCTGCGTCACGTCCGGCGCAGCGAAGGCTTGCCGGCACCGGATACGCAGGTCTGGCTGGGCGACAGCATGGGCGAGATGGTGGCCTACTACGCGTTGGCCGACCTCGCCTTCATCGGTGGCAGCCTGTTGCCGCTGGGCGGGCAGAACCTGATCGAGGCGGCGGCCTGCGCTTGTCCGGTCGTGGTCGGTCCGCATACCTTCAACTTCCTGCGGGCGACGGAAGATGCCATCGCTGCCGGTGCTGCGCAGCGCGTCGCCGATGTGCCAGGCCTGACGATTGCGGTCGACCGCCTGCTGCAGGCCGAAAACGAACTGGCTGCCATGCGTCTGGCGGCCAGTGCCTTTGCCGAAGCCCACCGGGGGGCGACGCAGCGTACGCTGCAGCTTATCGAGCGCTGTTCGGTTCGAGCAGAGCGTTGATCTTGGCTACGTCATCCTCGCCCAGCGAGCCGACCGCCGCCTTCAGTCTGAGTTGCGCCATCAGCGTGTCGAAGGTCGCCTTGGCCAGGTCGCGCCGGGTGACATAGACCTGGTTTTCAGCATTCAGGACGTCGATGTTGATGCGCACGCCGACTTCATAACCCAGCTTGTTCGATTCCAGTGCCGACTGTGACGACACCAGCGCAGCCTTCAGCGCGTTGACCTGGGCCAGGCCATTGGTGACGCCCAGATAATACTGGCGGGCGGCCAGTGTCGAGTTGCGGCGTGCGGCTTCCAGTCCGGACTGGGCGGCGCTGCGGTTGGCGGCCGCCTCGCGCTGGCGCGAGGTGGTCAGGCCGCCCTGAAAGAGCGGAATGTTGAGTTGCAGGCCAATGTTGCTGTAATCCGAATCGACGGCACCGACAGCGGCGCTGGTGTAGGACTTCGCCTTGCCCTGGTTGGCCACCAGATCGACGGTCGGATAATGGCCGGCACGTTGCCGGTCGACTTCCCGGGCGGCGATCTCGGCCAGCGTCTGCTGAATCTGCACCGGCAGGGCATCCTTTTCCGCAGCGGCAACCCAGTCGGCGAGCCGGTTCGGCTCTGGCGGGTTCAACTGGGCATCCTTGCGCGGTGCCGCGAGCGGCCCCGGGTCCTTGCCGATCAATGCCTGCAATGCCTGTTGCCGGATCTCCAGTTCGCTGTCGGCAGCGATTTCCTGTGCCAAGACCAGATCGAAGCGCGCCTGTGCCTCGTGGGTGTCGGTGATCGTCGACGTGCCGACCTCGAAAGTTTTCTTTGCCAGCTCCAGTTGCTGGGCGATGGCTTCCTTGTTGGCGCGTACCGCCGTCAGGTTTTCGCTGGCGTACAGCACGTCGAAATAAGCCTGGGCAACGCGCAGGATGAGATCCTGCCGGGCTTGAACAAAATTCGCTTCAGCTTGCGCCACCTGCAGTTTGGCCTGGTCGTAGGCCACCCAGTTCTGCCAGCGGAACAGCGGCTGTGACAGCGTCAGTTGATAGCCGTTGGTGTTGTACTGGTTGCTGCTTTTGGCGGCCAGATTGTTTCTCGGGTCGGTCTCGCTGTCGTTCCATACCGTATTGCCGGACAGCGTCAGGCTGGGCAGCAGGCCGGCACGACCTTGCGGTGCCTTTTCACGACCGGCGTCCAGCGTGGCGCGGGCGCCGGCAAAAACCGGGTCGTTGTCCTGGGCGTCGCGATAGACCTGCATCAGATCGGCAGCGGACAGTGGTGAGGCAAACAGTGGGCAGGCCAGAAGCCAGGCGAGTTTTTTCATGCTTTCCTCAATATCGGCTCATGCCGGGATCGACTTCGCAGGCCCAGCCTTCGACACCACCCTGAAGATTGAGCACCGTTCCGTAACCCTTGCGTTCGAGAAACATCGCCACCTGCATGCTGCGTCCGCCGTGATGACAGATCACCACGATCTCGCGCTCCGGCTCGATCTCGGTGCAGCGCAGCGGTACCGTATGCATCGGCATGTGCTGCGAACCTTCGATCTGGCACAGCGCCACCTCCCAGGGTTCCCGGACATCCAGCAGCACTGGCTTCGGCCGACTGTCGTCGGCCAGCCAGGCGGCGAGTTGGCTTGCCCGGATCTGTTGCATCAGAGGCTGAATCCAGGCTTGGCGTCGGCACCGTCGAGCACGGGAATCACCGTCTCGAACAGGTTGACCGTGTTGAAAACACCTTCGGCAACACAAGTGATTAGTTGTGCTTCCATCACCGGTGCGGCGCCGACCACGGCAGCCAGGCGGCCGCCGACACGCAATTGCTTGAGAATGCCATCGGGAATCTGTGGCACGGCGCCGGACAGCACGATGACGTCGAACGGTGCGCGTTGCGTCCAGCCACGAATGCCATCGGCGCATTCGACGGTGACGTTGCCGACGCCTGCGCGCTGCAGGTTGTCGCGGGCGATCGCGGCGATTTCCGGGCGGAGTTCGATGGTCACGACATGTTCTGCGCGGGCAGCCAGCAGCGCGGCCATGTAGCCGCTGCCGGTACCGATTTCCAGTACCTTGTCGCTCTTGCGCACGGAGAGTTCCTGCAGCAGACGGGCTTCGATGCGCGGGGCCAGCATCACCTGGCCTTCACCCAGCGGGATTTCCATGTCGGCAAATGCCAGGTCGCGGTAAACGGCAGGCACAAAATCCTCGCGCTTGACGACGAAAAGCAGGTCCAGCACCTGCGGGTCCAGAACCTCCCAGGGGCGGATCTGTTGTTCGATCATGTTGAAGCGCGCTTGTTCGATATTCATGGAGGTCTCCGCAGGCTTTATATTAGCATAGGCTAATATATTGGTTCCGACAAAATGCGATTATACCCGAGCGACGCACAGCCCCTGCTGCAGCAGTTTCATGTGCACCGCAAGATAATCCCGGGGGTTGGTCGCAGTGTTCTGAAACTGGCCGAGCGAGAATTCCCAGATGAGCAGCATCAGCACGGGTGCGATGACTACATCGATGGTCAATTCGATATCGTGGCGATGAAATTCGCCGCTCTCCATGCCGCGTTGCAGGGCTGCGCCGACCAGTGCCCGGGCACGGGCGATCACGTTGGCGTAATAGTAGGCGGCGATTTCAGGGAAGTTCTGCGCCTCGGCAACCATCAGTTTCGGAATGCCGGCGTAGGCGGTGCAGCCGATCCGGTTCCACCAGTGGTCGAGCAGCTTTTCCAGCAGGGAAAAACTGCTGCCGGTATGGCGGGCGGCGATTTCCTCGTTTTCAACGATGACTGGGACGATACCTTCCTGGATGACCGCCTTGAACAAGGCTTCCTTGTTGGCGTAGTAAAGGTAGAGCGTGCCTTTCGAGACGCCGGCAAGGTTTGCGACGTCTTCGAGGCGGGTGGCGGCATAACCCTTTTCGACAAAAAGCGTCAGCGCCGCCGACAGCAGTTCGCTGGGGCGGGCTTCCTTGCGGCGCTTTCTTGCAGGGACGGCAGAGTGCATGATCGGCTTAATGACTTGATGGTCATTAAGTTATCACTGCCGCTGCGACAGGGTCAACGGCTTTCCTTGATCAGGCGGTCGCCGGCAGGCTGGACCGGGCGGGCATTGTTGCGATACAGGCGGTTGAAAATCCGGATCTGTTCGTCGGAAACCTGGACCGGTTGCTTCATGACGATCCATAGCACGCCTTCGGTGCAAGGCGGAGTCGTCAGCGAGCCCATGAAGGTGTAGTACTGCCTGGATTCGGGCAGCAACTTTGCCGGGTCGATAATTGCCTTGGGCGGCTGGACCGGAGCCTTCTTTTCCAGCGGCAGGTTGTTCCACAGTGTCTGGATTTCCGGATGCTCGGTACCCCGGTCCAGGAGCAGGGCGACCACCGCCAGGCTGCCGTCGTGGGCGCGGTGGACCAGGTGAGCGGACATGTCGTAGCGCTGGCCGTTGACGCGCATTTCGGCGGGGCGGTGGAAGTGGATGTCTTCCAGTTCGTATGTCTTGCCGGTCAGCGAGAAAGTGCTGTCGCCAACAGCGACCGAAACGGTGTGCCCGTTATCGACGATGCGGAAGGTCGAGGGCCGGTAATCGAAACGAATGGTTTCCAGGTCGACCTTGATACCGTCGCGGATATCGATCGGGGACTGGCGCTGGCCGCTGGCGCAAAGCGTGTTGCGTGGGTCGATCCTGGCCCAGTTTTCAGGTCCGCCGGCACCTTCGTATCCCCAGGCAACCGGCAACTGTGGCCGGGCCTGTTCGGGGCGGACCAGTTCGAGCATGTAGCCGCCCTGGGCGGCCGCTGGTTTCGCGGCCGGACGGCTGGCAGGGCGCGGGCTGGGGGCGTTGTTGCGTACGGTTTGCGTGGTGCCGGTCGGGACGTTGATGGTCGGGGCCGGTTTTTGAATGCTTGGCGCCGGCACTGCCACCGGCGCGGGCGGCGGGGCTTCCTTGGTGGCCGCATTTTCCATGGCCGCCTTCAGATTTGGCCGAATCGAGGGAATCGGCGCCGAACTCGTCGTCTCGACCGTTTTCATCGGTGCAGGGGTTTCTGCCTTGGCCAGTTCCTTCTTCAGCATGGCCTCGTTGGCTTGCTGCAATTTGCTGGTGGCCTCGTTGGCTTTCTGTGCCAGTTCCGCCGGACTTTCCTTGGGCGGGCGGCAGACTTCGCGCAGTACGCGATCGTCGAGTGTGCCGCTGCGCACCGGCAGTTCCGCACCGGCAATGTCTTCCTCGCGGATGGTGTCCTTGTCGGTCTGGCGGTAGATGCGCTTGATCGTGCGGGCGCTGCGCGACGTGCAGTCGTAGCGGGTGGTGGCCTCGATGATCTTGTAGGGGACGCCGCTGCGGCTGTCAGTCAGTTCGCGGTCTAGGGTGACCCGGCTCAGCGCTTCGACAACATTGCCTTCCCGCTTCATGGTGCTGCGGTCGAGCTCGATGCGGCGGCCGGCTTCGGCAGAAATGTTCTGCCAGCTCGGCGCCGCCATGGCGACCCCGGGCAGGGTGGCCAGTGCGATGGCAATGGTCATCAAACGCATTATGTTTCCCTCAGGCTTTTCTTTGAAATTCGCGGGCTTGTCGAACTTATTTCGACCAGTTTCGAGAAATCTTGAGCTTTCTTGTGCAATTGTTGCATTTTTCCAGTGTTTCCAGTACCTTGCAGCCCACTCGTTAGGGGTGTCGCCAGCCGGTTTCGGTGTTTCGGTCGACTGAGAAATACCCTTCGAACCTGACCGGGTCATGCCGTCGTAGGGAAACGAACTCTGCCGTTGGAACCAGATCGCTCCTTGCCCGTCTTACCCTGCTGAATCCCCGCATGGAGCACTCATGAACGCCAAAGACACCTTCCTCGCCGCCAACGCCCACGTCGACGAGGCCGCCATCCAGCCGCTGCCCAATTCCCGCAAGATCTATGTTGAAGGGTCGCGTCCGGATATCCGGGTGCCGATGCGTGAAATCTCGCAGGCCGACACGCCGACCGGCATGGGCGGCGAACAGAATCCGCCGATCTATGTTTATGACTGTTCCGGCGTTTATTCCGACCCGGCGGTGAAGGTCGACATCCGCTCCGGCCTGCCGGCACTGCGGGCAAAATGGATAGCAGAGCGCAACGATACCGAAGAACTGCCGGACCTGTCTTCCGAATTCGGTCGCCAGCGTGCGGCCGATCAGGCGCTCGACGAACTGCGCTTCCCTGGCCTGCAGCGCAAGCCGCGCCGCGCCAAGGCCGGCGCCAACGTCAGCCAGATGCACTACGCGCGCCAAGGTATCATCACGCCGGAAATGGAATATGTGGCGATTCGGGAAAACCTGAATCGCGCTGCCTATGTCGAATCCTTGCGGTCGACTGGTCCGATGGGCGAAAAAATGGCCAAGCTGCTGACCCGTCAGCATCCGGGGCAGAGCTTCGGCGCCAGCATTCCCGAGGAAATCACGCCGGAATTCGTGCGCAGCGAAGTCGCCCGCGGCCGCGCCATCATTCCCAACAACATCAACCACCCGGAAAGCGAGCCGATGATCATCGGCCGCAACTTTCTGACCAAGATCAACGCCAACATCGGCAACTCCGCGCTCGGCTCCTCGATCCAGGAAGAGGTCGAGAAGATGACCTGGTCGATCCGCTGGGGCGGTGACACGGTGATGGACCTGTCCACCGGCAAGAACATTCACGAAACGCGCGAGTGGATCATCCGCAACTCGCCGGTGCCGATCGGCACCGTGCCGATCTATCAGGCGCTGGAAAAGGTCAACGGCAAGGCCGAGGACCTGACCTGGGAAATCTTCCGCGACACGCTGATCGAGCAGGCCGAGCAGGGCGTCGATTACTTCACCATTCACGCCGGCGTGCTGCTGCGCTACATCCCGATGACCGCCAACCGCATGACCGGCATCGTCAGCCGCGGCGGCTCGATCATGGCCAAGTGGTGTCTGGCGCACCACAAGGAAAGCTTCCTCTACACGCATTTCGAGGAAATCTGCGAAATCATGAAGGCCTACGACGTGGCCTTCAGCCTCGGCGACGGCCTGCGCCCCGGTTCGATCTACGATGCCAACGACGAAGCCCAACTCGGTGAATTGAAGACGCTCGGCGAACTGACCGCCATCGCCTGGAAGCACGACGTGCAGACCATCATCGAAGGCCCGGGCCACGTGCCGATGCACCTCATCAAAGAGAACATGGACCTGCAGCTCGAATACTGCAAGGAAGCCCCGTTCTACACGCTTGGTCCCTTGACCACCGACATCGCGCCGGGCTACGACCACATCACCAGCGGCATCGGCGCGGCGATGATCGGCTGGTACGGCACGGCCATGCTCTGCTACGTGACGCCGAAGGAACACTTGGGTCTGCCGGACAAGGACGACGTCAAGGAAGGCATCA
The DNA here is from genome assembly GCF_001956855.1 of Azonexus hydrophilus. Lineage (GTDB taxonomy): Bacteria > Pseudomonadota > Gammaproteobacteria > Burkholderiales > Rhodocyclaceae > Azonexus > Azonexus hydrophilus_A. Next base: position 298,320 of record NZ_MTHD01000004.1, on the reverse strand, counting down.
TCACCTACAAGCTCGCCGCCCACGCCGCTGACCTGGCCAAGGGCCACCCCGGTGCGCAGATCCGCGACAACGCACTGTCCAAGGCACGCTACGAGTTCCGCTGGGACGACCAGTTCAACCTTGGCCTCGATCCGGACAAGGCGCGCGAATTCCACGACGAGACCCTGCCCAAGGAATCGGCCAAGGTTGCCCACTTCTGCTCGATGTGCGGCCCGCACTTCTGCTCGATGAAGATCACTCAGGACGTACGCGACTTCGCGGCAGCGCAGGGGATTGCCGAAGAGGAAGCGCTTACCAAGGGCATGGAAACCAAGGCCGTCGAGTTCGTGAAGAGCGGTGCGGAGGTTTATCGCAAGGTCTGATGCGGTCGACGGTCCAAAACAGGCAAAAATGGCGGCGCTGGCCGCCATTTTTGCCTGAACGATGCAGCGAAATCCTGTCAAAATGCCGGTCATGAAGTGTTTCTTCCATTTTTCGCCGCAATGGCGAAGCCTCCCCGATGCCTGGAGGCGTTGTGAGTTCTGATCAAGGCTGGATCATGCGTCGCCTGATGGCGCTTCGACAGCGGGTCGAAGCCCGCTTGCGGCTGACGCAAGCCTACATCCGTGCCAACCAGAACTACCTGCTGGCGCAATTGCGCATCTGGGGCGGGCGCATGGTTTTCTGGGGGTGTGGCATTGTCGTCGGTCTGGCGGCGGTGGCGTTTGCGCTGCTCAGCGATGGCGCTGCCGAGCGCTTTGCCCATGCGGCAGCGCTGTATCCCTGGATGCCGTTCATCGTCACGCCACTGGCCGGTGCCGGTTTGCTCTGGCTGACCCGGACGTATTTTCCAGGGTCGCAGGGCAGCGGGATTCCGCAGGTGATTGCCGAGATGAAGCGGCCGGCGGATGGGCCGTGGCGGCCGCTGGTGTCGCTGCGCATCGCGTTTGGCAAGATCATGCTCGGGGTGGGGGCTGTCGGCGCAGGTTTCTCCTTTGGGCGCGAGGGACCGACCGTGCAGATCGGCGCCAGCCTGATGGCGGCGGCCGGCCGTTTCATGCCGGCAACCTTGCGCATCCATCGCCAGCATCTGCTGGTGGCTGGCGGGGCAGCGGGGATTGCCGCGGCGTTCAACGCGCCGCTGGCCGGGATCGTCTTTGCCATTGAGGAATTGTCGCGCAGCGTCGAGTCGCGGATGAGCGGCGTGGTCATCACCGCCATCGTGCTGGCCGGTGTGATCGCCCAGTATTTCCTTGGCAACGACAACTATTTCGGTCGGGTCGTGGTGTTCGGCGAAAGTTCGGAGTTGTTGTACACGATCCTGACGTGTGCCGTCATCACCGGCTTCGCCGGTGGAATCTTTGCCCGCATGCTGCTGATTTCGGTGACTGGCTGGAAGGGGCGACTGGCGGAATTCCGCAGCGCGCATCCTTACGCCTTCGTGGTTTTTTGCGGGCTGCTGCTGGCAGCGATCGGCTACACCAGCGGCGGCATCACCTGGGGTAGCGGTTTTCCGGAAACCAAGTCCTTGCTGACCGGACAGGCCGACATGCCCTGGTATTACGGGCCGGCGAAATTCGTGGCGACGGTGATTTCCTACCTTTCCGGTCTGCCGGGCGGGATCTTCGCGCCGTCGCTGGCGATTGGCGCCGGCATCGGCCAGGATCTGGTGCCGCTGCTTTCCGGTCAGGCTTTCCCGACCACCATCGTCGTGCTGTGCATGGTCGGCTTTCTCGCCGCGGCGACGCAGGCGCCGATTACTGCGTTCATCATCGTCATGGAAATGGTTGACGGCTACTCGCTGGTGATCGGTCTGATGGCCACGGCGCTGATCGCGTCGGCGGTGTCACGGATGGTTTCGAAGCCCTTGTATGCGACGCTGGCCGAGCACATGGTCCGGCAACAGTCGCCGCCGCCGGCCAAGTGATTCCGGTCTGTCGCCCGGGCTGTGGCGCCTGCTGCATCGCGCCGTCGATTTCCTCGCTGGACAAGCCGGCGGGAGAGGCTTGCCGGCATCTCGATACTGCCATGCGCTGCCGGATATTCGGGCTGCCGGAGCGTCCGGCATGCTGTGCCGGGCTGCAGCCGGCGCGGGAAATGTGCGGCGAGACGCGCGACCAGGCGCTGCGCTGGCTTGCCAATCTGGAGGCGGCGACGCGTCCGTAAGGGTAAAATGCGCGCTCTTGTCATAGAGTGCCGCCCCGCATGGACCCGATTCTTCTCCTGAAAGCCCTGATCCTCGGCGTTGTCGAGGGGCTGACCGAATTCCTGCCGATTTCCTCGACCGGCCACCTGATCATTGGTGGCAGTCTGCTCGACTACACCAACGAACAGAGCAAGGTGTTCAAGATCGTCATCCAGCTGGCCGCTATCCTGGCGGTGTGCTGGCTGTATCGCGAGCGGATCACCCAGGTGGCCGGCGGACTGCGCTCGGACCCGGTGCAGCAGCGTTTCGTCGGCTTGCTGATGGTTGGTTTCATGCCGGCAGCGGTGCTCGGCTTGATGTTTCACAGCACGATCAAGACTTATCTGTTCAATCCGCTGACGGTCGCCGGCGCGCTGATTGTCGGCGGTTTCCTGATCCTCTACATCGAGCGCAAGGTGTACCAGCCGCGCATCAACAGCGTCGACGAAATGCGCTGGTCCGATGCGCTCAAGGTCGGCTTCGCCCAGGCGCTGGCGATGTTTCCCGGGACCTCGCGCTCGGGGGCGACGATCATGGGCGGGCTGATCTTCGGCCTGTCGCGCAAGACGGCGACCGAGTTCTCCTTTTTCCTCGCCATTCCGACGATGTTTGCGGCGACCCTTTACGACGTCTACAAGAACTGGGCGATCCTGCGACTGGAGGACCTGCCGGTGTTCGCTGTCGGTTTCGTCGCCTCGTTCATCGCCGCAATGCTCAGCGTCAAGGCCCTGGTCCGCTACATTTCCAACCACGATTTCACCGTGTTTGCGTGGTATCGCATTGTTTTTGGCGTGATTGTGCTGTTGACCGCACAAATGGGCTGGGTCGAGTGGACGGCGTGATCCTTTACCTGCATGGTTTCCGCTCGTCGCCGGCATCGTGGAAATCGCGCCTGCTGGCTGAGGAAATGGCCCGGCGCGGGCTGGCCGGGCAGTTTGTCTGTCCGCAACTGTCACCGGTGCCGGCCATCGCCATGGCCGACATGTCGCGCCTGATCGAAGCCGCCGGCGGCCGGGTGACGCTGGTCGGTTCGTCGCTCGGCGGACATTACGCCAGCCATCTGGCGGAGAAGTACGGGTTGAACGCGGTACTGATCAATCCGGCTGCGGTCGACCGCATCGATGTGACGAAATTCATCGGCGAACACGACAATTTCCATAGCGGCGAGCGCTTTTCCTTCACCGCCGAACACGCCGCGCAACTGCGCGCGCAGGTCGCCCGGCCGACACCGGAACGTTACTGGCTGCTGCTGGAAACCGGCGACGAGGTGCTCGATTATCACGATGCGCAGGCCTTCTGGTTCGGCTGCCGGCAGCGTGTCTACGAGGGCGGCGATCACAGCTTCACGCGGTTTCCCGAGTTGTTGCCGCAACTCATTGAATTTGCCGGGCTATAATCCGCCGATGAATGTATTGTTTGAAGAAGACGGCGGCTTCAAGGCCGGCACCATCATGGCCGACAACGACAGCTCGTTGCAGGTTGAAATGCCGACCGGCAAGCGCAGCAAGATCAAGGCCGCAACCGTGTTGTTGCGCTTCGAGAAACCTTCCGCCGCGCACCTGCTCGAGCAGGCAACGCCGCTGGCTGAAGAAATCGAGGCCGATTTCCTGTGGGAGTGCGTCAGCGATGGCGAATTTTCGTTTCTGGATTTTGCCCGTGATTACTACGGACACGACCCCGCGCCGGTCGAAGCGACGGCGGTGCTGCTTGCCCTGCACGCCGCGCCTGTCTATTTCCACCGCAAAGGCAAGGGCCGCTTCCGCAAGGCGCCTGCCGACATTCTCGCAGCTGCTCTGGCCAATCTTGAAAAAAAGCGTCAGCAAGCGCTCGCGATGGAAGGCTGGCTCACCGAGCTGAAGGCATTCCGTCTGCCGCCGGAAATCGGCGCCCTGACCGACGCCCTGCTCTACGCGCCGGATCGCAACAAGCCGGAAACCAAGGCTTTCGAGACGGCCTGTGACGAAACCGGCCTGACCGCCGCGCAACTGCTGTTCAAATGCGGCGCGATCAAGTCGGCCTACCACCTGCACTACAAGCGTTTCCTGCACGAACAGTTCCCGAAGGGTTTGGCCTTCCCGGCGCTCGATGCGCCGAAGCTGCCGCGCGACCTGCCGCGTGCCGACGTGCGCGCCTTTTCGATCGACGATGCCAACACCACCGAGATCGATGATGCGCTGTCGGTCGTCCGGCTGCCCGGCATCGGCTCGCGCATCGGCATCCATATTGCCGCACCGGGCCTGGCCATCGAGCATGGCTCGCCGCTCGACGGTGTTGCCCGCACCCGCTTGTCCACGGTTTACATGCCGGGTAACAAGATCACCATGCTGCCCGACGCGGTCGTGCAGAACTACACGCTGGCCGGCGGCGTCGATTGCCCGGCGGTGTCGATCTATCTCACGGTCAACGAGCAATTCGAGGTGATTTCGCACGAGTCGCAACTGGAAATGGTGCATATCGCCGCCAATCTGCGTCATCACGAAGTCGAACCCTGGTTCAACGCCGAAACCATCAACGGACCGTTGCCCGACGAACCCTTCAAGGACGAACTGCTGCACCTGTGGCACTTTGCCAATGCCTGCGAAGGCCGGCGCGGGAAGCCGTCGGCGACGCAGGGCGTGAATGACTACAACTTCGCCATCGACGGCGATCTGGCCGATCCCGATGCCTGCCGCGTCGAGATCAGCGAGCGCAAGCGCGGCAGTCCGCTGGACAAGCTGGTCGCCGAACTGATGATCGTCGCCAACTCGACTTGGGGCGGCCTGCTCGCCGAAAAGAACATCGCCTGCCTGTACCGGGCGCAGACGCAGGGCAAGGTGCGCATGACCACCTCGCCGCTGCCACACGAAGGCCTCGGGGTGCCGCAATACGCATGGATGACGTCGCCGCTGCGCCGTTACTGCGACCTGGTAAACCAGTGGCAACTGATCGCCTGCCTGCGCGGCGAACCGCCGGCTTTCCCGCAGAAATCCGCCGAACTGTTCGCCGCGATGCGCGATTTCGAACTGACTTACGCCGCCTATGCCGATTTCCAGCGTTCGATGGAGCGTTACTGGTGCCTGCGCTGGCTGCAGCAGCATGAAATCGTCGAAATCGACGCAACGGTGCGCCGCGAGCAGCTGGTCAAGCTCGACCACCTGCCGCTGATCGCGCGCGTGCCTTCGGTGCCGGCCGACCTGTCGCCGGGGCAACGCCTGCGCCTGACCGTCGAGGCCATCGACCTGCTCGGACCGGAAGTCACGCTGCGCTTCGTCTCGCTGCTCGATGCCGCCGAGCCGGTGGAGGTCATGGAGGAAGAAACGCCGTGAAGCAGCGGCTGGCGCCAGTACCGAACGCCCCGGGCGATCGCCGACTGTGGCTGGCGATCGGCATTTCGCTGCTGGTGCATGGGCTGTTGCTCAGCCTGCATTTCGCCTTTCCCGAAGCGTCGAAGGTCGCCCGCGAAAAGGCGCTCGACATCATCCTCGTCAATGCCCGTTCGGCGCGCGCGCCGAGCGATGCGCAGGCGCTGGCGCAAGCCAATCTCGATGGCGGTGGCAATACCGACGAGAACCGTCGGGCGAAGACACCGCTGCCGCCAACCGCGCAGCAGGTGACCGGCAGCGATCTGCAGCAGATGCGGCGGCGGGTGCAGGAACTGGAAGCGGCGCAGCAGAAGATGCTGGCGCAGGCGCGCAGTCTGGCCCGGGTGGCCGCAGCCGAGACGCGCAGCGAGCAACCGGCGCCGGCGACGCCGCTGAGCGGGCTGGATCTTGCCGATGCAGCAAGGGCGATGGCCCGTCTCGAAGGTGAAATCAGCAAATCGGTCGATGAGTACAACAAGCGGCCACAGAAAAAATTCATTGGCGCCCGGACCAAAGAGTATGGTCTGGCAGCCTATTTCGACGCCTGGAAACAGAAGATCGAACGCATCGGCACGCTCAATTATCCGGAGCAGGCGCGCGGCAAGCTGTACGGACGCGTCGTCATCTTCGTCGAACTGAACGTCGAGGACGGCAGCATTTACAGTGCCGAGATATCCCGCTCGTCGGGACACAAGGTGCTCGATCAGGCGGCACTGCGCATCCTGCGCATGGCGGCCCCGTTCGGGCCGATTCCGCGCGAGGCGATGGGCGGTGCCTCGATCCTGTCCTTTGCCCGCGAATGGAACTTCGTCCCGGGCGATACGCTCGATACCAGCAATCGCTGACCATCATGCCTGATATCTACTGCGTCTTCGGCAACCCGATTGCCCACTCCAGATCCCCGGCCATTCATGCTGCTTTTGCCGCGTCGACCGGAGAAGATCTGTTGTACACCGCACGGCTGGCGCCGGTCGATGGCTTTGCCGCCGCCGTTGCCGCCTTCGTCGCCGAGGGCGGACGCGGTGCCAATGTCACCGTGCCGTTCAAGGAAGAGGCTTTCCGCCTGTGTGACGAACTGACGCCGCGGGCCGCACGGGCCGGTGCGGTCAACACGCTGAGCTTCGTCGCCGGCCGCATCCTGGGCGACAACACCGATGGTGCCGGGCTGGTTGCCGATATTGCCGGCAATCTCGGTTTTGCGCTGAGCGGCAGGCGCATCCTGCTGCTTGGTGCCGGTGGTGCCGCGCGTGGCGTCATCGAACCGCTGCTGGCCGGTGCGCCGGCGGCGCTGAGCATCGCCAATCGTAGCGCCGACAAGGCCGAGGCGCTGGCTGCCGCGTTTTCCGACATTGCTGCGGTCGACGCCGGTAATTTCGCAAAAATGGCCGGTAAAAGCTTTGATCTGGTCATCAACGCGACATCGGCGAGCCTGTCCGGCGACAGCCTGCCGTTGCCGCCGGGGATTTTCGCGCCGGGCGCGCTGGCCTACGACATGATGTACGGCAAGGGCGAGACGCCTTTCCTCAAACTGGCCCGCGAACAAGGCGCGGCGCGCTGCGCCGATGGCCTCGGCATGCTGGTCGGCCAGGCTGCCGAAGCCTTCGCCGTGTGGCGCGGCGTGCGCCCCGCGACCGGTCCGGTGCTGGCAATGCTGCGGGCAGCGCTCAGCGGATGAAGGCCGTCGGCCGCTGGTTCAAGTGGGGACTGCTCGGCCTGATTGCGCTGGGTTTCATCTGGCTGTTCTGGCTGGTCCTGTGGGTCATGTACTGGGGGTATTTCAATCCCGGGACGACGCGCTTCATGGAAATTCGGCTGGGCGAGTTGCGGGCAAAGAATCCGGACGCCGTGCTGCGCCAGCAGTGGGTCCCTTATCGGCAAATCTCGCTGCACCTGAAGCGGGCAATCATTGCTGCCGAGGATGCCAAGTTCGTCGATCATGAAGGCTTCGATTGGGAAGGCATCCAGAAAGCCATCGAAAAGAACCAGAAAAAGGGACGCTTTGTCGCCGGTGGTTCGACCATCAGTCAGCAACTGGCCAAGAACCTGTTCCTGAGTCCGAGCAAAACCTTCTGGCGCAAGGGCAACGAAGTGGTGATCACGCTGCTGCTGGAACATTTGTGGAGCAAGCAGCGCATCTTCGAGGTGTACCTGAATGTCATCGAGTGGGGTAATGGCGTTTTCGGCGCCGAAGCGGCTGCCCGCCATTACTTTGGCGTCAGCGCCGCTGGGTTGGGCCCGGCGCAGGCTGCGCGGCTGGCCGGGATGGTTCCCAATCCCCGCTTCTACGACCGCAACCGCAACGCCCCGGGACTGGGGCGCAAGACGGCGATCATCCTCGCCCGGATGCCGTCGGCGGTCGTGCCCTAGGGGAAATCCGCAGTAATTTGTCAGGAAGGCGACATCTGCCCGGTGCTAAAATGGGCCTCCATTTGCGGCGCTGCACCATGAGTGAAGACAACCAACTGACTGATGCCGAAGATCTGCAGGAGCGCCTCGCCGAGGTGCAGACCCTGCTCGCCCGGCACAAGCTGGTGGAAGATCTGGTGCACCGGCAGGAGGGGCCGCGCCACGATCTGGTCGAGGACATCGTGCACAAGCAGCATCTGCACGAGTTGCAGAACAAGCTGGAGCCGATGCACCCGGCCGACATCGCCTACATTCTCGAGGCTTTGCCGCCGGATGAGCGGCTGATCGTCTGGGATCTGGTCAAGGCCGAGCACGACGGCGAAATCCTGCTGGAAGTCTCCGACGCGGTGCGCGAAAGCCTGATCGAGTCGATGGCGCGCAACGAACTGGTGGCCGCCGCCGAAAGCCTCGATGCCGACGAACTGGCCGACCTGGCGCCCGATCTGCCGCAGAGCGTCATCGACGACGTCTTCCGCAGCCTGCCGGCCGACGAGCGCGAGCATCTGCGCGCGGCGATGTCCTATCCGGAAGAGTCGGTCGGCTCGATCATGGACTTCGACATGGTCACCGTGCGCGAGGATGTGACGCTGGAAGTCGTGCTGCGTTATCTGCGCCGTTTCGAAGAACTGCCCGATCACACCGACCAGTTGTTCGTCATCGATCGCGACGAGCGCCTGAAAGGTGTGCTGCCGCTGAACATCCTGCTGGTCAACGAAGTCGATGTCGAGGTTGGCAGTCTGATGCAGACCGATTTCGTCGAATTCGAACCGGACGACGAAGCCGAGGACGCGGCCAAGGCCTTCGAGCGCTACGACCTGGTGTCGGCGCCGGTGGTCGATGGCGATGGCAAGCTGCTCGGCCGGGTCACGGTGAACGATGTCGTCGACTACATCCGCGAGGAAGCCGAGCACGAGCAACTGGCGCATGCCGGTCTGCGCGAGGAAGAAGACATCTTCGCCTCGGTCTGGGATTCGGTGAAGAACCGCTGGGCCTGGCTGGCAGTCAATCTGGTCACGGCCTTTTTCGCGTCGCGCGTCATCGGCGCCTTCGAGGATTCAATCGAAAAGCTGGTTGCGCTGGCGGCACTGATGCCGATCGTCGCCGGCATCGGCGGCAACTCCGGCAACCAGACGATCACCATGATCGTGCGTGCCATCGCCATGGGCCAGGTGCAGCCGGATGCGATGCGTCGTCTGTTGCGCAAGGAATTGGGTGTGGCCACGATCAATGGCCTGCTCTGGGGCAGCCTGCTCGGGCTTGCCGCCTGGTGGCTGTATGGCAGTTACCAGCTGGGGATCGTGATGACGGCAGCGATGACGCTGAATCTGCTGCTGGCGGCTTCGGCCGGTGTCGGCATTCCGCTGATGCGGCAGAAATTCGGCGCCGATCCGGCCATCGGTGGCTCGGTGATGATCACCGCGCTGACCGATTCCGGTGGCTTCTTCATCTTTCTCGGACTGGCGACGCTGTTCCTGATGTGATCAGTGGGCGTCCGGGGTCAGCAGCTTGAGCCCGACGATGCCGGCGACGATCAGGCCGATGCTGACCAGCCGCGCAACTTCCCGCGACTCGCCGAACAGGTAGATGCCGAGGATGGCGGTGCCAACGGCGCCGATGCCGGTCCACACCGCGTAGGCGGTACCCAGCGGCAGCACTTTCAGCGACCAGCCGAGCAGCGCGACGCTGGCAACCATGGCGATCACCGTCCACACGCTCGGCCACAGCCGCGAAAAGCCCTCGGTATATTTCAGTCCGACCGCCCAGCCGATCTCGCACAGCCCGGCGATGGCGAGGATGATCCAGGCGACGCCGCTGCTCATTTGCTGCTCGCAAACCAGGCGTCGGCCGCTGCCACCGTCGCCGCGATATCGGCGTCGCTGTGCGCAGCGGAGACGAAACCGGCTTCGAAGGCCGACGGTGCGAAGTAATGGCCGGCGGCGATCATCGCGTGGAAGAAACGGTTGAAGGCTTCCTTGTCGCAGGCCAGCACCTCGTCGTAGGTGCCTGGGCAGCTGGCGGCGAAGTACAGGCCGAACATGCCGCCGACGTTCTGGGCGCTGAAGGCGACACCGTGCTTGCGGGCGGCAGCGACGAGACCGTCGCACAAGGCCTGGGTTTTTGCGGTCAACGCCTCGTAAAAGCCGTTTTTCCGGATCAGTTTCAGCGTCGCCAGGCCGGCGGCGGTGGCGATCGGGTTGCCGGACAGCGTGCCAGCCTGATAGACCGGGCCGAGCGGGGCGATCTGTTCCATGATCTCGCGCTTGCCGCCGAAAGCACCCATCGGCATGCCGCCGCCAACGATCTTGCCGAAGGTCGACAGGTCCGGCGTGATGCCGTACAGACCCTGGGCGCTGTGCAGGCCGACGCGGAAACCGGTCATCACTTCGTCAAAAATCAGCACGGCGCCGTGTTTTGCGGTCAACTCGCGCATTGCGTTCAAAAAGGCCTGGGTCGGTGCGATCAAGTTCATGTTGCCGACCACCGGTTCGACGATGACGGCGGCGATCCTGTCGCCATGTTGCGCGAACGCGTCGGCAAGTTGCTGCGGATCGTTGTAGGCGAGCACCATCGTGTGCTGTGCCAGGTCGGCCGGCACGCCGCCGGACGACGGGTTGCCGAAAGTCAGCGCACCCGAGCCGGCCTTCACCAGCAGCGAATCGGAATGGCCGTGGTAGCAGCCTTCGAACTTGATCAGTACGTCGCGGCCGGTGTAGCCGCGGGCCAGCCTGATGGCGCTCATCGTCGCTTCGGTACCGGACGAGACCAGGCGGACCATGTCCATCGACGGCACCATTTCGCACAGCAGGTCGGCGATCTCGACTTCGCGCTCGGTCGGCGCGCCGAACGACAGGCCGTCGACGACTGCGGCCTGGACGGCGGCGATGACCTCAGGGTGGGCGTGGCCGAGGATCATCGGACCCCAGGAGCCAACGTAGTCGGTGTACCACTTGCCGTCCGCATCCTGCACCTTGGCACCGGCCGCTTTTTGGAAGAACAGCGGCGTGCCGCCAACCGAGCGGAAGGCGCGTACCGGCGAATTGACGCCGCCGGGAATGTGGCGCTGGGCGCGTTCGAACAGTTGCTGGTTGCGTGAGCTCATGATTTCTTTCCCTCGAAAAGTGCCTGGTACTGGGCGGCGCGGGCAGTGATGTCGGACGCCGAGAAAAGGTCGGTGATGACCGCCAGCAGGTCGGTGCCGGCGGCGATCAACGGTGGTGCATTGGCGACGGTGATGCCGCCGATGGCACAGATTTTTGCGGTCAACGTGGTTTTTGCCCGAAAAAACAGGTCGACCGGCGCCGGCGCGGCCTCGGGCTTGGTCGGCGACGGGTACGCGGCACCGAAGGCGACGTAGTCGGCACCGATTTCCGCGGCGCTGACGGCAGTGTCGAAATCGGCGTAGCAGGAAGCGCCGAGCAGGCGCTGTGGGCCGAGAATGGCGCGGGCGACGCGCAGGTCGCCGTCGCCGCGGCCGAGGTGGACGCCGTCGGCGTCAACCAGCGTGCACAGCGCCAGATCGTCGTTGATCAGCAGGTGTGCGCCATGCTGTCGCGTCAGCTGGCGCAGCGCGTGGGCGCGAGCGACGCGCTCGGGCATGCTGCTCAGCTTGTCGCGGTACTGCACGAGGCGGCAGCCACCGGCCAGCGCAGCGCCGACTTGCGCCAGCAGCCGGGCGCCATCGACGCATTCGGGCGTGATCGCGTAGAGCCCGCGCAACTGCGTGCGCAATTCAGGCTGGTTCATCACCCTTGCCCTTGTCAGCATCGGCTTCGTCGTCGCGGGCCCAGAACATGCGATCGGGAATGAACTGTCCCATGCCTCCACGGAAGCCGTTCTTCAGTGATTGCCAGGTGAAGTCCTGGGCATCGCGCACCGCCTCCTCGACGCTGGCGCCACCGGCAATGCAGCCGGCAATCGCCGACGCCAGCGTGCAACCGGAGCCGTGGTAGCTGCCGGGAAGGCGTTCCCAGCGGTCGTGCCGGATGACGCCGCTCGCGCCGTACAGCGTGTTGACCACTTCCGGCGTGTTTTCGTGAGTGCCGGTAATCAGCACGTACTGCGCGCCCATCTCGATCAGGCGTTCGGCGCAGACGTCGAGCGACGGCTCGTTTTCGTCCTCGTCACTCTCGGCGAGTCGCCGTGCTTCGGGGGCGTTGGGGGTGATGATCGTGGTCTGCGGCAGCAGCATCTCGCGCATCGCGGCGATGATTTCCTCGCCGGACAGGTTGTCGCCGCGGCCGGAAGCGAGCACCGGGTCGAACACCAGCGGGATTTCCGGGTAGTCGGAGACGATCTCGGCCACCGCCAGCACATTCTCGACGCTGCCGAGCAGGCCGATCTTGAAGGCGACCACCGGCATGTCTTCGAGCACCGTGCGCGCCTGCTGCTCCAGCAGTTCGGCGGTGGTCGGCAGCAGGCTCTGGACGCCGGTGGTGTCCTGAACGGTCAGTGCGGTGACGGCGGTCAGCGGGTGGCAACCGAGGCTGGCCAGGGTCAGGATGTCGGCCTGGATGCCGGCGCCACTGGTCGGATCGCTGGCGGCGAAAACGAGAACCTGTGGCGGAGTTGCCGGTGTGGGCGTGGCAGTCTGCATGGGAGGGTCGCAGCGGATGCGGCGGAAGCGATGATTCGAATGCGCGATTCTATCCGATTACGGGATGCCGACGCCGATTTGTCCGGGTATGCTTGGCGACTTGCAGGTTGTGGATTGCTGCCGGTTCCGTAGTAAGATGACAGGCATATGCAAAGTGCGCCAAGAGACACTCAGGGGGCAGGGAATTGACTGATTTATCGAGACTGCGCGGCGTCCGTGTAATGGTCATCGACGACAGCAACACGATACGCCGTAGCGCCGAGATTTTTCTCGTGCAGGCGGGGTGTCAGGTTGTTCTTGCCGAAGACGGATTCGATGCCCTGGCAAAAATCGCCGATCATCAACCGGCTGTCGTTTTCTGCGACATCATGATGCCGCGTCTCGATGGTTACCAGACTTGCGCACTGATCAAGAAAAACCCGCGTTTCAAGGCCACTCCGGTGATCATGCTGTCCTCCAAGGACGGCTTGTTCGACCGGGCGCGCGGACGCATGGTCGGGTCGGACCAGTATCTGACCAAGCCCTTCACCAAGGATAGCCTGCTGCAAACGGTTGCCAGTTTTGCATTGCCGGTGGAAACGGAAATCAAACAGTAGTTCAGGGAGCAAGAATGCCCGTCAAGAATATTCTCGTCATTGACGATTCGCCGACCGAGCGCTTTTTCGCAGTCGATCTGCTGAGCAAGGCCGGTTATCTGGTGTCCACCGCCGAAAACGGCGAGGAAGGGATTGCCAAGGCCAAGGCCAGCAAACCCGACCTGATCCTGATGGATGTCGTCATGCCTGGCCTCAACGGCTACCAGGCGACCCGGACGCTGACCCGGGACGAGGAAACCAAGCACATCCCGGTCATCGTCTGCACGTCAAAGGGGCAGGAGACCGACAAGATCTGGGGCTTGCGTCAGGGCGCCGTTGATTACCTGGTCAAGCCGCTGAATCCGCAGGAACTCCTGCAGCGCATCGCTGCCCTGCCCTGACCGTCATGGCGCGCAAGAGCAGCCTGCGGGATTTCCAGACCTATCTGGCCGGTCGCCTCAGCGATGCCGCGCAGGGGCATGGTTCATCATCGTGGCTGGGGCTCGATGTCAGTGGTGAAGGCTGGCTGATCGACCTGTCCGACGGTGGCGAGATCGTGCAGGCACCGCAGCTGGCCTCTGTGCCGCTGACCCATCCGTGGTTTTCCGGGATCGCCAATGTGCGCGGCAATCTTTACGCAGTCAGCGATTTCGCGGCTTTTCTCGACAGCCCGCCGACGCCCCGCAATGCCAATGCCCGCCTGCTGCTGATCGGTGCGCGCCATGGATCGAACGCGGCCTTGCTGGTGTCGCGCATGCTGGGTTTGAAGAAGCCGGAAAATTTCACCGCAATGACTGCCGACGAGGCATTCCCTGCCTGGGGGCGGCAGCGCTTCGCCGACACCGACGGGCGGGTCTGGCGCAAGCTGGCCGTGCGCGAACTGCTGGCTGATCAGCGTTTCATGAATATCGGAATATAAAAGCGGATCCGCTCCGGCGGGTCCAAGTGGAGGTTAGAAATGGCTTTGAGCTTCAAATTCCCGAAATTCGGGGCATCGAAGAAGGACATGTCGCCGTTTACCGTGACCGGTGACGAGATGCCGGCAAAGCCTGCGGCATCTGCCGGGCCCACCTTCCTTTCCGGGAAGTCGGCGATCCAGCAGATGAAGATCCTAGGCGGGGTGTTCGTGGTCCTGTTGTTGATCATTGCCATCCTGGTCGCCCGGGACAATCGCGACTCGGCTCATGCCACGGCGTATGTGGCGGCCTCCGGCGAAATGCGCATGTTGTCCCAGCGCCTCGCCAAGGCGTCGTCGCTGGCGCTGCAGGGGAATCCCGTTGCCTTCGCCCAGCTCAAGGAGTCGCGTGCGACCTTCGGCGAGCTGATGGAAAAACTGACGCGCGGTGGTGAGCTCGGCAGCGTCAGCGTGCCGGCCTCTCCGGGCGCGGTGCAGACGCAGCTCGATGCCCTCAGCGGACGCTGGGCGCAGACCGACAAGGACGCCGAAACGGTGATCGGGCAGGAAAAGAACCTGATCGATCTGGGCAAGAACGTCGCCACCATCGATGACAACAATTCGGTGATGCTGGAACTGACCGAACAAGTCGCGGCGCTCAAGCTGCAGGCAGGGGCGACGGCACGCGAGATCGCGGCGGCCAACCAGCTGGTCATGCTGACTCAGCGGATCGCCAAGAACGCTTCAGCCCTTCTCGTCGGTGCCGAGATAAACCCGGAAGTGGCCTTCCTGCTGGGCAAGGACACCAACAATTTCCGCGACCTGATGCAGGGCCTGACCCGTGGTGTCAACGATGCCGATACGCGCAGCAAGGTCGAAGCGCTGGAAGCGGCATTCAAGGATTACGAGACGGCTATTTCCGGCATTCTCGGCAACATGCAGCCGCTGGTCCTGTCGAAGCAGGCCGGTTCGCGCATCTTCCGCGACAGCGAAGAACTGCTCAAGGCCACCGACGAACTGGCGCGTGGTTATCAGGACGCGATGAGCGGCCGGGCCTTGTTCGTTGTTGCGCTGGTCGTGTTGATCGCTGCGGCACTGGGTGTGCTGGTCATGCTGGTACGGGTCTATCTTGCCGATGCCGAAAGGCGTACGCAGGAGGTGGAAAAGCAGCGTCTGGGTTCGGAGCAGGTCAATCGTGAAAACCAGGACGCCATTCTGCGCCTGATGAACGAACTCGGCGATCTCGCCGACGGCGACCTGACCGTCACTGCGACCGTGTCCGAGAACATCACCGGCGCCATCGCCGACTCGATCAACTACACGATTGAAGAACTGCGCGTGCTGGTTGGCCGGATCAACGATGCGGCCAACCGGGTGACGGCGGCAACGGAAATTGCCCGCCAGACTTCGGCCGAACTGCTTGCGGCTGCCGAACGTCAGTCCAGCGAAATTCAGGAAGCCGGCCAGTCGGCGCTGGCCATGGCGCGGTCGATGAACGAGGTTTCGGGTAACGCGACACAGTCCGCCCAGGTGGCGAACCAGTCGCTGATGGCCGCCGAGAAGGGAACGCTGGCCGTGCAGGACTCGATCAAGGGCATGAACGAAATCCGCAACCAGATTCAGGAGACCTCGAAGCGGATCAAGCGCCTTGGCGAAAGCTCGCAGGAAATCGGTGAAATCGTCGAACTGATTTCCGACATTACCGAACAGACCAACGTGCTGGCCTTGAACGCAGCCATTCAGGCAGCCTCCGCCGGTGATGCCGGACGCGGCTTCACCGTCGTTGCGGAAGAAGTGCAACGACTGGCCGAGCGCTCCGGCGAAGCAACCAAGCAGATCGCGGCGATCGTCAAGACCATTCAGACCGATACGCAGGATGCCGTGTCCGCCATGGAGCAATCGACGCAGGGCGTGGTCGAGGGGGCGAAACTGTCCGATGCTGCCGGTCAGGCGCTGTCCGAGATTGGTCAGGTGTCGCGCAATCTGGCCGACCTGATCCAGAGCATTTCCAGCTCGACGCAGAGTCAGGCCAATTCCGCCACCAACGTTGCCCGGTTGATGCAGGACATCCTGCGTGTCACCGAGCAGACCACGGCCGGTACGCAGCGTACTGCCGAGGCGGTTGATGAACTTTCTGCCCTGGCTTCCGAACTGAAGGGTTCGGTTGCCGGTTTCAAGGTCGACTGACCCATAGACGCGAGAGAGCATGAACGCGGCAACTGAATTCGATTTGGGCCCGCTGACGTGGGTCAAGGGCGAGATCGACCAGGCGCTGTTGCGCGCCGAGGAAGCGCTGGGCCTGTTCGTGGCGAACGCCGATGCAACGCAGCTGAAGTTCTGCCGGACCCATGTTCACCAGGTGCACGGAGCGCTCGACATTGTCGGGTTGAACGGCATCACCGAGATGACCGAGTCGCTCGAAGCCTTGTTGCTGGCCCTCGAGGAAGAAAGCCTGGCGCGTGACGAAGCGGCGCTGACGGTGGTCCGCGAGTCGCTGGCGGCGTTGCGCCAGTACCTCGACGATCTGATGGCCGGCGAGCCGCACCAGCCGCTGCGGATGTTGCCGGTGTGTGCCAGTCTGGCGGAGATCCGGGGTTTGCCGCCGGTGCATCCGGGGGATCTGTTCTATCCCGACCTGAGCCAGCGCCCGCCGCGCTCGACCGTGGTACCGCCGACGCTGGCGCCGGATGAAATGAAGCGGCTGCTGCGCAAGCAGCGCACGCGTTTCCAGAAGGGCTTGCTGAAGTGGCTGACCGAGCCGGAACAGAAGGCTGATGGACGGCAGGCGATGGGCGAGGCACTGGCTGCCATCGAAGCCATGCAGCCGACGCCCGGTGCCCGCTCCTTCTGGTGGGTGTCGCAGGCCTTCCTTGAGGCGCTGGACGAGCCCGATGTCGCCATCGAGCCGCTGGCGCGCCAGTTGTGCGCCCGGATCGACCTGCAGATCCGGCGCCTGCTCGAGGGCTCGGGCAACCTGGCCGAGCGGGTCATGCGCGAAGCCCTGTATTACGTTGCCCGGACACCGGCCGAGCCGGATTCGCTGGTGGCCCAGGCGCAGCAGATTTTCGACCTGCCGGCCCAGTTGCCGACCGTGGCCGTGGTGCAGACGCTGCCCAAGGTACAGGAACAGGCATTGCGCCGGCTGCGCGAATTGCTCGTCAGCATCGAGGAAGTGTGGAACAAGTACTGCGCCGGCAGTCCGGCCAGTCTGGCCGCCTTCGCCGACCAGGCGCGGGCCTGCGCCCAGATCACCGGGGAGATCGGCCATACCGACCTGAAGCGTCTCGGTCAGGCGCTGGCTGCCATTGCCGGCTGGTTGCAGGAAGATGCCGCACGGTTCAACGATGGTGTAGCGATGGAGGTGGCGACCGCCATCCTGCTGCTGCAGAGTGCGCACGAGAACTTCCGTCGTCTGGGAGGGGATTTTGCCCAGCAGGTGGACCTGATGGTCGATCGCATCCACGCCTGCATCGCCGGTCGTCCGGCGGCCGGCGGCGAGGTGCCGCTGCTCGACGAAATGACGCGCCGGGCGCAGGAAAAGCTGCTGATCGCCCAGGTCGGGCGCGAAATCCAGAACAATCTGGCCCAGATCGAGCAGACGCTGGATGCGTTTTTCCGGACCCCGGCCAAGGGTTTCGAGATGGGCCAGCTGGAAGCGCCACTCAAGCAGATCAGCGGTGCGCTGGCGATGCTCGGGCATTTTTCTGCGGTCAACACCCTTAAAAGCACGATTTCCCACATCGAAGCTTTTGCCGAGCCGGACTACCAGCCGGTGGACGGAGACTTCCAGCGGGTGGCCGACGAGTTGTCGCTGCTCGGTTTCTTCGTCGATTCGCTGCAGCACGGCGAAACCAGCTATGACGCCTTTGTCCGTCGTCTGCACGGTGACGAGAATGCAGACGCATTGCCGGACAGCGATCCGGCGGTCGTCACCGTCGAGGCGGAACTGGCCCAGCAGGCACGCGAGACGCGGGCGCTGGCCGACGCCCTGCGCGAAGCGCCTGACGATACCCGTTTGCAGGATGAGCTGAAGCTGAACCTGGCATCCATCCAGAAGGATGCTGACCTCGTTGCCGACCGCGAGCTGGGTGAGTCGGCGAAAGCGGCGCTGGCCGCGCTGGAATCCGGTGAGCAGGTCGATGTTGCCTTGTCCGGCCTGCGTACGCCGCAGGTCGAAGCGCCGCAGCCGTCAGCGGAAACGCTGCAGCTGGCCGGTTCCAGCCACGAGGAAATCGACGCCGAGCTGCTCGACATCTTCATCGAGGAAGGCCATGAAGTGCTGGCCTCGATGGCGGAACAGAAGGCCCTGTTGGCTGCCAACCCGCATGATCGGGAAGCACTGACGACGATTCGCCGGTCTACGCACACACTGAAGGGTTCCGGGCGCATGGTTGGTCTCACCGACCTCGGCGAGACGGCCTGGGCGGTCGAGCAGACGCTGAATCTCTGGCTGCGTCAGGACATGGCGATAACGCCCGAACTGCTGGCCATGATCGATGCTGCACATGCGTTGTTTGCCGAATGGGTGGCGCATCTGGAAAGTGGTGTGGCACCGGCGCCGGATGCGCGGGCATTGATCGCGCTCGCCGGCAGTTTGCGCGGGGTCGAGCAGCCGCTGGCAGAGCCTGTTGTCCCGGTTGCCGCCAGCGAACCGGCAGCGCCGGCAACGGATGTCGAGCCAGAGCTGGTCTCGTTTGAGCTGGATATCGAAGCTGAGCCCGAATCTGCGCCTGCCGCAGAGGCCGAGCTTGAGGTGCAGTCAGAAGACGCTGGCGGATTCGATTTCGATCTGCAGGCTGCCACCGAAGCCTTCGACGATTTGCCGATGGCGGATGCGCTCGCTGAAGCGCTGCCGCCAGCGCTTGAGGAAATACCGGTGGAAGTGCCGGCGGCCAATGGCAGTTCGCAGACGCTCTATGAAATATTCCGCGAGGAAGCGCGCGGCCATTTGCAGACGCTGCTCGACAGCTTTGCCGAACTCGATGCGCAGCCGGCGGCGGCGACGACGTTCGAAATGACGCGGGCGGCCCATACGCTCGGCGGCATCGCCGCCACGGTTGGCCTGATGCCGCTGAATCATCTGGCGATTGCGCTCGAGCACGCCTTGCTGCGCCGCGACGGTTCGGCCCAGCCGGACAGCGTCGAGGGGCTGGAAACCGTCCGTCAGGCGATCCTGACGCTGGAAGAAATGTTCGCCGGACTGGCGGCACAGCTGGCGCCGGAAGAGCAGCCGCAACTGATTGCTGCGCTGGACGATGTCTACCATCCGGCGCCGGTTGCCGAGGCCGAGGCTGCCGTCGAGATGCCAGCAGGGGCGCAGATCATCCAGTTGCCCGGCGTCCGGACGCTGGCGCAGGAAGCCGGCGAGCCGGTCGTTGAGGAAACGCAGGCCCCGGCTGAACCGGTCCGCCAACTGACCGACGAGCTTGACGAACAACTGCTGCCGATCTTCCTCGAAGAAGCCGCCGAGCAGGTGCGCGAACTGACCGAACAACTGCGCGCCTGGCGCATCGGGCCGGGCGAAGACGCTCCGCCACGGGCCATAGCCCGCCTGCTGCATACCTTCAAGGGCAATGCGCGGATGGCCGGGGCGATGAACCTGGGCGAAGCGACCCATCTGCTGGAAACCCGCGTTCAGGAAGCGATCAAGGCCGGTAGCGCCAGTTCGGCGCTGATCGATGAGATCGAGGCCGGCTGCGATGCCCTGGCAACGGCAACCGAACACTTGCGCAGCGGGCCGCCGGAAGCGCCTGCTGCCGAAGCCGAGGCAACGGTCGGGGCAACGGTCGAGGCGGCTGTGGCCAAGCCCGTTCAGCCAGCCATCAGCGAACTCGACGGCGACGGTGAAGGCAGTGGCCAGCGCGCCATGCTGCGCGTTCGGGCCGACCTGGTCGATCGCCTGGTCAACGAGGCCGGCGAGCTGTCGATCGCCCGCGCCCGGATCGAGGGCGAAATGCGCAGCCTGAAGGGCTCGCTGCTCGACCTGACGGAAAACGTCATCCGCCTGCGCCGGCAGTTGCGCGAAATCGAAATCCAGGCGGAAACGCAGATCCAGGCCCGCGTCGCCCAGTCGCACGACGGTCAGGCCGAGTTCGATCCGCTCGAACTCGACCGCTTCACCCGCTTCCAGGAACTGACGCGCTTCATGGCCGAGTCGGTCAACGACGTGGCGACGGTGCAGCAGAACCTGCTCAAGAACCTCGACGACGCCAACGCGGCGATCCTTGCCCAGGCGCGGCTGAATCGCGGCCTGCAGCAGGAGCTGATGGGCGTGCGCATGTTGCCGTTCGCCAGCCAGGCCGAGCGTCTGTACCGGATCATCCGGCAGACCGCCAAGGAAGTCGGCAAGCGTGCCAACTTCGACATCGTCGGCGGTCAGGTCGAAATCGACCGCTCGGTGCTGGAAAAGATCATGGCGCCGATCGAGCACATGCTGCGCAACGCCGTCACCCACGGCATCGAAACGCGCGAGCAGCGGCTTGCGGTCGACAAACCGGAAACCGGTGAAATCGTCCTCAAGCTGTCGCAGGAAGCCAACGAAATCATCCTCAGCCTGGCCGATGACGGCAAGGGTCTGGACCGTCAGCGCATCCGGGCGCGCGCCGAGGCCATGGGCCTGGTGCAGCCGGGACAGGAAATCAGCGACGCAGCGCTGCTCGATTTCATCTTCCAGTCGGGTTTCTCGACCGCCGAAGAACTGAGTCAGGTGGCCGGCCGCGGGGTCGGCATGGACGTCGTCAAGACCGCCGTCAGCGCCCTTGGCGGGCGCATTGAAATTGTCACCGAGGCCGGCCAGGGAACGACCTTCCGCCTCTACCTGCCGCTGACGCTGGCGGTGACCCAGACCTTGCTGGTGCGCGCCGGCAGCCAGTTGTACGCGGTGCCATCGACGATGATCGAGCAGGTGCAGGAACTCAAGGAAAAGGGGCTGGCGGCGATCCGCGAGGCCGGCGAGGCCGAATGGCAGGGGAATCGCTATCCGTTCCATTTCCTGCCGCACCTGCTCGGCGATGCCGGGGCATTGCCCGAGGCGCATCGGCAGTACTGGGTGCTGCTGTTGCGCTCGGGTTCGCAGCGGGTGGCGGTGCTGGTGGACGAGTTGCGCGGCAATCAGGAAGTCGTCGTCAAGAACATCGGCGCGCAGCTTGCCCGCGTTGTCGGTATCTCCGGGGCGACGGTGCTCGGCGACGGTCAGGTGGTGCTGATCCTCAACCCGGTGGCGCTGGCCAGTCGCGGGCTGCTGGAAAATCTGGCGGAAAACCAGGCCGCCCGTTCGTCCGCGCCGGTGGCGCAGGTCGTGCAGCATCTGCCGACAGTGATGGTGGTCGATGATTCGCTGACGGTGCGCAAGATCACCAGCCGCCTGCTGTTGCGCGAAGGCTATCAGGTGATCCTGGCCAAGGACGGCGTCGATGCGCTGGAACACCTGATCGATACCTTGCCCGATGTCATCCTGTCGGACATCGAGATGCCGCGCATGGACGGCTTCGACTTCGTCCGCAACCTGCGTGCCGACGAACGCCTGCGGACGATCCCGGTGGTCATGATCACGTCGCGGACGGCGGACAAGCACCGCAACTACGCGCTGGAAATCGGTGCCAACCACTACCTCGGCAAACCGTACGACGAAGAGGAACTGCTCGGCCTGCTTGCCGGCTACTGCGGAAAAACCGCGTAAAACGACGGTTGACCGCAATATTGCGGTCAACCGTCTTCAACTGCCCTTTTTCACCACCGCATAACGTGCCAGCGTTTTCGCGCGGGCGGCCGCGTGATCGACAATCGGTCCCGGGTAGTCGCGGCCGATGACGACACCTAATGCTTCCTGTTCGAGTCGGCCCATCGTCCACGGGGCGTGGATGTATTTATCCGGCACCTTGCTCAGTTCGGGCACGTAGCGGCGGATGAACTTGCCCTCGGGATCGAATTTTTCCGACTGGCTGACCGGGTTGAAGATGCGGAAGTAGGGCTGCGCGTCGCAGCCGCTCGATGCCGCCCACTGCCAGCCGCCGTTGTTGGCCGACAGGTCGAAGTCGTTCAACTGGTCGGCGAAGTATTTTTCGCCCTGCCGCCAGTCGATGCCAAGGTCCTTGGTCAGGAACGAGGCGACGACCATGCGCAGGCGGTTGTGCATCCAGCCGCTGTGGTTCAGCTGACGCATCGCCGCATCGACCAGCGGGTAGCCGGTACGTCCCTGTTGCCAGGCGGCCAGCCCTGCCGGCCAGTCGTCCCAGCGGATGGCGTCGTATTCCGGTTTGAAGGCGCGCCCGGCGGCGTGCGGGAAGCGGTCGAGGATCATGAAATAGAAATCGCGCCAGATCAGCTCGTTGAGCCAGGTGTCGGCTTCTGCGGCGAGCGCGGCAGTGACCAGTTCGCGGATCGAGATGGTGCCGAAACGCAGGTGCACCGACAGATAGCTGACCCCTTTCACCGCCGGGAAGTCGCGCAGCGCGCCATAGCGTTTGATCCGGCCGGCACGGAAATCGTCCCACAAGCCGCGGGCGCCACTCATGCCGGGGACGATGCCGAGTTCGTCCAGGTCGGTACTGGCGAAGCCGAGATCGGGCAGCGTCGGAACCGGGTTGTCGTGGGCGGGGGCGAAATGATTGGTGCACCGGAATTCGGCGTGGTCGGCCGGGGTCAGTCGCTTCAGCCAGGCGTTCCGGTACGGCGTGAATACCGTGTAAGGCCGGCCGGCCTGGGTGAGCAACTCGTCGCGCTCGAAGATCGCCTGATCCTTGAGCAGGATGAGTTCCCTTCCCTGTGCCGCCAGGCTGTCGGTAATTGCAGCGTCGCGCTGCTTCGCTGCCGGTTCGTAGTCGCGGTTGGCGTATACGGCATTGGCGCCGAGTTCCTGAGCCAGCGCGGGAATGAGCTCGGCGGGCAGGCCGTGGCGAACGATCAGGCCGCCGCCGCGGGCCCGCAATGCGCAGTCGAGTTCAACCAGCGATTCGCGGATGAAATGGACGCGTCGGTCCCGCTTGTCGGGCAGGGCTGCCAGTATGTCGGTGTCGAAAATGAACGCGCAATGGACGGATTCTGCATTGGCGAGGGCAGCGGCAAGGGCCGCGTGATCGTGGTCGCGAAGGTCGCGACGGAACCAGACGAGAGCTTTTTCGTGTTTCATGTTTGGTTTGTACCCCGGCGGCGATTAAAATTCCACCCATGGACAACGTCAACCTGACCGACAACTTCCTGATCGCCATGCCGGCGCTGGAAGACCCCTACTTTTCCCATGCGCTCGTCTACATTTGCGAGCACAACGAGAACGGTGCCCTCGGCATTATCGTCAACCGGCCGATCGACATGGATCTGGCCGGGCTTTTCGAGAAAATCGACATCAAGCTCGAAAATGAAGCGCTGGCCAAGCTGCCGGTTTACTTCGGCGGGCCGGTGCAACTCGACCGCGGTTTCGTGCTGCATCGCCCGATCGGGCACTGGCAGTCGACGCTGGCGGTCAACGCGGAAATCGGCCTGACCAGTTCGCGTGACGTGCTGGCCTCGGTGGCCAAGGATGGCCTGCCGACCGAAATCATCGTCTCGCTGGGTTATTCCGGCTGGGATGCCGGGCAACTTGAGGACGAGCTGGCGCAGAACTCCTGGCTGACCGTGCCGGCGAAATCGACGATCCTGTTCGACCTGCCGCCCGAGGAACGCCTGCCGGCGGCAATGCAGAAGCTGGGCATCAGCTTTTCCCAGCTTTCCGACGTCGCCGGGCACGCCTAGTGGGTACCGTGCTGGCTTTCGATTTCGGCGAGAAGCGTATCGGCGTCGCCACCGGCGAGACCTTGCTCGCCAGCGCCCATCCGCTGACGGTGATCCACGCTGAATCGAACGACGACCGCTTCGCCGCGATCGGCAAGCTGATTGCCGAGTGGCAGCCGGAACAACTGGTCGTCGGCCTGCCGACGCACGCCGATGGCACACCGCATGAAATGACCCGTCTGGCGACCAAGTTCGCCGAACGTCTGAAAAAACGATTCAATCTTCCCGTTTCGTTCGCCGATGAGCGCCTGACTTCGCTCGATGCCGAGTCGCGTCTGCGCGAAACCGGCCGCAATGCCCGGGCGGCCAAGCCGCTGCTCGATGCGGTGGCCGCCCAACTCATTCTTCAAACCTGGTTCGAAAGTTCGCCGCATGCACCCCAATGAACCCCTGCCCGACGCCGAAGCCCAGTGCCGGCAACTGGCCGAGCTGATCCGTCCCCTGCTGCCGAAAAACCCCGTGCTGGTCGGCATCTACAGCGGCGGCGCGTGGATCGCCGAGCGCCTGAAGGAATTGCTCGGTCTGGCCGATGAGATCGGCCTGATCGACGTTTCCTTCTACCGCGACGATTTCGCCGAGAAGGGCCTGCATCCGCAGGTCAAGCCGACGCTGATTCCCTTCGACGTCGAAGGCCGGCACATCATCCTGGTCGACGACGTGTTGTACACCGGCCGGACGACGCGGGCGGCGATCAACGAACTGTTCGACTACGGCCGGCCGGCGGCGGTCGACCTGGCGGTGCTCGCCGATCGCGGCGGACGCGAATTGCCGGTGGCGGCCACCTGGGGCGTCTGGGACGTGACGCTGGCGGCCGGCCAGAGCCTGGTGCTGGAGAAGGATGATTGCGGTCAACTTGCCTGGAGGCTGGAAAATGCATAACCCGCAGTTGAACAAGGATGGCGAGCTGACCCACCTGCTGTCGATCGAGAATCTGCCCAAGCGCATCCTCGACCAGATTCTCGATACCGCCGAATCGTTCATGGAAGTCTCGGCGCGCGAAGTCAAGAAAGTGCCGCTGCTGCGCGGCAAGAGCGTTTTCAACCTGTTCTTCGAGAATTCGACGCGCACGCGCACGACTTTCGAGATTGCCGCCAAGCGGCTCTCCGCCGACGTCATCAACCTCGACATCGGCCGTTCGTCGACAGCCAAGGGCGAGACGCTGCTCGATACCATCGACAACCTGTGCGCGATGCATGCCAACCTGTTCGTCGTCCGTCATGCCTCGTCCGGCGCCCCTTACCTGATCGCCGAGCATCTCCAGCGCATCGGTCGCGACGATGTGCATGTGGTCAATGCCGGCGACGGCCGCCATGCGCATCCGACGCAGGGCCTGCTCGACATGTACACGATCCGTCACTACAAGAAGGATTTCACGCAGTTGCGCGTGGCCATCGTCGGCGACATCCTGCATTCGCGCGTGGCCCGCTCGGACATCCATGCGCTGACCACGCTGGGCGTCCCGGAAGTCCGCGCCATCGGCCCGGAAACCTTGCTGCCCAAGCATCTCGACAAGCTCGGCGTGCATGTCTACCACGACATGGAAGCCGGCTTGAAGGATGTCGATGTGGTGATCATGCTGCGCCTGCAGAACGAGCGCATGACCGGCGCCTTGCTGCCGTCGGCCGGCGAGTATTTCCGCCACTACGGCCTGACGCCGCAGAAACTGGCGCTGGCCAGGCCGGACGCGATCGTCATGCACCCGGGGCCGATGAACCGGGGCGTCGAAATCCATTCGGCAGTGGCCGACGGTGCGCAGGCCGTGATCCTGCCGCAGGTCACCTTCGGTATCGCGGTCCGGATGGCCGTCATGAGCATTGTTGCGGGGAATTGACATGAACATCCTGATTGAAAATGGCCGCCTGATTGATCCGAAGTTTGCGGTCGACCGCGAAAAAACGTCGATTTTCATCGTCGACCGCAAGATTGCCGCCATCGGCGAAGCACCGGCCGCTTTTGTCGCCGACCAGGTCATCGATGCCGCCGGCTGCATCGTCTGCCCGGGCCTGATCGACCTCGGCGCCCGCCTGAACTCGATCGAGGCCGAACTGGCCGCCGCGGTGGCCGGGGGCGTGACCAGCGTCGTCGTCCCGCCCGACGCTGATCCGCCGCTCGATGAGCCGGAACTGGCCGATCGCCTGGTGCATCGCGGTGAGGAAATCGGCAAGGCGCGCGTGCTGCCGCTCGGCGCCCTGACCCTCGGCCTGAAGGGCGAACGCCTGTCCGAACTGGCCGGCCTGAAGAAAGCCGGCTGCGTTGCCTTCTCGCAAGCCAAGGTGCCGGTTGTCGATACCGAAGCCTTGCTGCGCGCACTCGAATACGCGGCGACCTTCGACTTCCAGGTCTTCCTGCATCCGCAGGACTACTGGCTGTCGCGCAACGGCATCGCGCACGAAGGCGAAGTCGCCAGCCGTCTCGGCCTGGCCGGCATACCGGTCGCCGCCGAAACCATCGCCATCGCCACCATCGTGCAGTTGGTCCGCGATACCGGCTGCCGTGTTCACCTGACCCGGCTGTCGTCGGCGGCCGGCGTTGCGCTGGCCAAGTCGGCCATGGACGAAGGCCTGCCGGTGACTTTCGACATCGGCGTGCATCACCTGCTGCTGACCGAGAACGACATCGGCTTCTTCAATCCGCACGCCCGCTTCATGCCGCCGCTGCGCACCCAGGATGACCGTGCGGCCTTGTCGGCCGCGGCGGCCGCTGGCCTGGCCGCGATCTGTTCCGATCACACGCCGGTCGGCGCCGACGACAAGCTGGTGCCTTTCGGTGAAGCCAAACCCGGCGCCACCGGGCTCGAAGTGCTGTTGCCTCTGACGCTGAAATGGGCCGAGCAGGAAGGCGTCTCGTTGAGCGCGGCGCTGGCCCGGATCACCTGCGCGCCGGCGGATATTCTCGGGCTGGAAGGCGGCACGCTGGCGGTCGGTGCGCCGGCCGACGTCTGCATCTTCGATCCGCAGGCAATCTGGCAACTGACGCCGGAAGCGCTGAAGAGCCGCGGCAAGAATTCGCCCTGGCTCGGCTACCCGATGAGCGGCAAGGTGCGCCACACATTGGTCGACGGACGCGTCGTCTACTGATCGCTGATCTCTGCGAAATGCGGCCCGGGCGGCCGCATTTTTGTAGACGACGACATTGTCATATTCCGATAGAATATTTTCGCGCATCGGATGGGCCGGTGTGCCTGTTCAAATACATCGCAAATCTGGAGGAAACATCACATGAAACGTGTCACAACCCTCTTGTTCGGCATGCTGGCCGGAATCGGCGTGGCGCTCGGCGCCGTCAACCTGAACACCGCCAGCGAGGCGGAACTCGATGCAATCAAGGGGATCGGCCCGGGCAAGGCCAAGGCCATTGTCGAGTACCGCGACAAGAACGGTCCGTTCAAGACGGTCGACGATCTGGGCAACGTCAAGGGCTTCGGCAAGAAGAGCATCGACAAACTGCGCCCCGAACTGAGTGTCGGCGCCGCTGCGCCGGCGAAGAAGCCGTAGCCGCAGGAGCGACGGCGGGCCCGGCCCGCCGTCCTGGTTCAGGCGGCCAGGCCGGCGATACGGGTTTCGGCGACGCCGCTGACTTCCAGTACCTTGCGTCGCGAGCTCTGTCCGCTTTTCAGGCGAACCGCCGATCTGGCAATTTCCAGCCGGTCGGCAATGAAGTCGATCAATGCTGCGTTGGCCTTGCCGTCGACGGGCGGCGCGGCTAGGCGGATTTTCAGGGCATCGCCATGCAGCCCGGCCAGTTCCGTTTTCCTGGCCCCGGGCTGGATGTGCAGGGTGAGCGTGACGCAGCCGTCCGCGCCCATGCGGTACCAGAGGCTCAAGCCGGCCTCAGACGAACATCAGCACGACCTGCAGCAGCAGGATGGCGACCAGCGGCGACAGATCGATGCCGGCAATCAACGGCATGAAGCGGCGGATCGGGTCGAGGATCGGACGAACCAGCTGGTTGACGGTCGGTGCCACCGGCGAATACGGATTCACCCAGGACAGCACCGCCTGCAGGATGATGGCGCCGATCATGATGTAGACGGCGAGACGGAT
Organism: Azonexus hydrophilus; assembly: GCF_001956855.1. Taxonomy (GTDB): domain Bacteria; phylum Pseudomonadota; class Gammaproteobacteria; order Burkholderiales; family Rhodocyclaceae; genus Azonexus; species Azonexus hydrophilus_A. The sequence continues at coordinate 270,537 of NZ_MTHD01000004.1, read as the reverse complement.
CAGGCCGCGGATCGCCAGCATCAGGATCATCAGGATGGTGCCGAGGGCATCGGCGCCGAGTTCGACACTGGACAGCGAAATGATCAGGCCGGCGAGCATCAGTTGCAGCCACAGCGCGGCGACCAGGCTGGCCCAGTCCACCCCGGCGACACCCGGAACGATGCGCCGCAGCGGCTTGACCGCCCAGTTCGTCAGCTTGACGACAAAATCACCGAGCTGGCCGGCAAACGACACCCGCGCCATCTGCATCATGAAGCGCAGCAACAGCAGCGTGCAAAAGAAACTGACGACTGCATTGATCAGGAAGAAAACGGCTTGCATCACTCACCTCCCAGCAGTTTGCCCAACTCGCGCCCGCGCGCCTCGGCCGCCAGGCAGCCGGCAACGATGCCATCCTTGACGCCGTGGGCGGCCATCGCATCCAGCGCTGCGGCGGTGGTGCCGCCCTTCGACGTGACGCGCTCACGCAGCAGCGAAGCCGGTTCGTCGGAGGCGGCGGCCAGCGCGGCGGCGCCCTGTACCGTTTCGATCGCCAGCTGGCGTCCCTGTTCCGGCGTGAAGCCAAGTTCGGCGGCCGCCTGCTGCAGCGCTTCGATGAACAGGAAGACGTAGGCCGGGCCGCTGCCGGAAATGGCGGTGACGCCATCCATCTGCGCTTCGTCGGCGATCCACACGGTGTTGCCGACGGCCCGCAGCACGCGGTCGGCCGCCGCCTTGCCGGCGGCGTCCACTTCGGGCAGTGCGCACAGGCCGGTGATGCCGGCGCCGATCAGGGCCGGCGTGTTCGGCATGCAACGGACGATGCGCCGGTGACCGCCGAGCCAGCGCGACAGCGCGGCCATGCCGAGGCCAGCGGCAATGCTGACGACCAGCGCGTCGCCGAGTTTGCCGGCGAGCGGTGCGACGGCTTCCTGCATCTGTTGCGGCTTGACCGCGAGGACGAGAATGTCGGGTGCGCTCGGCGCGGTTTTTGCGTCGGCGTGGCAGTTGACCGCATAACTGGCGCTCAGCCGTTCGCGGGCTTCGCTGCCGGGGTCGATGACGTGGATGTCGGCGGCGGTGAAGCCCTGCTTCACCATGCCACCGATCAGGGCGTTGGCCATGTTGCCGCCGCCGAGAAAGAGAATCTTCATGCGTAGTTTCTTTCGCCAAAAATTGCCGTGCCGATGCGCACCAGTGTGGCGCCCTCGGCAATGGCTGCTTCGAGATCGTGGGACATGCCCATGGACAGCGTGTCGAGCGGCAGTCCGTCGGCACGCAGTTGTTCGTGGAGGTCGCGCAATTGCCGGAAAGGCAGACGCTGCGCCTGTGGGTCGTCAGTCGGTTCGGGAATCGTCATCAGGCCGCGCAGGCGCAGACCGGGCAAGGTGGCGACTGCCCGGCAGAGTGCCGCAGTCTCGTCCGGACGGCAACCGCTCTTGCTGGCTTCGCCGGAAACGTTGACCTGGACGCAGACATTGAGCGGCGGCAGATTTGCCGGGCGTTGCGCCGACAGGCGTTCAGCGATCTTCAGCCGGTCGATGGTGTGCACCCAGTCGAAGTGTTCGGCAACCAGACGCGATTTGTTGCTCTGCAGGGGGCCGATGAAATGCCATTCGAGTTTGCGGTCGACCGCCGTCGCCAGCACTTTTTCGACGCCTTCCTGTACGTAGTTTTCACCAAAGGCTGTCTGCCCGGCGGCGGCTGCCGCAACGATGTCGGCCAGCGGTTTGGTCTTGCTGACGGCAAGCAGTGCAACACTGTCAGGCGAACGTCCGGCAAGCCGCGCGGCTTGCGCGATGCGGCTGCGGATGGCTTGCAGGTTGTCGGCGATTGCGCTCATAATCCATTGGGAATTTCCTATCGTTCAAGTATACACGGGCATCAAGGACCAATCGCATGGACATCACCGAACTGCTGGCCTTCAGCGTCAAGAACAAGGCTTCCGATCTGCATCTTTCCGCTGGCCTGCCGCCGATGATCCGCGTCCATGGCGATGTACGCCGCATCAACCTGCCGCCGATGGAGCACAAGGACGTGCATGGCATGGTGTACGACATCATGAACGACGGCCAGCGCAAGGTGTTCGAAGAGACGCTGGAGTGCGACTTTTCCTTCGAGATCCCCAATCTGGCCCGTTTCCGGGTCAATGCCTTCAACCAGCAACGTGGCGCAGCGGCGGTCTTCCGGACCATTCCGACCAAGGTGCTGACGCTGGAGGAACTGAACTGCCCGAAGATTTTCAAGGACATCTCGGAATATCCGCGTGGCATCGTGCTGGTTACCGGTCCTACCGGCTCGGGCAAGTCGACGACGCTGGCGGCGATGGTCAACCACGTCAATGAAAACGACTACGCGCACATCCTGACGATCGAGGACCCGATCGAATTCGTGCACGAATCGAAGAAGTGCCTGATCAACCAGCGCGAAGTCGGCCCGCAGACGCTGTCCTTTTCCAACGCGCTGCGCTCGGCGCTGCGTGAGGACCCGGACGTCATTCTGGTCGGCGAATTGCGCGACCTGGAAACCATCCGTCTGGCGCTGACCGCGGCCGAGACCGGCCACCTGGTGTTCGGTACGCTGCACACCTCGTCGGCGGCGAAGACAATCGACCGTATCGTCGACGTCTTCCCGGCCGAGGAAAAGGAAATGGTTCGTTCGATGCTGTCCGAATCGTTGCGCGCGGTCATCTCGCAGACGCTGCTGAAGACCAAGGACGGCAATGGCCGGATTGCTGCCCACGAAATCATGATCGGCACGCCGGCGATCCGCAACCTGATCCGCGAAAACAAGGTGGCGCAGATGTACTCGGCGATCCAGACCGGTCAGGCGATGGGCATGCAGACGCTCGATCAGTGTCTGATCGACCTGGTCCGGCGCAATATCGTCTCGAGCAGCGAGGCGCGCATGCGCGCCGCCAACAAGGATGCATTCCCGGCCTGAGGCCGGGGGTAAAACGGAGCAGGGGGAAAAATGGAACGCGATCAGGCGATGAAATTCATGCACGATCTTTTGCGCCTGATGTCGCAGAAGCGTGGTTCGGACTTGTTCATCACTTCCGGCTTTCCGCCGGCGATCAAGATAGACGGCAAGATCACCCCGGTGTCCAACCAGGTCCTGACCTCGCAGCACACGGCAGAGCTGGCCCGCTCGATCATGAACGACCGTCAGGCGGCGGAATTCGAATCGACGCGTGAATGCAACTTCGCCATCTCGCCGACCGGTATCGGCCGTTTCCGGGTCAATGCGCTGGTCCAGCAGGGGCGGGTCGCCGTGGTCTGCCGGACCATCAACATGACCATTCCGACGCTCGATGATCTTGGTCTGCCGGCGGTGGTCAAGGATCTGGCGATGACCAAACGCGGCCTGATCATTTTTGTCGGCGGCACCGGTACCGGCAAGACGACCTCGCTGGCGGCGCTGGTTGATTACCGCAACGAGAATTCCTACGGTCACATCATCACCGTCGAGGACCCGATCGAATATGTGCACGAACACAAGAACTGCATCATCACGCAGCGCGAGATCGGTGTCGATACGGACGACTGGGGCCCGGCGCTGAAGAACACCCTGCGCCAGGCGCCGGATGTCATCCTGATGGGCGAAATCCGCGACCGGAATACCATGGATTACGCCATCGCCTTTGCCGAAACCGGCCATCTGGCGCTGGCAACGCTGCATGCCAACAGTACCAACCAGGCGATCGACCGGATCATCAACTTTTTCCCGGAAGAGCGCCGCCAGCAATTGCTGATGGACCTGTCGCTGAACCTGCGGGCAATGGTGTCGCAACGCCTGTTGCCGAAGCGTGATGGCAAGGGCCGGGTCGCCGCCGTCGAAGTGATGCTCAACTCGCCGCTGATTTCCGATCTGGTGTTCCGTGGAGAAGTTCATGAGATCAAGGAAGTCATGAAGAAGTCGCGTGAACTCGGCATGCAGACTTTCGATCAGGCACTGTTCGATCTCTACGATGCCGGCAAGATCAGCTACGAGGATGCGTTGCGCAATGCCGACTCGCTCAATGATCTGCGTCTGCAGATCAAGCTGCACGGCAAGGAATCGCGGGACCGCGACCTGACCTCGGGTATCGGCCACCTCGACATCGTCTGAACACATACTGGAGTCTGCCATGAACTCGTTCCTTGCCCGTTGTTTCTCCCCGGTTTTTGCCCTTTTCATCGGGTTGACCGCAATAACCGCGCAGGCGGCGCCGCTCGACGGCATTTCCAACGCCGATGCCGGTGCCGGGGTGCGCGAGGCGCTGGCCAAGGGGGCTGAATTTGCGGTGTCCTCGCTGGGCCAGAGCAACGGCTTCCTGGGCAACAGCAAGGTGAAGATTCCGCTGCCCGGTTACCTGCAGAAGGCTGAATCCGGATTGCGCATGTTCGGTATGGGCAAACAGGCCGATCAACTGGTGGAAACCATGAATCACGCTGCGGAAAACGCCGTTGCCGAAGCCATGCCCATCCTTTCCGATGCCATTCGCCGAATGACGTTGCAGGATGCGAAAGCCATCCTGACTGGTGGTGACGACAGTGTCACGCAATATTTCCAGCAGTCATCGACTGAAAAGCTGACGGCGAAATTCCTGCCCATCGTCAAGACAGCCACCAGCAAGCTGCAACTGGCCGAGCAGTACAACAAGTTTGCCGGCAAGGCGGCCAGTGTTGGCTTGATTGACAAGAAGGATGCCGACATCGACAGCTATGTCACGCAAAAGGCGATGGACGGGCTGTTCCTGATGATTGCGGAAGAGGAAAAGCGGCTGCGCAGCAATCCGGTGGCTGCCGGCAGCGCCTTGCTGAAAAAGATATTCGGCGCGCTGTGATTGCAAATTAGTATTCAAGTTTCATGAAGGGATGCCGTTGATCAGGTCAGGAGCCTGATCATGAAAATGTCCCGCCTGATTTCGACCACGCAGCACCATTCGCCCGAAGCGGCGGAACGGGCGCTGCTGGCCCAGTCGCAGGCGGTGCGCCGGGTGGAGCCGATGGAAGGCGCCAACAATGATCGTGAACGCTCACTGCAGCAGGAAATGTTCGAGGTCGATCCACGTGCTGTCGGCCCCTATCAGGGGGTCGAAAGGCGGCGCCAGGATGCGCAGCGGCTGGCGGCAACACTGTCCGGAATGGTCGGGCCCCAGGCTTTGCGCCTGTTCAGCTTCAATACCCGGGCAAAGCGCCCGGGGAAAATCGACGAACTCGCCTGACGCCGGCCAAAGCCGCCGGGTTCCGGGGCACATCTTGCGCATGCGTTAGAATGCGCGCCTGTCCCGAATCATCCTCCCGAAAAACCCTGGATACATGTCCGGTCTCAATCCCCAGCAGCGCGAAGCGATCCATTATCTCGACGGTCCCCTGCTCGTCCTGGCCGGCGCCGGCTCGGGCAAGACACGGGTGATCACGCAGAAGATCGCCTATCTGGTTCAGGACTGTGGCTTCCAGCCGCGCAATATCGCCGCCATCACCTTCACCAACAAGGCGGCGAAGGAAATGCAGGAGCGTATCGGCAAGCTGCTGTCGAAGCCGCAAGCCGACGACTTGCAGATTTCGACTTTTCACTCGCTCGGCGTGCGCATCCTGCGTGAAGAAGCCAAGGCGCTCGGTTACAAGCCGCGCTTCTCGATTTTCGATTCGGCCGATTGCGCCGGCATCATCAGCGAAACGGCCGGTACCGTCGACAAGGCGACGCTGCGCATCGTCCAGTCCACCATTTCCAACTGGAAGAACGGGCTGATCACGCCAGAAGCAGCCCGGCATCTGGCGTTCGATGAGCACCAAAAGCTCGCCGCCCACGCCTACCTGTCCTACGAAGCGACACTCAAGGCCTATCAGGCGGTCGATTTCGACGACCTGATCGGCCTGCCGGTGAAACTGTTCACCGAGCATCCGGAAATCGCCGACAAGTGGCAAAACCGTCTGCGTTACCTGCTGGTCGACGAATACCAGGACACCAACGCTTGCCAGTACCAGTTGCTCAAGCTGCTGACCGGCGTCCGCGCCCAGTTTACGGCGGTGGGTGACGATGATCAGGCGATCTATGGCTGGCGTGGCGCCGACATCGAGAATCTGAAGAAACTGCCGACCGAGTTTCCCGCTCTCAAGGTCATCAAACTTGAGCAGAATTACCGGTCGACCGTAAGAATCCTCAAGGCCGCCAACAACGTCATCTCGCACAACGAAAAGCTGTTCGACAAGAAGCTGTGGTCCGATCTCGGCCACGGCGAGCAGATTTCCGTCAATGCCTGCCGTGACAACGATGCCGAGGCCGAAGGCGTGGTCATGAAACTGCAGGCGCACAAGTTCGAGCATCGCGCCAAGTTCAAGGATTACGCCATCCTCTACCGCTCCAACCACCAGGCGCGGATTTTCGAGGAATACCTGCGCGACCATCGCATTCCCTACCTGCTCTCAGGTGGCAAATCCTTCTTCGACAAGGCCGAGATCAAGGACATCACCGCCTACCTGCGCCTGCTCGCCAACGAAGACGACGATCCGGCCTTCATCCGCGCTGCCACCACGCCCAAGCGCGGCATCGGTGCGGCGACGCTGCAGGTGCTCGGCATCTACGCCGGCGAGCGCCACATCTCGCTGTTTCAGGCAGCATTCGAAGAGGGCTTCGCACAGCGCATCCAGCCCCGTCAACTTGAACCCCTGCTCGAGTTCTGCAATTTCATCAACCGCATCCAGTCGCGGGCCAGCAGGGAACCGGCGCACCAGGTCCTGCCCGATCTGCTCAAGGCGATCGATTACGAAACCTTCCTCTACGACCACGAAGAGGAACGCACGGCGCAGACGCGCTGGACCAATGTCTGCGAATTCGCCAACTGGCTCAACAAGAAGGGCGAGCTGGATGGTAAAACGCTGGTTGACCTGACCCAGAGCATCGCCCTGATCAACATGCTCGACAAGCAGAACGACGACGAATACGACGCCGTGCAACTGTCGACCCTGCACGCGGCCAAGGGGCTGGAGTACCGGCATGTCTTCCTGGTCGGCGTCGAGGAAGGCATCCTGCCGCACCGGGAATCCGTCGATCCGGCCAAGATCGAGGAAGAGCGCCGCCTGATGTACGTCGGCATCACCCGGGCCCAGCACACCTTGAATATTTCCTATTGCGAACGGCGCAAGCAGGCCCGCGAATTCGTGCCCTGCGAGCCATCGCGTTTCATCGACGAAATGGGCAGGGAAGACGTCCGCTTCACCGGCGGCAAGCAGGATGCTCCGCCCGACAAGGCGACCGGCAGCGCCAGGCTCGACGCCATGAAGGCGATGCTGGCGCAGAAGCGCTGATCGGTCTCAGTTCTCTGTTTCGTCGGCGGCGTCACCCAGTACGGCCTGCAGTGTCGCGAGCAGTTTCGCTAGGGTGTTGGCGAGGAGGCGGGAGGCTGCGCCCAGATCGTTGTTGCCGGTCCGGCAATCCTGGAAGAGCGATGCGGCGAGCTGACTGACTTCCTTTGCGCCGATATTGCCTGCCGCCCCTTTCAGCGTATGGGCCAGCAGTTCGATTGCGGCAGGGTCGGGATTGGCAGCCTGTTCAAGCAGGCTCTGCACGTCCTGATTGTGGCGGGCGAGGAAGAGTCGCAACAGCCGTCGGTAAAATCCCGGGCGTCCGCACGCCACCTTCATGCCGCTGCTGACGTCGAGGCCGTCGATTTCTGTCAGATCGTGCGCCGGATCGTCAATTGCAGTGTCCGCCGTTGCCGGACTGGCGTGCAGGATTGCCGTCGGGCGGCGTGGCAGCCATTGCAGCAGATGCGCGTACAGGTTTTCCGGATCGACCGGTTTGGCGAGGAAGTCATTCATGCCGGCTTGCAGGCAGCGCTGCCTGTCCTCTTCGAAGGCATTGGCAGTCATCGCCAGTATGGGCGTTTCGCCGTAGCCGGGCAGGTTGCGAATGGCGCGGGTGGCGTCGATGCCGTCGAGTTTCGGCATCTGCATGTCCATCAGGATGAGTTCATAGCTGTTTTCGCCGGCCATTTTTACCGCTTCTTCACCGTCGACCGCAATATCGACGGCGAGACCGGCCTCGCGTAACAACTCGATGGCGACTTCGCGATTGATCTCGTTGTCTTCCGCGAGCAGGATGCTGGCACCCCGGCAATCCCTCGTGAGTCGGGCAATGGCGCCGGCCGGGCGATGGCTGCCGGGGGCGCGGCCTGTTTCGACCCCCTGCCGGAGGATGGCCGAAAACCAGAATGTGCTTCCCTGGCCTGGGTGGCTGTGGGCGCCTGCATCACCCTGCATCAGGCTGGCCAGATGCCGGGTGATGGCCAGGCCAAGGCCACTGCCACCGTACTTGCGCGTGGTTGACGCATCCACCTGGGCGAAGGGCTGGAAGAGTTTGTCCAGTTGTTCCTGCGGGATGCCTATCCCGGTGTCCTCGACTTCAAAGCGCAGCAACAGCTTGTCGTCCTCCTGATCAAGGAGGCGGGCGCGCAGGGTGATTTTTCCCTGCTCGGTGAATTTGACCGCATTGCCGGCGAAGTTCAGCAAGCCCTGGCGCAGCCGCGTCGGGTCGCCGCGCAGGAAGCACGGTGTTGCGGTCGACTCGAGGTGCAGCGCAATTCCCTTGCGGGTGGCCTCTTCGGCAATCATCATCCGGACATTGTCGAGAATGTCGTCCAGTGCGAAATCCGTTTCTTCCAGTTCCATGCGTCCGGCCTCGATTTTCGACAGGTCGAGGATGTCGTTGATGATCGACAGCAGATGCAGCGCCGAGGCATCGATTTTCTGCAGGCGCTCGCGTTGGGTGTCGTCCAGTGTAGACCGTCCGAGCAGGTGGGTCAGGCCGCGGATCGCATTCATCGGTGTGCGAATCTCGTGGCTCATGTTGGCCAGGAAGGAGGTCTTGGCCTGGTTGGCTGCCTCTGCCTGCCGCCGGGCTTCTTCCAGTTCAGCGGTGCGCTGCACGACGAGTTCCTGGAGGCGGAAGCGATGGGCGTCCAGTTCCTGGGCAATTCGCTTCTTCTCGCTGATGTCCTCCTTGATCGCGACATAATGGGTGGTTGTGCCGTCCGGCCTGCGGATCGGGGTGATGATGGCGAATTCGACGTATTCCTCGCCGTTCTTCCGGCGGTTCAGGAATTCACCTTTCCAGCTGCGATGCTCGCCCAGCGTCGCCCATAATTCGGTGTAGGTTTCCTCCGGGGTATTGCCCGATTGCAGCAGTTTCGTGCTCTGCCCCAGAAGCTCGCTGGCGTTGTATCCGCTGACCCGGCAGAAAGCCTCGTTGACATACTGGATGAGACCGTCGGTATCGGTGATGACGATGCTTTCCGGACTTTGTTCGACCACCAGCGACAGCTTGTACAACTGCTCCTCGGCGGCAATGCGGGCGGTGACATCATTGGCCAGAACGACGCGAGCCCGTCGCCCGTCAAAGTCGATCTCGTGGGCGATGGTTTCCACCAGCAGTTCACTGCCGTCACGGCAGCGGTGGCGTTGCAGGCGTGGATGCGCAGGCACGCCCTCGTGCCGGGCGGGGGCTTCCGGCGGCTGGATGTCGCGGATCGTCAGGGCCATGAATTCGTCGCGGGAGTAGCCGTAGCGCTTCAGTGCAGCATCATTGACGTTGAGGAATCGCTGCGTTTCGAGATCAGCGACCCACATCGGATGCGGATTGGCGGCGAACATGTCGCGATAGCTGGCCTCGCGCTCCCTGAGTTTTTGTTCTGCAGCGCGACGGGCGGCCCGTTCGGCAGCTTCGTCGACCGCGCGCCGGATGGCGGTGGGCAGGCGGGCCAGGTGATCTTTCAGCAGGAAATCGGAGAGGCCGAGGCGCAGGAGTTCGATGGCGGCTTCCTCGCCGATGCTGCCGGAAACCAGGATGACAGGCAGGTCAGGACAGCGCGATTGAACGTATTGCAAGGAAAGATGGAAGGCCATGCCCGGGACGTTGTAATCGGAGAGAACGAGATCCCAGTTGCTGTCTAGGGCTTTGGCGAGCCCGGCATCGCTGTCGATCCGATGCATCGACGCCACCGGCATGTCTTGCTGGCGCAGGAAGCGGGCGAGCAACAGGAAGTCAGCTTCGTCATCCTCGATGACCAGAATGTTCAACGGACGATTCATCTGTACATCACTTTGCCGATGGCGTTTCGTTGGTCGCCAGCCAGTAGACACCCAGGCGGGCTACAGTTTCGGCGAATTCGGCAAAGTCCACGGGCTTGCGCACGAAACTGTTGCAGCGGAAGGCGTAGCTCCTGAGACGGTCCTGTTCTTCGTCGGAGGAGGTCAGGATGACAACCGGCAGCAAGGTCGTTCTTTCATCGTTACGCAGGCGTTCCAGCACTTCCAGACCGGACAGCCGGGGCAGGCCGATGTCGAGGACGACTACGGTGGGTAAGTCGGGACCTTCGCGATCGGCGTATTCGCCTTCACGAAACAGATAATCGAGCGCCTGTTGTCCGTCGCGGGCGACGTCGATGCGGTTGGCCACGTTGGCACGCCGCAGTGCCCGCAGGGTCAGCATTTCGTCCTGCGGGTTGTCTTCGACGAGAAGTATGCTTTTGGTGTGCATGTCAGTTTCCTGTGTTCTGGAGGCTTGCCGGCAGCGTGAAACGGAAAGTGGCTCCCTGGCCAGGTTGACCGCGGGATTCGATGTCACCGCCGTGGCGATGGATGATGCGTTGTACGGTGGCCAGGCCAATGCCTATGCCGGGGAATTCGTCCTGCCGGTGCAGGCGCTGGAAGGGTTTGAACAGACGTTCGGCATGGGCCATGTCGAATCCGGCACCGTTGTCGGAAACGCATATCCAGCGCTTTCCTTCCCTGGTTTCCGAATAGACCCGGATGACTGGCGAGGCGACCCGGCTGCTGTATTTCCAGGCATTGTCGAGCAAATTGTCGATGACCACCTCGATCATTCGCTCATCCCCGGCCACATCCAGTCCAGGTTCGACCTGCCATTGCCCCTGGCGTTCCGGTGTTTCGCCAGCCAGCGTTTGCAGCTTGCGCGTCGCCATGCTGGAGATGTCCACCGGATTGCGCAGCAATTCGCCGCGGGTGCTGCGCGACAGGGTCAGGATGCCGTCGATCAGGTCGCCCATCCGCCGGCTGGCGATGACGATCTGATCCAGATAGCCGCGCGCTTCGTCGCTCAGTTCATTGCCGTAGTCCTCGACCATGGCTTGCGAGAAACCGCTCATGGCACGCAAGGGCGCGCGCAGGTCGTGGGACACGGCGTAGGCGAAACTTTCCAGCTCGGCGTTGGCGGCGCTCAGCTCCGAGGTCCGTTCGAGTACCCGGCGCTCAAGATCGGCGTTGAGTTGGCGGATATCCTCCTCGGCCTGTTTCTGCCGGCTGATGTCTTCGGAAAATATGACGATGCCGCCGACCGGGCCATCGGCCTCGTGCCACGGATGAACTTCCCAGCGTATCCACTGGACGCTGCCGTCGGCCCGCCGGAAGCGCTCGGCATCGGCGCGCACGACTTTGCCGGCGAGGCCGCGGCGGTGAACCGCTTTCCACTCTTCCGTGATCTCGGGCAGGATGGCGTAATGGCTTTCGCCGATGATGTCGTGTCCGGTCAGGGCATAATCGGCCAGCCAGCGCCGGCTGACCGCGATGTAGCGCATTTCCCGGTCGAACATTGCCAGCGCTGCCGGTGCGTGTTCGATGAACAGCGCCAGCCGCTCGCGGCTCTCGTGGAGTGCGGCGAGGGCTTTTTCGGCACGCTCCCGGGCAGCATTGGCGTCCTGCATCTGATTCAGGGTCGCAATGCGCGCCTGCTTCTGCTGCGTCAGCGCGGCGCTCTGCGCTGCTGCCAGCGCCTGTTCGGCGCGTTTGCGCTCGGTGATGTCAAGGGCGTAGGCGACCCGGTTGATCGCCTGCCCGTCAGCATCCTTGAGCACGGTGATGTCGAGCAACACCGGGAAGCGGCTGCCATCCCGGCGGCGGTGTTCGGTTTCCAGAACGCCATGGGTGCTGTGGTCGATGGATGCCAGGTATTGACGGATCTCCGGCTGGCGGTCTTCGGGGAAAACAGTGCCAATCGGTTTGCCAGTCAGTTCTTCGGGGGTATAGCCCCTTTCCCGGGCAAAAGCCGGGTTGACCGCAATAAAGGCGTTGCTCCTGGCATCCGAGATGGCCAGTCCCAACTGGGCCTGCTCGAAAGCCTCGGCCCACAGGCGCAGACGGTTTTCCGCCAGGCGGTTGTCGGTGACGTCAAGGAAGGTGGAGAGCATGCCGTCGGCCAGCAGGATGCCGAATATCTGGACCATTCGCTCGCTACCATCCTTGCAGGTGACGCGGTACTCGCCGGCCTCGATGTCGCCATTGCGCTGCCGGGCCAGGTCGACGGCAGCCTGCCAGCGTGCTGTCACTGCGGTGTGGTATGCCGGATCGGGATAAGCCTGAAGCCACCAGTCATCAAGGCTGGGCGTGTCGTTCAGGGTAAAGCCGAACAGTCGTTCGTGGCACTTGTTCTGGGCGATGAGTCGGCCGTTCTGGTCAGTCAGGACCATGGCTACCGGGGTGTCGTCAAACAGTCGCCGGAAACGGGTTTCGCTGCTGCGGTGAGCTTCCCTGAAAGTGGCGCCCTGCCTGCTTGCCAGCCGTTCCTTGCGGACCGCGTTGAGGACGATGCCGGTGATCAGGCTCAAGGCCAGCAATGATCCGGCAAGGCTGAGCAAATAGTGCCGGTCGTTATCGGCGCGCAGCTTGTTGATTTCCGCCTGGGCCAGGGCATCCAGTTTTCCGGCCTTGCGCTCGAGCGCACTGAACGCGATGCGCAAGCGGACGGGCGTTGCCAAGTCCCCCGCTGGTGCGTTTCGCCAGTTTTCGAGCTGTTTCAGGAAGGATTCAGCCGTCTGGCGGAATGTTTCGGTTTCTTCCGCGCTCAGGGATTCGAGTCTGGACAGCGAGCGTTCGAAGGAAAGCACAGACTGCCGGAGCAGGACAATGCCCTCGGCCCGGTTGAAGGGGGTCTGCGGATCACCGCCCAGACTGAACTGCAGGAAACCTTTTGCCAGGTGAACCTGGGCCTGGCGTAACTCGCCAAGCTGGCGGGATGCCTGCTGCAGCGAGCGGCGCTGTTCAAAGTGCAGCCAGCTCAGGAGGGCGATGACACTGAGGCCGAGAATCACCGACAAGGCAAACCAGCGCCGGAAACCGTGCTTCGGTGCGTCGGGAGCAGGATGTACGGTAGTGTTCACGGCTTGACCTCGCTGCTCAGCCCAAGTCGTACCAGCAGTTCGCGATGGTCCTTGCTGCCCAGGTAGGCATGCAGGGCCTTGTTCCATCCCTGGCGCAAGGCCCGCTCGCTCAGGCGGAAGGCAAACGCCGTGCGGCCGTAAGTCATGTCGTCACCCGGCGTGCTTTCCGGAAATACCGCGTCGGTACTGCCCAGCTGGTTTTGCCGGGAAAGCCAGCGTACCGACGGTTCGGACAACATCAACGCATCGGCCAGCCCGGCTTCAACCGCGACCCGCCCGGTCAGTGCATCCGGAACGCGCAAAGGCTGCGATTTGCCGCTGCTGAATTCCTGTATCAACTGTTCCTCAATCGAGCCGGCCAGTACCGCGATACGCAATTCGGGCCGGGACGATGCCTGGCGATAGGAGAGGATCCCCTTGGGATTGTCCCGGCTGACCAGCAGTCCGGGACGCACATGCCATGTCGGATCGGAGAAGGCGACCCGTTTGGCGCGATTAGGGGTGATGAACATGCCGGCGGCGATGACGTCAATGCTGCCATTTTCCAGCTCAGGAATCAGCTCGCCGAATTCCAGTTGTCGCCATTCCAGCTGTTTGATGCCAAGAGCGGCGGCAATACGCCGGGCAATTTCCGGTGCTTCCCCCGTCAGTCTGCCGTCGGCCTCGATGACGGCGTACGGTGGTTCAACGGCATAGCCGATCCGCAGGGGAGCGCCGGCTTGCAGCCGCTGCAACGAGTTGTCGGTGCCGCTGTAGAGCCAGACAAGCGCTGCCACGATCAGGATGAGAATGCCCAGGCTGGCCGGGTTGCGATATGGCTTCATCCGGCGTGCCGTTCGTGGCTGCTGACCTCGGTGAATCCAAGGTCAAAGGCTGGCGGGCGGCCGGTCTCCCGGTGCAGTTCGTTGATCTGTTTCTTCAAGTCGATCATCTGCAACTCCCGGCCGACAGCGGCGCTGTTGAAACGCTCGAGCTCATCGATATTCCGTCGCAGTTCGAGTTCAGCCTCGCGTCTGGCGGTGATGTCGCGTGACAGAACGATGAAGTGTCCGGTACCGTCGCTAGCCTTCTGCTTGCAGGCCACGGAGAGTTCGAAGTGATGAAGGCCACCTGGCAACGGCAGGCTGATGGTGCGGCCGTAGTCGCTGCCATGCGTCCGGGCGCTGGCAATGGCGGCCATCACCGTTGTCGCTGCCTCGGCCGGCAGAACCTCGGAAACGGTATGCCCGAGCATTTCCTTGACCGGCGCTGCCAGCAATTGCTCGGCGGTTGCTTCTAGCTTGATGTAGCGGCCATTGGCGTCAAGTTCGAACAGCAGGTCGGGTATGGCATGGAGCGTTGCGTGCAGGTCGTCGGTCAATTGCCGGACATCGGCCAGCGCACGGTTGTATTCGGTGACATCCCTGGCGATCCCGAAATGACCGATGATGGCGCCTGAAGCATCGCGCAGGGGCGCTTTGGTGGCCAGGAATACTCGTTCGCCCTGCGCCGTGGCGAGCCGTTCTTCATGCGTCGTTGCTTGTCCGTCGCGGACGATTTCTTCGCCGATCTTCGCCAGCATGGCCGCTTGTTCAGGCGGGAAGATGGCCGCATCGGTCTTGCCCAGGACGTCATCGGGCTGCTTGCCGACAAAGGCACCGGCCGCACGATTGAAGAGGATGTAGCGCCCTGCCAGATCCTTGGCGAAGATGGCGTCTTCCGAACTGTCGGCGATGCTCTCCAGCAATTGTGTCGCACGCCGTCGTTCCGAGCGCAGTTCCCCCTGTTTCCTTTGCCCTGTCAGTAATTGCTGCCCAAGGCGATGGACCAGTACGAAGACGAGCGCCGAGGTGACTGCGACAAACAGCCAGCCCTTGATGATGCTCGCCCGAACCAGTTGCGCAGGTTCGGTGAACAGGGCTTCGATGAGGCTGTCGGAGAACAGTATCCAGCTACCGGCAAGCAGCGCGTAGATCGTCGCGATCCGGAGAGCGGCCAGTTTGCTTGTCGAGGCGATAGTCATGCGCTGCTCCGGAGTGGCTGGCGGCAGCAGTTGTCCGAAAGCTCTGCTAGACCGGAAAGCTGGGGTCCGGTCGTATTTTCAGGGGGTCAAGAGCTGCCATGTGCCTTGATTTAACCACAAGAAGACATGCCAGGGGGGAATCTACCTATTACGGATGAATAGAGACAGAGCGGGGCTGGCAGCAGGCAGGCATGAAAAAAGGAGGCCGCGGCCTCCTTTTTCGAAACTGTCCTCGGGCTTACTTGACCTTGCCCAGGATGTAGTCAACTGCGCCCTTGATCTCGTCATCCGACAGGGCTGCAGCGCCGCCCTTCGGCGGCATGGCACCCTTGCCATTGAGCACCGAGGTGTAGAGTGCGGCAGTGCCGGTGGCAACACGCGGTGTCCAGGCGGCCTTGTCATCAAGCTTCGGGGCGCCGGCTGCGCCAGTGTTGTGGCAGGCGCCGCAAACGCTGTTGTAGACCGTCGGACCGTCTTTCGGAGCGCCACCTTCGGCCGGGGCTTCTGCCTTGGCCAGTGCGAAGCGGGCAACCGGCTGGATGCGCAGTTCTGCTTCGTCAGCGCCGGCACCGCTGTTTGCGGCGGAGTCGAACGACTTGTTGGTCAGCGGGAAAATGATGGCAATCAGGACGATGGCGACGATGATCGTCGCCCACATGATGCTTTTGGAGGAGTGTTGCTCGGCCATGCTGAAGACCCCATGTGCGAAGTGGACAAAGTCCCTAATTATAGCGGTTAGCTCATGATTTCGCGCAAAAAAAACCCCGCCAGCGGCGGGGGGGAAAATTCTCGAATGGGGGAATTCGAGAGGAGGGGTTCAATGCCATTGCAGTGTATGCCGGGGGATGCTTTTGGTCTGTCGCTCTTTCGTGCCCGTTCTGTAACCAAATGTAGTGGCCTCACCGCAGTCCGCTGCGCAAAAGCCCTGCTAAGATGGATGCCATGAACGATCTTGAACAGCTTGCCGCCCGCATCGGGGAACGGCTTCTGGCCCGCGGCGAATGGCTGGTGGCCGCAGAATCCTGCACCGGGGGCTGGGTGGCGCAATCAGTGACTGCCGTTGCCGGAAGCTCAGCCTGGTTCGACCGTGGCTTCGTGACCTACTCGAACGCCGCCAAGGTGGATATGCTGGGAGTGCCACAAACCACCATCGACCGCCATGGAGCGGTTTCGGAGGCAGTTGCCCGGGCGATGGCCCAGGGGGCGCTCGCCCATGGACGGGGTGACTGGGCGCTGGCGGTTACCGGCATCGCTGGTCCATCGGGTGGTTCCATTGAAAAACCGGTGGGCACCGTGTGTTTCGCCTGGGCGGGCCGCGATGCAGGTTGCGAGGCGCAAACCTGTCGTTTTGATGGCGATCGTGCATCTGTGCGCGAGCAATCGGTACGCCATGTGCTGCGGGGCTTGCTCGAACGACTGGAAAATCAGCCCTTGCTGGCGTGAACTAGCGGATTGCTTCCGTGACAATGTCCCGCAGCAGTTTTTCCAGCGCGAGACCGCTTTTGCCCGGCGGCTTCCGGTAGGCAACCCAGGTCTTGCCGGTTTCCGCCAGGGTGTATACCGCGATGGTGAAGGGGCAATTCACGATGTCGTGGGGGTCGGTTTCCATCATCTGCCGTGACAGGCTGGCTGAGCAGAATTCAATCACTTCGGCGTTTTCGTAGAGGCGTCGGGCGGCACCGAGGTCGGCGGCGGTGCGGTCGAGCATCTCGCCGATGCGGCCGGTGTAGTTGATGACCAGCCCCTTGTTTTCGATGGCCATGACGACGGCGTCGCGGGTGTCGGCGAAATTGTCCGGCGAGGCCTGGCGGACGCGCCAGTCATCGGCGATCGCGCTACCCAGTGTGGCGAGCAGGAAGAAGAACAGAGAAATGCGGCGCATGGGGTTCTTTCCGGTGAATTGAATGCTGCATTGCAAATGTTGCGGTCGACCCGGGTGAAAACCGGAAAACGGGCTCAGCCGGGCAGTGGTTCAAACAGTGCGGCCAGATCGTCGTCGCCGAATTTCACATCGACCTCATGATCCTCCGAAAGAATGCCGGCGGCGAGTTCCGCCTTGCGTTCCTGCAGGGCAAGGATCTTTTCTTCAATGCTGCCGCTGACGATCAGTTTGTACACGAAAACCGGCTTGTCCTGGCCCAAGCGGTGGGCGCGGTCGGTGGCCTGGTTTTCCACCGCCGGATTCCACCACGGATCGTAGTGGATGACGGTATCGGCGGCGGTCAGGTTGAGACCGACGCCGCCGGCTTTCAGGCTGATCAGGAAGATCGGCACTTCGCCGTCCTGGAAGCGACGGATCGGCGTTTCGCGGTCGATGGTGTCGCCGGTGAGTTTTGCATAAGGCAAACCGATGCTTTCCAGTTCCTGTTCGATCAGCGCCAGCATGCTGGTGAACTGGGAAAACAGCAGGATCCGGCGGCCTTCGTCGACCAGTTCAGGCAGCATCGCCATCAGCAGGTCAAGTTTCGCGCGCTCGCTCACCTTGCGCGCCGACATGGCTTTGACCAGGCGCGGGTCGCAGCAGACCTGGCGCAGCTTGAGCAGTGCGTCGAGAATGACGATCTGGCTGCGGGCGAAGCCGCGCTGGGCGATTTCGTCGCGCACCTTGGCATCCATCGCGGCGCGCACCGTTTCATAGAGGTCGCGCTGGGCGCCTTCGAGTTCGACGCTGCGCACGATGATCGTCTTCGGCGGCAGTTCCTGGGCAACGTCTTCCTTCTTGCGGCGCAGGATGAACGGGCGGATGCGCCGGGCGAGCAGGTCGCGGCGGTCGAAATCGCCGGCTTTCTCGATCGGCGTGCGCCAGTGCCGGGTGAACTGCTTGCTGCTGCCGAGGAAGCCGGGCAGCAGGAAGTCGAACTGGCTCCACAACTCGCCGAGGTGATTTTCCAGCGGCGTACCGGTGAGGCACAGCCGGTGCCGCGTGTCGATCTTGCGCACGGCTTCGGCGCTGCGGCTCTGGGCGTTCTTCACGGTTTGCGCTTCGTCGAGGATGAGCAGGTGATAGCTGTGCTGCATCAGTTCGTCGGCATCGCGCCAGAGTAGCGGGTAGGTGGTCAGGACGACGTCGTGGGTGACGATTTCGGCAAAGCGGCTCTTGCGTTCCGGTCCGTGCAGCGAGAGTACGCGCAGGTCGGGGGCAAAACGTGCGGCCTCGCTCTTCCAGTTGAAGATCAGCGAGGTCGGCAGGATGACTAGGGCCGGCTTGTCGAGACGTCCGGCTTCCTTCTCCAGCAGCAGGTGGGCAAGCGTCTGGGCGGTCTTGCCCAGGCCCATGTCGTCGGCCAGGATGCCGCACAATTTCTGCTCGCGCAGGAACTGCAGCCAGGCCAGGCCTTCTTTCTGGTAGGGGCGCAGGTCAAGGCGCAGGCCCTTCGGTGGCTCGATGTCGACGATGCCCTGGGCGGCCTGCAGCCGCTCGGCCATCGCCAGCACGTCATTCTGACCGCGAAACTCCCAGCGGCTGGTATCGGTCAGTTCGGCCAGACGGGGCGCGTCGAAGCGCGACAGGCGCAACGTCGGTCCGCCGCTAAAGCCATCGAACAGGTCGATCAGCGTGGCGGCCAGCGGTTTGATGCGGCCGGCCGGTACGCGCAGTCGTTTGCCGGCCGGCGTCAGCAATTCGATGCTTTCGTCGTCGGCGATACGTGCCAGTTCGATCCCTTCCAGCCAGCGCGGGTCGCGGCGGAACAGCGTGGACAACAATGGTGCCAGTGGCAGGCGCTGGCCTTCGACGAGAATGCCCATGTCGAGATTGAACCAGCCGTCGTCGGCTTCGACCAGCTCGGCATCCCAGGCGTCGACTTCGACGACGTGGTGACGGAAATCCTCCGGGAACTCGATCTGCCAGCCAGCCAGTTTCAGCCGCGGCAGTTGTTCCTGCATGAAGCCCGACCACGCGCTTTCACTGGCCAGGCCGTGAATGCCTTCCGGCGGGCTGCCGAAGGTGTTGAGCGTGTTTGCCGGAATCTTCTGCAAGCCGCTGGCAGCAAGACTTGCCAGCGCCTGCGCTTCGTCGTCGTGGCGGCGCTTGATGCGTACCGTTTCTCCTTCCGGCAGCGTGACGAACTCACTCTCTTCGTCCGGGCGCAGATCGGCGTCGCCGTAGCGGAAAATGACGTGGGCAACATCGAACAGGCCGCCGCCGAAACTGAAGGGATAGCCCCGCCAGGGGCGTTGGCCGTGCGTGTTCAGCGTGTCGAGTTGCAGCACCGGCTGCAGCGGCGTTTCGATCAGCCGCAGTCGGGCGCCGGCGTCTTCTGCCGGCAACGGCAGGTCGGGGGCCAGTTCGGACAGGGCATCGGCGACCAGGCCGGCTTCTTTTGCCGACAGTGGGGGAAGCGAAAACAGGCGGTTGACCACGGTAGGGTTGCCGGTCACCGTCAACGGCCCGGTCTCGCCTTCAGTCAAATCGACATACCAGGGCGGGTTGACCGCAATGATCAGTTCGGTTGCCGGCTCCGGTTTCAGGTAGGGGCGCTGGAAGCCCTGGCTGTCGATCTGCCAGCCGACGCTGGCCGGGCGGGCGTCGCCGGTATGCAGGGGCAGCGCAAGATCGGCTTCCGGATACAGGCGGTGCGTCGCTGCCATCCGTTCAAGAATTTCCGCACCGTGCTTCGGGCCCAGTCCGTAGGCACGCAGGCCGCTGTCGTGGCCGCGCTCGGCCCAGATCAGACGCAGGATGCCGAGGTCTTCCTCGGTGACGAACTGTGGCGGCGTCACCAAGGCGCGGTCGACCTTCCACCATTCTTCGGCGTTTTCCGGGTATTTGCCCTTGCGCAGTTCGATGCCGAAACGGCGCCGGTCGGCGGTCCATTTCAGGATGTAGTAGAGCTGCTGGCGTGCGCTGGCCGGTCTGGCCTTTTTCTTGGCGACGGCGATCGACGCCCGGCGCAGGTCTTCGACCCAGGACATGACGCTGGTGCTGACCCGCTCCTTGGGGTTGCGTTCCTCAAGGGCCTTCAGCAGGACGGCAGCGATATGCTTGCAATGCTTGCCGACCGGGCAGGTGCACCGGGCGATCAGCTTGCTGCCCTTGTCTGTCGGGGCAATCAGGGCTTCGACGCGATAGGGCTGGCGGGCCGAACCGGGCACGACGGCGCGCATTTCGCCGTCTTCGACGGTGAAATCGCGAACCAGATCGACATAGGGGCGTCCCTTGCCGATTTCGGCCTCACCCAGCCAGTCGGCGATGTCGTCCTCGGTATAGCTGTAAGCCAGCTCGGCGGGTGTCTGCATCAGAAGTACGGGCGGGCGAACAGGATGGCAAGCAGGATGGCGATCACGGCAAGCCACAGATTCTGCCGCCGCTGCGTGGCAATCAGTTGTTCAAGCTGCGGTTGCAGATCAGCCTTGGGCGGGCTGGCCAGGACCTGGTGCACGAGACGCGGCAACTGCGGAATGCTGCGCGCCAGATACGGCGCCTCCTGCTTGAAGGTGCGGACCAGGCCGCGCCAGCCGACCTGTTCGCTCATCCAGCGTTCGAGGAAGGGCTTGGCGGTTTTCCACAGGTCGAGTTCGGGGTCGAGCTGGCGGCCTAGGCCTTCGATGTTGAGCAGGGTTTTCTGCAGCATCACCAGTTGCGGCTGGATCTCGACATTGAAACGGCGCGAGGTCTGGAACAGGCGCAGCAGGATCTTGCCGAAGGAAATATCTTTCAGCGGGCGGTCGAAGATCGGTTCGCAGACGGCGCGGATGGCAGCCTCGAATTCGTCGACACGGGTTTCCTTGGGGGCCCAGCCCGATTCGATGTGCGCTTCGGCGACGCGCTTGTAGTCGCGGCGGAAGAAGGCGAGGAAATTCTGCGCCAGGTAATTCTTGTCGCTATCGGTCAACGTGCCGACGATGCCGAAATCCAGTGCGATGTAGCGCCCGTCGGCATGCACGAAGATGTTGCCGGGGTGCATGTCGGCATGGAAGAAACCATCACGGAATACCTGGGTGAAGAAAATCTCGACACCGGCCTCGGACAGTTTCGACAGGTCGATGCCATCGGCTCGCAGCTTGTCCGTCTGTGAAATGGGCGTGCCATGCATGCGTTCCATGACCATCACCGTTGAAGTGCAGAAATCCCAGTGGATTTCCGGCACGATCAGCAGCTTCGAGTCGGTGAAATTGCGGCGCAGTTGCGATGCATTGGCGGCTTCGCGCATCAGGTCGAGTTCGTCGCGCAGGTATTTGCCGAATTCGGCTACCACTTCCCGCGGCTTCAGGCGCTTGCCGTCGGACCACAGCTTTTCCAGCAGCATGGCGCCGCTGTCCATCAGGGCCAGATCGTGCTCAATGACCGACAGCATGTTCGGGCGCAGTATCTTCACGGCGACCTCATGGCCGCCGTCCCGTTCGTGCAGCCGGGCAAAGTGCACCTGGGCGATTGAGGCCGAGGCGACCGGCACCGGGTTGAATTCGGCAAAAACCTCGCTCGCTGGTCGGCCGTAGGCCTTTTCGATCTCCTGCAGGGCGAGTGCGGAATCGAAGGGCGGTACGCGATCCTGCAGTTTTGCCAGCTCGTCGGCGATGTCGGTCGGCATCAGGTCGCGCCGGGTGGACAGTACCTGGCCGAACTTGACGAAGATCGGGCCAAGGGCTTCCAGGGCCAGGCGCAGACGTTCGGCACGTGGTGCCGACAGGTTGCGCCAGAATTGCAGGGCGTTGGCCAGGCGTGCCAGGCGACCGGACGGCTCGTGTTCGAACACCATCTCGTCCAGCCCGAAACGGCTGGCAACGGTGGCGATCTTGAGCAGGCGGAAAAGGCGCATTGATGGGGTCCGGGCCGGAATTCGGTCAAACGAGCATGTTAACACGCTCGCAGGTATTGCGCTTCCCGTGGCGACACAGTATGGCAATTACTTCACGGCTTTGTCGTCTCTTCAGATAAACTTTCCTCATCGGTGCGGGTGCCGCATGGCTGCCCCGTTGCCCCAATCCTTTTTGTGCAGAGATGCCTGAACAACGCAATCCTTCCGAAATAGCCCGCGAGGCCCTGAAGCGTCTGGCCGAGCGCCATCTGGCGCCGACGCCGGCCAACTATCAGGCGTGCTACAACGAAATTGCCAATCTGCCGAACGTGATGCCTTTCCCCGAGCCTCCGTTACGCCAACTGGCGGCGGGCCTGTGTCCGCGTGGTGAGGTTCAGATCGCCCAGTTGTCACGTCTCGATGCGGCAATTTCCGGGCGTAGCTGGCAGGGGGTGCAGGATGCCCTGCAGGCTTACATCGCCGCTGCGGCCCCGTCGCAGGGGGCGACACAGTTGCCGCACGAGGTCAGCACTGCGTTGCTGCAATTGTTCGAAGCGGTCTTTCCTGCATTCGGTCGGGATGATCTGCATTTTTGCGCCGCCGTGGATGAGTTGCTTGCTGCGTTACGCGTCACGCCTTGCGAATTTTCCCGTCTTGAAGTCGTGCTCCGGAATCTGGCGGGTCTTGCGCCGTACGCAGTTGCCGAGCAGGCCGAAATTCGCGAAGCGCTGCTCAAGCTGTTGCACCTGATCATCGAGAATATCGGCGAGTTGAGCCTGGACGACGCCTGGTTCAAGGGGCAGATCGATGGCTTGCTGGCTGCCGTCGAGCCGCCGCTGACCTTGCGTCACCTTGACGAGATGGAGCGTCGCCTGCGCGACGTGATGGACAAGCAGAGCCGGGCTCGGGCGCGGTCGGTGGAAGCGCAGGAGGAAATGCGCAAGATGCTTTCCGCGTTCATCGAGCGCCTGTCTACCATGAACGAAAGCAGCTCGGCCTTTCAGGGAAAGATCGAAGCCAGCGCCAGGCAGATCGAGATGGTTTCACGTCTGGAGGATCTGGCGCCGCTACTCAAGGACGTGGTTTCGGCAACGCAGACCATGGCCGAGGAAACCGCCAGTTCGCGCGAGCAGCTGCGGGCCCTGCAGGATCGGGTGCTGGCGACCGAGGCCGAGCTGGTCCAGTTGCATCGCGAACTTGACAGTGCCAGCTCCCTGGCGCGCCACGACCCGCTGACCGATACCTTGAACCGCAAAGGGCTGGATGAGGCGCTGGAGCGAGAGATTTCCGCGGTACGCCGGCGCAACACGCCGCTTTCGCTGTGTCTGCTCGACATCGACAACTTCAAGCGGCTCAACGACCGCCTGGGGCACGAGGCGGGGGACAATGCGCTGATCCATCTGGCCAATGTCGCCCGGGCCTGCATGCGCCCGACCGATACGCTGGCCCGTTATGGCGGAGAGGAATTCATCATCCTGATGCCGGATACCACACTGGAGCAGGGTGTCGAGGCGATGGTCCGGCTCCAGCGCGAGCTGACGAAGGCTTTTTTCCTCTCGGGCAGGGACAAGGTGTTGATCACCTTCAGCGCCGGGGTGGCGCAGTTGGTCAACGAAGAGCGTGGCAGCGATGCGATCCGCCGCGCCGATCAGGCCATGTACCTGGCCAAGCGGGCCGGCAAGAATCGCGTTTTCGGCGCCTGAGGTTTCGTCCGGTGTCGGATCTGGCCTGTTTCCCGCCGGTTGCCACGCCTGATGCGCGCATCCTCATCCTCGGCAGCATGCCCGGCCAGGCTTCACTGAACGCGGGGCAATACTATGCACATCCGCGCAACGCCTTCTGGCCGATCGTCGGCGAACTGCTCGGATTCTCTCCCGATTTGCCCTATCCGCAGCGTCTGCAATTGCTGCAGGCTGCGGGCATTGCCTTGTGGGACGTGATCGCCGCCTGTGAACGGTCGGGCAGTCTGGATGCGGCTATCGTGCCGGACAGCATTCGGGCCAATGATTTTGCTGCTTTTTTTGCGGTCCACCGTGAAATCCGAGATGTTTTCTTCAATGGCGCTGCGGCCGAGCAGGCTTTCCGTCGCCATGTCGCGCCCCGGCTGTCGCTTGCCGGGCTGAGTTTCCGGCGTCTGCCATCGACCAGCCCGGCGCATGCCGCACAGGGCTTTGCGCAGAAGCTGGCGGCCTGGTCGGTAATCCCCGGGCTGCCGAAGGGCAGCGACAGCGTATAATCGCGCTTTTGCTATTTTCAGCCGATCTCAATGGCCCAAGACGTCAAGAACCAACTGACCGCCCTGTTGCAACAGGCGCTGGCCAGCGTTGCCCCCACGGCAACCGATACCCCGATCCATCTGGAACGCCCGCGTGATCCGACGCATGGCGACTTCGCGACCAATCTGGCGATGCAGCTGGCCAAGGCGCTGAAGAAGAATCCGCGCGAGATTGCCAACCAGTTGCTGGCTGAATTGCCACCGTCCAAATTGGTCATCAAGGCCGAAGTGGCCGGTGCGGGTTTCATCAATTTCACGCTGGATGCCGGTACCAAGACCGACATCGTCAAGGCCGTGCTGGCGGAAAAAGAAAATTTCGGCCGGTCGACCGCAGGCGGCTGGCAGAAGGTTCAGGTCGAATTCGTTTCGGCCAACCCGACCGGTCCGCTGCACGTCGGTCATGGTCGCGGCGCCGCATACGGCGCTTCGTTATCCAGCCTGCTGACCTTCGCCGGTTGGGATGTCACCCGCGAGTACTACGTCAATGACGCCGGCCGGCAGATGGACATCCTCGGCCTGTCGACCTGGCTGCGTTACCTGGAGCAGCACGACGTTGTCGTGCCTTTCCCGCCGAACGCCTACCAGGGCGGCTACGTGCGCGACATGGCGGCGCAACTGAAGAATGCCCATGGCGACAAGTACGTTCGTACCGCCGACGCGGTGCAAGCCGGCACGCCGGGCCTGCCGGATGCCGGTCGGGCCGATGACGAAGCCAAGCAGCAGCGCGAACTGCATCTTGACGCGCTGATCGCGAAAGCCAAGGAACTGCTCGGCGCCGACTGGGAATACGTGCACCAGCACGCGCTCAACGAACAGCTGGCCGACTGCCGCGACGACCTCGAACAGTTTGGCGTGCATTTCGACGTCTGGTTCTCCGAGAAGGCACTTTACGACACCGGTCTGGTTGCCCGCTGCGTCGATCTGCTGGAAAAGAAGGGCCAGCTGTACGTGCAGAACGGCGCCCGCTGGTTCAAGTCCACCGCCTTCGGCGACGAGAAGGATCGCGTCGTCCAGCGCGAAAACGGGTTGTACACCTATTTTGCTTCCGACATCGCCTACCACCTGAACAAGTTCGAGCGTGGTTTCGACAAGGTCATCAACATCTGGGGCGCCGATCACCACGGCTACATCCCGCGCGTCACCGGCGCGATCAAGGCGCTGGAGCTCGATTCGGACAAGCTGCAGGTCGCCCTCGTCCAGTTCGCCGTGCTCTACCGCAACGGCCAGAAGGCCTCGATGTCGACGCGCTCGGGCGAGTTCGTCACGCTGCGCGAGTTGCGCGGCGAGGTCGGCAACGACGCCTGCCGCTTCTTCTACGCGCTGCGCAAGTCCGACCAGCACCTCGACTTCGACCTCGATCTGGCGAAGAGCCAGACCAACGAGAACCCGGTGTACTACATCCAGTACGCGCATGCCCGCATCTGTTCCGTGGTCAACCAGTGGGGCGGCGACATCGCGTCGCTGGCCGATGCCGACCTGTCGCTGCTTGCCAATCCACGTGAGCTGGCGATTGCCAACCAACTGGCCCAGTTCCGGGAAGTGATCGAAAGCGCCGCCCGGGATTTGGCACCGCACATGATTGCCTTCTACCTGAAGGATCTGGCCGGTGAGTTCCACGGCTGGTACAACGCCGAGCGCATGCTGGTCGACGATGCTGCGCTGCGCGATGCCCGCGTCGCCCTGGCGGCGGCGGTACGCCAGACGATCCGCAACGGCCTGGCCATCCTTGGTGTCGGCTGTCCGGAATCCATGTAAGGAAAAGCATGACTCGCGACATGAAATCCTCAAAACGCCAGCCGGCCCGGAGCAAATCCGGCGGCGGTACGCTGATCGGCATGTTCATCGGGCTCGTCCTCGGTGTCTGTCTGGCTGCGGGCGTTGTCTGGTACATCAACAAGGCGCCCTTGCCGTTCAACAACAACGCGGCCCAGAGCGGCGAGCCCAGGCCACCGCTGGCTCAGCCGGGCCAGCCGATGGCGCTGCCCGGCAAGCCCGGTGATCCGGTCCCGGAAAAGCGTTTCCAGTTCTACGACATCCTGCCGGGCAAGGCGGATGCCGTGCCGGACAAGGCCGGTGCTGCGCCAACGCCCACCGAGGCCGTCAAGGCCGAAGCACCGAAGGAAGCAGGCAAGGAAAGCAAGGCGCCGCTTTTCCTCCAGGCTGGCTCGTTCAGCACCGCCCAGGATGCCGACAACCAGAAGGCCAAGCTGGCTTTCATGGGGATCGAGTCCTCGGTGCAGCAGGTGATGATCGAGGACCGGACCCTGTACCGGGTCCGCATCGGGCCGTATTTCAAGCTCGAAGAATTGAACAAAGTCCGGTCCGAACTTGCCAAATCAGGCATTGAAGCCCAGTTGTCCAAGTAAAAAGGAGTCACGCATGGAATTTGCACGTCGCCGTTTCGTCTCTGCCGCGCTCGCGCTCGGTGCCACGATGACCGTTGCCGGTCCGCTTGCCGCACAAACTGCCGGTCGCGATTTCACGGTGCTCAACCCGGCTCAGCCGACCGACGATGCCGCGAAGATCGAGGTCGTCGAATTCTTCAGCTACGGCTGCCCGCATTGCGCCGATTTCAATCCGCTGCTGACGCTGTGGGCGGCCAAATTGCCGGCCGATGTCGTGCTCAGGAAGGTGCCGGTCAGTTTCGGTCGCGCTGCCTGGGGCAATGCCGCCAAGCTTTTCTATGCGCTCGAGGTCACCGGTGACCTGAAGCGTCTGGAGGCTGATGTCTTCAAGGCGATCCACCAGGACCGTACCAACCTGTTTGACGAGAAGACCATCGTGGGTTGGGTGTCAGCGCGTGGTGTGGATAGCAAGAAGTTCACCGATGCCTTCGGTTCGTTCGGCGTGCAGAGCAAGTTGCGGCGCGGTGACCAGATGGCGCATGCGTTCAAGATCGAAGGTGTGCCGGCGCTGGCTGTCGATGGCAAGTTCCTGATCGCCACGCTCGGTTTCGACCAGCAACTGGCCGTGGCGGACAAGCTGATTGCCCGGGTGCGCAGCGAAAAGTCCGGCAAGAAGTAATTGACGCTGAAGGTCTTCATTACAGGCGCCTCGTCGGGTATCGGCGAGGCGCTTGCCGTTTACTACGCCGGAAAAGGCGCGACGCTGGGCCTGGCGGCACGGCGCCGCGATTTTCTCGACGGCTTGAACCAGCGTCTTGGCGGGGGGCATGCCTGTTATCCGCTGGATGTAACCGATGCGCCGGCGCTGCATGACGCAGCGATGGATTTCATTGCCCGTTTCGGTGCGCCGGACATCGTCATCGCCAATGCCGGCGTTTCGGCCGGTACGCTGACCGAATGCGAGGAAGACTTGGCGGTCTTTCGCCGGGTCATGGACATCAACGTTTTCGGCATGGCGGCGACCTTTGCGCCGTTCATTCCGGCGATGAAGGCGGCAGGCGGTGAACGGCGCCTGTGCGGCATTGCCTCGGTCGCCGGCATTCGCGGCCTGCCGGGGGCGGAGGCCTATTCGGCGTCGAAGGCGGCGGCGATCGCCTACCTGGAGAGTCTGCGGCTGGAGATGCGCCCGCAGGGCATCAAGGTGGTGACGATTGCGCCCGGCTACATCGAGACGCCGATGACTGCGGTCAACCCCTACAAAATGCCGTTTTTGCTGCCGGCACCGCAGGCGGCCGAGCGCTTTGCCGCAGCCATAGCGCGCGGTGTTTCGTACACGGTGATCCCCTGGCAGATGGGCCTTGTCGCCAAACTGCTGCGTCTCTTGCCCAACTGGCTGTACGACCGCCTGTTTACCGGCGCGCCGCGCAAGCCGCGAGGGCTGTTGCGCGACTGAATTTCAATGCTGCGTCGAGTGCAGCAGGATGCCCGGGTCATTCTCGCTGATGCCGCTTTGCTCGGCAAAGTAGCCGTGTAGCGGACACTCGCGACCGGGCGGGCAGTCGTGTTCATGCGCGCATTCGCACTGGGTTTCGTCGGTCAGCACCATTTCGTGCACGGCTTCGCAACGGGCGATCGGGGCGTCAAAGATGGACATGGCAGTCTCCTCATTGTTGTTGGCTTCTCTTTCACTATAGAAGCTATCGGGAGAATCACCGGGAATTCCGTTACTTCATGGGTATCTGCCGGCCCGGCTTGCTAAAATAGCGCGATGCCCGAACTCAAGATCAATGGCGAAAGCCGCCAATTTCCCGACCCGCTGACCGTTGCCGGCCTGATCGAGCAACTGGGCTACGCGGGCAAGCGCATCGCCGTCGAGAGAAACGGCGAAATCGTTCCGAAGAGCCAGCATGCGGCAACGCCGCTGGTTTCGGGCGATCAACTCGAAATCGTCGTCGCCGTCGGCGGCGGCTGAAAGGGAGAATTCCATGCATCAACTGACCATCGCCGGCAAGGCGTACCGTTCGCGTTTGCTGGTCGGCACCGGCAAGTACAAGGACTTCACCGAGACGCGCGCGGCCATCGACGCCTCCGGCGCCGAGATCGTCACCGTCGCCGTGCGCCGCGTGAACATCGGCCAGGACGCCAGTCAGCCCAGCCTGCTCGACGCCGTCCCGCCGTCGCAATTCACCATCCTGCCCAATACCGCCGGCTGCTACACCGCCGACGACGCGGTGCGCACGCTGCGCCTGGCGCGTGAACTGCTCGACGGGCATCCGCTGTGCAAGCTCGAAGTCCTCGGCGACCCGACCAACCTCTTCCCGAACATGCCGGAAACGCTGAAGGCCGCCGAAACCCTGGTCAAGGAGGGTTTCGAGGTGATGGTCTACTGCGCCGACGATCCGATCCAGTGCAAGATGCTCGAGGAAATCGGCTGCGTCGCGGTGATGCCGCTGGCCTCGCTGATCGGCTCTGGCATGGGCATCGTCAATCCGTGGAACCTGCGCCTGATCATCGACAACGCCAAGGTGCCGATCATCGTCGATGCCGGCGTCGGCACCGCCTCGGACGCGACCATCGCCATGGAACTCGGCTGCGACGGCGTGCTGATGAACACCGCCATCGCCCACGCCAAAGATCCCGTGCTGATGGCCAGCGCCATGAAGAAGGGCATCGAAGCCGGCCGCGAGGCTTTCCTGGCTGGCCGCATGGCCCGCAAATACTACTCGGCCGACCCGTCGTCGCCGACTTCCGGACTGATCGGCTCATGAACGACGAGCTGCTGATCCACCCCGCCGCCGAAGGCGACGAAGGCGAATACACCGCCGGCCGTACCGGGCATGGCCACATCAAGAGCTTCGTCCGCCGCGCCGGCCGCATGTCGGAAGCGCAGCAGCGCTACTACGAGACGATGCTGCCCAAGATCGGCATTCCCTACCAGCCGGAAAACATCGACCTGACGGCGGTGTTCGGCCGCCAGGCACCGAAAATCCTCGAAATCGGCTGCGGCATGGGCGAAACCACGGCACGGATCGCCGAGGCGCACCCGGAAAACGACTATTTCGGGCTGGAAGTCCATGTCCCCGGTGTCGGCGCATTGTGCAAGCTGATCGCCGAGAAGAACCTGAGCAACCTGCGCATCGGCAACCACGACGCCGTGGAAGTGGTGCGCGACATGCTGCCGGAAGCCTCGCTCGACGGCATCCACATCTTCTTCCCCGATCCCTGGCACAAGTCGCGGCACAAGAAGCGCCGGCTGATCCAGCCGCCCTTCGTCGCGCTGCTGGCGACGCGCCTGAAACCGGGCGGCTACATCCACTGCGCCACCGACTGGGAAAACTACGCGCTGCAGATGCTTGAAGTCCTCGGCGCTGAAGCCAGTCTGGAAAACAGTGTCGCCAACCCGTCGACCGCAGCACTCACTGCGGCGCTCGACGCCGATTCCGCCGCCGGCCTCGCCGGCTTCGCCCCGCGCCCGGATTACCGGCCGCTGACCAAGTTCGAGAACCGCGGCCTGCGTCTGGGCCACGGTGTCTGGGACCTTGTCTTCAGGAAACGCTGACTCCCGGTTATTTGCCGGGGCGCTGGTAATGACGTCGGCGGCCGCGACTCGCGTCGTGGCCTGCCCGCCCTATCCTGAAAAAGAAGAAGCTGCAGTCTGTTACGGATTGTAATAGGAATTAATATCAATTAGAATCGTTGCGTTGAAATTCTTCACGCAAGCAAGCCGCCGTCGCCAGCCAGTGTGTCCTCATTCTCAAGGGAGAAAACATGGTGCTGCGAATGACGCCGGTTGCGCTGGCAATCAGTCTGCTTGCCTTGCCTCAATGGGCATTGGCTCAATCTGTTGCAACGACGGAAGCGGGGGGCGAAGTCACGCTATCCACCGTTCAGGTTTCCGCAAATGCCGAAACCGCGTCGGATCTGCCCGGAGTGTACGCGGGTGGCCAGGTCGCCAAGGGGGCGCGCCTCGGTCTGTTGGGCAATCAGGATGTCATGGACACGCCTTTCAGTGTCACCAGTTACACCGCCAAACTGATCGAGGATCAGGGCGCAAAGACGGTGGCCGATGTGCTTGATAACGATCCTTCGGTCCGTTTCACCACCTCGGGCTCGCATGCTTTCGAGAATTTCCGTCTGCGCGGCTTTGATGTTCACGGCTCCGATCTGGCGATCAACGGCATGTACGGTCTGGCCCCGTTGGGCAATTCCACGCTGGAGTTCGTTGAGCGGGTCGAAGTGCTCAAGGGGCCGAGCGCGATGTTCACCGGCATGGCGCCCAGCGGCGGTATCGGCGGCACCATCAACCTGGTGCCCAAGCGCGCTGCCAATGATCCGCTCACCCGGGTGACGCTGGATTACCAAACGCAGAGCCAGTTCGGTACCAGCGTTGATGTCGGGCGTCGTTTCGGCGCCGACAAGGCGGTAGGGCTGCGCGTCAATGCTTCGTATGGCGATGGCGAGACGGCCTTGAATGGGCAGGACAAGACGCGCAAGTTCCTCTCGGCGGCGCTGGATTATCGTGGCGAGTCCCTGACGGCTTCCCTGGATGTGTACGACAGCAAGCTGTCTTTCTCGGGCGGTTCGCCGGCGATGTTCGGCTTTGCCAACCCGGATATTCCTGCAGCACCGGATCCGAGCGTGAACATGCTGCGTTCGGCTGCTGGCGAGCTTGAGAGCAAGGCCGTGATTGCCCGTGCCGAATATGCGTTCAACAAGAATTTTTCCGCCTTTGCCAGCATTGGTACGAGAAAGCATGATTATTCCGGCTGGGTGAATGGTACCCACGTGCATAACGTTCAACCCAATGGCAGCGCGCAGGTGCGCGGTGTCGCCCAGCGCGGCTACGATGAAGGCGTGGCTGCCGAGGCTGGTGGGCGCTTTGGCTTCAACACCGGCGCCGTCCGGCACGAACTGGTGCTGCAGGCGTCACGTACGGTGCTGGAGTCCGGCTATCTCTCCAATACAACGGGGATGCTGGCGAGCAATATCAGCAATCCGATAACACCGCCGTTGCCGGCAATGCCAGTCGGCTCCGTACCAAAACTCAGCGACACGACGCTGTCCAGCCTGGCCCTGGTGGATACCCTGTCCTTCATGCAGGATGCCGTGCGCCTGACGCTTGGCCTGCGCCAGCAGCAAGTCGAACAGACCAGCTACAACGTGGCTGGCGTGGAGACCAGTGATTACGACGAGAAGGCATTGACGCCGGCGGTGGGCCTGGTGGTCAAACCCTGGGGCGAGGGGATTTCCCTGTATGCCAGCTACGTTGAGGGCCTGAGCCAGGGTGCTAGCGTGAAGGTAGCCAACGGCTATGCCCAGGACCAGATTTTCAAGCCGTACAAGACTGAACAGAAGGAGGTGGGGGTCAAATGGAATGCCGGTACCTTCACCAATACCGTCAGCCTGTTCGAGATCGCCAAGCCGGAATTGATCACGACCGGAACCGCGCCCAACCTGGTCGCCTCGGATGGCGGTGAATCGCGGGTTCGTGGTCTGGAATGGAATACCTTCGGTCAAATTACATCCACTGTCCGTGTGCTGGGCGGGATTTCCTATACCAAGAGCGAACTGACCAAGACAGCAGGCGGTGTGAACGAAGGCAACGAGCTTTTTGGCGTACCGCGCTGGCAGGGCAATCTCGGTACCGAATGGGATACGCCGCTCGGTGGCCTGAGCCTGAACGCTCACTTGATCGCCACTTCCGCTCAATATCTGAATAACGCCAACACCTACCGGATTCCGGGATGGAGCCAGGTGAACGTGGGTGCCAGGTACGAAACCGTCGTGGCGGCGCACAAGACGACGCTGCGCCTGAACATCAGGAACCTGTTCGACCGTCACTACTATTCCGGCAGTTTTGCCGAACCGCGCGCCACCCTTGCGGAGGGGCGCACCGTGCAGGCTTCCGTGACTGTGGATTTCTGATCCCGTGTCGCGTTTTGCCAGACTGTTGCTGTTGATTGGCCTGGTGCTGGAAGCGTTCGCGCTGCCAGCCCATGCCGCCTCACAGCCGGACTCCTGGGCGCCGGTGATCGTGCCGGCGGCACGTCAGCTTGACGTGCGTTCGTCGGTTGGCGGTCATGCTTATCGCCTGTTCGTCTCGGTGCCGGATTTTCCGGTACCGGCGAATGGTTTTCCGGTGCTCTACGTGCTCGACGGCAACGCTGCCTTTCCCGTGGCCGCTTTCCTGGCGCGTGGCGCGGCAGGGCGCAGCGAGGTGACCGGCCACGTGCCGCCGATCGTGGTCGGTATCGGTTACCCGGGAGATAGCGACTTCGACGTGCCTTCCCGCCGCCGCGACTACACGCCGGGCGGTGCCCAGCTTTTTCTCGATTTCATCGAACACGAGGTGAAACCGCTGATTGCGGCAAATCATCCGGTCGACCGCAGCCGGCAGGCAATTTTCGGTCATTCCTTCGGTGGGCTTTTCGTCCTGCATGCCCTGTTCAAGCGGCCAGGCAGTTTTTCGACCTTCATTGCATCCAGCCCGTCGATTTGGTGGCAGGACAAGGTGCTGCTCAATGATCTGCCGGCCCTGCAGCAGGGCGGAGTCCGGCCGCGGTTGCAGATCAGCGTCGGCGCGCTGGAAGACGATCCACCCAAGGGCAATTATCCGCCCGAGATGCGGGCGATGATCGCCAGCCGCCTGATGATTCCGCCGGCCCGTGAACTGGTGGCGCAACTTGACGGCGAGTCCGGCTGGGCGGGGAAGGTGGTCTATCACGAACTGGCCGGCGAGGATCACGGCCCGGCCTGGTTGCCGGCACTGAGCCGCGGCATGCAGTTTTTCCTCGAACAACCTTGAGCTTGTCCCGATGAACGTATTCACTTCGACCGGCCTGCTGCTGAGCTTTCTCGGGTGCAGCGCGATCTACCTGGCCTCGCCCAACCAGCGCTGGCTGCTTCGGCCCCTGCCCGCCGGATCGGGGCGTCTCGCCGGCAGCGTGCTGCTGGTTCTGGGCTGGCTTGCGCTGTGGCAGGCCATGCAGGCGCTTACCGCAGCGTTCGTTTTCCTGACCTGGCTGATGCTGCTGTTCTCGCTCCTGCCGTATGTCGCTGCCTGGCGGCGGCCGGAAGGGGGGCGCTGACATGGCCGACAAGCTGCCGCCGATCCGGCGCGACTGGGTGTCGAAAAGCCTAGCCGGTTTCCTGCTTGGTGCTGTCCTGGCGTTTGGCGCCAGTGGCCTGTTCAATGCGCTGAATGCGGGCATGCCGCTGTCCGTGCGCGGGCAACTGGCGATGTGGATCGTGCCGCCGGTCTGGCTGGGTGTGCTCGGTGGCGTCTATTTCTTTGCCAGCGGCACCCGCGCCTGGATGTGGCTGGGGACTGCCAGCGCCATCGTTCTTGGCCTGCTGTTCGCATTGCGATTAGCCTGAATCCGACGGGAAATCATGAGAACCGACTTCGTCCGCATCTACAAATCGATCCATACCTGGACCGGCATCATTACCGGGATGGCTTTGTTCATCGCTTTCTACGCCGGCGCGCTGACTGTCTTCAAGGAACCGCTGGCACGCTGGGTTTCGCCGCCGAGCGAGTTGCATCAGGTTTCGCTGGACGAGGCGCAGCAACTGATTGTCCGCACGCTGGCCGAACACCCGGCGAGCGCAGCAGACTTCACCATCCATCTGCGTGAGGCTGAGCATCTGCCAGCCCGGATGTCGTGGCAGATCAGGGATGCCGATGGCGATGACCACGATGAATCGGCGGTCCGCCATTACCTGGCGACGCTCGACGACAGCGGCGCTTCGCAGATGCGCGAACACCAGCCGTCGGAGTTGTCGTCCTTCATCGACGTGTTGCACCGTGTCGTCGGCCTGCCGGTGGACAGCGATCCCAATCGCTGGGTGATGGGGGTCGTGGCGGCGCTCTATACGCTGGCGCTGATTTCCGGCGTCGTTGTGCTGGTGCCGTCGCTGGTCAAGGATTTCTTCGCCCTGCGCGTCGGCAAGAACCTGAAGCGCATGTGGCTGGATGCCCACAACGTCGTTGGCATCGTCAGCCTGCCCTTTCACATCGTCATGGCCTTGACCTCGGTGGTGTTCGCCTACCATGACGGCATCTATTACCTGCAGGACCAGTTCATCCACGACGGCAAATGGGCAGGCGCCTTCCAGCGGCAGCGTCCGGCGGCCGGCGCCATGCCGGAGCGCGACCCGGCGACGATGCTGGCGCCGGCGCAACTGGTTGCCAGCGCCCAGGCTTTCGCCCCCGGCTTTGCTCCGGCCATGCTGCAATACCAGCAGGTGACGGGGGCGCGTCCCGTCGTCCGGGTCTGGGGCAAGGACGAAGCAGCGGTTTCGCCGCGGGCGCGCGGTGGCTTCCTGGCGCTCGATCCATACAGCGGCAAGGTGATCAACAGCGACTTCCTGCCCGGGCGTCAGGATGCGCCGAACCTTTTCATCAGCAGCTTTTTTGCACTGCACATGGCGGCCTTCGGCGGCACGCCGGTGCAATGGATGTATTTCATGCTCGGCATTGCCGGGGCGTGGCTTTTTTACAGCGGCAACCTGTTGTGGGTGGAAACCCGCCGCCGCAAACAGGCCAAAGATGATGTTCAGCCACCGGTTCAGCGTCTGGATACGCGCCTGATGGCATCGGCGACGATTGGCGTTTGCCTGGGCTGCGTCTGTGGCATCTCGCTGGCCATCGCCGGGAGCAAGTGGCTGCATGTGCTGTTCGGCGATGGCCTGGACGGGACGCGGCTGCTGTACTACAGCAGCTTCTTTGCCTGCATCGCCTGGGCGTTCATGGCCGGCGCGGCGCGGGCCGGTGTTCATCTGCTCTGGCTGGCCTGCGCGCTGACGCTGGCCATTCCCCTGACCTCGCTTGTCGGCGTACTGCTGCCTGGGCTCGGCCTCTGGGCAAACACCTCGGTTGCCAGCCTGGGCGTGGATTTGACCGCCTTGCTCGGTGCCCTGGCGTTGGCAGCGATGGCCCGGGCGACATCGCGAAGAGTCGAGCAGGGCAGAGCGGACAGTGTCTGGTCGGCCGCCAGTGTGAGCGCTCGCTAGCCGGGCGGCCGTTGATCCCGGTTTGGCCAAAGTGCGTGGGCAGTGACCGGGACGGCTGGTACACTAGACGTTTTACCGGACATCATTGACATCATGTGGTTCAAGAACCTGCAGATCTATCGCCTGCCGACGCCGTGGGCGATCGACCTGGCCAAGCTCGACGAGCAACTCGCCCGCGGTGAATTCACCCGCTGCCCGTCCAACCAGCCGATGAGCCGTGGCTGGGTTTCCCCGCGCAAGGACGGCGCGCTGATTTACGCCAACAATCGTCAATGGCTGCTGGCGCTGGCCGTCGAGCAGCGGCTGCTGCCGTCGTCGGTGATCAACGAGACGGCACAGGAACGTGCCGAGCAGATCACCGACCAGCAAGGCTACGCGCCCGGGCGCAAGCAGATGAAGGAAATCAAGGAGCGTGTGGTCGAGGAACTGATGCCGCGCGCGTTCACCAAGAAGCGCAGCAGCTTCGTCTGGATCGACCCGCAGAACGGCTGGTTCATTGTCGACGCCGGTAGCCCGGCCAAGGCCGAGGAAGTCATCGAGCATCTGCGTCACTGCCTCGACGAATTCCCGCTCAAGCCGCTGCACACGGAGCTGTCGCCGCAATCGGCGATGGCCGACTGGCTGGCCGGTGGCGACGCGCCGGCCGGTTTTACGGTCGACCGCGATTGCGAGCTGAAATCGGTCGCCGAGGAAAAGGCCGCGGTGCGCTACGTGCGTCATCCGCTGGGCGATGAAGTCGGCGCCGAGATCAAGGCCCACCTCGCCGCCGGCAAGCTGCCGACGCGCCTGGCGCTGACCTGGGACGAGCGGATTTCCTTCGTCCTCACCGAAAAGCTGGAAATCAAGCGTCTGGCCTTCCTCGACATCCTCAAGGAAGCCGCCGAAAAAACCGCCGAACGTGCCGACGAGCAGTTCGACGCCGATTTCGCGCTGATGACTGGCGAGCTGACCCGCTTCCTGCCGCAACTGATCGCAGCGCTCGGCGGTGAGAAGGTCGAGGCCGAAATGTCGTCCGCGCCGGCCGCCGCCGGCACGCCGCCGTGGGAAGCCTGAAGCCCGGCGAGCTTTGTTCCTGCGGCAGCGGCAAGCCTTATGCCGTCTGCTGCGGTCCACTGCATTCCGGCGAAAAAACCGCGTCGACCGCAGAAGCCTTGATGCGCTCGCGCTACGCCGCCTACGTGCTCAAGCTTGAGGATTACCTGCGGGCGACCTGGCATGCGTCGACGCGGCCGAGCGAACTCGATCTGGCTGCTGACGACAGCAAATGGCTGGGGCTGGAAGTGCGTGCTCACGTCCAGCCGGATGAAACGCACGCGACGGTCGAGTTCGTCGCCCGTTACCGGGTCGCCGGGCGCGGTCACCGGCTGCACGAACTGAGCCGTTTCGTCCGCGAGGATGGGCGCTGGTTCTACGTCGCCGGCGAATTCCTGGCCTGAGCCTGCTGCGGTCGACGCTGCTTTTTGGCAAAAAAGCCCGGTCGACCGCAATATTCCCCGAAGATCAGCGACAGGCGGCGCGGACGATTCTTTCCGTCTTCGCTTCGTCGATTGCCGCATGCCCGCCCAGCGCCATCTTGCCGTGCGCGCGCAGGCCGGCGAGCACCCGGTCGGCGGCATCGGGCTCAGTAATGCCGGCGTCGCGCAGGTGCAGCGGCATGTTGACGCTGCGGTAGAAGGCTTCCAGCGCGGCGATGGCGTCCTCGGCGCTCGGCGCGGTCAGGCCGAAAACTTCGCGACCGAGCTGTTCGAGTTTTTCCCGCTTGTATTCGATCAGATCACGCAGCAGCGCCGGCTGGATGATGCTCAGCGTGCGCCCGTGATCGATGCCCCACAATGCAGTCAGTTCGACGGCGATGCGGTGCGTTGCCCAGTCCTGCGGCACGCCGACGCCGATGATCCCGCATAGCGCCTGGTTTGCCGCCCACATCAGATTCTGCTGCCAGACCGTTTCGTTGTGCTCGGCGAAGGTGTCGGCGAGGCGGACCAGCGCTTTCATCACCGCCTCGGCGTAGCCATCCTGGACCAGCGCGCCGACCGGGTAGGTCAGGTACTGCTCGCAGACATGCACGAAGGCATCGACGATGCCGTTTTCCAGTTGCCGTACCGGCAGGCTGGCCATCACCGTCGGGTTGAGCACGGCAAACTGCGGCCGCGCCGGCGGCACGTAGAAAGCCCGCTTGTCCAGCGTCGCCGTGTTGGTGACGACGGCCGCAGCGTTCGATTCCGAGCCGGTCGCCGCCAGCGTCAGCACGATGCCGACCGGCAATGCCGCTTTCGGCGCGTACTTGCCGATGACGATGTCCCAGCCGTCGCCGTCGTACAGCGCCGCCGAGGCCACGTATTTGGCGCCATCCGAGACCGAGCCGCCGCCAACGCCGAGCACGAAGCCGATTTTTTCCCTTTTGACCAGGTCGACCGCAAGATTCAGCGTCGCCAGCGTCGGGTTCGCTTCAACGCCGCCGAAGTCGACGATGTCGCGCCCGGCCAGCGCCGCGCGGATGCCGTCATAGACGCCGTTCTTCTTGATCGAACCGCCGCCGTAAAGAAGCAGGATGCGCGCATCGGCCGGCACCAGCGCCGGTAACTGGGCAAAGCTGTCGGGGCCGAAAACGATGCGCGTCGGGTTGTGGTAATCGAATGCGAACAGGTGGCTCATTTTTGTCTCCAGGTGGGCGGAAAAATCTCAGTCGTCGCGGCAGGCCGCTGTGGCGATGTCGAGCGCGCGCAGGCGCAGCGCCGGGTCGAAGATGTCGCAGACCAGCATCATCTCGTCGGCCTGCGTTGCCGCGCGCAGCGCCGTCAGGTCGGCACGTACGCGCTGCGGGCCGCCGATCACCGCGGCACCGAGGAAATCGGCGATGCCGGCTTTCTCCTGCGGCGACAGGCTGGCCAGGAAACCCTCCCGGGGCGGCGGCAGCGGCCGGCGATCGCCGCGCAGGATGCCGAGCGCGCGCTGGAAGATGCTGGTGGCGAGGAAGTCGGCTTCGTCGTCGGTGGCCGCCGCAACCAGCGGCACGCCGACGATGACGTAAGGTTTGGCCAGCGTCGCCGACGGCCGGAAGTTGCCGCGATAGACGGCGAGCGCATGGTGCAACTGCGCCGGCGCGAAGTGTGAGGCGAAGGCGTAGGGCAGGCCGCGTTCGGCGGCCAGGCGGGCCGAGAACAGGCTGGAGCCGAGCAGCCAGATCGGTACTTCGGTGCCGGCACCGGGCACGGCGACCAGCGCCTGGTTCGGTTGCGCCGGGGCGAGCAGGCGCTGCAGTTCGGCAACATCGCGCGGGAAGTCGTCCTCGCGTTCGATCCGGTCACGGCGCAGCGCCTGCATCGTCATCCGGTCGGTGCCGGGAGCGCGGCCGAGGCCGAGATCGATGCGCC
This sequence comes from Azonexus hydrophilus, assembly GCF_001956855.1. Taxonomy (GTDB): domain Bacteria; phylum Pseudomonadota; class Gammaproteobacteria; order Burkholderiales; family Rhodocyclaceae; genus Azonexus; species Azonexus hydrophilus_A. The sequence goes on along the minus strand of NZ_MTHD01000004.1, from coordinate 231,654 downwards.
CCGGGTACAGTTCGGCGAGCGTGCCGAAGGCCTCGGCGACGACCAGCGGCGCGTGGTTGGGCAGCATGATGCCGCCGGAACCGACGCGGATGCGTTCGGTGGCGCCGGCAATGTGGCCGACCAGCACGGCCGTCGCCGAACTGGCGATGCCCGGCATGTTGTGGTGCTCGGCCAGCCAGTAGCGGACGAAGCCGAGCGTTTCGACGTGGCGGGCGGCGTCGACCGCAATCTTCAGCGCCTCGCCAACGCTGCCGCCTTCGCGGACAGCGACCAGGTCAAGCAGCGACAGTTTCAGATCGGCGAGCGGGTTCATGCTTTTTCCTCATGCAGGCGTTGGTTGATGGCGGCGACTGCCGGCCGTCGGCTGGCGATCCAGCCGAGCAGCGAGAGCAGCGCCAGGCCGCCGCCGATCAGCAGGATGCCGGCGACTTCGATGCCTTTGAAGGCTTCGCCGAAAGTCAGCCGCGACGACAGGATGGCGACCACCGGCGTACCCAGCACCGACAGGCTGGCTTCCCAGGCCGGTACGCGGTCGAGGATGTAGATCCACAGCCACCAGCACAGCGCCGTGCTGAATATCGACATGAAGCCGAGGATGCCGGCGTAGCTCCAGGTCCAGTCGGTCGGCCGCTCGGGAATGACCAGCGCCAGCACGAGCAGCGGGATCGAACCGAGCGCCATCTGCCACGCGGTCAGCGTCAGCAGATCGACCGGCGTCTGGCCGCGCAGGCGTTTGACCAGGATCGTCCCGATCGCCCAGCAGATCGCGGCGCAGATGCCGAGCGCCGGGCTGAGCAGGCTGCCGTGCATTTCCCACGGTTCGATGATCAGCAGCAGGCCGATCAGCGTACACGCGGCGGCGATCCACTGCGTGCCACGGATGCGTTCGCCCAGGATCGGCCAGGCCAGCAGCAGCGTCCAGATCGGCATGGTGAAGATCAGCACCGCCGTCTTGCCCGGGCCGCCTTCGACCAGCGCCCAGGTCTGGAAGATCATGAAACCGGCAACCTGGGTCAGCGCGATGCCCAGCGTCGGGCCGGGGGCGACCAGCGTGAAGCGGCGGCCGGTCAGGCGCAGCGCGATGAACAGCGCCACGGCGCTGCCGATGCAGCGCTCGGCGGCAAAGGCGAAGGGTGGCGAGTATTCGAGGCCGTGCTTGGCCAGGACCCAGGTGTAGCCCCAGATCGAGGAAAGGACGATCAGCGCCAGGATCGGGCGCCAGCGGTCGGAGGAAGTCATGGTGTTCTCTGTCTGGCGCGACGGCGGAAACCGTCGCGCCCGGGGTTGTTGCTTACGCCAGCGCCGGGTAGTCGGTGTAACCCTCGGCGCCGCCACCGTACAGCTTGTCGGCGCGCAGCTCGTTCATTGGCGAACCGTCACGCAGCCGGCGGACGAAGTCCGGATTGGCGATGAAACCGCGACCGAAGGCGATCAGATCGGCCGCGCCATCGGCAACGACCTTGCTGGCCAGTTCCCCGGTATAGCCGTTGTTGACCATCCATGCGCCCTTGTAGGCGCGGCGGGCGGCGGCGTAGTCGAAAGCGGCGCCGTCCGGCGTACGCGTGCCGCCGGTCTCGCCCTCGATGATGTGCAGGTAGGCCAGACCGTAAGGCGCCAGCTTGTCGACCACATAGCCGTACAGCGCCTGCGGGTTGCTGTCGAGCGGCGCGGTGAAGGTGGTCTGCGGGCTCAGGCGGATGCCGGTGCGACCGGCGCCGATCTCGCCAACGATGGCGTCGACCACTTCGAACAACAGGCGGGCGCGGTTCTCGATGCTGCCGCCGTACGGGCCGCTGCGGTCGTTGATGCTGTCGCGCAGGAACTGCTCAAGCAGATAGGTGTTGGCGGCGTGGATCTCGATGCCGTCGAAACCGGCGGCGATGGCGTTGCGCGCGGCCAGTCGGTAATCCTCGACCAGGCCCGGCAGCTCGTCGTCACGCAGCGCCCGCGGCGTCGAAACTGGGACGAAACCTTCGCGGGTAAAGGTGCTGGCTTCGGCAACGCGGTCGGTGGACGACACCGGCGCAGCACCATCCGGCAGCAGCGAGGCGTGCGAAATACGGCCGACGTGCCACAGTTGCAGCACGATCTTGCCGCCCGCCGCATGCACGGCATCGGTGACCAGGCGCCAGGCAGCGACCTGCTCGGCCGACCAGATGCCAGGGGTGTCGAGGTAGCCCTGCGCCATCGGCGAAATCGGGCTGGCCTCGGCGATGATCAGGCCGGCCGTCGCGCGCTGGCGGTAGTACTCGACGGTCAGCGGGCCGGGAAGGTTGCCCGCGATGGCGCGATTGCGCGTCAGCGGCGCCATCACGATGCGGTTGGACAGGGCGATGTCGCCAATCTGGATCGGATCGAACAGGGTGGTCATGCAGGAACTCCTTGGAATTGATTAGACCGGTCGTCTAATGTTGTGCGGCAAAAAATGGCCGTCCGCAGACGACCCTGGGAAATCAGCGACTGAGTAACTGGCGGGTGAATTGCATGGCGTTCTCCAGGGCTTCGGCATTGCGGTTCAACTTGCCCAGCAGGCTGGCGCCCAGCCACAACTGGTACAGCGTCTGCGCCGTGTCGCGTGCCGCCAGCGGCGGGATCGAGCCATCGGCGATGCCGGCCGCGATCAGTCGGGCAAGGCGGTCGACAATCTGGCTGGTGCCCTCGCGCAGCGTTTCGCGCATCGCATCCGACAAGTCGGCAACCTCGGCCCCGAGCTTGACCACCAGGCACTGCTGCTCGGCGCACGCCGCCTGCTTGTCTAGCCAGCGCTGCCAGTAGCACGCCAGCCGCTCCTGCGCACTCAGCGCCTCGGCGGCGAACAGCGCATCGAGATCGGCCAGGTAGCGCGCGAAGTAATCCTCCAGCAGCGCCTGCCCGTACTGCTCTTTCGACTCGAAGTAATGGTAGAACGACCCCTTGGGCACGCCGGCAGAACTCAGGATCTCGGTCAGCCCAACGCTGGCAAAGCCCTTGCCAGCAATGATGCGCTGGCCGGTTTCGAGGATGTGCTGACGGGTGTTGTCGTGACGGGTTTTCATGGGGGGCAATGATGCGCCTGATTAGACCGGTCGTCTAGTGATTTTTGAAGTGGATGCAATTCGGTCGAGGCTAACCTTGGGTCTCTGACTCAAATTGGGCAGCAATGTACTTGTTACCTGCCGTTCAACCGGAAATGTTCTGCAATTACCGATTCGAGAGCGGATTTTGGGGCCAGTCGAATCTTTAGTGGACCTTCTCAAACTGGCATCACGAATGCCAAACAGGTTAATATTCCAAAAGCAAAACCGCCCAGAAATTCAGGCTAGACAATAAAACGAGCAGCAGGTCTGCAAGTGCAGTGCCCTTGATGTAGGCAATTTCTTACGTGAGTTTTTCTCGGTAGAAATTGGACATTGGCAGCAAACTGAATCAAATGGAATGAATCGCAAATGATGCTTGACCAGATGTTCACCGCAGAGAATTTCCGTCGCATCTATGATACTGAGAACCGTAAGGGTGTCGACTTGGCAACTCGGTTTTTTCCTGCGCTCGAATCGTTCACGTTCGCTGTACGTGACAAGGTGCAGGACATTCGTGATCTACGGAAAATCAAAACTACACTGTCAGTTGACGATTTTGAGGCGCAGTTGCTTGAGTTGAAGTCTGAACTAGTTGCCTTGAAGTCAGCTAAGTCATCCGCCATCGATGCCTTGATGGACGGCATCAGCCAGAAGGTCCTCAAGTCGAACTTCGAGATCAAGCTCTCCCAAAAGGCCGGGCCGAAAGGAAAGCCAGTTTTCTGCATTGATGGGGAGCCTGAGACCTTTTTTGTCATCAAGCAGCTCCAACGTAACATTCATCGTATCTACAGTGTGAAACAGGCGAACCGTCATGACTTGGTCTGCCAGCTCCGCGACATGCTCAGCAGCGAATTTCCTTTCGAGTTGGTCCGCACCGACATCTCGTCATTTTATGAGAGCATCAATCGCAAGCGCTTAGTCGAAAAGCTGGATCGCGACCAGTTATTAAGCCCCGCGTCAAAGAAATACATCAAGCAGGTGCTGGAATCATACGGCAAGATCTCTGGCACCCCTATCGGCATTCCTAGGGGGGTTGGCATCAGCGCATATCTGGCCGAGCTATATTTGAGACCGGTGGACAAGGCTATCAGGAGGGATATCCCAGGCTTGGTCCTATATTGCCGTTTTGTCGATGATATCGTGGCCATGTTTGCACGACCACCAACAGGTAACGACCTTGGTTCGTTCAAAGACCGGATTATCGCAATCTTCGGTAAACACGAGCTTTCGCATAACCCAATAAAAACCTCAGAATTCAAGCTGGCCGACCCCGGTCTTAAGGAGTTCGAGTATTTGGGGTATCGCTTTCTCCTCAATGAAGGGAAGTTGGAAATCTGCCCGAGTGCAACTAAGGTGGAGAAGTATCGTGCCAGGATGGATTTCTCTTTTGCGGACTATTGGCGGGAGAAGCCAGTAAACCCGAAGGGCGCGTTTAGGAAACTGGTCGGACGCGTAAAATTTCTGACGGGCAACACTCGCCTTTCCAACAGCAAATCATGTGCGGTCACGGGCATATACTTCAACAATTCGCTCGCAACCGACTTGTCGAGCTTCGAGCAGCTTGATAGTCAACTCAAGACTCACATTGCAAACCTCAAGCGGACCAGTCTGCAAAAGCAGTTGAAAAAGCTCAAATTCACCACTGGTTTCGAACAACGCCGCTTCCATAATTTCAGTGCGAGAGAGTTGCAAATGATCGTGAGGCTCTGGAAACATGGCTAAGCGTCGCATCTCGCTCACTCACAGGAAGCAAAGGTCTGTACTAACGGACATGCTGCCGTTCGAGGTGCCTCCAACATTCTCTAACAGGGGCTTTTATCGCTTTTTGAGAAACAACTGCATTGAGATCGAAAATGGCCAGTTGTGCTGGATTTGCGACACAGACGATCTCGATCAGACTATGCGCGTACTGTTCGGCATTGATCCGGATCCAAAAACTGTAGTTGCGACCAAAATTGTTACTGAATGGGGCAAACAGAAAACGCGCCGCTCCGTGCCCTTAAAAAAATGCCAAATGGACACCGTTCCTTACAATTTTCGTGTCGCTCATAATCTTGATGGACGTACGCTGAGCGTCGTTCACCCACGCAATCAGGTTGACGTAGCGAGCTTCTACGCAACGCACAGCGCGTTGATCTTAAACCACACGTCTGTCAGTGAGTTTTCGATACGCCGTCCGGTGTCGGTGTCCCGTTACGTTTACTTCAAGGACAAACTCCATGAAGAGCGTAAGGACACCGTTGCAGGTGTGGAAGAGGAGGGGCGGGAGTACGAGCAGCTTGGCTCCTATTTTGTCTACCGGAAATACCGGAATATCCATCGCTTTTTTGAATCGTACAAATACCACCGCAGCGAGAAGAAATACGATGCAATGGTGCAGCTCGATGTGAGCAAGTGCTTCGATAGTATCTACACTCACTCGTTGCCCTGGGCTGTTCTGGGCAAGGACCAGACAAAATTCAGTCTAGATAAATCGAAGTCTACTTTCGGGGGTAAATTTGATGCCCTCATGCAAAACCTGAATCATAAAGAGACCAACGGCATCGTCATTGGCCCGGAGTTTTCTCGAGTTTTTGCCGAGATTATTTTGCAGTCAGTCGATGTCGAACTGCTCACAAAATTGGCGGAGAGAGAAAATCTGACCCACAAAGTTGATTATGAAATTTTTCGCTACGTGGATGATTTCTTCATTTTTTACAACGATGAGTCCACGCAGTTAAAGATATTCGATACGCTTCAGGAGGTTCTCAAGTCAAAAAAACTGAGCATTAATACCGCGAAGATAAAGCACTATCAAAAACCGATTATCACCGAAATTACGATTGCCAAAGAGCGTATTTCAACCATTCTGAATGAGGAGGTTGATCCAGTTCGGGAGGAGATATTGCAGGCCGATCCCTCCATGCCGCCCAAGCAGAACTTGGTCTGTGCCATTAACGCAAATCGTCTGATTATCCGCTACAAATCCGCCATCAAGGAGGCAGGTGTCACCTATGGTGATCTACTGAATTACACCTTCGCCATTGCGGAAAATAAGATCGAGAAGCTCTTCAGCGCCTATGTCGCGAGCGACAACTCAGATGGCGATCAGAAGCGCCTATCAAATGCCCTGCTTGCAATTATGGAGTTTGCTTTTTTCGCGTACTCGGCGAGCCCGAAGGTCAATCACACTATCCGCCTCTGCCGGATGATTGCGACCTCCGTGGACTTCCTGCATGCACAGCGCTTGCCATATGAACTGAAACACCTGCTGTTTAAGTACATCCACGACAACGTGCTGCAGCAGATCGAAAAGAACACGATGGGCGTTCATCGTGAGGTCGAAAGCCTCTATCTGCTAATTTCCCTATCGCAGATCGGCCGGGAATATTGGCTACCGCTTTCCGTCCTTCTCCGGCATTTTTTGATCAAGGAGGAAAAGGACACAGGGGATTACGTTCGCGCTGCAGCAGGCTTCATGAGCCACTTTTCGATTACGATCCTTCTATCCTATATAAAAGACAAGATTCGTTATGCGAAGTTGAAGGCCTTCGTGGAGGCTCACATCATCGCCAAACTCGAATATAAAAAAGCTTATTGTTCAGGTGATACCGAGTCCCTGATTATGCTTCTCGATCTCGTGCTCTGCCCTTACATCAGTACCGCAACAAAGAGCGCCATTGGACAAATTTTTGGCTTGGATGCGGCAGGCCTCTCATCTGTTCAGTCATCCAACGATTACTGGTTTACTGCTTGGGGCGATAAATTTGACCTCGGGAGAGAACTGGACGCGAAGCGCAGCCGCGAGGTATATTAAAGGCGGCGCTCCGCTTTACCCTTAATGGCTGTTGGCAGCCCACACACAAGCGCCCTCTCTTCCCCTATATCAATTGGGGGGGGAGAATCAGACGGTAGGAGCGGGCCGTCTCCCTCCCCGTCTTGCTTGCATCCATCTATGACTACTTCTTACTTATCTAAGTAGTGATGGTCGCCAGATTGCACCGCAAAATGACAACGGGCTATCACATTGACTGTTGCTGAGTTTGTCCATGAAAAGTTCATTGATGGAATGATTCCGGGAGGCACCTCTCTGCTTAGTGCTTAGGCCGAAATCATGCCGCATGCCTGCGAAAACAGGGGCAACGCCTAGTCGGGAAACCAACGATCGTAAAGGCCGACGAGCAGACCTTGAAATATTGAACTTGGTTACTTCCGAGAGCCTCCATCCCTCGCCATCACAATTCTTAACCCGCCGCCCGATCAAGCCCCGGTACGATGGACTTTTTTCCTCAGGAGCGAAACATGGGTCTTCTCGATCAGGTAGTCGGCGGGCTGGCCGCCAATGCCCTCGGTGGCAAGGGTAACGGGCTGGCCGACATGGCCATGCAGTTGGTCAATCAGTATCCGGGCGGCCTCGGTGGGCTGGTTCAGGCTTTCCAGCAGGGCGGGCTGGGCGAAATCGTCAATTCCTGGGTGTCGACCGGAAAAAACTTGCCGGTGTCGGGCGATCAGTTGAGTTCGGTGCTCGGCAGCGACTTCATCGGCAAGCTGGCCGGGCAGGCCGGGGTGGCGCCGCAGGAGGTGTCGAACGGGCTGGCCGATTTTCTGCCCGGGCTGGTCGATCAACTGACGCCGGGCGGCAAGCTGCCGGAAGGTGGCGATCTGCTGGCGCAGGGGCTGGGCATGCTGAAGAAGGGCGGGCTGTTCGGCTGAACGCTTCGCGGCGCCTGTCGGTTTCGTTCAAGACGCGGGCGGCGGGCGCTGCGACAATGCCGTTTCCATCCTTTTGCGGAGTACGGCAAGATGAAATTCGGCTACACCATCCTTTACGTCGACGACGTCCGCCGGACGCTCGACTTCTACGTTGCCGCCTTCGGGCTGAGCGTGCGTTTTCTGCATGAGAGCGGCGATTTCGGCGAGCTGGAGACTGGCGGCACGGCGCTCGCCTTTTCCTCGCGGGCGTTGATGCGTCAGCTGGGCAAGCAGCCGTCGGCGCCCGATAGCGGCGCGCCCTGTTTCGAGATTGCTTTCGTTTGCGACGATGTCGCGCTGGCGGTCGACCGCGCGGTGGCGGCCGGTGCGCGCCTGGTGCAGGCGCCGGAGGCAATGCCCTGGGGGCAGACGGTGGCTTACGTGGCCGATCTGGAGGGCTTCCTGGTCGAACTGTGTACGCCGGTCGGCGGCTAGATCGGGTCGGTGGCGAAGCCGCTGGCGCGGGCCAGCGACAGTAGTTGCGGCGAGCGGCGGAATTGTGCCGGCGAGGCGGCGAACCAGCGGCGGAAGGCGCGGTTCAGGTGGGCCTGGTCGGCGTAGCCGCAGAGGCCGGCGATGTCGGTTAGCGGCAGTTCGCTGTCGATGGCGACGGCGGCGCGGCGGACGCGTGCCAGCGCAATCCAGAAGCCGGCGGTTTGCCCGGTGTCGCGCCGGCACAGTCTTTCCAGCGTGCGTTCGCGGATGCCCAGGCGTTGCCGCGCGGCGGCCGGCGTGGCGACTTCGGCCAGGGTGGCGAGGATTTCCTGCGTTGCCGGGTCGCGTCGGGTGAAGTCGGCGAGCAGATTGCCGATTTCGTTGCATGCGTCGGGCGCCCGGGTGGTGACCGCTGCGAGCAGGCCGGTCGCGTCGATGCGCGTGCCGGGGTGCAGGCGAAAGCCCAGGTAACGGCTGCCGGGTGGGCAGGCGACGTGGTCGGTGCCGGTGGCCAATGGGCTGACGAACCAGTGCGGCTGCTCGCTGGCGTCGATCCGGCAGATCAGGTCCTGGCAGCCGTCGGGCAGCACCGGCGACAGTTCCGCTGCCGCGACTTCGTGCTGCCAGGCGGCGAGGACGGTGTCGGGCAGGCGGCCGGCCGGTTCATTGGCCATCGTCGAGGAAGCGTTCCAGCAGTACGTTGAGGAAGCGCCGGCCCTTCATGGTCGGCGCGATCTTTTCAGGGCCGATGTCGAGCAGTCCGTCGGCCTGGGCTGCCTTCAACTGCGGCAATATTGCGGTTAACGGTCGTGAAGTGCGCAATTCGAACAGGCTGGGGGCGAAGCCGTCGGCCAGGCGCAGCGCGTTCATCATGAATTCGAACGGCAGTTCGGCGGCGGCAACGTTGTGTTCTTCCTGGATCGGCCGCCCGGCGCGGATGTTTTCCAGGTAGGCCTTGGGGTGCTTGTGGCGCATCTGGCGCAGCACGCGGTCGTGCAGCGTCAGCTTGGAATGGGCGCCGGCGCCGATGCCGAGGTAGTCGCCGAAATGCCAGTAGTTGAGGTTGTGCAGGCACTGCCGGCCGGGCTGGGCGAAGGCCGAGGTTTCGTAGTTGGCGTAGCCGGCGGCGGCCAGCCGGGCTTCGATGGCTTCCTGCATGTCGGCGCACAGGTCGCCTTCGGGCAGGTCGGGCGGGAAGGCGGCGAAATGCGTGTTTGGCTCCAGCGTCAGCTGGTAGCAGGAGAGGTGCGGCGGCGCGAAGGACAGCGCGGTCTCGGTGTCGGTGAGCGCTTGCTCCTGCGTCTGGTAGGGCAGGCCGTACATCAGGTCGAGGTTGAAGCGCTCGAAGTGCTCGCCGGCCAGTTGCGCCGCGCGCCTGGCTTCGGCGCTGCCGTGGATGCGGCCGAGCGCCTTGAGGTGTTCGTCGTTGAAGCTCTGGATGCCGAGCGACAGCCGATTGACCCCGGCGGCGCGAAAGCCGGCGAACTTGCCGGCCTCGACCGTGCCGGGATTGGCTTCGAGCGTGATCTCGGCCTCCGGCGACAGCATCGCCAGCGCCCGGAAGGCGCCGATCAGCTCGTCGATGGCGCCCGCCGACAGCAGGCTGGGCGTGCCGCCGCCAAAGAACACCGTCTGCACCGGCCGGCCCCAGATCAGCGGCAACGCCGATTGCAGGTCGGCGATCAGCGCATCGACGTACTCGCGCTCGTTGATCGTCGCGCCGGCTTCGTGCGAATTGAAGTCGCAGTACGGGCACTTGCGCACGCACCAGGGGATGTGGACGTAGAGTGAGAGGACTGGCGATTTGCGGAATTCGAGCGGTTTTTCGCTGTTTTTTGCGGTCGACCGTGGAATTTCGGGAAAAATGGGGATGGTTTTCGCCACGGTCAGAGTTCGGGCAAGCGCTCGATCAGCTTCTGCATCGCCCGACCGCGGTGCGAGATGCGGTTCTTGGTTTCGGCGTCGAGTTCGGCGGCGGTCTGGCCGAACTCCGGGACGAAGAACAGCGGGTCGTAGCCGAAGCCGCCGTCGCCGCGGTATTGGTCGACGATTTCACCGTGCCATTCGCCTTCGGCGATGATCGGCTGCGGGTCGTCGGCGCTGCGGCAGAGGACCAGACAGCTGACGAAGTGGGCGCGGCGGTCAGTTTTGCCGGCGAGGTCGGCGAGCAGTTTTTCGTTGTTGCGGGCGTCGGATTTCGGTTCGCCGGCATAGCGGGCGGAGATCACGCCGGGGGCGCCGCCGAGCGCCTTGACGCACAGGCCGGAATCGTCGGCGAGCGCCGGCAGGCCGCTGTGCTGGGCGGCGTGGCGGGCTTTGGCCAGTGCGTTTTCGACGAAGGTGCAGTGTGGTTCTTCGGCTTCGGGGATGCCCAACTGGCCTTGCGGGATGACTTCGAAGCCGAGCGGCGCCAGCAGCGCGTTCAGCTCCTTCATCTTCTTGGCGTTGTTCGACGCGAGGACGAGCTTTTTCATGCGGCGAGTGCGCTTTCCTGGGCGGCGACCAGACGGCCGATGCCCATCTGGGCGAGGTCCATCAGCATGTTCATCTGTTCGCGGGTGAACGGTTCGCCTTCGGCCGTGCCCTGGACTTCGACGATGCCGCCCTTGCCGGTCATGATGACGTTCATGTCGGTGTCGCAGTTGGAGTCTTCCGGGTAGTCGAGGTCGAGTACCGGGCTGCCCTGATAGATGCCGACAGAGATGGCAGCGACGTGGTCGCGGACCGGGTTGGCCGGCAGCTTGCCGGCCTGCACCAGCTTGTCGCAGGCTTCGTAGAGGGCGATCCAGGCGCCGGTGATCGAGGCGCAGCGGGTGCCGCCGTCGGCTTGCAGGACGTCGCAGTCGAGGGTGATCTGGCGTTCGCCGAGGGCCTTGAGGTCGGTGACGGCGCGCAGGCTGCGGCCGATCAGGCGCTGGATTTCCTGGGTGCGGCCGGTCTGCTTGCCCTTGGCCGCTTCGCGGGCGCTGCGGGTGTGCGTGGCGCGCGGCAGCATGCCGTATTCGGCGGTGACCCAGCCCTGGCCCTTGCCGCGCAGGAAGGGCGGCAGGCTTTCTTCGACCGAGGCGGTGCACAGCACGCGCGTGTCGCCCATTTCGATCAATACCGAACCTTCGGCGTGGCGGGTGAAATTGCGGGTGATCTTCACGGCACGGAGTTGATCCGGCTGACGCTGGCTGGGACGCATGGGGTTTTCCTTATTTCTTCGGGTTGTACTTGTCGATCGCGGATCGGATTTCTTCGATCGCGGCCTCGATCTCGTCGTCGGAGAGGTCGCTCTTGTAGCTCGGGTTGCGGCCGAATTCGTCGAGCTTGGTGGTGACTTCGTCGGCCGGCATGGTTTGCGTCGAGATGGCGCTGCTGGCGGCCTCGATGTAATTGTCTTCCCAACGCACGGCGACCACCGACAGGTTGTCGCCATGCGCACCGCCCTTGACCTCGGCCTGTGCCAGCAGCATCGGAACTGCCTGGAGCAGGTTGGCGCCTTTCAGCGCAACGGCCATCAAATCACCGGAGGTAACACCCCACAGTCCGTCGGTGCACAACAGCAGGATGTCGCCGTGTTCGAGCGGGGTCTTGCGGGAAAAATCGATTTCCGGTGAAGACGGACTGCCCAGGCAACTGTAGATCTTGTTGCGGTCAGGGTGATGTGCCGCCTGGGCTTCGGTGATCAGGCCTTCCTCGAGCAGCAGGCGGATACGCGAATGATCTTTGGTCTGGGCGATGACCCGGCCGTTGCGCATCAGGAACAGGCGCGAATCGCCGGCATGTGCCCAGTAGGCAACATTGTCCTGGATCACGCAGGCGACGCAGGTGGTGCGTGGCGAGTCCGGCAGGCGATGGCGGGCCGCGTAGTCGAGAATGGCGTGGTGGGCGTTGGTCATTCCCTTCTGCAGAAAGCGGAAGGGATCGTCGAGCAGCGGCTTGGCTTCGTTCTGGAAGGCGTTGGCCAGACTTTGCACGGCGATCTGGGCGGCGATCTCGCCATGGTGGTGGCCACCCATGCCGTCGGCAATGACCATCAGCAGTGCGTCACGCGAGTAGCAGTAGGTGGTCCGGTCTTCGTTGTTGTCGCGGCCACCCTGGCGGCTGTCCTGATAGATGGTGAATCTCATCGCGGCGAACTCCTGAATTTATCCACGAAACGTCCGATCCAGCCGCTCTGTATCCTCGATGTGGGCGGATGGATGTCGGCAACCAGGGCTTTCTGCAGCGCGAAGACGCTTTGTGGCCGGTACAGGTGATTGAGATTCAGGCACCAGTCGATGATCTCCAGCAGGCGGTCGGAGAATTGTCCTTCCCAACGCACCATGGCCGGCGTCAGGGTGTCCTTCTTCATGCGTTCGTCGGCTGCTTGCGGTGCCGAGCCGGCAAGGCAGGCATACATCGATGCACCGACGCTGTAGATGTCGCTCCACGGTCCGAGATCCTTGCGGTTGCCGTAGTGTTCCGGCGAGGCGAAGCCCGGTGTGTACATTGGTTTGAGTACCGGCTGGTCGCTGGCCAGGGTTTGCCGGGCGGCGCCGAAATCGATCAGCACTGGCGAATTGTCACCGCGCAGGTAGATGTTCGACGGCTTCAGGTCGAGGTGCAGCAGCTTGTGCGAGTGCACTTCGCGCAGACCGTTGAGCATGCGCGTGAAGACGCCGCGGATGAAGCGCTCCGAGACATGGCCCTGGTGCTTGTAGATGAACTCCTGCAGGGTCCTGCCGTGCTCGTATTCCATGACCATGTAGACGGTTTCGTTGGCGCGGAAGAAATTGAGCACGCGAATCACGTTCGGATGCGACAGTCGGGCCAGGGCGCGGCCTTCTTCGAAGAAACACTTCATCCCGTAACGGAAGGCGCCGAGGTGGTCTTCGGTGATGATCGGCTTGATGTCGCCCTTGGCGCGCAGCGCCAGGCTGTTCGGCAGGTATTCCTTGATCGCGACTTCCGTGCCGTCGGGATCCCGGGCCAGATAGACGATGGAAAAGCCGCCGAGCGAGAGCTGGCGGTCTATTGTGTATTCCTCTAGCTGGTGTCCGCCAGGCAGCGGGTGGTTGGCTTGTTGCGCCATCGATCTCGCGGTTATGATGCAGTCGCAGGCATTGTCGGGCGTGTTGTCCGACCTGTAAAGCTGGAGACTAGGCCCCGATGATTTGCAGCATGACCGGATATGCAGTGAAAACCCGCGATCTTGAGCGCGGAACGCTGCAATTGGAACTAAAAAGCGTCAATTCCCGCTATCTGGATTTTCATTTTCGCGTTGCAGAGGATCTGCGCGCCATGGAAATTCCTGTCCGCGAACTGCTGGCAGCCCGCTTGTCCCGCGGCAAGATCGAGTGCCGGCTGTCGTTCAATGCCGCGGCGGCCCGCGGCGAGCAACTGAAGATAAATGGCGATTTGCTCAATACCTTGCGTGAACTCGGGACGAAGGTCAGCGAAACGCTGCCGGATGCCGCGCCGCTGTCGGTGAACGAAGTCCTGCGCTGGCCCGGCATGTTCGGCGAACAGGGCATGGATTTCGCAGCGCTCGGACCGGAAGTTCTGGCGCTGGCCCGTGAGGCGCTCGAAGACTTCACGGCGACGCGGGCTCGCGAAGGCGCAAAACTGTCGGCGATGATTACTGATCGCGTCAATGCCATGCGTGGCATCGTGCGCGATGTCGCGCCGCGCATTCCGGAAGTGCAGGCGGCGTTCATGGAAAAACTGCGCCAGCGCCTGCTCGATGCCTTGGGCAATGCCAGCGACGACCGCGTACTGCAGGAAGTGGCGGTGTTCGCCACGCGCATCGACGTGGCCGAAGAGCTGACCCGGCTGAACACGCATCTCGATGAAGTCGAGCGCATTCTCAAGGCCGGCGGCGCCTGCGGCAAACGCCTCGATTTCCTGATGCAGGAACTCAATCGCGAGGCCAATACGCTGGCTTCGAAATCGGCAGTGACCGAAGTGTCACAGGCGGCGATGGAACTGAAGCTGATGATCGAGCAGATGCGCGAGCAGATCCAGAACCTGGAATGAGCGGAGCGGGAAACTGAAGATGTCGGGAAACCTGTATGTTGTCGCCGCGCCTTCCGGTGCCGGCAAAACGACGCTGGTGCGCATGCTGCTGGAGCGTGAGCCGGCGGTGCATCTGTCCATTTCGTTCACCACGCGGGCGCCACGCCCTGGCGAACAGAACGGTCGCGAATATCACTTTGTTGCGGTCGACGCCTTCCGGGGGATGATTTCCCGTGACGAGTTCCTGGAGTGGGCCGAGGTGCATGGCAACTTCTACGGAACTTCGAAAAAATGGATCAGCGACCAGTTGGCGGAAGGTCACGATGTTCTGCTTGAAATCGACTGGCAGGGTGCGCAGCAGGTGAGGAAGCTTTTTCCCGAAGCGATCGGGGTCTTCATCCTGCCGCCATCGATGGATGAACTGACGCGCCGTCTGACCGGTCGCGGCACCGATGCACCGGACGTCATCGAGCGCCGCCTTGCCGCAGCTGAGGCGGAAATGCGCCATGTCGGCGAATTTGACTATGTTATTATTAACGACCAACTGGACCAGGCTCTGGATGACTTGCGTGCAATCGTGCGTTGTTCCCGCCTGAATTTCGGCAAGCAGCGCGGGCAACACCCCGCATTGTTTGCCAAGCTGCTTTGAAGATTTGAAGAGGTTAGAAAATGGCTCGCGTTACCGTCGATGATTGCCTGAAGAGAATTCCGAACCGTTTCCAGATGACCCTGGCTGCCGCCCATCGCGCCCGCCAGATCGCCAATGGCGCGACGCCGCTGGTCGAGGTCGACAAGGACAAGCCGACCGTCATCGCCCTGCGTGAAATGGCGCTCGGCAAGATCGGCGTGGAAGTCCTCAACCGCGGCCAGGCCTGATTGTACGGGGCGGTGAAGCCTGATGGAGCCTGCGCCGTCACTGCCGCCCGCCTACGAGGAAGCCGCTTATCGCGTCTTCCTCGACAGTCTCGATTATCTCGCTCCCGCTGACGTAGAGCGCATCAAGGCGGCCTACGCCTTTGCCGAAAAAGCCCATGCGCACCAGAAGCGCATGTCGGGCGAGCCCTACATCACACATCCCCTCGCTGTTGCCGGCGCCGTCGTCGAATGGTGCATGGATGCCGATGCCGTCTGTGCGGCCTTGTTGCATGACACGATGGAGGATACCGGGGCGACCAAGCAGGAACTCGCCGAAAAATTCGGCAAGGAAGTCGCCGAACTGGTCGACGGACTGTCCAAGCTCGACAAGATGGAATTCGCTTCCTACCAGGAAGCGCAGGCGGAAAATTTCCGCAAGATGCTGATGGCCATGGCGCGCGACCTGCGCGTCGTGCTGATCAAGCTGGCTGATCGCCACCACAACATCCAGACGATGTCGGCGATGCGCGCCGACAAGCGCACCCGCATTGCCCGCGAAACCCTTGAGATCTATGCGCCGATTGCCTTACGCCTGGGTCTGAACAAGCTTTATCGCGAACTCCAGGATACGTCCTTCCGCTTGATCCATCCGCATCGGGCCGAGGTACTGGCCAAGGCCTTGCGCATGGCGACCGGCAACCGCAAGGAGCTGCTCACGCACATCCAGGAAGGCATCTGCGACAAGCTTGCACACGCCGGCCTGACGGCCGAGGTTTTCGGCCGGGAAAAGAGTCTGTACTCGATTTTCCGCAAGATGAAGGACAAGCAACTTTCCTTCTCGCAAGTGCTTGATATCTACGGTTTTCGTGTCGTTGTCGATAACGTGCCCAGTTGCTATCTGGCGCTCGGCGCATTGCACAGCCTGTACAAGCCGGTGCCCGGCAAGTTCAAGGATTACGTGGCGATTCCCAAGGCCAACGGCTATCAGTCGCTGCACACCACGCTGATCGGTCCGTATGGGACGCCGGTCGAGGTGCAGATCCGGACGCGCGACATGCATAACGTCGCCCAGGACGGTGTCGCTTCGCACTGGTTGTACAAGGATGGCAGCGAGAGTGGTGCCGAGTTGCAGATCAAGACGCACAAATGGCTGCAGTCACTGATCGAATCGCAGTCCAGCGATTCCGCGGAGTTCTTCGAAGACGTCAAGATCGACCTCTTCCCGGACGAGGTGTACGTGTTCACGCCCAAGGGCAAGATCATGGCGCTGCCGCAGGGCGCGACCGCGGTCGACTTCGCCTACGCGGTACATACCGATGTCGGCAATCACTGCTCGTCGGCGCGGATCAATCACGAACTGGCACCGCTGCGGACCGAACTGAAGAATGGCGACCTGGTCGAGGTCGTGACCTCACCCGATGCCACGCCGAATCCGGTGTGGCTGTCCTATGTCAAGACCGGTCGGGCGCGCAGCAAGATCCGGCATTTCCTGCGCACGACGCAGAACGAGGAATCGGCACGTCTGGGCGAGCGCCTGCTGCGTCAGGAACTGCTGTCGCTCGGCGTCGTCCCGATCTCGATTCCGGCCTCGGCCTGGGATTCGCTGGTCAAGGCCAGCGGCCAGCACTCCCTTGATGAGGTGTATGCCGACATTGGCTTGGGCAAGCGCCTGCCTTCAGTCGTTGCCCGCCGCCTGCTGGCGCGTGAGGACATGTCGGCGGCAGTGCCGGGCGGCCTGACGCTGGCCATTCACGGCAACGAGGGCATGGCTATCCAGCTGGCGCCCTGTTGCCAGCCGATTCCGGGTGATCCGATCATCGGCTCGATCCGCAAGGGCAGCGGCATGATCATTCATACCCACGATTGCCTGGCCATCAGGAAATCGCGGTCGACCGAGCCGCAGAAGTGGATCGACGTCGAATGGGAGCCGGAAGTCGGCAAGCTGTTCGAACTGCGCATCTGCGTCGAAGTGAAGAACAAGCGGGGCGTGCTGGCGCAGGTTGCCGCGGCCATCTCCGACGCTGGTTCGAATATCGAACATGTGTCGATGGAAGCCGATCCGGAGCGCTTGTTCACGATGCTGCATTTCTCCATCCAGGTCGCCAACCGCAATCATCTGGCCGCGGTAATGCGCGGTATCCGGCATTTGCCGGAAGTCAGCCGCATTTCCCGTGAAAGGGGAGGCGAGGCTTGAAAATCCTCGTGCTCGGTGCGGGTCTTCTGGGCACCAGCAGCGCCTGGTATCTGCGGGCGGCCGGCCACGACGTGACGGTCATCGACCGCCAGCCGGCGGCGGCGCTGGAAACCAGCTTTGCCAATGGCGGCCAGATTTCGGTGTCGCATGCCGAACCCTGGGCCAATCCACACGTCCTGCCGCGTCTGCTGAAATGGCTGGGGCGCCGCGATGCGCCGCTGCTCTGGCATTGGCGCGCCGATCCGGCGCAGTGGGCCTGGGGCCTGCGCTTCCTGCGCGAATGCCTGCCCGGACGGACGCAGGCCAACATTGCCGCCATTCTCGGGCTGGCGCTCTACAGCCGGGAGCGCTTGCAGGTGTTGCGCGCCGAGCTGGGGCTCGAATACGACCAGTTGCAGCGCGGCATCCTGCATATCTATACCGATCATGACGAACTGGCCGCAGCGATGAAGGCGGCGCACCTGATGGCCCGGCACGGGCTGGACCGGGAAATGCTCGATGCCCAGGCCTGCCTGGTCATCGAGCCGGCGCTGGCTGGTGCCGGTTCGCTGCTGGTCGGCGGCGACTACACGGCGTCCGACGAGTCCGGCGATGCCTGCCGCTTCACCCAGGCGCTGGCCGAACGGGCGGCGGCGGCGGGCGTTGTTTTTCGTCATGGCGTACATGTCGACCGCATTGCCACCGGCGGCGGGCGGGTT
Organism: Azonexus hydrophilus; assembly: GCF_001956855.1. Lineage (GTDB taxonomy): Bacteria > Pseudomonadota > Gammaproteobacteria > Burkholderiales > Rhodocyclaceae > Azonexus > Azonexus hydrophilus_A. The sequence goes on along the minus strand of NZ_MTHD01000004.1, from coordinate 213,703 downwards.
GCCGGCGTGCTCGTCCATGATGCGGATGGTGCCTCGCTGGAAACGGCGGATGCCTACGTGGTGGCGTTGGGCAGCTACTCGCCATTGTTGCTGCGGCCGCTCGGGCTGTCGTTGCCGATCTGTCCGGCCAAGGGTTACTCGGCGACGCTGACGCTGGCCAACGAAGCTTCGGCGCCCAGCGTCAGCATCACCGACGACGAGCGCAAGCTGGTTTTTTCGCGTCTCGGTAATCGCCTGCGCGTGGCCGGGACGGCGGAGTTCAACGGCTACGACCTGACGCTCGATCCGGTGCGTTGCCAGGCCCTGATCGATCGTACGCAGCAACTCTTTCCCGACCTGCAGATCGTTGGCGAGCCGGAATTCTGGTGTGGACTGCGCCCGGCGACGCCATCGAATGTGCCGGTTATCGGTCGCTCGCGCCTGCCCAATCTCTGGCTGAATACCGGCCACGGCACGCTGGGCTGGACGATGGCCTGCGGTTCCGGTGCGGCGCTGGCCGATCTGGTCGATGGCCGGCGGCCGGCGCCCGAATTTCCCTTCCTGCGCGGATGATCGACACCCACTGCCACCTCGATGCGGCCGAGTTCGACGCCGATCGGGCGGCGGTGCACGCCGCGGCGCTTGCCGCCGGTGTCCGGCAGATCATTGTTCCCGGTGTTGCGGTCGACCACTTTGCCCGGCAGAAAAGCACCGTTGACGCTTACGCCGGCTGTGTCGCGGCCTACGGCATTCACCCCCTGTACGTGATGGACGCCGGCAGCGAGGATGTTGACCGTCTGCAGGACTGGCTGCGCCGCGAACGGCCGCTGGCGGTCGGTGAAATCGGCCTGGATTTCTACGTCGAGGGGCTTGATGTTGCTCGCCAGACCGCCATTTTCGTCGCCCAGCTGAAACTGGCGAAAGCCTTCGATCTGCCGGTGATCCTGCATGTGCGCCGTTCGGTTGACGCCGTGCTGCGTGAACTACGCCGCACGCGCGTCTGCGGTGGCATCGCGCATGCGTTCAACGGCAGCCGGCAGCAGGCCGACGCATTGATCGACCTTGGCTTCAAACTGGGTTTTGGCGGCGCCGCCACCTACAGCGGCTCAAGGCGTATTCGTGAGCTGGCGGCTACCTTGCCGCTGGAGTCCATCGTGCTGGAAACCGACGCACCGGATATCCCGCCGGCCTGGTTGAACCGCGGCCGCAACACGCCGGCCGAGTTGCCGCGCATTGCCACTGAAATCGCCGGCTTGCGCGGGATTCCGCCGGCGGTCCTGATGACCCAGGCAGATGCCAACGCGCAGGTGGTCTTCGGGGTTTTTTGAGTTTTTTTGCGGTCGACCGCAGGGTTTTCAACAAAAGGGGGCAGTGAGCCCCCTTTGTCCGTTCAGGCAGCTGTCAGCAATCCGCGCATCTTCTGCAGCGCCTTGACTTCGATCTGGCGGATGCGTTCTGCCGAGACGTCGAATTCGGCCGCCAGTTCGTGCAGCGTCGATGCATCGCCATCGGCCAGCCAGCGGGCTTCGACGATGCGCCGGCTGCGCGGATCGAGCGCGCCCAGGGCTTCGTGCAGGCCTTCATCGTGCAGGCGGGCTTGCGCCTTGTCTTCCAGCACGCGGGTCGGTTCGTAACGCGAATCGGCCAGGTAGTCGATCGGGGCAAAGGCCTCGTCGCCATCGTCGGGGCTGCCTTCAAGCGCGAGGTCGCGCCCGGACAGGCGGGTTTCCATCTCGATGACTTCTTCCCGCTTGACGCCCAGGCGGGCAGCAACTTCGCCGGCCTGCGTGCCGCTCAGCGTGTCGATGCCTTCGTACGTGGCCTTCTGGCCGCGCAGGTTGAAGAACAGCTTGCGCTGGGCCTTGGTCGTCGCGACTTTGACCAGGCGCCAGTTCTTCAGGATGTACTCGTGAATCTCGGCCTTGATCCAGTGCATCGCGAACGACACCAGACGCACGCCGCGCGTTGGATCGAAGCGCTTGACGGCTTTCATCAGGCCGATGTTGCCTTCCTGGATCAGGTCGGCGTGTGGCAGTCCGTAGCCGAGGTAGCCACGGGCGATGGAGATGACGAGTCGCAGATGCGAGAGCACGAGCTCGCGCGCCGCGTCCACATCGCCGTCATTGTGGAAACGCTCGGCCAGCCGGATTTCCTCCGCCTCGGACAGCATCGGATAACGGTTCGCCACCTGGATGTAGGCGTCGATGTTGCCGATTGCAGAGGGTACGGGAAGCGCCAGGGCATGGGTCATAGCGTAAAATCCTCCTTCATCTGATGAATCTATTTTAGCACTCGTTGCATGAGAGTGCTAAGTATGCAAGCGAGTTTCCCGACGGTGTGTAACAAATTTCAACCGATCGATTGCGCATGAGCGAAACCCTGCTGCCAGGGCGCGGTTATCGTGGCCGTTTTGCCCCGTCGCCGACTGGACCGCTGCACTTCGGTTCGCTGATCGCGGCGGTCGCGAGTTTCCTTGACGCCCGGGTACACGGCGGCGAATGGCTGGTACGCATGGAGGATGTGGATACGCCGCGCAACGTTCCCGGGGCAGCCGACGACATCCTGCGCACGCTGGAGGCGTTTGGCTTTGAATGGGATGGCATGGTCGTCCATCAGAGTCAGCGTCTGGGCGCCTATGAAGAAGTGCTGGAAGGCCTGAAATCGGTCGGCCTGGTTTATCCCTGTGCCTGTTCGCGCAAGGACATCGCCGCCTTGACGACGCGCCAGGCGGTCGATGGTGGCCTGGTTTATCCCGGGCGTTGCCGCAGCGGGTTGTTGCTGGGAGAAACGGCACGGGCCTGGCGCCTGCGGGTCGATGATCGCGAAATCGCTTTTGACGACCGCTTGCAGGGCCGTCAGGTTCAGCATCTGGCGGATGATGTCGGTGACTTCGTGCTGCGCCGGGCCGATGGCCTGTTTGCCTATCAGCTGGCGGTTATCGTCGACGATCATTTCCAGGAAATCACCGACGTTGTCCGCGGCGCCGACCTGCTCGCCTCGACGCCGCGCCAGATCTGGCTGCAGCGCTGCCTCGGCTATGCCACGCCGCGCTATGCGCACCTGCCGGTGGCGACCAATCCTGCTGGCGAAAAATGGTCGAAGCAGACCCTGGCGCCGGCATTGCCGGCTGCTCAGGCGGCCAGTGAAATCGTCCGGGCGCTGGCTTTCCTGGGGCAGCCGGTGACGCCGGAACTGGCGGGCGCGAGCGTGCGCGAGGTGTGGGCATGGGCGCTGGCGAACTGGTCGTTTGCCGCCATTCCCCGTTGTCCTGCGCTCAGCGCTCCGGCGGTTCCGGGCTGACGCCTTCCTTGTTGCGCCAGTGCCGGTCGCCGTAGCCGGCGAGGCCGACGAGAAGGCGGACGAGGCCATAACTCAACCAGCGCAGGAAGCGCGAATGCCAGGGGAGTCGGGCTATGTCTTCGGGCAGCATCTCGCGGCTGTCGGCACGCATGGCATCGTGCAGGCTGGCGCGCAGTTCGCCGGCAAAAACCGTGTCGCGGACGATCAGGTTGGCCTCCTTGGCCAGCAGCAGGCTGAACGGATCGATGTTGGACGAACCGACAGTCGCCCATTCGCTGTCGATGACGGCAACCTTGGCGTGCAGGAAGCTGGTTTCGTATTCGAAGATGCGCATGCCGGCCTTCAGCCCGGCTGCGTACAGTGTCTGGGCGGCGTAGCGCATCAGCGGATGGTCGGTTTTTCCCTGCAGCAGGATGGTGATGCGGACGCCGCGCCGGGCTGCCGCATAGAGCGCCCGGGCGAAGCGGATGCCGGGGAGGAAGTAGGCGTTGGCGATGAGGATTTCTTCGCGGGCACTGCCGATTGCGCTCAGGTAGGCGTGCAGGATGTCGTTGCGGTGGCGGATGTTGTCGCGGATCAGGAAAGCGGCCTGCTGCTCACCCGCCGGCTCGCAACAGGGGTGGACGATCGGTGTCAGGCGGAAGCGGCGTTTGAAGTTGACCCAGGTGACGATTTCCCACATGCGCCGCGCAGCATGGTGGATCTGGCTGAGCACCGGGCCCTCGACGCGCACGGCGTAGTCGTAGCGCGGACACATGTCGGCCGGCGCATTGTTGTCGTCGACGATATTGATGCCGCCGACGAAAGCGATGCGCCCGTCGATGACGACAAGCTTGCGATGCAGGCGCCGCAGGCGGTGGCGCTGAAAGTGAAAGCGGCTGATTTCCGGGCGGTAGAACAGCGAGCGCACGCCGGCCTCGGCCAGGCGGGGGCGAAAGTCTTCGGCGAAATTGCGGGCGCCAAAACCGTCGACCGTAACATTCACCGTGACCCCGCGTCGCGCCGCCGCGCATAGCGCCGAGGCGACTTCGTGGCCCACGGGGTCGTCGGCGAAGATGTAGCTTTCCAGGTAGATTTCCTCGCGCGCTTCGGCCAGCGCGGCGAGCAGCGCAGGAAAATATTCGCGCCCGGAGTTGAGCAGCGTCAGCCGGTTGCCGGGGAGAAACTCAGCGCTCATGCCTCGTCAGGTAGGCTGAAAGTGCCGCGTGATCGGAAATGGCCGACCACGGCGGGCCGTGATGCACTGCCGTATTGCGCACGGTGAAGCCGCGCACGTAGATGCGGTCGAGCCGAAACATCGGCATCGCCGCCGGAAAGCTGCGCACCGGGCGGCCGCCGACCGCCTGGGAAAAGACTTCCTGCAGGTGCAGGCGACGGGCCAGATGGGCGCAGGCATGGCTGCGCCAGTCGTTGAAGTCGCCGGCGACGATCAGCGGTGCGGTCGGATCGTCCAGCCCGTCGAGGTAGTCGGCCAGCGCGTCCACCTGGCGCCGGCGCGAATGGCCGAACAGCGACAGGTGCACGCACACGCAGTGCGCCGGCGGCCCATGCGGCAGTTCGATCCGGCAGTGCAGCATGCCGCGCTTCTCGAACTGCAGGTGGGTGACATCCTGGTTGTGCGTGTGCAGGATCGGAAAGCGCGACAGGATCGCGTTACCGTGGTGGCCGTGGTCGTAGATCATGTTGCGACCGTAGGCCGACTGCCAGATGTCCTCGGCGAGGAATTCGTGCTGGGCGCTGGCCGGCCAGTTGCAGTGTTTTTCAGCATGGCCGAGGTGCAGGCCCTGCACCTCCTGCAGGAAGACGATGTCAGGGTTGAGGCTGCGCAGCCGCTCGCGCAGCTCATGCACCATCATCCGCCGGTTGAACTGCGAGAAGCCCTTGTGGATGTTGTAGGTGGCGATGTGCAGCTCGGGCTGGCTCATGGCGCGGCGTTCAGGAGATTGCCAGCATGCGGTCGAGCGCCAGGCGGGCAAATTTGACTTCGTGTTCGGGCACCTTGATCTGGTTGACGACCTTGCCGTCGACCAGGTTTTCCAGTGTCCAGGCGAGGTGTTGAGGATCGATGCGCTGCATCGTCGAGCACATGCAGATGGTGGTCGCCATGAACTGGACGATCTTGTCCTGTGGCAGCACTTCCTTGGCCAGACGGTCGACCAGGTTCAGTTCGGTGCCGACCAGCCAGCGCGTACCGGCCGGCGCTTCCTTGATCGTCTTGACGATGTGCTCGGTCGAGCCGACGTAATCGGACGCGGCGCAGACCTCGAAATTGCACTCGGGGTGAGCGATCACTTTGCCTTCTGGGTACTTGGCGCGGAAAGCGTCGATGTGCGACTTCTGGAACATCTGGTGCACCGAGCAGTGGCCCTTCCACAGCAGGATTTTTGCCTTTTTGATCTGGTCGACCGTAAGACCGCCCATTTCGAGGTCCGGGTCCCAGACGACCATTTCGTCCATCGGGAAACCCATCTGGTGGCCGGTCCACCGGCCGAGGTGCTGGTCGGGGAAGAACAGCACCTTGGGTCGCTGGTCGAATGCCCACTTGGCGATGGTGCCGGCGTTCGACGACGTGCACACGATGCCGCCGTGTTCACCGCAGAAGGCCTTCAGGTCGGCCGCCGAATTGATGTAGGTGACCGGCGTGACTTCACTCTCGACATCGAGCACGCTGCCCAGCTCGCGCCAGCAGCGCTCGACCTTGGCCAGATTGGCCATGTCGGCCATCGAACAGCCGGCGGCGAGGTCGGGCAGGATGGCGATCTGGTTCGGCGCGGTCATGATGTCGGCGACTTCGGCCATGAAATGCACACCGCAGAAGATGACGTATTCGGAATCGGTCTGCGCGGCGAGCTTGGACAGTTTCAGCGAATCGCCGGTCAGGTCGGCGTGCTGGTAGACGTCGGCGCGCTGGTAGTGGTGACCGAGGATCACGGCGCGCTTGCCGAGCTTGGCACGGGCGGCGCGGATACGCTCCTGACAGGCGTCGTCGGAAAGTTTGTTGAACGGATCGAAGGAGATGGTCGCGGTTTGCATGCTGTTTCCGGTGAATCGCGCGGTCGACGCGCCAAAGAGGCAAAAAAAGGGCGGGCGAATTATCCCTGATGCCAGGGCAATCCGGCACGTCGCCAGCCACCGACAGTGTTGCGGTGGCCGCTGGCGTCCTTGTCGCCCTCGAAACCTTCAAGGATGTTGTAGCAGTTGTTGTAGCCGTTTTCGCTGGCCACTGTCGCCGCGCCGATCGAGCGGACGCCGCTGCGGCAGACGAACATCACCAGCGACTCGGGGTCGACCTGGCGCTTCAGTTCGGCGAGGAAGTTCGGGTTGCGCACGCCGCCCGGGTACTGGTTCCATTCGATTTCGACGGCGCCGGGGATGCGGCCGACCCAATCCCATTCCGCACGCGTGCGGACGTCGACCAGTTTTGCGCCGGGCGCTGCCTGCAGCAGCTCGAAGGCTTCGCGCGGGGTCAGTTCGCCCTGATAGGCGCGTTCCAGTCCCTCGGCGCGGACCTTGGCAATGTCGAGTATTTCTCTGAGTTTTCCCATGATGGTTCGCTGCTAAAATCGAGGGCTACAGTATAGGACAGAGTACATGAGAGACGGTCATTCAACGCCGCCGGCTGCCGTCGCAGACCGTGCCGGTGAGGCACAGAAGGCGACCTGGGTCAGCGTTGCCGTCAATCTTGTGCTGACGCTCGCGCAGCTGATCGTCGGCTGGCTGGCGCACTCGCAGTCGCTGATCGCCCATGGCCTGCACTCGTTCTCCGACCTGCTGTCAGACTTCCTCGTCATCTGGGCGACCCGGCAGAGCTCGGTGCCGGCGGACCGGGCACACCCCTACGGCCATGCCCGGGTCGAAACGGCGGCGACGCTGGTGCTGGGTGTTTCGTTGTTGTTGATCGGCGCCGGCATTCTCTGGGATTCCGGCATGCGCCTGCAGGCACAGGCAGTCCTGCCTGGGGTCGAGATGAGCGCCTTCTGGATCGCCGTGCTGACGGTGGTTGCCAAGGAAGGCTTGTACCGTTACCTGATCCACGTTGCGAAAAAACTGCGTTCCCAGCTGTTGACCGCAAATGCGCTGCATACCCGGGCCGATGCCGCGTCGGCGCTGGTCGTCGTGGTCGGCATCGGCGGCGCGCTGCTCGGCTGGGGCGTTCTCGATCTGCTGGCAGCGGCGCTGATGGGTTTCATGATTCTGCGCATGGGCGCCGGGCTGGCCTGGGATGCGATCAAGGAACTGGTCGATACCGGGCTGGATGAAACCCAGGTTGAGGCCATCCGTGCCACGCTGCGGTCCACGCCCGGCGTGCTCGGTTTGCACGAACTGCGTACCCGGCGCATGGCGCATCAGGTGCTGGCCGATGCGCATGTCCAGGTCAATCCGCGGATCAGCGTCTCCGAAGGACACCGGATTGCCGAGTCGGCGCGGGCCCGCGTCCTGCGCGAGCATCCGGAGGTGCTTGATGTGCTCGTCCATGTCGATCCGGAAGACGACCTCGAGCCGGATCTGGCGGCGATGAAATTGCCCGGACGTGAGACGCTGATGCCCTTGATCGAGCCGCTGATCGCCGATCTGCCTGCGCCGGAGAAGGTTGTCCTGCACTACCTGGCTGGGCAGGTCGAAATCGACCTTTATTTTGCGCAGTCCTGTTTTGCCGGCACCGACTCGCTGCATGCGGTGGAGGAGCGCCTGGCATCGCGTCTGCAGGCTGTGCCGATGGTGCGTGTGCTGCGCCTCAATTGCACATCGGCACCATAATGGTGCCATCGTTTATTCTGCGCACTGTCGTGGTGCAAATGTTTTCTTGCGTGCGCCGGCAGGCCCTTGTGGCACAATGTAAATCTGCTTGAACGAGCCTTGGCATGCTTTCTGCTAAATTTGGTTCGCTGAGATTTTTTGAATGTCGCCGGCTTCACCGGCAGGCTGTTTTCTTAGGAGACTAACGCGTATGGCAACCCCGCAAGACGTGATCAACATGATCAAGGAAAACGACGCCAAGTTCGTCGATTTCCGTTTTACCGATACCCGTGGCAAGGAACAGCACGTGACCGTGCCGGTTTCCGCCTTCGATGAAGACAAGTTCGAAAACGGTCACGCCTTTGACGGTTCCTCGATTGCTGGCTGGAAGGGTATCCAGGCTTCCGACATGCAACTGAATCCGGATCCGGCGACCGCCTACATCGATCCGTTCTTCGACGAAACCACCGTCGTCCTGACCTGTGACGTCGTTGATCCGGCCGACGGCCGTGGCTACGACCGCGACCCGCGCTCGATCGCCAAGCGTGCCGAAGCCTATCTGAAGGCATCCGGTATCGGCGACACCGCCTACTTCGGTCCGGAACCCGAATTCTTCATCTTCGACGGCGTCGAGTGGAATGTCGACATGTCCGGCTGCTCCCTGAAGATCCATTCCGCAGAAGCGGCCTGGACCTCCGGTGAGAAGAATGAAGGCAACGGCGCCAGCGGCCATCGTCCGGGCGTCAAGGGCGGCTACTTCCCGGTTCCGCCGGTCGACAGCCTGCACGACATCCGTTCGGCCATGGTCCTGACCCTGGAATCCCTGGGCGTGCCGGTCGAAGTGCATCACCACGAAGTGGCCAATGCCGGCCAGTGCGAAATCGGTACCGTGTTCTCGACCCTGGTCAAGCGCGCCGACTGGACCCAGATCCTGAAGTACGTGGTGCACAACGTTGCCCACCAGTACGGCAAGACCGCCACCTTCATGCCGAAGCCGATCGTTGGCGACAACGGTTCGGGCATGCACGTGCACCAGTCGATCTGGAAGGACGGCAAGAACCTGTTCGCCGGTGACCAGTACGCTGGCCTGTCGGAAACCGCCCTGTTCTACATCGGCGGCATCATCAAGCACGCCAAGGCCCTGAACGCGATCACCAATCCGGGTACCAACTCGTACAAGCGTCTGGTCCCGCACTACGAAGCGCCGGTCAAGCTGGCTTACTCGGCCAAGAACCGTTCGGCTTCGATCCGTATCCCGTTCGTTGCCTCGACCAAGGCCCGTCGTATCGAAACCCGCTTCCCGGATCCGATCGCCAATCCGTACCTGTGCTTCGCCGCGCTGCTGATGGCTGGTCTGGACGGTATCCAGAACAAGATCCACCCGGGCGATCCGGCTGACAAGAACCTGTACGACCTGCCGCCGGAAGAGGATGCAAAGATCCCGACCGTCTGCGCGTCGCTCGAGGAAGCCCTGGAAAACCTGGACAAGGATCGCGAGTTCCTGACCCGTGGTGGCGTCTTCTCCAACGACTGGATCGATGCCTTCATCGCTCTGAAGATGGACGAAGTGAACAAGATCCGCATGACCACCCACCCGGTGGAATTCGATCTGTACTACAGCTGCTAAGCCTTGCGGCCAGTGAAAAAGGGCGGGGTTTTCCCCGCCCTTTTTTTGTGCACTTTCTGGCGAGTGCAGCGTTTACTCCGGTAAACTGAAACGCTGACGAGGAACCATGACAATGACACGTAGCCTGCTTGCCCTGCTCTGCGCACTTGCTCCGCTGACGCTTGCTGCCCAGACCATCTACAAATGTACCGATGCCGGTGGTGGCGTACTGATTTCGAACAGTCGCCTGAACAAGAACTGCCAGGCGATTGTCAGCGAAGAACAGAACTCGGTGCCGGCACCGCGAGCCCCGGCAGCCAGGGCTTCGGCCAATCCGACGCCGGCCGGCTTCCCGCGTGTGCAGGAAGATACGCAGAAGGCGCGGGATTCCGATCGCCGCCACATCCTTGAGCAGGAACTGGCTGGTGAACAGCGCAAGCTTGATCAGGCACGCAAGGAGTTGAGCGATCAGGAAGCGGTGCGCGGCACCATCGGCGGTGCCGAGCGCACGGCACCCTATCGCGACCGGGTTGCCCAGCACGAGCGCAACCTGCAGGCGATTCAGAAGGAACTGAGCAACCTGCGCTAGGCGGCGGGTTTGCCGACCTTGTACCAGGCGGCGTACAGCGCCGGCAGGAAGAACAGGGTCAGGGCGGTGGCGACGATGAGCCCGCCCATGATGGCGATGGCCATCGGTCCGAAGAAGTCGTTACGCGACAGCGGGATCATCGCCAGAACGGCTGCGGCGGCGGTCAGGACGATCGGCCGCAGGCGGCGTACCGTCGATTCGACAATGGCTTCGACACGTGCTTTGCCGGCAGCCAGATCCTGCTCGATCTGATCGACCAGGATGACGGCGTTGCGCATGATCATGCCGAACAGTGCAATGGTTCCGAGCAGGGCCATGAAGCCGAAGGGCTTGTTGAACAGCAGCAGGAACAGCACGATGCCGATGATGCCGAGCGGCGCCGTCAGCAGCACCATGACCACCCGCGAGACGCTTTGCAGCTGGATCATCAGGATGGTGACGACGGCCAGCAGGAACAGTGGAATGCCAGCCATCACCGAGCCGGCACCCTTGCCGGATTCCTCGACCGAACCGCCGACGGCGATGCGATAGCCTGTTGGCAGTCCGGCCTGCAAGGCTTCGATGCCGGGTTTCAGTGCGTCGGTGACGGTTGCCGGCTGGGTTTCTCCGTACAGGTTGGCGCGCACGGTGATTGTCGGTACGCGGTCGCGGCGCCAGATCAGGCCGGGCTCGAAGACGGGTTCAAGGCGGGCGACCTGGCTGAGCGGGACGCTTTTGCCGCTTTTCGTCGGCAGCATCAGGTCGGCGAGGGCGGACAGGCGGGCGCGTTCATCGCCACTGCCGCGCAGCACGATATCGATGCTCTTGCTGCCTTCGCGCAGGTTGCTGACGGTATGGCCCTGCAGCGACATGCCCAGCAGGGTGGCGATGTCCTGGCTGGAGATGCCGAGCAGTCGGGCCTTGTCTTGGTCGATTTCGATGGCGACGGACTTCGACAGTTCGTGCCAGTCGAAATTGACGTTGGACAAGCGGCTGTCGCTGCGCATTAGCGCCGCCACTGCGTCGGCAGTCCGTCGCAAGGCGTTGACGTCTTCGCCCGAGACCCGGTACTGGACCGGGTAGCCAACCGGTGGCCCGCTTTCGATACGGGCAACGTGGGCGCGTACCCCGTCCGGGGCATTTTTGTAATATTCGATCAGTCGACCGCGCAATGCTTCGCGGGCTTCGATATTTCTGGTTTCGATGATGAACTGGCCGACATTGGTTGAAGGCAATTGCTGATCCAGGCTGAGGAAGTAGCGCGGCGCGCCGCTGCCGATCCAGGTGATGTAGTGCGTGAAATCGTCGTGCCCGGCACGGTCGGCTTCCAGCCAGCGCTCAAGTGTCCTGACAGCGCGCTCGGTGGCCGGCAGCGAGGCGCCTTCCTGCAGGCGCAGTTCGACGTTGAGTTCGAGCCGGGTTGAATTCGGGAAGAACTGTTTCTGCACCTTGCTCATGCCGACGATGGAAAGCGCGAACAAGGCCAGCGTGCAGCCGATGGCCAGCCAGCGATGGGTCACGCAGAAGCCGACCATGCGCCGGAAGCGCTGGTAGAACGGCGTGCCGTAAACATCGTGATCTTCCGCCTGGGTCGGGCCGTAGGCGCCGAGACGCAGCGCCAGCCGGTCGAGGCGCGGCCAGCGGCGGGCCAGTTTTCCCGGGTTGTGCGTTGCCCGTGGGTCCGGCAGCAATTTGTAGCCGAGCCACGGAATGGCAATGACGGCGGCCAGCCAGGAGATGATCAGCGCGATGGCGTTGATCTGGAAGAAGGCGAAGGCGTATTCACCGGTGGACGACTTGGCCAGTGCGATCGGGATGAAGCCGGCGACGGTCACCAGCGTACCGGATAACATCGGGCCGGCGGTGCTGGTGAAGGCGAATGAGGCGGCGCGGGTGCGTTCCCAGCCCTGTTCCATCTTCACCCACATCATCTCGACGGCAATGATCGCGTCGTCGACCAGTAGGCCGAGTGCCAGTACCAGTGCGCCAAGCGAGACCTTGTGCAGGCCGACGTCGAGAGCGTCCATGGCCAGGAAGGTGGCCGCCAGCACCAGCGGGATCGAAATTGCGACGACCAGGCCGGTACGCAGGCCGAGGCTGATGAAGGTGACGGCCAGGACGACGATGACGGCTTCGGCCAGGGCCTTGACGAAAGCATCGATCGATCGCGTCACGGCGGCTGGCTGGCTGACGGCTTCCTGAATTTCGACACCGACCGGCAGGTTCTTGCGGATTTCTCCCAGGCGTTTTTCGAGGGCTTTGCCGAGCGCGATGACGTCGCCCCCCGGGGCCATGGCAACGCCGATGGCCAGGCCGGGCTGGCCGCCGAAGCGTACGCGGGTGCCCGGCGGATCGCTGATGCCGCGGCGCACGGTGGCGATGTCGCCGAGCCGGAAGCTGCGGCCGTTGGCGCGAATCAGGGTGTCCGCCACCGCCTGCTCGCCGTTGAATGCACCGCCTGGACGGATCTGGATGCGTTCGTCGTGCATTTCGAAAAAACCGGCGCCGGCAACGGCGTTCTGCTGCGCCAGTGCCTGGGTGATCGTGTTGATGTCGATGCCCAGCGTGGCCAGCTTGGCGTTGGCCAGTTCGACGAAAATCTTTTCGTCCTGGATGCCGAATATCTCCACCTTGCCGACATCGCGCACATGCAGCAGTTCGTCGCGGATACGCTCGGCCTGGTCCTTGAGCAGTGGATCGCTGAGGCCTTCTCCGGTCAACGCGAAGATATTGCCGAAAACGTCGCCGAATTCGTCGTTGAAAAACGGCCCCTGGATGCCGCCGGGCAAGGTGTGGCGGATGTCGCCGATCTTCTTGCGCACCTGGTAGAAAACCTCGGGCATCTGCTTCGAGCGGACGGTTTCCCGGGTAAAGAACATCACCGTCGATTCGCCGGCACGCGAATAGCTGCTGATGCGGTCGAGATAAGGTAATTCCTGCAGTTTTTTCTCGATGCGGTCGGTCAGTTGCTGCTCGACCTGCTGCGCCGTGGCGCCCGGCCACAGCGTGCGGATGACCATGACCTTGAAGGTGAATGGCGGGTCTTCGGCCTGGCCGAGTCGACCGTAGGCAATGATACCCATCAGGGCGATGGCGAACATGAAGTAGCCGACCAGCGTGCGGTGATGCAGCGTCCAGTCCGACAGGTTGAAGCGCTGGCTCATGTCAGTGCTGGCTGGCCGGGGCTGGGGCGGCCCTGGCGATCACTGACTGGCCTGCGCTCAGGCGCGAAATGCCGGCAACAACGACGGACTCGCCGGCTTGCAGGCCTTCGCTGATGGTTGCGCCGTCTTCACGAAAGGCCTCGACGCGCACGCGCCGCTGTTCCAGTTTGCCGTCGCGGACAACCCAGACAAAAGGTCCGTTACCCTGGTCGCCGACGGCTGACAGCGGTACCAGCATGGACGGGCTGGCAGGTTGGTCGAGGATGACGCGGGCCGTCATGCCGAGCCGGACCTGAGGGGGCGGATCGATCAGGCGGATGCGTGCCGGGTAGGTGCGGGTCTGGCTATCGGCAACCGCGCCCAGTTCGCGCAATTCACCGGCAACGACGGTTTTCGGGTCGGCCCACAGGTTGACCGCAAAATTCTTCGCTTTCCTGATTTCTTCGACCCGGCTTTCCGGAACGGCAATCAGGACTTCCTTTTCTTCCGGCCGGGCGATCCGGAATACCGGTTGTCCCGCTGCCACCACCTGGCCGGCATCGGCCAGCACGGCGCTGACGACGGCCGGATATTCGGCGCTCAGCGTGCCGTAGGCGACCTGGTTGCCGCTGATCCGGCTTTGCGCTCGCGCCTGCTCGTGTCTTGCCAGTGCTGCATTCAGTGCGTGCTGGCGGCTGTCGAAAGCGGCCTGGCTGACGAATTTCTTTGCCAGCAGGCCGGTGTAGCGCTCCAGCTCGGCACGGCTCGTCGCCACTTCGCTTTCGGCTGCTGCCAGTTGGGCGGCGGCGGCACCGGAGGCCAGCTGGAGGTCGTTCGGGTCGAGCCGGGCCAGGGGTTGGCCGGCACGGATTTCGCTACCGGTATCCGCCAGGCGCGCCGCAATTTTCCCGCCGACGCGGAAAGCAAGCTCCACTTCGTGTCTGGCGCGCACCTCGCCGGTGAACAGCGTGCCCGCTGACGGTGCGGGTGTGGCAATATGCACCAGAACTGTGCGTGATAATTCCTCTGCCGGCGGCGGTGGATTGCACGCGGCCAGCCAGGGCAGGGTGGCGATCAACAGCGTCGGCAGTACGCGATGGGCAGAGGACATGGGATGACGGCAAAAGGAGTGTCTGGATGATAATGAACAGTCGGTCATTAACGCAAGCGGCGTTGCAAATGCCCGGTCGCGCGCAATGAATGTAACCCACGCCAACTTTGCCGGCCTGGACCTGCTGGCCTCCGCTGTATTGCTCATTGATGACGGTCAATGCATCCGCTATCTCAATCCGGCCGGCGAGAATTTGCTGGCGGTGAGCAGTCGCAGCGTGATCGGTCGGCGGCTCGGCGATGTCTGCAAATGTTCGTCGACGCTGCAGTCGGCCATCGACAACGGCCTGCACAACAACTGGGGCTATACCGGGCAGAACATTTCGCTTGGCCGTGCCGACGGTGAGACCCTGCACCTGAACTGCACGGTGACACCGTTGCGCCCGGAAATCGCTGCCGGCATGCGCCTGCTGCTCGAACTGCAGCCGATCGATCACCACCTGGCGGCGACGCGCGAAGAGCGCCTGCTGGAACAGCAGCAAGCCAATCGCGAACTGATCCGCAACCTCGCCCACGAAATCAAGAATCCGCTCGGCGGCATCCGCGGCGCTGCGCAATTGCTCGAGCACGAACTGGGCAATCCTTCACTGAAAGAATATACCCAGGTCATCATCAAGGAGGCCGACCGCCTGCAGGACCTGATGCAGCGATTGCTGACGCCGCACCGTGCGATGCTGCCGGCGACGGTGAATATCCACGAGATTCTCGAACGGGTACGCAGCCTGCTGACGGCAGAGTTCTCCGAGGGCCTGCGGGTGCGCCGCGATTACGATACCAGCCTGCCGGAACTGGTCGGCGACCGCGAACAACTGATCCAGGCGGTGCTGAACATTGCCCGCAATGCGGCCCAGGCCATGGCCGGGCAGGGCGAGATCGTCCTGCGCACGCGGGCCCTGCGCCAGGTGACGCTGGCCAAGAAGCGCTATCGCTTGGCGATGGAGATCAAGGTCATCGACAACGGCCCTGGCATCCCCGAGGACATCCGCGAGCGCATGTTCTATCCGCTGGTGTCCGGCCGCGAGGGTGGGAACGGGCTGGGGCTGACCATTGCCCAGAACTTCATCCAGCATCATCAGGGCAGCATCGACTGCCACAGCCGCCCCGGACAGACGGTGTTTACGCTGCGTCTGCCTGTTGAGCCGGCCTGAGTCTTGCTTGACGGATCGGGACATGCAGATAGATAGAGGCAGGAAAATATGAAACCGGTATGGATTGTTGACGACGATCGTTCGATACGCTGGGTGCTGGAAAAGACCTTGTCACGCGAGGGTATCCCGTTCGAGAGTTTCGCTTCGGCGAGCGAAGCGATCAGCAGCCTGGAAGGTGGCTGCGAGCCGCCGCAGGTTCTGCTGTCGGACATCCGCATGCCCGGCCAGTCCGGTCTCGAACTGCTGCAGGAAGTGAAGACCCGCCACCCGACGGTGCCGGTGATCATCATGACCGCTTACTCCGATCTGGAGAGTGCCGTTGCCGCCTTTCAGGGTGGGGCATTCGAGTACCTGCCGAAGCCGTTCGACGTCGATCAGGCGCTGGAGTTGATTCGTCGCGCTATTGACGAGTCGATGCACCAGAGTGGTGCGGCGGAGGAAGAGGGGCTGGTGCCGGAGATTCTTGGTCAGGCGCCGGCGATGCAGGAAGTGTTTCGTGCCATTGGCCGTCTGGCGCTGTCGCACGCGACGGTGCTGATCACCGGCGAATCCGGTTCCGGCAAGGAGCTGGTGGCGCGCGCCCTGCACCGGCACAGCCCGCGCTCGGAGCGGCCCTTCGTCGCCATCAACACCGCGGCGATTCCGAAGGACCTGCTTGAATCCGAACTCTTCGGCCACGAGCGCGGTGCCTTCACCGGTGCCCAGGCGCAGCGGCGCGGGCGTTTCGAGCAGGCCGAGGGCGGCACGCTGTTCCTCGACGAAATCGGCGACATGCCGTCGGAACTGCAGACCCGCTTGCTGCGCGTGCTGTCCGACGGTCACTTCTACCGGGTCGGCGGGCATTCGCCGATCAAGGCCAACGTCCGCGTCATTGCGGCGACGCACCAGAACCTGGAAAGCCGGGTCAAGGACGGCCTGTTCCGCGAGGATCTCTTTCATCGCCTCAACGTCATCCGCATCCGCCTGCCGTCGCTGCGCGAGCGGCGCGAGGATGTGCCGCTGCTGACCCGTCATTTCCTGCAGAAAAGTGCGCGCGAACTGGGTGTCGAACCCAAGCGCCTGTCGGAAGCAGCGCTCAAGTATCTGTGCGGGCTGGATTTTCAGGGCAACGTCCGGCAACTGGAGAATCTCTGCCACTGGCTGACGGTGATGGCGCCCGGTCAGCAGGTCGAGATTGGCGACCTGCCGAGCGAGCTTCGCGAAGCACCGCCGCAGTTGCTGGCGGGCGACTGGGAAAAGGCGCTGGAGGGGGAAGTGGATCGCCTGCTGGCACGCGGCGTACCCGATGTGCATGGATTGCTGTCGCAGGGCTTCGAGCGCATCCTGATTTCGCGTGCGCTGGCGCATACCGGCGGTCGGCGCATCGAAGCCGCTCAGGCGCTGGGTATCGGCCGCAACACCATCACGCGGAAAATCGCTGATCTCGGGATCGACGGCGGCAAGGAGGCGGCGGGAGAGTAGAATCTCTCCATGCCCCTGATAGACCCTGTCTTGCTCAAGACCCGGCTGGGAACCCTGGCCGGGCGTTTCGATGTGGATGCCCTCGAGGCTTGTGACTCGACCAGCAGTGAGTTGCTGCGCCGGGCGGATCTTGGCGCGCCTGCCGGGACCGTGGTGGTTGCCGACAGCCAGCATGCCGGACGGGGTCGCCGCGGTCGGCAATGGTCGTCGTCGGCCGGTGCCAGCCTGACCTTTTCCCTGCTGTGGCGGAGCGCTGGCAGCGCGGCGGCGCTGGGCGGTCTGTCGCTGGCCGTCGGTACCGCCGTTGCGCAAGCGCTGGAGTCCCTCGGTGCCGAAGGCGTCCGGCTGAAATGGCCGAATGATGTGTTGCTCGAATCCGGCGGCGAGTTTGCCAAGCTGGCCGGCATCCTGATCGAACTGGCCGGCGACCGGCGCAGTACTCAGGTGTGCATCGGCATCGGCCTCAACCTGCAGCAACCTGTTGGTGAATTTCCCCAGCCGGTGGCCGGGCTGGCGCAGGCAATGCCGGCCCCGGTCGAGCGCCATGCGGTACTGGCGGCGATGCTGGTGGCGCTGATCCGCGTGCTCGACCGTTTTGCGGTCGACGGCTTCGCCGGCCTGAAAAGCGAATGGGAAGCGCGGAACGCCTGGCAGGACCGCCAGGTGTGCCTGCTTGCCGACGGCGAGCCGACGCGTTACGGCATCTGTCGCGGCGTCGATGGCGACGGTGCCCTGCTGCTGGAAACCGCCACCGGCATCGAGCGCGTTCTGGCCGGTGATCTCAGCCTGCGTGCCGCATGATTCTGTGCATCGACAGCGGCAACAGCCGCATCAAATACGGTTTGTGGAAGGATGACGGCTGGCTGGCGAGCGGGGCCTTCGCCCACGCCGAAAGTGCCGAACTGGGACGGCTGGCGGAATCCTGGCCGCTGCCGGAGCGCATCATGCTGGCCAACGTCGCCGGCCCGCAGGCGGAAGCGCGGATTCGCCAGGGACTGGCGGACTGGTCAGCACGTCTCGAGGTCGTGCACAGTTCGGTCGCGGCCTGTGGCGTCGTCAATCATTACCGTAATCCCGGTCGCCTCGGGGTCGATCGCTGGTGTGCCCTGATCGGCGCACGCAGTCTTGTCCCCGGTGCCTTGCTGGTGGTCATGGCGGGGACTGCGACGACCATCGATACACTGGATGCCGCCGGTAATTTTCTCGGTGGCTTCATCCTGCCGGGCCAGCATCTGATGCTCTCGGCGCTGGCCCGCGACACCGCCGGCCTGCCTTTTGCCGACGGCCATCACGCCATCTGGCCGCAAGCGACCGAAGATGCCATCGTCAGTGGCGCTATCGAGGCGCAGGTCGGGGCGATCGAACGGGCCTGGGCCCGTCTGCCTGACGGCAAGCGTCATTGCCTGCTATCCGGGGGCAACGCCGCACTGCTCGCCCAGCATCTTGTCATACCCGCCTCGCAGGCGGACAATCTACCTCTGCTCGGGCTGAAGGAAATGGCCCGGGAAACCCGCAGAGAAACCTGACCCACCATGGAAATTCTTCCGGTAGCCGAGTTGAAGATCGGCATGTTCGTTGTCGAGCCGGACTGTCCGTGGACGGAGTTTTCCTTTGCCTTGCAGGGCTTTGTCATTTCCACGCCGGAGCAGGTTGATATCTTTCAGCGCAAGTGCCGTTTTGTGCAGATCGACCGCTCGCGCTCGCTCAACGAACATTACGCAGAACCCAAGGCGAGAATTGACCGTCCCTTGCGCTCCTCACCCTTACCCGTTGCTCAGCCGGCGGATGACGACAGTACGATTGTGCGTCGGCCGCCGATCTTTTCGGCAGAGCAGGTCGAACGTCAGCGGCGGCGTCGCAACTTTCTCGAATTTCTGCATGGACAGGAAGGGGATGCCCACGTCCAGGCGCTTGGTCGCGAACTGAGCTATATCGAACCGCGCTATGACTCCCTGTTGAAGGCGCTGCAGCAGACTTTCCAGCAGGTTACCGCCGAACTGCATTTCGATTTCGGCAATGTGCGGGAAGGCGTTCGCGATGTTGCCGGCAGTCTGCAGCGCAATCCCGATGCCGTGATGTGGCTGCTGCGTCTGAAAAGCGTGGATCAGTACAGCTTCGACCACGCCATGGATGTTTCGATTCACGCGCTGTTGCTCGGCGGTCATGTCGGCTGGCGTGGGCAACGATTGCTCGAACTCGGCGTTGCCGGTTTGCTGCAGGATATCGGCAAGACTCAGGTACCGCCTGAATTGCTGTCCAAGACAGATCCGCTGACAGGCGAAGAGCAATACCTCGTGCGCTCGCATGTCGCAAGCTCGCTGGAGATTCTCATGCGCCAGTCGAATCTGCCCTCCGACGTCCTGCAGATCGTTTCCCGCCACCACGAACGCTGGGACGGCAGTGGTTACCCGCAGCGCTTGCGTTTCGAACAGATCGGCCTGGCGGCGGAGATTGCCGGGCTGGTCGATTCATTTTGTGCAATGCTGCGCAACAAGCCCTACCGGACGGCCATCGGCCACCAGCAGGCGCTGGAGGAGCTGTTCAAGCTGCGGGACAAACAGTTCAATCCGGTCCTGATGGAGCAGTTCGTGCAGTGCGTCGGGCTGTATCCGATCGGCACGCTGGTCGAGTTCAGCAGTGGTGAAGTCGGTGTGGTGATTCAGCAAAACCGTGTCCAGCGATCGCGTCCGCGCGTGCTGTTGATGCTGGATACGGGGAAGGAGCCGGTCCGGAGCTATCGGGTGATTGACCTGCGCAAGCCGGAGTTCGATGCAGTTCGCATCATTCGTGCCCTGCCGAATGATGCTTATGGGTTGTCGGCCAATGACTACTATCTCGGATAACTCGCAGAGCTACGTCGATTTTGCGGCTTTCGGGCTGGAGCCCGACGATCTCGCCTCATTGCGCAGTCTCGACGGAATATGGGGAATGGCGCTGCGGGAAACGCGTCCGCTGGTCGCCAACGATCCGGTATTGCTGGATTTTCTCGAGCTGTCCGAGGCGCTGCCAGTCTCCCTGGCCGACCCGGACTGGCAGCAGCGCTGGGTGCGCAGCTGGCACGACCTGCTCGGGCGCGGCTATGCATTGGTCGAAATACTGCGTCTTTTCTTCACCTTTGTCGCTCGCTGCGAACAGGAACTGACCGGTGATCGGGAAACGGTCGGTCGCGTCGTCCTGAAGCTGTTCTCCAGTTTGCGTCGTGGTGTCCTGGCGGCGGTCAGCTGCGCCATCGAACTGGGCGAAGAGGCGCATATCGATGCTGCCGGAATGCCGGGAGAACTCGCTGCCCTGCGTTGTCTGCGCGACATGCTGCAGGCTAACCGACAGGTCGGCGTGCTGTCGATTTCGGTGGTCAATCGTGATTCCTTCGCCTATCTCGCCGCGAGTGATCTGCAACGCCTGCCGTCCATGCTGGCGGCTCGTATTGCTGATCGCTTGCGGCCGGTAGACAAGGTTTTTGCCGGGCGTGAGGGCGAGTGGCTGGTCATCCTGCCTGATGTGCATGCGATGGCCCAACCGACGCTGGCGGCTGCCCATGTCGCGCAGATGTTCGGTGAGCCGGTGAGCCTGTTCAGCGGACGCAGCATCATGGTGCACGCCACCATCGGCGCCGCGATGCTTCCCGAGCATGCGCTCGATGCCGAAAACGCCCTGCACAGCGCTCGTCTGGCGCGTTGGGAGGCAGGCAGCAAGCGCCAGTCGTTCGCCTGGTTCGACAGCAGCCTGAGTGCTGACTGGCAGCAGCGTTACCATCAGGTCGAAGCCTTGCACCAGGCCTTGCAGCAGGAGACGCTGGAGTTGCATGTGCAGCCGCAGGTCGAACTGGACAGCGGGCGTTGCACCGGGGCCGAACTGTTGTTGCGCTGGCGTGGAACCGACGGTGCATGGCTGGCGCCGCAGACGGTCATCGACATGATCGAGGAGAACGGCTGGCGAACGATTTACACCGACTGGCTTATGCGTGCCGCGATGCGCACGGCCAGCGAACTCGACGCTGTCGGCATCGGGATCGGCCTGTCATTCAACCTGACGGTCGCCGACATGGTCGACGAGGACCTGCCCGAGTTGTTGGCGCAGCGACTGGCCACCTGGCAGATTCCCGGTCAGCGCTTCACGCTCGAACTGACCGAGTCGGCGCTGATGGTCGATCGCGAAAAAGGTCTCGCGATCATGAGCCGTCTGCGCCAGTTGGGTTGCCGCCTGGCGCTGGACGATTTCGGCACCGGCTATTCCTCGCTCAGCTATCTGGTCAGCCTGCCGATCAATGAAATCAAGATCGACCGCTCGTTTGTCATGGCCATGTTCGATTCCGCCGACAGTTTGCGCGTGGTCAGCACCATCGTTGATCTGGCCCGTGATCTGGGGATGCAGCCTTTGGCCGAGGGCGTCGAGACCGAAATGCAGCGCAGCCAGTTGCTGACGCTTGGCTGCGCAGCGGGGCAGGGTTATCTTTACGCCATGCCGATGCCGGTCGATGAATTCATCGCCTGGTACCGGGCGCAGGAAGCCCGGGTGGCAGCCGCCGCAGCCAAGTAACCCGTTGTCCGGAGAAACAGATGTCCCTGACGAGTTTCATCAAGAAGCAGTTCATCGATGTCCTGGAATGGACGGAAGCCGACGACAGCCTGCTGGCCTGGCGCTATCCCATGCTCGATAACGAGATACAGAACGGTGCCAGTCTGACGGTGCGCGAGTCGCAAATGGCCGTCTTCGTGAACGAAGGTGTCATTGCCGATGTCTTCGGCCCGGGGCGTTATCGCCTGACGACCGCGACGTTGCCGCTGCTGACCAATCTGAAGCACTGGGACAAGCTCTTTGCCTCGCCCTTCAAGAGCGATGTCCATTTCTTCTCGACGCGTTTGCAGCTCGATCGGAAATGGGGAACGTCGACCCCGGTCGTCATTCGTGACAAGGAATTCGGCGCAGTGCGTCTGCGCGCCTACGGCATTTACGGCTATCACCTGGTCGATCCGGCGATTTTCTATCGGCGGATTTCCGGCAGCCGCGACAGTTATGCCGGCGAAGAGCTCGAAGGGCAGTTGCGCAACAGCCTGATCGCCGGCCTGGGCAATCTCTTTGCCGAATCCGGCATTCCCTTCATCGACCTGGCGGCGAATCAGGACCAGCTGGGCCTTGCCATGCGCGACCGGGCGGCGCCGATGTTCGCCGAGCTGGGGCTGCACCTGGACTCGGTCATCGTGCAGAACTTCTCGCTGCCCGACGAATTGCAGAAAGTGCTGGACCAGAA
Organism: Azonexus hydrophilus; assembly: GCF_001956855.1. GTDB lineage: Bacteria > Pseudomonadota > Gammaproteobacteria > Burkholderiales > Rhodocyclaceae > Azonexus > Azonexus hydrophilus_A. The sequence goes on along the minus strand of NZ_MTHD01000004.1, from coordinate 191,403 downwards.
GATCGGCATGAACATGGTCGGCGACCTGCAGCGCTACACGCAGTTCCAGGCGGCCAGCAGCATTCCGGATGCGGCGCGCAACGAAGGCGGGCTGGCAGCGATGGGTGCTGGCGTCGGCCTGGGGCAGGTGCTCGGTCAGTCGATGGCGACGGCGCTGGCACCGGCTGCCACCGTGGGGGCTGACGATGTTGTCGCGACGCTGGAAAAACTGCACGCGCTGGTCGGCAAGGGCATTCTTTCCCAGGCCGAGTTCGACGCCAAGAAAGCGGAATTGCTGAAAAAGCTCGTTTAAACCCGGTTGACCGCAGGATTATTGCGTCCGCGCTCAGTCGCCGCCGCAACCTCCGCCATCACCGCCACCGTCGCTGCCGGAATCGCCGGCGCAGCCGCTGCTGCAACCGATGTGGCTGGCACAGAAACCGCTGGTCGTCGCCCCGTCAGCGCGGCCAGCCAGACAGTCCAGCTGGTACACGAAGCCACCGGCAATGCCCAGCGCGGCGTCCAGCGCGAACAGGCGCGGCAGGCGCGCCGGCTGTTTCGGGTCGATCCCTTCGTGGGCGCAGGCCAGCCGCCAGCTGCGCTTGATGCCGTCGCTGGCGACCCGCGGTGAAGACATCGCCTCGGCCGGCGTATGGTGCAGGAAACGACCGAAGGCGCGCTGGCAGAAGGCCTGGTAATTGCGGGTGAACAGGATGAACTCGTGCCAGGCATCGTCGACCGCCTGCGAAGGCATGGCAACCATCTTCCGGCCGGCGCTGTTGCAGATCAGGAAATAGTCGCGCAGGCCTTCGAATACCTCGCGACGTTGCCGCTCATCCAGTTCGGGTCGACGTGACGCCAGCCGCCGGTCAAGCCGTTCCTGCAGCGGGAAATCCTCGATGAAGCGGGCGCGCCCGGCCTGCCGCCATTTGCGCCAGGCAAGCCAAAGCCCGAACAGCAGGACAGCAAGCAGGACGAACTTCATCAGCGCACGTCGAAGCAGAGATACTTCACTTCGAGGTATTCCTCGATGCCGTATTTCGAGCCTTCGCGACCAATGCCGGATTGCTTGATGCCGCCGAAAGGCGCGACTTCGTTCGAGATCATCCCGGTATTGACGCCGACCATGCCGTATTCCAGCGCTTCGCCGACCCGCCAGCTGCGGCCGATGTCGCGCGTGAAGAAATAGGCGGCCAGACCGAACTCGGTATCGTTGGCCATCGCCACGGCTTGCGCCTCGGTTTCGAAGCGGAACAGAGGCGCCAGCGGGCCGAAGGTTTCCTCGCGGGCGACCTGCATGTCGGTCGTTACATCGGCCAGCACCGTCGGCTGGAAGAAGTTGCCGCCGCGCGCGTGGCGGGCGCCGCCGCAAAGCACGCGGGCGCCCTTGGCCAGCGCGTCGGCGACATGGGCTTCGACCTTGGCCAGGCCGGCGGCGTTGATCAGCGGTCCCTGGGCGACGCCGGCTTCGCTGCCGGGGCCGACTTTCAGTTCGGCGCTGCGGGCGGCCAGCCGGGCAGCGAATTCCTCGTAGATCCCGGATTGCACCAGGAAGCGGTTGGCGCAGACACAGGTCTGGCCGGTGTTGCGGTATTTTGCCGCGATTGCGCCGTCGACCGCAGCATCGATGTCGGCGTCGTCGAAAACGATGAACGGCGCGTTGCCGCCCAGTTCCAGCGACAGCTTCTTGATCGTCGGCGCGCATTGCGCCATCAGCAGGCGGCCGACTGCGGTCGACCCGGTAAACGACAGCTTTCTGACGATCGGGCTGGCGCACAGCTCGCCGCCGATTTCCGCCGGATTGCCGGTGACGACGTTGAACACGCCGGCCGGAAAACCGGCCTTTTCCGCCAATACGGCCAGCGCCAGCGCGGTCAGCGGTGTCGACTCGGCCGGCTTGACGACGACCGTGCAGCCGGCAGCAAGCGCCGGAGCGACCTTGCGCGTGATCATCGCCAGCGGGAAGTTCCACGGTGTGATCGCCGCACAGACACCGATCGGCTGCTTGACCACCAGCAGGCGGGTGTTTGATGCCGGGCTGGGGATGCTTTCACCATAGGTGCGCTTGGCTTCCTCGGCGAACCACTCGACGAAGGAAGCGCCGTAGATCGCCTCGCCTTTGGCTTCGGCCAGCGGCTTGCCACCCTCGGCGGTGATCAACTGCGCCAGATCGTCGGCGTTGTCGAGAATCAACTGGTTCCAGTTTTGCAGCAACTGGGCGCGGCGCCTCGCCGTCAGTGCTCGCCACGCCGGCAAGGCGGCATTGGCGGCGGCGATCGCGCGTTGCGTCTCGGCCGCGCCACAACGGGGAACCTCGGCGATGCGCTGGCCATTGGCCGGGTCCACCACGGTCAGTGTCTGGCCGCTGTCGGCAGCGACCCATTTTCCGTCAATCAGGTTGGTCGACCGCAGAAGTTCACTGTTTTGCAAGTTCATGAGCTTGAAAAATCCTGTAAAAACGTTAAGTTATAAGTAATTTCAAGAAATGGCCTTAACCGATGCGCTTTTCCTTGTCCTGCGTTTTCCTGTTCTCGGTGCTGCTTGCCGGTTGCGGCAGTCCGCTGCCGCGCGGTACTGCGGAGCGGGGAACTATAACCCAGGCGCCGCGAGCGGTCAGCGGGCACGCGACGGAGGTCGTCATGTATGCGATGTCGCTGATCGATACCGGCTACCGCTTCGGCGGCAAGAACCCGGAGGCCGGTCTGGACTGCAGCGGCATGGTCAGCTACATCTTCGACCAGGCCGCCGGTTTGAAGGTTCAGGGCAGCGCCGCCGAGATCGCCCGTCGCGGCCGGCCGATCGGCCGGCACGAATTGCGTCCGGGCGATCTGGTCTTTTTCAACACGATGAACCGGCCGTTCTCGCATGTCGGCATCTACATCGGCAACGACCGCTTCGTCCACGCGCCATCGACCAACGGCCGGGTGCGCATCGAACAGATGGGCAGCCGCTACTTCGCCCAGCGCTACGAAGCGGCGCGTACGCTGCTCGATTGAGTATCGCCAACATGAGCGCTCACCATGGACGCAAGCCACCTCATGGGAGTAGAATTCGCTCCTTTCCGCCCGTAGCTCAGCTGGATAGAGTACTGCCCTCCGAAGGCAGGGGTCGTGCGTTCGAATCGCGCCGGGCGGGCCATGCATATTCAACGGGCCGGAAGCGTGTCGCTTCCGGCCCGTTTCCGTTTTCAGTTCCGGATTTCTCAAGCCTTGGGAAGCGATGACATGGACAAGACTCAAGCCTTCCAGCTGATAGCCCGGGATGTGGTCGAGGGGCATATCGATTTCCCGACCAACGTTCAGGTCTCGCTCCGTCTGAGGGATGCCCTTTCCGATCCGGATTGTCACGTGGACAAGGCAGCCCGTCTGGTTGAGGCCGAACCCTTGCTGGCTGCGCGGATCGTCGCTCTGGCCAATTCGGTGGCCTACAATCCTTATGCAAGGGAAATCAGTGATCTGCGTTCGGCGATTTCCCGGCTGGGTTTTGCCGCGCTGCGCAGCCTGAGCATGGCGCTGGTTGCCCGTCAGATGGCCGGTGGCGCGCTGCCGGTCGCCTGCCAGGCGATTGCCGATCAACTCTGGCAGCATACGGCCCATGTTGCTGCACTTTCCCGTGTCATTGCCCGCCGGGTGACCGGTGTTGATCCCGAAGCCGCGCTGTTTGCCGGCCTGATGCACGAGGTGGCCGGGTTCTACCTGCTGGCAAAAAGCCCTGCTTACCCCGGGTTGCTTGATGGCGACTTTGCCGAGTGGATAGAAGTGGGCGAGCGCCAGGTTGGTGAACCTTTGTTGCAGGCGTTGGCAATTCCCGAGAACGTCCTGGCGGCCATCGAGGTCTACTGGGATGGCTACCTCGGCATGCCGCCGGCGGGGCTGGGCGATACCCTGCTGCTGGCAGAGCAGTTGTCGCCTGTGTCGTCGCCGCTGCACCGGATCGGGTCGGGCAACAAGTTTCCCGGCATCGATGCGGAAATCGAGGTGCTGGTTGGCGAAGCGCTGCTTACGGAAATTCTCGCCGAGTCACAGGGTGAGGTTGCCTCGCTTTATGCCGCCCTGTGCTTCTAGCGCTTGGCCGAGGTAAAACAGTTAACATTGTCGCTACTCATTTATGGGTATGATTGATGCCTGTCTCTGCAGTTTCCGTGCCTGCCATGGCATCCTGAGGCTGCTGTCGTTACTGATATAACCGAGTCGAAAATGAAAACAATATTTCTTGTGGATGATTCAGCGACCATTCTGCTCAGCATATCCAACATTCTTGCGAAAGCCGGCTACGCAACCGAAAAGGCGGCGAGCGGCGAAGAAGCGATGAAGAAGTTTCAGGCCGGCGTGAAGGTGGATCTGCTGATTACCGATCTCAACATGCCCGGTATCAACGGCATTGAACTGATCAAGCAGGTGCGCAAATTGCCGGCGTACAAATTCATGCCGATCCTGTTCCTGACGACCGAGTCGCAGCAGTCGCGCAAACTGGAAGCAAAGGCAGCTGGTGCGTCCGGCTGGATCGTCAAGCCTGCTACCGCGGATGAACTGTTGAACACGATCAAGCTGGTTCTGCGCTGAGGAGCAGACAATGCCGATAAACAGCCTGCATCGACGTGGCCTCCTCGTGGCGATGGTTGTGGCCATCGCGACCTTCGCCATCGTCTACGGCCTGAACGGGTGGTTCCACCAGGACTTCCTGCCTTCGCTGGGGCTGCCATCGCCGATGGGCGACGCGGTTGGCTCCGTGCTGATCGTCATGGTGGCCTACTTTGCTCAGCGCATGGTCTCGCTGGCTTTTTACCGCGATGTGATGTTCGGCTTGTCGAGCGAGCAGGAGCAGGTGGCCAGCAAGTTCAACGATGTCGAATCGGTCAGTGAGGAAGTGGCTCGCGAGCTGATGAATGTCCGCAACTACAACGACGTGCTGCGCAAGCAACTGGACGGAATCGTCCAGGCGACCGAGAGGGCGGCTTACGATATTGCCGAGCGTTTGCAGTCGATCGATGTCGTGGTGTCACGCCTCGACAACTTTGTTGCGGAAACCACGCAGGCATCCAGCGAGCTCGCTGCCAGTTCGGAAACCGATATTCAGGATAACCATGCGCTGATATCACGCATGGAGTCGTATATCCGCAATCGTATTGACGAAGCGACCCGGGATCAGCTGCGCATCGAACAGATCGTGCAGGAGGCCCAGGGCTTGGGTACGCTGGTCAAGCTGGTCAAGGACATCTCCGGGCAGACGAATCTGCTGGCGCTGAATGCGGCCATCGAAGCGGCCCGTGCCGGCGAGGCCGGTCGCGGCTTTGCCGTCGTTGCCGACGAGGTACGCAAGCTGTCGACGGAGACCGATACGGCCGTCAGCAAGATCAACGCCGGCATCAACAACGTCGCGGCCTCGATCCGCCAGCAGTTCGAAGACAAGCTGAAAACCAGCAACGTCGAAGCGGAGCGCTCGGCGCTGACCGAGTTTTCCACGCAGCTGGGCAGTCTGGGCGAGGGCTATCAGCAATTGCTCGATCACGACTTGAACGTCCTGAATACTGTACGCGAGGCCAGTTCAGATCTGGCAAAGATGTTCATGGACGTACTGGCAACCGTCCAGTTCCAGGACATCACCCGCCAGCAGATCGAGATTGTTGCCAATGCGCTGCACAAACTCGACGAGCATGCGGACAATCTGGCGCAGCGCATCAAGGCGACCGAAGACGACAATTTTCAGTACGCCCCGCTTTCGGAGCATCTGGACGAGCTGTACGGAAAATATGTCATGGACACGCAGCGCATCAGCCACCAGGAGGCCTTGCACAAGGCGGACGGCAGTGGCGGTGGCGCGGCAAGCGCCGGACCCAAGATTGAACTGTTCTGAAGGAAGCCGGTATGGGAACCCAAAACCGCCTCGCCATCACCGAAGATCTTACGATCTACCATGCGATGGAACAGAAGGAACGCCTGGTTGCCGCGCTTGAGATGGCGGATGGCCTTGAACTCGACCTGTCGCAGGTCGGGGAAATCGATACTGCAGGCTTGCAGTTGCTGATCCTCGTCAAACGCGAGGCGGCGCGGCGCGACAAGGCATTGTCCATCGTTGCACATAGCCCGGCCGTGCGGCAGACGCTGGACTTCTGCAATCTCGCCGCATTCTTCGGCGACCCGGTGGTGATTACGGCCCATGAGCAGCGGTGAGGAATCGGGAAATGGATGAACTGACCAGCGTATTCATACAGGAAGGCCGCGAGCAACTGCAGGCGATGGAAAGCGGTTTGCTCGAACTCGAGCAGCAGCCGGACAATCACGACAACATCAACGGGATATTCCGTGCCGCGCACACCATCAAGGGTGCATCCGGTGTCATCGAGTGCCACTTCATCGAAGCATTCATGCACAAGGTGGAAAATGTGCTCGATCGCCTGCGCAATGGCGAGATTCACGTCACCGGCGATCTGACCGGGTTGTTGTTGCGCAGTTGCGATCATCTCAGCCATCTGATGGATGTGCTGGAAGCCGCTGCCGCCGAACCCCCCGAAGATGTGCGTCATGCCGGCGATGCATTGCAGCTGGAGCTCGCTGCTTATACCGCCGAGGCCGCAGGGGCGTCGGCAGGCAGCATGATCGAGGCGGAAGCCGATGTCGAGGCATCCGGCGGCGGTGTCGTCAATACCGACAGCTGGCACATTTCGGTCCGTTTTGGTCCGCACATGCTGCGTGGTGGCATGGACCCGTTGTCCTTTCTTCGCTACCTTGCTTCGCTGGGCGAAATCCTGGCACTGGAAACCATTCCCGATGCCATGCCCGGGGCGGCCGAGATGGACCCGGAGTCCTGCTATCTTGGTTTCGAGATACGCCTGCAGACCCGATCGTCCAAGGCCGATATCGAGCGCGTCTTCGATTTCTGCCGCGATGATTGCGAACTGCGCATCCTGGCGCCGAACAGCAAGCTTGCCGAATACGTCAAGCTGATCCGCGAATTGCCCGAGGATGACATGCGTCTCGGCGAGATGCTGGTGCGCTGCGGCGCGCTGACCCAGAGTGAACTGGAAGAAGGCCTGTTTTCGCAGCAGCAGGGCAAGTTGCCCGGCGACGGCGATCCACTTGCCCCGCAACTCGGCGAGATTCTTGTCGACCACAAGGTGGTGCACAAGGAAGTGGTCGAGGCGGCCGTCAGCAAGCAGGCCCAGGTCAACGAGAAGAAGGCCGTCGAGGCACGGCTCATCCGTGTTCAGGCTGACAAGCTTGACCAGTTGATCGATCTGGTTGGCGAACTGGTGATTGCCGGTGCATCGGCCAACCTGCTGGCGCAACGCAGCAAGCAGAGCGAACTGGTCGAGTCGACGTCGATCCTGTCGCGTCTGGTCGAGAACATCCGCGATTCGGCTTTGCAACTGCGCATGGTTCAGATCGGCGAAACCTTCACCCGCTTCAATCGCGTGGTACGGGATGTTGCCAAGGAACTGGGCAAGGAAATCGACCTGGTGATCACCGGTGCGGAAACCGAGCTCGACAAGTCGGTGGTCGAGAAGATCGGCGACCCGCTGATGCATCTGGTACGCAACAGCATGGATCACGGCATCGAGCCGGCCGATGTGCGCGAGTCCCGCGGCAAGCCCCGGCGCGGCACGGTCGAGTTGAATGCCTATCACGACTCCGGCAGCATCGTCATCGAAGTCGTTGATGACGGCGGCGGCCTGCCGCGGGACAAGATCCTGCAGAAAGCCATCGACAAGGGACTGGTGCAGCCGACCCAGGTGCTGAGCGACCAGGAAATCATCAACCTGATCTGGGAGCCCGGTTTCTCCACTGCCGAGCAGGTGACCAATCTCTCCGGCCGTGGTGTCGGCATGGACGTCGTCCGCCGCAACATCCAGGGGCTGCGGGGAAGTTGCGAGGTTGCTTCGGTTGAAGGTGCCGGCAGCACATTCACGATCCGTCTGCCGCTGACGCTGGCCATCATCGACGGCTTTCTCGTCGGCGTCGGGCGCTCGTCCTATGTCATTCCGCTGGATATGGTCATCGAATGCATCGAGCTCAAGGAAAACTCGGCCGACCGCGATTTCCTCAACCTGCGCGGCGAGGTCCTGCCCTTTGTCCGGTTGCGCGAGATGTTCGAGGTCGAAGGCGAGCATCCGGCCCGGGAGAATATTGTTGTTGTCCAGTACGCCGGCCAGAAGGCCGGTATCGTCGTCGATCAGTTGCTCGGCGAATTCCAGACGGTGATCAAGCCGCTGTCGAGCATTTTCCGCCACCTGCGCGGGATCGGGGGGTCGACCATCCTGGGGACGGGCGAAGTCGCCCTGATCCTCGATGTGCAGACCCTGGTCCAGCGCAATGTGCGCAAGGAAGAACGTGATATGGCAGCGAACAACGCCGTCGCGCGGTCGACGACCCAGAATTGATTGTTTTCCCAGTGAAATGAAGAGGAGCCTCCTGTGTTGAATAACTTGAAAATCGGAACAAAACTGGGTGTCGGATTTGCGATTACCTTGATTCTTCTCATCGCGATTGCGACAGTCGGCACGCTGCGTCTGCAGTCGCTGAGCAACGATCTCGAATTGATCGTCAATGACCGCAATCCGAAAACGGTGTGGGCGAACGATGTCATCGATGCCCTGAACACGATCGCCCGGGCGATGCGCAACACCTTGCTGGTCAAGACGCCGGAAGAAGTGAATCGCGAAGTCGAGCGCATCGTCGAGCAGCGCAAGATTATTGGCGAGCGTATCGAGCGGATGGAGGCGACTTTCAATACCGAGAAGGGCAAGGCGGCACTGAAGGGCATTCTTGATTCCCGTGCTGCCTACGTGCCGATGCAGGAACGTTTCATCGAGATGGTCAAGGCCGGTCAACGCGACCAAGCCATCGAATACATGATGGGGGATATCCGCAAACAGCAGAACAGCTATTTCGACGCCGTGCATCACCTGATCGTCTTCCTCAATGATCTGACCGCAGCCGAAGGCAAGGCAGCCGTCGAGGCCGCCAGTGCAGCGCGTACCCTGATGGTGAGTCTGGCCGTCCTGGCAGCCCTGCTGACCATTGTTTTTGCTTTTGTCATCACCCGCAGCATCACCCGTCCGGTCAACCAGGTGGTCGATGCCGCGCGCAAGATGGCCGCTGGCGACATGAATTTCACACTGACCAGCGATGCCAAGGATGAAGTCGGCGAAGTGGTCCGTTCTGTGGCGGGGGTCCAGTCCTCCATCGTTGCGCTGATCACCGACGCGAACAAGCTGAGTGCAGCTGCCGTGGCCGGGCAACTGGCCACGCGCGCGGATGCCGGACAGCATCAGGGCGATTACCGGAAGATCGTCGAAGGTGTGAATGGCACGCTGGATGCAGTGATTGGTCCCCTGAACGTGGCTGCTAGCTATGTCGACCGGATCTCGAAGGGCGATATCCCGGCGAAGATCACCGATTCCTACAACGGCGATTTCAATACCATCAAGAACAACCTCAACACCTGCGTCGAAGCGGTTAACAAACTGGTAGCCGATGCCAGCATGCTGTCGGTCGCGGCAGTCGAGGGGCGCTTGTCCACGCGTGCTGATGCAACGCAGCACCAAGGCGATTTCCGGCGGGTTGTAGACGGTGTCAATAACACTCTGGATGCGGTGATCGGTCCCTTGAATGTTGCCGCGAGCTATGTTGACCGGATTTCGAAGGGCGACATCCCGACGAAGATCACCGATTCCTATAACGGTGATTTCAATGCCATCAAGAACAACCTGAACACCTGTATCGAAGCGGTCAATGCCCTGGTGGCCGATGCCAACCTGCTGAGCGCTGCGGCAGTCGCCGGCAAGCTCGAAACGCGGGCCGATGCCGCCCAGCATCAGGGTGATTTCCGCAAGATCGTGGAAGGCGTCAATGACACGCTGGATGCGGTGGTTTCGCCGATCCAGGATGTTCAGCGCGTAATGGGGGCGATGGAACAGGGCGACATGACGCAGACCATCACCAAGGCCTATCAGGGCGATTTCGCGATACTCAAGGATGCGATCAACAACACCATCGCCAAGCTGTCGGAGACGATTGCCCAGATCATCACCGCCGCCGATGCGTTGTCCAATGCTTCCGGCCAGGTTTCGGCAACGGCCCAGTCGCTGAGCCAGGCGTCGTCCGAGCAGGCAGCAAGTGTCGAGGAAACGACGGCCAGCCTGGAGCAGATGACGGCTTCCGTGACGCAGAACACCGAAAATGCCAAGGTCACCGACAACATGGCGACCAAGTCGGCCAAGGAAGCCGGCGAGGGCGGCGAGGCGGTCGGCAAGACGGTCGAGGCGATGAAGTCGATCGCCGACAAGATCGGCATCATCGACGATATCGCTTACCAGACCAACCTGCTGGCGCTCAACGCAGCCATCGAAGCAGCACGGGCGGGCGAGCACGGCAAGGGCTTTGCCGTGGTGGCCGCCGAAGTGCGCAAGCTGGCTGAACGTTCGCAGGTTGCCGCGCAGGAAATCGGCGAACTGGCCGGCTCCAGCGTCAAGATGGCCGAGCGTGCCGGTCACCTGCTCGACGAAATGGTGCCGAGCATCCAGAAAACCTCCGATCTGGTCCAGGAAATTGCTTCAGCCAGCCAGGAACAATCGACCGGTGTTGCCCAGATCAACAACGCGATGGGGCAACTGAACAAGGCCACGCAACAGAATGCCTCGGCGTCTGAGGAACTGGCAGCGACGGCCGAAGAACTCGGTGGTCAGGCGGGACAATTGCAGCAATTGATGGAATTCTTCTCGGTCGAGCAGTCAGTTGGCAGCCATGGTCGCAGTTTCAGCCAGCCGGCACCGGTCGCCCGCAGCGCTCCACGCGCTGCGCGTCCAGTGAGCGGGCGCTCCGCCACGGCGCTGATCGACGAGTCGGATTTCGAGAAATTCTGAGCGCGGAGGCGACAAGCATGGGACAGATTGTCCAGAGCCCGGGCGGGTCCCGGGCGCCGGCGACGGTTGCTGCGGTCGACAGCACGCCACAGCAGTATTTGACCTTCACGCTGGGCGGCGAGATGTTTGCCGTCGCCATTCTCAACGTCAAGGAAATCATCGAGTTCGGCACGGTGACCGAGATTCCGATGATGCCGGGCTTCATTCGCGGCGTCATCAACCTGCGCGGTGCAGTGGTGCCGGTCATCGATCTCTCGTGCCGCTTCGGCGGCAAGTCGACCGAGGTGGCGCGGCGGACCTGCATCGTCATCGTCGAGCTTGAGCAGGGCGACCAGAAACACGACATCGGTGTCATGGTCGATGCGGTTTCGGAAGTGCTGGAAATCGCCCGCAGCGAGATCGAGCCGCCGCCCTCCTTCGGGGCCAAGATCCGGACGGATTTCATTTCCGGCATGGGCAAGGTCAATGGCAAATTCGTGATCATCCTCGATGTCGCCCGCGTGCTTTCGGTCGAGGAGATCGCAATGCTGACCCAGGCATCCGACAGCGCCAACGTGGAAGCCGCCTGATGTCATCGCGAGCGTGACGAGGGGGCCGGTACTTCCGGTGCGGATTCGATGACCGATTACGCAACCCTGTCGACGCGCGATATCGAACGCCTGTCGCGCAACATCAAGCCCGGCGAATGGGCCGTCGAGGGCGAGCGGCCGATCTCGACGCTGCTCGGTTCCTGCGTCGCCGTCTGCCTGTACGATGCCGCCCTGCGTCTGGCCGGCATGAATCACTTCATGCTGCCGCAGATGAAGAAGGGCACCCACGCCGACGAAGACGTGCTGCTGGCCGGCGATGCCTGCATGGAGGCCTTGCTCAACGCGATGTTGCAGCGCGGGGCGGCAAAGCACCGGATGCGGGCCAAGGCTTTTGGCGGTGGCGCCGTCATCGACGCGACGGCGCCGGGCATGCTGGCCGTCGGCAAGCGCAATGCCGATTTTGCCCACGAGTGGCTGGAGCGCGAAGGCATCCCCATCGTTGCGTCGGATTTTCTCGGGCCGTGGTCACGCAAGATACTGCTGGTCCCGGCAACCGGCGACGCGTATTGCAAGCGGGTCACTTCCGGGCTGATCAGTCAGGAGTCGCTGCGCCGCGAGGAACTGGCTTATGCCGAATCGCTGCTCAACAAACCGGCCACGGTGGCCAACAAGAAGATCGAACTGTTCTGATGAGCGAATCCGCGATTAGCGACCAGGAATTTGCGCTGTTCCAGCGGCTGATCTACAAGATCGCCGGGATCAACCTTTCCGATGCCAAGAAGGTGCTGCTGGTCGGCCGTCTGCAGAAGCGTCTGCGCTTCCACGGACTCGACAGCTACGCCCGCTACTACCGCCTGCTGGCCAGTGGCGAGCACCCGGAAGAACTGCAGATCATGGTCGACCTGCTGACCACCAACGAAACCTATTTCTTCCGCGAGCCGAAGCACTTTGAGTTCCTGCGCGATGAAGTCCTGCCGGCACGTCGGGGCGGCGCGCCCTTCCGGGTCTGGAGTGCCGCCAGTTCGACCGGCGAGGAGGCCTACACGCTGGCCATGCTGCTGTCCGAGTGCCTGCCCGGTTCACCGTGGGAAATCGTCGGGTCCGACATCAGTACCCAGGTGCTGGAGAAAGCCCGGCGCGGCCACTATCCGATCGAGCGCAACGAAGGGATTCCCCAGAAACTGCTGGTCAAGTATTGCCGCAAGGGCGTCCGCAGCCAGGCCGGAACCTTCCTGATCAACAGCGAACTGCGGGAGCGCGTCAGTTTTCATCACATCAACCTGACCTTGCCGATCGAGGCCGATATCGGTAAATTCGACGTCATCTTCCTGCGCAATGTCATGATCTATTTCGACATCGACACCAAGCGCAAGGTCGTCGAGCATCTGCTGCCACGATTGCACCCGGGCGGCCATTTCATCATCGGCCACTCGGAAACCCTGAACGGCATCTCGGCCGGCTTGCGCCAGATCCGCCCGACCATTTACCAAAAAGACTGAGCACGATGGCAGACAAAATCAAGGTGATGATTGTCGATGACTCGGCGCTGGTGCGCCAGGTCGTTTCGCAGGTTCTCGCGAAGGAACCGGGGATCGAGGTCATTGCCACGGCATCGGACCCGGTCTTTGCCGTCGACAAGTTGCGGGCCTGCTGGCCGGACGTGCTCATCGTCGATATCGAAATGCCGCGGATGGATGGCATCTCCTTCCTGCGCAAGATCATGACCGAGCGGCCGACACCGGTGATCATCTGCTCGTCGCTGGCCGAAAGCGGCGCGCAGGCGACTTTCGACGCGATGGCGGCGGGTGCGGTGACGATCATCACCAAACCCAAGGCCGGCCTGAAGTCCTTCCTCGAAGATGCTTCCAACGACATCGTCCAGGCCGTGCGTGCGGCGGCGCGGGCCAATCTGCGCGCCCTGCCGCGTCCCGGTTCGAATGCTGCGGTCAACGCCCTGAACCGGCCAAAATTGACCGCCGATGCGGTCATTGCCCCCGGCATGCCGACCGCCATGGCCAGGACCACTGAACAACTGATCGCCATCGGCACCTCGACCGGCGGCACGCAGGCGCTGGAAGCCGTGCTGACGCGCCTGCCGGCGACCTGCCTGGGCATCGTCATCGTCCAGCACATGCCGGAGAAGTTCACGGCGATGTTTGCCGAGCGCCTGAACGGCCTGTGCGACATCGAGGTCCGCGAAGCCCGCAACGGCGACCGGGTGATGCCGGGCCGGGCGCTGATCGCACCCGGCGGGCGGCACATGATGCTCAAGCGCAGCGGCGCGCAATATCAGGTCGAGGTGGTGGATGGTCCGCTGGTCAACCGGCACAAGCCCTCGGTCGATGTGCTGTTCCGTTCTGTTGCCAAGTTTGCCGGCAGCAACGCGCTCGGCATCATCATGACCGGCATGGGTGACGACGGTGCGCGCGGCTTGAAAGAAATGCACGATGCCGGCGCCCGGACGGTGGCCCAGGACGAAGCCAGTTGCGTCGTTTTCGGCATGCCCAAGGAAGCCATCAAGCTCGGCGCTGCCGATCAGGTCATGCCGCTGGACAAGATTCCCGAAGCAATGATGTCCTACACGCGCTCGGCGCTGTAGCGCTTAGCTCTCGTAGGCCGACAGCGTCACCCCGGCATGCGCCAGGAAGTCGCGCACCGCCTTGATCTCCTGTCGGCCACAGGTGCTGCTGTTGTGCGGGTGATGCAGGACGGTCTCGATGCCGTTGAGGATGACCTTGAAGCGGGCGCCGTGGGCCGGCTGGACGTCGGCACCGAGGTGGTTGAGCAGGGATTCGACTTCGCGCCAGTGAATGTTGGCCGGCGCCGGGTCCTGGAAGATGCTGCGCATCAGGTGGGCATGCTTGTGGCTCATGGCTTTCTCCTGCGGTCAGGATGCAGCCATTCTATGCCTTTTGCGGTCGACGGTCAGGAAACGATGATTTTCAGCAGGGCCAGCAGCAGCAGCGTGTAGCCGGCGGCGATCAGGTCGTCGGCCATGACGCCGAAGCCGTTCTTGACGTGTTCGTCGAAATAACGCGCCGGTTGCGGTTTGGTGATGTCGAAGAAGCGGAACAGCACGAAGGCGGTCAATTGCCACAGCCAGCCGGCCGGCGTCAGCAGCAGTACCAGCCAGAAGGGGACGATCTCGTCCCAGACGATGCTGCCGTGGTCGGGGTCGCCGATGGCCCGGCCGGTGATGTCGATGAACCAGATGCCGGCGAGATAGGCAGCAGCGAACAGGAACAATAACTGACCGTCGTTGAAATACGGGCGGAACAGCACGAAGCTGAGCCAGGCGAACAGCGTGCCGAAGGTGCCGGGGGCGAAAGGCGCCAGACCGCTGCCGCACCCGCAGGCGAAGAAGTGCGCCGGGTGGGCGAGGAGGAAGCGCAGGCTAGGCGGTTTGCTGGCCAAAGTGATCGTATCCTTGCCGGTCGAAGCTGACGGGTTGGTCGTCGGGGTCGAATACCGTGACCTTGCTGCCGTCGTTCTCGCGCATCTCGCCGATGCACCACAGCGGCAGTTCGAGCAGGGCAGCGATCCGGCCGAGTTGCGTGTGTTGTGCCGCCGAGGCGGTGAACACCAGTTCGTAGTCGTCGCCGCCGGCCAGCTGGCATTCGAGCGCGATGCGCCGGAGTGCGCCATCGTGCTGGTCGCCGCTGCCGGTCAGGTCGCGCAGTTGCGGCAACTGCACCAGGCGCAGCGCTGCGCTGCAGCCGGAGCGTTCGCAGATGTGTCCGAGGTCGGCGAGCAGGCCGTCGGAAACATCGATGGCGGCGCTGGCGATGCCGATCAGTGCCTGGCCAAGAGCGACGCGCGGGCGTGGTTTTTCCAGCGCGCCGACGCACAGTCGCGGCCAGGGTTCGGGCAGCTTGACCTGGCCTTGCAGATGGGCCAGCCCGAGGGCAGCCAGCCCGGGGCGGCCGGACACCCAGATTTCATCGCCCGGCCGGGCGCCGTCGCGGCGCAAGGCCTGCCCGGGTTCGACTTCGCCGATGGCGGTGATGCAGACGTTCAGCGGACCGCGCGTGGTGTCGCCGCCGATGACGTCAACACCGAACTCGGCGGCACAGGCGAAGAAGCCGTCGGCGAATTTTGCGATCCAGGCTTCGTCGACCGCAGGCAGCGCCCCGGCCAGCGTCACCCAGCGCGGGCTGGCGCCCATTGCCGCGAGATCGGAGAGATTGACCGCCAGTGCCTTCCAGCCCAGGCGTCCGGGGTCGGTGTCGGGCAGGAAGTGCACGCCGGCGACCAGCATGTCGGTGGTCACCGCCAGTTGCTTGCCCGGCGCTGGCTGGATCAGCGCGCAATCGTCGCCGGGACCGAGCACGGCGGATGGTGTCGGCCGGGCGAAATACTTCGCGATCAGGCCGAACTCGCCGGGCATGCGCTCAGCGTCCCTTGCGCCGGGCGGCGACTTCGGGCGCACGGACAACGGCGGCGATCTTGTCGAGCACGCCGTTGACGTACTTGTGGCCGTCGGTGCCGCCGAAGGCCTTGGTCAGCTCGATGGCTTCGTTGATGATCACGCGGTACGGGGTTTCCGGATGGTTGACCATCTCGAAGGTGCCCATCATCAGCACGCTGGCCTCGACCGGCGACAGTTCGCCGAAGGGGCGGTCGATGTGCGTGCCGATCTGCTCGATCAGGCTGGCCTGCTGGCCGATGACGCCGCGCAGCGTGCCGACGAAGAATTCGCGGTCGGCCTTGGCGAAGCCTTCCATTTCCGGTGCATAGGCTTCGATCGACGCTTCATCGGCACCGCCGACACGCCACTGGTACAGGCCCTGGACGACGAATTCGCGGGCACGGCGACGCGCCGACTTGGGCGGGGCCTTCGGGGTTTGTTCTTGATCGCTCATTGGGCGAGTGCTTTCTGGAGGTTGGCCATTTCGACAGCGGCCTGAGCGCAGTCGGCGCCCTTCGGCTGCATGCGGACTTCGGCTTGTTCGTCGGTATCGCAGGTCAGGATGCCGTTGGCGATGGGAACGCCGGTATGCAGTTGCAGTTCCATGATGGCACGGCAGGCATCGTTGGAGACGACCTCGAAGTGGTAGGTATCGCCGCGAATGACGGCGCCCAGTGCTACCAGTGCGTCAAAGCGGCCGCTCTGGGCCATGCTCTGCAGGATCAGCGGGATCTCCAGTGCGCCGGGGCAGGTGGCGATGGCCATGTCCTCGTCGGCCACGCCAAGGCGCTTCAGTTCTGCGATGCAGGACGAAAGCAGGCCTTCGCACACCGGCAGGTTGAAGCGGCTCATGACGACGCCGATGGCGAGGCCGTTGCCGTCGAGGTTGTTGTCGAATTCGTAAACGTTGTCAAAACGGGACATGAATCAAAGCTCCGCGGGAGAAGTGACGAAACCGGTGACTTCAAGGCCGAAGCCGGTCATGGAGGGCATCTTGCGCGGGCTGGAGAGCAGGCGCATGCGCGAAACGCCGACGTCGCGCAGGATCTGCGCGCCGATGCCGTAGGTGCGCGGGTCCCATTTCTGCTGGACACGCGGTGCATCGCTCTGGCCGGTCAGTCGGCCGAGCAGGGCGGCACCGTCTTCCGGGCGGTGCATCAGCACGATGACCCCGTGACCATTTGCCGCCAGCGCCGCCTGCGCCTGGTCGATGGAGAAGGATTGCTGCTTGCTGCCGGGGTCGAGGAAGTCGAGCACCGACAAGGGTTCATGCACCCGCACCAGCGTTTCTTCGCCGGCCGGGATCTCGCCCTTGACCAGCGCCAGATGGGTCGCACCGCTGGCGCGGTCGACATAGGCGTGCAGGCAGAAATCGCCGTGAGCGGTGGCGATGGTCTTGCTGGTGACGCGCTCGACCAGCTTTTCCGAGGCCGCGCGGAAATGGATCAGGTCGGCGATGGTGCCGATCTTCAGGCCGTGCTGTTTGGAGAATTCGATCAGTTCCGGCAGGCGCGCCATCGTGCCGTCGTCGTTCATGATCTCGCAGATCACCGACGCCGGTTCCAGACCAGCCATGCCGGCGAGGTCGCAGCCGGCTTCGGTATGGCCGGCACGGACCAGCACGCCGCCTTCGCGGGCGGTGATTGGGAAGACGTGGCCGGGTTGCACGATGTCGTCGGCGAGCGCATTGCGGGCCACCGCAGTGCGGATGGTGTGGGCGCGGTCAGCGGCGGATATGCCGGTAGTCACCCCTTCGGCGGCTTCGATCGAGACCGTGAATGCGGTGCCGAACTGGGTGCCGTTGCTGCGGGCCATCTGGCTCAGGCCGAGCTTCTTGCAGCGGGCATCGGTCAGCGTCAGGCAGATCAGGCCGCGGCCATACCTGGCCATGAAATTGATCGCTTCCGGCGTGACGTGTTCGGCAGCCATGACGAGATCGCCTTCGTTCTCGCGGTCTTCCTCGTCGACCAGCACGACCATGCGGCCGGCCTTGAGTTCGGCGACGATTTCTTCGGTGGAGGCAATGGCGGGATGCGGGGGCATGGGATTCCGGGGTGACGAAAAAGGGCTGCTATTTTCGCAGAAACGCGGGCCGGCAGGGAGATTTTGCTAATCGCGGCAGGGACTTGCGCGGTCTTCAGCGATTCCCGGCCGCTTGATGGTCGGCGATGAATTCGATGATGCGCTCTGCCGGTAATGGCCGACTGTACAGGAAACCCTGCAGCACGTCGCAGCCGAGGCGGGACAGGAAATCGCGCTGGGCCCCGGTTTCCACGCCTTCAGCGACCAGTTCCAGGCCGAGATTGTGGCCGAGGGCGACGGTGGCCGAACAGATGGCGGCGTCGTTGGGGTCGGTCTCGATGTCCTTGACGAAGGAGCGGTCGAGTTTCAGGCGATGAATCGGCAGGTGCTTCAGATAGGCCAGCGACGAATAGCCGGTACCGAAATCGTCGATGGCCAGCACGATGCCCATGTCGGAAAACTGGTTGAGGATGGACAGCGTCAGATCGGGATTCTGCATCGCCGTACTTTCGGTGATTTCCAGTTCGAGATCCTGCGGCGTCAGGTCGTAGCAGTCGAGGACGCCGCGCACGAGTTGCGGCAGGTTCTCGTGGCGCAACTGCTGGGCCGAGATGTTGACGGCGACGCGCAGGCCGGCGATGCCGGCATCGCGGAAACGGCGGATGTTGCGGCAGGTTTCCCAGAAGATCCAGTCGCCCAGCGGCTGGATCAGCCCGCTTTCCTCGGCGATCTGGATGAAGCGTGTTGGCGGGATGTCGCCGAGAACCGGATCGGACCAGCGGGCCAGTGCCTCCAGGCCGACGATGGCACCTGTGGCGACGCTGATCTGCGGCTGGAAATGCAGCGAAAACGGCGAATGCCCGGGCGTGATCGAGGCCAGTGCCTGACGCAGTGCGTTTTCCATCTGCAGGCGTTCGCCGGCAGCTTCGTTCATCCGGCTGGCGTAGAACTGGTAGTTGTTCCGGCCGGCATCCTTGGCGTGGTACATCGCCACATCGGCGTTGCGCAGCAGGGTCTCCCGGTCGCGCCCGTCGCCCGGATAGATGCTGATGCCGATGCTCGGCGTGGCGTACAGGCTGTGCGGGCCGATCGAATGGCTTTGCTCGGCCAGGCTGCGTTGAACCTTGCCGGCCAGCGTCGCGACGGTCATCGCGCTGTCGATGTCGGGCAGCACTACGACGAACTCGTCGCCACCGATGCGGGCGACGATATCGCTGGCGCGAACGCATTCCTGCAGACGCCTGGCCACGCTCTGCAGCAATTCGTCGCCCACGTGATGTCCCAGCGTGTCGTTGACCGATTTGAAGTGATCGAGGTCGATCAGCATCAGGGCCACCTGTTTCTGGTCGCGTTCGCAACTGCGGATTGCCAGCTCAAGTTGCGATTCGAAAGCCAGGCGGTTGGGCAGCAGTGTCAGCGGGTCGTGGTACGCCAGGTGCAGCAGTTTCTGCGTGGCTTCGATCCGTTCTCCGATGTCGGTGAAAGTGGCCACGTAATTGCTGACTTCACCTGTGTCGTCGTGTACTGCCGAGACCGTCAGCCAGATCGGGTAGAGGTTGCCGTCCTTGCGGCGGTCCCAGATTTCTCCAGACCATACGCCTTCGTTGTTGATCGCCCGCCACATCGTCGCGTAAAAATCCGGCTCGTTGCGGCCGGAGGCGAACATCCGCGGGTTGCGGCCGACAACTTCATCGGCGGTATAGCCGGAAAGTGCGGAAAAAGCCGCGTTGACCGCAATAATGCAGTTGTCCCGGTCGGTGACCAGGATCGCTTCGCTGCATTGCAGGAAGATGCGATGCAGAACGGCGCCGCCCAGATTGCCGATCGGCGACGGGGTGGCAGTAGTGTCCGGCATCGCAGGGGGCGTCAGACGTTGAACAGGAAATTGAGCACGTCACCATCCTTGACCACGTATTCCTTGCCTTCGGCGCGCATCTTGCCGGCTTCCTTGGCACCGGCTTCACCCTTGTAGGTGATGTAATCGTCGAAAGCGATGGTCTGGGCGCGGATGAAACCGCGCTCGAAGTCGGTGTGGATGACGCCGGCTGCCTGCGGTGCGGTGTCGCCCTGATGGATGGTCCACGCACGAACTTCCTTGACGCCGGCAGTGAAGTAGGTGGCCAGGCCAAGCAGCTTGTAGCCGGCGTGGATCAGGCGGTCGAGGCCTGGTTCCTCGAGGCCGAGGTCGGCCAGGAACATCTGCTTTTCCTCGTCGTCGAGATCGGCGATCTCGGCTTCGATGGCGGCACAGACCGAGACGACCTCGGCCTTTTCGGTCGCGGCGTGGGCGCGCACGGCGTCAAGGTAAGGGTTGTTCTCGAAACCGTTTTCGGCCACGTTGGCGACGTAGAGCACCGGCTTGGCGGTGATCAGGCAGAACGGCTTGAGCAACACCAGTTCTTCCTTGGAGAAATCGAGGGCGCGGATGGCCTTGGCCTGATCAAGCTGGGCAAAGCACTTTTCCAGCACGGCGACCAGGATCTTCGCTTCCTTGTCGCCGGAGCTGGCCGGGCGACGGTAGCGGTTGAGCGCTTTTTCCACCGAGGCCATGTCGGCCAGCGCCAGTTCGGTATCGATGACTTCGATATCGCGCAGCGGATCGACGCCGCCGGAAACGTGGATCACGTTGTCGTCGGCGAAGCAGCGCACGACATGGACGATGGCGTCGGTTTCACGGATGTTGGCGAGGAACTGGTTGCCCAGGCCTTCGCCCTTGGAGGCGCCGGCAACCAGACCAGCGATGTCGACGAATTCAACGATGGCCGGCTGCATGCGCTGCGGCTTGACGATTTCAGCCAGCTGGGCCATCCGCTTGTCCGGCACTTCGACGATGCCGACATTCGGCTCGATGGTGCAGAACGGGTAGTTTTCCGCCGCGATGCCCGACTTGGTCAGGGCATTGAAGAGGGTGGATTTGCCGACATTGGGCAGGCCGACGATACCGCATTTGAGAGACATGGTTTTTTCCTTGGGTTTCGGGTCAGACGGCTTTGCCGTGCAATTGTTGCTGGGCGCCGGCAAAATCGCCAGCGGCAATGCGGGGCCAGGCCAGCAGGCAGCGGGCGATGGCGTGTTCGATGTCCGGCAATTCTTCCTTGCGCGGCGGGTGCAGCACGAAATCGACGACCTGCTGGGCCAGGTTCAGCGTGCGCGGATGGCCGATGCCCAGGCGCAGGCGCCAGAAGTCCGGCGTCCCGAGTTTGGCCTGGATATCTTTCAATCCATTGTGCCCGCCGTTACCGCCGCCCTGCTTGAGGCGGATGCCGCCGGGTGGCAGGTCGAGTTCGTCATGGATGACGAGAATTTCGGCCGGGGAAATCTTGTAGAAATTGGCCAGCGCAGCCACTGCCTGGCCGGACCGGTTCATGAAGGTGCCGGGTTGCAGCAGCCACAACTCGCCGGCGCGTCCGGCCTTGCCAAAAAATTTGGCCTGCGGGGCGAGCGCGATCCGGAGCTCGTCAGCGAGCCGGTCAACGAACCAGAAACCGGCGTTGTGCCGGGTATTTTCGTATTCCGGGCCGGGGTTGCCGAGGCCGACGATGAGGTGGGGTGGGTTCATGGCGATAAGTGCGAAAAGGCCGCCGGCGGCAAAATGCCAGCGGCGGCCAGTACGGCGGCGTGCCTGGAATTACTCGGCGGCAGCTTCGCCTTCAGCGGCGGAACCGCCCTTGCCGACAACGCCAACGACGACATCGTCAGCGCCGTGGGCGACCAGCTGGACACCCTTCGGCAGCTTGAGCTGGGACAGGTGAATGCTGTCGCCAACCTTCAGCGCGCTCAGGTCGACTTCGATGAATTCCGGCAGGTCGGCAGCCAGGCAATGGATGTCGACTTCGGTCATGACGTGGTTGACCAGGCCGCCACCCAGCTTGATGCCTGGGGCGACTTCTTCGTTGGTGAAGTGGAGCGGCACCTTGACGTGCAGTTCGTGGGTTGCGTCGACGCGCTGGAAGTCGATGTGCAGGACCAGCGGCTTGTAGGCGTGCATCTGGTAATCGCGCAGCAGCACGGATTCCTTCTTGCCGTCGATGTTCAGCGTGATGATCGAAGAATGGAAGGCTTCCTTCTTCAGCTTCAGCAGCAGGTCGTTGTGGTTGGTTTCGATGACCGTCGGGGCGGCATCGCCACCGTAGACGATACCCGGTACCGTGCCGGCGCGACGCAGGCGGCGGCTCGCACTCGATCCCTGCAGATTGCGCACATTGGCGATAAGTTCAAATTGCATGGTGCTACTCCAGATGGTTTCCCGGTCCGCGACCAGATCGGGAAGGTTGAAAAAACTTAATCGATGAACAGCGACGAAACGGAATCGTCGTTGCTGATCCGGCGAATGGTTTCGGCCATGATGTCGGCCACGGACAGCTGGCGGATGCGCGGGCAGGCAGCGGCATCGTCGCGCAGCGGAATGGTGTCGGTGACAACCAGGGCGTCGAGATCGGAATCGTTGAGGCGCTCGATTGCCGGGCCGGACAGCACCGGGTGCGTGCAGTAGGCGACGACCTTGCTGGCGCCGTTGGCTTTCAGTGCGGTGGCAGCCTTGCACAGCGTGCCGGCGGTGTCGACCATGTCATCCATGATGATGCAGGTGCGGCCGTCGACTTCGCCGATGATGTTCATGACTTCCGAGACGTTGGCTTTCGGCCGGCGCTTGTCGATGATGGCCAGGTCGCATTCGAGGCGCTTGGCCAGCGAGCGGGCACGGACGACGCCGCCGTGGTCGGGCGAGACGACCATCGGATTCTCGTAGTTCTGCTTCATGATGTCGTCGAGCAGGATCGGCAGGGCGTAGATGTTGTCGACCGGAATGTCGAAGAAGCCCTGAATCTGTTCGGCGTGCAGGTCCATGGTCAGCACGCGGTCGACGCCGGAGGCGGCGAGCATGTTGGCGACCAGCTTGGCGGCGATCGGCACGCGCGACGAACGCGAGCGGCGATCCTGGCGGGCGTAGCCGAAATACGGGATGGCGGCGGTGATGCGGCCGGCCGATGCGCGCTTCAGCGAATCGACCATGACCAGCAGTTCCATCAGGTTGTCGTTGGTCGGGGCGCAGGTAGACTGCAGCACGAAGATGTCGCGACCGCGGACGTGTTCCTGCAGTTCGACGCTGACTTCGCCGTCGGAGAAACGGCCGACATTGGCGCGGCCGAGGTCTACGTTGAGTTGTTTCGCGACGTCGGCTGCCAGTTTGGGGTTGGCGTTGCCGGTAAAGACCATCAGGCTGTTGTAGGCCATTTCCGCATTCCTCAGGGGTGTTCGCGCGCGCCGCGAATTTGCCCGATACAATGAAAATCGGGCAGGCCTAAGACCTGCCCGAAGGAAACTGGCTGAGGAGGAAGGATTCGAACCTTCGAATGCCGGAATCAAAATCCGGTGCCTTGACCAACTTGGCGACTCCCCAGCGGTCGTTGAACGGGTTCGCGTTCGAACGAGGCGCGAATAATACAGGAGCGCTTTTTTAAAATCCAGCCTTTTTAAACAATTTCTGCCAATGGGTGTTGCGTCAGCCCATCGGCAATCCAGCCGTTCATCCCGGTCGGGAGCCTTGCCAGTGCCGCAGCGGCGGCCTCCCGGGAGGGGAAACCGGCAAAGACGCAGGCGCCCGAGCCGGTCATCATCGCGCTCGGTGCCTGCTGTTTCAGCCAGGCCAGATGTCCGGCCACGGCGGGGAAGCGGGCGCAGGCGACGGCCTCCAGGTCGTTGTGGCCGATCCCCGGCTGCCAGTCGGCGGGGCGCATCGCCGGGGTGTTGCGGCAGAGTTCGGGGGCGCCGAAAATTGCCGCGGTCGGCACGTTGACCGCAGGATGCAGCACCAGATAACAGGCGGGCGGCAGTTCGATGTCGGTGAAGCTTTCGCCGACGCCTTCGGCGAAGGTGTTGCGGCCATGCACGAAGACCGGCACGTCGGCGCCCAACGTCAGGCCGATGCGTTCCAGCGTGGCCCGGTCGACGCCGGTCTGCCACAGATGATTGAGGGCGAGCAGCACGGTGGCAGCGTCCGACGAGCCGCCACCGAGGCCGCCACCCATCGGCAGTTGCTTGTCGAGATGAATGGTGGCGCCCTGCCGGCAGCCGGTGTGCTGTTGCAGCAGGCGGGCGGCGCGCACGGTCAGGTCATCGTCCGGGGCGACGCCGGGGATCGGTGTCGCCAGTTCGATGCGCTCGTCGCTGCGCGGGGTGAAACGCAGCGTGTCGCAACGGTCGATGAAGCGGAAAACGGTTTGCAGCAGGTGGTAGCCGTCGGCGCGGCGGCCGACGACGTGCAGGAAAAGGTTGAGCTTGGCCGGTGCCGGCCAGGCGCTGTGCCAATGCCAGTCGCTCATGGGGTGGTCTTCCAGGTTTCGATGCGCAGACGCAGTTCGATGTTGTCGCCAATCGCCGTCAGGCGGGTGGGCAGTGCGTCGGGCGCGTCGTCGGCGTAGAGGTAATCGATCTGCCAGCCGGCTTCGCGCAAGCGGCTCGGGCGCGACCAGGCGTCGTGCTCGACGGTGCCGGCGCCGTGCGGACGGCCGAGCAGCCAGGCCGGCAGGTGGCTGACCGGCAGTGGCTGACCGGTGACTTCGGCGAGCAGCTGGTCCGGTTCTGCGGCACTGTAGTTCTTGCCGTCGCCGGTGCGCAGGCTGGCGTGGCCCGGTGCGGATTCGATTTCGGCCAGGCCGATGCCCAGCGGATTGGCCAGCAGCATGCGGTCCATCCGGTTTTCGTGGGTCCAGCTCAGGCGCCCGCCCGAGTTTTCGATGCGGCCGTCCGGGTGGGTGATTTTCAGCGCAAAACGTGCGTCGACCGCAAAATTCCCGACGGCTGCGCGGGCCGCCAGCGGCGGCGCCGGGATTTGCGCGCAGCCGGCGAGCAGGCTTGCGGTCAGCAGCCAGACGGCGAGAATTCTCAAGGCAGGAATTTCTTGATGGCTGTCGTCAGAGCCTTGTTCTCCGGATTGCGCTGGCTGGCTTCCTGCCAGATGCGCCGGGCCTCGTCACGGCGATCGAGTTGCCAGAGGACTTCACCGAGGTGAGCGGCGATTTCCGGATCGGCCTTGATCCGGTAGGCGTTTTCCAGCGTTTGCAGCGCTTCGGCCAGCTTGCCCTGGCGGTACTGCAGCCAGCCCAGGCTGTCCATGATGAAGGCGTCGTCCGGGGCGAGAGCGACGGCGCGGGTCAGCAGCGTGGCCGCTTCGTCGAGGCGGATGTTGCGATCGGCAAACGAATAGCCGAGGGCGTTCAGTGCATGGGCGTGATCGGGGTGGCGCTTCAGCAGGCGCTGCAGGTGGGCCTCCATCGGTTCGTGCCGGCCCAGGCGTTCGGCGGTCAGGGCCGCGTCGTAGAGCAGTTCGGGGTCGTCCGGGCTGCCGGCCAGGGCCTTTTCGATGGCCGCGTAGGCGCCGGCCTCGTTGCCCGCTTCGCGCTGCAATTGGGCTTCCGCCAGTGCCAGCTGGGTCCGTTCGGCCGGTGTCGCACCGCGCGTGTCGCGCAGCAGCGCCAGGGCTTCCGCGGCCTTGTTCTGGCTGAGCAGGATGACGGCAACGCGTGCCCGCGCCGCAATGTAGCGCTCGCCGGCGGTGACCTGGCGGAAGTGGCTCAGTGCCTGATCCGTCTGGCCGGCTTCCTGGGCGATCTGGCCGAGGAAATAGTGGATGCTGCTCTTGTCCGGGAACGGAGTTTCCAGCAGGTGTTCGAGCTGGCGCCGGCCGGTTTCCTGGTCGCCGGCCTGCAGGGCGAGGATGGCGGCCGGATAGAGAACGCTCGGCTCATCCGGATAGTCCTTGACCAGGCGCTCGTACTGTTTGCGTGCCTCGACCAGCCGTTTTTCGGCGACCAGCATCTGGCCCAGTGCAAGACGGGCATCGCGGGCATCGGGGTTGCGGTCGACGAATTTCGCCAGGCTGTCGATGCCGCGCGTCGCATCCTGGCGGCCAAGCAGCTTGGCCTGGGCAATGGCGGCGGTTTCCCAGGTCGGCCGCAGTTTCAGCGCGGCGTTGGCTTCGCTGAGCGCACGTGCTTCGTCGCCGGCGGCGAGGGCTGCCTGGGCGAGCGCGAAATGGGCTTCGGGAATGTCATGGTAGGGCTTCAGCATCTCGTCGAGCATCTGCAGCACGGCCACCTTGTCGGTCATCCGGGCGAGCATGCGGTTGAGTTGCAGCAGGTTGTTCGGCAGGTTCTCCTTGTCCGTTGCCAGGAGTGCACCAAGGTGCGGCCCCAACTGGTCGAGCTGGCGCGACTGGACGAGCAGCGCCACCTGCGACTGGCGGGCGACGGCGGAGTCCGGCTCGACGCTCAGCCACAGCCGGACCAGACGCAGTGCCCGTTCGTTGTCGCCGGCAAAACCCGCGATCTCGACGGCGCGGGCGAGCACCTTCGGGTCGCGCGTGCGTTCGGCGAGGTCGGCCCAGGCTTCGATGCTGAGATCGACGGCGCCCTGGCGCAGCGCCAGTTCGCCGAGCAGGACCTGGAATACCGTACGACCGAGCAGGTCTTCGGCCGGTTTTTCGGCAGCCCAGGCGGGCAGGCCCAGGGCCAGGGTGAGGGCGACGACGAGTTGCTTCGGGGACATGATGGCTTTCCGGATGGCTTGCGTATTTGAACGCATAATAACGGACAAGTTTGCGATGTTATTTGGGAATGCGTGGAGGAACAAGCAATGCCGGAATTGCCCGAGGTCGAGGTCTGTCGATTGGGGATCGCCCCCGAACTGGAGGGCGAGATCATTCGTGCCGTGGTCATCCGCGTGCCGAAGCTGCGCCACGACATTCCGCCGGCCCTGCGCGAACTGCTGCCGGGCTGTCTGATCGTCGCCGTGCGCCGGCGCGGCAAATACCTGTTGATCGATTGCCGCCGTGACGCTGTCGAGGGGACGCTGATCATCCATCTCGGGATGTCCGGCAACCTGCGCTTCGTGCCGTCCGAACTGCCGCCGGAAAAGCACGATCATTTCGACCTGGTGTTGTCGCGCCAGATCCTGCGCTTCGCCGATCCGCGCCGGTTCGGTGTCGTCCTGTGGCAACCGGGGCCGCCGGCGGCGGCTGAAGCGCATCCGCTGATCGCCGTGCTCGGTGTCGAGCCGCTGTCGGCGGATTTCACGGTCGACAGCTTCTACGCGGCGATTTCCCGGCGCAGCGCACCGGTCAAACCGGTGCTGATGGACGGGCACATGGTCGTTGGCATCGGCAACATCTATGCGTCGGAAAGTCTGTTCCGTGCCGGGATTTCCCCGTTGCGCGCGGCCAACCGCATCAGCTACCTGCGTTACGAAGTGTTGTTCGGGGCCATTCGGGAAACGCTTTCAGACGCCATTGCCGCCGGTGGCAGCAGCATTCGCGACTATGTGCACAGCGATGGCGGGGCCGGTTGTTTCCAGATCCAGGCCGGCGTCTATGACCGCGCCGGCGAGCCCTGTCTGCGCTGTGGCGGTGTCGTTCGCCAGGTGCGTCAGGCCGGCCGCAGCACCTATTATTGTCCAGCCTGTCAGCATTGAAAGTCGGCGGCAAGCTGCTGTGTTTATGCTAAATTGAAGCTCCTGTTTGTCGCCGGGGTCGTTCACATGTCGCTCGCCAATCAATTTGCTGCCTACACCGCGTGGCGCACGCTGCTGTCCAACGATATCGCCGGGTTTCAGGCCTGGCTGGGCGAAAATGAATTGTCCGACGGACAGATCGACCTGCGCCTCAGCCAGTTGCAGGAGCGACTGCGCGAAGACCGCCTGAATGTCGCTTTCGTTGCCGAGTTCTCGCGCGGCAAGTCGGAACTGATCAACGCCATCTTCTTCGCCGATTACGGCAACCGCATGCTGCCCTCGTCGGCCGGTCGCACCACGATGTGTCCGACCGAACTGCTGTTCGATGCCGGCAAGCTGCCGGGGATCGAGCTGCTGCCGATCCAGACGCGCGCCTCGAATGCCGGGGTCAGCGAGTACAAACGTTTCCCCGAGGAATGGACGGTACTGCCGCTCGATATCGATTCGCCGGAGAGCATGCAGGACGCGCTGCGCCATGTCAGCGAAACCACCCGGGTGACGCCCGAGGAAGCCGGGCGCCTGGGCTTCGAGGTTGGCGCCGGTGAAATCGACCTGTATCGCATCGGTGACGATGGCCTGGTCGAAGTCCCGCGCTGGCGCCATGCACTGATCAATTTCCCGCATCCGCTGCTCAAGCAGGGGCTGGTCATCCTCGATACGCCGGGGCTCAACGCCATCGGTGCCGAGCCGGAACTGACGCTGTCGCAATTGCCCAATGCCCACGCCGTGCTGTTCATCCTGGCCGCCGATACCGGCGTTACCCAGTCCGACCTGACGATCTGGAAGGAACACATCTGTACCGGCGGTTCCACCCGGCGCGGGCGCATGGTCGTGCTCAACAAGATCGACGGCCAGTGGGACGAGTTGAAGACGGCGGCGGAAATCGAAGCCGAGATCAATCGCCAGGTTGAAAGTTGTGCCGCTATCCTCGATTTGCCGACGACGCAGGTTTTCCCGGTATCCGCCCAGAAGGGCCTGGTCGCCAAGATCGGCGGCGACGCCGACCTGCTCGCCCGCAGTCGCCTGCCGGCGCTGGAGGCGGCGCTGTCCGGCGAACTGATTCCGGCCAAGCGCGATATCGTCTGCGAAAGCACGGAGAGCGAATTCGGCGATGTTGTCCGGCGCGTGCGCGGCCTGCTGGATTCCCGTCTGTCCGGCCTGCAGGAGCAACTGACCGAATTGACCGAACTGCGCGGCAAGAACCGTGGTGTCGTCGAATACATGATGGGCAAGGTGCGTGCCGAAAAGGAAGAGTTCGAAGAGGGGCTGCAGCGCTACTACGCCGTGCGCAGCGTGTTCTCGACGCTGACCAACAACCTGTTCGCGCACCTTGGTCTCGACCGCCTGCGTCAGCTGACCGGGGAAACCCGCGAGGCGATGCTGGATGCCACCTTCTCGAAAACCCTGTCGGTTGCCATGCATGCCTTCTTCGTCCAGTCGCGGGCTGCGCTGAGCAATTCCGGTCGCGAAGTCGGCGAAATCCTGGCGATGATGGAAGCGGTGTACAAGAAATTTTCCGTCGAGCATGGCCTCAAGCTCGGCTCACCGACCAGCTTCTCGCTGCTGCGCTACGAGAAGGAACTGGATCGTCTGGAAGCCTGGTGCGACAGCCACCTGAACACCATGGTCTCGCTGCTGACCCACGACAAGAAGAACATCACGCAGAAGTTCTTCGAAGAGGTCGCGATCCAGGTGCGGCGTGCCTTCGAGCGCGCGAACAAGGATGCCGAAGTGTGGTTGCGGGCGATCATGGCGCCGATGGAAACCCAGGTACGCGAACACCAGATCCAGTTGAAGCGGCGCCTGGAGAGCATCAAGCGCATCCACCAGGCGACCGATACGCTGGAAGACCGCATTGCCGAACTGGAAAGCGTCGGCAAGGTTCTCGACCAGCAACTGGCGCGGCTGGACGCCATCGAACTGCAGGTTCGCGACCTGCTGTCACCCGCCCAGATGGAAGAATTGCGCGCCGCCTGATTGCTGCGGTCGACGTAAAAAAGCCCACGATTTTCATCGTGGGCTTTTTCATCGATACATTGCTCAGTGGCGGGCGTTGCCGGTCAGCTTTTCGTACTTGCCCCAGAGCTGGTCCTCGGATTCCTCGTGACCGGGATCCTTGGGAATGCAATCGACCGGGCAGACCTGCACGCATTGCGGTTCGTCATAGTGACCGACGCACTCCGTGCACTTTGCCGGATCGATCACGTAGATCTCCTCGCCCTGCGAAATGGCCTCATTCGGGCATTCCGGTTCGCACACGTCGCAATTGATGCACTCGTCGGTAATCATCAGAGCCATGGCTGTTGTTCCTCTCTCGTTTATGCAGTGGTTGTTGCCCGCAGGCGCTTTTCTACAGAAGGATGGACGAATTTTCCTACATCACCGCCCAGGCGCGCAATTTCCCTTACCATCGTTGCGGAAATGAACATGTATTGCTCGCCTGGCGTCAGGAACACCGTTTCGACCTCAGGGTAGAGGCTTCGGTTCATGCCGGCCATCTGAAATTCGTATTCGAAATCGGAAACCGCCCGCAGTCCGCGGACGATGACCTTGGCGCCCATCTCATGGACGAAGCTCATGAGCAGGGTGTTGAAGCCGACGATCTGCAGGTTGGGCAGGTCACCGACGACTTCGCGGGCCATGTCGACCCGGTCGGCCAGCGTGAAGCGCGGCTTCTTCGCCGGGCTTTCCGCAATCGCCAGGATCAGCGTGTCGAACAGGGTCGCGGCGCGGCGCACGAGATCTTCGTGGCCCCGGGTGATCGGGTCGAAAGTGCCCGGGTAGATCGCTACGCGGTGGTTCAGTTTGTTCAATCTGTCGGTCGCCGCAACAAGTGAAAATGGACTTCGCCCGCTTTGCCGTGACGCACCGTGTGCCACGCGCCAAGCGTTTCGATTTCGTGTTCCGCCTCGACGTAAAGCGCTCCATCTTCGTTCATCACACCGGCCAGCAAGGGTTCCAGGCGGGGAAGCCAGCCCTTGTGGTACGGTGGGTCGAGGAAGATCAGGTCGAATTTCGCTGGTGCGGAAGCCAAATATTGTAGCGCATCCCCGCGCCGTATCTCCACGGCGGCAGGTTTATGGAGCAATTCGTGGTTTTCATGCAACGCCGCCAGCACGCGCGGCGTTTTTTCCAGCATTACCACACGGGCGGCGCCGCGTGAGGCCGCTTCGAAACCAAGTGCGCCGCTGCCGGCGAACAGGTCGAGGCAATGCCAGCCGTCCAGTTCCTGGCCGAGCCAGTTGAACAGCGTCTCGCGCACCCGGTCCGGCGTCGGCCGCAGGCCCTCGCTGTCGGGAAAGCGCAGGACGCGGCGGCGGAATTCGCCGCCGACGATACGGACCGAGTTCAATCCGCCGCCACCGTCACGGTGACCAGGTTGGCCGGCTGGACGTGGCGGGAAAATGCCGCTTTCACGTCGTCGACCGTAACAGCCTCGATCCTGGCCTGGTAGTGGTCGAGGTAATCGAGCGGCAAGCCGTAGAAACCGATCACTGCAACATTGCCGAGCAGCTTGCTGTTGCTGTCCAGACGCAGCGGAAAACTGCCGGAAAGATTGGCCTTGGCAGCCGCCAGCTCTTCTTCGCTCGGTCCCTTGGCGACGAACTCGCCGAGCACCTCACGCACCACCTTGATCGCTTCCTGGGCCTGCTTGCGCTGCGTCTGCAGGCCGATCTGGAACGGGCCGGTCTGGCGCATCGGGGCGAAATAGCTGTAGACGCTGTAGGCGAAGCCGCGCTTGTCGCGGACTTCCTTGACCAGACGCGAGACGAAGCCGCCGCCGCCGAGCGTGTAGTTGCCGACGAGCAGCGGGAAGAAATCCGGATTGCCGCGTTCGATCGCCGGCAGGCCGAGGTAGATGTGCGCCTGGCTGGCCGGGTGGCCAATCGCGGTTACGGCCGAGCGGGCCGGGGCCGGCGCTGCCGGAAGCTCGGGCGGTTGGCCGGCGGGCAGCGCGCTGCTCAGACGCTCGGCAATCTGTTCGGCCTGCTTGCGGGTCAACTGGCCGACCAGCGAAATGCTGGCGTTGCCGGCGGTGTACAGCCGGGCGTGGAAGGCGGTGAGGTCGTCGCGGGTCAAGGTTGCAACGCTTTCCGGCGTCGCCTGCCGGCCATAGGGGTGGCCCGGGTACAGCGCTTCCCAGAAAGCCTTGCCGGCGATGCTGTCGGGACGGGTCATCGCTTCCTTGAGGCCGGTGATGGTGCGGGTCTTCTCGCGCTCGAGAATGGCCGCGTCGAACGCCGGCTGGTGCAGTACGTCGCGCAGGATGGCCAGCGCCGGCTCAAGCTTGTCCCTGGCCGTCAGCGTGCGCAGCGTGATGCTGGCGCGGTCGGTGTCGGCGCCGCCACCGAGGAGGGCGCCGATGTCGGCGAGTTGTTCGGAAATCACCGTTTCGTCGCGTTCGCCGGCGCCCAGGTCGAGGATGCCGCGGGTCAGCGCGGCCAGGCCGGCCTTGCCTTCCGGGTCGAACATCGAGCCGGCGGCGAAATCGATCTGGATGTCGAGCATCGGCAGGCTGGGGGCGGCGGCAAAATAGACGCGGGTACCGTTGCCGGTCGTCCAGTGCTCGATGGCAACGCCGGCCAGCACCGCCTGTGCGACGAGAAGGGTGAATGCTGCGGTCAACAGTCGTTTCATGGCAATTTTCATCAATGGCGGGTGGCGATACCGGGGCGGCGCGGCTTGCCGTCCAGCGGTTGCGGGTCGAGGACGCCGATGGTCAGCGCGTCGTCGGCGAAGTACTTCCTGGCCACCGCCTGGACGTCGGCGGCGCTCACCTGCTGCAGGCGCTCAAGCATGATCTCGACGTCTTTCCACGACAGGCCGACGGCTTCCATCTGACCGATTTCCATGGCCTGACCGAACATCGAGTCGAGCTTGTAGACCTGGCCGGCGACCAGTTGCGCCTTGGTCCGTTTCAGTTCGGCGGCGCTGACGCCATCCTGCTGGATGCGGGTGATCTCGGCGCGCAGTGCGGCTTCCAGGTCGGCGACGGTCTTGCCTTCCGACGGACTGCCGTACAGGAAGAGCATGCCCGGGCCGCGGGCGGTGTTGCTGTAATCGACGCCGGCCGACAGCGCGATCTTGTCCTCGCGCACCAGTTTCTTGTTGAAGCGGGCCGCGTCGTGGCCGTCGAGGATGGCGGCGAGGATTTCCAGCGCGTACGGGTCGCGGTCGGTTTGCGGGTTGCGCAGGATCGGTGCCTTGTAACCCATGATCAGCACCGGCAGTTCAGCCGGCGCCTTGACCGTGATCCGGCGTGGGCCTTCCTGGCGCGGCTCGATCTGCGCCTTGCGTGCCGGCAGTGCCCGGCCTGTCAGCGCCCCGTAGTGCTTCTGTGCCAGCGCGAAGACTTCCTTGTGGTCGACATCGCCGGAAACGACGACATAGGCGTTGTTCGGCACGTACCAGGTTTCGTACCAGGCCTTGGCGTCGGCGGCGCTCATGTTTTCCAGGTCGCTCATCCAGCCGATGATCGGCCGGCGGTACGGGTGGGCCTGGAAGGCGGTGGCGTTCATCTGCTCGAACAGCTTGGCTTCGGGATTGTCGTCGGTGCGCATGCGGCGTTCTTCCATGACGACCCGGATTTCCTGCGCGAATTCCTTCTCGTCGACGGTCAGGTGGCGCATGCGGTCGGCTTCGAGCTGCATCATCTCGTCCAGTTTTTCCTTCGGGATCTGCTGGAAGTAGGCGGTGTAGTCGCGGCTGGTGAAGGCATTGTCGCGCCCGCCGGCAGCGGCCACGCGCTTGTTGAACTCGCCCGGGCCGACATCCGGCGTGCCCTTGAACATCATGTGTTCGAGCACGTGGGCGACGCCCGATGTGCCGTCGACCTCGTCCATGCTGCCGATGCGGTACCAGACCATGTGCACGGCGGTCGGGGCCCGCTTGTCTTCCTTGACGATGACGCGCAGGCCATTGTCCAGCGTGGTTTCGTAGGGGTTGGCGAGGGCTGCGGTCAACAGCCAGGGAGCAAGGAAAATGGGGAGCAGGTGTCGCATGGTCATGGGATGTTGGGGCTTTCTGCTAGAATTCAACGCTGTAACTGCATCGATCCGGACGGCATCTTAACGGCTGCCTGTCCGCCTGTCAGCAAGGCCTGAGACCTTAACACCCATGTTCAGTTTCCTGAAAAAATCCGCGCCCGACGCAAAACCCGAGGCGCCGGCCGCCTTGCCGCCTGATGCCGCGGCCGCGCCGTCCTGGCGCGAACGCCTGTTCAAGGGCCTGGCCAAGACCCGCGCCCAGCTCGGCGGCAAGCTCAAATCCATCTTCTCCCGCGGCAAGGTCGACGACGAACTGCTGGAAGAACTCGAAACCCTGCTGCTGACCTCCGATGTCGGTGTCGAGGCGACTGCCCACCTGCTCGACGAACTGAAGAAGGCGGCCAAGCGCGACAAGCTGGAAACGCCGGAAGCGATCCAGCAGGCCTTGTCCGACGCCCTGTACGCAATCCTCGCGCCGCTCGAGCAGCCGCTCGATGTGAGTACCCACAAACCCTACGTGATCATGATCGCCGGGGTGAATGGCGCCGGCAAGACGACCTCGATCGGCAAGCTGGCCAAGTATTTCCAGACCCAGGGCAAGAGCGTGCTGCTGGCCGCCGGCGACACCTTCCGTGCCGCCGCCCGGGAGCAGTTGCAGACCTGGGGCGAGCGCAACAACGTCACGGTCATTGCGCAGGAGTCGGGCGATCCGGCGGCGGTGATCTTCGATGCCATTTCTGCCGCCAAGGCGCGCGGCATCGACATCGTGCTCGCCGATACCGCCGGCCGCCTGCCGACGCAACTGCACCTGATGGAAGAAATCGCCAAGGTCCGCCGCGTCATCCAGAAGGTCGAACCGGAAGGCCCGCACGAAACGCTGCTGGTGCTTGACGCCAACATCGGCCAGAACGCGCTGCAGCAGGTCCGTGCCTTCGACAAGGCGATCAACGTCACCGGTCTGGTGCTGACCAAGCTCGACGGCTCGGCCAAGGGCGGCGTCGTTGCCGGCATCGCCCGCCAGTGCCCGAAGCCGATCCGCTTCATCGGCGTCGGCGAGCAGATCGACGACCTGCGCCCGTTCTCGGCGCGTGACTTCGTGGATGCACTGTTCGACCAATGATCGTCGCCAACAACCTGACCAAGCGCTATCCCGGCGGTTTCGACGCCGTCCGGGATGTCAGCTTCCAGATCGGCGCCGGCCACATGGTGCTGATCACCGGCCATTCGGGGGCCGGCAAGACGACGCTGGTCAAGTTGATCGCCTCGATCGAACGGCCGACCTCGGGCAGCCTGGTGGTGAACGGGCAGAACCTGTCGGCCTTGCGCCGCAGCGCCATTCCGTATGTGCGCCGGCATTTCGGCATGATCTTCCAGGACCAGAAGCTGCTGTTCGACCGCAGCGCCCTCGACAACGTCATGCTGCCGCTGCAGATCGCCGGCCTGTCGCACCGCGAAACTGTCCGCCGGGCGCAGGCGGCGCTCGACAAGGTCGGCCTGCTGGCGCGCGAGAAAGCCAATCCGATCGCCCTGTCCGGGGGCGAGCAACAACGCCTGGCCATCGCCCGCGCCGTCGTCAACCGCCCGACCGTGCTGCTGGCCGACGAGCCGACCGCCAATCTGGACAACGATTCGGCGCACGACATTCTCGAACTGTTCGCCGACTTCAACCAGGTCGGCGTCACCGTGGTCGTCGCCACCCACGACCAGTCGTGGGTCGAGCACTGCCGTGGCAACGTGCTGCGTCTGGATCACGGGAGGATCGTATGAGACGCTGGTTGTCACAGCACCGTGCAGCTTTCAGGCTGGCCCTGCGCCGCTTGGTCGCCACGCCGCTCAATACCCTGCTGTCGCTGCTCGTCATCGGCATCGCACTGACCCTGCCGGCCTTCGGCTACGTCGCCCTGGACAACCTGCGCGAGCTCGGCCAGAGCGCTTCCGGTGTGCAGCAGATCAGTCTTTTCATGGATACGGCCGCGACGAAGAAGGATGTGGCCGAGATCGAAAATCGCCTGCGCGCGGTGTCGACCGCAAAATTCACTTTTGTGCCGCGCGACGAGGCGCTCAAGCGCCTGCAGAAGAGCGATGAAATGGCTGAAATCGTTGCCAGCCTGCCGCGCAATCCACTGCCCGATGCGTTCATTGTCGAGCCGGTCAACACCGGTCCGGAAGCGCTGGAAGTGCTGCGCCAGGAGCTCGCCGGCTGGCCCAAGGTGGCGCATGTCCAGCTCGATTCGGCCTGGGTCAAGCGCTTCGACGCCTTCCTGCGCCTCGGCAAGCTGGCCGTGCTGCTGCTCGCCGGACTGTTCGGTGCCGGCCTGGTCGCCGTCACCTTCAACACCATCCGCCTGCAGGTCATGGCCCAGGCAGCGGAAATCGAAGTGGCGCGGATGATCGGCGCGACGGATGCCTTCATCCGCCGTCCCTTCTATTATTTCGGCGCGCTGCAGGGCGCGCTCGGCGGCCTGCTCGCCGCTGCCCTGGTGCTTGGTGCCTTGCATCTGCTCAGTGGCCCGGTGGGCGAACTGGCGGCACTGTACGGCGGCAGTTTCGTGCTGCATGCACCCGATGCCATCGACGTCGCGCTGCTGACCGGCCTCGGTGCGCTGCTCGGCTGGATTGGCGGCCAGTTGTCGGTCAGTCTGTCGTTGCGGCAGTTCGACTGATCAGCTGACGCTTGCCGTGTCGGTGCGCGGCAGGCTGACGCGGAAGCAGCTGCCTTCGCCGGGCTGGCTGCTCACCCGGATCTCGCCGCCATGTTTGTGCACGATGTCGTAGGACAGCGCTAGGCCGAGTCCGGTGCCCTTGCCAACCGGGCGTGTCGTATAGAACGGCTCGAAGATGTGCTGCATGATTTCCGGCGTCATGCCGCAGCCGGTATCGGCAACCTCGAACCAGACGTGGGTCGCGTCATGGCCGGTGCGGACGGTGATCGTGCCGTGTTCGGCAATGGCGTGGGCGGCATTCAGTAGCAGGTTCATCGCCACCTGGTTGAGCTGGGCACCGATGCAGTGCAGTGGCGGCAATTCGCCGAATTCGCGAATCACCGTCGCCTTGTATTTCAGTTCGTTCGACAGTACGTTGAGCGTGCTCTCGATGCCGGCGTTGACATCGAATTCCTGGGCCTCGGCGTGATCGACGCGGGAGAAATCCTTGAGATCGGCAACGATGCGTTTGACCCGGCCCAGCCCTTCCCGGGACTCGTTCAGCAACTCCAGCAGATCGCGCCGCAGATAGTCGAAATCCGCAGCAGCAAAGTCGCTTTCGCTGGCCTGGCCGGCCCGGCATTTTTCCAGCAGGGTGATCATCTGCTGGCTGTAGTTGCCCAGTGTCCCCAGGTTGGAATTGACGAAGCCGACCGGATTGTTGATTTCATGGGCGACGCCGGCGGCCAGCTGGCCGATGCCGGCGAGCTTTTCCGATTGCAGCAACTGCCGGTGCGTCGCGTCGACCTCCTCGATCTTGGCGGCCAGCTCGAACCAGCGCCGACGCAGGACTTCGAGCAGGCGCCAGGCGAGCAGGGCGACCAGCAGGCAGGTGCCGGCGGTCGTTGCCAGCAGTTCGGTGCGATGTTTCAGCACCGCCGCCTCGATCGGCGCGTACGCCTGGGTGACACTGATGCCGCCGCGGATGTCGCCAACCCGGTAGCCCTGGTTGCCATGGCAGGCCAGGCAGCTTTCCTTGACCAGCAAGGGGGCCATGTAGCGCAACTGCGGCAGCTCTCCCTTGTTCTCTACTGACCAGCTCTCCGTCACGCCGGTTTCGAAACGCCGCAGTTGCATGGCTTCCCAGTCATCGGGACGGTTGGCGGGTCGGATCGGTTTCAGGCTGGTCAGGCGAAACACCGTACCCGATTCCGATTCGCTCATCTCGCCGATCAGCCGGGTCATGTACGCCGGGTTGATCATGGTCAGCGCCATGCCATCGGTCGTCGTGATGTCGCGACGCGGATGTTCCAGATAGGGGTTGGGCTGCGCGTTCGCGGCAACGGGGACGTAAACCCCGCCGTGCGAGGAGTTCCAGTTGCGCGTCAGCTCGACCATGCGGAACATGTTGCGGGCGCCTTCGATGGCGATCGCCATGGTCTGCTCGCGCAAGGTGAGCAGGTGCAGATGAAAGTACAGGAAGCTGCCGCCGAGCCAGAGCAGCAAAGGCAACAGCCACCAGCGGCGCTGGCGGATGTAGCGCGGAACCGTGCTGTGGATCTGGTGGTTGTGCAGGGCTTCCATCAGGCATTCGGACGAGGACGTGTCCGTCCATTATGGCGGAAAATCCTGTTTGGCGGCGCTAGATGGCCAGCCAGCCGAGGACGATGCCCAGCGTCAGCAGCGTGACCGGCAGGCCGATGGCGAGGTGCTGGCGCCAGTCGATGGCGATGCCTTGTTTGCCGGCGAGGTCGACGACGATCAGGTTGGCGATCGAGCCGATCAGCAGCAGGTTGCCGGCCAGTGTGCTGACCAGCGCCAGCGTGACGCCGGCGTCCGGTGTTTGCAGATGGGGGAGCAGCAGCATCACCGCCGGGACGTTGGATACTAGGTTGGAGAGCGCGACGCCGATGGCGAACAGCGGGCCGGTGTCGCCGAGGTGGATGCCGTGCGCGGTCAGCCAGGCGACGGCAGCGGCGGCCAGCCCGGTTTGCTGGAAGGCGTGGTTGACGACGAACAGGCCGACGAAGAGGACCAGCAATTCCCAGTCGACGAAGCCCATGACGTGCGACGAATGGAAGCGGCGCGACAGCAGCAGCACGCCGGCGCCGACCAGCGCGACGACTTCGCGCGGCCAGTCGGTGAACAGGAAGATGAACAGCAGGCAGGCGGCAACGGTGAGGCCTTTGGCGCTTTGCAGGCGGTCGAAAACCGGCAGAATTTCGCGGTCGACCGCAATATCGGGGATTTTTACGGTCGACTGCCCGCGCGGGGCAAAAACCAGCCAGGCCCACAGTGCGAACAGGCCAAGCACGACCGGCGGTAGCGCCTGCCGCAGGTAGTCGGCGAAATGCAGTTGCAGCATCGAGCCGATCAGCATGTTCTGCGGATTGCCGATCAGCGTTGCCGCCGAGCCGATGTTGGCGGCGCAGGCCAGGCCGACCAGGAAAGGCACCGGGTCGAGCCGGCGTTCGATGCACAGGCGGGCGACCACCGGCGTCATCGCCAGGCAGACGATGTCGTTGGAAAACACCGCCGACAGTGCGCCGGCGACGAAGATCAGCGCGCCGAGCAGCCAGGGCTCGGTCAGCGGCAGCGCGGCGACGCGGCGGGTGACTTCGGTGTAGAAGCCGCCCAGGCGCATCTGCGCCGACACGACCATGAAGGCGAAGAGCAGCAGGATGGTCGGCAGATGCACGGCGCGCGCCGCTTCCTCGGTGCTCATCGCGCCGATGCCGACGATGGCGATGCCGCCGAGCAAGGCGACGCCGCTGCGGTCGAGTTTCAGTTTCGGCAGGCCGCCGAGGAACATGCCGAGGTAGACGACGGCGAAGATGCCGACGATGGCGGTTTCCAGCGGATGGCTGCCGACGGTGGCGAACATCGCGTCAGCGATAGATCAGGAAAGGCTCGCGTGCTGCGGTCCACGCGCTTTCATCGGCAAAAACCGCACGCTCCAGGTCGGCCGGCGTCGTTGCCGGGTCGTCGACCCACTCGCGCAGCAGCGGCGAGCCGTTGATCAGGTCGATCGCCAGCCGGTCGAATTCGTACTCGTAGCCGAAATCGCGCCAGATCGGGTAATCCGGGTAGAGCCGGCGGATCGCCTTGAAGGCCAGTGCCTGCAACCGCCAGGGCTTGAACGCGGCGTGGTCGTAATACGGGCCTTCGCTGTGGATTTGCAGCGCCTGGCACAGTTGACCGTGGAATTTGTGGAAGGTCGGCTCGAACCAGCATTCGCGCAATTTGCAGCCGGCGAGCCACTCGGGAGCGAGTGCCTGCATCTCGGCGAGCACGGCGCGCGCGTCGATATCCGGTGCGCCGAACAGGAATTCCAGCGGTCGCGTCGTGCCGCGTCCTTCGCTCAATGTGGCGCCTTCGAGCATGACGGTGCCGGCGTAGGCGCGCGCCATCCACAGGTTGGGCGCGTTCGGGCTGGGATTGACCCAGGTCCGCTCGCCCAGCGGCCAGCCGAAACCGGGCGCCGCGTCGGGCTGCCAGCCCTGCATTTCGACGATGCGGTAGTCGACGTCGAGCTTCAATTGGGCGATGAACCAGGCGCCGAGTTCGCCCATCGTCAGGCCGTGGCGCATCGGTAGCGGGCCGGCGCCGACGAAACTCTCCCAGCCGTCGCGCAGCGTAAAGCCTTCGACCGGCCGGCCGGCCGGGTTCGGGCGGTCGAGCACCCACACCGTCTTATGGTGTTCGGCGGCGGCTTCGAGCACGTAGCGTAGCGTCGTGATGAAGGTGTAGATGCGGCAGCCGAGATCCTGCAGGTCGACCAGCAGCACGTCGAAGGTGTCCATCATCGCCGCCGTCGGCCGGCGCACTTCGCCGTACAGGCTGAAAATCGGGATGCCATGTTGCGGGTCGAGGAAATCCGGCGACTCGACCATGTTGTCCTGCTTGTCGCCCTTGATCCCGTGCTGCGGGCCGAAGGCGGCGGTCAGCTTGAGATCGGGCAGCGCGGCCAGCGCGTCGAGGCTGTGCGTCAGGTCGGCGGTGACCGAGGCCGGATGGGCGAGCAGGGCGATGCGCCGGCCGGCGAGCGGGCGGCGCAGTTCGGGGTCGGCAAGCAGGCGGTCAATGCCGAATTGAATGGATTGCGTCATGGCAGGGGCAGCGTGAAGCTGGCGGCAAGGTGGAAGTCGGGTTGGGCGCCGGCGTGGGTCAGTGCCCAGTAGGTTTTGTCGCCGGCTGCTGTTTCGGCAACGACAGTCAGGCCGAGGCGGGCGGCGCCAGCGGGCAGCAGCGCGGCGGGGATGTCGGCGCTCAGCAGCAGGCTATCGCCATTACGCGAGCAGTCGATGCGGGGCGCTGCCGGCGCATGCCAGCCGGTGTTGTGCTGGCGGTAGTCGGCGAAATCGTAGATCGCCCACTGGCCGGACGGCGAGAAATTGAATTCCCGGTATTCCGGGCCGTCGACCGCAGCAATGAAGGCTTCGCAGCAGGTGTGCTGCCACAGGCCGTCGGCCGCTCCAGGTGTTGCTGGCGGCGGCACCAGCATGGCAGCGGCGGCGCCGTGCAGGCGGTAAGTCAGATGCAGGTCGCCATTGTCCGCGCGGCTGGCAGAAACATGGATTTCCAGCCCGGCCGGTGGATTGCCGGTGGCATGACATTGCAGGGGGTGAAAGTTTGCGGTCGACACGGTTTTTCGGGCAAAAAGCAGGCGCTACTTTACCCCGGATCGCCACCGCGCGCCCTTGGTCCGGGCGGCGATTTGGAGTAATTTAGCGCCTTTGCGGCACAGACCGCAGGGAGAGAGAAAAACATGACACCGTTGCGCATCAATCTGGAACAGGAAGAAATCCCCACCCACTGGTACAACGTCGTTGCCGACCTGGCCAATCCGCCGGCGCCGCCGCTCGGGCCGGACGGCAACCCGGTGCCGCCGGAAGCGATGGGGGCGATTTTCCCTGATCCCATCCTCGAACAGGAAATGAGCGCCCAGCGCTGGATTCCGATTCCCGAGGAAGTCCGCCAGATCTACGCGCAATGGCGTCCGGCGCCGCTCTGTCGGGCGCTGCGCCTGGAGCAGATGCTGGGCACGCCGGCGAAGATCTTCTTCAAGTACGAAGGCGTCTCGCCGGCCGGTTCGCACAAGCCGAATTCCGCCGTGCCGCAGGCTTTCTACAACAAGCTCGCCGGCACCAAGAAACTGACCACCGAAACCGGCGCCGGCCAGTGGGGTTCGTCGATCGCCTACGCCGGCCAGATGTTCGGCTTGCCGGTGCGCGTCTTCATGGTCAATGTCAGCTATCAGCAGAAGCCCTTCCGCCGCTCGATGATGCAGACCTGGGGCGCCGAGGTCTTTGCCTCGCCGACTAATCTGACCAACGCCGGCCGCGCCGCGCTGGCCGCTGATCCGGACTGCCAGGGCTCGCTCGGCCTGGCGATCTCGGAAGCCGTCGAGGAAGCCGCTGCCGATCCTGGCACCTGCTACACGCTCGGTTCGGTGCTCAACCACGTGCTGCTGCACCAGACGGTGATCGGCCTCGAAGCCAAGAAGCAGTTCGACAAGATCGGCCTCTACCCGGACGTGATCTTCGGGCCCTGCGGCGGCGGTTCCAGCTTCGGCGGCATCGCCTTCCCCTTCCTCGCCGACAAGGCGGCCGGCGACAAGCGGGCGACCAATCTGCGCTGCGTCGCGGTTGAACCGACCTCCTGCCCGACGCTGACCAAGGGCGCCTACACCTACGATTACGGCGACGCCTCCGGCTATACGCCGATCATGAAGATGTACACGCTCGGCCACGACTTCATGCCGCCCGGCATCCACGCCGGTGGCCTGCGTTATCACGGCGCCTCGCCGCTGCTGTCGCAACTGTTCCACGAAAAGCAGCTCGAAGCCATCGCAGTGCCGCAGGTTGGCACCTTCGAAGCCGGCGTCCAGTTCGCCCGTGCCGAAGGCATCATCCCGGCGCCGGAATCCTGTCACGCGATCCGCGCCGCCATCGACGAGGCGCTGCGCTGCAAGGCGACCGGCGAAGCCAAAACGATCCTGTTCTGCCTGACCGGCCACGGCCACTTCGACATGGCGTCGTACGACAAGTATTTCGCCGGCAAGCTGGAGGATTACGAATACCCGGCCGAGGCC
Source organism: Azonexus hydrophilus (assembly GCF_001956855.1). Taxonomy (GTDB): domain Bacteria; phylum Pseudomonadota; class Gammaproteobacteria; order Burkholderiales; family Rhodocyclaceae; genus Azonexus; species Azonexus hydrophilus_A. Next base: position 149,376 of record NZ_MTHD01000004.1, on the reverse strand, counting down.
ATCGTCGAATCGCTGAAGCATCTGCCCAAGGTAGGGTGAGCGCGTGAAAGCCCTGGTCTTCGTCCTCGTCCTTGCCAATCTGTTGTTCTACGCTTTTTCCACCGGGCTGATCGGTACGGCGGACGTTGATGAGGGCGTCCGGCTGGCCCAGCAGGTGCAGCCGGAGCGCATCAACATCGTTGCCCGTGGCGAGCCGCCGGCACCGGCGGTCGCACCTGCTGCCGAGCCCGAGCCAGCACCGGCACCAGCGACTGAGGAGGAGGAGCCTGCTGCTGCGTCAGCGCCGCAGGCCTGCCTGCGCTGGGAAACGCTGTCGCTGGCTGAAGCCGAGCGGGTGTCGCGCGTGCTTGGCGGCGGTTTCAACGACTTCACTGCGCTGCGACTGGCAACCGGCGGCGACGGCAGTGGCTGGTGGGTGCACATCCCGCCGCTCGCCAACAAGGCGACTGCCGAAAAGAAGGCTCAGGAACTGAAAACCCTCGGTGTCTCCGATTACTTCGTCGTCCAGGACGGTCCGGTGCGTCATGCCATTTCGCTGGGCGTCTTCAGCAGCGAAAAAGGCGGCAAGGAGCGCCTGGCTGAATTGCAGGCGCAGGGCGTGCGCTCGGCGCGACTCGGTATCCGCCCGGACAAGGAAGGAAACCTGCGGCTTGAACTGCGTGGTCCGACCGAGCGCCTTGAAGCACTGCAGGCGGCGCTGCTGGAAGCGCTCCCGAAAAGCCGTCCGGAAAGTTGCCAATGAGCCGGACGTGAGCGATTACGTCGTCGGCCTGACGGGCGGGATCGGTAGCGGCAAGAGTACCGTCGCCGATCTGTTCGTTGCCCGGGGCGTACCCCTGGTCGATACCGATGCGATTGCCCATGAACTGACGGCGCCCGGCGGTGCCGCCATGCCGGCGCTGCTGGACGCGTTCGGCCCGGCCATTGCCGATGCTGCCGGGGCGCTGGATCGCGCCGCCATGCGCCGGCTGGCCTTTGCCGATCCGCTGGCGCGCAGCCGCCTGGAGGGCATCCTGCATCCGCTGATCCGCAGCCTGTCGGCTCAACGTTGCCAGGCCGCAGCAGCCCCTTACGTCATCCTGGCCGTGCCGCTGCTGGTCGAGTCCGGCAGCTATCGCGAGCGCTGTCAGCGCATCCTTGTCGTCGACTGCCCGGAAAGCCTGCAAATCGAACGGGTGATGGCCCGCAGCGGCTTGTCGGTCGAGGAAGCGCGCGCCATCCTGGCGGCGCAGGCGAGTCGCGAGCAACGGCTGGCGATTGCCGATGATGTCCTGGTCAATGATGGCGAGCGGGCGATGCTTGACCCGCAGGTCGCGGCGCTGCATCTGAAGTATTTGCAAACGGCAATGAAAATACCTAAAGCAAACTGTTGAGATTTGCATGCAAATAGCTCAGAATTCAGCAAATTTTTCCGATTCCGGAAGCCGGCCGAGTGATCACCTACGAATATCCGTTCAACGAGCGCATCCGCACGCTGTTGCGTCTCGAAGACCTCTTCGAGAAGACGGCGTACTTCGCACGGGCGGACGGCCAGCACGAACATCATGCAGCACTGGTGACCCTGTTCGAGATTCTTGAGGCGGCCGGTCGTGCCGACCTGAAGATGGACCTGATCCAGGAGCTCGAACGGCAGCGGCAGACGCTGCTTGCCTTTCGCAACAATCCCGATATTTCCGAAGAAGCCCTGTCCGGCGCGCTGTACGAAATCGAGCAATCCTCGGCCGCGCTGCTCGGCATGAGCGGCAAGCTCGGCCAGTACCTGCGCGACAACGACTGGCTGATGAGCATCAAGAGCCGGGCGGCGATTCCCGGCGGGGTCTGCGAATTCGACCTGCCGTCCTATCACTGGTGGCTGCATCGTGACGTGGAAGCCCGGCGGGCAGCGCTGGAAAGCTGGAGCAAGCCGATGTTCGCGCTGCGCGACGCATCGGCCATCGTGCTTCGCCTGCTGCGTTCCAGCGGCCGGCCGAAGCGGCATGTTGCGGTCAACGGCCAGTTTCAGCTCAATCTCGGCGGCACCTCGGCGCAGATGGTACGCGTGTCGCTGGCGGCCGATGAAGCCGCTGTACCGGAAGTCAGTGCCAACAAGTATTTCCTCAACATCCGCTTCACCAAGCCGCCGGTCAATGAACTGAAGGCCCGCAGTTGCGAACGCGATGTCGAGTTCGACCTGACCTTCTGCAATCTCTGATTTCCCGTCGATGAGCAAACCACGTTACGTCCGTTGTCCGCAGTGCGGGAAAGATGCCCTGTGGGCTCCGGAAAACGCCTGGCGGCCGTTCTGCTCCGAACGTTGCAAGCAGATCGACCTGGGCGCCTGGGCTGCCGGCAGCTACAGCATCCCCGGCCAGCCGACCGACGACGAGATCGGTGCACCGGGCACCGATTTCCGCGAACAGAACCGCGACTAAAACTCCGCCGTCTTACCAGCCGCGCATCAGTGCGATGCCGTGGGCGCCGTGCGCCATTGCCGTTGCGCGCAGGCTTTCCTGCATGCCGCCGAGCGCCAGCACGGGAATGCCGTTGTCGGCACGCCGTGCGGCGAATTCATCCCAGCCGATGCCCGGATGTTCCGGGTGCGTCGGTGTCGGCAGAACCGGGCCGAGCAGCGCGTAATCAAGTTCCAGTTCGCCGGCACGGGCGACTTCTCCGGCCGTATGGCAGGACGCGCCGACCCAGGCAAAATCCGGGCGCTGCTGTGTTGCCGCCAGTGCGCCCGCCGACAGGTGCAGGCCATCGGCGCCGCAATCGCGGGCGAGTGCGGCATCGTCGTTGATGACGACCAGCGCGCCATGCGCATGCGCCAGGTCGACGACCGCAGCGGCAAACGCCTGCCGCTCGTTCGCCGGCAGTTGCTTGTCACGCAACTGGATCAGCGGCGGCAGAGAGCCTTCGTGCTGCTTCAGCCGGGCGGCCAGGCGGGCCAACTGGGCCTGTGTGCCGTCGCCTTCGGCATGCGTGATCAGCATTGTTTCAGGCAGCGACAGCGCTTTCAGGATCGGTCCGTTGGCCGGCAGGATGGGTTCCACCGTCGGGCTTTTTGCCTTTTCCTGCCAGTCGACCGCAGCATGTTCGAGCGGCCCGGTAATGCCGATTTCTCCGGTCCACGCGGTAACGCGCCAGAATTCGAGATGGACCGTTGCGTGCGGGTAGGTGAACCGCCGGGTCAGCCACGGCGTGCACGCGGTTACGGTGATGCCCATTTCCTCGTGCAGTTCGCGCACCAGCGCATCGCGCATGCTCTCGCCGGCTTCGACCTTGCCGCCGGGAAATTCCCAGTAGCCGGCGTACACCTTGCCTTCCGGGCGCTGGGCGAGCAGGAATTCGCGCCCGTCCGAGCGCAGCATGACGGCAGCGGCGACGCGTACGACAGCGCTCATGCCGCCGTCCCGTCGTCCTGGCGCCCGGCCAGATCGCGGGCGAACTGCCAGGCCACGCGGCCCGAGCGCGAACCGCGCGACAGCGCCCAGTTCAGCGACTCGCGTTCGCTGGCAGCGATCACGGCTTCGCTGACGCCGAGTTGCCGCGCCCAGTGCGCGAACACCGCCAGGTAATCGTCCTGCGAGAACGGGTAGAAGGAAATCCACAGGCCGAAACGTTCGGACAGCGAGATCTTTTCCTCGACCGCTTCGCCCGGATGAATCTCGTCGCCGACGCGCTGGATTTCCAGATTCTCCGACATGTACTCGGGCATCAGGTGGCGACGGTTCGAGGTGGCGTAAATCAGCACGTTGTCCGGCGGTGCCGCGACCGAGCCGTCGAGCACCGATTTCAGCGCCTTGTAGGCGGTTTCGCCGGCTTCGAACGACAGGTCGTCGCAGAAGATGATGAATTTCTCCGGTCGACCTTCGACCATATCGACAATATCCGGCAGGTCGATCAGGTCGTTCTTGTCGACCTCGATCAGGCGCAGGCCGTCGGCCGAGAACTCGTTGAGCACGGCCTTCACCAGCGACGACTTGCCGCAGCCACGGGCGCCGGTCAGCAGCACGTTGTTGGCGCCCTGGCCGGCGACGAACTGGCGGGTGTTGGCGACGATGCGCGCCTTCTGGTCGTTAACGGTTTCGATATCGGCGAGGCGGATCGGGTGCGGCTTGGCGACGCCCTGCAGCCAGCCGCGGCCGGCATTCTTGCGCCAGCGGAAGGCGACGGCGGATTTCCAGTCGGGCAGCGGCGGCACCGGCGGCAGGACAGCTTCGAGACGGCCGAGCACATGTTCGGCGCGGGAGAGCAGACGTTCGAGTTGGGCAGAGTCGGTCATGGTGGCGGGTATACTGCGTGGCGAAGTCGCCCACTCTAACGAAAGCCATGCGAAAACTCCAAGCCGCCCTGTTCGCCGCCGCCCTTCTGCTGGCGGGTTGTTCAACCTTGCCTGAGCTCGGACAGCCCGCCGAAAAGCCGGCCAGTTGCCCGGCTTGCGCCGCCTGCCCGGTATGTCCGGCAGTGGAAAAACCGGTCGCACCACCGGCTTTTTCCCGTGTTTTCACGCCGGCCACCTGGAGCGATCTGCCGGGCTGGCAGGACGATGCCCACGCCGCCGCCTGGCCAGCTTTCCAGCAAAGCTGCCGTGGTCTGCGCAACCGCAGTGGCGCCGAAGTCTGGCGCCAGATCTGCGCGCTGGCCGAAACGGTCGACGGCAAGTCGGATGCCGCCGTGCGCAGTTTCTTCGAAACCCACCTGCAGCCGCACGCGGTCTCGCCGGCCGATACCAGCGCCGTCGATGGCATGGTCACCGGCTACTACGAGCCGCTGCTGCTTGGCAGCCGCAAGCCCGGCAAGAACTTTGCGCATCCGGTGCATGGCGTGCCGGACAACCTGCTGACCGTCGAGCTGGGTGATCTTTTCCCCGAACTGAAGGGCAAGCGCGTGCGCGGCCGTGTCGAGGGCAACAAGGTGGTGCCTTACTGGCCGCGCGGCGAGATCCTGACCCAGGGCGACAAACTGCCGGCGAAAACGCTGGCCTGGGTGGATGACGCCATCGAACTCTTCTTCCTGCAGATCCAGGGTTCCGGACGTATTCGCCTGCCCGATGGCAGCATGATGCGAGTCAATTACGCCGATCAGAACGGTCATCCCTATCGTTCGATCGGACGCCTGCTCGTCGAGCGTGGCGACCTGAAACTGGAAGAAGCCTCGATGCAGGGCATCCAGGCCTGGGCGCGGGCCAATCCCGAACGTCTGGACGAACTGCTCAACAGCAATCCGAGCTATGTCTTCTTCCGCGAAATGCCGGCCAGCAATGACGGACCAATCGGCGCGCTCGGTGTGCCGCTGACCGCCGAACGCAGCATTGCCATCGACCCGCGTTCGATTCCGCTGGGGGCGCCGGTCTTTCTGGCAACGACGCGCCCCAATTCGGCGCAGCCGCTGAACCGCCTGGTCATGGCCCAGGACACCGGCGGTGCCATCCGCGGCGCAGTCCGTGCCGACTTCTTCTGGGGCTTTGGCAAGGAAGCCGGCGCGCTGGCCGGGCGGATGAAACAGAATGGCCGTATCTGGGTGCTGTTGCCACAGGGTTACGTGCCGGACTGAACATCAGCGCACCGATCCGGGGCTGCGTGACGCCGTGATGCACGGCGGTGGTGCGGATTCCGGATTGGTGCAAAATGCAATGCACTGATTCGTAATGGGTTTTATGCACTGGAATGGTGCTTGCTTTCCTTGCCTCCAAATTTTATCTGGGGGCTTTCATGGAAAATCTGCATTCCGGCAGCAACGTCTTGTTCATTTTGTTGGGCGGCATCATGGTCCTCGCCATGCATGCCGGCTTCGCCTTTCTCGAGGTCGGCACGGTCCGCAAGAAGAGCCAGGTCAATGCCCTGGTCAAGATCCTGACCGATTTTGCCATGTCGACCATTGCCTACTTCTTCATCGGCTACAGCATCGCCTACGGCATCAATTTCTTTTCCGGTGTCGAAACGCTGATGGAAAAGAACGGCTATGAGCTGACCAAGTTCTTCTTCCTGCTGACCTTTGCCGCGGCCATCCCCGCGATCATCTCCGGCGGCATTGCCGAGCGCGCGCGCTTCTACCCGCAACTGGCCGCAACCTTCCTGCTCGTCGGTTTCGTCTATCCGTTCTTCGAAGGCATCGCCTGGAACAAGGCCTTCGGCATCCAGGACTGGCTGACGGTCACTTTTGGTGCGCCCTTCCACGATTTCGCCGGTTCCGTCGTGGTGCATGCGATGGGCGGCTGGATCGCGCTGCCCGCCGTGCTCCTTCTTGGTGCCCGCTATGGCCGTTACACGAAGGACGGCCGCATCTCGGCGCACCCGCCTTCATCCATTCCTTTCCTGGCCCTTGGCGCCTGGATCCTGACGGTCGGCTGGTTCGGCTTCAACGTCATGAGCGCGCAGACGATCGAGAACATCTCCGGGCTGGTCGCCATCAACTCGCTGATGGCTATGGTCGGCGGCATTCTGGCAGCGCTGGTGCTGGGCAAGAACGACCCGGGCTTCGTCCATAACGGCCCGCTCGCCGGCTTGGTTGCCGTGTGCGCTGGCTCAGATTTGATGCACCCGATGGGGGCGCTGGTCGTTGGCGCCGTCGCCGGCGCGCTGTTCGTCATCATGTTTACGCTGACCCAGAATCGCTGGAAGATCGACGACGTGCTCGGCGTCTGGCCGCTGCACGGCATCTGCGGCGCCTGGGGCGGGATCGCCGCCGGGATCTTCGGCAGCCAGGCCCTCGGCGGCGCCGGCGGCGTCGCCTTCATGTCGCAACTGGTGATGACCGTTTTCGGCATCGCCATCGCGCTGGCCGGCGGTTTTGCGGTCTACGGCGCGCTGAAGCTGATTTTCGGCCTGCGCCTCGATCAGGAAGAGGAATACCAGGGGGCGGACCTGAGCATCCACCAGATCACCGCCACGCCGGAGCGCGAACCGAGTTGGTGATGGTGATGGTAAGGAATAGGGTCTGTCAAACGACCGATCTAAGAAAGGCCCGGTAATTGCCGGGCCTTTCTGTTTTGAATTTCCGGGATTCGGCCTTAGGAGACTTTCCGCCGGCAGCTGGTGAGTGGCAGGTTTCGGCGCTTAGCGGCCACCAACAGAAACTCTCACTACCCAGCTGTTCTAGCTATGCAGCGGTGGCGGTATCACCACCGGAAGCGGCAGTCATCGAATCGATGACGCCATTCATGCAGTGCATCACCGTCAGGCATCCATGCGCTGCCCGCATTGGGGCGGCCTGTTTCAGGTGACGGCGAACTTGCTCCCGAAGCACAGGATCATGGCTCGGGGCGATTGAGAAGCCGGACGGCAACCCTGTATAGGCAAATTCCAGGAACGGCCCAGCCATTCCCGATCACTTGCCAACAGCGTTTGCCCAAACAGCCTTCTGGCAGGTAGACAACAGCCTGCCGGCACTTTTATTCTGACGCGCTCCGTCGATCACCAATGTCACAACGACGCTGGTGGACGCATACGTTTCACGATTCATGTCATTCGATTGACTTCAGCCAAGCCCGACTTACAATCTCCATAACCACGCCCACGCGGTGATTCAGTCCAACGAGGTTTATCCGCTGAGATTATTTCCCGTCTTTTTCAATCTTGTCTGCATCGGCAGATAAAAGCTTTTCGTTAGGGAGCTGAAGAAACGACCGCCTTTTTTGAGGTGCGTACAAGAAACTTACTCATGGCGGCCAACTGTTTCATAGCACCAAACAACGCCGACCGGTTTGTTGTGCCCCCGCGATGTCCAGAACTGCCTTTATTTGCGCTACCTACTCGAGCAGCCAATCAACCAGGTCACTAGGAGAAAAAATGAATATACAACCGCATCGGATCGAACTTTTCGGACACATCATTGACGTTCCAGCACCTAAAGTTTTTGCCAATTCAATTCATAGGACATGGAGGCCTATTGAAGAAAAATGGCACAATAAGATTAATGATGACTTCTATAAAATATTTGAGAATCTTGATGACGTTTACGAAAAATCAGATAAGCTTGCTAAAAATGTACTACATGAATCTGTAAACGCCGCGCTGGGTATCCTTGCAGAAAATTCAATTTACGATATTGATGAGCAAAATTTTTTAGAAAAATATTTAAGTGAATACGAAATTTGGGATGAACATTTCGAATTAGTTGCTTCTCAATACGAAGCTATCATGGAGGAAACTGCCCAAAAAGATTCTTATCGAACGCAGCGCCGATTGAACAGGAGTAAACTAGTCGGTTTCGGGCCGGCACCATCAATGGAAAATGGTTACCGTAGTCCACAGAGCTACGCCAATTTTAGTAACGCAGTTGACAATATTGGTCACGGCATATTCAACATGATGGCAAAAGGCGTAACAGCCATTGGAAATTCCATCAAGAAGGACGGAATTTTTAAAAGCCCCGCAACTGTCAAAGCCCTCGATTCTGCTGTGTCTAGCATCATTTTAGCAAGCAAATCTGCAGTAATTGATGCATTAAATGAACGCCACGGCGGGGCAATTTACAATTACACCAAGGAAGAAGCGCAGAAGGCTAGTGCTATTTTGCTTAATTCCGAAAATGGCAGAATTCCAGAATCTGATATTCAAAAAGAAATTCTCGGTCTTTTCGCCGTATACCCTTACGACGAAAGAATATATAAATATTTGCTAACCAAGTTTGGCGCAGACTCCGGTAAATTAGACGCAGTAGCAGATTATTTTGGAATTCCTGGTCTTGCGAATGAAAAAGAAAGAATATTTCGATCGAAGCTTAATGATGCGAATCTTTCCAGTGTCGATGCGATTCAGTCAAGCATAGGGTTATTTCGCGACTTTGCAAATAATATTGGGTACGCAGGGTACGAGAAGGACCTGGAAGAACTTCTTGATACAGTGAGGGAAAAAGAATTCCAGATGGAAGTAGCAAAGTATCAATTACAAACCCTTTCGGAGTGGGATCAGAATATACCAATTATAGAAAAGTATGCTCAGGATATAAATTACAAAAAATTTACCATCTGGGCTTCTGATATGCGGAGAGAACTTGAAACGGCACAAAAACAACAGGAGATTGAGCAAAATAAAAAGCAAAAGGAATGTGATGAATTCGAAAAAAAATCCAAGTTTATGCAATTCATGACAAGCAAAGACCCTTCTGTTGAAAAAAAACGGGGCGCAATAACCCTCGTGATAATTTTTATTATTTACCTCTTGTATTAATGGAATCCATAATTGCAGCACCCATAATTAATGCGAAGCTGATCCCTTTGTTTGATGAACAGCCACCAATAAATCCAAGGACGACTTTGGGGCGGGAGCACGTATTCATCAGGTGAAGAAGCTGCCGTTCGACGCCATCAAACGCCGAACGGCAGATCTGAGCTAGATTGCTGTCTGACACTGGCCGACGTGTCACTGTCCGCTTCGGCCGAACAGCTGAAATTAGCGGGAGCGGTAGTTCATGAGCCTGCATGCAGGCGTGCCGTCTTCTTGCGCCGAACCTTCAAGCCGAGCAACCAACAACAGGAAATTTTGCACCGGGCTCTTGAAATAACGCTGTTGCGTCCCTATTATTAGCACTCGCCGGCGATGAGTGCTAACAACAGCCCTCGCCGGTCCCGGTACCGCATTTCGTGCGGCCGGCCAATTTCCAGTGTTATGAACACAACTTCAGGAGAGTTATCTATGAACATTCGTCCTTTGCATGACCGCGTGATCGTCAAGCGCGTCGAAGCCGAGCGCACCACTGCTTCCGGCATCGTCATCCCCGATTCCGCTGGCGAAAAGCCGGATCAGGGTGAAGTTCTGGCCATCGGTCCGGGCAAGCGCGACGACAACGGCAAGCAGATCGCTCTCGACGTCAAGGTCGGCGATCGCGTCCTGTTCGGCAAGTACGCCGGCCAGGCCGTCAAGGTTGATGGTCAGGAAGTCCTGGTCATGCGTGAAGAAGACATCATGGGTGTCCTGCAGAAGTAATTCTGCGGTCGACGTTCTCTACAGCTAAAAATTCAGGAGCTATAAATGGCAGCCAAAGAAGTCAAATTCGGTGATTCCGCACGTGCCCGCATGGTCGAAGGCATCAATGTCCTCGCCGACGCAGTCAAGGTTACCCTCGGTCCGAAGGGCCGCAATGTCGTGCTCGAGCGTTCGTTCGGCGGCCCGACCGTGACCAAGGACGGCGTTTCCGTCGCCAAGGAAATCGAACTGAAGGACAAGTTCGCCAACATGGGCGCCCAGATGGTCAAGGAAGTTGCTTCCAAGACCTCCGACATCGCCGGTGACGGCACCACCACCGCCACCGTGCTGGCCCAATCGATCGTCCGCGAAGGCATGAAGTACGTTGCCGCCGGCATGAACCCGATGGATCTGAAGCGCGGTATCGACAAGGCAGTTGCTGCCACGATCACCGAACTGCAGGCTATCTCCAAGCCGTGCACCACCACCAAGGAAATCGCCCAGGTTGGTTCGATCTCCGCCAACTCCGATTCCGACATCGGCGAAATCATCGCCAATGCCATGGAAAAGGTCGGCAAGGAAGGCGTCATCACTGTTGAAGATGGCAAGTCCCTGGCCAACGAACTCGACGTCGTCGAAGGCATGCAGTTCGACCGCGGCTACCTGTCGCCGTACTTCATCAACAACGGTGACAAGCAGCAAGCCCTGCTGGAAAACCCGTTCGTCCTGCTGTTCGACAAGAAGATCTCGAACATCCGTGACCTGCTGCCGATCCTGGAACAAGTTGCCAAGGCCGGCCGTCCGCTGCTGATCATCGCTGAAGATGTCGATGGCGAAGCCCTGGCTACGCTGGTTGTGAACAACATCCGTGGCATCCTGAAGACCGTTGCCGTCAAGGCCCCGGGCTTTGGTGACCGTCGCAAGGCCATGCTGGAAGATATCGCCATCCTGACCGGCGGTACCGTGATCGCTGAAGAAACCGGCCTGACGCTGGAAAAGGCTACCCTGAAGGATCTGGGCCAGGCCAAGCGCATCGAAGTCGCCAAGGAAAACACCACGATCATCGACGGCGCCGGCGAAGCTGCTGCCATTGAAGCCCGCGTCAAGCAGATCCGCATCCAGATCGAGGAAGCTACCTCCGATTACGACAAGGAAAAGCTGCAGGAACGTGTTGCCAAGCTGGCTGGCGGCGTTGCCGTGATCAAGGTTGGCGCAGCCACCGAAGTCGAAATGAAGGAAAAGAAGGCCCGCGTTGAAGACGCACTGCACGCTACCCGCGCTGCCGTGGAAGAAGGCATCGTCGCCGGCGGCGGCGTTGCCCTGATCCGTGCCCGTGCTGCCATCAGCAAGCTGAAGGGTGACAACCACGACCAGGACGCAGGTATCAAGATCGTCCTGCGCGCCATGGAACAGCCGCTGCGCGAAATCGTCGCCAACGCCGGTGACGAGCCGTCGGTTGTTGTCGACAAGGTCCAGCGTGGCAAGGGTAACTACGGTTACAACGCTTCCACCGGCGAGTACGGCGACATGGTCGAAATGGGCGTTCTCGACCCGACCAAGGTGACCCGCACCGCACTGCAGAACGCTGCCTCCGTGGCTGGCCTGATGCTGACCACCGAGTGCATGGTTGCTGAACTGGCTGAAGACAAGCCGGCCGGCGGCATGCCCGACATGGGCGGCATGGGCGGTATGGGTGGCATGGGCGGCATGGGCATGTAATTGCCCGGCTGAGCCTTTTGCTCAAGGAAGCCCCGCCCTGTGCGGGGCTTTTTCTTGGTACCCCGTTTTGCGGCGTCGCACCATTTTCCGGAATGCGTTATTCTTGCGGCCTTTGCGTCACCGGGCCTTGGGTCCGATGGAGAAGTCTTCATGCAAAAGCATGCTGCGAGTTGCGTTCATATCCGGGAAAATCCGCGTTTTCAGGCGCTGGTCAGGAAACGTAACCGTTTTGCCTTTTCGCTGGCGGCACTGGTCGTGATCGCCTACTTCTCCTTCATTCTGTTGGTTGCCTTTCGTCCGGACTGGATCGCTACCCCGGTTTTCGCGGGCATGACGGTAACCGTCGGCGTGCCGCTGGGGCTGTCGATTATTGTCCTGACGGTGGGGTTGACCGCAATATATGTGCGTCGGGCCAATCGCGAGTTCGATGAGGAGTCGATGGAAATCCGTCGGCAGGCGCTGAAATGACGCTGTTGGCCAGGTATCTGGTGCTGGTTGCGGCGACGCTGGCGGTGGCCGGCGTTGCGGTGGCGATGCCTTCGGTCGGGCTCGGGCCGCGCCAGCCGACCAACTGGTCGGCGATCACTACTTTCATCTTTTTCGTCGGTGCGACCTTGTGGATGACGCGGCTGGCGACGGCGCGCAGCCGTTCATCCGCCGATTTCTATTCGCCCGGGGGTGGCATTTCCGGGTTTCAAAATGGTCTGGCGATTGCCGGCGACTACATGTCGGCGGCGTCCTTCCTCGGTATTTCCGGCCTGGTTTTCGTCAGCGGTTTCGACGGCCTGATCTTTTCCATCGGCTGGCTGGTCGGCTGGCCGGTGATTACCTTCCTGATGGCCGAGCGCCTGCGTAATCTCGGCAAATTCACCTTTGCCGATGTCGCCGCCTACCGCTTCTCGCAGAAGCCGGTGCGCAGCCTGGCCGCGCTCGGCTCGCTGCTGGTCGTGCTGTTCTACCTGATCGCCCAGATGGTCGGTGCCGGACAACTGGTGAAGATCCTGTTCGGGCTCGAATACGCCTACGCGGTGATCATGGTCGGCATCGTCATGATGATGTACGTGCTGCTGGGCGGCATGACCTCGACCACCTGGGTGATGATCAACAAGGCAGTGCTGTTGCTGGCCGGGACCACGCTGATGGCGCTGGCGGTGCTGTTCGGCGTCGGTTTCAATCCGGATGCGCTGTTCTCCCGGGCGACCGACCTGCATGTCCTGAAGGATGCGCTGATGGCCCCCGGCGGCTTGATCAAGGACCCGGTGTCGGCTGTTTCCGTCGGGCTGGCGCTGATGTTCGGCACCGCCGGCCTGCCGCACATCCTGATGCGCTTTTTCACTGTGGCCAATGCCCGCGAGGCGCGCAAGTCGGTTGCCTGGGCGACCTTGTGGATCGGTTATTTCTACGTCCTGACCTTCATCATCGGCTTCGGCGCCATCGTCAGTCTGGTCGCCAATCCCGGCCCGTATTTCATCGGCGGCAAGGTTGCCAACGGCTTGCAGGGCGGCGCCAACATGGCGGCCATCCACCTCGCCAGCGCGCTCGGCGGCGATCTGTTCCTCGGCTTCATCGCAGCGGTCGCCTTCACCACCATTCTTGCCGTGGTTGCCGGTTTGACGCTGTCCGGCGCATCGGCGGTCTCGCATGACCTTTACGCCACGGTACTGCGCAAGGGGGCGGCGACGTCGGAAGAAGAGCGGCGGGTGTCCAAGCTGACGACCTTCTCGCTGGGTCTGGTGGCTGTCGTGCTCGGTATCGTCTTCGAACACCAGAATGTGGCCTTCATGGTGATGCTGGCGTTCTCGATCGCCTGCTCGGCCAATTTCCCGGTGCTCTTCATGGCCGTGCTGTGGCGGGATTGCACGACCCGCGGGGCGACGATCGGCGGTTTTCTCGGCCTGTTTTCGGCACTGTTGCTGACAGTTCTTTCGCCGGTGGTCTGGGAAAGCGTGCTCGGTAATCCGGCGGGTTCGGCATTGTTCCCGTATGCTTCACCGGCGATCGTTTCGATGCCGCTGGCTTTCCTGGCGATCTGGGGGATTTCGCTGCTCGACCGTTCGCCGCAGGCGTGCCGGGAGCGTGCGCTGTTTCAGGATCAGCTGATTCGCTCGGAAACCGGGATCGGTGCCTCGGCGCCGCGCTCGCACTAGCGCTTCACAATCCTGCGGTCGACGCCTCGCCGTGCAGGAAAACCGCCGGCGCTTTTATTTGCTAGACTTGTCAGGCTTCAGGGGAAAAAAACGGTAGGGGGCTACCCAGTGCAGGATCGGGTCACCCCCTGAGTCGGGGCTTGCGCCTCGAACTCCAAGACCATAAAAGGAGAACAGCCCGCTCAGATTACTGCGGCCGGCTTACAAAATGCTTACGCCAGCAAAGGGTGGTTCGAAACATGCGAATTCTGATTGCTGAGGACGATGCCATCATTGCCGATGGCCTCTCCCGTTCGTTGCGTCAGGCGGGTTACGCCGTCGACTGGGCGGCCAATGGCCTGGATGCCGATACGGCGCTGCTCACCGTTTCCTATGATCTGCTGATTCTCGATCTCGGCCTGCCGAAACTGTCCGGGCTTGATGTCCTCAAGCGCCTGCGCTCACGCAACTCGCAGTTGCCGGTGCTGATCCTGACGGCGCTCGACGGTACCCATGACCGGGTCAAGGGTCTTGATCTCGGGGCCGACGACTACATGGTCAAGCCCTTCGAACTGGCCGAGCTGGAGGCCCGTGTCCGTGCGTTGACCCGGCGTTCCGCCGGGACTGCACCGACCATCCAGTGCGGTGCGCTGAGCTATGACCAGGTCGGCCGTGTGGCCCAGATCGATGGCGCTTCGCTCGACCTGTCGGCGCGCGAAGTCGGTTTGCTCGAAGTGCTGCTGACCCGCATGGGGCGCCTGGTCAGCAAGGATCAACTGGTCGACCATCTGTGCGGCTGGGGCGAAGAGGTCAGCCACAATGCCATCGAGGTTTACGTACACCGCTTGCGCAAGAAGCTGGAGCCAGGCGGTGTGAAGATCGCCACGGTGCGCGGGCTGGGTTATTGCCTTGAGCGACCGCAAACCGAATAGCGCCGCCGCCAGCGGTGGCCCGATGTCGCCGGAAACCGAGCGCTCGCTGTTTGGCGAGATCCTCGACTGGATGCTGGCGCCGTTGCTGTTCGTCTGGCCCTTGAGTATTGCGTTTACGCACTACTTCGCCAACAACGTCGCCAATTTTCCTTACGACCAATCGCTGCGCGAGCATGTCGCCACGATCAGCCGCCAGGTTCAGCTGGTTGAAGGCAAGCCGGTGATCTCCCTGCACGCTTCGACGCGTGCGATGCTGCGCGCCGATGAACTCGACAGCGTCTATTTCCATGTCCTGACCCAGGACCAGAAGCTGCTCGTTGGTGACATGGATCTGCCGGCACCGACTTTCACCGGCATGGCCGGAATCGTGCCGGGGGAAATCTATTTCCGCGACATGGAATACAAGGGCCAGGACATTCGTGTTGCCTATTCCTACCTCGCCGATTCGCAGATGCCGGTGGAGCAATGGGTGCTGGTCGAGGTCGCCGAAACCACCGAAAAACGGACACAACTGGCCAACCGTATCGTCGCCAGCGTCATCCTGCCGCAGTTCATCATCATTCCGCTGGCGGTCATGCTGGTCTGGTTCGGCCTGTCGCGCGGCCTGCGCCCGCTGACCCGGCTGCGCAACACGATCGAGGACCGCGACCCGGCCGACCTTTCGCCCATCGCCACCCGCCGGGTGCCGGAAGAGCTGGAGCCGCTGGTCGAGGCCTTCAACGAAATGCTCGAGCGCATGAAGCGTAACGTCGAGGCGCAGCAACGCTTCGTTGCCGACGCTGCGCACCAGATGCGGACACCGTTGACCGGGCTGAAGACCCAGGCCCAGTTCGCCGCCCGCGAAACCGATCCCGCCGCGCTGCGGCACGCGCTGCGCCAGATCGCCACCGGCGTCGACCGGGCCGGCCGCCTGGTCAATCAGCTGCTGACACTGGCGCGAACGGAAGGCAGCGAAATCGGCCAGCAGAAACACGAACCGACCGATATTTCCCAACTGGTCCGCGAGGTGGTCGAAGACTGGGTCATCATCGCGCTGGAAAAGAACATCGATCTCGGCTACGAGTCCGCCGGCAAGGCGATGATTACCGGCAACCCGTTCCTGCTGCGTGAACTGGCCAAGAACCTGATCGACAACGCCATCCGCTACACCCCCTCCGGCGGCCACGTCACCTGCCGGATCATCGATGTCGGCAGCACCATCGTGCTGGAGGTCGAGGATGACGGTGTCGGCATCTCGGAAGAGCAGGCCGAACTGGTGTTCGAGCGTTTCTATCGAGTCGATGATGCCACCACCGAAGGCAGTGGCCTCGGTCTTGCCATCGTCCAGGAAATTGCCAACCAGCACGGCACCCGCGCCAGTCTTCGCCCCAATCCGCGTGGCAAGGGGGCGGTTGCCCGGATTGCCTTCGCCGCCTGGTTCCCTCCATTGCCGCCACCGCCGCCGCCCGAAGACTATTCGGAGCTGTATCGCCAGTCGCCGCCGCTGGGTCCGTGATATCCGCTGCTGCAGCGGGTGTGAGTGCCTGAAAAATGCAATATGTCCTTGCGGAGCCCGATTCACCTCGCTATAATGCGCCCTCCTTTTGGCCAATTAGCTCAGTTGGTAGAGCAGCGGATTGAAAATCCGCGTGTCCGTGGTTCGATTCCGCGATTGGCCACCAGAACACCCCCTCGAAATTCGAGGGAAAAACGCCAACCCTCACCCGGTTGGCGTTTTGCATTGTGGCATGCTTCCACTTACCCGTTCTTCCGCCATATCGGCGATCAGAGGAGGCCCCTTGGCCAAACCAAACTACCAGTTCGAAAAGCGCCAGAGAGACCTCGCCAAGAAGAGCAAGCAGGAAGAGAAACGCCGCCAGAAGCTGGCCGGCAAAGCCAGCGAGGATTCTGGGGCAGACGTGGCGTCGCCCCCGGCAGAAGCTGCCAGCGCCATGCCTTCAGGTGCGGCAAGCTCCGAACTCTGAGGCCGGACTTGTGAGCAGCAGCGTGGCTGTTCGCATCGAGGCCCTGGCGCCGGCGTTTGCGGGCAGGGTGGTCGCGCTGGCCGAAGCGCTTGGCCTGCCGCAAACCGGTGAGGCCGGGTTTGCCTTGCAACTGGGGGCTGATGGCTTGCAGTTGCAGGAACTCGGGGCAGGGGCGTCCGGCCCGGTGCGCGTCGATTTCCTCGAGGGCGCGGTGGCGCATCGCCGTCAGCATGGCGGTGGCAGCGGCCAGATGATCGCCAAGGCGGTCGGTATCCAGCCGGGCGTACGCCCGACGGTTCTCGATGCCACGGCGGGCTTGGGTCGCGATGCCTTTCTGCTCGCCCAACTGGGTTGCAGCGTCACGCTGGTCGAGCGCAATCCACTGGTTGGCGCCTTGCTCGCCGACGGCATGGCGCGTGCCGTTGCCGACCCGGAAGTGGGGCCGATCATCGGGCGCATGCACTTGTGCCTCGGCAACGCCATCGATTTGATGCGGAACTGGTCGCTGGAGCCGCCCCAGGTCATCTATCTCGACCCGATGTTTCCGCACCGCGAGAAAAGCTCGTTGGTGAAAAAGGAAATGCGCGTATTCCGGCCGCTGGTCGGTGCCGACGACGATGCTGCGCAATTGTTGCAGGCGGCGCTGGCGCTGGCGACGCATCGTGTGGTCGTCAAGCGGCCGCGCAAGGCGCCGGCCATCGATGGTGCATTACCTGGCTATGCGCTGGAGGGGAAATCCAGCCGGTATGATGTCTATGCGCGAAAGACCCTGAAATCCAGGCCATGACAGCCGTGGCAAGACGGGATGGGTGACCTGCCGGGGTGCTTACGCCGGGGGTAAATCGTCAGTGGAATTGAATTCCGGGTGTTCCTCGATCTGCTTGATCTTGGCACGAGTCTGGTGCAGCAGTTCGTTCAGTTCACGGACCAGGTCATAGGCGTCGCCATGGGTTTCGTTGGCCAGCCTGCGTCCCATTTCCTGAACGATGGCAAACAATTTCGAGAGCTCATTGGCCGTTTCGTTTCTTTCCGCGGCCTGGCTGTTTTCGGCTTGCATGGCGATTCCTTCCGCGTTCCTGTTTTCGCACAAGTATGGGGACAGGGGCATGCGAGCGTCAAGTCGCACCGTGTGCCGGCAAGGTATGGGCTGACAGTTTTTTCCGGCACCGTTATCATGCGCCATGCCCAAATGGATCCCCACCCCCGGTAGCCTGGCGCTCTACGTCGGTCGGACGAAGGTCCGGACGCGTAACGTCATTGTCGTGGCCGAAGCCCGGGCCGGGCGGATGGTCGTCGATGCGATCGGCCGCAAGGGCGTCAATGTGCGCCTGACGGTGAGCCGCGACAGCCTGCGTGAACCGCAACCGGATCTGTTTGCCTGAAGCTGTGGGCCGGGTTGAAATGCTGCGGTAACATCCGGGTGACATAATGCCGGCTTTTCCGGAGGTCAGAATGGATCTGTTGCTGTGGCGTCATGCCGAAGCCGAAGATGGCGAAGACGATATGAAGCGCCGTTTGACCGAACGCGGCGAGCGCCAGGCCCGGCGCATGGCGGCGTGGTTGCACGAGAATCAGCCGAAGGATATGCGCATCATCGTCAGCCCGGCCATCCGGACGCAGCAGACTGCCGAAGCCTTGAAACTGCCTTTTGAAACCCACCGGAAAATCGGACCGGAAGCCTGCGTTTCCGAACTGATCGCTGCCAGCGGCTGGCCCGACGCACAGGGTTCGGTG
The DNA here is from genome assembly GCF_001956855.1 of Azonexus hydrophilus. Taxonomy (GTDB): domain Bacteria; phylum Pseudomonadota; class Gammaproteobacteria; order Burkholderiales; family Rhodocyclaceae; genus Azonexus; species Azonexus hydrophilus_A. Next base: position 131,017 of record NZ_MTHD01000004.1, on the reverse strand, counting down.
CTGATCGTCGGTCATCAGCCGTCGCTGGGGCATCTGGCGTCGCTGTTGCTGGCTGGCCACGAAGCCGACTGGAGCATCAAGAAGGGCGCCGTCTGGTGGCTGAGCAACCGTCTGCGCCGGGGTGAGACGCAGACTGTCCTGCGGGCGGTGATTCCGGTCGAACTGCTGGACTAGACAAGCGCTGACCTTCGGCGTGAAATAGACCCTTTGGCAACGCCGACAAGGGGCATTCATGGTTACCGCGAAAAAGAAGACGGTTGCACCGTCGACCGCAACTCCCGCACCTCGTACCCGCACGACCCGCAAGCGCCCGGTGGCCAGCGGCGATGTGCCGCCGGTGCAGACGCCGGCCGGGATCGAGGGGTTCACCGTGCATGCTGCGGTCGACGCCGCGCAAGAGGCAAAAATGGCGGCGATGCGCGATATCCTCGCCAATTCGCCGGACGAGGAAGCGCTGCTGATGCTGAAGAGCCTGCTCAAGCAGAAGCGTATCGTCGTCGACGACGCCATTGTCAATCCCGATGAGGAGCTGGCCAAGGACTGGCGCGAAGGGGGCTATCCCTACAAGAATCTGATGCAGCGCAGCAACTACGAGCGCCAGAAATACCGGCTGCAGGTCGAGTTGCTGAAGCTGCAGGCCTGGGTCAAGGAAACCGGGCAGAAGGTGGTGATCCTGTTCGAAGGCCGCGACGCAGCGGGCAAGGGGGGCACGATCAAGCGTTTCATGGAGCATCTGAACCCGCGGGGCGCCCGTGTTGTCGCGCTGGAAAAGCCGTCCGAGATGGAACGTGGCCAATGGTATTTCCAGCGCTACGTGCAGCATCTGCCGACCAATGGTGAAATCGTGCTGTTCGACCGCTCCTGGTATAACCGGGCCGGTGTTGAACGGGTCATGGGTTTCTGCACCGATCAGGAATATGGCGAATTCGTCCGTCAGGCGCCGGAGTTCGAGCGCATGCTGGTCAGGAACGGCACGCACCTGATCAAGTTCTGGTTCTCGGTCAGCCAGGAAGAGCAGCGCCGCCGCTTCCGCGAGCGCAAGGTGCATCCGCTCAAGCAATGGAAATTGTCACCGATCGACATGGCTTCGCTCGACAAGTGGCACGACTACACCAAGGCCAAGGAAGCGATGTTCTTCCACACCGACACGGCGGATTCGCCATGGACGGTGATCAAGTCGAACTGCAAGAAACGGGCACGGCTGAATGCCTTGCGCTACGTCCTGCACAAGTTGCCGTACACGAACAAGGATACGGCGCGGATCGGCAATCTCGATCCGCTGATCGTCGGTCGCGCCAACGTGGTGTATGAGCGCGGCGAGCAGTCGGTGGCGCTGATTTAACTGACGACGTAGGCGGCGCTGCCGGTCGCGATCAGCAGGCCGGTTTCGTTCTCCAGCGTCATCTGGATCGACGCGATGCGGCCGCCGAGGCGGGTGATCCGCCCGGTGGCCGTGAATGTCTTGCCGATGCCCTGGTGCAGGAAGTCGGTGCGCAGGTCGATGGTGCCGATGCGGCCGAAGCGGTGCGCGACCTGTTCGGCGGATTCGCTGGAAAACTTTTCGGCGATGCCGACGACCGCGGCAAAGCCGCCGACGGTATCGAGGGCGGCGGCAATCACGCCGCCGTGCAGGCGGCCATGCAGGTAATGGCCGATCAGTTCGGGCCGCATGGCGAATTCAAGGCGGGCTGCGGCTGGATCGAAGGAGACGACCTTCAGGCCAAGCACTTCATTAAAGCAGATGCGGTGTTCGAACATGTCGCGCAGCGTGGCTTCAAGGCGGGCCTGTTCTGCTGCGGAGCGGCGGGGGGGATGGGCGGTATTGGGCATCCGCCGTTTTTAGCATAAAAAAGGGCGACGGCGTTAGCCGTCGCCCAAGACGAACGCTAAAACAACAACTTAGCGTAACGCAGAGGACCTTACTTCTTGCGCGGCGGCGGAACGTCCGTGCAAGTGCCGTGGGCGATTTCGGCGGCCATGCCGATCGATTCGCCGAGTGTCGGGTGCGGGTGGATGGTCTTGCCGATATCGACGGCATCGCAACCCATCTCGATCGCCAGGCAGACTTCGCCGATCATGTCGCCAGCCGACGGGCCGACGATGGCGCCGCCGATGATGCGGTGCGTTTCGGCATCGAAGATCAGCTTGGTGAAGCCGTAGTCGGCACCGTTGGCGATGGCGCGACCGGAAGCGGCCCACGGGAATTTCGACGTTTCGACCTTGCGCCCTTCCTTCTTGGCCTGGTCTTCGGTGTAGCCAACCCACGCGACTTCCGGGTGGGTGTAGGCGACGCCGGGGATGACCTGGACATCGAAGGCCGATTTCTGGCCGGCGGCGACTTCGGCGGCAACGTGCGCCTCATGCACCGCCTTGTGGGCGAGCATCGGCTGGCCGACCAGATCGCCGATGGCGAAGATGTGCGGGACGTTGGTGCGCATCTGGGCATCGACCGGGATGAAACCGCGTTCGTCGACGATGACACCGGCCTTGTCGGCGGCGAACTTCTTGCCGTTCGGCGCACGGCCTGCAGCCTGCAGGATCATGTCGTACTTGACCGGTTCGCTTGGCGCGCCTTCACCTTCGAACTTGACGTAAAGTCCGTCGTCCTTGGCGTCGACCGCAACCGTCTTGGTCTTCAGCATGATCTTGTCGAAACGCGACAGGTTCAGCTTTTCCCAGACCTTGACCGCGTCGCGATCCGGACCTTGCATCAGCGCGTCGGCCATTTCGACGACATCGACCTTGGCGCCCAGCGTCGAATACACCGTGGCCATTTCCAGGCCGATGATGCCGCCACCGATGACCAGCATCTTCTCCGGGACAAAACGCAGTTCGAGTGCGCCGGTCGAGTCGACGATGCGCGGGTCGCGCGGGATGAAGGGCAGATGCACGGCGGCCGAACCGGCGGCGATGATGCACTTCTGGAACTTGATGACCTTCTTGGCGCCGGTCTTTTCCTGCCCGTTGCCGGTGGTTTCCTCGACTTCAATATGGTGCGGATCGAGGAAGTGACCGTAGCCGCGGACGATGTCGACCTTGCGCCCCTTGGCCATGCCGGCCAGACCGCCGGTCAGTTTGCCGACGACCTTTTCCTTGTGCGCGCGCAGCTTGTCGATATCGACCTGCGGTGCGGCAAAGCTGACGCCGGCATCGGCCAGGTGGCTGCTTTCGTCCATGACGGCGGTGACGTGCAGCAGCGCCTTCGACGGGATGCAGCCGACGTTCAGGCAGACGCCGCCAAGCGTTGCGTAACGCTCGACGATGATCGTTTTCATGCCCAGATCGGCTGAGCGGAAGGCGGCGGAATAGCCGCCGGGGCCGGCGCCGAGGACCAGCATCTCGCATTCGAGATCGGCCGAGCCGCCATGGCTGGCAGCGCTCGGTGCGGCAACGGGAGCGGCGACCGGCGCGGCGGCCGGGGCTGGAGCACTCGCTGCGGCTGCGGCGCCGGTTTCGACCTTGATCAGCAGGCTGCCCTCGGCCACCTTGGCGCCGAGCTGGACCAGCACTTCCTTGACCACGCCGTCGACCGGCGACGGTACATCCATCGTCGCCTTGTCGGATTCCAGCGTGACGATGGCCTCGTCGACCTTGATGCTGTCGCCCACCTTGACGAACAGCTCGATGACCGGCACTTCGGCGAAATCGCCGATGTCGGGGACCTTGACTTCAATAATCTGGCTCATCGCGTTCCCCTTAAACGATCATGCGGCGCATGTCGGCCAGCAGTTCGGCGACATAGACGTTGAAGCGGGTCGCCAGCGCGCCATCGATGACGCGGTGGTCGGCGGTCAGCGATAGCGGCAGGGTCAGGCGCGGCACGAATTGCTTGCCGTCCCAGACCGGCTTCATGGCCGACTTGTTGACGCCGAGGATGGCGACTTCCGGCGCGTTCACAATCGGCGCGAAGTAGGTGCCGCCGATACCGCCCAGGCTGGAAATGGTGAAGCAGGCACCGGACATGTCGGCCGGCTTCAGTTTGCCGTCACGGGCCAGCTTGGCCAGCTCGCCGGATTCCTTGGCAATCTCGAAAACGCCCTTCTTGTCGGCGTTCTTGATCACCGGGACGACCAGGCCGTTCGGCGTGTCGGCGGCGAAGCCGATGTTGAAGTACTTCTTCAGCACCAGGTTGTCGCCATCCAGCGAGGCATTGAATTCCGGGAAGCGCTGCATCGCCTTGACGCAGGCCTTGACCAGGAAAGCGAGCATGGTCAGCTTGTTGCCGGACTTCTCGTTTTCCTTGTTCAACTGGACGCGGAAAGCTTCGAGGTCGGTGATGTCGGCATCTTCGTGGTAGGTCACGGCCGGGATCATCACCCAGTTGCGCGACAGGTTCTGACCGGAAATCTTCTTGATCCGCGACAGCGGCTTGACTTCGATCTCGCCGAACTTGGCGAAATCGACCTTCGGCCACGGCAGCAGATCAAGCCCGCCGCCGAGGCTGGCGCCGGCAGCGGCCGGGGCAGCGCTGGCACCGGACATCACGCCCTTGACGTACTTGGTCAGGTCTTCCTTGACGATGCGGCCTTTCGGACCGGTGGCTGCTACCTTGGCCAGATCGACACCGAGTTCGCGGGCATAGGCGCGGATCGACGGCGAGGCGTGAACCTTCGAGCCGATCGGCAGCGCCGGTGCCAGCGCAGCCGGTGCGGCTGCTGCGGTCGACGTGCTGGCCGGGGCAGAAACTGGCGCGGCGGCGGCCGGTGCAGGTGCCGGTGCAGCAGCCTGCGGTGCGGCAGCAGCTGGTGCAGCGCCGCTTTCAACCTTGATCAGTACCGTGCCTTCGCCGACCTTGGAACCGATCTGGACCAGCACTTCCTTGACCGTGCCGGCGACGGTGGACGGAACATCCATCGTTGCCTTGTCGGATTCGAGGGTGGCGATCGCATCGTCGACCTTGATGTTGTCGCCCACCTTGACGTATAGCTCGATGACCGGGACTTCGGCGAAATCGCCGATATCCGGCACCTTGACTTCGACCACACCACCAGCCGCTGCCGGGGCGGCAACCGGTGCTGCGACGGCAGCGGGAGCGGGGGCGGGCGCCGGGGCTGCAGCTTGCGGTGCTGGCGCAGCGGCGGCTGCGCCGGCTTCGACCTTGATCAGCACGACACCTTCGCTGACCTTGGAACCGACCTGCACCAAAACTTCCTTGACGACGCCGGCGACAGTGGACGGTACGTCCATCGTCGCCTTGTCGGATTCGAGGGTGGCAATCGCGTCGTCGACCTTGATGCTGTCGCCGACCTTCACGAACAGGTCGATGACCGGAACGCTGTCGAAATCGCCAATGTCCGGGACTTTGACTTCAATGATCTGGCTCATGTTGTCTCTCCCTGTTAAACCGACATCGGGTTGGGTTTGTTCGGGTCAAGGTTGTACTTGACCAGGGCGGCGGCGACGACTTCGCGCTTGATTTCGCCGTTGTCGGCCAGTGCCTTGAGGGCAGCCAGCGTCACCCAGTGACGATCGACTTCGAAGAAATGACGCAGCTTCTCGCGGGTGTCGGAGCGGCCAAAACCATCGGTGCCCAGCGTCACGTACGGCGCCTTGACGAAGGGACGGATCTGCTCGGAGAACAGCTTGATGTAGTCGGTCGAAGCGATGACCGGGCCCTTGGCTCCAGCCAGTTTCTGTTCGACGTGCGACAGTTTCGGTTCTTCCAGCGGATGCAGCATGTTCCAGCGCTGGGTGTCGATACCGTTGCGCGCCAGTTCGTTCATGCTGCTGCAACCCCACAGGTCGGACTCGACGCCCCAGTCCTGCTTGAGCAGGTCGGCGGCGGCGATGACTTCGCGGAAGATGGTGCCGGAGCCGAGCAGTTGCACGCGCGGACCGGTGGCGTCGGCGCCCTTCCTGAACGAGTACATGCCCTTGATGATGTCGGCTTCCGAACCGACCGGCATTTCCGGGTGCTCGTAGTTTTCGTTCATCACCGTCAGGTAATAGAAGACGTCTTCCTGTTCCTGGAACATCCGGCGCATGCCGTCCTGGGCGATGACGGCGACTTCGTACTGGAAGGTCGGATCGTAGGAGATGCAGTTCGGGATCAGGTTGGACAGGATCAGGCTGTGGCCGTCTTCGTGCTGCAGGCCTTCGCCGTTCAGCGTCGTACGGCCGGCGGTCCCGCCGATCAGGAAGCCGCGGGCGCGCTGGTCGCCAGCCGCCCAGCACAGGTCGAGGACGCGCTGCATGCCGAACATCGAGTAGCAGATGTAGAACGGAATGGTCTGGACGTTATGCACCGAGTACGACGTGGCGGCGGCGATCCAGTCGCTCATCGCGCCCGACTCGTTGATGCCTTCCTGCAGCACCTGGCCGGTCTTCGATTCCTTGTAGAACATCAGCTGGTCGTGGTCTTCCGGCACGTAGTTCTGGCCTTGCTGGTTCCAGATGCCGACCGAGCGGAACATGCCTTCCATGCCGAAGGTGCGAGACTCGTCCGGCACGATTGGCACGACGTTCTTGCCGACGTTCTTGTCCTTCAGCAGCATGTTCATGATGCGGACGATGGCCATCGTCGTGGACAGTTCGCGGCCTTCGCCGGATGCCTTGAGCAGTGCGGCAAAGCTGTCGAGCGACGGGATCGCCAGCGGCTCGGCCTTGCGCCGGCGCTGCGGCAGGTAACCGCCGAGCGCGGCACGGCGCGCCTGCATGTACTTGTATTCTTCCGATTCCGGTGCGAAGGTCAGGTAGGGCAGTTCTTCGAGCTTGTCGTCCGGCACCGGCAGGCCGAAGCGGTCGCGGAAGCGGGCGATCTGCTCCTTGTCCATCTTCTTCTGCTGGTGGGAAATGTTCATTGCCTCGCCGGCCTGGCCCATGCCGAAGCCCTTGATGGTCTTAGCCAGGATCAGCGTCGGGGCGCCCTTGTGGGTCACGGCGGCGTTGTAGGCGGCGAAGATCTTGAAGATGTCGTGGCCGCCGCGGTTCAGGTTCCAGACATCGTCGTCGGTCCAGTCAGCAATCAGTTCACGCAGTTCCGGCGTGTTGAAGAAATGCTCGCGGACGTAGGCGCCATTCTTGGCCTTGAAGGTCTGGTACTCACCGTCGCACAGTTCCATCATGCGCTTCTTGAGGATGCCCTTCTTGTCGCGGTTGAACAGCGCATCCCAGTGGGTGCCCCAGATCAGCTTGATGACGTTCCAGCCGGCGCCGCGGAATTCGGATTCGAGTTCCTGGATGATCTTGCCGTTGCCGCGCACCGGGCCATCGAGGCGCTGCAGGTTGCAGTTGATGACGAAGATCAGGTTGTCGAGCTTTTCCCGCCCGGCCATGCCGATGGCGCCGAGCGATTCAACTTCGTCGGTCTCGCCGTCGCCGAGGAAGGCCCAGACCTTGCGATCACCGGCCTTGGCCAGGCCGCGCGAGTCGAGGTACTTCATGAAGCGGGCCTGGTAGATGGCCTGGATCGGGCCGAGGCCCATGGAGACGGTCGGGAACTGCCAGAAGTCCGGCATCAGCCACGGATGCGGGTAGGACGAGATGCCCTTGCCGTCGGTTTCCTGGCGGAAGTTGTCCATCTGTTCCTCGGTCAGGCGACCGAGCATGAAGGCGCGCGAATAGACGCCCGGTACCGAGTGGCCCTGGAAGAAGATCAGGTCGCCGCCGGACGGATCGTTGATGCTGCGCCAGAAATGCGAGAAGCCGACGTCGTACAGCGCGGCAGCCGAAGCGAAGGAAGCGATGTGGCCGCCGACGTTGGTGTCCTTGTTGGCGCGCACGACCATGGCCATGGCGTTCCAGCGGATGTAGGAATGGATCTTGATTTCCATGTCCGGATTGCCCGGGTACTTGGGCTGCTGGGCGGCGGGGATGGTGTTGATGTATTCGGTATTGGCGGAGTACGGGATGTCGATGCCGTCTTCGCGGGCCTGACCGATCAGCGTCTCGATCAGGTAGTGGGCTCGTTGCGGCCCTTCGTTGCTGATGACGCCTTCAAGCGCGTCGGTCCATTCCTTTGTTTCCTGCGGGTCCGTGTCGGGCAGGGCGTTCGGCTGGTCGGCCATGGTTTGTCTCCTACGTTGGTTTTCATTCTGTCTTGCCGGTTGAGCAGGACAACTTTAACGCTTTGCACGGAGGATCACACCCCGTGTTTACACCTAGTGTTCTTTCCGCATTGTAAAAACAAAATTCGCATCGTGCAATAATTTGAATGGCCGATGATTGAAAAATTTGCGCGTCGAATGTGAAACAAAAACAAATCCGCAATGACTTGCGCTGTATCAAATTGCCTTGTTGCGGCGTTTCTATAATTACGGGTTCCGCATTCGCTATCAGGAGCATTCATGGCTGCAGTCATGCCCGCCCCGGCCGCCAGCCGGCTTCTCTTGTCCGGCAACGAAGCCGTCGCCCGGGCCGTATGGGAGGCCGGCGTCAAGGTTGCCGCCGCCTACCCCGGTACCCCGTCCACCGAGATGCTGGAAGAAATCGCCACCTACCCGGATCTGTATGCCGAGTGGTCGGTCAACGAGAAGGTCTCGCTGGAAGTCGCCATCGGCGCCGCCTATGCCGGCTCGCGGGCGTTCTGCTGCATGAAGCATGTCGGCATGAATGTCGCCTCCGATGCGCTGATGACGCTGACGCTGACCGGTGTCAGCGGCGGCCTGGTGATCGCCATTGCCGACGACGTCGGCCTGTCGTCGTCGCAGAACGAGCAGGACTCGCGCTACTGGGGGCGTTTCGCGCATGTGCCGGTATTCGAGCCGGCGGATTCGCAGGAAGCCTACGCGATGACGCTCGACGCCTTTGCCTTGTCCGAGCAGTTCCAAGTGCCGGTGATCCTGCGCATGACGACGCGCATCAACCACGTCAAGTCGCTGGTCACCGTCGGCGAGCGCGTGGCTCATACGGGCCTTGGCTTCAAGAAAGATCCGTCGCGCTTCGTCATGGTACCGGGCAATGCCGGCAAGCGCATTCCGCTGATGTTCCAGCGCGAGCGCGATCTGCGGGTGGTGGCGGAGAGTTCGCCGCTGAACTGCATCGAGCCGGGCAGCGACCGCCGTGTCGGTTTCATCACCTCCGGCCCGGCCTACATGCACGTCAAGGAATCCTTCCCGGACGCGCCGGTGCTCAAGCTCGGCTTTTCGCATCCGCTTCCGTTCGCCAAGTGCCGCGAACTGGCTGCACTGGTTGACCAGGTGGTCATCGTCGAGGAAGTCGAACCGCTGGTCGAGACCGAACTGAAGGCGCAGGGGCTGGCGGTCATCGGCAAGGAAATCCTGCCGCTGCAGGGCGAACTGGCGCCGAATGTGCTGAAGCCGGCGATTGCCCGACTGCTCGGTGAAGCATTGCCGGAAAATGCCGTTGCCGGACCGTTGACCGCAGCATTGCCGGTGTTCCCGCGGCCGCCGACGATGTGCGTCGCCTGCCCGCACCTCGGCGTTTATTACACGTTGTCGCAGGTGCGCAACCTCAACATCTCCGGCGACATCGGCTGCTACACGCTGGGCGCCGGGCATCCGTGGAACGCGCTCGACACCTGCGTGTCGATGGGCGCGTCGATGGGCATCGCGCTGGGCATGGATAAAGGCCGCGGCGAGGCCGACAAGGACAAGCGCGTGGTCGCCGTGATCGGCGATTCGACTTTCCTGCACATGGGCATGCAGGGCCTGCTCGACATGGTATACAACAAGGGCAACGTCACCGTCCTGCTGCTCGACAACCGCGCCGTCGGCATGACCGGCGGCCAGGACAACCCGGGCAACGGCCGCGACATCCATGGCGACGAAGCGCCGCGCATCGACTTCGCCAAGCTGGTGTCGGCGCTGGGCGTCAAGGACGAGCGCATCCACGTCGTCAATCCCTACGAATTGCCGGTGCTGTTCAAGACCATCCGCGAGGAAGTGAAAGTGCCCGACGTGTCGGTGATCATCACCGACCAGCCCTGTGTGCTGATCAAGGATTATCACAAGCTGAAACCGTTCGAGGTAATCGACGACAAGTGCACCGGTTGCGGCAACTGCATCGACGTCGGCTGCCCGGCCATTCACGTGACGCGGCGTGGCAAGGAAGTGAAACCGAGCGGCAAGGAAGTCGATCTCGCCTTCGTCCGCATCGAGACTTCGGTGTGCACCGGCTGCGGCCTGTGCGTCCAGCCCTGCGCGCCGAAGGCGATCGTCCATCACGTGCCGACTGCGCCGCTGCAGTTCATCAAGGGAGGCTGTTCAGCATGAGTGCAACGACCAATATCCTCGTCGTCGGCATTGGCGGGCAGGGCGTCATGACCGCCACCGAAATCCTCGCCGAAGCCGCCATCGCGCTGGGGCACGACGCCAAGAAGACCGAAGTCGCCGGCATGGCCCAGCGCGGCGGCGTCGTCTCGTCGCACCTGCGTTTCGGGGAAAAAGTGCTGTCGCCGCAGATCACCCCGGGCACCGCCGACGTACTGCTCGGTTTCGAGTCGGCCGAGGCGATGCGCTGGCAGCACATGCTCAAGCGCGGCGGCATCACGCTGATGAACACCGCCCGGCTGGTGCCGCCGGTGGTCGAACTCGGACTCTTTGATTATCCCGACGACCCGCTGGCCGAAATCCGCAAATCCGGCAACAAGGTGGTCGCCTTCGACGCGACGACGATCGCCCAGGAGCTGGGCGACATCCGCCTCGGCAATACCGTCATGCTCGGCGCCATTGCCGATCATCTGCCGTTTGGTGCCGAAACGCTGCTGGCCTGCGTGCTTCAGCGTTTCGCGCGCAAGGGCGAGAAACTGGTCGAGCTCAACCGGCGGGCATTCGAGGCCGGACGGGCGGCCGTGGGTGCGGCTGAAGCAGCGCTCGCGTAATCTGGTAAAATCCGCGCCGAATCAAAGGGAAAGGCAGTCGCCTTTCCCCTTTTCTTTTTGACGGATACGACGATGACGGCACATATCATTGACGGCAAGGCGCTGGCGGAAGAACTCCGGCAAGGCTTCAAGTCCCGCGTGGAAACCCTGACGGCCAAAGGGCACAAGCCCGGTCTGGTGGTCATTCTGGTTGGCGAGGACCCGGCTTCCCAGGTGTACGTGAAGAACAAGGTCAATGGCTGCCTGGCCATCGGCATGCATTCCGAGAAGATTACTTACGATGCTGCGGTCGACCAGGAAACCGTACTGAAAAAGATTGCCGAGCTGAACGCCGACCCGGCGATTCACGGCATTCTCGTGCAACTGCCGCTGCCGAAGCACTTCGACGAAGAGAAGGTGCTCGAAGCCATTTCTGCCGACAAGGACGTCGATGGCTTCCATGCCGAGAACGTCGGAGCGCTGGCCCAGGGCAATCCGCGGTTCATTCCGTGCACGCCGTACGGCGTCATGAAGATGTTCGAGCAGGGCAAGGTTGATCTGAACGGCAAGGAAGCCGTCGTCATCGGCCGCTCCAACATCGTCGGCAAGCCGATGGCGCTGCTGCTGATCAATGCCGGTGCCACCGTCACCGTCTGCAACTCGCGCACCCGCGATCTGAAATTTCACACCAGCCGCGCCGACATCGTCGTTGCCGCGGTCGGCAAGCCGAAGTTCGTCACCGGTGACATGATCAAGCCGGGCGCCGTCGTCATCGACGTCGGCATCAACCGTCTGCAAGATGGGCCAGATGCGGGCAAACTGTGCGGCGACGTCGATTACGCCGGCTGTCTCGAAGTCGCCGGGCAGATCACGCCGGTACCGGGCGGCGTCGGCCCGATGACCATCACCATGCTGCTGGCCAATACCATCGAGGCCGCTGAAAGAAAGGCTGGGTTGCGCTGATGTCTGAAAAGAAGATTGCCGTCGGTATCGTCATGGGTTCCGACTCCGACTGGCCGACCATGCAGGCCGCTGCCGTCATGCTCAAGGACTTCGGTGTTGCTTTCGAAGCCCGCGTCGTTTCCGCCCACCGCACGCCCGACCTGCTGTTCGAATACGCCGAAACTGCCGGTCCGCGTGGTCTGAAGGCGATCATCGCCGGTGCCGGCGGTGCAGCCCACCTGCCAGGCATGCTCGCCGCCAAGACCATCGTCCCGGTGCTCGGCGTGCCGGTGCAATCGAAGGCCTTGTCCGGCGTCGATTCGCTGCATTCCATCGTGCAGATGCCCAAGGGCATCCCGGTTGCCACCTTCGCCATCGGCGAGGCCGGCGCCGCCAACGCCGCGCTGTTCGCCATTGCCATGCTGGCCAATGAAGACCCGGCGCTGAACGAGAAACTGCAGGCCTTCCGCAAGGCGCAGACCGACAAGGTCCTGGCGATGAAACTGCCCGAAGCATGAACACCATGATTCTCCCGCCCGCAACGCTGGGCATGCTCGGCGGCGGCCAGCTTGGCCGCTTTTTCGTCAGTGCCGCGCACGAACTGGGTTACCAGGTCTGGGTCCTCGACCCGGACCGGAATTCCCCGGCCGGGCAGATCGCCGAGCGCCATTTCTGCGTCGATTACGGCGATTACGCCGCTCTCGACGAGTTTGCTGCCGGTTGCGCGGCAGTCACCACCGAATTCGAGAACGTGCCGGCGGCGACGCTCGATTACCTCGCCAAATTCGTGCCGGTGCGTCCGCACGCGGCGGCGGTGGCGGTCTGCCAGCATCGTGTCAGCGAGAAATCCTTCCTGCGCGACAACGGTTTTCCGCACGGGCCGTTTATTGCGGTCGACAGCGAAAATGACCTGAAAACCGCGCCGAACGAACTGTTCCCGGCAATCCTCAAGGTTGCCCGCTTCGGTTATGACGGCAAGGGCCAGGCGACGGTGAACAACCGTGACGAAGCGCTTGCTGCTTTCGCCCATTTCAACGGCGAGCAATGCGTGCTCGAACAGCGCCTGACGCTCGATTACGAAGTCTCGGTCGTCCTCGCCCGTGACCTGCAGGGCAAGGTCGCCTGCTTCCCGACCGGCGAGAACCAGCACACCCGCGGCATCCTCGATGTCTCCATCGTGCCGGCGCGGACCACCGGCTGCCTGACCAGCGACGCCGAAGACATCGCCGCGCGCATTGCCGAAAAGCTCGGCTACGTCGGCACCATGGGCGTCGAATTCTTTGTCAGCCGCGGCCGGTTGATCGTCAACGAAATGGCGCCGCGGCCGCACAACAGCGGTCACTACACCCTCGACGCCTGCGTCACCGACCAGTTCGAACAGCAGGTGCGGGCGCTGTGCGGCTTGCCGCTGGGCGAAGCGCGCGCTCACTCCGCGTCGGTGATGGTCAATCTGCTCGGCGACCTGTGGTACGAAAATGGCAAACCCGGCGATACCTACCGCGAACCCGACTGGTCGGTGTTGCACGCCATTCCCAACCTGAAGCTGCACCTCTACGGCAAGCACCACGCCCGTCCGGGGCGCAAGATGGGCCACTTCACGGTCATCGGCGACAACGCCGAAGCCGTGCAGAAGACGGCACTCGCCGCCCGTGCCGCCATTGGCATCAAGGACTGATGACGCCAGCGGACGCCGATTACCAGCGCGCCGTCGACCTGCTCGTCGCCGGTGAGCTGGTCGCGATCCCGACCGAGACGGTGTACGGGCTGGGGGCGGATGCGGCCAATCCGGCGGCGGTGGCAAAAATCTTTGCCGCCAAGGGCCGCCCCGCCGATCATCCGCTGATCGTTCACCTCGCCGGCCACGATGCCGTAGACGAATGGGCCGAAGATGTTCCGGCGGTTGCCTGGGAGCTGATGGAAACCTTCTGGCCCGGTCCGCTGACGCTGATCCTGAAAAAGCAGGCCTGGGTGCCGTCGACCGTAACCGGCGGCCAGGATACCGTCGGCCTGCGCGTGCCCGGACACCCGGTCGCCCTCGAACTGCTGCGCCGTTTTGCCGCCGTCCGGGGCAAGCGTGCCGGCATCGCCGCGCCATCGGCCAACCGCTTCGGCCGCATCAGCCCGACCACCGCCGCGCATGTCGCAGAAGAACTCGGCAGCACCATCCCGATGATCCTCGACGGCGGCCCCTGTGCGGTCGGCATCGAATCGACGATCATCGACTGCTCGCGCAGCGAACCGGTGGTGCTGCGCCCCGGCCATATTTCGCCGCTGCACCTGGAAGCCGTACTCGGCCGCCTGCCGGCGATTGAAACCAGCGACGGCGCACCGCGCGTTTCCGGTTCGCTGGCCGCGCATTACGCACCGACGACGCCGTTGCGGATGATTGCCGGCGAGCGTCTGCTCGATTTCATCAACGCCCAGCGCCACCGCGGTGGCACGTGTGCCGTGATCAGCCCCAACCAGCCACCGCAGGCCGGCATGCCGCACGCCTGGCGGATGCTGCCGGCCGACCCGGTCGGCTACGCCCACGAACTTTACGCTGCGTTGCGCGACATGGACCATGCCGGCGTCGACCTGATCGTCGTCGAGGCACTGCCGACCGGCGCCGAATGGACCGCCGTTGCCGACCGCCTGCGCCGGGCAGCGGCTGGCGCAGGCCAAACCTGATTTTGTTTTCCCCGCAATGTGGCGCGCTTGTGGAAACCTCCCGGCGCTAACTATAATGCGGGCTCTACGGGCCGATAGCTCAGCTGGGAGAGCGCCGCGTTCGCAATGCGGAGGTCGTGAGTTCGATCCTCATTCGGTCCACCAGTTTCAAAGGCCAGAGCTTGCTCTGGCCTTTGTCGTTCCTGCCGCCAGAAACTCGCGATTAATGCTTTTGCCATTCGTCGACGCCGAACTTATACTCAAACAAAACACCAGCATCTGCTGGAAGACAAGCCGGTCATGTCCGGGACCGCTTGTCCGGGATAAATCCGGAGGAGACTGATGTCGACGTGCCCCGGCTTGCCGGTGCGCAACGGCGTCGTGATGGAATTGAAACATGATCAACAGGCTTCGCGGGGTGCCCGTGTTCCGGCTCGTCATGCTGGCCGGTGCATTGAGTTCGCTGGGGTTTTCCATTCTGATCAGTCTCAGCCTGTTCGATGAGCGACGGAATCTGGAGCGCCAGGTACTGCGGGAAACGGAAAATGTAAGCATCATTCTCGAGCAGCATGCGCTGGCAGTCGTCGAGAAAGTTGATCTGATGCTGAAGGATGTCCTTGGTCACCTGGAAGTGGGACCCGGCCAGGAAATCAGGCTGGCAAACGCCTCTGCCGGGTCATTTTCGGGGCTGCTCGGCGAGAAACGGGCTGCGCTGCCGGAGGCGCATGCGATCCATATCGTCGATGCTGCCGGAAAATTCCGGCACAGTTCTCTGGCAACGGTCCCGGAGGTCAATATTTCGGATCGGGATTATTTCCGGATGCACCGGGATGACAGAGCGTCCGGGCTGATCATTTCTCCGCCACTGGTTTCACGCGCCAACGGGACCTGGAGCATTTCGCTGAGCCGGCGAATTACCGATGACAGCGGCCGGTTTGCCGGCATCGTCAGCGTGGTGTTGCGGCTCGAGCAACTGGAAACGTTCTACGCATCGGTCAATATGGGGGCGCGTGGCACGGTTCTGATGCGCGATGCCGGGATGCGGCTGATGGTTCGTCATCCGCGGCTCGAAGCAAACATGGGGCAGGCCATGCCGGATCATCCGGTGGCGCGGCTGCGGGCGCAGGGTGTCAGGCAGGGCGTCTACGACGAGTACAGCCCGGCCGACGGGGTCAAGCGGATCTACAGTTTCCGCCAGGTTGGCGATTACCCGTTGTATGTGCTGGCGGCGATTGCCGAGGATGACTATCTCGCCGAATGGTGGCGGCACGTGTATTGGTATGGCAGCGCCGCCGTGCTGATCGCGCTGGTGTCGCTGTTCCTGGTCCTCGTGGCACGGGCCGCACTGCTGCGTCAGATCGAGGCCGAGGCTTCGTTGAAGGCGTACCAGTCGCAGCTTGAACAACTGGTCGCCCGACGGACAGCAGAGTTGCAGGTGGCGAGGGAGCAGGCGGAGGCGGCGACGATAGCCAAGAGCGAGTTTCTGGCAAACATGAGTCACGAAATACGCACGCCGATGAACGGCATCATCGGCATGACGGACCTGGCCTTGCGTACCGAGCTCACCGGCCAGCAACGAAACTACCTGGGCAAGGCCAGGTCGGCGGCAGGTGCCTTGCTGGGCATCATCAACGACATTCTCGATTTTTCGAAAATCGAGGCGGGCAAGCTGAAGATGGAATGGATCGAATTCCAGCTGGAGGATGTGCTCGAGCATGTGACTTCGCTCATCGCGCCCAAGGCGCAGGAAAAAGGCCTAGAGTTCCTGATCAATACTGCCGGCGATGTTGACCGCCGTCTGGTTGGCGACCCGTTCAGGCTGGGCCAGATATTGATCAACCTGTGCGGCAATGCCGTCAAGTTCACCAACAGCGGCGAAATCGTCGTCGTGACGGTAAAACTTGTCGGCGCGGATGCCGGGACGGTCAAGCTGCTGTTCTCCGTTCGCGATACCGGCATCGGCATGAGCGAGGAACAGATTGCACAGCTTTTCCAGCCCTTCAGTCAGGCCGATGCGTCGGTGACGCGAAAGTACGGCGGTACGGGGCTGGGGCTGGCGATCAGCAAGCAGCTGGTGCATCTGATGCATGGTGAAATGGGCGTCCGCAGCGAAGTGGGCCGAGGGAGCGAGTTCTACTTCACGGCTGCGTTCGGCAGCGCCAGTGGCGCTGTGGTGGAGCGGCTGCCGGCACCGGATATCCGGCATCTGCGCATTCTCGTCATCGACGACAGTCCCACGGCCAGGGAAATATTCGATGCCCTGCTGGTCAGTCTGGGCTATCGCCCCAGGCTGGCGGCATCTGCCGAAGAGGGGCTGGCCGAACTGCGGCGTTGTACGGATTCCTCGCCTTTCGACCTGGTCCTGATGGACTGGCGAATGCCGGGGATGGATGGCTTCGAGGCGGCGCGCTGCATTCGTCAGTCTCCCGGCATCGTCCAGCCGAGGATCATCATGGTGACCGCCTATGGCAACGAAGCGGTTCAGCAGCGTGTTGTTCAGTATGGCCTCGACGGTTACCTGACCAAGCCGGTGAGCGCGTCGTCACTGCTCGATAGCTTTACCAATGTCTTCGGCAACGCCTCTGCCCCTGTCGTCATCGAGGAAAAGGACGATGCGCGTACTGAGCGGGCGTCGCCGATCAGCGGCATGCGCATCCTGCTGGCTGAAGACAACGAAATCAACCAGCAGGTGACCCTGGATTTGCTGGTCGAAGTCGCGGGTGCCGAAGTGGTCGTTGCCGGTGATGGGCAGGAGGCTCTGGATAGGCTCAGGGCGGAGCGCTTCGATGTGGTGCTGATGGATTGCCAGATGCCGGTGATGAGCGGTTATGAGGCGACCCGGCGCATTCGCGAGGAAATATCCGCGGATATTCCGATCATCGCCATCACCGCCAACGCCATGAGCACCGACCGGGAGAAATGTCTGGCGGTCGGGATGAGCGACTACATCAGCAAGCCCTTCGAGCCCGAGGTGCTGTTCTCGACGCTGGCACGCTGGCGCGGCGGTCGTCACCGCCCTTGAAGCTGTTTTACTCCGGCATTGTGGTCTTGCCGGCTTTCCTCGTCTGGTAATAGCGGATTGCCTGCCGGCGTCTGGCCTTGACCCGCCAGTACCAGACCGCGCTGATGATCGCGTAGCTGGCCAGGCCGAAGATCACGGCCATGATGCCGAGGCCGGTGATCAGCGGCAGGCCGAGTTTGCTGACCCGGTCCCAGAGGCCGCTGTTCCCGTCTTCCGCTGGCGCCAGTTTGGGTGGCGCATCGGCAGTTTCGCCGCCATGGATCCAGACGCCGAGTTTGTAGGCGGCGTAATACACCGGGCCGAAGGTGACCGGGTTGGTGACCAGCGTGCTGGCGGCGGCGGCGGGGACGTTGGCGCGCAGCAGGACGGCGGCGGCGGCCGAGAACGGGATCTGGGCGATCGGGATGAGCAGGCCGAAAAAGACGCCGATTGCGACCCCGAGGGCAACGCCGCGGCGCGACCAGTGCCATAGCCGCGGATGTGCGAGGAAGGGGCGCAGCCACGCCAGCCAGCGGTTCTCCATGATCTGCTCCCGGGTCGGGATGAGGGCACGCAGGCGGCTGGCAAGTCGGTTCATGTTGGCGGTGGTGGTCGGGCTGGAAGGGCGAGGGGGAAAGGCGACGAATGATACCGCTTCGCCGCTTGGAAAAAATGTCTTTCAGCGGCCGCTTGCCCCGCTTGCATCGGCGCGATGTTCGCTGAATACTGTGCGTCAGGAAGCCGGGCTTGATCCGGATTCTCAAAGCAAGCGGCCGAAGCCGCAAAATAATAATTCCTGATGGAGGAAGACATCATGACCCTGCCTGTCCACGTGCGTGCGCACAAGCTTTCCCCGAATGCTTCTTTGTGTATTTCCGGTTTCAACCTGATTGCCGCGGATTCGCCGGCAATCGAGGCGATGACCGATTTTTCCCGGATCAACGCGGTCAGCATCGCGCCTGCCGCACTGATCAATGAAGCCAATGCGCGGATGATTTCGCGCGGCGTGCGCCTGCTGATGGTGGTTGGCAAGGACGATGCACTGGCCGGCCTGATCACCGCCCGCGACATTCTCGGCGAGAAGCCCTTGCAGATCGTTCAGGGACGCGGCGGCAAGCGCGACGAACTGACCGTGGCCGACCTGATGACGCCGATCGGCAACATCGATACGCTGTCGCTGGAAGATGTGCTGAAGGTGCGCGTCGCCGATATCCTGGATGCGCTGAAAAAGCTCGGCCGCCAGCATATCCTGGTCGAGGACACCGATCCGGCGACCGGCTTGCCGCGCGTGCGTGGCCTGTTCTCGGCGACCCAGATCGGCCGCGCGCTCGGCGTGCCGGTGCTCGGTTTCGACCTGCCGCGGACCTTTGCCGAAATCGAGGCGGCGCTGGTCAACTAAGCTGGCGATCAGGGTAAACGAGCGTGGCGCGCTGCCGCGCTCTGCCTGAACATGGGTGCTTTTCGCCTGTCCCCGGAGGAATCGATGTCCAGCGCTACTCTTTCCAGCAAATTGCCGGCCGGCAAGGTCGTCTCGGCGCGCGCAGCGGTCGCCCATATTGGCGAGGGCGCGACGGTGGCCACCGGCGGGTTCGTCGGCATCGGTTTTCCCGAGAACATCGCCGTGGCGCTGGAGCAGCGGTTCGTCGAGGCACGCGAGAGCGATATCCACGGCCAGGGCAGCCCGAGTGGCCTGACGCTGGTCTACGCCGCCGGGCAGGGCGATGGCAAGGAACGCGGGCTCAATCATTTTGGCCACGACGGCCTGGTCGAGCGCGTCATCGGCGGGCACTGGGGGCTGGTGCCGCGCCTGCAGGAACTGGCGGTCGCCAACCGCATCGCCGCCTACAACCTGCCGCAAGGGGTGATCAGCCATCTGTTTCGCGACATCGCCGCCGGCAAGCCGGGGACGATCTCGCGCATCGGCCTGGGGACTTTCGTCGATCCGCGTTTCGGTGGCGGCAAACTGAATGAAAAAACTACGGTCGACCTCGTCCGGTTGATGGAAATCGATGGCGAGGAATACCTGTTCTACAAGGCCTTCCCGATCGACGTCGGCATCATTCGCGGCACGACGGCCGATCCGGACGGCAACATCACGATGGAAAAGGAAGCGCTGACGCTGGAAGCGCTGGCGATCGCGATGGCGGCCAGGAATTCGGGCGGCATTGTCATCGCCCAGGTCGAGCGCATCGCCGAACGCGGTACCTTGAACCCGCGCCAGGTGAAGATTCCCGGCATCCTCGTCGACTACGTGGTGGTCGCCGAGAAGCCGGAATACCACATGCAGACCTTCATCGAGCAGTACAGCCCGGCCTTTGCCGGCGAGATCAAGGTGCCGATGTCGGCGCTGAAGCCGATGGCGATGAGCGAGCGCAAGATCATCGCCCGCCGCGCGGCGATGGAGCTGACGCCGGGGGCCATCGTCAATCTCGGCATCGGCATGCCGGAAGGTGTCGCCGATGTCGCCGCCGAGGAGGGCATCGTCGACCTGATGACGCTGACCGCCGAACCCGGCGTGATCGGCGGCGTGCCGGCCGGTGGGTTGAATTTCGGCGCCGCGACCAATACCCAGGCGATCATCGACCAGCCCAGCCAGTTCGACTTCTACGATGGCGGCGGGCTGGACATCGCCTTTCTCGGGCTGGCCCAGGCCGACTGCGAGGGTAATCTCAACGTCTCCAAGTTCGGTCCGCGACTGGCCGGCGCCGGCGGTTTCATCAACATTTCGCAATCGGCGCGCAAGGTTGTCTTCGTCGGCACCTTCACCGCCGGCAAGCTCGATGTTGCGGTCGACGGCGGAAAACTACGGATTTTGCAGGACGGCTCGGCCGGCAAGTTCGTCAATGAAGTCGAGCATCGCACCTTCTCCGGGCCGCAGGCGGTCAAGCGCGGCACGCCGGTGCTGTACATCACCGAGCGCTGCGTTTTCGAGCTGACGGCGGCTGGCCTGGTGCTCAGCGAAATCGCGCCGGGGGTGGACCTGCAGCACGACATCCTCGACCGCATGGATTTCCTGCCGCTGATGCCGACCGCGCCGCGCCTGATGGATGCACGCATTTTCGCTGACGCACCGATGCACCTGCGACCGGACATCCTGGCGGCATAGTCTGCTGGCAATTGCTGCAACGCGGTATCATCGGCAGGTTTTGACGCCGATGCAGGTCTCGCATGAATGCTTTGTTTCCGTTTGCCGTTTCCGCCCGCGCGCTGCGCGGCAGTGCCTGTGTGCTGATTTTCGTCGCTTTGGCGGGGTGTCGCGAAGCGCCATCGGAGTCCGCCCAGGCAAACGCCCGCCCGGCCCTGACGGTCAGCCTGGTGGCGCCGCAGACCATCGACTGGCCGCAGACGCTGACCGCCAACGGCAACGTCGTTGCCTGGCAGGAAGCGGTGATCGGCGCCGAACTGGCGAACGTGCGCATCGTCGAACTGCGGGCGCAGGTCGGTGACCGCGTGCGCAAGGGGCAGTTGCTGGCGCTTCTCGATGCGGCAACGGCGCGCAGCGAACTGGCCGAAGCGCAGGCAGCGGTGGCCGAGCTGACCGCCGCGACCAGCGAGGCGCAGGCCAATGCGCAGCGGGCGAAGGAACTGCAGGCGCAGGGCTTTTACAGCAAACAGATGAATACCCAGTACCAGACCGCCGAGCAGTCGACCGGTGCGCGGCTGGCGGCGGCACGGGCGCGTCTGCAGTCGGCGCAGTTGCGGCTTGACCGGACGCAGGTGCTGGCGCCCGATGACGGGGTGATTTCGGCCCGGACGGCGACGGTCGGTTCGCTGACGGCGGGTGGCGAGGAACTGTTCCGGCTGATTCGCGGCGGTCGCCTGGAATGGCGTGCCGAGGTGCCGTCGGCCGATCTCGGCCGGCTGCAGCCGGGGGCGACGGCGCGGCTGATCGCGCCGGCTGGCGGGACGGTCGAGGGCAAGGTGCGCAGCGTCGCGCCGAGTGTCGACCCGGCAACGCGCAATGGCCTGGTTTATGTCGATTTGCCGGCGTCGACCGCAGAAGGTGCTGTCCGCGCCGGCATGTTCGCGCGCGGCGAATTCGAACTCGGGCGCAGCCCGGCGCTGGCCGTGCCGCAGTCGGCGGTGGTGCTGCGCGAAGGCTTTGCCTACGTCTACCAGCTGGCCGCCGATGATCGCGTCAGCCAGCGCAAGGTCGGCATCGGGCGCCGTGTCGGCGAGCTGATCGAGATCGTCGACGGGTTGGCTGCCGATGCCCGCGTCGTCGGCAGCGGCGCCGGCTTCCTCGCCGACGGCGATCTGGTCCGCGTGGCGGTTGGCGAAACTGCGGCGGGCGCAGCCAAATGAACGTTTCCGCCTGGTCGATCCGCAACCCGATTCCGGCCATCCTGCTCTTCATCCTGCTGACGCTGGCCGGTGTCGTCGCCTTCAAGGTGATGAAGGTGCAGCAGTTCATGGACGTCGACCTGCCGATGGTGACGGTGACCGCCAGCCTGCCCGGGGCGGCGCCGGCGCAGATGGAAACCGAGGTGGCGCGCAAGATCGAGAATTCGGTGGCGACGCTGCAGGGGATCAAGCACATCTATACCAAGGTGCAGGACGGCACGGCGACGGTGACCGTCGAATTCCGCCTGGAAAAGCCGACGCAGGAAGCCGTCGACGACGTGCGCGACGCAGTGTCGCGCATCCGCTCCGATCTGCCCGGCGACCTGCGCGACCCGGTGATCTCGAAGGCGAACCTCGCCGGTGCGCCGATCCTGACCTATACCGTGGCGAGCAGCCGGATGGACGAGGAAGCCCTGTCCTGGTTCGTCGACAATACCGTCACCAAGGCCATTCTCAGCGCCCGCGGTGTTGGTGCGGTGGCCCGCGTCGGCGGCGTCATGCGCGAAGTGCGGGTCGAACTCGACCCGGCCCGGATGCTTGCGGTCAACGCCACGGCAGCGGACATTTCCCGCCAGTTGCGCCAGATCCAGCAGGAAGCCTCGGGCGGTCGCGCCGATGTCGGCGGGCTCGAACAGTCGGTGCGCACGATCGGCACCGTGCAGTTGGCGAGCGAACTGGCGGCGATGGATATCGTGCTCTCCGACGGCCGCCGTATCCGTCTCGACCAGATCGCCAGCGTCACCGACACCGTCGGCGAGCGGCGCACGGCGGCGCTGCTCAACGGCAAGCCGGTGGTCGGTTTCGAAATCACCCGCAGTCGCGGCGCCGGCGAGGTCGAAGTGGCCGACGCCGTGGCTGTCGTGCTGGCGCGCCTGCGGGCCGAAAATCCCGATATCGAGATCACCGAGGCCTTCAATTTCGTCGATCCGGTGATCGAGAATTACGAAGGTTCGATGTGGCTGCTGATCGAGGGCGCCATCCTCGCCGTCATCGTCGTCTGGCTCTTCCTGCGCGACGGCCGCGCCACCTTCGTCGCCGCCACCGCGCTGCCGCTGTCGATCATCCCGACCTTCGCCGCGATGGTATTGATGGGCTTCACGCTCAATGTCGTGACGCTGTTGTCGATGTCGCTGGTGGTCGGCATCCTGGTCGACGACGCCATCGTCGAAATCGAAAACATCATGCGCCACCTGCGCATGGGCAAGCCGCCCCTGCAGGCGGCGATGGAAGCGGCCGACGAAATCGGCCTGGCGGTGATCGCGACGACCTTCACGCTGATCGCGGTATTCCTGCCGACGGCGTTCATGAGCGGCGTCGCCGGCAAATTCTTCGTCCAGTTCGGGTGGACCGCAGCCATTGCCGTGTTCTTCTCGCTGGTCGTCGCCCGCATGCTGACGCCAATGATGGCCGCCTACCTGCTGAAACCGGTTGCCGACCACGCCCAGCCGCGCTGGCTGACGCTGTACGAAGGCTGGGCCGCGTGGTGCCTGCGCCACCGGGTGATCACGCTGCTCGCTGCGGCGGTGTTCTTCGTCGGTTCCTTCATGCTGGTGCCGCTGCTGCCGACCGGCTTCCTGCCGCCGGACGACCTGTCGCAGACCCAGGTGCATATCGCGCTGCCGCCCGGCACGCCGTTCGAGGAAACGCTGGCGACGGCCGAGCACGCCCGCCGCCTTGTCCAGGCCAACAGCCACGTCAAGCTGGTGTACACGGCGCTGGGCGGCGGTGCTTCCGGCAGTGACCCGTTCGCGCCGGCCGGTGCGGCCGAGGTGCGCAAGGCGACGCTGACGCTGAACCTGACGCCGCGCGGCGAGCGTTCCGGAATCAGCAAGCAGGACATCGAAAATGACCTGCGCGAGGCGTTGACCGCAATACCGGGCGCCCAGATCAAGGTCGGCCTCGGGTCGGCCAACGAGAAATACGTGCTCGTGCTGGCCAGCGAGGACGGCCCGCTGCTGTCCGCGCATGCGCGACTGGTCGAGCGCGACCTGCGCGCCATTCCCGGCATCGGCAACGTCACTTCGACGGCCAGCCTGGTCCGCCCGGAACTGGTGATCCGCCCCGATTTTGCCCGCATGGCCGATCTCGGCATCACCTCGGCGGCCATTGCCGATACGCTGCGCATCGCCACCGCCGGCGATTACGATCAGGGGCTGGCCAAGCTCAACCTGCAGCAACGGCAGGTGCCGATCGTCGTCAAGCTGCCGAAGTCGGCGCGCACCGACCTCGACCTGCTGCGCCAGTTGACCGTGCCCGGCAAGCACGGGCCGGTGCAACTGGCCAATGTCGCCGATATCGCCATCGCTGGCGGCCCGGCCGAGATCGACCGCTACGACCGTCTGCGCAACATCAATTTCGAGATCGAACTGAACGGTCAGGCACTCGGCGAGATCGAGAAGATCGTGCTGGCCAAACCGAGCCTGCAGAACCTGCCGCCGGGCATCATCCAGACCACCGTCGGCGACGCCGAAGCGATGGGCGAGCTGTTCGCCAGCTTCGGCCTGGCGATGGCCACCGGCGTGCTGTGCATCTACATCGTGCTGGTGCTGCTGTTCAAGGACTTCGTCCAGCCGGTGACCATCCTGGCAGCGCTGGTGCTGTCGGTGCCCGGTGCCTTCCTGGCGCTGTTCATCACGCAGCAGGCCTTGTCGATGCCGTCGATGATCGGCCTGATCATGCTGATGGGCATTGCCACCAAGAACTCGATCCTGCTCATCGACTACGTCATCCTCGCCCGTCGCGGCGTCGACGGCAACCCGGGGCTCGATCGCTGGCACGCACTGCTCGATGCCTGCCGCAAGCGGGCGCGACCGATCATCATGACCACCGTGGCAATGGGCGCCGGCATGTTGCCGATCGCGCTGGGCATCGGCGCCGATCCGAGCTTCCGCGCGCCGATGGCGATCGTCGTCATCGGCGGCCTGATCACCTCGACCTTCCTCAGCCTGCTGGTGATCCCGGTGGTGTTCACTTACGTAGACGATGCCGTCGAGTGGTTGAAGCGGCATTCGCCGAAGCACGCAGCGACCGACGGTGGGGTAGCAGAGTGAATGTTTACGTATCGATCCTGCTGGCTTCGGTGATCCTGCTGGCGGCGTTCGCCATCGAACGGACTGGCCGGCAGTTGCGCATGCCGCCGGTGATCTTCCTGATTGCTGCCGGCATGCTGGCCAAACCGGCCCTGCACGCCTTCGGCTGGACGCTGGCCGGGCTGGACATGATGGTCCCGATCATCGGCACCATCGGCCTGGTGCTGATCGTGCTCGAAGGATCGCTGGACATTTCGCTGTCGCGTGACCGCATTCACGCCGCCCGCTCGGCGATGTGGATGGCGCTGCTCGGTTTTCTTGTCTGCCTGGTCCTGCTGGTGCCACTGATCAGCATGTACTTCGCCTTCGGGCTGTTCAAGGCGCTGGTCATCGCCGTGCCGGTGGCCGTCATCAGCAGCGCCGTGGCCATTCCGAACAGCCAGTTCCTGCCGGCGCACGGGCGTGAATTCGTTGTTTACGAAAGCGCGTTGTCGGACATTCTCGGCGTCATCGTCTTCTTCGCCCTGGTCCATTCCGACGGCTCCTTCCTCGGGGTAGTCGAAGGCCTGCTTGGCGGCGGGCTGGTTTCGCTGGTGCTGTCGGTGATCTGCGCCATCGGCCTAGCCATGGTGCTGATGCACAGCCAGGGGCCGATCCGTTTCCTGCCGTTGCTGGCCGGCTTGCTCGGACTCTATGCGGCGGGCAAGCTGCTGCATCTGTCGCCGCTGATCATGGTGCTGTTGTTCGGCCTGACCATCAACAATCCGACGCTGATCACCCGCATTCCGCGCTTCAGCCACTGGATGAGCGACAACTACGAGACGACGCTGAACGAGTTCAAGGCCATCGCTTTTGAGTTGACCTTCGCCGTGCGCGGCTTCTTTTTCATCCTGCTCGGCTACTGGACCGACGTTGCCACCCTGCTGATGCCGAAGGCCTGGCTGGGGGCTGGGGTCGTGCTGTTCATCATTTATACGTCGCGCTCGGCGTTGCTCCGGGTGTTCGGCGGCGAACTCGGCTCGCCACTGCTGTGGCTGGCGCCGCGCGGTCTGATCACCGTGCTGCTCTACCTGACCGCACGCATGGTCGTGCCGGTGCCGGACTGGGTTGGCGGTACCGTGCTCATTGTCGTGCTGGTCTCGGCAGCGCTGATCCTGATTGCCCAGCGGCGCTTCGAACTGCCGGTCAAGGCACTGCGCGCTGTCGTTCCCGACGCGGTGGAAGACCCCAGGTGATCGTATAGAAAAGATCGAGGGCGTTGTCGCTGCCGGCGCGGCCGATCAGTGAAATCTCACGGGTCAGCGCGATCGACAGCTTGACGATGCTTTCGGCGGTGCCCAGCGACTGTTCGTAACTGAGCGTCGCGTTCGACGACAGGCGCTTGCCGATGCTGAGGATCTGGTTGCCGGTAACCGCCGTCGTATCGATGCTGCTGCCGGCGACGCGGCTGCTCGGCTGGCGGCTGCCGCTACCGTCCAAACTGCCCTGGCGGACACCGAACTCGTCGATGCCGAAGGTCT
The DNA here is from genome assembly GCF_001956855.1 of Azonexus hydrophilus. Taxonomy (GTDB): domain Bacteria; phylum Pseudomonadota; class Gammaproteobacteria; order Burkholderiales; family Rhodocyclaceae; genus Azonexus; species Azonexus hydrophilus_A. The sequence goes on along the minus strand of NZ_MTHD01000004.1, from coordinate 104,773 downwards.
GCTTCAACTGCTGCACGACGTTGCCCGCATCGTTGCCGAGCAGGCCGCCGGCGGCCGACAGCAGCACGCTGGCGTCGCCGGCGCCCATGCTCTCCTGACCGTGGCCGAGAATCAGCCAGGACAACTTTTCGGCATCCGGCAGGTCGGGGTCGGAGATCAGGCGGATCACCGGTTTTTGCGCCGTGCCGGACAGCTGGACGCCGGGTTCGACAGCCAGTCCCTTGCGTACGGCGCGGACGTCGAGCACCGGATTGTCGGGCAGGCCCTGGAAGGTGAGGATGCCGCGTTCGATCTGCAGTTGCTGACCGTAGGCTTCGAAGCGGCCATCGCGGGTGCGGATCGTGCCGCTGGCGCGCGGCAGGTCGCGGCCGCTGGCGCTGAGGCGGATCTGGCCGGCCAGGCGGGTACTCAGGCCGGCGCCTTCGAAAAGGAAATGGCGACCGAAGTCGGCATTGACGTCGAGTTCCAGCTTCGGCCGCAGAGGCGTCGTTTTGGCTTCGCCGGGGCGGCGGATGACGACGTCGTCGGACAGCCGCGGTGCGCCGCTGTCCGCCAACTGCCAGAAAGCGGCATCGATCGCGAGCTGGCCGTTGATGCCGAGTGCGTCCTGCTGCCAGTTCAGCTTGCCCTGGCCGGACAGGCTGACCCACTGGTCCGGGCGTTGCCAGATACCGACGCGGTCGAGGCGGATGTCGAGGGCGGCCAGGCCGGCCGGTTGATCGCGGTCGACGCGCATTTCGCCCGATATTTCCAGTTTGCCCGGCTGCTCCAGGCGCGCTGCGGCGGTCCCCAGCGCCAGTCGCAGCGGGCGCGGCATCGGCTGGCGCTGGCTGGTGAAGGCCAGGCGGCGGACGCTGAGCAGGTTGTTGCTGATGTCGGCGGCAAGCTCGCCGTCGGTCAGCGCCATGCCCTGGTCGGCGATGCGCAGGCTCAACTGGCGGCCGCGCAATGTGCCGTCGAGCAGCGGCTGGTCCGGTGTGCCGGTCAGTTGCAACTGAGCGTCGACCTGGCCGGCGCTGTGCCAACCTTCGCCGATCAGCTCGCCCAGCCAGCCGATGTCGGCAATGGCCGCGTCGGCGCGACCCTGCCAGGCCTGGTTGCCGGCCAGTTGCCAGGGGCCGGCCATGGCTGCGGTCAACTGGCCGCTGACCCGGCCGACGCGGGAGCCTTCGGCGCGCAGGTTCAGACTCAGGCGGTTGTCCTGGCTGCTGGCGTCGATGGTGGCTTTCCAGTCCAGCGGGTCGCCGGCCAGTTGCAGCGGGCCGATCTGCCAGCCGGTACTGCTCAGGCGTACCGGCGCCGGGGTCAGCAGCCGGAGGTTACGCGCCGGTGCCGGGGCGACGATCTGCCATTCGCTCAGTTTGCCCTGCCAGCCCCCGGTGTTGAAGCCGCTGGCGTCGAGACCGCCTTCGGCGACTGCGTGCAGCCGCTCGTTCTCGGCCAGCAGTCCGTCCAGTTGCAGCCGGTGCTGGCGCCGATTGCCGCTGGCGCTCAGCTTGAGTTTGCTGGCCAGGCGGATGTGCGCAGCCGATTCCAGGTGGTCGAGGGCAAGGTCGAGATGCAGCGGCGCCTCGGCGGCTTCGGCCAGTTGTGCGGCGAGTTTCAGGCCACGCAAGCGGAAAGCGCCGGGAATGCCCAGCGTGGCGGCCTGCAGGTCGGCGACCAGTTGCGGCTGGGCGAGGCTGCCGGCCAGTTCGATGCGCCCGGCAATGCCGCCTTCGCCGCCGAAGGGTTCCAGTTTCGGTGCGTCGATGACGAGCAGCAGCCGGTCGCCCGGCTTGCCAAAAGCGCCGCTGGCGTCGAGATGGTTGTCGCCGAGTGCGAGCCGGATGGCGATGGACGGGATGGTCGGCCAGGCGAGTTTCAGTTGTCCCTGACCGCTCATCGGCTGTTTGGCGAACAGGCTGTCGTTCAGTTCGAAGCTGGCGTCGACCTGCGGTTTGTCCTGCAACTGGCCGCTGGCCTGAATCGTCGCGTTGATCCGGGCCGCCGGGACCTGGGCGAAACGGCTCGGGTCGAAGCGCTGAAGTTTTGCGTCCAGGGTGAACTTCAGTTCGTCCAGTTGCAGCTTGCCGCTGGCCTGCAGGCTGGCGTCGCTGGCGGAAATTTCCAGTTTTTGCAGGTCGACCGCAGCATTTGCATGGCTGGCTTCGCCGCGGATGGCAAAGCGCCGGTCCTTGAGGTCGACGGCCAGTTGCTGGTGGTCGCGGGCGATGCTGGCGTTGATCGTGCCGGCCAGTTGCGTCGGCCGCAGTTGCGAGTGCAGGCGGATGGCGTCGAGTTTCTCAGCGGTCAGTTCGAGCAGCAGCTTGCCGGTGGCGCTGTCGCCCTGCCAGCGCCCCTGGCCGGCAAGCGTGCCGTTGCCGGCCAGCGCGGCATGCAGCGTCGGCAGCGCCAGCTGGCCGTCATGCCAGTCGACGGTGCCGGTGAAATGGGTGAACGGCAGGGCCTGTCTGTCGATCGGGCCGGGCTGGCGGTTGGCGAGTTGAAAGCGGGCACTCACACCGGCGCCGGCCGGGGTGACGTCAGCGTCAACATCGATCAGGGCACTTGGCAGGCCGGCCTGCCAGGCGGCCGGGTCGATGTTGCGCAGGTGGATTTGCGCGTCGGCGAAGGGTGTTGGGGCAAAAGGCGTCAACAGCAGTTGCGCGCTGCCTTCGATGCCGGCCCGGGCGGTGATGTCGATGCCGATGCGTTCAAGTGGCCCGTTGGCCTGGGTGGCAACGGCCAGCGGTCGGTCGTCGAGCTGTCCCTGCAACTCGAAACTGGCGGCGAGCGGGAAGGGGGTGGCGCCGTCGAGGCTGGCCTGGCCATGCACGGCGACGTCGGCGCTGTGGCCGCGAAAATCGGTCAGCCGGTGCTGCCGGCCGTCGCTGGCAAAACGCCCGCTCAGCGCGCTGGCGATTTGCTGCTCGCCGTAGTGCAGCGCGGAAATTTCCAGTTTTTCGATGTCGACCGCAAACGGCAGTTGCAGGTCGGTGGGGACGACTGCAGCTTCGTCGCTGGCGGCGACATCGATGCGCAGCTCGCCCAGCGTCAGTTCGGCGATGTGCAGCCGGCCGTCGAACAGGGCGCGCGGCGACCAGTCGAGACGGATCGCCTGCACGCCGACCTGCATGCCTTCATCCTGCCAGCGCAGTTCGCCGATGCTGAGCGGTCCGGCCAGACGACCGTCGGCGGCGGTGATCTGCAAACGGCCGCCGCTGGCGCTGCCGGCCACGCGGGCGAGGGTTTGCAGGCCGCTGCTGCTGTCGAGCAGCCAGAACAGCAGGCCGCCGGTCAGAGTGATGAAGATGGCTAGGAAAATAGTGAGGCGGCGCATGTCAGAAGGGAATGGCCAGGGAAAAATGCAGGTGAAGTTGGCGTTCACGCTCGCCGTAGGCCAGGTCGGCGCCAATCGGTCCGGCCGGGCTGCGCCAGCGGACGCCTAAGCCGTAGCCGACGGCGAGCCGCGCATCGCGCAGTTCGTCGACGGCATCGCCGGCATCGATGAAGGTGGCGACGCCCCAGGTGTCGTTCAGCCAGTGCGTGTATTCGACGCTGCCGACAGCGAGGTAACGGCCGCCGACGGTGGCTTCGCCCTCCTTGATGCCCAGACTCTGGTAGGCGTAGCCACGGACCGAACCGGTGCCGCCGGTGCGGAACAGGTAATCCTGCGGAATGCGCAGGCGCGAATCGGCAAAAGTGCGGCCGAGTTCGGCGCGCAGCGCCAGCGTGTCGCGCTCGCCGACCGGCAGGTAATGCTGCACGCGACCGTGCAGGCGCAGGAAATTCTGGTCGGACAGGGCGGCCGTTGCACCGCCGCCGACGCTCAACTGGAGGACGGTGCCGGCGCGCGGGTCGAGCAGATTGTCCACCTGACGCCAGGTCCACATCACATTGGGCACCAGGGCCCGGCTGGTCACTATTTCGCTGCCTTCGGGCGTTCGCCGTTCGCGCTGCCAGTTCAGCGACAGCCGCTGCTCGACGCTGCCGCGCTGCTGCACGCTCTGGATGCCGAGAGCGTGGCGCTCGGTCTTCAGCTTTTCGATATCGCTGGTTTCCGAAACGACGCCGATGCTGTGCCGACGTTGTCCGCCATCCGGTGGCAGCAGGATGTCGGCGTAAAGGGTCTGGCGTTTCTGCTCGAGGCGCAGACCGGTGTCGAATTCCCAGGCCTGACCGAAAAAATCCGGCGTGTTGTAGTTGGCCTCGACCCGGGCGCCGGTGTTGGAACTGAAACCGGCACCGAAGCCGGCACGGTGTCCCGGGCGTTCGCGCACGCGCAGGCGGACCGGCGCAACGGCGCTGCCGTCATCGGCCATTTCTGCGGCCGCCGTATCGAGTTCGGCGCGAACGTTGGCGAAATAAGGCGTCGCCTGCAGGTTGCTGATCAAAGTTTGCAGGCTTTCTGAGCGGTAAGGGTCACCGGGGCGGACGCTGCGGTTGTAGCGCGCGATCAGCGCCGGCGTGTAGCGATGCAGACCGTCGACCTGCAGCGCCCCGAAACGGTAGCGCGGCCCGCCGTCGTAACGGGCGTGCAGGGCCGCCCGGCTGGTTTCGGTGTCGATCTCGGCCTGGCTGTCGACCAGCCGGGCCGCTGCATGCTCGACCGCCAGCAGTTCGGCCAGCACCTGTTGCTTGGCGGCGTTCCAGTCGTCCTGGCGGAACGGCTGGCCGACCGGCAGTCGCCAGCCGGCGATCAGGTCAGCGCGGGTTTTTTCGTTTACCGGGCCGTCGACCGCAACATCGACGTTGCCGATCAAGGTGCGCGGGCCGCTGTCGATTTTCAGTTGCAGCCCGGCTTCATCCTCGGCAAAAGCGAAGGCGGGCGAGAAATAGCCCTCGGTCGCCAGGATCTGCCCGGCCAGCGCTTCAACGCGCTGCTGGCTGGCGTTGGCGGGCAAGTGCGGGGCGATCCGGGCGACGATTGCCGCTGGCGCATCGATGCGCAACTGCGCCGTCGCCGGCATGGCCATGCCGGCAGACAGCAGCGCGACCAGGCAGGCGCTCGGGCGCATCAGGCGCTTCCGTTCTCCGCGGATGGGCGGGGGGGAAGCAGGAAACTGCGCGGGTGCTGACGGAAGCGTCGCCACAGTGCGGCCAGCAAGGGCCCCCAGTGAGCGAACTCGATGCGTCGGGCGCCCATGGCCGTGCGCAGGGCGAGGGCGAAACTGACGCCGAGATTGGTCAGGCCGATCAGGGCGACGCCGAGCGCGCCCCACAGCATGGCCTGCCAGGCGATGGCGAACTCGAAGCCGGTCAGCGCGTAGCCGAGATTGGCCGAGGAGAAGGCGATGTGCCGGATATCCAGCGGCAGGCCGAGCAGTGTGCCGATCATGCCGGTCGAGCCGAGCATGCAGCCGAACAGGAAATTCCCCATGATGCCGCCCAGCCGGTCTTCGATATGGCTGCCGATGCGCTTCGCGCGATTTTTGCCGGCCAGGCGCTGCAGCCAGCGCAGGCGGGCGATGCGCGGGCCGATGCTGGCGTAGGCGGCACGGTTGTCGAAATAGCCGCTGATCAGGCCGGAGATGAACAGGTAGAAGCCGGCGATGGCGGCATGAGGGATTGCCCAGGACAGCGGATCGAGGTCGGCCATCAGGTGTACGGCTTTTTCCATGCCGATCAGTGGCTGGCCGAACAGCAGCGAGAGCACGAAGCCGACGAGGATGGCGACCGGCAGTGCGACCATGACATTGCCACCGATGGCCGCCAGTTGGCTGCGGCTGACCGCCGCGGCGACATCGGCGATGCGGTCGAGGTCGGCGCTGCGCGTCGGCTTCAGGTCGCCGAGCAGGCCGGCCAGCGTCTGTGCAGTCATCGCAGGCTGTTTGGTGGCGACGGTGAAACCGAGCAGGAAAATGGCGACGAAGCCGAGGCCGTAGATCATGCTGAACATGAAGGCTTCGACAAACAGCGGCGCCTGCAGTGCCGCGGCCTTGATCTTGAGCAGCGCCATGAGGCCGATCAGCACGCCGGCGCCGGCGGCCGAACGCCACATCCGGCCATAGTCGGCGCGCGTTTCACAAATGTAGTGTTCGCCGGAGCGTGCGGCGTTTTCGGTGACCCGGACGGCGAGCACGCCCGACAGTTGCTGCAGGTAATGCGACAGGCTGTGGCGGCGGTTTTCAGCGAGGAATACTGCGCGCGAGAAGGTCGACCAGTCGCGAATCGCCACGTCGTGCGGGGTCGACCGCAAGCCGGCGGTGAGGATGGAGACCAACTCGGTGATGCGTCTCAGGCTCTGTTCGCTGCGCGTCAGAAGGTAGGAAAGATGAAGGCTGGTGCCGATGGTGAGTGCTCGCTTGCGGATCCGGTTCAGCGTGTCCTGGCACTGGGCGACGATGACCAGCAACTGGTCGCCCTTGTCGAAGCGCGTCTCGTCGCCGTCAAGACCGGCGCGAAAGCTGCCGACGAACTCAAGTGCTTCGGCCGACAGGGCGATGAAGCGTGGCGAATCGTCGTCGAGATTGGGCGAGGCGCGCATCAGCTCACCTTCGACACCGAGGCCGCTGACCCGGTGGGCCAGCAATAGCACGGCGTCGAGCATCTGCTCCTGAACGCCGCGGCGATCCATTTCGCGGAAGGTTTCGGGCGGCGCCAGAATTTCCCAGAAGCGATGCGACAGTTCGGCGGGAACGGCTTCCAGCCAGCGCCAGTCGTCGCGCTGGTCGAAAATCAGGTGCAGGCAATCCTTCATCCGCCGCTCGTCAGGGACTTCGGGCAGGATGCGGTTGCCGAGGATGCGCCACCATTCGGAAAAAAAACCGGTGCCGGGCAAGATGCCGCTGTCGGTGAAGAAGGTGAGCAGGCGACGACTGCCGATGAAGTGGATGACGTGATGGCGGAAGCCGGCGCGCAGTTCGGCATCCTGTTCCAGGCGTTCGAGCATCAGCGCATAACGCTGGTTGCAGGCTTCGTCGCCGGCATCGGCCGGACGCAACGCGGCGATCAGGCGGCGCAGCAGTTCCAGTTCGCAGGAATCGGGGTTGAGAAAACCGTCAAGCGCCTGATGCAGGCGCTGCTCGCTGCTGGCCTGTTGTCTGCCGAAGCGGCGGATCAATCGAACGAGTGCTGTTTTCAATGGGGGTCACGCGGCAGTCGTGGCAGCCGTCTAGTTGCAGTAATGCCATGATATCCCGTTAAAACGAAATATCCGGTGGTGTCGCTTGCTGGCTCTGTGACGATTCGTAATAGAATGTGCAACACACCAATAACAACCCTTTTTCATCAGGAATCGAAAAAACCATGAACCTCGTCAAGAAATCTGTTGCTATCGCCCTGCTCGCAGGTATCGGCTTCGCTGCCGTTGCCCAGGAACGTGTTTATGTCATCGACCAGCGCGACGTCGTTGCCAAGAGCGGCTTCGGCCTGTGCTGGCGCACCGGTTACTGGACCCCGGCCGGCGCTGCCGCCGACAAGGCCGGTTGCGAGTGCGACAAGGACCTGCTGCCGAAGGCTGCTTGCGAAGGCAAGGCTGCACCGGCATCGGCTGCTGCCGTAGGCGGCCCGAAGCCGACCGGTGAGAAGATCACCGTCGCTGCCGACGCCCTGTTCGACTTCAACAAGGCTGTCCTGCGTCCGGAAGGCAAGGCCAAGCTCGACGAACTGGTCTCCAAGGCTGCCGCGATCAAGCTCGAAGTGATCCTGGCCGTTGGCCACACCGACCGTATCGGTGGCAACGCCTACAACCAGAAGCTGTCCGAGAAGCGCGCTGCCGCGGTCAAGGAATACCTGGTTGCCAAGGGCATCGAAGCCAACCGCGTCTACACCGAAGGCAAGGGCGAAACCCAGCCGGTCACCGGCGACACCTGCAAGGGCAACGCCAAGACCAAGGCCCTGATCGACTGCCTGCAGCCGGATCGTCGCGTTGACATCGAAGTCATCGGCACCAAGTAAGCTGCTGTCGTGTTAATGAAAAGCCCTGCCCCGGCAGGGCTTTTTCACGTTTGGAACCTGAGATGACATGCCGTTTTCGTCCATTGCTGGCTGCTGCACTGTTGCTGCTTGGTACGGCGCAGGCAGTCGCCCAGCCCCAGCCCAGGATCGGCCTGGTACTGGGCGGTGGCGGTGCACGCGGGGCGGCACATATCGGGGTGCTGGAAGTCCTGCAGCAAAGCAATGTACGGGTCGATTGCATCGCCGGCACGAGCATGGGGGCCCTGGTCGCCGGTGCCTGGGCGGCCGGCCTGTCGCCGGCGGTGATGCGCGAGCGTCTGGCGGCGGTCGACTGGAGCGACATGTTCATCGACAACCCCGAGTATGCGGAGATGAGTCATCGCAACCGGGTGATATCGCAGCGCTATCTGCCCGGTTCGGAAAGTGGTGTCGGTGAGGATGGCGTGCGCTATCAGGGCGGTGTCGTCTCCGGACAGAAGATCAAGCTGTTCCTCAATCAGCTGGTTGCCGCAAACCAGATCGAGCGGCCCATCGAGACCTTGCCGTTGCCGCTGTCCATCGTTGCCACCGATATCGGTAGTGGCGAACGCGTGGTTTTTCGCGAGGGAATACTGAGTACGGCGATGCGTGCCAGCATGTCGGTGCCGGGCTTGCTGGCACCGGTCGAGCACGCTGGGCGCAAGCTGGTTGATGGCGGGTTGGTCGATAACCTGCCGGTGGCCGAGGTGCGTGAACGTTGCCAGGCCGATGTGGTGATCGCGGTGAATGTCGGTTCGCCGCTGCTCAAGGCGGAAGAGGTCGGCTCGCTGCTGTCGGTCTCGGCCCAGATGATCGGCATCCTGACCGAGCAGAACGTGGTGCGTTCGCGCGCCACGCTGGGGCCGCGAGACATTTATATCCAGCCGGATCTTGGCGATATCCGTGCCGGCGATTTCCAGCGTCACGCCGAGGCTGCCGAAAGCGGGCGCCGGGCGGCCATGGCGGTGGCCGGGCAACTGGCGGCCCTGGGCGTCACGCCAGCCGAACATGCGGCCTGGTGGCAGGCCATCGAGTCGCAAAGCCCGCCTTCCTCGCTGCGGATCGACGAGGTGCGGATTGCCGGCCTGAAGCGGGTCAATCCGCGAGCGCTGGAGCGTTTCATCGATATCGAGCCGGGTCAGACGATACGGCCGGGCAGGATCAATCGCGACCTGCTGCGCATCTATGGCGACGGCCATTACGAAAGCGTCGATTATTCCCTGCTCAGCAATGAAGGGCGCAACATCCTGCGCATCATGCCGGTGGAGAAGCCCTGGGGTCCCGATTACCTGCGTTTCGGCATCAGCCTGCAGGCTGATGACAGCGACGGCTCTTCCTTCGGGCTGCGTGCCGCCTACCACAAGACCTGGCTCAACGCGCTCGGCGGCGAGTTGCTGTACCACGCCGAACTCGGCACGCACAACCGGCTTGGCGTGAACTACTACCAGCCGCTCGACGAGCGCCAGCGTTATTTTGTCGAGGGGCTGCTGGGCGTCGAGCAGGAACGCATCAACATTTTCCAGAACGATCGCCGGGTGGCTCAGTACAAGGCCTCCGAGGGGCGGGCCGGTGTCTGGCTGGGGCAGAACACGCACGTCTTTGGCGCCCTGCGCCTGGGCTGGCTGCAGCGCAAGCGACACTATCGTCTGGATATCGGTGCGCCGTCGTTGCCGGGCGCCGACACGAGTTTCGGTGGCTGGCAGGCGCTGCTCGATTTCGACCGCTTTGACCGGATGTATTTCCCGACGCGTGGCTGGGCGGCGAAGGTCGCCTATTTCAATTCGCCCAAGCTCGACTACGCACGTCTCGACGTCGATCTGCGCGGCGCCTTCTCGGTCGCCGATACCGTATTCAATGCCCGCTTCGGCTATACCGGCTCGCCGCGCGGCGAGTTGCCAGCGTTCGATGCCGGCCGTCTCGGCGGCTTTCTCAACATGACGGCGTTCAGTCCGAATCAATTGCTCGGTGATGACGTCCGCTATGTCGGCCTGCGCACCGAGCAAATCGTCGGTCGTCTGCCGCTGGGGCTGCGCGGCGACATGCGCGTCGGTCTGGCGCTGGAAGCCGCGCGGCTGGGCCGGCGTTTCAGCGAGTCCGGACGCGATGAGTGGATCGACTCGACCGCCATCTACGTTGGCGGCGAGACACCGCTCGGACCGGCCTATCTCGGTATTGGGCGCTCCCGCAGCGGCGTCTCGAATATCTTCCTGTTCATCGGCACGCCGTGATGTCCGAGACGCTTTTCCTGTGTGCCACCAGCCGTCTGGCGCAAACCCTGCGGGCCGAGGTGCCGGCCGGACAGACGGTCTGGCAGACCTGTCGGGCGTTGACCATGGGCCAGTGGTTGGGCGGGCTGGCCGATGAGGCCTTGCTGTCCGGCATCGAGGATCTGCCGCTGGCGCTCGACAGCGATGCCGAACGCCTGCTCTGGGAGCAGGTGATTGCCGATTCGCTGGCCAGCGGCGCGGCCGAAGCGGCACCACTGTTCGATCTGCCCGGACTGGCGGCGTCGGCGATGGAAGCGCAGGCGCTGTGCCGCAGCTTCGGCATGGCGGCAGGTGGCACGGCCGACGAGGCGCAATTGTTTGCCGGCTGGCAGGAAAGCTTCCTGAAACGCTGCCGGGCGGCTGGCTGGATTGACGCTGCCGGCTTGCAGCGTCAATTGGTCAGGCTGATCGGCGAGGGCCATTTCGCCTTGCCGGAACGCGTTGTCATCGCCGGCTTCGATCGCCTGACACCATTGGAACGCGATCTGCTTGAAGTGCTGACCGGGCGCGGTGTCATCGTCGAAAAATCAACTTTTTTTGCGGTCGACCGCAGTAATGCGCAGGTTTTCGCCTGTGCCGACGTCAACGCCGAATGCCACGCCGTGGTCGCCTGGGCGGCCCGGCAGCTGGCGGCCAATCCGGCGGCCAGACTCGGTATCGTCGCGCCCGATCTGGCTGCCGTCCGCGACCGGCTGGCCTACCTGCTCGATGATGTCCTGCATCCCGCCGCCTTGCGCCCCGATGCGGCCGAAGCGCCGCGCTGCTTCAACTTTTCGCTCGGCCGACCGCTCGCCGAGCAGCCCCTGGTACGCAGCGCGCTGGCCTTGCTGGCGCTCGGCAACGGCCGCAGCAAGCTCGAACAGGAGCGACTGTCCGTGCTGTTGCTGGGCGGCTTCTGGGGCGCTGCCGACAGCGAGGCCGACGCCCGTGCCCGGCTCGATGCTGCGATGCGCCGCGAGTTGCCGTATTTCACGACGCCGGGGGCGCTGCCACGGCTGGCCGAGCGGGCGCAGATCCCCTGCCCGCAAACCATTGCCGCCCTGACCGGTGGTCTTGAGGTACTCGCCGGCGCCTCGCGCAGCCAGCGTCCCGGTGACTGGGGGCAGCGTTTCAAGGCGGCGCTGGCGGCATTCGGCTGGCCCGGAGAGCGCTCGCTTTCCAGCGATGAATTCCAGGCGCGCCGGGCGTTTGTCGAGGTGCTCGACAGCTTCGGCCGCTTCGATGCCTTGCTCGGCGCGTTGCCTCAGGGGGCCGCGCTGTCGCGCCTGCGCGATCTCTGCCGGCAGCGGGTGTTCCAGCCGGAAACCCGTGGTCTGCCGGCGATCCAGGTGCTCGGTGTGCTCGAAAGTGCCGGTCTGCAGTTCGATGCGCTGTGGGTCATGGGCATGAACGACGACCGCTGGCCACCGCCGCCGCGCCCCAATCCGCTGTTGCCGGCGGAACTTCAGCGCGCCGCCGGCAGCGCCCATGCTTGCGCCGAGGTCGAACTCGACTTCGCCCGCCGGGTGCATGCGCGATTGCTGCGGGCGGCGCCGCAGGTCGAGCTTTCCTGGGCCTGTGCCGAGGGCAACCGGGTATTGCGGCCGAGTCCGCTGCTGGCCGGGCTGCCGGCTGCGGTCGACCCGGCCGGGCGGGTGGAAACGCCGGCCAGCCGGCTGGCCGCCGGCAATGCTTGCGTCCAGATCGACGATGCGCTGGCACCGCCGGTCGGCGACGGCGAAAAGGTTTCCGGGGGGAGCTGGTTGCTGCGCGCGCAGGCGATCTGCCCGGCCTGGGCGTTCTACCGTTTCCGGCTGGGCGCCGAGGCGCTCGATACGCCGGTCGAAGGTCTCGATCCGGCGGCACGCGGCACGCTGGTGCACGGGGCGCTGGAGGCTTTCTGGCGCAGCGTTGGCGATGCCGAACAGCTTGCCGCATTGGCCGGAGCCGGACTGGCGCAGGCCATTGCCGATGCCGTCAGTCAGGCGCTGGCAGTTTTCGAGGAGGAAACCCGGACGCGCCTGCCGGCCCGATTCCGTGCGCTGGAGGGCGCGCGCCTGTGCCGGCTGCTCGAGCGCTGGCTGGCCGTCGAGGCCGACCGGCCGCAGCCGTTTGCCGTCATCGCCTGTGAACAGCCGGCGGAAGTCGAGATCGAGGGAATTCGCGTGAAAATGGTGGTCGACCGCATCGATCGGCTGGCCGACGGCCGGCAGGTCATCATCGATTACAAGACCGGCGCCAGCATCGATATCCGGAACTGGGCCGCCGCCCGCATCACCGAACCGCAGTTGCCGATCTACGCTGCGCTGGTCAATGACGAGGTCGCTGCTGTGGTGTTCGCCAAGGTGCTGATCGACAAGCCGGCTTTCGCCGGGGTTGCCGAATCGCGCGATATTTTGCCCGGCGTTCAGGGCTTGGGCGAGGAGCGGCAGAAAATCTTCCCGCCGGCCGAGTTTCCTGACTGGGTCGCCGTCATCACCCACTGGCGCGAACGCCTGCACGCGGTGGCCCGGGAAGTGAAGGACGGCGTTGCCGCAGTCAGTTTCAGTGATGAAGCCGAGCTGAAATATTGCGATGTGCTGCCGCTGCTGCGCCTGCCGGAACGGCGGCGCCTGCTGCGCGAAGGCCCGGTGCGTCTGGCTGGAACGGGTGACTCGGGATAACATGACTGCATCCTTGTTCTTGCCGCCCATCGCAATGCGCCATCGCATCTTCCGGCTCGTCGGCTTCGCCGCTTTTCTGCTGCTGGCCGGCTGTGATCGCGGGCCAGCCGAGCCCGCAGCCCCGGCGCCGCGAGCGGCAATTTCATTCCTGCATTACTTCAGCGATTCGCTGAGTGGCGGGGTCGGGGAAATGGCCCGGGCGTTCAATGCACAAAACCGGGACTACGAGTTGAAAGCCGTATCGCTCGATCACGAGGCGTTCAAGACCAGCATCCAGGACACCCTGAAGACAGGTAATCCGCCGGATCTCTATTCCTACTGGGCCGGTGCGCGGACAGCGTCGATCATCGAGCAGCTGGAGCCAATCGACGAGATCTGGGCGCGCGGCGGGCTGGATGCCCATTTTTCACCCGCGGTGATCAAGGCTGCCAGCGAATACCAGGGGCGCAAGTACTTCGTGCCGCTGACCCAGCATTTCATCGGCTTTTTCTACAACAAGCGGCTGTTCGAGGTCCACGGCTTGCAGCCGCCGAAGACCTGGGACGAATTCCTTGCCGTTTGCGCCGCGCTGAAGGCCGCCGGAGTGACGCCGATTGCGCTCGGCGCCAGCGACAAGTGGCCGGCCCAGTTCTGGTTCGACTACCTGCTGTTGCGTACGGCCCCCTTCGAATTCCGCGAACGCCTGCTGAGCGGCCAGGCCCGTTTCGACGATCCGCGCGTGACGGCGGTGTTTGCGCGCTGGAAGCAACTGATCGACAAGGGCTATTTCAACAGCCAGCCGCATCCCAACAACCTGGCCTGGGATCTCGGTGCCAATGAAATGCTGTTCCGCGGCGAAGCGGCGATGACACTGATGGGCACCTGGAATATCGGGTATTTCACCAACGATGCGCATCGCTGGGAAGCCGGCAGGGATTTCGACTTCTTTCCCTTCCCGGTCATCGATCCCGCACTGCCGGTCGTGGCCATGGGGCCGATCGACGGCCTGGTCATGCCGCGGCGCGCAGCCAACCATGTTGGCGCAGGGGAAGCGATGATCCATCTGGCAGGTGTCGATGCCCAGGTGGCGCTGGCTCGCGGTTCCGGTGCCCTGGCCCCGAACCGGCAGGTGCCGCTGAGCGCCTACAGCGACATTCAGCGGCGGGTGCGCGAGGAGGTTGAGCGCAGCCCGATCTTCACCTTCGCGCTCGACCTCGCGGTGCCGCCCGCCGTTGCCGAGCTTGGCCTGAATGCCATTGCCGACTTCCTGGCTTTTCCCGGGACTTATCCGCAGATCCTTGGCCAGTTGGCCGATGATGCGGAATCGCGGTTTTCCGCGGCTCGGCGCCCGAACTGAGCGCTCGTGAAGTCACCGGACAAACTCGGCTTTCGCCAGAAGATCCACCTCAGCTTTGCCGGCCTGGTGATCCTGGTCGCCATCAACGCGCTGGTCGGCATCTACACGGCCTATGCGATTGCCGGTCAGATCGGTCTGCAGGAAGGTGTCGCCGGCATTGTCAATGACATCCTGCGACTCAGGGATTCGACCGACCGCTTCGTCAAGGGTCGTTCGCGCCAGGACGAAAACCAGACCTTTACCGATATCGAGCGTATCCGGCATCGCCTCGTGCAATCGCCGGAAAACAGTGAGCGGCTGGCCAGTCTGCTGCCACGGCTTGATGATTACCGCCTGCATTTCCAGAAATACGTGGTTGAAATCGAGCAGCGTTCAGCGCTGGAGAGTCGGGTGCTGCAACAGGGACGCAACATCATGGCGGCGCTGGCGGACGCGCGCATCCAGCGCGTGGCAGCGCATGATCGCGCGCGCTTCGACAGCATGCTCAGCGAGATACTGAGTCTGCAGTGGCGCGGGCAGGAGCTGCGCTTGCGTGGCGATCGTGCCGGATCCGGGCAGCTTGCCGACATCCGCGAGGCGCTGGCCAGAATGCGGACCCCCGCGCCGGACCGGACACTTGATCCCGAGGTGCAGCGGCAGCTCTATCGTCTGCTGCAGGATGCCAGCGATTACATGACCAGTTTCGAGAGCTATCTGCGCTATCAGGCGATGACCGAGCGGAGCGAGCAGCAGTTGTCGGAGATTTCGATGCAACTGCATGCGGCAGCCCTGGCGGTCAGCGAGGAGACGCGACACTCCATTCAGCGGCAGATTCCGCTGTCGATCGGTGCGATGCTCCTGACCTTCGTCATCCTGCTGGTCGTGTCCGGACTCCTCGCCGCCGGCCTCAGCCGGCAGATCCTGAAGCCCATTCTTGGCCTGATCGGCACGACCCGACGCATTGCCGGCGGCCATCTGGACGAGCGCGCCGAGGTCGGTGTCAGGGACGAAATCGGCGAACTGGCGGAGTCCTTCAACCAGATGACCGACAGTCTGCGAGGGTTGCAGGCAACTCTCGAGCAGCGGGTAAGCGAGCGAACGCAGCAACTGGCAGAAGCGAATGCCAGCCTGCAGGACGAAATCGCCATTCGCTCCCAGTCCGAGGCGGCGCTCAGCGAGTATCAGGCGCAGCTTGAACAGAAGGTCGAGGCGCGGACGCGGGAATTGCTCGTCGCCAAGGAGATGGCGGAGGCGGCCAATCGTGCAAAAAGCAGCTTCCTCGCCAACATGAGCCACGAATTGCGTACACCGATGAACGGCATCATGGGCATGATCGCCCTGGCACGGAAGAACACGACTGACGAACGGCCACGCGAATTGCTGGCCAAGGCACAGGGATCCGCCGATCGCTTGCTGGCTGTTCTCAACGACATCCTCGACCTGTCCAAGATCGAAGCCGATCGCCTGTGTCTCGAACATATCCCGTTCCGGATTGACGGGGTGCTGGACAATCTCGAGATCCTGTTCGGTGACAAGGCGCGGGAAAAAGGGTTGCAGCTGCGCTTTGACCTGCCGGCGCATCTTGCCGCAACCAGCTTCGTCGGCGATCCGTTGCGACTGGGACAGATACTGATCAATCTGGTCTCCAATGCAGTCAAGTTCAGCGAAGCCGGCATCATTGAAATCCGGGTCAGTGCGCTGGGCGATTCCGCGGGGGAGGGCGGCCTGCTGGTGCGCTTCGAGGTTGAGGATCAGGGGATTGGCATCGGTGCCGATGATCAACGGCGCATTTTCACGGCGTTTGAGCAGGCCGATGGCTCGATGACCCGCAAGTACGGCGGAACCGGCCTGGGGCTGGCGATCTGCAAGCAACTGGCGACGATGATGGGCGGAAATGTCGGTGTTGCCAGTACGCCAGGTGCCGGCAGCGTTTTCTGGTTTACCGCGCAACTGCGCAAAGCACCGGCGAGCACGGCGTCAATCTTGGCGGCCGTGCCTCTCGAATCGGTCGAGCTCCGGCTGAGTCGGGAATTTGCCGGCAGCGACATCCTGCTGGTCGAGGACGAGCCAATCAGCCGCGAGGTGGCCTGCGCCCTGTTGACCGATGCCGGCTTGATCGTCGACCTGGCAGAGGACGGTGCCCAGGCCGTGACAATGGCCCGGAGCAAGCCCTACGCACTGATCCTGATGGATATGCAGATGCCGAATCTGAACGGTATCGATGCCACCCGAGCCATCCGTGCAGAATCACTGAACCGTGCCACGCCGATTGTGGCGATGACGGCGAATGTTTTCGAGGAAGACCGCAACGCCTGCCTGGCCGCCGGCATGAATGCACACCTGGCCAAGCCGCTGGATCCTGACGGCTTGCTGGAAATGGTGCTCAAATGCCTGAGTGCGGCACCGGCCGCCTGAGCGACGGTTATTGGCCGGGGGGTTGAGCGGACCGACCAGGCGGCAAGCGCAATCCTGCGGTCAACGCCTCGATTGCCTGATTTTTGGCCAGTTCGTCGAGAAACCATTGCAAGGCCTTGCCGATCTGGCGATTGCGCCAGGCGATGTTGGTCTGGATTGGCGGCCGCGGATCGGCGGTCTGCAGCTCGATCAGTCGACCGGCAGCGAGTTCGGGGCCGGCCAGCCAGTCGGGCAGGTGGCCAATACCCAGGCCAGCCAGCTGGGCGGCGGCCTTGGCGCGCATGTCGGGAACACGCAGGGCATCCTGTCCATCGATCAGGCCGATGGTCCTGGCCGCCAGTTCCTGGGAGGTGTCGGCGATGACGATGGCGCGATGCCGCGCCAGCTCGGCGGCGGGCACCGGGCCCGGCCAGCTGGCAAGCGGATGGCCGGCAGCAACGACGAGGCGCATCCCGATCTGGCACAGCGCGCGACTGCCGATGCCGCCGCGCGCTGGCGCATCACCCGGTGCGCCGATGACCAGGTCGGCGCGGTCGGTCGCCAGCGCATCCCAGGTGCCGCCAAGCACTTCGTTGCTCAGGCGGATCTGTGTGTGGTGGCCGGCGTCGTAGAAATTGCGGATCAGCGGGAACAGGCGCTCGGCTGGAATGATGGCGTCCACGCCGATGCGCAATTCCGCTTCCCAGCCGGTGGCAATCCTTTGCACGCGCCGTTCCAGCTCATCGGCGGCGCGCAGCAGGTGGCGGCCGTCCTCGAGCAGCGTGCGACCGGCCTCGTTGAGGAACGCTCGTCGGCCTTCACGGATGAACAGCGGAATGTCGAGATCGCTCTCCAGCTTGGCCACCGCATGCGACAGCGCCGACGGCACCCGGTGCAGTGCGGCAGCGGCAGCGGTGAAGCTGCCGTGGCGATCGATGGCGTCTAGGACCAGCAGAAGTTCAAGCGATATTTTCATGGGTGTTTGATTGGCTGAGTTCATCCAGATAACGAAAGCTGACGTCGCTGACATTTCAGGCGGCTGCAGTGACTGCATGCATTGCCTGGCTCAGCTGCCAACTTCAAGTCAGCGTCCGGCTGCTATAGTAAGGTCATTCCCGGTACCCGGAGTGACCTCGCATGGCCCTGACCACCTCGCTGACTGACCTCGGCATCCTGCTCGTTGAACCTTCCCAGATGCAGGCGCATGTTGTTACGCGCATGCTCGAGAATCAAGGCGTTCGCCGTATCGCGGTGGTCACTGCCGGGGCGGCTGCGCTCGACTCGCTGCGGGGCGGAGGCGGTGAGGGGCTGGTCGTGATCAGCAGCATGTATCTGCCGGACATGGCAGGAACCGATCTGGTCACCGCCATGCGTGCCGACCCCGACCTGGAAAGCATTCCCTTCATTCTCGTCTCCAGCGAAACGCGGCCGCAGGTGCTGGAACCGGTGCGCCAGTCGGGCGCCTGTTCCATCGTTGCCAAGCCTTTTACCGAGCAGCAATTGTCGCGAGCCTTGTACGCGGCGGCCGATTACCTGAACCCGCCGGAGGATATCGACGTCGCCGATATCGAGGGCCTGCGCGTGCTGGTGGTCGATGACAGCATCGCTTCCCGGCACCATTTGCGGCGCTTGCTCGAGGAGCTGGGGATCGAGCGCATTACCGAGTGTGTCGATGGCAAGCAGGCGGTTGGCGTGCTGCAGGAAAGCATGTTCGACCTGGTGATCACCGACTACAACATGCCGGAAATGGATGGCCGCGAATTGACCGAGTACATTCGCACGCAAAGCTGGCAGGCCGAAGTGCCGGTGCTGATGGTGACCAGCGAGCAGAACATGGGGCGCCTCGCTGCCGTCGAGCGTGCTGGTGTTTCGGCCATCTGCGACAAGCCCTTCGAGGCTTCGAGCATCCGCCGTCTGATCAGCGACGCCTTGCGGCGATGAAGCGCACCACGTGGTGTTGCAGCACGATGCAGAACGCCACGAAAACCAGCAGCGGGTCGAACAGCACATCCCAGAGGTTGGCGAAAATGCCGCTGGCGTAGGCTGCGAGATCGACTGCCAGGATAAGCAACCAGGTATTCATCCGGCGTAGCCAGAGCGCGAATCCGACCGGGATCAATGCGGCCAGCAGCGCCCAGGGTTGGTAGCCGAGGGCGTAGGGGTCGAAGGAGCCCCAGCCCAGCGCTGCCGGGTAGAACAGTCCAGCAAAGGCCAGCAGGCCGAGGGCGCCCGGGTAGGTGAGTGGGGCCATCGGTTTGGCCGGCAGGTGCAGGATGGCCAGCATCAGCAAGGTCACCGATGGCGTGCCGAAGGTCGCATGCATCACCGGTGCGATGCCGGCGAGCAGGGCGACGGTCGTTGCCGCCAGTGCGGCATGCGGGCGCAGGATGCCCAATGGCAGCAGGCTGGCCAGGGCGCCAAAAATCAGGCCGTGGGCGAGTAGACCGTAAGCAGCCAGCGGACTCATCGCATTTCTCCATCCAGCCAGGCTTCGCTGAAACTCAGGTGACGGATGCCTTGCCGCCGCCAGGCGTAGGCCAGATGGATGCGGCCGTCCCGGGCGAGCAATAGCGACGGCTCGGAAAAGTCGGCAGCGGCATCGCCGGCAGATTCGACGAGGTGAGCCTGGCGCCATTGCGTCGCACTGGCATCGCCAAGCCACAAAGCCAGGGTGCCTCGGCCTTCGCCGGTGTTGCCGGCCAGCAGCAGGCGGCCGCTGGGCAGGCGCTGCAAGGCAATGGGGGTGTCGGGGTTGGGCATTTCGGGAAAGTCGACGGCGTGCCAGGCCTGGCCGCCGTTGTCGGTGGCGGCCGCGCGCAATTGCCGGCCGTCGCGCAGGATGGCCAGTGCCCGGTTGGCATCGAGGGCGAAAACGGCCGGTTGCAGGGCTGCCGACGCCAGAGGCAGGCGTGCCTTGTCGAGCACCCGGCCCTGTGCATCGAGGCGTAGCCATTCTCCATGGTGCGAGAACAGGCGCTGGCTGGCAGGCAGGCCGATACCGCCGTCGGCGAGCGGCAGCGGCGGGGTGCCCAGCAGCATGCCGTTGTTGCCGAACGGCGTGGTCTGGAGGCGCACCGGTTTTTGCCAGCGCTGGCCGCCATCGGTGGAATGCGTGTGAATGATCGTCTGGCCGGCGTGGCCCCCGATGCTGGTCGCGGTGTACCAGAGGTGGAGCAAATCGCCATGCTGGAACAGCACCGGCGTATCGATCTGCCGGATGTGCGCAAAGATGCTGCCGGCCGTCTCCTCGCGCGTGCTGACCGGATAGGGTTCGCTCCAGCCGTGATCGTCACGGGTGCTGAACCAGATGACTTCCTGTTCACGCACGTTTTCGGCGCCGGATACCCAACTGGCAGCAATGCGGCCATCGGCGAGCTGGGCCAGGCTGGGGGCGGCGGCCATGCGGGCGACGCCGGGCAGCATTTCGCTCTGCTGCAGGGGCGGTAACTGGCTGTCGATGGGGGGCGGTGGCGCAATGAAGGCGGCAGCTGGTGACTGCGGTGCCTGCCAGAAGGCGGCGCCCAGCGCCACGGAAAAGGCGGCAGTGGCCAGCCAGCGACGACTGGCTGGCGACAGGGTGCGAATGATTGCGAGAGATTCTTGCATGGCGGAATTGTAACCGTCTGCCGGCTTTGAATAGGCTTGCCAGGTATGTGGTTTTTGGCAGTGGCCGGGCCGTTTTTTGCAGGTTTGGTGATAATCTCTCCCCCCGGGAGAGTGCTATGCGCATAAACAGTTTCATTCTGGCAACCTCGGCCGTTGTTGCCGCCTTGTTCTTTGGCGGCGCTTACTGGTCGCTGGATAGGGTTTTCGACAACATCGTGCGGACCAACGCGGCGCGCGCATCGGATGCCGCGACCCGGATCACCTTTGCCGCGATGTACCAGTTGATGAGCCAGGGCTGGAGCCGCAGCCAGGCAGACGATTTCCTCCGCAGCATGGCTAGCTCGGGCACTGGCAGCAGCATGCAGGTGCAGATCTATCGCGGTCCGCTGGTGGTCGATGTCTATGGCGTCATCGCCCAGCCGGAGCTTGACGATGTCCTGCGCCAGTCGCTGGCCACTGGTGAGTCTGTACGTATCGATACCAGCGAGGAGTCTCGCCATGTTTATCCCTTGCTGGCCGATGAACGTTGCCTGAAATGTCATGTCAACGCCACGCCCGGGGTGGCCCTGGGGGCCATTGAGGTACGGCAGGAATACGCCGGCCTGCTGGCCGATGCGCGGCGCGAATTGTTGCTGGCCTTCGCCCTGCTGCTACCGCTTGCCGGTATCCTGGCCGGCGCCGCAGTATGGTGGGTCGGTCGCCGGATCGAAAACGCGGTGGCCAGCTTGCAGGAGGAGTTCGAGCAGGTTGGCGCGGTGTCCGATCTGAAGGCTCTGGTGGTGGCCGAACGCGATTTCGGTTTTGTCGAACTGAACCGCATCGATGATGCCCTGCGTGCCTTGCTGGACAAGGTTCGAGGCATCGCCGTCGACAAGGAAATCCTGACTTTCGAAATCGGGTTGCTGGAAAAATTCGTCATCACGGCCGATGTCGTACGAGACTGGCGTGAGTACGTCTGCCGCCTGCTGATTGACATCAATGGCATCCTGCCGGCGCACATGCTGTTCTCCATCTTCAAGATCGATGACGAGATGTTCGATCTGGAAGTCTTCTGGTTCGGCCCGGTAACGGGGGAAACCAAGAAACGGATGGAATTCCATATCCGGGAGGAATTGCTGCGCACAGCGAATTTCTCCGATACCGGGGCTTTCGCCATTCACCACCACATTGCCAATACCGATGGCCTGCTGATTGAACTGAGCGACGACGAGGTGGCGGTACGGGTCAAGTCCTTCTTCGTGGACAAGCCGAAGATCGGCGGTATTGTGGGCATCGGCGTGCATGCCGGTGTGCTCGAGGATGAAACCCGCTATCTGGTGGTTGAAAGCGTGTTGTCCACGCTGCTCAATGTCGTCGGTTCGGTGAAGGCGATCTACAAGTACACGCGTGACCTGGAATACTATGCCACCCGCGATCCGCTGACCGACCTGTTCAACCAGCGGGTGTTCTGGGAGCTGTCGTCGTACGAGGTGGGTCGGGCGCAGCGCCACGGCTATAGTTTCGGCCTGCTGCTGATCGACCTGGACAACTTCAAGCTGGTCAACGACAACCACGGCCACGCCGTGGGCGATACCTATCTGCAGCGCTTTGCCCGGCAGGTGCAGGGTGCCCTGCGCGATGGCGACATCCTGGCCCGTTACGGCGGTGACGAGTTTGTCGCGCTGCTGCCCGAGGCCACGCAGGAAACGGTGGTCGTGGTCGCCCAGCGCATTCGCGCTGCCATCGAGCAACTGGAAATCGTCACCCCGGAAGGCGTGCGCCTGCACGGCACGGCGTCGATCGGCCTGGCCGTCTATCCGGATCATGCGGACAGCACCAAGGACCTGCTGATGTTCGCCGACAACATGATGTACCGGGCCAAGGTGGCGGGCAAGGACCAGGTGGCGGTGCCGTCGCAGGATGACGTCGTCGAGATTTTCCGGGATATTTCCCAGAAGAGCCTGATGGTCATCGAGGCCATCGAAAACCAGCGCGTGATTCCCTACTTCCAGCCGGTGCTGGATGTGGCGACGCGCCAGATCGTGGCCTATGAAGTCCTGTCGCGTATCGACCTGGAAGGGCAGATGATCCGCGCCGACGAGTTTGTCGAGATTGCCGAGAAGATCGGTGTCATCCATCGTCTCGACATGCTGGTGCTGGAACGGGCGCTCAAGGCCTTGTCGGCACAGGGGCACGATGGCGAGATATTCGTCAACCTGTCGCCGCGGGCACTGGTCTTCAGCGAATTTGCCCGCGATCTGCGGCGCATCATTGCCGCCAGCGATGTGCCGCCTGATCGTATCGTTTTCGAGATCACCGAGCGCGATACGGTGAAGAATCTGGCGCTGCTCGAACGTTTCCTGATCGACCTCAAGGCCGACGGCTTCAAGCTGGCGATCGACGACTTCGGTTCGGGCTTCTCGTCGTTCCACTATCTGCGCCGCTTCCCGATCGATTATCTGAAGATCGAGGGCGATTTCATCGCCAACATGCTGAACAGCGACAAGGACCGGACTTTCGTCACCAGCATCCGCTCGCTGGCCCGCGAGATGGGCATTGCCGTGGTCGCCGAATACGTGGAATCGCCGGAGGTCCTGCGCGAACTCGAGCGGATGGAAATCCACCGGGCGCAGGGCTATTACATCGGCCGCCCAGCCCCGCAGATCATCCCGCGGGACTGGCAGCCGCCGGCCTGATCAGCAGCCCTTGTAGTCCGGTTTGCGTTTCTGCATGAAAGCGTCGATGCCTTCGCCGGCATCCTCGCTCATCATGTTGCAGGCCATGACTTCGCCGGCATAGTCGTAGGCTTCGGCCAGCCCCATTTCCAGCTGCTTGTAGAACATGCCCTTGCCGATACGCACGGCAACGGCGCTCTTGGCCAGGATGGACTGTGCCAGGCGTTCAATCTCGGCATCCAGAGCATCGGCGGGGACGACGCGATTGACCAGGCCTTTGGCGCGGGCCTCCATGGCGTCGATGAATTCTCCGGTCAACAGCATTTCCAGGGCATTTTTGCGGCCGAGATTGCGTGCCAGGCCGACAGCTGGCGTCGAGCAGAAGAGGCCGACGTTGATGCCGGAAACGGCGAATTTGGCGACGTCGGCGGCGACCGCCAGATCGCACATCGACACCAGCTGGCAGCCGGCGGCAGTGGCGATGCCGTGGACGCGGGCGATCACCGGTTGCGGCATGCGGGTGATCGTCAGCATCAGCTCGCCGCACTGCTTGAACAGTGCCTGCATGAAGGCCTTGTCGTGATTGGCGCGCATTTCCTTGAGGTCATGGCCGGCGCAGAAGGCCTTGCCGGCGCCGCCGATGACGACCACGCGTACCGCCGGATCGGCGGCGATGGCATCGAGTTCCTGCTGTATTGCGGTCAACATCTCGCGCGACAGGGAATTGAACTGTCCCGGGCGGTTCAGGGTCAGCGTGGTCAGGCCGTCAGCGCGGTCGGCGCGCAGCAGGCAGGGTTCGTTCGGGCTGTTCATCGTGGTCTCCTTTTGGTTTTACTGATTGATCCGCGAATGTACCTGAGAAGCCGGGACGGCTCCAGTCAGCAGCCAAGCTGATATGATTTGCGACTAATTTTTCGAAGCCACCGTCATGCGTCGCCTGTTTTCCCTGTCCCATCTGACCGCCGGTTTCATTGCCGTCCTCGTTGGTTACACCAGTTCGGCCGCCATCGTTTTTCAGGCGGCCAGTGCCGCCGGTGGTTCGGCGGAGCACATCAGTTCCTGGTTGTGGGCGCTGGGCATCGGCATGTTCGCGACATCGGTCGGGCTGTCGCTGCGCTTTCGCGCGCCGGTGCTGACGGCCTGGTCCACGCCGGGGGCGGCGTTGCTGGCGGTCGGTCTGGCCGGGGTGCCGATGGCCGAGGCGATCGGTGCCTTTCTGTTCGCTTCGGCGCTGATTGTCGTCTGCGGTGTCTTCGGCCTGTTCGAAGCGATCATGCGTCATGTCCCGAAAGCGCTGGCCGGCGCCCTGCTGGCCGGCGTGCTGGCCCGTTTCGGGCTGGCCCTGTTCACCTCCCTGACTACGCAACTGTTGCTGGTCGGCCTGATGTTTGCCGTCTATCTTGCCGGCCGGCGCTGGGCGCCGCGCTATGCCGTGCCGCTGGCTTTCCTGGTCGGCCTGATCGTTGCCGCCAGCAGCGGCCTGATTCGCAGCGACGCGGTGAGCCTGAGTTTTGCCGTTCCGCTGTGGACGAGCCCGGTGTTTTCGCCGACCGTGCTGATCGGTATCGGTCTGCCACTGTTCATCGTCACCATGGCCAGCCAGAACGTGCCGGGCCTCGCCGTGCTGCGCGCCAATGGCTACCAGACGCCGGCGTCGCCGCTGATCACCTGGACTGGTGTGACCGGACTGGTGCTGGCACCATTCGGTGGTTTCGCCTTCAACCTGGCAGCGATCACTGCCGCCATCTGCATGAGCCCGGCAGCCGATCCGGACCCGGCGCAACGCTACCGGGCGGCCGTGTGGGCCGGTTGTTTCTACTTGCTGACCGGCCTCTTCGGGGCGACGGTTGCCGGACTTTTTGCCGCCCTGCCGGCCGAACTGGTCGCCGCCATCGCCGGCCTAGCGCTACTCGGCACCATCGGCAACAGCCTCGCCGCGGCGCTGGCCGAGGAGCGTGAGCGGGAAGCGGCACTGGTGACCTTCCTGGGCACGGCTTCCGGCATGTCGCTGTTCGGGATCGGCAGCGCCTTCTGGGGATTGCTCCTCGGCCTGCTCGTTCTCAAGCTCCGGCCGCCGCGATGAGCGCTGGCGGGTTAAAATCCCGGCGATGAATTCGCCGCGCTACGTCCATCTTCGCCTCCACTCCGAATACTCTGTCACCGACGGCATCGTCCGCGTCGGTGATGCCGTCAAGCGTGCCGCCGGCGATGCCATGCCGGCGCTGGCGCTGACCGATCTCGGCAACCTGTTCGGTCTGGTCAAGTTTTACACCGGTGCCCGCGGCAAGGGCGTCAAGCCGGTTGCCGGCGCGGATGTCTGGATTGCCAATGCGGAAGCCCCGGAAGATGCCTACCGCCTGCTGCTGCTGGTGCGCAATCGCCGTGGTTACCAGCAGTTGTGCGAGTTGCTGACCAAAGCCTATCTGATCGAAGGACGGCGGGATCGTGCCGAAATTCGCCGTGAATGGTTTGCCGAGATCGGTTGCGATGGCCTGATCGCACTGTCCGGCGCGCATCTTGGCGATGTCGGCGAAGCCCTGCTGAACGGTAATTTCGACCTTGCCGCCGAGCGGGCGCGGGCCTGGGAGGCGCTGTTTCCCGGTGCGTTCTATCTCGA
Source organism: Azonexus hydrophilus (assembly GCF_001956855.1). GTDB lineage: Bacteria > Pseudomonadota > Gammaproteobacteria > Burkholderiales > Rhodocyclaceae > Azonexus > Azonexus hydrophilus_A. The sequence goes on along the minus strand of NZ_MTHD01000004.1, from coordinate 79,379 downwards.
GGTGCAGCGCTACGGGCAACAGCAGCAGGAAGCGATCGTCCAGCAGACTGCCGACCTGGCCGGTGAAACCGGTATTCCGCTGGTCGCGACGCACCCGGTCCAGTTCATGAACCGCGACGACTTCCGCGCCCACGAAGCGCGGGTCTGCATCGCCGAAGGCTATGTACTGGGCGATACGCGGCGGCCGAAAATCTATACGGAAGAACAGTATTTCAAGACCCAGGCCGAAATGGTCGAGCTGTTTGCCGATCTGCCGGAGGCGCTGGAAAACACGCTGGAAATTGCCCGTCGCTGCAACATCGAGATGACGCTGGGCAAGAATTTCCTGCCCGATTTTCCGATTCCGCCGGGGATGACCATCGACGAATACCTCGTCGATGAAGCGCGCAAGGGGCTGGAAGTCCGCCTGGTCGAACTTTATCCCGATCCCGAAGTGCGCCTGCAGCGCCGGCCGGAATACGACGAGCGGCTGGTTTTCGAGTGCAACACCATCGTCCAGATGGGCTTTCCCGGCTACTTCCTGATCGTTGCCGACTTCATCAACTGGGCCAAGAACAACGGTGTGCCGGTCGGGCCGGGCCGGGGTTCCGGTGCCGGTTCGCTGGTCGCCTACAGCCTGCGCATCACCGACCTCGATCCGCTGGAATACGCGCTGCTGTTCGAGCGCTTCCTGAATCCGGAACGGGTATCGATGCCCGACTTCGATATCGACTTCTGCCAGGACAACCGCTGGCGCGTCATCGAGTACGTGCGCGAGCACTACGGCGCTGATGCGGTCAGCCAGATCGCCACCTTCGGTACGATGTCGTCGAAGGCGGTGATCCGCGACGTCGGTCGCGTGTTTGGTCTGCCCTATTCGATGTGCGACCGGATTTCCAAGCTCATTCCCATCGTCCAGAACAAGCCGGTATCGCTGGCCGAGGCACTGGAGCAGGAGCCGCAGCTCAAGGAAATGATGCAGGGCGACGGCGATGGCGAAACCATCCGCGAATTGTTCGATCTGGCCGGTCGACTCGAGGATTTGACCAGAAACGTCGGCATGCACGCCGGTGGCGTGTTGATCGCGCCGGGCAAGATCACCGATTTCTGTCCGATCTATCAGGCGACCGGCAGCGATGCCTCGCCGGTTTCGCAATTCGACAAGGATGATGTGGAAAAGGCCGGGCTGGTGAAGTTCGACTTCCTTGGCCTGCGCAACCTGACCATTATCGAACTGGCGGTCGAGTACATCCGCCGCATGACCGGCGAGAAGCTCGACCTGATGTCGCTCGGCTTCACCGATCCCGCCGCCTACCAGATACTCAAGGACGCCAACACGACGGCGATCTTCCAGGTTGAATCGGAGGGCATGAAAAAGCTGCTGAAAAAGCTGGCGCCCGACCGTTTCGAAGACATCATCGCTGTGCTCGCGCTCTATCGTCCCGGCCCGCTCGGTTCCGGGATGGTCGATGACTTCATCCTGCGCAAAAAGGGCCAGCAGAAGATCGATTATTTCCACCCCGACCTGACCGCCTGCCTGTCGCCGACCTACGGCGTCATCGTGTACCAGGAACAGGTGATGCAGATCTCGCAGATCATCGGCGGCTACACGCTGGGTGGCGCCGACATGCTGCGCCGCGCGATGGGCAAGAAAAAGCCCGAGGAAATGGCCAAGCACCGCGAGACGATTGCCGCCGGTGCCAAGGAAAAGGGCTACGACCCGGCGCTCGCCGAGCAGTTGTTCGACCTGATGACCAAGTTCGCGGAATACGGCTTCAACAAGTCGCACACCGCCGCCTACGCCGTCGTCACCTATCACACCGCCTGGCTCAAGGCGCACCACTGTGCGGCCTTCATGGCGGCGACCATGTCTTCCGACATGGACAACACCGACTCGGTGAAGATTTTCTACGAAGACACCATCGCCAACAAGGTGAAAGTGCTCGGGCCGGACGTCAACGCTTCGGCCTACCGTTTCGAGCCGGTCGACCGGCAGACCATCCGCTACGGCCTGGGCGCGGTCAAGGGGACTGGCGAACAGGCGGTTAATGTCATCCTGCAGGCGCGGACCGATGGCGGGCCGTTCAAGGACCTGTTCGATTTCTGCCGGCGCTGCGACAAGCGCATGGTTAACCGGCGCACCACCGAGGCGCTGATCCGCGCTGGCGCGTTCGACAGCATCGATGCGGATCGTGCCAAGCTGCTGGCGTCGGTCGGCATTGCCATGGAGTTTGCCGAGCAGGCGGAACGCAATGCGATGCAGACCAGCCTGTTCGACATCGGCGATGTGGCCGAAGACCATGCGCCGCAATATCTTGTCGTCAAGCCGTGGGATGAAAAGACCCGTTTGATGGAGGAAAAGACGGCGCTGGGCTTCTTCTTTTCCGGCCATCCGTACAATACCTGCAAGAAGGAATTGTCCCGTTTCATCCGTCGACCGCTGAATCGCCTCGAACCGGCCAAGGAGCTGACCAAGCTCGCCGGCATTGTCGTTGGCGTGCGTACGCAGATGACCCGTCGGGGAAAAATGCTGTTCGTGCAGATCGACGATGGTACGGCGATGGTCGAAGTCTCGGTGTTCAACGAGCTGTTCGAGGCCGAGCGCGCCAAGATCGTCACCGACGAGGTGCTGGTCATCGAAGGCAAGGTCAGCTACGACGACTTTTCCGGCGGCAATCGTGTCGTTGCCGACAAGCTGATGACGCTCGGCGAGGCGCGCGGGAGTTCGGCCAAATGCCTGTTGCTGAAGATGAATGGCAGTTCGGATGCCCGCCGTCTGCGCTCATTGCTGCAGCCTTTTGCCCCGGGCCCGGCGGCGGTGCGCATCCGTTATCGCAACACGACGGCCGAATGCGAACTGCAAGTCGGTCCGGCGCTGCGTGTCCGTCTCGACGATGCCCTGCTCGAGGCGTTGAACGGCTGGCTGCAACCGGAGAATGTCGAAATCGTCTATTGAGTTCCCGCCGGGCATATCGCCGCGGCGGGAGGTTTTCAGGCGACCAGTTCGGTCTTGAAGCCGATCCGGACGCAACCCCAGTGGCGGCCGTTGATCAGGATGGGCATCGACAGGTCGTTGAGGATTTCGCCGGTGTCGCGGACGTAGGTCTGGAACAGCGAGGACTTCTGGTTCTTGGCCAGCTTGATGCCGACCGGATCGTTGAAGATGCGCTTGTGTCGGCACTTGGTCAGGTCGACTGCCGGATCGCCGCTGGGCGGGTTGGAAAACACGCCATTGTGCGCCGGTGCATAGCCATTGGTGTCCACCGCCAGCGAATAGACCAGTCCGGGCACCTCGGTCAGCAGGCGGTCGTAGAGCGCGGTCAGTTCCTTGTCGCACTGGCCGTCGTAGGCGGTCGTGAAACGCTTCGGATTGGAGCCGGGAATGTCCTTGTAGGCCTGGTCAAAGACGTTGATGCCACGGTCGGCGAGTTTTTGCAGGATATCGGCAACGTTGTCGCGGAAACCGGCGCAGCGGTCGTGCAGCGTGTCGAACATGCTGTTGCCGGTGCGGAAGTCGGCCAGCGTGCATTGCAGGTCTTCGGTCGATTCGCGCAGGGTCTTTGCCGAATCCTGGCACTGTTTCATGCGCCCCGAAATATCGACCGAGTGATTGCGGATCTCCTCGACCTCATGGTGGATCGACTGGTTGCTTTCGCGCAGGTTGTAGATGGCGCTGGCGATCGTCGACAGTTGCTCGGTCGTGCGCTTGAAGTCGCTGACCATGGTGCCGAGGTCGCTGGCCGAGGTTTCGACGTATTCGTTGGCCCGCGTGACTTCGCCGACGATGGTCTGGGTCTTGGCCGAGGTATCGGAAACGAGGTTGATCATCGACTGGGTGTTCTGGCCGATGACCAGCGTGGCAGTCTTGACCTTTTCCGCCAGTTTGCGCACTTCGTCGGCAACCACGGCAAAGCCGCGCCCCGCCTCGCCAGCGCGCGCGGCCTCGATGGCGGCGTTGAGTGCGAGCAGGTTGGTCTGGTCGGAAATGTCGTTGATCAGCGAGACGATCTCGTTGATCTTCATCGAACTGGTGTGCAGTTCGCCGACCGTCGTCGAGAAATGCTCGATGTGTTCGTTGGTCGAACGCATCGTGCTGGCTACCGCTTCCATCTGCGACAGCGAACGTTGTGCCAGATCCAGGTTGTTCTGCGTCGACGCCTGGATGGCGTCCGAATTCACCGCAACTTCGCTGACTGCCTGATTGACCCGATTGCTCGACTCGAAGATGTCGGCGGCCAGCGCCTCCTGGCGGCGCACCGCATCACCGGTCAGTTGTACCAGGTGGTTCATCCGGGCGGCATCGGCGGCAATGCTGACGCTGCTGCTGCGCGAATGGGTGATCAGCCCGCGGATGCGCGAAAAAAAGCGGTTGAGGTTGGCCGAAATACGGCCGGCGGCATCATTGCCCGAGGTGCCCACGGTATGGGCCAGGTCAGCATTGCCATCGGCAATGGCAGAAATGTCGCGATCGACCTTGTCGAGCGACGCATTGTTTCCGAACCACCCCATCTTTGTCTCCTGTCTGGTTTTTATTTTCGGAAAGGAATCTGTTGTCTGTTACGCCTGCAGGAAAGCCCTCGCCATCTTGAAGATGGTCTCTTGCGGGTCTTGCTTCAGGTGCGCTGGCGGGAAGCCAGGCGCCCGAGCACGAAGCCCTTGATTTCGTGGAATGGGATGGGTTTCCCGAAAACCGTGACGTCGCCCGGCATGTCGCGCTGGCGGATTTCATCGGCATCGATGGCGCTGACGACGATGATGTCCATGCTGGTGAGTTCCGGCATGGCACGCAGGCGGCGGATCATTTCGAAACCGTCCATGCCTGGCATCATCAGGTCGGCGATCAGGATGTCCGGCATTTGCTGGCCGACCTGGAGCAGGCCTTCGAAACCGTCGCCGACGATGCGCAGACTGAGCGGTAGTTTCCAGCTGTCGAAAGTCATCTGGTAGAGCTTCTGCAGGGTCGGATCGTCTTCGGCAATCAGGATGTCGAGCTGGCCGGTGGCATCGCCGGGCCGGGCGATCTGCTTGCGTCGCTTGGCGAGCAGGCTGTCCACCGAACTGGCGGGAATGCGCCGGTGTCCGCCGGCTGTCTTCCAGGCATCGAGAACACCGCTCTCGACCATGTTCTGCACGGTGCCCAGGGAAACGCCAAGGCGCTGGGCGGCTTGTCGGGTGCTGAGAAATTCGCTGTCTGCCATAGTCGTCTTTGAAATTGCAAAACTGCCAAATTGTAACCGAACGAATTCTCATTTGGGCAAAGAATGCAAAGGGTGCCGGCCAATTTCCCGAATATGCCAATCCGCCCGGCCGGACTGGCATAATCCGCGCATGAAAACAACAAGCAAGCCGGGGCGATGAGGAGGAGGAAGGGGTGCTGAAACTGCTGGTCTTCATGCCGGTCTTCGGTGCGCTCCTGCTCGCCGTGTTTCCGGTCCGGCGCATGCAGTTGCTGTGGCGCCTGGCGCTGTTCTGCGCGTTGGCTTCAGTGCTTCTCAGCGCCCTGCTCGTCGCCCGCTTCGTGCCGGCCGGCGAGGCCGTGCAGATGTTCGAAAGCCGGGCCTGGAACGCCCGGCTGGGTTCCCATTTCGCGCTTGGCATCGACGGCATTTCGTTGGCGATGGTGGTGTTGACCGCAATATTGACGCTGGTTGCGGTCCTCGTGTCGCGGCAGATGGACAAGGGGGCGAGGCTGTATTTCGTCCTGCTGATGCTGCTGCAGTCGGCGATGTTCGGCGTATTCACCGCCCGCGACTGGTCGTTGTTCTATGTGTTCTGGGAAGCCACGCTGCTGCCGCTGTTCTTCATGATTGACCGTCTCGGCGGCGAGAACAGGCAGCGTGCGGCACTCAATTTCTTCCTGTACACGCTGGGTGGTTCGGTGTTCATGCTGGTTGCGCTGCTGTTCCTCTACGATGCGGCGCCCGGGCACAGCTTCGCTATGCCCGACATGGCCGAGGGCGGACGCGGCCTGCCGTTGAACATGCAATTGCTGATCTTTGCCGGGCTGTTCATCGGTTTTGCCGTGAAGATGCCGGTCGTTCCGCTGCATGGCTGGTTGCCGCTGGCCCATGTCGAGGCGCCCAGTCCGGTGTCCATCCTGCTTTCCGGCGTATTGCTGAAAATGGGCGCCTACGGGCTGATCCGGGCGGCCGAGACGCTGCCCGGCGCCTTCCTTGCCGTGCAGGACTGGCTCGCCGTGCTGGCCTTGCTCAGCCTGCTCTATGGCGCCCTGCTCGCCTGGCGGCAGCAGGATCTGAAGGCGATGGTCGCCTATTCGTCGATCTCGCACATGGGCGTTGTCCTGCTCGGGATCGCGGCACTGAATCCGGCTGGATTGAATGGGGCGGTATTGCAGATGGTCGCCCATGGTCTGGCTGCCGCACTGTTGTTCCTTGTTGTCGGTCTGCTCTACCAGCGCACGCACAGCCGTGATCTGGCCGATTACGGCGGTTTGCTCGGACGCGCACCACGCTTTGCCTTCTTCATTGCCTTCGGTTTGCTGGCCGCCATCGGCTTGCCGGCCAGCGCCGGCTTCATCGCCGAACTGCATGTGCTGATCGGCGCGCTGCAGCGCTGGGGGCTGTGGGTCATCTGCCTGGGGGTTGCGATGCTGGTCGGCGCCGCCTACGGCTTGCGCGTCATTGGTCATTTGTACCGGCCGGCGCCGGCCGGCTGCGAAATTCGCGACATGACCCGTACCGAAACGACGGCGGCCGGACTGCTCGCCGCCGGCATCCTGTTGCTCGGTATCTGGCCGGCGCCGCTGCTGACGCTGGTCGGCGGCAGTACGGCGCGCATCGCCGCGCTGTTTGCGGGAGGCTGAGATGCAGGCCAGCGAAAACCTGCCGCTGCGCCAGCGCCTGCTTCAGTGGATCGAGCACCTGACGCACGTGCTGCCGGCGCAGGCGCCGATCCGCGATTTCGTCCATCACAACACGCTGCACGGTTTCCAGCATCTGCCATTCGCCGAGGCCCTGGCGGCGGCGCAGCGGCTGACCGGCGCTCGCCCATGGTGGCCGGCGTCGCGGTTTCTCGAAGAATGGGCCGCCGGCCGGATCGAGCGCGCCGACGTGCTGGCCGCGTTCGACGATGTCGGCCTGACTGGTCTCGACGATGAAATCGCCGGTGGCGTGGTGCGCCGGGATGTGCTGCTGGCGGCGCTGCTGGCCGGCGATGAAGTCCCGGTAACGGCACGGCGCCGATGGCTGGCGGGCGAGGGGACCGGTACCGACTTGGGCATTTTTGCCCGCTGTTGCCAGTTGACCGCAACAACGAAGGAAAATGCGCCCGATGACTGGCAGCAGCTTGCCCACCAGCGCTGGGGTGCGCTGTGCCAGGAAGTCGGCGCCGGGCGCACGCTGCGCAATGTGCTGGCACACCTGTCGGGCGAGGACGTGCTGGAAACCGTGCGCAGCATCCTGCAACGCCACCTCGCTGCCCACCTCGATCTCGGCATGGCGGCCTGGCGCAATCCGGTCCAGGGGCGTGGTTTCTATGCGGCGTGGAAAGCCTGCGCCGGGCTCGACCTGGCCTGGGAACTCGACGAACTGCCCGGCGTGCGCGACGAAATCCACCACCTGGCCGACGATCCGGTCGTCGTGCTCGAAACGGAACTGCGCACGCTGCTGCCTGACGAATCGCTGTGGCCGGCCTACCTCGAGTCTCTGGCGCTGGAATTGCCCGGCTGGTCCGGCATGTTCTTGTGGCGTGACCGCCATCCGGCGGTGGCTGACGGCGTGCCGGTCGACATGCTCGATTATCTGGCGGTGCGGGCGTTCCTCGAGCGTCACCTGTGCAGCGAACTGATCCGGCGTTTGACCGGAGCGCCGCTTGGTTTCGACGAACTGCGCGCCTATTACCAGGCCAACCCGGCCGAGTTCCTGGTCCGCGACAGCCTGCACAGCGGCGGCCTGCCCGAGGATCTGCAGGCGGCGGCAGCCGGTCTTTGCGCGGCGACGCTCGACGGGCACGAAGTCCGTGGCTGGGCGGTGCTGGCGCCGAAGCTGGCCGCGCAGGCGCAGGCCGACGATGCGCTGACGCAGGCCTGGCGCCTGGCGCGCCTGGTCACGCAACTGGGCTGGGGGGAGGCAGCGCTGGCGGCACTCGATGGCGATACCCTTGCCCACCTGCTGGCGGCAGCCGAACTGACATCGCTGCAGCGCAGCCAGATCTGGCTGGCGGCTTACGAAGGGCATTACCGCGAACAACTGTTCGTTGCGCTGAGCTGCAACGCCCAGCGACGGCAACAATGGCCGGCACCATCGGCACAGGTTGTCATGTGCATGGACGATCGCGAGGAGGGCACGCGTCGCCATCTCGAGGAAATCGCGCCGGATATCGAGACTTTCGGGGCGGCCGGCTTCTTCGGCGTGCCGATGTACTGGCAGGGAATCGATGAGGCGGCGCCGGTGGCGCTGTGTCCGGTGGTCGTGACGCCGACCAACCTGGTGCGCGAATTGCCGGCGGCCGGCAGCGAATCGGCGCAGGCGCAACACATGCGGCGGCGCGAAACCCGCTTGCGCTGGCGTGAGCGCCTGTACCAGGGGACGCGCCGGGAAGTGCTGGGCGGGCCTTTGCTGACGGCTGCGGCTGCGTTGCCGGCGTTGGCGACGCTGACCGCGGCGACGCTGGCGCCGGCCTGGCTGGCCCGTGCCGGCCGACGCTGGCGCGAGCAATTCGACGGGCGGGTGGCGAGCACGCTGGCGCTGACCGGCGCTGACGTCGAGAACGGGATCCGTGCCGGTTTCAGTGATGGCGAGCAGGTCGACCGGGTCGCATCCCTGTTGCGCAGCATCGGTCTGACCGATGGCTTTGCGCCGCTGGTGCTGATCCTTGGTCACGGTTCCGGCAGTCGCAACAATCCGCACCTGTCGGCTTACGACTGCGGCGCCTGCTCCGGCCGCCACGGTGGGCCGAACGCCCGCGTCCTCGCCGCCATGGCCAATCGGCTTGAGGTGCGCACGGCGCTGGCCGGGCGCGGCATCGTCATTCCCGAAAGCTGTCATTTCGTCGCTGCCGAGCACCATACCGGTGACGACAGCGTCGAATGGTACGACCTCGCGCAGGTGCCGGCAGCTTTCCAGTCCGATCTTGACCGGCTGCTTGGCCGGCTTGCCGAAGCCTGCCGTCTGCATGCCGTCGAGCGCTGTCGCCGGCTGGCCTCGGCGCCGTCCAGGCCGACGCCCTGGCAGGCGCGGCGCCATGTCGCCGGGCGCGTCGCCGATCTGGCGCAGGCACGTCCGGAACTGGGGCATGCGACCAATGCCGCCGCCTTCATCGGTCGGCGGACGATGAGTCGCGGCCTGTTTCTCGACCGGCGGGTATTCCTGATTTCCTACGATCCGGCGGCCGACGCCAGCGGTGAAATCGTCGAAAGCATCTTGCTCGCAGCAGGCCCGGTCGGCGCCGGCATCGCGCTTGAGTACTATTTTTCGACGGTGGACAACGAGCGCTTCGGTTGCGGTTCGAAAGTCACCCATAACCTGACCGGCTTGTTCGGCGTCATGGAAGGCGCCGAGTCCGATCTGCGTACCGGCCTGCCCTGGCAGATGGTCGAGATTCACGAGCCGATGCGCCTGCTGGTCGTTGTCGAACAGGCGCCCGACGTGCTGTCGGCAATCCTCGAACGGCAGCCCGCCTTGCAGGAGCTGGTTGGTAACGGCTGGATCAATTTTGCCTCGCAGCACCCGTCGACCGCAGAAATCAGTCGTTATTGCCCGCGTCGCGGCTGGTTGCCGTGGGCCGGTCGCGGTGTGCTGCCGCAGGTGGCGCGTTCGTCCGACTGGTTCGCCGGCGAAGCCGGAGCACTGGCGCCGGCCATCTTGCTGGGAGCAGTATCGTGATCATCCTGCTGCGTGATGTCACCGAATGGGTCTGGCTGGTGCCACTGTTGCCGTTGCTGGCGGCGTTGGTTACCGGGGGCCGTGTCCTGCTTGGACGGGGCAGCGGCGATGCTGCCGAACCGCTGACCGAACGCCTGGCCGAACTGGCGGCGCTGGCTTCGCTGCTGCTCCTGCTGCTGATCGATCTTTCGGTGTGGTGGCATGGCTGGCCGGGACACCGGGTGTTCGTCACGTGGTTTGCCGCCGCCCACTGGCAGGGCAACATTTCCTTCCTGCTCGATGCGCTGTCCTTGCCGGTGGCGACGCTGACCGCACTGATCGGCTGGCTGGTGGTGCGTTTTTCGGCGGCCTACCTGCACCGCGAAGCCGGATTCCACCGTTTCTTCATCGTCCTCAGCCTGTTCCTGGCCGGAATCCAGGGCGTACTGCTGGCCGGCAACGGGCTGCTGCTCTTCCTTGGCTGGGAGATGTGCGGTGTCGCCTCCTTCCTGCTTATCGGCTATGCTTGGCAGCGGCCGCGAGCGACTGGCAACGCGCTGTTTGCCTTTGTCACCAACCGGGCGGGTGACGCCGGCCTGCTCTTTTCACTCGGTCTGGCCGGTTTCTGGGTCGGCAGTTTCGAATGGCCGGCGTTGTTCGATGCGCAGTTGCCGCTGGTCGACCTGCGTGTGCTGGTGCTCGGTTTCGTCGTCGCCGCGCTGGCCAAGTCGGCGCAGTTGCCGTTCACGCCGTGGATCGCCCGGGCGCTCGAAGGGCCGACGCCGTCGTCGGCAATCTTCTATGGCGCCGTGCTGGTGCACGCCGGAGTTTTCCTGCTGCTGCGCCTGGAGCCGCTGCTGCGGCATTTGCCGGACGTGATGGCCGGGCTGTTGCTGATCGGTGCGCTGACCGCAGCCTACACCTGGTTGTGCGGGCTGGTTCAGACTGACGTGAAATCGGCGCTGATTTTCGCCACCGTCTTCCAGGTTGGCCTGATGTTCGTCGCCATCGGCCTGGGCTGGACGACGCTGGCGACGATACACCTGTGCCTGCACGCCGCATGGCGTACCTGGCAGTTCCTGCTGGCGCCCTCCTGGCTGGTGCTGACGCGCGACCGGCCGGCGCCGCCGCCGCGCTGGCTGGCCGCCAACCAGTGGTTGTACACCGCCGCCCTGCAGCGTTTCTGGCTGGACAAGCTGGGGCTGGCGCTGCTTGCCGCACCGACCGAGGCGATTGCCCGCGATGTGCGGGCGCTGGAGGAAAGCTTCATCGACCGGGCGATCGGCGAGCCCGGTCGCGGTCATGCGGTGCAGCCGGACCGTCCGCTGGTGCAGGCCGATGGTCTGGCCGGCCGCTTGCTCGCCGGGGTTTCCGATTTGCTGCAGCGGATCGAGAACCGCCTGCTGCTGCGCGGCCGTGGCGGCGTTGCCGAACGCCTGCTGCGGGAAGCCGGGCGCTGGTTGCAGACGCTGGAGGAATTGCTCGAGCAGCCGCGCTACCTGATGATGGCGGTGATGGCGACTTTCGTGGTGATCCTGTGATGCCGGCCGAAATTTTCTGGAACCAGCAGGCGGCGCTGCCACTGCTCGCATTGCTGCAGCTGCTGCCGCTGCTTGGGGCGGCGGTGGTCTTTGCGCTCGGCGAACGGAGTGCGGCGGTACTCGCCGGCAAGTTGTTCGCGCTGGCCGAATTGCTGCTGGCCGGCTTTGCCGCCAGTCGCATTGATCCCCTGCTGGCCGGCTTCCAGCTGGCCGAGCGCATCGACCTGCTCGGCTACCATGTTGCGGTCGACGGCATCAGCATCCTGTTTTTGCTGGTCACCGCGCTGTTGACGCTGCTGATGACGCTGTACGGCATGAGCCGCGGCATGATCTCGCCGGGGCGCCTGTTTGCCGTACTGCTGCTGGCCGAGGCCGGACTGGTCGGGATGCTGCTGACGGTCAACATCGCCTGGTTTGCGTTTTTCTCGGCGCTGGAACTGTGGGCCGTGGTTTACCTGCTCCGCCGCTGGGCGTCGTCGCGGGCGGAAACCCAGGCGCTGGCGCGCTTCGTTCAGTACCAGGGCTTCGGTCTGGCACTGTTCGTCGCCGGCTGTTTCGTGCTCGGCTGGGGCTACGCGGAAGCGAATGGCGGGCGCTGGAGTTTCGACCTTTTCGATCTGACCGGCACGCTGCCGGCCGGCAAATTCCAGACCGCCGCCTTTTACCTGCTGTTCTACGGCCTGGCCGTGCGCACGCCCTTGTTCCCGCTGCATGGCTGGCTGCCGAACATGGCGCAGCACGGCCTGATCGCGGTGGCGCCGGCGCTGATGGTCGGGGTCAAGGTCGGCATCTACGGCATGGCGCGTTTCGTCCTGCCGTTGACGCCCGATGCCGTGCTCGACTGGCAGCCCTATGTCGTCGGCTTTGCCATGGCCGGGGTCTTCTTCACCGCCGCGCTGGCTTTCCTGCAGACCAACCTGCGCCGTCTGCTGGCCTTTGCCGTGGTCAGCCACACCAGCCTGCTGGTGATCGGCCTGTTCAGCCTGCACGGCGCCGGCATCCAGGGGGCGATGCTGCTGGCCGCCAATTTCGGGCTGGCGGTGACCGGCATGTGGTTTGTCGTCGGCTTCGTCTTCCGCCGCACCGGTACCACCGAACTGGGCGAGCTGTCCGGCCTGTTCGAACGGATTCCCTTTCTCGCCATCGCCTTTCTGACTTTCGGCCTGGCCATCGTCGGCATGCCCGGAACACCGGGCTTCGATGCCGCGCACCTGGTGCTTGAGGCCTCGATTGCCCGCTTCGGCGCGCTGTCGACGGTCGCCACCGCGCTCGGTAACGTCGCCGCGGCCGGCTTTCTGCTGTGGGGTTTCCAGAAAGCCTTCCTGTCGCAGGAAAAATCGGGGAGCTACGATGTCGACCGCACGCAGCCGATGGAATACCTGGTTTGCGGCATTGCCGTGACGGCGCTGCTGGCCATCGGCTTCTTCACCGAACCGTGGCTGGTGCTGACCGATGCCGCCAGTCAGGCGCTGGCCGGGAGCTTCGTCCGATGAAGCTGCCGCTGCTGTCCCTGCTGGTACTGTTGCCGCTGCTGGGTGGGGCGCTGCTGTGGCTGCTGCCGGCCCGGCGGGCACGCATGGTTGCCGCCGTCACGATGTTCGGTGTCCTGCTGCTGGCGACCTGGCTGCTGGTGCTTTACGATCCGGCCGGGCCGCGTTTCCAGTTGCTGGATCGTCTGCCGTGGTTGCCGGACATCGGCGTGCACTGGCTGCTTGCGGTCGACGGCCTGTCGGTGCTGTTTTTGCCGGCCACCGGGCTGCTGTTCCTGGGCGCGCTGGTGGCGTCGTGGAACGCCGTGGGCGAGGCGCAGCGCCTGTTCTACAGCCTGTTGCTGCTGTTGCAGACAGCGACGCTGGGGATTTTCTGCGCCATTGATCTGGTCCTGTTCTTTGTCTTCTGGGAAATCAGTTTGGTGCCGGTGTATTTCCTGCTCGCCCGCTGGGGTGTCGTCGCCGATGCGCCGAAGGTCGCCGCCCGCTATGTGCTGATCATGCTCGCCGGCGGTTTTCCGCTGCTGCTTGCTTTTGTCATGCTCGGGGGCGTTGCCGGCAGTTTCGACCTGACGATCTTGCTCGACCGGCCGGCGGATGACGGCGTGCAGCGCATCGTCCTGGTGTTGATGCTGATCGGTTTCGCTTTGAAGGTGCCGCTGGTGCCACTGCATACCTGGCTGCCGCAGTTTGCGCTGGCCGCGCCGGGCTCGCTGACGGCAGTGCTGATCGGCCTGAAGGTCGGTGTCTACGGGCTGGTCCGTTTTGCCATTCCGCTGGCGCCGGACGCGGCGCAGGACTGGCACTGGCTACTCGCCGGGCTGGGCACGCTGACGCTGATCTATGGCGCGGTTGGCGTGCTCGCCCACAGCAACCTGCGGGTCGGGCTGGCCTATGCCAGCATCTGTCACGTCGGGCTGGCGGTGCTTGGCCTGTCCACGCTGTCGGAGCAGGGCGTGCAGGGCGCGGTATCCTTGCTGCTCAGCTTTACCGTGGCCACCGGCGGCGCCATGCTGCTGCTCGAATTCCTGCGCCAGCGCACCGGTTCGACCGATATCCACGCCCTCGGCGGGGCCGCCAGAACGATGCCGATGCTGGCTTCCGGGGTACTGATCTGTGGCCTGGCCGGGGTCGGCATGCCGGGAACCAGCAGTTTTCCCGCCGAGTTCCTGCTCATCCTGTCGATCCTGGAGCGCTATACCGGCGCCGGCATGGCCGCGCTGTTCGGGCTGGCGATTGCCGCCGGTGCCTTCCTGGCCCTGTACCGCAAGGCGTTTTTTGGTCCGGTGACGCGGTCGGCCGTGGCCCAGGCCGAAGATCTGCGGCCGCGCGAATGGGTCGTGCTGGTCGTGCTCATCGCGCTGATTGCCGGGATCGGCATTTACCCGGCGCCCTGGCTCGATATCGTGCGGCCGGCGGCTGAAGCCTGGGCGGCTGCGTTTTTGTCCTGAAGCTGGTGCGATGAACAAGGATCAGTCGAACATCCCCCGGTGCCGGCAATGCCGGCACTACTACATCACCTTCGACGTGAATTTTCCTTACGGCTGCCGCGAACTCGGTTTCAAGAGCGCGCGCGAGCCGATGCGCGATGTCATCGAGTCGTCCGGGTCGGTCTGCCTCTATTTTTCGCCCGGCAAACCCGGGCGGCGGGACTGATCAGGCCTTCTTGACGAATTCCGACTTCAGCTGCATGGCGCCGATGCCGTCGATCTTGCAGTCGATGTCGTGATCACCGTCGATCAGGCGGATGTTTTTGACCTTGGTGCCGACCTTGACCACCGACGACGAACCCTTGATCTTCAGGTCCTTGATCACGGTAACGCTGTCGCCGTCCTTGAGTTCGTTGCCGTTGGCGTCGCGCCAGACCTTCTGTTCTTCCTGAACGGCGGCCGGGCCTTCCTTGCTCCATTCATGGGCGCATTCCGGGCAGATGTAGAGCGGGCCGTCTTCATAGGTGAAGGCAGAGTTGCATTGCGGGCAGTTGGGGAGTGCGCTCATGTCGGTTCTCAATATTCGTCTTGTTGGCCGCCCATCAGATTGGGCAGCAGTGTGTGGGCGCGCTGCAGGGCCAGCGCGATGTCGGGGCAAACGTTGTCGTCGCCGATTTCGTCGATGAAGCCGGCGCGATACAGCAGCGAGCCGGGTTGCGAGTTCAGTCCGCACAGGATCAGCGTGCAGCCGCGCTTGGCCAGCTTGTCGTGCAGGTTTTCCAGGCCTTCGAGGCCGGTGGTGTCGAGCTGGACCAGGCGGTTCATGTCGAGAATGACGACTTCCGGATGGCCGGCGCGCGGGTCGAGCAACTCCTCCAGCTTGTTGACCGCACCGAAAAATAGCGAGCCGAACAACTGCCAGGCGGCAACGCGTAGCGTGCCGTCCGGGTACAGCATGTGCGGGTCCTGGGCTTCGTCGTCGAGCGCCAGGCGCTCAATCCGGGTCAGCTCCGACATGCGGTAGATGAAGAACAGGCTGGCCAGCACCATGCCCAGTTCGACGGCAATGGTCAGGTCGAACAGCACGGTGACGAAGAAGGTGGCGAGCAGGATGATCCGGTAGTTCCACGAATAGCGACGCAGTTCCTTGAACTCATGCCATTCGCCCATGTTGATGGCAACCACCATGACGATGGCGGACAGCGTTGCCAGCGGCACGTAGGCAGCCAGCGGCGCGGCGATCAGGACGATGCCGAGCAGGGTGACCGAATGGATCATGCCGGCAATCGGTGTGCGGCCACCGGATTTGACGTTGGTCGAGGTGCGGGCGATGGCGCCGGTGGCGGCAAAACCGCCGAACAGCGGGGCGGCGATATTGGACAGGCCCTGTGCCACCAGTTCCTGGTTGGGATCGTGACGGTCGTCGATCTGGCTGTCGGCAACGCGCGCCGAGAGCAGTGATTCGATGGCGCCGAGCAGGGCGATGGTGATCGCCGGCGAGATCAGCTTGCCGAAATCGTGGATCGACACATCGGGCAGGCCGAATGCCGGCAGCTCCTGCGGGATGCCGTTGAACCGGCTGCCGATGGTCTCCACCGG
This sequence comes from Azonexus hydrophilus, assembly GCF_001956855.1. Lineage (GTDB taxonomy): Bacteria > Pseudomonadota > Gammaproteobacteria > Burkholderiales > Rhodocyclaceae > Azonexus > Azonexus hydrophilus_A. Next base: position 63,519 of record NZ_MTHD01000004.1, on the reverse strand, counting down.
CAGGTCCAGCGCCCAGGCGGCGAGCGTGCCGACGACGAGCACGGCGAGCGGGCCCGGCGCCCGGCGCATCAGTGCGACATGCTGGGCCAGGCGGTTGTACGACAGCAGGAAAATGAAGCAGGCCACGGACAGCGCCAGCGTCGGCAGGTCAACCGTATGGGCGTGCGCCGCGAGGATCTTGATCCGGGCAAAAAACTCGGCCGGCAGGCTGGCAATCTGCAGGCCGAAGAAATCCTTGATCTGGGCCATGAAGATGACCACGGCGATGCCGTTGGTGAAACCGATGACGACAGTGACCGGAATGAAGCGGATCAACTGCCCCATCCGTGCCAGCCCCATGGCCAGCAGCATGACGCCGGCGAGCATGGTGGCGCCGAGCAGGTTGCCGTAGCCGTGGGCGACGACGATGCCGTAGACGATGGGAATGAAGGCCCCGGTCGGTCCGCCGATCTGGACGCGCGAGCCACCGAGCAGGGCGGTGATGAAACCGGCGACGATGGCGGTCCAGATGCCGGCCGTCGGCGAAACACCCGACGCGATGGCGAAGGCCATCGCCAGGGGCAGCGCGAGGACGCCGACGGTGATGCCCGCGGCCAGGTCCTTGCCGAATTGCGCGCGATCGTAGCCGGGCAGGCAGTCCAGCAGCTTGGGGCGGAAGGCGATTTTCATGACGCGCGCTCGGGGGAAGAGTGCTGCATTATATGGGTGCTGGATTAATCGTCAATGTTAATCACATGTTAATATCGTCGCAGATGAATACAACAAGAGAGCATCATGGAGAAACGCACTGCCCGCCTGACCCTGCTGATCGATCCGCGAAAGAAGGAAATTTTCGAGGAAATCTGCGCAGCACAGGACCTGACACCATCGCAGGTTGTCCGCAAGCTGATCCGTCAGTACGTCATCGATAATGCCGGCGAGCGCGAGTTGCCGGACTGGCTGAAGGCATCCGCCAAGGCGGATTAATCGTCGCTGGCTGGCGGTGGCGCGAGCCTGGCCAGTTCGCGCAGGATGCGGCTGATCGCCCAGCCGATGACGACGATGCCGCCGGTAGCACTGGCGGCCGCTTCTGCGGTCGACCGGGGAAAATGGTCAAAAATCACGCCGGGGCCGCCGGCGAACCAGGCGACGCCGAGGGCCAGGCAGAGAAAGCCGAAGAGGTCGGCGCACAAGTAGAGCGCGAGCTTTGGGCTGAGGCGGGCAACGGGATGAGTGGCGGGACGGGGCATGTCTTCATTATGCCGAAAAAAATCGTTTAAAGGACTTGACAGACGGGCTTCTTCTGTTTGAGTTATGCACAGTTTTTCCGTCGCTGCCTGCTTGTCGCATTTCGCGCTGATGAATTTGATAAATTCCTGTTGGTTTTTTCCAAGTCTTTTGTAATCAATGGCTTACTGTTCTGCGCAAGTTTTGCGCAGGGTAGGAAAATTCCTTGTGCGGCGGTCACTTAGCGCTTTATTCATGGATTAACCAACAGACTTATCCACAGCTTTTGTGGATAGATGAAAAAGCCTGAGGCGGCGGTGGGTATTGACCTGTTAACTTAAAGTAACGCTTTAACTGTAGGCGGGATTTGTTGCGCTGCAACAAAAAACGGGCCGCGCTGGCGACCCGTTTTTCTGGCGGGGATTATTTCACCCGCATGCCCGGTTCGGCCCCGGCATCGGGGGTCAGCAGGAAGATGCCCGGAGTCTTGCCATCGACGTCCGAGGCCGCCAGCACCATGCCTTCGGAGAGGCCGAATTTCATCTTGCGCGGGGCCAGATTGGCGACCATCACGGTCAAGCGGCCAATCAACTGTGCCGGGTCGTAGGCCGCCTTGATACCGGCGAAGACGTTGCGCGTCTTTTCATCGCCGATATCCAGCGTCAGGCGTACCAGCTTGTCGGCACCATCGACGTGCTCGGCATTGACGATCCTGGCGATGCGCAGATCGACCTTCATGAAGTCGTCGATCGTGCACAGCGCCGCATCGGTGGCCGGCTCTGCGGCGGCGACCGCGGTTTTTGCCGTTTTCACGGCGTCGACCGCAGATTCCGGTGCCAGCGATGCCTTGTTGGCGTCGATCAGCTTCTCGATCAGTTTCGGATCGACGCGGGTCATCAGGTGCTCGTAGGTCTTGATGGCGTGGCCGCCGGCGAGCAGGCAGCCAGTGTCGGTCCAGGTCAGTGGGGCGATGTTGAGGAAGCTTTCGACCTTGCCGGCAAGCACCGGCAGGATCGGCTTGAGTAGCGCGGTGAGCAGGCGGAACAGGTTGAGTGCGTTGCTGCAGGCAGCGTGCAGTTCGCTTTCACGGTCGGCCTGCTTGGCCAGTTCCCACGGCTTGACGCTGTCGACATACTGGTTGGCGGCGTCGGTCAGGGCCATGATCTCGCGCACTGCCTTGCTGAATTCGCGCGCCTCGTAGAGTTCGGCGATGCGCGGCGCGGCTGCCATGATGGCCTGGATGGCCGGCAGGTTTTCGTCGGCCGGGGCCAGTTGCCCGGCGAAGCGCTTGGCGATGAAGCCGGCCGAGCGGCTGGCGATATTGACGTACTTGCCGACCAGGTCGCTGTTGACGCGGGCGCAGAAGTCCTCGAAGTTGAGATCGATGTCTTCCATCGTGTTCGACAGCTTGGCGGCGAAGTAATAGCGCAGCCATTCCGGATTCAGGCCGCTGTTCAGGAAGCTTTCGGCGGTAATGAAGGTGCCGCGCGATTTCGACATCTTGGCGCCGTCGACCGTGAGAAAGCCGTGGGCGAAGATCTTCGTCGGCGTGCGGTAGCCGGCGTGCTGCAGTTCGGCCGGCCAGAACAGCGCGTGGAAGTAGAGGATGTCCTTGCCGATGAAGTGGTACAGCTCGGTCGTCGAGTCTGTTTTGAAGAATTCGTCGAAATCGAGGCCCTTCTGCGCGCACAGGTTCCTGAACGAACCCATGTAGCCGATCGGCGCGTCGAGCCAGACGTAGAAATACTTGCCCGGCGCATCCGGGATCTCGAAACCGAAGTAGGGGGCGTCGCGCGAGATGTCCCAGTCGGTCAGCTTGTTTTCGCCCGGTGCGCCCAGCCATTCCTGCATCTTGTTGGCGGCTTCGTTCTGCAGCACGCCGCTGCTCGTGTACTCGCGCAGGAAGGCTTCGCAGCGCGGGTCGGAGAGTTTGAAGAAATAGTGGTCGGAATTGCGCATTTCCGGCCGGGCGCCGGAGACCGCCGAAAACGGTTCGATCAGGTCGGTCGGTGCGTAGGCGGCGCCGCAGACCTCGCAGTTGTCGCCGTATTGGTCCTTGGCGTGGCACTTCGGGCATTCGCCCTTGATGAAGCGGTCGGGCAGGAACATGGCCTTGACCGGGTCATAGAACTGCTCGATGGTGCGGACCTCGATCAGCCCGGCGGCCTTGAGCTTGAGGTAGATGTCGTTGGCGCATTCGCGGGTTTCCGGCGAATGGGTGCTGTAGTAATTGTCGAAACCGACGCCAAAGCCGCCGAAGTCGCGGGCGTGTTCGCCGTGCACCCGGGCGATCAATTGTTCCGGCGTGATGCCTTCCTTCTCGGCGCGCAACATGATCGGCGTGCCGTGCGTGTCGTCGGCGCAGACGTACCAGCACTCGTTGCCGGACATCTTCTGGAAACGCACCCAGATGTCGGTCTGGATGTATTCGACCAGATGACCGAGGTGGATGGCGCCGTTGGCGTAGGGCAGGGCGGAAGTGACGAGGATCTTGCGCGACATGGGCAGTGTTCGGTAAGCAAAAACGCAATTCTACCGCGGTGAACGAAAAAGCATCCGGGCGCGACAGTGTTGTGAAAGGTGAACGTTTGTCAGAGAGTGGTAAAAACGGGCCTTTGTCGGTTGATCTGGAAGGCCGGGGTGGGCAGAATTCACACTTCCAGGAGGATCTATGAATTTTGCCGTTATCGAAGACAGCCGCAGCCAGGCCGAAGTGCTGAAAGCCCTGCTGAAAAGCGAAGGCTATCAGGTTGAAGTATTCGCCGACGGGAAGTCATTTCTTGAGGCGTTGAACACGCGCAGCTTCGATTTTTACGTCGTCGACTGGGTGTTGCCGGACCTCGGCGGCGATGTGCTGGTCGCCAAGATCCGCGAGACTCAGGGCTGGGATGTGCCGGTCGTCGTGTGCACGGCGCGCACCGAGGAAGAGTTTGCCTCAGATATCCTGCGCATGGGCGCTGACGACTACGTGCCGAAGCCGGTGCGCTACATGGAATTCCTCGCCCGCGTCGATGCCTTGCTGCGTCGGCGCAAGTCGCGGATGCCGGAGGTCGCGCGTTTCGGCAATATCGAACTGGATCTCGAAGGGCGGCGCATCCGCCTGGCTGGCCAGGAGATCGACCTGACGCAGCGCGAATTCGATCTGGCCGTGGTTTTCCTGAAGAATGTCGGTCGGGTGCTGGCGCGCGAGGAGTTGCTGGCTTCCGTGTGGGCGCGCGAATCCGATGTTGATACGCGTACCGTCGATACCCACGCCAGCCGTCTGCGCAAGAAGCTTGGTCTGGCCGGCGAGAGTGGCCTGATGCTGACCTCGGTGTACGGTCAGGGCTACCGTCTGGATACGGTTTCGGGCTGATTCTTCCGCCGGCTTGGGATATACTGTACAAAATCAGTCGGGTATTTCGTGCCCCTAGCCCATCCGGAGCCCTCATGAGTCTTACTGAACAGCAAGTCAAGAATGTCCTGGCCGAAACGGTCGACCCCAATACCGGCAAAAGCTTCGTTGCCGGCAAGACGGTGCGCAACATCAGGATCGATGGCGACGACGTCTCCTTCGACATCGAACTCGGTTACCCGGCGAAAAGCCAGATCGATACCCTGCGCAAGCTGGTGATCGCGGCTGTCCGGACTGTGCCGGGCGTCGGCAACGTGTCGGCCAACGTCTACAGCAAGATCATTGCGCATTCGGTGCAGATGGGTGTCAAGCTGTTGCCGGGGGTCAAGAACATCATCGCCGTCGCTTCCGGCAAGGGTGGCGTCGGTAAGAGCACGACTGCCGTCAATCTGGCGCTGGCGCTGGCCCAGGAAGGGGCTACGGTTGGCTTGCTGGATGCCGACATCTACGGTCCGTCGCAGCCGCAGATGCTGGGTCTGGCCGGCAAGCAGCCGGAATCGGCCGACGGCAAGAGCATGGAGCCGCTCGAAGCCTACGGCCTGCAGGCGATGTCGATCGGTTTCATGATCGATGTCGAGACGCCGATGGTCTGGCGCGGCCCGATGGTCACCCAGGCGCTCGACCAGATGCTGACGCAGACCAACTGGCGCGATGTCGATTACCTGATCGTCGACATGCCGCCGGGTACTGGCGATACGCAGTTGTCGCTGGCGCAGAAGGTGCCGGTGACCGGGGCTGTCGTTGTCACGACGCCGCAGGATATCGCGCTGATCGACGCGCGCAAGGGCCTGAAGATGTTCGAGAAGGTGAACATCCCCATCCTCGGCATCGTCGAGAACATGAGCATCCACGTCTGTTCGAACTGCGGCCACGCCGAGCATATCTTCGGCGAAGGTGGCGGCGAGCAGATGTGCAAGGACTACGATGTCGAATTCCTCGGCAGCCTGCCGCTGGAAATGGCCATCCGCCAGATGGCCGACGGCGGCAAGCCGACCGTGGTTGGGGTGCCGGATTCGAAGGCGGCAGAAATCTACCGTACGATCGCCCGCCGGGTTGCGATCAAGATTGCCGACAAGGCCAAGGACATGACGTCGAAGTTCCCGAACATCGTCGTGCAGAACACCTGATTTTTGTCGACATGCAGGGCAACAAAGGCGGGTAAAATCCCGCCTTTGTTTTTGTCGACCGCAGCAGGGAAAAATGACCATCAAATCAGACAAGTGGATACGCCGCATGGCCCAGGAGCACGGCATGATCGAGCCGTTCTCGCCGGAGCTGGTGCGCGAGGCCAACGGCCAGAAGATCGTTTCCTACGGTACTTCCAGTTACGGCTACGACATCCGCTGCGCCCGCGAATTCAAGGTGTTCACCAACATCAACTCGACTGTGGTCGACCCGAAGAATTTCGATCCCAAGTCCTTCGTCGAGATCGAATCCGACGTCTGCATCATTCCGCCAAACTCGTTCGCGCTGGCCCGGACCATGGAATATTTCCGCATTCCGCGCTCGGTGCTGACCGTCTGCCTCGGCAAATCGACCTACGCCCGCTGCGGCATCATCGTCAATGTGACCCCGTTCGAGCCGGAATGGGAAGGTCACGTGACCCTCGAGTTTTCCAACACGACGCCGTTGCCGGCCAAGATCTACGCCGGCGAGGGTTGTGCGCAGGTCCTGTTTTTCGAGTCCGACGAGGTCTGCGAAACCTCGTACAAGGATCGTGGCGGCAAGTACCAGGGGCAGGAAGGCGTCACCCTGCCCAAGATCTGACCACTGCCTGTAACGTAAACAGCTTATTCTTCGACCCGCTGCGGCGGGTCGCCGCTTTTGGGGATACACCATGCGCTTCCATTTTCCGGTCATCATCATCGACGAAGACTTCCGCTCCGAAAATGCTTCGGGTCTGGGGATTCGCGCCTTGGCCGACGCCATGCAAAAAGAGGGACTGGAAGTGCTGGGCGTCACCAGCTACGGCGACCTGACCTCGTTCGCCCAGCAACAGTCGCGGGCATCCGCCTTCATCCTGTCGATCGACGACGAGGAGCTGGCGCTTGAACCGGAAGAGACGCTGGCCGAACTGCGCGCCTTCGTTGGCGAGATTCGCCACAAGAATGCCGAAATCCCGATCTTCCTGCATGGTGAAACGCGTACCAGTCGTCACATTCCCAACGACATCCTGCGCGAGCTGCACGGCTTCATCCACATGCACGAGGACACGCCGGAATTCATCGCCCGCAACATCAAGCGCGAAGCCAACGCCTACCTCGATTCGCTGCCGCCGCCGTTCTTCCGGGCGCTGGTCCATTACGCCGCCGACGGTTCCTACTCCTGGCACTGCCCCGGCCACTCGGGTGGCGTCGCCTTCCTGAAGTCGCCGGTCGGCCAGATGTTCCACCAGTTCTTCGGCGAGAACATGCTGCGCGCCGACGTGTGCAATGCGGTGGAAGAGCTCGGCCAGTTGCTCGATCACACCGGCCCGGTCGCCGCCTCGGAACGCAACGCTGCACGAATCTTCAATTCCGACCACCTGTATTTCGTCACCAACGGTACCTCGACGTCGAACAAAATCGTCTGGCATTCGACCGTCGCCCCGGGCGACATCGTCGTCGTCGACCGCAACTGCCACAAGTCCATCCTGCACGCGATCATGATGACCGGCGCGATCCCGGTGTTCCTGATGCCGACCCGCAACAATTTCGGCATCATCGGGCCGATCCCGAAGAGCGAGTTTTCCTGGGAGAGCATCCAGGCCAAGATCGCCGCCAACCCCTTCATCGCCGACAAGAGCGCCAAGCCGCGCGTGCTGACCATCACCCAGTCGACCTACGACGGCGTGCTCTACAACGTCGAGGACATCAAGGCCGAACTCGATGGCAAGATCGACACGCTGCATTTCGACGAAGCCTGGCTGCCGCACGCTGCTTTCCACGATTTCTACGGTGACTACCATGCAATCGGCGCCGACCGCCCGCGCTGCAAAGAATCGATGGTGTTTTCGACGCAATCGACGCACAAGCTGCTGGCCGGCTTGAGCCAGGCGTCGCAGATTCTGGTCCAGGATGCCGAGAACCAGAAGCTCGACCGCGACATCTTCAACGAGGCCTACCTGATGCATACCTCGACTTCGCCGCAGTATTCCATCATCGCCTCCTGCGACGTCGCCGCGGCGATGATGGAAGAGCCGGGCGGCACCGCGCTGGTCGAGGAATCGATCGGCGAAGCGCTGGATTTCCGCCGCGCCATGCGTAAGGTCGAGCAGGAGTGGGGCGCCGACTGGTGGTTCAAGGTCTGGGGCCCGGATGACCTGTCGGAAGAAGGCATCGAGGAGCGCGAGGCATGGATGCTCAAGCCGGGCGAGCGCTGGCACGGTTTCGGCAATCTCGCCGATGGTTTCAACATGCTCGACCCGATCAAGGCGACGATCATTACCCCGGGCCTCGACGTCGACGGCGATTTTTCCGACGACATCGGCATCCCCGCCGCCATCGTCACCAAGTACCTGGCCGAGCACGGCGTCATCGTCGAGAAGTGCGGCCTGTACAGCTTCTTCATCATGTTCACCATCGGCATCACCAAGGGCCGCTGGAACACGCTGGTCACCGCGCTGCAGCAGTTCAAGGACGATTACGCCAAGAATCATCCGCTGTGGAAGGTGCTGCCCGAATTCGTGCAGAAAAATCCGCGTTACGAGCGCATGGGCCTGCGCGACCTGTGTACGCAGATTCATGGGGTGTACAAGAAAAACGACGTGGCCCGCCTGACCACCGAGATGTACCTGTCGAACATGGTGCCGGCGATGCGTCCAGCCGATGCTTTTGCCCGCATGGCGCACCGCGAGATCGAGCGCGTCTCGGTCGATGCGCTGGAAGGCCGGGTCACCGCGGTGCTGCTGACCCCGTATCCGCCGGGTATTCCGCTGCTGATTCCGGGCGAGCGCTTCAACGCCAAGATCTGCAATTACCTGAAGTTTGCGCGTGAGTTCAATGCCGCCTTCCCCGGGTTCGAAACCGATATTCATGGTCTTGTCAAAGGCGCGGATGGAGCGTATTACGTAGACTGCGTTCGTTAATTCACGAGAAGGGGTTCTCATGGTGCTGCGCGCGGCAATAATCACGCTGCTATCCCTTTTCTGGGCACTCCCGGTATTCGCCGGGCCTGCGGCATCGGTTGTCTTTTTTTCCGGTCAACCGGTCGTGTTGGCCGAAAATGGAGTTTCACGGCAACTCCTCCGTGGTGCTGACGTTCTGGCCGGAGAAACCATTGAGACCCGCGACGGACGAGTCCAGTTACGTTTTCGCGACGGCGCATCGATGTCATTGCAGCCGGGTACCACTTTCCGGGTTGACCGTTTCCGCTACACGGCAGGTGACAAGGCTGTGGCGGAAGATGGTGTCCTGATGACCCTGGTCAAGGGAGGCTTGCGTACAGTCACCGGTTGGCTGGGCAAGCGTGATCGCAAGCAATACCAGTTGGGAACCACCGTTGCGACCATTGGCATCCGAGGTACGGAGTACAGCGCCGAACTTGACGGTGCCGGTCTCGTGGTCAGAACCTATGTCGGTATCGTCGAAGTGTGCAGCAAGGTCGGATGTGTCGATGTTCCGGGGGGAAAGGAAGTCTGGGTACGTAGTCTGGATGAGGCGCCCAGGCTGAGGGAGAATGATGGCAAAGGCGCGGACGCCATCCAGGCGGTCCCGGATGTGCCTCTGAAGCTTGAGGCAGGGGAACAAGTGAGGCCGCCTGCTGGTATGGCTGGGGAGGCGCCGCCGTTGCCTGCCGGGAGGCATGGGAAGTTCTAGGCGTGCCGCACAAGGCTGATAAAAAAGGGGAATGCAAGTGAATAAGGGAAACTTGATCGGGACAGTGTTTGGGGTGCTGCTGGTCCTGGCTTCCTCGCCTGGTTTTGCCGATACAGTTGTCGATCAGGGGCGGCAACTGCTTGATGAAGGCAAAGGGCGTGCTGCCTGGGAGCTGCTCGAGTCACGAGAAAGTGAGCGGGCCGGAGATACCTATTATGATTTCCTGCTCGGTCTGGCGGCGCTGGAAGTTGGCGAAAATACACGGGCGGTATTCGCACTGGAACGCGTGCTCGCACTTGATCCCTCCAATTTACGGGCGCGCGCCGAAATCGCCCGGGCCTATCTGGCCCTTGGCGAAGCTGAAACGGCGCGACAGGAATTTGAAACAGTCCGTCGTCAGGGGGTGCCGGCGGATGTGTCGCTGACGTTGGAGCGTTACATCGCGGCAGCGAAGCGGATGGAAAAAGGCGAAAGAGCAACGCTCAACGGCTATGTCGAGGCGCAGTTCGGCTACGACTCGAATGTCAATGCGGGCCCCAATCGCTCCAGCATTACCTTTCCCAGCGGTTTCAGCGTTCCCCTGCCACCAGACGTGAAGGCCAATGAGGACGTTTTTGCCCAATTGGGCGCTGGGGCCAACGCCAGTTTGCCGGTCAATGCCAACCTGAGTTTTCTCGCCGGAGTATCGGGTTCGTCCCGAGGCAATTTCGACAAGGGACAGTTCAATATCGGCAGTGCCGATGCGAATGCCGGAGCAGTCGTCAGCCTTGGCAGGAATGTCCTGACCCTGATGGGACAGGCCGGCCTGGTAACCCTGGAGAGCAGCAACTATCGGTCCGTTTTCGGCGTGACCGGGCAGTGGCAGCACAATCTCGATGCCAGAAACCAGGTCAGCATTTTCGGACAGTATGCCGAGATGAACTACCTGACCAACCGGCAACGCGACGTGACCCGTCGCCTTGGTGGCATTTCTTATGCACACATGTGGCGGGAAGGGGCGGTCGCGTTTGGCAGTGCATATCTGCTGAATGAAAGCCCGGAGAGGCCTCACAACAGCCAGCATCGGTTTGACGGTTACGGCATGCGTCTGGGGGGGCGCTTGAGCGTTGACGAAAAAACCATCTTTTTTGGTGGCGTCTCTTACGAGCGAAGGGCCTACGCAAAAGCACTGCCTGCGGATCTGGGGCGGCAGGATGATCAGTACGGTGTCGTTCTTGGCGCCACGCATGCGATAGCCAGCGACTGGACGCTGACGCCGCAGTTGTCACTGACCTTCAATCGCTCCAACCTTGAACTCAACGATTATCACCGCGAAGTGGTGTCGCTCGCCATTCGTCGCGAGTTTTGATCCGGAGACTCACGATGAAACATCCAATCCGAATTCTGGCTTTCCTGTTCCTTGGTCTGTTACCCGTAATGGCTTCGGCGGCTTCGGCGGCGCGACTCGATTTCGCAACTGGCGAAGTGCGAGCCTTGTCTCCAGCCGGGCTGGCCCGGCAACTGGCCAAAGGCAGCGAACTGCAATCCGGCGAAACGGTGCAGACCGGTCGCGATGGTCGGGCGCAGTTGCGTTTTTCCGATGGCGGGATGCTGTCGCTGCAACCCGGCAGCGAGTTCCGCCTTGATGACTACCAGTTTTCCGGCCAGGCTGACGGTAGCGAAGCCGGTTTCTTCAGCCTGCTCAAGGGTGGTTTGCGGACCATTACCGGCCTGATCGGGCGCAGTAATCGTGATCGCTATAAAGTCACCACATCGGTGGCGACAATCGGGATTCGTGGTACCGAATACACGATCAGTTATCTTGATCCCGAGACCATTGCCGTCGCTACCGGAGAGGGGCGTATCGAGGTGTGCAACAAGGCCGGTTGCGTGCTGGTTTCCAGCGGTGAGGCGGCTGTCGTGCGCGGGAGCGAGGAGGCGCCGAAATTGACCGACAGTCGGCCGCGCCTTGATCCGGCGCAGCCGGTGACGGATGATCTCAGGCCGCCATTTGCCGCGGGGGAAACGCAATTGCAGACCATGGCTTCCGGACCGGGGTACACCATGGTTCATGCGAGCAATGTTGCCGGGCCGGCAACCCAGGCAGGCGTGACCGCACAATTCAACAATTTCGATTTGCTGACGAGGGCTGACAGCGCGCCTCACTCGTTTGCACTGACCGGTGGTACCGCGCAGGCCAGCAGCCGGGATGGCGTGATTGGCTGGGGGCGCTGGAGCAACGGGGTACGGGAAGATGGTACGGCGATACCGAATTTCCATTACGTGGTCGGCAAGCTGACGCCCATGAGCGAACTGACAGGTCTTGGCGCCGGTACCTATACCTATTCACTGATTGGCGGTTCGACACCCGTCAATACACAGGGGGTCGCAGGCAGCCTCAATACGGCGACGATGCAGGCCAACTTTGGTGCCGGCACGATGGCCCTGACGCTGAACCTGGGGGTTACTGTTGCCGGCAATTCCTACACCTTCACGCAGGCGCTGGCCCCGATGACGACCAGCCAGACCTTTGCCTTCGCAGCACTGGATGACGGTGCCTTGGGGACAGGGTCGGCATCCGGCATGTTTGTCGGGACGAATGCACAGTATGTTGGCGTGTCCTATAGCGTTACGCCATTCAATGAAGATGCGATCAAAGGCAGCGCAGCGCTGGGACGCTGATCAGGGACGGCGACGCATCGACTTGAAGCAGACCGGGACGCCGGAAGCCGATACTGCCGAGCTGCTTGCAGTGATTTCCCAGCGCTCCTGCGGTATTTCGGGAAACCATGCGTCTCCGTCGGGGGCCAGGTCCACCTCGGTGAGTTCAAGGCGGTCGGCCAGCGGCAGCATCAAGGCATAGATTTCTGCCCCTCCGATAACGAACAGCTTTTCTGCGGTCGACGCGATGGATATCCCCTTTTCGGGCGTCATGGCCACTTCTGCACCAGGGGCCACGTAATCGGTTTGCCGGCTGATCACGATGTTGCGGCGCCCGGGAAGTGGACGGAAACGTTCCGGCAGTGACTCCCAGGTCTTGCGTCCCATCAATACGGCATGGCCGGCCGTTAGTGCCTTGAAGTGTGCCATGTCTTCCGGAATGTTCCAGAGCAGGCGGTTGTCCTTGCCGATGACGCCATTGCGTGCGATGGCGGCGATGAGGATGATTTCGGGCATGTCAGTTCCGGAATTGATGAAGGTGGGCAATCAGGCCGCGAGTGGAGGCGTCGAGATCGTCATCCGGGCGTTCGCCGCGGATGGTCGGCGCCAGGCGGCTGGCCAGTTGTTTGCCCAGTTCAACACCCCACTGGTCGAAGGCGTTGAGGTTCCACAGGGCACCGAGGCAGAACACCTTGTGTTCGTAGAGTGCGATCAGCTGGCCCAGCGTGAACGGTGTCAGTTCGGGCAGGATGATGGTGGTCGACGGTTGGTTGCCGGGGAAGGTCCGGTAGGCGACCAGGGCTTCGTCGATGCCGGCGGCCCGTGCCTCGTCCGCAGTCTGGCCGAAAGCCAGGGCTGAGGACTGGGCCAGGCAGTTGGCGAGCAGGCCGCTGTGGTGGCCGGGTAACGGAAAATCCGATTTGCCGAGGGCAATGAAATCGCAGGCCACCAGCGCGCTGCCCTGGTGCAGCAACTGGAAGAAGGAATGCTGCCCGTTGGTACCGGGTTCGCCCCACAGTACCGGATTGGTTGCGTAATCCACCGGTAGGCCATCGCGGTCGATGCGTTTGCCGTTGCTTTCCATTTCCAGTTGCTGGAGATGGGCGGGTAGCAGACCCAGTGAGTGGCTGTACGGAAAGATGCCGTGGCTGTGGGCATTCAGGAAATTGGTGTTCCACAGGCCGACCAGCGCCAGTGTCAATGGCAGGTTGTGCTCGGCTGGTGCCGAGAAGAAATGTTCGTCCATGTCGCGGGCACCGGCGAGCAACTGCTCAAAGTTGCGGAAGCCGACGGCCAGGGCGATTGGCAGGCCGATTGACGACCACAGCGAAAAACGGCCACCGACCCAGTCGCTGAAAGGGAAGACATTTTCCGGCGCGATGCCGAATTCGCCTGTGGCGGCGAGATTGGTCGAGGCGGCGACGAAATGCCGGCTGATGGCGCTGTCGTCGCCGGCGGCATGGAGCAGCCAGTGGCGCGCGGTGCGGGCGTTGGTCAGGGTTTCCAGCGTCGTGAAGGTCTTGCTGGCGACAATGAACAGCGTCGTGCGCGGGTTCAGGCGGGAAAGTGTTCCAGCCAGATCTGCGCTGTCCAGGTTGGAGACGAAATGCACCCTCAGGTCAGGTTGCTGGAAGGACGCCAGAGCCTGTGCCGCCATGCGCGGTCCCAGATCCGAGCCGCCGATGCCGAGATTGACGATATCGGTGATGCGCTCACCGGAAAATCCTCGCCACTGTCCATCATGGATACGCTCGCAGAAATCGGCCATCCGTCGGAGGACGTGGCGGACTTCTGCCGGGGCCTGGGGGCCGGCGCGTAGTGCGCAATGGCCGACGGCACGGTTTTCGGTGTGATTGATTGCCTCGCCGCTGCGCATGCGGGCGATCCAGCCCTGCCAGTCAGCTTGTTCAGCCAGTTGGCGAAGCAGTGTCAGGGTCGTGGGGGTGATGCGTTGTTTGGAAAAATCGATGAAAAACTGTCCATGCGCCAGCGACAACCGGGTGAAGCGCTGCGGATCGGCGGCAAAAATGCCGCGCAGGTGCAACGGACTGATCTCGGCAGCGTGTTTTTCCAGTGCCTGCCAGGCGGCCGTGGTGGTCAGTCGCCCCATGGTCAGACGGCAACCGGTGCCGGGATGTGCGGGTGAGGATCGTAGCCGTCGAGTCGGAAATCCTCGAATTTGAAGGAAAAGATGTCCTTGACCGCAGGATTGATCCACATCGTCGGCAGTTCGCGCGTTGTCCGCGTCAACTGCAGGCGGGCCTGTTCGAAATGATTGGAATACAGGTGCGCGTCGCCGAAGGTATGGATGAATTCCCCTGGCCGGTAGCCACAGACCTGGGCCAGCATCAGCGTCAGCAGTGCGTACGATGCGATGTTGAAAGGCACGCCGAGAAAGATGTCGGCGCTGCGCTGGTAGAGCTGGCAGGAGAGTTTGCCGTCGGCGACGTAGAACTGGAAAAGGCAATGGCAGGGCGGGAGTGCCATGTGGTCCACGTCGCCCGGATTCCAGGCTGAAACGATGTGCCGGCGCGAATCCGGGTTGTGTTTCAGGCTGTGCACGAGTTGGGCGATCTGGTCCACCAGGTGGCCGTCCGGCGTTTCCCAGCGCCGCCACTGCTTGCCGTAAACCGGTCCGAGGTCGCCATTTTCGTCGGCCCATTCATCCCAGATGCGGACACCGTTTTCCTTCAGGTAGGCGATGTTGGTGTCGCCTTGGAGGAACCACAGCAATTCGTGAATGATCGACTTGAGGTGGAGCTTCTTCGTTGTCACTGCGGGAAAGCCGCGCGCCAGATCAAAACGCATCTGCCAGCCGAAAACCGAGCGGGTGCCGGTGCCGGTACGGTCGGATTTGTCCTGGCCGTTTTCCAGGACGTGGCGCATCAAGTCGAGGTATTGCTGCATCGGGGGAGCTTTGTTCGGGATGGGTATGGTGGCATTCTAACGCTGTCGGAAGCTTTTCGCCTCCCATGTCGATTGGATTAGAATGATCCAGTAGCCTGGCGCTGGCGGTGGCTGGCCGTTGAGATGTAAGACCGCGCAGGGATGAAGCCTTCCGGGGAGAGTGACTTGTTGAACAAGATGGGTAAGCTGGGCGGACTGTTTGAAAAACGGAATGGTCACCCGTTGGCGGACGCACGTGAATTGCAGCAGATCGTCAGCGAACTGCCCAAGGACAACGCCTTCAAGGCGCTGGACGAGATCGGCGGCTGGCTTGAATCCTTGCTGGCAGCTGGGGATTTCCCCGTTGAGCGGCTGTTTGATGCCGGGCGCCAGCTTGAAGATGCTGCCATCCCACATCTGCGTCGCCTGTCGCGCGAGTATCTGCACACCATCCGCTTGTCCCGGGCTGAAGAGAAGCGTCTGTGGGTGATCAACGGCGGTTTCTGGAAGCTGCTTTCCAGTGTTTACGAGCAGGCACTTGATGGCATGCTGGCGAAAGGGATGAGTCCTGACGTCGCCAAACATGTTCTGCCTGCGTTGTGTACCCGTCTGATTGCCGCCTTGCGATCCGTCGTCAAATGGGAGCAGTTTCACTACGGTCCGACCCCCCCGGAGCTCTGGCAGCGGATGGGGCGGGTTCTGATGATTGCCGAAGATGCCGGGGTGGCAAACCGGCTGGTCAATCTCGGCGGCCAGCAGGGGAACGCTTCAGCGCTCGGGGAATACCGCAAGGTAATGGTGTTTCAGGCGGCATCGATGGATAGCCTGTTGCCTCTGGAAATCGAGCTGGCCGAGCGTTTCATCGCACATTTTCTTGGTGAATTCGAATTTTCTTCAGTGGCCGAGCATGACAGTGTTTACTGGGTTGATCTGCGCCTGGCGCAGCCGCCCTTGCGTCTGGCGAGAATGCCGGCCGAGGCTGCCGCAACGCAACGTTTCTTCAAGCCTGGGCGTGCTCACGATGCAATGCGTGCCGTTCTGCAGACGCTGGAGCAAGGGGGCGACCTGCCGGAGGAGATCAAGCTTGGTAGTCAGTATCAGGCCAAGACGCTGATTCCGGTGCTCCGCCATTTGTGCGCCTACCTGGCACCGATTCCGCCGCAGCGCCGGCATGACCGGCACCGGGTGAAGCACCGGATGTCCGTGCTCAACGGTCTGGTCAATGCCTTTGTTGCGTTTTCCGGCGAGTTTGGCGGGCGGCCGGCAGGGCTGCAGATCGAGAGCTGGGTCGTCGAGAATGTCAGCCGGGGTGGTTTTGGTGCCTTGCTGAACAATATTCCGGGGGAGTGGCTGAAGGTTGGTGCGTTGCTGGCGATGCAGCCGGAGGGCGGGCAAAACTGGTTGCTTGGTTGCGTACGTCGCTATCATCGCGAATCGCCGACTGACGCCAGGGTGGGGATCGAGACGCTGGCTCGGATTGTCGAGGCTGCCGAGTTGAAGCCGAAAATGGCATCGAGCTATGCGGCGGTAGCTGGCATTCCGTCATTGCTGCTGCTTGAGGGCAATGCGCCGGGCGAGTTGCGGATCATCCTGCCGCCATACAGCTTCGATCCGCGCGAGTCCTTCGAATACGTCCACAACGGGCGGCGTGTCGTTCTCGAGCCGTTGCTCATCGTCGAGCAGACCAGTGATTACGAACTCGCCCGTTACCGGCTGGTGCCCCCGGCCTGAATCGTTTCAGTTATTGCGGGCGGCCGATTTCGGCCGGAAGGCCTTGATCACCTTTTCGTCCGTTTCGGCATAGGGGCCGCCGATCAGGTCGAGGCAGTAGGGGACGGCGGCGAAGATACCGACGTGGCTGACCTGGCCGTCGGCAGTGCGGACGCCTTCCAGCGTTTCGCGGATCGACTTGGGTTGTCCCGGCAGGTTGATGATCAGCGTCTGCTTGCGGATCACCGCCACCTGACGTGACAGGATGGCGGTCGGGACGAAGTTCAGGCTGATCCGGCGCATTTCTTCGCCAAACCCGGGCATTTCCTTGTCGGCTACCGCCAGCGTGGCTTCCGGTGTGACGTCACGTGGCGCCGGGCCGGTGCCGCCGGTGGTCAGGATCAGGTGGCAATTGCTGCGGTCGACCAGCTCGATCAGGGTATTTTCGATGCTTTCGCGGTCGTCGGGGATCAGCCGGGTTTCCGCCCGCCACGGAGAAACCAGTGCCGTGGCCAGCCAGTCGCGCAGTGCCGGAATGCCCTTGTCTTCGTAGGCGCCTGTCGATGCCCGGTCGCTGATCGAGACCAGGCCGACGACGAGTTCCTTATTCATCGGTCGCCTCTTCTTCCGTAGCTGGCGGGGTGCCATCGAGCTCCTTCAGGATCTGGAAGATGGCGCGGAAGCTCTTTGCCGGCTTGTTGCCTTCCTGTTCCTTGAGCGCGTTGCGGCGCAGCTGGCGCAGGTGCTGGATGTCCACGCCGGGCCACTGGTTGGCGATTTCGGTGAGCGTGGTTTCGTCTTCCATCAGGCGGACGCGGAAACGTTCGAGGCGGTGGATGCGGGCGATTTCCGCCGTCGACTCGCCGCGCAGCAGCGCCAGGCCGGCGCGGATCGGTTCGTCGTCAACACCGCGCATCAGCTTGCCGATGTACTGCATCTGCCGGCGCCTGGCGCCGTGGGCGGTGATTTTCTGGCAGTCGCGCACGGCGGCCAGCAGATTCTCCGGCAGGTCGATGCGCTTCAGCTGGCTGATCGAGAGCTCGACGAGTTCTGCGCCGAGGTCGCGCAACTCGTGCATCACCTCTTTCTGCTTGGTTTTTGACGGTCGGGCGTAGTCTTCGGTGAAATCTTCTTCTTGCATGGCGTGCATCCGGTGCGGCAATGGCGGGCTGCTATGATAGCGACTTTTCCTCGAAACGACGCCGCTTCCATGCCCGAGACCGCCGCTTTTTCCCATGCCTTCCCCGCCTTGCAGCAACTGGCCGAGGATGTCCTGAAACATGCCCACGACAAAGGGGCGAGTGCCTGCGAGGTCGATGTTTCGGAAGGTTTCGGACAGTCGGTGACGGTGCGCTGCGATGAGGTCGAGACGATCGAATTCAATCGTGACAAGGGTATCGGCATCACGATCTATTCCGGTCAGCGCAAGGGTTATGCAAGCACTTCCGACTTTTCCGCGCAGGCCTTGCGCGAGACGGTCGAGGCGGCGCTGAACATCGCCCGCTTCACCGCCGAGGACGATTGCGCCGGTCTGGCCGACGCTGCGCTGATGGCCAGGGATTGCCCCGATCTGGATTTGTACCATCCGTGGGCGTTGACCGTGGAAGAGTCGATCGAGATCGCCCGTCGCTGCGAGCAGGCCGCTTTTGATGCCAGTCCGTTGATCGACAATTCGGAAGGGGCGACGATTTCGACGCAGCAGGCGCATTTCGTTTCCGCCAACAGCCTGGGTTTCATGGGCGGTTATCCGACTTCTCGGCACTATATTTCGGCCTCGGTGATCGCCGGCGAGCGCGAGCAGATGCAGCGTGACGACTGGTATACCACGCACCGGAATGCGGGCCGGCTGGAAAGCCCGGAAAGTGTCGGCCGGATTGCCGCCGAGCGTGCGGTGGCGCGCCTGGGCGGGCGCAAGGTCAAGACCGGCGAATTCCCGGTGCTGTTCGAGGCACCGCTGGCTGCTGGCCTGCTCGGCAGCCTGGTGCATGCGGCGAGCGGCGGGGCGCTGTACCGCAAGGCGTCCTTCCTGATCGACCATCTGGGCAAGAAGATCATGCCGGATTTCGTCCGCATCGGTGAACGCCCGCGCATTCCCTGCGGTCTCGGCAGTGCTTCGTTCGACAGCGATGGCGTGGCGACGCGCGACAGTGAGGTGATCACCGACGGCGTGCTGCAGCGTTATTTCCTGTCCACCTACACGGCGCGCAAGTTGGGCATGCAGACGACGGCCAATGCCGGCGGCAGCCACAACCTGATCATCGAGCCGGGTGAACTGGACTTTGCCGGCCTGCTGGCACGCATGGACCGTGGGCTGCTGCTCACCGAGATGCTCGGTCACGGCGTCAATTACGTGACTGGCGACTATTCGCGCGGCGCCGCTGGGTACTGGGTCGAAAACGGGAAGATCGTGCATCCGGTCGAGGAAATCACCATTGCCGGCAATCTGCGTGACATGTTCGCCGGCATCGTCGCCGTCGGTCGCGACGTGCAGGTGCGTGGCAGCAAGCAGACGGGTTCCATCCTGATCGACCGGATGACGATCGCCGGCGACTGATTCGCCCCGCTCAGCGCGTCGTCATGTATGGGTAAGCCTGCAGCAGGGCGCGCTGATGCAGGGCGATCAAGCCCAGTATTCCACGCAGTCTTTCCTGCTCGCCTGCGGTCAACGTTGCCGGATCGACCAGATTGCCGGCCGGTTTTCCCTGCATCAGTGCCAGTCTTTGCTGGCGTACGCGCAATCCCAGCGTGACGCCAAAGGCTTCACCGAGTTCCTTTGCGCCCGCGCTGCTCAGCCAGCGCCGGCCACTGGCCAGGACCAGGCGCTGCATTGTGCCGCAGGTGTCCGTGCCGGCCGCCAGGCAATGGATGCGGGCCAGTTCGACAAGCGGAATGATTGCCGCGCGTTTCAGATCGAGCAGGCCGTTGTGGTCGGTGATGAAGCGACGGAAGATGCCCAGCGCCGGTGGTGCACTGTTGGCATTGGCCACCCAGTGCGCGAGCAGGGAGTCGTGTTTCGGGCACAATGCCCTGATCGTTTTTTCCAGCGGCGCAACCAGTCCATGGTCGCCGTGGATGTGGCGCAGGTCGAAGAAATTGCCGGCAAGGCGGGCCTTCTGCGGGTCGCAGGCGGTAATCCAGTCGGCGAAGGTGCTGCACCAATCCGCCTGACGCATGCGCCAGCGGGGATTGCTGGCCATCATGTCGCCGGGGCAATGGATGAAGCCGCAGGCTGCGAGGCCGTCGCAGACAGCTTCGCCCATCGCGGCGAAGTAATCGCCATGAAGGGACGGCTCGTAGCGATCATCCAGAACCAGTGCGTTGTCCTGGTCGGAGTTCAGGGTCAGTTCGCGACGCCCTTGCGAGCCATAGGCAATCCAGGCGTAGCTCACCGGGGGCGGGCCGATGCATTCTTCTGTCATGATCAGCAGGCGGCGGGTGATGGCATCGGCGACGTCGCTGACCATGACCCCGAGCGCTGTCGGCTCCTGATCATGCGCGGCAGCCAGCCAGAGGCCAGTCAGGGCTTCTGCCAGACGCGACAGTTCCGGGACCGAGCAGGCCGCAGCAATATGTTGCAGGAGGGTTTTCGGCAGCGGATTCAGGGGCGGCTCCTCGGTTCCGTGGAATCGGTATTTCTTTGGCTCAAGGATAAGCGCGGATGCTTATCTGCGCCAAATGCTCGCAAAATCATCGGGTTTGCGGAAAAATACACGCACATGCCCAACCCCAACATCCCGCCTGGACGGGAGGAGACAATAATGCAACGTCGTGATTTTCTTGCCAGGGCCGCTCTCGGCACTGCCGCCGCATCGCTGGCCGCCTGTGGCAAGAGCGAGACCCCGCCGCCGGCGAGTACTGCGCCGGTGCCGGCGGCTCCCGTCGAACAGGCGCCTGCGCCTGTAGTTCAGGGGGCGTTGCCATTTGTTCGCTGGCGTCTGACGTCGAGTTTTCCGCGCAGCCTGGATACCATTTTTGGTGGTGCCGAGGTGCTGGCCGACCGGGTGCGTGCGATGACTGGCGGCCGCTTCGATATCCGTGTCTTCCAGGGCGGCGAGATCGTGCCCGGCCTGCAGGCTTTCGACGCCGTCGAGCAGGGGACCGTCGAGGTCGCCCACACCTGTTCGTATTACTACGTCGGCAAGGACAAGACCTTCGGTTTCGGGACGTCGATGCCGTTCGGCATGAATGCCCGGCAGATGAATGCCTGGATCTATTACGGTGGCGGTCAGGAACTGCTCGACGATTTTTACGGGAATTTCAACGT
This sequence comes from Azonexus hydrophilus, assembly GCF_001956855.1. GTDB lineage: Bacteria > Pseudomonadota > Gammaproteobacteria > Burkholderiales > Rhodocyclaceae > Azonexus > Azonexus hydrophilus_A. The sequence goes on along the minus strand of NZ_MTHD01000004.1, from coordinate 42,623 downwards.
GATGTCCTTTGCCGGCGGTAACACCGGCGTCCAGATGGGGGGCTGGTGGCGCAAGACCGTGGCCAAGCCGGAAGACCTGAAGGGGATCAAGATGCGCATCGCCGGCCTGGGTGGCGCGGTATTTGCCGAACTCGGGGTGATTCCGCAACAGATTGCCGGTGGTGACATCTATCCGGCGCTGGAGCGCGGGACCATCGATGCAGCAGAATGGGTCGGCCCCTACGACGACGAGCGCCTGGGCTTCTACAAGGTGGCCAAGAATTACTACTATCCGGGCTGGTGGGAGCCGGGGCCGATGATTCATTTTTTCGTCAACAAGACGGAGTGGGCGAAGTTGCCGCGCGAATACCAGGAAGCTTTCCAGGCGGCTGCCTATGAAGCCAATGTCCTGATGATGGCGCGTTATGATCACCAGAATCCGATTGCGCTGGCCAAGCTGCTGCAGAGCGGCGTCAAGCTGCAGCAGTTCTCGGAGCCGATCCTGTCGGCTGCCTACAAGGCAGCACAACAGCTGTATGCCGACGAGGCGGCAAAGAATCCGGGGTTCAAGAAAGTTCTTGCGGCTTACGACAAGTACCGGCGCACGCAAAATGCCTGGTTCAGCGTTGCCGAGAACCGGATGGATGTCTTTCTTCAGTCGCAGGCCTGAGCATGCCGATGCAACAGGATGAGGCTGTGCTGACCCGGATCTGTCTGGTCCGTCATGGCGAAACCGAGTGGAATGCCGAACGGCGTATCCAGGGGCAGATCGATATCGGCCTCAACGCAGCCGGTCTGCGTCAGGCCGAGGCTGCCGGACGCTGGTTGAAAGCAGCGGGTATCAGCGCGCTTTATGCGAGCGATCTCAAGCGCGCCTGGGCAACCGGTCAGGCGATCGGCCAGGCGGTCGGCGTGCAGCCGGTTCCGGTGCCGGAATTGCGCGAGCGTCGCTATGGCATTTTCGAGGGGCTGACCTACGCCGAGGCCGAATCCCGCTATCCGGAGGGCTATGCGGCGTTCGAGGGGCGCAATGCCGATTACGCCTTCGAGCACGGCGAGAGCCTGAAGGTAATGTACGAACGGGTTACCGGCAAACTGAAAGAGCTGGCACAGCGGCATCTCGGGGAAAGTATCGTGGTCGTCGTTCATGGTGGCGTGCTTGATGTCATCAACCGCTTCGTGCGCGGCAATCCACTCGAAATGCCGCGTGACTTCCTGATTCCGAACGCCGGCATCAACTGGATTTCTGCGGTCGACGGCCGGTGGACCGTGGAAACCTGGGGCGAAACCGCGCATCTGGCGGACGGTGCGCTGGACGAACTGCCTTCGTGATAAAATTCTTGCCCTTTTCAACGGCTTGAGGCATTCCCCCATGTTTTCTGCGCAAGACACCCTCGCAAAAGTTGACTCCGAACTCTGGCAGGCCATCCAGGCCGAAGTCCAGCGCCAGGAAGACCATATCGAACTGATCGCGTCGGAAAACTACGTGAGCAACGCCGTCATGGAAGCCCAGGGCTCCCAGCTCACCAACAAGTACGCCGAAGGTTATCCGGGCAAGCGCTACTACGGCGGTTGCGAGCACGTCGATGTCGCCGAGCAGATCGCCATCGACCGCATCAAGTCGCTGTTCGGCGCCGATGCCGCCAACGTCCAGCCGAACTCCGGTTCGCAGGCCAACCAGGCCGTGCTGATGGCCTTCTGCAAGCCGGGCGACACGATCATGGGCATGAGCCTGGCCGAAGGCGGTCACCTGACCCACGGCATGCCGCTGAACATGTCCGGCAAGTGGTTCAACGTCGTCTCCTACGGCCTGAATGAAAAGGAAGAAATCGACTACGACAAGATGGAAGCGCTGGCCCGCGAACACAAGCCGCGCCTGATCGTCGCCGGTGCCTCGGCCTACGCGCTGCGCATCGATTTCGAGCGCTTCGCCAAGATCGCCAAGGAAGTCGGCGCCATCTTCTGGGTGGACATGGCCCACTACGCCGGCCTGATCGCCGCCGGTTTCTATCCGAACCCGGTGCCCTTCGCCGATGTCGTCACCACGACCACGCACAAGACGCTGCGCGGTCCGCGCGGCGGCGTCGTGCTGATGAAGGCCGAGCACGAGAAGGCGATCAATTCCGCCATCTTCCCCGGCCTGCAGGGTGGCCCGCTGATGCACGTGATCGCCGCCAAGGCCGTCGCCTTCAAGGAAGCCGCATCGCCGGAATTCCGGAACTACCAGGAACAGGTGATCATGAACGCCCGTGTCATGGCTCGCGTGCTGGGGGAAGAGCGTGGCCTGCGCATCGTTTCCGGGCGCACCGAAAGCCATGTCTTCCTGGTCGACCTGCGTTCCAAGAACATCACCGGCAAGGAAGCCGAGGCTGCACTGGGTCGTGCCCACATCACCGTCAACAAGAACGGCATCCCGAACGACCCGCAGAAGCCTTTCGTCACCTCCGGCATCCGCATCGGTTCGCCGGCGATGACGACGCGCGGTTTCACCGAGATCGAAGCCGAGCAGGTTGCCCACTTGATCGCCGACGTGCTCGATGCGCCGAACGATGAAGCCGTGGCGGCAACGGTGCGCGCCAAGGCTGCCGAGCTGTGCAAGCGTTTCCCGGTTTACGGAAAATAAGCCGCGATGAAATGCCCTTTCTGCGGCAATGACGAAACCGGGGTCGTCGATACCCGGGTTTCCGATGAAGGCGATATCGTTCGCCGCCGCAGAAAGTGCAGTGCCTGCGACAAGCGTTTCACCACCTACGAGCGGGCCGAAATCCAGCTGCCGCAGGTGGTCAAGAAGAACGGCCTGCGCGCCGACTTCAGCCGTTCCAAGCTGCGTGCCAGCCTGGAACTGGCCTTGCGCAAGCGGCCGGTATCGATCGAGTCGGTCGATGCCGCGGTCGCCGATATCGAAGAAAGGCTACTGACTGCCGGCGAGCGCGAAATCAGCACGCAGCAACTGGGCGAATTGGTGATGCGCGAGTTGAAGAAGCTCGACAAGGTCGCCTACATCCGCTTTGCATCGGTCTATCGCAATTTCGAGGACGTCGACGCCTTTTCCAAGGCGATTCGCGAAGTTTCTCCCGCCAGTACGCCGCGGAAAAAATGAGTTTCACCGCCGACGACTATCGGCTGATGGCGCGTGCGCTGCAACTGGCCGAGCAGGGGTTGTGGACGACTTCACCCAATCCTCGCGTCGGTTGCGTACTGGTTCAGGCTGGTGAAATCGTTGGCGAAGGCTGGCACGCAAAGGCCGGCGAGCCGCATGCCGAAGTCCATGCGCTGAAGGCTGCCGGTGAGCGGGCACGGGGCGCAACGGCCTATGTCACGCTGGAACCCTGCAGTCATTACGGCCGTACGCCGCCCTGCGCCGAAGCGCTGATCGCGGCTGGCGTTTCCCGTGTGATCGCGGCGATGACCGATCCGAACCCGCTGGTTGCCGGCAAAGGCCTGGCCATGTTGCAGGCGGCCGGCATCGAGACGGCGAGCGGCGTGCTCGAAAACGAGGCGCGCGAACTGAACATCGGCTTTGTCTCGCGCATGACCCGCGGTCGTCCCTGGTTGCGCCTGAAGGCGGCGGCCAGCCTGGATGGCAAGACGGCGCTGAACAACGGCGTCAGCCAGTGGATCACCGGGCCGGACGCCCGGCGCGATGGCCATCGCTGGCGGGCGCGGGCATGCGCCATCCTGACGGGCTACGGCACGGTGCGCGACGACGACCCGACCCTGACGGTGCGCGAGGTCGAGACGACGCGCCAGCCGCTGCGGGTGATCGTCGACAGCCGGCTGGAAACGCCGGCGACGGCGAAAGTTCTGCAAGGTGGCCCGGTGTTGATCGCCGCGGCCGTCGACAATCCGGAAAAGGCTGAAATATTGCGGTCGACCGGTGCAGAAATCGTTTTTCTGCCGAATTCGCAGGACAAGGTCGATCTGCCCGGATTGATGCAAGAACTCGGACGGCGCGGCATCAATGAAGTTCACGCCGAAGCCGGCTGCAAGCTCAATGGCTCGTTGTTGCGCGAAGGGCTGGTCGATGAGTTCTTGTTTTACTTTGCGCCGTGTCTGATCGGTGACGACGCCAATGGCCTGTTCGGCCTGCCGGCGCTGACTACGCTGGCCGGCAAGCAGGCGTTGCAGATTCGTGATGTGCGCCAGATTGGCCCGGATATTCGCCTGATCGCACGCCCGAGTTAGGGCCGCAAACCGCGCAGTCGGCGTCCTGCCGGAATTTCACCGTGCGCCATTCCATGTTCAATGCATCGAGCAGCAGCAAGCGACCGCTCAATGATTCACCGATGCCGGCCGCCAGCTTCAGCGCCTCGGCTGCCTGCATCGTGCCGACGATGCCGGTCAGCGGTGCGAACACGCCCATAACGGCGCAGCGGACTTCCTCGACATCCTCACCCTCGGGGAACAGGCAGTGATAGCACGGTGCATCGTCGCGGCGCAGGTCGTAGACGCTGACCTGGCCGTCGAAGCGGATGGCGGCGCCGGACACCAGCGGTTTGCGGTGATGCACGCAGGCCCGGTTGATGGCGTGCCGGGTGGCAAAGTTGTCGGTGCAGTCGAGGACGATGTCGGCGCTGGCAACCAAGGCATCGAGTTCGGCGCCGGCCAGCCTTTTTTGCACCGGGACGACGTCGACCGCAGGATTGATCGCGGCCAGCGCAACCTGGGCCGATGCGGCCTTGGCCATGCCGACGCGGGCTTCGGTGTGAATGATCTGGCGCTGCAGGTTGGTCAGGTCGACGACGTCGTCATCGACCACCGTGATCCTGCCGATGCCGGCCGAGGCGAGGTAGAGCGCAGCCGGCGAGCCCAGGCCGCCGGCGCCGATGATCAGCGCATGCGTGTCGAGGATGCGTTGCTGGCCTTCGATGCCCAGTGCGTCGAGCAGGATGTGGCGGCTGTAGCGCAGTAACTGCTCGTCGGTCACTTGTACTCGCGCCACTCCGGCGGCGTGTCGTCGTGGTCGCCGTGCGGGCGGTGTTCCCAGGCCTTGATGTAGGCTTCCTCGGGCGAGGGCTTCAAGCGTTTTTCCGGGGCGCCGATGTTGTGCAGCTGGGTTTCCTCGACATAGTGGATGAGCGCGCGTGTCAGCTTGCTCATCAGCGTGTTGTCGAGGTGGAAGCCCTTGTCGACCAGGTGATCTTCCAGTTCGGCCAGCGTGTGCTGCTGCAGGTCGTAGGCGACGCCGAGCGCACGTTTCTCGTACTTCGGCTCGACGTCGACTTCGTCCAGATGCTGCAGGTCATCTGCCGCTTCCGGCACCTGGCCGGGCGGGAACCTGGAAAACAGGATTTCCCGCTTTTTCCTGAGGTCTGCGCTACTCATCATCCCTCCATTTCGGCTGTTGCTACTTTTTGCCCTGCATGATCTGCAGGCCCTTGAGAAGGTTCAGTGCCTGCTGGAACTGGTAATCCTCCTTGCTGGCATACTCCAGGCGCGTCGGCAGGTCGTCGTCGCCGTCCTTGGCATCCTTGTCGCTTTTCTCGCCCTTTTCGTTCTTTGTCGCCGGTTTCACCACCGGTGCGGGCTTCGCCTCTTCCTTGGGGGCCGTTCCCTTGTCTTCCAGGTGGCGCTCAAGATCGGCTTCGCGCATGCGCATGCTGCTGCCGTTGGCCGACTCCTCGATGACGATGTCAGGCGTGATTCCCTTGGCCTGGATCGAGCGGCCGTCCGGCGTGTAGTAACGGGCCGTCGTCAGCTTGATGGCGGTGTTGCCGGGCAGCGGCAGCACCGACTGGACCGATCCCTTGCCGAAGGTCTGGGTGCCGACGATGGCGGCGCGCTTGTGATCCTGCAGTGCACCGGCGACGATTTCCGAAGCCGATGCCGAACCGCCATTGACCAGAACGACCATCGGTACTTTCTTGACGCCGACCGGCAGGGTGCGCAGCGGGTCTTCGCGGGTGCCGCGCAGGTAGTCGCGCGGGCGGGCGAGGAATTCCTGCTTGGCATCCTCGGTCCGGCCATCGGTCGAGACGACCTTGACGTCGGGGGGCAGGAAGGCTGCGGAAACGCCGATGGCGCCATGCAGCAGGCCGCCCGGGTCGTTGCGCAGGTCGAGCACCAGCCCCTTCAGTTCGCCTTCCTTGTAAACATTGTTCAAGTGCCGGACCAGATCGGGAACGGTGGTTTCCTGGAATTGGGTAATCCGCACCCAGCCGTAACCCGATTCGACGATCTTCGACTTGACGCTCTGGACCTTGATGACTTCGCGGACGAGCGTGAACTCCAGCGGCTTGCTCTCGCCTTTACGCAGGATGCCGAGCTTGATCGAGGTCTTCGGCTTGCCGCGCATTTTCTTGACCGCGTCGGACAGGCTCAGGCCCTTGACCGGTGTTTCGTCCAGCCGGAAGATCAGGTCACCGGTCTTGATGCCGGCGCGATAGGCCGGTGTGTCCTCGATCGGCGAGACAACCTTGACCAGTCCGTCCTCCATGCCGACCTCAATGCCGAGGCCGCCGAACTCGCCCTGGGTGCCGACCTGCAGATCCTTGAACGAATCTGCGTCGAGATAGGCGGAGTGCGGATCGAGGTTGGACAGCATGCCGGAAATGGCATTGGCGATCATTTTCTTGTCTTCGACCGGTTCGACATAGCCCTGTTTGATGGCGCTGTAAACCTCGGCGAAAGTACGCAAATCCTCGATCGGCAGACCGGGTTTGACGTCCTTTTCGGCGAAGGCCGGCAACTGCAGGGTGATCAGTGCGCCGGCGACGAAGCCGCCAACGGCGAGACTCAAGGTTTTGTATTTGCTCATTTCAGACTTGCCCAAGACATGGGGTCGATCGGTTGCCCTTTGTGGCGGATTTCAAAGTATAAACCGGATTCGGGATTGCCCCCGGTATTGCCTACACTGGCAATTGTTTCGCCGCCGCTGACGGCCTGCCCGACCTGTTTGAGCAGAGAGTCGTTGTTGCCGTAGATCGACAGGTAGGCATCGCCATGGTCGATGATCAGCAGGTTGCCGAAGCCGCGCATCCATTCCGAGAATACGACCCGGCCGTTGGCGATGGCCTTGACCGGGCTGCCGCTGTCGGCGCGAATGTACAGGCCGCGCCACTGGCCGCCGCCGTCGCGTGGTTTGCCGAAGCGTCCGGAAACGGTGCCACGGACCGGCAGGCGCAGCTTGCCCTTGAGGCGGGCGAAGCTGCCGTCGTTGGCGACCGGTTCGTAACGGTTTTCCGGCTCATTCTGGCGGCGGGGAGGGGCTTCTTCGGGCGGCTGCCCGGGTTTCTCGGCGCGCCGGGCGGCTGCGGCAGCCGCCTGCTGTCGCCGTCGCGCATCCTCGGCAGCGCGGGCGGCTGCCTGCTGCGCCAGGATGCGCGAAAGTCGTTGTACCAGCTGGCTCATGCGTTTCTCGTCACGCTGCAGGGAGCCGATTTCACGGCGCTGGGCGCGTACCTTGTCGGAAATTTCGGCGTGCAAGGCCTTGCGCTCCTGGCGCTGCTTTTCCAGCTCGGCGTGATGTTTCTTCTGTTCGCTTTCTACTTCGGCAAGCTCGGCGGTGCGTTCGCGGGTGTCGGCGGCCAGCGCTTTTTTCTGGTTGATCGTGCTGCTGATTTCGCCCATCAGTTCGGCGCGGGCAGTGGCAATGGCCGACAGGTAGTGCAGGTCGCGGGCCAACTGGTTGGGGTCGTCGCCGTTGAGCAGCAACTGCAGGGAGTCCGGGTTGCCGCGCAGGTACTGGCGATGCAGCAGCTTTTCGGTCTGCGCCTGCTGGAGCGAGAGCGTCTTGCCCAGTTCCCGGGATTGCATCTCCAGTGTGTCCAGTCGGCTTTGCAGTTGTCCGCGCTGCTGCCCGAGTTCGTGCAACTTCCGTTGCAGTCGGGAAATCTGGCGTTCCGATTCGCGCAGCCGGTCGGCCGCATCGGCCCTTGTTCCTTCGCTGGCCGACAGTTCCTTGCGCAGCCCTTCGATGCGGTTGCGCAATTCGTCGAGATCGGCGCGTTTTTCGGCGACTTCGGGGGCGCTTGCAGCCTTCTGGGCAAATGACGTCTGGGCCGTAAACGTGAACAGCAGGGCCGCCAGCACCATGGCAGGCAGCTTCAGGGCCGGGGCGATGGCGCCGGAAGTCTTGCTGTGTCTGGGGGAGTGCATCAGGGAAATTCTTGATTGAGTTCTTGGAATCGCAAGGCTTATTCTATAATCAACCGTTCAATCAAATTGAGGTTTTATCTTGGACGCTCCTTCCTTCAGCCTGATCGACAAGCAGGAACATATCGAAATGGCGGCGCGCGCGTTGAAGGCGATCGCCCATCCCCTGCGCCTCAAGATTCTTTGCGTTGTCGGCGATCAGGAGGCTTGCGTGCAGGATATCGTCGAGGCCGTCGGGACGTCCCAGAGCAATATTTCCCAGCATTTGGCCATTCTTCGCGAAAAGGGCGTCCTGCTCACGCGCAAGGATGCCAATCGCGTTTTTTATCGGGTGGGCGATCAGCGCACCCTGCAGCTCGTCGGCATGATGCGCGAAGTTTTTTGTGGTGTGGAGAATTAAGTAATGCCGATGGATTTCATCAACCAGAATATCCTGCTTGTCGCGATTGTCGTCATCAGCGGGCTTGGCCTGTTGTGGCCGATGTTCTTTCGTCCGGTCGGCACTGCCGTCAATCCTGGCGAAGCAACCCTGCTGATCAACCGTGAGGATGCCCGTATTCTCGATGTGCGCGAGGCCAGTGAATTCGCCGCCGGCCATATTCCGGAAGCGATCAACATTCCGGGCGGCAAGTTGAGCGAATGCCTGCACGAGATTGAAAAATACAAGGACAAGCCCCTGATCGTCTGCTGCGCCGCCGGCATGCGTTCGAACAAGGCCTGTCGTGACCTGAAACAAAATGGTTTTGAAAAGCTCTACAACCTCAGTGGCGGTGTCGATGCCTGGGTGGCGGCGAGTTACCCGCTGAAAAAAGGCGGGCGCAAGAAATGACCCAGCCGGTATTGATGTATACCACGGCCGTCTGCCCGTTCTGCATTCGCGCCAAGCAACTGTTGTCGGCGCGTGGCGTGACCGCCATCGAGGAAGTCCGCGTCGATCTCGATCCCGAGCGCCGTGATGAAATGATGCAGAAAACCGGGCGGCGTACCGTGCCGCAGATTTTCATCGGCGAGACCCATGTCGGCGGTTGTGACGACCTGTACGCGCTCGACTCCGCCGGCAAGCTGCTGCCTTTGCTGGCCGGCGAAGCCTGAAACGATTAACTACCAGAAAGAGAAACATGGAACAGAACGAACAGCCGGTCTTCGGTATCGAAAAGCTTTACATCAAGGATCTGTCGGTCGAAGTGCCGAATGCGCCGGAAGTCTTCCTGGAACAGGAAGCACCGCAGGTGGCCATCCAGTTGAACACCTCCGGCCGTGGTGTCGGTGAGAATGTTTATGAAGTGGTGTTGACGGTGACGGTGACTGCGTCCATCGGCGAAAAGACCGTTTTCCTGGTCGAAGTCGGCCAGGCCGGCGTGTTCCGTATTGCCAACGTGCCGGAAGAACAGCTTGAGCCGCTGGTCGCCATCGCCTGCCCGAACGTGCTGTTCCCGTATGCCCGCGAAGCGGTGTCGGACGCCGTCACCCGTGCCGGCTTCCAGCCGATCGTGCTGCAGCCGGTCAATTTCGAAGCCATGTACATGCAGCGCATGCAGGAAGCCGAACAGGCTGCTGCGACGCCGCTGCAGTAAGCGATGATGCGCCGCCTGCTTCCCGCCCTGCTGTCGCTGGCTGTAGCCTTTCCGGCGCTGGCCATCGATTACCGCTCGGTCGAGGTGCCGGCGGCCATTCTTTACGACGCGCCGTCGCAGAAGGCAAAGAAGCTGTATCTGATCCGCGCCCAGACGCCGGTCGAAGTTGTTGTCCGGCTCGAAGGCTGGGCCAAGGTACGCGATGCCGAAGGGATGCTGGCCTGGATCGAGGCAGCCCAACTGGGTGAGCGCCGGACCGTGCTTGTGACGACGGCGGCAGCCGAGTTGCGTCAGTCGGACAAGGCCGATGCACCGGTGCTGGCACGTTTCGACAAGTGGGTGGTGCTGGAGTATGCCGGCACGGCGGCACCCGGCTGGGTCGCGGTCAAGCACCGCGATGGCGCTGCCGGCCTGATTCGTACAACGCAGGTCTGGGGCCTATGAATGTAAGCTTGCTTGGCGCGGGTGCCTGGGGCACCGCGCTGTCGATTGCTTTTGCCGAAGCGCATGCGTTGACCTTGTGGTCGCGTGAAGCCGATGTTGCGGTCGACCTGCGGGATAACCGGGAAAACCGGCGCTTCTTCCCGGGCTACCGTCTGCCGGACAGTGTTGCCGTCGAAACGGTTTTTGCTGCCGCCGTCGCCGATGCTGAACTGTTGATCGTGGCCACGCCGATTGCCGGTTTGCGCCCGACCGCCGAAAAACTGCGCGAGCTCGGCTGCCAGGTGCCTTTGCTGTGGGTATGCAAGGGTTTCGAGGCGGGTTCGGGCAAGCTGGCGCACCAGGTGGTTGGCGAAGTGCTGGGTGCCGGGCAGATTTGTGGCGCCTTGTCCGGCCCGAGTTTTGCCGAGGAAGTTGCCGCCGCACAACCGACGGCAGTTGCCCTGGCGGCAAATGATCCGGGTTTTGCCCGCGAAGCGGCGCGGCAGTTGCATGGAAACCGGCTGCGCATTTACGCCAACGATGATCTGGTTGGTGTCGAGGTCGGTGGCGCGGTCAAAAATGTGCTGGCCATCGCTACTGGTGTTTGCGATGGCCTGGGGTTGGGCCTGAATTCCCGGGCGGCGCTGATGACCCGTGGTCTGGCCGAGATCGCCCGCCTTGGCGTGGCCTTGGGCGGCCAGCGCGAAACCTTCATGGGGCTGGCAGGCATGGGTGACCTGATCCTGACCTGTACCGGCGACCTGTCGCGAAATCGTCGCGTTGGTCTGGCGCTGGCCCAGGGCAAGACGCTCGAGCAGGTGCTGGCAGAACTGGGTCATGTTGCCGAAGGCGTCTATACGGCGCGGGAAACCGATCGTCTGGCGCGCGAACTCGGTGTGGACATGCCGATCAGCAGTGCGGTCGCCGCAGTGCTTGATGGCCGCCTGACTGCCGGGCAGGCGGTCGAACAATTGATGGCCCGCGATCCCCGCGAAGAACTCGCCTGAGTCTAGACGGCGCCGCTGAATCCCGCCTGGCGCCAGGCTTCGAAAATGGTTACCGCGGCAGCGTTCGACAGGTTGAGGCTGCGCTGTCCGGGCTGCATCGGCAGGCGCAGGCGGCGTTCCGGCGGGAATGAATCGCGCAGGTCGGCGGGCAGCCCGGCGGTTTCCTGGCCAAAAACAAAAACATCGTCTGGCAGCAGGTCGACCGTAAAAAGATTGCGACTGCCCTTCGTCGTCATCGCAAACATCCGGCGCGGCGCCAGAGCGGCCTGGCAGGCGGCCCAGTCCGGGTGGCGCACGACGCGTGCGTACTCGTGATAATCCAGGCCGGCCCGGCGCAGGTGCTTGTCGCTGAGATCGAAGCCGAGCGGTTCGACGAGATGCAGTTCAGCGCCGGTATTGGCGCACATGCGAATGATGTTGCCGGTATTGGGCGGGATTTCCGGCTGGTAGAGGACGACGGCGAACACGGCAGTATCGGTGGCGGCAAAGGCGCCGATTAAAACACGGATTCAGTCCTTCAGGGCGCGCGCGACGACGGCGACTTGGATGCTGGCGGCGCCGTGCAGCGCGAGGACGCGGGCGCATTCGCCGGCGGTGGCACCGCTGGTCAGGACGTCGTCGACCAGCAGGATGCGCTGGTCGGCAAGGTCGCTGCGACCTTCGAAGGCGCCGCGCACGTTGCCGTGGCGTGCCTTCAGCAGCAATCCGGCTTGCGGTGCGGTGGCCCGGGTCCGTTGCAGACTGTTGCGGTCGACCGGGATTTTCAGGCATTTTCCCAGCGTCCTGGCGATTTCCATGGCCTGATTGAAGCCGCGCTCGCGCAGACGTTGCGGATGCAGTGGCAAAGGCACGATGCGATCGAATTCCCGACCGGCCAGCCGATGCGCCAGTTGCTTGCCGAACCAGTCGGCCAGCGCCAGTTGATGCCCGTACTTGAGGGCGTGAATCATGCGGTCGACCGGGAAATCGTAGCGAAAAAGTGCCGTGACGCCGGCAAAGTGGGGTGTTTGCTGCAGGCAGGCGCCGCAGCGCTCACCGTGCGTGGTGTGCTCGCTGCAGATCGGGCAGGTTGCCGCCGGTAATGGCGGCAAGTCCGCTTGGCATGGCGTGCACAGCAGCTTGTTGCCGGCTTCATCGGCGCACAGGAGGCAACTGCCGGGGAGCATCCGGGCGAGCGGCGACACGGCTTGCGGACTCAAGTCCAGCGACTGGGGTAAAATTGACATCCCGTCGCAGCTCTCGGATAATTCATAATTACCGTTTGTGTTCGTCGTTGATTTTTCAGGATTTTTCTCAAGGTCTTCCATGCAAGCCAGCTCTCTTTCTGCCGTTTCCTCCTGTGCCCAATCCACGCCGGTCCATCGCTGGACGCTCGATGAGGTGCTGGCGCTCTATGAAATGCCCTTGATGGATCTGGTCTTCCGTGCGCAGCAGGTGCATCGCGAGAATTTTGATGCCAATGCCATTCAACGCTCGACGCTACTTTCCGTCAAGACCGGTGGTTGCTCGGAGGATTGCAGCTATTGCTCGCAATCGGCCCGTTATGACACGGATCTGGCGCGCGAACGCCTGATGCCGATCGACGAGGTCGTTGCCGCCGCCAAGGTGGCCAAGGAGAAGGGCGCTTCCCGATTCTGCATGGGCGCCGCCTGGCGTGGCCCGAAGGACAATGACCTGGACAAGGTGCTGGAGATGGTGCGCGAGGTCAAGGCGCTGGGCATGCAGACCTGCGTGACGCTGGGCATGCTCAAGGATGGGCAGGCCGGCAAGCTGAAGGAAGCCGGGCTCGACTACTACAATCACAACCTGGATACCGACAAGGAGTTCTACGGCCAGGTGATCAAGTCGCATACGCACGACGACCGTCTCGATACGCTTGATCAGGTTCGCGACGCCGGCATCAATGTCTGCTCGGGCGGCATCATCGGCATGGGCGAATCGCGCAAGAACCGCGCTGCCTTGCTGGTCCAGCTGGCCAACCTGCCGACGCCGCCGGAATCGGTGCCGATCAACAACCTGGTGCCGATTCCCGGCACGCCGCTGGCGGAAAAGCCGCGTCTCGATCCGTTCGAGTTCGTGCGCACCATTGCCGCTGCGCGCATCACCATGCCGCGTTCGTGGGTTCGCCTGTCGGCGGGTCGTCAGGAAATGGGCGATGAACTGCAGGCGCTGTGCTTCCTGGCGGGTGCCAACTCGATGTTCTACGGCGATCACCTGCTGACCACCGGCAATCCGGACGTCGATCGTGATGACCAGTTGTTTGCCCGCCTCGGTCTGAAAGCAGTTTGAGCGGCCAGAATACGCTGTCCGGCTTCGTCGACCGCAAGCAGGTCGGCAAGCGCTTTTCCCGCGTCGCCGCTGGCTATGACCAGGCCGATTTCTTCGTCCGCGAAGTTGATCGGCGGATGCTTGAACGTCTCGATTACGTCAAGTTGACGCCGGGGCGTATCCTTGACCTGGGGTGCAGTCGTGGCGGCAGTTTCGCTGAGTTGTCCCGACGCTATCCGGCGGCGCAGTTGTTGGGTCTCGATGTGTCGCACGCGATGCTGGGTGGCGCTCAGGCTGCCCGCCCGGCCTGGCAGCGCTGGCTGGGTATCGGCAAGCCAGCCCCGGCCCGCCTGCAGGCCGATGCCGAAAGGCTGCCGCTGGCCGCGCGTTCGACGGCCTTGGTCTGGTCCAACCTGCTGCTGCACTGGCTCGACAATCCGCTACCGGCGCTGGCCGAAGCGCACCGGGTGCTCGAGGTTGGTGGTCTGCTGATGTTCTCCACGCTTGGCCCGGACACCTTGCGCGAACTGCGCTCGGCCTTTGCCGACGGCTACGCCCATACCCAGCGTTTCACCGACATGCACGATCTGGGCGACATGCTGGTCGAGTGCGGCTTTGCCGATCCGGTGATGGATATGGAAGTCATCACGCTGACTTACGAGGACATCGACGCGCTGTTTGCCGATTTGCGTGCCGCCGGTTCGGCTTGCGCGATGAAGGCCCGGCGCTACGGTCTGACCGGTCGTGGTCGGCTGGCCGAGGTTCGGGCGGCTTACGAAGGCATGCGCCAGGAAGGCCGTCTGCCGGCGACCTTCGAGGTCATCTACGGCCATGCCTGGAAGCCGGAAGCCCGGCAAACGGCGGATGGCCGGGCGATCGTCCGCTTCGAGCGTCCGGGCCGACGCTGAGGTTTCAGTCCGGCCGCTTGTCGAAGAACTTCAACGGTTGAGCCTGGCGGAATTTAGGCACCGGCACGGCCTTGCGCCGGCGTTCCTGGATACGCCACCAGAGCAGCACGCCAAGGGCGACCGAATAGCTCAGCGGCCATGCCAGCTCGGAGAGCTTGCTCAGCCAGAGATAGTGGAGACAGCCGAGGATGGCGATCGGGTAGATGCTGCGATGCAGGTCCTGCCAGCGGCGCCCGCCGAGTCGGCGGATGGCCCACTGGTTCGACGTCGCGGCCAGCGGAATCAGCAGCACGAAGGCGGCAAAACCCAAACTGACAAAAGGGCGTTTGAAAATGTCCTGGGCAATGGCGTCGACCGCAAAATCGTGATCGAGGCCGATGAAACTGAAAAAGTGGAGGACGGCGTAGAAGAAGGTGAACAGCCCGAGCATGCGGCGCAGGCGCAGCAGCCAGTGCACCTGCGTCAGGGCGCGCAACGGCGAGATGCACAGCGTCAGCAGCAGAAAATTCAGCGTCCAGATGCCGGTCCAGGTTTGCACGGTTTTTACCGGATCGTCGCCGAGCGCATCCGACCACGCCCGGTAAGCAATCGACAGCAGCGGCAGCAAGGCGAGGCAAAACAGCAGCGTCTTGGCGGATGTGACGGGGAATTTTTCCAGTTTCATTTCAGTATTTTCCACCCCGGTTCTCGCCAGCGCAGCGCTGGACGAGCAGTTCAATCCCTGATGCTGAGCGCGAAGCGCAAGTCGCCAATGTCTTCTTCCGCCTCTTCGACGAGATCGATGTAGCGGGCGCGGTCGGCGTCGCGCAGTTCCCGTTCCGCTGGATCTTCGCACCGGGCGATCCATTCCCTGTCGCCGCCTGCCAGCAGGTTGGCAAAGTACAGGACGTCCCGGACCGTACAGGGGGTTTCGACGTTCTGCAGCCGGTCGTGGTCACGCACGGCGTCGGTGATGCGGTCGGGAATGCCGAGGGCGTGCAGCAGGCTCTCGCCGATGCCTTCGTGCCAGCCGGCGAGCAATTCAAGCATGGCCTCCCGGTTGTTGCGGTATTCCGGATATTCGGTGGCCCGGTAGAGCAGGTAGAAGACGCCGATGTCGTGGACCAGGCCGGCCATCATCGCGTCATCCGGATTGATCCGGCCGAGGCGCCGGGCGAGCACCCTGGCAATGGCAGCGACATGGATCGAATGCGCCCAGGCATTGTGGGCAATGCTTTCATAGCTGGCCAGGTTGCGCGATTTCAGCATCTGGTCCATGGCAACGGCCAGCGAGATGGTGCGGACGGAATCGAAACCGATGCGGCCGATTGCGGTCGTCAGGTCGCTGATGGTCTTTCCCGAAGGGTTGTAGCTGACGGAATTGGCCAGGCGCAGTAGCTTGCTTGAAATCAGCGGTTCCACACCGACAACCTGGACGACTTTTTCCAGATTGGCGAAAGGGTCCTTGAGCGTGTTGCGCACGAGCAGTGCTGCATCCATGCAGGTCGGGAAATTGACATCGCCCGACAACTCGCGGGCGATGTCTTCGAGGATGCGGAAGTGGATGCTTTCAGGCTGGGTCATGTCTAGCCGGCGATGTAGCGCTCGAGTTCCGTGATCAGGAACTTTTGCGCACTGATGGTTTCCTTGACCAGGTCGCCAATCGACAGAATGCCCAGAACCTGCCCGGCATCATCGAGTACCGGCAGGTGGCGGAAACGCTTTTCCGTCATCAGGGACATGCACTCTTCCAGCGAAGCATTCAGTCCGACATAGGCAACACGTGCACTCATTAGGTCGCGAACCGGGGTTTCCTTTGACGAGCGATTGTTGCGGATCTGTTTTCTGGCGTAGTCGCGCTCGGAAAAAATGCCAACCAGTTGGCCACCCTGGAGTACCAGCAAGGCACCGACATTGTGTTCGGCCATGACGCAGAGTGCCTGGTAGACCGTGTCGTCGGGAGCAATGACGGCCAGGGTCTTGGGTTTGTCGGCGAGTAGCTGTTTGAGGGTTTTCATTATGGGTCTCCGCGTTGTTGTTTGTCGTTGCTACAGTCTAAACGCAGGCCGGGGTGCCGACAAGGAAAGCCGCGGCCACGAGCGCGGGCCATTTGCATGGGCAAACAAAAGGCAGCCCGCAGGCTGCCCCATGCTATGCGCGGTCTGGCTTAGCGCAGGCCGGCTGCGTAGTCGGCAACTGCCTTGATTTCGACGTCGGAAAGCTTTTCCGCAATCGTGCGCATCATGCTTTCCGGGTCGTTGGCGCGTTCGCTGGCGCGGAAGGCCTTCAACTGCGCTTCGGTGTATTCGGCAAACTGACCAGCCAGACGCGGGTACTGGGCCGGCAGGCCGGCACCGGCCGGGCCGTGGCAACCGGCACAGGCCGGAATGCCCTTCTTGAAATCGCCCTGGCGCCACAGTTTCTTGCCCAGCGCAATTTTCGTTTCGTCCTTGGCGGCTTCCGGCTTCAGCTTCTGGCTGGCATACCAGGCGGCGACATTCTTCATGTCTTCGTCGGTCAGTGCTGCAACCATGCCGGCCATGATGGCGTTGTCGCGGGCGGCGGGCTTGCCGTCGGCAGCCTTGAAGTTGCTCAACTGTTTGTAGATGTACGGTTCGATCTGGCCGGCCAGGTGCGGATTGGCAGACGTCATGCTGTTGCCGTCAGCGCCATGGCAGGCGACGCAGATGGATTCTGCGACGAGCTTGCCCTTTGCAGGATCGGCCTTGGCCGGAGCTTGCTCGGAGGCGTGGGTGACAAAACTGGTGGCAAACAGGATTGCCATTGCCGCGGTACGGATCATTTTTCGAACTCCTAATGCGCGTAGGTGGGCGCTTTGGCCGGAACGGAAGTTACAAACCTGTTATTCTATATTAGTTTCCCTTCAACTAGGCGGGTCTTCCGCGTTTTTTATGCCTCTCTTCCAGAACGCGGTCTTTCATACGACCGTAGCCAACCTGCGTGATCTGCCGCAGGATGCCATCAGCGAGGTTGCCTTTGCCGGTCGCTCGAATGCCGGCAAATCTTCCGCGATCAACACGCTGGCCGGACGGGTGCGCCTGGCTTTCGTCAGCAAGACGCCGGGCCGCACGCAGCATCTGAATTACTTTACGCTGACCGATGGCAAGTACTTTGTCGACCTGCCCGGTTATGGCTATGCCAAGGCACCGGAAGCCATCCGTTCGCAGTGGGAAGGGCTGATTGGTCCTTACCTGAGCAAGCGTGAACCTCTGGTCGGGCTGGTGGTGATCATGGATTGCCGACGCCCGCTGACCGATCTTGATCGTCGTCTGATCGACTGGTTCCGACCGACTGGCCGCCCGATTCACATCATGTTGTCGAAGGCGGACAAGCTGTCGCGTCAGGAGCAGACCAAGGTACTGCGTGCCGTGAAAGGCGAAATGGCCTTGTGGGGTGACGGCGACTACACCGTGCAGCTGTTTTCCAGCTTGAAGAAAACCGGGATCGACGAAGCCGAAAGTATCCTGGCAAGCTGGCTGGGGATCGAAAAACCGGTCAAGGAAAACAAAGGGCCCCCGGATAAGGGGAGTCCGGGGGCCAAAATGCCTCAACGTGGTCAAGGCACCCGCTCAGGGAGGTGAAGCGGGAGATAGCGCGTGCCATCTTGCGGATATGACGTTGCTCAATGCGGAAAGTTCCGCGCCGGGCGAAAATTTTTCAGATTTTTATTGAGGTTATCCAGATGACGACAACTGGCGGCAATTTTCCCGGGACCCGCATGCGCAGGATGCGCCGGGACGATTTCTCGCGGCGCCTGATGCGCGAGTCCGTGCTTACGGTCAACGACTTCATTTACCCGGTTTTCGTCCTTGAGGGAGAAGGTCGGAGCGAGAAGGTCGTTTCGATGCCCGGCGTCGAAAGGCAGTCGCTCGACATTCTGTTGAATACGGCTGAGCGGGCCGTAAAACTGGGTATTCCGGCGCTGGCGCTGTTTCCGGTGATTGATGCACCGTTGAAGTCGCTCGGTGCCGAAGAAGCCTACAATCCGGAAGGCTTGGTGCCGCGTGCGGTGCGCGCGCTGAAGCGGACTTTTCCCGAACTCGGCGTGATCACCGACGTCGCCCTCGATCCCTATACCAGCCATGGCCAGGACGGGCTGATTGACGACAGCGGCTACGTGCTCAACGACGAGACGCTGGCCGTGCTGGTGCGTCAGGCGCTGTGCCACGCTGAAGCCGGGGCCGACGTGGTAGCACCGTCCGACATGATGGACGGGCGGATCGGTCGTATCCGCGAGGCACTGGAGCGCAACGGCCAGATCTATACGCGCATCCTCGCCTATTCGGCCAAGTATGCGTCGAGCTTCTACGGTCCTTTCCGCGATGCGGTCGGTTCGGCAGGCAATCTCGGCAAGGGCAACAAATACACCTATCAGATGGACCCGGCCAACGGTGACGAGGCGCTGCGCGAAGTTGCCCTCGATATCGAGGAAGGCGCCGACATGGTCATGGTCAAGCCGGGCATGCCGTACCTGGACATCGTCCGTCGGGTCAAGGACGAGTTCGGCGTGCCGACCTATGCCTATCAGGTCAGCGGCGAGTACGCGATGATCAAGGCGGCGGCGCAGAACGGCTGGCTCGACGAGCGGGCGGTGGTGCTGGAAAGCCTGCTCGCCTTCAAGCGCGCCGGGGCCGATGGCATCCTGACCTATTTCGCGCTCGACGCGGCGGAATACCTGAAGGGCTGATCCGGTCCCAGGAAAAGCAAAAAGGGCGGCCTGCGGGCCGCCCTTGGCGTTTACGCGTCGCCGGCCTGAGACAGGCAGGCGAAGTAGAGCATCGGCCACTGCTGCGGCCATTGCGCCAGCGGTTCTCGGCTGAAGCCGGAGCGGGCGTATTGTTCCCAGCGGCCGACGACGTAGCAGCGCAGCAGGTTGGCGAGGGCGCCGAAGTCGGCGTCGGCCTTGAAGTTCTCCTGCGTCGCGGCGATGCGCAGGGCCTGCTTGAGCGCCGCCTCGACCTTGTCGAGCAGCGCGTTGATGCGCAACTGCAGGCGTTCGTTCTCGTTGACCAGCGCGTCGCCGATCAGCACCCGGGTCATGCCGCGGTTTTTTTGGGCGAAGTTGAGCAGCAGGCCGAGGATCAGTTCGATCTGGCGGAAGCCACGTTGCTCTTCGCCGGTGATCTGGTTGATGACGCCGAACAGGCTCTGCTCGATGAATTCGATCAGCCCTTCGAACATCTGTGCCTTGCTGGCAAAGTGTCGGTACAGCGCGGCTTCGGAACATTCCAGCTTGCCGGCCAGGGCGGCGGTGGTGATTTTTTCCCCCTTCGGGGTTTCCAGCATTTCTGCCAGGGTTTGCAGGATCTGCAGGCGGCGTTCGCCGGGTTTTGTTGCCATGAATTGTCCCTCGACTGATTTTTGTGCCGGAATTATAGTCGACCGCAACGTTGCGGCAATTGCAGTACCGATGAAACACGGACGTCCACAAAGGGTGATTGGCGAGAGCCAGTGCTTACCAACACGGTTTTCATGCCCAGTTTTTTTGCGGTGATGAGATTGGCCAGGCTGTCCTCAACCATGATGCAGTGGCGCGGGTCCAGCCGCTCGGCCCGCAGCAGCGTGCGGAAGCCCTGCGGCATCGGCTTGGGCCGGAATTTCAGACTTTCGACGGTGTAGACCGCAGCAAAGTGACGGGTCAGCCCGGTGAGTTCGAGCACCGCCTCGGCGTAGGCGCGCGGCGCGTTGGAGAACAGGATCTTGCGTCCGGGCAGGCGTTTGAGCGTATGCAGCAACGGTTTCTCGAACACCAGCATGCGGGCGAGGTCGGGAAACTGGTGGGTTTCGTGCAGGAAATGTTGCGGGTCGATTGCGTGATGGCGGATCAGCCCAAGCAGCGTTGCGCCGTAGCGCTGCCAGTAATCCTGGCGCAGCCGGTTGGCGGCGCTTTCGTCGAGGCCGAGGTGGCGCTCGATGTACTCGCGCATCGCCCGGTTGATGTGCGGGAAGATGTGCGGGGAGGCGTTGTGCAGCGTGTTGTCGAGGTCGAACAACCAGACGCGTTCCCCGCGCATGAGCTTAGTGCGACTTGATCATCGTGCCGACACCGTGGTCGGTCAGGATTTCGAGCAGCAGCGCGTGTTCGACGCGGCCATCGATGATGTGCACGCCCTTGACGCCATTGCGCGCAGCATCCAGCGCCGAGCCGATCTTCGGCAGCATGCCGCCGGATAGCGTGCCATCGGCGACCATCTCGTCGATTTCCTTGGGCGTGATGCCGGTGATCAGGTTGCCGGCCTTGTCGAGCACGCCCGGGGTGTTGGTCAGCAGCACCAGTTTCTCGGCCTTGAGTACTTCGGCAATCTTGCCGGCGACGACATCGGCGTTGATGTTGTAGGTCTCGCCGTTGTCGCCGACGCCAATCGGGGCGATGACCGGAATGAAGGCGCCCTTGTCCAGGTGCTCGATCAGCGACGGGTCGATCTTGGTGATCTCGCCAACCTGGCCGACATCGATCAGATCGCCGGGGTTGTCCTTGTTCTCCAGCATCAGCTTGCGCGCGCGGATGCAGTTGCCGTCCTTGCCGGTCAGGCCAACGGCCTTGCCGCCGTGCTGGTTGATCAGGTTGACGATGTCCTTGTTGACCTGGCCGCCTAGCACCATTTCGACCACTTCCATGGTTTCGGCATCGGTGACGCGCATGCCCTGGATGAATTCCCCCTTCTTGCCAACGCGGCTCAGCAGGTTCTCGATCTGCGGACCGCCGCCGTGGACGACGACGATGTTGAAGCCGATCAGTTCGAGCAGCACGACGTCACGGGCGAAGCAGCTTTTCAGATGCTCGTCGGTCATCGCGTTGCCGCCGTATTTGACGACGATGGTCTTGCCGTGGAAACGCTTGATGTAGGGCAGGGCTTCGGCCAGAACGGCGGCCTTGGTGCCGGGGGCGAGGTTCTCTATGCTCATGACGGGCTCCTGAAGGGATCGCCGCGGATTGTACAAAGAAAAAGGCCAGCACGGGGGCTGGCCTGGTTCCGGTCACTGCCGAAGCATCATTCGATGCTCAGGCGTTTGCTCGGATTGGCGATCCGCTTGGGCAGGGTCAGTTCCAGAACACCATCGGCAAAACGGGCAACGGCACGCTCATCGTCGAGATCCTGCTCCAGCTGGAAGGAGCGGGAGAGCTTGCCGAAATAGCGTTCTGAGCGAAGTGTGCGCTCGCCATCACGGGTTTCCTTTTCCTGGTGGGTTTCGGCGCTGATCGATACCTGATTGCCGTCGACCACGACGTGAATGTCTTCTTTCTTTACGCCGGGAAGTTCGGCGTGAACGAGGTAGCCATTGACCTGTTCCTTGACGTCCATCCTGATTGCCGGCACCTGCTGTGGCTGGCCGTTGAAATCCACGGGGCGAACGAAGAAGCCGCGGAACAGATCATCGAAGGGATCAATGCGGGTGAGGTTTGCCATGTTGGTCTCCTTTCGGTAAAGCGTTAGCAAGACCAATATGGGGTGTCGGTGGTGCCTTTCAAGAGCGCCGGGTATTTGCGCCAAGCAAGCGGATGGCGTCGCGGTTGCTCCATGAAAAACAGCGCTCTGCGGCTTCCTGCCAGGGCAGCCAGCACCAGTCGCGATGTTCCTCGGGGGCGAGGGTGATGTCGATGCGCCCGGGCAGTTCCAGGCTGAAGACGCGTTCGTTGTTATGGGTGACGTCGGGCGCGTAGCGGTGACGCCAGGTGGCAAAAATCTCGTAGGTGTTCTCGATGTGCCAGTCGTGCAACAGGTACAGGGTACTGTCGATGCCGGTTTCCTCAAGGGCTTCCCGATGGGCGGTTACTGCCGGTGCTTCGTCGCCCTCGCGGCTGCCGGTGACTGATTGCCACAGGCCGGGATGGCGGGCGCGTTCGAGCAGCAGGACGTCGAGTGCGCGGGTGTGGATGACGACGAGAACCGAGTGCGGCTGCTTGAACGTTGTCATGCGTCGGGCCACGGGGCGACATTGGCCGCTGGTGTGTCGATCAGGATGGTCAGCGGTGCTTCTGCTTCGGCGCGTGCCGCGCAGGCGGCGTGCAGGACTTCAAGCAGGATGGCGAAGTCCTGCGGCTGGCGGGTGGCGAAGTTGGCGAGGCCGGACAGCAGGATGCAGGAGGGCTCGCTGGCTTCACACAGGCAGTCGAATAGTGCGTCGAAGTTGGCGCCGTACCAGTCGGGAAAGTTCAGGGCTTCGCCGAGGTGGTGGAGCAGATCGGTGGTTTTTTGGCATTTCTTCACGTCGACCGTGATATCTGCCATCGATGGTCGGTCGCCGGGGAAAAAGAAAAGTCCGTACTCGGTAGTGTTCATCGGCTACTCGCGTATGCGCCGGAAGGATTTGTAGTGATCTTCCGTGTAGTAGTACTCGGCTTCCCTGCCGGCGACGATGCGGCGTGGCCCGCGGTCCTTGCGGCCCGGCGTCTTCACTGTGTATTCGCGGTAGTAGCCGCGCGGCTGCAGCGGCAGCAGCTTCTCGAAATTATTGAAGACGATACCATCGCGTTTATAGGGGAAGGGGCCGTTCTGCTTGATCAGTGCCAGCGTTTCCCGGGCTTCCGGGGGCAGGCGGCCGACCTCTATCGTCTGCCGGTCTGTGCTACCGTTCCAGAAGGCAAAAGCACTTCCGATCGCCAGCAGCAGGACGATCAGGAAGCGCTGGATATTGCGCACGGTGGATTAGACCGGGTTGACTTCGACCTGGGTCTCGACCTTCTGGCGCAGGCGGACGTGCAGCTCGCGCAACTGCTTCTCGTCGACCGCCGACGGGGCATCGGTCAGCAGGCACTGGGCGCGCTGGGTCTTCGGGAAAGCGATCACGTCACGAATCGACTCGGCACCGGTCATCATCGTGACGATGCGATCCAGGCCGAAGGCCAGGCCGCCGTGCGGCGGAGCGCCGTACTTCAGCGCGTCGAGCAGGAAGCCGAACTTGGCCTGCTGTTCTTCCGGACCGATGTTCAGCGCATCGAACACCTTCTCCTGAACGTCGGAACGATGGATACGCACCGAGCCGCCACCCAGTTCCCAACCGTTCAGTGCCAGGTCGTAGGCTTTGGCCAGGCACTTGCCCGGATCGGTCACCAGCAGGTCGAGATGCTCGTCCTTGGGGCTGGTGAATGGGTGGTGGCAGGCGGTCCAGCGCTTGTTTTCGTCGTCGTATTCGAACATCGGGAAGTCGATGACCCACAGCGGTGCCCACCTGGCGCCGGTGACGAAGCCCTTCTCGTGGCCAATCTTGATGCGCAGCGCGCCGAGGGCGTCGTTGACGATCTTGGCCTTGTCGGCACCGAAGAAGATCAGGTCGCCGGACTGGGCGCCGGTACGCTCGATGACGGCACGCAACGAAGCTTCCGACAGGTTCTTGACGATCGGCGATTGCAGGCCGGTTTCGTTGATCTGGCTGGCGTCATTGACCTTGATGTAGGCCAGGCCCTTGGCGCCGTAGATGCCGACGAACTGGGTGTAGGCGTCGATTTCGCCACGGGTCAGTGTGGCGCCGCCGGGGATGCGCATGGCGGCGATACGGCCGCCTTCGCTGTTGGCGACACCGGCGAAGACCTTGAAGGCGACATCCTTGAAGGCGTCGGTGACTTCGGTCAGCTCGAGCGTGACGCGCAGGTCCGGCTTGTCCGAGCCGAAGCGGTGCATGGCTTCGGCGTAGGTCATGCGCGGGAAGTCGGGCAGATCGACGTCGATCGCTTCCTTGAAGACGGTGCGGATCAGCTTTTCCATCAGCGCAGTGATCTCGGCCTCGCTCATGAACGAGGTTTCGATATCGACCTGGGTGAATTCCGGCTGACGGTCGGCGCGCAGGTCTTCGTCGCGGAAGCACTTGGTGATCTGGTAGTAGCGATCGAAGCCGGCAACCATCAGCAATTGTTTGAACAGTTGCGGCGATTGCGGCAGCGCGAAGAACTGACCCGGGTGGACGCGCGACGGTACCAGATAGTCACGGGCACCTTCCGGGGTCGATTTGGTCAGCATCGGCGTTTCGATATCGACGAAACCGTTGTCGTCGAGGAAGCGGCGGAAGGCACGCGCTGTCTTGTAGCGCAGCATCAGGTTGTTCTGCATCTGCGGCCGGCGCAGGTCGATGACACGATGGGTCAGGCGGACGTTCTCGGTGAGGTTTTCGTCGTCAAGCTGGAACGGTGGCGTAACCGAAGGGTTCAGGACTTCTATCTCGTGGCAGAGGATTTCGATCTCGCCCGAAGCGAGATTGGCATTGGTCGTGCCAGCCGGACGCGGACGGACCTTGCCGGTGATCTTCAAGCAGAACTCGTTGCGCACCGATTCGGCGATCTTGAACGCCTCGACGCGATCCGGGTCGCAGACGACCTGGGCCAGACCTTCGCGGTCGCGCAGGTCGATGAAGATGACGCCGCCGTGGTCACGACGACGGTGAGCCCAGCCGCACAGGGTGACGATTTGCCCGTCAAGGGCGGCGTTGAGTTGTCCGCAGTAATGGGTACGCATGAAACTTTCCGTGGGGTTGCTTAGATGTGGGTAACGACTCGGGCACGTGGCGGAGGCGCCACGACACCCATCGAGATGATGTATTTGAGTGCTTCGTCGACCGTCATGTCGAGTTCGACGACATCCGCCTTCGGCATCATCAGGAAGAAGCCGGAGGTCGGGTTGGGCGTGGTTGGCACGTAGACACTGACGTATTGGCCCTCAAGATGGTTCCGGATGTCGCCGCCAGGCGAACCGGTCAGGAAGGCAATGGTCCACGAACCCTGTCGTGGGTACTGAACCAGTAGCGCCTTGCGAAAGGCGTTGCCGTTGGGCGCGAAGAGGGTGTCGGAAACCTGCTTGACCGCCTTGTAAACCGAATTGACGACGGGAATTCGCGACAGCAGCTTGTCCCACCAGCCGACCAGTTTCTGGCCGATGAAATTGGCCGCCAGCAATCCGGTGAACAGGATCATCGCCAATGTCAGCAAGGCGCCGACACCGGGGATCGAGAAGCCGAACAGGTTTTTCGGATGCAGAACTTCGGGTAGCAGTTGCAGCGACTGGTCGAGCGTGTTGATGATGGTCGACAACACCCAGGCCGTAATGACCAGGGGTACCCAGATCAGCAGTCCGGTGAGGAAATAGCGTTTGATCAGCTGGCCACGCACGATGAGCAACTACCTTCCCCGGTCTGGCACGGGGGCGGGGACGCCGGCTTGCTGCCGCCCTTGAAATCGGTTGCGTACCAGCCGCTGCCCTTGAGCTGGAAGCCGGCGGCGGAAAGCAGCTTGGCATAACTTTCCTTGCCGCAACTCGGGCAGCAGGAGAGCGGTGCGTCACTCATTTTCTGCAGGTGTTCCTTCTGAAAACCGCAGGAGTCGCAGCGATATTCGTAAATCGGCATGGGAATCCTCCAAAACCTTGAATTATAACTGAAAGGGGGGCGATGCTTATATCGGGCCGATGCTGTCTTTTTTCAATAGACGAGGCCGAGATAGCTTTCTGTCAATGTCTTGCCCCAGAACAGGGCAATCAGGCCGGCAGCGGCGAGGTACGGACCAAAGGGAATGGGCACGTTGCGTCCGTGGCGGGCAAGAATGATCAGCAAGATGCCGGCAAGTGCGCCAACAACCGAAGAGAGCAGGATGATGGCGGGCAGCATTTGCCAGCCGAGCCAGGCACCAAGGGCGGCGAGCAGCTTGAAGTCGCCGTAGCCCATGCCTTCCTTGCCGGTGGCCAGCTTGAATAGCCAGAACACACTCCACAGTGCGAGGTAACCGGCCATGGCGCCGATGACGGCAGATGGCAAATCGGTATAGGTGCTCTCAAGATTGAATGCAAGCCCCAGCCAGAGCAATGGGAGGGTGATGCTGTCCGGCAGGAGTTGGGTATCGAGGTCGATGAAAGTCAGTGCAATCAAGGCCCAGATCAGCAACATGGCACCGACGGCAGTGATGCCTGGGCCGAAGTGCCATACGGCATAGGCTGAGAGTGCTCCGGTCAGGATTTCGACCAGCGGATAACGCAACGAAATTCTTGCGCCGCAAGCGGAACATTTCCCGCGCAGAATCAGCAGGTAGCTGAGCAGAGGGATGTTTTCCAGTGCTGAGATTGAGTGGCCGCAATGCGGGCAGCGCGAGCGTGGTCGGGCAAGATTGAACGGTGTTGCGGTCGACGGGGTTTCGCCGCGCAATTCCGCACACTGCAACTGCCAGTCCTGCTCCATCATCTTCGGCAGGCGGTAAATGACCACATTGAGGAAGCTGCCGACGCAGAGTCCCAGCAATCCCCCGAGGATTGTCAGAACCGCCAGGGAATCAGGCATCATCCAACCACCGCGCCAATCTTGAAGATAGGCAGATACATGGCCACCACCATGCCGCCGATCAGTGTGCCAAGAACGACCATGATCATCGGTTCCATCAGGCTCGACATGGCTTCGACAGAGTCGTCCACTTCCTGTTCGAAGAAATCGGCAACTTTGGAGAGCATGGAGTCCAGCGCGCCGGATTCTTCTCCGATGGAGACCATTTGCGTCACCATGTTGGGGAAGATGTTGGTGTTCTGCATCGCCGTCGTCAGATTGGTGCCTGATGACACTTCGCTCTGAATCTGGCGGGTGGCAACCTTGTATACGTGGTTGCCGGCAGCTCCGCCGACTGATTCCAGTGATTCGACCAGCGGGACCCCGGCAGCAAACATGGTGGACAAGGTGCGTGTCCAGCGGGCGATGACCGATTTGCGGATGATGTCGCCAAAAATTGGCAGGCGGAGCAGTAGTCGGTCCATTACCATCTGGACCTTCTCTGAACGTTTCCAGCTTTCCAGAAAAGCATAGATGCTTCCACCAATGATCCCGAATATGGCCCACCAGTAAGAAACAAAGAAGTCTGAAATGGCGATGACCACTAGTGTTGGTAATGGCAGATCGGCACCAAAACTGTTGAAAACTTCCTTGAAGGCGGGGATCACGAAAATCATGATGACCGCTGTGATGACGAAGGCAACGACAAGGACGGCGATCGGATAGAACAGGGCTTTCTTGATCTTGCTCTTGATGGCGAGGATCTTTTCCTTGTAGGTGGCCAAGCGATCAAGCAAAGAGTCGAGAATGCCTGCCTGTTCACCCGCCGAAACCAGATTGCAGAACAGGGCGTCGAAGTATAGTGGGTACTTGCGAAAAGCTTGGGACAACGAGCTGCCGGTCTCAACGTCAGCCTTGATGTCGAGTAACAGTTTGCCGACGGCCGGGTTTGAATGTCCGCGGCCAACGATATCAAACGATTGCAGCAACGGGACGCCGGACTTCATCATGGTGGCCAGTTGTCGTGTGAACAGCGTGATGTCCTTGTCGCTAACCCTGCCGCCCGTCTTGAACCGAAGCTTCTTGATCTTCGGATTGGTGATTCCCTGTCGGCGCAATGTTGTCTGCACCACGGTCTCGCTGGCAGCACGGATTTCTCCGCGTACGGTCTTCCCGTCCTTGTTGCGGCCTTCCCACTGAAAGGTGCTTTCCTTGACGGCAGAGGCTTTTGTTTTTGCTGTGATTGCCATTGCAGGTGTCCTTCAGCTTATGCGTTGGTGGTACTCAGTACTTCGTCGAGTGAGGTGAGCCCCTGCTTTACCTTGAGCAAGCCGGATTCGCGCAGATCCTTCACGCCCTCTGCCTTGGCCTGGGCTGCGAGGTCAAGGGAGGTTGCTCCGCTCATGATCAGTCGCTGTATGGCCTCGGTTACCGGCATGACTTGGTAAATGCCAACGCGGCCTTTGTAGCCGCTGCCTTTGCAGCGTTCACAACCGCTCGGGCCGTAGAGCGTCCAGCTACCATCCAGGTCTTCCTGCTTGAACCCGGCTTCCAGCAAGGTTTGCTCAGGTACATGCATGGGCTGCTTACAATTGCACAGGCGCCGAGCAAGGCGCTGTGCTGTGATCAGCAGGATGCTCGAGGCGATATTGAAGGTTGGCACGCCCATGTTCATCAGGCGGGTCAGGGTTTGGGGGGCGTCGTTGGTGTGCAGCGTTGATAGCACCATATGACCGGTTTGTGCCGCCTTGATGGCGATCTCAGCTGTTTCTAGGTCCCGGATTTCGCCAACCATGATGATGTCAGGGTCTTGTCGCAGGAAGGCTTTCAGTGCGACAGGGAAAGTCAGGCCGGCGCGGTCATCAACGTTGACCTGGTTGATGCCAGCCAGGTTGATTTCTGCAGGGTCTTCTGCCGTTGCGATGTTGACCCCGTCCTTGTTCAGGATGTTGAGACAGGTATAGAGCGAAACCGTCTTGCCTGAGCCTGTGGGGCCTGTAACCAGAACCATGCCGTACGGGCGGTTGATGGCGTCAAGCAGTACAGCTTTCTGCTCAGGCTCGTAACCTAGCGCTTCGATGCCGAGGGTGGCTGAGGCTGGATCCAGAATCCGCAAAACAATTTTCTCGCCTTGCAGCGTGGGTAGCGTGCTGACCCGGAAATCGATTGCGCGAGATTTGGAGATCACGAGTTTCATCCGCCCGTCTTGGGGAACTCGTTTTTCTGCAATGTTCAATCGGGAAATGACCTTGATGCGGGAAGCGATCTTTTCCTTGATGGCGAGCGGTGGCGTGGCTACTTCGCGAAGGATGCCGTCTACACGGAAACGGATGCGATAGTATTTTTCGTAAGGTTCAAAATGGATGTCCGATGCACCGTCATTGATTGCATCAAGCAGCATTTTCTGGATGAATTTGACGACTGGGGCATCGTCGATGTCCTGCCCCGCTGCATCGTCCGCCTTTGCAGCGGCTTCATCGTCGAGAAAGTCCAGGTTGATGTCGTCGTCGGTGAGATTCTTTAATGCATCGGACGCGGATTCGGAGAACTTCGTGACCAGCGGGAGCAGCTTTGGATGCTCGACCACGATGGGGTCGACGGTCAGTCCGGTTTGAAAGCGGATTTCATCCAGCGCACGCAGATTTGTCGGGTCAGCGATGGCAACGGACAGGCGGTTGCCCCGTTTGTTGAGCGGGATGACCTTGTGTGTCGCAATCAGTTTTCTGTCAATTGCATCCTGCGGGATGTGTGTTTCATCAAAAGCGCTGAGGTCAAGTAGTGGATAGCCGAACGTTTCTGCCGAGAAACGGGCGATTTCCATTGCCGATGCTTTTTTGGAAACGATGATCTGTTCGATCAATGGTAGTTTTGCGGCCAGCGCCTGTTGCGTCAACTCTTCCGCTTCGGCTTCTTTCAGCCGGCCTGCCTGTACCAGAGCGCGAGCCAAGCCGCTGAGCGGAGAGTTCGGAGGGATTGCTGCCATTGATTTTTTGGGTTCAGATGCCGTATGGATCGCCCGATGATGCTACGGGGGCGGGGGTTTGTAAAGACTGAGCGACTCCTCTTCGCTCTGCGGTCGGTAGATCCGGGCCGTCACGACGCTGCGGTCCTGTGTTTGCAGGATTTCCACGGCAACATTGTTCAGTTTCAAGCTGACATCGGCTTCGGGGATATCCTGAAAGTGTTCGAGTATCAGTCCGTTGAGGGTTTTGGGGCCATCAAGAGGAAAGTCGAGGTCGAGCATTCGATTGAGGTCGCGCAATTGGCGAGACCCTTCGACGACGACGCTGCCGTCGTCTGACCAATCCAGATCGGCGCCGAGTCCCGGAATCGAGGTCGTGAAGTCTCCGACGATTTCTTCGATGATGTCTTCAAGCGTCAGCAGGCCAAGTATTTCACCGTATTCATCGACAACAAATCCGATGCGCTGGCGGTTTTCCTGGAAAAAAGCCAACTGAGTGAATACTGCGGTGCCAGCCGGGATGTAATAGGGCTGCTGGAGTTGTTCGAGCAATACCAACTCGTTGAATTCGGCGGATGCGATGCCGGCAACCAGGCGGCGGACCGGCAAGATGCCCAGCAACTGATCGAGTGAGCCCCGGCAAACCGGCAATCGGCTGTGGTGACTGGTCATCAGTTGCTGATGGACCTCGTCCCACTCCTGAGCGATATCCAGTATCTCGATGCTGCCCCGTGGCGTCATCATGTGTTCAACGGTAATTTCGTTCAGGTCGAAGAGGCTGTTCAGGATGGCCTGGTGTTTCTTCGGGATGACATTCGACGATTCAAGTACCAGGCTGCGCAGCTCCTCGGGGGACAGGCGTGCAGAATCGGCAGACGGCCGCAGGGAAAGTCCCAGCAGGCGCAGGATGGCTGCTGCGAACAGATTGACAAACCAGATGATCGGGTAACAGAAGCGTAATAAGGGTGTCAGGAGGTAGGCAATG
This sequence comes from Azonexus hydrophilus, assembly GCF_001956855.1. GTDB lineage: Bacteria > Pseudomonadota > Gammaproteobacteria > Burkholderiales > Rhodocyclaceae > Azonexus > Azonexus hydrophilus_A. Next base: position 12,189 of record NZ_MTHD01000004.1, on the reverse strand, counting down.
ATCAGTGCCATCCTGTCGGCATAGGAGGCGCCGATGATTTTCGGAGTGATTTCCGAAAACACCAGAATGGCAAAGGTGATGATCAGTGTGCTGGCACCCAGCGCCCATTTTTCGTCGCCGAAAAGCTCCATGGCAATGACGCTGACGAGCGTTGCTGCCGCGGCATTGACCAGATTGTTGCCGAGCAGGATGACGCCCAGCATTTTGTCCGTCTTGTCGAGCAACGCCATGGCTTTTTGCGCGCCGCGATGGCCGTTTTGGGCAAGGTGGCGCAAGCGGAAGCGGTTTGCCGCCATCATGGCGGTCTCGCTCATCGAGAAAAAGGCTGACAGGGCCAGCAGTGTGACCAGCGCACCCAGTTGGGCTGATAGTGGAATGTTGTCCACGTTAGAAACGGCCGAGGATTATTTCGACGACGAAGCGACTGCCGAAGTAAGCGAGAATGAGCAGGCCGAAGCCAGCCAGGGTCAGCCGCAGAGCCCGTTTTCCTCGCCATCCCCAGACATGGCGACCAAACAGCAGGGTGGCGAAGATGCACCACGATGCGATGGCAAAGAAAATCTTGTGGTCGAGCGTCAGGGGTTTGCCGAAAATCAGTTCCGAGAAGAGCAGGCCACTGCCGACAGCCAGCGTCAGGAGGATGAAACCCAGCATCAACATGCGGAAAAGAAGGGATTCCATGGCCATCAGCGACGGCAGGCTGGCCAGGCTGCGCTTGATGGTGCGTCGGTGCAGTGCATTCTCCGTGAATCCCATGAAGATTGCATGCAGCGCGGCCAGGGTCAGCAGGCTGTAGGCGAGCATGGCAGCCAGGAAGTGGAACTGGAAGCCGGTCGCGCCTGCATGGGCAACGACATGATTGGTCGGGAAGATTGCCGGCAGGATGGCGCAGACTGCTGCCAGAGGCAGGACCATCGGCTGCATGCCCTCCATGCGGGCCATGAAGCTTTCAAGCCAGTAGATCAGTACTGCCAGCCACATCATCAGCGATAGTGCGAGGCCAAACGAAAAATGCATGCCGTCGTGACTGAGTAACGCGTTGAACAGTCCGTATGCGTGAATGGCAAGCGCAAAGCCGATCGCTGTACGTTCCCAGTGCAGCATCGGGCAGGCGACACATTGTTCTTCGTGGTCGCGCCAGCGGGTGTTCCAGAAATGGAGTCCGAGCGCCGCATAGATCAGGGCGGCGAGGATATGTGGGAGAAGCTGAATTACAATGTCGACCATTCGCGAATTCTACTAGAAGCCTATCTGACATGCTCGACAACCTGACCACGCGCCTTGCCCGCGTCATGAAGACGCTGAAGGGCGAAGCCCGCCTGACCGAAACCAATATTGCCGATGCCTTGCGCGAAGTGCGCATGGCCCTGCTGGAGGCCGACGTGGCCTTGCCGGTGGTCAAGGATTTCATTGCCGCGGTAAAGGAAAAGGCGGTCGGCCAGGAAGTCATCGGCTCGCTTAATCCGGGGCAGGCCTTGATCGGTGTCGTCCACGGCGAACTGACGAAGATCATGGGCGATGCCCACGAAGGCATCAACTTCAATACCCAGCCACCGGCCATTGTGCTGATGGCAGGTTTGCAGGGGGCCGGCAAGACGACCACGGTCGGCAAACTGGCCAAGTTCCTCAAGGAAAACCACAAGAAGAAGGTGCTGGTCGTTTCCTGTGACGTTTACCGTCCGGCGGCAATCGAGCAGTTGAAGTCGGTGGCAGGCCAGGCCGGCGTTGATTTCTTCCCTTCCGCCGTTGGCGAAAAGCCGGAGGCGATCGCTGCCGGGGCCATCGACTGGGCCAAGCGTCACTACCATGATGTACTGCTTGTCGATACCGCTGGCCGTCTTGCGGTCGACGAGGAAATGATGGCGGAAATCAAGCGTCTGCACGCGGCGATCAACCCGATCGAGACCCTGTTCGTCGTCGATGCGATGCTCGGCCAGGATGCAGTGAATACAGCCAAAGCCTTCAACGAGGCGCTGCCGCTGACCGGTGTCGTGCTGACCAAGCTGGACGGCGATGCACGTGGTGGTGCGGCCCTGTCGGTCCGGCACATCACCGGCAAACCGATCAAATTCGCCGGTGTCGGCGAAAAGCTGAGCGGGCTGGAGGCTTTCCACCCGGAGCGGATGGCATCGCGCATCCTGGGTATGGGCGACGTACTGTCGTTGATCGAGGAAGCGCGCAAGGGACTTGACGAGGAAAAAGCCGTCGCTTTTGCCAAGAAGCTGAAATCCGGCAAGGGCTTCGACCTCAATGACTTCAAGGATCAGATGGCGCAGATGCGCAACATGGGCGGTTTGTCCGCGCTGATGGACAAGATGCCGGCGCAGATCGCGCAGGCTGCCGGTCAGCTGCCGGCTGGCGCGGAAAACAAGATGGTCGGGCGGGTTGAAGGCATCATCAATTCGATGACACCGACCGAGCGCGCCAAGCCCGAATTGATCAAGGCCAGCCGCAAGCGGCGTATTGCCATGGGCGCAGGCGTACAGGTCCAGGACGTGAATCGCCTGCTCAACCAGTTCGAGCAGACGCAGAAAATGATGAAGCAGTTCACCAAGGGCGGCATGGGCAAGCTGATGCGCGGCATGAAGGGCATGCTTCCCGGCATGGGCGGCGGTTTCGGCCGCTGATCAGTTGCTGTTGCTGGCCAGTTCGGGGTTCTTGCTGTAGCCCCAGTTGTTCTGCCAGGCGTTGCGGACCATGTTGGGATATTCAGCCTTGCCCAGGCTGCCGTTGTAGCGGCCGAGGGCGCGGAACAGGTCGCCCTTTTCGATGTCGAGGTAGTGGCGCAGGATCGTGCAACCGTAGCGCAGGTTGGTGCGCAGGTCGAACAGGTTGTCGTCCGGCCGGCCGATGACCTTGAGCCAGAATGGCATGACCTGCATGTAGCCGCGGGCGCCGACCGATGACACGGCGTATTTCCGGAAGGCGCTTTCGACCTGGATCAGTCCAAGCACCAGGTGCGGGTCCAGGCCGGCACGGGTGGCTTCGTAATGGATGCTGCGCAGCAGGTCGATGCGATAGTCACGGTTCGGAATGCGTTTTTCCAGGCGCTTCGACATCTCGGCCAGCCAGTCGGCGGCTTCCAGCGGGGATTTGAACGAACTGACCTGTGGTCGGCTGTCCGAGACGGCCTCGTGCAAGGCTGCCCGGACGCTGGCCGACATCGGTTCGTATTGCTGGGCGCCGGCCAGTACGGCGGACGCCCAGCAAGTCAGCAACAGTGTTCCGATCAGGCGGCGCACAGTTTCCCTTGCAGCATGCCGACGATCTCCCCTTGCGCAACCATTGTCGCCTCGGCGTCGGTGCGGCCCTTGTACTCGAACTGTCCGTCCTTCAGGCCGCGCTCACCGATGACCACGCGGTGCGGGATGCCGATCAGTTCCATGTCGGCGAACATGACACCAGGACGCTCGTTGCGGTCGTCGAGGACGACGTCGATACCGAGTTGCTTGAGTTCTGCGTAGAGTTGGTCAGCAGCGGCCTTGACCGCCTCGCTCTTGTGGTAGCCCATGGGGACGATGCAGACGGCGAACGGGGCGATGGCCGGTGGCAGGATGATGCCCTTCTCGTCGTTGCCCTGTTCGATGGCGGCACCGACGATGCGCGAGACGCCGATGCCATAGCAGCCCATCTCCATGATCTGGCTCTTGCCCTGCTCATCGAGGAAGGCGCAGTTGAGCGCCTTGGCGTATTTGGTGCGCAACTGGAAGATGTGACCGACTTCGATGCCGCGGCAGATTTCCAGCGTTCCCTTGCCATCCGGCGACGGATCGCCAGCGACGACGTTACGGATGTCGAAGACTTCCGGCTCCGGCAGGTCGCGGCCGAAATTGACGCCGCTCAGATGGAAGCCGGCTTCGTTGGCGCCACAGACGAAATCACTCATCGCGGCGACCGTACGGTCGGCGAAAATTGCCACTTTTTCGCGGTCGACCGCAACTGGGCCGATAAAACCGGGAATGCAGCCAAGGGTTTCCTGGACTTCACTGTCGGAAGCAAAACGGAAAGTGCCGAGTGCGCCAATCTTGCCTGCCTTGATTTCGTTCATCTCGTGGTCGGCACGCAACAGCAGCAGCGCGAACTTCTTGCCGCCATCTTCCTGTTCGCTGACGACAGCGATGGTTTTGACGATGTTCCTGATATCGACCGCCAGAAACGCGGCGACATCGGCGCAGGCCATCTTGCCCGGGGTGGCGATCTTCTCCATTGCCTTGCCGGCGACAGCACGCGGCGAAGCCGGGGCAACTGCCTCGGCCAGCTCGACGTTGGCGGCGTAATCTGAATCCGGGCAGAAGGCGATGTCGTCCTCGCCGGAATCGGCCAGCACGTGGAATTCGTGCGAGCCGTCACCGCCAATTGAACCGGTGTCAGCTGCAACGGCGCGGAATTTCAGGCCGAGGCGGGTGAAGATGCGGCTGTAGGTCGCGTACATGTTGCCGTATTCGCGTACCAGATCGTCGAACGAAGTATGGAACGAGTAGCCGTCCTTCATCAGGAACTCGCGACCGCGCATGACGCCGAAGCGCGGGCGGATCTCGTCGCGGAACTTGGTCTGGATCTGGTACAGGTGGATCGGCAACTGGCGGTAGCTCTTGACGTCGCGGCGGACGACGTCGGTGATCACTTCCTCGTGCGTCGGGCCGATAACGAAATCGCGCTGGTGGCGGTCCTTGAAGCGCAGCAATTCCGGGCCGTAGGCCGGGCCGCGCCCGGATTCTTCCCACAGTTCGAAAGGCTGGACGGCCGGCATCAGCAATTCCAGTGCGCCGGCGGCGTTCATTTCCTCGCGGACGATGTTCTCGACCTTGCGCAATACGCGCAGGCCGAGTGGCATCCAGGTGTAAATGCCGGCGGCGGCACGCTTGATATAGCCGGCACGCAGCATCATTTTCTGGCTGATGACTTCGGCGTCGGCCGGGGCTTCCTTGAGAGTGGTGAAGAAGAACTGCGAAGTGCGCATGGGATGCTCTTGAATTCGTGGCAAAAACAGGATTTTACACGGAGCCCGTTCTTTGCCGCCTTTTTGCGTATCGACGCCCTTTGTGAAAGAATCGGGGTAACCCAATATTTTTAGCAGGTTTTCTATGCTCGACCGCGAAGGCTTTCGCCCGAACGTCGGCATCATTCTTTGCAACGCCAAAAACGAGGTCTTCTGGGGCAAGCGCATACGTGAACATTCCTGGCAGTTTCCACAAGGTGGCATCAAGCGGGGGGAAACCCCTGAAGAAGCGATGTACCGGGAACTGCACGAAGAGGTCGGGCTGCGTCCCGAGCACGTGCGCATTCTCGGACGGACCAAGGGCTGGCTGCGTTATGAAGTGCCGAATCAATGGATCAAGCGCGAATGGCGCGGTTCCTACAAGGGCCAGAAGCAGATCTGGTTTTTATTGCGTCTCGTAGGTCGGGATAGCGATGTCAGTTTGCGTGCCACGGCGAAACCGGAGTTCGACGCCTGGCGCTGGAATGACTACTGGGTGCCGCTGGATGCTGTCATCGAATTCAAGCGCGGGGTCTATCAGCAGGCCTTGAATGAGCTGGTGCGTTTTCTTGAACAGGACCGCCGCCAAGCGAGATTGCCCCGAGGCGTCGAGGGTGAGAATCTGCCGGTGTTTCCGGACGGTGAGGCCAAACTGTGAGGCGGCTTGTGAACAAGTTTTTCGTATCTGTTGTGTGCGGAGCGTTTTTTGCGTTTCCAGCATTGGCCAATTTTGACGAGGAATACGAAACACGCCAATGGCAGGAGATCGCAGTGGTCTTGCCGGCTGCGCCAAAGCAGGAATCGATGCTGCCTTTTTTTGTCAGCGCGGCCAGTCGCAACAAATTTTTTGTGGACTCTGCGTCTCTGTCGGTAGGTGCGGACGGAGTGGTGCGCTACATTCTTCTGGTGGAGACGCACGGCGGCGCGCGCAATGTGACCTACGAAGGTATTCGCTGCGCAACGCGGGAGCGACGCATATATGCGTCCGGGCGCCATGATGGTGGGTGGTCGAAATCGCGAAACAATGCTTGGGAGCGTATCCGTGATATTGCCCCGGCACGGCAGCATGCAGCACTTTTCCTTGATCATTTTTGTCCGGGTGGTGTAATTGTCAGAGATGAGGCTGAGGCGCTGGATGCGTTGCGCCGAGGTGGGCACCCGTCAAACATTTTGTGGTGAGCCATGTCGATCGATTTTTTGATTCTCGAGTGTGATCGGGCCTTGCGGACGCTTGCGGCACCAGCGCGCAGTCAGCGTCCAGTGCCTGGGGCTGAGTTGCTTGATGTTGAATTGAGCGATCAGCAGCGTCGACATGCTGCGGGTCTGATGCGGGTGAACCATTGCGGGGAGGTGTGCGCGCAGGCTCTCTATCAGGGGCAGTCGCTGACATCAAGGCAGCCCCACGTGCGCGACGCCTTGCGCAAGGCGGCAGAAGAAGAAACTGAGCATCTGGCGTGGACCGAGCAGCGTATCGGCGAACTCGGGGGGCGAAAGAGTCTGCTGAATCCGCTCTGGTACATGGGCTCATTGTCGCTCGGTATTGTTGCCGGCGTGCTCGGCGACAAGTGGAACCTCGGTTTTCTCGCAGAAACCGAGCGTCAGGTTGAGGCCCACTTGAATCGTCATCTGGAAGATTTGCCGGAAGAGGACGAGCGTTCCAAGGCAATTGTCGACCAGATGCGCCTCGACGAAATACAGCACGCGGAAATGGCTGTGCATTTTGGCGCTGCCGAACTGCCGGAGCCCGTCCGTTTCGGGATGCGGGCAATGGCCAAGGTGATGACCGGGTTGGCTTACCGCTTCTGATCAGGCCTCTTCGACGATTTCGAAGTCGGCAGTAATTTCGGCGGATTTTGCCAGCATGATCGAGGCAGAGCAGTATTTTTCCTTGGATAATTCGATTGCCCTGGCAACGGCTTCCGGCTTTAGCTGGTGACCTCTGACGCGATAGTGGAAGTGTATTCTCGTGAAGACCTTCGGGTCGCTTTCGGCGCGCTCTGCTGATAGCTTCACGTCGCAGGCAGTGACGGCCTGGCGGCCTTTTTTCAGGATCATGACGACGTCGAAGGCAGAGCATCCGCCTGTTCCGGCAAGTACGGTTTCCATTGGTCTGGGGCCGAGGTTTCGCCCGCCGGCTTCCGGTGCTCCGTCCATAACGAACGCATGGCCACTGCCGGTCTCTGCCACAAAAGACATCCCGGCTTCATTTCCCATCCATCGTACTGTGCAGTCCATTATTCATCTCCGCTTGTTCTGGCGGTGAATTCTAGCGGATTCGGAACGCTATTGTGTGATGTACCCGGCTTGTTGCGGCGCAGCATAAAGTGTGGCGGATGATAGTGCGGCAGGGTTGTGCCATTGGATTAAACCAATGGATATATGTTTCGTAAAAATTTAAAATATTCAATTTATTCAATAAATTAAATAAGATAATTATATATTATTTGCGCATTTATCAAGTGGTTGTGCGTCGCACAAATTTGTCTTGCGTCTCGTCTTGTGTTTGGGCAGAATGTGAAGCGTACGAACTGTGATGGCTTTCTTCTTTTTGCCTTCAGTTCAGATTTGTCTCCTCCACCCTCCTCCTTTGGTGTGGATTTAACGCGGCTCAGCGAGCCGCGTTTTTTTTGTCTGCGTGTTGAGTCAAAGTGATTTGTTGATTGACATTGTGGATATGTGTGGTTAAAATCCACGGCTTTCTCAAATCTGCGCCCAATTTTCTCAGGACGGCACACACATGAAAACGTTTTCCGCCAAGCCACATGAGGTGAAGCGCGAGTGGTTTGTGGTAGACGCCACAGACAAGGTGCTCGGCCGCCTCGCTACCGAAATTGCTCGCCGCCTCCGTGGCAAGCACAAGGCTATTTACACTCCGCACGTTGATACCGGCGATTTCATCGTCGTGACCAACGTGGACAAGATTACCGTAACCGGCAACAAGGCTGACGACAAGAAGTACTATCGTCATACTGGCTATCCCGGCGGTATCAAGGAAACCAACTTCAAGAAGATGCAGCAACGTTTTCCGGGGCGTGCTCTGGAAACTGCTGTCAAGGGTATGCTGCCCAAGGGGCCCTTGGGCTACGCCATGCTGAAGAAGCTTAAGTGCTATGCCGGCGATCAGCATCCTCACACCGCCCAGCAGCCGAAGGCTCTGGAAATCTAAGGGGTCATCATGGCAGAAAGTTATTTTTACGGTACCGGTCGTCGCAAGAGCGCCGTTGCTCGTGTTTTCATGAAGCGTGGTTCGGGTGCCATCGTTGTCAATGGCAAGCCGGTTGACCAGTTTTTCTCGCGTGAAACCGGTCGCATGATTGTTCGTCAGCCGCTTGCGCTGGTTGAGCAACTCAATGGTTTTGACATCAAGGTTAATGTTACCGGTGGTGGCGAATCTGGTCAGGCTGGTGCTGTCCGTCACGGTATAACCCGCGCGCTCATCGAATACGACGCAGCGCTGAAGCCGGCGTTGTCGAAGGCTGGGTTCGTTACCCGTGATGCACGTGAGGTCGAGCGTAAGAAGGTGGGTTTCCACAAGGCTCGCCGCCGGAAGCAGTTCTCCAAGCGTTGATTATTCACGCAGGAAAAAGCCGCCTTTGGGCGGCTTTTTTGTTTGCGGGCATCGGGTTATTATTGGCTCCCTGCTACGGGGCGTCAGTGAGGCGATGCTTTCCTGGCTTTCTGAGTGCTTCGCAGCGGTTTTTTTAGCCGCAGATCCCATTTCTTTGATGCCCACTCCTGCTGTAAGTCTTCGCCTGAAACGATTCAGGCACCGATTTGGTATTTCGGCACCGCGTGTTGTTGTCCGCAGTGTCTTGCCGCGCCAATGGGTTCTGTTTTTTAGTTTTCTTGCCGCCGCTGTTTTTGCTGTTGTCATATGGGTTTTTCACTTTGGCGGTTTCCTGGGGGGTAGCCAATTGGCGGACCTAAAGGAGCAGCTGAGGGCTCAGCAGGGGGAATTGGCCTTGTTGCGCTCGAGTGTTGGTACTGGTCAGAATGCAGTAAATATGGAACGTGCGGCTCAGCAACAATTGGTTGCGCGCATTCAGGAGTTGGAGGCCGAAAATTCGGCTCTCAAGGAAGATATGCTTATCTTCGAGAGACTGATACCGGTTGCCGGTCAGGAGTCGCTGGTCCGAATCGAGAGCTTTCGCGTACTGTCCGAGGCGTCAACGCGTTATCGCTATCGTCTGTTGTTGGCATATCAGGCTGCGCAACGTGGTGGGGGGTTTCGTGGGGTGTATGAGGTGGTTGCCGCTTACCGTTTGCCGGATGGTGCTTTGCGGCAACTGGTGCTGCCTGGCCGCAAGGATGGTGTTGTTGAAGTTCAGCATTTTCTTCGGCGCGAGGGGGTAATCGAACTACCGGCAGGTGCGACTTTGATTTCTGTTGAGGCGCGCTTGTTGCAGGCTGGTAAACTGGTGACGAAGCAAGTTGCTAATTTGTGATTGCCTGGTTTTCAGTGCTCTGAATCCCTGCTGAACTAAGGAGGCCTGATGTTTGGAAAGAAAAATTCTGCTGGCGCTCAGGCCAGAATTGATAGCTTGATCGGTGCTGGTACCTGCATCGAGGGAAAGATCCGTTTCAGTGGAGGCTTGCGCGTGGATGGCGAGGTGCGTGGCAGTGTTGAGGCTGTTTCCGGAGCCTCATCATCAACGCTGGTAGTCAGCGATCAGGCGCGTATCGAAGGTGCGGTCTCTGTGGCGCATCTGGTATTGAACGGGGTGGTTGTCGGTCCGGTTTCGGTGGCCGAGAGTCTTGAAATGCAGCCAAAGGCCCGGATTGTGGGTGACGTCACCTACGCTGCGATCGAAATGCATCAGGGGGCTGTCATTGAGGGGCGTCTGGTTCATGAGCACAAGTCTGTTTTGGAACCAAATGTGCTGCCAGAAGACTAAGCCCCATGAGTGGGCTGATTACGATCTACAATTTTGGAACCAATATTTAGGAGTGCTCCATGAACGCTGTTGCTGAAAGCCTTTCGCCAATTGTCTTTACCGATAGTGCTGCAAACAAGGTAAAGGAACTGATTGAAGAGGAAGGTAATGCCGATTTGAAGTTGCGTGTATTCGTTACCGGTGGGGGCTGTTCTGGTTTTCAGTACGGTTTCACTTTTGACGAGGAAGTAGCTGATGACGACACTACGATGGAAAAAAATGGTGTTCAACTGCTCATTGATCCGATGAGCTACCAGTATCTCGTCGGTGCAGAAATTGACTATACGGAAGGGTTGGAGGGGTCGCAGTTTGTCATCCGAAATCCTAATGCAACTTCTACGTGTGGTTGTGGGTCATCGTTCTCTGCGTGAGAAAAGCTTGGCCGTCCTGATGATGCAACTTTGTACCTGCCGATAAGGTTGGGTCCAGATGTCAAAAACGCCCGATGAGCTTCGTCGGGCGTTTTTGATTGTGGAGCGAAGAGGGTTTCAATGCCGGTTCTGGTGTCTGGTCTTCAGCAGGCGTTATTCAAGATAGGCAATACTGGACTCGTTCATTCTTTCAAGCGCAGCAAGCTTGGCGCTGCTTTGTTGTTTGAACAGTGCGAGTTGTTTTGCATCCAGGCTTGCTGATTCGATAGGAAGTTTGGCTGACAGCGGGTTTACCGGGGTGTTGTTGATCCTGAATTCGTAATGGAGGTGTGGTCCTGTTGCCCAGCCGGTCTGTCCGACATAGCCGATTGTTTCGCCTTGATTGACGCGGGCGCCTTTGCGCACGCCAGGGCTGAATCTGGAGAGATGGGCGTAAAGAGTGGTGTGCTTGCCGTCGTGCTTGAGTACAACGGTTTTCCCATAGCCGCGCTGGGTTCCGACGAAGTCCACGCTGGCATTGGCTGTTGCTCGAATGGGGGTTCCTGTTGGTGCGGCATAATCAACCCCCTGGTGTGCTCGCCAAGTTTTCAGTATGGGGTGGAAGCGTCTACTGAAGCCTGAGCTGATTCTGGAAAACTCCAAAGGCGATCGAAGGAAGGCTTTTCTTAGCGGTTTGCCCTCTGGGGTCAGGTATTCCCCCTGTTCGTTGCCGTGGTCAAACCAGATGGCGCGGCTTGTCTTTCCGTTGTTGACAAATTCTGCCGCGACAACTTTGCCGGTGCGTATGGGCTGTCCCTGCAGATAGCGCATTTCGTAGCTAACGGTGAAGCGGTCGTCTTTGCGTAGATCAGAGTGAAAGTCGATTTCACTGCCAAAAATTTCTGCCATCAGAATTGCTATGCTGTCAGGGATTCCTGCTGCATCGGTGGCGCCGAAGAGTGAGCTTTCTATCCTTGCTGTTTTGGTTTCAATGTGAATTTCCGGTCTTTCGGCAACAATCTCAGCACGAAACTCCGAGCCGATACGCTTGATGGTGAGAGCGGTTTCCTTGTCGCCGAGGGGAAAGTAGAAGCTGAGCAGTTTGCCGTCTCCCGATGCGCTGGCGGCGGCTGTGCGGCCAGCGATGAATTCGCGGCGGATAGCCGAGGTCAGGGGGGAGGAGCGAAGAAAGGACGCTGCATCGCTATCGGAGATGTTCAAGCGTCCAAGCAGGCGCTGCAATGTGTCACCTCTTTGTATGGTCGCTTCCGAGAAAAATACTTGCTCCGAATTGTCCAGTATGAAAGGAGGAGCGATTTCAAGCGTCTCAACAATTGTTTGTTGTTTGAGGTTGTCGCTGCTGCTGCCGGGGGCGACCGCGAGCGCGGTTGCGAATGCGGCAGCCAAGATGGTGCCGAGTGCGATGGCTTGAATCGGGTGTGATGCGGGGGCCGTGGTTCGGGGCCGCGGGAGGGGAGAGGTGCCCTGCTTTTTCATTGAGTCCCTAGTGTTGCCTCGAAAATCAGCCGTGATTTTATCAGAGCATCCCGCTCATCCTAAAGATACTCGAAGTACTGATCTGCGCTTCGGTGTTCTAGGGCAGTGTTTTTCCTCTCTATATATGGGAGTCGTCTCCTGCTTTGGGTGTGGAAATGTTCTGCATGGCTATTCTCTTGAGGTTTGGTCAAATAATTTTCAAAAAGGTATTGACGGAATTTTTGTGATGGGTAGAATGCGCACCTTCCTTGCGGTGCCGGGGTTTTCGGCGGCGTGAGGGAGGAAGTAGTGAGGCGGTTCGGTAGAAAATTTTTTACTGAAAAGCTTGACGGAAGTGAGGAAGTGTTACATAATCTCGCTTCTCTGCTGCAGACGAATTGATGTTTAAGACGGCGCGGCGATGTTCTTTAAAAGTTTGGACAACCGATAG
>NZ_MTHD01000003.1 GCF_001956855.1 Azonexus hydrophilus | reverse complement strand
CTATCGGTTGTCCAAACTTTTAAAGAACATCGCCGCGCCGTCTTAAACATCAATTCGTCTGCAGCAGAGAAGCGAGATTATGTAACACTTCCTCACTTCCGTCAAGCTTTTCAGTAAAAAATTTTCTGCCGAACCGCCTCACTACTTCCTCCCTCACGCCGCCGAAAACCCCGGCACCGCAAGGAAGGTGCGCATTCTACCCATCACAAAAATTCCGTCAATACCTTTTTGAAAATTATTTCAGATCACCGTAAAAAACATCCAGAACTTCCAGCTCGCGCACCCCCACCGGACTCATGAAACGGATACTGTCGCCTTCACGTGCCTTGAGCAGCGCACGCGCCAAAGGCGAGATCCAGCTGATGCGTCCGACTGAGGCATCAGCCTCGTCGATCCCGACTATTGTGTACACATGCTCACTGCCATCGGGATCGCCAATGGTGACGGTGGCACCAAAGAACACCTGATCGTTGTCTCCCTGGCGCAGCGGATCGACGATTTCAGCGATATCCAGGCGCTTGGTCAGGAAACGGATGCGCCGGTCGATCTCGCGCAAACGTCGCTTGCCATATATATAGTCGCCGTTTTCCGAACGATCCCCATTGGAAGCCGCCCAAGCAACGATTTCGACAACATGGGGACGCTCGCGCTTGACCAGGTGTTCGAGCTCTTCTTTCAGCCGGGCATGGCCGGCCGGCGTGATGTAGTTCGGCGTACCGTGAGGAATGCCCTGGGCCGGCTGCAGTTCCTCATCATCATCACCATCGCTTTCGCGGACGAAAGCCTTGTTCATCAATAACCGATACTGTATTGCTCGACATCGACGCGAATCAGGTCGCGCCCGAGAATGGATGCCGTATTTTTGGCAAACTGCTCTGCCCAAGCTGGCTGGTCGCGGAAACGCCCTTCACCGGCATATCTGGCCACACTGAGAATGCGGTCTACCGCGAGAATTTTCCCGGTCGGGGTAGCCACATCACACTCCAGTGCGGTGAATTCACGGTCGAACCACTGCCGGGCTTCATCCGGCGCGCCGCCGCCTACCAGTTTGTATTCGAATTCTGCGTCCTTTCCGAACGACACTATTATGTGGTGCTGCATTATGTTCTCCTCCTGTTCATGGTTCGGTTATTCTAAGCAAAACCATAGATGCTGTCAGGAGCTTCGCCATGTCCCTTCGCCCACTGACCGACGCGGAAATCAGCGACATTCGCCTTCAGTTGAACGAATTGCAGGTGGAGCACCGTGACCTCGACCAGGTCATCCTGCATCTGATCGAGAACCCGCCACCAGACGAGTTGCTGATCCGGCGCCTGAAAAAGCGCAAGCTGGCACTCAAGGATCGCATCCTGTTGCTTGAGCAGATGCTCATCCCCGACATTCCCGCCTGACCGTCCTTATTGACCGTGCATTTCCCCGACGACGCCTTTGGCGACCCATTCGACGTACACGCCTTGCCCCTGCCACGCCCGGCCACCGGTTACGCCGTCCAGATGCTGGATACCGATACATTGCTCGACCGGCACCGGGGCACCTTCCTGCCAGTACGGGAAAGTACACTCGACGCCCTGTTCAGCGACTTCGCCGAAGCCCGCAATGCCGCTGCCACATGGACGCGCAAACACTGCGCGCAACCCGACGAACACCGCTTGGCCATTGTCCCTGCCAGTTTCGACCCGGTGCTCAAGCGGCATGTGCTGATTTATGGCGTGTTGTGCGGTCAACCTTGATCAAACCCTGTTTCCTGGAGAGAAACCATGAGCCTGTTCAAACGCCATCCGCTCGGACGCAGCGAACTCAACATTCCTGAAATCTGCCTGGGCACGATGACCTTCGGTGAACAGACCGACGAAGCCGATGCGCACGCCCAACTCGATTACGCACTCGAACACGGCATCAACTTCATCGACACAGCGGAAATGTACGCAGTGCCAACCCGCGTCGAGACATACGGCGCTTCCGAGGCCATCGTTGGGCGCTGGCTGCAGCGACAGTCGCGCGACAAGATCATTCTGGCAACCAAGGTTGCCGGACCGGCGCGCAGCCTTGAATGGATCCGCGGCGGCCCACTGAGCATGGACCGCGCCAACATCCACGCCGCCGTCGACGGTTCGCTGCAGCGTCTGCAGACCGACTATATCGACATCTACCAGTTGCACTGGCCGGAACGCAACCAGCCGATGTTCGGGCAATGGCAATTCGACCCAGAAAAGGAGCGCGCGTGCACCAGTATCCGTGAGCAACTGGAAACACTCGGCGAACTCGTGCGCGAGGGCAAGGTGCGTCATGTCGCGCTGTCCAACGAACACCCCTGGGGGATCAGCCAGTTCACCCGACTGGCCGACGAACTCGGCCTGCCACGCATCGTCTCCACCCAGAATGCCTACAACCTGCTGAACCGCACCTATGAGTACGGCCTGGCCGAAACCTGCCACCGCGAACAGGTCGGCCTGCTCGCCTACTCGCCGCTGGCCTTCGGCCATCTCAGCGGCAAATACCTGACCGACAGCGCAGCGCCCGGTCGCCTGACCCGCTGGCCCTTCTTCGGCCAGCGCTATGCCAAACCAAACGTGACTGCGGCCGTCCAGGCCTACGCCGACCTGGCGCGCAACCATGCCCTGACGCCAACGCAACTGGCACTGGGCTTCGTCCGCTCGCGCTGGTTCGTCGCCAGCACCATCATCGGCGCCTCGTCGCTGAGCCAGTTGAAGGAAACCCTGCCGGCCACGCTGACACCCATGCACGCCGAGTTGCTCGAAGCAATCGACGCCATTCATCTGCGCTATACCAACCCGGCACCATGAAGCAATCGCTGTATCTGCGGCTGGCACAAGCGCTGGCCGCGACCGGAATCGACCAGAAAATCACGTTGACCGCAGCAATTGCCGCGGACTGGCAAACCGGCAAACTCGACTGGCAGGACAGCACGCCGGTTGAACTCGTCTGCGGCACGCCACCGAAGCCGGAACTGGTCGGACACCGGCAGGTCCCCTACGGCCATGCCGGGTCGCCGGAAGGTCGCGCCAGATTGCTGCACGCCATCGTCCATATCGAATTCACCGCAATCAACCTGGCGCTCGACCACGCGGCCCGCTTCCGCGGCCTGGCGCAAACCTATTACGCGGACTGGATCGGCGTGGCCGCCGAGGAAGCATTGCATTTTCAGTTGTTGCGCGAACGCCTGCAATCACTCGGCCACGACTACGGCGACTTCCCCGCCCACGGCAGCCTGTGGGAAATGGCCGAGAAAACGGCACACGACCCGCTCGCCCGCATGGCACTGGTACCGCGCCTGCTCGAAGCACGCGGGCTGGACGCGACGCCACCGATCCAGCAACGTCTCGAAGCCGCCGGCGACCACGCCAGCGCCCGGGTACTGGACATCATCCTGCGCGACGAAATCGGCCATGTCGGGCTTGGTGATCGCTGGTTCAGGGAATTCTGCGGTCAACGCGGCATTGAACCGGAAAACACGTATCGCGAGCTGTTGACCGCATATCAGGCACCACGCCCACAGGCGCCAATGAACGAATCCGCGCGCCTGCAAGCCGGCTTCAGTGCCGCCGAACTGGCGGTCTTCGCGAAAAAAATGTAGAATAATCAGTTCAATGCGTTGATGCATCGCCCGCAGTAACTCCGAGCAGCCCCCGGTTTTTCAGGTTCTTGTGCAGGATTCACCCCATTGATTTCTTCCCCGGCATGGCTGCGTCGGGGTCACCCAGGCTGCCCGACCATCGGGCCAATCCGTCGCTGCTTAAAACAAATGCAAGTGCGACGAGGAAAGGAAACAGCATCATGACGACATCCGTCGACAGCTTCGCCGACCTCGGCTTGAGCGAATCGCTCCTCAAGACCCTCAGCGAAATCGGTTACGAAACCCCCTCCCCCATCCAGGCCCAGTGCATCCCCGTGCTGCTCGACGGCCGCGACATGATCGGCATGGCGCAGACCGGCACCGGCAAGACCGCGGCCTTTGCGCTGCCGCTGATGGAACAGATCGACATCAAGGTCGCCAAGCCGCAGGCACTGATCCTGACGCCAACCCGCGAACTGGCCATCCAGGTCGCCGAAGCACTGCAAACCTACGCCAAGAACCTGCCCGGTTTCCACGTGCTGCCGATCTACGGCGGCCAGAGCTACACCATTCAACTCAAGCAACTGTCGCGCGGCGCCCACGTCATCGTCGGCACCCCAGGCCGTGTCATGGACCACCTCGAGCGCAAGACGCTCAACCTCGACAACCTGAAAACCATGGTTCTCGACGAAGCTGACGAAATGCTGCGCATGGGCTTCATCGACGACGTCGAATGGATTCTCGAGCGCACGCCGGCCCAGCACCAAACCGCGCTGTTCTCGGCCACGATGCCGGAACAGATCCGCCGCGTCGCCCAGAAGTATCTGGTCGATCCGTGTGAAATCAAGATCAAGTCGGCCACCGCCACCGTCGCCGCCATCCGCCAGGTTTACTGGCAGGTTTCCGGCATGCACAAGCTGGATGCCCTGACCCGCATCCTCGAAGTCGAGGAAGAATTCGACGCCGCGATCATTTTTGTCCGCACCAAGACCGCCACCGTCGAACTGGCCGACAAGCTCAACGCCCGCGGTTATGCTGCTGCGGCGCTGAATGGCGACCTCAACCAGCAGATGCGCGAACGTGTCATCGAACAGCTGAAATCCGGTGCGCTGGACATCGTCATCGCTACCGACGTCGCCGCCCGCGGCATCGACGTGCCGCGCGTCAGTCACGTCATCAACTACGACATTCCGTACGACACCGAAGCCTATGTACACCGCATCGGTCGTACCGGCCGCGCCGGCCGCACCGGCAACGCCATTCTCTTCGTCGCCCCGCGTGAAATCCGCATGCTGCGGACCATCGAGCGGGCGACCCGCTCGCCGATCGCACCGTTGACGCTGCCGAGCCGCGCCGATGTCACCAACAAGCGCGTCGCCGGCTTCAAGGAAAAGGTTGCCGAAGTCCTCAATGCCGAAGGCCTCGATTTCTTCGCCAACATCGTTTCGCAGATCGCTGAAGAACAGAACGTCAGCCCCGAGGAAGTCGCTGCCGCACTGGCCATGATGGCCCAGGAAAACAAGCCGCTGCAAATCGTAGGCGAAGATCCGGCACCGGCGCGCAGCTTCGACCGCGATGACCGCCGCCCGGCAGCCTTTGCCGACCGCGAGCCGCGCAAGCCGCGCTTCGAGGAACGAGGCGAACGTAGCGAACGCCCCCGTTTCGAAGACCGTCCGCGCCGCGAAGACCGTCCGGCCCGTCCGGCCCCCGCCGGCGACATGGTGCGCTATCGTATCGACGTGGGTCGTGACCACGGCGTGGAAGTTCGCGACATCGTCGGCGCCATCGCCAACGAAGCCGGCATCGAAAGCCGCTTCATCGGCCGCATCGGCCTCTACGACGAATCGAGCACCGTCGAACTGCCGGCTGGCATGCCCGCCGAAGCCTCGAACGCCCTGAAGCGCACCCGCATCCGCGGCGTGCCGATCAACTTGCGCCAGGATGAAGGCCGCCCGGCCAACAGCTTCGGCGGCGAACGCAAGCCAAGCGGCGGCGAACGCAAATTCGACGGCGACCGCAGCAAGTTCAAGAAGAAGAGTTTCGGCGACCGCTGAAAGCTCTACGCTCTCCCCAAAAAAACCACGGCACAGTCCGTGGTTTTTTTCTGGGCAAAAAGCAAGGCACGCCACGCATCAGAACAAGAATCGACATGGCATGCCGCGGTTGACAGATACACAACAAACAAGAATAATTCGCATTCATTAGCCAGCCAGCCGCATTTCCGGTGAGCCAGCCAGTTTCCCTGAAACGACTGGAGTGCCCCATGGAAAACGCCGACATGCCCCTCGAACTCCGACTGGCGGCCGTCATTCACCTGCTGTCCTCCTCCGCCCTGCGCGGCGCCACGTTCAACAAGACCGAGGCGCTGCGCGCACATCTGCGCGGAGTCAGCGAAATCGACGGCATCAATCCCTTTCTCAAGAGCACCTTGCAGGAAGTCCTCGGCGGCTGGGAGGCCGTGCAGTGCCATCCAGCGTCGATTCCTGTCGATTTCTACCCGTTGACCGCACTGGGTTGCCAAACCCACTGACCATATAAAGAGAGAGAGTTTCATGTCCCGTTATACCGGCCCCCGCCTGAAAGTCCTGCGCGCCCTCGGCATTGACCTGCCCGGCCTGTCGCGCAAATCCATGCAGGAGCGCAACCAGCCTCCCGGCCAGCATGGCGCCCGCAAGGTCAATGGCCGCAAGTCGGAATTCGGCCAGCAGTTGATGGAAAAACAGAAACTGCGCTACAACTATGGCCTGACCGAGCGCCAGTTGCGCCGCGCCGTTGCCGATGCCAAGAAGGACCGTGGCGCCACCGGCAACAAACTGGTCGAGTTGCTCGAACGCCGTCTCGACAACATGGTGTTCCGCGCCGGCTTTGCGCCGACCATCCCGGCCGCCCGCCAACTGGTCAGCCACGGCCACTTCCAGCTCAACGGCAAGCGCGTCACGATTCCGTCGATCCGCCTGCGCATCGGCGACGCCTTCGGCCCGACCGAAGCCGGCCGGAAAATCGACCTGGTCCGCGCCACGCTGGAAGAACCGGCACTGGAACGCCCGCAATGGATCAGTCTCGATCACGAAACCCAGACGGCCCGCCTGACCCATCTGCCGGACGGCGATGCCGCCCCCTTCCCGCTCGACCTGCAACGCGTCGTCGAGTATTACGCCACCCGCATGTAAGCCTGCTTCCGGAGCACACCATGGACAACAGCAACCGCACGCTGCGCACCCCCTTCCTGCATGCCAACGGCCCGCGCAGCACCCTGCGCCTGAACCGGGAAAAGCCGGCCAGCGAAGCGCAGGTCACGAACAGCATCTCCAGCCTGACGCTGTTCGGCAACAGCAACGAAATCTCCATCCAGCATTGCGGCAGCGACTATCGCCTGCGCATTACGCGCCAGGACAAGCTGATCCTGACCAAGTAAGCAGTTCGCACTACCAGCACCGAGCAACAGGAGCAGGTCGCTGACCCCGCCTGCTCCACCGGAGGGCGCCGAACACACGCCGGCGCCCTCCACCCGGAAACGACATTTGAGTAAATAATAGTAATTCTTGTTTGACTTTGTTCTAATTCGCGATATATTGAGAACAGTTCTCAATCAATGAGGTGCCACATGAACAGTCTGCTGATCAATACCGCCATCGCCGGGCTGCTGCTCTGGCTGCTGATCGCCGCAACCTCTGCCTGAAGGAGCGCACGATGCCACCTTGCGAATTATGGGCTGCAACATTGAGCTTGCTGCTGATCCACGAAGAAACCGGCTGCCGTCAATCGGCACTGAACGCGGTACGCCTTCTCGACCATCTCTGCGACCTGGAGATCGATGACGACACCCGCCGGCTGTGCGAGCGCGCCAGCCAGCGTCTTGGCACCACGGAGGCCCGCCATGCTTGCACCGCTTGAAAACCGCGCCCTGCTTGAACGCGAACCGGATGATGCAGCCAACGAGCGCATTGCCGAACTGGAAAACAAGAACGCTGCACTCCAGCATGCGCTGCGCCAGGCCCGCGCCAGCCAGAAGCGCATGGCGACGCTGAACAGCAGTCGCAGCATCGAACAAGCCAACCGGATCGCGGCACTGGAAACGCGTTGCGAGAATTTTCGCGCACGCATTGTCGAACTTGAATCCGGTCAGGCCATCATCGAACTGGGGCGCCAGTTGATGGCGCTGAAAGATGCCAACGAACACCTGATCGTCGCCGCCCAGCGCGTCTGGCATCTCGACAAGACCATATGCGCCGCCCATCGCGAGTGCGAACGCCTCGCGCGCGAACGCGACAATCTCGCACTGCGCCTGACCTGCCAGGCCGCCGAACTGATCAACTGAGTTTTCTCACCCTCGCTTCGAGCAAGCCAGCCAGCTGCCAGCCAGCTTTTTTTTCCCTGCACACGCCCGACATCGAGAAGGCGTGTTTTTTATATATAAAACATAAACATAGCAGCAAGCCCCGGGGAAAATTAAGGCAGATCAAATTGCGAACGATTATCAATCGATAGAATTGATAGTGTTCCTAATCCGGCAAGCCAGCTAGACGCCAGCCAGCCTCACCACCTGGAGTCATTCATGGACCTGCCTCGCCTCACCCCGCTTGCCCTGGCGTTGATGTTTGCCTTTTCTGCGGTCAACGCCGAAGAAACGACACTTTCCGCCGTCAACGTCACTGCCAAGGGCTATGCCTCGGCCGATCTCGAAACGCCAATTTCCACCGCCACCCTTGATGCCGACGAAATCGCCCGGCGCGGTGCTGCCAATGTCGGCGATGCGCTGCGCGGCGAGCCCGGCATCGCCATCTCGAACGACAGCGCGCAGGGCCAGAACCCGGTGATCCGCGGTCTCGGCAAGGAAAGCACGGTGCTGCTGGTCGATGGCATGCGCTTCAATTCGGCGCAGCCGGCCGGCGCCGTCGCATCGTTCATGACGCTCGGCCTGGCCGAGCGCGTCGAAGTGGTCAAGGGCGGCGCCTCGGTGCTCTACGGCACCGGCGCACTCGGCGGCGCGATCAACGTGCTCATGCCGCAGGCAAAATTCACCCCGGGCATCGGCCTCAAGGCCGGCGCCAGCTACGACAGCGCCAGCGAAGGCTGGCGCGGTACGGCGGTGGTCAACGCCAGCCAGGGCGACCATGCGCTGATGCTCGGCGCCTCGCTGGCCCGCATCGACGATTACGACTCGCCGAAGGGCAAGGTGGACCGTACCGGCTACGATTCCGATGCCTTCATCGGCCAGTACCGTTTCCGTATCGACAGCCAGCAGCAAGTTCGCGTCTCGGCGCAGCATCATCAGGACGAGGACGTCTGGTATCCGGGTTCGACGCGCGCCCACGCCAGCCCGCTGGTCGGCAGCACCACCGTGCATTCGCCGAAGCAGGAACGCCGCCTTTACGAACTCGGCTACAACCGCACGGGCGATGGCGCCGCGCCAGTGAACTTTGACCTGCGCGTCTACCGCCAGGAAATGGAACGCTACATCTACAGCCATGCCAACAACCTCCGCCGCGACATCGTCACCAACCAGGTCACTTTCCGCACCGACGGTATCGACGCCAAGGCCGACTGGCTGGCGCATCCGCAGCACCTGCTGTCGTTCGGCATCAATGCCTGGAAGATGACCGGCAATCCGGATCGCTACATGGCCACCGGCGCACCGTTCACCACGCTGAGCGCGAACAACCCGTTCCAGGATGCCGAAATCCGCGCGCTCGGCGCCTACCTGCAGGACGACATGCGCTTCGGCAAGCTCAACCTGCTCGCCGGCTTGCGCTACGACAGCGTCGACGGCGACGCTGCCAGCATGAACAACGGCGTCCGCAGCAGCGGCCTCGACAACAAGGAGAGCGCTTTCTCCGGCAGTCTCGGCGCGGTTTATGAAGTAGCGCCGCTGCTGCGTCCCTACGCCAGCGTCGCCCGCGCCTTCCGTGCGCCGGGCATGCGCGAACGCTACGAATCCGGGCTGCGCGGCGACGGCTATTTCTACGCCGGCAGCCCGGAAGTCGAATCGGAAAAGGCCGACCAGTTGGAAATCGGCCTCAAGGGGGCAAATGCTGCGGTCAACTACCAGATTTCGGCGTTTTACAACCGCATCGACAACTACATCACCGGCCAGATCCTGACCGGTGCCACCGCCACCGCCGCCTGCGGCGCGGCCAACGCGGGCAATTGCAAGAAGACGGTCAATCTCGGCAGCGCGACGATCAAGGGCTTCGAAGCGAAAGTCGCCTGGCAGGTCGCTGGCGGCCACTGGCTGAACGCCGGCTACTCGCGCATCCGCGGCGACAACGACGACCTCGACGAGCCGCTGTTCCAGATGCCGGCCGATGAAATCTCGCTCGGCTGGCTGGGCAGCGTGCTGCCCGGCGTCAAGGCCGACTTCACGCTGCGCCTGGTCGACGAGCAGGACCGCGTCGCCACGCAATTCACCCGCGGCACGGAAAACCGCACGGCCGGCTTCGTCACCGCCGACCTTGGCGCGACCTGGCAGTTCGCCAAGAACCAGAGCCTGCGCTTTGCCGTCAAGAACCTGGCCGACAAGACCTACCATGAGCACCTGACCGAAGGCGTTTCCGGCAACGAGATCAAGGCCCCGGGCCGCAGCATCCAGCTCGCCTGGCGCGGGAGCTTCTGATGCGCCGCCGGTTCGCCGCCCTGTTGACGGTGCTTGCGCTGGCCACGCCGGCCTTGGCGGCGGGCCGGCTGCCTTCACTGGTGCTGGCCGGTCCGCCGGCCTCGGTGTCGACGCCGCTGATCCACATGATCGACAGCGGCGCCTTGAAGGATCTCGCCGACAAGATCGAGTTCCGCGTCTGGAAGGACCCCGACCAGCTGCGCGTGCTCGCCCTCGGCGGCCAGGCCGATTTCGTCGCGATGCCGAGCAACGTCGCTGCCAACCTCTACAACCGCGGCGTCAAGCTGCGCCTGCTCAACATCTCGACCTGGGGCGTGCTGTGGATGGTGTCGCGCGACGGCCAGGCAAAGACGCTGGCCGATTTCCGCGGCAAGGAAATCGCCATGCCCTTCCGCGCCGACATGCCCGATATTGTCTTTGCACTGCTCGCCGAAAAGCAGGGGCTGAATGCGAAGAAGGATTTCAAGCTGCGCTACGTCGCCTCGCCGCTCGATGCGATGCAGTTGCTGGTCACCCGCCGCGTTGACCACGCGCTACTCGCCGAGCCGGCGGTGTCGATGGTGCTGCGCAAGACGAAATCCTTCCCGGTCAGCCTGATCGCCCCGGATCTGTACCGCAGCGTCGACCTGCAAAAGGAATGGGGCCGGCTGTACCAGCGCGAGGCGCGCATCCCGCAAGCCGGCATCGCCGCCATCGGGCGTGCTGCGGTCGACCGCGAATTGCAGGCAAAAATCATGGCCGCCTACGAACGTTCGCTGAACTGGTGCCAGAAGAACGCGCTGGCCTGCGGCGAAATGGTCGCCAGACGGATCGACCTGCTCAGCCCGGAAGCCGTCGCCGATTCGCTGGCGGTCAGCCAGATGCGCCACGTGCCGATCGCCGCCGCGCGCCCGGAGCTGCAGTTCTTCCTCGAACGCCTGCACGGCGAGAACCCGGCGCTGGTTGGCGGCAAATTGCCCGACGACGCCTTCTACGGACCATGACGCGAAACCTGCGGCAACAGGCTAGCGACGCGCTGACGGCGAGCGGCCACTACCTGTGGAGCGGCTGGGGTTCGCTGGCCAGCCTGGGCATTTTTCTCGCTATTTGGGAGTTGACCGCACAACAGCTCGGTCCGCTGATCCTGCCGACGCCGATCGAAGCACTGACAACGCTGCGCGGCCTGTTCGAAAGTGGCGCCGCCTGGCCGGAAATCGCCATCACCGCGCGCCGGGCGCTGGCCGGCTTCGGCCTGTCGGTGGTTATCGGCAGCCTGCTCGGGCTGGCCGCCGGCGTCTCGATGACCGCTTCGATGATGGCCCGGCCGATCATCACCGTGCTCGTCGGCATGCCGCCGATCGCCTGGCTGATCCTGGCCCTGCTGTGGTTCGGCGCTGGCGACGGGACGCCTATCTTCACCGTCTTCATCGCCTGCTTCCCGATCATCTTCGTCGGCGCCATGCAGGGCACACGCACGCTCGACGGTCAGCTGAAGGAAGTCGCCCGGATGTTCGGGCTGTCGACCTGGATGAAGCTGACCGACGTCTATCTGCCGCACGTCGTTTCCTATCTCTTCCCGGCGTGGATCTCGGCGCTCGGCATGTCGTGGAAGATCGTCGTCATGGCCGAGCTGCTGTCCACCGAGGACGGCATCGGCGCCGCGCTGGCGGTCTCACGCAGCCACCTCGACACGGCCGCGTCGATGGCCTGGATCGTCGCGCTGGTTGGCACGCTGCTGGCGATCGAGTACCTGCTGCTCGAACCGCTCAAGCGCCGCGTCGAATCCTGGCGGGAGTTCGCATCATCAAGCAACTGACCATTTCCGCGCTGAACCACCGCTTCGGCTACCAGCGCGTGCTCGAGGATATCGCGCTGAATGTCGGCGAAGGCGAGGCGGTAGCGCTGGTCGGCCCGTCCGGCTGCGGCAAGACGACCCTGCTCAACCTCGCCGCCGGCCTGCTGACGCCGTGGGAAGGCACGATCGCCAGCAGCTTCGCGCGGCCGGCGATGATGTTCCAGCAACCGCGCCTGCTGCCGTGGAAGCGTACGCTCGCCAACATCGGTCTCGGCCTCAAGGCACGTGGCGTCGGCCGTGCCGAGCGCGACCGCCAGGCGGCCGGGCTGGCCGCGCGCATGGGCCTGACCGCCGACGATCTGGCGAAATTTCCCGGCGCCCTCTCCGGCGGCATGCAGAGCCGCGCCGCCCTGGCCCGCGCCTTCGCCGTCGGCCCCGACCTGCTACTGCTCGATGAAGCCTTTTCGGCCCTCGACATCGGCCTGAAGAGCGAGCTCTACAGGCTGCTCGCCGGCGAGCGCGCGGCGCACGGCAGCGCCGTGCTGATGATCACCCACGATCTGATGGAGGCCGTCCGCCTGGCCGACCGCATCCTGGTGATGAGTGGCAGCCCCGGCCGGATCGTCGCCGAGCACCGGGTCGATACCCCGGTCGCCGCCCGCGACGAAGCCTGGGTCTTCGCCCGCACCGCCGAGTTCATCCGCTGGCCGGAGATCCGCGCCGCCTTCGCGCTGCCGCCGCTGGAGGGCGCATGAAAATCGACCGTTTCTGGCCGTCGACCGCAAACTTGTGGCTGTGCGCCTTCCGCTCCTTCTTTCTGCTCACCGCCGGCCACGCCGTCGTTGCCATGGCCTGGTGGTTGGGCGCGCTGGCCGGCCTGCTGCCGCTGCCCGAACTGCCCGGCGGCGCCATCGTCTGGCACGCCCACGAGATGCTCTTCGGCTTCGCCGGCGCCTCGATCGCCGGCTTCCTGCTGACCGCGATCATCGAATTCACCGGCACGCCGGCGGTCGACCGTAAAACCGTGCAGCTATTGCTTGGCCTGTGGGCCGGCGGCCGTCTCTGCTACCTGCTCGCCGGCTGGCTCGGCGTGCTGCCGGCGGCTGTCTGCGACCTCGCCTTCCTGGCCCTGCTGACCGCCCGCATCGCCGGTCCGCTGTGGCGCCAGCCGAGCCGCCGCCACCTGGCGTTTTTTCATGCCCTGACGGCGTTGACCGCAATCCACGCCGGCTTCTACCTGGCGCTGTGGCGCGGCGGCGACGCGATGGCCTGGCTGCTGCTCGGCGTCGGCCTGATGATGATCCTCATCGTCATCGCCCTGTCGCGCATCTCGATGCGCCTGGTCAACGACGTGCTCGAACGCCAGGGCGGCATCGCCGCGCCCTACCTGGCACGGCCGCCACGGCGCAATCTGGCGATGTTCGCCATCGGCCTGTTCTCGGCCGCCGAATTCTTCCTGCCCGGCAACGCCGTCGCCGGCTGGCTGGCGCTCGCCGCTGCTGCGGCCCTGCTCAACCTGCTCAACGACTGGCACGTCGGCCGGGCGCTGTGGCAGCGCTGGGTGCTCATTCCCTACCTGGTGTACTGGGCGATGGCGCTCGGTTACGCGCTGATCGGCCTCGGCATGCTCGCCGGCAGCAACTGGAACAGCGCCGGCCACCACCTGCTGCTGGCCGGGGCGATGGCGCTGTCCATCCTGATCGTGATGAGCGTCGCCGGCCGCCTGCACAGCGGCCACGGCCTCGACCACCGCCGCTGGCTGCCTTCTGCCGCCGCACTGCTGCTCGGCGCCGCCCTGCTGCGCGCCGCCGCCAGCCTGCCCGCCTTCGCTGGCGCCTACCTGCCGCTGCTGCACAGCGCGGCGACGCTGTGGCTGGTCGCCTGGAGCCTCTACCTCGCCTGTTCCTGGCGCGGGCTCACCGGCCCGCGACCGGATGGCGGAAAGGGCTGCGACGAGGCTGCTTGACAACCCATAACGCTTAAACAATAATAATTCTCGTTTAAGCAAGCCAGCCAGAAACCCGGCAAGCCAGCTCAGCCTTCTCCAAGGAGTCCCAGCATGCCCGGTTTCCCTTTTCATGTCGCTGGCGGCAGCTTCAACCCGACCCGCCAGCCGCTGCAGTTGTTTGAATCCATGCTGAACAACGCCCCGCGGGCGCTTGCACCAACGCCACAACCTTCCCGACGGCGCAAGCTGTGGGAGGTTTCGCACAAGTTCCACTGCCCGATCATCGGCACCTGTTTCGACGTTGCCGAGCTGCGGGCGCTGATGAAGAAAGTCATGCACTTCACGCATGACACCACCGATTTCGTACTGCACACCACGGCGGTGGGCGCCTGCGAATCTCGCGGTCAACTCTCCGAATTACTGCAAAAGCAGCTGGAAAAACGCTTCCACCAGACCATCCGCCGCTTTGCGGCCGCCAAGGACACGAGCGCCCTGCAGGCCCTGTGGCAGGAAGCCACTAGCAGCGGCAGCGAAATCCCGGCGGCACTCTGGGCCACCTGGAGTCACCCGGCCTGCGACAGTACGCTCGAGCACGCCGTTTATGGCGACATTCACATGATCCAGCACCAGATCGGCACCGGTACACGGGCGGATCTCCGGACATTGAAGGCCTTGAAGGACGAAAACCGCGAACTGCGCCAGCAACTGGACAAGGCACGCCAGGAAAACGAGTCGCTGCGTGCTGAAAAATCATCCGAAACGCAGGCGCTGGGTCAGCGCATCATCGACCTGCGCGCCGAACTGGCCGGTCGCGATGCCTGCATCGCTTCGCTCACCGGGCAAGTCGACCAGCTGCGAGCCAGCCTGCCCGATCTGAAGGACCGGCAGAATCTGTCACGGCGCGCCAACGACGCCGAAGCACGGTGCACAGCCTTGAGTGCCCAGGCGGAAAACCAGGAAACGGAAATCTGGCATCTCCGGCAGCGCCTGCGCCATGCCGAAGAAACCATCAACCAGATCATCGCCCAGGAGAATCCGGAGGAGGGCAACCCGCTCGCCACTACCTGCCCGGCCGAAACGCTATCCGGCAAATCGGTCCTCTGCGTTGGCGGCCGGGCCAGCGCCATCGACGGCTATCGCCAGCTGGTCGAGCAGTCCGGCGGACGCTTCCTGCATCACGACGGCGGCCTGGAGGAAAGCCTGCACCGCATCGACGGCGTGCTGGCCAGCGCCGACCTGGTCATTTGCCAGGCTGGTTGCATAAGTCACAACGCCTATTGGCGGGTCAAGGAGCAGTGCAAACGTACCGGCAAACGCTGCCTGTTCGTACGCAACGCCGGCATATCGAGCTTCAGCCGCGTCGTCAGCGAAGCCTGTGCGCTTGATGAATAAACGCCAATGCGAATGTTGTTGACAATGGTTCTCGTTTAGATACAATCCAATCCGTCCTCGTCAGCAAGACATGAAAATGAACAGCCAGCCCAAACCCGTTCCGCCCGCCAGCCCTACGCCAGCAGCCGGCAACCTGCCCCGGATGGGGAGCGAACAGATACTGCGCGGCGCCAATACCGTCGAAATCGAGCACGCGGGCCAGCGTTATCTGCTGCGTGTCACCCGTGAAAACAAGCTGATCCTGACCAAGTAAGTTTCTCTCCGTTGTAAAACTTTTTCCCGTAGCCAGCGCGCCAGTCGCCAGCAAGCCAAGGGTTTTTTCGGCGAGCACGGGATTTACCTGAAAATCGCCATGAGCTACACACTTTCCCGCCCCTCAACCAGCCAGCGCAGCAGTCTGCTGGGTATCGTGGTCGGTCTGCATGTTGGCGTTTTCCTGCTGATCATGGCGGCCAAGACCATCGCACCGCAGATCATGGAAATGCCGCTGATCGTCGATCTGCTGCCAGCCCCGGAAATCGAGAGCGAGCCGGAAGCCAAGCCGCTGCCGGTGGCCAAACCAGAACCGATCAAGCAGAAGCCGGTCCCGGTGCCGAAGGCCCCGGCGCCCGTCCTCGAAACCACCAACAGCGAAGCACCAGCCGAAAATGCCCCGGTCGCCCCACCGCAGGTCGCCGAACCGACCCCGCCGGCACCGGCAGCCCCGGCGATCAGCCAGGCCCGTTTCGACGCCGATTACCTGCGTAACCCGCCGCCCCCCTATCCGCCGCTGTCGCGCCGGATGGGCGAGGAAGGCAAGGTCGTCCTGCGCGTTTCCGTCAATCCGCAGGGCACGGCAGATGCCATCGAGGTCCGCACATCGTCCGGCAGCAACCGTCTCGACGAGTCGGCGCTGAAGACCGTGCGCAACTGGAAATTCATACCAGCCAAACGCGGCGACGTCGCCGTCCAGAGCTGGGTCCTGGTCCCCATCATTTTCAAATTGGAGCAATAGCATGCAGGAAACCACGCAAGAAAACGCCTTCGGTATCGCCCACCTGTGGGCCCAGGGAGACACTGTCTCGCACACCGTCGCCATCCTGATCGTCGTCATGTCGATCGCCAGCTGGTACCTGATCCTGGCCAAGGCCTGGGATTGGTGGCGTCTGCGCAAGGCGGCCAAGGCCGTTGGCGCCTTCTGGGCCGCCGGCAGCGTCGCCGAAGGCATCGACAAGCTGCGCGATGCCGGCGAAGACAGCCCCTACGCCCAGCTGGCCACTCAGGCCAACTGCTGCAACCATGACTGCGAAACGGTGACCGGCCGCCTGGCTTCCCATTTCGACCCGTCCGAGCAGATGGAACGGGCGCTGCGCCAGCAACTGTCGACGACTCAAGCCGGCATGGAAGACGGTCTGACCTTCCTCGCCACGACCGGCGCCACCGCGCCGTTCGTCGGCCTGTTCGGTACCGTCTGGGGCATCTACCACGCACTGGTCGCCATCGGCATGACCGGCCAGGCGGCGCTGGAGAAGATCGCCGGTCCGGTTGGCGAAGCCCTGATCATGACTGCCGCCGGCCTCGCCGTCGCGCTGCCGGCGGTCTTCGCCTACAACACCTTCACCCGCGTCAATCGCGTCATCCTGGCCGACCTCGATGCCTTCGCCCACGACCTGCACGCCTTCTTCACGGTCGGCAAGCCGATGGTCGCCAACAGCGCCCAGATCCACCCGATGCGCGCCCGCGCTGCCGCGGAGGCTGTCTGACATGGCGATGGGCAGCTTCAACGGCACCGGCAGCCAGATGCCGACAGCCGAGATCAACATGACGCCGCTGGTCGACGTCATGCTGGTCCTGCTGATCATCTTCATGATCACCGCGCCGCTGATGACGCACTCGGTCAAGGTCGATCTGCCACGGGCATCGAGCACACCGACACCGGAAAAGCCGATGACGTTGCAGGTTTCGATCACTGCCGACAACAAGGTCTTCGTCGGCAGTGATCCGGTCGATGCGGTGACGCTGGAAAGCCGTTTCCGCGACGCCGTCAGCCAGGATGCCAACGTCGAACTGCACCTCAAGGCCGACCGCGACAGCCGCTACGAGAGCGTCGCCGAGACCATGAGCACAGCACGCCGGGCGGGGATCGGCAAGATCGGCTTCGTCACCCAGCCAGGCGACAAGTAGTAAGCAGCAGCAAACAAAAAAAACAAAATCAGGGAGTTCAGCATGCAGCATTTCGATCCAAAGCCGCTCAGCCTGGCGGTCCTGCTGGCCTTCGCCGGGCCGGCGCTGGCCGACAAGCAACTCGGCGAAATCACCGTCAGCTCGGGCAAGAGCGTTGGCGCCAGGCCGGTTTTGCGCGACGAAATCATCGCCACCGAATCG
Organism: Azonexus hydrophilus; assembly: GCF_001956855.1. Classification (GTDB taxonomy): domain Bacteria; phylum Pseudomonadota; class Gammaproteobacteria; order Burkholderiales; family Rhodocyclaceae; genus Azonexus; species Azonexus hydrophilus_A. The sequence goes on along the minus strand of NZ_MTHD01000003.1, from coordinate 522,981 downwards.
CTCGGCGCGCGCGAGTTGGAAAAGACCGGCGCAACGATGCTGACCGAAGCTCTCGACAAACGCCCGGGCATCTCGGTGCAGACCGAGTGCTCGATCTGCAACGTGCGCAATGTCGTGCTGAACAACCTGCCTGGCCGCTACACGACGCTGCTGATCGACGGCATTCCGATCTTCTCGTCGGTATCCACCGCCTACGGCCTAGACAGCGTCAGCCTCGGCGGCGTCGAGCGCATCGATATCTCGCGCGGCGCCGGCACCAGCCTGATTGCCCCGGAAGCCCTGGCCGGTTCGGTCAACATGGTGACCCGCCGCCCCATCAAGGATGAACTGCTGATCAACCAGCAGTTCGGCTCGTTCGGCCACATCAATACCGACCTGTTCGGCGCCAAAACCTTTGCCGGCGGCGCGTTGACCGCAAACTTCAACCACAACGCGCACGATTCGGTTGATGCCGACGGCAACAAGGTTTCCGAATACACCGGCTTCAAGCGCAATCTCGGCGGCATCGGCTACTTCATCGACGACGTCGGCGGTTTCAGCATCAAGGGCCGCCTCGATATCGTGGACGAAAAGCGCATGGGCGGCGCCATGGGCGACAACTACTCGAAGGTCAAGGGCGACGAAACCGGCAATCCCTTCAACTGGAGCAAGGGTAAAAACGGTTCGCCCAGCGCTGCCGGCTGGGTTGCCGTTGATGGCCCTGACGGCATCGCCGGCAACGGCGACGATGGCAGCATCGTGCCCTACAACGACGGCCTCGGCGGCATGTCGGAAATCATCTTCACCGACCGCCAGCAATTCGTTTCCAGCGCCACGCGCAAGCTCGGCGACGGCACGCTGCGCTTTGCCGTCGGTCTGGCCAGACACAAGCAGGATTCCTACTACGAACACGCGATCTACAAGGCCGAACAGACCCAGTACTACCTGGAAACCAGCACCCAGCAACCGCTCGGCGCAACGCTGGTGACTGCCGGCCTGACCTACCGCTACGAGGATCTGAAAAGCAAGGGGGCGATGGCCAACGGCACCTCGAACGATGGCATCGACAACTACAAGTACCGCACCCCGGGCGTCTTCCTGCAGGCCTATCACGCTTTTCTGGACGGCCTTGTTGAAGTCAACGGCTCGGTCCGCCACGATGATCACAACGTCTTCGGCGGCATCACCAGCCCGCGCCTGAACGTGCTGTGGAACCACAGCCACGAACTGAACAGCCGCTTCGCCGTCGGTCGCGGCTTCCGTGCGCCGACCTCGTTCTTCGAGCAGGACCACGGCATTCTCGACACCTCGCGCATCGTCCGCGAGATCAAGGAAGCCGAAATTTCCGACAACGCCTCGTACGCGCTGTCCTATGCCGGCGACCGGCTGGCCTGGGTCGGCTCGCTGAACTACAACCGCATCAGAAACATGGCGCTGCTCGATTCCGGCGCCACCGACCCGATCACCGGCGCGGCGATCACGCGCTTCACCTCGGCCAGAAAGCCGGTCACCGTCATCGGCGCCGACATCACGCTGACCTACAAGCTGACACCGCAACTGGAAACCACGGTGGCGGCCGAACACTACAAATATCGCTTCTCCGAAGCGGGAACCCTGGCCTTCGCCCGGCCGGAAACCCGCGCCTATCTGCGCCTCGATTACGAAAGCGGACCTTGGACCGGCATGGCGCGCGGCACCTGGACCGGCCCGATGGATCTGAAGAAGTTCTACGACTACGCCAACACGCCGCGCTACAACTTCGACGGCACGCCGAAGATGGACAAGAGCCCGTCCTACTGGACCGTCGACATGCGCGGCGAATACCGCATCAACAAGCAGTGGGGCCTCTACCTGGGCGTGGACAACCTGTTCGATTTCAAGCAGTCGGACAAGGAAAGCATGCTCTGGGTTGATGGTGCCGGCAATTACGACGTCACGCAGATCTGGGGGCCGAACCGCGGCCGCTTCATCTACGGCGGCGTGAAGTTCGCTTTGTGATGACCGCCGGGGGGCTCAAGCTCTTTCTGCTCCTCGCACTGGCGGCCGAGCCGGGTTTTGCGGTCGACCGCCCGTCGACCGCAAAAACGCCGCTCGACTTCGAGCTTTCGAACGGTCAGCAATTCGTCAAGCTGTCGTCGCTGCCGAGCATGCCCACCGTCGTCAATTTCTGGCGCGCCGACTGCCCGCCGTGCGTCCGCGAAATGCCAGAACTCGCCGCCCTCGCCCGCAATGGCAAGGCGCGCGTCATCACCGTAGCCTTGCAACGCCCGAGCGAAACCGCCGCCGCACCGGCGGAAATCCAGGCCGCCTTGCAGCCGCCGCTGCTGTCCTTGCACGGCCCGGGCGACCCGCGCGGGCTGCTGGCCCGTTTCGGCAACCGCGCCGGCGCCCTGCCCCACACCGTCATTCTCGATACCGGACGCCGCGCCTGCACGCAACGTACCGGTGAAATCAACCGTCACTGGCTGGCTGCCTCGCTGGCCAGTTGCGACCAGCCCTGAATCCCGGGAGCCTCATGAACGCCAACACCACCACCGCCAACGCCGTCCTGCTGGTCGGCCATCCGAACGTCGGCAAGTCCGTACTGTTCCACCGGCTGACCGGTGCCTACGTCAACGTCTCCAACTACCCCGGCACGACTGTCGAAGTCACCCGCGCCAGCGCCCGCTTCGATCCGCAGGCGGCGCTGCTCGACACCCCGGGTGTGCTCGCGCTGCCATCGCGCAGCGACGACGAGCGGGCGACGATGCGCGCCCTGCTCAATGAATCCAGCCGTTGCCTGGTTCAGGTCGGCGACGCCAAGAATTTGCGCCGTACCTTGACGTTGACCGCACTGCTGGCCGAGCTCGGTGTGCCGATGGTGCTGGCGCTGAACATGCATGACGAAGCCACCGCCCGTGGCGTCACCGTCGATATCCCGGCACTGGCGAAACAACTGGCGATCCCGGTGCTGGCCACCGTCGCCACCGGCGGCGAAGGCATTGGCGAACTGACCGGCAGCCTGACCAGGGCCGCCATCGCCGACCGCCTGCTGCGCTACGACCCGGCGATCGAAACTGCCATCGAAACCGTCGCTGGCGCCATCAATGAAACCGCCCCGCATCCGGTGCTCGCCGCGCGCGGTTTGGCAATCCTCTATCTCGGCCAGGACAGCGAAGTCGAAGCCTGGTTGAAAGAGCATGCCGGCGAGCATTACGCCTGTCTCGACACCCTGCGCCGCGCTGCCAGCGAACGCGCCGAAGGCGATCTGCCGGCCCTGCTCGCCCGCGAGCGTACCGAAGCCGCCGACGCGCTGGCGACCAGCGTCACCCGTCGCGCTGTCAAGAGCAGTCCGCTGCTGTCACAACGTATCGGCCAGGCCGTGGTGCACCCGCTGTGGGGCATTCCCATCCTGCTCGCCGTGCTCTATGCGGTGTACCAGTTCGTTGGCGTCTTCGGCGCGACGACACTGGTCGGCCTGCTTGAAGAAGACTTGTTCGAAGGCATCCTGAACCCGGGCTTCACGGCGCTGGTCGAAGGCTGGTTCGGGGCCTCGTGGATCAGCGAAATGCTGGTCGGCGACTACGGCCTGTGGACGATGGGCATGACCTACGCCCTGGCACTGATCCTGCCGATCGTCACCACCTTCTTCATCGCCTTCGGCATTCTCGAGGATTCCGGCTACCTGCCGCGCCTGTCGGTGATCGCCAACCGGATGTTCGCGATGATCGGCCTCAACGGCCGCGCCGTGCTGCCGATGGTGCTCGGTCTCGGCTGCGTGACGATGGCGACGCTGACCACGCGCATCCTGCACTCGCCACGCGAACGCGTCATCACCATCTTCCTGCTCGCCCTCGCCATTCCCTGCTCGGCCCAGCTCGGCGTCGTCCTCGGCATGCTCGGCGGCGTTTCCTTCACCGCCGTGCTGATCTGGGCCCTGGCCATGGTCGGCGTCCTGCTGCTGGCCGGCTTCCTCGCCGCCAAGCTGATTCCCGGCCGGCGCATCCCGCTGGTCACCGAACTGCCGCCGATGCGCCTGCCGATCGTCGGCAACGTCGTCAAGAAAACCACCGGGCGGCTCAAGTGGTACCTGATCGAAGTCATTCCGCTGTTCCTGATCGGCACCTTCCTGATGTTCGCGCTCGACAAGATCGGCGTCCTGCCGGCCATCATCGAAGCCGGCGAACCGCTGGTCAGCGGCTGGCTCGGCCTGCCCAAGGAAGCCTCGGCGGCCTTCGTCATGGGCTTTTTGCGCCGCGATTTCGGCGCCACCGGCCTGTTCGCCATGGCCGATGTCCTCGATCCGATCCAGGCCATCGTTGGCATGATCACCATCACCCTGTTCATCCCCTGCTTCGCCAGCTTGCTGATGATGGTCAAGGAACAGGGTGCAAAGATCGCCATCGCCATGGTTGCCGTCATCGTCCCCTTCGCCTTCTTCATCGGCGGCCTGTTCAACCTCGCCCTGCGCGCCATCTGGTAAGACGACCATGAGCCCCAATCACGACGCCCGCCTCCCCCTTGCCTTCATCGCCCCCGGCACGGAAGTCCGCCTGGCCGGACTGGGCGAGGAAATCGACGCCCTCCAGCGCGAACAACTGACCGCCTACGGCCTCGCCGAATCACGCCCGATCAAGGTGCTGCAGCAAAAACCGATGACCGTGATCCTCGCCGAGGAAGTCGAACTCGCGCTCGAACACGCAGTCGCCCGGCACATCTGGGTCGTCAGCTGAAGCTCTGACACCGCCACGATGTCTCTCGCCGCCAGTCCGGACCCGCTGCATGAACTGTACGCCAGCCATCACGGCTGGCTGATCGGCTGGCTGCGGCGCAAGCTCGGCTGCCCGGAGCACGCGGCCGACGTGGCCCAGGACACCTTCCTCCGCCTGATCGGCTCGCGCGACGTTCTGGCGGGGATCTGCGAGCCACGCGCCTACCTGAGCACCACCGCCAAGCGGCTGATCATCGACCGCGCCCGCCGGCAAGCCATCGAGCAAGCCTATCTGGCGGAACTGGCGGCGCTCGCCGACCCGCTCACCGGCTTTCCGTCACCGGAAGAAACACTGATCGCCGTCGAGGCGCTGACCCACATCGCCGCTGCACTCGAGAACGTCCCGGCCAAGGCCGGCGAAGCCTTTCTGCTGCATTACCTGGACGGACTGACGCACGCCGAAATCGGGGAACGTCTCGGCGTCGGTCCGCGCATGGTGCGCAAATACCTGGTGCAATGCCTGCTGGCCTGCGCCCCGGCCGAACCGGCATGAACAGCCGCCTGCCGGCCACCCCGGAAACGCTGGCCGAACAGGCCGCCGACTGGATCGTCCGGCTGAGCGCCGACGATCCCGGCGAACGGCAACAGGCCGAAGCCGGCTACCGCGCCTGGAAACAGGCCGACCCACGCCATGCCGCTGCCGCCGCCCATCTCGAAAGCCTGCTTGGCCGCCTTGACGACATCCGCAGTCGTGGCACCCAGGGCCCAGCCCGCCAGGCCATCCACAGCGCCCGGCCACGGCGGCCACCGCCACGCCTCGCCACCGCCCTCGCACTGGCCGCCGCCCTGCTGCTGCCCGGCTGGATCGCCCTGCAATCGGCGCCGGCCGACATCCTGTTCGCCGATCTGCAAACCGGCAGCGGCGAATGGATCGCCAGAACGCTGGCGGACGGCAGCCAGCTGTCGCTGAACAGCAATTCTGCGGTCGACCTCGAATTCGATGCAAAAACCAGAACCGTTGACCTGCTGCGCGGCGAAATCCTCGTCGATGTCGCCCGCGACAGCAGTCGCCCCTTTGTCGTCAGTACCGCACACGGCAACATCCGCGCGCTCGGCACCCGCTTCCTGGTCAGCCGGCAGGACGATGCGACCGTGCTCAGCATGATCGAATCCCGGGTCGAAGTCCGCATCGATGGCCAGGAGCAAGCCGTCGTAGTCGAAGCCGGCCAGAGCCTGCGCTTTGGCCCGGGTAGCGAAAACAGCCTGGCCGCGATTGACGGCGAGATGCTGGAAACCGCCTGGCAGCAGCACCAGCTGGTCGTCCGCGACCGCCCGCTGGCCGCAGTCCTCGACCAACTCGCCCGCCACCGGCCCGGCCTGATCCGCTACGACCGCAGCGCAATCGCCAAGCTGCACGTCTCGGCAGTACTGCCACTGAACGACACCGACCGTTCGCTGCAACTGCTCGCCAACAACTTCCCCGAGTTGCGCATCCGGACGCTGACGCCCTACCTCGTCATCGTCGATCACGAAAAAAATCGCTGATTTTTTGTTCCGGCAGTTCCGCTTTCGCAAGCTCATCCGTCAATACCCATGAAAGACGAGATTGGGTAGCCAAGCCAAATCCGCAGCACATGCGCCAGCCAGTTCCGGTACTCGTCCCTGCCCGCAAGGGCTCGCCAACCCCAATGGAACCTGACGATGATCAACCTGCCGACCGCGACGACCCGCCCCAGCCGCCTGCGCACCCGCCTCAAGCCGCTGGTTTTCCTGACCCACATGGCGTTGACCGCAAGCCTCGCCGGCGCACTGCCAACGCTGGCCCACGCTCAGACCAGCCGCCATTACGACATCCCGGCCGGCCCGCTCGATACGACGCTCAACCGCTTTGCTGTTCAAGCCGGTGTACCACTTGTCATTGATGCAGAAAAACTCAAGGATTTACGCAGCGAAGGCATCAAGGGCAACTACGCGATCGACGACGGCTTCACCACCCTGCTGCGCAACACCGGCTACGGCGTCGCCCGCACGCCCTCCGGCTACATCCTGGTGGCGTTGCCAAAGAACGTCGACGCCAGCGGCAACACCGGAGAAACACAACTGGCGCCGGTGCTGGTGGTCGAACAGCATGAGCCGATGGGAACCACAGTTGTCGACCGGAAAACCATCGAAGCCATGCCTGTTGGCAACGGCGACATCACCAGCCTGCTCAAGATTCATCCGAACGTGCAATTCAACAACACCCAATTGAGCAGCAAGACCCCCGGAGAAATTTCTCCCGCCGACATCAGCATCAACGGCGCCCAGTACTATCAGAACGCCTTCATCATGGACGGCGCCAACATCAACAACGATATCGATCCCGGCGAACGCACCGAAGCCCGGATCAACTCGCTGTCTGACGTACCCGGCCAGAGCCAGGGGCTGGCACTGGACACCGACCTGCTGGAGAGCATCACCGTCTACGACAGCAACGTGCCCGCCGCTTACGGCCGATTCAACGGCGGCGTCATCGAAGCCACGACGCGCAAGGCAAGCAAGGAACTGCACGGAAAACTCTCTTACCAGACCACCCGTTCATCCTGGACCCGCTATCACATCGCCGAACAACAGGCGGAAAATTTCGAGAACTCGTCTTCCCACTACGATCAGCCGGAATTCGACAAGACCATCATCCGCGGCACTGTCGAAGGACACCTGACGGAGAACTTCGGCCTGCTCGCCAATTTCAGCCAGAAACACTCGACGATCCCGACCAGTTTCTATTCCTCTGCCAATGCTGCTATTGGCCAGCAAAAACGCGACCAGGAACGTTCGATCGACAACTACTTCATCAAGGCCAACTGGAAACCGATCAGCCGTCTTGATCTGGAATCGAGCGTCACCTATGCGCCAGAGAACAATACCTACTGGCGAGGCAACATCGCGAACTCCGCTTTCGAAACCCAGACCGGTGGCACCCAACTTAATTTCAAGGCACGCTGGGATGGTGACCTGGCCAAGGTTGAGCACAACCTTTCCTGGAGCAAGCTCGACCAGTCACGTGATTCCGACTACGACGATTACTACGCTTGGCGGCGCTCGACCAGCAAAAGCTGGGGAACTTCGGCAGCCAGCAGTCTTGAAGGTGGCTACGGCGATGTCGAACAGGAGCAGAACACCTGGCAGTACCGTATCAACACCGACTGGAAATCGTTTTCCCTGCTCGATAGCGAACATCGCCTGCAAACCGGTGTTGAACTCTCGTCCCAATATGTTCGCTACGAGCGCCTGACCGAAAACAGCACCTACACGACGCCGGCATCGACCGCAACCTGTACCAATGCCGGTGGCGTCACCGTAGACGCCTGCGCGATGGGCACCACCGAAACTGGCAGCTGGCCAGGACAGATCATGACCCGGCGCACCCGGTTCACCACCGGCGACTTCGACTTCACCACAACCCAATGGGCAGCCTGGCTCCAGGATACGATCGAGATCGGCCGCTGGAACCTGCGTCCTGGTGTACGCGTCGATAGCGACAACTACATGAACAAAACGACCTGGGCACCGCGCTTTGCCCTCCAGTACGATCTGTTTGCCGACAGGAGCACCGTTTTCAACGCCGGGGCAAACCGTTACTACGGCCGCAACATCACTAGTTGGCGCCTGCGTGAGGGGCGCAACCGGCTACGCTACAACAGCGAGCAACGCAACACGGTCAACAGCACATGGACCGTCGGCACCCAGGCGACCAATCTGGTCAAGTTCAACGAACTTGACATTCCATACGACGACGAGTTGATGCTGGGCATCGAACAACGCTGGCAGAACTTAAAGTTCGACTTGAAATACGTCAAGCGCAAGGGCCGCGATCAGGTAGTGGAAGTCACCGGCACGATCATCGGCCAGCCCTCGACCGACCCGACGCTTTCCAACACCTACACGACCTTCACCAATGCTGGAAAAAGCGATGCCGAAATCGTCTCACTGACGGTTTCACCGCTCAGCAAGCTGCGCTGGCTGGGCACGGAAACTACCGGTCAACTAGTTTTCGACTGGAACGAAAGCAAGCATAACGCACCTTCGTACATCAGCGCGGACACTGACCTGTATATCACCAATCCCTACATCCAGTACGACGGCAAGGTCATTCCTTACTCGAGCCGTCCGGCCGACAATTACAACCGTCCATGGACCTTGCGCCTTTCCAGCATCACGAAAATTCCGCAATGGAACATGACGTGGACCAATTTCCTGCGTTACCGCGCAGCCTACTCGAAAATCGCCCAGGCCAAGCCGGCCACCACCTCGGGCGTTTATCACAACGGCCAGCAGATCGCCGTCTGGGAAAAGCGCAAGTTCAACAACGCGCTGACCTGGGACCTGCGCCTCGGCTGGGAATTCCCGACCACCCGCAATCAGGCCTTCTTCGTCAACCTCGATGTCTTCAACGTCCTCAACAAGGCTTCGGTTGCCGACACCAGCAGCGTTACCGACAGCGGAGTCCCGACGTACGAAGTCGGTCGCCAGTACTGGATCGAGGTTGGCTATCGCTTCTGATTTTTTTCGTCCCGATACACGCCGGCTGAACCGCCGGCGCCTTCATTCTTGAACGCCATGAGAAAACTCTTCCCCCTGATCCTCCTCAGTCTGCCGCTTCTCACCTTTGCCGCTAGCGACTGTCGCCAACTACTCGACGGCCGCGATCCTACCTGCCTGCGTCAGGCCTACGCCCGGCCGCTCGCCCAATGGCCGGCGCCGCAGGTCGAAGGTCAGGTCGCCTGGCAGGAAATGGCTTCGGTCAAGACGCCCGACCTGCCGGCAACGCTGCCCTACCCGCTGGTGAAGCTCGGCATCCGGCTGTTCTTCGATCCGGCACTGTCGGATTCGGGCAAGATTGCCTGCGCTTCCTGTCATCGTCCCGAACACGCCTACGCCGACACCCTGGCGGTCACGCCAGGTCACGACGGACGCAAGGGCAAGCGCAACGCACCGGCGCTGGTGGGTGCCGCTCATTCGAGCAGCCTGTTCTGGGATGGCCGCTCACCCAGCCTTGAGCACCAGGCGCTCGGGCCGATCGCCGACCCGGCCGAGATGGCGATGGACCTCAAGCGCTTGCCGGCCAAGCTGGCGGCGATTCCCGGTTATGCCGAGGACTTCGCCGCGGCGTGGGGCGATCGCGAGGTGACGCTGGAGCGCATCCAGGCGACGCTCGCCGCCTACCAGCGCACGCTGGTCGCCGAGCGCACCGCCTTCGATGCCTTCCTCGACGGCGACAGCAAGGCGCTGGATGACAAGCAACTGCTCGGCCTGCACCTGTTCCGCACCAAGGCCCGCTGCATGACCTGCCACTCCGGGCCGGCCTTGAATGACAACGAATTCCACAATCTCGGCCTGACCTATTTCGGGCGCAAGTACGAGGATCTCGGCCGCTACAACGTCACCGGCAACAACGAGGATGTGGGCAAATTCAAGACCCCGACACTGCGCAACGTCTCGCGCAGCGGCCCGTGGATGCACAACGGCCTGTTCCGCTCGCTGCGCGGCATCGTCAACATCTATAACGCCGGCATGTTCCATCCGAAACCGGCCAACGAGGCACAAGCGAAGGACCCACGCTTCCCGGTCACGTCGCCGCTGATCAAGCCGCTCAAACTGGACGAGCGCGAGATGCAGGCGCTCGAAGCCTTCCTGAAGGTACTGTAATGCGCCGGCTCGCCCTCCTCACCATCGCCCTCGCCGCACTGCCGGTGCTGGCCGCCGCCACGCCCTGGCAGCCCGAAGCCAGTGCCGGCGGCTTCTCGTCGTACCGGCTGGACAACGGCTTTCGCCTGATCCTGGCGCCCTTTCCCGACGCCGCAACGACGCGCATCGAACTGCTGGTCAAGACCGGCAGCAAGCATGAGGGCTACGGCGAAACCGGCATGGCGCATCTGCTCGAACACATGCTGTTCAAGGGCGCCGGCCGGCACCCGGACCTCAAGCAGGCGCTGACGGCGCTGGGCGCGACCTGGAACGGCACGACCAACAGCGACCGCACCAACTATTTCGAGACCGTGCGCGCCGACCCCGACAAGGTCGACGCGGCGATCCGCATCGAGGCCGACCGCTTCCTGCGCCCGAGCTTCAGCGCCGCCGACCTGGCCAGCGAGATGACCGTCGTGCGCAACGAACTCGAACGCAACGACAACAATCCCGGCAGCCTGGTTGCCCGCGCGCTGCAACGCCAAAGTTTCTTCTGGCATGGCTACGGGCGGCCGACGATCGGCGCCCGCAGCGACATCGAAAATGCGCCGTTCACCGCGCTGCAGGCTTTTCACCGTCGCCACTACCGGCCCGACAACGCGGTCCTGATCGTCACCGGCAAGTTCGACGCACCGCGCGTCCTGGAACTTTCCGGTCAACTGTTCGCCGCGGCCAAAAACCCGCCCGGCCCACCACCGGCCACATGGACCCGCGAAGACGCCGAACGCCTGCGCCAGCGCGCCGAGATTTACCGCGAAAGCGGCAGCACCGTCGCCGCCGCGGCCTGGCTGCTGCCCGGCACCACCAACCGCCAGACGCTGGCCGTCGACCTGGCGCTGCCGGCGCTATGCGCCGACAGCTGGGGCAGCCTGCGGCGGACGCTGGTCGACGAGAAGCGCCTGGCGCTCGGTGTCTCCTGCGCCGTCCAGGACCGCCCTGAGTACTCGCTGCTGGTGGCCACCGCCAGCCACGACAAGGATGCCGATGCGGCAACGCTGGCCAGCGCGCTGCGCGATGCCATCGATCGCTTCGCCAACGCCGGCATCGACGCCACCCAGCTTGAGCGGATACGGCAGAACCGACTGCGCCAGTTCGACCGCGCCCGTCTTTCACCCGAGGCAAGCGCCAACCGCCTCTCGGCCGCCGAGGTTGCCGGCGACTGGCGGCTGTTCTTCGTCGAGCGCGACCTGATTGCCGAACTGACGCTGGCCGAGATCAACGCCGCGCTGCGCCAATGGATCGCCGGCGTCGTACCGGCCGAAGTCCTGCTCCACCACGGCCAGGCGCCGCGCATGCCGGAACCGCCGGCACCGGCAAATCCATCAGCGCTGGTCGGTGATCGTGACTGGCCGGTCCCGATGGCGAAAATCGACCCTTTACCGCAGTCGACCGCAGAACTCGCCGCCGCCACCATCGAGGTGACGCTCGCCGATCCGTCGGCCAAGGCCGCACTGATTTCGCGGCGCACTCAGGACGGCATGGCCTGGCTGGTCATCGCCAACGATTTCGGCGACGTCGATGCGCTGCGCGGCCGGCTGACGGCTTGCCGAATCGCCGGCAGTCTGTTCGCCGAAGGCGGCGGCGGCATCAACCGCACACAACTGACACGCCAGCTCGAAGCGCTGCAAGCCCGCGCCAGCCACAGCCTGGGTCGGATCAGCCTGCGCGCACCGGCAGAAAACCTGGGCGCCGCGCTCGAATTGCTGCTCACGGTGCGCCGCGCCCCGACCCTGTCGGCTGCGGAATTCGAGCGGATCAAAGCCAGCGCCATCGCCGGTATCGAAGCGGCCGAAGGCCAGCCGAGCCAGCTGGCCGTCAGCCAGGCCGCGCTACGCTTTGACAACTACCCGCCCGAGCACCCGTCCCGACCGCGGCCGCTGGCAGAACAACTGGCCGAACTGCGCGCCGTCACACTCGACGACGTGCGCCGCTGCATCGCCGATTTCGGCGGCCGTTCGTCGCTGCGCATTGCCGCTGTCGGCGACCTCGGTGAGGACGATTTACGCGGCTTCTGGCAGGCGCTGCAGACCTTGCCGAAAACAGAGCTGCCCTACCGGCGGATCGCTCATCCGGATGCGCCGGCACAGGTCGACACCAGCGACATCGTCGTCGCGCTGCCGAAATTCCCGAATGCCGACGTTGTCGGCCAGGCGCTGTTGCCGATCCGCAACGATGCCGACGATTACCTGCCGCTGGCGCTCGCCGTACGCCTGCTCGGCGGCGACGCCAGCAGCCGCATCCGGCTGCGCCTGCGCGAACAGGAAGGGCTGGCCTACAGCGCCGGCGCCTCGCTGTCTGCCAGCAGTCTCGATAGCCGCGCCCGCCTCTCGATCAGTGCCAGCGTCGCCAGCGGGCAAGCCGAGCGGGCGCGCGACATGCTGCGTGAGGAACTGGCGAAGGCGCTGGCCGGCGGCTTCAGCACGCAGGAAGTCAGCGCGGGTATCGCCAACTGGCTGGAAGAACGGCGCAAGACGACTCTGGCAGAATCCTTCTACGCCGAGCGCCTCACATTGACGCTGCTGACCGGCCAAAGCTACGCCTGGGAAGCCGAACGCGACCAGCACATCGAACGACTCGACGTGGACCAGGTCAATGCCGCACTGCGTCGCCACCTTGGCGACGCACAGATAGTCTGGGCCATCGGCAAAGGGGAGTGATATCCCCTGCTGGCTCAAGGTAATACCGCGCATCTACGTGTCACACACCGACAACACAAATGAGAACGGTTCGTAATTCATTGTTATCAAAGAACTTTTCTGGAACAACGCTGGAAATCAACGGTCTGACCCCCTACAATCGGGACCGAGGCAAGCCAGCCGAGGTTCGCCAGCCAGCCATTCCCAACTTTCCGGAGAAATGCCATGAAGGGCGACAAGAAAATCATCGACATCCTCAACGATCTGCTCACCGGCGAACTGACCGCCGTTGACCAGTACCTGATCCATGGTGAGATGTATGCCGACATGGGCCTCAACGAACTGGCCCAGAAATCGATCCACGAATCCGACCACGAACGCCAACATGCGCGCGCACTGATCCAGCGCATCCTGTTCCTCGAAGGCAAGCCGGACCTGTCGAAGCGCGAAGCACTGAAGATCGGCAAGACCGTACCGGACATGCTGAAATCCGACCTGGCCGTTGAATACAAAGTCGATGGCGACCTCAAGAAGGCCATTGCCGCCTGCGAGAAGGCCCAGGATTACGTGACCCGCGACATGCTCTGTGTCCAGCTCGACGATACCGAAATGGACCACGCCTACTTCCTCGAAAAGCAGCTCCGCCTGATCGACCTGGTCGGCCTGCAAAACTACCTGCAGAGCCAGATGGGCTCTGGCAGCCCGGCCTGAGGAGCGCGACATGAAAGGCGACAAGAAAGTCATCGAAGTCCTGAACAAGGTCCTGAAGAACGAACTGACCTCGATCAACCAGTATTTCCTGCATGCCCGCATGTTCCGCAACTGGGGTCTGGAAAAGCTCAACGACTACCAGTACAAGCAATCGATCCGCGTCATGAAGGAAGCCGACAAGCTCATCGAGCGCGTCCTCTTCCTCGAAGGCCTGCCCAACCTGCAGAACCTGGGCAAGCTGATGATCGGCGAAAACGTCGTCGAATGCCTGCAAGGCGACCTGAAGTACGAGCAGACCATCCAGCGCCCGCTGCTGATCGAAGCCATCGCCCTGTGCGAGGAACTGCAGGATTACGTCAGCCGTGAACTGCTGGAAGACCTGCTGGAACATTGCGAGGAAGCCATCGACTGGCTGGAAACGCAACAAAGTCTGATCGAAGACGTCAGCCTGCCGAATTACCTGCAGGCGCACATGGAGCCGGGCGAAGGCTGATTCGCCTCATCCCGGACCACAGAAGCCGCGGCCAGTCCGCGGCTTTTTCGTTGACGGACGGCAACGGGCATTTTCCTTGCATTACTACGGTCGACCGCAGAATTCCGGGAAAAACTGTCAGCTAACCGACAAGCGGTCATTCTGCGTATTGACATCCATTCTCAAATAGATAGAATGCAAATTGTTCGCATTACCTAACTATTAACGGAGACGAAGCATGTACGTTTGCGTGTGCCAGGCAGTCACGGATCGCCAGATTCGCGAAGCAGCGGAAAGCGGCGCGCGAACGCTCAAGGATCTCCGCCGCGATCTCGGCGTCACCCGCGACTGCGGTCGCTGCGCCTCCTGCGCCCATGAATGCCTGAAGGAAGCCCACAGTTGCGCGCCCAAGCCGGGCAAGGTCAACCGCATGGCGGCATGAAAACCGGAAGCTGAATGCAAAAACGGGAACCCGAGGGTTCCCGTTTTCGTTGACGCCGGCCAGAATGCTCAACGATAGCCTGTGCGATCCAGCAGTTTCTGCGCCGCCGGCAACTGGTTGGCGATCGTCACCAGGGATGTCGTGTCGGCCTTGAACTGACCCAATTCCGCCAATTCTTCATTGCTGACCTTGACTGTCGGCACCGCCGGCCACTCGTTGTTGCCATTGGCGAAATAGCGCTGCGCGTCGTCACTGGCGAGATATTCGAGAAAACGTATCGCCGCCTCACGATTCTTGCTGGTCTTGACCAAGCCGGCGCCGGAAACGTTGATATGTGTCCCGTAACTGCCCTGATTGGGCCAGACAACACCAAGCCGCTTGACCAGGTTACGATCCTCGACTCGCTCGGAGGCCATCATCCGCACCAGGTAATAGCTGTTCGAGACGGCCACGCCGCACTCACCGGTTGCCACCGACTTGATCTGATCGGTATCGCCGCCCCTGGGATTGCGCGCCAGATTGGCGACCAGCCCGCGGGCCCACTCCTCGGCCCGGGCCTCACCCTGATGGACAATCTGCGAAGCAACCCAGGTCAGGTTGTAGATATGCCCGCCCGGAATGCTGCAATACAGGCCTTTCAGTTTCGGATCGGCGAGCGACTCGTAAGTCGGTACATCCTCGGCCTTCAACTTGCGCTTGTTGTAGATGATCATCCGCGCCCGGGTCGAAAAGGCGAACCAGGTTTCCGAACGCAAATATGCCGGAATCCGCGCTTCCAGCACCGCCGACTTGACCGGTGCGAAGATACCCCAGGCATTGGCCACGGCCAGACTGGCGGCATCGACGGTAATGAAGACATCGGCCGGGCTGTTCGCGCCTTCGTTGCGGATGCGCTCCAGCAACTCATGCGCCTTGCCTTCGATGCGGTTGATGCGGATGCCGGTTTGTTTGGTGAAGTCGTTGTACAGCGCCTCGTCGGCCTGATAGTGGCGCGCCGAGTAGAGGTTGAGCACCTTCTCCTGTGCCTGGGCCGCATTGAGCGAAAGCAAGGCGGCAAGAAAGGGAAACAGTTTTTTCATCATCATTTTGCTTCCTCTTACGGCTGAGCCCACTGGCGCAGCAGGTTGTGATAGACCGCTGTCAGCTTGAGCAGCCGCTCGTCGTCAGGCGGCACGACGCCGCTCATCCCCTGGATCGCCTGGTCGAGATCGAAGAGCAGCGTGCGCGAGCTGTCGTTCTGCACCATGCTCTGGATCCACATGAACGATGCAATGCGCGCACCGCGCGTCACCGGCATCACCCGGTGCAGGCTGCTCGACGGATAGAGCACCATGTCGCCGGCCTCCAGCTTCGCCGCCTGGATGCCGAACGGCCCCTCGATTTCCAGCTCGCCGCCGTCATATTCATCAGGTTCGGCCAGGAACAAGGTCGCTGACAGGTCGCTGCGCACCGAAACCGAGCTTCCCGGTACCTGCATCACGGCGCTGTCGACATGCGCTCCGTAGGTCCCGCCATCGGCATAGCGATTGAACTTCGGCGGGTAGATACGGCTGGGCAGCGCCGCCGAGATGAACAGCGGGTTGTTTCCGAGCTTCCTCAGGATGCGGTTGCCGAGTTCGACCGCCAGCGGCGAGCCATCCGCCAGTTGCTGGTTGCGCTTGACCGCGCGCGCCAGCGTCCCGGCCGTCTTCAGCCCGTCTTCCCAGGGCGCCGCAGCAAGCTGCTCGCGGAATTGCCTGACCTCGTCCTTGCTCAGGACGCCTTCAATTGGAATCAACATCTCGTTTCCTCTTCCGTTTCCTTGAAAATCATCGCCGGGCCGATATCGGCCAGCGTCGCGCAGCCCGCTTGCGCCATGCACACTTCCAGTTCTTCGCGCAGCAGGCGCAGCATGTGGGCAACGCCGAGCGCCCCGGCCACTGCCAGGGCATAGATCTGCAGACGTCCGACCAGCACCGCATCGGCGCCCAGCGCCAGGGCCTTGAAAACATCGCCGCCGGAGCGGATGCCGCTGTCGAGCAGCAGCGGATAGCCGGCACCGACTGCAGCACGGATCGCCGGCAGCGCCGCCAGGCTTGCCGGCACGCCGTCGAGCGAACGCCCGCCATGATTGGATACGATGATTCCGGCAACACCCCGCGCCTGCAACTGTCGTGCATCGTCCGGATGCAATACGCCCTTGACCACCACTGGCAGGCGGGTCTGGCTCAACAACCAGTCGAGGTCGTCCCAACCAGGCGCCTGTGCCATCACCCCCTGGAAAACCCGGCTCTGGCCGCGCTCGATGACGCACGGGGCCGGCTCCGGATAATCTGTCAGGCTGGCGGCGACAACCTGTTCCGGCATGACAAAACCTGCACGTTGCGCGCGCAGGCTGGGCAGCTTGATCGCGGTGTCGAGCGTCACCACCAGCACCCGGTAAGCAGCGGCTTCGGCGCGCTTGACGAGGTCGAGCGTATGCCTGCGCTCAGCCTGGAAATACAACTGGAACCAGCGCTCCTCGCCGGCGTGCGGAGCCACTTCCTCCAGCGTCCGACCCGCCAGTGTGCTCAGCACGAAACCACTGTCGGTAGCTGCCGCGCCACGGGCAACATCTATCTCGCCCTGGACATGCGCCAGGGTCTGGTAGGCCAGCGGCGCCAGCAGGATCGGATGCACGAGCCGGCGCCCGAACAGGTCGACAGCCGTATGCCCCCGACCAAGTTCGCGCAGCAGACGCGGCCAGAGCCGGGTGGCATCGAAGGCCGAACGGTTCGCCGCCAGAGTTATCTCGCGCCCGCAACCGCCAGCGATATAGGCGTGACGGTCCGGCGCCAGGAAATGCTCGGCGACGATTTCGTAGTCCTGCGCGCAACGGATTTCGGCAGGAATGGCGGTCAGCGGAGGACGATTCTGTTTCATCAATGACAACGGGCGAATTCCTTGAATTCGCCCGTTTCCGACAGGTTTTGCTTAGAACTCGTAATTGAGCGTCACCCGGGCATTGCGCGCATCCCCTTTGTAGAGGAACGAACCCGAGCGGTAGCCGGCAAGGTAGTAATCCTTGTCGAACACGTTGCCCACGTTGACACGCAGCTTGGCCGCCTTGTTCAGACGGTAGTCAGCGAACAGATCCCAGACGGTATAGGCAGGGATCGGCTGACTGTATTGTCCGGCCGCGTTATAACTGGCTGCGGTGTCCGGCTCACCTGCGTATTTCTTGCTTTCGTACTTCACGGCTGTTCCGAAAGCAAATACCGGGGTGAGCTGGTAACGCAACTGCGCCGAAGCCGACTTGTCGGCAAAGTTGCTCAGGGTCTTGCCTTTGTGGTTCGAATTGGCCGACTTGGTGACTTCCGCATCCATCAGGGTCAGACCGGCAAAGGCGCTCAGCTTGTCGGTTATGTTACCGGCCAGACCGAATTCAATGCCGCGAACACGGTTTGCTGCGCTATTGAAAGTCCCGGTCGAGGTATAGCCGGAGGCCTCCATGACATCCGTCTTGGTGATCTGAAATACCGCGGCAGTCGCCAGCAGCTTGCCACCCATCAGATTCCACTTCGTCCCCAGTTCGACATTCTCGGTCTTTTCCGGTTTCGCGCCAGCCACCTGTCCGTTCAGGGTGATGAGACCACCATAACCGCCACTGGTACCAACGTCCGACTCGCCGCCATTGAGGTCCTTGGCTGTCGAGTAGGTCAGGTAAACATTGGCATCCGGCAGGAACTTGTAGGTCACGCCAACATGGCCGTTCCACATGCTTTCGCTGTAGGAATAGTCACCCGTCAAAACCCCTGTAGCGGCAGTCTGGGTTTTCAGGGAAATCCGCGTCCGGTCGTAACGCAGACCAGCGAAAGCCGTCCATTTATCGCTCAGATCAACGGTATCCATGATCGAGGCGGATATTGCTTTGGCACGCCAATCCTGGTCCCAGTTGAATTTCCGGATATTGCTATGGTCAATTGCCCCATCGACATTGGCGAACGCCACATTATTTGCGCTGGGCTGATTCGTTGCCGTTATTCCATTGATTGAGTAAATGCCGTTGAGGACCGCGTGATCCGTATACTCCAGCCCGAAATTCCATTCGTGCTTCATGCCGGCGATTTCGGTATCGACGAACAGGTTGGTCTGATTCGCGAAGTAATCGACTTCCTGCCAGCCCTGGTGTGTCGACAGCCGGAGCGTAGTATCGCTGACATAGCCAGCACCGGTTGCCACATAACCATTTTCCGACTTGCCCCAACGGGTTGCATTGGTGATGCGGACCTGATCGTTGAAGCGGTACTTGAGACGTGCCGTCAGGGTATCCACCTCGGACTTCAGGAAGTCGTTGTCCTGAGCGTACACCGGAGCATTTTTGAACGGCTTGCGGTTGGGCACGGTGCCGTACAGATAAGAGCCCATATCCGGGCGATCCTCACCGCGAAAACCGTAGTAATCAAGCACGATGTCCAAGCGATCAGTCGGCTTGATCAGCGCCGACAATGCCACCCCCTTACGCTCCCGGTCGGCCGGTGCGCGATCAGGCACATCTTCGTAACCATAGAGAACGTTGGCGCGCAGCGCCACGGTATCGGTCAACGCGTAGTTGGTATCAACCGTCACGCGACGATGGTCATCGGTACCCAGACCAACCGATAGCTTGGTGAAATCATAATCGGTGGTGGCCTGTTTGGTGATCGAGTTGATCGCACCGCCAACAGTACCGCGGCCGGCAAAACTTGAATTCGGGCCCTTGGAGACTTCCACCTGCTCGACGGCAAAGCTCTCACGGATACTCATCCCGGGATCACGCAGGCCATCGACGAAGACGTCGCTGCGTGCTTCCTGACCGCGGATAATGTAACGGTCACCGAAAGCATTGCCGTTTTCACCTGTACCCAGCGTGATACCGGGTTGGGTATCGAGGATGTCACGCAAATCCGTGTAGCCGGAATCCTCGATCTGGGTCTTGGTCAGGACGTTGATGGTCGCCGGCGTTTCAGCCAGGGGGCGCTTGCGCCGCTCATCGCCGGAGATGCGAGCCTTATAGGGTGCATCTGGCTCGGCATAGGGATTGTGATCGATCACGCGTTCAACCACGGTGACCGGATCCATTTCCGCTTCCTTGGCAGATTCGTCGGCCAGGAGGCTTGCCGGAGCGAGCATCGCCGTGGAAATACCCAGCGCAATGCTGGTTTTGGTCATCGACGGGCTGACTACCCGTGTTGTCCGGAAGCTGGCCGGAAAAATGGCTGCGGAGGCTTTTCGTTTCACTGTCGTATCCAGGAAAACCGCTGCGGGGCAACCCGGGACAAACCGCACAACGTGAAACGGCCGTGACCAGACAGGTGCCCCAACAACGAGACGGTTGGGGGAAAAGCTGGCTGGCGTTTGGCTGGCTTGCTTAAATGCTGTTGATAATGTATCTCATTTGCTATTCTGTTACAAGCTGTAACGCTTCAGCAACAGGAAATCATGACAGCCCCGCTGCAACATGACAGACAGCACCACCGTCAGGACACTGCCGGGAAAAAGCACCCGCACCGCCGCTCCTTCGTCCGGCAATGCTGCAGCATATTGCGCGAGTGCTTCCCGGCTCACCGGATCACTGTCACGCAGCGTATCCAATAGTCTTTTTCCTGCCCCTGTTTCAACGGTGCTGACGCCCGGAATCGCCACTTCCAGTATCCGCAGCAAAGAACGCCGCTCGATCTCGTCATCAGGCAGCAGTGCCAGCAACAGGCAAAAAGCAGAGCCACTGCTCATCACGCAGCATCACTCGGCATCGAACCCGGCATCCTCGATCGCCCCGACCAGTTCGCCGCGACCGACCTGTTGCGCATCAAAGGCAACGACCGCCTCGGCCTTTTCCAGCGACACTTCGGCCGAAGCGACACCAGGCAGGCCGGTAAGCACGCCGGTGATGTTCCTGACGCATCCCTGGCAGCTCATGCCGCCGATCTTGATGATGGTGTTTTCCATGTTTCAGCTTTCGTGAAGAAAAGGTTGGCTGCGCAGCAGTTCGGTCATCCGCGCCGCAGTAAGCGGTTTGCTGAAATGATAGCCCTGAACCATCGCGCACCCCATATTGCGCAGGAGGGCAAGTTGCTCTGCCGTCTCCACCCCCTCGGCCAGCACCGTCAGGCGCAGGTTGCGCCCCATGCTGACGATGGTCGAGGCAATCGCGCGATCGTCGGCATCGCGCTCCAGGTCCATGACGAACGACCGGTCGATCTTCAGCTTGCCGACCGGGAAACGCTTCAGATAGGCCAGCGACGAATAACCCGTACCGAAATCGTCGAGCGACAGACAGACGCCCATGCGATTCAGTGCAGATAGCGTGCCCAGCGTGAATTCGGCATCGTGCATCACGGTGCGCTCGGTCAGTTCCAGTTCCAACCGATCCGCTGCGAGCCCGGAAGTACTGAGGGCGCCGGCGACCATTTCGACGAAACCGGCCTGACGGAACTGCACCGGCGCCACATTCACGGCCATCGTCCGCAATGCCAGTCCCTCATCGATCCAGGCCTGGGCCTGACGGCAGGCCTCAAACAACACCCAGTCGCCAATCGGGTTGATCATTCCGGTTTCCTCGGCCACCGAAATGAAACGGTCGGGCATGATCATGCCAAGGTCGGGATGGCACCAGCGGATCAAGGCCTCGACGCCGACGATCTCACCGTTTTCCAGGCTGACCAGCGGCTGGTAGTGCAGTTCGAACTCTGCTGCGGTCAACGCATGGCGCAGGTTACTTTCCATCATCAGACGCTCGAGCGTCGCCATGTTCATCTCGGACGAATAGAACTGGAACGTGTTGCGACCGAGATCCTTGGCCTTGTACATCGCCGTGTCGGCGTTCTTCAGCAGCGTGTCGATGTCCTTGCCGTCCTGCGGATAGAGGCTGATGCCGATCGATGGCGTGATGGTCAGCGCGTGGCCGCCGACGGAAAACGGTGCCGCGGCGATTTCCAGCACCCGACGGGCAACATCGGCAGCGGCGGCAGCGGTGACCTCGGGCAACAGGATGATGAACTCGTCCCCACCCAGCCGGGCCAGCGTATCAACCTTGCGCACCACTGCGGCATAGCGCTGGGCCAGCGCACACAGCAATTCGTCGCCGACGCTGTGCCCGAGCGAATCGTTGACCCGCTTGAAGTGGTCGATATCGAGAAACATCAGGGCTGCGCTGCCGTTTTCCCGCTCGGCGCTGGCAATCATCTGTTCGACCCGGTCGTGCAGCAGGCGCCGGTTGGGCAGGCCGGTCAGCGCATCGAAATCGGCCAGCTCGCGGATACGCAGCTCGGCGGCCTTGCGGTCGGTGACATCGAGCACGGTGCCCACCGATACCGGCAGATTGCCGAAACGTGCCGGCATGCCGAGAATCGACATGGTGAATACCGATCCATCCTTGCGCCGCCCGGACAACTCGTAGGCCTTTCCCGGCACGCCGGCAGCGCGCAGCGCCAGTTGCTCGGCAACGATGTCGTGCTGTTCGGGAACGACCAGGTCAAGCGGACCGATGCGGCTCTGAAAATCGTCTTCGCTGTAACCAAACAGCTCGCGCATGAACGGATTGACGTAGATGAAGCGCCCTTCCCCCATGACGAAAATACCAACCTGCGCCGCCTCCATGGTGGCCTGAAACAAGTTGGTACCTCCCTCGACCTTTCCGGTCATCGTTGCTCCATGGCCCCTGACTGCGCACCCCGCGGCCGCCAGCGCTTGAGCAGCAGCGAATTGGAGACCACGGAAACCGAACTCATGGCCATTGCCGCCCCGGCCACGACGGGATTCAACAAACCCGCTGCCGCCAGCGGGATACCCAGCACATTGTAGATGAAGGCGAAAAACAGGTTTTGCCGAATCTTGCCCAAAGTCGCAGCGGACAGCGAAATGGCATCGACCACTCCGAGCAGGTCGTTGCGGATCAGCGTCAGATCGGCCGCCTCGATGGCTGCATCGGAACCGGCCCCAATGGCAAAACTGACATCGGCGGCGGCCAGCGCCGGCGCATCGTTGATGCCGTCGCCGACCATCGCCACCAGCATTTTTTCCGTTTTCAGTGCGTTGACCGCAGCAGCCTTGTCGCCGGGCAGAATACCTGCCCGGAACTCGGCGATACCGGCCTGTTCAGCGATCGCCGCTGCCGTCGCCGCGTTGTCGCCGGTCAGCATGACGACGCGGATACCGCGCTGGCGCAAGCGGGCAACCGCTTCGCGCGAGGTCGGACGCAGCGCATCGGCAATGGCGATCAGGGCCAGCGGCGTCACTGACTCACCCTGCACCTCGCCAAGCACGATCACCGTCTTGCCGGCGGCTTGCAGCGACACAATCGCCGCGTCGGCATCCAGGCCAAACCACGCCGGGGCGCCAAGTTTCAGGCTGCGCGCCGCAACCTCGCCCGTCACACCCTGCCCCGGCGTTGCCCGGAAATTGGTCACGGCAGGCAGGTCGACCGCAACATTCGCCTGCATCACCGCCCGCGCCAGCGGATGTTCCGAATGATGCTCGAGCGCGGCCGCCAGGCGCAGCGCCTCGTCACGCGTACCCTGCAGCGGCACGACATCGGTCACCTGCGGCTGACCGCAGGTCAGCGTGCCGGTCTTGTCGAGCGCCAGCACGCCGATCTTCTCGGCCCGTTCCAGCGCCTCGGCGTTGCGTACCAGGATGCCGGCGCGGGCTCCCTGGCCGGTGCCGACCATGATTGCCGTCGGCGTCGCCAGCCCGAGCGCGCACGGGCAGGCAATGACCAGCACCGCCACCGCATTGACCAGCGCTTCGGCGAAATCGCCGCTGACCCACCACCAGGCAACGAAGGTCGCCAGCGCAATCAGGCAAACCACCGGCACGAAGATGCCTGAAATCCTGTCGGCCAGCCGCTGCACCGGCGCCTTCGAACCCTGCGCCTCGCCGACCAGGCGGATGATGCCGGCCAGCAGCGTCTGTTCGCCGACACCGGTCGCCCGGCAGCGCAGCGAACCCTGGCCGTTGGCCGTCGCGGCAAAAACGCGATCGCCGGCGGCTTTGCCGACCGGCATGCTTTCGCCGGTCAACATCGCCTCGTCGAGGCTGGATTCGCCATCGATCACCTCGCCATCGACCGGCACACTCTCGCCCGGGCGCACCAGAAAGATATCGCCCGGCATCAGCGCATCCACCGGCAACTCGATCCATTGGCCATCGCGCTCGACGCGCGCAGTTTTCGGGCGCAGCCGGATCAGCGATTCGATGGCTTCGGAAGTCCGCGCCTTGGCCCGTGCTTCCAGCAACTTGCCGAGCAGCACCAGCGTGATCACCGCCGCCCCGCCTTCGAAATAGACGTGCTGATCGTGCAGGCCGAACACCGTCACTGCGGTCGAAAAGCCCCAGGCCATTGTGGTCCCCAGCGCGACCAGCACATCCATGTTGGCCCCGCCGCCGCGCAATGCCTTCCAGGCGCCGTCGTAAAAACGCCAGCCGATCCAGAACTGCACCGGCGTCGCCAGCACGAACTGCAGCCAGCGCGGCAATTCGTTGGCATGCCCGCCTTCGCCGAACATGAACAGCATCTGGCCGACCAACGGCAGCGTCAGCGCAACCGCAATCCAGAAGCGGCGTATTTCCTCGCGGTACACCCGCATTTTTTCCGCTTTTTCCCGGGCTCGCGTACCTTCATCGACAATCTCCGCCGAGAACCCGGCCTTGGCCACGGCCGCAATCACCGCCTCGGCAGCGACGCCGTTCAGGCGCACCCGCGCCCGCTCGGCAGCCAGATTGACGTTCGCCTGCATGCCGGCCTGCCGGTTGAGCACTTTTTCCAAGCGCGCAGAACACGCCGCGCAAGTCATGCCGCCAATGGCAAACTCGACGACTTTTTCTGCATTTTCCAACGGCACCTGCGGATTCACTTCAGGCTCCTTCAAGCAGATAACGCAAACCGAACAGCCCGTATACGCCAAAACCGAGCACCAGCAAACCGGAAAGCGTACGCACCAGCGGCCGCCGGACGAATTCGTTGATCCGGGCCAGAACGATGCCGGCGAGCAGCAAATTGGGCAGCGTCCCCAGCCCGAAAGCCAGCATCAAGGCCGCGCCCCGACCCGCCGAACCCGCCGACAAGGCACTGGCCAGCGCACTGTACACCAGGCCGCAGGGCAACCAGCCCCACAGCATGCCGAGCGGAAAAGCCTGGCGCACCGTCGTCGCTGGCAGGAAACGCCGCGTCAGCGGCTGTACCCGGCGCCACAGGGCCTGACCGGCACGTTCGGTAAACGCCAGGGCGCGCGTCGCCCCCAGCAGATAGAAGCCGAGCGCGATGAGCATCAGGTTGGCAAACAGGTAGAGGATCAGGCGGGCCGGCACTTGCCCTTCCAGCCCCAGGCTGGCCGCACCGAGGGCGCCGGCGATGGCGCCGGCCAGTGCATACGAGAGAATGCGCCCGCCGTTGTAGGCAAGATGCATCGTCCAGCGCGAAGCGCCGCCCATGGCCAGTGCACCGACGATGCCACCGCACATGCCAACGCAGTGGGTACCGCCGAGCAAGCCAACGAGAAACAATGCAAAGAAGCCGGAATCGGGCATGGGAGAAAGCAAGCGGCCAGAACATCAGACAAGCGGACAGTTTAACCTGCCCGCTGCCCGCCCGATACCCGCATCCCGCCTAGATCACCTTGGAGTAACGCGTCCGCTGGCGGTCGGCCCGCAGATAACGGTCAAAAGCCATCGAGATCACGCGCACCAGCATGCGCCCCGGCGGCAGAACGGTAATCCAGTCGCGCTCAATCTTCAGCAGACCGCCACGCTCCATCTCCCGCAGATCCTCGATTTCCGCCGCAAAATACTTGTGGAAATCGATCAGGTGCGAGCTTTCGATGCTCTCGATGGACAACTCGAAGTGGCACATCAAGGCCTGGATGATCGAACGCCGCAGGATATCGTCGGCATTCAGTTCGATGCCGCGCACAATCGGCAACATCGGCGCATCGAGACGGTCGTAATACTCGTCCAGCGTCTTGACGTTCTGGTAGTAGGTCGGCCCGACCTTGCTGATCGACGAGATGCCGAACGACAGCATGTCGCAGTCGGCATAGGTCGAATACCCCTGGAAATTGCGGTGCAGCCGCCCCTGGCGCTGGGCCACGGCAAGTTCGTCGTCGGGCTTGGCGAAGTGATCCATGCCAATGAAGACATAACCGGCGTCGGTCAACTTGCGAATGGCCAGCGCGAGAATCTGCAGGCGCTCCTCCGCCGTCGGCAGGTCAGCATCGGCAATACGGCGCTGCGGCTTGAACAGGCCAGGCAGGTGAGCATAGTTGTAGATCGACAGACGATCCGGGTCCATCGCCAGCACGCGTTCCAGCGTACGGTTGAAGCCGATCACGTTCTGATGCGGCAGACCGTAGATCAGGTCGACCGATACCGACTTGAAACCGCTGGCACGGGCTGCCGTGATCACGTCAGCGGTTTCTTCCTCGCTCTGCACGCGATTGACGGCGACCTGAACCTTCTCGTCAAAATCCTGGACACCGACGCTCATCCGGTTGAAACCAAGTTCGCCAAGCAACTCAACCGTCGCCCGATCGACCTTGCGCGGATCGACTTCAATCGAGTACTCGCCACCATCAAGCAGCTTGAAGTGCTTGCGCGTCTCGGCCATCAACTGCCGCATTTCATCATGCGACAGGAAAGTCGGCGTACCGCCACCCCAGTGCAGCTGGATCACCTCATGCTCGCCATCGCGGCCTTCCAGCGCCGCACTCTGCAGCGCCAGCTCCTTGCCCAGGTACTTCAGGTACTTGGCACTGCGCCCGTGATCCTTGGTGATGATCTTGTTACATGCACAGTAGTAACAGATGGTGTTGCAGAAAGGGATGTGGAAGTATAATGACAGCGGCCGGCTTATTCCGCCGATGTTGCGCTTGCCGAGCCAGAGCGCAGCAGCCTCCGAGTCGAATGCTTCGACAAAGCGGTCTGCTGTCGGATACGACGTGTAACGAGGACCGTTCACGTCAAAACGGCGAATGATCTGTGGATCGAAGACGAGGTTTTCAGTTGCGAAATTCATTTAACATAGCGCCAAGTTTAGGTTCGATTATGTGGGGATGGATCGCATTTTCGGTTGACATGGATCAAGCCGATGCAGGTTGCCAATGCCCAATACAATACCGTTGAATCAGGAGATTTCCCTGTCCGTCATCAAGACGGCCTGTTCCAACTGCAATCTGCGCGAACTTTGCCTGCCCTTCGGCCTCAGCCTGGAAGAGCTTGAGCGTCTCGACGACCTGATTTCGACCCGGCGTCGCATCAAGCGCGGCGATCACCTGTACCGTGCCGGCGAAGCCTTCGACTCGATCTACGCGATCCGCAGCGGTTTCTTCAAGACCGACGTGCTGCTCGAAGACGGACGCGACCAGGTCACCGGTTTCCAGATGGCCGGCGAACTGCTCGGTCTCGACGGCATCAGCACCGAACATCACACCTGCAACGCGATCGCACTCGAAGACAGCGAGATCTGTGCGATCCCGTTCTCGCGGCTGGAAACCCTGTCGCGCGAGATCCACAACCTGCAGCATCACTTCCACAAGGTGATGAGCCGCGAAATCGTCCGCGACCATGGCGTCATGATGCTGCTCGGCACGATGCGCGCCGAGGAACGACTGGCCGCCTTCCTGCTCAACCTGTCGCAGCGCTTCACCGCCCGCGGCTTCTCGCATGCCGAGTTCTACCTGCGGATGACGCGTGAGGAAATCGGCAGCTATCTCGGCTTGAAACTGGAAACCGTGTCGCGCGCCTTCTCGAAGTTCCAGGAAGAAGGCTACATCGCTGTCCAGCAAAAGCATATCCGCATCCTGAACGTAAATGGCCTGAAGGCCTTGATGAACCATCGGGTCTGATCGTCAGGGCGTACTGACCGGCACCAGACGCAACAATTTTCCGTTACTGGCGTCGGTCAGCAGGTAAAGCAACCCGTCCGGGCCCTGACGGACATCGCGGATACGCCCCTCGCGACCGGTCAGCAAGCGCTCCTCGCGAACGACACGCTCGCCATCAAGCTCCAGCCGGACCAGCATCTGGAATTTGAGCGCGCCGACGAACAGGTTGCCGCGCCAGCCGGGAAAACGATCGCCGGTATAGAACGCCATCCCGGAGGGCGCGATTGACGGTGTCCATTGATGCAAGGGCTGCTCCAGCCCTTCGCGCTGCGTACCGACACCGATTTTTGTGCCAATACCGTAGTTGACCCCAAAAGTGATCACCGGCCAGCCGTAATTGCGCCCGATCCGGGCGACATTGATCTCGTCGCCGCCTTGCGGGCCATGCTCGTGCGTCCACAACTCGCCGGTGACCGGATGCAGCGCCGCGCCCTGCATGCTGCGGTGGCCGACGCTGAATATTTCCGGACGGGCGCCGGCAACACCCCGCCAGGGATTGTCTGCAGGAATGCCGCCATCGTCGTGAAGCCGCACCAGTTTGCCCGCGAGATCGTCGAGGCGCTGGGCCCGCGCCATTTCGCCCCGATCGCCCTGGGTGACATGGAGCAATCCGGCTCGATCGAACACCAGCCGGGAGCCGAAATGCACGCCACCATCCGACTTCGGCCACTGCCGGTAGATGACCTGCACATCGACCAGACGATTACCGGCGCGATCGGAGACCCAGCGTCCGCGCAACACCTCGGTACCGACACCACCCTCGCCAGCGCCCGCATAACTGAGATACACCCACCCGTTCCCGGCGAACCCCGGGTGCAAGACGACATCGAGCAGACCGCCCTGACCACGCGCCGAAACCGCGGGAATTCCGGCAACCGGACGTGGATCGAGACGACCGTCGGCATCGATGACGCGCAGGCGTCCCGGACGTTCCATAACCAGATAACGGCCATCAGGCAGAAAAGCAACCGACCAGGGATGTTCCAAGCCCGCCGCGACCACCTCGATACGGAAGTTTTCCCGTTCGCTGCGGATCGGCGGCTGCTCGGCCCCAACGGCAAATCCGGTCAGGCAAAAACCAGTTGCGAGCAAGCCCGCCATCATCCATCCATGCCGCATCAACATCTCCTGTTCAACGACTCAATCCCAGCCACAGCCGCTCCGAGTCATCACCGGATTGCGCCTGATCCCAATAGGGATCATCGCCGAAACGTTGCTGCAGGAAATCGACAAAAGCCCTGACTTTCAGCGGCAAATGCCGGTTGGGCAGATGCACGGCGTAAATGAAGCGCTCGACTGGCACATAGCCGGGTAAGACTTCGACCAGCCGGCCGGCCTGCAGTTCGCTACCGATGATGAAAGTCGGCAACAGGGCCAGTCCCAGACCGCCAAGCACGGCCTGCGACAGCGCCTCATCGTCGTTGATGCGCAAGGTGCCGGAAACCGCTACCGAAGCATCGCCTTGCGGCCCCTGAAGATGCCAGAACCCCTGGGCATTCATGTAGGTGTAGTCGAGACAATTGTGCCCGACCAGATCTTCGGGAACCCGCGGTATGCCGCGCCGCGCCAGATAGGATGGACTCGCGCAGATCTTGCGCCGGATTGGCGCCAGGCGCCGGGCCACGAGATTCAAGCCGGGCTCCGGCGCAATGCGCAGCGCCAGGTCATAACCTTCCTCGACCAGATCGACAAGACGATCGCTGATCGTCATGTCCACCGACACGTCGGGATATTGCGCCATGAAATCCGGCAAGGCCGGGGCCACGTGCAGGGTGCTGAAAGCAACCGGCGCGCTGAATTTCAACCGCCCCCGCGGCTCCTGATGCAGGCTGCTGACCGTGTTGTCGGCCAGCGCCAGCTCATCGAGGATGCGGTCGCAATGCTCGAAGTAGGCTTCGCCAACTTCGGTCAGGCTGAGCCGCCGGGTGCTGCGCTGGAGCAGACGGACCCCGAGCGCCGTTTCCAGTCGCGCCACGGCCTTGCTGACCCGCGACTTCGAGATACCGAGCCGCAGTGCCGCCCCGGAAAAACTCCTGGCCTTGACCACCTGGGCAAACAGCAGCATGTCGTTGATATCACTCATCTCGGAACTTTATTGTTATCAAATTGGAAACAGTTTTATTCAAAGTTGCCGACTTATCAAGTGACAGCAAGCGATCTAACATCCCAAGTCTTCAAAACAAGATTAACCACCTCAAGAAACAAAAGAAAAAACACTTTAAATGCAACAAACTAACCTGATCATCGGCGAGACCGACTTTGTCCGCCTGATGGCGAGCCAGCCCCCGCCCGATTTACGTGCAGAGCTTGAACGCGCAATTGTCGTCCAGGACGAATCAATACAGAACGACACCGTCACGATGGGGTCACGCGTACGCTACGCCGAACTCGAAACCGGCAACAGCCGTGAAGTCGAGATCGTTTTCCCGGAAGAAGCCGACCCGGCGCAGGGCAGGATATCCGTGTTCGCCCCGGTTGGCGCCGCGCTGATCGGCCTGTGCATCGGCCATGAAATCGACTGGGATTTCCCGGGTGGCAATACCCGCCGACTGGTTGTCGTCGGCGTCACCCAGCCGACTGCCGGCCCGGCCGAAGACAAATCACCACAACACTGAAAAACACGCCAGGGAGCCCAATATCGTGCGCTACAAGTCATTCGAGGAATTCACCCAACACGTTGCCGCACGAAACCCCGGGCAACCCGAGTTCCATCAGGCGGTCACCGAAGTCATCGAAAGCCTCTGGCCGTATATCCAGCAACATCCGAAATATGCCGAGCACGGCCTGCTCGACCGCCTGGTCGAACCGGAACGGGTCATCATGTTCCGCGTTTCCTGGGTGGACGATCATGGCGAAGTGCAGGTCAACCGCGGCTACCGCATCCAGCACTCGTCGGCCATCGGCCCGTACAAGGGCGGCATCCGCTTCCATCCTTCGGTCAACCTGTCGATCCTGAAGTTCCTGGCTTTCGAGCAGACTTTCAAGAACGCGCTGACGACGCTGCCGATGGGCGGTGGCAAAGGCGGCTCCGATTTCGACCCGAAGGGCCGCAGCCCGGGCGAAGTCATGCGCTTCTGCCAGGCCTTCGTCAGCGAACTGTTCCGCCACATCGGCAGCGACACCGACGTGCCGGCTGGTGACATCGGCGTTGGCGGGCGCGAAGTCGGTTTCATGGCCGGCATGATGAAAAAGCTGTCGAACCGCGCCGACTGCGTGTTCACCGGCAAGGGCTTGAGCTTTGGCGGCTCGCTGATCCGCCCGGAGGCCACCGGCTACGGCACCGTCTATTTCGCCGAGCAGATGCTCGCCCAGCAAGGCTGCAGCTTCGCCGGCCGGCGGGTCAGCGTTTCCGGCGCCGGCAATGTCGCCCAGTACGCCGTGGAAAAGGCCATGGCGCTCGGCGCCAAGGTCATCACTGTCTCCGACTCAAGCGGCACCGTCGTCGACAACGATGGCTTCACGGCGGAGAAACTGGCCGAACTGATGGAGGTGAAAAACCACCGCTATGGCCGTGTCAGCGACTACGCAGAGCGCGTCAAGGCCGACTTCCTGCCCGGCGTCCGTCCGTGGCACGTACCGGTGGACATCGCCCTGCCCTGCGCGACACAGAATGAACTCGACGGTGACGATGCTCGGACCCTGGTGAACAACGGCGTGATCTGCGTCGCCGAAGGTGCCAACATGCCGTCTACGGCAGCAGCAGTGCGGGTTTTCGAAGAAGCCGGCGTGCTCTACGCCCCGGGCAAGGCCAGCAACGCCGGCGGCGTCGCCACCTCCGGCCTGGAGATGAGCCAGAACGCCATGCGCCTCTCCTGGCAGCGTGAAGAAGTCGATACCCGCCTGCACGAGATCATGTGCAACATCCACGAAGCCTGCCTGAAGTATGGACGAGGCCCGGATGGCAAGGTCAGCTACGTCAATGGCGCCAACATCGCCGGCTTCGTCAAGGTTGCCGATGCAATGCTGGCGCAGGGCGTGGTCTGAACGGCATCGTTCAGAAACGGTGTTTCAGCGTTACCCCGGCCAGCCAGTTGCGGCCGGGCGCTGATTCGTAATAGCGGCCGTTGCTGTCGCCAACGATTACCGAACCGACGTACTGGCGATCGAACAGGTTGTCGATGCGCAGGAAGGTACCGACCGACAACGCGCCGTAATCGCGATCAAGCGCGAAGCGCAGGTTGGCGATCGCGTAGCCGGGTGCCGAACGCGCGGCATTAGTGTCGTCGACATAGACCCGGCTCCGCGCCAGCGTTTCGATCGCCGCCTGGAAACCGCTGACCGCATGTTTCCAAGCCAGTTCGCCGTACAACTGCGAGGACGGCACGCCGGGCAGGCGGTTGCCGGCAGCGACGACACCACTGTTGCCGGTATAGGCCTCGTCGAATTCGGCGCGCAGGCCGGTGTAGGCGAGACGACCGGAAAAGCCCCCCGACCAGCGCACGTCGAGCGCCGCCTCAATGCCACGGCGCAGGGTACGACCGGCGTTGATGTAGCTGGTGCGACCGCCAGCCGAGGCAGCCACCACCAGTTCATCCCGGGTCCGCACTTCGAACAGCGCGATGTCCAGCCGGCTGTTGTTGCCGAGCAGGGCCTTGATACCGGTTTCCAGGTGGGTACTGGTCGCCGGCTTGAGGTCGAAACTGAAGCTGGCACCCGGCCCGGAATAGAAAAGCTCGTTCAGCGATGGTGTCTCGAAACCGCGGGCAACGCTGGCGTAGAGATTGACGCCAGGCGTCAGCGCGAACGTTGCTGCCAGCGTCGGCGTCGTCTTGCGGTAGTCGACCTCACCACTGTCGTCACCGTTACCGGCGACGATGTAGTGGTCGCTGACCTTGAAGCCAACCCGGCTATGGCGCAGGCCGCCGCTGAAACCCCAGCGCTCGCCCTGCCACTGGCCCTGCACATAGACACCGCTAGCCGCCACCCGGTCGGTTTCGTCGCGGCGCAGGCGGCCCTTGACCCCGAGCGTGGCACCGATGAAATTCTCGTAGCCTTGGCGGTCATCGAGCGAACGCTCGTAATCGACGCCCAGGGTTGTCGTCAGCCGGCCGCCGGCCAGCCGGCTGCGGGCAATCCAGCGCGCCGAGGCGCCGGCAAAGCTGCGGTCGAAATCGATGACGCCGCCCGAATGGCGCGGATTGCCCTGCACCCCGACCGGGATGGACTGGTACTGGATCACCGAGCGCTGGCCGGCGTAGGTCGACAACTGCAGGGCATGTTCGCCGAAACGATGCTCGTAATTGAGCCCGGCCTGTTGCTGGCTGATCCGCTTGCGCGTATCAAAACTGAGTGCGCCCGGGGTGACGCCTTCCGGCCGGCTCTGGTAAGCGGCCCAGTCGAGCCCGAGCGGGTCGTCGGCGATCTGGCGGAAGCTGCTGGCAACAAAAGTCAGCCGCCCGTCCGGGCTCGGCGAAACGCCGAGTTTGACCAGGCCCTGGTCGCGCCGGACGGCGCTATGGTCGCGGTAACCATCGGACACGAAACGCGAGGCATCGACGACATAGGCCAGACCGCCGACCTCGCCCTGGCTGGCCAGATCGCTCTTCCAGGTGTCGTTGCTGCCAGCGCTGAAACGGCCCTCAATACTTGGCCGCCCCTTGCCATCCGGCGTAAACAACTGGATGACGCCGCCCGCCGCGTTGCCATAAACCGACGACAGCGGCCCACGCATGACCTCGATGCGCTCGGCACGGTCGAGATTGAAGGTCGCCGCCTGCCCCTGTCCGTCCGGCATCGACGCCGGAATACCATCGGCCACCAGACGGATGCCGCGGACGCCGAAGGCGGTTCTGGCGCCAAAACCGCGCGACGAAATCTGCAGATCCTGGGCGTAGTTCTGACGATTCTGGACGACGATCCCGGGCACACTTGCCAGTGCCTCGGAAGCATTTACCCCAAGCTGGGCGGCGCCAATTTTTGCCGAATCGACCACGTCGACCGCAGCAGGCAGATCGAACGTGCTCTGCTCGACCCGGCTGCCGGTGATCACCATCGGGTCGAAACGGATTGCCTCGTCGGCCAGCGCCGGCGCGGCAAAGGCCAGCGCCAAGCAGGTGGCGAGCGGGTTCATGCGGTGAGTTTTCATTTTGTCTCCGGTTGTAATAATGGCTGTTTCAACGTGCCGGTTCGAGAATTTCCTGCTCGACCCCCGGGAACAGATGGCCGACCGAGCGCCGGTATTCACTGGCGGATAGCGGTAGCACGGCAAACTCGGCGGGGATCGCGCGTGCCATCGTCTCGTTCATGTCCAGCCCCTCTTCCGCCGAACGGCGCAGGGCCATCTGCAGCCAGTTCAACCAGGCGCGGGTCTGCCGCAGCGGCGCGGCATCGCGCGCCACCGGCCCATGCCCGGGAACGATCGCCCGGAAACCCGGCTCGCGGGTGATCGCCTCCAGCGCATCGAGTGCCGCCAGCCAGCGGCCGACATCAGCGTGCGGTGTCGTCGGCGCCCGCTCGAAAAAACCGAGATCCCCGGTGAACAGCACGCCGCTGGTTTCGTCGTAAATCGCCAGATCGGCCTCGGTATGTCCGGCCAGTGCCAGCAGGCGCAGGCGGCGCCCGGCAGTTTCCTGGTGGCCGGCCCGCAGCGCCTGCCCGGGAACCACGACTTCAGTACCCTGCATCCAGTCGCCGGTCAGGCGAAAAAGGTTTTCAGCAAAGGCATTGCCCTCCTCGCCAATACCCTTGATGGTGCCCGGCAGCGCCGCCAGCGGCACGCCTGCAAAGGCCTGGTTGCCGAGAAAATGGTCGGGATGATGATGGGTGTTGATGACCAGCACCAGTGGCCGCTGATCCACGGCGGCAATCGCCCGGCGCATCTGCTCGCCGTAGCGGCGCGACGGTCCACTGTCGATGACGATGATGCCGCCCGGCGCGACGATGAAACCGGTATTGACGATGTTGCCACCGTTGGCTGGCGTAAAGTCCTCGGTCTTGCCGATAAACGCATGGACACCATCGGCAACCCGCTGCGCCTTGAGCCCGTAATCGAAATCGGCAGCCCCGGCAGCCCCGGCAAGCAGCACAAGAAAGCCCGACAACCAGCGCTTCATGGCGCTATCCTCGCGTGGAAGGCATTACCGTTGTTGTCGTAGCCGCGCACCTCGACCGGCCCGGCGACAGCGCCACGACGCAGCGTGAACACCGGGTTCTCGCTGACCGGCTCGTGCAGTTGCAGGCGCATCAGGCGCTGGCCCGCCGCGTCTAGCAACTCCACCTGATCCAGGTGAAAAGCGGGAATTCCGGCAACCAGGCCAGTATCCATCGGATGCTCGATGCGCAGCCGGATCCGGTCAGCCTGCGCCCCCCTGTTCCACTGCCGGCCGCTGACCTGATTGAGCCGCGCCTGCCAGTCCGGGCTACCCGCCTTGGCCGAGGGCACAGTGCAGCCTCCGCCGACCGTGGTCACCCAGGTGCCGCCGACGTGCCAGACACCATCGGCTGTCCGCGCCGCCGCCCGCACCGGCGTCGATTGCTGCAGTTTGATGCGAAAACCCAGCCAGGCCGGTGCTGCCTCCGGAAAAAAGCGCATCACCTCGACGATGGGATTGAAATCGGCAAAAACCAGCACCTCACTGACCGGCCCGAGTTCGCTGGCGTCCACAGTAAGCGGCACCTGCAGCGGATTTTCGGCCACGGCTGGCGCCAGCACCCGGACCCGCGGATCGAAACGCAGCGTCGCCCCTTCCGGGAACAGGTAGCGCATATCCGCCCAGCGCGGCGACGCCAGCGGATCGACCTCGTCCTGCCCGGCCAGCGCAGGCCGGACAGTCGCCAGCACCGCCAGCAAAACGGCGGCAATGCCTGTCATCAGATTCATGTCTCACTCCACGCCCTGTGGGCTGTTTGGTAGTGAGTTCGCAAGCGCCGTGCCAACACCAGAACCCCGCCCTGTCCCGCGCGAGCATCCGATGCAGCAGGCACGCTGTTCAAGCGTGGAGCAGTTGCTTCCATTTGCAGCAAGACGGTTAGCTGCCTGACCGAAGACCGGCGCTACCCGCCGGTCGGCATCTCGACTGCCCGGTGATCATGGCCGGCGTGCTGTGCGACGGCAGTGCAAGCAGATGCGCACGGTCTTCTGCCGGAAGCTCCCGACTTATTCCAGCCAATAATGTTGGGATTAGTGCGGAGGCTGCCCTGATGACAAAACTGCGCGAATTCTGCGGTCGACCGCAAAAATTTGCGGTTTTTCCGGATTGAATTGACTTGGGAGAGTGCTTAGGACGTACGCGGGGAATTCGGCCATTCCGGCCATTGGCATAAGGCGCTCAATCGGGCTGCTATCGGCCGCTTACCTGCCGCTTAGCCTTGAGAGGTCCTGAGCGGCAGCTTTCCCTTCTGGCGAATACGTGCTCTCGACCCACAAGAGACACTCATCCCATCGGGGATTGAACGGTAGGTTTGCGATTGGAGGGGTCGTTCATCCTCCAAGCTTGATCATTAGTTATATCGGCTCGCTACTGTTGGCAATCCTCAAACCGGTGTCGTACGGCTTAAGCAACTCCTAGCGTATATGCACTATGATTTTGACTCTGTAAAATTTCTCAGGCGGCGCAATGGTTTCCCCACGACTGGTAGCAAAAATTGAATCCGAAGAACCAACCCTCCGGCTTGCAGTGCTTATCGATGCGGACAACGCACAAGCTGCCGTTATCGAAGGAATCCTCGCGGAAGTGGCTCGGTTTGGCGAAGCTTCTGTCAAGCGGATTTATGGCGATTTCACTTCCCCGAACAGCTCATCCTGGAAAAAAGTTCTTCAGAAATACGCCATCAAGCCAGTCCAGCAATTCGCATACACAACAGGAAAAAATGCGACGGACAGCACACTCATCATTGACGCGATGGATCTGCTCTATACCCGCCGTTTAGATGGCTTCTGCCTGATTACCAGTGATAGTGACTTTACGGGTCTAGCCACTCGCATTAGAGAAGAAGGTCTATTGGTTTTGGGTTTTGGTGAACAGAAAACCCCTGATGCATTTCGAAATGCGTGCAATAAATTTATCCTCACAGAGGTACTGCGCCGCCCCGCCCCCGAACCCGAAGTGGTTCCAAACAAGTCTGATGCGATTCCTGTTGCGGTGGCAAAACTCACCCCAGAAGGGCTGGATTCCACTGTTTTTCCCAAGGGTTTTCTCCTTTCCGCTCTTGAGGAATCTTCAGATGAAAGCGGATGGGCTCATCTTGGCACTTTCGGCAGCTATCTCACAAAGCTCCAACCGGACTTTGATTCTCGGGTATATGGCTTCAAGAAATTATCTGACTTGGTAAAAGCCAAGACTGATTTGTTCATTACCGAAGAACGCCTACCACCTGGCAGCCAAACCCAAAAACAACTTTACCTACGCGCAAAGTAATCAAAAATTTCGCGTGCGTTAGTTACCAACATGTGGCTTACGTCGCCATAACAGATCATCACAACGGTGCCTTCATGAGAAACAACAAAACCTCAGATACGAATTCCCTGCGAGACCGAATTGACCATCTGATCAAAGCAATTAGTGCGGGCATGTACGAACGGGAGGAAATCATTGCTGTTTCACTCCTGGCGGTACTCTGTGGGCAGAATACATTTCTGTATGGCCCACCAGGGACAGCAAAGAGCCTGATATCCAGGCGCCTCTCCTGCGCCTTTCATAAACCGGCCTACTTTGAATATTTGATGAACCGCTTCAGCACACCTGAGGAAGTATTCGGCCCTGTTTCGATCAAGGCATTAAAGGAGGATCACTATATTCGGAAGACAGATTCCTATCTCCCGAAAGCAGATTTCGCCTTTCTCGACGAGATCTGGAAATCCAGTCCTGCAATCCTGAATACCCTTCTGACACTCATCAACGAACGGATATTCAAGAATGGTGAAACCATAGAGCAAGTGCCGCTCAAGGCATTACTTGCTGCATCAAATGAAACGCCAGACATCAACCAAGGGCTAGAGGCGCTATATGATCGTTTCATTGTCCGCTTGATGGTTCAGCCCATCGGTGAGCTGCAACATTTCGAGTTCTTACTGAACAGTAAACCTAGTTCGGCAGAGGCTAATGTTTCTGAGGAGCTTCGCATTAAATCTGACGAATGGGATGCTTGGCAGCAACAAATCCACTCAGTCGCGCTGT
This sequence comes from Azonexus hydrophilus, assembly GCF_001956855.1. Classification (GTDB taxonomy): domain Bacteria; phylum Pseudomonadota; class Gammaproteobacteria; order Burkholderiales; family Rhodocyclaceae; genus Azonexus; species Azonexus hydrophilus_A. Next base: position 485,334 of record NZ_MTHD01000003.1, on the reverse strand, counting down.
CCTCAGAAACACTGACGATCATTCATCTGATCCGTGAAAAACTGGCGAAGTTGGATGAGTCGACCGCGATTTACGTATCTGATCGGCGTTGGCAACGCGCTGCCATATTGATGAAGGCTGCGGCGTTCTTTAATGGAAGAATGGCAACCAACCATAGCGATGCGTTGCTATTGCAGCATTGCCTTTGGACGGAAGAAAAAAATCATCAGGCAGTGACGGATATTGTCATGGAGGCGGTAAAGGCATCGGGAATTAATAGTGAATATAGCTTGGCCGATATTGACCGAAAAAAGGAAACCCTCGAGCAAGAAATATCCGAGGAGCTATTTCATTCGTCAGACATATACAAGACAGAAAAAATACAGGGAAAAGAGTTCTTTAAATTCGCCCCAAATTTTCCTCGCTCAGGACACTACAACTCAAGTAAGTTGATTTACCTTTCATGTGAAAAAATCAAATCCCAAACCCCCTTCACGCCCGTGGATATATCGGGCAATGTGATTCGAGAAATCGAATGCTCTTTCGATGGGCAAGGGTCGTGTAAGGTTCAATATATACAGAACAGAGATTCCGTCAATTTCACGCCAGCCATCCTGATTAAAAAAGGAGATAAAAAAGAAGGTGTCAACCAGCGGCTTATTGCGGCACTATCCAAATCAGTTTCTGAAATCAAGTCTCAGCTTCTATCAGCATTAGAAATAGTAACCAATAATTTTTCAAAAATTGAATCTGAGCTTGCTTCTCTTTTTGTGCCAACCGAAAAAACCAATCTGGCGATTCTCGGCATTTCTGAGCAGGTTGAAAGCTTGAAACTCCGTATCAAGGATTGCGAACGGCTTGAAGAGCTATGCCGATAAGCCCAATCGTAATCGCGTCAGAAAGCATCCGCGACGAGATAGGCTCTTCCTATTCACCATTGCTGGCCAGTTCGAATGCCATCCGTAGCCACGTCACTGATCGAATCAGGGAATGGGAGTTGGCGACTACGTCCATTCTCGATTCGAGATTTCCTTTCTTATCGCAAGAACAAGATTTTTTCGACTGGCACAATCGCCTGCAAAACCCAGCCATTTCCGAGAGCGACCTTGCTAAGGCTGTGGATGGGTACATGGATTTCTGCAAGGAAACTGGGCATCCCGCTAACGAATCGTTTTGGCGAGGTCAGTTCAAATCAAAAACGCCGAAAACGCCCATTGCCCAAAAGCGCGCTGACGACACCTCAATTGGCATCCGCCTCTTGTTGAATGAATGGCAAAAGCGAATGGATCGAGTTCGTACGGAATGGGAACTTCGAGAAATCGAGGCACGCCGGGCTGCTCTCATGGTAGAACTCGAAAAAATATTGCGCTCATTGAAGAGCTTGCGAGAGCGGCTTCAAGAGCTTGGCCTAGATACGGGCCTCTTGCTTGACCTGTCCAAGGGGAGTCTCACTGCTCAGGACATCCAGCAATTCGAGCGATGGGCAAAATACCTTGCGGAAGATAATGGTATCAGGACGTTGTGCGAACTCTTGGGAAAAATCCGACAAATTGAACTGTCGGAAAAAATTGAGCGCGTCAGGTCCGTCACTCCTGTTCAAGCAAACCTTCCTGACATCAACTCACGGGAGGAAATTATCGGCATCCGGCTCGGGCGTGATCTTGAACATGTGTTGCCCTCTGAACTTGCGCTACTTGCAGACCCTGACACTGCCATCCTATTCGACCTGAAATATGTCGAATCCAGTCTTATGTGCTTTGATATGAACGGTATTCAAAACATTCATAGGCATGTGGAAACAGAAGAAGAGCGAAGTATTAAAGAAGCCGAAAAGCAAGGCCCAATGGTTATTTGTATCGACACCAGCGGATCAATGAACGGTACGCCCGAGACTGTTGCCAAGGCTGTCGCTCTTTTCCTCGCCACGAAAGCAAGGGAGCAGAAAAGACCCTGTTACCTGATCAATTTCTCGACAGGTATCTACACTTTGGATTTGAGTGCAGATATCGGCATGGAATCCCTGCTACGCTTTCTAGGGATGTCATTTCACGGAGGCACTGATGTTGCTCCAGCCCTTGAGCACGCATTGGATAAGATGGAAGAGGATGCTTACAAAAACGCAGATCTGCTGATCGTTTCCGATTTCATTATGTCCGAACTGCCAGAATATTCGCTAAGCCGAATAGAAGGCCGACGACTTGACGGGAACCGTTTTCACTCGCTTGTTGTGGGGAACTGCTACATGTCCCATCGCCTGAAAACGTTTTTTGACAATGAATGGGTTTATGACCCGCGAACCAGTCGTATTCATGAACTGGTAAGTTTTGAGCGAAACATAATCGAAAAAGCGAGTGTTCAATAGTTTGTGGCTGTAATTGCTGCAATCACAAGATGAACTACAGCATTGGCGATGCATGGGATTCGCTATTCTGGCCACTTAGGGAGTAGCGCAGGCGTTTGAATGGCTGCATTGTGGAAACGTCGTGCGGCAACTCCTGGCTGAAGACTGCCTTTGGGGATGCGCTCCCGCAAGCAGCCGCTCGCCGTTGGTCGCGATGTTGCCACAGACCGCTTTCGGACAAAATGCCCAATGAGTACAATCGGCCAGGAGCGGTCCGTCGGGATGCTATCCCGAAAGCGGACATTCGCCCATCTCGCTTTCGAGTATTGGAGTTCGTATACAGGCGCTATGGAACGGTAGTTTCGTTACCTTGCATTGGATACCGCGCGCATAATCCGTGGGGAAATATCAATTCAATAACAGTTTTACTTCACAAACCATGACCACAGCCCTTACAGACAACGCGACTTTGACTGGCGTTCAGCGCATTCTTGGACAAGCGCCGTCAAGGAGTACAGATTCGATAGATGTCGATCTGGTGGCTTTCGAGAACTTCGTTCAGGCGCGACTTTTCTATGACGACTTGGCAGTCATAGATGACTACATCCCAGGCCTCCGTGAAGGCCGGCGCCAAGCGTTCCCTCAGGTAACGCACATCGATCCGGCTGCTCTTGGGCTACAGCAAGTCGCAGCCACGGCCGACACCATTGCAGCAGGTATTCGACCGAAGATTCATGGAGGGAACTTTGCTAATAACGAGTTCCAAGCGCTTTTTGAATTACTTCAGTCCCACATGGTTTGCACATGGGATATCGGGAGCAGTATCTACCACCTTACCTTGAAGGTGCTTGCGGAGGAAGGAAGCCAAGAATTCCGCAAATATGGGGCCGTCGCTACTGCCATTTTCCAAGAGCTTGGTGATGCCAAGAATGCCGGACAATGGATAAAGCCGGATGTCGAACTGGTTGACCGGTATGGAAATCCTATTACCAAGGACTACAAGGTGCCTGATGCGCGTTGGGGGATCGGCGAAACCGGGCCAGTTAGCGGCGCAATTCCCGCCTTCGTTGCATCGCTAGTTTGGATCGCGAACAGAGCTATCTTCTATACCCTCGCGGCAGCACACCTTAAAGCAGACTCGTTTCTTTATCCGATTCGTCAAGCCTACCAACAGCACTACATCGCGCAGCGCTTTCAATACCATGCGGATTTTCCTCGACGACTCGTCAAGCAAGTTTCGATGTCACTCAGCAGAGATATTGCGGAGGTCCACACCGCAGGCTCGCCAATACTCGCAGCATGCGACTTACCGGTGTTCTCTGCTTGGCTCGCGCAGCAATGCGGAGACCCCTCTGCGGCAATCCACGCCCTAGAGGAGATCAGATTGGACAAACCTTTCGTTGAAGCGCGTGCTCAGTTAAACGAACTTCACGAAGCATTCCACGATCAGTCATTGGCCCAAGGCAATCGCAGGCTCGAAAAACTCACTGCTGCGGTGCAGCGTGTATCTGCCTCAATGCGGGAGAAGTATTCCGTCAAGACCCGCCAAGGTGTACCAGTTACCCGGCTCATCACCGTGTATAACGCCATAGGAGGCATGGCCGGTCTCCCCCCCTTTCCAGACATCGATCTAAAGGTGCCACTTCCACCGTTTCTTAGAGATATGCGCCGCGAGGTAGGGTTTTGTGCAATCTATCGCAACGTCATTAACGACCTTGCCGTGGTTGCATCACTTGGGGAACTGCACGATGTAATGGCCCGGCGAGTGGAGATCGATCCGAAGGTTGTAGCCTACTCCCCAAAAGCGGAGAATCCCCGGTTTCGTAGGAGCCATTCACAGTTCAAGAGCCCAATGTGAAGCCTAAGCTGGTCTTTCAGCCCGGCCCCCACGTGCTTTAGGCTGCGCTGGCTAACCAGAGAGTTCAATGTCTGCTTTCCCTGAGTCCGATTGACCGCTTCGGGTCGGAAGCAGGTATTCACCAGATGAAGAAGCTGCCGTTCGAGGAGGTCAGAAGCTGAACGGCAGGTCTGCGCGAGATTGCTGCCTGACACCAGCCCATGGGCCAATAGCCGGATTGGCCGAAAGCCCGACTCACCCATTTTCCCAATATTTCACCCGTCGACCGCAACAATCACATCCAACCGCTCACCCCACGCGGTCTTCTGCGCATCATCGACAAAACTCGCTTCAAAACTGTTGTCGGCAATGCATTGCCGGGTTGCGGTGTCGAAGCGGAAGGCGGTCAGGCCGATCCGGCGGCGGCCGGCTTTGGCTTACCTGGCTGCCGCCTGAGCCCGAGCCTTGGTGGCGGCCTGGGCTTCGATGAAGACCTGGATGGACCAGGCGAGCTCCTGCGGCAGGACGTCCTGCCAGGGCGGCATATGCATGACGCCAACGATGGTCTTGCCGTGACGCACGGTTTTGGCGAAATAGGCGTCCTTGTCGGCGATGCAGCGGGCCTTCAGGTCGGTGTTCACGATGCGCCAGCAGGCGCGGTTCAGGTTGCGCAGATCGGGCGCCGGCGCGGCGTTGGTGGCGGCGTCGGCGCCATGGCAGCGGGCGCAGGACTGGTTGTAGGCGACGCGGCCGATTTCGGGGGCGGCGGCTACGTCCCGGTAGGGGTTGCTGTCGCGCCATTGCTGGCCGAGCGGCGGCAAGGCCGAATAGTCGACGTCGGGCGGGGTGGCGATTTCGATGGCGTGCACTGTGCCGGCAAAGAGCAGCGCGAACAGGCCGGCAAACAGGGAAAGCTGGGGGATTTTCATGGCGTTCACCAGTCGGTCGGGCAGCCGGTGCAGCCCGTGAAGTCGGCATCCTGGAATACCGCATAGCGGCGATAGGTGCCGCTCAGGTCGGCGCCGCGCAGATTGACGGTGTAAAGCTTGGCTTCCTGGAGGTTGGCGTCGACCAGACGGGCCCGTTCGAACCAGGCGAAGTTTGCCTTGGCTGCTTCGAGGTTGGCAGCGGTCAGATCGGCGTCGGTGAAATCGGCGCGGAAGAGCCGGGCAAATTCGAGGTCGGCGCCAACCAACCTGGCCTTGCGAAAGGTGGCGGTGGGGGCCGAAGCCTTGCTCATGCGGGCGCCGGTGAGGTCGGCGCCATCGAAATTGGCACCGGCGAGCATGGCCCCGCGCAGGTCGACGCGGGCCATGTTGGCACCACGAAAATCGGCACCGGCCAGGTTCTTGCCGGAGAGGTCGGCATGACGCAGGTCGGCACCGGGACAACGGGTATGCGACCAGATGGCACAACCATTGATCACCGGTGGATCATTCCCTTCATCGGCGGCGACATGGGTTGCTACGGTAGCCATGCTCATCATGGCAACGATCAGATATCGCAACATGGTCTGCTTTCATCGCTTGTCGTAAAAACCGGCCAGCCGTAACCGGCCGGTTTGCGAAGGCCTGAGCTGTTTAGCGCTTGCCCTGCGTGAGCACCTTGGGCAGCTTGAATACCCACATCGAACCGCCCTGCGTCACCTGCTTGGTCAGTTCGGCCATGTCACCACCCCACAGCGGCACGGCGCCGCCGTAACCGGACTGGATGCCGACATACTGCTCGCCGTCCATTTCCCAGGTCACCGGGACGGAAACCACGCCGGAGCCGGTCTGGAACTTCCACAGCTCCTTGCCGTTCTTCGCATCGAAGGCCTTGACGTAGCCGTCCGAGGTGCCGGTGAACAACAGGCCACCGGCGGTGGTCATGGTGCCGGCCCAGAGCGGGAATTTCTCCTTGTGCTCCCAGGCGATCTTGCCGGTCTTCGGATCGATGGCGCGCAGGATGCCGACGTGGTCGTCGAACAGGCGCTTGATGCGGAAGCCCTGGCCGAGATAGGCGGAGCCGGCCTTGTAGGTCAGCTTTTCGGTCCAGTAGTCCATCGCCCAATGATTGGCCGGGATGTAGAAGAGGCCGGTCTGCTGGCTGAAGCTCATCGGCATCCAGTTAGTGCCGCCGAGGAAAGGTGGCGAGACGAAGATCGAATCGCCCTTCTCGGCACCATCCTTTACCTTGGGCGGGCGGTTGTCCTTCTCGATCGGCTTGCCGGTCTTCAGGTCGAAGCCGGAGGCCCAGGTAATGCCGTCAACAAAGGGCCAGGCGCCAATCAGCGAGGTCGGCTTGTTCGGATAGCCGGCACCGTTGGTCAGCTTCTCGCGGTCGGTGACGAAGAAGAAGCCGTTACGGTCGGCGTGTGCCGAGGCCTTGACCAGCTTGCCTGTCTTCGGATCCTTGTATTCGAAAAGGACCACCGAGTTGTTGCCGGAGAAGTCCCAGGCGTCATTCGGGGTGTGCTGGAAGAAGCCCTTGAGTTCGCCGTTGCTGGCGTCAACATACGCCTGGCCCGAGGTGAACAGGCTGTCCCAGTTGCGCGGGTCGTCGCCTTCCTTGGTCCGGTGCCAGGTGTTCCACGGCGCCGGGTTGCCGCTGCCGATGACCACCATGTTCTTCTCGACGTCGTAGCTGGCCGTCTGCCACGGGGCGCCACCGCCCTGATGCCAGGCCTCGACCAGCTTGCCGTCCTTGTCACGTGGCCAGGACGGCGCTTCCTTGTCGCCGGTCGGGGTCGATTCCTTGCCGTTCAGGCGGCCCATGTGGCCTTCGACCATCGGCCGCGCCCAGACTTCCTCGCCGGTCTCCGGATCGCGGGCAAACAGCCAGCCGACGACGCCGAATTCGTCACCCGACGAACCATGCACCAGCAGCACCTTGCCGCTCTTCTCGTCCTTCACGACGAAGGGTGCACCGGTCATCGTGTAGCCGACCTTGTGGTCGCCGAACTTCTTGCGCCAGGCAACCTTGCCGGTGTTCTTGTTGAGCGCGACGATGGCGGCGTCGAGCGTGCCGAAGTAGATATTGTCGCCGTAGATGGCGGCGCCACGATTGACCACGTCGCAGCAGGGGCGGATGTCGTCGGGCAGGCGGGCTTCATATTCCCACAGGCGTTTGCCGGTGCGGGCATCGATCGCGAAGATGCGCGAATACGACGCGGTGACGTAGATCACGCCATCGTGCACCAGGGCCTGAGCTTCCTGGCCACGCTGCTTTTCGCCGCCGAAGGAAAAGCTCCACGCCGGCACCAGGTGCTCGACATTTTTCGTATTGATCTGGGTCAGCGTGCTGAAGCGCTGGGCCTTGAGCCCGAGACCGTAGGACAGCACATCCTGGGTGGTCTTGTCGTCGTTGAGGATGTCTTCCCAACTCACGGACTTGGCAGCCATGACCGGGGTGCAGAAGGAAGCGGCCAGTACGGCAGCCAGCAGCGTGGGGCGGGTATTGAACCGGGTCGATTTCATGTTTTCTTCGTCTCCAGAAGGGTGTCCTTGCGTTCCCGATGCTTCGGGCCGGCCCGGGTTTGACACCAGGCGAGCCGAGTATCGGGGACAGCTTGCGGCGATGTCTCGGGAGATCGACGGCGGCAAACCGGGAGTTTTTCCCGGATTTTCCGGGTGGCCGGCACGGAACCTGCAGAGCGGCAAGCATTGTTCTCAACGTTGGAAATCGCATGACGCAGGAAAAAAAGATCATCTTGTTGTTCGCCGCCTTGCTCGGCGGAATGCTGCTGAGCAGCCGGTTTGAAGACAGTGTTCGACTTTGCATCACCTTGTTGCTTCTTTCTGGAGCATGCGTGTTCATTCTCCGGCACGTGCTGCGTCCCTGGCGCGAACACGAAGCCGGCCTGCATCGCCTGATCCAGCAACTGCAGGCGGCACAGGACGAGGAGAGAGAATCTCTGGCAAGGGATTTGCATGACGGGTTGGGCCAGAGCCTGACCGTCATTGGTTTGACCGCAGCATTTCTCGAGCGCAACGCCGACCGGCTGAATCCGGCACTGCTTCGTGAGTATGCCGGCGACTTGCAACGCGATCTGCAGGCATGCCGGCGACAACTGCAGGAAATCCTGCGGCCTCGGCAGAGCGGAGGCCTGACAGCAGACGAACTGGTCACGGCATTGCAGGAACTGGTTAGCTGCTGGCAGCAACGGGCGACCGGCATCGAATTTCAGTTGTCGATGCCGACCGCGTTGCCTGAAGTGGACGGTGAAGTCGGTCTGACCGCCTACCGGCTGGTCCAGGAAGCACTGACCAACGTGGTCCGGCATAGCGCCGCTCGCTGTTGCCGTATTGCCGTCGTGCCTGGCCGGGGGGAGTTGCAGTTGCGCATTGAAGATGACGGCCGGGGTATGGCCGTTGCAGCAAACAGCGGTCTGCACTGCGGATTGCTCGGGATAAGGGAACGCCTGACAAAGATCGGCGGCCACCTGAGTTTATCGGGTGCAGCAGGCCAGGGCATGCACTTGCAGGCCCGGCTGCCGTTACCGAACAGCGTAGCAAGGAGGAGTTAGAGACATGATTCGCATCATTCTGGTCGATGACCATGCCGTCGTTCGCAATGGTTACCGGCGTCTGCTCGATGCCGAACCAGGCCTGCAGGTCGTCGGCGAAGCCGGCAGCGCCGACGAAGCCAACAGCCTGATCCTGCATACCGAAGCCGATGTCGCGCTGGTCGACCTGAGCCTGCGCGGCAGCAGCGGCATTGAGGCGATCCGCGGCATGTTGCTGCGCCAGCCGAAACTGAAAATCCTGGTCCTGTCGATGCACGATGGCGCCAGTCACATCACTCAGGCCCTGCGTAGCGGCGCACTCGGCTACCTGACCAAGTACTGCGAGCCGGCTGACGTGATCGACGGTATCCGCCGAATTGCCTGCGGCAAGCGGGTCTTCTCGCCGGAAATCGCCCAGGTCCTGGCCGAGGAGGCGATCGACGGCGACGGCGCGCTGGCCCACCTGACGCCGCGTGAATTCGAAGTGCTGCGCATGCTGGCACATGGCGAATCAGCGATCAGGATCGCCAGTTCCATGCATGTCAGTCCCAAAACCGTCCTCAACTATCTGTCGCTGATCCGGCAAAAGCTCGATGCCGACAGTGATTTCAAATTGCTCCACCTGGCCGCCCGCCATGGCCTAGTGGACATCCATCACGCGCTCGGCGCCTGAACCCCACAACAGCATTCACCACACCCGGAGACCAAAATGAAGTCATTGAAATTCGCCCGCATCCTGGGCGCCCTGCTGATCGGTGCAGCCAGCACGCTGGCCGGCGCCGCCGATCACGCCACCCCGCGCGAAGCCCGCGCCCTGTTCAACGAAGCCGTCGCCTACCTGAAGGCCAACGGCAACGAGAAGGCCTGGGCTGCCTTCAACAACCGCAAGGGGCATTTCGTCAAGAAGGACCTCTATGTTTACGTGATCGACCGCCAGGGCACCTACGTCGCCAATGGCGCCGCCCCGGACAGCCTGATCGGCCTCAAGGTGCTCGACAGCGTCGATGCCGCCGGCTCGCCGCTTTTTCGCGAGATGATCGCAGTTACCGAAAAGCAGGCAGAAGCGCGCATTCGTTATGTCTGGCTCAACCGCAAGAGCAACCGTGTCGAACCCAAGTTCGCCTGGCTGCATCGTCAGGGCGATTACATACTCGGCGTTGGCTATTACGCCGTACGCTCGACCGCCGACGACGCCCGCAAACTGCTCGATGCCGCCAGCGCACAGATCCGCAAGCAGGGTCTGGCCGCGGCACTGGAAAGCTTCAACGACACCAAGGGCCCTTTCGTGCGCGATGACCTCTATGTCTTCGCCGTCAATCTGCAAAGCGGCAGATTCGAAGCCCATGGAATGAATCCGAAATGGACCGGCACTGACGCCAGCGACCTGCACGACGTCGAAGGCAAGCCGCTGATCCGGGAAATGCTCGAACTGGCCCGAAGCAAAGGCGAAGGCACGGTGGACTACGTCTGGCGCAACCCGGTCACCAACGCAGTCGAGCAAAAGCGCAGCTTCGTTCGGCGTGAAAACGGCAGCATGATCGGCGTCGGCTTCTACCGCGAATAGCCCATCACCACCCCACCACACCCTGCCGGCCGCCGCGCCGTGCAGGGCGCACTCCCTCTGTTCGACGCCCGGTTTTACTTGCGCAATAGCTGCTGCTTCATTTCGCTCCATCCTTGAGCAACTGTCCAGAAACAGAGCGTGCAGGCAAGTGCCCTGCACGGGCGCGAAATACTGGTCGTTGCCTGAAAATAGCCGCCCGGTAAAGGTTTGGTCGATTTTCCCCGGTTCGAATTCAATCTGGCACAGCCCTCGCAACAAGCAGGTTTCCATGCCATCGCAGCGATGGCAGCGGGGGAACGCTGTCCGGGTAGAACACCCTGGCAGCACACATCATTGAAAACATCTGGAGACAATTCATGACAAGAAAATTCATCGCACTGGCCATAGCGGCGGCAGCCTCGGGTAGCACCTTCGCACAGGCCAATGTCACCATCTACGGCAACGTCGATATGGGCTGGATGTATCGTAGCGGCAATAATGGCGCAGTTGCATCCGGCAAGTCGCAACGTGACCTGCAGAGTGCCGGCTCCCAGAGTCATATCGGCTTCAAGGGCACGGAAGATCTGGGCAATGGCCTCAAGGCAGTGTTCGATCTGCAGTACCGGATCGCCCCCGATACCGGAAGCGGCCTGAACCAAGCCGGACACCAGTACGTCGGCGTGAGCGGGGGGTTTGGTACGCTGGTTGCCGGCTATCTCGATGGCCTGCGTTATGGCATCTACGGAAAATACAACCCGTTCGGCAACTACTCGGTGGGCAATTTTGCTTCGATGACCACCCAGTACGACCGTGCGGCCAATGCAGTGGCCTACATCTCTCCCGCTTTCAGCGGCTTCACGCTGATCCTGGCTGCTGCAACCAACACTCAAGGTGCCGAAGGCAGCTTGAATGGCGTTCATACAACTGCAGGTGTGGCAACCAAGGGCAACAATGGTGATGACCGCCTGTTCTCCGCTAACCTGATCTACGCAGACGGCCCTTTGAGTGTCGATCTCGACTATGAAACTACCACAGCCGTAGGTTATTCCAATAGCCGCCTTTACGTTGCAACGACTGGTGTTTCGTATGACTTCGGTGCGCTGAAGATTTCAGGCGTATACGACATCATCAAGGGCGACCCGAACTCGCTGATTGGCGGGAACATTGATCTGGATGCCACGACTGCAGGCAATCAAACCCTTGGCGGACTGGCTGCTGGACAGAGCTACAACCGTCAAAACTGGTTCGTTGGCGCGGAAATACCCTTCGGCAAGGCGAAGGCTCTGGTCAGCTACGGCCAGGTCAAGGATCGCACCCTGTCTGACGCCGACGCCCGCAAATGGGCGATCGGTGCGCGCTATACGCTGTCCAAGCGGACCGAACTGTATGCCGATTATGCTCAGATCAAGAACGACAGCAATGCGAGTTTCACCATCAACCCGATGGGCAATTCGCTCGGTTTGAGCGGTGCTGGCATCAAGGGATTGGCGATGGGGATGAAACACAGCTTCTGATGCCGACCTGACGCGCTGCACGGGCGACGCGTCAGGCCTGATTTTCTTGGCGACTGTTGCTCCACATTTGAACAGTCGTTGATCCATTGAGCAGCCCCAGCCGAACCTCCACCGAAGAAAAAATCGCAAACACATGATTTATCGACGATTTTAAAATCAAACTCAGGGTGGCACACAGCATGCACACCAGTATCACGAGTCGCGCTGAATCTTCCCCTGATGTATTCGCCGGCCTTGAAAAACTGTTCGCAACCCATTTCGAGAACACTGGAGACAAGATGATCTACGCAGCCCCCGGCACCGCTGGTGCAAAAATCGCCTACAAGGCCAAGTACGAGAACTTCATCAACGGTCAGTGGACGGCCCCGGTCAAGGGCCAGTACTTCGACGTGGTGACGCCGGTCAACGGCAAGGTTTACACCCAGGTTGCCCGGTCGACCGCAGAAGACATCGAACTGGCGCTCGACGCCGCCCACGCCGCCTTCCCGAAGTGGGGCAAGACCGATGCCGCGACGCGCTCGAACATCCTGCTGAAGATCGCCGACCGCCTCGAAGCCAACCTCGAACTGCTCGCCTACGCCGAGACCGTCGACAACGGCAAGCCGATCCGCGAAACGCTGAATGCCGACATCCCGCTCGCCGTCGACCACTTCCGCTACTTCGCCGGCTGCCTGCGCTCGCAGGAAGGTGGCATCTCGGAAATCGACGAGAACACCATGGCCTATCACATCCATGAGCCGCTCGGCGTCGTCGGCCAGATCATCCCGTGGAACTTCCCGATTCTGATGGCCGCCTGGAAGCTCGCCCCGGCACTCGGTGCCGGCAACTGCGTTGTCTTGAAGCCGGCCGAATCGACGCCGATCTCGATCCTGATCCTGATGGACCTGATCGCCGACCTGCTGCCGCCGGGTGTGCTCAACATCGTCAACGGCTACGGCCGCGAAGCCGGCATGCCGCTGGCGACCAGCAAGCGCATCGCCAAGATCGCCTTCACCGGCTCGACCGCGACCGGCCGCGTCATTGCCCAGGCCGCTGCCAACAACCTGATCCCGGCGACGCTGGAACTGGGCGGCAAGTCCCCCAACATCTTCTTCGCCGACGTCATGGACAAGGACGACGGCTTCCTCGACAAGGCCATCGAAGGCCTGGTGCTGTTCGCCTTCAACCAGGGCGAAGTGTGTACCTGTCCGAGCCGCGCCCTGATCCAGGAATCGATCTACGAGAAGTTCATGGAACGTTGCCTGGCCCGGGTCGCCGCGATCAAGCAGGGCTCGCCGCTCGACACCGAAACGATGATGGGCGCGCAGGCGTCGCAGATCCAGATGGACAAGATCGAGTCCTACCTGAAACTGGGCAAGGAAGAAGGCGCCGAAGTGCTGATCGGCGGCGAACGTGCCCAGCTCGACGGTGATCTGGGTGGTGGCTACTACATTCAGCCGACACTGTTCAAGGGCCACAACAAGATGCGCATCTTCCAGGAAGAAATCTTCGGGCCGGTACTCGCCGTCACCACCTTCAAGGACGAAGCCGAAGCCCTGGCCATCGCCAACGACACGCAGTACGGTCTCGGCGCCGGCGTCTGGAGCCGCAATGGCAACGTCGCCTACCGCATGGGTCGCGCCATCCAGGCCGGCCGCGTGTGGACCAACTGCTACCACGCCTACCCGGCGCATGCTGCCTTCGGCGGCTACAAGGAATCCGGCATTGGGCGCGAGACCCACAAGGTCATGCTCGACCACTACCAGCAGACCAAGAACCTGCTGGTCTCCTACGCCGAACAGAAGCTCGGCTTCTTCTGATCATCTCGATCTCCCTCCTTGTCCGTATGTGGGCAATTCGGGGGCGGGCAACCGCCCCTTTTTTTTCTGAAAAATTTACTGGAGACTCCATGAAAAAAAACATCCGATCGGCCAGCGCCCTGCTCGTTGCCGGCAGCTTGCTCGCCCTCACCCTGCCGGCCCAGGCCAGCGAAGCCATCGTCAAGAAGGCCCGTTGCGTGGCCTGCCATGCCATCGACGCCAAGCGTGTCGGCCCCGCCTACAAGGAAGTGGCGGCCAAGTACCGCGGCGACAAAAAGGCACCGACGCAGTTGTTCGACAAGGTTCGCCACGGCGGCAGCGGCAACTGGGGCACGGTCCCGATGCTGGCACACCCGGCCGACAAGATCAGTGACGATGATCTGCAACAGGCGATCGCCTGGATACTGGCACTCGAATGAATACGAATTGGCCGGCGGGCATCCTCGATGTCCGCCGGCCATTTTTTGCCTGCCCGGTCAGTAGACCGTAGATTGCGCTGTCATGCAGCAACTGTTCATTTTTTGCACAACTTTCCGGGCAGCATGCGCCCCAGTATCCCGTCGCGTAGCCAGACGTGCTTCAGTACACCGGCCAGATGCAGAAGCACAAGCGCTGCTCCTCCCCACACCAGCCATTGGTGCGTTTGCTTGAACCAGGCGTTGAGCGCTTCATCGGGCGCTACAAGGCGCGGCAACTCGACCCCGAAGAACTTCATCGCGAAAGGCGTGAAGGACGAGGCCAGATAGCCGGCCAGCGGTGCCAGCAGCAGGAAGCCATAGAGCGCGCCATGCGTCGCGCCGGCCAACCGGGCCATCGGGCCGACCAGTGGCGACGGCGGTGGCGGGTGACGCAGCCGCCAGCCGATCCGGATCAGCGTGAGCAGCAGGACGAGCAGTCCGAGCGACTTGTGCAGGCCATAGGCGGCACCGCGCTCAGCCCCCTTGGGCAGGTCGGTCATCATCCAGCCGAGCCACAGCAGCCAGACGATCAGGATCGCCTGGCCCCAGTGCAGCAGCATCGCCTCCCGGCTATAGCGGGCGCCGCTCATGCTGCGCACGCCCGGAAAAGCGGATCATTCCTCATGGACGGTCTCGAGCCACGCACGAATCGCCCACATCGCTTCCTGGCTGAGCAGGCCGTCGAACGGCGGCATGTACACCCGACCAGCACGCACCGCGCCATTGCGGATGCGCGGCAAGTAGATTTCATCGCCTTCATCGCCTTTGGGCAGATAACGCAGATCGGGGGCGATACCGCCGGAGACGGCTCCCAGACCATGACAGCGTGCACAATTCTGATTGAATGCGGAATCACCGATGCGAATTGCTGTCTTATCCCCGCGATAGGGGTTGGAAACCTGCCAGTCGGTACCGAGCTGCTTCAAACCGGTGGTATCGACTGCCTGTGGAACCACGTCGCCGTGGGCAAAGACGGTCGCCGAAGCGGACAGGAACAGGGTGGCGAACAAAGCGCCAGCGGAATACTTGGAATTCTTCACGGGGTCTCCTATGGTGAGGGCAAATGACAGCTTGTGCTGAAGCTGTCTGCAAAGCCTGTGCCAGTCACCGTCCATTGCCCGCCAAAGCGCGGAAGCTTGCTTGTAGCTGACGCACGGCAGGAACCAGAAACTGGCATCCGACTTGCTTCGAGAAGCGTGAAGTTGCGCAGCGCATTGCTCACAAACTGGGCAGGTGCTACGTTATGAAACAAAAGACAAAAATACCTATATCTGGAGCCCGGAGGAGAGATGGGACAAATTCAAGTCGTGGCCGGCCTGCACGGTCCGCGCCTGCGCGAAGCACGGCAGGCATTTTTCGAGCGCGGGGAATTGCCGGAAGGACTGATCGACCCGCTCATCCTGCGTTCCTGGGAACGCTGCCGTCGTTTCGGCCTGACCGAGAACTTCGCCCTGCCCGGGGTCGAATCGCTCGACCGGGTTGCACTGAAGACCGAGCAGCTACGCAACCGCTACCTGCTGCAACAGTTGCGGCCGATCATGGAACATGTCTATGAGCAGATCCGCGACTCAGGCAGCATGGTCATCCTGGCCGACGCCAACGGCCTGTTGCTCGATACCGTCGGCGACCCTGATTTCGTCGATCGCGCCGACCGCATCGCGCTCGCCCCCGGAGCGTCATGGGACGAAAACCAGCGCGGCACCAACGCCATCGGCACGGCGCTGAGCGAGGAGCGCCCGGTGGAAGTGCTCGGCGCCGAACACTTCCTCGAACACAATGGTTTCCTGACTTGCTGCGCCAGCCCGATCTTCGGCCCGGACGGCACGCTGATCGGCGTGCTCGACATCTCCGGCGACTACCGGGCGACGCAGCGGCACACCCTGGGCCTCGCCCGGCTGTCCACGGCGCTGGCCGAGAAACGCCTGTTCGAGTCGGCGCACGCCAGCGACATCATCGTCTGCTTCCATGCCCGCCCCGACTACCTGGGCAGCCCCAAGGAGGGGCTGGCGGCGGTGACGGCGGACGGACAGGTCAAGGCAATCAATTACAACGGTCTGGAAATCCTCGGCATCCGGCGCGTCGACGCGGTACGTCGCGATTTCTCGATGGTCTTCGAACACAACCTCAGCACATTGATCGACCGCCAGCGGCAGAACCCCCAGGGCCACACGACGATCACGGTGAACGGCCGGACGATCAATCTGGTCCTGCGCGGCAACCTGCCCGCGCCGTCCGCCGCCGGTCGCGTTTACGATGTCGAGGCCGGCAGTCGCCCGGCCCCCGCCCGACGCAGCGAAGCGCCCTGCCCGCAGCGCCTGACGCTGGACACGATCAATACCGGCGACCCCCGCCTGCAACTGGCAATCGACCGCAGCCGGCGGATGCTCGGCCGCGACATCCCGATCATGATCCAGGGCGAATCCGGCGCCGGCAAGGAAATGTTCGCCAAGGCCTTCCACAACAGCGGCCCGCGCGCCGATGGTCCGTTCGTCGCCCTCAACTGCGCGTCGATCCCGGAGAGCCTGATCGAATCCGAGCTGTTCGGTTACCAGGGCGGCGCCTTCACCGGCGCGCGCAAGGAAGGCGCCCCCGGAAAAATCCAGCAGGCACATGGCGGCACACTCTTCCTCGACGAGATTGGCGACATGCCGATGAGCATGCAGGCGCGCTTGCTGCGCGTGCTGCAGGAACGCGCCGTGACGCCGCTGGGCAGCACCCGGGAAATCCAGGTCGACATTTCGCTGGTCTGCGCCACCCACCGCAAGCTGCGCGAGGAAGCCGCCCGCGGCAACTTCCGCGAGGATCTCTACTACCGCCTCAACGGCATGAGCGTCACCTTGCCGCCGCTGCGCGAGCGTAGCGACATCCGCCAACTGGTGGCCAAGCTGGCCACCAGCGAAAGCTGCGAACGCGGCCCGGTCCGCTTCACCGAAGGCGCGCTGCAGGTAATCGAGCGTTATGCCTGGCCGGGCAACATCCGCCAGTTGTTCAACGTGATCCGGGTCGCCATCGCCCTGCTCGACGACGACGAGACCACGGTCCACGAATCGCACCTGCCGGAAGAACTGTTCGAAGCACCGCTGGCCTTGCCGGGAATCGGTAACGAACCGCAGTGGGCTGCGGCACCGCTGGAAAACCCGGTCGGCAGCCTGGAAGAAATCGGCCGCCAGCTGGCGCAGCGGGCGCTCGACCAGAGCAACGGCAACGTCTCGGCCGCCGCCCGACAGCTGGGCATCAGCCGCAACACGCTGTACCGCAAGCTTGGTCGTTTATGACAGCAACGGATTTCGACTGAGCGCCACGCTGACGATATAGGCGTAAGCCAGCACCGCCAGCACCACGAAACGCAGGCGGACCGCCTTGGTCCTGCCGCGCTTCAAGGCCATCATGCCGAAGCCGATATAGGCCAGCAGGCCAAGCACCTTGGCCGTCAGCCAGCCGTGCACGAACGGGTACTGCCCGCTCATCCAGACCATCAGCAGCGCACTGCCCAGCAGCAAGGTATCGACAAGATGCGGCAGGCTGCGTGTCAACCGATGCTGCAGCAGGGGCGAAGCTGCCAGCATCCAGTAGGCGCGCAATGCGAAACCGGCGCCGCTGAGCACGACGCAAGTGACGTGGAGATGCTTGAGCAGCAGGTAGCTCATGACGTGCCGGCGAGACGGTGGCGGCGGTGCCGCAATGCGGCCTGCAGCAGGTTCCAGCCAAGCCAGCCGCCAGCCAGCGCGAAGATCATGCCGGCCGGCAAGGCCAGGCGATCGGGCTGGAAGACTGCTGCGGTCAACAGGGCAAAAGCAGCAAAAAAGGTCCGCATCTGGCGCTGCATTTCCCCATCGTCGAGCAACTTGTTCATCGACGGCACCGGCTTGCCCGGAACGGCTGCCTGATGCTGCAGATTGAACCAGAGCAGGAAAGGGATGATCTTGTACAGCATGCCGATGATGAAGGCCAGAAAGCCACCGACCAGGATCAGCACACCGAACAGCAGCGGCCACGCCGGTGCCGTCGACAAGGCCGGCAGGAAAGCATCAAGCAGCAACATCAGCAATGCCGCCAGCGAGGCGTACAAGCCGCCTTGCCAGTAACGGAAGGTACAGTCGGCGCGCGCCCGCCGCCGGCCGGACTGCAATTTCAGCGTCTGCAGTACGAAGGCCACGCCGCTGAGCGCGAGCAAGCCTTGCGCACCGCGTGCCAAGCCGTCGGCGTCAAGCAACACCGAAATGCTCCACAGGACAAGTGCCAGTACCACGGCCACCGGGAACCACCACGCCGGTCGTGCCGGATAACCCGGTGTCAGCTGGAACATCGGGACCACCACATAAGCCACCGCCGCCAGCAGGATTCCGGACCAGCCAGCCAGCCCCCAGCCTGCATGCAGATTGGCCAGCGCCGGCAAGGGCACGGCCCAGCCGCCGGCCAAGGCCAGCAGCATGAACAGCCCGGAACCACCAGCAATGGCGAGGGCCAGCAGCGACAGCTTCAGGCCGCGGATCGCCGGGCTGGTCGATGGCACGCGGAAGATCGCCCAACCGGCGGCGGCGATGAATACCAGCAGGCTGATCGCCAGCAGCAGTCCGGCGCCATACAGCCACGCCGTTGAACCGGCCAGGAAGCCAACGGCCAGCGCCAGCGTCCCCAGGCTGAGCCCGGGATGGACGATGGCCGCGATCAACGCCGGCCGGGCCAGGTTCGCCCCAGCAAGTACCGGCAGGATCTGGATCAGCGCGCCGAGCATGACCTGCAGCATGAAACCGATGGTCAGCAGATGGGTCGCCGCCAGCGCGGCCGGCGTCCACCGGGAGGCAAACAGCGCTTCGCCCTCGACCGCAACCAGCAGCCCGGCCAGCACGAGGAACAGCGGTGCCGTCAGGAAGAAACGCAGCGGCGCCGACAACGGCGGGCTTTGATCGAAGGACAACAGGGCCTGCTTGGGCTGCATCGGCCGCGCTCAGCAGGTGATGCGGACGGCGAATGTCCCGTCAGGCTGCAGTTCTGTCTGCCAGCGATGGCCATTCTGCTGCAACACCCGGTACAGCGGATGCGGCTCGCGATAGAGCAGCAGCAGCATTTCCTCACCCGGTTGCAGGGTGTCGAGCATTTCCATGGTCGCCACGAAAGGTTGCGGCGGCTCCATGAAACGGGCATCTACGGTACGTTCGGCGGGGAATTCCATCAGGCGCCCTTCAATTCGGCCTGCAGACGCTCGACCAGGAGACCGCTGCTGTCGGCAAGCTGCTGGTCGCACATCGGATAGAGCACGTTTTCTTCCTTCATGTTGTGCTGCTGCATCATGATCAGCAGGGTTTCCGCCTGGCCGAAGAATTCTTCGGAATTTCCATCCTGCAGCGCGTCGACCGCAGCATCGATGAGCTCGCGCATCTGCCCGTGCTCCATGCGCATGACCTGGGTCGGTCCCATGCTCATGCCGGTACGCGCCTCGAACGCTGGAAACAGCGTCTGCTCCTCACCGGCAAAATGGCGGAAGACAGCGTCGCGAAACTGCCCGAAAGCAGCGCCGGCTGCTGCCAGATCGCCTGCATTGGCGGATTGTTCGGCAGCAGCGAAGAGGTCATCGCAGTGGCGATGATCCTCCATCAGGAAATCTCGAATGGTCATGTTGGTGTCCGACGGGGTTGAGGTGTATCAGCATTTTCTGCTTTGCGCACCGGCCGCGGCATTGATTGGCATCAAAGCCTCCGGCAAAACTCAGGCGCCGAGGATACCGACCTGCAACTCGTCGAACCAGTTGATGAAGCGCTGGACATCCGCTCCCTGATAAATGGCGCCATGCTGCGGACAAAGCAGGTCGATGTCCATCTGCGCGACGCGCTCGCACCAGCGGCGCTTGGCCTCGTTCGATCCCATCCAGCGTTTGTGGAAGCCCTCGGCGTAGCGGATGTGGGTATCGAAATTGTCGACGAACAAGGCATCGTGGCCTGCTGGCAGCAAGGCTGCACCGACATCGCCGGAAAACAGGATTTTTGCCCGCCGGTCGTAGAGGTGGAAATTACCCGACGAATGCAGGTAATGCGCCGGCAGGGCCTGCAGCATCAGGCCATCGAGGGCGATGTCCATGCCTTCATCGGGCATGCTGACGAAGGTCTCGGCGGTTCCGCCGAAATGCGGAATGAAGCTGGCCCACAGCCAGCTGACGTAGCAGCGCATGCCCGGATTGAATTCCAGCCACAGGGCCAGCGACGAACAGATGTCGGGATCCTGGTGCGAAGCAAAGACGGCGCTCAGCGCCGACGGGTCGAATTCCCCGGAAAGCGCCGAAAAGACGGCGGGAAAAACCTCCGCCCCACCCGGATCGAGGAGCATGCCCTTGCCGCCGTGCAACACCAGATACTCGTTGGTATCGACCAGATGCCCCGGACGCTCCGGATCACGAACGATGGCAATCCACTTGTGATCGCCCTCCTGGAAAATCGTGTTGGTCTTCTTCACTCCGCCCCCGGAATCAGTTGGACTTGAAAAAATCTGAGCGCTGCAGGGCCTGCAGCGAATTGCGTATTTCCTCGACGACACCGTCGAACTCGCCCGAAACCTGCGCCAGCGATGCTGCAAAGCCCTGCCCGTAGGCAGCTTCGATCTTGGCCGACTTGGCCAGCACGCCGCCCAGTTCGACCAGCTGGAAGGCATCCTCCAGCGCCCGCTGCAACTGCCGGCGCAATCCGGCCAGGCGCTCCTGATGCTCGACGTTGGCCGCTTCCCGGCGGTGCACCACGACAGCCAATCCGGGCATGGACGACATCAGCACGGCATCGCGCAGCAGACGGGTGTGACGGATGTCCTGCAGCACCACCGAAACCTCGTTCACGCAACGGTGAATCAGTTCCGTCAGCGCTCCCATGCAGGTCCGCAGATCCTGGGAAAACACCCGCAGTTCATTGGACAGCACGCCGAAGCCAAGCGCCGCCGTACCGGCACGCTTGGCCAGGAAAATGGCGTTGAGCGCCATGATGTTGATCTTGAACGCGACGCCAACGACGGCCTTGATTTCCTCGTTGATGCGCACGATGCGCAGCAGATCGACACCGGCTTGCGGCTTGCCTGCTGCGGTCGACACCATCGCCGTACTCATTTTTCCAGGACGTAGGTACCGGGTGCATCGGCCAGTGCGGGGTACTTGCGGTTGGCGGCCGGATAGGCCTCGACCGCTTCACCCGTGCGTTCGCCAAGCCATGCTGTCCAGTCTTCCCACCAGGTTCCCGGCTTCTTCTCGGCGCGCTCGAACCAGTGCTCCCAATGTTCGTTGCGTTCCGGCTCGGCGATCCAGTAGGCACGCTTCGGTGGTTTGGCCGGCGGATTGACGATGCCCAGGATGTGCCCGGAAGTCGACAGCACGAAACGGACCGGCGCCTTGACATTGACGTACTTGCGTATGCGGTAGCACTGCTTCCACGGTGCGATGTGGTCGTCCTCGGCGGTCACCGCATAGAGTGGCTGGACGATGCGGTCGAGATCGATCGCCTCGCCGGCAATCGTCAGCTTGTCGCGCTTGATCAGGTTGTTGTGCAGGTACATCTCGCGCAGGTAATAGGAATGCATGGCCTGCGGCATGCGCGTCGAATCGACGTTCCAGAACAGCACGTCGAACGGTGGCAGCGGTTCGCCCAGCAGGTAACTGTGCACCCAGTAGCTCCAGATCAGGCTGTTCGAGCGCAGCAGGCGGAACGACGTCGCCATCTCGGTACCGTCGAGGTAGCCCTTCTTGGCCATCGACTCTTCCAGCGCACCAACACAGGCCTCGTCGATGAAGACATCGATGTCGCCCGGATGCGAGAAATCGGTCAGCGTGGTGAACAGGGTCCAGTGCGCAACCGGCACCTTGTCCTCGCCGAAACGCTTGTTGGCCCAGGCCATGTAGGTGGATACCAGCGTACCGCCGATGCAGTAGCCAACCAGATGCACCTTCGGCTGCTTGCAGAACTCGGCGGCAACGCGCACGACTTCGTTGACGCCTTCAAGCAGGTAGTCGTCAAAGCGGATGTCGCTCAGGTCCTCGCCGGGATTCTTCCAGCTGGTGATGAACACCGAGAAACCCTGGTCGGTCAGGTACTTGACCAGACTCTTCTTGGCATTCAGGTCGAGGATGTAGAACTTGTTGATCCACGGCGTGACGATGACGATGGGCATCGCCTTCACTTTTTCCGTCGTCGGCGTGTAGTGGATCAGTTCGACCAGGCGGTTGCGGAAGACAACCTTGCCCGGCGTCGTCGCCAGGTCCTTGCCGACAGTGAAGGCATCCGGCTCGACCATCTGGATGTTCTTGGCCTTCATGTCGCGCTGGAAATTGGCCCAGCCCTGGCGCAGGCTTTCGCCGTTGGTCGCGACACAGCGCTCCATGGCTACCGGGTTGGTCCAGAAGGCATTGGTCGGCGCCACCATGTTCAGCCACTCGCGCAACCAGAAGGCAGCGCGCCGGCGCTCCTTGTCCGACAGGCCGGGGGTTTCGAAGAACATGTCCTGCAGGCGACGGGTAAAGGCCAGATACCACTCCTTGGTGATGTCCCAGGAGGCGGAATCGGTCCAGACCGGATCGGCAAAGCGCGCATCGTCGGCGTTTGGCTGGATCACGTCATCCGACGGAATCCCCATGGCCCGCCGCATGACGTGCGACTGCAAGGCGATAAGATCGCCGGACAGGGCGTTGACCGCCCGCGACAGCTCCTGCGGATGCATCATCCAGGCGACCTGCGCGTTGAGCAGCGAAGTCGTCATCCCGAACGGATCAATCGCCTTGCTGACAGCTTTCCCGATCGACTCCGCGGGACTCAGGCTGCCCAGATCGAGGCTGTCGTGTTTGGCTGCAGAATTTCCGGACATCTTGATACTCCTATCGACTGGCTACTGCCATCTTACAGCGTGACGAAGCTGCCGGGTTGCGGCAAATGGACTTCCGGCCAGCCGAAACGGGCGGTGATGGCGCGGGCAAAATCGGCCGATGCCCCGGCTTCGCCATGGACCACGAAAACCTTGCCAGGCGGCTTGCGAAACCCGCCCAGCCAGTCGAGCAAGGCCGCCTGGTCGGCATGGGCAGACAGCCCCCCGACGGTGCATATCTTTGCCCGGACCGGTACCGTTTCACCGAAAATGCGCACCAGCTTCGCCCCATCGACCAGGCGCCGGCCCAACGTTCCGGCGGCCTGGAAACCGGCTATCAATATCGTGCATTCGCTGCGTCGCAGGTTCTCACGCAGGTGATACTTGATCCGTCCGGCATCGCACATACCGCTGGCCGAAATGATCACGGCGCCATGGCGGATCTCGTTCAGTTGTCGTGAGCGCTCGACATCGGCGACGAACTCGATGGCCATCCGGTGCGGATGCGCCTGTTGCCAGTCGATCAGTTCGCAGGTTTTCGCATCGAGCAGATTGCGGTGATCGAGCGTGATGCGCGTCGCCGAACTGGCCATCGGCGAATCGACATAGACTTTGAGCGGATCGAGCCGGCCGCGCCGGACCAGATCGGCCAGCAGGTAAAGGATTTCCTGCGTCCGGCCGACGGCAAAGGCCGGAATGATCACGTTGCCGCCTGCCGCCCAGGTCCGTTGAAAGGCAGCAACAATCTCTTCTTCGGTTTCGCCAAAAGGACGATGCAGGCGATTGCCGTAGGTCGATTCGATGAGCAGCGCATCGGCCGTCAGCGGCGGTTTTTCCGGGTCGTTCAATACCGGCCGCCCGGGCATGCCGAGATCGCCGGAAAAAACCAGTTTCCGCGGTCGACCGCCGGAATTGACGGTAATTTCAAGCGATGCCGAACCGAGAATATGCCCCGCATCATGAAAGCAGACTTCGATTCCATCGACCGGATGCAAACGTTGACCATAGTTCACCGGCTGCAGCAGCTTGAGTGCGCTCAGCGCCTGGACCACCGTATAGAGCGGCGGTTGAATGCCACGTTCGCTGCGACCGCGGCGATGGCGGTTGCGCAACTGCCACTCGGCTTCTTTTTCCTGGATGTGCGCGCTGTCCGGCAGCAATACGTCGACCAGCGCCTTGGTCGCCGGCGTCGCATAGACCGGTCCGCGATAACCCAACATGCTCAGGCGCGGCAGCAGGCCTGAATGGTCGATATGGGCATGGGTCAGCAGGACGAAATCAAGCCGGCGCACGTCAAAACCGAAATCGAGCGCCCGCTCGTTCTTGCGTCGCGCTTCGGAACCGCCCTGGAACATGCCGCAATCAACCAGGAAACGAAACTCGCCGGTATCCACCAATGTACAGGAGCCGGTCACTTCGCCAGCCGCACCAAAAAAGCCTAGTCGCATGTTTATAATCCTCCCGACTTGGCGTAGCATGAACCCCAATAAGGCGGAAAGCAACGCCAGCAGACCATCTCAGGAGGTAAAGCATGTTCAGGCACATTCTCGTTCCGACCGACGGCTCCGAACTCTCCCGCGCCACCGCAAAACGCGCCGTCGCCTTTGCCAGCGAAGCCGGCGCCAAGGTCACCGCGTTCTACGCCAAGCCCGAGTACCCGATTGCCTATTTCGGCGAAGGCGCCCTGATCGATCCGACCACCCCGGAAAAATTCACCGAAATGGCCGATCAGCAGGCTACCGAATTCCTCGGCGAAGTCGCCGCCTGGTGCCAGGAAGCCGGCGTCGAATGCAGTACGCTGTCGGCAACCAGCGACATTCCGTACGAAGCCATCATCGACGCAGCGGACAAATCCGGTTGCGACCTGATCTTCATGGCCTCGCACGGCCGGCGTGGCATCAGCGGTTTCCTGCTGGGCAGCGAAACGAACAAGGTCCTCACCCATTCCAAGGTACCGGTCCTCGTCTATCGCTGACCCCTGCCGCAGCGCCCGGATTCCTGCGCCGGCGATCCGCCATTCATTCCCGTGGTCGTCGGCCGCGGCCCGTTGATGCCTTTCATCCGCTCACGATTCAGTTTCCAGCGCCAGATACTCCTGCCGGTCAGCATGGCGCTGCTTGGGCTACTGCTCGTCTTCGCCCTCGGCTTCTGGCTTTATCTTGGCCAGATTGAACTTGCCCGGACGCTGCAGACGACCAGCCAGGTCCGGATCGCCTGGGACAGGTTGCAACAGGAGAACACCCAGCACCTGCACTGGTTCGCCCGCGAAAGCGCAGCCGACCCGCAACTGCGCGAGGCCATGCAGCGTGGCGACAGCGATACCCTGCTCACCCTGACGCGACAACGCTTTGCCGAATTGCGCGAACAATTCGGCATCAGCCACTGGTATTTCATCCGACCGGACCGGCATACGCTGTTGCGCGTCCACGCACCGCAAAACAGCGGCGACCTGATCAAACGGAGGACGCTGGCCGATGCCGCCGCCAGCGGCCGCCCGGTCAGCGGACTCGAACTCGGCCCGCTGGGCACCTATACCCTGCGCCACGTCCTTCCTTGGTACGACGGCGATCAACTGCTTGGCTACATCGAGATGGGCCTCGAAGTCGAATGGTTTGCCCGGGAAATCGAAAAGATCCTGCAAGTCGACATCATTACTGCGGTCGACAAGGCCTACACCAGCGAATCCGCCTTTGCCGCCGGCAAGCTGGCGCTGGGTTTCACCGGTTACTGGAACGAGCATCCGCAGATCGCCATCCTCGACCAGGGCAGGAAACGCCTGCCCGCGCACCTGGCAACCCGCTGGAATGCCAATCCCGGCGGCCTGCCGGATACGGTTTTTGCGGTAGACGATGCAGCCCGTTCGTGGTCGGCCAGCCTGCTTCCCCTGCCTGATCATGAACGGCGAGCGGTCGCATCACTGGCAATCCTGCGCGATGTCACGGCCGAACGTGGCGAAGGACTGCGCAAACTGCTGTTCGCCCTGCTGGTCGCCGGCGGCCTGGCAATGCTGCTCGGCCTGGCGCTATCGCGGCGCACCCGCGCCATCGAGCACGACTTGCAGACGGCACACGAGTCGCTGGAAGCCAATGAACAACGCTTCCAGGATATCTTCTCGACCAGTTCGGACTGGTGGTTCTGGGAAACCGATGCCGACCAGCGCTTTTCCTTTCTCTCCGACAACCTGTCCAGCCTGCTTGGCATTGATGCCCGGCAGATCATCGGGAAATCGCGCCGGGACATCATGTTGGCAAGCGATGCGCACGAACAGGCAAGAATCGATGCTCATTTTGCCGATCTGGATGCGCACCAGGCCTTCCATCGCTTCGAGTACCAGGCCCGTCTGCCCGATGGACGCATCGTCTGGCTCGCCGTCAGTGGTGTTCCGGTATTCGATCCTGCCGGCAATCTCCAGGGATACCGGGGCGCCGCATCCGACATCACGATACGGCACGAACGCGAGACCAGCGAAATCGATGCCCGCGAAGGTGCCGAAACCAAGTTCGCCGTCGCCCGCATCCTGCAGGAAACCGCTCGCCCGCTGAGCGAGCGCTTCGACGAGGTGCTCGCCGTCCTGTTCCAGATGCGCGGCATGAGCGGCAAACAACACGGCCGGATACTGCTGGCCACCGCCGAACAGGCAGTACGCCACTGCGCGTGGCAGGACGATGCCGGGAACTACCTGTGCGAGCGCGCCGCGACCACCGGCAAGCTCATCGTTTCCGACAACTGCGCGGCGGATAGCGGTCACTCCACAGACAATGCCGCGCACGGCCATTACCTTGTACCGCTGCTGCTCGGCAGTGAATGCCTGGGTGTGCTCTGTCTGCACACGTTGCCCAATCCGTCGCGCTCGCCGATCCGGCTGGACACGCTGCAACAGATCGGCGGCTTGCTGGCACTGGCGATCGCCAACGAACGTGCCCTGGCTGCCGAACGCGATGCGCTCGCTCAGGCAGCGGCGGCCAGCCGGGCGAAAAGCGAGTTCCTCGCCAACATGAGCCATGAGCTGCGAACGCCGATGAACGGCGTCATCGGCATGTGCGAATTGCTGCTCGATACGCCGTTGACCGCAGAACAGCGGGAATATGCGGAAATCGTCCAGCAGAGCGCCGGCTCGCTGCTCGGCGTGATCAACGACATCCTCGATTTCTCGAAGATCGAAGCCGGCAAGCTGCAGGTCGATTGCGTCGAATTCCGGCTGCCCTTCATCCTGCGCCAGACCTGCGATCTGCTTGCCGTTCTTGCCGCCGAGAAGCAGTTGGCCTTGCACTGCCAGCTCTCGCCCGCGATCCCCGAACAAGTCAC
This sequence comes from Azonexus hydrophilus, assembly GCF_001956855.1. Classification (GTDB taxonomy): domain Bacteria; phylum Pseudomonadota; class Gammaproteobacteria; order Burkholderiales; family Rhodocyclaceae; genus Azonexus; species Azonexus hydrophilus_A. The sequence goes on along the minus strand of NZ_MTHD01000003.1, from coordinate 458,246 downwards.
CGGCGACCCGGCGCGCCTGCGTCAGGTCCTCAACAACCTGATCGGCAATGCGATCAAATTCACCTCGTCCGGCCAGGTGGACCTCGAGGTGGTACCCGACGCGGCTGGCCGGATCCGTTTCACCGTCCGCGACACCGGCATCGGCATGACGGCACAGCAGATTGAGCTCCTGTTCCAGCCATTTTCCCAGGGCGACAACTCGACCACCCGGCGTTTTGGCGGCACCGGTCTCGGCCTGTCGATCTCGAAACGGCTGGTGGAAATGATGGGCGGTGAAATCGGCGTCGACAGCCGCGAAGGCAGCGGTTCGGCATTCTGGTTCACGCTGCCGCTGGCCGCTGCCGGGCAGCCCGAGGCCTGACGGATCAGGCCTCGGCCAGTGCCTGCCAGCTGGCCAGGTCGGCCTGCCGGAACAACTGCTGCAGACAGGCGCTGGCCAGTTCGAGATTGGCCTGCGCGGCAGCGCTCAGCGGCTCGCCGAGTTCGAAGGACTCACCGCGGATGCACAGCACGAAGGACGGCGGCGGCTCGCTCTTCTCGGTCCGGCGGTAAACCTGCAGCACGGCTTCCGGCGCCAGTTCGTGCGTGCAATGGGCGATGCCCTCCGCCGGCTGAATGCGGCTGAAACGGAACGGCCCCGGCGTCCGGTCGCCGGCGTCGATGAACAGCGCCAGCTCCCGCCCGCACAGGTCGAGCACATGCTCGATGTTGAGCTGAAAATCCTCGATCAGCTCGAACTGCCCGCTCAGCCCCTGGTTTTTCAGCCATTCGGCCAGTCGACCGCAAAGCACCGGTCCGATGGCATCATCGCCGCGACTTGGATTGCCGATGGCGAAAATAACGACCGGTGCCACCATCACTTGCTCAGCGACGAAACGACGCGGCCGTCGGCCTCGACCACCTCAACGGTCAGCGGCATCTTGCCCAGCGCGTGCGTGGCGCAGGACAGACAGGGATCGTAGGCGCGGATCGCCACCTCGATGTGGTTGAGCAGGCCTTCGGTGACCTCGCGCCCGTGCAGGTAGCGCCGGGCCACCTGGCGCACGGCCTCGTTCATCGCCTGGTTGTTGTTGGTCGTAGACACAATCAGGTTGCACATCGTCACCAGATCGTCGTCGCCGACCTGGTAATGGTGGAACAGCGTGCCGCGCGGCGCCTCGATGACGCCGACGCCCTCGCGCCGCCGCTCGCCCTGGACGACCAGCTGGTCGCCGAGCAGGTCGTCGTCGTGCAGCAGTTCCTTGATCACCTCGGCCGCGTGCAGCATCTCGATCATCCGCGTCCAGTGGTAGGCCAGCGGCGCGTGCAGCGGCTTGCCGCCGGCGTAGTCGACGAAATCGCGGCGTGCATGTTCGGCGAACGGCGTCGAGATATGGTCGCAGTTCTGCACGCGGGCCAGCGGGCCGACCTTGTACCAGCCATCGGTCATGCCCAGCGAGCGGATGAACGGGAACTTCATGTAACTCCAGGAGCGCACTTCCTCGCCCAGGTACTGGTCGTAATTCTGGTAATCGACACCGTCGAAGATGGTTTCGCCATTTTCGTCGCGGGCACGCAGTCGACCGTGATAAAAGTCCAGGCCACCATCGGCACCGACCAGCGACAGCGAACTCGAACGCACCGTGCCGAAGTTGTCGTAAAGATCCGGGTCCTGTTCGTGCACCTGGCGGATCAGCTTGACCGCCTCGCGCGACCAGCCGATCGCGTGATAGACCTCCTTCAGCAATTCGTCACGCTCGGCGATGGTCAGCGCCTTGTTCACGCCGCCCGGAATCGCCCCGGTACCGTGGATGCGCTTGCCGGCGGTGAGGCGGATGACTTCCTGGCCGAACTTGCGCAGCAGCACGCCCTGGCGGGCGATCTCGGGATACTGCGCGGCAACAGCAACGATGTTGCGCTTGGTCAGATCGCTGTCGAAACCGAACAGCAGATCCGGCGAACACAGGTGGAAGAAATGCAGCGCATGCGATTGCAGCATCTGGCCGTAGTGCATCAGCCGGCGCATCTTTTCCGCCGTCGGCGTCAGGTGCGTCGCGCCGACCACCAGATCCAGCGCCTTGGACGCCGCCAGATGATGCGAAACCGGACAGATCCCGCACAGGCGCTGGACCATCACCGGGATTTCCCAGTATGGCCGGCCCTGGATGAATTTTTCGAAGCCGCGGAACTCGACGATGTGCAGGCGCACCTGATGCACCTTGTTGTGATCGTCGAGCAGGATCGTGACCTTGCCGTGACCTTCGACCCGCGACACCGGATCGATGGCGACGCGGCGCAGGTTCTCGGGATGTTCGGCGGTTTCCAGGTTGTAGTTCATGAGTGCAACCTCAGTCGTAGTGCATCAGGCCGTGGCCTAATTCGGGTTCACGCCCGGCCAGCAGGTCGGTCAGGAATTTCCAGATGGCGTCGCCGGACGGCGGGCAGCCGGGAATGAAATAGTCAATCTTCACCACTTCGTGGATCGGATGCACCTGGTCGAGCACCAGCGGCAGTTCCGGATCGTTCGGGATCAGCGCGTTGGCCAGACCGAAACCGGCCTGGTAGACCTCGTCGAAGATCGCCGGCAAGGACAGGCTGTTGCGCTGGGCCGGCAGGCCGCCGTTGATCGCGCAGGCGCCCATGGCGATCAGGATCCGGCAGTTCTGGCGGAACTCGCGCAGGACATGGACGTTTTCCGCGTTGCACAGGCCGCCTTCGATGATGCCGATGTCGGTACCCGGCGTCACCGTCTTGATATCGGTCAGCGGCGAACGGTCGAAATCGATGTGTTCGAGCAGCGTGAACAGGCGCTCGTCGATGTCGAGAAAGGACATGTGACAGCCGAAACAGCCGGCCAGCGACGTCGTGGCGACGCGCAGCTTTTTCTTTTCAGTCATTTCAGCACGCCTCCCCGGCAGTAGTGGCACCGATCGGCGCCTTGTCGTAGGTGCGCTCGCCGATCGGCACGGCGAAACCCTGGCGCTTCTTCAGGATGACGCCGACCGGACAGACCTCGGCGGCCTTGTCGGCCAGCGTGAAATCGGTGTCGCCGAGACGGCCGCTGCTGGCATTGACGATCAGGTGGGTATCGATGCCGCGCCCGGACAGGGCAAAGACGTTCTTGCCGTCGACATCGCGGCTGGCGCGCACGCACAGCGAACACAGGATGCAGCGGTTGAAGTCGAGCAAAACCTCGGGATGCGAGGCGTCGACCGCACGATTCGGGAAGAAATGATCGTAGTGCGTGCTCATCATGCCGAGGTGGTAGGCCGTGGCCTGCAACTGGCAGTTGCCGCTCTTCTCGCACGACGGGCAATAGTGATTGCCTTCGACGAACAGCATCTGCGTCAGCGCCCGGCGTTCGGCGTTGATTTCCTCGGTATCGCTCTCGACCGCCATGCCGGGCATCGCGCGCATCGTGCACGAGGCGGTCTGCCGGCCATTGACCTTGACCGTGCACAGCTTGCACGAGCCATGCGGCTTGAATTCCGGGTGGTAGCACAGGTGCGGGATGAAGACCCCGGCCGCATCAGCCGCCTGCAGGATGGTCTGGCCGGGTTCGAAGGCGATGGTCTTGCCGTCCAGGGTAAAGGTCTGACTCATGCTTCACCTCCATGTTGCGAGGCCAGGTGGGCCCCCGCGTCGTCGCGGCCGGTCATCTGGCGGGCCAGCGAAAGCGCCTGGTCGAGATCGAAGGCCGGCGTGAAATCCTTCTGCATCAGGCGCCGGTCGTAAGCCGGGCGGAAGCGGGCGATGGTGTCGAGCACCGGATTGCAGGCGGTATGTCCGAGCCCGCAGTGGCTCATCGATTGCAGCAGGACGTTGAGCTTCTCGATCTCGGCGAAGTCGTAGGGCGATCCGGCGCCTTGGTGCAACTTGTCCATCAGTTTCTTCAGCAACGCGGTACCGACACGGCACGGCGTGCAGAAACCGCAGCTCTCGTGCTGGAAGAAATGGACGTAGTTGCGGGCGACTTCGAACATGTCGCGACTGCTGTTGAAAATCGTGAACGCGCCGGCCGTCGGAATATCCTCGAAACCAATGATGCGATCGAATTCGGCCGGCGCAATGCAGACACCGGACGGCCCGCTGACCTGCACCGCCTGGACATCGTCGGCACCACAATCGGCCAGTACCTGGCGCACGCTGACACCGAACGGATATTCGTAGATGCCGGGCCGGGCGCAATCGCCGGAAACCGACAGGATCTTCGTTCCGGCCGAATGCCGGGTGCCGATGTTGGCGTACCAGGCGCCGCCCTTCAGCGCGATCAGCGCCGCCGCGGCGAAGGTTTCGACATTGTTGACGATGGTCGGCTGGTCGAGATAACCGTTGGTGACCGGGAACGGCGGCCGGTTGCGCGGCGTGCCGCGCTTGCCTTCGAGCGACTCGATCAGCGCCGACTCCTCGCCGCAGACGTAGGCACCGGCGCCGAGGTGGATCTCGATATCGAAATTGGCACCGGGAATGCCAAGAATGTTCTGGCCGAGAAGATTTTCGCCACGCCGGCGTTCGAGGATGGCGTTGAGCGGTTCCAGCAGATGCCGGTATTCACCGCGCAGGTAGAGGAAGCCCAGGGTCGCGCCAACCGCGTAGGCCGCCACCGTCATGCCTTCGAAAACCGCGTCGGCATGCCGCGTCAACAGCACCCGATCCTTGAAGGTACCCGGTTCACCCTCATCGGCATTGCACACGACGATGCGCTGCTGGCCAAGCTTCAGCGGCGCATTGCGGCAGGCCTCCCATTTCAGGGCGGTAGTGAAACCGGCGCCGCCACGACCGCGCAGGTTGGCATGCTTGATTTCGTCGAGAATCGCCGCCGGCCCGCCCAGCCCGGTCGGCAGACCTTCGCGCCAGGAACGCATGTTCGAGGCCATCAACCCTTCATCCGGCGCCAGCGCCCGCGCGGCGCGCAGGGCATCGCCCGGTTGCATGTCGTTGCCGAGCAGGACATCGGCGCGGCGGATGTTGTCCTCGATGGCGAACAACTCGTCCGGCCACTCGGCCAGCGGCACCTTGCTGCGCACCAGTTCGGCGATCTGGTCGATGCGTTCTGCGGTCAACCGGCCAATTGCCTGATTATTCACCAGCAATGCCGGCCCCTGATCGCATAGGCCGGTGCAGGAGGTCGTATCGACGCTTACCAGCCCGTCTTCCGACACCTTGCCCGGTTCGATCCACAGGTTCCTGCACAGACGCTCGAGCAGGGCTTCATTGCCGAGCATGCGGTCGGTGATGTTGTCGGAAAACAGCAGGCGGTAGCGACCACGTGGCTGCAGGTAGAAAAAGGCGTAGAAGCCGGCGACGCCCTCGATCTTGGTGCGCGGCACCTTGAGCGCTGCCTGCAAGGCATCAATGGCTTGCGGCGACAACCAGTCGAGCGCCTCCTGGACTTCCCGCAGAATCTGCACCATGCGCGTCGGATCACGGCCATTGCGCTCGACAATGCGCTCGACGACGGCGATCAGGGCGATGTCCCGCGTATCGTTTACGGTCACGACAGCCTCCGGAAAACATGAAATGACGAACGAGAGACTAGCACCGGAAATTTGCCGTTTCTTGTCTCAGATCAAATCGCTAGCGTTTTCCATGTCACCAAAACGTAGCCGGAATGTGCAAGAATGATGCTGCACCACAGCATGAACAGCCCTCGTCTCAACCCCGGTCGCACGCCAACGATGCTGCATTGCAGCATCGGCGCACGACACTCGCCTGGAAAAACAAAATGAACGCCACCAACGAAAATACCTCGCACCTCCCGCTCGCCGGCAAAAAAGGCCTGGTCACCGGGGTCGCCAACGACAAGTCGATCGCCTACGCCGTTGCCAAGGCCATCGTCGCGCTGGGCGGCGAAATCGCCATCACCTACCAGAACGACAAGACCGCCAAGTACACCCAGCCGCTGGCCGAAGGACTCGGCGCCAAGCTGTTCCTGAAGCTCGATGTCGCCGAGGAAGGCAGCCTGGAAAGCGTCATCGCCCAGTGTGGTGAAACCTTCGGCGAACTCGATTTCGCCATCCATTCGATGGCCTTCTGCAATGCCGAAGACCTGCACGGTCGCGTTATCGACGCCACCGAAGAAGGCTTCGACTCGGCGATGAATGTCTCCTGCCACAGCTTCCTGCGCATGGCCAAGGCCCTCGAGCCGCTGATGGCCCACGGCGGTTCGCTGATCACCATGTCCTACCTTGGCGCCGAACGCGTGGTGCGCAACTACGGCGTCATGGGCATCATCAAGGCAGCGCTTGAGTCGGCCGTCCGCTACATGGCTTACGACCTCGGCCCCAAGGGTATCCGCGTCTTCGCCGTGTCGCCCGGCCCGATCATGACCCGCGCCGCTTCAGGCATTGCCAACTTCAACAACCTGCTCGAATCCGATGCCCAGAAGGCACCGCTCGGCCGTACCGTGACCATCGACGAAGTCGGCGCCCTGACCGCCTTCCTGTGCACCCCAGGCTCCTCGGGCATGACCGGCCAGACCATCTTCGTTGACGGCGGCGCGCACATCGTCGCCTGAGTACCGGCAGCGCAAGCCGGCGCCCCGGCGCCGACTTGCGGTATGCTCGCCATGAAGAACCGACGAGCAAGGGAGAGAACATGGACGAGAATCCAGCCTGCATCATCACCGACCCGGTCCCCGATCATCCGCTGCTCAAGGGCAGAAAGGAAATCGGCCGCGGCGAGAGCACCATCGTGCTCGAAGCCGACACGGTCGACGGTCAGGAACGCGTCTACAAGATCCTCTCCTCGCCGACTGATTACGCCTATTACACCGCGGAAGACCGGCCGACCGGCCGGCACTTTCCCGTGGTCTTCGCCGATCACGGGGCGGTCGGCCGCTCCAGTCGCGGCTATCCCTTTCATGTCGTCGAGGTCGAGCGGCTTTATCCGTTACCCGGCGCCGGCGAAGCGGCCGAGGTCGCAACGAAGATTTCCACGTCCTATTTCGACGCCTGCATGATGTGGCGCAACCTGGCCCAGGACATGGGCCGCATCGCCCTGCACCATCTGGCGGTGACACCGATGGGCTGGGCTGACACCGTGCAGCAGTCGCTGCAGGCGCTGGAAACCTTCTCCGATGACTATGGCGCCCTGCCCGACCTGATCAAGGCCGACAACCTGATGATGCGCAAGGATGGCACGCTGGTGTTTTCCGATCCGGTCTTCATGGAATGAAAAATGCCGAAAAACCCGCGTTGACCGCAAGATGACCATCAACCACGTCCGTTTCACCTCGCGCAAGCTGGCCGAATCGCTGGAAGGCAATCCCTACATGGCGGTGATTTCAATCACCGACCCGACGACCCCGGAAGCCCGCCTCGACCCATTGTTCCGGCATGTCCTCCGGCTGTCGTTTTTCGATGCCGTGCCGGCCGACGAATACCAGCCGGCCCTGCCCGGCCTGTTCGACCGCAACATGGCACGAAGCATTTCCGGGTTTGTCGAAGAACTCCATGCCGCTCCGTTCGAAATGACCGTGATGGTGCATTGTGAGTACGGCGTCAGCCGTTCCGCTGCGGTGGCGCTGTTTGTCGAAGCCTTTTCCGGCGCACCGCTGGAAGCACGCGAATTCACCTACGAAGCCAATCCCTGGGTACTCGACACGCTGCTGGCGCTGCATCCGGCGCTGAGCGTCGACGTGCCGACCCCGGACGGCAGGCGCGAACGCCGGATCGCCAACCGCGAGTGACCCCTTCATCCCAGCCAGGAAACCACGCCATGTATGAAAAAAGCGAGCAGCAATACCTCGTCAACAAGACCTACGACGAGATTGCCGTCGGCGATACCGCCAGCCTGACCCGCACGCTGATGCCGGAAGACGTCAAGCTGTTTGCCATCCTGACCGGCGACGTCAATCCGGCCACCATCGATCCGAAATACTCGGAGAGCGGCATGTTCCGCGAAGCCATCGCCCACGGCATGTGGAGCGGTTCGCTGATCTCGACGGTGCTGGCCACCCAGTTCCCCGGTCCCGGCACCATCCTGGTCGATCAGGCACTGCACTTCGCCCGGCCGGTCACCATCGGCGACCGCATCGTCATTACCGTTACGGTGAAGCAGAAATTCGAGCACAACCGGCACATCGTCTTCGACTGTGTCTGCACCAACCAGGAAGGCCTGCAGGTTGTTCGCGGCAGCGCCGAAGTGCTGGCACCGAGCGAAAAGATTTCCCGGCTGCAGGGCGGGCAGGCACCGGAAATCCACATCGACGACAAACATGCGCGCTACACCCAGATGCTGGCGCGCGTGAAGGGGCTCGAACCGATTCCGACCGCCGTGGCTCACCCCTGTGACGAAGAATCCCTCAAGGGTCCGGTCCAGGCCTTTCAGGCCGGCATCATCGAGCCGATCCTGGTCGGCCCGGAAAACAAGATCCGCGCCATTGCCGAGGAATTCGGCATCGACCTGCACGGCATCCGCATCGTCCATGCCGCGCACAGTCACGACTCCGCAGCAATGGCCGTATCGCTGGTCAAGACCGGCGACGCCGAGGCGCTGATGAAGGGCAGTCTGCACACCGACGAACTGATGGCCGAAGTCGTTGCCCGCGCCAACGGCCTGCGCACCAGTCGCCGCATCAGCCACGTCTTCCTGATGGACGTGCCGACCTACCACCGGCCGCTGATGATCACCGACGCGGCGATCAACATCGCACCGACGCTGGAAGAAAAGGCCGACATCATCCGCAACGCCATCGATCTGGCCCACATCATCGGCATTCCCGAACCGAAGGTGGCGATCCTGTCCGCCGTCGAGACGGTCAATCCGAAGATCCAGTCCACGCTCGACGCCGCCGCGCTGTGCAAGATGGCCGACCGCGGCCAGATCAAGGGCGGCATCCTCGACGGCCCGCTGGCTTTCGACAACGCCGTCTCCATCGTTGCCGCCAAGACCAAGGGCATCAAGTCGGCCGTCGCCGGCCACGCCGAAATCCTCGTCGTCCCCGACCTCGAATCCGGCAACATGGTGGCCAAGCAGCTCGAATACCTGGCCAACGCGCTGACCGCTGGCATCGTGCTCGGTACCAAGGTGCCGATCGTGCTGACCAGCCGCGCCGATACCGCCGAAACCCGCACCGCCTCCTGCGTGATCGCCGCGCTGGTCGCTCACGCCAACCGCAAGAACGGAACCACCTGACCATGAAACAAGGCATTTTGACGATCAACGCTGGATCGTCCTCGATCAAGTTCGCCCTTTTCCCGCTCGCCCACCCGATTTCGCCGGAAGCCGAAGTCTCCGGCCAGATCGACGGCATCGGCACCAACGCCACGAAACTCGTAGCCAAGAACCGTGCCGGCGAACGCATCGCCGACCAGTTGATCGCGGGAGAAGCCGTCAGCCATACCGTCGCCCTCGACGCCATGCTGCAATGGTTCCTCGAAGCCTATACCGGCTGGCAGATCGTCAGCGTCGGCCACCGCGTCGTCCATGGCGGCGACCGCTACGCGCAGCCGATCGTCGTCGACGACACCGTGCTCGGCCACCTGGAAAGCTTCATTCCGCTGGCACCGCTGCACGAACCGCACAACGTCGCCGGCATCAAGGCGCTGCAGGCGCTGCTGCCCGAGGTGCCGCAGGTGGCCTGCTTCGACACCGCCTTCCACCGCAGCCAGCCCGACGTCGCCCAGCTTTTTGGCCTGCCGCGGGCGTTGACCGCAGAAGGCATCAAGCGCTACGGCTTCCACGGCCTGTCCTACGAGTACATCGCCCGCACGCTGCCGCAGCACTCGCACCGCGCCGACGGCAGGGTCATCGTCGCCCACCTGGGCAACGGCGCCAGCATGGCGGCCATGGTCAATCGCAAATGCGTCGGCACGACGCTCGGTTTCTCGACCATCGACGGCCTGATGATGGGCACCCGCTGCGGCAACCTCGACCCCGGCGTGATCCTGCACCTGATGGAAACCAAGGGACTGACGGTCAAGGACATGACCCGCATCCTCTACAAGGAATCCGGCCTGCTCGGCGTCTCCGGCATCAGCCAGGACATGCGTACGCTGCTCGCCAGCAACAAGACGGAAGCCCGTGAGGCGGTCGAGCTGTTCTGCTACCGCATCGCCCGCGAACTCGGCTCACTGGCCGCCGCCGCCGGCGGTGTCGATGCCGTGGTATTCACCGGCGGTATCGGCGAACACGCCGCCGAAGTCCGCCGCCGTGTCTGCCTGCAGTCGGAATGGCTGGGCATCCGCGTCAATCCGGAAGCCAACGCCCGTCACGACATCGTCATCAGCGCCGGCAACAGCCCGGTCGACGTGCTGGTCATTCCGACCAACGAGGAATGGATGATGGCGCACCACGCACAGACACTGCTCGCCCTTTAACAAATCTTTTTTTCACCCCGGGCTCCGCCACCGAAAGGTGCCGGAGCCTTGTTTTTTCGGGCTTTTTGCGGACATGACAGAAGCACTGAAGGGCAATGCAGAAAACACCGCATATAGTCAACGTATTGCCTTGACCCACTAGATCTAGTAGATTTGACTCCCTCGAACAACCGAACAAGACCAGCCAAGAGGAGCCATCAATGAGCAAAATCGCCGAGCAGCTGTCACTGACCGACATTCCCGCCCCGCCGCAATTCGCACCGCTGCCCGAGCAGGAAATCTCCGGCGAAGTCCTCATTGAAAAATACGCCAAGGGCAAGGAAACCAACGTTCATGACGTGCGCCGCCGCGTCGCCTACGCGCTGGCCCAGGTCGAGCAGGAAGCCGATCGCGCCCACTGGGAATCGAAGTTCCTGTGGGCCCAGGAAAACGGCTTCATTCCGGCCGGCCGCATCAATTCCGCTGCCGGCACCGACCTCCAGGCAACGCTGATCAACTGCTTCGTGCAACCGGTTGGCGACTCCATCGTCGAGAATACCGACGGCAAGCCCGGCATCTACACCGCCCTCGCCCAGGCCGCTGAAACCATGCGCCGCGGCGGTGGCGTCGGCTACGATTTCTCGTCCATCCGCCCGCAAGGCGCCCGCGTCAAGGGCACGCAATCGCGCGCCTCCGGCCCGGTGTCGTACATGCGCGTCTTCGACCGCTCCTGCGAAACCGTCGAATCCGCCGGCGCCCGCCGCGGTGCCCAGATGGGCGTGCTGCGCTGCGACCACCCGGACATCGAGGAATTCATCCACGCCAAGGACAAAGGCGACCTGACCAATTTCAACATTTCCATCGGCGTCACCGATGCCTTCATGGAAGCCGTTGATGCCGACGGCGATGTCGAACTCGCCCACCGCGCCGAACCCAACGCCGACATGCGCGAAGCCGGCGCCTACCAGCGCGACGACGGCATCTGGGTCTACCGCAAGGTACGCGCCCGCGACCTGTGGGACCAGGTCATGAAATCGACCTACGACCACGCCGAACCGGGCATCCTGTTCCTCGACCGGATGAACAAGGACAACAACCTCAATTACTGCGAAGTGATTGAGGCCACCAACCCCTGTGCCGAACAGCCGCTGCCCCCGTACGGCTGCTGCTGCCTGGGTTCGATCAACCTGACGCTGTTCGTCCGCGACGCCTTCTCCGATGCCGCCAGCTTCGATTTCGACGAGTTCGCCGAAGTCATCCGCATCTCCACCCGCATGCTCGACAACGTGCTCGACGCCACCCACTGGCCGCTCGAACGCCAGCAGCAGGAAGCCGCCAACAAGCGCCGCGTCGGCCTCGGCTTCACCGGCCTCGGCGATGCGCTGGCCATGCTGCGCCTGCGCTACGACAAGGCCGAAGCCCGCGCCATGGCCGCTCGCATCAGCGAATTCATGCGTGACACCGCCTACCTGTACTCGGTCGACATGGCCAAGGAACGCGGCGCTTTCCCGCTGTTCAACGCCGAACTGTATCTCTCCGGCGGCAATTTCGCCTCGCGTCTGCCCGCCGACGTCAAGGCCGAAATCCGCAAGCACGGCCTGCGCAACTCGCACCTGCTGTCGATCGCGCCGACCGGCACCATTTCGCTGGCCTTCGCCGACAACGCCTCGAACGGCATCGAACCGCCGTTCTCCTGGACCTACAACCGCAAGAAGCGGATGCAGGACGGCACGATCAAGGAATATTCGGTCGAGGACTACGCCTGGCGCCTGTACAAGCATCAGGGCGGCGATGTCAGCAAGCTGCCGGACTACTTCGTCACCGCCCTGGAAATCTCGGCCAAAGCCCACGCCGACATGGTCGCTGCCGTTGCCCCCTTCGTCGACACCTCGATCTCGAAGACGGTCAACGTCCCCGGCGACTATCCGTATGAAGACTTCCAGGATCTCTACATGCAAGCCTGGAAGGCCGGCCTGAAAGGTCTGGCCACCTACCGCCCGAACAGCGTGCTGGGCTCCGTGCTCTCGGTCACCTCGAACGAACCGGCCAAGGAAACCGCCGACGACGCCAAGTCGCCGCAGGATTTCGTCACCGATGCCAACCGCCGCCTGTCGATCAAGAACCTGCCGGCGCCGGTGCTCTCCAGCCTGCGCTGGCCGGGCCGCCCGAACCTGCCGGAAGGCAACCTGTGCTGGACCTACATGGTCGACTCGCCGATCGGCAAGTTCGCGCTGTTCGTCGGCCACGTCGAGCAGGAAGGCCATGCCTGGCCGTTCGAAGTCTGGGCCAACGGCCCGGCCGAACCGCGCGGCCTTGGCGCCGTTGCCAAGACGCTGTCGATGGACATGCGCGCCAACGACCACGCCTGGCTGGAAATGAAGCTCGAAGCCCTGTCCAAGACCCCGGGCGATGCCTTCGAAATGCACATGCCGCCGCATGGCGAAAAGAAGCGCATGCCCTCCGTCGTCTCGGCCATGGCCCAGGTCATCAGCTGGCGCGTCGAACAGCTCGGCGCCCTCTCGCACGACGGCCCGACCCCGGTCAAGGACGCCCTGTTCAGCACCAAGGAGCCGAAGACCGGCACCGACGGCACGCTGTCCTGGACGGTGGACATCAACAACGCTTCGACCGGCGAAGACTTCGTCCTCGGCCTGAAGGAAATCACGCTGCCCGACGGCGTCACCCGCCCCTACTCGATGTGGCTCGCCGGCAACTACCCGCGTGCCCTCGACGGCCTGTGCAAGCTGCTGTCGCTCGACATGCGCGTCGTCGATCCGGCCTGGATCGGCATGAAGTTGCGCAAGCTGCTCGACTACTCCGAGCCGTTCGGCGACTTCATGGCCTTCGTCCCGGGTTCGCGCAAGCAGCAGACCTACCCGTCGACGGTCGCCTACATCGCCCAACTGATCATCCACCGCTACGCCATGCTCGGCATCCTCGACGAAGCCGGCTTCCCGCTGCAGCAGATGGGTATCCTCGAAGCGCCGGAAGACACCACCAGCAACAAGGTGCTGCCGACCCAGGGCAAGCTGTGCGGCGAATGCGGCAACCACACGATGATCCGCAAGGATGGCTGTGATTTCTGCACCGCCTGCGGCGCCGTGGGAACCTGCGGCTGAGACCCCTCCGGACGAAACTGGTCACAACGAATGCGAAAGCCCATCAAGCGCAAGTTTGATGGGCTTTTTCCATTCCGGGCAGCAAGCCGAAAACCCGAAGCGACAAGCCTTTCAGCGCCATCAAAGGCCGCGCCGGATTGTGGTAAGACCACTCGCTTCTGCTAGAATGCGCTGACACGCAAGGTCGCATACCCATAAATGCAGAGTACAAAATGACAACTCAAGAATCGACCACATTCATCATTGTCGGCGTTACCAAGGAGGGGAAAAAATTTCGTCCCAGCGACTGGGCCGAACGCCTGTGCGGCGTCATGTCCGCCTTCGGCGCAGAACGCAAGATGAAATACTCACCCTACGTTGGCCCTGGCGATTTCAATGGTGACAAGGCGGTATTCGTCGATGGACGCCTAGGCGAAATCGAACCGATGGCCTACCGCTTCATGCTCAACTTCGCCCAGGACAACGACCTGCAGATCGTTGACGGCGTCTGCCCGCTTGATGGCAAAAAATGAACCAATGCTGCGGTCGACCGCAGGAATCAGCAAAAAACCAAAAACAAAAATGGCGCCCGCAGGCGCCATCTTTCATTGAGCCTTGCTTGCCGAATCAGGCGGCAGCAACACCCAGCGCCTTGATCTGGGCGGACAGACGGCTCTTGGTACGAGACACGGCGTTCTTGTGAACGATCTTCTTGTCGGCGATACGATCGATCACCGAAACAGACTGCTGGAAAACGTTTTGTGCGGCGGCTTTGTCGCCGGCAACGATCGCCTTGCGCACGCTCTTGATCGCGGTACGCAGGGTCGAACGCAGACTTGCATTGTGGGCGCGCTGCTTGTCAGCTTGACGTGCGCGCTTGCGGGCTTGTGCGCTGTTGGCCATGAATTGAATCCAGATTAGTGTTGAATTAAGCCGGAAATTTTATCATAGAAAACAAAGTTTGCAATACAAAAACATCTCCACACATAGTAGTGATTTGCTGTAGCGCAACAGGATCACTCCCCTCTCCGCCCATCCCCCGTAAGACACCGCCTATCCCGTAGCAGTAGCTAGTCATCAACATGGCTTGTAGACTTCAGACAACAAATTAGAGAGCTACGCTGAGAACATGAACATCAAGCCTCCCCGTGCCTATCATGGATTCACCTTGATCGAGTTGATGATCACCGTCGCCATCCTGGCCATCCTGGGGATGGTCGCTGCGCCTCAAATGCAAAACCAGATCATCGCGAGTCGTGTCACCAGCGCAACCAACGAACTGATCGCAGAGCTTACCCGCGCACGCTCCGATGCCGTCAAGTTGAATCAACAAGTCAGCATCAACCCCACCACCATCATCGCCAACCGTGGCAATGCCAACGTCAGCATCGTCAGCAACCCAGCCGGCCTCGCAGCAAGCATCACTTTCAATGCAGATGGCACTACCGCCAACGCCGGCACAATCACCATTTCCAACTCAAGCCGCAGCAGGGACATACGCGTACTCGGCAGCGGAAAATCTTTCGTCACCAACTGAAACTGACATGAACACGATCCTGCGCCCCATCCGACATCACGCCCGTCAGTCCGGCATGAGCCTGATTGAAGTCGCCGTTGCCATCGTCATTCTCTCCCTTGGCGCACTTGGCATTGCCGGTCTCCAGGCCCGCGCCCTGAAAGGCAACGAAAGCAGCCTGCAGCGTACCCAGGCCGTTATCTCCGCAAACTATATTATCGATGTTCTGCATGCAGCCCCGGCTTCTCGCATTACCACAGCGTGCGACGGCGGAAATGCAGTCTACGCACAGTGGGTGGCAGACCTGCAAAACGGCCTCGGCCCAAACTCGTGTGGCAGCATACAGTGCGCAGCCAACGCCAATCCCGCCGGGACGACCCGATGCACTGTCACTATTCAGTGGAATGATGAACGTGCCGGCGGCCCGAGCCAACAACAGTTGCAACTGAGTGCGTTGTTCTGATGATCATGAAAATCAACCACCCCGAATCACAAGCTGGGCTGGGCTTAGTCGAGCTGATGGTTGCAATGGCCATCGGTCTGATCCTGATGCTTGGCGCGACCGGCACACTGCTCACCAATCAGCGCGTATTCAGCGCCACCGAAGGTCTTTCCGGCATTCAGGACAGCAGCCGCATCGCCATCGACTTGCTCGCACGCGACCTTCGCGAGGCCGGCGGACACCCGTGCCTGACAACGAGCCTGTCTGACCAAACAAATGCCAACGCAAAAGCTCTGGCTATCAAAGCCCAGTTGGCACAAGCCGGCAGCGTAGCGCTGAACCCGGCCGACAACCCGGGCAACAGGGTCGCGGCGCAAAGCGCCTTGCAGATGGTCACGATCACCGACACACAAACCATTACCGCCCAGGCAGGCACCGTCCTTACGTTTGCCAACTCGCTGGCCGCCGGTGACATCATCATTGCCTGCACGGGCAAGGCCGCCTACCTGCTCGAAGTCACTGCTGCCACACCGACAACCGCTACCGTTGAAAGCGTACCGGCAGCCGATCTCACCGGCGCCTCCATCGCATCGGGCCTGGACTTCCGCTTCTGGTACATCGGCACCAACGCCGATGGCCGGCTCGATTCCCTGTATCGGCGAATTGGCGCTGGCAACGGTGTTGAAATGGTCGATAACATCGTCGGCCTGGCTACTCAGGATCTGGGCAATGGCGCTGTACGCATTCAACTGACGCTGTGCAGCAGGAACAACGACTCTGAAGCACTCGCGGCAAATAACCAGTTGTGCGCTGCCGGGCGTATCGAGCGTACGGTTGCCACAGTCATTCAACGCAGGACGGCCTGAAATGACAAAAAAATTCATTCCGTCGCAAAAGTCTCAAGGCGGCATCGTTCTCATCGTTGCCATGATCATGCTGGTCATCATGAGCATTCTCGGCATATCCAGCGTTCGCAGCGTTGCGCTCGAAGAAAGAATGAGTGCGGCACAACACGACCGGAGCATTGCCATGCAGGCGGCCGAGGCCGCATTGCTGGCTGGTGAGCAGGATGCGCGAAACCGGACCAACTTTCCGGCCGGATTCGATCCTGATGCCACAACCGTCGCTGCGGCCCAGCCCGTGGTCAACGGATTTGTTGCCAGGCCAACGACACAATCCCCCGACTGGATGTTGACAATGCCCGACCAGGCAACGTGGTGGCAACAGAACGCCCGCGAACTCGCCAGCACGGTCAATCTGGGCAGCCTCCTCGGAAACCGTCCACGCTACCTGATCGAATACCGCGGCAGGGCAGTGTGCAAGTCACAGAACCCCAATGAAGCCGCGGCACAATGCGACACGCCGGAAGGCAAAATTTCCCCGACTTGCGACTGCTATCTTTTCAGGGTCACCGCCCGCAGTAACCCGGCCGTTGGCCGTGCCGAAGTCGTTCTGCAGACTTTGTTCACCACCTTCTGAATGCAAGCCATACAAGGAGTCCGGACATGAACTCAACTCCCACCAGACATCGCCTGATCCGGCGCCGGTTGGCGACGCTGACAGCCTTCTTTTTCAGCCTGACGAGCATCGCCCCGGCTCAGGCGGTGCTGAACATCCCGGATACACCGCTACAGACCAGCGTCTCGGCCGATCCGAACGTCATGATGATTCTTGATGATTCGGGATCGATGCATTTCGAGATCATGCCGGAAGACCTGATCAAGAGAGAGGCTCGCTACGTCTTTCCCCGTGCAGATGGAGTATATGGCGGCGGCGATTACACCAACACAGTCCCCGACGTCGACAACAATGTCTACAATGCTGTCGCTCGCTCTCCACAGCAAAACACCATCTACTACAACCCCGGCATCACCTACCTGCCCTGGTCCAGGGCAGACGGGAGTCTATTCCCCAATGCCTCGCCAACCTGTGCCCTGCACAACCCGATGCGCAACGGAACCACAGCAGAGTATTGCCGCAACCTGACTGTTAACAACACACGCTACAACAACGCCGAATGGGTAAGCTGCACTTCAGCGACCAACTGTGCCGACAACACCAACAACCGAACTTACTGGCCTGCTACATATTTTTGGCACAACGGTGGCGATGTCTGGAACTGGAACAACTACACCCGGGTACAGATCATTTCCGGCAACACCTACAGCGGCCATGGAAGAAGCAGCCGCACCGATTGCACCAACGGCGTCTGCAACTATAACCAGGAAATCCAGAATTTCGCCAACTGGTACACCTATTACCGCTCGCGGGTACTGACCGCGCGCGCCGGCATCGGCAGAGCCTTCGCCGCCCAGGATAGTGGCATGCGCGTCGGCTTCGGTGCCATCAACAAAGGCAGCACCAGCATAGACAATGTCTCAGCCGCGACCATCGTCCGCGGAGTGCGTCAGTTCAAGGACACCGATCGCAGCAATTTCTTTTCCGACCTATACGACCGGACAATTCCCAACGCTGGCACGCCATTGCTTGGGGCGCTCGACGATGCCGGACGATATTACAGCCGCACTGATGATCGCGGCCCATGGAGTACCACACCAGGTCAATCCGGCGGATCAGACCTCGCCTGCAGGCAGAGCTATACCATCCTGATGACTGACGGTTACTACAGCGATTCCATTTCAGGTATCAACAACACTGACGGAACCAATGGCACCGAAATTACCGGCCCGAACAATCAGCGCTATACCTACCAGGCAGTGTCGCCTTTCACGGACAGCCGTTCCAATACACTGGCGGATGTCGCCATGCATTACTGGAAAAGAGATCTACGTACCAACATTACCAATTCGGTCCCAACCAGCCCACAAAACCCTGCTTTCTGGCAGCACATGGTAACTTTCGGCGTCGGTTTGGGGGTACAAGGAAGCGTTGCCCCAGACAGTGCATTTAACGCCATCAATACTGGTGCCACGATCACCTGGCCATCAACCGGTGATAACCCTGGCAAGATTGACGACCTTCTTCATGCCAGCGTCAATGGCCGTGGTGCATTCTTCAGTGCCCAGAACCCGACGGAATTTGCCGATGCCCTCACCGACATGCTGAAGGAAATCGTCGAGCGCAAGAGTTCCTCTTCGTCAGTAGCGCTGACCGGTACGCGTCTGACCGCAGGCAGCAAGGTCTTCAGCCCCAGTTTCAACACCTCCGGCTGGGTGGGTGAACTCGCCGCCTACACTCTGACCACCAACGGCATTTCGGCTACCCCAACCTGGAAAGCCTCGGAAAACATCCCTGAACACGCCAGCCGCAAGATTTTCACCATCACCGGTGGCAACAAACGTGAATTCACCTGGAGCAATCTGAGCACCGCCGACCGCACCAGCATTGGCAGCGAAACCATTTTCAATTTCCTGCGCGGCAACCGGAGCCAGGAAACCGCCAATGGCGGCACCTTGCGAACCCGCAATGGCCTCCTTGGTGATATCGTGCATTCATCACCGGTCTATCACCCAGAAACCCAAACGGTGTATGTCGGCGCCAATGATGGCATGCTCCACGCCTTCAATTCGGATACCGGTGCAGAACGTTTCGCCTACATTCCCAGTCCGATGCTGGCGAAGCTGAAGCGGCTCAGCGAAACCTCTTATCAGCACGAGTATTTTGTCGACGGCGAATTGACCATTGTCGACAAGAGCGATACGCGACTGACCTCCACCTATCTGGTCGGCACCATGGGCGCTGGTGCCAAGGGGCTATTTGCACTCGACATCAGCACACCAGCAACATTTGCCGCCAGCAACATCGCTTGGGAATACATCGATGCCAGCGACACCGAACTCGGCTACATGGTGGGCAAACCGATCTATGCCCGACTGAACAATGGAACCCGCGCCATCATCGTTGGCAATGGCTACAACAGCACCAGCGGCAAAGCTGCCCTCTATGTCATCGACCTCCAGACAGGCGCCTTGATCAAGAAATTCGTGGCCGATAACGTCACCGATAACGGCATGGCCACTCCCGGTGTCGTCGACACCAATGGCGATGGCTATGCCGACCTGGTTTATGCAGGCGATCTGAAGGGCAACGTCTGGAAATACGACATCAGCACAAGCGCCTCCGCAGGTTGGACACAATCGAAGTTTTTCACCGCGATCGGACCGGACAACAACCCGCAACCGATTACCGCACAGATCACCTCGGCGGTGAATTACCTGAACGATGACCCCAACGCCGGCAAGCGTTACATCTTCTTCGGCACCGGCTCCTATTTCCAGGCTGGAGACATCAACGACAAATCGGTGCAGACCTGGTATGGCCTGATCGATACCGGAACAGCGGTCAGCGGCCGGGGCCTGCTGACACCACGGACGATCAGCAGCATCCTTACCTTGGACGGCAAACCAGCGCGCTCGTTCAGCAAGGCTGCCACCGATAGCAATGGCAAAGTCACCGATATGACCAACAAGCGAGGCTGGTATCTCGACTGGATCAATCCCGGCAACATCAAGCTCGGCGAACGTGTCATCTCACCTTCCGTCATGTATCGGCTGACCGAGGCAACGCTGCTCGGCAGTTCGATCATCCCGGAAGCCGACGACCCATGCCAGCCGGGCGGTACCGGCTATGTCAACGCAATCAACGCCTTTACCGGCGGCAGCCTGACCAAAGCCTTCTTCACCAATGGAGCCAGCGGCGGCAATGTGGTCGGCTCTCTCGATCTCGGTATCGGCATGCCGAGTCAGCCATCGCTGACCGTCGGTGATGACGGCGAGGGTCAATTGATCGTCGGCGGTTCGGGCGACACAGGTAGCGGAACTGCTGGCAGCGGTATTGGGACAGCCGGCTTCGATCCGGGTTCTTACGGCGGCCGGGTCTACTGGCGTGAAATTTCAAGATAAGGAAAACCGATAATGAAAAAGCAACAAGGCTTCACCCTGATCGAAGTAATGATCGTCGTGGTGATCATAGGAATTTTGAGTTCAATCGCCTACCCTATGTATGATGAACACGTACGCAATGCCCGCCGCACTGCGGCCATGGGATGCCTGATGGAGCAAACGCATTTCATGGAGCGTTTTTATTCGGCGAACATGACCTATACAGGAGCTGCACCACCGGCATGCCCAGGCCAGGTCACCACTTTCTACACCATGGGAACCGCCAATCTGGGAGCAGCCACCTACACGCTCACGGCTGCGCCGACCGGTGCCCAGTCAGGTGATCGTTGCGGCACGTTCTCTGTCACGCATACGGGAACAAGGACCAACAGCACTGCGGACAACTGCTGGCGATGAGTACCAAACGCCCGCATATGAATCTCCCAGATGCCGCGCAGTCCATGCAAAGTGGCGCAACGGCCTAGGCATCAGGACTGCTGCCAGGTAATCTCAGGCCAGTTCCCTCGGCAACGCAAACGACACGTTTTCCTCAGCGCCCTGCAGCTGACCGACTTCGGCCCCTGACAGCTGCCTGATGCGGTCGACGACCTGCCGAACGAGAATTTCCGGCGCCGAGGCGCCGGCAGTGACGCCAACCCGTTGTTTTCCGGTGAGCCAGGATTCCTGGATTTCACCGGCGCCGTCGATCAGGTAGGCCTCGATGCCGCGGCCGGCGGCGACTTCCTTCAGGCGGCGGGAGTTGGAGCTGTTCGGGCTGCCGACGACAATAACCAGATCGCATTGTTCAGCCAATGCCTTGACCGCATCCTGGCGATTCTGTGTGGCGTAGCAGATATCGTCCTTCTTCGGCCCCTGGATTTGCGGAAAACGCGCCTTCAGGGCATTGATGACGACCAGTGCGTCGTCCATCGACAGGGTCGTCTGGGTAACGTAGGACAACTGGTCCGGCGAACCGACTTCCAGCCTGGCCACATCGTCGACAGTCTCGACGAGATACATGCCGCCCTCGCTCTGCCCCATCGTACCCTCGACCTCGGGGTGGCCCTTGTGGCCGACCATGACGACCTCGCGCACCTGATGGCGCATCTTGCCGACTTCGACGTGAACCTTGGTCACCAGCGGGCAGGTCGCGTCGAACACCTTCAGGCCGCGCTGCTCGGCTTCGGCACGGACCGCCTTCGAAACGCCGTGGGCGCTGAAAATCACCGTGCTGCCAGCCGGTGCTTCGTCCAGTTCCTCGATGAACACCGCTCCCTTGGCGCGCAGGTCGTCGCAGACGAACTTGTTGTGCACCACTTCGTGGCGGACATAGATCGGGGCGCCGAATTTTTCCAGTGCGCGCTCGACGATGGCGATGGCGCGCTCGACGCCGGCACAGAAACCGCGGGGATTGGCTAGCAAGACTTGCATTACATGATTCCGATGATCTTGACCTCGAAGCGGATCGTCTTGCCCGCCATCGGGTGATTGAAGTCGAACAGCGCACTCGTCGCGTCCAGTTCGCGCAGGAAGCCGGCAAAGGTGCCGCCGTTGGGCGCGGTGAATTCGACGACCGAATTCTCCTTCAGTTCCATGTCGGCCGGCAGACCGCTGCGGGCGATGCGCTCGACCAGGCGTTCGTTGTGCATGCCGAAAGCCTGCGCCGGCTCCAGTTCGAAAACGAAGTGCTCCTGTGCCGGCAGACCGATCAGTACATTTTCGAGGTTTTCGGCCAGTTGACCGCTACCCATCTGCAGCGTCGCCGGGCTCATGTCGAAGGTGGACAGGAACTCCTCGCCATCGAGCGTGGTGATGCGGTAATGCAGGGTCAGGTAGCTGTCGGAACGGACGGCGGTATTGCTCATGCTCAATCTTCTTTCTTGTCTTTTACGGTCAACGAGGCAAAAACCAGCAAAACCGCGCCAACGCTGATCGCCGAATCGGCGACGTTGAAGGCCGGCCAATACCAGCCGGCGGCATGCCACTGGATGAAATCGACGACGGCGCCGAAGCGCACGCGATCAATCACGTTGCCGAGCGCGCCGCCCATCACCAGCGTCAGAGCCAGGGCCATCAGTTTTTGTTCCGGGTGTTTCTTCAATTCCAGCGCAATCCAGCCGGAAACGCCGAGCGCCAGCACGGTGAAGAACCAGCGCTGCCAGCCCGGCTGGTCGGCCAGGAAGCTGAACGCAGCACCCGGATTGAAGGTCAGCACCCAGTTCCAGAACGGCGCAACGTAGATCACCTCACCCGGCGCGATGCTGCCCAGCACCACCCATTTGCTGATCTGGTCGAGAATGACGATCAGCGCGGCCAGCATGTACCAGTGCTTCGGCTCACGCATGCGCGCGGACCTCGCCGTCACCGTGCAGGTTGCTGACGCAACGGCCGCACAGGCCGGGATGCGCCGGGTCGGCGCCGACATCCTCGCGCACGTGCCAGCAGCGCTCGCACTTGGCGTGGCTCAGCGGCGTGGCAATGACGGATTCGCTGGCATCTTCAAATATTGCGGTCGACGAGCAAATGAAGACAAATTTCAAATCGTCACCCAACGAGCTCAGCACGGAGAGCTTGTCGCCGGCACAGCGGATTTCGACCGAAGCCTGCAGCGCCGAGCCGATTTCACCGGCTTCGCGCCGGGCTTCCAGCGCCTTGGTGACGTCGTTGCGCACTTCACGGACGATCGCCCATTTCGCCAGCAATTCGGCCTCACCAGCCTGCGCCGGCAGTTCGTGCCATTGCTGGAACATCACCGAATCGTCGGCGTTGCCAGTCAGCACGGTCCACACTTCCTCGGCGGTGAAGGCGGTGATCGGCGCCAGCAGGCGAACGAAGCTCTGCGTGATGTGCCACAGCGCCGACTGCGCCGAACGGCGGGCGAGCGAAGCGGGTGCCGTGGTGTACAAGCGGTCCTTGAGGATGTCGAGGTAGAAGCCACCGAGGTCTTCCGAGCAGAAGGTCTGCAGCGCCTGGACCACGCGGTGGAACTCGAAGCGCTCGTAATCGCCCTGGCAGTTCTGCTGCAACTGGCGGGTCAGCGCCAGCGCGTAGCGATCGATTTCCAGCCACTGCTCGACCGGCAATGTTGCGGTCGACGCGTCAAAATCGGAAATATTGGCGAGCAGGAAGCGCAGCGTGTTGCGGATGCGGCGATAGCCTTCGACAACGCGCTTCAAGATTTCGTCGGAGATGGTCAGCTCACCCGAGTAATCGGTCGAGGCCGTCCACAGGCGCAGGATGTCGGCGCCCATCTTGTCGGAAACCTGCTGCGGCGCGATGACGTTGCCCTTCGACTTCGACATCTTGTGGCCCTTGCCGTCGACAACGAAGCCGTGCGTCAGCAGCGCCTTGTACGGCGCCCGGCCGTCGATCGCGGCACCGGTCAGCAGCGACGAATGGAACCAGCCGCGATGCTGGTCGGAGCCTTCCAGGTAAAGATCGGCCGGCCAGGTCAGCTGGTCGCCGTGCGAGCCGCGCATGACGCTCATGTGCGTCGTGCCGGAATCGAACCAGACGTCGAGGATGTCGGTGGTCTTGACGTAGTCGGCCGCGTCGGCGCCGAGCAGTTCGGCAGCGTCCAGTTGCGTCCACGCCTCGATGCCGCCCTGCTCGACGCGCTGGGCGACGGCTTCCATCAGCTCCAGCGTGTTCGGATGCAGCTCGCCGGTCGCCTTGTGCGTGAAGAAGGGCAGCGGCACGCCCCAGTTGCGCTGGCGCGAGATGCACCAGTCCGGGCGGTTGGCGATCATCGCGTGCAGGCGGTTCTTGCCCCAGGCGGGATAGAAGGCGGTGTCCTCAACGCCCTGCAACGCGGCTTCGCGCAGCGTGTGGCCGGCCGGCTCGGTGGCGGCAACGCCCTGGCTGTCGACATCGGGCGCATCCATGCGCACGAACCACTGGCTGGTGGCACGGTAGATCAACGGCGTCTTGTGGCGCCAGCAGTGCATGTAGCTGTGCTCGATGGTTGCATGCTTCAGCAGCGCGCCGACTTCGGCCAGCTTGTCGACGATGACCGGGTTGGCCTTCCACACGTTCATGCCGCCGAAGAACGGCAGGTCGGCGGCAAAGGAGCCGTCGCCCTGCACCGGCGTCAGGATCTGCTCGTTGTGCATGCCGTAGTTCTTGCACGACTGGAAGTCCTCGATACCGTAGGCCGGTGCCGAATGGACGATGCCGGTACCGGCATCGAGCGTCACGTAGTCGCCGAGGAAGACCGGCGACAGGCGGTCGTAGAACGGGTGGCGGAAGGCGATGCGTTCGAGTGCCGCGCCCTTGCAGGCGGCAACGGTGGTGCCGGTCAGGCCGTAGCGGGCGAGGCAGGCTTCCTGCAGGTCGGCGGCGAGGATCAGGCAGCCCTTTTCGGTCTGCACCAGGTGGTAGGTGAATTCCGGATGTGCATTGAGCGCCTGGTTGCCCGGGATGGTCCACGGGGTCGTCGTCCAGATCACCGCGTAGGCTTCACCGGCCGGCAATTCCTTGAGGCCGAAGGCCGCCGCCAGCTTGTCGCGCTCGGCGGCAGCGAAGGCCACGTCGATCGCCGGCGACTTCTTGTCCTGGTATTCGACTTCCGCCTCGGCCAGCGCCGAACCGCAATCAAAGCACCAGTTCACCGGCTTCAGGCCGCGATAGACGAAACCGCGCTTGACCATGGCACCGAGCGCACGAATCTCGTCGGCCTCGGTCTTGAAGTTCATCGTCTTGTACGGATTGTCCCATTCGCCGAGCACGCCGAGGCGGATGAAATCCTTCTTCTGGCGTTCGATCTGCTCGCCGGCGTAGGCGCGCGCCAGCTTCTGCACCTGCTCGCGCGGGATGTTCTTGCCGTGCGTCTTCTCGATCTGGATCTCGATCGGCATGCCGTGGCAGTCCCAGCCTGGCACGTAGGGCGCATCGAAGCCGGAAAGGGTTTTCGAACGGACGATAATGTCCTTCAACACCTTGTTGACCGCGTGGCCGATGTGGATGTCGCCGTTGGCATACGGCGGGCCATCGTGCAGGATGAACTTCGGCCGGCCGGCCGAGATCTCGCGGATCTTCTGGTAAAGCTTCTTCTCCTGCCACTGGGCGACCCATTGCGGCTCGCGCTTGGGCAGGTCGCCGCGCATCGGGAAAGGCGTATCCGGAAGGTTCAGGGTGTCTTTGTAATCAGCCATTTTGCGTGCTCATAGCGAGAAGAAAGCCCGCGCCGCCGCGGCATCAGCCGCGATCTGCGCCTTGAGGGCGTCGAAATTGGGAAAACGTTGTTCGTCGCGCAACTTGTGCACGAAACGCACCGAGATGTGTGCTCCGTAGACGTCGCGATCGAAATCGAAGAGATGAACTTCCAGCAGCGGCCGCGTACCACCAACGGTTGGCCGGACCCCGAGGTTGGCAACACCAGGCAGCAGGCGATCCGCCAGTCCGGCTACCTCGACGGCAAAGACGCCGGTCATCGGCAGCGGATTATGCTTGATGCGCAGGTTGGCGGTGGCAAAACCGAGCTGACGTCCGAGCTTCTGGCCGTGGACGACCTGCCCGTCGATCATGTACGGGCGACCAAGCAGACGGCCGGCATGCGCCATGTCGCCAGCCGCCAGCGCCCGGCGCACGCCCGAGCTGGATACCCGCTCACCATCGACACTGACGCTGCCCATGGCCTCAACCAGAAAACCGTAGCGCTCGCCGGCGGCCTGCAGCAGCGAGAAATCCCCGGCCCGGCCGCTGCCGAAACGAAAATCGTCGCCGATCACCAGGTGCTTTACGCGCAAGCCGCGCACCAGCACCGCTTCGATGAACTGTTCCGCGGTCAGCGAAGCGAAGGCCCGGTTGAACGGGCAGATCATGGTTTGCGTAATGCCGCAGTCAGCCAGCAATTCCAGCTTCTCACGCAAGGTGCTGAGACGGGCCGGGGCCGAAGCCGGGGCAAAGAACTCGCGCGGGTGCGGCTCGAAGCTGAGTACGGTCGGCACCAGGCCGGACTCACCGGCAACCATGACCAGCCGGGAGATCAGCGCGGCATGGCCGCGATGGACGCCATCGAAATTGCCGATGGCCAATGCCACCGGGGCTGGAACGGAACGGGAGTAACCGCGAAAAACGCGCATCAGGCGAAACCGAAAAAAGCGCAATTATACCGAGGCCAGCCCACATCCCGGACAAATCCACGCAAATACAGCCCCTTGCCGACAATGCTGTGGCTATAATCGGGCGCAAGTCATTACGCTGAATCCCTCATGCTGGATCTGATCAACCATGTCGTAAGAATTTCGGCCAGGCGCGACCGCACCGAAATCAATTCCGCCATGGTTGACGCCCTGATGGATCTGTTTTCGCCCCAGCGTCTGACCATCTATCGCTGCTATGCCGGAAAACGCAAGGCCGTCGTCTTCGCCTGTGCCGGTTACGGCCCGCAAGGGCAGTTCCTGCGCAATGCCTACCTGCCGGACCATCATTTCTGCCAGCCGATCGACCGCGACCCGCTGATCAAGCAATGCCACCGCGAATTGTCTGCCGTCCTGGACTACCTGGAAGATGGCACGCACCGGGTCATTTTCCCGGTGATCCGTCTGGACGAACCGATCTATTTCATCGACCTGCACCTGTCCGACGAATTCTCGGCCGACAAGCGCGTGACACTGATGGGCCTGATCGAATATTTCGGCAATCACATCGCCCTGCTCGACTACGGCGAGGCGGACACGCTGACCGGCCTGTCCAGCCGCAAGACCTTCGACAAGCACCTGTTCGAACTGCTCGGACAGGCGGCATCGGACGAAATCGTCGGCAACGAACAGCGTTTCGCACGTCGTGTCCTGGCACCGGACAGCAACCATTGGCTCGCGGTCTGCGACATCGACCATTTCAAGCTGATCAATGACAATTTCGGCCACCTGATCGGCGATGAAGTCCTGATCATGCTGTCGCAGGTGATGCGCCAGAGTTTCCGCTTCGACGACCAGCTATTCCGCTTTGGCGGCGAGGAATTCGTCGCCCTGCTGCAACCGACGGACCGCCAGTCGGCACTGGTCACGCTGGAACGCTTTCGCACGGCGGTCGAGCAAACCACCTTCAGCAGGATCGGCCACGTCACGGTCAGCATCGGCTTCAGCCGCCTGCTCACCAACGACACACCGACAGACGTCATCGAACGTGCCGACGAAGCCCTTTACTACGCCAAACGCAACGGCCGCAACCAGGTTGCATGCTACGAACAGTTGATCGAAGAAGGACGACTGGTGGCCCGGGAAATCACTCGCGGCGAAGTCGAACTGTTCTAGCTGCCGTGCCTTGCCGCACCAGTGTGCGCGAGCAGACTGGCTGCTGCCCGGATACGGTTTTCCATGCTGACCGCCGGATCGTTCATCACTGCCATCAGAAAACTGGCAGGGTCCGGAAAACCACCACCCGGCGCTGCGGGCACATCGCCACCGGACACGCAGGCTGGCACCTTTTCCGCTGTCAGCGTGGTCAGTGCACGCTGAAAATCGGCCGTCGTCATGCACTTGATCCCGGCCAGCATCTCCGCTTGACGTAGCGGATTCGGCGCCATTTCCAGCCCGGATTCCTCGACAAACATGCTGCCCATGCCCGGATCGATGAACGCCGACCAGCGGCCGGTCAGCGGATGCTGCAATGGCAGCGGTGCAGGCGTGATCTTTGCCGCATCGGGATGGAACCCGAGAAACTGCTCTGGCACATCGGCCAGGAAAACGCGTTTGAGTCCGGCGAGAAAAACCTGGAGCTGCGCGACCGGCTGCGGTTCGGCCAGCGCCAGCCACAAGGCGTAACCAGCCTCCCCCGAAACCGAAATTGCCGGGGCCGGCAACCCGAGAACTTCCTGGATATTGCCGTACAACCCGGCCACGGCCGGCCAGTCGGCCGCGCGGGCAAAACTCACGACCATCACCCGCGCCATGCCATCGGCGCTTGGCCAGGGCGCATCTTCAGTGCCTCGGGGTGATACCGGGAGGAAATAGAGCCGCTGTAATTCCCTGTTCAGTGCATTCATGGATCCCCCATCGTCCTCATTATTTTTGTCAGGCGAATTGCGCCGGCACAAATCAAATATCATTGCCGCTGCTCAGGTACTGTCATTTCCTGTTTTTTCAAGCGAGGCATTCCCCATCATGCGGGCAATCGGAAATTTTCTGTGGTTCATTCTTGGCGGCGTCATCATGGGGCTGTGCTGGTGGCTGGCCGGGCTCCTGGCCTTCGTCACCATCATCGGCATACCCTGGGGCAAGGCCTGTTTCGTCATTGGCCAGTTCACCTTTTTCCCTTTCGGCAAGGAAGCCATCAACCGCAAGGAACTGTCGAACCGTGACGACATCGGCACTGGCGGACTGGGCCTGCTCGGCAACATCATCTGGTTCATCCTTGCCGGACTGTGGCTGGCCATCGGCCACTTGCTCTCGGCAATCGCCTGCGCCATCACCATCATCGGCATCCCGTTCGCACTCCAGCATCTCAAGCTGGCCGGCATTGCCCTGGCACCAATCGGCAAGACCATCGTCAGCAAGGAAGTCGCCGCAGCCGCGCGGCGGAACAGCGCGGAGGAATCGGTCGCACGACTGCGCCAGGGTTCCTGAAAGCTTCCGCCCCGGCTCAGCCGGCCCTCGCCATGCGAGCCTTCGGCCCCGGCGGGTGCTTGATGAAATACTGGCGGATACCGCGCATCAATGCGTCAGCCATTTGCTCCTGGTAAGCCTCGTCCTTCAACCGGAGCTCCTCTTCCGGATTGGAGATGAACGCCGTCTCGATCAGTGCCGACGGAATGTCCGGCGCCTTGAGCACGGCAAACCCTGCCTGCTCGACATGTGCCTTGTGCAGGTGATTGATTGACCCGAGCTCGCCCAGCAGGTACTTGCCCAGCTTCAGACTGTCGTTGATGGTTGCCGTTTGCGACAGGTCGAGCAAGGTGCGCGCGAGAAAGACATCCTTGGTCGCGGCAATGTTCACGCCGCCAATCAGGTCGGCATTATTTTCCTTCTGCGCCAGCAGGCGGGCCTGGGTACTCGAAGCGCCCTTTTCGGACAGCACGAACACCGACGATCCACGCGCATCGGGCTTGATCCAGGCATCGGCGTGGATCGACAGGAAAAGATCCGACTGGATGCGCCTGGCTTTCTGGACACGGACATGCAGCGGCACGAAAAAATCGCCGTCGCGGGTCAATACTGCCCGCATGTTCGGCTCGGCATCGATGCGCGCCTTGAGGCGACGGGCGATGGCCAGCGTCACGTTCTTTTCATAGGTCCCACGCTTGCCGACCGCGCCGGGGTCTTCGCCACCATGGCCGGGGTCGAGCATGATGGTGACAAGCCGGTCGACCACTGCCTTGCCCGGCTTTTTTGCCGTCGCCGTATCCGGCGTGGCTGCAGGCTTCTGGGCCTGACCCGAAAGCTCCTGATCGAGCTTGAGCGGCTCGACTGCATCCTGACGACCTTCAAGCAGGGCCATCAACGGATCGGCCGGGTTTTCGGGATAAACGTCGAGGACCAGGCGATGGCCATACTCGGCGACCGGCGCCAGCGAGAAGACCTGGGGCTTGACCCGGGTTTTCAGTTCCATGACCAAGCGTACGACGCCCGGCTTGAAGCGCCCGGCACGCAGCAGCTTGATATTGGGATCGCTGTCGGCGACCTTGCCGGCCAGGCTCTCGAGCACGCTGTTGAACTCGACGCCTTCTATATCGACAACCAGGCGTTCCGGATTCTCGACGAGGAAGTGATTGAATTTCAGCGGCGCGTCGTGTTCGAGGGTGACCCGCGTGTAATCCTCGGCCGGCCAGATACGCACGGCAATGATGGCCGGACGGTTGGCGGCCAGGCCGGCGAGCGGCGTGACCGAGAGAACTAGCGCCGATCCGGCGTAGCGCAGGAGTTGCCGCCTTCCCGGATCGAGGTGAGTGTCCTTACGCATGACGCCCCCCTTTCGGACGAAGCTGCGAGCGCCGCAACACGCGCGGACCCGGCGTGCTGCAAGTGAATGCGGAGGTCTGGCGACGGAACGCAACCGGCCGCCTTGTCAGGCCATTCGACCAGACAGACCGATGCATCGTTGAAATATTCGCCAAAACCCGCATCGAGGAACTCCTCTGGTGACTCGAAGCGATAAAAATCAAAGTGATACAAGTATAAACTCGAAACTACGTAAACTTCAACCAAAGCATAGGTCGGACTTTTCACCGGCCCGGTGTGACCAAGCGCCCGGATCAGCGCCCGCGCCAGCGTGGTTTTACCCGCCCCAAGGTCGCCTTCAAGGAAGATCACCAGCCCGGGAGCGATCGCAACAGCCAGGTTTTCACCCAATAACTGGGTCGCGGCCTCATCGGGCAGATCGAAAACGGCGGTAACATCCGGGCTATGCATGATGGTGACTCCACGATGAACGGTACGGAACTCAAGGCGAGCATCCGCAGGATCGGCCAGGAACTGGGTTTTGCCGAAATCGGCGTGACCCGCGCCGACCCCGGGGCGGCCGTCGACGGCCTGCGCGCATGGTTGGCCGACGGCCTGCACGGGGAGATGGATTATATGGCGCGGCATCTCGAACTGCGCGCCAACCCGCAGCAATTGCAGCCGGGAACCATCACCGTGATCTCTGCTGCGGTCGACTACCTGCCGCATGCAAAAACCACCGAAGCGCCGGCGCAGGCTGCGATCTCCCGCTATGCCCAGGGCCGCGACTATCACAAGGTGGTACGCAGCCGCCTGCAGAAACTGGCCACCGCCATCGGCGAACTGGCCGGCCCGTTCGGCTACCGGGTGTTTTCCGATTCGGCGCCGGTGATGGAAGTCGAGTTTGCCCGCCAGGCCGGCCTCGGCTGGCGCGGCAAGCACACCTTGCTATTGTCGAAGCAGGGATCGTGGCGTTTTCTCGGCGAAATCTACTGCGACCTTCCGCTGCCACCCGACACCCCGATCGACGAGCACTGCGGCAGTTGCACCCGTTGCCTCAGCGCCTGCCCCACCGGCGCCATCATCGCCCCCTACAAGGTCGACGCGCGACGCTGCATTTCCTATCTGACGATCGAACTCGCCGGTGCCATTCCCGAAGAATTCCGGCCACTGCTCGGCAACCGTATCTACGGTTGCGACGACTGCCAGACCTGCTGCCCGTGGAATCGCTTCGCCCGCCTTGGCGACCGGGAATTCGCCCCGCGCCATGGTCTTGATTCTGCCAGCCTGATCGAACTGTTCGCGTGGAGCGAAGCGCAGTTCGACGAACGCCTGGCCGGCAACCCGATCCGCCGCATCGGCCACGAACGCTGGTTGCGCAACATCGCCGTCGCACTGGGCAACGGCCCGGCTACGGTCGACGCGCTGAATGCGCTGAAAATGCGCGCCGACCATCCATCGGCGCTGGTTCGCGAACATGTTTCCTGGGCGCTCAAGGCGCTGGGCGAAAGAAACTAGGTCGCAATCCAACCGGGTCATTCATCTCTGCTTCAGCTTCCTTTGCTTAAATTCGCCCTTGTCGTTTCGCCAAGGCCAGACCCATGAATGCATTCAACAAACGCGCAGCCCGGCGCATCGCGGCCATCAGCCTGCTGGTGGCCGTAGTTACCAGCCCGGTCATCTGGTTCATTTCGCGGGAAATCGCCGAAGAGGAAATGGTCGCGCTGGCCATGGAAGAATCGCGGCACATCCTGGCGCACATTGAATCCTTCGCCCGACCGGATGACGAACGCCTGATCCGGCAGGCCGGCGAGGCAGCACGGACAATTACCGGCGGCCTGTTCGACATCGCCGAGATCTACGATGCTTCAGGCCGCAAACTGGCGGAGTCGACAACGCCGGCCGGTGAAGCAATCGAACGGCTGCTGCCCAAGCATGGCCGGCCGCAATACACCGAAGCCAGTTATGAAAGCCTCGATCTGACCGAACATGGATGGGTGTTGCGGATTTTCGTGCCGCTGACCCCGCTTCCGGGCGCCACCAGCGCCGCACCATCAGGCTATTTCGAGGGTGTTCGCCTCGTTCCCGAATGGCAGCAGGCGCAATTGATGCAGGGCGCCTTCCTGATGGCACTGATTGCCGCCGGCGCCTCGCTGCTGTGCGGCCTGACCATCTATCCGTTCGTGGTCCAGTTGTCGGCCGACAATATCCGCAAGGCCAACGAACTGCTCGATTCCCATCTGTCGATGATGGAGGCGCTGGGCCGCGCCGTTGCCCGACGCGACTCGGACACCGGTGCCCACAACTACCGGGTGGCGTGGATTGCCGCCCGCATCGGCGAGTCGCTGGACCTCCCCGTACGCAGCATGCAGGCCCTGATCATCGGCAGCTTCTTGCACGATATCGGGAAAATCGGCATTCCCGATGCCATTCTCCTCAAGCCGGGACGACTCGACGATGAAGAAATGACGATCATGCGCACCCACGTCGACCAGGGGGAAGCCATCGTTACCGGCATCGCCTGGCTCGAGGAAGCCGCCGAGATCGTTTCCGGCCACCACGAAAAATGGGACGGCTCAGGCTATCCGCGAGGCCTGCGGGGCAGCGACATTCCCCTCGGGGCCCGCATCTTTGCCGTCGCCGACGTCTTCGATGCCCTGACCTCGAAGCGCCCGTACAAGGCGCCCATGGATTTTCCGCAAGCCATCGCCATCATTCAGCGCGATAGCGGCAGCCACTTCGATCCGGATATCACCCGGGCTTTCCTGGCCATCGCCGGCGAACTTCACGCCACCTTGAGCAGTTGCAGCGAAGCCGACTGCCGGCGCCTGCTCAACGACAAGCTCAAGGAACATTTTTTCCCCGGCAACTGACGATGCGGCCGGAAGTTCATTCTGCGGCGTCCCACAAATCCGTCGTTCCCAGCCCGGTCATCGGCGGATTGTCGCGGATGAACTGCTCGACCTCATCGGCCGGCAGGGGCTTGCTGATCAGGTAGCCCTGGATTTTCTCGCAACCAATGGACAGCAGGTATTTCAGCTGCGCCTCGGTCTCGACGCCTTCGGCAACGACATCAAGCCCGAGCTTGTGCGCGAGCAACACGGTCACGTCGCAGATATCGGCGTCGTTCTGATCGCTTTCGATATCCTTGACGAAGGAGCGGTCGATCTTCAGCGTACTGACCGGGAACAGCTTCAGATAGGCGAGCGAGGAATAGCCGGTACCGAAATCGTCGATGGCCAGCGACAGGCCGCAACCGGTCAGTTCGTTCATGGAAGCGATGGTCTGGTCCGGATCGGCCATCGACATCGACTCGGTCACTTCCAGCGCCATCATTTCGGGCGCCAGCCCGTACTGGCGCAACAATGCCTGGATGCGATCCGGCAGCGCACGGTTGAGAAACTGGCTGGCCGTCAGATTGACCGACATCCGCACATGCGCGATACCATGGCTTTGCCAGATGGCCAGTTGCCGGCAGGCATGCTCCAGGACCCAGTCGCCGATCGGCAGGATCAGACCTGTCTCCTCGGCGATCGGAATGAACTCCATCGGCGAGACCAGCCCACGCTCCGGATGCTGCCAGCGGATCAGGGCCTCGACCCCGACCACGCGACCGCTGCGCAGATCGAGTTGTGGCTGGTAATGCAGCAGGAACTGACGCTGCTCGATGGCCTTGCGCAGATCGGATTCGATGGCCAGCCGCTTGACCGCGGCGAGCTGGATCTCCGCCTTGAAGAACTGGTAGTTGCCGCGGCCACTCGCCTTGGCGTGATACATCGCGGCATCGGCCTTCTGCATCAGGTCCGTGCTTTCTTCAGCATCATCGGGATAGAGACAGATGCCGATACTGGCACTGCTGCGCAGGTCGTTGCCATCCAGCGAGTAGGGTTTGGCGACGACTGACAGGATCTTGTCGGCAACATGGGCGGCATCGGCCGGTGAATCGAGGTCGGACAGCACGACGACGAATTCATCGCCGCCCAGACGGGCCACCAGATCACTCTGGCGCACGGTATTACCCAGGCGCTGCGCCAGTTCAACCAGCAGCAGATCGCCGATCTGATGGCCGAGCGTGTCGTTGATCGTCTTGAAATTATCGAGATCGATCATCAGCAAGGCCACCTGCTTGCCATTGCGGGCGGCGAGCCCAAGCACCTGCGACAGCCTCTCATGCAGGCTGAAACGGTTGGCCAGCCCGGTCAGCTGGTCGTTGAACGCCAGCGCCTCGATTTTTTCCTCGGCCTTCTTGCGTTCGGTGATGTCGAAGTGCGTGCCGATGTAATGCGTGACCACGCCGGCGTCGTCCTTGACTGCCGAGATGGTCAGCCATTTCGGATAGATCTCGCCGTTCTTGCGCCGATCCCAGACTTCGCCTTGCCAGCTGCCATTCTCGATGATCGCCGCCCACATGTCGCGGTAGAAGGCGGCATCGTGGCGCCCCGACTTGAACATTCGCGGCGTCTGGCCAACGACTTCGTCGGCCCGGTAACCGGTGCTTTCGACAAAGGCCTGATTGACCCGGAGAATGATGCCGCGCGTGTCGGTGATCACCATGCCTTCCTGCGACTCGAAAGCCGCCGCCGCGATGCGCAGATCGACTTCGACCCGCTTGCGCTCGGTGATGTCGGTATACACCCAGATCGAAGCCGCTTCCAGCGCAGCATCCCGATCCAGTGGCCGCCCGGTCTGCATGACCCACATCGCTGTGCCGTCGCGGTGGTGCATTTCCGTTTCGAAATGGGCAAAACCATTGGCCGCCAGCAGCGGGTACCCAGCCTGGCCGGCCGCCTCGAAATGTTCCCGCGAACCGTAGAGGACCTCGGTGGTCTGGCCTTCCAGCTCATGCGGGCCGGCAAAACCGAACATCTCGGCGATACGCTGATTGCACTTGATGATCCGCCGATTGCGTAACAGCAGGATGCCGACGTGCGCGTTATCGAAAATCAGACGCTGCTCGTCGAGCAATTCGCGGATCCGGATATCCTTCTGCTTGCGTTCGGTAACGTCACGGACGATCGCCTGCAGGCATTCCTCGCCGGCGTAATCGATGCGATTTAGGCTGACCTCGACATCCAGCGGTGAACCGTCCTCGTACAGGTTGCGCCACTCGAAAACCACCGATTGGCCTTCGTGTGCCTTCTGCAGCATTTCCCGAAGCACTTCCTGCGACGGGCGACCGTTCGGCTGAAATTCAGGCGACGCGATCATCGGTGTCATGCCGACCAGCTTTTCCCGGGACATCTGATAGAGACTCTCGGCCCGCCGGTTGCAGTCGAGCACCACTTCGCCCTGCATGATGAATATCGCGTCATTGGCCTGTTCGAACAGCGTATGAAACCGTTCCTCGGTCTGCCGCAGGGAAAGCAAGGTGCTACTCAGTTCGCTTGTCCGCTCAGCCACCTGACGACGCAATATCCGGGTCCAGCCAAACAGCACGGAGATCAGCAGACACAGGCCGATCAGCGCATAGGCCATGGGTCGGGCATGGCGTTCCCACGGGCTGTCTTCCAGGCGCTCACCCAGCCAGCGACGTTCGATGGCGGCACGCTCGGCATCATCGATCCCGTAAAAACCCGTTTCGACGATTTCCAGAAGATCCTTACGCCCCTTGGCCACCGCCCGGTGAAACTCACCGACATACAGCGCGGGCGAATACATGAACTGATCGGGCGCACCTTCGCGCAGGAAAAAGTAATGAGCCGGTGGCTTGTCGATGCAGATGACCCGGACACTCAGCCGCACCGACGCCTTGACCAGCGACTCATAGCTGGGATAGCGCTTGAAGTCGCTGATACCTTTTGCCTTCAGATAATCAATGCAGGCGTCACCGTCCTTGACGCCGATGGTGAATCCCCGGGCCGACTCGGCATCGGCAATGCCGCTGATGCTTTCATGGAAGAAAAGCGATACCTCGATGGCGGCATAGGGTTTGGTGAAATCGTAGAGCTTCTCGCGGGCCTCGGTGCGGAAAACGGTATCGATGATATCGGCCTGGCCGCTGGCCATCGTCTCGAGCGCCCTGGCCCAGTCCATGGCCTGCAGATCCACGGCAATCCCGGTACGCTTTGCCCAGAGTTGCCAAAGCTCGGGGAGAATGCCCTGCACCGAGCCATCCGCCGCACGGAAAACGTAGGGCGGGTAATTGTCGTCCAGCACCACGCGCACCGATTTCGGCGGCGCTTCGGCCAATGCCGGCGCAACAGACAGGAGACATGCGCACAGCAAAAGCATGCGCCGGAGAAACAGTAACACTGGCATGAGCCGCAGGAAGGTGCCGGAAAAAGGCCACATTCTTAATGGGCTTTTACAAAAACTCCAGCACTCTTTTTCCTCCATGACGGCAGCAACCGGTGGAAAACATCCCGGTTGCCCCGATGGATGCGTAACCGAGTCGGTACCTGACTCAGCGCGCCACCGGCCGCTGCGGGTCAGCGCACCATTCACTCCACGAACCGCCGTACAGACGTGAACCTGACAGGCCGGCGATTTCCATCGCCAGGATATTGTGGCAGGCGGAAACGCCGGAGCCGCAGTAATGCACAACCGCTTCCGCACTTTCGCCGGCAAGGATATTCCGCCATTCGGCGGCAAGTTCGCTGGCCGGCTTGAAATGGCCGTCGACCGCCAGATTGTCACGGAAGAAGCGATTGACGGCGCCGGGGATATGCCCGCCCACCGGATCAATGGTTTCGTTCTCGCCACGGAAGCGGTCCGCGGCCCGTCCGTCAACCAGACGCATCGACGGCGCTTCGAGCATTTTCCGGACAAATTGCGCGTCGACCGCAAAATTGCGCTGCACCGGCACAAAAGCGCAGGGCGTCGGCTGCGGCAGCTCGGCGCTGACTGCACCGCCAGCTTCCAGCCAGGCCTGCCAGCCACCATCGAGCACGGCAACGGCCTCGTGACCGAGCCAGCGCAACAGCCACCACAGGCGCCCGGCAATCATGCCCTGGGCGTCGTCATAGACCACGACCTGGGTTTGCCGACCGATGCCGATGCTGCCCAGACGAGCCGCCAGTTGCTGCGGGTCAGGCAGCGGATGCCGCCCGTTGCTGCCGGTCATCGGCGCCGACAGATCGCGGTCACAGTGCAGGAAGAAGGCGCCGGGAATGTGTGCTTCGGCATAGCTGCGCTCGCCGTAACCGACATCGGCCAGCTGATGACGGACATCGATGACCAGCCAGTCCGGATGGCCGAGCTGCGCCTGCAGCAGTTCGGGGGCAACGACGGTGGTCTGACTCAATCCTCGGACTCCAGCCATTCATCCGCCTCGGCGGCATCATCGAAAACCTGGACATCGGCGTTGACGAAGGTCTGGGAGATCCACGCGCTCCAAGTCACCCACTCGCTGTCGGTGACGACGGCCACGCGGTTGAAATCGTTGGCATGGGCGCGCGAGAACTTCACTTCTTCCCAGGCGACGTCCAGCGTCAGCGTGCCCATCTTGCTCAGGTCGAAATAAAGATCGACCGGACCTTCAAACTTGATCTTGTAATTGACGACTTCCTCGAACTCCCGATAGTCCGCCAGCGTGAATTCGCCGAAGACGGAAACATTGACGCGGTGGGCCTTGTGGTCGATGACGATCATGGTTCTCTCCTTGTTGTTGCTGCCAGTTTAATCCTGCTCCACCGGGCTGGCACGCGAAAAATGCGTCGCTGCAATGCCTGACAGCACGATCAGGCCGATTGCCGCCCAGGCCGATGCCGGCAGCACCTCGCCCCAGAACAGCGCCCCGGCCAGGCTGGAAAAAATGACCGTGCTGTAGGCCAGCGTCGCCGACATCAAGGTTTTGCCACGCGAATAGGCACGTGTCATCGCCAGTTGCGCGAGCGTGGCAAAGCCGGCGACACCGAACAAAATCAGTCCGCTATCGCGGTCGACCGCATGAATTTCACTAAAAGCCAGCCAGACCACTGAACAGATCGTGGACACCAGGGCGAAATAGAACACCGTGCGGGTTTCCGGTTCGCCGCGCGCCCCCAGTTCGCGCACGCTGAAATAGGCCATGCCGGCAAGCACGCCCGAACCCAGGCCGACCAGACCGCCGAACAATTGCTCCGCCTGCAGCGTCGGCCGCAGCAACAGCACGACACCGGCCAGGCCGACGGCCAGCGCGCCGAGCATGCCGGTACGCATGCGCCAGCCGGCCAGTACCAGGTAGAGCGCGAGGAAGATCGCCGAGGTGTAATTGAGCGTCACCGCGGTTGCCAGCGGCAACAGTGTGATCGCGTAGAAATAGGAGAACAGCGCGACAAAGCCGACCAGCCCGCGGGTGATCTGCCAGCGCCAGTGCTCTGTCCGCAGCGACACGCCGCGCAGGCGGACCAGACCGTACATCAGCAGCAGCGAGATGAAACTGCGCCAGAAGGTGATCTCGACCGCCGAATGAGTCTCGGCAGCCAGCTTGACGCAGACGCCCATGCAGGCGAACAGGAAGCTGGCGGCGATCATCCACAGGGATTGCATGCAGTACTCGAAATGACAAGGGGCGCCGGATTTTACCCCGACGCCCCGGTCGACCGCAGAAATTGGCCCAAAACGCTCAGCGCGCTTCAATGTCCTTCTGCATGATCCGGCGGTAGAACTCGTGGAAGTGCTGCATGCCGTCTTCCATCGGGCTCTGGTACGGGCCGACCTCGTTCTTCCCTTCGGCCAGCAGCGCCTTGCGGCCGCGGTCCATGCGCTCGCCGATGTCGTCGTCCTCGATCGCCGTTTCCATGTAGGCGGCACGCTCGGCTTCGATGAATTCGCGCTCGAAATCGACGATTTCCTCGGGATAGTAGAACTCGACGACGTTCATCGTCTTGTCCGGCCCCTGCGGGATCAGCGTCGACACGACCAGCACGTGCGGATACCACTCGACCATGATGTTCGGGTAGTAGGTCAGCCAGATCGCGCCTTGCGGCGGCGTCTCGCCGCGGTCACCGTAGTACTCGCGGACGACCTTCTGCCAGCGGTTGTAGGCACTGGACGAAGAATCCTTCATCAGCGACGTGATGCCGACCTTCTGCACCGAGTACCAGTCACCGAATTGCCACGTCAGGTCGTCACAGGTAACGAAATTGCCGAGACCCGGGTGATAGGGCACGACGTGGTAATCCTCCAGATAGACCTCGATGAAGGTCTTCCAGTTGTAATTGCACTCGTGCATCTCGACGTGGTCGAGCTTGTAGCCGGTGAAATCGAGGTCGCGGGCGACGTTCATGCCGCCAAGATCAGCATTGGCCGAACGCGGACCCTTGAAGAGCAGGCCGTTCCAGTTTTCCAGCCTGGCCTTGTCGAGGTTCAGGCAGGGATTCTGCGGAAAATGCGGCGCGCCGATCAGTTCACCCGACTGTTCGTAAGTCCAGCGATGGATCGGACAGACCACCGGCCCTTCGAGCTTGCCCGAGCCTTGCAGCATGATCGCCTGACGATGGCGGCAGACGTTCGACATCTGCCAGATGCCGGCATTCGGCCCGACCTGGCCGCCGTTGAGCAGCATCTGGCCATGGTCCTTCCATTCCTGCGTGCGAAAATCACCCGCTTCCGGCACCATCAACTGGTGACCGACATAGCCCGGACCGGCATCGAAGATGAGTTTTTTCTCCAGTGCATGAATCCGTTCATCGAAATACCAGTTCACCGGCAGTTGGGAAACTGCGGGCGCCAACCGGGACGACGTCGCCATGTCGGACATTCCAAGGCTCCAGCGGGTTAAAGGGGTCAAATTTTACCCCGAATTTGACCGCAATGCCCCGAATGGAGTATTTTCACGCGTTTCCCCGAACCCGAATGCCATGGACCAGACTCCGATCGCCGACATGAAATTCGAGACAGCATTGGCCGAACTTGAAGCCATTGTCTCCGGCATGGAAGGCGGCCAGCTTGAACTCGACGCCTCGATTGCCGCCCATCAGCGCGGCATGGCCCTGATCAGGCATTGCCAGCAACAACTGACCCATGCCGAGGAACAGATCCGCATGCTCGAAAATGGCGAATTCAAGGAAGTCGACCGCAACACGCTGGAGGCTCAGTGAGCGTTCCCTTTGCTGACTGGATGGCCGCCACCCAGGCCCGTACCGAGGCCGCCCTGGCCCACCACCTGCCCGGCAGCGACTGTATCCCGCACCGCCTGCACGACGCCATGCGCTATGCAACGCTCGGTGGCGGCAAGCGCGTGCGTCCGCTGCTGGCTTTCGCCGCCGGCGAACTGACCGGCGCCACCCCGGAAAAACTCGACATCGTCGCCTGTGCCGTCGAATTGATCCACGCCTATTCGCTGGTACACGACGACCTGCCGTGCATGGACGACGACGTGCTGCGCCGCGGCCGGCCGACCTGCCACGTCGAATACGACGAACCGACCGCGCTGCTGGTCGGCGACAGCCTGCAGACGCTGGCCTTCGAACTGCTGGCAAGCCATCCGCTCGGCGACCGGCAACTGGAAATGATCGCGCTGCTCGCCCATGCCAGCGGCTCACGCGGCATGGCCGGCGGCCAGGCGATCGACCTCGCGTCGGTCGGCACACCGCTGGAGCAGCCGCAACTGGAATTGATGCACGCGCTGAAGACCGGCGCCCTGATCCGCGCCGCCGTACTCCTCGGCGCGCTGGCCGGGCAGCCACTGTCGGCCGACGAACGCAGCCACCTCGACCGTTTCGCCAAGCGCGCCGGCCTGCTCTTCCAGGTCGTCGACGACATTCTCGACTGCACCGCCAGCACCGCCACGCTGGGCAAGACCGCCGGCAAGGACGAAGCCGCCGACAAGCCGACCTATGTTGCGCTGCTCGGCCTGGAGGGTGCCCGCAGCTACGCCGAGGAACTGCGAACCGAAGCCCTGGCTGCGCTGTCTCTATTCGGCGAACGTGCCGATCGACTTACCCGGCTGGCCGATTTCATCTGCCACCGGCAATTCTGAAAATGACCGCAGTGTCCAAACACGCCCTGCTTGAAAGCATCAACAGTCCGGCCGAACTACGCGCCCTGGAGCGCAAGCAGCTCGCCCAACTGGCCAGCGAACTAAGGGATTTCCTGATCGAATCGGTGTCGCAGACCGGCGGCCACCTGTCGTCCAATCTCGGCACCGTCGAACTGACGATCGCCCTGCATGCCGTCTTCGACACGCCCACCGACCGCTTGGTCTGGGACGTCGGCCACCAGTGCTACCCGCACAAGATCCTGACCGGTCGCCGCCAAGGCATGGAGAAGCTGCGCATGCGCGGTGGCATCGCCGGTTTTCCCAAGCGTTGCGAAAGCGAATACGACACCTTCGGCGTCGGTC
Organism: Azonexus hydrophilus; assembly: GCF_001956855.1. GTDB lineage: Bacteria > Pseudomonadota > Gammaproteobacteria > Burkholderiales > Rhodocyclaceae > Azonexus > Azonexus hydrophilus_A. The sequence goes on along the minus strand of NZ_MTHD01000003.1, from coordinate 416,925 downwards.
ATTCGTCGACCTCGATCTCGGCCGCGCTGGGCATGGCCCACGCCGCCCGGCTCAAAGGCGAGGCGCGCAAGGTCGTGGCCATCATCGGCGACGGCGCAATGTCAGCCGGCATGGCTTTCGAGGCGATGAACAACGCCGGCGTCGGCGATGCCGACATGCTGGTCATCCTCAACGACAACGAGATGTCGATCTCGCCGCCGGTCGGCGCGCTAAACAACATCCTGACCCGGCTGACCTCGAGCAAGACCTACAACGCGGCCCGCGAAGCCGGCCGGCACATGCTCGGCTTCGCCCCGCCGCTGCTCGAACTGGCGCGCCGCGCCGAAGAGCACGTCAAAGGCATGATCGCCCCGGGCACGCTGTTCGAGGAATTCGGCTTCCATTACTACGGCCCGATCGACGGTCACGACCTCGACGCGCTGATCCCGACGCTGGAAAACCTGAAGAAGCTCAAGGGCCCGAAGTTCCTGCACGTGATCACGAAGAAGGGCCAGGGCTACAAGCTGGCCGAGAGCGATCCCATCCTTTACCACGGCGTCGGCAAGTTTGCCGCCTGCGATGGCATCCAGTCCGCCAAGGGCCCCGGCAAGCTGACCTATACCCAGGTCTTCGGCGACTGGCTGTGCGACATGGCGGCCGCCGACTCCCGCCTGATCGGCATCACCCCGGCGATGCGCGAAGGGTCCGGCATGGTCCGCTTCGCCAACGAGTTCGCCGACCGCTACTACGATGTCGGCATCGCCGAACAGCATGCCGTCACCTTTGCCGCCGGCATGGCCTGCGAAGGGCTGAAACCGGTCGTCGCCATCTATTCGACCTTCCTGCAGCGCGCCTACGACCAGTTGATCCATGACGTCGCGCTGCAGAACCTGCCGGTGGTTTTCGCCGTCGATCGCGGCGGCCTGGTGGGCGCCGACGGCCCGACCCACCACGGCACCTTCGACCTGTCGTTTGCCGCCTGCATCCCGAACCTGGTGGTGATGGCACCGGCCGACGAAGCCGAATGCCGGCAACTGCTGTCGACCGCCTTCGCCCACGACGGACCGAGTCTGGTCCGCTACCCGCGCGGTGCCGGCACCGGTGTCGTGCCGTCAGCCGCGCTCGATACGCTGCCGCTGGGCAAGGGCGAAATCCGCCGCCAGGGCCAGGGCGTGGCGCTGCTCGCCTTCGGCAGTCTGGTTGCCGCAGCCGTCGCCGCCGGCGACGAACTCGACGCGACGGTCGCCAACATGCGCTTCGTCAAACCGCTCGACGTCGAGCTGATTGTCGAACTGGCCGGGAACCATTCCCTGCTGGTCAGCATCGAAGAGAATGCCGTGATTGGTGGTGCCGGCTCGGAAATCGAGCGGGTACTCAACGAACGCGGGTTGAACGTGGCCGTGCTGCGTCTCGGCCTGCCGGATCGCTTCGTCGATCATGGCGAACAGGGTCAGCTCCTCGCCGAGCTCGGCCTCGACAAGGACGGCATCGTGCGCAGCGTGCGCGAACGCCTGGCCAATTCATAACCCGACAGAACAGCCCAATGACCTCTACCTCAATTCCCGACGTCCAGAATTCGGCCGACACGCGCCAGATCGCCATCAACAAGGTCGGCATCAAGTCGATCCGCCACCCCGTGAAAGTTGGCGACAAGGCCGCCGGCATCCAGCACACCATCGCCGTCTTCAACATGTACGTCGGCCTGCCGCACAACTTCAAGGGCACGCACATGTCGCGCTTCGTGGAGATCCTGAACAGCCACGAACGCGAAATCTCGGTCGAAAACTTCCCGGCCATGCTCCAGGACATGATCGTCAAGCTCGAAGCCGAAACCGGCCACATCGAGATGAATTTCCCGTACTTCATCAACAAGACGGCGCCGGTATCCGGCGTGCAGAGCCTGATGGACTACGACGTCACTTTCATCGGCGACATCAGCAACGGCGAGATCGTCACCTCGACCAGGGTCGTCGTCCCGGTCACCAGCCTGTGCCCCTGCTCGAAGAAGATTTCCGAGCGCGGCGCCCACAACCAGCGCTCGCACGTCACCGTCACCGCCCGCACCAACGATTTCGTCTGGATCGAGGAACTGGTCCAGCTGGTCGAAGCCGAAGCCTCGTGCGAACTGTTCGGCCTGTTGAAGCGTCCGGACGAAAAGTACGTCACCGAGCGTGCCTACGACAATCCGAAGTTCGTCGAGGATATGGTCCGCGACGTCGCCGCCCGCCTCAATGCCGAAGCACGCGTCGATGCCTACGTGGTCGAATCGGAAAACTTCGAGTCGATCCACAACCACTCGGCGTATGCCCTGATCGAACGCGACAAGAAAAACGGCTGATTCTTGCGGTCGACCGCAGAATTCATCAAAAAAAGGAGGCTGCGGCCTCTTTTTTGTTGCCTGACATTTCTGCCAGACGAAAAAAAGGGGCCGAAGCCCCTTTTCCTGTCCTGCAGCAAACCGTCGATCAGGCAGAAACCTTCTTCGCCGGCAGCTTTTCCTTGATCCGTGCAGACTTGCCCGAACGATCGCGCAGGTAGTACAGCTTGGCGCGACGCACATCACCACGACGCTTGACTTCGATCGAAGCGACCAGCGGCGAGTAGGTCTGGAAGGTACGCTCGACGCCTTCACCGGACGAAATCTTGCGCACGGTGAAGCCGGAATTCAGGCCACGATTGCGCTTGGCGATGACGACGCCTTCGTAAGCCTGCAGACGCTCGCGATTGCCTTCCTTGACCTTGACCTGAACGACAACGGTGTCGCCCGGTGCGAAGTCGGGAATGGTCTTGCCCAGGCGGGCAATTTCTTCTTGTTCCAGCTGTTGAATCAGGTTCATGTGAGATCCTTTTTATAAAACATTACTCACCGCATTGCTCCGCTCCGGAAATTTCCGTGAGGAGTTGCGTTTCTTCCGCGGTCAAGCTGCGGTGCGCCAGCAAATCCGGGCGGCGCTTCCGGGTTCGCACCAGCGACTGTTGCAGTCGCCAGCGACGAATTTTCTTGTGATCGCCGGACATCAACACCGCCGGCACCGCCACGCCCTGATAAACCTCCGGGCGGGTGTAGTGCGGGCAATCCAGCAAACCACCGACAAACGAATCTTCCACCGCCGAAGCGGCATCACCAAGTACGCCCGGCAACTGACGGACGACGGCATCGATCAACACCATCGCCGGCAACTCGCCGCCGGACAACACAAAATCCCCGATCGAAATTTCCTCATCGACACAGCGCTCGATCAGACGCTCGTCAATGCCTTCATAGCGGCCGCACAGCAGGACAATACCTTCGCCTGCAGTCGCCAGCCGCATCACCCGCTCATGCGTGAGTGGCGCGCCCTGCGGCGACAGATAGATGACCCGGCTGCTCGCCAGACCCGCTTCCCGCTGCCGCGCCTTCGCTGCGGCAATCGCGCTTTCCAGCGGCGCTGGCTGCATCACCATGCCCGGCCCGCCGCCAAAGGGGCGGTCATCAACCCGCCGCCAGGCATTTTCGGCGAAATCGCGAGGATTCCAGCCGGCCCATGCCCAGTGCCCTTCTTCCAGCGCCCGCCGGGTAATGCCACTCTGCGTCACGGCAGCGAACATCTCCGGGAAGATGGTCACGCAGTCGAACCGGATCACCAGTCCAGACCCCACTCCACGCGAATCAGGCCCGCCGCCTTGTCAACCGACAGCACCACGGCGTCGACAAAAGGCAACAGCCGCTCATTACCGCTTTCATCAGCGACGCGCAAAACATCATTGGCACCGGTCTCGATCAATCCCGAAACCTGGCCAAGCTTTTCGCCTGCCGCATTCACCACTGCCAGGCCGATCAGATCGCCCCAGTAATACTCATCGTCAGCGGTCGCCGGCAACATTTCGCGTGGCGCACCGACCAACATGCCTTTCAGGGCTTCGGCAGCAGTCCGGTCAGGCACGTCGTCCAGCAGGACAACCACACCATCACCATGAACCTTCAGTTCGCTGACCCTGACTTCACGCCACGGGCCACCTTCCTTGCCGATCCACCAGACCGGCATTTCCGCCCATGCCATGGGATCATCCCCATAGGCATGCAACTTGAGCCAGCCCCGAATCCCGTAAGGGTCAGCCAGGCGACCCAGAACGACGATATCGTTGCCGGTCAAAGCCAGAAACGACTCAGGCAGCTTGCTGGGCAGCGTGTTGCTTGACCAGGCGGGCAACCGTCGGCGACAACTGGGCGCCATTGCTCTGCCAGTAGGCCAGACGATCCACGGAAACACGCAGGGCTTCAGCATTGCCGGAGGCAACCGGGTTGTAGAAGCCGATGCGCTCAACGAAACGGCCGTCACGACGGTTACGGGAATCGGTAACAACCATGTTGTAGAACGGGCGCTTCTTGGCGCCACCACGGGCAAGACGGATAACAACCATTGGGATACTTTCGTTAGCTGGGAAAAAGACGCGAGATTATATCTTTAAAACGATAAAAAACAAGCCACTTACCCAGCTTCTTTCGCCAGGAGCGTGCCGGGAAGACCCGACAATAGGGCGAAATGCTTTTTTTTGCTATCCTTCAGAAACCATGGTCAAAACCCCACAAAACGGCATCGCCCAGCCCGCCGAAGGCAGCATCAAGAGCATTCTGGAGTGGCTGGCGCTGGCGCATGGCCGCTCCACGCCTGAAGATTCCGAGGAGCTGCTGCGCCAGGTCCTCTACCTGCGCGAAGCCCCGGTTTCCACGACACAGCGAGTCAAGTTGCTTGATCTGCTCTATGCGCACACCGAAGAAGTCGTGCGTATCGAGCTGCCCCGGCTCAACGAACTGTCACTGCCGATCTCGCGCAAGACCCGGCAGCGGGTCCGCCTGATCCTGGAGCTTCTGGAAACGCTGACTCAGGATTATTTCAACACCCTGGCCGCCCTCTACGACCCACAAGGCAACACCCTCGGCAGCACCCCGCAAACCTCCCTGCGCCGTGCCATGCTGTCAATCGCCTGGCAGATCCGCATCCACCACCTGATCGCATCCCCGCCCCGCCCCGGACTTTGGCAACAACTCCACGCCGCCTTTCGCACCGCCCGCCGGCTCGGTGTCGAACATCTCGACGGCCCGAGGGAAACGGCCAGCATCCAGCGCCTGTACACCAACATCCTGCTGACAGCGATTGCCCAGCCGGCATCCTTCTCCTCGGATGAACTGGAGTTCATCAATACCCTGGTCGAACAAAGCGGACACAGCATCGCGCTCAGCGAATCGATGATCGAACCGCTCGACAACGCGTTCTGGATCGATCTCGACCGGGACTTCCCGGCGCACGCCCTGGTTCGCCGCACGCCGGGAAGCGACATCCAGCCACTGTATTTTTCCTGCGCCGACATGGCCCGATACGTTGTGGAAACCTATCGTGCGCTCGCCGCCGGCAGCACGCCGGCCGCCCTGTCGCTGCCTGATTTTGCCAGCACCCGCGCCGGCCAGGGCGTACTCAAACGGCTGGAGAAACTCTGGGGACATCCGGCGAAGCGACGCTTCACCCGCCGTCGCCAGTCCTACCGTGCCCACCTGTGTTCCGGACTGGACACGCTGTGCCGACTGCTGCAGCACCCGGAAACAGATGCCAGCCTCAGCGAATGGATGGTGACCAACGAAAGCCCGGATGGCTTCGCCTTGATGCACATGACCGGCAACACCACCCAGTTGCGGGTTGGCGACATCGTCGCCATCCAGCCACAAGGCGAGCTGAAGTCCCTCGACAAGCACTGGCACGTCTGCATCATCCGCTGGGCAATCTCGGAAAATCCGGAACATGTCGAAGTCGGGCTGCAACTGCTTGCATCGCGTGCGATCGTCGCGCAGGTCGCCCAGCCTTACAAACTTGGCGCAGAACGTGTCGCCGCCCTGATCCTCCCGGAAACGCCACCACTGCGCACCACCCAGTCACTGGTCGTGCCTCCCGGGCTGCTGACGACAAGCAGTCGGCGCGTCGTCCTGCTGATCGAACAGGACAACCTGGCCATTCGAGAAATCCGGACAACCGGAATGGATGAACAGACCAGCTCGGTGGAAATCTTCTCGGTCCGCCCTGAGGATGAGGACTGACAGGGCGCTGACGCCAGGACGTATAATCCCGGCCCATGCACGACATACTCGTCCTCTATTACAGCCATCACGGCTCCGTCCGGGCGCTGGCCGAACGGCTGGCCCGCGGCATCGACTCGGTTCCCGGCGTACAGGCCCGGTTGCGTACCGTGCCACGGGTATCGCCCCTGTGCGAAGCCAGCGAGCCCGGCATGCCGGCGCACGGCGCCCCCTACGCCGAAGCCTGTGATCTTGAGGAGTGTGCCGGACTGGCGCTGGGTAGCCCGGTCCGTTTCGGCAACATGGCGGCACCGATGAAATATTTCTGGGATGGCACCATCGCCGCCTGGCAGAACGGCACGCTTGCCGGCAAGCCGGCCTGTGTCTTCACGTCAAGCGCCAGCCAGCACGGCGGCAACGAAGCCACACTGCTCAGCATGATGCTGCCCCTGCTGCACCACGGCATGCTGCTGATGGGGCTGCCCTACAGCGAACCCGAACTATCGACCACCAGCGCCGGCGGCACCCCCTACGGCGCCAGTCACGTCGCCGGCACCGGCGGCAACCCGGTGTTGGCTGAGAGCGAAAGTCATCTGGCCTTCGTCCAGGGACAGCGCCTGGCAAATCTTGTCAAAAAACTGGGTTGACCGTGAACACGCGCTTTTATCAGAACCTGACCAGCATCGCCCTGATCGCCCTGATCTTCCTGTGTCTTGCCTGGGAGGCCTGGCTGGCCCCACTGCGCCCCGGCGGCTCCTGGCTGACCCTGAAGGCTGTTTTCCTGCTTGCCCCCTTGTTCGGCATCCTGCGCGGCAAGCGCTACACCTACAAATGGCTGTCGCTGTTCATCCAGTTCTACCTGCTCGAAGGCCTGACCCGTTCGACGAGCGAACAGGGCCTGACACAGTGGCTGGCGGCTGGCGAAACCGTTCTTGCGGTAATCATCTTCGTCGGCGCGGTGATGTTCATCCGGTCGACACGGAATCCGGAAGCAAAAAAAACCGCGTCGACCTGACGCGGTTTTTTCTTGTGCCCAGAGCGCTCAGATATCGTCGCCCTGCGCCCTGACCTTGTCCAGCGTCGATGCCAGCTTATTCAGCGCGTTCAGGTAGGAACGCGCCGAGGCGATGACGATGTCGGTATCGGCACCATTGCCATTGACGATGCGCCCGTCCCTGGCCAGCCGCGTCGTCACTTCGCCCTGGGCATCGGTACCGGTGGTGATCGCATTGACCGAGTAAAGCAGCAGCTCCGCACCACTGCCGGCAATGCTTTCAATGGCCTTGAAGGTCGCATCGACCGGCCCGCCGCCACAGGCTTCCGCCTTTTGCTCGACACCACCGACATTGAGGATGATCGACGCACACGGCATTTCCCCGGTTTCCGAAGTCACCCGTGAATACACCAGCTTGTAGTGTTCCTGCTCCGGCGTCACGACCTCGTCGGAAACCAATGCATGCAGGTCCTCGTCAAAAATCTCGTGCTTCCTGTCAGCGAGTTCCTTGAAACGGGCGAACGCCGCATTCAGCGCTTCGTCGCTCTCCAGTTCGATACCCAGTTCCTGCAGGCGCGACTTGAAGGCGTTGCGCCCGGAATGCTTGCCAAGCACCAGCTTGTTCTGCGCCCAGCCAACATCCTGTGCGCGCATGATTTCGTAGGTCTCCCGATGCTTGAGCACGCCATCCTGATGAATGCCGGACTCGTGAGCGAAGGCGTTCGCACCGACGACCGCCTTGTTCGGCTGTACCGGATAGCCGGTGATCTGCGACACCAGCTTGGAGGCGGAAACGATCTGTGTCGTGTCGATGCGCGTCTCGACCGGGAAGACATCGGCGCGCGTGCGCACGGCCATGACGATTTCTTCCAGCGCGGCATTGCCGGCCCGCTCGCCCAGACCGTTGATCGTGCATTCGACCTGACGGGCGCCGGCCAGCACGGCGGCCAGCGAATTGGATACGGCCAGTCCGAGGTCGTTGTGGCAATGCACCGACCAGATCACCTTGTCCGAATTCGGCACGCGCTCGATCAACTGGCGCATCGTTTCGGCGTACTGCGACGGGATGTTGTAACCGACCGTGTCGGGCACGTTGATGGTCTTGGCACCGGCCTTGATCACCGCCTCGAAGATCCGGCACAGGAAATCGATTTCCGAACGGCCGGCATCCTCGGCTGAGAACTCGACATCGTCGGTATATTGCCGCGCCCAGCCGATCGACTTGACGGCCTGCTCGACCACCTGATCGGGCGTCATGCGCAGCTTCTTCTCCATGTGGATCGGGCTGGTGGCGATGAAGGTGTGGATGCGGCCGGATTTCGCCGGCCGGATCGCCTCGCCGGAGCGGGCGATGTCGTTCTCGCTGGCGCGGGCCAGCGAGCAGACGGTGGAATCCTTGATCGCCTGCGCAATCGCCTGGATCGATTCGAAATCACCGGGCGAGGCCGCAGCAAAGCCAGCCTCGATGACATCGACCCGCATCTTTTCCAGTTGCCGGGCAACACGGATCTTTTCTTCCCGGGTCATCGACGCGCCGGGGCTCTGCTCACCATCGCGCAGCGTGGTGTCAAAAATTACCAGATGATCTTTCATTCTCTACTCCGGGGAATTACTGGGCCTTGCGCTTGAGCAGACCGATAGCGGCCAGCACATAACCGGACAGGCCGTAGACGACGAAGAAGGCAAACAGGGCGATTTCAGGACTGTAGGCCAGCAGCGCAAAACCCAGTGCGACCGCTGCAATGACGAAGAACGGCACACTCTTCTTCAGATTGATGTCCTTGAAGCTGTAGTAACGGATGTTGGAAACCATCGTCACACCGGCGGCGATGGTCAGCACGCAGGCCAGCCAGCGAACGTCGGCACCGGGAACGCCGGCAACGATCATCACCCAGACCAGGCCGGCCACCAGCGCAGCGGCAGCCGGTGATGGCAGCCCCTGGAAGAAGCGTTTGTCCATGACTTCCAGCGTTGTGTTGAAACGCGCCAGGCGCAATGCGGCACCAGCACAGTAGATGAAGGCAGCGATCCAGCCAAGGCGGCCAAGATCGCGCAACGCCCATTCGTACATCACCAGTGCCGGCGCGGCCCCGAAGCTGACCATATCGGACAGCGAGTCGTATTCCGCGCCAAAAGCCGACTGCGTGTTGGTCATCCGCGCCACCCGGCCGTCGAGTCCGTCGAGCACCATGGCGATGAAGATGGCCATCGCCGCCCGCTCGAAATCGCCCTGCATGGCCTGCACGATGGCAAAGAAACCGGCAAACAGCGCTGCCGTGGTGAACATGTTCGGCAACAGATAAATGCCGCGCCGCTTGAGCTCGGGGTTGAACAACGCTTTACGGGGCTTGAGTTCGGTCATGGGCAAACAATCAGTGGGCAACCGGAAAAGGATACACCCGGCGCCGGCAAAAACCACAAATGACTAGGGCGGTGCAGTTTCCCACACCGCCCGAGGCGAAGGTAGCGCATCAGTGCAACCGAGTGTTGACAACAATGCGCTACCTGGCTGGCGACAACCCGATCAGTTCTTGGTTTGGTCGACCAGCTTGTTCTTCTTGATCCACGGCATCATGTCGCGCAGCTGGCCGCCGACCGTCTCGATCGGATGCACCGCATTCAGGCGACGACGTGCCGTCATCGAAGGATAGTTGGTACGGCCTTCGAGGATGAACATCTTGGCGTACTCGCCGGTCTGGATACGCTTCAGGGCATTGCGCATGGCTTCGCGCGACTGCTCGTTGATGACTTCCGGACCAGTCACGTACTCGCCGTACTCGGCGTTGTTCGAGATCGAGTAGTTCATGTTGGCGATGCCGCCTTCGTACATCAGGTCGACGATCAGCTTCAGCTCGTGCAGGCACTCGAAGTAGGCCATTTCCGGCGCGTAGCCGGCTTCGGTCAGGGTTTCGAAGCCCATCTTGACGAGTTCGACGGCACCGCCGCACAGAACAGCCTGCTCACCGAACAGGTCGGTTTCGGTTTCTTCGCGGAAGTTGGTCTCGATGACGCCACCCTTGGTGCCGCCGTTGGCAGCAGCGTAGGACAGGGCGATGTCCTTGGCCTTGCCGGACTTGTCCTGGTAGATGGCGATCAGCGACGGCACGCCGCCGCCCTTCAGGTACTCGGAACGCACGGTGTGGCCCGGGCCCTTCGGCGCGACCATGATCACGTCGAGGTCGGCACGCGGCACGACCTGGTTGTAATGCACGTTGAAACCGTGCGCGAAAGCCAGGGTTGCACCCTGCTTGATGTTCGGCTCGACGTCATTCTTGTAGACTTCCGGGATGTTCTCGTCCGGCAGCAGGATCATGACCAGATCGGCGGCGGCGACGGCATCCTTGACTTCGGCAACCTTCAGACCGGCGCCTTCGGCCTTGGCCCAGGAAGCACCGCTCTTGCGCAGACCGACCGTGACGTTGACGCCGGAATCGCGCAGGTTCTGGGCGTGGGCATGGCCTTGCGAACCGTAGCCAACGATGGTGACGTTCTTGCCCTTGATCAGGGAGAGGTCGGCGTCCTTGTCGTAATAAACTTTCATGAAATCCTCTTGTAAAAAGCAGTAATCAGACTTTGAGAATGCGATCGCCACGACCGATGCCACAGACACCGGTACGGACGGTTTCGAGAATCAGACCGGCATCCAGTCCGGCAATGAAGGAGTCAAGCTTGGTGCTTGCTCCGGTCAACTCGATGACATAGGTCGATTCCGTGACATCGATGATGCGGCCGCGGAAAATATCGGCCATCCGCTTCATCTCTTCGCGGTCCTTGCCGGTCGCCCGAACCTTGATCAGCATCAGTTCGCGCTCGACATGCGCAGCCTCGGAGAGATCGACCACCTTGACCACATCAACCAGCTTGTTGAGCTGTTTGGTGATCTGCTCGAGCACCTCGTCGGAGCCGGAGGTCAGGATGGTCATCCGTGACAGCGAGGGATCTTCCGTCGGTGCCACGGTCAGCGATTCGATATTGTAGCCGCGCGCGGAGAACAGGCCGGCCACACGGGACAGGGCGCCCGATTCGTTTTCAATCAGGATGGAAATGATGTGTCGCATAGTGTTTTCCTTGCCCGCTTACAGTTCTTCAGCCAGGATCATTTCGGTCAGACCCTTGCCTGCCGCGACCATCGGGAAGACGTTGGCACCCGGATCGATGATGAAATCCATGAAGACCAGGTCGTCCTTGTGTTCGGTAAAGGCCTTGCGCAGCGCCGGCTCGACGTCTTCCGGCTTTTCGATCTTCATGCCGACGTGGCCATAGGCCTCGGCCAGCTTGACGAAATCGGGCAGCGAGGTGACGTAGGACTGCGAGTAGCGCTTGGAATAGAACATTTCCTGCCACTGGCGGACCATGCCGAGCATGCCGTTGTTCAGGTTGATGATCTTGATCGGGAAGCCGTACTGCTTGCAGGTAGACATCTCCTGGATGCACATCTGGATCGAGCCTTCGCCGGTAATGCAGGCGACTTGCGCTTCCGGATTGGCCATCAGCACACCCATGCCGTACGGCAGGCCGACACCCATCGTACCCAGGCCACCAGAGTTGATCCAGCGACGCGGCTTGTCGAATTTGTAGTACTGCGCGGCAAACATCTGGTGCTGGCCGACGTCGGAGGTAATGAAGGCTTCGCCACCGGTCACTTCGTAAAGCTTCTCGACGACGAACTGCGGCATGATGTGCTCGCTCTGGCGATAGGCCAGCGACTTGCGGCCACGCCATTCGTCAATCTGCTTCCACCAGTCGGCGACTTCCGGATCGGTCCTGAAACCGCCATCCATCAGCTTTAGCATTTCGTCGAGCACGTCCGGCACATTGCCGACGATCGGCACGTCAACCTTGACGCGCTTGGAAATGGACGACGGATCGATGTCGATGTGGATGACACGGCGCTTTTCGCTGCCGAAATGCTCAGGGTTGCCGATGACGCGGTCGTCGAAGCGGGCACCAACAGCGAGGATCACATCGGCGTAATGCATCGCGTTGTTGGCTTCGAAGGTGCCGTGCATGCCGAGCATGCCGACGAACTGACGGTCGGTGGCAGGATAGCCGCCCAGGCCCATCAGCGTGTTGGTGACCGGAAAATCGAGCTTGCGCGCCAGTTGCGTCAGCTTGTCGGCCGCATCGGACAGGATCACGCCACCGCCCGTGTAGATGATCGGGCGCTTGGCCTCCTGCAGCATCTGCACGGCCTTCTTGATCTGACCGAGATGGCCCTTGACTACCGGATTGTACGAACGCATCTGGATCGTCTTCGGGTAATCGAACTCGCACATCTGCGCCGTGATGTCCTTCGGGATGTCGACGACAACCGGACCGGGACGCCCGGTCGCAGCGATGTGGAAGGCTTTCTTGATCGTGATCGCCAGATCCTTGACGTCCTTGACCAGGAAGTTGTGCTTGACGCAGGGCCGCGTGATGCCGACCGTGTCGCACTCTTGGAAAGCATCCTGGCCGATGTACTGGGTCGGCACCTGGCCGCACAGCACGACCATCGGGATCGAATCCATGTACGCCGTCGCGATACCGGTCACCGTATTGGTAACGCCGGGCCCGGAGGTCACCAGCGCAACGCCAACCCGCTGCGAGGAGCGCGAATAGGCATCAGCAGCATGCACTGCTGCCTGCTCGTGGCGGACCAGGATGTGCTTGACCTCATCCTGCTTGAAAAGGGCGTCGTAGATGTGCAGCACGGAACCACCCGGGTATCCGAATACACAGTCGACCTTTTCTTCCTGCAGGCACCTGATTACAATTTCTGCACCGCTGATCATCATACTCGAGCCTAAAAAGCTGTTAACCTAAAAGGGCGTAACCTTAATCGACACCCCCCCGGGCGGTCAAGGTTTCTGCTTCCGAAACGCAACCGCCCCGATCCACACGCCGAAAGAAACATCCTGGCCTCGCCGCGTCAGCTCTCCACCTTCCTCGAAAACACCGAACGCCGCGCCTTCAAGCAAGCCATGTATGCGGTACGCGACGAGGAAGCAGCCCTCGATATCGTCCAGGATTCAATGATGAAACTGGCGGAAAAATACGGGGATCGGCCGGACGAGGAATTCCCGATGCTGTTCCAGCGCATCCTGCAGAACACCATCCGCGACTATTATCGGCGCAGCAAGGTTCGCTCGCTGTGGACCACAGCCCTCTCGGCATTCGCCTCCGACGACGAGGACCAGGACCCGCTGGAAACACTGCAGAGCACCCAGGACCAACGGGAAGCCCGGACGCCGGAAAGCGAACTGCTGCAAAGCCGAACGCTGGAAATCATTGAAAACGAATTAAAAAAACTCCCCCCGCGTCAACGGGAAGCCTTTGTCATGCGTTACTGGGAGGACATGGATGTCGCCGAAACAGCTAACGCAATGGGCTGCTCCGAGGGAAGCGTCAAGACCCATTGCTCCAGAGCCACGCACACGCTGGCCTCGGCGCTGTCGGCCAAGGGGATCAAACTATGAACGAAGAAAGACAGGCATATCGCATCCGGCAGGCACTCAATCATGGCCTGCAGGAAATTTCGCCCATCTCGGCACGGCGACTGGAAGCGGCACGTCATCTCGCACTGTCCCGGCAGAAGCAATCCATCGGAACACTGGCTACTGCCGGCACCGCCACTGCTGACTGGCAGCCCCTGCCTTCCGGAGAAGACAGCTCAGGCAACGGAATCAAGCAAATCCTCGCCATCTGCGCCCTGCTTTTCGGCATGTGGTTGTCCTTCTACTGGCACAGCGACCAGTACATCACCGAAGTGGAAGCCGTAGACAGCGCATTGCTGACCGGCGACCTGCCACCGGATGTATTGCTCGACAACGAATTCCTCGAATGGCTAAAAGACGATACCTCGGAGGAGTAGCACTGGCCCTGATGCTTGCCTGCCTGCTACCGGCCGGGGCCACCCCGCCGACCACTGCCATTCTCGGGACGCCACCACAGCCTGAGTGGCCTGCCTTGTCAGCAAGCCAGAAGAAGATTCTCGCCCCCCTTGAAAACGAATGGGCGCGAATGGAACATGTCCGCCGCAAACAGTGGCTGACGACTGCCTCACGCTATCCGGAATTGAGCAAAACCGAAAAGGAACGCGTCCAGAAGCGCATGCATGACTGGGTCAAGCTGACCCCGGAACAACGTGCCAGGGCCCGCGACAACTACCGGGAAATCAACCGCCTGCCCGACGAGCAGAAAGACCTGATCAAGAAGAAATGGTCGGCTTACAAGCAACTGCCCGACGACGAGAAACAGGGCGTTCGCGAACGCCACAAATCGGCTATCCTTCTTGCCCCGCCACAACCCTCGCCGGCAGAATCGACAGACACATCCTTGCCCGTCGCCCAGTAATTCCGGCCACACAGTCAACAATGATCCATGATCCATCCAGCATTGGGCGCCGTCTCGGCGCAATGCTCTATGAAAGCCTGGTTGTCTTTGCCATCCTGCTCGCCACCTTCCTGTTCCCGCAGGTCGTTCTCTCGGGATTCGGCATGCATCTGGGCGGCAAAGCGATGTGGCTCCATGTTTTTCTGGTGCTGATGGCGTATTTTGTCTGGTGCTGGCTGCATGGCGGACAGACGCTGCCGATGAAAACATGGAAACTGAAACTGGTGGACCAAAAAGGGGCTGCACCACGACCGCTGCAGGCCGTGCTGCGCTACATGGCGGCCTGGCCGAGCATCATGCTGTTCGGCATCGGCATCATCTGGGCACTGTTTGATCGCGATGGGCAGTTTCTGCATGACCGCATCGCCGGCACCCTGATTGTCAGGGACAGCGGGTCAGCGCCGCTCGACCCACCAGATCAGAAGTCCGGCCGCTAGCAGGAACAGCGCTGCCGGTGCAGCCGCACTCGCTACCGGCGGCCAGGCGTTGATGACCCCCAGATTGGAAAAAAGCCCGTTCAGCGCATAGAAGGCAATACCCAGCATCACGCCGCCAAATATCTTCAGGCTGACACCACCCACACGGTCATGCGAATAGCCGAAAGGCAAAGCCAGCGTCACCATGACCAGCGAGGCCAGCGGATAGATGATCTTCTTCCAGATTGCAATTTCGTAGCGCTCGGTGTTCTGCCGGTTGTCCGACAGGTGCCGCGTATAGCTGAACAGGTCGTAGAGCGACATCCGCTCAGGCGCGACCATCAGTACCGAAAGCAGATCGGGGTTGATCGACGACTGCCAGACATCGCTTGCCACACGCTCAACACTGGCCTGTTCACCCGTCAGCGTGGTTTTCATGACATCACTCATCAACCACCCCTTGCGTTCGGCAAAGGATGCCGTCCTGGCTTCGATGACGGATCGCAGGGCGTTGTCTTCATCAAAACTGTAGATGCGCACATCTTCCAGATAGCTTTCACTGACAGCATTCCGGATATTGACGAAATTCCGTCCATCCTTGACCCAGATGCCGCTCAGGAAGCCCTGCTGGGCAAACGACTTGTTCATCGCCTCAGCCTTGACCTCCTGGCCCAGACGATCAGCGACCGGCACGAGGATTTCGCCAATCAGGAACGTGGCCAGCGCGAGGACGGCTGCCAGTCGATAAAGCGTTGTCAGCAACTGCCCCGTCGCCAGTCCGGAAGCCCGCAGTACGGTAATCTCGGAATGCCGGGCCAGAGTCGCCAGCGCATAAAGCGTACCGATCAGGCTGGCGACCGGTATCAACTCATAGACCAATCCCGGCAATGAAAACACCACAGTCGACACCGCCACAACGACGTCATAACGACCTCGCCCGACACCGCGCAACTCCTCGACAAAATCGAAAAACCCGAACAGGGCCACGAAAGCCAGCAGCACCAGCAAAATCGCCGACAGCGTTTCCCGCATCAGATAGCGCTGATAGACCAGACCCTTGAACATCAGCTACTCCGTCGTTGCCAGAAAAGCAGGCCGAACATCCGGCCATAAAACAGCAGGCCCAGCGGCAGCAGCATCACCAGGTGAGGCAGCACGACACCGACGGCGAAAGGCAGCTTGCCGCCAATCACCCATGCCTGGCAGATCGAAATCAGATTGGTATAGATCGCATAGACAATGATCGCGATCAGCATGTTGGCTGAACGTCCGGCCCGTGGATTCACGTACGACAAGGGAATGGCCAGCAAGGCGAGAATGACGGCAGAGACCGGCATGGCAATTCGCCAGAGCAATTCTCCGCGCATGTCGGCAGTCGACTGCCCCAAGAGGTCCAGGAGGGGCATGCGACGCGGCGACAGCCCGGCTGGCTCGGCATTGCCGTCCTCGGTCCGGATGGAATAACGCTCGAAATCCATCACTTTGAAAGCCGCACTACCGGGCTCCACCTCGTAGCGCCGGCCATTCTCCAGCACCAGAAAGCGGTCGCCGTTTTCGTGAACCTCCTGGCCGCCGGAATCCGACATCACCACGCCAAGCTTGCCATCCTGCATCGAGGCGACGAAGACATTACCGATTTTCCCGGCATCGTCGTCCATGCGTTCGACAAAATAGACCTGGCGCCCCTTGCGTACTTCCTTGAATGCCCCGGGGGTCACCGATGAAAGCTCGGAACGGGCCGATAGAGCCGCCTGGAAGTTTCCCTGCGCCTGATTGGCCCACGGAGAAAGCGCCAGCGACAGGGCGCCGACCGCAAGCACCATGGGCAGAGCGAAACGCAGAACCGGGCGCACCCAGGCCGTCAGCGGCATGCCGCTGGACATCCAGACGACCATCTCCGAGTCGCGGTACATGCGCGACAGCGGGAGCAGGACGGCAATGAACAATGTCAGCGTCAGCAACATCGGCAGAAACTTGACCGCGGCAAAGCCCAGCAGCGCCAGCACCCCTTCGGGCGCAATGCGGCCGCCGGCTGCGTCCTTGAGCAGGCGGATCAACTGGATGGAGGTCAGAATGGCCAGCAGCACAACGCTGATGCCGGCAGCTGCCTGAGCAAATTCACGCCGTGCGGCGCGCTCGAATATCATGCTTTGACGAAACCGAAAAAATACGTGGATAATCCACCGGATGCCGATATTTCCTTGGTACAGGAGCAGCGCGTGGAATTTAGCATAAAAAGCGGAAGCCCGGAAAAACAGCGTAGCAGCTGTGTCGTGGTTGGCATTTTCGAGCATCGACGCCTGACCCTTTCGGCCGAGTTGCTCGACAATGCATCGAACGGCTTCATCGGCGACATCATTCGCCGGGGCGACATGAACGGCAAGGCCGGCACCTCATTGATGCTGCACAACGTGCCGGGCACGCTGTGTGATCGCGTCCTGCTGGTCGGACTGGGCAAGGAAAAGGAATTCCGCGAGAAGGATTTCTCTGCAGCATTCCGCCTGGCAATCAAGACGCTGGCAGAAACCGGCGCCCAGGACGCAACGTTCTTCCTGTCCGAAATCGCCGTGCGTAAGCGTGATATCGCCTGGCGCATCAGGCAGGCTGCGATCATTGCGCAGGACGCAAGCTACCGCTTCGATCATTTCAAGAGCAAGAACGACGATGCACGGCGCCCCTTGCGCAAGCTGACGCTGATTGTCGAACGACGCAACGAACTGACGGCGGCCGAGAACGCGCTGCAGCAGGGCCAGGCCATTGCCGAAGGCAGCGCGCTGACGCGCGACCTGGGCAACCTGCCGCCAAATATCTGCCACCCGGGCTACCTGGCCGAACAGGCACAGGAACTCGCCGACGAATTCAAGCTCGGCTGCGAGATCCTCGACCGCGCCGACATGGAAAAACTGGGCATGAACGCCCTGCTGGCCGTCGCCCGTGGCGCCCAGCAAGCACCGAAACTGATCGTCCTGCACTACAAGGGCGCCAAGGCCGGCGACAAGCCAATCATCCTCGTCGGCAAGGGCGTGACTTTCGACACCGGCGGCATTTCGCTGAAACCGGCAGCCGAAATGGACGAGATGAAATACGACATGTGCGGCGCTGCCGCCGTGCTTGGCACGATGAAGGCGGTCGCACGCATGGCGTTGCCGATCAACCTGACGGTCATCGTGCCAGCCACTGAGAACATGCCGGACGGCAACGCAACGCGGCCGGGCGACATCGTCACGTCGATGTCCGGCCAGACCATCGAAATCCTCAACACCGACGCCGAAGGCCGGCTGATCCTGTGCGATGCACTGACCTATGCCGAACGCTTCATGCCGGACACGGTGATCGACGTGGCGACGCTGACCGGTGCCTGCGTCGTTGCCCTCGGCCATGTCGCCAGCGGCCTGTTCGCCAACAAGGACAGCTTGGCCCGTGACCTGCTCGAAGCCGGCGAGGAAACCGGCGACCGCGCCTGGCACATGCCGCTGTGGGACGAATATCAGGAGCTGCTGAAGAGCCCGTTCGCCGACATGGGCAACATCGGTGGCCGCTGGGGTGGCGCCATCACGGCCGCCTGCTTCCTGTCGCGCTTCACCAAGAAGTACGACTGGGCACACCTCGACATTGCCGGCACCGCCTGGAAATCCGGTGCCGACAAGGGCGCGACCGGACGGCCGGTACCACTGCTGACCCACTACCTGCTGCAACGTGCGGGACAAGTCAATTGACCCAGGTCTTCTTCTATCACGGCGCTTCGGACAAGATCGCCGCCGCCTGCGCACTGATCAACGGCGCCTGGACCAAGCGCAAGCCGATCCTGGTTTATGCCCCGGAAAAATCGATCGCCGACCACGTCGACCGCATGCTGTGGACGCGCGAACAGTTGAGCTTCGTCCCGCACTGCCGGGCCGACTCGCCACTGGCAGCCGAAACGCCGATCCTGATCGCCGACAAGCTGGAGCATATTGCCCAGGACGAACGCCTGATGAACCTGTCGAATGAAATCCCGGCCGGCTACCAGCGTTTTCAGAGCCTGATCGAAGTCGTCGGCCAAGATGAAGACGAACGCCTCGCTGCCCGCGAACGCGTGCGCTTCTACAAGGAACAGGGCTGCGAAGTCCGCTACTTCGACCTGAACGACCGCTAGGACGCCGCCCGATGCCCAGCCCCATCCTCGCCCGCGCCGACGCCCTGATGCAGCGCCGCCATCTGGCCACAGCAGATAGCGAGGAGGTGCCGGTACTGACCGACGCCATCGATATCGACGACGACATTCCCGTACTGGTCGACATTGCCGCACCCGCTGCAGGGGAGAAAACAGAAACCCCGGCAGCGCCGCTGGTCGAGGCAGCAGCCCCCGCTCCGGTTGTCGCCGAAGACAGGGCCGTTCCCCCCATCGATACCGAGTGGGGCGCCGCCCTCGTCGAAGAACTTGGCCGACGCGTTGAACAGCGGCTGCTGGCAGAAATTCCGCGGATCGTCGCGACGGCCGTCAGCGAGTTGCTGGCGGAGCAGGATACGAAGGCCGGCGACCCGCAGCGCTGAGATCGCGGCAAAGGGCGGGCGGCGCTCCGGTATAATTGCCGGTTTTCCCCTTTTCCGCCAAGTCCATGGAACTCGCCAAAGCCTTTGAACCCGCCGACATCGAACGCCGCTGGTATCCCGAGTGGGAAGCGCAAAATTACTTCGCTGCCGGGGTCGACCGCAGCAAAGCGGATAATTTCTGCATCCTGCTGCCGCCGCCCAACGTCACCGGCACGCTGCACATGGGCCACGGCTTCAACCAGACGATCATGGACGCGCTCACCCGCTACTACCGGATGCGCGGCCACAACACGCTGTGGCAGCCGGGCACCGACCATGCCGGCATCGCTACGCAGATCGTCGTCGAGCGCCAGCTTGATGCCCAGGGGATCAGCCGCCACGACCTCGGCCGCGAGAAGTTCCTGGAAAAGGTCTGGGAATGGAAGGAATACTCCGGCGGCACGATCACCCGCCAGATGCGCCGCATGGGCACCAGCCCGGACTGGAAACGCGAGCGTTTCACGATGGATGCCGGCCTCAACAAGGTGGTCACCGAAACCTTCGTCCGCCTGTTCAACGAAGGCCTGATCTACCGCGGCAAGCGCCTGGTCAACTGGGACCCGAAGCTGAATACCGCCGTGTCCGACCTGGAAGTGGTGCAGGAAGAAGAAGACGGCTTCATGTGGCAGATCCGCTATCCGCTGGCCGATGGCAGCGATAGCCTGGTGGTCGCCACGACGCGCCCGGAAACCATGCTCGGCGACACCGCCGTCATGGTCCATCCGGAAGACGAGCGCTACCAGCACATGATCGGCAAGATGGTGAAGCTGCCGCTGACCGACCGCGAAATTCCGATCATTGCCGACAGCTACGTCGATCTCGAATTCGGCACCGGCTGCGTCAAGGTCACGCCGGCGCATGACTTCAACGACTACGCCGTCGGCCAGCGCCACGGCCTGCCGATGATCTCGATCCTGACGCTGGATGCCAGGATCAACGACAACGCCCCCGAGAAATACCGTGGACTGGACCGCTTCGACGCCCGCAAGGCTGTCGTCGCCGATCTCGAAGAGCAGGACATCTTGGTCAAGGTCGACAAGCACAAGCTCAAAGTGCCGCGCGGCGACCGGACCAATGTCGTCATCGAACCCATGCTCACCGACCAGTGGTTCGTCGCGATGTCCAAACCCGGCGACGACGGCAAGTCGATCACGGAAAAGGCGCTTGAGGTTGTCCATTCCGGCGAAATCAAGTTCTACCCGGAAAACTGGGTCAATACCTACAACCAGTGGCTGAACAACATCCAGGACTGGTGTATTTCCCGCCAGCTGTGGTGGGGCCACCAGATCCCGGCATGGTACGGGGACAACGGCCAGATTTTCGTCGCTCACAGCGAAGAGGAAGCCAAAGCAGAAGCCGCCAAACAGGGCTATACCGGCGCACTGAGCCGCGACGAAGATGTCCTCGACACCTGGTTCTCGTCGGCGCTGTGGCCGTTCTCGACGCTGGACTGGACAGGCGACGAGGCGATTGATGCGGTCAACCCGCTGTTGCAGCAATATTTGCCGTCGTCGGTGCTGGTCACCGGTTTCGACATCATCTTCTTCTGGGTTGCCCGCATGGTCATGATGACCAAGCAGATCACCGGCCAGATCCCGTTCAAGCACGTCTATGTGCACGGCCTGATCCGCGACGGCGAAGGCCAGAAGATGTCGAAGTCGAAGGGCAACGTGCTCGACCCGATCGACCTGATCGACGGCATCGGCCTCGAGGCGCTGATCGAAAAGCGCACGACCGGCCTGATGAACCCGAAGCAGGCGGAAAGCATCGCCAAGAAGACCAGGAAGGAATTCCCGGAAGGCATCCAGTCCTTCGGTACCGACGCGCTGCGCTTCACCTTTGCCTCGCTCGCCTCGCCCGGTCGCGACATCAAGTTCGACCTCAACCGCTGCGACGGCTACCGCAATTTCTGCAACAAGCTGTGGAATGCCACCCGCTTCGTGCTGATGAATGTCGAAGGCCACGACCTGGCGCTCGATCACCAGCAGTTGCAGGGCGGTGCGTGCAACGTGCCCGAAGGCGAAGCGCGTCTGAAATTCAGCTTTGCCGATCGCTGGATCGTCAGCCAGTTGCAACGCGTCGAGCAGGAAGTCGAACGTCACTTCACCGATTACCGTTTCGACCTGGTCGCCCAGGCGATCTACAAGTTCGTCTGGGACGAGTTCTGCGACTGGTACCTGGAAATCGCCAAGGTCGAGATCCAGACCGGTGATGAAGCCCAGCAACGCGGCGCCCGGCGGACGCTGATCCGCACGCTGGAAGCGATCCTGCGCCTGGCGCACCCGCTGATCCCGTTCGTCACCGAGGAATTGTGGCAGACCGTCGCACCGATTGCCGGGCGCAAGACGCACGACTCGATCATGCTCGCCGCCTACCCGCGTGCCGATCTGTCGCGTCTCGACGAAACCAGCGAAGCCAAGGTCGAGCGCCTGAAGGCGCTGGCCCACGCCTGCCGTAACCTGCGTGGCGAAATGAACGTCTCGCCGGCCCTGCGCATGCCGCTGCTGGTCACCGGTGGCGGTGCCGATATCGCCGAATTCGCCCCGATCCTGCAGGCGCTGGCCAAGCTCTCCGAAGTCCAGATCGTCGCCGACATGCCGGACGACGCGATGGCACCGGTCGCCGTCGTCGGCGAGACCCGGCTGATGCTCAAGGTCGAGATCGACGTTGCCGCCGAGAAGATTCGTCTGGCCAAGGAAATCGAAAAACTGGAGAAGCAGATTTCGATTGCCCAGGGCAAGCTGAACAACGAGGGCTTCGTCGCCCGCGCACCGGCCGCCGTGATCGATCAGGAAAAGCAGCGCGTCGCCGACTTCACGGCAACGCTGGACAAGCTGAAGCCGCAGTTGGCCAAACTCGGCTGAGTCCTGCTGCGGTCGACTGCCTGAAAATCCGTTTTTTCAGGCAGTCGACCGCAAACGCGCCGGCAGCAAGCCACGCAGCGCATTACCCAGCCAGAAACCCTCGGCCAGATCCGCCGGATAGAGCACCGCTTCGCGCGCCCGCCCGCTGGCCAGCAGACTCGCCCGCAAAACACCCGGCAAGGCGCCACTGTCCAATGGCGGGGTCAGCAGGATGCCGTCGCGCTCGACGAAAATATTGCTGCGCGCACCTTCGGCAATCTCGCCGCGCTGGTTGAGGAAGATCGCGTCGAAACAACCGGCCGGCAGATCACGCAAGGCTGCGTCGTAAAGCGGACGGGCCGTTGTCTTGTGCCGGCGCAAGGGGTCATCGGCGTCGATGGCCGCTCCGGTCAGCACGGCATCCTGGATTTCAGACGGCGTCGCCGCCAGCGGAAAGGACTGCACGGCAATCCCGCCAGCCTGGTCGAGCGTCAGCCGCACCCGCCAGATGCCGGTGGTCGGTTGCTCGGCCAGCTTCCGGCACAGCGCCTGTTCGTCGAGCGGAAAACCCAGCCAGGCGGCCGAATGCCGCAGACGCGCCAGATGCCCCTGCCACATCGGATAGACACCGCCGTCGCGGCGCAGGGTTTCGATCAACTGCAAGCCGGGGTCGCAATCGCGCAGGAATCCCGCCTTCAGCCGGCACTCCGCCCATTCGGCAGCGCCTTCGGAATCGGCGACGATGCCGCTGCCGATGCCCATCCGCCCTCGCCCGTCCGCCGCCAGTTCAAGCGTGCGGATGGCGACGTTGAGGCGGAAATCGCCATCCGGCGCCAGCCAGCCGAAAGCGCCGGTGTAGATACCGCGCGGCCCTGCCTCCAGTTCGCCGATGATCTGCATCGCCCGGATCTTCGGCGCGCCGGTGATCGAGCCGCAGGGAAACAGCGCCGGCAGTATCTCGGCGAAGCGCCGGCCGGTGACTGAAGCTGAAATCTCCGACACCATCTGGCGCACCGTCGGGTAATCCTCGATGGCGAACAGACGGTCGACACGGACGCTGCCACTGTCGGCAATGCGCCCGAGGTCGTTGCGCAGCAGGTCGACGATCATCAGGTTCTCGGCGCGGTCCTTCAGCGAATCGCGCAGCGCTTCCGGTGGCGCATCGAGCGGCGCCGTCCCCTTCATCGGCCGGGTCAGCAAGCGGTCGCCACGGCGTTCGACGAACAGCTCCGGCGACAGCGAGACGATGCCCTGCCGGCCATCGCCGACAAAGCCGCCATAACGTACCGGCTGCCGCTGACGCAACCTGGCGTAAAGGTCGAGCGGTGCGCCGAACCAGTCGAACTCGACCGGGAAGGTGAAATTGACCTGGTAACAGTCGCCAGCGGAAATCAGCGTTTTGATGCTGTCGACCGCAACAAGATAGGCATTTTCATCGATTGCCTCGCGCCAGTTGGCGACGCCGGCGGGCTGTCCCGGCGCGTTGTCGGTCAGCCATCCGGCGGCAGCCTCGGCGTTCATTTCGCTGCGTTCGTGAAAACGCCAGAAACGTGCCAGCGGTCGCCCGTCCGGCTGCCAGCCCGACGGCGCCGAGCGTGGTTCGAGCAGGTAGCCGAGTTCGTATTCCAGCGCCACGACGGTCCACGCCGGCTCGCTGTCGAGCTGCTGCAGAGCCTCGTCCAGCGTCTTGCGGTCGACCACCTCCAGCAGCGAAAAATGGCGCTCGAAAAGCCAAGCGGCGGGTTCACCCGCTGGCGCCCGCCGATCTTCGAAAAATGCGGTCAAGCCGGAGTTTATTTGCGCTTCAGGTAAAACTCGAAGACGCGATTTTCTTCCCGTTGCTCGACCAGTTCATTGCCGGTCTGTTTGGCAAAGGCAGGAAAATCCTTCAGGGAGCCTGGGTCGGTCGCCTGCACGCGCAAGACCTGCCCCGATTCCATTTCTGCCAGGGTCTTCTTGGTGCGCAGGATGGGCAGCGGGCAGTTGAGACCCTTAACGTCGAGTTCGCGGTCAAATTCCATGGTCGTTCAACAGTGAGGACAAGCATGGGATTTTACCCTCAATTGCGTTTTTCCTTGAGCTCTTCCAGATGCCGCAGCTTGAGTTCGCGCAGGCGGGCGTCAATCGCCGAGGTTTCGTAGAAATTCGAGTCGCCGGCCTTGCGGGCCAGTTCCAGCTGCTCGATGGCACCCGCCGTCTGCCCCTGCAGCGCGAACACCTCGGCCAGCGCGCGATGCTGCATGCCACGTTGCCCCAGCGCGGCATAACTGGCCGCCCGCAGCCGGTGCAAGCGCAGATCCGCCGACTGGGTCTGCAACTGCAATTCAGAGAGGCGCAAGGCATCGTTGGGGCGCCTTGCCTCCAGCAAGGCACTGCCGTACCCGTAGATCAATGCCCGGTTCTGGGGATAGCGCGCCATTGCCTCGCGGTAAATGCGCAACCCGTCGTCCGCCTTGTTGCCCTTGATACGGACATCGGCAGCCAGACGATCGAGCATCGCCGACGCTTGTCCGAGCGCACGCGCCGCATCGATTTCGCGCTGTGCCGCCGGCCAGTCACGGTCACGATAGAACGCCGTTGCCAGGCCGTAGCGAATCGCCGGCTCGGAAATGAACTTGCGCTCGGCCAGCAGCGCCGTGAAATCCTTGATCGCCTCTGCCGGACGCCCCTGCGCAGCTCGCAGCTTGGCCCGCACGAGATGAAAATCCAGACTATCCGGAACCTGGCGGTAGGACAAGCCCTGCTCCCGGTTCTGCATGTCGGCCAGACGCTCACCGGTCAGCGGGTGGGTACGCAGGTAGGCAATCGCGTTGTTCTCGTACAACCGGACCGATTGCTGCAGGCGCTCGAAGAACAGCGCCATGCCGCGTTCGTCGAAACCGGCCTTGCCCAGCATCTCGAAACCCAGGCGATCCGACTCGCGCTCGAAATCCCGCGAATAGGCCAGTTGTGCCGACATCGCCCCAGCCTGGGAAGTCGCAATTGCAGCACTTGCCGCCTGCGGACTTGAGCGCGCAGCGAGCAAGCCCAGCCCCATCGCCACCATCGAGGCAATGCCGATGCGTTTTGACTGGAACAACTGGCGGGCAATATGCCGCTGGGTCACGTGCGAGACTTCATGCGCCAGCACGCCGGCCAGTTCGGACTCGCTCTGTGCCGCCAGGATCAGGCCGGTATGAACCCCGATGTAGCCACCAGGCATGGCGAAGGCATTGATGCTCAGATCGTTGAGCGCAAAAAACTCGAAGCCGAAGCCCGGATCACCACTGAACCCCGCCAGCCGCCCGCCCAACTGGTTGAGATAGGCCTCGACATCGTAATCATCGAGATAACTGGCTTCCCGTTGCCGGATTTCCTGCATGATCTGCAAACCGATCCGTCGTTCCGTCGCCACCGACAAGGCGTCGCTGGACACCTCGCCGAGCTCGGGCAGATCCTGCGCGGCAAGCGGAGAAGCAGCCAGCGAAACAACCAGCAAGGCGGCGATGAGGCGTCGGGAAAAAGGCATGGTGCTATGATAGCGCAGGCTTTCGGCCTCCTGCCGGGCTCTTCGTAACCAAAAGTAATCCACCGTGACCGACTCCCCCCTGACCCATTTCGACAGCACCGGCCAGGCCCACATGGTCGATGTTGGCGCCAAGACCGAAACCGCCCGCATCGCTCGTGCCGCCGGCAGCATCTTCATGCAACCGGAGACCCTGGCGCTGATCCGCGCCGGCTCCGCCAGCAAGGGCGACGTCCTCGGCATCGCCCGCATCGCCGCCATCCAGGCCGCCAAGCGCACCGGCGAACTGATTCCGCTGTGCCACCCGATCGCACTGACCCGTGTCGCCGCCGAATTCACCATCGACGAAGCCGCCACGGCGGTGCATTGCGAGGTCACGGCGGAATGCTTTGGCCGCACCGGTGTCGAAATGGAAGCCCTGACGGCGGCTTCGATCGGCCTGCTGACCATCTACGACATGTGCAAGGCCGTCGATCGTGGCATGCGCATCGACAACCTCCGCCTGATCGAGAAAAAGGGCGGCAAGTCGGGACACTGGCAAGGCAACTGAAATCACACGACTGACAGGACTCATGGAACTTCGCAGAAAATTCTTGAAAGGCGGCGCCTCGGCGGCACTGCTGGCGCCCTTGCTGGGTACGGGCCTGCTGGTACCAGGCCGGGCCTGGGCCGCAAACGAATGGAAACGCAATGCCTTCACCGCACGCAGCAGCGCCGATGCACTGAAAAACCTGGGCATCGCAGCAGCAATGGAATCGCGGGATGTCGTCATCAATGCCCCGGAAATTGCCGAAAACGGGGCCAAGGTCGAAGTGGAAATCAGCAGCAAACTGCCGAACACGCGCAGCCTGTTGCTGCTGGCCGACAAGAACCCGATGCCGCTGTGCGCGGAAATCAATTTTGCCGGCGCCGCCCTGCCCTACGCCAAGGTCCAACTGAAAATGGCTGAAACAATGCGCATCCGGGCCATCGTCCGGACAGCGGACGGCAAGACCCACGTCGCCTTCCGCGAAATCAAGGTCACCCTTGGCGGTTGCGGAGGCTGAGATGAGCGAACCAATCCGTATCCGCGCACAGATTCAGGGCGAAATTGCCGACATACGCATCCTTATGCAGCATCCGATGGAAACCGGACAACGCCGGGATGAAAACGGACAAACGCTGGCGATGCATTTCATCCAGCTATTCACCGTCAAGCTCAACGGCCAGTTGCTGGTCGAAGGACAACTGAACACTTCGATCTCGAAAAATCCGCTGTTTGCCTTCAAGGCCCGTGGCGTCAAGGCCGGTGACAAGCTCTCGGTGCACTGGACAGACAACAACGGTGCCGAACGCCAGGACGAAATGACCATCGCCTGAGTTGCATGCCCCGCATGAAACCCGGACGAAAAAAAGCCCGCCTGGAAACAGACGGGCTTTTTGCTTGCCAGCTATCCGCGGATCAGGCGCGCTGGATGTTGGAAGCCTGCTTGCCCTTCGGACCTTGCACTACTTCGAAGGAGACTTTTTCGCCTTCTTTCAGGGTCTTGAAGCCATTCATGTTGATGGCGGAAAAATGTGCGAAGAGGTCTTCGCTGCCATCATCGGGCGTAATAAAACCAAAGCCCTTGGAATCATTGAACCACTTGACAGTACCGATTGCCATATCTGCTACTTTCCTACAAAAAGCGTACAAATTCCCGGGTCTCCCCGACTCCCTGTTTGAGCTCAGCGACCCGGTACGCATGGCACCCATGATGCAACTTGAATCCAAACACAGCCGTTTTTTACGCCAGTTGAATTTTTGCGTCAACATTTTTCCATGCGGCAGCGCAGCATGAATCAGGCAAGAGAATTGCTTGTCAAGCTTGTATTTTCCCCGAACAACCCCCATCTCTGTTGTTGCAGATTGGAATGGACTGTATAGAATCGAACGCATGGCTACGAAGATTCAGGACGGCGGGCAACTTGAGGCCTTGCGCAGCAAGCTGCAACCGCCACGGATGTACAAGGTGGTGTTGCTGAACGACGATTACACACCGATGGAATTCGTCATCGATGTTCTGCAGCGTTTTTTTTCGTTGGATACTGAACAAGCGACACGAATCATGCTCAAAGTTCACAACGAGGGTCGTGGCACCTGCGGGATTTTCCCCCGCGACATTGCCGCAACCAAAGTTGAACAAGTGGCGGCACACGCCCGCCAACACCAACACCCGCTAGCCTGCATCATGGAGGAAAACTGATGATTGCCCAGGAACTCGAAGTCAGCCTGCACATGGCCTTCGTCGAGGCGCGCCAGAAGCGCCACGAGTTCATTACCGTCGAGCACCTCCTGCTGGCCCTGATCGACAATCCATCCGCCGCCGACGCCCTGCGCGCCTGCGGGGCGAAGCCTGATGCGCTGCGCAAGGATCTGACCAACTTCATCAACGAACACACGCCGACCGTCGCTGGCGAGGACGACATCGACACCCAGCCGACGCTCGGTTTCCAGCGCGTCATCCAGCGCGCCATCCTGCACGTGCAATCCTCCGGCAAGAAGGAGGTCAATGGCGCCAACGTGCTGATCGCCATCTACGGCGAAAAGGATTCGCACGCAGTGTATTTCCTGCAGAAACAGGGCGTCACCCGGCTTGATGTCGTCAATTACATCTCGCACGGCATCAGCAAGGTGCCGCAGCAACAGAAGGCAACGCCGGAAGGCGAGGTCGAGACCGAAGGCGAGAAGGCCGAAGCCGGGCCGCTCGAACAGTACACGATCAACCTCAACGCGCTCGCGCTGCAGGGCAAGATCGACCCGCTGATCGGCCGCGACAAGGAACTGGAACGCGTCATCCAGACGCTGTGCCGCCGGCGCAAGAACAACCCGCTGCTGGTTGGCGAAGCCGGTGTCGGCAAGACGGCGATCGCCGAGGGCCTGGCGCGCAAGGTGGTCGAGGGCGAGGTACCGGAAATCCTGGCGCAGGCCAACGTCTATTCGCTCGACATGGGTTCGCTGCTGGCCGGCACCAAGTACCGCGGCGACTTCGAGCAGCGCCTCAAGGGCGTGCTCAAGGCTTTGCAGGACAACCCGCACGCGATCCTGTTCATCGACGAGATCCACACACTGATCGGCGCCGGCTCGGCCTCGGGCGGCACGCTCGATGCCTCCAACCTGCTCAAGCCGGCGCTGTCGTCCGGTCAGTTGAAGTGCATCGGCGCGACGACCTACACCGAGTTCCGCGGCATCTTCGAGAAGGACAGCGCGCTGTCGCGGCGCTTCCAGAAGATCGACGTCAACGAACCGTCGGTCGCCGAAACACTGGAAATCCTCAAGGGCCTGAAAGCACGCTTCGAGGCGCACCACGGCATCAAGTATTCGGCAACGGCGCTGTCCTCGGCGGTTGAACTGTCGGCCCGCTACATCACCGATCGGCACCTGCCGGACAAGGCCATCGACGTCATCGACGAGGCCGGTGCGGCCCAACGCATCCTGCCGAAGTCGAAGCAGAAGAAGACCATCAGCAAGACCGACATCGAGGAAATCGTCGCCAAGATCGCCCGCATCCCGTCGCAGCATGTCTCGCTCGATGACCGCGGCGCGCTGAAGAATCTCGACCGCGACCTGAAGGCGACGGTCTTCGGCCAGGACAAGGCCATCGACGCACTGGCCAAGGCGATCAAGATGGCCCGTTCCGGCCTCGGCAACCCGGGCAAGCCGATCGGCTCCTTCCTCTTCTCCGGCCCGACCGGCGTCGGCAAGACCGAAGTTGCCAAGCAACTGGCCTACTGCCTCGGCGTCGAACTACAGCGCTTCGACATGTCCGAATACATGGAACGCCATGCCGTTTCCCGGTTGATCGGTGCCCCCCCGGGCTACGTCGGTTTCGACCAGGGCGGCCTGCTGACCGAAGCGATCACCAAGAAGCCGTACTGCGTGCTGCTGCTCGACGAAATCGAGAAGGCACATCCGGACATCTACAACATCCTGCTGCAGGTCATGGACCACGGGACGCTGACCGACAACAACGGGCGCAAGGCGGATTTCCGCAACGTGGTGATCATCATGACGACCAATGCCGGCGCCGCCGATCTGCAGAAGTCGTCGATGGGCTTCACGTCGAGCAAGGAGAGCGGCGACGAGATGGCCGAGATCAAGCGCCTGTTCACGCCGGAATTCCGCAACCGGCTGGACGCGACGATTTCCTTCAAGCCGCTCGACCACGACATCATCCTGCGCGTGGTGGACAAGTTCCTGATGCAGCTGGAAGAACAGTTGCACGAGAAGAAGGTGGAAGCCCACTTCTCCGACGCGGTCAAGGAAATGCTGGCAAAGAAGGGTTTCGATCCGTTGATGGGCGCCCGTCCGATGTCGCGTCTGATCCAGGACACGATCCGTTCGGCACTGGCCGACGAGTTGCTGTTCGGCAAGCTGGCCAGCGGTGGCAAAGTTACGGTCGACCTCGATGGCGAGGGCAAAATCCGGCTCGATTTTGAGGAAGAAGACGTCGAAGCAACTGTCTGACGATTGCCTTTCGCCCCGAAAGCCGTGCAAGATTGCACGGCTTTTTTTATTTCCGGAGACAAGAATGACCTTCAAGACCCCTGACCTGTGCGATCAGTTCGAAGCCGAACTGGGCAAGACGGTACGCATCGTCGCCCCGATGTTCCAGCGCTATGGCGGGCGCACGAGCTTTTCCGGCGAAATCGTCACGCTGAAGATTTTCGAGGACAACACGCTGGTGCGCGAGATCTTCAACGAACCCGGCCACGGCAAGGTGCTGGTCATTGACGGTGGCGGCTCGCTGCGCTGCGCGCTGGTCGGCGACCAGCTGGCGATCCTGGCCCACAAGAACGGCTGGGAAGGTGCTGTCGTCTATGGCTGTATCCGCGACTCGGGCGACATCAACGGCATCGACATCGGCGTGCGCGCGCTCAACACGCACCCGCAAAAGACCGTCAAGAAAGGCATCGGCGACCGCAACCTGGCGCTGACCTTCGGCGGCGTCACTTTTCACCCCGGCGAATATCTCTACGCCGACGAGGATGGCGTCCTGGTCTCGACCAAGCCGCTGTGCTGAGATGAACCCGGCAACGTCGGTGCCCCTGCGCTAGCCGGGCTCGGGAAACGCTTGCAGGGGAAAAACCATTGTTGCGGCCGGTCGACCGCAACAATCCGCGCCTCAGCCTTCGAGCAACACCGTACTTTCACAACCGACGCGGACCGCCCCCCAGTGACGCCCGCCAACCATGATCGGCATGTTGATTTCCGACAGGATTTCGCCGGTATCGCGGGCGTAGGTCTGGACCAGCATCGGCTGGGTATTCTTCGCCCCACGCTGGCCGGTCACATCGTCCCAGATCCGCCGCGTGCGATTGCCGACCAGATCATTCTGGTAATTGCCAGTCAGCGGCTTCGAGAATTTCTGATTGTGGATCGCCCCATAGCCACGGGTATCGATCATCAACGCGTAGACACCGCCCCGCAGGCTGGTTAGCGCGCTCTCCAGCAGAGGCTGCATCTGCTGCTCGAAGGCGCTGCAGTAGCTGACCTGGAATTTCTGCGGATTGGTGTTGGGTTGCGGCTGGTAGTTCTGATCCCAGATATTGATGCCGCGCCCCGCCATTTCGGCCAGCTTGTCCTGAACGGTATCGCGGAACAGGCGCGCCTTGTCCACGTTGAAATCGAAGGCACCGCGTCCGATCTTGAAGCGCGACACCAGTTCCTGCACGCTTTCGGTTGCCTGGCTGAGCATCTGCGTCGTTTCTTCGGACGCCTTCATGCTGCCGGCGACCTCGACCGACAGGTCGTGAACCTGCCGTACGGACTCGTGCACCTGCGAATTGGTTGCCGTCAGTTGCTCCATCGCTGCGGCAATCTGGTTCAGCTGGTCGCCGGTTCGTTCGAAATTGCCGACCATCTGCTGGAACTCGCCGGACGAACGCTCGACGACCTCGCGGGTCTGGCGGATGTCGTTGTTGATGACTTCGTTTTCACTCTGCGTTTCCCGCACCAGATCGATCATGCCGCCGATGTTGACGGTGATTTCCTGGGTCGCCAGATTGACGCGCTCGGCCAGTTTGCGCACTTCGTTGGCAACGACGGCAAAACCTCTGCCCATTTCGCCAGCCCGCGCCGCCTCGATCGCCGCATTCAGCGCCAGCAGATTGGTCTGGTCGGCAATATCCTTGATCAGCCCGGCGATCTGCCGGATGCTGTCGGAACGCTTGGCCAGATGACCAACGGTGTCGTTGAACTGATGCAGCTTGTCACTGACCAGCTGCACCTTGGTGACGATTTCCTGCATTTCGCCGAGTGAATTGCGCGCCGTCGCCAGATTGGTATCCGTGGAGTGCGAAATCATTTCGGCCGAACTGGAAACTTCCTGGATCGCCTGAACGGCCTCCGAACTCGCGCCGAAGACCGAATTGGCAATTTCCCCCTGCTGGTCGGCACGCACTGCCGTCGATGAAACCGTCCGCTTGACCACTACCGCTTCGCGGGCGATGTTCACGCTCATCTTGCGCACTTCGCTGATGATCTCGCGCATCTTGTCGGCAAAACGGTTGTAGGCCTCGGCCAGCGTCCGCAACTCATCGTGGGTAATGGTCGGCAGGTTGCGCGAGAAATCGCCTTCGCCACGACCGATCTCGTCGAAAATCGTCGCGATCATGCGCACCGGGCGCAGGATCAGATGCCGGATGTAAAGTATCTGCAGCACATTCCAGCACAAGGCGATGGCAGTCAGCACGATCATCAGCATCAGGCCGTAATCAAGGCTCTCGGCCAGGCGCTGCAGGACATCGGACGCCGCGCCGGACTTTGCCAGCTCTTCGGCCACCATCCGCTTCTGGTGCACGTAAATCCCGAGATAACCCAGATCGATGAAGAACAGCAGCAGAAAACTCATCAACTTCTTGGTCAACGAGTTCCAGAAGGTGCGCTCGTTCCAGTCGTAGAGGCGTTTGATAAATTCCATACGAATCACCAGAATTTTATAAATTTGTCGAATTCAATCCCTGTTGACTGACGAGGTCAAGCATAAAGATCAAGGAAAGCAACGGGAAAAAATGCTGCAACGCATTTCACCGGCACAAATAGCATTTCGTATCGTGAAAAATAAAACACAGACCATTGTTTTAAAATGAAATAATTTTGTCTTATGTCTTATATAAGACCATTGCTGCCCTGCATGATTTTCTCTATACTCTCGGACATCGCAGAAGCAGTAATGTTTCGGCGCAAAAACCTGATTTCCCAACCCAACTCTTGAGGAATACACATGAGCACTCGCGAACAGCAAATTGCCGCCCTGGAAAAAGACTGGGCAGAAAACCCCCGCTGGAAGGGCATCAAGCGCGGTTACTCCGCTGCTGACGTCGTCCGTCTGCGTGGCTCGTTCCAGGTTGAACACACCCTGGCCCGTCGCGGCGCCGAGAAGCTGTGGGATCTGGTCAACAACACCCCGTACGTCAACTGCCTGGGCGCCCTGACCGGTGGCCAAGCCGTGCAGCAAGCCAAGGCCGGCATCAAGGCAATCTACCTGTCGGGCTGGCAAGTTGCTGCCGACAACAACGAATACGCCGCCATGTACCCGGACCAGTCGCTGTACCCGGTTGACTCCGTGCCAAAGGTTGTCGAGCGCATCAACAATGCCTTCAACCGCGCCGACGAGATCCAGTGGTCCAAGAACATCAACAAGGGCGATGCCGGCCACGTCGAATACCACCTGCCGATCGTCGCTGACGCTGAAGCCGGTTTCGGCGGCGTGCTGAACGCCTACGAACTGATGAAGGCGATGATCCGCGCTGGCGCTGCCGGCGTGCATTGGGAAGATCAACTGGCTTCCGTCAAGAAGTGCGGCCACATGGGTGGCAAGGTTCTGGTTCCGACCACCGAAGCCGTGCAAAAGCTGATCGCTGCCCGTATGGCTGCCGACGTCTATGGCGTGCCGACCCTGGTCATCGCCCGTACCGATGCCGAAGCCGCTGACCTGCTGACCTCCGACTACGACGAGAACGACAAGCCGTTCCTGACCGGCGAGCGCACTGCCGAAGGCTTCTACAAGACCAAGAAGGGTCTGGACCAGGCCATCTCCCGCGCCATCGCCTACGCCGACTACGCCGACCTGGTGTGGTGCGAAACCGGTACGCCGGATCTGGAGTTCGCCCGCAAGTTCGCCGAAGCCGTGCATAAGGTTCACCCGGGCAAGATGCTGGCCTACAACTGTTCGCCTTCCTTCAACTGGAAGAAGAACCTCGACGACGCCACCATTGCCAAGTTCCAGAAGGAACTCGGCGCCATGGGCTACAAGTACCAGTTCATCACCCTGGCTGGCATCCACAACATGTGGTACCACATGTTCGACCTGGCCCAGGACTACGCTGCTCGCGGCATGTCGGCTTACGTCGAGAAGGTTCAGGAGCCGGAATTCGCTGCCCGCGACCGTGGCTACACCTTCGTGTCGCACCAGCAGGAAGTCGGCACCGGTTACTTCGACGACATCACCACCGTGATCCAGGGTGGCAAGTCCAGCGTTACCGCGCTGACCGGTTCGACCGAAGAAGAACAGTTCCACTAAGAAGCTCACCGCTTTGCCTTGCTGCCTGATCCGGCAGCAGCAGGGGCCGGCACTCACGAGGTGCCGGCCCTTTTTGCATCAGGCGGATACGTATCAAAGCCGCGAGCCGTGAGTTCAGGGATAATACGGCCGGTCATCCATCGATGGAAAATCCCCGTGAGCAGTCTCTGGACGAAAATCAGCGAAAACATCCTGGCGCCATCCGAATTGAGCGGCGGCCAGATCATCGCCATGCTGACGCCCGCCGGACGCTCTTCCGAACTGCGTCGCCACGCAGCCTCGGTGATCATGGCCAGGGTTCAGCTGATCGCCGGCCTGTTCGCCATTCTGGTGCCACTGTGCGCGATCATCGACCTGCTGGTTTTCGACCTGCATACTGCTGCCAACCTGATCGGCCTGCGCATCCTCTCGGCGGCGATCTTCGTTGCCCTGGCCTGGCCGCGTGAAGCCTCACTGACCCGCCCCTACGCCCAGGCACTGGCCGCATTGCTGGTCCTGCTGCTCGTTCCCTCACTGTTTCATCTGCTGTCGGCCGACATGCTGGCCAAGGCTAGCGAAACCCAGGCCCAGCGCCTGGTCGCCCAACTTTACGCCTACCTGCCGACAGTCGTTCTCGGCGGCCTGGCAATTTTCCCGCTGACCGCGCTTGAAGCCCTGCTCCTGGCGCTCCCGGTCATCGGGCTCAGCGTGGGCAGCGCCGTGCTGACCGAACAGACACTGACGCTGGCGCAATACGGTGGCACGCTATGGTTCATGCTGATGATGCTGGGCGTCGCCATGTTCTCCGGCATGAGCCAGTGCCACTACATGGCCACGCTGGTGGTCAAGGCCATGCACGATCCGCTGACCGCAGCCTATACCCGGCAATCCGGCGAGGAAGCGCTGAAGCTCATCTATCGCCTCAACCACATGTCGGGCAAACCGCTGACCCTGGCCTTCATCGACCTCGACCGCTTCAAGAGCATCAACGACAGTTTCGGCCACGAAGCCGGCGACCGCTGCCTGCGTGCGCTGGCCGATAACGTCCGGGCCGGCCTGCGGCGCAGCGACATCCTGATCCGCTGGGGCGGCGAGGAATTCGTTGCCGTACTGCCCGACACCCCGCTGGACAACGTGGCGACACTGTTGCTGCGCCTGCGCCAGACCGGCCTCGGCCTGCGACCGGATAGCTTGCCGCTGACGGCATCGATCGGCATTGCCAACAGCCACGAAGAAGGCGTCATCAACTGGGAAGTCCTGATCCAGCGGGCCGATCTGCGCATGTACGCAGCCAAGCAGGAAGGGCGCGACAGCGTTGTCTGGCCGGATGGCAGCTGCCTGCGCCTGACCCCCGGCAGCGATTGATCAATGTGACGGGCGCGACCACATCCACAGCAGGATGAGCGCACCGATCGTCCCCGGCAGGTAGCGCCAGTCTCCCGGCAAGCCGAACCAGCCGCCCAAGGCACTGACGGCCAGCATCAACGTCGCCAGTCGCTTGGCCAGCAACGGAATGGCCCCGCGTTCCCGCCAGCCCCGGATCGCCGGCCCGGCAACCGGATGGGCGAGCAGGCGAGCCTCCCATTCCGGATGTGAACGGGCGAAGAAGTACGCCGCAAGGATCAGGAACGGCGTCGTCGGCAGCAGCGGCAGGACCACCCCGACCAGCCCGAGCGCCACGGCAAAAATACCAAGTGCGCGGTAAACCGGCTTTTTCATGCGATTTTCACCGTAACTCCCAGTAGCTCGGCCGACTGTAGTTTTCCTTCAGCAGGTCGATGAACAGGCGTACCCGCAATGGCAGGTGCCGGCGCTGCGGAAACACGGCATAAATACCCATCGGCGGCGCCTGCCAGGCATCGAGCACCGACGTCAGCCGCCCCTCCTTCAGATCGCCGCCAACCTCCCACAACGAACGCCAGGCCAGGCCGCGCCCGGCCAGCGCCCATTCATGCAACACCGCACCGTCGTTGCATTCGAAACTGCCGCCGACCTTCAGCGTCTCAACTTCGCCGCTGTCCGGATTGCGGAACACCCAGCCGCGCTGCTGCCCCAGCGACAGGCAATTGTGCCGCGCCAGATCATCCGGTGTGCGCGGCACGCCATGCTCGACCAGGTAAGCCGGACTGGCAACGACCATCCGGCGCATTTCGCCCAGGCGCACGCTGATCAGGCTGGAGTCGGTCATTTCCCCGATGCGGATGGCGCAGTCGATGTTCTCGTTGATCAAGTCGACCAGACGATCGCTCAGGTTCAAATTGACCCGGACTTCCGGATTGGCCCGCATGAAATCACCCACCAGCGGTGCCACGTGCTGACGACCGAAACCGGCCGGCGCCGACACTTTCAGATAGCCGCTGGCCTGCACGCCACCGAGCGACACTGCCGCCTCGGCATTGGCCAGGTCATTGAGCAGTTTCTGGCAATCCTCAAGAAACGCCTGCCCCTCGAAAGTCAGCGTCAGCTTGCGCGTCGTACGCAGCAGCAGGCGTACGCCCAGACGCTCCTCCAGCGCATCGATACGGCGGCCGATGATGGCCGGCGTGACGCCTTCGAGGCGGGCCGCGGCAGAAAGACTGCCGCGAGTTGCGACACTGACAAACGCTTCTATCTGCTTTAGCCGGCTCATTTAATACCCAGAGTAAAAGATGAAATGATTCTAGCCGCCTTTCCTGTCTTATAGAAGACCCATAGAATGCACCCATCAAAACTATTTCCATCACTCTTTACCGGAGATTCATCATGGCCATCAACCTCCCCGCCGGCGTTCAAATCACCGCCCCGATCAAGCCCGAATGGGAATCCATCCTGACCACCGAAGCGCTCGAATTCGTCGCCAAGCTGCACCGCGCTTTCGAGGCCCGCCGCCAGGAACTGCTCAAGGCCCGCGTTGACCGCCAGGCTCGCATCGACGCCGGCGAAATGCCCGACTTCCTGCCGGAAACCGCCCACATCCGCAACGGCGACTGGAAGGTCGCCCCGGTGCCGGCCGCCCTGCAATGCCGCCGCGTCGAAATCACCGGCCCGGTCGAAGCCAAGATGATCATCAACGCCTTCAACTCGGGCGCTGACTCCTACATGACCGACTTCGAGGATTCCAACAGCCCGAACTGGGAAAACCAGATCCAGGGCCAGGTTAACCTGTACAAGGCGATCCGCCGCGAACTCTCGTTCAAGAACGAGAACGGCAAGGAATACAAGCTCAACGACAAGATCGCCACGCTGCAGATCCGTCCGCGTGGCTGGCACCTCGACGAAAAGCACGTCCTCGTTGACGGCCAGCGCGTCTCCGGCGGCCTGTTCGACTTCGGCCTGGTCTTCTTCCACAACGCCAAGGAACAGATCGCCCGCGGCGCCGGCCCGTTCTACTACCTGCCGAAGATGGAAAGCCACCTCGAAGCCCGCCTGTGGAACGACGCCTTCGTCCTGGCCCAGGACCACGTCGGCCTGCCGCAGGGTACGATCAAGGCCACCGTGCTGGTCGAAACCATCCTCGCCACCTTCGAGATGGAAGAAATCCTCTACGAACTGCGCAACCACTCCGCCGGCCTCAACGCCGGTCGCTGGGACTACATCTTCTCGTGCATCAAGAAGTTCAAGAAGAACAAGGACTTCTGCCTGGCCCAGCGCAGCGCCATCACCATGGAAGTGCCGTTCATGCGCGGCTACGCTCTGGCGCTGGTGCAGGCCTGTCACAAGCGCGGCGCCCCGGCGATGGGCGGCATGTCGGCGCTGATCCCGATCAAGAACGATCCGGTGGCCAACGAAAAGGCCCTGGCCGGCATCCGTCACGACAAGACCCGCGACGCCAACGACGGCTTCGACGGCGGCTGGGTCGCCCACCCGGGCCTGGTGCCGATCGCCATGGAAGAGTTCGTCAAGGTGCTGGGCGACCGCCCGAACCAGTTCGACAAGCAGGTCGAAGGCAGCTTCGGCCCGGCCCAGTGGCTCGATTTCCGCCCGGAAGCCCCGATCACCGAAGCCGGCCTGCGCAACAACATCAACGTCGGCATCCACTATCTGGGTAGCTGGCTGGCCGGCAACGGCTGCGTGCCCATCCACAACCTGATGGAAGACGCCGCCACCGCCGAAATCAGCCGCTCGCAAGTGTGGCAGTGGGTGGTCTCGCCGAAGGGCGTCCTCGACGACGGCCGCAAGGTCACCGTCGAAATGGTCCGCCCGATGATCGCCGAGGAACTTGCCAAGGTGAAGGCCTCCGTTTCCGCTCAAGGCGAAGACACCGCCAGCTACGACAAGGCAGCCGTCATCTTCGACGAAATGTCGCTGACCCCGGAATACCCGGAGTTCCTGACGCTGCCGCTGTACGAAGCGATGGCGTAAAAAGACAAGAAGCGGAGAGAGACTGAACGCCGGGGCAACCCGGCGTTTTTTATTGAATTCTGCGGTCGACCGCAACAAACTGACAAAAACGCCGGGACAAGCCGTAGCGGATTATTGACCTTGATCAAGAAACCCGCATTTTGCTCGGACCGACCGACCTAACACCTTGGTCGTACCCTACCCCTCGGACATAATGACGCTCTTCCGAAACCGCATTGCCGGAACCTCATCGTGAATCTCAACACCAAGGTCACCCTCTTCTTCATCGCCATCGCCGCGACCCTGCTGGCCGTGCTGGTGGCGATCAGTCTGTATGCATTCCGCAGCTTCTCGATTGCCTCGGCTACCGACCATATCCAGACGGCGGGCGAGGTGGTTCGTGTCCATCTGACGGAAGCCATGATCAATGGCGTCATCGACCGGCGCGAGAGTTTCCTGAATCGCATGCTGGAAGTGCGGGGCCTGCGCTCGGCCCGGGTCGTCCGCTCGCCGGAAGTCGAACGCCAGTTCGGCGCCGGGCTCAACGTCGAGAGCAAGCCAGACACCATCGAGCGTCAGGTGATGGCAGGGGGTAAGCCTTCGTTCGAGGTTTACGAGGAAAACGGCGATACCATTTTCCGCGGCACCATTCCCTATATCGCCACCTCGCACGGCACACCGAATTGCCTGCAATGCCATCAGGTCGACGAAGGCACCGTGCTCGGCGCGGTGACCATGACCATGTCGATCGACGGGCTGCGCCAGAAAGCCCTGGCGACAGTTGCCGGCATCACCGGTGCCGTCACGGTTTTCGCCATCCTGCTGGTGCTGCTGCTGCGCCGCCTGCTGCGGCCGATCTCGGAGACGGCGACCGAAGTCGAACTGGCCGTCCAGCGGGCGCTTGAAGGCGATTTCAAGGCCCAGGTCAAGCAACGGACCAACGATGAAATCGGCCAGATCGCGAATGACATGAACCGCCTGTTGCGTTTTCTGGACACCGGCCTGAACCGCATCGGCATGAGCGTGGCCAAGCTGACCGAGCGCACGGCAACCCCCGGGGAGAACCTGCTGAACGCGACCATCGAGATGGTCGACGGCCTGTCCAAGGCGGCGCACTTCAAGCAGGCCATCGAGGAAGACGAAACCAAATCGGAAATCTACGAACGGCTGTCGACGACGCTGATGAAGGAATTCGAGCGCAAGGAGTTCTCGCTCTACGAGATCGCCAGCAACAAGAAGCAGATGAAGAGCATCATCGTCGATGGTCAGGCCGCCGACGGCTGCCGCTGGTGCGATCCGGAAATCCTGGTCCGCCCCGAGGCCTGCCGCGTCCGCCGTACCGGCCATGTCGTCGACAGCATCGACAACCCGGGTATCTGCTACGCGTTCCAGCCGCCGCCGGATGCCAGCGACCGTCGCCACGTCTGCTTCCCGATCATCCAGTCCGGTGCTGTCGGCAGCATCGTGCAGATCATCTGCGCCCCGGATGAAGAGAAAAAACTGCAGGAATGCGCGCCGCTGCTCCAGGTCTACCTGCGCGAAACCGCGCCAGTGCTGGAAACCAAACGCCTGATGGAAAGCCTGCGCGATTCGACGCTGCGCGACCCGATGACCGGCCTGAACAATCGCCGCTTCCTCGAGGAATATGTCGAAACCCTGGTTGCCGGCGTCCAGCGCAAACGCGCCCACGCCGCCATCCTGATGCTCGACCTCGACTACTTCAAGATGGTCAACGACACCCACGGCCATGATGCCGGCGATGCCGTGATCAAGTCGCTGGCCAACGTGCTCAAGCAGTCGGTGCGCGCCTCCGACCTGGTCATCCGCTATGGCGGCGAGGAGTTCCTGATCATCCTGCTCGACAGCAGTTCCGAGCAGGCATTCCAGATCGCCGAAAAGATCCGCGCCGAGGTCGAGGCGTTGAAAATACAGATCGGCAGCATCGTCCTGAAGAAGACCATCTCGATCGGCATCGCCGACTTCCCGGGCGACAGCTCCACCTTCTGGCAGGCAGTCAAGTTCGCCGACATCGCCCTGTATCAGGCGAAGGAAACGGGGCGCAACCGGGTGATCCGCTTCACCAAGGAAATGTGGTCGAGCGACGAAGACTATTAATTACCAGAAGTAAAATATCCTTCGCTTTTTTACCGGCTTAACAAAACAAAAAGGCGCAAATACACTGGGCGGACATTCTGTCACGGAGTCCGCCCATGCTCGCCGCCCTTTCCTTGCTGCTGCTGTGCCAGTTGATCGGCGAAGTGCTGGTCCGCTGGCTGGCCCTGCCGGTTCCCGGCCCGGTCGCAGGCATGTTGCTGCTGTTCCTGATCCTGCTGCTGCGCGACGGCCCCGATGAAGAACTGCGCACCACCAGCCAGAACCTGCTGAAGCATCTGTCGCTGCTCTTCGTGCCCGCTGGCACCGGCATCGTCCTGCATCTCAACCGGGTCGGCGACGAATGGCTGGCGCTGTTGCTGTCGCTGCTGCTCAGCACCGTACTGACGCTGGCCGTTACCGCCGGCGTGATGCAGCTGTGCCAGCGCCTCACCCGCAAGGACGCCGCATGACGCCGCCGATCGGGGAAATCTGGGTCTACCTGTCAGCCTCGCCGCTGCTCGGCCTGACCATCACGCTGCTCGCCTACCAGGCGGCGCATGCGCTCTACCTGCGCAGCGGGCAACATCCACTGGCCAACCCGGTGCTGATCGCCGTCGCCATTCTTGCCGGTTTGCTCGGGTTGACCGGAACATCGTACGAAACCTACTTCGACGGCGCCCAGTTCGTGCACTTCCTGCTCGGCCCAGCCACGGTTGCGCTCGCCGTGCCGCTGTACACGCAGTTCCGCCGGGTCCGCAGCATGCTGCTGCCGATTTCCGCCGGCTTGCTGGCCGGCAGCACCACCGCCATCGTTTCGGCCGTGCTGATCGCCCGCCTGTTCGATGCCAGCACCGCCACCCAGGCCTCGCTGGCACCGAAGTCGGTGACGACGCCGATCGCCATGGGCATCGCCGAGCGCATCGGTGGCCTGCCTTCGCTGACGGCGGTACTGGTGATTTTTACCGGCGTCCTCGGGGCGATCATCGGCGGCAAGGTGTTCACGCTGATCCGCATCGACGATCCGGCGATCCGCGGTTTTTCGCTCGGCGTTGCGTCACACGGCATCGGCACCGCCCGCGCCTTCCAGATCAACGAACAGATGGGCGCTTTTGCCGCCCTGGCGATGGGTCTGAACGGCCTGCTCACGGCACTGCTGCTGCCGGGCATTGCCGACTGGCTGCTCAAGTAAGGGTAAGTACCAATGGCCGATCCCGGCGGGTCGGCCAAGAATCCCGTCATGTTCCCCAAGCCTCCCGCTCCTTCGCCACACCAGACCTGGTTGTGGAACGCGCCCTACCTTGCCGTCGGCATCTTCGCGCTGGCCATGCTGATCATCACCGGTCTGCTGCAGTGGCGCGAACATGACACGGCGAAGTCGGCGCTGGAAGGCGACATGCACTGGGCCGAACGAACGCTGGAGAACCGCCTGTTCAGCCACATCGACTTTCTCGGCGAACTGGGACGCGACCAGGAATTCCTGCAACTCGACTACGAGGCCTTCCAGGTCCGCTCCACCCGGCACGTCCGGGAAAATCCCGAACTGCATGCGATCATCTGGGTCGACACCGATGGCTACGTGGAATGGGTGGCGCCGAACGAGTCGACCGCAACATTCGTCGGCGAACGCCTCAGCGGCGTGCGCCTGGCCGCGTTGCAGGAAGCCCTGCGCATTCGCCGGGAAGTCGTCTCCTCGGATTACCCGGATGTCGACCGCCGGCCGCTGCACGACATCATCATTCCGGTACAGCGCGGCAGCGCCGACCTGGGCGCCTTCATCGCTGTCCAGTCACTGGAAACCCTGCTCCGCGTTTCCATGCCCACCGCCTTCACCACGCGCTACAGCCTGAGTGTGGTCGACGCGCAGGAACGCGAGGTTTTCAGCAACACCTCGGTCAAGCCGAGCGACCGCCAGATTTCCGGGCGCATCAACCTCAACCTGCCGAACAACCGCCTCGGCCTGGAAATCGTCGCCTACCGCGGCGGCGGCGTCTGGCTGACCTTCCTGCCGACGCTGCTGATCATCATCCTCACCGGCATCACCTCGGTCACCATGCTGCAGTTGCGCCGCCACGCACAGCGCCGGGCCGAAACCGAGGAACAGCTGCGCGCGGCCTACGCCTTTCGCCAGGCGATGTCGCAGTCACTGATCACCGGCCTGCGCGCCATCGACCTGGAGGGGCGGATTTCCTTCGTCAATTCCGCCTTCTGCCGCATGACCGGTTTCGAGGAGAGCGAACTGGTCGGGATCAAGCCACCCTACCCGTACTGGCCGCCCGAAGAGTTCGCCGCGCTGCAACACACCATCGACACTGCACTGGCCGGCAAGGCCCCGGCCGGCGGCTTCGAGATGCGGATCATGCGCAAGAGCGGGGAACGCTTCTACGTCCGCCTCTATTTCTCGCCGCTGATCGACACCCAGGGCCGCCAGATCGGCTGGATGGCGTCGATGAACGACATCACCGAGCCGCGCCGCGCCCGCCTCGAGCTGGAGCGTGCTCACGAACGTTTCGAAACGGTGATCGATGGTCTCGATTCGGCCGTGCACGTTGCCGACCTGGAAAGCGGCGAAATCCTCTTCGCCAACCGGGCATTCCAGAGCATTTTCGGTTTCGACGCCGTCGGTCGCGACTCCGCTGTCGTCACCGAGCCCTGCCACCCGGAGCCGGAAGAACTGAACCGCGACCCCGCCACGCTGAAGCCCGAAGACCTGCCGTGCGAACTGTTCGACGGCGAAATCCGTCACCAGTTGTCCGGCCACTGGTATCACCTGCACGAGCGCGCCATCCGCTGGGTGGACGGGCGTACCGTCAAGGTCCAGATCGCCGCCGACATCACCGACCGCAAACATATCGAGGAGGTCAACCTGCAACAGCAGAAGCGCCTCGACCAAACCTCGCGACTGATCACCATGGGTGAGATGGCCTCGTCGCTGGCCCACGAACTCAACCAGCCGCTATCGGCGATTGCCAACTACTGCGCCGGTTGCGTCAAGCGCATGCAGGCCGGCAACTACCGCACCGACGATCTGCTGGCAGCGATGCAGAAAGCCTCCGACCAGGCCGAACGCGCCGGCAAGATCATTCGCCGCATGCGCGACATGGTCAAGAAGGGCGAGCCGTACCGGCAGGCAGTCGGCCTGCTCGAACTGATCGACGAAGCACGGGCCTTTGCCGACATCGAGGCGCAGCGCAGCAGCACGCAACTGGTGGTCAACATTCCGGAAAACCTGCCGCGCATCGTCGTCGACCGCATCATGATCGAGCAGGTGCTGCTCAACCTGATCAAGAA
The DNA here is from genome assembly GCF_001956855.1 of Azonexus hydrophilus. Lineage (GTDB taxonomy): Bacteria > Pseudomonadota > Gammaproteobacteria > Burkholderiales > Rhodocyclaceae > Azonexus > Azonexus hydrophilus_A. The sequence goes on along the minus strand of NZ_MTHD01000003.1, from coordinate 372,972 downwards.
TGGCATCGAGGCGATGAGCGGCCTGCCGCCGGAATCCCGGCGCCTGTTCATCAGCGCCCGCAGCAAGGACAGCCGCACCGTCGAGGTAATCATTGCCGACCAAGGACACGGCCTGCCCGAGGAAGACCTCGACCGCATCTTCACCCCGTTCTTCACAACCAAGCCGGACGGCATGGGCATCGGCCTGCCGATCTGCCGATCCATCATAGAATTTCACCAGGGACGGCTGTGGGTGGAACGGCGCCGCGAGGGTGGCACCGCGTTCCATTTCACCGTCCCCCAGGAAGACAAGGATGAACACGATGAGTGAAGTTCAACAAGTCATTTACGTTGTCGACGACGACGAAGCCATGCGCGATTCAATGAGCTGGCTGCTCGAAGGCGAGGGCTATGCCGTCGCCTGCTTCGAATCCGGCGAGCACTTTCTCGCTGCCTACCACGACGGCATGCGCGGCTGCCTTGTGCTCGACGTCCGGATGCCGGAAATGAGCGGGCTGGAGTTGCACGAACACCTGGCCGACCGCGGCTCGGCCCTGCCAGTCATTTTCGTCACCGGCCACGGCGACGTGCCGATGGCCGTGGCCGCGCTGCAGCGTGGCGCCTGCGACTTCATCGAGAAACCCTTCCACAACGAGGACCTGCTCGGCCGCATTCGCCGGGCACTCGCCGTCGACTGCCAGAACGCCAGCCGGCGCAAGCGCACCGATGCCATCGCCCAGCGCTTGGAACAACTGACGCAGCGCGAACGCGAAGTCATGGACCTGGTGGTTGCCGGCAAACTGAACAAGCAGATTGCCGACGAACTGAATATCAGTATGAAGACCGTCGAGGCACACCGCGCCCGGGTCATGGACAAGATGGGCGCCCGGACGCTGGCAGAACTGGTCCGGGCGGTAATGCAGACGACTAAAGAGGAATGATGTCGTCGCCGCCGGTACCGAACTGACCGTTGAAAGTGTTCAACTGGCGGACTTCCTTGCGCCGCATCAGCTTTTCCTGAACCTTCGGCGGCAGGTCGGTAAACAGGATGAGCCGCTTGGCAATCAGCAATTCGATCATGTCCTCGATGACCCGGATGAAATCACGATCAAGCTCAGAGAGCTCGTTCTGCCGCCAGCGATCATGGATGTACTGCAACACTTCCGGATTGTCTGCCGCCAGTTCTTCCGTGGCGCCGGCGGTTGGCGCCGGATGCAGATCGCATATCCGTCCAGCAACATCTCGTTCTGCGTAAAGCATGCATCTACTCCATCATCATCGTTTGCCGGCAGTCTGCACGACACCGGCCGCCTTGGCAATCCGGCCGGCAACTCAGTAATTGCGCACGGGCGCCGTAGGCGGCATCTTCGGTTTGCCGAAATACGTCGCCGGCGGCACCTTGAATTTCGGTTCCGCAGCAGGCGCGGACCTGTTCTGCTGAATGATCCGTACCGACTGCTCGCTGCTCTTGTTGCGGCTGGCGCTGACCTCCAGCGTCGACGCCCGCTGCGGGCTGGGACGATCAAAGTGCTCGCGCGCCAATCTGACCCGCTCGGCGGCAATGCGCCGGTCGATCGCCTCGGTGGACATCTTGCGTTCTGCCAGCGTCTTGCGCATATTGAGCAGGATTTCCAGTTCCTTGCTCATCGCCAGCGAACGCTGCAGCGTGCCCCATTTCTCCTTTGGCTGCCCGACCGCGATGTTGAATTCCTCGGGATTGCTGACCATGCGGGCAATGCCCAGGTTGTTGTTGCGCATGGCCCATTCCAGCGCGCCATCGCCCCAGTCATTGCGCACATCACGCTGCGCCCCCTTTTCCATCAACTTGCGCACCAGCGACTCACGCCCCTCATGCACCGCCATCATCAGGACGCTGGAGCCATTGGTCGTCTGCGCGTCGATATCGGCGCCCTGTTCAATCAGGAAATCGGTCACCGTCTCGTGCCCGCCGAACACCGCGTAGTGCAACGGCGACCATTGCTTGTCGGGCGCGTTGACCCGGGCGCCACGTTCGATCAGCCATTTCACCGCGTCCTGCTTGCCACGCCAGGCAGCCAATGCCAGCGGCGACTCACCGTTGGCATTGAGCAGGTTGATGTCGGCACCGCGCGAAATGAACAGCCGCATCAGTTCGATATTGCCTTCCCAGGCGCCGATCATCAGGCCGGAACCAATGCGGCTGCCCATGAAGTCCGGCGGCAGGCCGGCATCAAGCCAGGCGGTTGCCAGCTTGATGTCGCCGAGTTCCATCTGGTTCGAAAACCCCGCCGGATCCGGCAATTTCACTTCACCATTGCCCCACCACTGGGCCTGGGCAGGAAAAACCGCTGCCATCCCGATTATCATTGCCAGACTGAATCTTCTCACCGCGTCGTTCATCGACATCCCCGACCCTACTGAACAACGCACATTCTCTCATGCCGCGAACGCTTCGCCCCCTCCTTGCCGCCATCGGCTTTTCCCTGCTGCTCCACGCGCTGCCGTTCGCCAGTGCGCTGCTGCCCCCGACAAAACCGGCCAAACCACCAGCCAGCCAGCCGCTGCAGGCGACACTGAGCCCCCGTCCGCAAGCCGCCCCCAATCCGACCTTCATACTCCCCGAACCGGAACCCGAACCGCCCCATGAAGCGGCCGCCCGGCCCGTGGAAAAAAAGCCCGCTCCTGCGGTCGACCGCAAGAAAACAGCAAAAACCTGGACCCAGGCCATCCGGGAACAGTTTTCCGAACAGCAGCGCCAGGGCCTGTTCTATCCGGAAGAAGCCATCCGCCAGGGACTGCAGGGCGAAGCCCTGGTTTTGCTGATCCTTGATGAAGGCGGGCAAGTGGTGGCAGCCCGGATCGAGGAAAGCAGCGGCCACGTCCTGCTCGACGACGCTGCGCTGAAGGCAGTGCGCCGCTTGCGCACACTACCTTCCGACGCCCCGGCGGAATCCCTGCTGCCCGTGCGTTTCCGGTTACGATAGTACAAAAACAACAAATCAAATAAAATCATTAAAATACCGCTTTTCAGGTATCACCAAATCGCAACTTGCTGATACTCTGTATGAATAATCACATACCAGCCATAGGGAGATTCAACATGAGCGCACTAGCCAACCTGCGGGTAGCCACACGCATGCAACTCCTGATCGGTCTGACCTTGCTCGGATTGATCGTTCTCTGCCTGGTCTCGCTGTTCCAGTTGAAGGACAGCATGCTTGAAGACCGCAAGCAGAAGACGCGGGATCTGGTCAATGTCGCCGCCGGCATCATCAGCCATAACCACCAACTGGCGATCAGCGGCAAGCTATCGGAAGAAGAGGCCAAGAACGCTGCCCGGGAAAGTCTGCGCGGATTGCGTTATGGCGAGGACGACTACTATTTCGGCTTCGATACTACTGGCGTCTATTTCCTGCACGGTGCCAGTCCGAAAATGGAAGGCCAGCTCAAGATCGACATGCAGGACACGCATGGCAAGCACATCATCCGCGAATTGATCGCGGCGGCCCAGGCCGGCGGTGGTTTCGTCGATTACTGGTTCCCGCGAGCCGGCCAGCAGCAAGCCGAGCCAAAACTGGGTTATGCGACCTTGTTCAAGCCGTGGAACTGGGTCATCGGCACCGGCATCTACATCGATGACGTCGACAAGGAGTTCCGCCAGAGCGCCTGGTTGCTCGGCAGCATTTCTGCCGTCCTGCTCGGCGCCCTGGTCTTCTTCGGTTTCCTGGTCAGCCGCAGCGTGTTGAATCAGCTTGGCGGCGAACCCAAGGCTGCAACCGAAATCATGGAACGCGTGGCCAGCGGCGATCTGACGGCCAATATCGCCCAAGCACCGGCCGGCAGCCTGCTGCATGCGCTCGGCGGCATGGTCACCTCGTTGCGCCAGATGGTCAGCGAAATCAACGGTGACGCCAACCGCCTGGTCGACAACGCCGAGAAGATTGCCACGGCATCCGACGGCGTCGCCCGGGCGGCTGAACAACAGTCCGATGCCACTTCGGCGATGGCTGCAGCAATCGAGGAACTGACGGTCAGCTCCAACCACATCTCCGACAGCGCCCGCGATACCTCGCACGACTCGATCGCCGCAGTTGAATTGTCCGGCCAGGGTTCGGCGCGTGTAGACCAGGCTTCGCAGGCAATCCAGCAGATTTCGAATACCGTCTCCGACGCCTCGACCCGCATCCATGCACTGGAAGAAAGAGCCAGACAGGTTTCCAGCATTGCCAACGTAATCAAGGACATCGCCGGTCAGACCAACCTGCTCGCGCTCAATGCCGCAATCGAAGCGGCCCGCGCCGGCGAACAGGGACGCGGCTTCGCGGTCGTCGCCGACGAAGTGCGCAAGCTGGCCGAACGGACTTCACTGGCCACCACTGAAATCGAACAGATGATCGTCGGCATCCAGGGTGATACCGTCGGTGCCGTCGAAGCGATGAACGCCGCACTGCCTGAAGTTCAACAGGGCGTCGAACTGGCAGCCTCAGCTTCGGAATCGCTGCGCGAGATCGAGGAAGGCGCCCGGCGCACGCTCGCCCGTATCGGTGAAGTCGCCGACGCGACCAAGGAACAGAGCACTGCCAGCACGTCGATCGCCCAGCGCGTCGAGCAGATCGCCAACATGGTCGAGGAAACCACCGACACCATCCGCGGCACCGCGGCGACCGCGCATCAGTTGCAGGGCATTGCCGTCAGCCTGAAGCAGCTGATCAGCCGCTTCAAGGTCTAGATCGCGCCGTCGGCCCGCAATTCAGCAATGCGGGCCGCGTCGTAACCCAATCTGGCGAGTACGGCATCGGTGTGCTCGCCCAGCGCCGGCCCGATCCATTCGGTAGCGCCAGGTGTCTCCGACAGGTTCGGGACGATACCCGGCATGCGGAACGGCTTGCCGTCAGGCAAGGTCGCCGTCTGGAACATCTGCCGGGCAATGAATTGTGGGTCGGCGAACATGTCGACCGCAGAATAGACCCGCGACGACGGCACTTCGGCCTGCGCCAGCACGGCCAGTACCCCGGCCTCGTCGTGGCCGGCGCACCAGGCGTCGATCACTGCGTAGATCTCGTCGCGCCGGGCATCGCGCCCGGCGTTGTCGGCCAGCGCCGGATCGTCGGCCAGGTCGGGACGGCCGATGGCCAGCATCAGGCGGCGGAAGATCGCATCGCCGTTGGCACCGATGGTGACATGCTTGCCATCCTTCGTCGTGTGCGTGTTCGACGGCGTGATACCGGGCATGATGTTGCCGCTGCGTTCGCGGACAAAGCCGAAGACATCAAACTCCGGCACCAACGACTCCATCATCGCGAACACCGCTTCGTACAGCGCGACATCGACGACCTGCCCGGCACCGCCATTGACCTCCTTGTGCCGCAAGGCCATCAGCGCACCAATCGCGCCCCACAGCGCGGCGATCGAATCGCCAATGGATATGCCGGTGCGCACCGGCGGCCGGTCGGCGAAACCGGTGATGTAGCGCAAGCCGCCCATCGATTCACCGACCGCGCCGAAACCCGGCTGATCCTTGTACGGCCCAGTCTGGCCAAAACCGGAGAGACGGACCATGACCAGGCCAGGATTGTCGGCCTTCAGTTGCTCCCAGCCCAGGCCCAGCTTTTCCAGCACGCCGGGGCGGAAGTTCTCGACCAGGATGTCAGCCTCGGCGATCAACCGGCGCACGAATTCGCGCCCGGCCGGATGCTTCAGGTTGGCCGTCACCGATTTCTTGTTGCGTGCCTGCACGTACCACCACAGCGAGGTACCCTCGTAGACCTTGCGCCACTTGCGCAGCGGATCGCCACCATCGGGCGCTTCGACCTTGATCACCTCGGCGCCGAATTCAGCCATGATCCGCGTGCAGAACGGACCAGCGATCAGCGTACCGAGTTCGACAACCTTCAACCCGGCCAGTGGTTTTTGCATTTCGCTCATCTCACGGCTCCCAGTGCTCGACCGGCAAATGTTCGCCCCACAGGCGGTCGACCGTAGCAATTACAGCGGCTGGAGAACCGCTGGTCGCCACCATCAGCCGACCATCACCACCGCCCTGCAATGCACCGGCCAACAACAGGCGCTCCAGTTGCCGGGCCACCGCTTCACCGGTATCGAGCAGCGTGACACCGGCCGGCAGGCGCCGCGAAATCGCCTCGGCTACCCACGGATAATGCGTGCAGCCGAGCACCACGACATCGGCCCCCGCCACCGCCAGCGGCGCGACGAAACCATCGAGCAGCGTCGCCACTGCGGGGCTGTCCGGCCCCTCGCGCTCGATCGCCTCGGCCAGTCCCGGACAGGGCTGGGCAATCACCTGCGTGCCGCCGCCATGGTTGCCAACCAGACGCTGAAAACGCTCGCTGGCCAGCGTCCGCGTCGTCGCCAGTACACCGATCACGCCGCTGCGACTGGCCAGCGCCGCCGGCTTGACGCCGGGCTCGAGGGCGACAATCGGCAAATCCACCGCCGCCCGGATCGCCTCCGCCGCCGCCGCTGTCGCCGTGTTGCAGGCGATCACCAGCGCCTTGGCACCACGCCGGACCAGCGCCTCGGCAATCGCCACCCCGCGCTCGCGCAGGAAAGTCTCCGGACGGTCGCCATAAGGCAGGAAACGGGTGTCGGCGAAGTAAAAATAGTCCTCGTGCGGCAGGCGGGCGCGCAAGGCACGCAGAACGGTCAGGCCGCCGAGGCCGGAGTCGAAGACGGCGATGGGGTGGGTCAAGGGGGAGTCCGTTGGGGGTATTGGACAGCATTATGCCATTCCTCACTTTCAATCCTTGCTGCTGAGTATTGCGGGGGGCCTTCATCAAGCTTTGTTTTCCGCCTTGAGGGCGGGCGTACTTTCTTTTGCTTCGCCAAAAGAAAGTAGCCAAAGAAAAGGCGACCCCTGGGTCGGTGCCGGCTGCGCCGGTCCCCTGCGCTACTCGAAACGCCGGGCGGCTGCGGAACTCGGGGCTGCGCCCCTCAAACAGTCCTCGCCGAATGCCCCCGGCGTTCCTGCGTTGCTCGGCACCTCTCAAGGGGCCCGGAAAGGCGTCCGGGCTGAACAAGTTGGAGCGGTTTTTGCCTGTTTTGCGCGGTCGACCGCAATATTTAATTAAAAACCCTGGCGCTGGCACCCGGACGTTTTTCGGGTCCCCATGTGGAGCGCCGAGCAACGGAGCTGCTGGCGGAAAAAGGGCGAGGACTGTCTGAGGCCCGCAGGGCCGAGTTCCGCAGCCCCCGCCAGCAGCGAGTAGCGCAGGGCAGTCGGCAACGCCGACCGCGTAACCTGGGGTCGCCTTTTCTTTGGCTACTTTCTTTTGGCGAAGCAAAAGAAAGTACGCCCGCGCCTCAAGCGCGGAACCCCCTGCCCGTTTCAGCCCACCCTACCAACAACAGCCAGCACCGGCCGCTCGCCAACCCCTTTCTTCAACGTCAGGTAACGCAGACAGGAAACTCGCAGAAAGGAAGAAAAATTGTCGATTTCGCCGCGATATTCGAGCAGTTCATCGTACAGCTTGGCAATCAATTGGTTGGTCGTGAAGCCGTCGCTCGCCGCCAGTTCGGCAAGGATGTCCCAGAACAGGTTTTCCAGGCGGATCTTGGTGACACAGCCGTGAATGCGCAACGAGCGCGAACGCGACTCGTAGAGGATGGGATCGGCCTTGACGTAAAGCTCGCACATGCGGTTCTCCCGGAGGCGATGGGCGGCCGAGGCTGGCCGCCCAATTCGGACATCAGGCTTCGATGCGCGTTCCCAGTACTTTCAGGAACTTGGCCAGCCAGTCGGGATGCGCCGGCCAGGCGGGAGCCGTGACCAGGTTACCGTCGACATGTGCCTGATCGACGGGAATTTCGGCATAGTTGCCGCCGCCGGCGGTGACTTCCGGCGCGCAGGCCGGGTAAGCGCTGCACGAGCGCCCCTGCAGCACGCCGGCGGCGCTGAGCAACTGGGCGCCGTGACAGATCGCGGCGATCGGCTTGTTGCTGCTGGCAAAATGCTGCACGGCGGCGATTACCTTGGGGTTGAGGCGCAGGTATTCCGGGGCGCGGCCGCCGGGGATGACCAGGGCGTCGTAGCTGGCGACGTCGAGTTCGTCGAAGCTGGCGTTGAGCGTGAAATTGTGGCCCGGCTTTTCCGAATAGGTCTGATCGCCCTCGAAATCGTGGATCGCCGTGCGCACCTGCTCGCCGGCCTTCTTGCCCGGACAGGCGGCATGCACGGTGTGACCGACCATCAATAGCGCCTGAAAGGGCACCATGGTTTCGTAGTCTTCGGTGTAGTCGCCGGTGAGCATCAGGATTTTCTTGATCGCCATGTTTGTCTCCATTATTGGTTTAGGAGCGGCTATCTTGAACCCGTTGGCGACCGACCGGGTAGCAGCCCGGTACTACCGCATGCGCTGACGCCGCCAGCTCACTCCGGCCGGCGAAACTCGTCCGCGATCCAGGCCTCGGCGCTGGCCACCCCCAGCTTGAACTCCGGCCCCACCCGGACTTCGGCGATCAATTCGCCGGCCATGTCGCGGGCACCCAGTACGGCGTAGGGATCGTCCTCGTCGGGCACGATGTCGAGGCTCACGCAAATCGGCCCGTCCGGGCCGTCGACCGTCAGTTTCTTGTGCAGCATGGCGTGCAGGTGGTGCTCGTGCCGGCGCAGGACTTCCGAGGCGGTCTTGACCAGGGTCTGGAAGGCGCTGACGTCGAGCGGCTTGGGGTTTTTCTTGTCGCGCCCCATCGTCCACGGGCCGACCAGTGCCGGTTCGGATTCGCCGTCCTTGATCATTTCGACGGCCCAGCCCTCGTCGTCTTCATTCTTGATGACGCGGGCTGTCCAGCCATTGTTGCGCCACAGCCGTGGCTCGTTGATGGCGGCGGTCGGATCGGCCTCGACGGCCTCGTTGCTTGCATGTGATGTCATGCCCGAATTGTACTGCCCGCAACGAAAGAAGCCCCCTTGCGGGGGCTCCATCAGACCGGGATTATTGCCCGGCTTCGCATTTCTTCATGAACGAGTTCTTCGCCGCCCCGGCCAGCGGCTTGCCGTTCTTGTCGATGGCCCGGGCCTCGCAGCTCTTGCCCGGCGTCTGGCGCTCACGCTCGCACTTCTTGATCGACGAAGCCTTGGCAGCCCCCGCCAGCGGCTTGCCGTCCTTGCTGACCGCCAGCGCCTCGCAATCGGTGGCGGCAGCCATGGCAACACTGCTGGCAAACAGACAGGCCAGGCCCAGGGAAATGATCTTTTTCATTGCACTATCCTTTTTCAAGAGTGGGTCATTTACATGCGCGCGATCATCGCGTCGCCGAAATCGGAGCAAGACAGTTCATCGGCGCCATCCATCAGGCGGGCGAAGTCGTAGGTCACCTTCTTGTCGCAGATTGCCGCTTCCATCGCCTTGATGACGAGGTTGGCAGCTTCCTTCCAGCCCAGGTGACGCAACATCATTTCGGCTGACAGAATCAGCGAGCCAGGATTGACCTTGTCAAGGCCGGCATACTTCGGCGCGGTCCCGTGCGTCGCTTCGAAACAGGCGTACTGGTCGGAAATGTTGGCGCCCGGGGCAATGCCGATGCCGCCGACCTGCGCCGCCAGCGCGTCGGAAATGTAGTCGCCGTTCAGGTTGGTGGTGACGATGGTGTCGTACTCGGCCGGACGCAGCAGGATCTGCTGCAGGAAGGCATCGGCAATGGAATCCTTGACGATGACTTCGCGACCGCTGTTCGGATTGCGGAACTTGCACCACGGACCGCCATCGATCAGTTCGGCACCGAATTCCTCGATGGCCACCTTGTAGGCGGTGTCGCGGAACAGGCCTTCGGTGAACTTCATGATGTTGCCCTTGTGCACGATGGTCAGCGACTTGCGGTCGTTGGCAATGACGTACTTGAGCGCAGCGCGCACCAGGCGGGTGGTACCTTCGATGGAAATCGGCTTGATGCCGATCCCCGAGGTTTCCGGGAAACGGATCTTCCTGACGCCCATTTCCTTCTGCAGGAATTCGATGACCTTCTTCGCGCCCTCCGACTGTGCCGACCATTCGATACCGGCGTAGATGTCCTCGGTGTTCTCGCGGAAGATGACCATGTTGGTCAGCTCCGGGTGCTTCAGCGGCGACGGCACGCCCTTGAAGTACTGCACCGGACGGACGCACTGGTAAAGGTCGAGCTCCTGGCGCAAGGCCACGTTCAGCGAGCGGATGCCACCGCCGACCGGCGTCGTCATCGGCCCCTTGATCGACACCGAATATTCCTTCAACGCGGCGAAGGTTTCCTGCGGCAGCCACTCGTCCGGCCCGTAGATGCGCGTCGATTTCTCGCCGGCATAGACCTCCATCCAGTGGATCTTCCTTTTTCCGCCGTAAGCCTTGTCGACCGCAGCATCGATGACCTTGATCATGACCGGCGTGATGTCGATGCCGATACCGTCGCCTTCGATGAACGGGATGATCGGATTGTCCGGGGTCGGCTGCCCCGGGACAATTTTCGCACCACCTTGCGGAACCTTGATGTGAGAAGCCATATCCACACTCCTTGCTTGTTATGTCTGACGTCTTGACGTCCAGTCTCCCCCGCGGCTGACATCGCTGGCGAGCAGCAGCAGCGAGGCCGATTATGCGGCAAAAGAACGGGCGCTGTCAGCCGGCAAGAAAAAGGCCCGGCGACCTTGCGGTCGACCGGGCCCTGAAGCCAGGAAAGGCTGTCTGCCTTAGGCGCGAGCAGCCTTCAGTGCGGCGTTCAACGTCGGGCTCGGACGCATCACCGCCTTGGTCTTCTCCGGATCGGCCTTGTAGTAACCGCCGATATCGACCGGCTTGCCCTGTACCGTCTTCATTTCAGCAACGATCTGACCTTCGTTGTCGGCCAGAACCTTGGCCAGCTTGCTGAAGTGGGCGGCCAGTTCGGCATCTTCTTTCTGCACTGCCAGTTCCTGTGCCCAGTACATGGCCAGGTAGAACTGCGAACCACGGTTGTCGAGCTCACCGGTCTTCGGCGACGGCGACTTGTTGTTGTCGAGCAGCTTGCCGGTTGCGGCATCCAGCGTCTTGGCCAGCAGCTTGGCGCGGGCGTTGTTTTCCTTGATGCCCAGTTCTTCCAGCGACACCGCCAGGGCCAGGAACTCGCCGAGCGAATCCCAGCGCAGGTGGTTTTCCTGCGTCAGCTGCTGCACGTGCTTCGGCGCCGAACCACCGGCACCGGTCTCGTACATGCCGCCGCCGTTCATCAGCGGAACGATCGACAGCATCTTGGCCGAGGTGCCCAGCTCCATGATCGGGAACAGGTCGGTCAGGTAGTCGCGCAGGATGTTGCCGGTCACCGAGATGGTGTCGAGGCCGCGCGCCACGCGTTCCAGCGTGAAGCGCATGGCACGGACCTGGCTCATAATGTGGATTTCCAGACCGCTGGTGTCGTGATCCTTGAGGTAGGTCTCGACCTTCTTGATCAGTTCGGCTTCGTGCGGACGGTACGGATCGAGCCAGAACACGGCCGGCATGCCGGAGTTGCGGGCGCGGGTGACGGCCAGCTTGACCCAGTCGCGGATCGGCGCGTCCTTGACCTGGCACATGCGCCAGATGTCGCCGGCTTCGACGTTCTGCGTCAGCAGCACTTCACCGCTGTTGTTATCGACGATGTTGGCGATGCCGTCTTCGGCGATTTCGAAAGTCTTGTCGTGCGAGCCGTATTCTTCGGCCTGCTGGGCCATCAGGCCGACGTTCGGGACAGTGCCCATGGTCTTCGGATCGAAGTTGCCATGCCATTTGACGAAATTGATCATCTCCTGGTAAATGCGGGCAAAGGTCGATTCCGGCATGACGCACTTGCTGTCGTACTGCTTGCCGTCGGCGCCCCACATCTTGCCGCCCTGACGGATCATCGCCGGCATGGAGGCGTCGACGATGATGTCGTTCGGCGAATGGAAATTGGTGATGCCCTTGGCCGAGTCGACCATGGCCAGACGCGGACGGTGTTCCTGGCAAGCGTGCAGGTCGCGGATGATCTCGTCGCGCTTGGATTCCGGCAGGGTCTTGATCTTCTCGTACAGATCGACCATGCCGTTATTGACGTTGATGCCCAGTTCGTCAAAGGTCTTGCCGTGCTTCTCGAAGGCTTCCTTGTAGTAGATCTTGACGCAGTGGCCGAAAACGATCGGGTGCGAGACCTTCATCATCGTCGCCTTGACGTGCAGCGAGAACAGGATGCCGGACTGGCGGCAGTCCTCCAGTTGGGCTTCGTAGAAGTCGCACAGCGCCTTCTTGCTCATGAACATCGAGTCGATGATCTCACCGGCGAGCAGGGAGAGCTTCGGTTTCAGCACGGTGGTCTTGCCACCCTTGGCGATCAGCTCCATGCGCACTTCGCGCGGCTTGTCCAGGGTCAGCGACTTTTCGCCGTGGTAGAAGTCACCATGTTCCATGTGGGAAACGTGGGTTTGCGACCACTGTTTCCATTCGCCCATCGAATGCGGGCGCTTCTTGGCGTAATTCTTGACGGCCATCGGCGCGCGGCGGTCGGAGTTGCCTTCGCGCAGCACCGGATTGACGGCGGAGCCGAGGCACTTGCCGAAGCGGGCCTTGAGCGCCTTTTCTTCGTCGCTGTTGGCCATTTCCGGATAGTCGGGGATGGCATAGCCCTTTTCCTGCAGTTCCTTGATGCAGGCCTTCAACTGCGCGACGGAAGCACTGATGTTCGGCAGCTTGATGATGTTAGTGTCGGGTTGCAGGCACTTCTTGCCCAGTTCGCCGAGCGTGTTCGGCACGCGCTGTTCTTCGGTCAGAAACTCCGGGAATTCGGCGAGCACGCGGGCGGACACCGAAATGTCGGCTTTTTCGATCTCGATGCCGGCCGGCCCGGTGAAGGTGCGGATGATCGGCAAAAAGGCACAAGTCGCCAGCAGCGGCGCCTCGTCGGTGAGCGTGTAGATGATCTTGGACTTGCCTGCGGACATGCTAACCCCTTGGTGATGGTTTTGATATGCGAGTCGACAATACGCCGACACCCTTGCGCGGTGCTTACAAAGCCTCGGGAGTATCCGCAACGACGCGCCATCGGTCAACGGTGAAATGCGGTTTCACATGGCGGAGCGCCCCGTTTTACGCCAATCCGGGTGCTAGAATCCCCGCTCCTCCGGGAGACATGACAATGAAGATTTCGGTCGGACTCTATGGCACGAACGCCCACCAGATCGCACTCGCGCTGATCCAGGGCTTCAACAAGCACTATCTGCTGTTTCGCCAGACCTGCCAGGAGGCCAGGGTACGTTTCGAAAAAGGCGACTGGCCGGCGGTGCACCGCGCGGTCCGCGAGCGCATCCGCTTCTACGACGACCGGGTCGATGAATGTGTCGACCGCCTGCGCACGGAATTCGATGCGCAAAACCTGGACGATGCAACCTGGCAGCAGGTCAAGCTGCTCTACATCGGCCTCTTGCTCAACCACAAGCAGCCGGAACTGGCCGAGACCTTCTTCAACTCGGTGACCACCAAGATCCTGCACCGGACCTATTTCCACAACGATTTCATCTTCGTCCGGCCGACCATTTCCACCGAGAACCTGGAAGGCGACGAGACTGCCACCTACCGCAGTTACTACGCCGATGCCGACGGCCTGCGCGGGGCGATTCGCGAGATCGTCCGCGACTTCCGCTGGCAGCGCCCGTTCGCCAATCTCGAACGCGACGTCAACGATGTCTATCACGCGATTCGCCGCAGCCTGAAGGAAATGCCCAGCCGCGAAGTCAATTTCCAGATCCAGGTGCTGGGCTCGGCCTTCTACCGCAACAAGGCCGCCTACATCATCGGCAAGGCAATCAACGGCGCCCACGAATACCCCTTTGCCATCCCCGTGCTGCACGACGGCGCCGGCCAGCTCTTTCTCGACACCGTGCTCCTCGATGCCTGGCGCATCGGCCTGCTGTTCTCGCTGTCGCGCGCCTATTTCATGGTGGATATGGAAGTGCCGTCCAGCTACGTGCAGTTCCTGCGCGCCATCATGCCGAACAAGCCGCGCTCCGAGATTTACATCATGCTCGGCCTGGGCAAGCAGGGGAAGACGATGTTCTTCCGCGACTTCATCTATCACCTGCACCACTCGCAGGACAAGTTCATCATGGCCCCGGGCATCCGCGGCCTGGTCATGCTGGTGTTCACGCTGCCGTCGTTCCCCTACGTATTCAAGCTGATCAAGGACGTCTTCGGCAGCTCCAAGGAAATGGACCGGGCGACGGTCAAGAAGAAGTTCCTGATGGTCAAGCAGGTCGACCGCGTCGGGCGCATGGCCGATACACTGGAATTCTCCAACGTGATGTTCCCGCTGGAACGCTTCAACGACGAAGTCCTCGATGAACTCGAACGCCTCGCGCCCTCCTGCTACGAGATCGACGGCGACCAGTTGATCATCAAGCACCTGTACATCGAGCGCCGGATGGAGCCGCTGAACATCCACCTCGAACGGATGGACAAGTCGAACAACCTCGAAGGACTGGAACACGCCATCCGCGAATACGGCAGCGCCATCCGCGAACTGGCGCAGGCCAACATCTTCCCCGGCGACATGCTGTGGAAGAACTTCGGCGTCACCCGCTATGGCCGTGTCGTTTTCTACGACTACGACGAAATCGAGTACATGACCGACATCAACTTCCGCAAGATCCCGCCAGCGCCGGATTTCGAGACGGAAATGTCGGGCGAGGTCTGGTACCCGGTGGCGCGCAACGATGTTTTTCCGGAAGAGTTCGCCACCTTCCTGCTCGGCTCGCCGCAAGTACGCAAGCTGTTCCTGAAACATCACAAGGACCTGTTGTCGCCGGCATTCTGGCAGGCGGCCCAGGCCCAGATACGGGCCGGCCATGTCGAGGATTTCTTCCCCTACCCGGAGGAATTGCGCTTCGTGAACAACCGGCCGGCGATCGACAACCCCGCCTGAAATGCGCCAGACAGGATTAATAAGCAATCCCTGATGCTTGCAGTCAGAAATCCTGACTATTGAATCATTAACAAACCCCTTATCTTTGCCTGGAAAAATTAACTCAACAATGACCCATATTCAAGGAGAGGGATAATGCCGCTGACCCTGGCGGTTGCCCGGGAAACTGCCGACGGTGAATACCGGACCGCGCTCGTTCCCGAGACAGCCAAGAAATTTGCCGCGCTGGGCGCCAAGCTCCGGATGGAGCAGAGCGCCGGTGTGCAGAGCCACTTTCTCGACCCTGACTATGTCGGCGTCGATTTCGTCAACGGCCCGAGCGAAGCCTACGCCGGCGCCCAGGTGATTTTGCGCGTTACCCCGCCGTCGACCGCAGAAATCGCGGCGATGCCGGAAGGTGCCGTGCTGATCGGCCTGCTCAAGCCGTACGAGGCCAAGGAAAGACTGGCGGCGCTGAACGCGCGCAAGATCACCGCCTTCGCGCTCGAACTGCTGCCGCGCGTCTCGCGCGCCCAGAGCATGGACGCGCTGTCGTCGCAGGGTTCCTGCGCCGGCTACCAGTGCGGCCTGATCGCCGCCGCCCGCTGCACCAAGTTCTTCCCGATGCTGACCACCGCCGCCGGCACCATCCGCCCGGCGCGCGTGCTCGTCATCGGCGCCGGCGTCGCCGGCCTGCAGGCGATCGCCACCTGCAAGCGCCTCGGCGCCATGGTCGAAGCCTACGACGTGCGCGCCGCAGCGCGTGAGCAGATCGAATCGCTCGGCGCCAAGTTCGTCGATACCGGTGTCTCGGCCGACGGCGCCGGCGGCTACGCCCGCGAACTCTCGGCCGAGGAAAAAGCCGCCCAGGCCGAAAAGCTGGCCAAGGCGGTGGCCATGGCCGACGTCGTGATCACCACCGCGGCGATTCCCGGCAAGCGGGCACCGGTGATCATCACCAACGAGATGGTCGGACGCATGAAATACGGCGCAATCATCGTCGACATGGCTGCCGAATCCGGCGGCAACTGCGTGCTAACCCAGCCCGGCGAGCACGTCATCGCCAACGACGTGAACATCCACGGCCCGCTGAACCTGCCGTCGCGGATGCCAACCCACGCCTCCGAGCTGTACGCCAAGAACCTCTACAACTTCCTGTCGCCGTGGATCAAGGACGGCGAACTCGCCATCGACTGGAGCGACGAGATCGTTGCCGGCACCCTGCTGTGCAAGGATGGCGCCACAGTTCACGCAACAGTCAAACAAGTCATGGGAGACGCCTGATGGACGGCATGCTCGCACTCTACATCTTCATGCTCGCCGCCTTCACCGGCTACGAGATCATCGCCAAGGTACCGGTGATCCTGCACACGCCGCTGATGTCCGGTTCAAACTTCATTCACGGCGTCGTCGTCGTCGGCGCAATGATCGTTCTCGGCATGGCCGAGACGGTGCTGCAACAGGCCATCGGCTTCTTCGCCGTGGCGCTCGGCGCGGCCAACGCGGCTGGTGGCTACGTTGTCACCGAACGCATGCTCGGCATGTTCAAGAAGAAGGAGGACGCGCAATGACCGCCCCCTTCTACGTCCAGGGCGCCTGGTTCGTCGGCGCTGCGTTGTTCATCTTCGGTCTCAAGGGCATGAGTTCGCCGGCTTCTGCCCGCCGTGGCATCGTCATCGCCGGTTACGGCATGCTGCTGGCGATCGCCGCGACCTTCCTCATTCCCGGCTTGCAGAACATCGGCCTGATCGCCCTGGCGCTGGTCATCGGTGGCGGTGGTGCCTGGATCTCGGCGCAGAAGGTCAAGATGACCGACATGCCGCAGATGGTTGCCATCTACAACGGCATGGGCGGCGGCGCGGCAGCGGCGATTGCTGCCGTCGAGTTCGCCAAGGGCGACATGCACGGCCTCGTTGCGACGACGCTGGCGACGCTCGGTGCGCTGATCGGCGCCGTTTCCTTCACCGGTTCCTGCGTCGCCTGGGCGAAACTGCAGGGGGTGCTGAAAAAAGCTTACCGGCTACCGGCGCAGAATGCGGTCAACGTGCTGCTGGCACTGATTTCCGTCGGCCTCGGCCTGGCCGTCATCGCGCTGGCGCCGCAACAGCCGGAACTGGTGATCGCCTTCTTCATCGTCGCACTGGTCCTCGGCCTGATCGTCACCCTGCCGATCGGCGGCGCCGACATGCCGGTGGTGATCTCGCTGTTCAATGCCTTCACCGGGCTGGCCGTGGGCTTCGAGGGCTACGTCCTCGGCAACCCGGCACTGATCATCGCCGGCATCGTCGTCGGCGCCGCCGGTACGCTACTGACGCAGTTGATGGCCAAGGCGATGAACCGGCCGATCTCCAACATCCTGTTCACCCCGCTGGTCGCCAGCGGCCCCGGTGAGGCCATCGAAGGGACGATGAAGGAACTGTCCGCGCTCGATGCGGCGGCGATGATGCGCTACGCCGGCAAGGTGGTCATCGTGCCGGGTTACGGCATGGCGGTCGCCCACGCCCAGCACAAGGTCTGGGAAATGACGTCGATCCTGGAAGAAGCCGGCGTCGAGGTGAAGTTCGCCATCCACCCGGTCGCCGGGCGCATGCCGGGGCACATGAACGTGCTGCTGGCCGAGGCCGGCGTGCCTTACGACAAGATCTTCGATCTGGAAGAAATCAACGGCGAGTTCGGCCAGACCGACGTCGCGCTGGTCATCGGCGCCAACGATGTGGTCAACCCCTCGGCGCGCACCGACAAGGCCAGCCCGATCTACGGCATGCCCATCCTCGATGCCGACAAGGCGCAGAACGTCATCGTGATCAAGCGCGGCAAGGGCACCGGCTACTCCGGCGTGGAAAATGCGCTGTTCTACACCGACAACTGCCGCATGTTGTACGGTGACGCGCAACCGATGGCCGGCGAGATCATCCAGCACCTGAAAAGCATGGGTTGAGTTGATCCAGCGCACAACCGACCCGGCGGCGATCCCCTTACAATGGGGGATTGCCGCTTCGTTTGGGATTTCGCATGAAAAGAATAGATGACCTCCTGATCCGGGGAACTGCGCTGCTGGCGCTGATCCTCTGGACCTGGTCGCTGGCCGGTTCGCCGCTGTCTACTCACTGGTTTGCCGCACTCGCCGTATTGCTGTGCGTTGGCAGCCTGCTCTCGATCCGCGAGCGCGAACGCTGGAAGTCGAAACAACAAGGCTACGTCCACGAACTGACGACGGTGATGTCCGAATACCACGTGCTTTCCAACGAGGCGATGGCCCATGCCGAGATGCAGTTCTCGTCGCTGGAAACGGAAATGCACGATGCCCAGACGCTGCTGCGCAATTCGGTCAGCCGCCTGTCCGGCAGCCTGACCGGCCTGGAGTCGCATTCGAACAGTCAGCAGGAAATCCTGCGCTCGCTGATCAGCGAAATGCTCAGCATGACCGGCTCCGACGACAGCCACGCAGCGGAACACGCGGGCCTGCAGCGTTTCTTCGACGAAACCAACGCGCTGATCGCCGAATTCGTCGGCAAGATGGACCAGTTGCGCAATACCAGCCAGGGCGTTGCCGAAAGTTTCAGCCAGATGCAGGACAAGGTGACGCGGATCACCAGTACCCTCAATGATATTTCCGGCATCACCAAGCAGACCGACCTGCTCGCCCTGAATGCCGCCATCGAAGCGGCCCGCGCCGGCGAAGCCGGCCGCGGCTTTGCCGTGGTTGCCGACGAGGTGCGGACGCTGGCTGCACGCACCGGCGAATTCAACGTCGACATCCGCAAGGCGCTGAACGACATTCTCGAATCGCTGCGCGACGTTGGTCAGCGCGTTGAAGCCGCCAGCCATATCGACCTCAGTGTCGCAGAACGCTCACGCGCCACGCTCAAGGACCTTGGCGGCGAACTGCTTGAACTGACCGACAAGGCACGCCAGCACTCCAGCAGCATCACGACGATTACCGAAAGAATGCGCGACCTGACCCAGGAAGGGGTAATGGCCATGCAGTTCGAGGACATCGTGACCCAGATGATCACCCGCATCGGCCAGCGTACCGATCACGTCGGCACCTACATGCACGCCTTCCTCAGCCTGCACAACGACCAGAGCGAGAGCGACGGCATTCAGCGCTTCCGCAAGCGCAGCCAGCGCCTGGTCGAACTGCTGGTGGATTCGCACGTCAAGTCCGACGCACTGCGCAGCAAGAGCGCTTCATCCAGCAGCCAGGGACAGAGCGACGGAGATATCGAACTCTTCTGAAACCGCTGGAAAATCGCAAAATATCGCGGTCGACCGCAACATTTCCGGATAAATCATGGGCCTGGCCGAACTCCTGGAATCCTTTGGCGAGAAAACGGTGATCACCGTCGCCGGTCTGCTGATCGGCACCCTGTTCGGCATCTTCGCCCAGCGCTCGCGTTTCTGCCTGCGCTCGGCCGTCGTCGAGTTCTGGAGTCGCCAGAGCGGCACCAAGCTGACCATCTGGCTGCTGGCGTTTTCCACCGCCGTCATCGCCACCCAGGCCTTCATCGTCGGCGGCTGGCTCGACGTTTCCCAGGCGCGCCAGCTGTCGGCGCGCGGCAGCATCTCCGGCGCCCTGGTCGGCGGCCTGCTGTTCGGTATCGGCATGATCCTCGCCCGCGGCTGCTCGTCGCGGATGCTGGTGCTGGCCGCCAACGGCAACCTGCGCGCGCTGCTCACCGGGCTGATTTTCGCAGTCACCGCCCAGGCCTCGCTGAACGGCGTGCTGTCGCCGCTGCGCATCTGGCTATCCAGTTTATGGACCATCGACGGCGGCACCCGTGACCTGCTCGCCGCAGTACATGTCGGACACATCGGCGGCATCCTGTTCGGTCTGCTGTGGCTGGCGGCCGCAATACATTTTGCCCGCCGGACGCAGTTGACCGCACGCGAATGGAGCGGTGGCATCGGCGTCGGCCTGATGGTCGCCATCGCCTGGCTGACGACCTTCGCGGTCGGCAGCAATGCCTTCGACGAGGTATTGCCGGTGCAGAGCCTGAGCTTCACCGGCCCGTCGGCCGACGTGCTGATGCTGGTCCTGTCGCCGCCCGGGCAGCCTTGGGATTTCGATATCGGACTGGTCCCCGGTGTCGTTCTCGGGTCATTTCTCGCCGCCTTGTGGGGACGTGAACTGAAGCTCGAAGGCTTCAAGGATGGATCGAGCATGCGCCGCTACATGGCCGGCGCGCTGTGCATGGGCTTCGGCGGCATGCTGGCCGGTGGCTGCGCCGTCGGCGCCGGCGTCTCCGGCGCCGCGGTCTTTGCGCTGACGGCGTGGATCTCGCTGATCGGGATGTGGGCGGGCGCCGGCCTGGCCGACGCCCTGATCGACAGGCCGGAACGCCGACTGGCGCTCCAGCCCTGAGGGCTTACTGCCCGACCGGCTTGCGCCAGCCCATGAAGGTGTAAACCAGGATTGCCGTACCAGCCAGACCGAGTCCGAAGACCAGTGCGATCAGGAACCAGTCGGCCGGGCCACCGGCGTCGGTGAAGCCCGACGACGAGACCTTGGCCATCAGCACCAGTGCCAGCGCACCGCCAACCAGCCCGGCCAGTTCGGCACGGACCAGACGCCTCGAGTTGATCGTCTTTTCCTTCAGCAACAGGCCAACAAAGGCCAGCGTACCGAGGACGATCAAGAGGATCAGCACCCACAGCAAGGGGCCGAGCATTTCCTGGAAAACGGCCAGGAAAACCAGCGGATCGAGTTCTTTCATCTTTGCATTCCTCCAGAAATCAGGCGCGACCGCGCAACATGCTGATATAGGTGGGCTTCAGGGCCATCGTCTTCATCACCCAGCTGATCCACAGTTCCTCCAGCGGCGCGATCACGCCGGGGAAGGACGGTGTCAGGTTGTCCTTGTAATCGAACTCGATGAGCATCGCCTGGCCCAGACGGGTAATCAGCGGGCATGACGTATAACCGTTGTAGACCGCCTCCGACTCCTTGCCGGCGATGCTCGCCACCAGGTGATCGACGGCCACCGGCACCTGCCATTTGACGCTGGCCGCCGTCTTGCCCTTGGGCACGCCGGCCACATCGCCAACAGCAAACACGTTGTCGTAGCGCTTGTGGCGCAGGTTGTGCTTGTCCACCTCGATCCAGCCATCCTTCGCCCAACCGCCTTCCTGCCAGGGCAGCGGACTGTTGCGCACCGAGTCCGGCGCACGCATCGGCGGGATGACATTGATGAAGTCGTACTGCAGTTCGACCGGCCCGATCGGTGTCTTGAACACAACCAGCTTCTTGCCAAGGTCGATCGACTCCAGCATCCGCTCGTAATTGACCTTGACGCCGCGCTCCTCGAACAGCATGCGCACTTTTTCATGCACGATGGGTACGCTGAACAAGGCCTTGTTGTTGGCGTTGTAGATGATCTCGGCTTTGCCGCGATTGCCACGGCGACGCAGGTAATCGTCGGTGACGAAGGTGTATTTCAGCGGTGCACCGGCACACTTCATCTCGGTCCCCGGGCGCTGGAAGACACCGACGCCGCCGGTATCGGCAAAATTCGACATGGCGCGCCAGGTGGCTTCCGCCTTGGCCGGGCTGTGATAGATGCTGCCCAGGCCGTTGTTGCCGATCTGCTCGACATCCATCCCCGGAATCGCCTCGTAATCAAGCTTGAGCCCGGTCGCCACGATCAGGAAATCGTAGGGATACGGCTTGCCGCTCTCGGTGACCACCTTGTTGCCTTCCGGATCGAACTCGACGACCCGCTCTTCGACCAGTTCGACACCGCCGGGCACATACTCGCGCGTCGTCGAAACGACGTAGGGCGATTGTTTGATGCCGGACGCCACCAGCGTGAAACCCGGCTGGTAGAAATGCTCCTTGCGCGCATCGATCAGCGTGATCTTGGCGCCGTCGAGCTTGTTTGCCAGATGCGATGCCGCTGCCAGGCCGGCCGCGCCGGCACCGGCGATGACGATACGTGCCGATGACTTGATCCGGCTCGCCGCCTGCGCCCCCCCGGGAGCGAGCAGCAGCGAACCGGCGCCAGCGGCACCGAGCATCAGGAACGAACGGCGATCCAGGGTTTTCTTCCCGGTGTCGTCCAGAATCTTGTCGAGTGCGTTCTTGTACATACTCTCTCCTTCCCTGGGTGAGCGCCGAAACGCCCGTTGCAAAATAATAAAATTAGAAAATACTAACTTTATATTCCCAAAAAAACGACCAGAATTCCCTTGCGTGGAAACTGCTGGCCGCTGTCCTGATGCCGCCAATCAGCGCGGAAAATACATCTTGCCCTTCTCCAGCTTGTAGCTCCATGGCAGGTCGGCATTACGCCAGCCGTTGACCACACGCTGCCCCTGCTTTGCCCCGGCCGAAGCACGATCACCCTCGAAGCCCTCGGGGACGCTGTACACCTTCGTGTAGCCTGCGGCCTGCAGACGATCCGCGGCTTTTGAACTGCGGTCGCCGGAACGGCACAGCAGGATCACCGGCGCGTTCTTGTCCAGGCCGAGCTCCTGCAGGCGACGGGCGATTTCCGGCACAAAATCCTGGTTGGGATCGAGCTTGTACATCGTCCGCTTCTCGTCCCAGTCGCTCATGATCTCCTGGTGCTCGACAAACGGCACCAGGGCATCGACCGTCGTCGCCATGCCGACATACATTGCCTCGGCACGGGTACGAACATCAAACAACGCAACCCCCTTGGGGTCTGCCATCTTCATGTCGTAAGCCTGCTTTGGCGTCAGGTAAAGCGCCAGCCTGGTGACCTTGATTTCGGGCAGCCTGGACCAGTCCATGCTCCCCGGCGCCCAGTCGGCGGCGAAGACACCGGCGGAAAAAGCCAGCGCAATACCGGCAACGGCGAGTTTCAGCGATTTCATAGGGCGATCCCCGGATTCTTGTCTGCGCCCTTGAGCTTCGGCATGTTCAGCGTCACCGGCTTCAAGGTCTTGACGTCACGCAGGTAGCGGGCCACGACTTCCCAGATCGGTTCGCCGGAATTCTTCGCTTCCTCCGACACCGGCGCCCAGCCAGCCACCTTGTAGTTTTTGGCCGGATCGATCAGTTGACCGCGCAACATCATGTTCTGGATACGCTGACCATTCTTCGCCGTCGGATCGCAGGTGTATTGCAGACCGCCGACGCGCACCATGTCGCCACCCTGCTGGTAGTAAGGATCGGGATTGAACAGGTTGTCGCAGACATCCTCGAGAATGGTCTTGATCATCTCGCCGCTCATGCTGGTCACCGTCGTCCATGGGTAGGTGATCGCCGTCTGGTCGAGCACGTGCTCCATCAGGATCGGCTGTCCCGGCAACAGCGAGGTACCCCAGCGGAAGCCCGGCGAGAAAGCGATTTCAGCATCTTTTTCCTTCATCAGCGCATCGACGATGACCTGATCGAAGGTGCCGTTGAAGTTGCCGCGGCGATACAGCGTGCCCTCGGTGACGGCCAGCTGCTCGTTGAGTTTCGACAGATAGGGCGCCCGCGCCTTGTCGATCAGCGCCTGCATGTCCTGGTCAGCCGGCAGCAGGTTGGCGAAGACGGGCAGCAGCTTGTAGCGGTAGCCGGCAATCTTGCCGTTCTTCACGTCGAAGTCGAGCACACCGAGATACTTGCCATTGGAGCCGGCATTGGTCACTAGCGTCTGACCGCCGGCATTCTTGACAATCACCGGCGCCGGCATGCCGTCGTGGGTGTGGCCGCCGAGGATGGCATCGATGCCCTTGACCCGCGACGCCATCTTCAGATCGACGTCCATGCCGTTGTGCGACAGCACGACGACGACCTGCGCACCCTTGGCGCGGGCTTCGTCGACGGTCTTCTGCATGTTCTCTTCCTGGATGCCGAAGCTCCAGTTCGGGGTCTGCCAGCGCGGGTTGGCGATCGGCGTGTAGGGGAAGGCCTGGCCGATGATGGCCACCGGCACGCCGTTCATGCTCTTCATGACAAACGGCTTGAAGACCGGATCACCGAAGTCGGTGGTCTTGACGTTCTGGGCGACGATATCGACGACGCCGGCGAAATCCTTTTCCTCGATTTCCTTGACCCGTTCCTCGCCATAGGTCGATTCCCAGTGCAGGGTCATGACATTGACGCCGAGTGCCTTGCAGGCATCGACCATGTCCTGCGCGTTGGACCACAGGGCGGTACCGGAGCCTTGCCAGGTATCGCCGCCGTCAAGCAGCAGCGCTCCCGGCCTGGTTGCCTTCATGCGCTTGACCAGCGTTGCCAGATGCGCAAAGCCGCCGACCTTGCCGTAGGTCTCGGCGGCTTTTTCAAAATTCAGATAGGTGTAGGCGTGCGCCTCGATGCTGTTCGGCTTGAAACCGAAATGCTTGAGCAAACGATCGCCAACCAGATGTGGCACCTTGCCGAACTGGTCGCCAAAACCGAGATTCACGCTCGGTTCGCGGAAATAGATGGGTTGCAGCTGGGCATGGCAATCGGTGATGTGCAGCAGACTGACATTGCCGAACTTCGGCAGGTCGTACAGTTTGGCCGCACCTTTCTCGGCCATCGCGAACTCGCTGTGCAGCGACATGCCACCGGCCGCGGCAACCGCCATGACCTGCAGAAATTCCCGACGATTCATGCTCATTTCTCATCCTTCAAAAAAGCCCCGGCCGGCTAACCCGGCCGGGAAAAGTCACGCAAGGTTCATTTTTTGTTGACCGGGGATGCCGGATCGAACAGGAAGGCCATCAGATGCTTCATCTGCTGTTCCGTGAGGATCTCCGCATCGCCGTTACGCGGCATGTTGCTGCAGGCATTGAAGGCCTTGGCGTTGTAGATCTTGCCCCAGGTGTACTTGATAATTTCGTCGGTACTGCCACGGACCTTGCCGTATTCCAGCAGGCTCGGCCCGATCGTGCCGTAGGACACCTCGTGGTGGCTCATCTGGTGGCAGTTGTAGCAACCACCGCCGTTGTCATGCGGCGTCTTGTCGGTCCAGGTCAGGCCACGTCCGCTGGTGGCGATCTTCTCGCCCTGCTTCCAGTCGCCAAAATACTTGCCGTCGGCAGGATAGCGGATGGTCTTCAGCTGCTCCGCCTCGATACGGGCCATTTCGGCCTTCGGCGGTTGCTTTTCCTGGGAACAGGATTTCTGGAAATCAAGCTGGTACATGCGGTGCTTGGCGGCAATCCCGTTCGTCTTGAACGAGCGGTCCATCATTGCCTTGAATTCCGCATAGGTATCCTCGCTACCGGCCCAGGCAGCCGGCAAGGCGAGCAGCAATACAGCCAGTGTACTGATCTTCTTCATGTTCGCCTCCTTAGCGCTTGATACCGGGGGTGACAACCTTGCCGCCATTGGCGGTTGCCGCCAGATAGACAGACAGGGCGATGGTCACATCAGAGCCATAGATCGGCTCGGCCGTCCGCTGCTGCCGGTAACAATCGTTCAGGCGATGCTGCATGGTCCAGAACTGGCCATTGGAAACGCGATAGGCCGGCCAACTGCCCCAACCGGCTGCAGCACCTTCCTGAGTGCGCAGGTCAGGCAGTTCCTGCATGCGGATACGCTTGCCCTGGTCGCCGTGACAAGTGGCACAGGAGAAGTCCATCGGACCAGTACGATAGTAGAAGGCCAGCTTGCCCAGCTCGTACATCTTCTTCATTTCCGGGTGGCGCGTATCCACCTTGATCTTCTGGCCGTTCGATTCGGTGACGACGTAGGCAACCAGGGCAGCCATTTTTTCTTTTTCACCCTTCAGCCATTTCGCCTCGACCACGGCTTTGGGATCCAGCCCCTGCAAGGTCTCCATGCAGGTCATCAGGCGTGTTTCCAGATCCTGAACCTTGCCGGTGTCCTTGAAGAAACGCGGCAATTGGGCAGAAGCGCCTTTGACGACACCAGCACCCAGACCGAGATCACACTTTTCCAGCGATGCATTCTTCGGTCCGCGTGGGGTTTTCCAGAGCTCTTCGCCCTCGGCGGCAACCAGTTCCGACGGATTGCCGTCAGCCAGCGCCTCGCGGTATTCGTTGATGCCGTCAAGCAACTTGTCACTGGCAGATGCGCCAAGCGGCAGACTGCCCAAAGTCGCGGCAAGGGCCAGCACAATGTATTTCTGTGGGTTCACCATGAACTCCTCCGTTCATTTTCGGTTTTTGCACCCAGCGCACGGTCTGTCGCCGATTGGCCGGGGTTCGCTCGGGCAGGCCTGCGCGTGCGCAGTGCCTGCCCATCGTCGACAACGACTCAGCCGATGGCGGCTTCGTCGGTACGGGTCTCGCCCTTGTTGTCCTTCCAGGTGATGGCGACCTTGTCGCCGGCAGCACCACCCTTGAACTTGAATGCCAGGTAGGGGTTCTTCGAGATGGCAGTGCCGAACTCGGAGGCCAGGACGACCTTGCCGTTATGGCTGGCCGTCAGTTCGGTAATGAACCACGCCGGAATGACGGCGCCGTTGGCATCCTTGCGCTGGCCGGTTTCCATTTCGTGAGCAATCAGTGCCTTGACTTCGGTAACGCCATCCTTGGTAGAGGCGCGGATCCGCATGGGCTTGGTAGCCATAGTTATCTCCTTGAATTCCTGAATGTGTTGATCGATCAGCCGCCGCAGCCGCCGAGCGTGACCTTGATTTCCTTGGTCGCCATGTAGAACTTGTCACCAGCCTTGACCAGTGCGTAGACATTCGAGGTCTGTCCCATCTTGACCCGGGTCTGCACATTAGCTTCGGTACCTTCCGGCAGCTTGAAACTGGCAGCCAGGGCATTCGGGTTCTTGTCGATCAGGATCGCGACCATGGTCGTACCAGCGATCGCGGAAGTGACGCCAACCGGCACCACAGCACCGTTCTCGGCAATATCCGGACCAGTCACCTGGACATCCTTGCTGTCGGCTGGCTGGGTAGCACCCAGGGCCTTCAGGGTATCGGCCATGCTCTTGGCTTCAAAAGCTGCCTTGTTCCAGTCAGCCAGGGCGATGCCCGGGGCAATCATGCCGGCGGCGGCCAGCGCACCGAGCACGGCGGCACCGGTACCGGTTTTAAGAACGTTACGACGTTGGTTGTTCATGACTTCTCCTCTCAAAAAATAGGGAATTACTTCGCTGCCTTGTCCGCTGCGCCTTCGACGGTGCGTACACCGCGTACGGGACCAAACGTACGGTTCTGCTCTTCCAGGTTGCCATGTGCCGTACGGGCATAATCAGGCAACACCGAACCTACTCGAACTTCCTTCTTGCAATCCTTCATGCAGGCGGTGTTCCTGACATCCGGCTTGCCGCCGTTGCCAATCCCGCCCTTGGCCGCCGCCGGACCAGGCCACATGCCGTGATCCGTAATCATGCCGTTGCGATTGGGCATAAGCTTCTGCACTTCGGCAATGTTCTTGTCCGACAGCACGAAATCGGCGGGAACGATGTCGGCCAGGTTGAGAAAATAAGCGAGGATGGCATAAACCTCGTCCGGCTTCAGCGACTTGGGTTCCGTCCACGGCATGGCACGATAGATGTAATCCCACAGCGTCGAAATCGTTGCAACCTTGGTGAAGGTCGTGCGCTGGGGAATGTCACCACTGACAAAACCGGCGACCCTGCCAGTCTTGATGTCGTCCTTGGTCGTACCGCCGATCAATGGAGTGAACACTTCATTCGACTCGCCGAAGGAGCCGTGACAAGAGGCACATTTCTCCTCGAACAGGTCGTTACCGTGACTGACCTTGCCAGAACCGGCAGGCAAACCCTTGAAATCGGGACGAACGTCAATATCCCAGGCCTTCACCTCAGCGGGCGTGGCCTGACGACCAACGCCACCGTAGTTGTCGAAGGCAAAGGCACCGGAGGCCAGTGCCGCCGTTGCCAAGGCAAGGATGGATTTAGAGAACCTGGACATTGCTGATCTCCCCGCTTTCGACCACTTTCCATGTCTGGATGGCATTGTTGTGATAGATCGACTTGGTACCGCGCACTTCACGCAGTTGGCCGTAAGCCGGCTGGACATAGCCTGTTTCGTCTACCGCCCGCGACTGCAGCATGGCCGGCTTGCCGTCCCATACCCAGTTGATGTTGAAGCGCGTCAGCGCCTTGTTCTGCACCGGACCTTCGATGCGTGCCTGCTGCCAGTTGATGCCGCCGTCGAACGAGACATCGACACGCGTAATCTTGCCGCGCCCCGACCAGGCAATCCCGGAAACGTTGTAGAAACCCTTCTCCAGGAGACGTTGACCGCCGGATGGCGTAGTGATCACCGACTTGCATTCCTGGATCGAGGTGTATTGACGATGCATGCCGTCCGGCATCAGGTCGATGTAGTGCACCGCCTCATCCTTGGTCGCGTACGGCTTGTCACCGACTTCGATGCGGCGCAGCCATTTGACCCAGGAGACGCCCTGGACACCCGGCACCACCAGACGCAGCGGGTAGCCATTTTCCGGCCGCAGCATTTCGCCGTTCATGCCGTAGGCGACAAAGACTTCACCGTTCTCGACCATTTCCATCGGGATGGTACGGGTCATCGACGAACCGTCGGCACCCTCGGCCAGCACATAGCGGGCTTTCTTGTAATCGACACCGCAATCTTCCAGCAGCAGCTTGAGCGGGACGCCGGTAAACTCCGAACAGGAGAGCATGCCATGCGTGTACTGCACGGTCGGCACGGCGACGTTGCCCCACTCGAGGCCGGTGTTGGCACCGCATTCAATGAAATGGATGCGCGACACCGACGGCAGGCGCATCAGGTCATCCATCGTGTACACCTTGGGCTTTTTCAGGAAAGCCGGATCGGAAGCATTGACCATCAGCCGGTGCACCGCCGGGTCAATATCATGCCACCCCTGATGGTGACGTTCAAAATGCAGGCCGGACGGCGTGATGATGCCGAACAGCCCCTGCAACGGCGCAAAAGAAACCGACGCCTGGCCGACACGGGCCAGACCCGGAGACTCGCGACGCAACAACTGGCTCTCGAACTTCGACGGCTGACCGTAGGGGTTGAGCGCCACCGGCATACCCAGGGTCTTGCTCCATTCCGGCAGATTGAGGATCGCCGGATCTCCCTCTGCAGCGCGTGCCGCCAAAGGCGCAGCCATCGCAGCACCGGCGGCCATGAAACTCTTGCGCAGGAAATCACGACGCCCTGCAGCAACGGCCTTGACCTGCTCTTCCGTCAGGAAGTTCTCCGGAGCGGGCCGCAAACGCCCCGGCTGTTTTGATAGATCACCCATAGAGATATTTCCCCTCCGCTTCATTGATTTCAAGTACTGCAACGCTCGGTCCTCACCCCCAGGTGCTCGCCAATGTCACGGCTGGCTACCGTGATGCTGACGGTCCTGCAGATATCGACAAAATTCGGATCGACGACGCGATAAAAGACGGAACTGCCTTCCCGCCGCCGGCCAACAACGCCAGCGCGATAAAGGATGTTCAGATGCCGTGAAATATTGGCTTGCGTCAGACCGACCTGATCGACGACTTCATGAACCGGACGCTCCTCGCCGCACAGGCAGGAGAGAATGCGCAAGCGCGTCGGATCAGCCAGCAGGCTGAAATAATGCGCTACCTGTTCGAATACTTGGGATGTCTCGTCCATGTCGTTTTTTGATCTATGTCAACAGCAATGTATAACTGAGTATTTATATAGTCAACAACTAATATTGTTGCGACGCAACATGTAATTATTTAAAAACTGCTATACCCTTCGTGCTGTACCGATGCCGACATTCCCATAAAATCCGGGCACTGTGCATATCGACAACACCTAGAGGAAGGAGAAGTTTCGATGAAAAAACTCACCCAAGTTGCTGCAGCCTGCCTGTTGGCAGCGGCCAGCACCGCCCACGCCGCGGACCCGAATCTTGGCCGCAATCTGGCGGCAACCTGCGCCAACTGTCACGGCACCAACGGCAAGGCCGTACCGGGCGCCGGCATGGACTCGCTGGCCGGGGAAAGCAAGGCCAAACTGTTGCAGAAACTTGCCGACTTCAAGAGCGGCGACAAACCCGCCTCGATCATGCATCAGATCTCCAAGGGCTACTCGGACGAGCAGCTGGCACTGATCGCCGAATACTTTGCAGCACAAAAATAAGGGGAGACGAACATGATGCTGATGAAAAGACGTGAATTCCTCAAGGCAGGCGCCGCAGCCGGTGCCATGGCCTCCCTCTACGGCTGTGCGGCCGGCAGCAAGGCCGGTGGCCATGTGGTCGTTGTCGGCGGCGGCTATGGCGGTGCAACGGTGGCAAAATACCTGCGCATGTGGAGCCAGGGCAGCGTTCAGGTCACGCTGGTGGAACGCAACCCAACCTTCATTTCCTGCCCGATTTCCAACCTGGTCATCGGTGGCACCAAGACCATGGAAGACATCACGGTCAGCTACGACAACCTGAAGAGCAAGTGGGGCGTCCGGGTTATTCAGGACGATGTCGTCGCCGTCGATGCTGCCAAGCGCTCGGTCAGGCTCGCCAAGGGCGGTGACCTGAGTTACGACCGCATCGTGTTGTCGCCCGGCATTGATTTCATGTTCGACCAGATTCCCGGACTGAACAATGCAGCGGCTCAGGAAAAAATCCTGCACGCCTGGAAGGCCGGCGCCCAGACCGTCGCCTTGCGCAAGCAACTGGAAGCCATGCCGGATGGCGGCACCTTTGCCGTGGCCATTCCGAAGGCCCCATATCGCTGCCCGCCCGGACCGTACGAGCGTGCCTGCCTGGTGGCCGATTATTTCAAGAAGAGCAAGCCCAAATCCAAGGTGGTCATTCTCGATGCCAACGAAGATGTCCAGTCCAAGAAGGGCCTGTTCATGAAAGCCTGGGCCGACCTTTACAAGGGCACCCTGGAATATCGTCCGAACAGCGAAGTCAAGGATGTCGACGTTGCCACCAACACGGCCATCCTCGAATTCGACAAGTTCAAGGCCGACGTACTGAACGTGATCCCGCCCCACCGTGCCGGCAGCATCGCCAGCCAGTCCGGCATCAAGCTGATCAACAACCGCTGGGTGGACATCAACTGGCTGTCGATGGAATCGACGAGCACGCCGGGCGTACATGTTCTCGGCGATGCTGTCTTCCCGGCGCCAACCATGCCGAAATCAGGGCACATGGCCAACCAGCACGGCAAGCTGGCTGCAGCAGCCATCCTCAACCTGCTGGCCGGACAGGAACCGAACCCGGCGCCGGTGGTGATGAATACCTGCTACAGCTTCGTCGATGCCAAAAACGTCATCCACGTCGCCTCCGTCCACCAGTACGACGCCGCCACCAAACTGGTTCAGCCGGTCAAGGGCGCGGGCGGTATATCTGCTGCCCGTAACGAACTGGAAGGCAAAGCCGCGATGGGCTGGGCAAAGAATATCTGGGCCGACATGCTGGCCTGATCTTCACCGGCAAAACAAAAAGGCCGCCCAAGGGCGGCCTTTTTTCATCACGAAAACGCTCAGTCCAGCGTCGCGATATAAGCGGCAACCGCGTGTCTTTCCAGTTCGGAAAGTTTGGAAGCAACGGTGTGCATGACCGCGTTGTCATTGGTCCGCTCGCGCGTATTGAACATCTTGATCTGGTCCTCGGTATACCGCGGATGCTGCCCCGCCAGGCGTGGCAACTGCGGCGTCCCATGGCCTTTGGCGCCATGGCAACTGGCGCAACTGGGCAAGCCGGTGAATTGATTGCCGCGGTGAAAGACAAATTTGCCGACAGCCACCAGTTCCGCATCGCGGACCTCACGACCGGCGACCTGCTTGGCCTCGAAGAAGACACCCAGGGCCTTCATTTCCGCCGGCGTCAGCTCCTCGGCCTGAGGCTTCATGGTGTCGCTCTTGCGTTTGCCCGACTTGAACTCGGACAACTGCTTGGCCGTATATTCCCAGTGCTGCCCGGCGAGACGCGGAAAAACGGCACTGGCAGCCTCGCCTTCCATGCCGTGGCAAAGAAAGCAGCGACCGGACACAATTTCCTCGGCACGCGCCAGATCGACCTTGTCAGCGGCCAGAACCGGCAGCACACAAGAAACCGAGAGCAGCAACCCGGCCACACCTGAAAACATTTTTTTCATGACTCCCCCGCATTCCGATTCAAAAGAAGATCATTAAATCGTAATTTGCTTACATCGCGCTTTCAAGCCCCTCAGGCATGTCCGGTGCTGCCGAAGCCGCCCTCACCGCGGTCACTGGAAGAAAACTCATCGACCACGTTGAACCCGACCTGCAACACAGGAACGACCACCAACTGGGCAATACGCTCCAGTGGCGAAATGGTGAACGCCTGCTGCCCCCGATTCCAGACCGATACCATCAATTGCCCCTGGTAGTCGCTGTCAATCAGACCAACCAGGTTGCCGAGGACAATGCCGTGCTTGTGACCAAGCCCTGACCGCGGCAGGATCATCGCGGCCAGGCCCGGGTCCGCCAGATGAATGGCCATGCCGGTCGGCACCAGCACGGTCTGGCCAGGGGAAAGCTCAAGCGGCGCATCCAGGCAGGCGCGCAGGTCCAGGCCCGCCGAGCCCGGTGTTGCATAGTGCGGCGGGGTTTCCTTCAGGCGCGGGTCGAGGATCTTGACGTCGATATGATGCATTACTGTTTTCCTGTGAGTTTGACGACATGTTCGATGAGTTGCCTGGCCAGCACTTCCTTGCTGGCTGGTGTCAGCGGATGGCTGCCGTTGTCGTCGAACAGCACCAGCCGGTTATCGTCACCGCCGAAACCATCCTGGATGAGGTTGCCGGCGATCAACGGAATATTCTTCTTGCGCCGTTTGGCTTGTGCATAATCTTCCAGGTTACGGCTTTCAGCGGCGAATCCGACGCAGAAAGGACCGTCCGGCAGGGCAGCAACCTCCGCCAGGATATCCGGGTTTTCAATCAACTCAATGGCTGGCACACCGCCGTGATCCTTCTTCAGCTTGTGCTCGGCTGCGTTGGCCACGCGGTAATCAGCAACGGCAGCAACCGCGATGAAGATATCTGATTGAGCGGCCCGGGCCATCACCGCCGCATGCATGTCGAGCGCACTGCGGACATTGATGCGGTCAACACCCTGCGGCACCGGAAAACCAACCGGTCCCGACACCAGCGTCACCGCCGCCCCCGCCTGCCGGGCGGCCCGCGCCACGGCATAGCCCATCCGCCCGGACGACAAGTTGGTGATGCCGCGGACCGGATCAATCGCCTCGAAAGTCGGCCCCGCAGTAATCAATACCCGGCGACCAGCCAACGATTTGGGGACAAAGAAGGAAAGCACCTGCTCGAGAATTTCGTCAGCTTCGAGCATGCGCCCAGGCCCGGTCTCGCCGCAGGCCTGATCACCGCTCGCCGGCCCGAGGATACCGACCCCGTCAGCGACGAGTTGGCCGACATTACGTTGCGTCGCAGGGTTTTCCCACATCTGCCGGTTCATCGCCGGCGCCACCAGCAGCGGACAGTCACGCGCCAGCACCATCGTTGCCAGCAAATCATCAGCCATGCCATTCGCCACTCGGGCCAGAAAATCGGCCGATGCCGGCGCGACCAGAATCAGGTCGGCGCGGCGCGACAGGTCGATATGCGCCATGGCGTTCGGCATCCGGGCATCCCACTGGTCAACGTATACAGGCTTGCCGGACAGTGCCTGGAAGGTTGTCGGGGTTACGAAATGCGTAGCGCCCTCGGTCATCGCCACCTGGACATCAGCTCCCTGCTTTCCCAGCAATCTGACGAGCTCTGCTGCCTTGTATGCGGCTATGCCTCCGGTGACACCAACAACGATGCGCTTGCCATTTAATTCCATAGTCATATTCGCTAAAATGATTGCTGATACATTCTACTGGAGTCAGGCGCATGGCGATCACCGACTGGCCAACTCAGGAACGCCCCCGCGAGCGCCTGCTCGCCCTCGGCCCCCAGGCGCTTTCCGATGCCGAGTTGCTGGCCATCTATTTGCGTGTCGGCATTCGCGGCAAAAGCGCGGTCGATCTGGCTCGCGACCTGCTGCACCACAACGATGGCAAGCTCGGCAGCCTGGTCAGCGCCTCCGTCGAGCATCTGGCCACCGTGCCCGGTATCGGCAAGGCCAAGGCAGCCCAACTGAAGGCCAGTTTCGAACTGGCGCGGCGCGCCCTGAGCGAAGAGATGGCGGAACGTGACAATTTCGCCTCCCCGGGCAAGGTACGCGACTGGCTACGCCTCAAACTTGCCCACAGCCCGCACGAAGAATTCATGGCGTTGTGGCTGGATGCCCAGAACCGCCTCCTGCAAGCCGACATACTGTTCACCGGAACGCTGACCCAGACAGCCGTCTACCCGCGCGAGGTGGTCAAGATGGCCCTGATCCGGAATGCGGCCGGCGTCATTCTCGCCCACAACCACCCTTCCGGAATCGCCGAACCTTCACGCGCCGATGAACTGTTAACGACAAATTTGAAGCAGGCATTGGCCATGATTGATGTAAAATTGCTGGATCACTTCATCGTCGCCGGAAACGCCCTGCCGCTCTCTTTTGCCGAGCGCGGTCTGCTCTAGCGATAAAAAACACTTGATCAATGAAGGCCTTCCGGATAAAATCGCGGGCTTTCTTCTAGCCAATTCTGGAGCACCATCATGGCGCGAGTCTGCCAAGTAACGGGTAAAGGCCCGATGGTTGGGAACAACGTTTCCCACGCCAATAACAAAACGAAGCGCCGCTTCCTGCCGAATCTGCAGTATCGCCGCTTCTGGGTTGAAAGCGAAAACCGCTTCGTCCGTCTGCGCGTTTCCAACGCCGGCCTGCGCCTGATCGACAAGAAGGGCATCGATGCCATTCTGACCGATCTGCGTGCCCGCGGCGAAATCTAATCAAGAGGAACTGAAAAATGGCTAGCAAAGGCGGTCGCGAAAAGATCAAGCTGGAATCCACTGCGGGTACCGGTCACTTCTATACCACTTCCAAGAACAAGCGCACGACGCCTGAGAAGCTGGAATTCATGAAGTACGACCCGAAGGCCCGCAAGCATGTGGCCTACAAGGAAGTGAAGCTGAAGTAATCAGCTTTTTCCTTGCGACAAAACCCCGCCTTTCGGCGGGTTTTGTTTTTCTGGCATCCGGATTACCGCGTCACTCAGGCAAGCGCTTCACCTGCAGCAGCAACACGCAGTAAATCACGACCCCTGAAAACACCAGAAACGACCAGTTGGCCATCGACAGGCCGAGAAATATCCACTCCTTGCTCGTGCAGAATCCCGTCGCCAAGAACAGCGAAGGCCACTGCATGCCGAGCAGGTCAACCAGGCGCTCGATCAGGTTGGGATCGGTGAAACTGCACTCCGGCGCCAGATCCGGATAGGCCTGCATCCAAGTTTGAAAACCCGCCACGCCTGCACCAAGCAGCGCGAGGACGATGATTGCCACGGCCCAGAACGGCCCGGCCACCGGCAACAGGAAACCAAGCAGCGCCAAGGTACCGATGACCATGTAGAGCAAACGCTGGAAAATGCAATAGGGACAGGGGGCAA
Organism: Azonexus hydrophilus; assembly: GCF_001956855.1. GTDB lineage: Bacteria > Pseudomonadota > Gammaproteobacteria > Burkholderiales > Rhodocyclaceae > Azonexus > Azonexus hydrophilus_A. The sequence goes on along the minus strand of NZ_MTHD01000003.1, from coordinate 337,782 downwards.
GACTAAGCAAATGCTGAAGCTGCATGCCGGCAACGGCAACCCCCAGACAACCCACCCCAAGTGCGGCAAACCAGGCCCGAATCGGATAACGCGAAATACACGCGGACAGGAACGCGGACATCAAAAAAACCTCCAAAATTAACAACACGACTAAACATCTCACAAATTCCTTGCAAAACCTCGACACTACCCGGCAAAATGTCACAAAAAGCCGCGAGACGGCAAATAATATTGCGGAGACGAGTTTTGCCCACCCCATCCAACCAACCGGATACTGCGCGCCTGCTCGCCCTGCTTGAGGCCTGCAGCCACCTGCGCCGGCATGCCGGCGACGAAGCGACAATGTTGCAGCAACAATGCCAGACGCTGGTCGAAACCGGCGGCTACCAGCGTGCCTGCATCAATTTACCAACGCGTGCAGAAGACCAGCCAATGCAGCCACTGCAGCAGGTAGCGGCGCATCCCGCCTGCGGTCAACCGGCAGCCAAAGGCAAAAACCGAACAACTCCAGGCGTGACCTTGAATTTGCCGCTCGGAGATGGCGACCACTCCGTTGGCGAATTGCGCATCGAGACGCGCGCGAAAGATTTTACCGCCGATGAACGGGTCGCTCTCGGCATCATCGCGAAAAACATCGGCGAGACGCTGAACCATTTGCGCCATGCCGTCGCCAACGGACACCTCGAATCCCGCCTGCGTCAGCTCTCCCGGGCACTCGAATCAAGTCTGAACGGGGTCATGATCACCTCATCCACGCAACTTGATCATCCCATCGTATACGTCAATCCGGCCTTCGAACGGATCACCGGCTATTCAGCCGACGAGGTCATCGGCATGAGCGGGCGCTTTCTCGTCCGCGACGACCTCAATCAGCGCGGCCTGGGCTCGATCCGCGAGGCCTTGCGCATGCGCCGTGAAGCGCACGCCGTCCTGCGTAACTACCGCAAGGACGGCTCACTGTTCTGGAACGAACTGTTCATTGCCCCAGTACGTGACGAAGGCGGCAGCATGACCACGCATTTCGTCAGCATCCTGAACGATGTCAGCGAACGCATCAGCTACGAACAGCAACTCGAATTCCAGGCCAACCACGACGCCTTGACCGGACTGGCCAACCGGAACCTGCTCAATGACCGCATCACCCAGGCGCTCGCCCAGGCACGTGCCGACAGCCTGCTGGTCGGCGTGCTGCTGCTCGACCTCGACCGCTTCAAGCTGATCAATGACGGGTTTGGCCATTCGCCAGCCAACGAACTGCTCAAATCTGTTGCCCAGCGTCTGAACCAGAGCGTGCGCGATACCGATACGGTCGCCCGCCTGGGGGGCGATGAGTTTGTCGTGGTCATTGGTCGCCTGCAATCCGCCGATGACCTGTCGATTGTTGCCGGCAAGATCCTGCGCTCGCTGAACCAGCCTTTCATCATGGAGGGCAAGGAAATATTCGTCACCGCCTCGGTCGGTGCTGCACTTTACCCCCGCGACGGCGACCACGGTGAAATCCTGCTGCGCAACGCCGATGTGGCGATGTACCGGGTCAAGGAGCATGGCCGCAATAACTATCGCTTCTATACGCCGGAAATGACCCACATGGCCATCGACCGACTGGACATGGAAGGGAATCTCCGACGCGCGCTCGAACGCGATGAACTGCTGGTCTATTACCAACCGCTGGTTGATTTCACGACCGGCCGGATAGTCGGCGCCGAAGCACTGGTACGCTGGCAACATCCGCGCATCGGCATGATCCAGCCGAGCGAGTTCATTCCGCTGGCTGAAGATACCGGCCTGATCATTCCTCTCGGACAACTGGTCCTTCGCCAGACATGTGCTGACATCAAGGCCTGGCAAGCCCTCGGCCTGCCGCCGGTGAAGATATCCCTCAACCTGTCTGCCCGCCAGTTCCGCCAGGACGACCTGTCCGCAACCATCCGCGAAGTACTCGACGAAATGGCCGTGGACGGCCACCTGCTGGCCTTCGAACTGACCGAAAGCATGGTCATGCACGATGTCGAGAATACGCTCGACACCCTGCGTGAGTTGAAGACGCTGGGCGCCACCATTTCGCTCGACGACTTTGGTACCGGCTACTCCAGTCTCTCCTACCTCAAGCGCTTCCCGATCGACACCCTGAAGATCGACCGCAGTTTCGTCCGCGACATCCACCACGACAACGACGATTCGGCCATTGCCCATGCAGTCATTGCGATGGCGCACAAACTGGGGATCAAGGTCATCGCCGAAGGCGTCGAGTGCGCGGCACAACTCGATCTGCTGCGAGAATTCGGCTGCGATGAATTGCAGGGCTACTTCTTCAGCCGGCCGGTGCCGGTCGAGGAATTCACACTGATGCTGAAGCAGGGGCGGTCACTGGCCGACCTCGCCGACACATGAAGAAAAAACTCCATTACGAGCACGTCGACCGCAAGAATCTTGCGGTCTACCTCGGCCAGCACGAAATTCTCTCGGCTGAAGCGAGTGATGGCAGCCACATCTACCGCTGCCTCGCCGGCCGCGAGGAAACACTGGTCATCGCGCTGCCCGACGGCAATGCGCTGATTGTCAGCTGCGAGTCGCAGGCGGCACTGGACCGCCGTCGCCTGGCTCGCTAAACTGCACGGATGACTACGCGCATCCTGCTTGTCGAAGACGACGAACGCCTGGCCGAACTGACGGCCGAATACCTCACCCGCAATGACCTGAGCGTCAGCATCGAGCCGCGCGGCGACGCCGCGGAAGCCCGCATCCTGACGGAACAGCCCGACCTGGTGATCCTCGACGTGATGCTGCCGGGCAAGGACGGTTTCGAAGTCTGCCGGGCAGTTCGCCAGCAATACCGCGGCGTGATCCTGATGCTGACGGCCCGTGACGAGGACTTCGACCAGATTCTCGGGCTCGAACTCGGCGCCGACGACTACATCGCCAAACCGGTTCAGCCACGCGTCCTGCTTGCCCGCATCAAGGCACTGCTCAGAAGACTGCCGGCGCCAGGCGAAAACGAATCCGGCGACAGTGAATCACAGACTTTCGGACAGTTCCGCATCAGCCAATCCACGCGCACGGCAACGCTGAACACGCAGCCGATCGACCTGACCACTGCCGAATTCGACCTGCTATGGCTGCTTGCCTCGCATGCCGGCAATGTCCTGTCACGCGACGATCTGCTGCAGGAACTGCGTGGTATCGGCTTCGACGGTCTGGATCGCTCGATCGATGCCCGTATCTCCCGACTGCGCAAGAAACTGAACGACGATCCGGAAAACCCCACCCGGATCAAGACGGTACGCGGCAAGGGCTACCTGTTCAGCAAGCATGACTGGAACTGATCCGGCCGCGGATAAAGCTGGAAAGCCAGCCAACCAGGGACTCGCCCGCTCTTTTTTCCGCGTCTCGCTACCGCGCTGGCGCGGTGGCCGCTACAGCCTGTCCAAGCTGTTCTTCAATTTCTACCTGCTGGCGATGGGCTCCTTCGTCGCCATCGCCTTCATTGCCGACTTCATCATCTCGACGGCCCAGCAGGGCATCACCGACGATTACGCACGCCGCTTCATGCGCGGCACGATCACGCTGATTGAAGATGAACTTTTCCGCTACCCGCGTCGCCAGTGGGAAAGCAAGATCAAGGAAATCGACGGCAAGTTCTATTACAAGCTGGGCATCGTCGAACGCCGCTCGCTGGACACCCGGCTGACCAGTGCCCAGGTCGAGAAACTCGACGCCGGCGATATCGCCATCGCCCACGACCATGACGTGATGTACAGCCGTCTGGGAACCAGCAGCAAGGTGCTCGTGGTCGGGCCACTGTCGGCCAGCCGCAATCCCGACGAACACAAGGAGCGCCTGCCGCTCGACCTGCGCCTGCGCCTGCTCACCTGGAGCCTGATCGGCGTCATTTTCGCCATCGCCCTGTGGTTCTGGGTTCGGCCGGTATGGCGCGACCTGGAGACGCTGCGGCAAACCGCCCGCGACCTGGGTGATGGCAATTTCGACGCCCCCACACCTGCGGTTCACACCCAGTTGTTCGCACCTCTGGCCGATACCCTGAACAGCATGACTGAGCGCGTCCGCCAGTTGCTGGCCACTCATCGCGAGCTCTCCTGCGGCATTTCCCATGAATTGCGTACGCCGATCGCGCGCATGCGTTTTGCCCTGGAAATGCTCTCCGGAACCGACGAACTGGCAGAACGGCAACGCCTGTGGGCGATGATGGAAGCCGATCTCGATGAACTCGACCAGTTGATCGACACCAGCCTGACCTACGCGCGCTTCGAGCGCGAAGCACCGGAAGCCCATTTCTCCAGCGTCCGCTTCGCCGACTGGCTGAGCGACGAAGTCGATTCGGTGCGCTTGCTCGGACGACAACTCAATGTCACGGTCGACACCACTCAATTGCCGGAAAACCTGTGCGTCGATCTCGACCGGAAGGCCATGCCCTACGCCCTGCGCAATCTGTTGCGCAATGCCTTCAAATACGCGAGCCAGGAGATCAGGGTGAGCGCCGAACTGCTCGGCGAGCAGATTGCCATCCATGTTGATGATGACGGTATCGGCATTCCCGAAGACGAACGCGAACACGTGTTCTCCGCCTTCACCCGCCTCGACCGCTCGCGCGACCGCTCCACCGGTGGCTACGGCCTGGGCCTGGCCATTGCCCGGCGAGTTCTCGAACTGCATGGCGGTACGGCAGTTGCCGGCAGCTCGCCACTGGGTGGCGCACGCTTCACGCTGCGCTGGCAAGCGCACCAGTAAGTCTGACGTTACACAACGTCATTTAACCGCGCAGCGCAGTTACCCGCGAGCCACGCTTGCGCAACAGTCAGATTGTGCCTTCCTCCCTAGAATTCGGGTCATGACAACGCAACAAGCCCGAGAAGAGGAGAACAAAATGATTGAAATGAATATCAAGGCATTCATGGCCGCCGCCCGCACCTACCTGCTGGAACTGATGCCGGCGCCGCAAGCCCGCCTCGCAACGATTCCCGTTCGAAACCGGCACTGATGTCCCTGCCGGACGATCTTCCGATCAGCCAGAGCCTGGCCGTATTCTTTGGCGTGACCGGTTTTGAATGGCTGACCGAGGGCCGCACCGAGCTTTTCAATGCCCTGGCCATTGCGCTCGCTTCCGGCATCGCCATCTTCATCGTCCGTCGCTGGCTGCACAAACGACAACGCAACGAACACTGAACCCCTCCTCTTCCCGCCTCACGGCGGGATTTTTTTGCGCTTATTCCCGGCTCAGCCAGAACAATGCGGCAATCGTCTTGGCATCGGTGATGCGCCCATCGAATACCGCCTGTCGGGCTGCCTCCGGTGACATCTCGATCAGTTCCAGGAATTCGTTGTGATCCAACTCCTGCGTACCTGCCACATGCAGGTCGCGCGCAAGGAATATTTCTATCCGCTCGTCGGAATAACCAATGCATGGGTGCATGACCCCGAGATGCTCCCAGGTATCGGCGACATAACCTGTCTCCTCACGCAATTCCCGCTTTGCCGTATCGATCAGCGCCTCGCCGGCATCGATCTTCCCCGCCGGCAATTCGAGAAAGACCTGACGCAGCGGGTAACGGAACTGCCGTTCGAAAAGCAGATTGCCATTGGGCAGGAATGCCAGCACGACCACCGCACCGGGATGGAGGATGTATTCCCGCACCGACTCCTTGCCATCAGGGAGTCGTACACGATCCTTCCGGACATTCAGCAGAACCCCCTGGAATACGGATTCGGACGTAATTTCGGACTCGATCAGATGATCATCGTGGGACATTCGCTCACTCCTCAAATGAAAACGCCCCGACAGTGCGGGGCGTTTCTGGCAAAGATGTTCCGACCTCAGAGCGAACGCAGCAAGGCGTAGGCGCAGAGCGACATGATCACCTGCGGAAACAGACCGAGCGCAGCAACGGCCAGACCGTTGGCCGAGATCAGGATACGCATGTTCATGCTGGCCGAAATCGGCGTCTCGTCTTCCGGTACATCGAAATACATCAGCTTGACGACGCGCAGATAGTAGAAGGCGCCAATCAGCGAGAACAGCACCGCCACGATTGCCAGCCAGAGGTAATCAGCAGCAACAACGGCCTGCAGCACCGAGAACTTGGCGAAGAAACCGATGAAGAACGGCACACCGGCCATCGAGAACATGATCATCAGCATGATGCCGGCAAACCACGGACTGCGCTTGTTCAGGCCCTTGTAATCATCGAGGTTCTCGGCTTCGAAGCCGGCGCGCGACATCAGCAGGATCATGCCGAAGGCGCCCGTCGTCATTAGCACATAGGCGATGACGTAGAACATCGAGGAACTGTAGGCATTGAGCGCGTAGCGGGCATCACCGCCAACCACGCCGGTGACGATGCCAAGCAGCATGAAACCCATATGGGAGATTGCAGAGTAAGCCAGCATGCGCTTGAGATTGGTCTGGGCAATGGCAGCCAGGTTGCCGATGGCCATCGACAGCACGGACAGGATGATCAGCATGCCCTGCCAGTCCTGGGCCAGCGTGATCAGGCCGCTGACCAGCAGGCGCATGACGATGGCGAAGGCTGCCAGCTTCGGGGCGGAGCCAATGAGCAGCGTCACCGGCGTCGGGGCGCCGTGATAGACGTCCGGAATCCACATGTGGAAGGGCACGACACCCAGCTTGAACGCCAGACCGGAGACCAGGAAGACCAGTCCGAAGATCAGGACCATCTTGTTGCTCTCGCCGTTGTACAACGTTTCGGCCAGTTCGGTGATTTCCAGCGTGCCGGTGGCACCGTAGATCATCGACATGCCGTAGAGCAGCATGCCGGATGCCAACGCGCCGAGTACGAAATACTTCATTGCGGCCTCGGTCGACGCCAGCGAGTCGCGGTTCATCGCGACCATTGCGTACAGCGACAGCGACAGCAGTTCGAGACCGACGTAGATGGTAACGAAGTTGTTCGCCGAGATCATCACCATCATGCCCAAGGTCGCGAACAGTGCGAGCACGTAGTACTCACCCTTGTTCATGTTCGGCCGGTCGAGGAGATAGGTACGCGAGTAGAACAGGACGACAATCATCGTCATGTATACGAACAGCTTCAGCAGATCCGACATCATGTCATCGACGAACATGTTGCTGAAGGTGTAGGTGATCTCGCCACTGCTGGTATAGATCTGGATCGCCGCACAGCCGATCAGCGTCAGCTGGGTCAGCACGAAGGTCGCAGTGCGTCGGTTGTCCTTGACGAACAGGTCGATCATCAAGATGGCCATGGCCATCGTCGCCAGAAAAATCTCCGGCGCAGCGGGCAGGAAGTCAGGAATAACGAAATTGTCGAACATGTCGGCTACCGTTTATTGAATCTTGCTGACGGCCACGTGACGCAGCAGGTCGTTGACCGAGGCGTGCATGACTTCGGTGAAAGGTTGCGGATACAGGCCCATCCACAGCGTACACAGCGCCAGCACGCCAAGTATGGCGAACTCGCGTCCATTGATATCCGTCAGGTCGGCAACGTGCTTGTTGGCCACGTCGCCGAAAATCACGCGCTTGTACATCCACAGCGAATAGGCGGCACCGAGGATCAGCGAGGTTGCTGCCAGGACGGCAACCCAGAAGTTGAACTTGACCGCGGCCAGGATGACCATGAATTCACCGACAAAGCCTGAAGTCGCCGGCAGACCGGCGTTGGCCATCGAGAACAGCATGAACAGCGCGGCGAACTTCGGCATGGTGTTGACCACACCGCCGTAATCGGCGATCTGGCGACTGTGCATGCGGTCATACATGACACCGATACAGAAGAACATGGCACCGGAAACGAAGCCGTGGGAGATCATCTGGACCAGCGCACCTTCGATGGCCAGCGCGCTGAACATGAAGAAGCCCAGCGTCACGAAACCCATGTGGGCGATCGAGGAATAAGCGACCAGCTTCTTCATGTCGGCCTGGACTAGGGCAACGAAGCCGATGTAGACGACAGCGATCAGCGACAGCGCGATGACCAGACCGGACAGTTCATGCGAGGCATCCGGTGCGATCGGCAGCGAGAAGCGCAGGAAACCGTAGGCACCAAGCTTCAGACCGATCGCCGCGAGCACGATGGAACCGCCGGTCGGCGCTTCGACGTGGGCGTCCGGCAACCAGGTATGCACCGGCCACATCGGCACCTTCACGGCGAAAGCGATCAGGAAGGCCAGGAAGATCCAGATCTGCGGCACCAGATCGATCGGCAGCTTGTGCCAGTCGAGGATCGAGAAGCTGCCGCCGGACTGGAAGAACAGGTACATCTGGGCGACCAGGAAGAGTAGCGAACCGAACAGCGTGTAGAGGAAGAACTTGAACGCGGCATAGACGCGGTTGGCACCGCCCCACACACCGATGATCAGGTAAAGCGGGATCAGCGAGGCCTCGAAGAAGACGTAGAACAGGATGCCGTCGAGCGAGCTGAAGATGCCGTTCATCAGACCGGACATGATCAGGAAAGCGGCCATATACTGGGCAACCTTGTTCTGGATCACTTCCCAGCCGGCGACAACGACGATGATCGTGATGAAGGCATTCAGGATCACGAACAGCATCGAGATACCATCGACGCCGAGGTGGTAGTTGATGTTGAAGCGGGGAATCCAGCCATGCAATTCGACGAACTGCATGCCCCCCTGGGCGACATCGAAACCGGCCCAGAGCGGAATGGTGACAAGAAAGCCGGCGACTGCGCCAAACAGCGCGAGCATTCGGGCCAACGGCGCATTCCGGTCACCACCGGTCAGCAGGACAATGAAGCCTGCGACGATGGGAATCCAGATGGCGAGAGATAGCAGCGGGTAATTCGACATGTTATTCCTTGCTGTTCTACGAGCTATTCAGGCTATGCGCGGTTGATCCACAAGGTCATCAGCCCGAGCAGGCCGATGATCATCGCGAATGCGTAGTGATAAACAAAACCGGTCTGGAACAGGCGGCTGATCGTAGCCACCCAGCCAACCAGCCTGGCCGACCCATTGACGATCAGGCCATCGATGATCCCGACGTCGCCACCGCGCCACAGGGCCTTGCCCAGTACGCGTGCGCCACCGGCAAAGACGAACTCGTTGATCTTGTCGAAATAGTATTTGTTCTCCAGCAGCGTGTTGACCGCAGAAAAACGACGCTGGATGGCTGCCGGGATGTCCGGACGCTTCATGTAGAAGAACCACGACAGCACCACGCCGGCCAGCGCCAGATAGAACGGCGGCGTCGAGAAGGCGTGCAGGCCCATCGCGGCGGCACCATGGAAATGTTCGAGGAATTGCGACAGCGCCGGGTGGGCCACGCTATCGACGTGGATGACACCCTTGAAATAGTCGCCAGCCACCATCGGGCCAATACCGATATAACCGATGATCACCGACGGTATCGCCAGCAGCACCAGCGGCAGCGTCACCACCCAGGGGGTTTCGTGCGGCTTCTGACCCGGCGCCAGACCATGGTGATGATCGCCATGATCGTCGTCATGGTGCGCATCGTGGCCGTGGGCTGCCTTGCCGAAACGCTCTTCGCCGTGGAACACGAGGAAGTACATCCGGAAGGAATAGAACGCGGTGACGAAAACACCAGCCAGCACAGCAAAATAGGCGAAACCGGAACCCGGGATGTTCGAGAACTTCACCGCCTCGATGATCGAATCCTTGGAATAAAACCCAGCCAGGAAAGGCGTGCCGATCAGGGCCAGCGAACCGATCAGCGAGGTGATCCAGGTGATCGGCATGTACTTGCGCAGGCCGCCCATGTTGCGGATGTCCTGGTCGTGGTGCATGCCGATGATCACCGAGCCGGCGGCAAGGAACAGCAGTGCCTTGAAGAAGGCGTGCGTCATCAGGTGGAAGATCGCCACCGAGTAGGCCGAAGCACCGAGGGCGACGGTCATGTAGCCGAGCTGCGACAGCGTCGAGTAGGCAACGACGCGCTTGATGTCGTTCTGGATGATGCCGAGGAAACCCATGAACAGCGCGGTGATCGCCCCGATGATGATGACGAAGGACAGGGCCGTCGTCGACAGTTCGAACAGCGGCGAAGTACGGGCGACCATGAAGATGCCGGCGGTAACCATGGTTGCCGCGTGGATCAGTGCCGAGATCGGCGTCGGGCCTTCCATCGAGTCCGGCAGCCAGACGTGCAGCGGCACTTGCGCCGACTTGCCCATGGCACCGATGAACAGGCAGATGCAGGTGACCGTCATCAGCGACCACTGCTGATCACCCCAGATGTTGATCGTGGCGCTGGCGAACTCCGGCGCTTTGGCGAACACGGTGGCGTAGTCGAGCGAACCGAAGTGGGCCAGCACCAGGCCGATGCCGAGGATGAAGCCAAAGTCGCCGACGCGGTTGACCAGGAAGGCCTTCATGTTGGCGAAGATCGCCGTCGGCCGGGTGTACCAGAAGCCGATCAGCAGGTAGGAAACCAGGCCGACTGCTTCCCAGCCGAAGAACAGCTGCATGAAGTTGTTGGCCATCACCAGCATCAGCATCGAGAAGGTGAACAACGAAATGTAGCTGAAGAAGCGGTTGTAACCCGGGTCTTCCTGCATGTAACCGATGGTGTAGATATGCACCATCAGCGAGACGAAGGTGACGACCAGCATCATCGTCGCAGTCAGCGTATCGATCAGGAAACCGACCTCGAAGGTGTATTCGCCGCTGGTCATCCAGGTGTAAACCGTACCGTTGAAGGTATTGCCGGCCATGACGTCCTGGAAAACCAGGACCGAGGCGATGAACGAAATGGCGACACCGGCGATGGTGGCCGTATGAGCAACCCAGCGGGGGATGATGCGGCAGAACAGGCCGGCGATCATGGCGCCGATCAGCGGCGCCAGCGGGATGAGCAGATAGAGCTTTTGCATTTCCATGATTAACCCTTCAGGCTGCCCAGGTCATCCACATGGATGCTCTTGAGGTTGCGGAACAACACGATCAGGATGGCCAGACCGATGGCTGCTTCGGCTGCGGCCACTGCAAGAATGAAGAAAACGAAGACCTGCCCGGAGAGATCGCCGAGGAAGTGCGAAAAGGCCACGAAATTCATGTTGACCGCAAGAAGCATCAACTCGATAGCCATCAGCAGCACGATCAGGTTCTTGCGGTTGAGGAAGATGCCGACGACGGCAATCGCAAACAGGATTGCGCCGAGGATCAGGAAATGCGAGAGGGAAAGAGTTAGCATTGGCCGCCCCGGGATCAATCTTTTTCAACAGGCATCTGCAGGACGCGCATGCGATCCTTGGCCTTGACGAAAACCTGCTGGTTGGGATTCGAGATCTTCGACTTCTTGACCCCGCGGAAAGTCAGGACCACCGCAGCGATCATGCCGACCAGAAGGATCACCGCCGCCAGCTCGAAGGGGAATACGTAGTCGGTCACCAACAGTGCGCCGATTTCCTTGGTGTTCGAAACACCGCTCGGCACGACGGCTTCACTGATCGGCACCTGGAAGTACTTGCTGCCCAGCACCAGGCCCATTTCCAGGACCATCAGCAGGCCGAGAACGGCGCCCAGCGGCAGATAGTTCCAGAAGCCCTCGCGGATCCGGTCCATGTTGATGTCCAGCATCATCACGACGAAGAGGAAGAGCACCATAACCGCGCCGACGTAGACAACGATCAGCGCGATGGCCAGAAACTCCGCCTGCAACATCAGCCAGAGACCACCGGTGGTGAAGAAGGCCAGCATCAGGTGCAGTGCCGCATAGACCGGGTTGCGGGCAGTGATCACGCGCAAGGCGGCGAAAATCAGGATCGCCGAGAGGAAGAAGAAAACTGCGGTTTGAAAATCCATTACAGGCACCTGTTAGCGGTAAGGCGCGTCGAGCGCGCGATCTTCGGCGATTTCCGCCTCGTAGCGGTCGCCGTTGGCCAGCAGCATCTGCTTGGTGTAGTAAAGATCACCGCGCTTCTCGCCGTGATATTCGAACACCCGCGTTTCGACAACGGCATCGACCGGACAGGCTTCTTCGCAGAACCCGCAGAAGATGCACTTGGTCAGATCGATGTCGTAACGCGTCGTGCGCCGCGAACCGTCGTCGCGTGGCTCGGCCTCGATGGTAATGGCCATGGCCGGACAGATCGCCTCACACAACTTGCAGGCAATGCAGCGCTCCTCCCCGTTCGGATAACGGCGCAAGGCATGCAGGCCGCGGAAACGGAAACTCTGCGGCGTCTTCTCTTCCGGATACTGGACGGTGATCTTGCGGGCAAAGAAATACTTGCCCGTGACCGACATGCCCTTCAGCAACTCCTTGAGGAAGAGGCTGTTGAAGACTTCCTTCATCGAACCCATTGTTCTCTCCTCAATTCCAGATGTTCAGCGGTGTGATCATCCACACGCCGACGATGATGACCCAGAAGAAGCACAGGGGCAGGAAGACCTTCCAGCCAAGACGCATCAGCAGATCGTAGCGATAGCGCGGGAACGTGGCACGGAACCAGAGGAACAGCAGCAGCACGAAGGACATCTTCGCGAACATCCAGAGGATGCCGTCCGGCAGGAAACCCACCGGCGACAGCCAGCCTCCGAGAAAGAGGATGGACGTCAGCGCCGCAATCAGGATCATGTTGGCGTATTCGGCCAGGAAGAACAGCGCGAAGGCCATGCCGGAGTATTCAACGTGGAAGCCGGCAACGATTTCCGATTCGCCTTCGGCGATGTCGAACGGTGCCCGGTTCAGTTCGGCCGTCCCCGAAATCAGGTAAACCAGGAACATCGGCAGCAGCGGCAGCCAGTTCCAGGACAGGAAGCCCAGCCCCATGTCAGCGAACTGTCCGCGCGACTGGCCGTTGACGATCTCGACCAGATTCAGGCTGCCGGCCACCATCAGGACGGTGATCAGGGCAAAACCCATGGCAATTTCGTAGGACACCATCTGCGCCGCTGAACGCATCGCGCCAAGGAAGGCGTACTTGGAATTCGACGCCCAGCCGGACAGGATGATGCCGTATACGCCCATCGACGTGATGGCCAGGATGTAAAGCAGACTGGCATCAATGTTCGCCAGCACCAGGCTGTCGGTGAAGGGAATCACCGCCCACGCGGCCAGCGCCGGAGCGATGGCCAGCATCGGGGCGATGATGAAGACCGCCTTGCTGGAACCGCTGGGAACAATGATTTCCTTGAGCAGCAGCTTCAAACCGTCAGCGATCGGCTGGATCAGGCCCCAGGGTCCGACCCGGTTCGGGCCGATACGCTGCTGCATGTAACCGATGACCTTGCGTTCGAAGTAGGTCAGGTAGGCAACGCCCAGCATCAGCGGTGCCACGATCAGAACGATCTTGATCAGGGTCCAGACGGCCGGCCAGACGCCACCGAATATTCCCTGTCCGAAATTCATCAGTGCGTCCATTTATGCACGCTCCACGGTAATTTCGCCGAACATCGCGCCCAGCATGGCGGTTGTCGGATGGGCGGCAGCCACGCGAACGCAGTTCGCCGGCACCTTGTCGTCAAGCTGCACCATCAGTTGGGCAACGCCCTCTCCCTGACGGACCTTTGCCTGTTCGCCGGCAACCAGACCGAGAGCGGCCAGGGTCCCGGCACTGGCACGCAGCATGGGCGCCCGCGCATCAGCAGTCTGCAACAGCGCTGGCGCGCGCCGGGCCATGGGATCGGCAAAGTGGATGGGCACGTCGGCAATCCGCTCCAGTGCAGCCACCGGCGCAGCCGGCAAGGACAGCAGCAGATCATTGACGTCATTGCTCAGACCGGGCACGAACTCAACGCCCTGGCCGATCACCGCATCGCGGACCTCTTCGCTCGACTGGTAGTCGAAACCTTCGAAATTCAGCACATTGCCAAGAACGCGCAGGATTTTCCAGGCCGGGCGTGCATCGCCGCGGGCCTTGACCACCCCGTTGAAGGACTGGACGCGACCTTCGATATTGACGAAGGTACCGGAGGTTTCCGTGTAGGGCGCAATCGGCAACATCACGTCGGCGTATTCAAGTGCCGGATCGTTCTTGAAGGCAGACATGCAGACCACCAGCGATGCCTGTCTGAGTGCGGCGATCGCCAGCTGCGGATTGGCGCAGTCGAATTCCGGCTCGATACCCATCAGCACGTAGGCCTTGCGCGGCTGCTCGAACATCGTGCGCGCATTTGCGCCGGACGGCAGGGCCCAGGCGACGTGTGCACCGACCGTGTTCGCGCCTTCGCCAAGGAAACCGACGCTGGCACCGGTCAGACGACCGAGCTCGAGCGCCAGCAGGTGAATCCGGGTGGCGTCAGCCGACTGGGTGGCGACATTGCCAAGGAAGACGGCACGTTTTTCCCCATCGAGCAGGCTGGCGGCAATCCGGCAGGACGTGTCGCACGTCTGCACATTTTCCAGACCTGCCGGGACGGCCTGGCCCTTGGCTTCGGCCGCAGCCCTGACCACGGCCGCCAGCGCAAAGACCAATTGCGACGGCGCGACGCTCAGGTTGGCGTGCAGGTTGATCAGTTGATCGTCGGCAGTCACCGACAGCATGCTGACCTTGGTATATTTTTTTGCTGCCTGGCGCAGGCGCTGGGCGATCAGCGGGTGATCCTTGCGCAGGAATGAACCGACCACCAGCGCTGCATCGAGATCCTTGATGTCGGCCAGGCGCATGCCCAGCCACGGTGCGCCGGCACGCTTGAAATCGGAACCGAAGTCGGACTGGCGCGGACGGAAATCGATATTGCCGCTACCGAGCCCCTTCATCAGCTTGCCGAGCAGGTAAAGCTCCTCGACGGTGGAAGATTGGGCTGCCAGCGCGGCAACAGCGTCACCGCCATGCTCACGGGCGACATCCTTGAGGCCGTGGGCGACATAATCGAGCGCAACGTTCCACTCGACCTCGCGCCACCCCCCCCCCTGTTTGACCATCGGCCGCGTCAGGCGGGCATCGGAGCTCAGGGCCTGGTAGGCAAAACGTTCCTTGTCGGAAATCCAGCACTCATTGACTGCGTCGTTTTCACGCGGCAACACGCGCATCACGTTGTCGTGCTTGACCTGGACGACCAGATTGGCACCGACCGAATCGTGCGGGCTGATCGACTTGCGCCGTTGCAGTTCCCACGAGCGGGCGGTGTAGCGGAAGGGCTTGGACGTCAGCGCGCCGACCGGGCACAGATCGATCATATTGCCCGACAATTCGGAGTCGACCGTACGACCGACGAAGGTCATGATCTCCGAATGCATGTTCCGGTTGGCCATCCCCAATTCCATGACGCCAGCGACTTCCTGACCGAAACGGACGCAACGCGTGCAGTGAATGCAGCGGCTCATTTCCTGCATCGAAATCAGCGGGCCGACATCCTTGTGGAAGACGACATGCTTTTCTTCGGTGTAGCGGCTCTTCATCGGACCGTAACCGACCGACATGTCCTGCAGCTGGCATTCGCCGCCCTGATCACAGATCGGACAATCAAGCGGGTGATTGATCAGCAGGAATTCCATCACGCCCTTCTGCGCCTTGACGGCCAGATCGGAGTGCGTGAATACCTTCATGCCGTTGGTCACCGGAGTCGCGCACGCGGGCAGTGGCTTCGGCGCCTTTTCCACCTGGACGAGACACATCCGGCAGTTGGCGGCAATGGAAAGTTTCTTGTGGTAGCAGAAGTGCGGAATATAGACACCCAACTGCTGCGCGGCGTCCATCACCGTGCTGCCATCGGGCACTTGCGCCTTCTTGCCGTCGATTTCGATTTCTAGCATGTCGCTACCTTGTAGCCAGTTCTTTCGTAACTAACGCGTAAGCCGTCAGGCCGGGATCTTGTGAAAGCCGCTGCCGGCCCACTGAACATCCTTCGGGACCAGACAGGTCTTGTGCTCGATGTGATACTCGAATTCACTGCCAAAATGCTTGAGGAAACTCTGCACCGGGAAGGCTGCAGCATCACCAAGGGCACAGATCGTGCGACCGGCGATATTGCCGAGCACGCTGTTCAGCAGATCGATATCCTCCGGACGCCCCTGGCCGTTTTCGATGCGATGGACGACCTTGTACATCCAGGCAGTCCCTTCGCGACAGGGCGTACATTGACCGCAGGATTCCTCGTGATAGAAGAAGGACAGGCGCTCCAGCGCCTTGACCATGCACACCGTCTCGTCCATGACGATGACCGCACCGGAGCCGAGCATCGAACCGCCCTTGCTGATCGAGTCGTAATCCATGGTGCAATCCATGATGACGTCGGCCGGCATCACGGGTGCGGACGAACCGCCGGGAATGACCGCCTTCAGCTTGCGCCCGCCGCGCATGCCGCCACACATTTCCAGCAGCGTGGCGAACGGCGTGCCGAGCGGAATCTCGTAGTTGCCCGGGCGATTGACATGGCCCGAGACCGAAAACAGCTTGGTCCCGCCGTTGTTCGGCTTGCCCAGGTTGAGGAATTCCTCGCCACCCATCTTCAGGATGAAGGGAATGGAGGCGAAAGTCTCGGTATTGTTGATCGTCGTCGGCTTGCCGTAGAGACCGAAGGAGGCCGGGAACGGCGGCTTGAAACGTGGCTGCCCCTTCTTGCCTTCGATCGACTCGAGCAGCGCTGTTTCCTCACCGCAAATATAGGCGCCGTAGCCATGATGAGCAAACAACTCGAAGTTGAAACCCGAGCCGAGGATGTTCTGGCCGATGAAACCTGCCGCACGCGCTTCATCCAGGGCAGCTTCGAAACGCTTGTACAGTTCCCAGATCTCGCCGTGCACATAGTTGTAACCGCGATTGGCACCCATCGCGAAGGCGGCGATGGCCATGCCTTCGATGACCGCATGCGGGTTGTAGCGCATGATGTCGCGGTCCTTGAAGGTCCCCGGTTCGCCCTCGTCGGTATTGCAGACAACGTACTTGTCGCCCGGGAACGAACGCGGCATGAACGACCATTTCAGGCCAGTCGGAAAACCGGCGCCACCACGACCGCGCAGCACGGATTTCTTGACCTCGCCAATGACGTCTTCCTGGGTCATCTTGTTGATCAGGATGCGCTTGAGCTGTTCGTAACCGCCACGGGCCACGTAATCCTTCAGGCTCCAGCTGTTGTCACCATCCAGACCGGCCATCAGCACCGGGGTGATTGCACCGAGCATGGCCATTATTTGCACTCCTCAAGCAGCTTGTCGATCTGTTCCGGGTGCATGTGACTGCACATCGATCGATTATTGACGATGAATACGGGCGCATCGCCGCAAGCGCCCATGCACTCGCCTTCCTTCAGCGTGAATTTGCCGTCAGCAGTCGTTTCGCCGTAACCGACACCGAGCTTCTGCTGCAGGTATTCGCCAGCGTGATAGCCGCCGGAAAGCGCGCACGGCAGGTTGGTGCAGACAGTGATCTTGTACTTGCCGACCGGTTTCAGATCGTACATGTTGTAGAACGAGGCCACTTCGTATGCCGCAATCGGTGGCATGCCGAGATAATTGGCAACGCCTTCGATCGCCTCGGGTGGCAACCAGCCGAGCGCTTCCTGAGCATGCGCCAGACAGGCCATGACAGCAGACTGTTTTTGATCGGCGGGGTACTTGGCGACCTCGCGGGCAAATTTCTCTAGGGTGTCAGCGGAAAACATCAGCGGTCAATCTCGCCAAAAACAACATCCTGGGAACCGATGATCGTAACGACGTCGGCAAGCATGTGGCCGTTGGCCATTTCATCCATCGCAGCCAGATGGGCAAAACCCGGCGCACGGATTTTCATGCGATAAGGCTTGTTGGCACCATCGGAAATGAAGTAGATGCCAAACTCGCCCTTCGGGTGTTCGATTGCCGCATAGGCCTCACCCGGCGGTACGTGGATACCTTCGGTGAACAGCTTGAAGTGGTGGATCAACTCTTCCATGTTCGACTTCATGCTTTCGCGATCCGGCGGCGCAACCTTGTGGTTGTCAGTGATCACCGGACCCGGATTGGCACGCAGCCAGGCAATGCACTGCTTGATGATGCGATTCGACTGGAGCATTTCTTCCATGCGCACCAGGTAGCGATCGTAGCTGTCGCCACTGACACCGACCGGCACGTCGAAATCGACCTTGTCGTAAGCAGCATAGGGCTGCTTCTTGCGCAAATCCCATGCAATCCCCGAACCGCGCAGCATGGCACCGGTGAAACCCAGTTGCATCGCCCGCTCGGGACTGACGATACCGACATTGACCAGACGCTGCTTCCAGATCCGGTTGTCGGTCAGCAGTGTGTGATATTCGGCATGGTATTTCGGGAAGCGCTCAGTGAAGTCCTCAAGGAAATCGAGCAGCGATCCACTGCGATTGTCGTTGAGATCCTTGGCCTTCTTGGCGCTGGTCCAGGTCGATTCGCGGTATTGCGGCATGCGATCCGGCAGATCACGATAGACGCCGCCCGGACGATAGTAGGCGGCATGCAGACGGGCGCCACAGACAGCTTCGTAGGCATCCATCAGGTCTTCGCGCTCGCGGAACGTATAAAGCGCCATGGTCATCGCACCGACGTCGAGGGCGTGACAGCCGATCCACAACAGGTGGTTGAGGATGCGGGTGACTTCGTCGAACATCGTGCGGATATACTTGCCGCGCTCCGGCACCTCGATCTGCAGCAGCTTTTCGACACCGAGACAGTAGGCATGCTCGTTACACATCGTCGACACGTAGTCGAGGCGATCCATGTACGGCACCGACTGAACCCAGGTGCGAGTCTCGGCCAGCTTTTCGGTGGCGCGGTGCAGGAGGCCGATGTGCGGGTCGGCACGCTGGACGACTTCGCCGTCCATTTCGAGCACCAGACGCAGCACGCCGTGGGCCGCAGGGTGCTGCGGACCGAAGTTCAGGGTGTAATTGCGGATATCAGCCATGTGACGGATCCCCGTAGGTATCTTCGCGGACAATGCGCGGGGTGTTTTCGCGAGGTTCGATGGTAACGGGCTGATAGATCACCCGACCTTGATCGGGGTCATAACGCATTTCAACATGCCCGGAAATCGGAAAGTCCTTACGGAAGGGATGACCGATGAAGCCGTAATCGGTCAGGATGCGGCGCAAGTCTTCATGGCCGACGAAAGCGATGCCATAAAGATCAAAAGCCTCGCGTTCGAACCAGTTGGCACTGGTCCACAGCGCGGTGACCGAGTCGACCGCGGGAAACTCATCGGAATCGGCATAGACACGAACCCGCAAACGGACATTATGGGCGATCGACAGCAGGTGCACTACCGCAGCAAAGCGCTTGCCCTGCCACGCACCATCACCCCAGGTCGAATAATCGACGCCACACAGGTCGATCAACTCCTCAAACGAGAATTCAGGCTCATCGCGTAGCGCCTGCATGAACTCACGATAATCAGCAGCCGCCACCTCGACGGTCAGTTCGCCCAGGGCAAGCTTCGACGAAGCGATCTTGTCCCCGAAACGATCCTGCATTTTTTGGCTAAGCGCTTCCAGCTTGGCAGACATAAGGATCAGCCTCGAAAATTAGCGAGCAATGGTGTTGGTGCGGCGTATCTTGTTCTGCAGCTGGATGAGCCCGTACAACAGGGCCTCGGCGGTAGGCGGACAGCCTGGCACATAGATATCGACCGGCACGATGCGGTCACAGCCGCGTACGACGGAATAGGAATAGTGGTAATAACCACCGCCGTTGGCACAGGACCCCATGGAGACGACCCAGCGTGGCTCGGCCATCTGATCGTAGACCTTGCGCAAGGCCGGCGCCATCTTGTTGGTCAGCGTACCGGCCACAATCATCACGTCCGACTGACGCGGGCTGGGGCGAAAAACGATGCCGAAGCGGTCGAGGTCATAACGCGAGCAGCCGGCATGGATCATTTCCACGGCACAGCACGCCAGACCGAATGTCATCGGCCACATCGAGCCGGTGCGCATGTAGTTGATCAGCTTGTCAGCCGTAGTGGTGACAAAGCCTTCCTGAAGAATGCCTTCGATTGCCATTTAACGCCCTCATTCCCACTCGAGGGCACCCTTGGCCCAGGCGTAGATATCGCCCAGCGCCAGAATGCCCATGAAGATCAACATTTCGACAAAGCCGAAAACCTTCAGCGAATCGATGGCAACCATGTCCGAGAAAACGGTTGCCCACGGAACGAGGAACGCGATTTCAAGATCGAACAGGATGAAAAGGATTGCAACCAGGTAATAGCGCACGTCAAACTTCATGCGCGCATCTTCAAAAGCCTCGAAGCCGCACTCGTAGGGCGAGAGCTTTTCAGGATCCGGGCGACGCGGAGCGAGCATGAAGCCCATCGCAACCGGCAGAACGCCGACTGCAACCCCCACGAGCACGAACATAAGGATCGGAAAGTACGCTTCCATAATCCGCCGCCAAGTTGTCAGTTTTTATACGGGTCAGCCGGATTGCAACGACCAGCCCAGTTTTTTGGTGCCGACGGCGAGACTCGAACTCGCACAGCTTGCGCCACTACCCCCTCAAGATAGCGTGTCTACCAATTTCACCACGTCGGCACATCTTTTGGACTACCCGGCGAGGGATTCATGCCGGACAGACCACCTTGCGTTACTTAGGAATATCCTGAGCCTTGGAACCCGCACCAGCAGGAACATTCGACCCTTCGCCAACAGCCGGAGCCGCCGGCGAAACAGCCTGCGATTGTACAGATTCTTGCATCAGACTACCAGCCGTTTTTGGCTTGTCGGAGGCAATGTAGGCAAGAGAAAGACTGGTCAGAAAAAAGACGGCCGCCAGCACCCCGGTCGTGCGACTGAGAAAGTTCGCCGAACCGGAAGCACCAAACAAGCTGCCGGAAGCGCCGCTACCAAACGCAGCCCCCATGTCAGCCCCCTTGCCATGCTGCATCAGCACCAGGCCGATAATTGCCAGCGCCACCAGAATATGGACAGTCAGTACTACGGAAAACAACCAGCTCATCTTGTATGCCTATCAGTTCGCGGCGCGACAAATCGCCAAAAAATCTTCTGCAACAAGAGCAGCACCACCGATCAAACCACCATCGATATCCGGCTGCCCGAACAATTCCAGCGCATTCTGCGGTTTGACACTGCCACCGTACAAAATGCGCAACCCACCTGCAACATCCGCATCATACCCAGCAACCAACGAACGGATGGCCGCATGCACTTCCTGAGCCTGGGCCGGCGTCGCCGTCCGACCCGTACCGATCGCCCAGACCGGCTCATAGGCAACAAGCGCATCGCGCATCGCGGCAACACCAGTACGCTGCAAAACCGCCAGCAACTGCCGCGACACCACCTCCCCCGTCAGACCCGCTTCACGCTCTGCCAGGGTTTCGCCAACACAAAGCACCGGCACCAAGCCAGCACGCCTTGCAGCTTCGAATTTGGCAGCCACAAGAACATCCGACTCGGCAAACAGGCTGCGACGCTCGGAATGCCCCACCAACACATGGCGACAACCGAAATCTGCCAGCATGTCGGCAGAAACCTCGCCAGTAAAAGCCCCGACCGGATGCTCGCTCAGATTCTGAGCACCAAGGCCAATCCCGGACCCGGCAAGCAGAAGCTGCGCCTGAGCCAGGTAAGGAAACGGCGGACAAACAAGCATCTCACAGGCCATTTCACCCGCATGTGCCGCAAGCTGACCCAGCAGCTCGCCATTTCGGGACAGGCTGCCGTGCATCTTCCAGTTTCCGGCGACTAGCTTGCGACGCATTAACACAGTGATTCCGATGGCAAAAACCTGAAGATTATAGCGAGTCCGCCGGCTCCGGGTCAATGTCAGACCGGGGGCACCAACTAGCCCGCGGCCGCACTCCGGACCACGGCTGCAATTTCTTCAGCCGCGGAGACCACTTCGACAACATCCTCTCCCTCGACCATCACCCGCAACAAGGGCTCGGTTCCCGACGGCCGCAGCAGCACTCGCCCACGCCCGGCCAAACGGGCTTCAACAGCATCCCGCACCTCGATGATGGACGGACAATCCTGCCATGCAAACCCTTTGGCAACCGGCACATTGATCAACTTCTGCGGATACAGCACGAGCGAGCCAAGCAGGGATTTGAGATCGCCGCCAGACTCGCGCAACGCGGCCAGGACCTGCAGGCCGGCGACGATTCCGTCCCCGGTCGAATGCCGATCAAGGGCAAGAATATGACCGGAATTCTCCCCACCATACAGCCAGCCGTTACGATGCAGGGCTTCCACCACATACCGGTCACCGACTGCTGCCCGCACGAAAGGCACACCCATCCGCCCCAATGCGTGCTCCAGCGCCAGATTGCTCATCAACGTACCGACCACGCCCTGCACAGGCTGCTTCAGCGCCCGACTGCGCACAATGGCGAGCAGCAGTTGATCGCCGTCGTACAGATTCCCCTCGGCATCAGCCATCTGGATACGGTCGGCATCACCATCCAGCGCGATGCCAAGGTCGGCACGATTGGCCAGGACGGCTTCACGCAACGCCTGCGGTGCAGTCGCCCCAACCTCGGCGTTGATGTTCAGTCCGTTTGGCTGCACCCCGATGGCCACAACTTCAGCGCCCAGTTCGTGAAACACATCGGCGGCGATGTGATAGGCCGCACCATGCGCGCAATCGACAACGATCTTCAGGCCACGCAGATCGAAATCGTTGGGGAATGTGCTCTTGCAGAATTCGATGTAACGCCCGCGAGCATCGTCGATACGCCGAGCCCGGCCAAGATCGGCCGACTGGACACAGAGCATTTCCTGATCGATGCCGGCCTCGATTTCATGCTCCATCTCGTCGGGCAGCTTTGTTCCCTGTGCCGAGAAAAACTTGATCCCGTTGTCGTAATAGGGATTATGCGATGCCGAAATGACGATCCCGGCCTGCAGGCGCAACGCCCGGGTGAGATAGGCAACGGCTGGGGTCGGCATCGGTCCGACCAGGCAGACATCAACGCCGGCAGCTGAAAAACCTGCCTCCAGCGCCGACTCCAGCATGTAACCTGAAACCCGCGTGTCCTTGCCGATCAGAACTCCAGGGCGCTCACCTGCTGGCATCGTGCTGCGCTCGAGCAGGACCTTGCCGGCCGAAAAGCCCAGGCGCATGACGAAATCCGGCGTGATCGGCAACTGCCCGACCCGTCCACGTACACCATCAGTCCCGAAATATTTTCTAGTCATTTAACTCCCCTTTGTTGATGGCCGACCACACTGCCAGCGCATCCCTTGTTTCTGCGACATCATGCACGCGCAGGATGGCAGCGCCCTTCTCGGCGGCCAGCACAGCCGCCGCGATACTCGCAGCCAGACGCTCCTGCACCGGTCGCCCGGTGATCCCGCCGAGCATCGATTTGCGCGACACCCCGACCAACAGCGGAAAATCGTCCCAGACTTCTGCGGTCAACGCGCGAAACAAGGACAAATTGTGCGCCAGCGTCTTGCCGAATCCGAAGCCTGGATCCAGCACGATGCGTTCGCCGGCGATACCCGCCTCCAGACAGCGACCGGCCGCCGCACGCAGCCAGCTCCCGACCTCCGCAACCACGTCGACATAGGCCGGCGCCTGCTGCATCACCCCGGGCTGCCCCTGCATGTGCATGACGCACACTGCACAATCGCTACCGGCAACCGCTGCCAGCGATTCCGGCGAAGCCAGCCCGGCAATGTCGTTGATCATGCTGGCCCCGGCATCGATCGCCGCGCGCATCACGCCCGGCTTGTAGGTATCGACGGATACCGGCACCCCCCAGCCAACAATTTCCTTCAACACCGGCAACAGACGGCGCAATTCCTCGTCTTCAGGTGTCGGCACCGCCCCCGGCCGGGATGACTCGGCGCCAATATCGAGGATATCGGCGCCCGCTTCAAGCTGCCGGCGGGCATGAGCAATCGATGCTGCAACATCGCCAAGCAGACCATCCCCGGAAAAGGAGTCGGGTGTCAGGTTGACGATGCCCATCACCAGCGGGCGCTCAATCCCGAGGTGGTAACTGCCGAACTGGATTTTTTTCATCATGAAAAAAGCCGGGAGAAATCTCCCGGCTTGCCTGCTGGATTCACTCAGGCCGTTGCCGGCGCACTGGGTTCCGCCCCCGGGGTTTCATCGGAAGCGCTGGGGCGCTTGCTGCCCTGGGTCGGTTTCGGCGGACGCGGTGGCTTGCCATCCATGATGTCGTCGATCTGGTCGGCATCGATGGTTTCCCACTCGAGCAGGGCCTTGGTCATGGCCTCGACCTTGTCGCGGTTATCTTCCAGCAACTGACGCGCCAGCGCGTACTGCTGATCGATGATGCGACGGATTTCCAGATCGACCTTCTGCATCGTCGCTTCGGAAACGTTCTTGTGCTGCGTGACCGAGCGACCGAGGAAAACCTCGCCTTCATTCTCGCCATAGACCATGACGCCCAGATCCGACATGCCGTAGCGGGTGACCATGTCACGCGCCATCGCAGTGGCCCGCTCGAAGTCATTGGAAGCGCCGGTGGTCATCTGGTTCATGAACAGCTCTTCGGCAATGCGGCCACCGAACAACACGGCAATACGGCTCATCAGGTACTGGCGGTCGTAGGCGTAGCGATCCTCTTCCGGCAACTGCATGGTCAGGCCCAGCGCCCGGCCACGCGGAATAATCGTGACCTTGTGCACCGGATCGGACTTCGGCACCAGCTTGGCGACGACGGCATGACCGGACTCGTGATAGGCGGTATTGCGCTTCTCTTCCTCGTTCATGACCATGCTGCGGCGCTCGGCACCCATCATGATCTTGTCCTTGGCCATTTCGAAGTCGTCCATATCGACCAGGCGCTTGTTCCGGCGGGCGGCAAACAGCGCCGCTTCGTTCACCAGGTTGGCCAGATCGGCACCGGAGAAACCGGGGGTACCGCGGGCGATGACGTCAGCCTTGATGTCACCGGCGATCGGCACCTTGCGCATGTGTACCTTGAGGATTTCCTCACGACCACGGATGTCAGGCAAGGGCACGACAACCTGGCGGTCGAAACGGCCCGGACGCAGCAGCGCCGGGTCGAGGATGTCCGGACGATTGGTGGCGGCGATGACGATGGTGCCGGAATGACCTTCAAAACCGTCCATCTCGACCAGCAACTGGTTCAGCGTCTGTTCGCGCTCGTCGTTACCGCCACCCAGGCCGGCACCGCGATGGCGACCGACGGCGTCGATTTCGTCGATGAAGATGATGCACGGTGCGTGCTTCTTGGCGTTCTCGAACATGTCGCGGACACGCGCGGCACCGACACCGACGAACATTTCGACGAAATCGGAACCGGAGATGCTGAAGAACGGCACCTTGGCCTCGCCGGCAATTGCCTTGGCGAGCAGGGTCTTGCCGGTACCCGGGTTGCCGACCATCAGCACGCCCTTGGGAATGCGGCCGCCGAGCTTCTGGAACTTGGAAGGATCGCGCAGGAAATCGACAATTTCCTGGACCTCTTCCTTCGCCTCGTCGCAACCGGCGACATCGGCAAAGGTGATGACATTGGTGGACTCATCCATCATCCGCGCCTTCGACTTGCCGAAGGAGAAGGCACCGCCCTTGCCTCCACCCTGCATCTGGCGCATGAAGAAAACCCAGACGCCGATCAGCAGCAGCATCGGGAACCAGCTGACAAAGATGTTCATCAGGAACGAAGGCTCTTCTTCCGGCTTGGCTTCGATCTTGACGTCGTACTTGAGCAGATCGGAGACCAGCCAGAGATCCGGCGGCGAGTAGGTGGTGATCCGCTTGCCGTCGTTCGTCGTAGCCTTCAGGGTGCGACCTTCCATGACCACCTTGGAGATACGTCCCTGCTTCACTTCTTCAAGAAACTGGGAGTACTCGACCGCGCCGGTTGCCACCTGGCGGGTACTGAACTGGTTGAAGACGGTCATCAGCACGAGGCCGATCACCATCCAGATCGCGAGGTTTTTGAACATGTTGTTCAAGCTTGCTCTCCTTCTGCTACGTCGAGCGATAAAAACACCATTCTAAACAAAACCATCAACGCAATGTGCGGCCAAGCAAGTAAATCTCCGGGCTGCGATCTCGCGAAGCGTCGGGTTTGCGCACGGCGACGGTACGAAAAGTCTCGCGCAGGGCCTTGACGAACTTTTCGTAATCACTGCCCTGAAAGACTTTGACCAGGAAAGCACCATCCGGTTTCAAATGCTGCCGCGAAAACTCGAGGCCCAGTTCCGCCAGATGCATGACCCGCGCCTGATCGACAAGGGGTACACCAGACATATTGGGGGCCATGTCCGACATTACAAGCCCCACGCGACGATCGCCGAGTTTTTCTTCCAGTTGATGCAGCACTTCATCCTCGCGAAAATCGCCCTGGATGAAATGCACGCCGCGGATCGGCTCCATCTCCAGCAGGTCGAGCGCGAACACCAGACCTTCGCCGCCCACCCGCTGGATTGCCACCTGGGACCAGCCGCCTGGGGTCGCGCCGAGGTCGACCACCACCTCGCCGCGCTTCAGCAACTTGTCCTTGTCGTCGATCTCCATCAGCTTGAAAGCAGCACGCGAACGCCAGCCTTCCTTCTTTGCCAACTGGACGTATTGATCATTTATATGCTCGCGCATCCAGGCCTTGCTGGTTCTGGTTCTTTTCATTCGGTAAAATGCCTGTTTTTGAAAGCGTATTCCATGCCGCCATTATTGTCTGCCCAGATTCGTGAACTGCGCGCCCGCGCCCACGGCCTGAACCCCGTCGTATCGATTTCCGAGAATGGTCTCACCGATGCCGTCCTGAAGGAAATCGATGTCAGCCTCAAGGCACACGAACTCATCAAGATTCGTGTTTACGGCGACAGCCGCGAGAATCGCCTGAGCTACCTGGAACGCATCTGCAGCGAACTGGCTGCCACTGCGGTCCAGCACATCGGCAAACTACTCATTGTTTACCGGGAAAATCCTGAAAATTCTGCGGTCGACCGCAAGAAAGCACAAAAATCCCGTTCTTCGGAACCCCGCCGCACCAAGCGCAGCCACCAGGGCTGATCAGCGCAGGCCGCGGCCGCTCCAGACAACCAGCCACAGTCCCAGCACGCTCTGCACCAGGTAGAGAATACTGGACACGCCGTGCCAGGTCGCAAAGCGGTCGCGCAACACGCTTTCCATGACCTCGCGCGGCAGGGCATCGAGCTTCAGCTGCTCCATCAGCGGCTGGATGCCGAACAACTGCACGGCGGCCATCGCCGCCATCAGCAGCACCAGCCACAGACCGGCCAGCCGGAACACCCGCGCGCCCCAGCGACCGACCAGGAAGACCAGCAGATAGGCTGCCGCTCCGAGACCGATCCAGCCGATCAGCGCAAACAGCTTGCCAGCGACCATGCCGGCCAGTTGCCGGTCACCCAGCTGGGAAAACAGCACCGGCGCCGCCAGATAACCGATCGCCCACAATCCGCCGGCCCACAGCGTGATGGAGAACAGGTAGAGGGCTTCGGAAATCCGGCGCATGCGGCTTACTCGTAACGGACGTCGATGATTTCAAACTCGCGAATGCCGCCCGGCGCCTGCACCTGGGCGATATCGCCGGCGTACTTGCCGATCAGCGCCCGGGCCATCGGCGAATTGACGGACAGCTTGTTCGCCTTGATGTCAGCCTCGTCCTCACCAACGATCTGGTAGACGACGACGTCGCCGCTATCCTGATCCTCGATCTCGACGGTGGCACCGAAAACACAGCGGCCATCGGCATCAAGCAGCGTCGGGTCGATGATCTGGGCGTTCGAGAGTTTGCCCTCGACTTCCTGGATGCGTCCTTCGATGAAACCCTGGCGCTCCTTGGCGGCATCGTACTCGGCATTTTCCGACAAGTCGCCGTGCGCGCGCGCCTCGGCGATGGCGCCGATCACCCACGGGCGATCGACGGTTTTCAGGCGATGCAACTCCTCGCGGAGTTTCTCGGCACCTTTTACGGTCAACGGGACTTTGCTCATGTTTTTCCCTGCAAAAGCAAAACCGCCGGCGCCCGAACGGGACGACCCGGCGGTGGTTCTGGTTGGTCTCAGTGAAGCTGCTGGTGCAGCGCCTGAATCGGATATACCACGAGTTCGCCAAGATTGCGGATACCTTCGGCAGCGGCCTCGGCACCCCAGATCGTCGTGTACATCGTCACCCGCGCCTGCAGGCCCGAGGTCCGGATCGAACGCGAGTCGTTGATCGCGCCGCGCTTTTCCTCGACGGTGTTGATGATCAACGAAATCTCGTTGTTCTTGATCATGTCGACGATGTGCGGGCGACCTTCGGTCACCTTGTTGACCGGCTGCACCGGCAAGCCGGCAGCCTCGATGGCATGCGCCGTACCGCGCGTGGCAACCAGCTGGAAGCCGGCTTCATGCAGGTGACGGGCAATCTCGATCGCCTTCGGCTTGTCGCTGTCCTTGACCGACAGGAAAACCCGGCCCGACGACGGCAGCTTGACGCCGGCCGCCAGTTGCGACTTGACGAAAGCCTCGGCGAAGGTGACACCGACCCCCATGACTTCTCCGGTCGACTTCATTTCCGGGCCAAGAATGGTATCGACACCCGGGAACTTGACGAACGGGAAGACGGCTTCCTTGACCGAGAAATACGGCGGCACCACTTCCCGGGTCACGCCCTGGGCCTTCAAGCTCTTGCCGGCCATGCAGCGGGCGGCAATCTTGGCCAGCTGCAGGCCGGTCGCCTTGGAGACGTAGGGCACGGTCCGCGAGGCGCGCGGATTCACTTCCAGCACGTAGACGTCGTTGTCCTTGATCGCGAACTGCACGTTCATCAGGCCACAGACATTCAGCGCCTTGGCCATCAACTGGGTCTGCCGGCGCAGTTCGTCCTGGACGGCGGCGGACAGCGAGTACGGCGGCAGCGAGCAGGCCGAGTCGCCGGAGTGCACGCCAGCCTGTTCGATGTGTTCCATGACGCCACCGATGATCACTTCCACGCCGTCGGACAGCGCATCGACGTCGCACTCGACGGCGTCGTTGAGGAAGCGGTCGAGCAGCACCGGCGAATCGTTGGAAACCTTGACCGCTTCACGCATGTAGCGCTCGAGATCCTTTTGCTCATGGACGATTTCCATGGCCCGGCCGCCGAGCACGTAAGACGGACGGACAACCAGCGGGTAGCCGATTTCCTGTGCCAGGCGCAGCGCATCTTCTTCGGTACGCGCCGTGCGGTTCGGCGGCTGCTTCAGGCCGAGGTCGTGCAGCAGCTTCTGGAAGCGCTCGCGGTCTTCGGCGATGTCGATCGATTCCGGCGTCGTGCCGATGATCGGCACGCCATTGGCTTCCAGCGCCAGCGCCAGCTTCAGCGGCGTCTGGCCGCCGTACTGGACGATGACGCCGACCGGCTTCTCGATGGCGCAGATTTCGAGTACGTCTTCCAGCGTCAGCGGCTCGAAGTACAGGCGATCGGAGGTGTCGTAGTCGGTGGAAACCGTTTCCGGGTTGCAGTTGACCATGATCGTCTCGTAACCGTCTTCGCGCATCGCCATGGCGGCATGCACGCAGCAGTAGTCGAACTCGATGCCCTGGCCGATGCGGTTCGGACCGCCACCCAGGACCATGATCTTCTTCTTGTCGGTCGGCTTGGCTTCGCACTCGTCCTCGTAGGTCGAGTACATGTAGGCCGTGCCGGTGGCGAATTCGGCGGCGCAGGTATCGACGCGCTTGTACACCGGACGGACATTCAGCTCATGACGACGCTTGCGGAAGTCGGATTCGCTGGTTTTCAGCAAATAGGCCAGACGACGGTCGGCAAAGCCCTTGCGCTTCAGGAAACGCAGCTCTTCTGCGGTCAACGACGAAAATTCGCGTTTTTCCACGGCCAGTTCGAGATCGACGATTTCCTTGATCTGCTCGAGGAACCACGGATCGATCTTAGTCAGTTCGAAAACCTTGTCGACCGACATGCCGACACCGAAAGCATCGGCAACGTACCACAGGCGATCCGGCGACGGACGCGCCAGTTGCTCGTCGATGGTTTCCGGATCGACCGTCTTCAGATTGAAGCCATCCACACCGACTTCCAGACCACGCAGCGCCTTCTGCAGCGATTCCTGGAAGGTGCGGCCGATGGCCATGACTTCGCCGACCGACTTCATCTGCGTCGTCAGCGTCGAATCGGCCTGCGGGAACTTCTCGAAGGCGAAACGCGGCACTTTGGTGACGACGTAGTCGATCGACGGCTCGAACGACGCCGGCGTCTTGCCGCCGGTAATGTCGTTGGAGAGTTCGTCGAGCGTGTAGCCGACCGACAGCTTGGCGGCGATCTTGGCGATCGGGAAGCCGGTCGCCTTGGAAGCCAGCGCCGACGAACGCGACACGCGCGGATTCATCTCGATGACGATCATCCGACCGTCCTTCGGGTTGATCGAGAACTGCACGTTCGAACCACCGGTATCGACGCCGATTTCGCGCAGCACGGCGATCGAGGCGTTGCGCAGGATCTGGTATTCCTTGTCGGTCAGCGTCTGCGCCGGGGCAACGGTGATCGAGTCACCGGTATGCACGCCCATCGGATCGAGGTTTTCGATCGAGCAGATGATGATGCAGTTGTCCGCCTTGTCGCGGACCACTTCCATCTCGTATTCCTTCCAGCCAAGCAGCGATTCTTCGATCAGCAGCTCGTTGGTCGGCGAGGCTTCGAGACCGCGTTTGCAGATGGTCTCGAACTCTTCCATGTTGTAGGCAATGCCGCCGCCGGTACCGCCGAGCGTGAACGACGGCCGGATGATCGTCGGGAAACCGATCGTCGCCTGCACCTGGTAAGCCTCTTCCATGCTGTGCGCAGTGGCCGAGCGGGCCGAACCGAGACCGATCTTGGTCATCGCGTCCTTGAACTTCTGGCGATCCTCGGCCTTGTCGATGGCTTCCTTGGAAGCGCCGATCAGCTCGACGTTGAACTTGGCGAGGACGCCCTCACGGTCGAGGTCGAGCGCGCAGTTCAGCGCGGTCTGGCCGCCCATCGTTGGCAGCAGCGCGTCCGGGCGCTCCTTCTCGATGATCTTGGCGACAACCTGCCAGGTGATCGGCTCGATGTAGGTGACGTCGGCCATTTCCGGGTCGGTCATGATCGTCGCCGGGTTCGAATTCACCAGGATGACCTTGTAACCCTCCTCGCGCAGTGCCTTGCAGGCCTGGGCACCGGAGTAGTCGAATTCGCAGGCCTGGCCGATGATGATCGGGCCGGCACCAATGATCAAAACACTCTTGATGTCTGTACGTTTCGGCATCTTTATCTCTCTCTGTGCCGCTTATTGCGCGTTGTTGAGCGCAGGGGACAACGCAACCGCGCCCCGCGTCATGGTGTCAAGGAAGCGATCGAACAGGTAAGCCACGTCGTGCGGGCCGGGGCTCGCTTCCGGGTGTCCCTGGAAGGAGAAGGCCGGCACGTCGGTACGGGCAATCCCCTGCAGCGAACCGTCGAACAGCGAGACATGCGTGGCCCGCAGGTTTTTCGGCAGGGAATCGGCGTCGACCGCAAAACCGTGGTTCTGGCTGGTGATCAGCACCTGGCCGGTATCCATATCCTTGACCGGATGGTTGGCGCCGTGGTGACCGAACTTCATCTTCAGCGTCTTCGCCCCGGAAGCCAGCGCCAGCAATTGATGGCCGAGGCAGATGCCGAAGGTCGGGATACCACGGTCAAGGAACTCGCGAATCGCCGCGATGGCGTAATCGCAAGGCTCCGGATCGCCCGGGCCATTGGACAGGAAAACACCGTCCGGCTTCATCGCCAGAACTTCGGCAGCCGGCGTCTGGGCCGGCACGACGGTCAGCTTGACGCCACGCTCGGCGAGCATGCGCAGGATGTTGCGCTTGACCCCGAAGTCATAGGCAACGACATGGAAGCGCGGCGCGGCGGCCTGCTTGTAACCGGTCAGCGTCCACTCGGCTTCGCTCCAGGCATAGCCCGAGGTGGCCGAAACAACCTTGGCCAGATCCATGCCGGCCAGCCCGGGGAAGGCGCGGGCAGCAGCCAGGGCCTTTGCCTCATCGACTTCGCCTGCGAGGATGCAACCAGCCTGCGCACCCTTCTCGCGCAGAATGCGGGTCAGCTTGCGCGTATCGATGCCGGCAATGGCAACGATGCCGTGCTTTTTCAGATACGACGACAGGTCTTCCTGCGAACGCCAGCTGGAGGCGACCAGCGGCAGGTCGCGAATGACCAGGCCGGCGGCGTGATTGGCGGCGGACTCGAAATCCTCCGCATTGCAACCGGTGTTGCCGATATGCGGGTAAGTCAGCGTAACGATCTGCCGGCAGTAGGAAGGATCGGTAAGGATTTCCTGGTAACCGGACATGGCGGTGTTGAACACCACCTCGCCACTGGTGACACCATCAGCGCCGATGGATTGGCCCTTGAAAACCGTTCCGTCGGCGAGGGCGAGAATGGCGGGTATGAATGAGGGCAGCAGCGACACGACGGCTCTCCTGTTATTTTCTGCTTGTTCATGTGCCAAGCGGGAAGGCTCGCGCCTCCCCGCTTGTGCTTTTTTTAACCTTCGCATTTTAGCTGAAAACCGCCTTTTCAGGCAAATTCAAGGAATTAGGCGAGTCTCGACAAAGGTCTGCAGGTGCGGCCGAATCCGCTCCATCTCCAGAGCCAGCGCCTGAAAGGCTGTGGTGCACGCCAACCAGTCAAGCTCTTCGGCCATGACCGCATGCTCGATCGCAAGCGCATGCCGGCGAGCGCCTTCAGCGTGGAACATCGCCACCAGGCTTTTCAGGGTATGCGAGTGCATGCGAACCGCCACGATATCCCGGGCATCAAGCGAGCGTTTCAGGTTATCCAGGTGGCTCTGCCACTCGCCGAGCAGCATCTCGGCCATCGTTGCCAGCAGATCCACATCGCCCAGATTGTCCAGGGCCGCCTTCAGATCCAGTCCTGAGGCATGCGTTCGCACAGCCACCGGCGCCACCAGCGAAATCGCTCCCGACTCGTCGCCGGATGCGCGCGCCAGGGCATCAAAGAGATCCTCCGGGCGCAAAGGCTTGGCAACGTAATCATTCATCCCTGCCGCCAGACAACGTTCGCGATCGCTTTCCATGACATTGGCCGTCATCGCGATGATGTAGATCGGCTTCATCTCGTGCGACACGACCCAGCTGCGGCGCATTTCGTGCGAACGAATCGCCTCGGTCGCCTCGATGCCCCCCATCACCGGCATCTGCATGTCCATCAGGATGACCTCGAACGAGCCCCTATCGAACATATCCACCGCCTCGGCGCCGTTGTTCGCCACCTTGACCTGGTGTCCGCGACGTTCAAGAAGACGAAGCGCCAGTTCCTGATTGACCGGATTGTCCTCGACGAGAAGAACACGCAAGCCTCGCACCGCCGAGGCCTGCGCCACCTCATCAACCTCGAAGGCGTCCAGCTCAAGCGTTGCCGACGCACCGCCACCGGAAACCTCGGCCAACCCCAGCGCAACCTCTAGATCGCCGGCACCAACCGGTTTTACCAGATGAACCGTAACCCCCAACTCGCGCAGCCGACCCAGATCCTGACGCTGATTCTCGGTTGTCAGCATGACCATCAGGCGCTCACGCTGCCCCGCCTGGCGCCAGCTCTCAACCAGCGCCATGCCAGCCGGTGGGGCCATGGCGGCATCGACAAACAAATAATCGAAGGGGAATTCCATGCGCCGGCTGTTATCCATCGCGGCAACAGCCTGGGCGGCATCCGCCACCAGCGATGCCTGCACGCCAAAGCCTTCCAGCATCGCCAGCATGCAGTGACCGGCCACCGGGCTGTCTTCGATGATCAACGCCCGACGGCCACGATACGTCGCCTGCGCCGCCTGGGCGACAAGCGCACTACCGGGATCGACGCGCAGACAAACCGTAAAATGAAACACCGAACCCTGGCCTTCGACACTTTCCAGCCAGATTTTCCCCTCCATCAACTGCACCAGCTTCGCGCAGATCGCCAGGCCCAGCCCGGTCCCGCCAAAACGCCGGGTCGTCGATACGTCGGCCTGGGAAAACGCATCGAAAATCGACTGCTGCTTTTCTCTGGGCACACCGATTCCGGTATCACGAACGGCCACGTGCAATTCGCTTTCACGAACATCTGCCCGGCTGATCGCCACCGTGACCACGACTTCGCCAGCCTCGGTAAACTTGATGGCATTGCCGACCAGATTGATCAGCACCTGACGCAGCCGGGTCGGATCGCCAACCATGCGTCCAGGCACTTCCGGCCGGATATCGACCACCAGCTCCAGGCCCTTGCGGTGGGCGTTGACCGCCAGGACACGCACCGCCTCCAGCACGACATCATGCACCAGAAAGGAAACCGCCTCGACTTCCATGCGCCCTGCTTCGATCTTCGAGAAATCAAGAATGTCGTTAACGATGGTCAGCAGCGACTCTGCCGACGATTTCACGGTTTTCAGATAATGCCGCTGCTCGGCATCCAGTTCGGTATCCAGCGCCAGTTCGGTCATCCCGATGATGCCGTTCATCGGCGTCCGGACTTCGTGGCTCATGTTTGCCAGAAAGGCGCCACGCGCCTTGTTCGCCGATTCGGCGCTTTCCTTGGCCGCAATCAGGTCTGCTTCGGCGGCCTTGATCTGGCTGATGTCGCGCTGCAGCACCAGCATGCGCGCCGGCTCGCCGCCAGCATCGCGAGCGGCAACGGCGCCCCGCACCATGAACCAGCGCCAGGTAGCGTCCTTCGCCCGGAGCCGGCACTCGAGTTCGAACCAGCGATCACGGTTGGCAATATGGACGGCCATGCGCGACTGCAGCAGGCGCAGATCCTCGGGATGCAGCAGGCGCTGCCACTGGACGATGGTATCGTCGATATCCACCTGGGCGTAACCCAGCATTTCCTTCCACTGGCGCCCGGAATCGACACTGCCGCTGCGCAGGTTCCAGTCAACCAGCGCATCACCTGAAAGCACGCTGGTCCAGTTGCTGAGACCGGCGTAGGCAGCGTATGACGCATCAACCCGCTCGATCAGTTTCTCGACCACCTGCGCGAGGTCTGCACTCCCCTGCGCCCTTGCCCTCTCCAGCAGTTGCTGAAACCCGGCTTCGCCTTCGCCACCGAACAACTCCTGGAGCTGGCGCTGCAGCAGACGGGATTTCATCGGAGTCAGCGGAAGCCGAGCACGTCCTGCATGTCGAACAGGCCGTTTTCACGGCCGGCAATGAAACGAGCCGCACGCAGGCTGCCATGCGCATACGGCAGGCGGCTGCTGGCCTTGTGCGTGACCTCAACGCGCTCGCCAAGACCGCAGAACATGACGGTATGGTCACCGACAATATCGCCGCCGCGTACCGTGGCAAATCCGATGGTCGATGGATCACGCTCACCGGTGACGCCTTCGCGTCCGTACACGGCGCAGTCGGCGAGATCGCGCCCGAGCGCTGCAGCAACGACTTCGCCCATGCGCAAGGCGGTACCCGAAGGCGCGTCAACCTTCATCCGGTGATGCGCCTCGACAATCTCGATGTCGTAACCTTCGTTGAGAATACGGGCTGCGGTATCGAGCAACTTGAAGACCAGATTGACACCAACCGCCATGTTCGGCGCAAAAACAACCGGCACGTCCCTGGCGGCCTCGGCGATTGCCGCCTTGCCTCCGGCGTCCAAACCGGTCGTCCCGATCACCATGCCGACACCGGCCTTGCGACATATCTCGAGGTGCTCGAGCGTACCTTCCGGACGCGTAAAATCTATCAGGCAGTCGATATCCTTCATGCCGTTCACCAGATCGGCGGAAATCACGACATCGCTCACCATGCCGACCAGCACCCCGGCATTGGCACCAATCGCCGGGCTGCCGGGCACATCGAAGGCGGCACCAAGAACCACCGAATCATCCTTCAGAATGGCTTCGATCAACATGCGGCCCATGCGACCGCCCGCACCGACAATACCGATTCTTGCTTTGTTCATGGCTTACAACCCGACCTTGTTCATCATGCGCCGGAAAAACCCCGGCTCTTCAATGGCCGGCGCCTGCTCGGCAGCGGCTTCCGCGGAAATCGATCCGAGATCGACCACACGGGTACGTGACACCGGCGCCGTCAGCTCCTCGACGGAAGCCACATCCACATCGCCCGAAACACGCTCCAGCCGACCATCTGTGTCAAAGAAAACCGAGAACTGACGCGACTGGACATCACCGGTACGTCCTTCGCGGAAGCGATAGACGTAATCCCAGCGCTGGCGGTGAAAGATGTCCGAGATCAGCGGACTGCCAAGGATGAAACGAACCTGCTCCCGGGTCTGCCCCGGTTTGAGCTGGGCGACCATGTCCTGGGTCAGCACATTGCCTTGCTGGACGTCGATCTTGTATTCGTTGATGAAGCTTGGCTTGTAGGCACAAGCTGCAAGCAGCGCGCAGGCTGCGACAAGGAACAGGGTGCGGGAACGGCGCATGCGGATTTCCGGAGGTTTCGTATCGGCTGTGAAGCGGTATATCATACCCGAAATAATCACTCTCCCAGCCCCGCGCAAGAACAGGAACAACCACGATGAGCGACCCCCAGAGCCTCAAGAACATCGGTCTGAAAGCCACCTTTCCTCGCCTGAAGATTCTTGAGCTGTTCGAAAAGGGCACGATGCGCCACATGACGGCAGAAGACGTCTACCGCATGCTGATCTCCGAAAACATGGATATCGGTCTGGCCACCGTTTACCGGGTACTCACGCAATTCGAGCAGGCCGGCCTGCTCGAACGCCACTTCTTCGAATCCGGCAAAGCAGTTTTCGAAATCAACCGCGGCAAACACCACGACCACTTGGTCTGCGTCGATTGTGGGCGAGTCGAGGAGTTCTACGATCCGGAAATCGAGCGTCGGCAAAACATGATTGCCGAGGACCGCGGCTTCAAGATCCAGGATCACGCGCTCTATCTCTACGCGCAATGCACCAAGGAAGCCTGTCCGAACCGGAACCGTCCGGAACTGCACGACGCTGAAGAATAAGTCTTCCTGTTGATGCCCGAACTTGCTGCCCTGGGTAGCGGCGCCTGGCTTTCGTCGGTCGGCACCAGCTTTCTGGTGATCGGCCTTGCCGAATTCGGCGACAAGAGCCAGCTTGTCTGCATGACCCTTGCCTCCCGCCATCGCGGCCTGCCGGTAGCGCTTGGCGCCATCGCCGCCTTTGCCGTGCTCAACCTGCTCGCCGTGCTGTTCGGTGCCGCCGTCGCCGCCTGGCTGCCCGGCTGGGTCGTCACGCTGGCGGTTGCCGTGCTGTTCGCCGTTTTCGGCATGAGCGCGCTGCGCTACCAGGACGAAGAAGAGGATGAGGAGATCGAGGAAAAGCCGGGCCACGGCATTTTTGCCACGACCTTCCTGCTGATTTTCCTCGCTGAATTCGGCGACAAGACCCAGATCGCCGTTGCCGGCCTGGGCAGCACCGGCAGCGCCGGTGCGATCTGGACGGGCGCCACGCTGGCACTGGCGACAACCTCGCTGCTCGGTATCGTCGCCGGGCGCCGCCTGCTCAATCGGCTGCCACTGGTGTGGATACACCGGATCAGCGGCACATTTTTCCTGGCGCTGGCCGCCTATGCGCTCAGCCGCCTGATCCAGGACGGCCTGTAAACCCGGTTTTTACGTTGTTGCCGGGGTCGACCGCAACAATTCGCGGGCGTGCTGCAAGGTGATCCCGGTAATTTCGACACCGCCCAGCATTCGCGCGATCTCGCGTACGCGACCATCCTCGTCGAGCGGCTGGATCGCCGACAGCACGACACCATCCCGATTCGCCTTGCTCACCTGCCATTGCCAGTCAGCCCGCGCCGCCACCTGCGGCAGATGGGTGACGCATAGCACCTGACGCTCCTGGCCGAGTTCGTGCAACAGACGACCGACAATCTCGGCGACGCCGCCGCCGATGCCGACATCGACTTCGTCGAAGATCAGCGTCGGCACGCTGGCCGAACGCGAGGTCAGCACCTGGATGGCCAAGCTGATGCGCGACAGTTCGCCGCCGGAAGCAACCTTGGCCAGCGGTTTCGCTTCGTTGCCGGCAAGCCCGCCGATGCGGAATTCGACCTGTTCCAGGCCGTAGACCGCAGCATTTTCAACCGGCAACAAGGCCACTTCAAAACGTCCCGACGACAGCGCCAGCTGGCGCATGATTTCGCTGACCCGCGCGCCCATGTCGTCCGCAGCCTGCCGACGCCCGGCCGACAAGCGGCTGGCAACAGACAGATAAGCAGCATGCAGGGTTTCGACGCGGGCCTGCAGGGCGTCGAGGTCGGCAGCCGCCACCAGTTCACCGAGGCGCTGCTGCCAGCCGGCCAGCAAGCCCGGCAGGTCAATCGGTTGGACACGATGTTTGCGCGCCTGCGCCAGGATCGCGTCGATGCGACGCTCGACCTCGCCCAGCCTGGCCGGATCAAGATCGACGTGATCGGTGTAGCGACGCAGTGTCGATATTGCATCCGACAATTCAGCCTGCACCGAACCGAGCAGACCGGCAACATCGGCCAGCGCCGGGTCGAATTCGGCCAGTCCGGCCAGACGCGTCGCCACCCGGTCGATCTGACGCTCGCAGGCGCCCTCGTCCTCGGCCAGCACCGACAGCGCGTACTGCGCGCCCTCGATCAGGCTGGCGGCATGACCAAGACGCCGCTGCTCGATGTCGAGCTCGTTCCATTCGTCGGCAGTGAAAGCCAGCGCATTGAGCTCGCCGACCTGCCATTCCAGTTGTTCGCGCTCACGCACCAGCGCCGCCGCGCCATCGCTCGCCGTCCGCCAAGATTGCTCCGCCTCGCGCCAGGCTTTCCAGGCAACGCCGACTTCGCGCACCAGATCGCCCTGGCCGGCATGGGCATCAAGCAATTGCCGTTGCGCATCGGCGCGCAACAGCGACTGATGCGCGTGCTGACCGTGAATGTCGACCAGCCATTCGCCAACCTCGCGCAATTGCTGGACGGTCGCCGGCGAGCCATTGATCCAGGCGCGCGAACGACCGCCGGCATCGACGACGCGGCGCAGCAGCAGTTCATCGCCGACATCCAGGCCGTTTTCGTCGAGCCAGGCGGCGACCTCGGGCAAGGCGCCGACATCGAAAGTGGCGGCGATCTCAGCCTTGTCGCAACCGGCGCGAACGACGCCGGCGTCACCGCGCTCGCCGAGCGCCAGCGCCAGCGCGTCGATCAGGATCGACTTGCCGGCTCCGGTTTCTCCGGTCAACGTGCCAAAACCGGCAGAAAACTCGAGCTCCAGCCGATCGACGATGACGAA
This sequence comes from Azonexus hydrophilus, assembly GCF_001956855.1. Taxonomy (GTDB): domain Bacteria; phylum Pseudomonadota; class Gammaproteobacteria; order Burkholderiales; family Rhodocyclaceae; genus Azonexus; species Azonexus hydrophilus_A. The sequence goes on along the minus strand of NZ_MTHD01000003.1, from coordinate 298,734 downwards.
ATCGCGCAGGGTCAGGTGTCGCAGCATGTTCATCCCTTGGGCCGCTCGCTCCACTGCAGCTTCTGCCGCAGCATGGCGAAATAGCTGTAACCCGGCGGATGCAGGAAACAGATGGTGTATTCGGAACGGCGCAGACGGACGCTGTCGCCGGTCTGCAGATCAAGCGTCAACTGGCCATCGAAGTGCACGCGCGGGTCATCCGCATGGGCAATGCGCAACTCGATGTCGGCATTGTCGTTGACGATCACCGGCCGGTTGGTCAGCGCGTGCGGACATAAGGGCACAAGCGCGATGCCAGTCAGCGTCGGGTGCAGGATCGGGCCGCCGGCCGACATCGAGTAGGCGGTGGAACCGGTCGGCGTCGACACGATCAGGCCGTCGGAACGCAGGTTGTAGATGAATTCGCCGTCGATGAACAGCTCGAACTCGATCATCCGGCCGATCGCCCCCTTGTCCACGACGACATCGTTGAGCGCCATGTTGGTGGCCACTTCCTTGCCGTCGCGGATCACTTCGGCGGCCAGCAGCATGCGGTTCTCGCGCATGAAGCGGCCGTCGAGCAGGTCGTCCATGCAACTGAGCATGTCCTGGCGGGCGATGTCGGTCATGAAGCCAAGACGCCCCTGGTTGACGCCAACCAGCGGCACGCAGTAGCGGGCCAGCCGGCGCGCCGCGTTGAGCATCGTACCGTCGCCGCCGAGGACGATGGCGGCGTCGGCGTGGGCTCCGATGTCGTTGAAGCCGCAGGTCACCCAGCGCGACAGGTCGACCAGTTTGCCGATATGTTCAGCCGTTTCCCGCTCGACGAAAACCGACACGCCGCGCTCATGCAGGTACTCGGCCAGGCGACGCAGGGACTCCGCGATTTCCGGACTGTGGTACTTGCCGACGAGGGCAATGGTGCGAGGTTGGCGCAGGCGACTCATGGGTGCGAATTCTTGCATAAAAAACGCCTTGCCGTGCTCCCGCCGCTTTTCGGTAGAATCAGCGCCATGCTTGATGAACGCTCGCGCACCCTGCTCAAGGCCCTGGTCGAACATTATATTGCCGACGGGCAACCGGTCGGCTCGCGCGCCTTGTCCAAACTTTCCGGCCTCGACCTGTCGCCGGCGACGATCCGCAACGTCATGGCCGACCTCGAGGAGGCCGGCTTCGTCGCCAGCCCGCACACCTCGGCCGGACGGGTGCCGACGGCGCGCGGCTACCGCCTGTTCGTCGACCGCCTGCTCACGATGCAACCGCTGGAGGCCCGCCAGCGCGGCGAAATGGAAGAAGCGCTGCATGGCCTGCCGTCGAACCAGATCATTGCCAATGCCTCGCACCTGCTGTCCAGCCTGACCCATTTCGCCGGCGTCGTCATCGCCCCGCGGCGTGCTGCCAACCGCATCCGCCAGATCGAATTCCTCAGCCTGTCGGAAAAACGCATCCTGCTGATCATCGTCACCACCGACGGCGACGTGCAGAATCGCATCCTGAGCAGCGACAAGACCTACACGCCGTCGGAGCTGGTAACCGCCGCCAATTATCTGAACCAGAACTTCGCCGGTCTCGATTTCGAGCAGATCCGCCAGCGCCTGGCCGGCGAAATCCAGCAATTGCGCGAGGACATCAAGCCGCTGATGACACTGGCGCTGGAAGCCGGCGACGCCGCACTGTCGGAAAACGCCAAGCCCTATGTGATTTCGGGCGAAAAGAACCTGCTTGATGTCGAGGAACTGTCGTCCAACATGAAGCGCCTGCGCGAACTGTTCGACCTGTTCGAGCAACGCTCCAGCCTGATGCGCCTGCTCGACATCTCCAACCGTGCCGAAGGTGTCAAGATCTTCATCGGCGGCGAATCCGGCATCGCCACGCTCGACGAATGCAGCGTCATCGCCGCGCCGTACAGCGTCGACGGCCAGATCGTCGGCTCGGTCGGCGTCATCGGCCCGACCCGGATGGCCTACGAACGGGTCATTCCCATCGTCGACATCACCGCCCGCCTGCTGTCTTCCGCTTTGTCCTTCAAGAACGAGAACTGATGCCCCGCTTCCAGCCTGAACCGCCGCACCGTCACGGCAACCCCGCCGGCACCGCCGTCGTCCTGGTCAACCTGGGCACACCGGAAGCACCGACCGCTCCGGCGCTGCGCCGCTACCTCAAGCAGTTCCTGTCCGACCCGCGCGTCGTCGAGATTCCCCGCCCTGTCTGGTGGCTGATCCTCAACGGCATCATCCTCAACCTCCGGCCGAAGAAATCCGCCGCCAAGTACGCTACCGTGTGGACGGACGAAGGCTCGCCGTTGCGCGTGCACACCGAACGCCAGGCCAAGCTGCTCAAGGGCCTGCTCGGCGAACGCGGCCATCAGGTCACGGTGACTTGGGCGATGCGCTACGGTCAACCTTCGGTGCCGGCGGTACTCAACCACCTGAAAGCCGAAGGCGCGCGGCGCATCCTGATCATCCCGATGTATCCGCAATACGCTGCCAGCACCACCGCCACCGTCGTCGACGAGGCTGCACGCTGGCTGCTGGGCACCCGCAACCAGCCGGAGATGCGCTTCCTGCGCAATTATCACGACGATGCCGGCTACCTCGCCGCGCTGGAAAAATCGGTGCGTCGTCACTGGCAGGCCAACGGCCCGCTCAGCGACCAGGACCGGCTGCTGATCAGTTTCCACGGCTTGCCGAAACGCAGCCTCGACCTCGGCGACCCGTATTTCTGCGAATGCCACAAGACCGGCCGCCTGCTCGCCGAGCGCCTCGGCCTCACCGAGCAGCAATACAAGATCTGCTTCCAGTCGCGCTTCGGCAAGGCCGAATGGCTGCAACCCTACACCGCGCCGACACTACACGCCTGGGGCGGCGCTGGGATTCGCCGGGTCGACGTGATCTGCCCGGGCTTTTCTGCCGATTGCCTGGAAACCTTGGAAGAAATTGCCCAGGAAGGCCGCGACGACTTCCTTGCCGCTGGCGGCAAGGAATATCACTACATCCCGGCGCTGAACGAAGACCCGGACTGGATCCATGCGCTCGGCGACATCGCCGAACGCCACCTGGCTGGCTGGGAGACGAAGACAGCTTTCGATCCGCACGCACTGGAGACTTCGGCCCGCGAGGCCTTCAAATTCGGCGCCCGGACTTGAAATCCGCCGACTCGACCAAATATCAGGAATTACTGATACAACGGAGAGCAAAATGAGCGAATCCCTGCACCTTGTCTGCCCGCACTGTGCTGCGGTCAACCGCGTTCCAGCGGCAAAATTGCCCGACGCACCCAACTGCGGCCAGTGCAAGCAGGCCTTGTTCAACGGCGAACCCATCGAATTGGACAGCAATGCGTTCGAACGCCACCTGACCCGCAGCGATCTGCCGCTGGTCGTCGACTTCTGGGCACCGTGGTGCGGGCCTTGCCGGATGATGGCACCGAATTTCCACCAGGCAGCGATCGACCTCGAACCACATTTTCGCTTCATCAAGATCAATACCGAGGAAGAACAGGCACTGGCTGCCCGCTTCAACATCCGCAGCATTCCGACGCTGGCGGTGTTCCTGCAGGGCCGCGAGATTGCCCGGCAAAGCGGCGCACTCGATCTCGCCGCGCTGAAACGCTGGCTGCAGCCACATATCCGCAAGGCTTAACTTTCCTTTCGGGCCGCCGTTAACAATGTGTCAAACCACATTACCCGGAGGCCCCCATGAAAATCGCCAGCGCCGAATTGCAGATGGAGTCCTCGCACAGCAGCATGCAGCGCCGGGAAGTCAGCGAATCACTGAGGATGTGGGTCGGCCCGCAGCGGCCTGATTTCGAGAACCGCGGCACCCGGCCCAGCCCTGCCGTGCGCGACAGCGTCGTCCTCTCCGATGCCGGCAAGGCTGCAGCCGCAGCCGAAACCAGCGACGATATCGCTGAAGCAATCGACAACGATCCGCGCACGAAACTGATCCGCATGATGCTGGAAATGCTCACTGGAAAATCATTCCGTGTCTTCGATCAGAAGGATCTTGGCGAGGGAGAAAAGGCCAACGTGCAGGCAGCGGGAAACCGGGGCAATGTCGCCGATGCGGCAGCCAGACCGGCTGGCTTCGGCATCGAATACGATCGCCACGAATCGTACACCGAGGCCGAAACCACGAGCTTTTCCGCCAGCGGTACGGTAAAGACCGCCGACGGCCGGGAAATCAGCTTCAACCTCGAACTTGAAATGTCGCGTCTCTACCACGAAGAGAGTTCGGTCAGCCTGCGTCTCGGCGATGCCGCACGCAAGATCGACCCGCTGGTCCTCAATTTCTCCGGTAACGCCGCCAGCCTGGTCGATCAGCGCTTCTCGTTCGACCTGAACGCCGACGGCAAGGAAGAACAGATCGCCCGCCTGGCCAGCGGCAGCGCCTACCTGGTTTTCGACCGCAACAGCGATGGCCGGATCAACGACGGCAAGGAAATGTTCGGACCGACCAGCGGCGACGGCTTCAGCGAACTCGCCGCCCTCGACGACGACGGCAACGGCTGGATCGACGAAAACGACCGTGCCTTCTCGGAACTGCGACTGTGGCAGCCCGATGCCAACGGCGAAGGACAACTCCGGACGCTGCAGGAAAGCGGCGTCGGCGCCATCTCGCTGGCCCATATTTCAACCCCCTTCGACCTGAAGGGAAATGACAACCAACTGCTTGGTCAGATTCGTAGTTCCGGAATATTTTTGCAAGAGAGTGGGATGGCTGGCACAATTCAGCAGATAGACCTGACAGTCTGACGCAGACTGTCCCACACTCTTATAACAAGGTTTGAGACATGCCACGTTTTGCCGACTTGAAAATATGGGTTCGTCTGACTGCTGCCATCTGGGTTGTTCTCGCACTGATCTGGGCCGGCGCAATCGTCTGGATGACCCAGGTCAATCGCGATACGGCAATCAAGCAGGCCCAGGATTTCTCGAAAAGCATTCACGAAATGACCATGGCCGGCCTGACCGGCATGATGATCACCGGTACCGTCGGCCAGCGTGAGGTCTTCCTCGACCAGATCAAGCAGTTGTCGATCATCAAGGATCTGCATGTTGCCCGCAGCGAGGCGGTGGTCAAGCTGTACGGTCCGGACACCAAGAGCAATCGCGAACTGGACCCGCTGGAAAAGCAGGTGATGTCTGACGGCAAGCCATATGTCGCGATCGGCCATGAAGGCGGCAGTTCGTTCCTGCGCGTCATCAACCCGACCAATGCCTCGGCCAATTACCTCGGCAAGGATTGCCTGGTCTGTCACCAGGTACCTGAGGGTACGGTGCTGGGCCTGGTCAGCATGAAAGTGTCACTCGATTCCGTCGAAGCAGAAGTGGCCAGTTTCCGCCTGAAGATCGCCGGAGCCGCACTGGGCGCCCTCGGCGCACTGCTGCTGATCATTTACTTCCTGACCCACCACTTCGTTACCGAACCGCTCGACCACCTGCGCCAGGGACTGCGCGACATCGCCCGTGGCGAGGGTGACCTGACCCGACGCCTGCCGGTCAGCGGCAAGGATGAAGTCGGTCAGGCCGCTCAGGTATTCAACGAGATGATGGGGAACTTCCAGCAACTGGTCAGCCAGGTCCGCGATTCAGCCAGCCAGGTTTCAGCGCGTGTTGCCGCTCTGTCGGACAGCGCCGACAAGGTTTCGCAAAGTTCGCATCAGCAAAACGAAAAATCGAACGACGCGGCAACGGCCGTCGAGCAACTGGTCTCCAGCATCTCGTCCATCGCCCAAAGTGCCGAGCATGTCCAGCATCAGTCGCAGGAAAGCCTGGCCCGCGCCAATGAAGGCAGCCGCAACCTGCAGACGCTGCTCGGCGAAATGGATGTCGTCGAGCGTGCGGTGAAGGAAATGGCCGACTCGGTCAACAATTTCGTCAAGAACACCGAGTCGATCACGCTGATGACCCGCGAGGTCAAGGACATCGCCGAGCAGACCAACCTGCTGGCGCTGAATGCCGCCATCGAGGCCGCCCGCGCCGGCGAGCAGGGGCGCGGCTTCGCGGTGGTCGCCGATGAAGTCCGCAAGCTGGCAGAAAAGTCGTCCCGCTCGGCCAGCGAAATCGACACCATCACTGCCAGCCTGAGTGCCCAGTCGGTTGCCGTCCGCCGCAGCATCGAGGAAGGCATGCATCATCTGGAAAGCAGTCAGGCTGCCGTCGCTTCGGTCTCCAACGTGTTGCAGGCAACCAATGGCTCGGTCAGCGAAGTCGGCCACGGACTCGATGCCATCGCGGCCGCCACGGATCAGCAACGTCGCTTCTCGAGCGATGTCGAATCGAGCATCGAAGCCATAGCCGGCATGGCCCGCGACAATACCGGTGCCGTCGAACAGACGGCCGGCGCCGCGCACGACCTGAAACGCCTGGCCGAAGGCTTGGCCAATCTGGTCGGCCGCTTCAAGGTCTGAGGACAGGAACCTGCGGTCGCCAGCCATGGCACCGCAGGCAGCGCTAGTCGGGTGAAAGTTCCAGGTTGATGCCGCTGCCGTACTGCGAGCTTGTTGCCGGATTCACGGCCGCCTGACCCAGGCCGGCGGCGATCTTGCTGACCTCGCGCAGACGCCGGATCATCCGTGACAGCAGTGCGTTCCGCATGCGCTCGAGCAACTCTTCCGAAGACAGCGCCAGCGCCGAAGCATTGATCTCGACGAACAGTGTCGGCTCCAGCGTCACCACGGTGGCATGACGCAAGTCGCTGGACGGGTGCAGGAAGGCAACTTCACCGACCGGCTCACCGGCACCGAGACGGCACAGTGACTTGCCGCCGATCGACACTTCCACGCAACCGGAAATCAGGACACCGAACAACTTGCTGTTCGTACCTTCGCGGATCAGCGCCACATTGGCGGCGACCTCACGCCATACCGAAACGCGCAGCACCTCCCACAGCTCGATATTCTCGAATTCGGTGAAAAAATCGGTACGGCGCAATTGCTCGAAGTGGCGATTGTCCTGCGCCGTTTCATCCTCTTCGAGGATCTGGTAACGCACCGCCGACAGGTCCTTGGCCATTTCCGCCCCATTGCGGTAACGGCTGTACAGATCCTTTTCCAACGCTTTCCGCAGAATGGCATTTAGCCCTTCCGGCAGGTTGGGGTTGAGCGAGGTCACCGCCGGCGCATCGGTATTGACGATCTTGTACACCAGGGTCGCCTGGTTGTTCGCCCGGTACGGCAGGCGCCCGGTCAGCAACTGGAACATGACGACGCCGAGCGAATAGAGGTCGGTCTTCTGGTTGAGCGGATAGCCCTTGATCTGCTCCGGCGACATATAGGCAGGAGAGCCGACACCCATGATGAAGGTCGAATCCCGGTCCATGTCCTTGTTCATGTTCAGGGCCAAGCCGAAATCAGCGATTTTCGCCTCGTCGTTGGCCGCCACCATGATGTTGGCTGGCTTGATGTCGCGATGGATGATGCCCTGCCGGTAGGCGGCATCGAGCGCCATGCAGCACTTGAAAATGATGCCGATGACCCGGTGCATCGGCAGCAGCTTGTCGATCCGGCAATGCTGTTCGAGACTGAAGCCGTCGACAAACTCCATCGCCAGATAGGCGAACTCGTCCTCGACCACTGCATCGTAGACGCGCACGATGTTCGGGTGATCCAGGCGTCTCGAGACCATCCCTTCGTTCTGGAACAATTTGCGCATGCGCCGCGACATGGCCGCGCAATCCTGTCCGAAACGGATTACCTTGACCGCCAGTTGCCGGTTGTTGTCCGGGTCATCGCACAGGTAGACCGTGGCGGTCGCCCCTTTGCCCAGTTCGCGAATGACGCGGTATTTTCCTATCGTTTCCATGCCCGGTATGTCGGAAAAACTCGTTCGACGATGCTAGCACGCGAGGTAAAAAACAACTGTAAACAAATGTGGAGAAAAAGTTCCGCAAGGGCTCTTGAAAGCAGGCTTTCCGCCCCCAGATACTGCTGCAGCTTTTTTGGAGAAATGTGCATGTCCAACCCGGAAATCCCGCAGGAAAACCTGCCTGAAAATGAACAAACCGGCGAAACTGTCGCCGAAAGCCATACCGACACCCTGCCGAGCATCGAGGAACAGTTCCGTCAGCTCGAACTGAAGGCCACCGAACATTACGATGCCTGGCTGCGCGCCAAGGCCGAGGGCGAAAACATCCGCCGTCGTGCCCAGGAAGACATTTCCAAGGCGCACAAATTTGCCGTCGAGAAATTCGCCGGCGAACTGCTGGCCGTCAAGGACAGCCTGGAAGCCGCGCTGGCCGTGCCGGAACAGACCGTCGACAGTTTCAAGGCCGGCGTCGAACTGACGCTGAAGCAACTCGTCTCTGCCTTCGACAAGAACGCACTGATCGAGATCAACCCGGCCGGCGAGAAATTCGATCCGCACAAGCATCAGGCCATTGGCATGGTCGACTCGGAGCAGGAAGCCAACACCGTCGTCAGCGTGCTGCAGAAAGGCTACCTGATCGCCGACCGCGTGCTGCGTCCGGCGCTGGTCATGGTGGCCAAGGGCAAGTAGCGAAAATTGACGATTTATTGCGGTCGACCGCAACAAATCACTTGAAATGGGCGCCTCCGTCCCCAACTCACGAACATCAGCAATTCACATTAGGAAAAACATCATGGGCAAGATCATCGGTATTGACCTCGGCACCACCAACTCCTGCGTTGCCATCATGGAAGGCGGCACGCCGAAGGTTATCGAAAACGCAGAAGGTGCACGCACCACCCCGTCGGTCATCGGCTATACCGAAGACGGCGAAATCCTGTGCGGCGCGCCGGCCAAGCGCCAGGCCGTGACCAATCCGAAGAACACGCTGTACGCCGTCAAGCGCCTGATTGGCCGCCGCTTCGAAGAGAAGGAAGTGCAGAAGGACATCGCGCTGATGCCGTTCAAGATCGTCAAGGCCGACAATGGCGACGCCTGGGTCGAAGCGCGCGACAAGAAGATCGCGCCGCCGCAGGTGTCCGCCGAAGTGCTGCGCAAGATGAAGAAGACCGCCGAAGACTATCTCGGCGAAGAAGTCACCGAAGCCGTCATCACCGTACCGGCCTACTTCAACGACAGCCAGCGCCAGGCGACCAAGGACGCCGGCCGCATCGCCGGTCTGGAAGTCAAGCGCATCATCAACGAACCAACCGCTGCAGCACTGGCCTTCGGCATGGACAAGGTTGCCGGCAAGGACAAGAAGATCGCCGTCTATGACCTCGGCGGCGGCACCTTCGACATCTCGATCATCGAAATCGCCGACGTCGATGGCGAAATGCAATTCGAAGTGCTCGCCACCAACGGCGACACCTTCCTCGGCGGCGAAGACTTCGACCAGCGCCTGATCGACTACATCATCGACGAGTTCAAGAAGGAATCCGGCGTCGACCTGAAGAAGGACGTGCTGGCGCTGCAACGCCTCAAGGAAGCTGCCGAAAAGGCCAAGATCGAGCTGTCGTCCAGCCAGCAGACCGAAGTCAACCTGCCCTACATCACCGCCGACGCGTCGGGTCCGAAGCACCTGGCGCTGAAGATCACCCGCGCCAAGTTCGAATCGCTGGTCGATGAACTGATCGAACGCACCATGGCCCCCTGTGTCATGGCCCTGAAGGACGCCGGCTGCAAGATCACTGACATCGACGACATCATCCTCGTCGGCGGCCAGTCGCGGATGCCGAAGGTGCAGGAGAAGGTCAAGGAAATCTTCGGCAAGGAACCGCGCAAGGACGTCAACCCGGATGAGGCCGTCGCCGTCGGCGCCGCCATTCAGGGCGGCGTGCTGCAGGGCGAAGTCAAGGACGTGCTGCTGCTCGACGTGACCCCGCTGTCGCTCGGTATCGAAACCCTGGGCGGCATCATGACCAAGCTGATCCAGAAGAACACGACGATCCCGACCAAGGCCTCGCAAGTCTTCTCGACCGCCGACGACAACCAGGGCGCGGTGACCATCCACGTCCTCCAGGGCGAACGCGAAGTCGCTTCCGGCAACAAGAGCCTCGGCCAGTTCAACCTGGAAGGCATCCCGCCGGCCCCGCGCGGCACGCCGCAGATCGAAGTCATCTTCGACATCGACGCCAACGGCATCATGCACGTCACCGCCAAGGACAAGGCCACCGGCAAGGAAAACAAGATCACCATCAAGGCCAACTCCGGCCTGAGCGAGGAAGAAATCCAGCGCATGGTGAAGGATGCCGAACTGCACGCCGAGGACGACAAGAAGGCGCACGAACTGGCTGATGCACGCAACCAGGCCGATGGCATGGTGCATATGGTCAAGAAGTCGCTGACCGAGTACGGCGACAAGCTCGACGCCGGCGAGAAGGCAGCCATCGAAGCCGCGATCAAGGACGTCGAAGACGTGCTGCGTGACGGCGACAAGGATGTCATCACCGCCAAGACCGAAGCACTGTCTGCCGCCGCGCAGAAGCTGGGTGAAAAGATGTACGCCCAGCAGCAGGCCGAAGGCGCGGCAGCCGGCGCCGCCGGTGCACAAGCCGAAGGTGGCGAGAAGACCGTTGAAGGCGATGTCGTCGATGCCGAATTCACAGAAGTGAACAAGGACAAGAAGTAATTTCCTGACGCAACAGCCCGGCGCCGAGCCTTCCGGAACTCCCGGCGGTACTCGGCGCCTTTGTCACTTGACGGGTAGAAGACATGTCTAAACGCGATTTTTACGAGATTCTCGGCGTCAACCGCGATGCGGCCGACGACGAAATCAAGAAGGCCTACCGCAAGCTGGCCATGAAGCACCACCCGGACCGCAATCCGGACAATCCGGCAGCCGAGGAGAAATTCAAGGAAGCCAAGGAAGCCTACGAAATCCTTTCCGATGCGCAGAAGCGTGCGGCCTACGACCAGTACGGCCACGCCGGCGTCGATCCGCAGGCTGGCATGGGAGGCTTCGGTGGCGGTGGTAACGGTGCCGGCTTTGCTGATGCCTTCGGCGGCATCTTCGACGAAATATTTGGCGGACGCGGTGGTGGTGGCGGTGGTCGTTCCAATATCTACCGCGGTGCCGACCTGCGCTACAACCTGGAAATCTCGCTCGAACAGGCAGCGCATGGCACGGAAACCAAGATCCGCATTCCGACCATGGAAGAATGCGAGCCGTGCCACGGCACCGGCGCCAAGGCCGGCACCCAGCCAAAGACCTGCCCGACCTGCGGTGGCTCCGGCCAGGTCCGACTGCAACAGGGTTTCTTCTCGATCCAGCAGACCTGCCACAAGTGCCACGGTACCGGTCGTTTCATTGCGGATCCCTGCAAGAGTTGCGGCGGTGCGGGGCGCATCAAGCAGCACAAGACGCTGGCCGTGAAAATTCCCGCCGGGGTCGATGAGGGCGATCGCATCCGGCTTGCCGGCGAAGGCGAGCATGGTGTCAACGGCGGCCCACCGGGCGACCTCTACGTGCAGATTCATCTGAAACAGCACACCGTCTTCACCCGCGACCACAACGACCTGCATTGCGAGATGCCGATTTCGTTCACCACTGCAGCACTCGGAGGTGAAATCGAAATCCCGACGCTGGACGGTGCCGCGGCCATCAAGATTCCACCGGAAACCCAGTCCGGCCGGGTCTTCCGCCTGCGCGGCAAGGGTATCAAGGGGGTGCGCAGCCACACCCATGGCGACCTGATGTGTCACGTCGTCGTCGAAACCCCGGTCAACCTGACCGATCGCCAGAAGGAACTGCTGCGCGAGCTGGAGGAATCGAGCAAGGATTCCGACAACAAGCACAATCCCCGCGCCAAGTCGTGGATGGACAAGGTCAAGGCTTTCTTCGGCGAATGATGCCGGATTCCTTGTAAAGACAGGGCAGCTGGTCACAATGTATCGTCGCCACTGCCCTGCATCGCCCTTCCACTGCTAGAATCAGGCAATGTTTCAGGGAGAGGCTCGACAATGAAGGTTCTCAGAAAACTTGCGGCTGCCGGCGCCATCGCACTTTCGACCGCCTGCTGGGCAGAGCCCGGCGTCACCGACACCACCATCACCCTCGGCATGTCCGCCCCCTTCTCAGGCCCCAACGGGGCCTACGGCGAAGACATGCGACAGACCATCCAGTCCTACTTCGAGCAGATCAACAAGGGCGGCGGCATCAATGGTCGCAAGCTCCAGCTGGTTGCGCTGGACGACGGCTACGAGACCGAACGCGCTGTGGCCAATACGCGCAGCCTGATCAACGATAAAAACGCGTTCGCGCTGCTCTCGTTCTACGGGTCGAGTCCGACCACCGAAGCCATGAACAGCGTCTTCGGACCGGCAAAAGTGCCGCTGGTCGGCACCATTTCCGGTGCCGCCACCTTGCGCCAGCCAATCCAGGCCAACGCCAACTCGCGCTACATGTTCCACGTGCGCGCCAGCTACGCCGACGAAACCGAAGCCATCGTCAACCAGATGGTGTCGATCGGCTTGCGCAGCATCGCTGTCTTCTACCAGAACGACGGTTTCGGCAAGGCCGGGCTGGACGGGGTAACGGCAGCACTGAAAAAGCACAACCTGACCCCTTCCGCCGTCGGCACCATCGAGCGCAATTCGCTCGACGTCAATGCGGCGGTCCAGTCAATCGCCAAGAGCAATCCGCAAGCCGTGGTCATGGTCACGCTATACAAACCAACCGCGGCCTTCGTCCGGGCGATGAAACGCGCCGGCCAGAACCCGATGTTCATGACCTTGTCGCCAGTCGGCACCGAGCAGCTGGTCCAGGAACTCGGCCCGGAGGCTCGTGGCATCGGCATCTCGCAGGTCGTACCCTACCCCTGGAACGATATCGTGCCGGTCGTCCGCGATTACCAGAAGATCGCCGCCAAACCGGGCAGCTACTCCTACTACGGCCTGGAAGCCTATCTCACGGCGCGCACCATGGTCGAAGGCCTGCGCCGTGCCGGTCGGGACCTGACGCGCGACAAGCTGGTCACCACGCTGGAAACGCTGAGCAACATAGACCTCGGCGGTTACCGGATGAATTACTCGCCGACGGCGCGCTACGGTTCGCGCTTTGTCGAACTGACCGTGATCGGCCCGGGCGGCAAGGTCTTGCGCTGAAAATCCTGCGGTATACAAACAAAAACGGCCCGTTTGCACGGGCCGTTTTTGTTTCTGCGCCAAGTCAGGCTCGGCGCCAGCTCGTTCCCTGTGCGCTGTCGTCGAGGACGATGCCGGCCGCCTTCAATTCGTCACGCACCCGGTCGGCCGTGGCAAAGTCGCGTGCCTTCTTGGCTTCGGCGCGTTGCACGATCAGTGCCTCGATCGCTGCTTCGTCGAGCCCACCGGTCGCCGGCCCGGCACGCAGGTAGACCAGCGGCTCGCGTTCGAGCAGACCGATGACACCAGCGAGCGCCTTCAACAGACCGGAGAGTTCGCCGGATTTCTGACGATTGGCCTCGGCGGCCAGTTCGAACAGTACCGAAATTGCCCCATGCGAATCGAAATCCTCATTCAGCGCGGCGGCGAAGCGGGCAGCAAAATCCTGCGTCCAGTCGATGTCGACCGGCAGCGGCGGCACGTCGCGCAGCGTGAAGTAGAGACTGTCGAGCGAACGCCTGGCATCGTCGAGATGGGTGTCGGAATAGTTCAGCGGACTGCGGTAGTGGGCACGCAGGATGAAGAAACGGATGACTTCGGCGTCGAATTTCTGCAGCACCTCGCGGATGGTGAAAAAATTACCCAGAGATTTCGACATCTTTTCGTTGTCGACCCTGACAAAACCATTGTGCATCCAGTAATTGACGTAGCTGCAGCAGTTGGCACCTTCGGACTGGGCGATTTCGTTCTCGTGGTGCGGGAACTGCAGATCCTGGCCGCCACCGTGGATGTCGAAGTGCTTGCCGAGCAGCGACGAACTCATCGCCGAGCACTCGATATGCCAGCCCGGGCGGCCGTTGCCCCATGGCGACTCCCAGGCCGGCTCGCCCGGCTTGGCGTTTTTCCACAGCACGAAATCGAGCGGATCCTGCTTGGCGTTGTCCACCTCGACCCGTTCGCCGGCGCGCAGGTCGTCGAGCGACTTGCCCGAGAGCTTGCCGTAGCCGGGGAACTTGCGCACCGCGTAATTGACGTCGCCGTCGGCAGCCTGATACGCCAGGCCATTGGCTTCGAGCTGGCGGATGATGTCCTGCATCTGCGGCACGAACTCGGTCGCCCGCGGCTCGTGATCCGGCCGGAGAACGCCCAAGGCGTCGGCATCCTCATGCATGAAGGCGATGAAACGGTCGGTCAACTGCAGGATCGTCTCGCCGTTTTCCTGCGCCCGACGAATGATCTTGTCGTCGATATCGGTGATGTTGCGGACGTAGGTCACGTCGTAACCGGAGGCCTTGAGCCAGCGATAGACCATGTCGAAAACCACCATGACCCGGGCATGACCGAGGTGACAGTAGTCATAAACCGTCATTCCGCAAACGTACATGCGAACCCTGTTGGCTTCGATTGGTTCGAATATCTGCTTTTCGCGCTTGAGTGAGTTGAATATCTTTAGCATGACGGAATGAAAAGATGCGAACGAAACCCATGCAAACCTATGGATTCGCCAGCTTCTTTGATAGAATTGGGCGATTAAAAATCTCGGAAATTATAGCACGGCGATGACCACCAAATCCTTGCTCCAGCCTCGCTTCCGGACGCTCCGCGCCCTGGCTTTCGGCCTGTCCATCGGCTTTGCCGCTCCGGTTTTTGCCGACAACCTGCCCGATATCCAGCGCCTGATCAAGCAGGGCCAGCACGCACAGGCCCTGGAAAAGGTCGATGTTTACCTGAGCAGCCGCCCCAAGGACGCCCAGGGGCGCTTCCTCAAGGGCCTGATCCTGACCGAGATGAATCGTCCGACGGATGCCATCGGCGTATTCACCAAGTTATCCGAGGATTACCCGGAACTGCCCGAGCCTTACAACAACCTGGCCGTCCTTTACGCCCAGCAGAAGCAGTACGACAAGGCCCGGACCGCCCTTGAAATGGCCATCCGCACGCACCCGTCCTACGCCATCGCCTACGAAAACCTCGGCGACGTCTACGCCAAGCTGGCCAGCCAGGCCTACGACAAGGCACTGCAACTGGATGGTGCCAACGCCACGACGCAGAACAAGCTGGCCCTGATCCGTGACTTGATCACCACCTCCGGCAAGGGCAATGTCAGGCCGCCGGCGATGCCGCCTGTCGCTGCTACCCCAGCAGCTGCCCCGGTTGCCACAGCCCCGGTCGCAGCAACGATCGCACCGGCCCAGACGAAACCTGCCGCCACCCCGAGCGCAACCATCGTCGCCACCACGCCTGGCGCAGCAGCGCCGACCCCGGCGCCGATCGCCAGCGAAACCCGGCCGGCACCGGTGCAAGCCAGCTCACCGGCCAGGGACGGCGCCAGCGACGACGTGGCCAAGGCGCTCGCCGCCTGGGCCAGCGCCTGGACGCGCAAGGACATGAAGGCCTACCTGGCTGCTTACGCCAGTGATTTCAACACCCCTAAGGGTGTTGGCCGCAAGGCCTGGGAAGCAGAGCGCCAGCAACGGATCGGCGATCGTCCCGGCAAGATTTCAGTTACTTACGACCAGCCGAGCATCTCGGTTAACGGTGATCGCGCCACGGTTCGCTTCCGTCAGCACTACAAGGCACCGGGGCTGAACAGTTCGAGCAACAAGACCCTGGTCTTCGTGCGGTCTGGCAGCAAGTGGCTGATCAAGGAAGAAAACGCCCGCTGATGCGCAAGTTGAAGCTGGTACTGCCAGGCCTGGCTGGCCTGGCAGTTGTTGCTGCCGCGGTATTTTTTCTCGGGCGGGGCGAACCCCCTGCTGCACCGGCACCGGTCACGCAACTTGCGAATGACCCGCTACCTGTGTGGCCGGTACGCGGCACCACCGAGCCCGCTGGCGATGCGTTGCCCGCAACCGTCTCCGATGCCGGACCGGAAGCACAGCTGGCGCGCATTTTCCGCGAGATCGAGGGACGCAATCTCGGCAATGCGCTGCAACAGACAGAATCCCTGCTGCTGCAATATCCGAACTACCGCCTTGCCCACCTGATCAAGGGTGACCTGCTGCTGGCACGTGCCCGCCCCATCCAGGGATTCGGTGCGGCCCAGGGCGCTTCCGCCGAACAGATCAACGACCTGCGCGCCGAGGCGCTCAAACGCCTGCAGGCCTACCGCGAGAAGCCGCCGGCCGATTTTGTCCCACGCTACCTGCTGCAGATGCGGCCGGACCAGCGCTACGCCGTGGTCGTCGATACCGCGCGCTCACGCTTGTACCTGTATGAGAACGACCTGAGCCATGGCGGCCGGCCACGCTTCGTCGCCGATTACTACATTACCCAGGGCAAGCTCGGCGCCGACAAGTTCGTCGAAGGCGACAAGAAGACACCGATCGGCGTTTACCACGTCACCGCCGATCTCTCCCGGCAGAAGCTGCCCGACCTTTACGGCAACGGCGCCTTTCCAATCAATTACCCAAACGAGTGGGACCGGCGCCAGGGACGCGGCGGCAGCGGCATCTGGCTGCATGGCACGCCATCCGACACTTTTGCCCGGCCACCGCTGGCGTCCGACGGCTGCGTCGTGCTCACCAACCAGGATCTGGAAGCCATCCGCAGCAACCTGCAGGTCGGGCTGACGCCGGTGATCATCAGCAACAGCGTCGAATGGCTGTCGCTTGACGACTGGGCCAAAGAGCGCGAAGACCTGAACCGGAGCATCGAAGCCTGGCGGGCAGACTGGGAAAGCCGGGACACGCAGCGTTATCTCGGGCATTACTCGCGCCAGTTCAAGGCCGGCGACCAGGACTACCAGCAGTTTTCCGCGCAGAAACAGCAAGTCAACGCCGGCAAGAGTTGGATCAAGCTGGAACTGAAAAACCTCTCGGTATTCCGCAACCCAGGCAAGGAAGAAGTCGTCGTCGTCACCTTCGACCAGGATTACCGCAGCAACAATCTGAACAACCGCATGAAGAAGCGCCAGTACTGGGTGCGCGAAGGCGGTCAATGGAAGATCATCTACGAAGGAGCAGCCTGACATGAAGAAACTGATCGGCATTTTTGCCGCCCTGACGCTGTCGACCGCAGCAGCCTGGGCAGCCCCGACGCTGGAACTGCAAACCAGCATGGGCAACATCGTCGTCGAACTCGACGCCCAGAAGGCACCGAAAAGCGCCGCCAATTTCCTGCAGTACGCCAAGGATGGCTTCTACAACGGCACCATCTTCCATCGCGTGATCCCCGGCTTCATGATCCAGGGTGGCGGTTTCGAAGCGTCGATGAACCAGAAGAAGGGGCGCGCACCGATCGAGAACGAAGCGAAGAACGGCCTGAAGAACCAGCGCGGCACGCTGGCCATGGCCCGCACGATGGACCCGCATTCGGCTACCGCGCAGTTCTTCATCAACCATCGCGACAACCCGCCGCTCGACTATCCCAGCCGCGACGGCTGGGGCTATGCCGTGTTCGGCAAGGTCATCAGCGGCATGGATGTCGTCGACAAGATCGCCGACGTGCCGACCGGCAACGCCGGCATGCATTCGGATGTCCCGCGGAAGCCGGTCGTCATCCAGAACGTCAAAATCATTTCCGAAAAGTAAGGACACACCACGATGATCAAGCTCACCACCAACCACGGTGTCATCACCCTCGAACTCGATGCCGAAAAGGCACCGAAGACGGTCGCCAACTTCATCGCCTACGTTGAAGCCGGCCACTACGACAACACCATCTTCCACCGCGTGATCAAGAACTTCATGATCCAGGGCGGCGGCATGGAACCGGGGATGAACCAGAAGGAAACCCGCGATCCGATCGAGAACGAAGCCGGCAACGGCCTGAAGAACGTCCGCGGCAGCATCGCCATGGCCCGCACCGGCGACCCGCATTCGGCCACCGCCCAGTTCTTCATCAACACCGTCGACAACGACTTCCTCGACTTCAAGGCACCGTCCGGCCAGGGCTGGGGCTACTGCGTGTTCGGCCAGGTTGTCGAAGGCCTGGACGTGGTCGACAAGATCCGCGCCGTCCCCACCGGCAACAAGGGTTTCCATCAGGATGTGCCGAAGGAAGACGTGATCATCGAAAAAGCAGAAGTCGTTTGATCCTCTTCATTTCCGATCTGCACCTGTCGCCCCGGTCACCCGGGGCGACGCGTTTGTTCCTCGAGTTTCTCGCCGGCCGCGCCCGCCAGGCCGAGGCGCTGTACATCCTCGGCGACCTGTTCGAAACCTGGATCGGCGACGACGACATCAGCGACGGCTATAACGCAGAAATCGTCGCCGCGCTGCGGTCGACCGCAACAGCCGGCGTCAGTATCGCCGTCATGCACGGCAACCGCGATTTCCTGCTCGGCGATGATTTCGCCGCGGCCAGCGGCGTCCGCCTGATCGCCGACCCTTACATCCTGTCCACTGCCGAATGGCAGTTCGTGCTCGCGCACGGCGACGCGCTCTGTCTCGACGACGCCGATTACATGCGCTTCCGCGCCCAGGTGCGCGACCCCGCCTGGCAGGCCGCGCTGCTCGCCAAGCCGCTGGCCGAACGCCGGACCATTGCCGCGCACATGCGCCAGGTCAGCGAATCCAGCCAGCGCGCGCGGGAACAGCCCTACACCGACCTGCAACCGGCAGCGACCGACGATTTCCTGCGCGAACACGGCTACGCCACGTTCATTCACGGCCATACGCATCAACCGGCAAAGCACGATCACATCGTCGACGGCATCCACGTCGAACGCTGGGTGCTCGCCGACTGGCACGAAGACCGGGGCGAATGCCTGGTCTGGGATGGCGAAGCCCTGCGCCGCGAAGCCGTGCTCCCTGAAAATCGTGGCTGAAACGATGTCGACCGCAAGAACCGCCCTCGACCTCCTGCGCGACGTCTTCGGCTACCCGGCCTTCCGCGGCGCCCAGGCCGAGATCATCGGCCACGTCGCCGGCGGTGGTGACGCCCTGGTGCTGATGCCGACCGGCGGCGGCAAGAGCCTGTGCTACCAGATTCCAGCGCTGCTGCGCCCCGGCTGCGCCGTCGTCGTCTCGCCGCTGATCGCGCTGATGCAGGACCAGGTCGATGCGCTGATCCAGCTCGGCGTCAAGGCCGCCGTCCTCAACTCGACGCTCGACTGGCGCGAGGCGCAGGCGGTCGAACAGGCGATCTTCAGCGGCAATCTCGACCTCGTCTACATCGCCCCCGAGCGCCTGCTGCTCGACCGCACGCTGGCCATGCTCGACGCCCTCGACGAGGCCGGCAAGCTGGCGCTGTTCGCCATCGACGAAGCCCACTGCGTATCGCAATGGGGCCACGATTTCCGCCCGGAATACCTGCAGTTGTCAGCGCTGCACGAACGCTACCCGCGCGTGCCACGGATCGCGCTGACCGCCACCGCCGACCAGGCGACGCGCAACGAAATCCTGCAACGCCTGGGCCTGGGAGAAGCGCGCGTCTTCCTGTCCAGCTTCGACCGGCCGAACATCCGCTACACCGTGGTGGAAAAGGACAACGCGAAGAAGCAACTGCTCACTTTCCTGGCCGGGCGCAAAGGCCAGGCCGGCATCGTCTATTGCCTGTCGCGCAAGAAGGTCGAGGAAACCGCCGAATGGCTGTCGGCCCAGGGCTACCCGGCGCTGGCCTACCATGCCGGCCTGCCGGCCCAGGAACGCGCCGCCAACCAACGCCGCTTCCTGCGCGAGGAAGGCCTGGTGATGTGCGCGACAATCGCCTTCGGCATGGGCATCGACAAGCCCGACGTACGCTTCGTCGCCCATCTCGACCTGCCGAAGAGCATCGAAGCCTACTATCAGGAAACCGGTCGCGCCGGCCGCGACGGCGAACCGTCGGAAGCCTGGATGGCCTACGGCATGCAGGACGTCGCACTGCAACACGCGCGCATCGCTGAATCGGGCGCCGGTGAGGGCCAGAAAATCCTCGAATCGCAACGCCTGACCGCACTGCTGGCCTACTGTGAAGCGCCGCGCTGCCGGCGCCAGGTGCTGTTGAATTATTTCGGTGAGGAACGCCAGCCCTGCGGCAACTGCGACGTCTGTGCCGAGCCGCCGGAACTGTGGGACGGCACGCAGGCGGCGCAGAAAGCACTGTCGGCGATCTTCCGCACCGGCATGCGCTTTGGCGTCAGCCACCTGACCGACGTACTGCGCGGCAAGCACAACGACAAGATCAAGCAATGGGGCCACGACCGCTTGCCGACCTTTGGCGTCGGCACCGATCTCGACGAACATGCGTGGAAGAGCGTCTTCCGCCAGCTGGCGGCGGCCGGTCTGGTCCATGTAGACATGGCCGAGCACGGCGCGCTGCAGTTGACCGAAGCCGCCCGCGAAGTGCTCAAGGGCCAGCGTCAGGTGCAGTTGCGGCGACCGCTGAAGCGCAAGTCGGCACCGTCGCGCTCGAGCAGCACGGTAGTCAGCGACCTGGCGCCGGCCGACGAGGCGCTGTTCCAGTTGCTGCGCCAATGGCGCGCCGACACCGCCCGCGAGCAAAGCGTGCCGGCCTACGTCATCCTGCACGACAAGACGCTGCGCGAACTCGCCGAAACACGCCCGGTCAGCCACGGCCTGCTCGCCGGCATCACCGGCATGGGCAGCGCCAAGATCGAGCACTACGGCGAAGAACTGCTGCAACTGATCCGCAACGAGGGTTGAGCCATGAGCCGACAGGATTTCATCAATACCGCACTTGCCGGCATCGTCATCGCGGCGCTGATTGCCTCCGGCATCGCGCCCTACGACCGCCTGACCTGGCTGATGGAAGTGGCGCCGGTGCTGATCGCGCTGCCGCTGCTCTACGTGACCCGGCGCAGCTACCCGCTGACTGCGCTGCTCTACGTGCTGATCGCCATCCACGCGCTGGTGCTGATCGGCGGCGGTGCCTATACCTACGCCCGGGTGCCGTTCGGTTTCTGGCTGCAGGAGCTGCTTGGCACGGCGCGCAATCCCTACGACAAGATCGGCCACCTGCTGCAGGGCTTCGTGCCGGCGCTGGTCGCCCGCGAAATCCTGCTGCGCGGCGACTGGGTCCGCGGCGCCAGGATGACCGCCTTCCTCTGCATCTGCGTCGCGCTGGCGATCAGCGCCTGCTACGAGCTGATCGAATGGGCGGCGGCATTGGCGATGGGCCAGGGCGCCGACGAATTCCTCGGCACCCAGGGCGACCAGTGGGATACGCAGTCGGACATGTTCATGGCGCTGATCGGCGCCAGCAGCGCGCTGCTTCTGCTCTCCCGCCGGCACGACCGGCAACTGGCCGAACTGCGGAAAAACGCTGTTTGAGGCGGTCGACCGCAACATTTTGCGGTCGACCCTCATTTTCCGGCAAAAATCAGAGACAGAGTGCCTCCGGGTCGGCCCGCATCAGGCGCTTGTTCATCTTGCCGACACTGGTCTTGACCAGCGTCTTGACGAAGCGCACCTGGAGCAACACGCCGTAGCGGGACACACCCTGGGCCTCGATCGCATGCGCGGCAAAATTGCGTAGTGCGTGCTCACTGACCTGACCAAGCAATTCCGGCTTGAGCAACACCAGCGCCAGCGGCCGCTCGCCCCACTTGTCGTCGGGCACGCCGATCACCGCCACCTCGTGCACCGCCTCGTGCTTGGCGATGATGTCCTCGAGTTGCAGCGACGAGGTCCATTCGCCGCCGGTCTTGATCACGTCCTTGATCCGGTCGGTGACCTTGAGGTAGCCGGCCGGGTTGATGTTGCCGATGTCGGCGGTGTGCAGGTAGCCGCCGGCCCACAGTTCCTCGGAGGCTTCCGGCGCGCCGACATAGCCCTGGGTCAGCCAGGGCGCGCGGACGACGACCTCGCCAGTGGCCTTGCCGTCATGGGCAACGTCGCGAAGTTGCGGATCGACCACGCGCAGGTCGACCAGCGGCAGCGGCCGCCCGGTCTTGGCGCGGATCACCGCCTGCGCCTCGGTGTCGAGCGCGAGATCGCTGGTATCGAGATGGGCGATCGACAGCACCGGGCAGGTTTCCGACATGCCGTAGCCGGAGAACAGGTCCATGCCGAGTTTCTGCGCAGCGACCGCCATCGCCTCGGGCAAGGCGGCACCGCCGATCAGGATCTTGAGCTTGGAGAAATCGGTCTCGCGGGCTTTGGCGTGGCTGAGGATCATGTGCAGAATGGTCGGCACGCAATGCGAGAAACTGACGCCCTCCTCGTGGATCAGGCGGCAGATCACGTCGGGCTGGTAGCGCCCGGGATAGACCTGCTTCAGGCCCATCATCGTCGCCAGGTAGGGAAAGCCCCAGGCGTGCACGTGGAACATCGGCGTCATCGGCATGTACACGTCGTCGCGGTGGATGTGCCCCTGGCGGTGCGCGCCGCCGAGGACCGAGGCGACGCCGAGGGTATGCAGGACGAGCTGGCGGTGGCTGAAATAGACGCCCTTCGGATTGCCGGTCGTGCCGGTGGTGTAGAAGGTCGTCGCCTGGGCGTTCTCGTCGAAATCCGGGAAGTCGTAATCGGGCGACGCCGCCGCCAGCATCGCCTCGTACTCGGCGACGGCGGCGACCGGCGACGTCGGCATTGCCGGCTCGTCGGAAATCAGCACGAAGGTCTTCACCGTCTCCAGCTTGCCGGCGATCTCGGCGAGGATGGGGAAGAACTCGCTGTTGACCATCAGCACGTCGGCGCCGGCATGGTTCAACGTGTACAGGATCTGCTCGGGACTGAGACGGACATTCACCGTCTGCAGGATGGCGCCCATCATCGGCACCGCGAAGAAGCTTTCGAGGTAGCGATGGCTGTCCCAGTCCATCATCGCCACCGTCTGCCCGGACTCGACACCGAGCGCGGCAAGCCCGCCGGCAAGCCGGCCGATGCGTTCACGCAGCTTGCGGTAGTTGTAGCGCAACTTCCCCTGGTAGGTAATTTCCTGATCGGGCGCAATGCTCAGCGGCGTCAACAAGAGCTGCTTGATCAGCAGGGGATATGAATAGGCTGACGCCGTCGACTGGACGATCCTTACCGGCATGTGGTTCTCCCTGGACATTGTGTTTGTTGTCGTGCCGGCCGAAGCCGGCGCAACAATTTTACTCGCCAGAAAAAGCCTATAGCCGGTTTTCAGCGCAAATGCTGCTCCGCAACTGCGACCAGTTCAGCCGACAAGTTGCCCGTCGCCAGCGCCCGGCGCAAGGCCTCCCGGGCTTCCGGCAACTGACCATCGGCTTCCTGCGCCAGGCCCAAGCCCAGCCACCAGCGCCCTTCGTTCGGCGCCAGCCGGGTTGCCCGCTGGTAATGGCTGGCCGCCAGGCGGTGTTCGCCCAGGCGGGTTTTCAGATGCCCCTGGAAACCCGCGTAATCCGCATTACGCTCCGCGTACGCCTGCGAACGCAGCATGGTTCGATCCGCGGCGGCGAAGTCGCCCTGCTCCAGCTGCAAACGCGCCAGCGACATCGCCCAGCCGATCTGGGCCGGCTGAATCTCCAGGCCATCTTGGAGAACGCCAAGTGCTTCGGTGTATTTTCGACTTTCGAGCAATTGCCGCAACAGCGCCTGACGCACCTGGAGATGGGTCGGGTCGTGCTTCAGTGCTGCCTTCAGGGCCTCGGCAGCCTCGGCCGGATGGCCGGCGGCGAATGCCTTGTCGGCACGCCGGTATTCGGCATCGGCACGATCGCGCGGCGTTGCCAGGACCGGCCGCTTTTCGATGCTGGATGGGGCACTGCTGCTGTCCGCCAGCGCCGGTTTTTCGGGCACCGAGGCCGCGACTGCCGGTTCTGCAATCCGCAGCAGATTTGCCGGCGGCGCGTCTGCGGGCGTCGCCGGCGGGGGCAAGACGGCAAGATCGAGCGCCAGGCGCAGGTTGTCGGAAATCAGTGCCGGCTGGACGTCGACCGCAACAACCGGCGCCGGCGGTTCGGCTATCGGTTCCGGGGGGGGCGCCGGCACCGGCGCGGGTGGCGGCGCAACGACGGCAACTTCGCCGGCCAGGCCGAGCAGGGGCAACAGGCGTCCATCGCTGTGCAGGACGGCTGCGGCAATGCCCATGGCCGGCAATCCGGCCAGGATGAACAAACGCAACAGCCGCGGGCGCGACTTCGGCAGCGCTGGCAGGCTGCGGATTTCCCGCTGCAGGTTCTGCCGCGCCGGATCATCGGGACGGTCTTCTTCCAGCTTGCGCAGGACTTCGTTGATCAGGCTCATTTCACCACCATCCCGGCGCCGATGCGCCCTCGGTATCGGCGGCAGCACGCCGGACGTGACTCGCCCTGACCAGATGCCGGCCATCGCCAAACGTCGCCAGCAACGACTTGTGGGCGAGAATGTTGAGCAGCCTCGGGGTACCGCGACTGGCACGGTGCAGGCAACGCACCGCACGCTTGCCGAAGATCCCTTCGCCACGGTAACCGGCCACGCGCAGGCGATGCACCAGATACGTCGCAACTTCCTCATGGCCCAGCCCGGGAAGCTCGTAGTGGAAGGCAATGCGCTGACGCAACTGACGTACCGACGGCTCGGCAAGCTTGCGGTCAAGTTCAGGCTGGCCGAACAGGACAATCTGCAGCAGCTTGCGCTTCTCGGTCTCCAGATTGGAGAGCAGACGCAGCGACTCGAGCGTTTCCAGCGGCATCGCCTGGGCTTCGTCGATGCAAACGACGACCTGATAGCCGGCGGCGGCAAAATCGAGCAGGCCGGTATTCAGCTGCTTCAGCACATGATAGTCGTCGTCGCTGCTGGCGATGCTCAGGCCTAGTTCCTCGGCCAGTGCCAGGAACAGCGTACGCGGCGCAAGATAGGGATTGGGCAGATAGGCGGAAACGACATCGCCCTGCAGGGATTGCAGCAGGCGCCGGCAGAGCAGGCTCTTGCCGCTGCCGACCTCGCCGGTGATCTTGATGAAGCCCTCGCCGCTACCCAGGGCGACCAGCAAGGTATTCAGCGCTTCCTGATGACCACGTGTCAGAACGGTGAAAGCCGTGTCTGGTGTGATGCCGAACGGCAGTTCATTCAAGCCGAAATGGTCGAGATACACCGCACGCTTTCCATCCGTTTACTGCCACTCCAGGCGTCGCTGCGTGCGCGGATCCAGACCCTGCATGCGGGTCTGGCTCTCGGCCGCCACTTCGCGCCATGAATTTTCATCGTGAATCACCGTCGACCGCATCAGGATGATCAACTCGCGCTTCCGGTGCGCCCGGGCCTTTTGTCCGAACAGGGTACCGATACCGGGAGTCGCGCTGATCCCGGGCAGGCCGTAGCGGCTCGACGCCTGTTCCTGGCTCATCAGGCCGCCAATGGCAACGATGCTGCCGTCGGAAACGCGGACGACGCTGTCGGTTTCATTGATGCTGCTGGACGCCAGCGGCAACGTGAAGGTGCCAAGATCGCCCAGATTGACGTTCTTGGTCTTTTCCTCGACCACGCTCACCGATGGATGAACGTGCAGGATGATGTTGCCCGCATCGTCAATCTGCGGCGTCACGTCCAGTGCGATGCCGGAAAAGAACGGCTGCAGCGTGATGTTCGGCGTGACGACATTGCCGGCTGCACTGGTCGTGGTATTGGTACTGATGCCGGTGACGAAGTAATCGTCGCTGCCGACCTTGAGAACGGCCTTCTGGTTGTTGGTTGTGGCGATGCGCGGACTGGACAGCACCTGGACATCGCCCTGCCCTTCCAGGAAGGAGATGAGCGCCGCAAAATCACCGGACTGGAAGGCCAGGCCAAAGAAGCCACGCCCCGACGAGGAAGTTCCGAGGGCACCATTGGCACCCGGTTGGGCCGTTACCGTCGAACCTTCGGTTATGCCGGTGGCCGACGCCAGCAGTGCGGCAGAGCCCGACAGGCTGCTGCCCGGCGACATGACACCGAAGGCAAAGCGATTGGCGACGCCGCCAAACTTGCTCCAGTTGATCCCGCTCTGATACGAATCGCTGAGGGAAACCTCGATGATCTTCGCTTCCAGCATCACCTGACGCTCGACCACCAGTTGCGTCGCCTTGAGGTATTCCTCGACCGAACGCAGTTCGTTTGGCGGCGCCTTGACCAGCACGACCCCGGAGCCCGAATTGACGATCACGCTGCGCCCGTCCTCCTTGCCGACAATGGAGGACAGCGAGCGCTCGATGTCCTTCCAGAAATCGTAGTCCGATGTCGTGCGTACGCGGGCACTATCGTTGTCGCTCTGGCCAGAGTTCGTGTTGCCGTTCGTTCCCGACGTCGCCGATTGCTGCGTCGAACCGGTGGTGGTCGTGCCCCCCGACGTTGTCGGCGAACTGCCGGTCACGCGCATCTCGCTCATCCCTTGGCGGCGGTTGGCCAGGTAATTGATGCGAAAGATCCTGGTCTGCACGGTATTCGGCTGAACCACGATACGTTTGCCCTGGATACGGTAGTCATAGCCATAGACGTCGCGCAGGGTATCCAGCGCCTCACGCACGGTCACGCTTTTCAGGTTGAGACTGACACTGCCGCTGACTTCCGGCGGAAACAGCATGCTGTAGGGCGTTCCCGCAACCAGTGCCGTCAACACCTGGGTCACCGGCGCATTGCTGACGGCCAGATCGAAACGCGGCTCGACCCTGGCGGCCGGCAACGACTCCGGCTGCAGCGGCGGCAGCATGGCCTGGGCCACGGCCGCGCTCTGCGCCGCCGTCGTCGCCCGGTTACTGGCGGCCGCGGCAGCAACTTCCTGGCTGATCGAATCAAAGGTATCGCCACGCCGCACCACTTCACTTCCGCTACACGCGGCGAGCGTCACGCAGGACAAGACGACAATCCAGTTATTGCTCATGGCGCATCCTTCTTTTTGCCGGGTTTGCCGGACCCGTTTTTAACCATCCGTTTATCGACCTGGGGCGTCAGATAAAGGCGCGTAACGCCATCCGCGCCTTGCAGCAGCACGTCGGTCTCATTGACCCTGACCAGTGTCGCGTCCCCGTAACGCTGCCCGAGAAGCACCGTCCTGCCGCCGATGATGGCGACCGGACGGCCATTTTTCGGCCGCAGTATCGATTGCAGACGTGAATGATCGACCTCGGCCGCACCGTCCCCCGGCTGCGCATTCAGCCAGGCCTCCGGTGGCCGCGTCGGATCGGCGGCCTGAGCCAGGCCGGCCAGCATCACCAGGGAGCAGAAGAGCATTTTCATAGGCTCAACCACGCACTGTCCGTGCTCAGGGTATACAGGGTCAGCGTCATTTCTGCCTTGGGATAGGCAAGCACCTGGTACTTCAGGCCGCCCCAGAGCACCTTTGCGTTCAATTTTTCGAGATGCGCCAGATAAGCCTGCAGATCGTCATAACTGCCTTCGATGCGGATCTCGACACCATGGCGGAACAGATCAAAGCCGGGGGCCTTGGCCTCAACTGCCGCATCGCCATCGACTTGCGGGCGGAGGCTTTGCGGCACCAGGGTCTTCAGGCTGACCAGACGCAAGCCAGGCTGGCGTGACAACAGGCTTTCCAGCAATCCGTTCATTTCGTCCGGCCGGACGAACGAGCCACCGATCTGCCTGATCTGATCGTCGAGATAAACGCGCTCTGCCTGCAGGGTTTTCAGTTCGGTACGCCCCGGAGCATCCGGATCGACCTGCAATTGTTGTTGCAGCAACGTGACCTGCCCCTGCATTTCGGCAAGCATCGTCCGCTGCGCGGCAACCGACGACTGCAGGCTTTTCTGGCGCGCAGCAAGCGGATCGAGCAACAGCGAATTGGCGATCAGCAACGGGCCGAGCAGCAAGGCCACGGCCACCAGGACTCGCTCACGCCGGCTCAGTGCCGCGTAGCGGCTGCCCATTTGCTGCCATGACCTGGATAGCGCGCTCATTGTGCGGCCTCCCCGGATTTTTGCAGACTGCTGCGCAGCACGAACAGGGTATGACGCTGCGGCGCTCCCGTGGCGGTAGCGGCAACCACTGGTTGCGCCCCCGCGACCGGCAGGGCTGGCTTGGCCGGATCAACCCCGGTCATGTCCAGCGCCGCAAAACGGCGGCCGGCAAAAGCCGGTTCCTTGTTGAGCCTGTCGATGTAACGGGGGAGCAGCGACGGCTCGAGCAGCGCACCGTGAATTTCAAAGCCATCGCTGGCCAGCGCAAAACCGGTCAGCCAGAGGCCGTCCAGCGTTTGCCGGGAAAAGCCCTGGAATGCCCCGACATAACCCGATTCATTTCCTGCTGCGCCCTTGACCAGCAGATCGAGCACATTCTTCCGCTCGGCGTTGCCGGTACGCTGCTCGGCAATCGCCTCGGGGAGCTTCGGATCACCCCGCCGTGCGCCAATCGCCTGCCCGAGGGCCTGCAGTTGCACCTGCAAACTGCCCAGTTGCCCCTTGATGGCAACTTCCTCGGCCTGCAAGCGCGCGACTTGCAGTTGTTGCCAGGAGAACACGCAGGCCACGAGCAACAGCGCCAGCAGTGAGGCAATCACGACGACGGGAAAACCCAGCCAGTCGAAACGTGGCCGCAGTTCGGGCAGGATCAGGTTGATCTGCTGGCTCATCGGCTCATGTCCTGAATGCCGCGCCCAGTGCCGCCAGCCCCTGGGCTTGCCGCTCGACGCTGCGCAACTCGGGCAGATCGGGGAAGTCCGCGACCTCGGCCAGGTCCATGGCCAGCACCGGCAGGTAAAGACTCTGCGCCAGGGCTGCAACCAGCCCCTCGGCAT
This sequence comes from Azonexus hydrophilus, assembly GCF_001956855.1. Lineage (GTDB taxonomy): Bacteria > Pseudomonadota > Gammaproteobacteria > Burkholderiales > Rhodocyclaceae > Azonexus > Azonexus hydrophilus_A. The sequence continues at coordinate 270,209 of NZ_MTHD01000003.1, read as the reverse complement.
CGTGCTCACTGGCCACGACCAGTCGCGAAATCGAAACGTAACCGTACTGGCGATCGAAGTTGTCCAGCGTCCGCTGCAACTCCAGGGCCAGTCTTTCCAGCAATTGCTGCCGCCGCTCCACATCGGCACCGGCGACGGTTGTGGATGTCAGGTCGATGCGCCGGGCGAGGATCAGTTCGCCACGGAAACTGATCACCAGCATGCACCCCGTTTCGGTCAGCGCAAGAAAGGCGAGACCGCGGTTGGCTTCCTCAAACAGGCAGGCCACGTTGCGGATGGCCAGTTCCGGAATGTCGATGGCTTCAAGCGGCACATGGGCCTTACGGAAAGCCGCCATGCGCGCACCGATCACGGCCGCCTTGGCCGCCACGGCAAAGATGCCCGGCTGACGGACGCCGTCGCCGGGAATATCGATAATTGCCAGCGCAGCATCGTCGACCGCAAAATCGACCACATCCTTCAGCCGCCAGCGCATGGCCTCGACGCGCTCTTCGGCAGGCACGGCGGCGGCGTCCAGCTGCACCAGGCTGTACTCGCCCTCATCCAGCAAAGTGACGCAGCGCAGGCGTTTCATGTTGCGCGCTGCCGCCAGACGGCTCAGCACATTCTCTTCATCGGTTTCGATGCGGAAGGAATCGAAGGCGTGAACAACAGGGCGCTGGCCGGACAATGCAGTGGCGTGCACGAGGTCGAGGCGCCCGCCCTGCCGGACGACCGCCCCCCAACCCGCTGAATACTTAGCCCCAAACTTTGTCCACATTGCACACATATCTAAAGTGTTTTTCGAAGGATATCGGGTAAGCATCTATTTTTCAATGGTTTTTTACTTAACCAGAAATTCAGGATTGATAAAAAACCAGGAAGACACAGCAAATAAACCAACGGGTTATGCCGAATAAATCCGATCGCTCAAAAATGACAGGCAGGCCTGATCAATTTGTTGCAATAACCTGGCGTCTGCGCTCGACATAGCCCGGCGAAGTTGCCGCAGCATCATCCGGGCAAGCAACGGCGGCATTGCATGCCACGGCATCGATGGTGTACACCCGCACCACGGTAGCCACGCCGGGCGCGCTCTCGCCCTCGTTGAATGCGCTGGATGAGCATCGGACCGTCACCCGGAAGCCGGTTGCCTCAGTCAGATCCAGCGTCTGGCTTGGGCTGGCGGCGTCGCACCAGGTGTTTCTCAGCGCCTGGAACAGGCCCCATTCAGTTCCCGCCTTGGCGGCTGCCCATGCCCTTGCTGACTGGACATCCTGGGCCGATGTCAGTTGCTGGACCGTGCCAAAGCGCAGCATCGCGGCCGCCAGCCCGGCCAGGATGACCAGCACGACAATGGCCATGATGGCGCCAAAACCCTGTTGCCGATGTCTCATGGGACGTTGCTCACATGGGCGCCGTAGGCCATGGAAACGCGTTCGCTCGCCTCCTGCAGCTCGAGCTGCAGCCAGACGAAGCCGCTCTGCTGGGTGGCGCCAAGATTGGGATCGTAAATGAAGTTGCAGGCACTCACCCGCGTCGCCAGCACATCCCCGCCCGCCGGACAGGCGGCCAGCGTTCCATTGAAAGCGCGTCTCACCCGGCGCAGCGAACCGGTGCCGTTACCGGCGGCATCGACCCCGACACCACTGCAGACATAGACGACGGCAGGCGCCCCGCCATTGTCGGGTACAACCACGAAACGTCCGCCGTCGTAGCCGGGCGGGAACTGATGCGCCACGATTTCCAGCGACGCTTCGCGGACTGCGTTGCCTCCCGCGCTTGCCGTGATCTGCGCACGCGTGTCTCCGGCATAGACATCGCCGGTATTCTGGTTGCCGATCACGACCCAGTCTCCGACTGCGGGTTGCACGGATAACGGCGAGAGGACATCGAACGCACTGACAGGCTGAGTAATCTCCAGCGGCTGATCGGCAACCGCCGAGACGATATCCGCCCCCATGCGGTAACGGCCGCCGGTGCTGGTGGGCAGGAATTCGAAACAGGCACTGCCCACGGTACGGATCGAATTGGGCACCGCCGAGCGCACATCGCGACTGATGCGCTGCAGCGCGGTATCGGCAAGATCGGTCAGTTCGGCACGACGCTGCGCATCGAAATAAGCATCTATCGTCGGCTTGAAGAAAATCATGATGGAACCACCGATGACACCGGTCAGCACGATGACCACGATCAGTTCCACGAGGCTGAAACCACGCTGTTCGTTCATCAATCCAGACACTCCCCGGCAGCATTCCTGGCGGTACATGCCCAGTCCGTCCGCCAGCTGACCAGATTAAGGGTTTCCGTTCCCCGAGTCACCGTGACGCTGATCCGCTTGGCCTGCGCCACCCCGTTCAAGCCCGTTTCTGTCACCGCCACTGCCACGTTATAGCCCGCCAGGCCGGCAACAGCCCCGCCGTCCAGATCGCAGACGCCGGTACTGCTGTATCCGTTGTAATCGTCCACATCGGCAAACCCGGCGCGCGCGCAACCCGCTGGCACGACGGCGCTGCCGGCATACGGCTTCAGGGTGATTTCCTCCATCATGCCTTCGGCGATGGCCAGCATCTGCTTGCTCACCAGGGGATCGGCACTGCCTCTGACCACGGTCTGAAAAACCGCCAGCACGCCGGCAAGGCCGACCGAAATGATGACGATGGCGACGATCAATTCAACCAGGGTCATGCCGGACTGAGCTTGCTTACTTGACATAGCCTGTCGCCCCCGCGATGGAGATGCCTGGCATGTCGTCAATCACAAGCGTTCCCGTCCACACCGCCGTACCTGCGACATCGCTGCTTATCCGGCCGTCCGGCTGAAAATGCAGGGTAAGCGGCAAATTGCCCGCAGCCAGCGCCATGCTGGCCCGGGTTGTACTGGCAAAAGCCTCGGCACCGTCCAGCGCCCGCAACAGCGCTGCCCCGCAAGCGGCTGCCGGATTGCTGGCAGCAATGCGCAATGTCAGTGTTGTCGCCGTCAGTTCGGCGCAGACCAGACGGCGATGGCTCACTGCCGATTTCTGCGCATAACGCAGGCCTGCGACGACTTCCGCATGAAAGGCAGCGTCTCCGAACGCATTGGTGCTTGCCAGGCGCGGCAGGACAACCACCGCCAGGATACCCAGCAAAACCATCACCACGACCAGCTCCACCAGCGTGAAACCAGCCTGTCTGCGCAGCACGGAAAAGGCACGAGGCAAGATCATCGGCATACGTCAGAACAGTTCCCGCACATGCACGGCCTTTTTCTTCTCGGCTTCGTAAATACCAAATGTCGCCCGTGCCGTCGGACAGACCAGTCCGGTCGTGCCGCTGCGCAGCCAGGGCAGGTCTGCACCGGTGCCGCCGGCCAGCGCCGGAGTGCATCCGGAAAGATTGAGACCGACATCGACGCTGCCCAGTTTACTCGGCGTCAGCTTGATCACCGATTTGCCGGCAACCATCGTCAGCGGTGCATTCGCAGCAGTCGCGGTGGTGGTATCGGAAATGTGAATGGCGCTGTAAGGAACCGACGTGCAGTTGTCCAGACCGTTCAGCAACCAGGAGTTGCCGGTCCAGTACTGCGCCTGCACCGGCATTTCGAGCATGCCGAGCTTCGCCCCGAAAACGTTGGACAGCCGAAGTCGACCGTGCAGTATCCGCGTGCTGCCGCTTTCCTTAGGCTCAATCAGGCTGGCACCGTCAGGATCGGCCAGCGCCGCCTTGAAGCGGAAAGCCGGGTAGTAGTCACCCGCAGCCGGTACGGCAGCACGCTCGAAGCTGTAGGTATCGTTGATCGTGAAGATGCCTTCGGACCACAGGCTGTCATCCGGCATCGCGGGGAAGTCAGGCGTCTTCAGTTTAGTGGTGGAAACCGCAACCCCGCCGCTGTCACCGCTGATCGTCACATCGGCCAGCACGCTGTTCGGCAAGCCCCCGATACCAGCCTTGTAGCGCCGGGTGACCGGGTCGCCGGCACCGGCGGCGCCGGCGCCCTGCGCATGCGCCTTGACCGCCAGGGCGACGCCGAGATGATCGTCTCCCATATAGGTGAAGCCACTGCTGCAACCCGGAGTCAGCGTGCCGGCAAACGAGAAGTGGCTGGGACGCCAGCGTCCCAGCTTGCCAGTCGCCGTACTGCCGATGTTGCAACCGTACTTGCCCGCACTCAGGTCATTCGAGGTACTGCCGGAAATGCACTCATTCGGCTGGTCGACCGCAGTAAAGCTGCTATCCACCACAGCATCCGCCTCCAGCTGGATGTTCCCCACATCCTGATAGCGGAACGCATTGCCAACCGCCTTTGTTCCGTCGCCACTGCCGAAAACGCCGTTCAGCGCGGCAGAGATGTCGTCACCATTGTGATCATTGACCTTGGCGGCTTGCAGCAACGGCGTACCCGCATAGCCGCCGGCGACCCCGGCGGCGGCCGTCAGATCGAATGGCGAGCCGGCTACCGCCACCGGCGTGCCGGTCAATCCGGTATTGCTCATCGTCGAGCTGACGGCAAACTGCTGCGGCCGGATGGCGAAGTTGTCGGAAGAACAGGCCGGCGCAGCGCTGCCCACCCGCATCCGGACCTTCACGTTGGCGGCGGCGTTGGGGTAATTGAAGGAGACGCTCTTGCGACCACTGTTACCCGAAACAAAAGTGATGTTGCCCGCCGAAGTCAGAGCGCTGCCCGTCGGACAGGCGGAAGCTGAAGCATCGACGAGATCGACGGCGACCGTGCCGGTGTAGGTTGAATTGACGGTGGTCGGACTGTTCAAGGCCAGCACATCCAGATTGAAGGCGACTCCGGCGAGCTTGGTGAAAATCGGGTTCTGTGGCGCTTTGCCGCTTTCCACGGCATCGAAAGCGCAGGAATTGGCGGCAAAATTCACTGCGCAGCTCTCCGTCCCGCCGTTGAAACAACGCCCCGGATTGCTCGCCGAAGGCGTCGAACTGGCGACACCCAGCGTCACGTTACCTGCACTGGCCTGGCTCAGCTTGCGACTGGTGATCCCGCCGCTGAACGTGAAGGTATCACCGCCAACCCAGCCACTTGGCGAAAGACGTACCGTGACCGAGCCCGGATACAGCATCGAACAGGCCGAATCCAGACAGGCCTTGACCGTCACCTGCTCGGGCGCACACACCGAAGCCACCGCATCATGTTCGATCCGGATGTGATCGAATGAACCGGAACACTGCCGCCCCAGGGTCATGTCGGCCTCAACCTCGGCATTGTCCAGTTCGTAGTTATAGAGCTTGACCTCGTCAATCCGGCCACGGAAATTTCGCCCGGAAATCAGCGCACAGCTTCCCGTTGCCACGTCACCGCCAATGTAGAAGTTGCAATTGTTGGCCTGCAGCGTTCCCTGCCAGTTGTTGGTATTGGCATCCAGCACGCCGTTGATGTAGATACGTTGCCGGCGCGCGCCGGCGACAGAGTTGAAGGTGATGGCGATATGCGACCACTGGTTCAACGGCACCGTGGTTGCCGAACGGAAACTCGAAGCCCCCCACCACCAGTACAGCTTGCCATTCGGATCGAGGTGGAATTCGTAATTGGTATCGTTGGACAGGATCGACGAAAGCTCGCTGGGATACGCTGTCGGATAGACCCAGGCCGTTGCCGACAACTGGGTGGTGTAATCGAAGTTCGGACTGTCGGCGACTTCGACCACGGCCCGGCCATCGAAGCTCCCGGCGTTGCAGAAATCCCCGACCACCGCCGCATGCTGGGAAGCAATGGTCGGATTGGGCTCGATGGCATTGGTCGTGGTTGGCGACGAGGTTGTCAGGCGCCGCCCGTGCAACGCAGTACCACCGCTATCGATGACCTCGCCGGCAACACCGCCCCAGCTACCGGTCGGCTCATCAAGCCGGAAATGCGTCACCGCACTCGACAACACCCGCACCATGGCACTGGCCGATGTTGCCCCGGGCGACGTCACCGTATTGGTCAGCGAACCTGCCTGTGACAACGACACCGCCAGCGTCATCTGCGCCTTGACACCGGCCGGTAGGGTCGGGATCGTCCAGGTCAGCGTTTGCCCGCTAACGACCAGCGCGCCGTGCGTCAGTACATGCGTCACGTAACTCATGCCGGCTGGCAACACATCGGTCAGCACGACATCGGTCAGGTCGATGCTGTAGGTATTTTCGGCGGATACGGCGAAGGTCAGCACATCGCCCACCACCGCCGCTGCGGTACTGGCTACCTTGCCCAGCCGGGGTACCGGCGGCAGGATCGAATAGGTCTGACCGATGAAATTGCCATTACCGGCCCCAACCCCGCCCAGTACCAGCCCACTGGCAGTGGCGATCGTGTCGTTGTCGAGCAGGTTCAGGCCAAGCGTCCCGGCGTTGACTGCCCCGGTATTGGCGGTAACCGTCCAGCTCGCGCCCGCCCCGCTCACCGAGACAATGCTGCTGCCGGTGGTGCCGCCGCTTTCCACCAGCGCAAAATCGTTGCTGTCGACCCCGGTGACGCTGGCGCTGAAAGTCACGGTCCACGAAACACTGGCATTTGCCGTGGCCGGATTGGCGTTGGCACGGTTGATGGAAAGCACCGTCGGCAAGTCTTCCCAGGTAATGACGACCCGGCCGGCTGCGCCAGCCCCCCCCGATTGGTCAGTACCGTTTGTGGCATAGCCCGCCCCTCCGCCACCACCGTAGGTACTGCCGGGATTGCCAGTGTTCCGGGAGCTCAGCCCGGCGCCACCAGTCCCACCGCCGGTAGCAGTACCACTGCCCGCCGTATTGCCACTGGCATTGCCCCCCGTCCCGGTGCTGCCGGCACCGCCGCCGCCAGCCCCCCCGGCCGCGCCACTGGCGGTCGTACCAGAGGAACCATCGCCGCCGGCAAACACTACATCGCCAACCGCGCCCGCCACAGAACCTTGCCCGCCCGCGCCCCCGGAACTATTCGTGGCGGCGTCAGCACCACCAGCACCGCCCTTCGCCACCACGACATTGCTGGCAAAGGTCGAGTCGCCACCAGTTCCACCGGCACCCGTGCTGCCGCTACCGCCGGCACCGACAACAACCGCATAGGTAGCATTCGGCGCCACGGCAACAACCTTGCGCGCATATTGCCCGCCGGCACCGCCGCCGCCCTTGGCCGGATTACCCCTCGCGCCACCACCCGCACCACCGCCGCCCCAGGCTTCGACCGTCGCCGAAGTCACCCAGGCCGGCGCCGTCCAGTTTCCATTGGCCGTCAGCGTTACCGTCCCGGCCTGTGGCTGGGACAGCGACATGAACAGCAAGCCGAGAATGAGAGCGAAGCGGGTCTGCAGCGACAAGGTAATGGAGGGGAACAGGGAGGCTTTCTTCATTCAGGAGCACCGTTCAACAAGTGGTCATCGCCACGCAGCCGCAAAAACAGCAGAGGCGAGGCGGCAGTTGCCGGCTCGCCTCTGGCTGCAGACTGACTGGCTGCGATGCCTACGGAACACAAATCACGGTAGCCGTGGCGGCAGTTCCAGTGGTTGGCGTAACAGTGCAGGTGACGGTGGTTCCATCACCGGTAGCGCAGGAGCTACCGGCCGTCGCTGGCGCAAAGGTGTAGCCGCTAGTCGGCAATGGCGTCTGCATGATGGTATTGATCGCATCATCTTCACACGGCGTCGCGGAGCGATACGCAACGCCCTTGGCCGAGTTGGCCTTGCGCGCCGCGTAGTTCAATGCTGCGGCAGAGGAAATGCCACCGGCGATGCCTGCTGCGGCGGACGTCGATGCCTCGGTACTCAAGTCAACGAACTTGGGCAGGGCGGTCGCTGCCAGTATCCCCAGAATCACGATCACCACCACCAGTTCGATCAGGGTGAAACCCTTTTGCATCGTTTTCATTGCTTTTAGCTCCCTTGGAAAATTGACAATCAGCACCCGGACACCGTCAGGCCGCTGATGACGGCTGCCGAATTGGCGGCCGCAGGCTGGGTGTAGGTGAAGAAACAAGTATTTGCATCGGTCGCGCCGACCACGCCGAAACGGGCGACACCGCCCCCCTGGCTGTAGGTATAGCCTTCCGCTTCAAGCTGCGCCTGGCTGGGATTGAAGATCCCGGTCAGGCCGGCCATCGAAAGAATCCCCGGATTGCCACCAAAGTCGGTAACCGCCGGATAGCCGAAAACCATGTTGATCAGACCGTTTTCCGTACACACGGTACCGGTCGCCGCTGTGCTGTTGCTGGCCGTGCCACCACCGCCCGGACAGGCGGCCGGGTCGGCGACACCGGAACGCGACAGGACGGCTGCATGGACCAGCGCCGAGGCGGCGGAAACGCTGCCTCGGGCAGCTTGCAGCTTGGCGATGCGGGCATCGCGCTGGAGATCGATGAAACGCGGCAAGGCAACGGCAGCGAGAATGCCGAGAATGATCACGACGACGATCAGTTCAATCAGGGTGAAACCGGTCTGAAAATGACGACGGGCCGAAAGATCGTTTGCACGGATCATGGTGGGGCTTGCGAGCGAAGGAGTTGTTACTTTAGTCATAGATGCGCCTCATATCAAGTTGCATGATCACGGATTATCCAGACGGAGCAGACCGACCCCGCCGATCACGCCACGAACCCCGCTGTCTCCGGCCATCCGGCTCAAGCGGAAACGAGCCAGTTCGCCGTTGCGAAAACGATAAACCAGTTCCTTGCTGACACTGTCGTAATACCAGACAGATTCCTGCGTTGGCACCCGGTCGACCGCACCAATGTAGTTCGCCGGCCGTCCGCGTACCCAGTCGAACGGATTTTCGCTGGCCGGCAACTGGCCGCCAAAAACCTCGCGATGGGCAACGACTTCCATCAACTGCGCCCGGATCGCCGCTGCCTCCGTCTGGACCCCGGCTTCCTCCATCTGCGTACGGACGCGTTCGAGTGCCTGCATGACGAGCAGCGCCAGGACGGCGACAACCATGACGACGATGGCGAACTCGAACTGGCGGCGCATGACTAGCTCATTTCTTCACGGCTACCTTGCCCAGGTCCCACATCGGCAGGAAGATACCCAGTGCCAGCACCAGCACCATGGCCCCGAGACAGACGATGAGGATGGGCTCGATCTGCTGGCCCAGGGTCTTCAGTTCGTATTCGACTTCACGCTGGTACATCTGGCCGACTTCTTCCATCATGTCGTCGAGCGCACCGGACTCCTCGCCGACAGCCACCATCTGCAGCACGACCGGGGAAAAGAAGCCGGAGGCGATGGCCGCACGCAGGACGCTTTCGCCGCGTTCGACAGTGTCGCGCATACCCTCGATCTTGCTGGCGATGAAACTGTTGTCGACCGTCTGGGCCGAATTGCTCAGCGCCTGCATCAGCGGCACGCCGCTGCGGGTTCCCAAGGCGAAGCTGCGGGCAAAGCGGGCCATGGCTGCCTTGCGCACGATCTTCCCGGCAATCGGGATGCGCAGCGCAATGGCCTCCCATTGCATGCGCCCGGCCGGCGTGGCGACCCAAGCACGAAACGCGAATATCGCGGCAATCGCGCCGAGCAGCATCAGCGGCCACCAACTGACCATGAAATTGGAAAAGGCCAGCAGCGCCCGGGTCATCAACGGCAGTTCGGCGCCGAAGCCGGCAAAAACCTTGGCAAAGGCCGGAATGACGAAAATGTTGACGACGACGATGGCGGCCGCCATGGCCAGAACCACGAACATCGGATAGCGCAGTGCCGACTTCACCTGCTCGCGCATGAAGCGATCGAATTCCAGATGCTCGAAAAGCCGCAGGAATATCTCGTCGAGCATGCCGGTGGCTTCGCCGACCCGGACCATGGAAATATAGAAGGGGCCAAACACCTTGGGATGACGCGCCAGCGATACCGACAATTCGCGCCCGCCCTCCAGGCTTTCGCGGACGTCGCGGATGACTTCCTTCATCGCCGGATTGGTGGCCGACTCCTGCAGCCCCGCAAGCGCACGCATGATCGGTACGCCGGCCTTGAGCAGCGTGTGCAGTTGCCGCGAGAACAGCAGGATGTCGACATGCTGCACCCGCGGTGCAAACAACTTGATTTCAGTTCCGGCGCCGCCCTTGCCTGCCGACTGCGCCTTGGTCTCCCGGATCGATACCGGCGTGATGCCGCGCCCCAGCAGGATGTCGGCAACCGCGCCGGAGGAGACGCCTTCGAGCACGCCTTCGATCAGCTTGCCGCTGCCATCGCGCCCACGGTAGGCAAAATGGGACACCGCTTATTCCTCGAACTGGTTGCTGATGCGCATCGCCTCGGCAACGGTCGTCTTGCCACTGAGCACCAGGCGAACGGCGTCGCTGCGCAATGTCTGGCCAGCCATCTGCGCCCGCGCGACACGCATGAATTCGGCGGGATCGTCGTGGTTCATCGCCTCGACCAGGGCATCGCTCATTTCGAGGAATTCATAGACGCCGCTACGCCCCTGGTAACCGGTGTTGGCACAATGCGAACAGCCACGGCCATGGCGGTAGTTCTGCTGATCCACGGTCTCGCCGAGTTCGTAGCGCAACCATTCCCGTTCGCTCGGCGTCAGCGAGTACGCCTCCGAACAGTTATGACAGATCACCCGGACCAGTCGCTGGGCAACGATCATGTGTACCGACAGGGCCACCATGTAGCGCGGCACGCCCATGTCGAGCAGCCGGATCGGTGTCGAAATCGCATCATTGGTGTGCAGCGTGGACAGCACCAGGTGGCCGGTCATGGCGGCACGCATGCCGATTTCCGCCGTCTCCTGGTCGCGCATTTCGCCGATCAGCACGATATCCGGATCCTGACGCAGCACGGTACGCAGGACTCGCGAGAAGGACAGGTCGATCTTTTCGTGAACCTGCACCTGATTCAGGCCAGGCAAGCGGTATTCGACCGGATCCTCGACGGTGATCAGCTTCTTTTCCGGATTGTTCAGCTCATTGAGTGCTGCGTACAGCGTCGTCGTCTTGCCGGAACCGGTCGGACCGGTGACCAGCACCATGCCACTGGGTCGTTTCAGCGCATGCCGGAAACGATCGAGCATGTGCGGTGGCATGTGCATCTTGTCCAGCCCGAGCAGACCGTTGTTCTGGCTGAGCAGACGCATCACGATGGATTCGCCGTACTGGGTCGGCAGCGTCGAAATCCGCACGTCAACCGGATTGGCCCGGACCTTGATGTTGAAACGCCCATCCTGCGGCAGGCGTTTTTCGGAAATATCGAGCCCGGACATCAGCTTCAGGCGCAGCGCCACTGCCGACGAGACCTTGCCGTCAGCCTCGGTCTGGATGTGCAGGACGCCGTCGATCCGGAAGCGGATGCGCAGCAGTTTTTCCTGCGGTTCGAAGTGAATGTCGGAAGCGCGCAAGCGCATGGCTTCCTCGAACACGGTTTGCAGCAGCTTGACGACCGGCGCATCTTCGGCGCCTGGCGTCAGCCCGAGCAGGTCGCCGAACTCGACAGGCGTATCGCCAAGTTCTGCGGTCAACTCCTTGGCCAGCCCGGTAATCTGTTCGCCGCGGTGATAAACACGCTCGATCAGGGCCAGCAACTGGCTCTCGGTAACAACCGCCTGTTCGATGTCACTGCGGACGACCCGGCTGATTTCGTCATAGGCTTGCAGATCGGTCGGATCCGACATGCCGATGAGCAGGCGGCCGTCCGGCGTGCGGTCGAGAACCAGCGCGCGGAAACGCCGGGCAGGCGATTCCGGCAGCAGCCTGACCAGGTCCGGCTTGGTATCGAAATTACGCAGGTCGATGAAGGGAATGCGCAACTGTCTTGCCAGTGCCTGGGAAATGCCTTCCTCGGTCACGTAGCCGCTCTCGACAAAAACCCGCCCGAGCTTGCGCCCGGTGCGTTTTTGCTCATCGAGCGCAATCTTCAACTGCTCCGCGGTCAACAGCCCCTGCTCGATCAGCAGGTCACCCAGACGGATTTTTTGCGGGGGGGGCATCCCAACCTCCAAAACGGCTCAAGAAAGCCTCACAAGGCCATGAACTTACAGCAATAGTCCGAACCTTAGACGCTTTTAGCCGAGGTCACAAGTCACCCGGCCATGCCCCTTGTCGCAGAAATGACTCAGCGGTGGCGGCTGCCGCTGCGGTGTTGTTGCGGTCCACCCGGTTTTTGTGCCGTTTTTGCCGCCGGCGCCCGCCCTGCTTGCGGCTTGCGCGGGCCACGCGGCGGTTGCGCCGGCCGCGGTATGGCATGCGCCGACTGCTCGAAACCTTCGATGACGACACGCTCCAGCGTGCGCTTGATCAGCTTCTCGATGTCCTTCAACTGCGGCCGTTCGTCGTGGCAGACCAGAGAAATCGCCTCGCCTTCCATGCCGGCACGGCCGGTACGGCCGATGCGGTGGACGTAGTCTTCGGGCATGTTGGGCAATTCGTAGTTGATCACGTAGGGCAGCGCATCGATATCGATGCCGCGGGCGGCAATGTCGGTCGCCACCAGGGCGACCAGCTTGCCGTCCTTGAAATCGGTCAGCGCACGGGTACGGGCGCCCTGCGACTTGTCGCCGTGGATCGCTGCGGACTTGATGCCGGCCTTGTCCAGCGTACGCGCCAGTGCGTCGGCACCGTGCTTGGTCCGGGCGAAGACCAGCACCTGGTGCCAGCCGCGCGTCTGGAACAGGTGACAGAGCAGTTCCTTCTTCTTTTCGCGGTCGGTCTCGATGACTTTCTGCGTCACCGTCTCGGCCGCGGTGTTGCGCGGCGCGACATCGACCGACACCGGCTGATGCAGCAGGCCGCCGGCCAGCTCGCGGATTTCCGGCGAGAAGGTAGCGGAGAACATCAGGTTCTGGCGCTGCTTCGGCAGCAGCGCGATGATCTTGCGGATGTCGCGGATGAAGCCCATGTCGAGCATGCGGTCGGCTTCGTCGAGGACGAAAATCTCGATCGCCGACAGGTCGACCGTACGCTGCTGCACATGGTCGAGCAAACGCCCCGGCGTCGCCACCAGGATGTCGATGCCGCGACGCAGGTTGGCGATCTGCGGATTGATGCCGACGCCGCCGAATACCGCCAGCGAGTTGATCGGCAGGTGCTTGCCGTAAGTACGGACGCTTTCCTCGACCTGGATCGCCAGTTCGCGGGTCGGCGTCAGCACCAGCACGCGCGGCGTCTTGGCGACGCGCGCCAGGCGGTCGTTCGGGCCGGAGGCGAGCAGGTGCAGGATGGGCAGCGTGAAGCCGGCAGTCTTGCCGGTGCCGGTCTGGGCCGAAGCCATCAGGTCATGGCCGGCGAGCACGGCAGGAATCGCCTGCTGCTGGATCGGCGTCGGCGTGTCGTAGCCCTGTTCGGCGACGGCACGCTGGATTTCGGCCTTGAGGCCGAGTTCGGAAAAATGCATGGAAAACTCCAAAGGCAAACGCCCGGCCGCAGCCGGGTATCCGCACAATAATCAGATGAGGGAAAAGCCGCGTTCGAGGTCGGCTTGCAGGTCTTCGACCGCTTCCAGGCCGACCGCAATGCGCAGCAGGCCTTCGCTGATGCCGGCTGCGGCCCGGGCTTCCGGGGAAATGCGGCCGTGCGTGGTCGAGGCGGGATGGGTGATGGTGGTCTTGGTGTCGCCGAGATTGGCGGTGATGGACAGCAGCTGGCAGTGATCGACAACAGCCCAGGCCTGCTCGCGCGCGCCCTTGACTTCGAAGGAGACGATGGCGCCGCCGGATTTCTGCTGGGTTTGGGCCAGTGCGTGCTGCGGATGCGACGCCAGGCCGGGATAGAACACGCGCGCGACCTTGGGATGGCTTTCCAGCCAGGTCGCCAGACGCAGGGCACTGGACGCCTGCGCCTCGATGCGGATCTTCAGGGTTTCCAGGCCCTTCAGCAACACCCAGGCATTGAAGGCCGACAAGGTCGGCCCGGCGGTGCGCAGGTATTTGAAAACTTCCTCGGTCAGTTTCTTCGGACCGCAGACAGCGCCACCGAGCACGCGGCCCTGGCCGTCGATGTACTTGGTCGCCGAATGGACGACGAGATCGGCGCCCATTGCCAGCGGCTGCTGCAGGATCGGCGTGCAGAAACAGTTGTCGACGGCGACCAGGATGCCGCGGGCATGGGCGATTGCGGTCAACGCCCGGATATCGGCAATTTCGGTCAGCGGATTCGACGGCGTTTCGAGGAAGAACAGCTTCGTCTCCGGCCGGATCGCCGCTTCCCAGGCCGCCGGATCGGTGTGTGAGACGAAGGTCGTGGTGATGCCGGTGCGCGACAGGATGTTGTTGAACAGCTGCACGGTGGCGCCGAACAGGCTGTTCGAGGCGACGATGTGGTCGCCCTGCTTCAGGTGCGCCAGACACAGCGCCATGATCGCCGCCATGCCGCTGGCCGTGGCCACGCAATCCTCGGCGCCTTCAAGCGCGGCGAGGCGTTCCTCGAACATGGTCACGGTCGGATTCGAGAAGCGGGCGTAAACGTTGCCTTCCTCCTCGCCGGAAAAACGCTTGGCGGCCTGCGCCGCGCTGCCGAAGACGAAGCTGGAAGTCAGGTACAGAGCCTCGGAATGCTCGCCGAACTGGCTGCGTTCCTGGCCGGCGCGAACCGCCAGCGTCTCCGGACGGTAGTTTGAATGATCCGCCATCAGTCCTGTTCACCATTGGCCAGACCGAGCACCATCTGCTGCGATGCGCGCCCGTCGTCGGCGTCGTCGTTCTTGTCGTCGTTTTTCGCCGGCTTGCCGCTGCGCTTGCCTTCAACCGCGTCGAGGTAGTAATCGTCGATATCGCCGGTGATGTAGCAGCCGTCGAAACAGGAGGCATCGAATACCGTCAGGTCGCTGCGCAGACGGGTGATCGACTCCTTGAGCGCCTCAATATCCTGGTAGACCAGCGCGTCGGCGCCGATTTCGGCGGCGATCTGGGCATCGGTGCGGCCGGTGGCGATCAGCTCGGCGCGCGTCGGCATGTCAATGCCGTAGACGTTGGGGAAACGCACCGGCGGCGCCGCCGAGGCGAAATACACCTTGGTCGCACCGGCCGCCCGCGCCATCTCGACAATCTCGTGGCTGGTCGTACCGCGGACGATCGAATCATCGACCAGCAGCACCCGCTTGCCCTTGAATTCCTGGCCGACGGTGTTCAGCTTCTGGCGCACCGACTTCTTGCGCATTGCCTGACCGGGCATGATGAAGGTGCGGCCGACATAGCGATTCTTGACGAAGCCTTCGCGGAACGGAATGTTCAGCACGTGCGCCAGCTGCATCGCCGACGGACGGCTGGAGTCCGGAATGGGAATGACCACATCGATTTCGTCGACCGGAATCGTCTTCCTGACCTTTTCCGCCAGCAGCTCGCCCATCGCCAGCCGTGCCTCGTACACCGGCACGCGATCGATGACGGTGTCCGGCCGGGCAAGATAGACGTATTCGAAGATGCACGGCGCGTACATCGGCTGCTGCGCGCACTGACGGCTGTGCAATTGATGGTTGAGGTCGATGAACACCGCCTCGCCCGGCTCGATGTCGCGCACCACCTGGAAACCCAGCGTGTCGAGCGCCACCGATTCGGAGGCCACCAGGTACTCGGTGCCTTCCGGTGTCTCGTTCTGGCCGTAGATCAACGGCCGGATACCGTGCGGGTCGCGGAAAGCCAGCAGGCCGTAACCGGCGATGATGGCAACCACGGCATAAGCGCCACGACAGCGGCGATGAACGCCGGCGACCGCCTGGAAAATGCTGTCGACGTCCAGCTCGTAACCATGGGCAGCCGATTGCAGTTCATGCGCCAGCACGTTGAGCAGGACTTCGGAATCGGAATTGGTATTGATGTGCCGGCGATCCATGCGGAACATCTCGCCCTTCAACTGCTCGGCGTTGGTCAGGTTGCCGTTGTGACCGAGCACGATGCCGAACGGCGAATTGACGTAGAAGGGCTGAGCCTCGGCAAAATTGTAGGCCGAGCCGGCAGTCGGGTAGCGGACGTGGCCGATACCGCAGTTGCCCGGCAGCGCACGCATGTTGCGCGTGCGGAAAACATCGCGCACCAGCCCCGGCCCCTTGTGCAGGTGAAAGGTGTTGCCTTCCGCCGTGGCAATGCCCGCCGCATCCTGGCCGCGGTGCTGCAGCACCATCAGGCCATCGTAAAGCAACTGGTTGACCGGCGTGGTCGCCAAGACTCCGAGAATCCCGCACATAGTGTTTTTTCCTGACTAACTGAATCGAATTCGTTTGGCCAAATCGTGCGGCAATATCGGCTTCATCGCCAGCACGGCTGTTTCAAGCGGCGGCGCCAGCGTCGCGCCGCGCCACCAGGGCTGCGTCGGCGCCGCGGTCATGCCGCCCAGGGCGACCAGCAGCAGCGTCACCAGCAGGCCGCGCGCCAGTCCGAAGAACATGCCGAGCACCCGATCTGAGACTGACAGCCCGAGCGCCTTGACGGCCTTGAGGATGAGGATGCGGATGAGCGCCATGACGACGAGCACACCGACAAACACCAGCGTGCAGCCGATCAGCGCACGCACCGTCGGGTCCTCGATGCCGAAGGGCAGCATGGCGCCGACTTCGGCGCCAAATTCGAAGGCGGCAAAGATGCCCAGTCCCCAGGCGACCAGTGCAATGATCTCGCTGACCATGCCGCGCCACAACCCAAATCCGAGAGACAGCACGACAATGGTGACGGCAATGTAATCGAACAGCGTCATGGTTTCGGCGTGACCACACCGGAAACCCCGATGCGCTTCATCTTGTCGAGTGCCTTGTCGGCCGCTTCACGGCTGGGGAAGGGGCCGGCCCGCACCCGCGTTTTCGTACCCTGCGGCGAAGCCAGCGGCTCGGTGAAAGTCTTGATCCCCTGCTCGCCCAGTTTCTTGCGCAGATTGACGACGTTCGCCTCATTGGAGAAGGCGCCGATCAGGATCACGTGCGCCCCACCGGTCGCCGCAGGCGGCGTTGCCGACTGGCCGGCCAGGATCGCCGCTGCCCGTCTGGCTTCATCACTGACAACAGGCTTGGCCGGCTCCGGTTTTTTCTCGACCGGCTTCGCCGGTTTTTCCGGAGCTTTCTCCGGCACCTTTTCTGCAGTTTTTTCCGGCGCCTTGATCACCGGCTTTTCGACAACCGGCGGCGGCTCAACAGGCTTTTGCGGCACCGGCGGCGGCGCTACCGGGGCTTTTTCCGGTGCGCTTTCCTGCGGCACGGCGACCATGGCCGGGGCGAAAGATTTCTCGTCCTGGCCGGGAATGCGGATTTCGACATCCTGCACCGGCGGGCGCGGATCGTGGTCCATCAGCATCGGCAGCACCAGGGCGACAAGCGAGACGAAGAAGACGGCACCGACCAGGCGGCGGCGGGCGCGTTTCTTGAGTTGCAGCTGAGCGTCGTTGTCTTCCATCAATCAGGCTTTCCTGCCAAGCACTTCGAGCGCGCCGGCCACCGTGTAGAACGATCCGAAGGCCAGAATTCTATCACTTTCCCCGGCCCGACCCCGCGCCGCCTGCATCGCCGCTGCTGGTGTGTCGTGACAAAGAATCTCGCCACCCAGCCCGGACGCCCGGACGATCCCGGCCAGGGTTTCGGCCGGGGTGCCGCGCGGACCTGACAGGGTGGCCAGATACCAGTAATCGACGCGGCCCCTGAGCGGCGCCAGCGCCCCGGCAATATCCTTGTCCGAGAGCATGCCGACGACAGCGTACGTGCGGTCGAAAAAGCCCATGTTCGACAGGTTGTCGGCCAATACCTTGACCGCCTGCGGATTGTGGCCGACATCGAGGACGATCGCCGGCTTGCCCGGAACGACCTGGAAACGGCCACTCAGTTCGGTTTCGATCAGGCCGGGACGGATCGCCTGCATGGTCACCGGCAGCTTGTCGGCAATGGCATCCAGCGCGGCCAGCGCAACCGCCGCATTGAGCAGCTGCGTCGGTCCGCGCAGGCCGGGATAGGCCAGTGAGCGGCGGATCAACTGGTCACCGCTGCGACACCACCAGCGCCACTGCAACCGGTTTTCAGCAGCTTCGGCACCAGGGCGCTCGAAACCGAAGTCGCGACCGATCAGGCGCAGGTCGGCGCCGATTGTCGCGGCATGGTCGAGCAGGCGCTGCGGCGGCTGCGGGTCGGCGCACAGCGCCGGTTTGCCGCCGCGGAAGATGCCGGCCTTCTCGAAGCCGATGGATTCGCGATCCGGTCCCAGCCAGTCGGTATGGTCGAGCGCCACCGTGGTGACGATGGAAACATCCGGTTCATAGGCGTTGACCGCATCAAGACGCCCACCGAGACCGACTTCGAGTACCGCCGCCTCGACACCGGCAGCAGCAAAGACTTCCCAGGCAGCGAGCGTACCGAATTCAAAATAGGTCAGCGCTACACCAGTTGCCAGCCGCGCTGCCTCGACTTTGGCGAAAGCCGCGCACAGCGCCGCATCGTCGACCGGCACGCCGTTCAGACGGACGCGCTCGTTGTAGGCGAGGATGTGCGGCGAGGTGTAACAGCCGACCTTGTAGCCGGCGCGGTCGATGATGTTCTCGAGGTAGGCGCAGGTCGAGCCCTTGCCGTTGGTGCCGCCGACGACGATCACCGGGCAGTGCTGAATCTGGCCGAGCGCCGCCTTGACCTGGCGGATGCGCTCCAGGCCCAGCTCGATGCCAGCCTGCCCCTTCGGATGCAGGCCTTCGAGATGTGCCAGCCAGTCGGCGAGAGTCTTCAAGCGGCGGCCGGCTGGTTGAGCAGCAACGCCAGCGTCCGCGCGACCTGATCACGCATTTCGCGACGATCGACGATCATGTCGATGGCGCCCTTGTCGAGCAGGAACTCGGCACGCTGGAAACCTTCCGGCAGCTTCTCGCGCACCGTCTGTTCGATGACGCGCGGGCCGGCAAAGCCGATCAGCGCGTTCGGTTCGGCGATGACGACGTCGCCGACGAAGGCGAACGAGGCCGAAACGCCACCCATGGTCGGGTCGGTCAGGATCGAGATGAACGGCAGGCCAGCCTGTGACAGCTTGGTCAGCGCCGCCGTCGTCTTGGCCATCTGCATCAGCGAGAACAGGCCTTCCTGCATGCGCGCACCGCCGGAAGCGGTGATGCAGATGAACGGCGAATTCTGTTCGAGCGCGGCATTGACCCCGCGGACGAAGCGCTCGCCGAGCACCGAACCCATCGAACCGCCCATGAAGTCGAACTCGAAGGCAGCGGCAACGACGGGAATCGTATTGATGGCCCCCTGCATGACCACCAGCGAATCGCTCTCGCCGGTGTCGCGGTTGGCTTCCATCAGACGATCCGGATATTTCTTGGAATCCTTGAATTTCAGGCTATCGACCGGCAGCACCTCGGCGCCGATCTCGAAACGGCCTTCCGGATCGAGCAGCACGTCGATACGCTGGCGGGCATTGATCCGGTGATGATGGCCGCACTTCGGGCAGACCTGCAGGTTGCTCGCCAGGTCGGTTGCGTAAAGCACCGCTTCGCAGGCCGGGCATTTGCTCCACAGGCCTTCCGGCAGGTTGCCGCGGCGCTGCTGGGCGCCTTGTTCACGCTTGATTTTCGGGGGTAGCAGTTTGGTCAGCCAGCTCATTTCTTCACCTCATCCACACCGCGACGAATGTCCGCGACCAACGCCTTGACGTTGGCACAAGCGGTTTCTGCGGTCGACTTCTCGATTTCTTCAATAATCCGGCTGCCGACGACGACGGCGTCGGCAAAGGCAGCGATGCGCGCGGCAGTGGCCGCATCGCGGATGCCGAAGCCGACACCGACCGGCAGGCCGGTCTTCTCGCGGATCGCCGGCAGACGCTCGGCGACCGCCTCGACGTTGAGTGCGCCGGAACCGGTAACCCCGGCCAGCGACACGTAATAGACATAGCCGCTGGCAATCTTTGCGACCTGAGCGATGCGTTCTGCGGTCGACGTCGGTGCGATCAGGAAAATCGGATCCATGCCGTTCGCCTTCATCGCGGCACCGAAGTTTTCCGCTTCTTCCGGCGGGTAATCGACGACCAGCACACCGTCGACGCCCGATTGCGCTGCCTTCTCGGCAAAGCGCTCGAGCCCCATGGCTTCGATCGGGTTAGCGTAGCCCATCAGCACGACCGGCGTCCGGTCGTCCTCGGTGCGGAAGGCGCTGACCAGTTGCAGCACCTTGCGCAGGCTCATGCCCCTGGCCAGGGCACGCTCGGAAGCGCGCTGGATGGTCGGTCCATCGGCCATCGGGTCGGAAAAAGGCACGCCGAGTTCGATCACGTCGGCACCGGCCTCGACCAGCGCGTGCATCAGCGGCAGCGTCAGTTCGGCATCAGGATCACCCGCCGTGATGAAGGGAATCAGCGCCTTGCGGCCTTCGGTGTTTAGCCGGTCAAAAGCGGTCTTTATGCGCGACATTTTAGAATACGATCCCGGATTTTTCGGCCACGGTGTGCATGTCCTTGTCACCCCGACCGGAGAGGTTGACCAGCAGAATCTTGTCCTTGGCCAGCGTCGGCGCCAGTTTGGCGGCATAGGCCAGCGCGTGACTGGATTCCAGCGCCGGAATGATGCCTTCGATGCGACACAGCGTGTGAAAAGCCTCCAGCGCTTCGCTGTCGGTCACCGGCTGGTATTCGGCGCGGCCGATATCCTTCAGCCAGGCGTGTTCCGGGCCGACGCCGGGATAGTCGAGACCGGCCGACACCGAATGGGTTTCTATGATCTGACCGTCTTCGTCCTGCAGCAGGTAGGTGCGGTTGCCGTGCAGCACGCCGGGCACACCGGCGGTCAGCGACGCCGAATGGCGGCCGGTTTCCATGCCGTCGCCGGCGGCTTCGACACCGATCAGGCGCACGCCGTCGACGTTGATGTACGGGTAAAAGATGCCCATCGCGTTGGAGCCACCGCCAACACAGGCGATCACCGCATCCGGCTGGCGCCCGGTCATTTCCGGCATCTGCTCCAGGCATTCCTCACCGATGATCTTCTGGAAGTCGCGGACCAGCATCGGGTACGGGTGCGGGCCGGCAACCGTGCCGATGATGTAGAAGGTGTTGTGGATGTTGGTGACCCAGTCACGCATCGCTTCGTTGAGCGCATCCTTCAGCGTCTTCGAGCCGGATTCGACCGGCACCACAGTCGCCCCCAACAGCTTCATCCGATAGACATTGGCTGCCTGACGCTTGACGTCCTCGCTACCCATGTAAACAACGCACTCCATGCCGTAGCGGGCGGCAACGGTCGCCGTGGCGACACCGTGCTGGCCGGCGCCGGTTTCGGCGATGACCCGCGGCTTGCCCATGCGGCGGGCAAGCATGGCCTGGCCGATGCAGTTGTTCACCTTGTGCGCGCCGGTGTGATTCAGGTCTTCGCGCTTCAGATAGATCTGGGCCCCGCCGAGCATCTCGGACCAGCGCTTGGCGTGGTAGATCGGCGACGGCCGGCCGACAAAATGCTTGAGCTCGTATTCGTACTCGGCACGGAAGGCCGGATCGGCCTGGGCGGCAGCATAGGCAGCCTTCAGTTCGTCAAGCGCGCCGAACAGCGTTTCGGCGACAAAGACGCCGCCATAGGGACCGAAATGACCGCTGGCGTCGGGAAAATTGTAATGCGATTGGGACATGGCGAAACTCCTGGAAAATGGGTGAACGGGAAAATGCAGCCGTCCCGTCTCAGGGATGGTTCGCCAGATGACGCCGCCAACAGGTTCGGGTGATACCGCCCACCGATTTCCGCATAACTTTCCTAAACTCCGCCAATCGCCGCATCGGCTGCCCGCACGGCAGCAACAAAAGCGGCGACCTTCTCGTGATCCTTGATGCCCTTGCCCGCTTCGACCCCCGACGAGACATCGACCGCCGCCGGTCGCACCCGACGGATCGCGTCGCCGACATTGTCTGCGTGCAGCCCGCCGGAGAGCACCAGATGCCCCGGCAAACCCGCCGGAATCAGCGTCCAGTCGAAAACGTGACCGCCGCCGCCGTAGCCTTCGACAAAAGCATCGAGCAACAAACCGCGCGCATCGGAATACGAGCACGCGAATTCTACCAGATCGAGCCCCGGCCTCACGCGTGCCGCGCGCAGCCAGGGTCTGGCGAAGCTGCGGCAGAACGCCGGCGTCTCGTCGCCATGGAATTGCAGCAGGTTGAGCGGCACCGTCGCGCAGGCCGCCGCGATTTCCTCGGCCGAAGCATTGACGAACAGGCCGACGACATCGACAAAGGGCGGCACCCGGCGCGCCAGTTCGGCGGCCCGCTCCGGCGTCACGTAACGAGGGCTGGGCGGGTAGAAGACGAAGCCAACGGCGTCGGCACCGGCCTCGACGGCAGCGTCGACATCGGCTTCGCGGGTCAGGCCGCAGATCTTGATGCGGGTTTTCATGTCAGCATTCCATCGAGAAAATCATCGGCCGGCTCGGGCAGGCCCCAGTGCGCTTCATAAACCGGACCACGGAAGTACAAGCCGTCCGGCGAAAAGGTCGGCGCCGCCTGCGTGCGGTCGCGCATCTGCAGCAGCGCATCGACCCACTCCGGCGACTGCGCGCCCTTGCCGACATGCACCAGCGTACCGACCAGGTTGCGCACCATATGATGCAGAAAGGCCGAGGCGGCGAAATCGAAAATGAACATCGCCCCGCACTGGCGCACCGAGGCAGCAGTCATCAGCTTTACCGGCGATTTTGCCTGGCATTGCGCGGCACGGAAGGCGGAGAAATCATGTTCGCCGGGCAGTCGACAGCAAGCGTCCTGCATTGCCGCCAGATTCAGCGGCAGATGAAACCAGCCCACCCGCCCCTGCCACAGACCTGGCCGTTGCGGCCGGTTGAGCAGCAGGTAGCGGTAACGCCGGCCGTGGGCGCTGAAACGGGCATGAAATTCGTCGCCGACCGGCTGCGCCCAGCGTACCGCCACACCATCCGGCAGATGCGAATTGACACCGCGCACCCAGGCCGTCAGCGGCCGCGCCACCGGCGCATCGAAATGCACGACCTGCTGGATCGCATGCACGCCGGCATCGGTGCGGCCAGCGCACAGGGTCGCCACCGGCTGACCGGCAATCTGCGCCAGTGCCGCTTCCAGTACGTCCTGCACGGTGCCGCCACCGGTCTGGCTTTGCCAGCCGCGGAACGGTGAGCCGAAGTATTCGACGCCTAGCGCAACTCTCAAGATATCACCACAGCAATCAAGCAACAGAGGGACAGGGCAAGCAGCAGAGTGTCCCGCCCCTGCCAGGCAGCCACCGTCAGATGCACGACCTCCGGCCCCTGTTCAAAGTCCGGCGCCGCCGCCAGCACGCGCCGCCAGGCACCCTTTTCCTGCTCGCGCTGCAGATTCTCCAGGACCAGCGACAGGCGAACCACCAAGCGTTCGCTATCCAGCCCCAGACGCCGACACGGCCGCAACAGACCCCACAACCCGGCCAGCAGGCCAGCCCGGCCGAGACGGGCGAACAGCCAGGCCAGACAGCCCAGCATGACGACGAGCCGGACCGCATGCAGACTGGCTTCGGCCAGCCCTTCGTAGGTCGGCGCCCAGGCCAAGTCCGCATAGGCTTCGCCGGGAGTGTTGTAGGCCAGGATCAACCACAGCGTCAGCAGCAGCCAGCGGGCACGCCGGACAAATCCCAGCCACGGGCGAAGCACGCCGGGGACAGCCAGCAGCACGATGGCGACAACGGCCAGCCCCGGATAGTCAAGGTACTGGACGGCAACAACGGCGGCGAACCACAGGGCAAGAGCAGCAGAAGGATGCAAAAAATGGCTCCAGAAACACAAACGGCCCCGCGCGGGGCCGTTTGCCATTCGCAGGAATGCGATTTTACCCGCCTAAACGACCAAGTATCGTCTCGGCTTCTGCAACGAGATCGGCAGAACCTTCACCAAGCACTTCCTGCAGCAACTCGCGAGCGCCTTCGAGATCACCCATTTCTTCGTAGGCCTTGGCCAGATCGAGTTTGGTATTGACCTCTTCCCACTGGGCATCATGCACTTCAGCTGCAGGCGCAGCCTTGGGCTCCGGCAAATCCGCCACTGGCGCAGGCGCCGCGTCAGCCACCGGCTCTGCGGCAAGATCGAGATTGATCGAGCCGATATCGAATTCGGAAGCCATCATCGGCTGACCGAGGAACACCGAGTCGCTCAGCTTGACATCGAAATCCATATCATCAATGTTGCCGGCAACCGGGTTGACCACGGTATTGACCAGATCTGGCGCGTCCATGACCAGATCCTCGTCATCATGCTTGCCAACCGGGAGAGGCGCGGCCGCAGCTGGCGGCTCCACCGGAACGAGTTCCGACAAATCCTCGACTTCCTCGGCAATCGACGGTTCGTCCTCTGCTGCTGGTTCCGACAACACATCTTCGGAGACGGCAAACCCGGCAGTGGCCGGCACGTCATCAAGCTCGAAATCCGTATTTACCGACTGACCAAACCCAGGACCGGAAGAAATGACCAACGTGCCTTCCGGCGAAAAATCCGGCGTCGCATCCAGACCACCGAAATCATCCGGCTCGGCCAAGGCATCGGCAACCGGCAGATCGAGCGACGGCAGATCCGCCACTGGCGCCTGAAACGAGTCGGCTGCCACCGGCGCGTTATCGAGCCCCGCCAGTTCCGGCGCAACCCCGGCCATGCCACCGAGGTCAAAATCTAGCGCATCCGGCGAACTATCCGCGGTCACCACGGTATCCACATAGGGCTCTTCGACAATTTCGGCTGCTGGCTGAACGGGGTCACCCAGATCGAAGTCCAGACTCATTCCATCATCGACCTGAAGCTGCTCATCTTCGCTAGGCACTTGATCAAGGATTGGCGTCTCGCGAATCTGCGTATCGCCGAGTGGCGATGGCTCATCAACCGGTTCATCCGGCGCCCCGGATACAAGGCTGACAAGCTCATCTTCGGCAACAGCTGCAGCGACGGGGAAAGGCTCGGCGAGATCACCGACCATCAAGCCCGCAGCAGCCGATGCTGCGACCTGCCCCGGCTTGACCACCAGGGTCGCATCGGGATCGAATGCCCTGGCCTGAACCGGCTTTGCTGCCTGTGAAACTCCAC
Organism: Azonexus hydrophilus; assembly: GCF_001956855.1. GTDB lineage: Bacteria > Pseudomonadota > Gammaproteobacteria > Burkholderiales > Rhodocyclaceae > Azonexus > Azonexus hydrophilus_A. Next base: position 245,353 of record NZ_MTHD01000003.1, on the reverse strand, counting down.
CGTACAGGGGATTCTCCGGATCAATTTCAGCACCAAGTGCTGCGACTTTTTCCCATTCGGGTCCCAGGCCAGCGGTCTGCGCGTAAAGTTCCCCCGCCAGCGTCTCGAACTGCTTCAGGCTGCGCCGATTGGCGTAAATCTCCAGAAGTTTGGCATGAATGGCAAGGCGATTCGGGTCCTTCTGCATTGCTTCAAGAAGGATTTCTTCCGCTTGGGCATCCCGCCCATACGCCATGTACACATCGGCTTCTGCGACCGGGTCAACTTCGTCCGTATCGATCGTCCCCGGTCCGGCCTGACTGAACTCGCCGGTATGCGGCGGCGTACTGCCAGTATCCACGCTCTGCCCACCGGTCATCCGGAAGACTGAATTGGGACCAAGACTCGAAGGCGAAGGTGCTGCCGTGGTCTGCATCGATGAGTTGTCGACCTTGCGCCGGCGATACAGCAGCAAGCCTGTCAACAACGCAATGGCCGCAGCCCCGCCAGCCAGCGGCAGGGGATTTTCCATCAGGGAATCAAGCAGCCCAGGCTCTTCTGGCAGTGGTACGTCGGCTACCACTGGCGGCGGCACAGGGGGCTTCTTCTCGATGACAGGCGCCTCCTGCGGCGTTGCAGGTAACGGCGAAACCGTAGCTTCTGCCGCGGCAGCGGGTACCTGGGCATCGACAATACGTGCACCACCTTCGGGGGCTGCCTGCTGGGCAGGCACTTCTGGCGGCTTGACTTCAGGAACAGGGGCAACCGGCTTCTCAAGTTCGGCCAGGCGCTGGTTCTTCATTTCCAGCAGCTTCTGCAACTCGCCGACATTGCGCTCGAGCGAAGCCAGACGTGCCTGGGCTTCCTGCAATGCCTTCTCCGCGGCAACCCTCTCCACATCAGCGGCTGCAGGTGCATCGGCCCGCGCAACCTTGACCTGATCCTTGGCAGGATCAACGGCTGGCGTTTTTTCTTCAACTTTCGGTGTAATTCGACCGCCGGCGCTCTGCGTTGCCGGCGCATCGCTGCGAGTACCAGTTGCCGCTGCAGCTGCGAGCTTGCGTCGGTACGCGGCAAAGTCGCCAGAGGCCACATAAACATGACGGGCATCCTTTTCCGATACCGCAGCGACACTCGCCTGATCGGGAATATTCAGGATGACACCGGCCTTCAGCCGATTGATGTCGTTACCAATGAAGGCATCGCGGTTGTTCCGGTACAAGCCAACCAGCATCTGCTCAAGCGAAACATTTGCATATTGGCTTTCGGCTGCGATCTTGCGCAAGGTGTCGCCACGTTCAACCATACGGGTTGCCGAGCCAGCCTTGTCTGCGGTCGCCGGCTTTTCCGCCGCAGATCTGGCTGGCGAGGCATCAGCAGTGACAACCGGCGGCTTCTGCGGCGCTGGCGGCTGCCGCTGGACCCGCGGCTCCGGCATGGCACCACCACCCCGCACCGTTTCCACGATCTTGGCATCAACGCTGCTGCGCATGCCCTGACCTGAAGCGAACTCCGGCGGATCAAGCAGGAAGGTGTATTCACGAACCAGACGACCGGACGGCCAGGTCAGTTCAACCAGAAAATCAAGAAATGGCTCGTTGACCGGACGCGCCGAACTCAGCTTGAGAACTGATTTACCGTTCGCCCGTCTTTCGACCGCAAAACGCAAGTCCTGAAGCGACGATGCGTAATCCACACCAGCCTGTTTGAATACATCCTGAGGTGCTAGGCGGGCAGTCATGCCAACCAGCTCCTCACCCGTCGCGGATATCTCGACTTCCGCCTTCAGGGGCTGACCAAGGCTCGATAAAATCGTCAGTTTTCCCAAGCCGGCAGCTTCGGCGGCAGAGGTCGCAAGCGACATACAGGAGGCGATGGCGATTGCCAGCGCACATTTCTTGAATTTGGAAGAATTGTTCTCGGTCACGGCCATGCCCTGAGCGTCTAACTTGGGAGAATCAAATTAACATCATGGACTTAGCAATGCAAGCTAAACCCGCTTCTCAGTTATGGCCTTTTTGCATATACCCAACAAATAAAAAACGGGGCAAAAGCCCCGTTTTTCTGGGAAAGCCAGCAATCAGGCCTCGAGCAGGATACGCAGCATCCGACGCAACGGCTCGGCAGCGCCCCACAGCAACTGGTCGCCGCAGGTGAAGGCGGCCAGGTACTCCGGCCCCATCGCCATCTTGTGCAGACGGCCGACCGGCACGGTCAGCGTGCCGGTGACGGCAGCCGGGGTCAGCTCGCGCTCGGAAATCTCGCGATCATTCGGCACGACCTTGGCCCACGGGTTGGCCTTGGCGAGCATGTCGGAAATTTCGTCCAGCGGCACGTCCTTCTTCAGCTTGATGGTCAGCGCCTGGCTGTGGCAGCGCATGGCGCCGATGCGCACGCACAGGCCGTCGATGGGAATCGAACCCGCGGTGCGGAAAGCCGGCTTGCCGAGGATCTTGTTGCACTCGGCGCCGCCCTTCCACTCTTCCTTCGACTGACCGTTCTCGTAGGGCACGTCGATCCACGGGATCAACGAACCGGCGAGCGGCGTATTGCGGAAGTTCTTCTTCGGGAAACCGTCGGAACGAATGGTCTCGGCAACCTTGCGGTCGATATCGAGGATGGCTGAAGCCGGATCGGCCAGCAGGTCCTTGACTGAGTCATGGATGACGCCCATCTGGCTGATCAGTTCGCGCATGTTCTGCGCACCGGCGCCGGACGCCGCCTGGTAGGTCATCGACGTTGCCCATTCGATCAGGTCGTTCTGGAACAGACCGCCCAAGCCCATCAGCATCAGCGAAACAGTGCAGTTGCCACCGATCCAGTTCTTGCCGCCCTTGGCCAGCGCGTCCTTGATCACGTGCATGTTGACCGGGTCGAGGATGATCACGGCGTCATCGGCCATGCGCAGTGACGAGGCGGCATCGATCCAGTGACCATTCCAGCCGGCAGCGCGCAGCTTGGCGAAGACTTCCTTGGTGTAGTCGCCACCCTGGCAGGTGATGATGATCTCGCAGGCCTTCAGCGCGTCGATATTGGACGCGTCCTGCAGCGGCAGCGAGGCTTCCTTGCCGCCGAAGACCGGCGCCTTGCCGCCGGCGGCGGAGGTCGAAAAATAAACCGGGTCGATGTGGGCGAAATCGCCCTCTTCGACCATGCGCTGCATCAGCACGGAACCAACCATGCCACGCCAACCGACCAGACCAACCTTCTTCATGACTTTCTCTCCGAATACAAGCTTTGTTTAACGCGCGAACCGCAGCTTCGGTTTACGCCAGCGCCGCCAGCACGGCGTCGCCCATTTCCTTCGTACCGACCTTGTTGGTCCCGCGCTCGTAGATATCGCCGGTGCGATAGCCCTGGGCCAGAACCTTTTTGACCGCGTTTTCCACCCGCAGTGCCTGCTCTTCCAGGGCAAAGGTGTAGCGTAGCATCATCGCCGCCGACAGGATGGTGGCCAACGGATTGGCCACGCCCTGGCCGGCGATGTCCGGTGCCGAACCATGCGACGGCTCGTACAGGCCCTTGTTCTTGTCGTCGAGCGAAGCCGACGGCAGCATGCCGATCGAACCGGTCAGCATCGACGCTTCGTCGGACAGGATGTCGCCGAACATGTTGCCGGTGACCATCACGTCGAACTGCTTCGGCGCCTTGACCAACTGCATCGCCGCATTGTCGACCAGCATGTGGCGGAGTTCGACGTCCGGGTAGTCGTGCGCGATCTCGATCATCACATCGCGCCACAGCTGCGTGCACTCGAGTACGTTCATCTTGTCCACCGAACACAGCTTCTTGTTGCGCTTCTGCGCCGCCTGGAAGGCGACGTGGCCGATGCGGCGGATTTCCGATTCGCTATAGACCATAGTGTTGAAGCCGACGCGCTCGCCGTTCTCCTCGCGGATGCCGCGCGGCTGGCCGAAGTAGATGTCGCCGGTCAGTTCGCGGACGATCAGGATATCGAGGCCGGCAACCACTTCCGGTTTCAGCGTCGACGCGTTGGCCAGTTCCGGGTAAAGGATCGCCGGACGCAGATTGGCGAACAGATTCAGATCCTTGCGGATGCCGAGCAGGCCGCGCTCCGGACGCTTCTCGCGTGGCAGGCTGTCCCACTGCGGGCCGCCGACGGCACCGAGCAGCACGGCGTCGGCTTCACGCGCCAGCTTGCGGGTGGCTTCAGGATATGGCTCACCAGTGGCGTCGACCGCAGAACCGCCGAGCAGCGCTTCTTCCATCTCGAACTGGAGATCGAGGGCATTCAGAACACGCACAGCCTCAGCCGTGATTTCGGGACCAATGCCGTCCCCCGGCAAAACACAGATCTTCATCGCTTTTCCTTGTTATGCAAACAGCCAGGGCTGGCTGATCCGGCGCTTTTCCTCGAATTCCCTGATTTTTTCGGCGTGACGCAAGGTCAGGCCAATGTCGTCCCAGCCGTTGATCAGGCATTCCTTGCGGAAGGCATCGATCTGGAACGGGATGGCATGGCCGTCCGGACGGATCACCGCCTGCGCCGGCAGATCGACGACCAGCTTGTAGCCGGGCGTTGCCTCGACCTGCTGGAACAGCGCCTCGACTTCAGCGGCCGGCAGCACGATCGGCAGGATGCCGTTCTTGAAGCAGTTGTTGAAGAAGATGTCGGCGAAGCTTTCGGCGATGATCGCCTTGAAACCGAAATCAAGCAGCGCCCACGGCGCGTGTTCGCGCGAACTGCCGCAACCGAAATTGGCACGGGTGATCAACACCTCGGCGCCCAGGTAGCGCGGCTGGTTGAGCACGAAATTCGGGTTTTTCGGACGGCCGGAATTATCCTGTCCGGGCTGACCGACATCCATGTAACGCCATTCGTCGAAGGCGTTCGGGCCAAAGCCGGAGCGCTTGATCGACTTCAGGAATTGCTTGGGAATGATCGCATCGGTATCGACATTACTGCGATCGAGTGGCGCCACCAAGCCTTCGAGACGAACAAATTTATCCATTATTCCACCACCTTCTGCACGGCCTCGCCACCCTTCTTCAGGGTTTCGCCGACCACTTCACCTGTCTTGTTCAATGCGCTGCCAACCGCTTCGCCGCTTTTCTGGAGCACCTCGCCGGTTTTCTCGGCGCCGATTGCAACATCCTTCTTCACGCCTTGGGCGGTATTGCACCCGACGATGAAGATTGCCAGCAACAGGACCGGAATCGAACGCATCGCGCCTCCTTCACAGGACGTCACGGACGTCGGCAAAACGGCCGGCGATCGCCGCCGCTGCCGCCATCGCCGGACTGACCAGGTGCGTACGTCCGCCCGGCCCCTGCCGACCTTCGAAGTTGCGGTTCGACGTCGACGCGCAACGCTCGCCCGGTTCCAGACGATCGGCGTTCATCGCCAGACACATCGAACAGCCCGGCTCACGCCATTCAAACCCCGCCGCAACAAAAACCTTGTCCAGCCCTTCGGCTTCGGCCTGGCGCTTGACCAGCCCGGAACCCGGCACGGCCAGCGCCAGCTTTACGCTGGCGGCAACGTGCCGGCCTTTGAGCACCGAAGCGGCTTCGCGCAGATCCTCGATGCGTGAATTGGTGCAGGAGCCGATGAATACCTTGTCGATGGCGATGTTCTGGATCGGCGTATTCGGATTCAACCCCATGTACTGCAGGGCGCGCTCCATGCCTTCGCGCTTCACCGGGTCGCTTTCCCTTGCCGGATCAGGAACAAGCGCATCAACCGACACCACCATCTCCGGCGAGGTGCCCCAGGTCACCTGCGGCCGGATATCCTCGGCCTTCAGCGTGACGACGCGGTCAAACTGGGCACCGGCATCGGAATGCAGTGTGCGCCAGTAGGCCACGGCCTTCTCCCAGACATCGCCCTTGGGCGAGAACGGACGACCCTTGAGATATTCGATGGTCTTGTCGTCGACCGCAACAAAACCCATGCGTGCACCACCTTCAATGGCCATGTTGCACAGCGTCATGCGGCCTTCCATCGACAGACTGCGGATGGCGCTGCCACCAAACTCGATGGCGTAGCCATTGCCGCCAGCGGTGCCGATGGTGCCGATGATCGCCAGCGCCACGTCCTTGGCGGTAACGCCCTTGCCAAGCCGGCCTTCGACGGCAATCAGCATGCTCTTCGACTTCTTCTGCAGCAGGCACTGCGTCGCCATCACATGCTCGACCTCGGAGGTACCGATGCCGTGCGCCAGACAGGCGAACGCGCCGTGCGTCGAAGTGTGCGAGTCGCCACAGACGACGGTCATGCCGGGCAGCGTTGCGCCGTTTTCCGGACCGACGACATGGACGATGCCCTGCTTCGGGTCCTTGAACGGGAAATAGGCGAGTGCGCCGGATTCACGGATGTTGGCATCCAGCGTCTCGACCTGCTGGCGGGAAACCGGATCCTTGATCCCCTCCTCCCAGTGGTCGGTCGGCGTATTGTGATCGGCCGTGGCAACCACCGAGGAAACCCGCCACAGCTTGCGGCCGGCGAGTTTCAGCCCTTCGAAGGCCTGCGGGCTGGTCACTTCGTGTACGAGGTGGCGATCGATATAGAGGAGTGCCGTGCCGTCCGCTTCCTGATGGACGACATGGTTCTCCCAAAGCTTGTCGTAAAGTGTCTTCGACATGGGACCTGGACGTGTGCGGTAAAGCCTTGAATTATTGCACAGGATCGGGCATTTTTGCCGGCTCGACCGCAGCATCGGCCACCACCCAGCGCCAGACCAGCAACCACCCGGCCAGGGCGAAGGCCGAACCGAGCGAGAAAGTCCAGCCGGCGCCCCAGTCATCCCAGGTCCAGCCGCTGACCAGCGCACCGACCAGACCACCGGCCCCGAACGACAAACTGGAGTAAAGCGCCTGCCCCCGGCCTTGCGATTTCCCTGGAAACCACCGGTTGACCGCAGCAATTGCCGAAGCGTGGTAAGCACCAAAGGTCAGTCCGTGCAGCAACTGGACGAATACCATTGCCGCCACCGAATCGACCATCCAGCCCATCAACAGGAAACGCAGCACGGCGGCGGCAAAACTGGCCAGCAGGATGTCGCGCAAGCTGTAACGCCTGGCGATCCGCGCCATCAGCAGGAACACGCCGATCTCGGCGAGCACGCCCAGCGACCACAGCAGGCCGACCGCCGTCTTCGCATAGCCATTGCCGCTCAGATGGATGGAATAGAAAACGTAGAAACCGCCGTGCGCCGCCGACATGGCGAAACACGCCGCCATCAGCGCCAGCACCCGGGGCTGGCGGAGTATCCGGCCAATCGGCGTTTCGTTGGCGCTCGAGGCATGTTGCGGCGCTTCCGGCAGGACCATGGCAAAACCGAGGATGCCGGCCAGAATGAAGACGCACACCCAGAGCACGCCGACTGGCTCGACCCAGTCGAGCAATGCGCCAGTCCCCATGACCGCGACGATGAAGCCGACCGAGCCCCACAGCCGGATCTTGCCGTAACGCCCGCGCTCCTCGCGCAGATGATCGAAGGTCAGGGTTTCAACCAACGGCAGCGCCGCGCTCCAGAACAGCGCCAGCACCGCCATTGCCACCAGCATGCCGGACAGGCGATCAAGCCAGAAAAAGGCCAGAAAACCGGCCAACCCGATGACACCGGCAAGACGGATGACTGCAACACGGTGGCCGAAGCGATCGACCAGCCAGCCCCACAGGTTGGGGCCGAACAGACGCATCAACTGCATCTGCGACATCAGCAGGCCGATATCCCAGGCAGAAAAGCTCAGCGACTGGAGATATAGGCCGAAATACGGTGAAAACGCACCAATGAAGGCGAAATAAAAGAAGTAATAGCCCGACAGGCGCCAGTGCGGCAGGCGATGCATTCAGAAATCCTGACGCCGACGCCGCCGGGCAGGCAACACCTTACCTGGCAGCCTGCTGACCGGCCCGGTAGGCCAGCAGCATGTGATACAGCTCATCCTTGAGCTTGACGCGCTGCTTCTTCATGTCTTCCAGCGTGAAATCAGCCACCGGCATGTCGTGCTCCTCCAGATTCTCGACCTTGCCGGTAAGACGGTGATAACTGTCGTACAGCCGCGAAAAATGGGTATTGCCGGCCTTCAGTACATCAATGGCGTCTTTCAGCTCCGGAAACTCGTGGTGCAGATCGTGATGATCAACTTGCATGTTTTTCTCCCTTGTAAACTTGCTGCCGCCAAGGCGACGGACAGCTGAAAATATCAGGCAATCGCGCCCGGGATGCGCGGCGTCGCGCAATCAACATCAGCACACTGAGCCCGGTGACGCAGCGCGTGATCGATCAGCACCAGCGCCAGCATGGCCTCGGCAATCGGCGTCGCCCGGATGCCGACACACGGATCGTGACGGCCCTGGGTCGCCACTTCGACCGCCTGCCCGTCCACATCGACCGAACGCCGCGCCTGGGCGATCGACGAGGTCGGCTTGATTGCCATGTTGACGACGATCTCCTGGCCCGAGGAAATCCCACCCAGAATCCCGCCTGCATGGTTGCTGGCAAAGCCCTGCGGCGTCATTTCATCGCCGTGTTCACTGCCTTTCTGGGCAACCGAAGCAAACCCGGCGCCGATCTCGACACCCTTGACGGCGTTGATGCTCATCATTGCATAGGCAATTTCCGCATCCAGGCGATCGAACACCGGCTCGCCCCAGCCCGGCGGAACACCATTGGCCGTGACCGTGATCTTCGCCCCGACAGAATCAAGCGACTTGCGCAGGTCGTCCATGTAGCTTTCCAACTCGGGAACGATCGCGGCATTGGGCGCAAAGAACGCGTTGCCATCGATGTCATCAACCGACACGAAGGGGATTTCGATCGGCCCGAGAGCGCTCATCCAGCCACGAATGCTCACACCATAACGTTCATGCAGCCACTTCCGGGCGATCGCACCGGCAGCCACCCGCACCGCCGTTTCGCGCGCCGACGAACGACCGCCGCCGCGATAGTCGCGGAAACCGTATTTCTGGGTATAGGTGTAATCGGCATGACCGGGACGGAAGGTCGTCGCGATGTTGCCGTAATCCTTGCTGCGCTGATCCTGATTGCGGATCAGCAACGCGATCGGCGTACCGGTGGTTCGCCCCTCGAAGACACCGGACAGGATTTCAACGGTATCCGGCTCCCGGCGCTGAGTCACGTGACGCGAGGTACCCGGCTTGCGCCGGTCCAGTTCGGCCTGGATGTCGGCCTCGCTCAGTGCCAGCCCAGGCGGGCAACCATCAACCACACAACCGATCGCCGGACCGTGCGACTCGCCGAACGAAGTAACCGTAAACAGGGTGCCAAAGGTATTGCCGGACATGAGATCACACCGATTTGAGGAGGGCGGAGTTTATCATGCAGCCCCCGCCTCGCTCCGCTGCAGATTCAGGCAGCCGACTCCTCGGGCCAGTTCTTGATGTAGTTTTTCAGCAACGCATTTTCCAGGCTTTGCTCTTCAAGCACCGCCTTGGCCACATCGAGGAAGGAAATCACACCGAGCAGTTGACCATCTTCCACCACCGGCAGATAGCGCGAGTGTTTCTCGATCATCAGGCGACGCAGGTCGTTGGCCTCCATGTCGGGGTAGGCGATCACCGGATTGGCCACCATGACCTCGCCGATCAGCAGATCAGTACCCTTGCCCCCGGCCGCCTTGAGCGCCTTGAGAACCTCGCGGAAGGTGACGATGCCGGCCATCTTTCCTTCGTCCATGACAACCAGCGAGCCGACATCGAGATCAGCCATAGTCGCAATGGCCGAAGCCAGCGACTGCCCCGGCGCTGCCGTGTAGAGCGCACCGCCTTTCACGCGCAGTATTTCCTTGACCAGCATGTTTCTCTCCTTGATGCAGCATTGTCATTGTCCGGGTGATCTTAGATTAAGCCGACGGATTCGCAAAGACCCGGCAGACATGACGCTCAACCGGGTCATTTCCGCAGCAACAAGAACGGATGCCAAAAGAAACACACTATCGGCGTCTTTAACAAAATTTATGGCTTTGCCACTTGCCGAACGTCATAGTTGCATATAGACTTTGGCATATGACTTAAGTAATAAACTCTTAAGACAGTCAGATACGAATACATTTATTGCATAGGAGAGATTAACCATGACATCGGTCAAAACCATCGAAAAATTCGACGCTCGTGAAATCCGCCGCAAGCTCGGCCTGAACCAGCAACAATTCTGGTCCGCTCTTGGCGTGACCCAGAGCGGCGGCTCCCGTTACGAAAGCGGCCGCAACATGCCGAAGCCGGTTCGCGAACTGCTGCGTCTGGTGCATGTCGAGCAACTCGACATCAAGACCATCAAGCGCGAAGACATGGAAGTGGTCGAGTACCTGAAGCAACAGGAACCGGAACTGTTCAAGTCGCTGAAGAAGTCGGCACGCAACCACGCCAAGAAGGCAGCCTGATTGCTTGCCCCACACGGGGCGACAACAGCAACACACCAGCGGGCCTCAGGGTGAGACGATCACCTTGAGGCCCGTTTCATTGGCAAGATGGGCAGCGAAACGCTGCATTTCCTCGGCAGGCAGCGCAGTCAGGCGCGGCGCGGCAGGTTGCATTGACGGGCGCGCCAGTCCGTACAGATGAACCCCGGCCAACTGCGACACCAGCGGCCGCAGTGCATCACAATAGGCCGCCACCGCTGTGGGGGAAGGCGCTTTCCCATCCAGTGCGAACCAGCAGGTCTGTACCCAGGTCGTGGCGAGTCCGGCGCAGATCGCCAGATTGCGTACTGCCTTGTCGGTCGACCAGGGAACACCGTTGATTTCAGCAACATCTTCATTTGTCGCCCGATCCATCTTGAACCAGACTTCGCCGCCCAGTTCGGCCAGGTGACGTATGCCGCCCTGGACATCCGGACGGTGCATCAGGCTGCCATTGGTGATCAGGCGCAGCGGCAGGGCAAGATCGAAACGGGCCAGCACACGACCGACACAGGCCACTGCAGCAGGAAACTCGGCCGCGGAAGTCGGCTCGCCATTACCGGAAAAGGCGACATCCATCAGCTGGCGCGCTGCGGTCGGAACATGGCGCTGCATGAAATCGCCGTCAACAACGTCATGGAGAAATCCGGTCAACTCGCTTTCCAGCAAGACGAGGTCGATGGGCGGCGGGCCACCCCGGGTCAGCCCCTCGACCTGGCAATAAACGCAGGCCCAGTTGCAGGCATTGTTGGGATTCAGGTTGATGCCGACCGAAACCCCACCAGCCCGACGGGATATGACCGGATAAACGTAGCGGAGGCCGGCACTGTCGCGGCTGTGATCGTCGGTTCGAAGCATGGCTGCATTGTATAATCAGCCACCGTCCTGGCGAATGATTCCCGACATGCCCACCACCTGCCGCCTGGCTTTTTCCCGTCTGGAAGCGGCTTACCGCAACAACCGGCAGCGCCACGAATGACAGTAGCGCCGACAGCCGAAAGACAGGTCGGGACAGCCCTTGTCCTGACCGGCGGCGGTGCCCGTGCCGCTTACCAGGTCGGCGTCCTGATCGCGATTGCCAAACTGTCGGGCAAACGGCGACACAACCCCTTCCCGATCATCTGCGGCACTTCGGCCGGCGCCATCAATGCCGTCGGACTGGCTTGCCAGGCGGACAATTTCGGCAAGGCGGTCAGCATCCTGGCCAGCTTCTGGCGCAACATGCGGGCCGCCGACATCTATCGTTCCGATCCACTCGGTGTCGGCGCTTCCGGCGCCCGCTGGCTGTCCGCGCTGGCGCTGGGCTGGCTGGTCGGCCAGCCGCCACGTTCCCTGCTCGACAATGCACCACTGCAGTCACTGCTGAGCAGGAACATGGACTTTGCCGGGATCGAGCGTTCGATCACCAAGGGGGCGCTGCACGCCATCAGCATCTCGGCTTCCGGCTACGAATCGGGCGAGAACATCAATTTCTTTCAGGCCCATCCGGATGCGCAGCCCTGGCATCGTTTCCAGCGTATCGGCATGCGCACCGAACTGTCGGTCGACCACCTGCTGGCATCAAGCGCCATCCCGTTCATTTTTCCGGCTACCCGGATCAATCGCGAGTATTTCGGCGATGGTTCGATGCGCCAGGTGGCGCCGCTGTCGCCGGCCATTCATCTCGGTGCCGAACGCCTGCTTGTCGTCGGCGCACCACGACGCTACGAGCGCAACGAACGGACGCAGGTCGACGACTACCCGTCGCTTGCCCAGATCGCCGGCCATGCGCTGTCGAGCATCTTCCTTGACGGACTGGCCGTAGATATCGAGCGCATCCAGCGCATCAACAAGACGGTCTCGGCAATTCCGGAAGAGTTGCGCCAGGAATCGGGCATCAAGCTGCGCCCGATCGAAACCCTGGTGATCTCGCCTTCCGAGCGCATCGACCGGATCGCCGCCGAACATGCGGACGCGCTGCCGTGGGCGATCAAGCTGCTGCTCGGCGGCATCGGCGCGATGAACCGCCATGGCGGCGCGCTGACCAGCTACCTGCTGTTCGAAAAGCCGTTCACGCGCAAGCTGATCGATCTCGGCTACGCCGACACGCTGGCACGTTCCAGCGAAGTCGGCGATTTCCTGAAACTCTAGCTTACTTGACGGCTTCCGCCAGACGCCGGGCACGCACGGCGGCGGCCAGGCGTTCGAGAACGAGCAGGCTGTCGTCCCAGTTGATGCAGGCATCGGTGACGCTCTGACCATAGGTCAGGGGCTGGTCCGGCGACAGGTCCTGACGGCCTTCGACCAGATGCGACTCGACCATGACGCCCATGATGCGTTCCTCACCGGCAGTCAACTGCCCGGCAACGCTGTCGCAGACTTCCATCTGCAGCTTGTACTGCTTGCGGCTGTTGCCGTGCGAGAAATCGACCATCAGCCGCGCCGCCAGGCCAGCCTTGGCGATTTCCTGGCTGGCCGCGTCAACGCTCGGCGCATCGAAATTGGGTTCCTTGCCACCGCGCAGGATGACGTGACAATCCTCGTTGCCCATCGTCGATACGATGGCGGTGTGACCGGACTTGGTCACCGACAGGAAATGGTGCGGCGAATTTGCCGAACGGATGGCGTCGACCGCAATACGCATGTTGCCATCGGTACCATTCTTGAAACCGACCGGGCAGGACAGCCCGGAAGCCAGCTCGCGGTGCACCTGCGATTCGGTGGTGCGGGCGCCGATGGCGCCCCAGGCGATCAGGTCGGCGGTGTATTGCGGCGTTATCGTGTCGAGGAATTCAGTCGCGCAAGGCAGGCCGAGTTCGTTGATCTCGAGCAGGATGCGCCGGGCCAGACGGATGCCTTCGTTGATGCGGAAGGTGTTGTCCATGCGCGGATCGTTGATCAGGCCTTTCCAGCCGACCGTCGTCCGCGGTTTTTCGAAATAGACGCGCATGACGACAATGAGATCGTCGGCATGCTTGTCGGCCTCGCGGGCGAGACGCCTGGCGTACTCCATCGCGGCATCGTAATCATGGATCGAGCAGGGACCGATGACCACCAGCAGTCGGTCGTCGGCACCGTGCAGCACTCGGTGAATGGCCTGGCGGGCAACATAGGTGGTCTGCGCAGCCCGGCTGGATGCCGGATATTCGCGAAAGACGTGGGCCGGTGGCACCAATTCCTTGATTTCCCTGATCCGTACGTCGTCGGTGACCGGTTTACCTGCTGCCGTGCTGTTCGCTGCCATGTCCAGAACCATTCAGTGATTGCCGAAAACCGGTCATTCTACCGGAAGCCGGCAGCAGATTCCGCTCCAGCGCCTGCCACGATCAGGGCAGTTGCGCCAGATAATGGGACAGCGAAACGATATCCTCGTTCTTCAGCGGCGCCGTAGCGATGGACATCAACTGGTTGTTGCGCACCCCGGTTCCGTCGCGATAGTGGGTGATGGATTTTTTCAGATACGGCTGCTGCTGCCCCGCCAGCCGCGGATAGAGTTCGTTGCCACGCGCGTTCGCACCGTGGCAACGGGCACACAGCTTGTCGAACATGACCTTGCCGTGGGCGACCTGGGCGGCATCCGCCTTCGACGGCGGAACCTTGACGCTGGCGTAATACAACGCGATCTGTGCGCGCTCCTCGTCATTCAGCACCTTGATCAGCCCCTGCATGAACTGGTCCTTGCGCTCGCCGGCGCCGAACTTGCGGATCTGTTCGAGCAGGTAGGCCGGATGCTGGCCGGCCAGATTGGGGACATCGCTGGTCTTGGCAACGCCGCCTTCGCCATGACAATTGGCGCAGAAAAAGCTGGCCTTCCTGCCGGCATCGACCGCTGCCTGCAAGGTCACCGGGTCGGCCTGCAAGGCCTTCATGCGCTCATGGGCGACCGACTGGGCAAACACCTGGGTACTTGCCAGAAGACCGGCCAGAAACAGGAAAGCGCGCATGACTTGGCTCCGAAAATTAGCAATATGGAATTATGCCGTTCCGCCCACCGTCAGTCCATCGATACGCAAGGTGGGTTGACCGACGCCGACCGGCACGCTCTGCCCTTCCTTGCCGCAGGTCCCGACACCGGGATCGAGTTTCAGGTCGTTGCCGATCATCGACACCCGGGTCAGCGCGTCCGGGCCGTTGCCGATCAGCGTCGCCCCCTTGATCGGTCGCGTCACCTTGCCGTCCTCGATCAGGTAAGCCTCGCTCATCGAGAAGACGAACTTGCCGCTGGTGATGTCGACCTGGCCGCCACCGAAATTGGCGGCGTAGATGCCCTTCTTCACCGACTGGATGATTTCCTGCGGATCGTGCTCGCCGGCCAGCATCATGGTGTTGGTCATGCGCGGCAGCGGCAGGTGGGCGAACGATTCGCGGCGGCCGTTGCCGGTCGGCGCGACACCGCTCAGGCGGGCGTTCAGGCTGTCCTGCATGTAGCCCTTGAGAATGCCGTCCTCGATCAGCACGTTGCGCTGGGTCGGATTGCCTTCGTCGTCAATGTTCAGCGAACCGCGCCGGTCGCTGATCGTGCCGTCGTCGATGACGGTGACGCCCTTGGCGGCGACGCGCTCGCCGATCCGCCCGGAGAATGCCGAGCTGCCTTTACGGTTGAAATCGCCTTCCAGCCCGTGCCCGACCGCTTCGTGCAGCAGGATGCCGGGCCAGCCGGCGCCGAGCACGACGGTCATCTGACCGGCCGGTGCGGCTTCGGCGTGGAGGTTGGTGACGGCCTGATGGACGGCTTCGCTGGCGTAGCGCTGCAGTACCTCGTCGGTGAAGTAGGCGAAATCGAAACGACCGCCGCCACCCGAAGCGCCCTGCTCGCGCTTGCCGTTTTCCTCGACGATGACCGAGATCGAACAGCGCACCAGCGGCCGGATGTCAGCAGCCAGACGGCCGTCGGAACCGGCGACCAGGATCACTTCATACTCGCCGGCCAGCGACGCATTGACCTGCAGCACGCGCGGATCGATGGCCCGGGCGAAGCCTTCGAAACGCTCCAGCAGCCGGACCTTGGCATCGGCCGGCAGCGACGCCAGCGGATCGTTCGGCAGGTACAACGCGCGTGTTGCGGTCGACGCCTGCAAAGCCGGCAAAATGCCGTTCTGGCCGACGGCGGCGATGGCGCGCACGGCGGCGGCGGCATCGCCCAGCGCCTGGGCACTGATGTCGTCGGAATAGGCGAAGGCAGTCTTCTCGCCGGAGATAGCGCGTACACCAACACCCTGATCGATGTTGAAGCTGCCGGATTTGACGATGCCCTCGTCCAGGCTCCAGGCTTCGGAGCGCGAATACTGGAAATAGAGGTCGGCGTAATCGACCTGGTGCGTCATGATCTGGCCGAAGATCCGCGACAGGTCGCGCTCGCTCAGCGAGAAGGGGGCCAGCAACAGGGATTCGGCTTGCGCCAGTGCGCCAGATGGGGTCATGGAACGTCCTTAGAGTTTTCTGTGGGCGAGCGCCGGCAGGCTCTCGCGAATTTCGGCAATGCGTTGATGGTCAAGATCGGCGATGACGACGCCCGGCCCCTTCAGCTTGCGGTCGAGGATTTCCCCCCAGGGATCGACGATCATGCTGTTGCCGTGCGTCAGGCGCCCGTTTTCATGCCTGCCACCCTGACCAACCGCGAGCAGGTAGCACTGGTTCTCGATGGCGCGGGCGCGCAGCAGGATTTCCCAGTGTGCCCGACCAGTCGTTTCGGTGAAGGCGGCCGGCACCAGGATCAGATCGACCGGCGCCAGCGAGCGGTAAAGTTCGGGAAAACGCAGGTCGTAGCAGATCGACAGCGCAATCCGGCCAAACGGCGTATCGACGGCGACCGGCACATCGCCGGGCTCGATGAAGGCAGCTTCGTCGTACGATTCCTCACCCTTCCTGAAACCGAACAGGTGGATCTTGTCGTAGCGGGCAACGCAATCACCACCGTCGTTGAAGACCAGGCAGCTGTTGCGCATCTGGTGCGGCATGGCAGTAGCCAGCGGAATCGACCCGGCGACCAGCCAGACGTCGTGGCGTGCCGCCGTAGCCGCCAGCCAGTCCTGAACCGGGCCGTTGCCAAAGGTTTCGCGGGCACGCACCCGATCGGCATCGGCGGCGCCGATGATGGGGAAATATTCAGGCAGGACAACCAGCTGGGCCCCCTGATCGACGGCCTCGGCAACCAGCCGCCCGGCTTCCGCGAGGTTGTCGGCGACCCGCGGTCCGGACACCATCTGCAATGCCGCCATGCGGCAGTTCTGCTTGTTCGTCATTTCGCTCCATCCTTGTCTTGCGGCGGCTTTTCTTCGTCTTTCCCGGCCTTGGCGACCATCGGGTCGGCCCAGCTGCCGGTCACATGATAGCGGTAGCTGAAAATCTGGTTCAGCGGACTCTTCAGAACCGTGTTGGCGACCAAGGCCGCCGCACCGGCCACCGGATTGACCAGGGCCGCCGCGCCGATGGCCAGGCTGCTGACCTCCGGACGGACGGCGACCATCAGATCCTGAGTTTCCTGCTGCAGATCGGTCTGACCGTCGATCACCACCTGCACCGCCGGACCATTGATGGTGAGACCGGAAAGCGTCTTCATGATTCCACCTTCAACCGACAGTTTGCCTTCGATGCTGTCGAAGGCCAGGCCGTCACTGAACAGGTCACGAAAATCCAGCGTCAGCCGACGTGGCAGCGACTGCAGCGAAATCAGGCCAAGCAGGCGACCGACGCCGGGTTCCAGTTTGTTGAACTGGCCCTTTTCCGCTTTGACCGCCAGTTCCCCCGTCAGCGACGGGTAGTGGATTTCGGTCAACGGTCCGTTCCAGCGCAAACTGCCGGCCAGCCGGGCTTTCCCCTGACGCACCGCGTCATCGTAGCCGAGCCGCGTCAGCAACTTGCCGCTGTCCCTGGCAAGCAGTTCGAAATCCAGATCGGTGCGCTGCCGTGCCCCGCGCGTCCAGCGGCCGCTGCCGGACAACTCGCCATCGGAATTGCGCAGATTCAGCTTCTCCAGCAACCAGGAACCCCGCAGGTTGCGCGCCCGCAATTCGAGGCGCCCCAGTGCCTTCTTGTCCAGCCACAGATCATCAACCACCAGGCTCATCCCCGGCAGACTGTCGATCACCGAACTCGAAGCCTGACCGGCGGCAGCGGCCTGCGTCAGATGCAGACGCCGGAAGCGCCCCTCGATCCAGCCGTCGTCGGCGCCACGCCACAACAACTCACCATCGGCCTCGCGCGTTTTCAGCGCAATCTGCCAGTCGGCGGCCTGCGGTGCCAGGACCACCTCGACCTCGCTATAGTCGCGACCGAACAGATGCAGCACCGGTGTCTTCAACTGGACCTGGGTCAGCGCCAGGCCATCGCTTTCGGCCGCCACGCCCGGCGCCCCCTGCGCCTCACCCGGCAGATAGTTGCGCCAGGCATCGGCGTCGATGCGCGGCATCGCGACCCGGACGACCAGCCCCTTGTCCGGCAGGCTTGCATCCGCATCGCCGACGGCAAACACGCCTTGCGACCACTTGCCGTCGCGCCGCAGGACCAGCCCGCGCGCCACGTTGCCCAGCGTGATCCGGTACTGCTCCGTACCGGCCGCCGGGGCCGAACGTTCCACCCGCAACGGCAGGCGGCTGGTCGCTGACTTGTTGAGCACGTCAGGCAAGGGCGAAGTGATGCCGAGGAGATCGGAGGTCACGACAACATCAGCATTGCGTTTCTGGATGGCGATATCGGCCTTCCACGGCGTCGAACCGGTCAGATGATTGACCAGCGGCCAGCCGAAATGCCGGCTGACTTCGGCAATGCTGGCCGTCCCGGTCGCCGTGACGGCAACCTTGCCGCCGGCACTGCCGACCTTGACCCGCAAGGGCCCGCCAAAACCACGACCGGTGATGTCGCTGGCGGCCACCGAGGTGTCGGTCAGATCAAGCCGGCCGTTGACCTGGGCGATCATCGGCAGACCGTCCACCAGGTGCAGCTGGTTGTCGCGGAAATGGTAATTGCCGCGCATCCGCGTTTCCAGCGGACGACGCAGCGGGATATCCAGTTCCAGGTCAAGCCGGCCGTTGCCGACTGCGCGCATGCCTTCGGTGAAGTGATCGATCGTCTCGGCCACCGGGCTGCGCTCGATGAAACTCAGGAATTCGCCGGTCGGCCCTTCGGCAGCACCACGCACCAGCAACATTTCGTCATTGACGTCGAAATCGGGAATGACCACCGACACATCCTTGATGCTGGCGCCCAGGATGGTACCGGCGCTGGCCTTGATCCGCATGCCGTAGTCAAAACTCATGTCGGCGGCGATCCCCTCGATGGTCGGCCAGCCGGCGGCATAATCCACCCGGGCGTCGCGCGCCTTGGCGGTGACCAGAAATTTTCCGGTCGACGGGTCGCGGAAGGGAAAATCGCGCAGGTTGCCCTTGAGCACCAGTTTTCCTTCATGCGCCGTGCCGCCGGTGATGCCGCGCCTCAGCCAGTCCCGTGCGTCGGCATTCACGGCGTGCGGCATGTAGCGCCAGACGGCATTGCCGTTGGCCCGCTCGATGCTCGCCTGCAAGTCGATCACGCCCGGGCCGTCACCGGTATAGCGATAGCTGCCGTGCGCCTGACCGGTGGCATCGGGGCCGGAAAAGCCGACACGTTCGATCGCGATGTCGACACCTTCACTGCTGCTGGTCCAGCCGATGCTGGCCTTGAGCGCATCGAAGGCGATGTCCGGCTCGGGAAAGACGGCGGGCAGCGACAGACCCGACGCGCCGGCATCGATCAGCAGGCGCCCGCCCTTCTCGCTCAGGTCGATGCTGCCGGCCAGGCCGCTGGCGCCGGGAAAATAACTTTCGGCCCGGACACCAAGCCCGGAAAATTTCGCCGCCAGGGCATAACGTGACAGCGCTTCACCCTGCAGACCCCAACTGGCTTTCAGCTCGGCAATCTGTCCCTGCGGCGCGTAGGCCTGCAGCAACTGCCGGCTGCGCGCATCGAGCGGCAGATGGGCGGCCAGCCGGGCGAGCACGTCGAGATCGAGCAGATTTGCCCGGACATTGCCGTTGACCGCAGCATCCGCCTGCCGCCAGTCCAGCTGGAAATCAGTCGGCACCAGGCGAATGCCGTCAGTGGTCAGCAATTCGAGCTGACGTGCTGCCAGCGTCCAGGCATCGGCCTTGTACTCACCGCTGAGACGGCCGCGCAGGCTGGTCAGATCGAGCGCCGGCAACTTGTCGCCAAGGCGGATGCGCAGTGCCTCCAGCGCCAGATCGGTGGTCAGACGCCCGGCGCCGTCCTCGAGATCACCCCACAGGCGCAGCGCACCACGACCGCGCGGCAGATCGACCGGGTAATCGATCCAGGGCTTCCAGCCGGCAAGATCGGCGTAGTCCAGTTCGACATAGAGTTGGCCGGAAAAACTGTCGAGTGCGTCGTTCAGATCGCCGTGCACTTCGCCACGCAATTCGATACGCGCCGCCAGTTCGGCCGGCGGCACAGCCGACAGCCCGAAGCGATGCCGCCGGCCGCTGTTGTCCAGCGCCAATTGCAGATCTTCGAGAATCAGCGGCGGCGCCTGCCGGAGTTCGTCTTCCCAGACAATGGTGGCATCGTGAATGCGGATGCGCTTCTGCTCCAGTACCCATTCGCTGAAAGCCGGGTCGCTGTCATCGCTTGAACGCATGCCGGCGATGCTGAAGCGCCCGTCGGTACCGCGCCGGATGTGCAGCACCGGCTGCTCGAAGGACAGCAGCGCCAGCACCGGGCGCAGGCGCCACAGGCTGTGCCACGAAAGCACGGCATCGACCCGGGACAACGTGAACGCGGGCTGTCCGGCGGCATCGAGCAGGGAAATATCATCCAGCACCAGCTCCGGATTCAGGCCACGCCAGTAGGCCTCGATGCGCCCGATCCGCACTTCCTGGCCAATCGCCTTGCTCGCCGCCGTCTCGATCTCGTCGCGGTAGTCGGCAATCGCCGGCAACATGGCAAAACGCAACACCAGCACCAGCGCGACAAAAAGCAGCCAGCCGGCGAATGCGGCCCAGCCGGCAAAACGCAATGCGGAGGCGACAAAAGGCCGGCCCAGCAGGGCGCGCAAGCCATGCAGCCGGTAGTAAAGGGCCCGGTGAACTTCCTGGGAAATTTCGGGGGAATGGTGGCCGGACGGATTACTCAAGCGTCGCGTCGCTTTGCCAGATACGGTCTGAGGTCACTACAATCGGGGAACTGAAAATCAAGTGCGTATTTTACCCCTTCGGCCGGGAGCCGACAGAATCTCATGGACACCAAGATCGACCCCCGCTGGCAATCGGCGCTGGACCACAGCCGCTACCTGAACAATTTGCTGCAGGCCCACCCCGGGTTGATACCGGAACTGGCCGCCACCTGGCTTCAGCCGTTGAGCGAAGACCTGCTGCTCAACCCGCTGCGCCAGCCCTTCACCGACGACGACGCCTTGAAATCGGCATTGCGCCGGTTGCGCCACCGGGCGATGGCGCACATCGCGCTGCGTGACCTGTGCGGCCTGGCGCCGCTGGCCGAAGTGGTCGAAAGCATGACCATGCTGGCCGACGTCACGACCAACTTCGCCCTCGACCACTATCACCGACAACTGGCCGCGACCTATGGCGAACCGCTGGATGCCAACGGCCAGCCGCAGCGCCTGCTGATCATCGGCATGGGCAAGCTCGGCGGCCGCGAACTGAACGTTTCGTCCGACGTCGATTACATCTTCATCTACCCGGAAGAAGGTGACACCGCCGGACCGAAGTCGATCGAGAACTACGATTTCTTCACCCGCGTCGGCAAACGCGTGATCCAGGCGCTCGGTGACCTGACCGCCGACGGCCAGGTGTTCCGCGTCGACATGCGGCTGCGCCCGAACGGCGATTCCGGACCGCTGGTCTGCTCGCTCGATTCGCTGGAAAACTATTTCATCACCCAGGGCCGCGAGTGGGAGCGTTACGCCTGGATCAAGGCCCGCGTCATGAACACCGGCCCGAATGCCGACGGCGCCGCCATCGGGCAGTGGATGGATGCCCTGCGCAAGACCTCCCGCCCCTTCGTCTTCCGCAAGTACCTCGACTTCGGCGCGATCAACGCGATGCGCGACCTGCACGCGCAGATCCGCCGCGAGGTCGCGCGCAAGGACATGGCCGACCACGTCAAGCTCGGCCCCGGCGGCATCCGCGAAATCGAGTTCATGGCCCAGGTGTTCCAGCTGATCCGCGGCGGCCGCGATCCGGCGCTGCAGATCCGGCCGACGCTGTCGGTACTGAAGCTGCTGGCCGAACGCCAGCTGATCCCGGCCGACGGCGAGCGCGAATTGCGCGAAGCCTACGTTTTCCTGCGTCGCCTCGAACACCGGCTGCAGTACGTCGAGGACAAGCAGACGCACATGCTTCCGGTCGACGCCGCAGAACGGGCAAAAATCGCCCGCAGCATGGACTTCGCCGACTGGCCGGCAATGCTGGCCGTGCTCGACGAACATCGCGGCAAGGTCAGCCGGCACTTCGACGCCGTCTTCTCCGACCCGGAGGCCGGCGAACACCCGCTGACCGGTCTGTGGATGAACCAGCTCGACGAGGACACCGCGATCGAAGCCTTCGGCAATCTCGGCTTCCGCCGCCCGAAGGACGCCATCGCCCGCCTCGCCGAACTGCGCGCCTCCAGCCGCTACCAGCAGTTGCCGGCGACCAACCGGCAGCGCCTCGACGCCGTTGGCCCGCGCCTGATCGAAGCCGCCGGTGCGACGCCGGACCCGGACACGACGCTGGTGCGCGGCATTGCCTTCCTCGAAAGCATCGCCCGCCGCGGCGCCTACCTGGCCTTGCTGCAGCAATACCCGATGGCGCTGAAACGCGTCGCCGACATGGTCTGCGCCTCGACCTGGGCGACCGACTACCTGAACCGCCACCCGCTGTTGCTCGACGAACTGCTCGACCCTCGACTCTACGAAATCGCCACCGACTGGAACGGCTTCCGCGAGCAGCTGCGGCGCAACCTGGCCGATCACGCCGACGACACCGAGCGCGAGATGGACATCCTGCGCGAAATGCACCACGGCCAGGTTTTCCGCCTGCTGGCACAGGATCTGGCCGGGCTGCAGACGATCGAGAGCCTGTCCGACCACCTGACCGAACTGGCCGACAGCATCGTCCAGGAAACCCTGCCGCTGGTCTGGAGCAAGATCAAGAAACGTCACTGCGAAACACCGAAATTTGCCGTCATCGGCTACGGCAAGATGGGTGGCAAGGAACTCGGCTACGCCTCGGACCTCGACATGGTCTATCTCTACGACGACGAGGACCAGGACGCCCAGGAAAACTACACCCGACTCAGTCAGCGCCTGAACACCTGGCTGTCCAGTCAGACGCCGGCCGGCATCCTGTTCGAGACCGACCTGCGCCTGCGCCCGAACGGCGACGCCGGACTGCTGGCAGTGACCGTCGACGCCTTCCGCGACTACCAGCTGAACCATGCCTGGGTCTGGGAACATCAGGCACTGACCCGGGCCAGGTTCTGCGCCGGCGACGCAAAAGTGGGCGCTCGCTTCGAAGCCATCCGTTGCGAAATCCTGTGCCAGCAGCGCGACCTGACCAAGCTGCGCGACGAGGTCGTCGCCATGCGCAAGAAGATGACCGACGCGCACGCCTCGAACAGCGACACGGTGTTCGGTCTGAAACACGATCCGGGCGGCATCGTCGACGTCGAATTCATCGTCCAGTACCTGGTCCTCGGCCACGCTCACCGCCACCCCGAACTCACCGGCAACCTCGGCAACATAGCGCTGCTGCGCATCGCTGGCGAACTCGGCCTGATCGACCCGCAGCAGGCGGTCGCCGCCGGCAACGCCTACCGCGAATACCGGCGCCTGCAGCACGCGAAACGCCTGTCGGCGACGCCCAAGGCACCGGTCCCACGCGACGAGGTCGAGCGTCACATTCTTGCGGTCAACACGCTCTGGACGGCAGTTTTCGGCAGTCGAGACTGAACCTCAACGGCGGTACGGGTCGCGACGGTCGTCGTCGTACCTGTCACGCCGGCTGTCACGCCGACTTTCCTGCCGTGATTCATGGTGACGGGATTCGTACCGGCGTTCGGCATGGTGGTCGTGCGCCTGTCGATGCGGCGTAACGATCACCGTCCGGCCATGATGTGTCGTCGGTGGCACGACGACACAGGCGCTGAGCGCGGCGCTCAACAGGGTAATGATCAGCAGTTTCTTGTTCATGGTCGTTCCTTCTCTCTCCGTTGTGGTGAGCGAGTAACGCCCCGCCAGGACAAGCGGCCGACCGGTTTCACGACTTGTTACGAATGCTTGCAACTGGCTGACGAACAGCCATGAAAAAAGCCGCCCGCAGGCGGCCCGAGGCGGTGAGGAAAACGCTCAGCGCTTCAGCGCATCGCGGATCTCACGCAGCAGCACGACATCTTCCGGGGTCGGCGGCGGCTCCGCCGGTGCCGGCGCAGCTTCTTCCTTGCGCAGACGGTTCATCTGCTTGACCATCATGAAGATGATGAAGGCCAGGATGATGAAATTCACCAGAATGGTCAGGAAATTACCGTAGGCAAAAACCGAGATGCCGGCTTTCTTCAGTTCGGCCAGCGTCGTCAGATTGTCCGGGTTGTCGCCAAGGACGAAGAACAGGTTGGAAAAATCCAGATTGCCGACAACCTTGCCCACCAGCGGCATGATCAGGTCGGCAACGATGGAATCAACAATCTTGCCAAAGGCAGCGCCGATGATGACGCCGACCGCGAGGTCCATCGCGTTGCCCTTGACGGCGAATTCCCTGAATTCCTGGAGCATTCCCATGTGCATTCCCTCTCTGAAAGTTGTTTGACGAACGAATTATTCTGGCTGGCGCGAAATCGCGTCAAGCGCTCTTTACAAACGCCTTGAGCAAGCGCTGGCTGGCCGCCACCAGCGTTTCCTCGCGCTTGGCGAAACAGAAGCGGACGACCTTGTCGTCGCGACCGTCGGCATTGAACACCGAGACCGGGATCACGGCGACGCCGACTTCGCGCGTCAGCCACTCGGCAAAGGCGCGGTCGCCGAGCTCGGACAGGCCGGCATAGCTGGCCAGCTGAAAATAGGTACCGCGGCAGGGCAACAGGCGGAACGGCGTCGGCGCCATCAGTTCGCGGAAGAAATCGCGCTTTTCCTGGTAGAAGGCAGCCAGGCCGAGGTGGCGCGAAGCGTCCTGCATGTACTCGGCAATGGCCAGTTGCGACGGCGCGTGCACGGTGAACACGTTGAATTGATGCACTTTGCGGAATTCGGCCATCAGCGCCGCCGGGCCGACCACGTAACCGATCTTCCAGCCGGTGATGTGGTAGGTCTTGCCGAAGCTGGAAACGACGATGCTGCGCGCCGCCAGTTCCGGATGGCCGGACAGGCTGGCATGCTGTTCGCCGTCGAACAGGATGTGCTCGTAGACCTCGTCGGACAGGATGACGATGTCGGTGCCGCGAACCATTTCCGCCAGTTTTTCCAGGTCGACCGCAGAAAGCAGGCTGCCGGTCGGGTTGTGCGGCGAATTGACGACGATCATCCGCGTCTTCGGCGAAATCAGCTTTTTCACCTGTTCCCAGTCCGGCGCGTAATCCGGGAACTTCAATTGTGCAAAGACCGCCGTGCCGCCGACCGTCTCGATCGCCGGCACATAACTGTCGTACACCGGCTCGAAGACCAGCACCTCGTCGCCAGGCCGGACGAAGGCGGCAATCGCAGTGAATATCGCCTGCGTCGCGCCGGCGGTGACGGTCACCTCCGACTCGACGTCGTAGGTCGCGCCGTACAGCGCCGCGACCTTGTCGACGATGGCCTGGCGCAGTTCCGGCAGTCCGGCCATCGGCGCGTACTGGTTGCGCCCGGCCAGCATGTGGCGGTGCATGGCGTCGAACAGCGCCGGTTCGGCCTGGAAATCGGGAAAGCCCTGCGACAGGTTGACGGCGCCGCACTCGGCGGCCAGTTTCGACATCACGGTGAAGATCGTGGTGCCCATGTTCGGGAAGCGGGAATCGATGCGGACAGGCGTTTCCATGGCAATGGCGGGTGGTTCGGAAGCGGGTCACTATGCCACAATGTCGCCATGAACATCGACGGCATCCCCACTCGCACCCTGCGCGCCCATCCGGAGCAGCGCCTTATCGACATCATCGACCAGACCCGGCTGCCACATGCGCTGCACTGGGTCCGCGTCGCCACGCTGACGGAAGCGGCACACGCGATCCGCGCCATGCAGGTACGCGGCGCGCCGCTGATCGGCGCCACTGCCGCTTACGGGCTGGCCATCGCGCTCGGCGACGACGCCAGCGACGCCCGGCTGAGCGAAGCCGCCGCTCTGTTGCGGTCGACGCGGCCAACGGCAGTCAATCTGCACTGGGCGCTGGCGCGCATGGAAAATGTCCTGCAGCCGCTGTCGACCGCAGCACGCTGCGCTGCCGCCTGGGCCGAGGCCGCGGCGATCGCCGAGGAAGATGTCGTGCAGAACGCCGCCATCGGCCAGCATGGCCTCAAGCTTTGGCAGGACCTGATCGTCGCCGACGGCCAGGTGCTGAACATCATGACCCACTGCAACGCCGGCTGGCTGGCCACCGTCGATCATGGCACGGCGCTGTCGCCGGTCTATGCCGCGCACGACGCCGGCGTGCCGGTGCATGTGTGGGTGTCGGAAACCCGGCCGCGCAACCAGGGTCTGCTCACCGCCTGGGAACTGGCGCAGCACGGCGTGCCGCATACGCTGATCGCGGACAACGCCGCCGGCCTGCTGCTGCGCCAGGGCAAGGTCGATGCGGTGATCGTCGGCGCCGACCGCATTGCCGCCAACGGCGACGTTGCCAACAAAGTGGGCACTTACCTGAAGGCGCTGGCCTGCGCCGACAACGGCGTGCCCTTCTACGTCGCCGCGCCGCGCTCGACGCTGGATTTCGCCTGCAGCGAAGGCGCCGACATTCCCATCGAGGAACGCGACGGCGACGAATTCCGCTTCGTGCATGGCCTCGACCACCATGCCCAGCCGGCCGCGCTGCGCCAGTTGCCGGCCGACGAGGATGTCGCCAATCCGGCCTTCGACGTCACGCCGAACTGGCTGGTCAAGGCCATCATCACCGAACGCGGCGCCTGCCCGGCCAGCCGCGACGGCCTGCTCGGCCTGTACCCGGAAGAAGCCGATGACTGATCCGCGCGCCGCCCTGATCGCCACCGCCCGCGCCATGCGTCCGGCCGGACTGAACCGTGGCACCGCCGGCAACGTCAGCGTGCGCGACGGCGCCGGCTTCCTGATCACGCCGACCGGCATGGCCTACGAAACGCTGACGCCCGACGACATCCCGCACATGACGCTCGACGGCGCCGCCATCGGCCGGCGCAAGCCTTCGTCGGAATGGCGTTTCCACCGCGACCTCTATGCCGCCCGGCCGGACGTCGGCGCCGTGCTGCACGCCCATTCGCCGTTCGCCGTCAGCCTGGCCTGCCTGCGTCTGGACATCCCGCCCTTCCATTACATGATCGCGCGCTTCGGTGGCGATACCGTCCGTTGCGCCGACTACGCCATTTTTGGCTCGCAGGCACTGTCGACCGCAGCATTGGCGGCGATGGAAAAGCGCAAGGCCTGCCTGCTCGCCAACCACGGCCTGCTGGTCGCCGGCCGCGATCTGGACGAGGCACTGGCGCTGGCGATCGAACTCGAGGAACTGTGCGAACAATACTGGCGCGCCTGCCAGCTCGGCCAGCCGGTATTGCTGAGCGCCGACGAAATGGCCGCTGTCAGCGAAAAATTCGGGAGTTACGGCCAGCAATGAACGCCCATCACGACATTTCCCGCTGGGAACAGACTCACGATTTCGGCACCGGCAACACCCGCGCCGAAAAAGGCACGCGGATCGTGCTGTGGATCACGCTGGTGACGATGGTCGTCGAAATCACCGCCGGCTGGTGGTTCAACTCGATGGCCGTGCTCGCCGACGGCTGGCACATGAGTTCGCACGCGCTGGCCATCGGCCTCTCGGTGTTTGCCTACGCTGCCGCCCGCAAGTACGCCAACGACCCGCGTTTCGCCTTCGGCACCTGGAAGATCGAAGTGCTCGGCGGCTATACCAGCGCGCTGTTCCTGATCGCCGTCGCCGCGCTGATGGTGCTCGGCGCCGTCGACCGGCTGCTCGAACCGCAGCCGATCCGCTACGCCGAAGCCCTGGTCGTCGCCGTCCTCGGTCTTGCGGTCAACCTCGGTTGCGCGGCAATTTTGCACCGCGCCGGCGGTGACGACCATCACCACGGCCACGATCATGGTCACGGCCATCAGCACGACGACCTCAACCTGAAGGCCGCCTACATCCACGTCATCACCGATGCGCTGACCTCGGTGCTGGCCATCGGCGCGCTGGCCGGCGGCTGGTTTTACGGCTGGGACTGGCTCGATCCGGCGTGCGCGCTGGTCGGCGCCGTGCTGGTTGCGCTATGGGCGAAGAACCTGCTGCGCGACACCGGCCGCGTGCTGCTCGACCGCGAGATGGATCATCCCGTGGTCGCGGAAATCCGCGAGGTCATCGGCGAACTGCCGCCCGGCACCCAAATCACCGACCTGCATGTCTGGCGCGTCGGCAACGGCGCCTATGCCTGCGCCGTCTCGCTGCTGACGCACGACCCGGCGCTGACACCACTGGCCGTACGCCAAGCACTCGCCATCCACGAGGAAATCGTCCACGTCACCGTGGAGATTCACCGCTGCGACGAGTGCCCGGCCCCGGCCTGACCCCTGAATCAGGCCAGCGTCGACAGCAGGCTGGTGGCCTCATCCTGGTCCGGACGGCCATAGGCGTGCATCAACTGCATGATCTGCTTCAACACCTGCGATTCGCTGCTGCTGGCCTGTGTCGTCGAACTTTCCTCGGTACCACTGGCTGACTGCTGCTCATCCTTGTAGGCCATCGCTTCCTGGAAGCTGACCTTGCCGTCGCCATCGCTGTCGGCCGCCTCGAAGTTGGAGACGATGTCGGTAATCAGGCTGCTGCGTTCGCTATCCGAATCGCCGATTTCCGTCAGTTGCGCTTCCAGTTCTTCCTGCGTGAAACCCTCATCGTTTGGTGGTGGCGGCGGCGGCATGCCACCCATGCCTTGCGGGCCCTGCCCGGCCATGCCCTGCATGCGCATCTGGGCGAACTGGCTGTCGAGTTCCTCCTGCAGCTTGCTCAGCGTCGAGGCAAACTCGCTTTCCGTGACCTTGCCATCGCTGTCAGCATCCAGCGCCGCGAACAGCTCTTCGGCGGCACTGTCTTCGGTCCCGGAAATGGCACTGAAAGCCGACACCAGGTCGCTTTTTTCCAGGTAACCCTGGCTCTTGCTGTCCAGCCGGGAAAACAGCTGGCTCATTTGTGACGAACTACCGACACCACTGATCATGATCGACTCCTTTTAACGGTAAAAAACCCGGAAATACGTTCCGGCATCGCCTTCTGAGCAAGTTATCGGCCATTTGGCCCAATAATTGGCGGCGATCGACGTTAAACGGAGTAAAAACTCGTCAAGAAATCGGTTAATTACTGCGGTCGACCGCAAAAAACAGCGAAAAACGACGGACAAACCGGCAAAACCTGCCTGCGGCCAAAATTGCCGCCCCACCGGCACGCCGGGGTAAAAGTCTGTAAAAACAGCGCTCTGGCGGCGCCCCCTTGGCTATGATGCCGACTTGAATCCGGAAATGATGGAGTGCAGGACATGGCAGCCGTGCTGCTGATCGACGACGATGTGGAACTGGCCGGCATGCTTGCCGATTACCTCAGGCGCGACGGCTTTGCCGTCGATCTCGCGCACGACGGTGAAAGCGGCGTGCAGGCGGCGCTGTCCGGCAATTTCGCCATCGCCGTGCTCGACGTGATGATGCCGGGGATTTCCGGCATCGAAGCGTTGCGCCGCATCCGCGCCGGCAGCCGGATGCCGGTGCTGATGCTGACGGCGCGCGGCGACGACATGGATCGCATCGTCGGCCTCGAACTCGGTGCCGACGACTATGTCCCCAAACCCTGCCTGCCGCGCGAGCTGGCCGCCCGCCTGCGCGCCATCCTGCGGCGCAGTGCCAGCGCACCGCAGGACAACGGCGAACTGGCCGTCGGCCCGCTGCGCCTGCATGCCGCGCAGCGCCGGGCAGAATGGCGGGGACAACTGCTCGAACTGACCAGCACCGAATTCAACCTGCTCGAAGTGCTGGCCCGCAACGCCGGCCACATCGTCGGCAAGGATGAACTGTCCGCCCAGGCACTCGGCCGACCGCTGGCCCGCTACGATCGCAGCATCGACGTGCACCTGTCGAGCATCCGCCAGAAGCTCGGCCTGCTCGACGACGGCCGCTCGCCGATCCAGACGGTGTTCCGCCAGGGCTACCAGATGATTCCGGGCTGAACATGGGACGCCTGTTCTGGAAGTTCTTCCTCATCGTCTGGCTGGCGCAACTGAGCGCAATCCTCGGCACGGCGGCGATTTTCTGGATCGAACGCGACGAGCTGCGGAGCCGTTTCGAGCAACACCGACCACCACCACCCCGGGCAGCGAACGACGAGATGCGTCCACCACCACCGGGATTTCCCGGCAAACCGCCGCCGCTGCCGCTGTTGCCGATCCTGACCGGCCTGCTCGCCAGCCTGGCCGCAGCCGGCGCCATCGCGTGGTACGTCGCCCGCCCGGTGCGCCGGCTCAAGGCTGCCTTCGCTGCCGCCGCCGAGGGCGACCTGAGCCTGCGCATCGCCCCGGCGATGGGGCGTCGCCGCGACGAACTGGCCGATCTTGGCCACGACTTCGACCGCATGAGCGAACGCCTGCGCAGCCTGCTCGACGCACAAACCCGGCTGCTTCACGATGTCTCGCATGAACTGCGCTCGCCGCTGGCCCGCCTGCATGCGGCCATTGGCCTGGCACGCCAGGAACCGGAACGCTTCGACGAAACGATGAACCGCCTCGAACGTGAAGGCGAGCGGATGAACCACCTGGTCGGCGAACTGCTGACGCTGTCGCGGCTGGAAGCCGGCGTCGGCGGCGCCATCGAGACCATCGAACTGGACGAACTGATCGCCGACCTGCTGGAAGACGCCCGTCTGGAAGCGGCCCCCCGTCACCTCATCATCGATATCGACGAAACCCCCGGCCTGCGCGTCCGCGCCAATCCCGAGCTGCTGCACCGGGCGGTCGAAAATGTCGTACGCAACGCCCTCAAGCATTCCCCGGCCGGCGGCAGGGTTCGCATCGTCAGCGCCATCACGCCCGACCGGCGCTGCCGGATCAGCGTCCTCGACCACGGCCCCGGCGTGCCGGAAGACGAACTGCCGTTCATCTTCGAACCCTTCCGCCGCACCAGCAACGCCATCGGCAACGGTCACGGCCTCGGCCTGGCCATCGCCCGTCGGGTAATGACTGCGGTCGACGGCACGATCAGGGCAAAAAACCTGGCCGACGGCGGCTTCCGCGTCGACCTCGAATTGCCGCTGGTCAGCGACTGATTTCCCACGCCGGCGGCCCGAGCAGGTGCTCGCCAAAGAGGTGGCTGGCGGCCTGGTAATAGGCCACGGCACGACGGATCAGCGGCTCGTCCCCGGCTGCTGGCTGCTCGCCGTCGCCCCCGGCCAGGCGCAACACGCGGCGCGGGCTGAGAATGCCAAGCTGCTCACCGTCGAACAGCCCGAGATGCTGGTAGTTGCCGATCAACGCCCGCCCGGGCCGCGCCGGATCGAGCAGCAGGTTGCGACCGAAGAACGACGAGGTGTAATCGATATTGAGCAGACCGAGCAGCGTCGGCGCCAGGTCGATCTGGCTGGCCAGCGTCGCCACCTCGCGCGCCGGCACGTTGCCCGGCGAATGGATGAACAGCGGAATCCGGTAGTTTTCCGTTGGCAGATCCTGCTGACCGGCACTGCCGGCGTTATGATCGGCGACGAAGACGAAGACAGTCTGCGCAAACCACGGTTTTTGCCGCGCCTCGGCGAGAAACTTCCCGATCGCGTAATCGGTGTATTTGACCGCGCCCTCGCGACCGCTGCCGGAAGGTATGTCGATGCGGCCATCCGGGTAGGTGTAGGGTCGATGGTTGGAGGTCGTCATCAGTTGCAGGAAAAACGGCTGGCCTGTCGCATGATCGGCATCGGCAAGCTTCAGTGCCTGCCGGTAAAGATCCTCGTCGGCCATGCCCCAGGCGTTCTCGAAGGCCATTTCGGACTTGGGCACCCGGGCCTGATCGACAATCCGGTAGCCGTTGCCGGAGAAAAAGGCATTCATGTTGTCGAAATAGCCGCGACCGCCATAAACAAAGACCGTGTCGTAACCCTGGCGGCGGAACTGGTAGCCCAGGCTGGCATAACCGCTTTCCCGGCCGATGCGCTTGACGATGGAGCGCCCCGGCGTCGGCGGAATCGACAGGGTGATCGCCTCCAGGCCACGGTCGGTGCGCGTGCCGGTCGCGTAAAAATTGCTGAAGAACAGGCTTTCGCTGCGCAGGCGATCAAGATTCGGTGTCAGCCCGCGGGTATCGCCGAAGCTGCCGAGATATTTCGCGCTCAGGCTTTCGATGGTCACCAGGACGACGTTCAGGCGGCGCGGCGCCCCCGGATTGTCGATGACGCGGCGGATGTCCTGCGCTTGCCGGCCGATGAAACGGGCATTCGGTTCGGCGAGTTCGGCGCGCACCAGACGGCCGACTTCCTCCGCCGGCAGTTCGGCATAAAACTGCCCGTAGGCGATTTCGTTGTTGCGGAAGGCAGCAAAGAACTGGTACGGGCCGTTGCCGGCCAGCTCCCGTTGCCAGGCGTTGCCGCTGTTGCGTCCCGGTCCGTCCTGGCCGAGCAGCAACATGACCACCACCGCCACCAGCAACAACGACACCAGCAGCCCGGCCGAGCGCTTGCGGCTGGCCAGCGGCGCTCGCTGCACCGCTTCCAGCGCCGGCGCTGCCAGCGCACCAGCAGCCAGCGCCAGCACGGCAATGACGCCAAGTATTGAAAAAACGGGATAGGACTGGAGGATGTTGTCGATGACCTCTTTTGAGTAAATCAGGTAGTCGACCGCAATAAAGTTGAAGCGCACCCCGAACTCGTCCCAGAACAGCCACTCGGCAACAGCCACGAACAACATCGCAAAGAGGCTGCCGACCAGCACGACCTGCCGCCCGACGCCATGCCAGCGGCGCTCGCGCCAGCGCCAGGGAACGATGAGCAGGAGGCAGCCCAGGACCACTGCGGCATAAACAAGGAAAGCCAGGTCGTAGAGCAGCCCGGTGGCAAAGACCTCCAGCGCCAGCAGCGGCGTGATGCCGGCGGTGCTGCCGCTTTTCAGCAGCAGTGCGCCCCGGGTCAGGGTGAACACCAGCCACCAGCTGGCGAGGAGAAGCGCCAGATAACGGCTCTGGGCATGGTGCGGCAAATGCCGCCGGATGAACTGGGGAAGCATGAAAAAGTGATCCGTAATGCAGGTTGACCGGGGTTCAGCGGACAAAGCGCCGGCTTTCCCGGGTGACTTCGTCGATCAGCCCGGTCGCGCCTGCCAGCACCGCCTCGCGCTCCATCCGGGGAAGCGGCTGGTCGGCGGCGTCGAACACGCTGTAGCGGAAAAAATCGCTGCCGGTGTAAGGGAAGGTGATCTTGTGCGCACCGTCGAAAATGCCCATGTGGTCGTATTCGCCGAAGACGAAGTAGGGCATGGTCTGATCCAGGGTATCGGCCGAGCTGTAGCTGCGGGCCGGCTGCGTCACGCCAAGGTAAGTGAGCAGCGTCGGCGCGATCTGCAGGTGCGAAGTGCGATGCGTGACCACAGCCGGCGCCTGGCCCGGCAGCCAGAGCACCAGCGGCACACGGACCTGCTCTTCGGGGAAGGTGTTGCTGTGGCCGTGGCCCCAGTGGCCCTTTTCCATGAACTCCTCACCGTGATCGCCGCTGAACAAGACGACGGTCTTGTCGAGCATGCCGGTGCTTTCCAGGTGTTCGATCAGGCGCCCGACCTGGCTGTCAACATGGTGGGCGGCGTTGATGTAGCGGGCGTGGATACCCTCGATGTTGTCGCGCAGATTGAGCTTCACGTAGTTCAGCTCGCGCAGGTAGTCGCTGCGCAGCGCCGTCTCCTCGGGAAAGGTGTACGGCGCATGCGTGGATTCGAAGAACATGAAGCCGAAAAAGGGCTTGTCGTGCGCTCGCTGGTCCAGTTTGACCTTCAGGTCGTCGATGTTCTGGATGTCGCGCTGCCAGGGTTCGCCGGTCCGCAGTTCCTGCATGTTGGCTTCCGGCACGCCGGCAAACAGCGTATTGCGCAGTTCCGGGTAGTCGAAGCTCTGGCTGGTGTGCAGCGCCAGCTGGTAATCGTGCTGGCGCATGTAGTTCATCAGCGCCGGCGCCACGCGCTGTTGCTCGAAGCTGTACCAGTACGGCGCATAGATGCCGTAGAACATCGAGAACAGCCCCATCCGCGTCCGGTTGCCACCGCTGTAGTGGTTTTCGTAACGCGTCGCCCGCTGCGAAAATTTCCACAGGTTCGGCGTGATTTCCGGGTCGAGCAGATCCCAGCGAAAGGATTCGGCAACCAGCACGATGACGTTCATGTCCTGCTTGACCTGCCCGGTCGTCAGGGTGCCGCCCGGGTAATCGACGGTGCCGCCGGCCAGACGCAGTTCCTGCAGCGCCCGCCGCTCGACGCCGAGACGGGTCAGCAGCCGCTTGGCGCCGCTACGCAGATGGAAAGGGACGACATCGGCGGCCTCGAGCAAGGCCTCCTGACCGGTATGCACACTGTAGGCATAGACACCTTCCTCGACCGTCAGCAGACCGACCATGGCCACCATCGCGAAGGCCACGGCACGCCGCCGGAAAACCGGACCGTGCGCCCGGAAATGATGCAGCGACAGCAGCACCGCCGCATTGCCGGCAACGAACATCGCCACCTGGATGGCAATCGTCCGCTCGGTCTCGGCGGTCGCGCCCAGCGCTGAAATCCCGCCGGGGGTGGTCAGCAGGTTCCAGACGAAACCATTGAAATGGTATTGATACAGCGCGTACAGCCGGTAGTCGGCATAGACCGCCAGCAGCGCCAGGCTGCCGCCGATGAAAGCCAGCGTGGCGACCAGCGCATGACGGGGCGCCCAGTCTTTCGGCAAGAGGAAGGCCGTCAGGGCGCTGACGAGCACCACCGGCAACAGGTACAAACCGGCATAGGCGGCGCTGGCCAGTGCAGCAAATCCCCAGGCGGCACTGCCGTCGAAGGAGACCAGCGGCCAGAACAGGCCGATCATGGCGAACAGCGCGAGATACAGGAGAACGAAATAGCGTTGCAGAACGCCGCGATTCGACAGGATCATGATGCTTTGCGCAAGGTGCAAACCCGCCACATGGCGTATCCGGGCAGGAAATCCTGGGCACCGATGATGTTGAAACCGGCTTCGGCGAATTCGCCTTCGATCACGCTACGGGCAACGACGAAACGGTTCTGATTGGCGCTGCTGCCGCCACGTGCGGCGCGCTGCGTTTCCAGGCGCTTGCGCCGCCACGACTTGAAATTGCCATCAACCCACAGCGAAACGATCAGGGTGTCGCGGGTGACGCGATGGAATTCGCGCAACATGGCCAGACGATGTGCCGGCTCGGCGATGTGATGCAGCAAACGCATGCAGAAAATGCTGTCGACCGCAGCATCGCCAAGATCAATGTTGAACGCCGAAGCCTGAAAGGCATGAACGCGGGCAACGACTTCAGGCGGTTGCGAGCGTCTGGCGACATCGATCATGTGCGGTGAATTGTCGGCGGCGAGAATGACCCGGTTCGCCTTTTCCGCCAGCAGCGGCCAGAAACGGCCGGCACCGCAGGGTAGATCGAGCACCAGGCCAGGTTCGCCGGCGATGGCCAGCGCCCGCCGGGCAAGCTGCTGGTCGCGCAGATTGGACAGGCGGCGGGCGATTCCGTCCTGGTGTTTGCGGAAATACTGCCAGGCGTGCGCGCTGTCGTACTTGCGCGAGAATTCAAGCTGAATTGATTGTTGAGCGGACATTGCGGACCTTTCTGGAAAGCATGTCCGCAACGATAGCCAACCGGCCGTCAACAGCCCGTCAAAAGCCTGTCAAAAATTCGTCAAATCATTGCCCGAGAAGGATCTCGAAGCGACTGCCACCGCTCGTCAGATTGCTCGCACTGATCGTCCAGCCCTGCTGCTCGCACACCCGCTTGACCAGCGACAGGCCGAGGCCGAGCCCTTCACCGCGCGCCCGGCTGCCCCGCACGAACGGCTGGAACAGCGTCTCCCGCTCGGTTTCCGGAATGCCCGGGCCGGTGTCCTCGACGCGAAAACCGTCGGCCTCGACGATCAGGCGGATTTCTCCATGCTCGGTGTAATGCAGGGCGTTACGCAGCAGGTTGCCCATGACCACGCGCAACAGCGTCGGATGCCAGCAGCGCTGGCTTTCGCCATCGACCTGCCAGTGGAACGCCAGGCCGCGGTTGCGGATTTCCTCGCCCCAGTAGGCCGCCTGCTCGGCAGCCACTTCAGCCAGCGTCACCGCCTCACCGGCGTTGCCGCCGGCCGACTGGGCGCGCGCCAGTTGCAGGAAGGTATCGACCAGACCGCGCATGTCGTCGGCCGCCTTGCCAATGCGTTCAACCTGGCGCCGTTCGCGCGGCCCGAGTTCGGCGCGGGCCAGCAGTTCGCCGGAGGTGCCGATGATCATCAGCGGTGTCCGCAACTCGTGGCTGACATCGCTGGTGAACAAGCGCTCGCGCTCGACCGCTGCCCGCAACTGGTCCATTGCTTGATCAAAGGCACGGGCCAGCTGGCCGAGTTCGTCGTCGCCGTAATCGGAGGCAAGCGATGGGGCCAGCGGCAGCAACTGGTTGCGGTTGCGCACCTGGCTGGCCAGCCGGACCACCGGGTCGATCACCCGGCGCGCCGTCAGCCGGCCGATCAGCAGCGCCAGCGCAACGGCGAGGAAAAAGCCGGCAATGACCACCCGGTACAGCAATTGTTCGCGCGCTTCGAAGGCATCCTGGTTAC
This sequence comes from Azonexus hydrophilus, assembly GCF_001956855.1. Lineage (GTDB taxonomy): Bacteria > Pseudomonadota > Gammaproteobacteria > Burkholderiales > Rhodocyclaceae > Azonexus > Azonexus hydrophilus_A. The sequence goes on along the minus strand of NZ_MTHD01000003.1, from coordinate 209,055 downwards.
GTGCCAGGATGAAGCGCTGGCCGGCGATCTCGCTGACCAGGACGTACCACGCCCCGGCCTCGCCGGTAACTTCCTGATAACCGGCATGCACCCCGGCCAGCGCCGGCGGCAAAGCACGCGCCTGCAGCGACGGCACGTACAGCGTGCTGCCACCGGCCAGATCGGGCACCCGCCCCTCCTTGACGAAAACCGTCTCGACCTCGGCCATTTCCGCCCGCAGTTCTTCACCGATCAGGTCATCCTCGACCAGATGCACGACGGCAATGACGCCCCAGGCGAAGATGCCGCAGGTCAGCGCGGTCAGCAGCGCAAAGGAGAGCACGATACGCCGTGCCAGCGGCTGTTTTTCAAGCATGCTCAACCTCGCTCAGGCGATAGCCGACACCATGGATGGTCTGCAGCAGGGGATGGGCGAAGGGCTTATCGATGACCTGGCGCAGCAGGTGCAGGTGGCTGCGCAAGCCGTCGCTGGCCGGTGGGTCGTCGCCCCACAGTGCTTCTTCAAGGACTTCGCGGCGGACCACCGCCGGACTCTTGCGCATCAGCACTTCGAGCAGTTTGAGGCAGGCCGGATTGAGGCGCAGCGGCTGGCCGGCACGGGAGACCGTGAAATCATCGAGGTCGAAGACCAGGTCGCCGACCTGCAGACGCTGTTGCTGCCGACCCTGCGTACGCCGCAGGATGGCATCGATACGGGCCTGCAGTTCGGCCAGCGCGAACGGCTTGACCAGGTAATCGTCGGCACCGGCGCGCAGTCCCTGCAAGCGATCGTCCAGCGCATCGCGGGCGGTCAGCATGATGATCGGCACGATATTGCCGGCGCCGCGCAGGCTGGCGCACAACTGGTAGCCGTCCATGCCGGGCAGCATGATATCCAGAACGATCAGGTCGAAGCGCTCGGTCAGCGCCAGATGCAGGCCGCCCGGGCCGTTGCGGGCGCAATCGACGACATGGCCGGCAGCCTCGAAATAATCGACGATGTTGGCGAGGATGTCGGGATTGTCTTCAATGATCAGCAGACGCATGGAATATCAGGGTACAGGATGAAAATGAAAAATGACGAATTCCTGCGGTCGACCGCAGGAATTCGCAAAAAACGCCGGAATTCAGCGCATGACGAAGGCTTCCTGATGGAAGCGCAGGCGCCGCCAGCCCAGTTTGTCGAGACCGCCGCGCAAGGCCTGCGCCAGCCCGCCGGGACCGCAGAACCAGACTTCGGCCGCCTGTCCCGCCGGCACATCCTTGAGCAACCTTGCCGCATCGAGTTTTTCGCCCTGCTGCGCGCCATGCACATGCAGGCGGATCGCCGGCAGCGCCGCGCACAGACGGGTCAGTTCGTCGACAAACGGGTCGTTGTCGCGATCCCGCGTGCAGTAATGCAGGTCGGCCTCGGGCAGGTTCGCCGCCTTACCCTGCAGCGACCCCAGCCAGGCCAGGAAAGGCGTCACGCCGATGCCGCCGGCCACCCACAACTGCCGCGCCCGACGATTGATGCGGGCGATGTCGAAGCGTCCGTAAGGCCCTTCGATGTCGACCGACTGGCCGACCTGCAACAGTCCGGCCAGTTGCCGGGTATGATCGCCGAGCGCCTTGATGCGGAACTCGATGGTCCGGTCGCCCTGATCGGCACTGGCGATGGTGAAGGGGTGCGCGCCCTCGTCAGCATCGAAGGTCACCAGCGCAAACTGCCCCGGCCGGTGCCCTGGCCAGCTGCCGGTCAGCCGGCAGCGCACGGCGACAATATCGGCGGCCGGCTGGGTCACGGCAAGGATTTCTCCGGTCGACCGGCGCGCCTGCCCGATATTGCCGAGCAAGGCCCGCAGCGCGCCATAGACGCCAGCTGCGATGAGCAGGCCGAGCAACCAGCCCACCGGCTGCAACCAGTAATCGAGCGGTGACAGCAGCGCCGCATGAAAAGCCAGCAGCAGGTAGATGACCGGCATCGCGCGGTGCAGGAAGCGCCACGGACGATAGGGAAAACGCTGCCACAGCGTGATCGCCAGCAGCACCAGCAGGATGTAGAAACCCCATTCGCCGAAATCCTCGGCCAGGTCCTGCATGCTGTCGAGCAGGCCGGTGGCCTTTTCCTTGGGCAGGCGACCGGCGCGACCGATGGTCGATTTTAGGATGTCGTCGGACATCTCGACCAGCCAGTGCATGATCGCGAAACTGCCGCCGAGAATGCCCGCCCACTTGTGCGTGCGATAAACGCGGTCCATGCCGCCGAGCGGCGTTTCCAGCCAGGCCGGGCGCGTCGCCAGGTACATCGCCAGCGACATCAGGCCGATCGACAGCAGACCGCTCAGGTACATCGCTTCCTGACGGGCAAGCCATAGCGGATGCACCGGCGATTCAGGTGCCAACGGCGGCGCCTGCAGCACATCCAAACCCCAGGCCAGACCGAGCGCAACCGCGACAAAGGCAAGTACGACCTTGACCATCAGCGACTCCCTGCCGGCGCAGCCGGGGCGGCCGGCATGTCATCACGGCAGCGGCGCTTGTTGCACTCGGCGCCATTACCCGCGTTCCGGTCGTTTCGCCCCTCCCGCACATCCCGCCGCTCATACGAGCGCTGCTCACCGACAAACTCGCCGGTACGGGCATCCAGCAGCAACTTGCTGCGAGCCCCCTGGCGGTTGGTCGCGCGCACCTCGTAGCGCCCGTGTTCGCGCTCGATCTTTTCGATGTTGCGATAACCGGCCGCCTCCAGCTTGTCGATCAGGCGCGGAATCGGCAGCCACGAGCCGCCACGGTCATCATCGGCGCGGGCCGGTTGGGAAAGCATCAACGCAGTGGCCAGCAGGCCGGCGAGCAATGCGGCAGAAAACATCCGGGTCGACAGACGCATGGCAACAACTCCTTGATTTTGTTCAGATCGTTCAAGCATGGATCGGCAGCCTCAGTCTTCGTAGTAACCGAGTTCGGCATCGGCATGGCAGGCGGTGCAATTGGCCTTGCTGCGCACGTCCTTGTGCCGCCACTCCCAATCCGGGACCTCGCGGTGTTCGCGTACCCATTTCGGCAACGCAGTGATGCGCTGCGGCGCCGTCGCTGGATCAACTCCGCGCAGCAATTTCGCGCTGTAGCGCTGACCGGCGGCATCGCCGGCATTGGCGACCAGATAGGCGGTGATTTTTTTCGCCACGGCGGGGTCGACCGCAGCATTGTCGCCAAAGTGATTGTCGAGCTCGCCCATCATGCGTTTCCACGACGAGGCCGGCAGCATCGACGCCGGAAAGGCCAGGTGACAACTGCCGCATTCTTCCTTGACCACCGGATCGGCAACCGGCGGATAGTAATGGCCGCCACCGGCCTGGGCACGGCTGAAGACCAGGGCGGAAAAGGCCAGCGCCAGCAGGCCGAGGGTGACGGGTCGGGTCGGGAATTTCATGGGTTTTCCTTCTGCGGATTTCAGCGGCTGCTGACAAAAGTCAGCCAGTCACCCTTTTCCAGGGCGGTACATTCGCGGCCAAGCACTTCATTGCAATTGCGCTTGAACCACTTCTCCACCTTCGCCGGATCGGCGTAACGCGTCGGCGATACCGACAGGGCCACCGGCTCGATACGCTTGCCGGTCAAGGTCTTGCCCGCCGCTTTCGGGTCCAGGCCATGGCAACTGGTGCACGCCGGGGTATCCGGCTTGCCAAGGGCAAAGCTGGTGACATGCAGCTTCTCGCCACGGGCGGCGGAGAAACCGGCGAAGGCGGGGCTCGCAGCCTTGGCGGCTGTGGCGTAACGGGCCAGTTGATCCTCAAGCGGACCGGCACTGGCAGCAAGTGAATGCAGCGAGGCAAAGACAAGGGAAAAAGCGAGGCGGAATTTCATGGCGTTCATCCATCGATTAAGCAATGGAGCGAACTATGCCGCCAGCTGCCTGAACAGAACCTGAAGGGCGTATTCAGGCCTGATTCATCGACACACCGCCAGCATGGCCGCCATCACTCACCCGGAGAACACCATGAATATCAGACCGCCACTGTTGTTGGGGCTACTCGCCGCGCTGGCCATGCAGGCTCAGGCACAGGAACCGGCCAGGCAATCCTGTGCGCAGATCAGGGAACAGATTCAGGCCCAAACCGGCCCCCTGGAAAAACCTGACACCGAACTGCTGAAGAAGATCGGCGCCCGCAGCGACTGCGCCTTCACTACCCCGGAAGCCTATCGGGCAGCTTTCGGTGAGCGCCCGCCGGCACCGCACGAACCGCGGCGCGAACGTGAACATCACGAGGAGGATGACGATTGATTGAACAAATCGGACCGCATGTTCCTGCCGCCTCGCCGGTTCATCATCTCAAAGCTCCTCACCGCCGCGCCCCGGACTGGTCGCGGCGCGTACCACGCTCTCACCCAGTTCGACCGAGCACAACTCGATGAAGCGATAGGCGTAACCACGCAGGTAATGGCCCTTGCGCACGCCGATGTGCGTGGTGTTTTCCGGAAACAGGTGGCGGCAGTCGATCAGTTCCAGACCGGCATCGCGCTTCGGATGGAAAGCCATCGAAGCGACGATGCCGATGCCAAGACCGAGTTCGACGTAAGTCTTGATCACGTCGGCATCGAGGGCCGACATCACGACATCCGGCGCCACACCGGCATCGGCGAAGACGCGGTCGAGGCGGGCACGACCGGTAAACCCCTCGTGGTAGGTAATCACCGGATGTTCGCCGATGGCTTCCAGCGTCGGTCGGCCGCCGGCGAGCAGCGGATGCCCGCTCGGCACAACCAGCGCGTGGTGCCAGCGATAGAACGGAAACGACGCCAGTTCCGGATGCTCGGCGACGGCCTCGGTGGCGATGCCGATGTCGGCTTCGCCCTCAAGCAGCAGATCGACAATTTCCTGCGGGCTGCCCTGGTGCAATTTCAGATGCACGCGCGGGAAAGCCTTCTTGAACTCGGCGATCACCCGCGGCAGCGCATAGCGGGCCTGGGTATGCGTTGCGGCCACGGTCAGCTGGCCGACATCGCGTTGGCTGTATTGCTCAGCCAGCGTCTTGATGTTGCGCGCGTCATGCAGCATGCGCTCGACCAGCACCAGCAGGTCCTTGCCGGGGTCAGTCAGGCCGAGCAGACGCTTGCCCTTGCGCACGAAGAGCTCGACGCCGAGTTCATCCTCGAGATCCTTGATGTGCTTGGAGACGCCCGACTGCGACGTGAACAGCGCATTGCCGACCTCAGTCAGGTTGAAGTTGCGACGCACCGTCTCGCGGATGATGCGCAGTTGCTGGAAATTCATGCGGACGCTCCTTGGCGTTCAAATACCTTCAGGCGGGATGGTACGAGACGGACCGCCTGTCCGTCCTGCAAAGCCAGTTCGAGCACGCGTTCACGCGTGATCTCGACTTCGAAATGCTGGCCGGTTGAGCCGTTGATGCCGTCGAGCTCGACCCGCGCGGTGACGCCGAAGGCGAGGATGCGGTTGATGCGGGCGGAAATTCCTGCGGTCGACGCCGGATTTGTGTCGATTTCCAGCTCATGCGGCCGGGCAAAGGCGACCACCTCGGCACCGTGTTCGAAATCATGCGCTTCGTGCTGCAGCGTATCCTCGCCCACCAGAACCGACTCACCATCGACCCGGCCATGGAAAAAATTGACCGAGCCGAGGAAACCATAGACGAAGGGCGTCGCCGGATGACGGTAAACCTCTTCCGGCGAGCCGATCTGCTCGACCTTGCCGTGGTCCATCAGCACCACGCGGTCGGCGACTTCGAGCGCTTCTTCCTGGTCGTGGGTGACGAAGATCGAGGTGATGTGCAGCTCGTCGTGTAGTTTGCGCAGCCAGCGGCGCAGTTCCTTGCGCACCTTGGCGTCGAGTGCGCCGAACGGTTCGTCGAGCAGCAGCACCCGCGGTTCGACCGCCAGCGCCCGGGCCAGGGCAATACGCTGGCGCTGGCCGCCGGACAACTGCGACGGGAAGCGGTCGGCCAGCCAGTCGAGCTGGACGAGATTGAGCAGTTCATGCACCTTGTCGCGGATTTTTGCTTCCGACGGCCGTTGACCGCGCGGTTTCATGCGCATGCCGAAGGCGACGTTGTCGAACACGGTCATGTGCTTGAACAAGGCGTAGTGCTGGAAGACGAAACCGACCTGGCGCTCGCGCGCATGGGTGCTGGAAGCATCGTCGCCGTCGAGCAGGACCTGGCCGGAATCGGCCTGTTCCAGCCCGGCGATGATGCGCAGCAGCGTGGTCTTGCCGCAGCCCGAAGGCCCCAGCAGGGCGACCAACTCGCCGGTCGGGAAGTCGAGGGTGATGTCGTCCAGCGCGGTGAAAGCGCCGAACTGCTTGTGGATGTTCTTGACCTGGATGCTCATGATGCGGATTCCTGGGTGTCTCGATAGGAGCGGGCCGCCTGATGCTCGACCCAGTTCTTGATGACCAGCGTGACCAGTGCCAGCAAGGCCAGCAGCGAGGCCACGGCGAAGGCCGCCGAGAACATGTATTCGTTGTAGAGGATTTCGACGTGCAACGGCAGCGTGTTGGTCTGCCCGCGGATGTGGCCGGAAACGACGCTGACCGCGCCGAATTCGCCCATCGCCCGGGCGTTGGTCAGGATCACGCCATACATCAGGCCCCACTTGATGTTGGGCAGCGTGACATGCCAGAACACCTGCCAGCCTTTGGCGCCGAGGACCACGGCCGCCTCTTCCTCTTCCTTGCCTTGCGCCTGCATCAGCGGGATCAGTTCGCGGGCGATGAAGGGGAAGGTGACGAAGACGGTGGCCAGCACGATGCCCGGCACGGCAAAGATGATCTTGATGTCGTTGTCGATCAGCCAGCTACCGAACCAGCCCTGCGCGCCGAAGATCAGCACGAAGACCAGACCGGCGATGACCGGCGAGACCGAGAATGGCAGGTCGATCAGGGTGATCAGGAACTGCTTGCCGCGGAACTCGAACTTGGCGATCGCCCAGGCTGCCGCGACACCGAAGACCAGGTTGAGCGGCACCGAAACGGCCGCCGCCAGCAGGGTCAGCTTGATCGCCGACAGGGCGTCCGGATCGACCAGCGCGGTGACGTAGGTTTCCCAGCCCTTGCGGAAGGCTTCAACAAACACCGCGATCAACGGCATCAGCAGGAAGATGGTGAAGAAGGTCAGGGCAATGGCCAGGATGGTCCATTTGACCAGCGGCGTTTCGCTGGTCGCTGCCTTGTTCTCGAAGCGGGCAGCGCTGTCGTTGGCAAAACCCTGGCCGCCCAGGTGCATGGTAGTTGCGCCGGCCATTACCGATCCCTCCCGGTGCGTTTGGCGGTCCAAGCCTGCAGGCCGTTGATGATCAGCAGCAGGATGAAGGAGAAGATCAGCATCACCGAGGCAATGGCCGTCGCCCCCTGGTAGTCGTACTGTTCGAGCTTGGTGATGATCATCAGCGGCGTGATTTCGGAGACGAAAGGCAGGTTGCCGGCGATGAAGATGACCGAGCCGTACTCACCGACCGCGCGGGCAAAGGCCAGCGCGAAACCGGTCATCAGCGCCGGCAGCAGGATCGGGAAGATGACGTGGCGGAAGGTCTGCCAGCGTTGCGCGCCGAGACTGGCGGCGGCCTCTTCGAGTTCGGTATCGAGATCTTCCAGGATCGGCTGCACGGTACGCACGACAAACGGCAGGCCGATGAAGACCAGCGCGACCAAAACACCAAGCGGCGTGAAGGCGACCTTGATGCCGAGCGGTTCGAGATACTGACCGAGCCAGCCGTTCTTGGCATACAGCGCGGTCAGTGCGATACCGGCGACTGCCGTGGGCAAGGCGAACGGCAGATCGACCAGGGCATCGACGATCTTCTTGCCGGGAAAGCTGTAACGCACCAGCGCCCACGCCAGCATCAGGCCGAACACCGCGTTGATGGCTGCCGCCAGCAGGGAGGCGCCGAACGACAGCTTGTAGGTGGCGACGACCTGCGGCGCCGTGACCACCTCGACGAAGCGCGCCCAATCCATTTCGAAGGTCTTCAGGAAGACCGCCGACAGCGGGATCAGGATCAGCAGCGACAGGTAGCCCAGCGTGTAACCGAGCGTCAGATTGAAGCCCGGCAACACGCGGAAGGTTCTTGTTGCGGTCATTACTTCCTCGCGACGATCTGGTCATACAGGGCGCCGTCGGCGAAGTGCGCCTTCTGCACCGCCGCCCAGCCACCGAGTTTCTGTTCGACGGTGAAAGTGCGGATGTTCGGGTACTTGGCGGCATGCTTCTTCAGCACCGCCGGGTCACGCGGACGGAAATCATGCTTGGCGATGATTTCCTGGCCGGCCGGGGTGTACAGGAAGTCGAGGTAGGCCTTGGCGACCTTCTCCGTGCCGCGCTTGGCGGCAACCTTCTGGACCACGGCCACCGGCGCGGCGGCTTCGATCGACAGCGACGGATAGACAATGTCGAACTTGCTGCTACCCAGTTCCTGGGCGATCAGGATGGCTTCGTTCTCGAAGGTCACCAGCACGTCGCCGACATCGCGCTGGGTGAAGGTCGTCGTCGCGCCGCGACCGCCGCCGTCGAGCACCGGCACGTTGGCGAACAGCCGGGTGACGAAGTCCTTGGCGCCGGCCTCGGAACCGGTCTTGTCGAGGGCGAAGCCCCAGGCAGCAATATAGGTGTAGCGGCCGTTGCCCGAAGTCTTCGGGTTCGGCACGATGACCTGGTAACCCGGCTTGACCAGGTCGTCCCAGTCCTTGATGTTCTTCGGATTGCCTTTGCGCACGAGGAACACGGTGGTGGTCGTGTACGGCGTCGCGTCATGCGGGAACTGCTTGCGCCAGTTGGCAGCCACCAGGCCACCGCGCTCGACCAGGATGTCGATGTCCGGCGACTGGTTCATCGTGATCACATCGGCTTCCAGTCCGCCGATCACCGAACCGGCCTGCTTCGACGAGCCGCCGTGCGACTGGTTGACGGTGATGTCGGCCCCGCCCTGCTTCTTCCAGGCGGCAACGAAGGCCGGATTGATTTCCTTGTACAGCTCGCGCGAGACGTCGTAGGAGACGTTGAGGAGGGTGCTCTGGGCAAAGGCCGTGCCGGCCGCGAGGAAGGACAGTGCGGCGAAGGTACGGCGCAGGATCGCGCCGGGTGCGTTGGAATTCGACATGCAAATCTCCCGATTGAGTGGATGACGCAGTGTAGGCAAGCGCCTTTAGCATCCAAACCAATTAAAAACGATTTTGATATTCCCGAAACAGCTAAATCGGACTACCCAGTTCGCCGACCAGGAAACTGCCCTGCGCCGCCTGCATCGCCCGCAGCATGGCCAGACCGTCAGGCCACGGGCCAAAGCCGGAATCGACATTGACGTGCCCGGCGGCCCCCAGACAGTGCAGACGACTGCCCCAGCGCTCGGCCCAATAGGCTGCGCTGGCGAAGTTCATCCATGGATCGTTGGTACTGGCGAGCAGCAGGCTGGGACACGGCAAACGGATGTCATGGAACCAGCGGGCAACACTGCCTTCATCGCGACGACGAAAGCCCTCGTCGGCAAAGCGCTCGGGATCGGCCGGGGCAACCAGCAGCGCACCGGCGACCCGTTCGGGACGAATCGATGCCGCGATGATCCCGGCCAGGCAGCCGAAACTGTGGGCGACCAGCCAGACCGGCGCATCGGCCCGGTCAATGGCCTCGCCGACCAGACCGGCCCAGCGCCCCAGTTCGGGACGCTGCCAGTCGATGCCGGCAACCCGCCGGGCTTCCGGCAATTGCCGCTCCAGCCAGCTTTGCCAGTGCGCCGGGCCGCTGCCGAGGTAACCGGGCACGATCAGGACAGGCTGCTTCATGGTTCAGCGGCGGTTCAGGTGATCGAAGGTGCCGCCATCGGCAAAATGCTTCTTCTGCGCCGCCTGCCAGCCGCCCAGATCATCGATGCGGATGAAATTCACCTTGGGAAAACGCGCCACATCGCGTGGATCGGCCAGTTCCGGCTTGATCGGACGATAGTAGTGGCGCGCGGCAAGTTGCTGGCCGACCGGCGAATACAGGTATTCCAGATAGGCCCTGGCGACCTGCTCGGTCCCGTGCTTTTTCGCCACGGCGTCGACCACGGCAACCGGCGGTTCGGCCAGGATCGAGACCGACGGGACGACGATTTCGAACTTGTCCGGCCCGAGTTCGTTGATCGACAGGAAAGCCTCGTTCTCCCAGGCCAGCAGCACGTCACCGATGCCACGCTGGACAAAGGTGTTGGTCGCCCCGCGGGCGCCGGTGTCGAGCACCGGCACGTTCTTCAGCAGCCGACCGACGAAATCGCGGGCCGCCGCCTCGCCTCCGCCCTGTTTCAGCGCATAACCCCAGGCCGCCAGGTAGTTCCAGCGGGCGCCGCCGGAAGTCTTCGGATTCGGCGTGATGACCTCGACGCCCGGCTTGACCAGATCACCCCAATCCCGGATCGCCTTCGGATTGCCCTTGCGCACCAGGAAGACGATGGTCGACGTATAGGGCGAAGCATTGTGCGGCAGGCGCTTCTGCCAGTCTGCCGGCAGCTTCCCGGATTTTTCGGCGATCGCATCGATGTCGTAGGCCAGGGCCAGCGTGACGACATCGGCCTCCAGACCATCGATGACCGCCCGCGCCTGCTTGCCGGCGCCGCCATGCGACTGTTTGACACTGACCACCTGACCGGTCTTTTCCTTCCAGTAACGCGAGAACTCGGGATTGAAGGCCTGATAGAGCTCACGCGTCGGATCGTAGGACACGTTGAGCAGCGAAATCTCGCCGGATTGGGCGTGGACGCCGGTGATGGTGGAAAACAGGGCCAGCGCCAGCAGGCGGCGAAGGGGTTGAAAATTCATGATCGTTTCCTCAAGTTGTTTGGCAGTGGAAGAAATTTAGCCGCCGCCCCGGCCGCAACGAAGCGAGAAAAACTGCTGAGCTTATGCACGAAATCGAAGCGGCAGGAATTCAGGTGCCGTTCATGTTGACCGGCGTAAAACAGGAATCGGGGAATGAACAAGCCTGTGACATCATTCAATTTGAGAAGGAGTCCATCATGTCCCAACGTAATCTGTTGCTCAGCTTCGTCACCGCCGGCCTGATCCTGGCCAGTGGCAGCGCTTTTGCGGTCGACACCCCGGCGGAGCCGATTTTCGGCAGCCAGTTGATGACCGAACAGGAACGCGTCGAACACCGCAACGCCATGCGTGCGGCCCGTACCGACGAAGAGCGCGCCACGGTGCGTGCCAATCATCACGAACAGATGGTGCTGCGCGCCAAGGAGCGTGGCGTCACGCTACCGGCCGTACCGCCGGAACAGCCGCCGCGACGCGGCATGGGCCCCGGCATGAGCGGCGGTGGTCAGGGTATGGGTATGGGCCAGGGCCAAGGCATGGGTGGCGGCCGCGGTCGTCAATAAGTTGCTGATGCGTTACCGCCAACACCTCCTGAGCGCAGTATTGCTGCTCGCCTGCATCGGCCTGTCACCGGTGCAGGCCGACGGCCGCCAGGATCATGAAGTCGCCCGCCAGGCGCTGATGGCCGGGGAAATCCTGCCATTGCGCCAGGTCCTGGAACGGATCGAGCGCGAGCATCGCGGCGAGGTGCTGGAGGTTGAACTGGAACACGAAGACAGCCGCTGGCTCTACGAAGTGAAAATGCTGCGCCGGGATGGCGGCATCAACAAGTTGCTGATCGATGCGCGCGATGGTCGCGTGCTCGAAATCAAGGGTCGCCATGGCGGCCGGCGCGGGAGGACGGACTGATGCGCATATTGCTGGTTGAAGACGAACCGACGCTGAACCTGCAAATCGCCCGCAAGCTGCGCGCCGAAGGCCATGTCGTTGAAGTGGCGGTGAATGGCCAGGATGCCTTGCATCTGGGCATGGAAACCGATTTCGACGCGGTTGTCCTCGATCTCGGCCTGCCGCTGCTCGACGGGCTGTCGGTACTGACCCGCTGGCGGGCCGCCGGCCGCGGCATGCCGGTGCTGATCCTGACTGCCCGTGGCGACTGGCATGAGCGGGTGGCCGGCATCGATGCCGGTGCCGACGATTACCTGGTCAAGCCTTTCCACATGGAAGAACTGCTGGCCAGGTTGCGCGCGCTGATCCGGCGCAGTGCCGGCCAGGCCGGCAACGAACTGGCCTGCGGCCCGCTGCGCGTGGATATCCGCCGCGCCCAGGCGAGCGTCGACGGCCAGACGCTGACGCTGACCAGTCACGAATTCAAGGTCTTGACCTACCTGCTGCAGCGGCGCGGCGAGGTCGTTTCGCGCAGCGAACTGTCCGAGCACATCTACCCGCAGGACGGCGACCGCGACTCGAACACCATCGAGGTCTTCGTCGGTCGCCTGCGCAAGAAACTGCCCGCCGGCCTGATCGAAACCGTGCGCGGCTTCGGCTACCGCATGTGCTGTCCGTCATGAAAGACGGCGGCACCTCGCTACGCTTCCGGCTGCTGGCCGGTACGCTGGTGTGGATCGTGGCGACCGTCGGCATCGCCGGCTGGATGCTGCAGGCGATGTTCGAGCAGCATCTGTCGCGTCAGTTCCATGCCGAACTGGCCACCCATCTCAACCAGCTGGCCGCCAACCTGGAGCTGAACGCAGCCGGCGAGCCGGAAATCAGCCATATCCTCAGCGATCCCCGGCTGGAGCGCCCCTATTCCGGCCTGTACTGGCAGGTCGACCGCATGACGACCGGCGACGGAACGGCACAGGTCGCGCTGCTGCGCTCACGCTCGCTGTGGGACGGCGAACTGGTCGTGCCCCGCGACCGACTGGCCGATGGCGAGCGCCACGAGCATCGCGTCAGCGGACCGAAAGGGGAATCGCTGCGCATGATCGAACAGGTCATGCACCCGGCAGAACAGCCTGGATTGACGCTGCGCCTGATCGTCGCTGCCGACGAAACCCTGCTGGCAGAGCCCCTGGCGCGTTTCCGCGGCCTGCTGCTGGCGGCGCTCGGGCTGCTCGCCGGCGGCCTGGCCCTGGCCGCCGTGGTCCAGGTGGTGGCCGGGCTGCGTCCGCTCAATCGCCTGCGCGATGAACTGACCCGGCTGCGCGACGGCGAACAGGCAACGCTGGCCGGCCGGCATCCAGCCGAAATTCAGCCATTGGTCGATGAACTCAACTCGCTGCTGGCGCGCAATGCGGAATTTGTCGAACGCGCCCGTGGCCAGGCCGGCAACCTGGCCCACGCCGTGAAGACGCCGCTGGCGGTGATGGCCAACGCTGCCGCCAGCGAAACCGGCGAGCTGGCCGAACTGGTCGGCAGCCAGGTCGCCATCGCCCGCCAGCAGATCGACCATCACCTGGCGCGCGCGCGCAGCGCCGCTGCCGCCCAGGTCCAGGGCCGGCTGTGTGCGGTCCGCCCGGCGACCGAAGGTTTGCTCCGGGTCATGCAGCGGGTTCACGCCGAGCGCGACCTTACGCTGACGCTGGCCGACGGCAGCGAGCCGCTGGTTTTTCGCGGCGAGGCGCAGGACCTCCAGGAAATGCTCGGCAACCTGCTCGACAACGCCTGCAAATGGGCCGGCTCACGCATCCACGTCAGCGCCGTCCGGGAAGACACCCGGCTGCGTATCGACATTGACGACGACGGCGCGGGAATCGCCCCGGAAGATCGGCCGAACCTTTTGCAACGCGGCCGGCGCGGCGACGAGAAAGTGGCCGGCTCCGGCCTCGGCCTGTCGATTGTCGACGAACTCGCCAGCCTGTATGGTGGTCACCTGGAATTGCTCGACTCGCCGCTCGGCGGCCTGCGCGCCCGCCTCTGGCTGCCGGCGGGCAAGGATACGGAATTCAATCAGGGGGACTCATCATGAACACTGCAATCCTTTCACGCTGTACCCGAACACTGCTGGCCGGCCTGCTCGCTCTGGGCAGCATGCTGGCCTTGGCGGACACGACGCTGCCGACTACGCTCAATCACAAATGGCTGCAAGATCTGCGCGACGGCAAGGTGAAGCTGGAGGGCGACCACGCGGCGGTCGGCGCACTGATTCTCGGCCGCGACATTCCGATTCCCTACGATTACGTCGCCACGCTGATGCGCACGCCGAACGCTTTCGGCCAGGGGCCTGCATGCATCGTCTGCCATTCGTCGGGCAATCCGGCGCACAGCTATCGCGGCCTCAACCTGTCGACTTGCGAAGGCATCCGCGCCGGCTCGCGCGAGGCGCCTTCACGGCCCATCTTCCAGCCCGGCGAGAAAGGTTCGAAGCACATTCTCGGCCGTCGCCTGCGCAACAACCGCATGCCGCTCGGCGTTTCCTTCTCGATTTCCGGCGACAACCCGGCTTACGCCACGGTTCGCCGGTGGATTGCCGATGGTGCGGTCAACAGCGCTCATTTCCGGAAAAACGTCCTGCCGCTGTTTGCCAGGGATGGCGCCTTCGCCCCCGACACCCCCGCCTGCACGACCTGCCACATGTCGAACCAGGAGCCGCCAAGCTTCCACGAGCTGGACCTGAGCACCTACGAGGGCATCATGCTCGGCGCCGACTCGGTAGCCAAGGGCGTGAACAATGCGACCAAGATCGTCATTCCCGGCAATCCGGATGCCAGCAGCCTGTTCCAGCACCTGGTCGAAGACCGCATGCCGCCTGGCATTTCGCCGACCGAGGACCGCGATCACCCGAACACGCGCATCCTGCTGCGCTGGATCGAACAGGGCGCGCGCTGCAATTGAACCCGGCCCGCCGCCAACTGCTAGCCGGCGCGCTGGCGCTTGGACTGGCGCCGCGGGCGCTGGCCGCTGGCAAGGCCCCCGGGCAACTCACCACGCTGGCCCGCTGGGCCAGTGGCGACCGGAATCTGGTGCCGGTCAGCCTGAGTGAAGGCAAGCTGCTGTTTGCCGGCGAACGGACGCTCGGCCTGCTCGATCCGGCAGCATCGACCCTGCCCTGGCAAGTGGCCCATAGTATTGCCGGTGGCGCCAGATTCCGGCCACGCGGGCACGACGGCATCGTTCTCTGCGGCGGGCGGACTGAAATTGCCGCCTGGCGCCCCGGCGAACAGCAGGCGCTGTGGCGCTACCGGGCAGTCGATCAGATCGGTACGCCTTGCCTTGCCGGACGGCTGGCCTGTTTTGGCGACGGCCACAAGCTGCTTGCGGTCGACCTCGAAAGCGGCAGGATTCTGTGGTATTTCGCCGCCATCGCCGATACCCGTATCAGCTATGCCCCGGTCGTCGCGGGCGACACGCTTTTCGTCGGCCCCGGTGACGGACGCCTGTACGCACTTTCGCTCGCCGACGGCCAGCTG
Source organism: Azonexus hydrophilus (assembly GCF_001956855.1). Classification (GTDB taxonomy): domain Bacteria; phylum Pseudomonadota; class Gammaproteobacteria; order Burkholderiales; family Rhodocyclaceae; genus Azonexus; species Azonexus hydrophilus_A. The sequence continues at coordinate 193,884 of NZ_MTHD01000003.1, read as the reverse complement.
CGCTGGCACGTGGATCGCATGCAGGAATGGCAATACCTGCGCCAGTTGCACGTTGACGGCACAACACTGGTCGCCGGCAGCTACAAAGAAAAGCTGTATGGCCTCGACACCGGCAACGGGCAGCAGCGCTGGGAATTCAGTGCCGGCAACTTCATCAATTCGCAGCATGTGGCCAACGGCCTCGCCTGCCTCTGGTCACCGACCGGCTGGGTTTACGCCATTGATACGGCTTCCGGAAAAATCCGCTGGCGGCATCGCACCAACGACTATCGCGGCGGCGTCCACAACTGGGGCGCCCTGATGGCCGAGCTGGTCAGCAACGACAAGGAAGTCCACGCCCTCGACCTGAACAATGTGCTGCACGTGCTGGCGCGCGACGACGGTCGCGCGCTGGCCGACTTGAAACTGCCGGAACCGGTCCGGCCCTTCGTCACGCTGCTTGGCGATCGCCGGCTGATCTGTGCCGGCAACTCAGGCGATCTGCTGTTGCTGGAAATGCCGCCGCTCAGTGCGTGAACCACCCCACCACCGGCACCACGGCGACGCCTGCGGCGATCAGCAGGCTCTGCCGGACGAAGCTGTCGCCCTGCTTGTGCAGCAACGGAAAGATATCGGCCAGGGCGACGTAGATGAAGCTGGATGCCGCGATCACCAGCACGTAGGGGAGCACGAAATCGGCCGTGGACAGCGCGAAGAAGCCGAGCGCGCCGCCGAGCAGCGAACTCAGGCTGGAGCCGGCGTTGGCGATGAAAGCCTTGCTGTTGCTCCAGCCGGCGTTGCGCAGCAGCACGAAATCGCCCATTTCCTGCGGCACTTCGTGGGCGATGATCGCCACCGTCGTCGTCATGCCAAGCATCGGATCGGCGATGAAGGCAGCGGCAATCAGCACGCCGTCGACGAAATTGTGGAAGGCGTCGCCGATCAGGATCAACGGCGGCGCCGTCACCGTCGCGTGATGCCCGTCGTGGGCGCTGCAATCGCCATGCGAGTGGCGCCACAGCGCCAGGCGCTCGAGAGCGAAGAAGACGAACAAGGTAGTCAGCATCACGGCAAACAGCGTCGCCGCCGGGCCGCCGTGGTTGTGGCCGGCATGCGCATCTTCCTCGGCGGCAATCGCCGCCTGGTCGTCCGGTCCATGGTCGTGACCGGCGTGGATGTCGACCGGCGGCAGCGAGTTGAAGGCTTCCGGCAGGATGTGCAGGAAAGCCGACGACAGCATCACCCCGGCGGCAAAGGCGACCAATATTGCGGTCGACTGCCGGGAAAACCGGAAAACCACCGCCGCCGCTGCGGCCATGCTGATCAATCCGCCAGCCAAACAGGCCAGCAGGATCATGCTCAAGGTACTCATCGTTTCTTTCCTTGTTTCACTTCGTAGGGTTCGACGCGCTCGGCGTTCATCCGGTAGGCGTAAACGCCCATGCCGCTGTCGCCGCCCTGCAGCGTCAGCGTACCGCTGATCCAGAAGGTTTCCATGGTGCGCATGCCCTTTACCGGTTTACTCGGGACGACATGGATGACCTGGTTCGACGGCGGCGGCGGCACATGCACGCAGGCGCCGAAATACGGCACCAGCAGGAACTCGATGACCTCGTCGCCCTTGCGTTCAAGCGGCACGACAAAGCCGGGAATCTTCACCCGCTGCCCGTTGATCGCTGGTTCGACCGGCGCCTTGTCCCACTCGATGCGGACCTTGGCGAGCAATTCGGCGGCCTTCGGGTCACTGTCCTGGAGACGGTTGAGGTCGACGCCCTTGAACGCGGCCATCGGGTCCCAGCCCTTGGGCATCAGGTCGTCCCACTGGATTTCCCTGTAGCCCTTGGCGGCGGTCACGACCAGCGGCACGAGCAGCGCGAGCAACAGCAGGCATCGTCTCAACATGTTTCTTCCTTCATGAACGGGGAATCAGCCCGTCGGCCAGCGACAGGCGATAGGCGCGCCAGGCCGGCAGCAGGCTGACCAGCAGCCCGCAGACCAGCACGCCGCCGAGAAGTTTCATTTCTGCGGCGTCGACCGCAAGCGGCAGCGCAGCCAGCCCGAAGTCGGCGAGCAGACCACCGCCGAAGGCAGCAAACAACGTCACCGTCGCCAGCCCGAGCAGGCAGCCGAGCAGGCTGATGACGCCGCTCTCCAGCATCAGCAGAAACAGGATGTGGCGCGGCCCGGCGCCGAGCGAGCGCAGGATGGCCATCTCGCGCCGGCGCTCGTTGAGGCCGGCGAGCATCGTCGCCATCAGCCCGGCCAGGCCGACCGCCAGCACCAGCCAGGAGACCGTCTGCAAGGCCTGCTCGACGACGCCGACGGTCTGCCACAACTGGTCCAGCGCAACGCCGGGGAGCACCGCCAGCAGCGGCTCGTCGGCAAACTGGTTGATCCGGCGCTGAATGCGGAAGACTTCGCCACGCTGGTGCAGGCCGACCATGAAGGCGGTGATCGTTTTCGGCGTCAGGTCGAATTTCTGCACGACCTCGGCGCCGATGGCAAACCCGGGCACCGGCGCGCCGCCGATCCAGTCCAGGTGAATCGCCTCGATGGCGGCGAGGCCGACATGCACGGTGCGGTCGACCGGCGTGCCGGTCGGCGCCAGAACGCCGGTGACGGTGAACGGCTTGTCTTCGTGTTCCATGCCGGGCAGGCCGCCGTCGCCATGGCTCAGCGTGATCTTGTCGCCGACGCGGTAGCCGAGACGCTGCGCGACCTCGGCGCCGAGCACGGCGTCGAAAATGCCGGCGAAGGCGGTGCCGGCGGCAAAGCGCAGCGGCTGGCGGTCGCCGTAGTGGAAATGAACGAAATACCCGGGCGTCGTCCCGAGTACCGGATAACCCCGATGCGAATCGCCGAGCGACAGCGGCACGCTCCAGGCGATCGCCGGGTCGGCGGCGATTTTCTGATAACTGTCCCAGCCGAGGTTGTTGGTCGCTTCGCCGAGGCGGAAAACCGAATACAGCACCAGTTGCACCGGGCTGGTCCGCGCACCGACGATCAGGTCGCTGCCCGACACCGATTGCGCGAAACCGTCGCGTGCCGCCTGACGCACGCGCTCGACCGACAGCAGCAGCGTTGCCGCCAGCATCACCGCCAGCAGCGTCAGGCCGAGGCTGAGACGCCGGTTCCAGGCGCTGGCCAGGGCCAGGCGCAGCAGCGCGCTCATGGCTGGACTCCTGCGGTCAACGCGAATTTCTGGTCAAAATGCACCGCCAGCCGCTCATCGTGACTGACGAAAACAACCGTGCTGCCGGCGGCTTTCGCCTCGGCCAGCAGCAGGTCGATGAAGGCGTCCTGACGGGCCGTGTCGAGCGCCGAAGTCGGCTCGTCGGCAATCAGGATTTCCGGCCGGCCGATCAGCGCCCGCGCCGCCGCCACGCGCTGCTGCTGACCAACCGACAGTTCGGCGGCAGGCACGCCGGCAAGCGTCGCGTCGAGGTCGAGCGCGGCCAGCAGACGCTTCGCCGCAACCGCCGGATCACCGGCCCGGTCGGCACGGCGCCGGGAAAAACGGCACGGCAGCAGGACGTTGTCGAGCACCGACAGCCAGGGCAACAGATTGAACTGCTGAAAGACGAAGCCGAGATGATCGGCGCGAAAAGCATCGCGCCCGGCGCCCGACAACTGACCCAGCGGCTGACCGAAGACTTCGATGCGGCCACGTTCGGGCAACAGCACGCCGCCGATCAGGTTCAGCAAGGTACTTTTGCCGGCGCCGCTCGGGCCGTGCAAAAACAGGCTTTTGCCGGCGTCGACCGCAAGATGATCGAGCGTCAGGCACAGCGGGCCGTCGGGCCGCCAGCGAAACGCCAGATCATCGATGCGGATGGCCGCTGCGTTCATCGCTTACCAGGCAAAGGTCGGATTCTTCGCATCGACCTTGCCGGCCTTCTGTCCCTTCGGCCCGGCGAAACTGACGCTGAGCGAACGCACGCGCGGGAACTCGGCCGAGACCATCGACTTCAGGTCATTCAGGGCTTCCGGCCTGGTGCAGCGGTAAACATAGCGCGCCTCGACATCGCCGTGCCCATGATCGCCCTTGGTGCCTTCGAGCAGCGGTGCGTCGATCTTGTGCTCGCTCAGTTCACACTGGGCGGCCGCGGTCGGCGCAAACAGCTTCGCCGGCGCCTTCAGCTTTTCCAGCGCCGCCTGCACCGTGACCTGTTCGCGCGCGCTCTTCGGCGCCCGCTCGAAACCGACCACGTCCTGCTGCGGCAGTTCCAGCAGCAGGGTCAATTGCGCGCCTTCAACCACAATGCCGAGCTGACCGGCGCCGTGGCTGTGGGCGTGCTGGGCGTGAGCCGGAACTACAGCCGGCAACAGGGCAAGCAGCAAAACGGGCAGTTTTTTCATGGCGATCTCCATTTATGACAATTGAACACGCGACGCATCGGGGCCAGCGGGCGGCCGCAGTGCTCAGACGCTGGCGGGATTGCTCAGGCGCTCGCCGCGCTTGAGCTTCTCGAACAGTTGCGGGTCGCGCCAGGCTTGCGTGATGGCGTCGGAAAAGACGATGCGATCGAGCGCAATCAGCCCCATGCGCGGGTTGTCGGCGTCCTCGCGGAAGCACTGGGCGTAGCCGGTCTCGGTCTCGTGCACGATGACCGAGTGCAGGCGCACGTCCTGCTCGCCGTTGACGGTGTCGGTCAGGCCCAGCAGGGTATCGACCAGGCGGAAGAACAGGCGCGAGAACTGCTCGGCGCTGGGCGACACCGGCAGGCTGATCCAGCGTTCGGAAAAGCGCTTGCAGGCGGCGACGTAGTCGGCGTCGTCGCCGTCCCAGATGGCGACGGCGTGATCGAAGGCATCGATCAGGTCGCGCGGGCCGCCCTTGAGCAGGCCGAAATCGTAGAGCATCTGGCCGTTGTCGAAGGCGTGCGCCTCGAGGATCAGCTCGACCTTGTACGAATGGCCATGGATCGAATGCGAGCAGCGGCGCGTGCTGCAGCCGCGGACGATGTGGGCATTCTCGAATTTGAACAGTTTACGGATCAGCATTGGTCACGCGCGCCACAGAACATCGCGAAGGCCTGCTCGACCAGCGACTGGTCGATATCGCGAACAATGAAAACCAGCCGGCTGCGCTGGTCGTTGTACGGCGCTTGCGCCGGCCAGTCGTCGAGCCGGGTGTAGGGATAGAGGACGTGCTGGACGCACTGGACGACGCGCGGCTTGTGGTCGCCGACGACGTTGAGCAGGCCCTTGATGCGCAGGATGCGCTCGCCCATGCTTTCCAGCAGGACGCCGACGGCGTCGGCAAAGCTCGGCCACTGCAGCGGTTCGGTGAAGGTCAACGCGAAGCTGTAAACGTGGGCATCGTGCCGGTCGACATCATGATGATGGTGATGGCCGTGTGCCTTGCGCCGTTCGTCGCGGACCTTTTCCTCGGCCAGCCAGCCGGCGACATCCGGCGACTTGCCGGCCGGATCGTAGAGGCCGCAACCGAGGATCGCCGTCGCCGGCATTTCACCGCGCTCGATGCGGATCTGCGGCGCCGACGGGTTCATCGCCGTCAGCCGTGCCGACAGCGAGGCCAGTTGCTCCGCCGATGCCAGGTCGGTCTTGGTCAGCAACAGACGGTCGGCCATCGCCACCTGCTTGATCGCCTCGCCATGCACCGCCAGCTGGCCTTCGCCGTGCGTCGCGTCAACGGCAGTGACGACGCCGTCGATGCGGTAACGTTCAGCGAGGAAGAAGTCTTCCATCAGCGTATAGATCACCGGCGATGGATCGGCCAGCCCGGTGGTTTCGATGACAACGCGGCGGATCGGCTTGATCTCGCGGCGCAGGCAGCGCATGAACAGGTCGGTCAGGCTGCGCGTCAGGTCGCCGCGGACGGTGCAGCAGATGCAGCCGGAGTCGAGCAGGATCACGTCGTCGTCGATTTTCTCGACCAGGTGATGGTCGACCGCAACCGAGCCGAATTCGTTGATGAGCACGGCCGTTTCGGCCATCTCCGTTTGCCGCAGCAGATGATTGAGCAGCGTCGTCTTGCCCGCGCCGAGAAAGCCGGTGAGGATGATGACCGGAATCCGCCGGTCGTCGTCGGGCAAGTCGGGAACTGCGCTCATCAACTCAGCCGCCGAACTGGCGACGCTTCTGCTCGTGACGCTCCTGGGCTTCCAGGCACAGACTGGCGGTCGGCCTGGCCAGCAGGCGCGGAATGCCGATCGGTTCGCCGGTGTCCTCGCACCAGCCATAGCTGCCATCCTCGATGCGCTGCAGCGACTGACCGATCTTCTTCAGCAGCTTGCGCTCGCGGTCGCGCACGCGCAGTTCCAGCGTGTGCTCTTCCTCGGCGCTGGCGCGGTCGTTGGGATCGGGTTCGGCAGCGTTGTCCTGCAGATGGTGCGTGGTTTCCTCAGCAGCGCCGCGCAGGGCCTTTTCCTCGTCGAGCAGACGCTGACGGAAAAACGCCAGCTGGGCCGGCGACATGTATTCATCGGGCGACGCTGCCAGGATTTCAGCTTCGCTGAGCAAGGCGGCGGATTTGGTGGATCGGGTCATCGATCGTTCCTTGTTCGTCATGGGTCAAATGCGGCATGAAGGAAGCCGGCACGGGGCAATCACCGGCATGGCGGTGCGCGCCAAAGCGTGGCGGTATCGATCACAAGGCGGCCATGTTATAACATCGCATTTCCTCCACCAAGTCGACATTGATGATTCCCGACTCTTGCGATGAAACTGCGGTGCTGGACCGCGCCGAAGCCAGTTGCCGGCAACGCGGTGCCAGCCTGACGGCGATCCGGCGCGAAGTGCTCGCACTGCTCCATCGCGCACCGAAGGGCATCAAGGCCTACGACCTGCTCGAGCAGATCCGCCATACGCGCGGCAACGCTTCACCACCAACGGTCTATCGCGCCCTCGACTTCCTGATCGAGCAAGGTCTGGCGCACCGGATCGGCCGCATGAACCTGTTCGTCGCCTGTCGCCACGGCAAGCATTCGGCGCCCAGCCTCTTCCTCGTCTGCCCGAAATGCAACGGCGTCACCGAACTGGAAGATGCCGCCGTGGTCAGCAGCCTCTACGCCAGCCTCGCCGCCACCGGCCACCGCCTGGACAGCCCGGAAGTCGAGATCAGCGCCATTTGCCCGCAGTGCGCGGCGGCCTGATTCAGATCAGGCCATTACGCTCGCGTTCGACGCGGATGATGTAGCGCTGGACATAGTTCTGCCCGGCCGGCGGCAGGTCGTCGAAGCGCAGGCCGATACGCCACAGACGCTGGCCGCTGCGCCCGGTCAGTTCGGTGACGTGACATGCGTCGGCGCTGCAGGAAAGTTCGTGCGCCTCGTCGGCCAGATGAAAATGACAGAGATGCAGGCGCTCGCCCCGGGCCAGCCCGTCCGGCAGCTGTGTCGCGGTCAGGCCGATGCCATCGACCGAGATGTCATGCACCGGCATCTGCAACAGGCTGCCGTCGGCCTGACGGCCGGCAAATTCCAGCGGACGCCCGCGCGGCGTTTCGATCCGGAAACTCTCGCGCCGCTGCAGGCGGACGATGTACTTCGGCAGATCGGCGACGAAAGCCGGCCGGCCGGCAAACTTCGTTTCGCGTACCCGGGTGCAGGAAAACTGCACATGCACCCCTTCCGGCCGGCCGGCGAAACTGCACTGACCGATCATCAGCAGGCGCCGGTTCAGCGCTTCGGCACCGCTGCAGTCAAAAATCAGCGTCCCGGATTCCGGATTCGCGGCAAGCAGCGTGGTCAGGAACAGCGTGTCAGCGAAATGCACGGAAAACTGGTCGCCCTCGCGCGCCAGGCCGGCCAGCGTGAAGGCGATGGCACGGGTTCCGGCGATATGGAAACGCTCCTCGATCTCCGCTTCCGAAAGCTGGGCGATCTGGCTCACCGGGCCTCCAGAACACGCAGCAGCGACGAAGTGTCATCGCGCCCCATGCCCAGCGCCATCAGTGCATTCAGTTGCTGCGCAACGCTTGCGGTCAACGCCACCGGCACGCCACTTTTGCGCGCCGCTTCGAGCACCAGGCCGAAATCCTTGTGATGCAACCGGGCTTCGATGCCGGCCGAAAAGTTGCGGTCGACCATCCGTTGGCCCATGATTTCCAGCACGCGCGACGCCGCCGAACCGCCAGCCAGCGCCTGTTTCACCTTGGCCGGATCGACGCCGGCAGCGTCAGCCAGACGCAGCGCCTCGGCCACCGCCTGGATCGCCGCAACCATGATCATCTGGTTGCAGGCCTTGGCCACCTGCCCGGCGCCGTTCGGGCCGACATGAACGATGCGCTGGCCGAGCTTTTCCAGCAAGGGCCGCACTCGCTCCAGTACCGCTGCGTCACCGCCGGCCATGATCGCCAGTGTGGCGCTGATCGCGCCCTGCTCGCCACCGGACACCGGTGCGTCGAGCATGTGGATACCCTTTTCCGCGAGTTTGCCGGCGATCCGGCGGGCGACATCGGGCGCAATGGTCGAGCAATCGACCAGCACCGAATCTGCCGCCATGCCGTGGATCAAACCCTGCTCGCCGAGGGCGACGCCTTCGACGTCGGCGCTTGAGGTAATGATCGTAAACACCACCGAGCAGACGGCGCCGAGTTCGGCCGGCGTTGCGTGCACCGTCGCCGGCAAGCCGGCACAACTTTGCGGTCGACGCGCCCAGACGTGCAATTCGTGACCGGCTGCCTGCAGATGCAGGGCCATTGGGCGCCCCATCGCGCCCAGGCCGATGAAACCAATTTTCATTCTTGCCCCGACAAGCTTTCCAGCAGCTTCAGCACGGCAATCGAATCCTCTTCGCCCATGCCCGACCCGACCATCGCATTGAACATCTGCGCCGTCGCTGCCGAACCGGGCAAGCACAGCCCGAGTTCATGCGCCGTCTGCATGACGATGTTCAGATCCTTTTCGTGCATCCAGCTCTTGAAGCCCGGCTTGAAATTGCGGTCGAGCATGCGTTGACCGTGATTTTCCAGGATCTTCGAGTAAGCGAAACCACCGAGCAGCGCCTCGCGCACCTTGCTACGGTCGACACCGTTTTTCGACGCAAAAGCCATCGCCTCGGCGACCGCCAGCACGCCCATGCCGGTGACGATCTGGTTCGCTGACTTGGTCACCTGACCGGCACCCGGCCCACCGACGTGGACGATGTTCTTGCCCATGCATTCGAACGCCGGCTGGGCGCGGGCAAAGGCGGCGTCGGAGCCGCCGGCCATGATCGACAGCGTGCCGGCAATCGCGCCGACCTCGCCACCGGACACCGGCGCATCGACAAAATCGACACCGGCCGCTGCCAGGTCGGCGTGAATCGCCCGTGCCGCCGCCGGCGCGATGGTGCTCATGTCGACAGCCACCAGTCCCGGCACGCCGGCGCTGCCAACGCCGCGCATCACCTCGGCGACGTCGGGCGCATCGGCAACCATCGAGATCACCAGATCCTGGCCGCGCGCGACATCGGCCGGCGACGCGGCACCGGTCGCACCAGCATCAAGCAGCGGCTGCATCGATTCGGCGCGGCGCGCCCAGACGCTGACCTGATGGCCGCCTTTCAACAAATTCAGCGCCATCGGGCGCCCCATGATGCCGAGGCCGATAAATCCGATCTTCATGTCCGACTCCTCAAGAGGTAAGCGGCGATTTTAACCGCTTGCCGCCGCCCTGCCAGCGCGCGCACACACGCCGATGCGCTAACCGCCGCTCAGCGCCTGGACGATATGCAGTTCGCCATCGGCCGGCAGCGGCTGATCCGGGTCGAACAACATCTCGCCAGCGAAGAACAGCCGGATGTGCCGGCGGATGCGCCGCTGCTCGTCGAGCATGCGGAAGCGGATGCCGGGAAACTGCCGGTCGAGATCAAGCAACACCTGATCGACACTGGCGCCCTCAGCCTCAACCCAGGGCCGACCGGTGTAGGACTGTAAGGCACTCGGAATCAGCACGCGCATGGTGCGGGCCTGCGCTACGTCGGATAAGCCGTTTCGACCGCGTAGACTTCCGGCAAATGGCGTGCCAGGCACGCCCATTGCCGGCCTTCGTCGCGGCTGTGCCACAACTCACCGCTGGTCGTGCCGAAATAGAGGCCGACGCTCTCCTCTCGGTCGCCGCTCATCGCCTGGCGCTTCACCGTCCACCATGCCTGGCTGGCCGGCAGGCCGCTGTCGTAGCGTTGCCAGCTGGCGCCACCATCGCCCGAACCATAGACGGCCGGCTGACCGCCCGGACTGGTACGCGGCCAGACGTCGGAACCGTCCATCGGCAACACCCACAGCCGCTTGTCGTCGCGCGGATGCAGGACCAGCGGGAAGCCGACGTCGCCAACTGCCGCCGGCATGTTGCGGCCGATCCGCTGCCAGCGCCGCCCCGGCCGGTCCAGCCGGTAGATGCCGCAGTGATTCTGCTGGTACAGCCGGTCCGGGTTCGACGGGCACAGGCGCAGGCAGTGCGGATCGTGGAAAGTCACATCACCCACGGCGAAGCCTTCGACCACTTCCATGCCGTCGACCAGCGGCGCAAAAGTCCGACCACCATCCAGCGACTCATGGACGCCACCGCCCGACATGGCGAAATACAGGTGCTGCGCATCGCGTGGATCGACGATGATCGAATGCAGCTTCGGCCCGTCCGGCGTGCCGTCCTGCACCGTGCCGAACCACTGGCGGTACTGCGCATCGTCGTTGATGCACGAGAACGGTGCCCAGTTGGTGCCGCCATCCTCGGAACGGAACAGGCCCTGTGGCGAAGTGCCGGCGTACCAGACGCCCGGCTGCTCGACATGACCCGGCGTCAGCCAGAAGGTGTGATCGACGGCGCGTGCTGGCAGCCCGTTGATCGCCGGCCCGAAAGCCGGCGGCCGCGCGGCCTCCTGCCAGGTCCGGCCGAAATCGGTCGAGCGAAAAATGGTCGGCCCGAGGTGCCCGGTCGATGCCGCTGCGAGCAGCGTGCGCCCGTCGCGCGGGTCGAGTACCAGGTGATGGATGATGTGACCAAGAAAATGCGGGCCATCGACCCGCCAGGACTGGCGCTCGCCATCGCCGTGATAGATCCAGGCCCCCTTGCGTGTCGCCACCAACAGCAGCAGTTGCCCGGTTTCCCCGTTACCAGTGCTCATTGTCGCCTCCTTGTCCGTGCCCCCTCGCTAGACAGATGATCGTCGGCGCCAGCAGAAGTTCCACAATCACCGCCACGTCGGCGTTGGCCGCAGCGATGCAAACAAATACAGCTTCTTAACCGCACTTAACGAAGCAGCGGGCGATCATCCGGCATGCCGTACGCCAGGATCACCACCCACCCATGACCAACCATTCCACCGCCCCCGGGTTCAGCCGCGGTCTCGCCGCGCTGGCCTGTGCCGTGCTCGCCAGTTGTACCTCGCTACCATCGATCGGCCCGGCCTACCGGGTGCCGCCATTTTCACTGCCGACCGCCTGGCAGTCGGCGCCACCGGCGGCGAACGACGAGCAGACGACGCTGCGCACCTGGTGGCAACAGCTCGACGATGCCGAACTCGACCGCCTGATCGCCCGGACGCTCGCTGCCAACCACGATCTGAAACAGGCCGAAGCCCGTCTGCGCCAGGCGCGGGCGGCGCGCAGACAGGCCGTCGGCGCCTTCTTCCCGAGCCTGACGGCAGGCACCGGCGCCAACCGCCAGCGCACCGCCGACAGCACGCAGACGCTGTACGACGCCGGCTTCGACGCAACCTGGGAAATCGACCTGTTCGGCGGCACCCGCCGTGGCCTGGAAGCGGCCGACGCCGATGCGGCGACGGTCGCTGCCCAACTGGAAAACACCCGCGTTTCGCTGCTCGCCGAGGTCGCGCAGAACTACGTCGAGCTGCGCAGCTACCAGCAACGTCTGGCGATCGCCCACGACAATCTGGAAACCCAGAGCGAAACCGCACAGATTGCCGAATGGCGACTGCAGGCCGGGCTCGGCGGCAGCAGCGATGTCGAGCAGGCAATCAGCAGCCGCGAACAGACGCGCGCCAGCCTGCCCGACCTGGAAATCGGGCTGGCCGCGGCCCGCAACCGGCTGGCAGTACTCAGCGGCGATATGCCCGGAACAGTCGCCGCGGCGCTGGCCGAAGCAGCGCCACTGCCCGACGTACCGGCCGATCTGGCAACCGGCATCCCGGCGCAGGTGCTGACCCGGCGCCCCGACCTGATCGCCGCCGAACGCAAGCTCGCTGCGGAAACCGCCCGCACCGGCCAGAAACTGGCGGCGCGTTTTCCCAGCCTGACGCTGAACGCCAGTTTCGGCTGGCAGGCCTACAGCCTCGCCGCCCTCGGCGGCAGCGATACCCTGCTGCGTGTGCTCGGCGGCACGCTGGCGGCAACGCTGTTCGACGGCGGCCGGCTGCGCGCCGCCGTCGATGCCCAGCAGGCAGTCCAGGAAGAAGCACTGGCGGCCTATGAAGGCAGCGTGCTGACGGCGATCGAGGAAGTCGAGAACGCGCTCTTCGCCCATGCCGCCGCCCGCGACCGGCTGGCCGCCCGGCGCCTGGCGGCGACTGCTGCCCGTAATGCGGCGCTGCTGTCCCGGCAACTCTACGAATCCGGGCTCAGCGATTTCCGCGACGTGCTCGACACCGAACGCACCCGGCTGTCGGCCGAAGACAACCAGGCCCTGGCCGAGGCCACCCAGTTGAGTTCGCTGATCAAACTTTACAAGGCCCTCGGCGGCGGCTGGAACAACACCGGAACGGAAAACTGATGACGACAAAAATCCCCCCAGCCACCGACAGCCTGCGCCAATTGCTCGACGGTGCCCGCCACGCCACCGCCCCGGCCGGATACCGGCGCTGGTACATCATCGCCGGCGTTGCGCTCGTGCTGATCGCCGCAGCGCTATTTCTCGGCGGCAGCACGGCCCCCACCGGCCGCTACCTGACCGAAACGGCCGCCCGCGGCGCGCTGCTCGTCAGCGCCAGCGCCAGCGGCACGCTGCAGCCGACCAAGTCGGTCGATGTCGGCAGCGAACTGTCGGGCACATTGGCCGAGGTCCTTGTCCAGGAAAACGACCTCGTCAAGAAAGGCCAGGTACTGGCCCGACTCGACACCGCCAAGCTCGAGGACGCAGTCATCGAATCGCGTGCCGCGGTCGCCGCCGCGACGGCCGGCGTCGCCGAGGCGCGGGCGACGCAAGCCGAAAACCGGGCGGCGCTGGCGCGCATGCAGCGCGTCGCCGAACTCTCCGGCGGCAAGGTGCCGGCGCGCACCGAACTCGAAGCCGCCGAGGCCGCCGTACTGCGCGCCGAAGCCGCCGAGGCCAGCGCCCAGGCGAAAGTGACGCAGGCCCAGGCCACGCTGAAGACCAACGAAACCAACCTGACCAAGGCAACGGTCCGTTCGCCGGTCGACGGTGTCGTGCTGACGCGCAAGGTCGAACCCGGGCAGACGGTCGCCGCGCAGATGACGACGCCGGTGCTGTTCGTGCTGGCCGAAGACCTGACCCGGATGGAACTGCAGGTCAAGGTCGATGAAGCCGATGTCGCCGCCGTCAAGCCCGGCCAGCCGGCCAGCTTCACCGTCTCGGCCTGGCCGGGGCGCAAGTTCCCGGCGAACATCCGGCGCGTCGGCCTGGGCGCGACGACGACCGACAATGTCGTCACTTACAAGACCGTGCTCGACGTCACCAACGACGATCTGGCGCTGCGCCCGGGCATGACAGCGACCGCCACCATCGTCACCGCCGAACGCAGCGACGCATTGCTGGTCGCCAACGCCGCGCTGCGCTACACCCCGGCCGAAACCGCGCCGACCACTGGCGGCAGCCTGCTCAGCCGCCTGGTGCCGCGCCCGCCCGACCAGCCGAAAACTCGCCCGACAGCGGCAGCAGCCAACGGCAAATCGCAACAGGTCTGGGTACTCGACAACGGTGCCCCCCGCGCCGTGGACGTCGTCACCGGCGTCAGCAACGGCCGCTTCACCGAGATCACCGGCGGCGAACTGCAAGCCGGCATGGCGGTGATCACCGAGTACCAGGCGATCAAGCCGTGAGTACCACGCCGCTGATCGAACTGCGCGGCATCACCCGGACCTACGGTCAGGGCGACATCGCCTTTCAGGCGCTGAGCGGCATCGACCTCGACATCAACGCCGGCGAATTTGTTGCGGTGATGGGCCCGAGCGGCTCCGGCAAATCGACGGCGATGAACCTGCTCGGCTGCCTCGACACGCCGACCAGCGGCTCCTACCGCTTCCAGGGCATCGCGGTCGAAGACCTTGACCGCAACCAGCGCACACTGCTGCGCCGGACCTGCCTGGGCTTCGTCTTCCAGGGCTTCAACCTGCTCGCCCGCACCACTGCGCTGGAAAACGTCGAGCTGCCGCTGCTCTATCGCGGCACCCCGGCTGCCGAGCGCCACGCAGCGGCGCAGGCGGCGCTGCAGCGGGTCGGCCTGGCCGGGCGCGAGCACCACACGCCGGCCGAGCTGTCGGGCGGCCAGCAGCAGCGTGTGGCGATCGCCCGCGCCATCGTCACCAACCCGCTGCTGCTGCTCGCCGACGAACCGACCGGCAACCTCGACAGCCAGCGCAGCCACGAGATCATGGAACTGCTGGTGGCGCTCAACCGCGAACAGGGCATCACCATCGTCATGGTCACCCACGAAGCCGACATGGCGGCCTATGCCAGCCGCAACGTACATTTCGTCGACGGCCGCGTCGACCACGACACGAGTCAGACACCATGCTGCTGAACGCCCTGCTGCTCGCCCTGCGCGAAATCCGCCGCAACCTGCTACGCTCCTTCCTGACCGTGCTCGGGATCGTCATCGGCGTCGCCGCGGTGATCACCATGGTGACGCTGGGCAACGGCGCGACGCGGATGGTCGCCGACCAGATCGCCAGCCTCGGCAGCAACCTGCTGATGGTGATGCCCGGCCAGCGCCTTGGCCCCGGCCGCGACAGTGCCGGCGCGCCGAAATTCCGGATCGCCGACATCGAGGCCATCCGCCAGCAGGTCGGCGGCCTGCAGGCGGTGGCGCCGGTTATCGGCAGCGCGGTGACGCTGGTCGCCGGGACGCAGAACTGGTCATCTACGGTCAACGGCACCAGCAACGAATATTTCACCACCGGCAACTGGACGCTGGCCGCCGGCCGGCGCTTCGCCGACGACGAGGAGCAAGCCGGCAAGGCTGTCTGCATCATCGGCCAGACCGTGCGCAAGGAACTGTTCGGCAGCGCCAGCCCGCTCGGCAACAGCATCCGCGTCAAGTCATTCGACTGCGAAGTGATCGGCCTGCTCGCCGCCAAGGGTCAGGGCGGCATGGGCCAGGATCAGGACGACAGCGTGCTGATGCCGCTCAATACCGTGCAGCGGCGACTGACCGGCAGCCTCGACATCGGCAGTATCATGGTCTCGATGCGCGATGGCGCCGACACGGCAACGGTCGTCGGGCAACTGCGCAGCCTGCTGCGCGAACGGCGCAAGCTGGCCGAGAACGCCGACGACAACTTCAATGTGATGGACACCAAGCAGATCGCCGAAACGCTGTCCGGAACAATCGGCACGATGACCGCGCTGCTCGGCGCAGTGGCGGCGGTCAGCCTGCTCGTCGGCGGCATCGGCATCATGAACATCATGCTCGTTTCGGTCACCGAACGGACCCGCGAGATCGGCATCCGGCTGGCCATCGGCGCGCTGGAAAAGGAGGTGCTGCTGCAGTTCCTGATCGAAGCGGTGGTGCTGTCCGGTTTCGGCGGCATCGTCGGCGTCGTCCTGGCGCTGCTCGCCTGCCTCGGCCTGTCGGCGCTGCTGGGCATGCCCTTCCTGTTCAACCCCGGCATCAACCTGACCGCTTTCGCGTTCTCGGCGGCGATCGGTGTCGTCTTCGGCTATTTCCCGGCCCGCCGGGCAGCGCGCCTCGACCCGATCGAGGCGCTGCGCCACGAGTGAGGCGTCAGAGCAACAGGAAAATACCCAGCCAGACCACCGCCAGCGAACGCTGCAGGAGGGTGGTGTGGCGATGGCGCCAGACGGCCGCCACCAGGAAAAGGTTGTAGGGCAGGATCAGGGCTTGCAGCGTGAACCAGAATCCGCCGGCCATTCCCTGCGCCAGCAGGATCAGGGAAAAAACCACGAACCCCGCGTTGACCAGCGTTCCGACCGCCAGCAGATCCCACCAGAAAAGCTGGTGCAGGGCCACCTGGCCCTGCCAGCGCTGGCGGAAAAAACCTGGTTCCTTGCTGGCGGGAATGGCTGCGGCGATTTCACTCATGCCGGCCTCTCCGCATCCGTCGTTGCCGCCACGGTTTCCAGTTCCGGCAGCCGGCTCGCCAGCACCTTGTCGATGCGCTTGCCGTCGAGATCGACGACTTCCAGCGACCAGCCTTCCCAACTTACCTTGTCACCGGTGTTTGCCAGGCGCCCCAGCAGCAGCATGACCATGCCGGAAAGCGTGTGATAGCGACCCTTTTCCTCTTCCGGCACGGACTTCAGACAGAGCGTGTCCTTCAGTTCGAGCAGCGGAATCAGGCCATCGAGCAGCCAGGAGCCGTCTTCGCGCTGAACCGTCCAGGCGTCTTCCTTGTTTTTCGGCAGGAATTCGCCGGTCACCGATTCGATCAGATCCTGCAGCGTCACCATGCCCTGGACTTCACCGTACTCGTCGACAACGAAAACCACCTGGGTTCCGGTCGTCCGGAACTGGTTCAGCAGTTCCATGCCGGTCAGCGACTCCGGCACGTAAACCGCCGGCTGCAATTTGTCGGTCAGGCTGGGCTCGGCACCGCGCAAGGTCTTGCCGAGCAACTGGCGAGCGTTGAGAACGCCGATGATTTCCTCGAGACCAGCACTGCACACCGGAAACCGGGCATGTTCGGACTCGGTCATCAGCACCAGGTTTTCTTCCAGCGGCCGGGCGACGTCCAGCCAGACGATTTCCGAACGCGGCACCATCAGCGAGGAGATCTGCCGGTCATCCAGCCGGAAGACATTGCGCACCATGTCGTGTTCGTTCTTCTCGATGACCCCGGCTTCGGAACCTTCCACCAGCATCGCGTGAATTTCTTCCTCGGTGACGCTCGGTCCCCTGCTCTCGCGCTGCCCCATCAGGCGCAGGATCAGCATCGTCGAACTCGACAGCAGATGAACGAAAGGACGGGAGGCAATCGACAGCATGTTCATCGGCCGGGCGACGAGGCGGGCAATACCTTCCGGATTGATCTGGCCTATCCGTTTGGGAACCAGTTCCCCAACGACGATGGAAACGTAGGTGATGACCACGACGACCAATACCGTTGCACCGATTTCGCTGACCCCCTGCTCCATGCCGTAGCCTTGCAACCACTCGGCCAGCGGCCCGGCCAGCGCGGCCTCGCCGACGATACCGTTGAGGATGCCGATGGAGGTTATGCCGATCTGTATCGTCGACAGGAAACGGGTGGGATCTTCGCCCAGGGTCATGGCAACCGCTGCGGAACCATCGCCATCCTCGGCCAGTTTGGCGAGGCGTGCCCGGCGCGCGGTAACCAGCGCGATTTCGGACATGGCAAACAGACCATTGATGACAATCAGGGCAACAAGAACAAGTATTTCCATATCAGCTCACCGTAGCGGAAGCGTGGATAGGAAATTCGACAGCGGACGGTGCCGGTTTGTCGGTGGCTGGCAAGCAATGGCGGTCGTTCATATGGCGGGGCAGCAAACCCCGCTTGGCCTTTCATCAATGGAGATGGCCGCGATGATGCATGAAGCCGCCTGCCTTGTCACCGCTGGGCCTGCCGCCGGGCATCGCCACCCGTCCGGCCCGAAAAGCGGCAAAAGGCCGGCCCGGCAAGGTTTCCAACAGGTTTCAACTGAATCAGAACTGAACATCCTTCGATTTATCCGATGTTTTCTAGCGGATATTTCTCTGTCCGGAGAGGCCTGATGGCGTTCAGGCAGATGGTTTTTTGCTTTTGCGCACTGCACAATAATGCGACCAACCCAATGGAGTCACCGCATGAAATCACTGGAGCACAAACTCGAACGGCTGATGTTCAACAGCCGCTGGCTGCTGGCACCGTTCTATGTCGGCCTGATCCTCGGCATCGTCATCCTGCTGATCAAGTTCGCCAAGGAATTTGTCGTGCTGGCAGCAAAAGCATTCACAGCCGATGGCAGCGAGATCATCATCGGCATCCTGACGCTGATCGATGTCGTGATGATCGCCAACCTCCTGATCATCATCATTTTTGCCGGCTACGAGAACTTTGTCTCGAAGATCAACACCGGCGAAAGTGAAGATCGTCCATCCTGGATGGGCCATGTCGGCTTCGCCGACCTCAAGATGAAACTGATCGGCTCGATCGTGGCCATCTCCGGCATCGAGCTGCTGAAGGCCTTCATGCACGTCGAGATCTACACCAACGAACAGTTGGCGTGGAAAGTCGGCATCCACATGACGTTCGTCGTTTCCGGCGTGCTGTTCGCCGTCATGGACAAGCTCGGCGGCAAACACCACGCGGAGGAATGACAACCGGCGGGCCGCGGCGAAATTTGCCGCCGCAGCGCGGGCAGGCTTGCCGCCCGCCCCTCCCGCGCTCCCGCCGATTTCCGGAATGGCTTGTGCGGCAAGCCGACAGGCCGGATGACGAAATTTCGCCAAACAACAGGCACGCTTGTTGCGATGAATGAGGCAAGGGCAACAGGACGGCAATCAGCCGTCGTTACCGGTTGGAGGCAACATGTCGATCAATGGCGTCAACAGTACAGGTTTTGATTTTTCCACGCTGTCGGGTATCAAGACCGGGCAAGCGTTTTCGACGCAGGCACTGGGCGGTGATTTCCTGTCATTCCTGAAAGAGCGCCTGGCCGACTTCAAGTCGCAGGCCATGGATGTCCTGCTGAACGGCACGAGCGGCACTGGCGGATCAGATATTTCGTCGCTGTTCGGCAAGGGCAACAATACATCCGGGACATTCGACGCCTTGCTGGCGAATGCCGGCCTGTCTGCCGGCGGGCGCAATACGGCCTTGTTCGATCCGGAGTCGGCCTATTCGATGATGACCGACATCAACCGCAAGGATGTGCTCTACAAGGCCGAGTTTGCCGAGATGACGGACATGAAGGAATACGTCGCGGCGATGCAGCAGGAAGCCGGAAAACTGGGCACGATCGACGACAGCAGCAGCGCCGACGACATCCGCAGCCGCCTGCAGGCCTTTGCCGATGCCTATAACGGCTGGATCGACCGCTTCGACGAGGTGCTGGCCAACGGCGGCCTGCTTGCCGGCACGCACGCCGCAACCGTATCGCAGTGGGAACTGGAAAAGAGCATCGAGAGCATTTTCAACGGCGCCGGCAGCGGCGTCCGCGGCATGGGTGCGCTGGGTCTGGAAATCGACCCGGTGACGAACATGGCGAGTATCGATACGACCCGCCTGGACGCGGTGCTGGCCGGCAACATGAACGGCGCAGTCAATGCGATCCAGGAGTTCAGCGGCAACTTCGCCAAATCGGCCGAGCTGCTCAATTCGGAAGGCAATTTCATTCCCAACCGGATGAACAACCTGGCCCGTGTCATCGATTACATCGACACCAACAAGGCATCGCTGCAAATGGAGTTCGGCCTCGGCGACACCGCCCGCCCGAGCGGCGAAGTCGCCCGGGCGCTGGCCGCCTACCAGGCGATGCGCGGCACCAGCGTTTGAAATTTGGGTGAATTCTGCGGTCGACCGCAGAATTCACCCATTTTCAGCCAGCCGGCGACAAACGCTCGCGCAAGCTTTCGATTGCCGCCTGCTCGCCACGGATGCTGAAAAAGGCGCCGTTCTCGTCCGCCCGCTCGGCCAGTACCTGGCAGGTGGCAAAAAGCTCGCCGCGCAACTGCTGCGCCGACCAGGGCAGAAACAGTTCGGCCTCGACCAGCGCCGCCTGGAAAAACCCGACGATGGTCTGGTGCAGGCGCGCCACATCATCCGGCCGACGGGCGCTCATCACCACGCAATCCGGATACTGTTCGCGCAATCTGGCCGTGCATTCCGCCTGCGCCGCCTCGTCGCCGACATGGTCGATCTTGTTGAAGATGCGCAGGCGCGGCACGGTATCGGCGTTGATTTCGGCCAGCACGTGATCGGTCACCGCCAGCTGGCGTTCGAAACCGGGATCGCTGGCGTCGATGACATGCAGCAACAGCGACGCGTCGAGTGCTTCGTCGAGGGTCGACTTGAACGACGCGACCAGGCCGTGCGGCAGGTTCTTGATGAAACCGACGGTATCGCTGACCAGCACGCGCGGCACGCTTTCCGGATAAAGCGTGCGCACCGTCGTGTCGAGCGTGGCAAACAGCTTGTTGGCGACCAGCACTTCGCTGCCGGTCAGCGCCCGCATCAGCGTCGATTTGCCGGCGTTGGTGTAGCCAACCAGCGCGACGCTGGCCAGCCCCTGGCGCTCCTGACGGCGCGCCCGCTGGGTGCGGCGCTCGGCCTCCATGGCAACGATTTCCAGTTGCAGTTCGGCGATCCGGTCGCGGATCTTGCGCCGGTCCAGTTCGGTATGCGATTCACCGGCACCGCGACCACCGACGCCACTGCGCTGCCGCCCCTGCGGCCCGGCCAGCTTGGCGGCCTCGCGCAAACGCGGCGCCATGTAGCCGAGACGGGCGATTTCGACCTGCGCCCTGGCCGCGCGCGAACGGGCATTGCGATGGAAAATCTCGAGGATGACCATGGTCCGGTCCATCACCTCGCAGCCGGTTTCCTTTTCCAGATTGCGCGCCTGCGATGGCGAAATCTCATGATCGACGAGGATGACACCGATTTCCTCGTCGGCGATGTGGCTGACGAAATCATGGATTTCCTGCCGCTTGCCGACCCCGAGATAAGCGGTCGTATCGAAACCGGCACGTTTCTGGATGAAGGTTTCAACCACCTGGAAACCCAGGGTCTTGGCCAGTTCGCGCAACTCCGTCAGCGATGCCTCGAACTCGATGTCGCTGACACTGGGCAACTGCACGGCGGCAACGACGGCGTAAACGGGCTTCTCTTTGACTTCAGTTTGCATGCAACGGCTTCTCGGTGGCGGGAAAGGGGGGATATTACCCGCCAACGAGCAACGCCGCCTCGATTTGACAACCGACAGGCGAATTTCAGCGAAACTTCCCGGGCAACATGCTGACCAATGATCATGCAGTAAACAAAGGAGGTCAGATCATGCACAGACAACTATTCAAGATCAGTGGCCTGAACGATGCCCAATGCGTGCGCGCGCTCGCCAATGCCATCCAGGACCTGCCCAGTGTCACGCACATCGATATTTCAGCGGGAAACAGCGAAGTCGATGTCGAGCACGGCAATTTCGTCAGCCCGGAAGAAATTCTCCAGGCTATCGTCGATGCCGGTTTCGAGGCTGAATACACGGCGCACTGAAGCGCCGCCTCACCCCCCGCAGGAACCACCGCTGGATTTGACGCCAAGCTTCTTTAGCAGCTTCTCCGGCGGGCAGAAGCCGGTGAAGCCGCTCTGGAACAGGTTGAAGCCGACGAAGGCGGTGAATGCCAGGAACCATTCAGAGACGAAGACCGGGCTGCCCTGCCAGCCGAGCGCCAGCGAGAGCATGACGAAGAAGCCGGCCATGATGCGGATGATGCGTTCGATGGTCATGCGTGTTCCTTTCTGAAAGCGGCGTAATACAGCACGGGGATGACGACCAGGGTCAGCAGCGTGGACACCAGGATGCCGAAGATCAGCGCCAGCGCCAGGCCGTTGAAGATCGGGTCGTCGAGGATAAACATGGCGCCGAGCATGGCAGCCAATGCAGTCAGCGCAATCGGCTTGGCGCGCACCGCCGCCGACTGGATCACCGCGTCGTGGAAATCCATGCCGGCGGCGACCTGCTGCTTGATGAAATCGACGAGCAGGATCGAGTTGCGGACGATGATGCCGGCCAGCGCGATCATGCCGATCATCGAAGTCGCCGTGAATTGCGCGCCAAACAAGGCGTGGCCGGGCATCACGCCGATGATGGTCAGCGGGATCGGGGCCATGATGATCAGTGGCACGAGATAGCTGCCGAAGTGAGCGACCACCAGCAGATAAATCAATATCAGCCCGACCGCGTAGGCCAGGCCCATGTCGCGGAAAGTTTCGTAGGTGACCTGCCACTCGCCGTCCCATTTGACGCTGTAGCCGGCGTAGGGATCGGTCGGCTGGCGGATGAACCATTCGCCAAGCGTGCCACCTTCCTTGAGTGCCATACCGTTGATCTTCGAGCGGATGTCGAACATGCCGTAGAGCGGCGAATCGAGCTTGCCGCCCATGTCGCCGACGACATAGACCACCGGCAGCAGGTCCTTGTGGTAAATCGTCTTCTCGCGCGCCGTGTCGCGCACCTCGACCAGTTCCGAGACCGGCACCAGCGCCCCGTCGCGCGAGCGCACGCGCAGCTTGAGCAGGGCATCGAGGGTCGATTTCTGCTCGGCCGGCAGCAGCACGCGCACCGGCACAGCGAACTTGGAATCGGCATTGCGTACCGGCGTCACGTCCATGCCGGCCAGGCCCATGCCGACCACCTCGACGATGTCGCTCTGCGCCACACCCAGTTGCGCGGCCTTGGACTGCAGCACATGGAGCACGAACTTGCGTGAATCGGCGTCGATGTAATCATCGATGGCGACGATGTCGTCGGTTTCTGTAAACGCCTGGCGCACCTGTTTGCCGACGGCGATCTGGCCGGCGTAGTCGGGGCCGTAGATCTCGGCGACGATGGGCGACATCACCGGCGGCCCGGGCGGCACTTCGACGACCTTGGCGACGCCGCCGTTGCGCTGGCCCACGGCTTCGACCGCCGCGCGCACGCCGGCGGCGATTTCATGACTTTTCCGTGAACGATGGGCCTTGTCGACCAGATTGACCTGGATGTCGCCCTTTTCCGGGGCGGCCCGCAGGTAATACTGGCGGACCAGACCGTTGAAATTGATCGGACTGGCAGTGCCGGCGTAGGCCTGGTAATTCGTCACCTCCTCGACCCTGGCCAGCTCGGCGCCGATTTCCTGCAGCACTCGCGCCGTTTCTTCTACCGGTGTGCCGACCGGCATGTCGACGATGATCTGGAATTCGCTCTTGTTGTCGAACGGCAGCATCTTCAGTACAACGAGCTGAAAATACGCCAGCGACACCGAACCGAGGATCAGCAGAACGACAACGATGGCCAGTTTCACCCGCGCCGCGGCGCCCTTGAGCGGATCGAGGAAGGGCGTCAGCAACTTGCGGAAAGTGCTGTCGAGTTTTGCATCCAGCTTCGACACCGGCGCCGCACCATGACCGGCGCCGTGCGATTTCATCAGCCGCACCGCCAGCCAGGGCGTGACGACGAAGGCGATGGCCAGCGAAATGGCCATGCCCATCGACGAGTTGATCGGGATCGGGCTCATGTACGGCCCCATCAGCCCGGAGACGAAGGCCATCGGCAGCAGCGCGGCGATGACGGTCAGCGTCGCCAGGATGGTCGGCCCGCCGACTTCATCGACCGCGCCGGGAATGATTTCGAGCAGGGTCTTTTCCGGATACAGGGCCTGCCAGCGGTGAATATTCTCGACGACGACAATTGCATCATCGACCAGGATGCCGATCGAGAAGATCAGCGCGAACAGCGACACCCGGTTGAGCGTGAAGCCCCAGGTCCATGAGGCGAACAGCGTCGCCGCCAGCGTCAGCGTCACGGCGATGCCGACGATCACCGCTTCGCGCTTGCCCAGCGCGAAGAAGACCAGCAACACGACGAAGGCGGTGGCGAAGACCAGCTTGCCGATCAGCTTCTGCGCCTTCTCGGTGGCAGTCTCGCCGTAGTTGCGGGTGACCGTAACTTCTACGCCGTCTGGAATGACGACGTTTTTCAGGCTGTCGATACGGTCGACCGCAGCATTCGCGACATCGGCGGCATTTACGCCGGGCTGCTTGGAAATCTGGATGGTGACCGCCGGGAATTCACCATCCTTGGTCCCGAACCAGGCGTAGCGCTGCGGCTGGTCGGGGCCGTCCTCGACGCTGGCAACGTCGCTCAGGTAGATCGGTTTCCGCTCGCGGACGGTGACCACCAGACGCTTCACATCCGCCGCCGACTCGAGGTAAGTCCCGGTCTGCACGAGAATTTCGCGATTGCCGGAGACCAAGCTGCCGGAAGTCTGCAGCGCGTTCGAAACGGTCAGCGCGCCAGCGATGTCCTGCGGCGTGACACCGAAAGCGTTCATCCGTTCAGCGTCGAGCAGCACGCGCACGGCGTGGTCCGGCCCGCCAAGCGTCGAAATGTCGCGCGTGCCCTTGATCCGTTTCAGTTCAATCTCGACCGCACGCGCCACCTGTTGCAGTTCGTAGGCCGAACGCGCCGGATCGGCGGTGTGGAAGGTCAGCGCAACGATGGGCACGTCGTCGATACCGCGCGGCTTGATCACCGGCTCGGACACGCCGAGATTGGCCGGCAGCCAGTCGCGATGCGCCATCACGGTATCGTGCAGGCGCAGCACCGCGTCGTTGTATTTGACGCCAACGTCGAACTGCACGGTGATCACCGCCATGCCCGGCCGCGACATGGAATAGACGTGCTCGACGCCATGCATGCGCGACAGCACCTGCTCGCCCGGCGTCGCCACCAGATTCTCGACATCCTTGGCCGAAGCGCCCGGCCAGGCGACCAGCACGTCGGCCATGGTCACGTCGATCTGCGGCTCTTCCTCGCGCGGCGTGACCAGCGTCGCGAAAACGCCGAGCAGGAAGGCGACCAGCGCCAGCAACGGCGTGATCCGCGAATCCTGGAAGGCGGCGGCTATGCGCCCGGAAATGCCGAGCGAGGTTTTTTCAGCAGCCATGGCCTACTTGCCCGACTGGATCTGGATGGCCGCCTTGACCGGGTCGGTGACGACCTTGTCGCCCGCAGCCAGCCCGGCCAGCACCTCGATCTCGCCCTGGCCGACAGCCTCGCCCAGGCGCAACTGGCGCAGGCTGAGACGATTGTCCGGCAATTGCACATAAACGGCGGCGACCTCGCCGCGGCGCAGCACGGCGCTGGCCGGCACGGTCAGCTTGTCGGCGCGGCCGGTGACGAAATGGACGCGGGCAAACATGCCGGGCGTGGCGTCCGGCAACGCCGGCAGGGTCACGCGGACCTGGGAAACGTGGGTCGCCGCGTCAGCCGTCGGCAGCACCTGGACGGCGGTCGCCTCGACCCACTTGCCGAGTTCGGGAAACTCGACGCGGGCCGTCGTCACACCGCGCATCGCCGCCAGACGATACTGCGGCACGCTGGCAGTAACGCGCAGGCTGCCCGGCTGGTAGATGGTGAACAGCGGCGTTCCCGGCATCGCCATGTCGCCGGCTTCGGCATGACGCCGGGCAACGATGCCGGCCATCGGTGCGACGATGGTGGCGTGGCTCTGGCTGGCACCGGCGGCACCGCGATTGGCGGCAGCCGCATCGAAATCGGCCTTGGCCTTGTCGAGCGCGGCCTGGCTGACGAACTTCTGCGCCTTCAACTGCTGGTGCCGTTCGTAATTGAGTTTCGCCACGTTGTACTGGGCGTCGGCAGCCCGGGCGGCTTCGCTCGCCTCGCGCGCATCGATGCGCATCAGGAGGTCGCCCTTGCTCACCCGCTGGCCGGCGTCGGCGCGCACTTCCAGCACCCGGCCGGCGACCTGGGCACCGATCGTCGTCTGTTGCACGGCCTCGACGACGGACTCCGCCGGGAAAGTCAGGTCGACCGGATGCAGTTTGACGGTGATGACCGGCAAGGGGTCAGCCGCCATGATTGCGGTCGACGCCAGAGCAAGGGCAAAAATCAGGGAGCGCGCAATGGATTTCATGAATATAAGCATACGCTAATTCACACACCCGTAGCAAGGCAGAAGCCTGATTCTACGACTTCATGCCATGCGCAAAATAAATATCAGGCCGCCTGCCAGATATTGCGACAGCGTGTCTCGCGGATACGCCAGCTGGCTGCCGCACCGAGCGCTGCACACAGCGTCACGGCAAGCACCCCGTTCTGCCAGGTGCCCACGTCGTAAACTCTGGCTCCGCCAACCATCTCGCCATGCCAGCCAAGATCCATGAGCCAGCCGACGACCGGCTGCATGATCGCGGCGCAGAGGAATCCACCCATGTTGGCAACGCTGGTCGACATGCCGGACAGCAACGGCGGATTGACCTCCTTGGCACAAGCCCAGGTCAGGCTGAATCCTGCGGTCGACAGGCCAAGCAGGGCAAAAAGCAGGTAGGACAGGCTGAGCGGCATCGTCACACAGGACAGCAGGAGCAGCCAGATCGCGACATAGAGATGCGAGACGGCGATCATCACCGGCTTGCGCCGGCCGAGCCGGTCGGACAGGCCGCCGATGAACAGGCAACCGACGGCAAAACCGCCGAACCACAGCGAAAGATGATTGGCGGCAGTTGAGCGCTCCATGCCATGCACCTGCATCAGGTAGGGCGTCGCCCACAATCCGGCAAAGGTGAAGAAGGAGCCGGACATCCCGGTATTAACCAATGCCGCCGGCCAGGTAGCACGGTTGCGGATCACCGCCAGCAAGCTTGAGAGCACCACCGTCCGGTCAAAACGCGGGCGGACTGCCTCGCCGGTCGCGGTCGGCGCATCGCGGACGATCAGCCAGCACAGCACGCCAAGCGCCAGCGAGATTACGCCGACGCCGATGAACACACCACGCCAGCCAGTTGCCTGGGCCATCGCCGACAGTGGCGCACCGGCCAGCACCGAACCGAGGTTACCAACCAGCATGCAGATGCCGACGATGGTCGCAAAACGGTTCTCCTCGAACCACACCGCCACCAGCTTGAGCATCGCAATGAAAGTGACCGAAACCCCCAACCCGACCAGCGTCCGGCCAACCAGCGCCAGATCGAGGGTAGGAGCAAAACCGAACAGCAGGCTGCCGAGGCCGCCGATGATCCCACCCAGGGCCAGTATCCGCCGCGGCCCGAGGGTATCGGCAAGAATCCCGGTCGGGATCTGCATCAGCGTATAGATGTAGAAATAGGTCGCCGCCAGCACGCCAAGCGAAGCCGCCGATGTCTGGAAAGCCGCCGCCAGGTCCTGGGCGATGCCGGCCGGCGCGAAGCGCTGGAAAAACGAAAGGATGTACGCCAGCGCAACGATGGCCAGCGCCATCCAGCGCCGTCGACGCTGTTCGGGAGTCAACGGCCCCATGTCAGTCTCCGGTTGTTGTTCTTTCAGGCGCCTCTACGGGCGCCTTCCTGATGCAATGAAGGTGTTACTTGAACGACAGAACCCACTTGGCCAGGGTTGCGGCCTCGGCATCACTGACGGCATTCGGCGGCATCGGCACCTTGCCCCATTCATCTTTGCTGCCGTTCTTGATCTTGGCAGCGAGCGCAGCCTCCGCACCCCTTTCGCCGGCACGCTTGGCCGTAATATCCTTGTAACTCGGCCCGACAATCTTTTTCTCGGGCGCGTGGCAGGTCAGGCAGTTCTTTGCTTTGGCCAGATCTTCCGACGCCATTGCCGGCACCGCGACCAACAGGCCGGCAAGCATTGCAGAAATTGTCTTTTTCATTTTTCCCCTCCTCCATTCAGACATTAATCAAAGTACTTCAGGCCGGAGTCTAACCCGAGTCTGCCGTCGCGCGCAGCAACAGCCGCTTCAGTCCACCAATCCCCGCAGGAAAGCCGGCAGCCCTGTCCAATCAACCGGTTTGGGCAAATGATGCGCTGCCAGGGCGGCCCGTGCGTCGAGAAATAGCCTGTCCTCGCGCCCGGTCAGCAAAACGATCGGCAAGCCGCCTCCCTCGCGCTGACGAAGCTGGGTTGCGACCTGCAATCCATCGAGCAAAGGCATTTCGACATCGAGCAGAACGATATCGAAAGCCCCTGGCGTGGCACAGGCATCCAGAGCGGCCTGACCATCATCAACCATTACCAGCTGGAACTGCGGCGCAGAAAGCACCGTCTTCAGCAACAGCGCCATCGTTGGATCGTCATCCGCGGCCAGAACCCGCAAGCTGCGCTGAGTCATGTCAGTTCCTTTTCCAGCATCGTCGACAGGACATCCTGTACGGCACGCCATTCCGACTGCAAGCCCGGATGCAGCGCCAGCACCTCTTCTGGCCTGCAGTCGCGGCACAGGCCCTCGATTTCCCTGCACAGACCCGCAAGACGCACCGCTCCGACGTTGTAGCTGCTCGACTTGAGGGTATGACAGGCAGCAGCCATGGCGGGCGCATCTCCTGCCGTCAGCGCCTCCTCGAAATCATGCCAGAGCTTTTCACCACCTCGCAGATAAGCCTCGATCAACTGCCGGATCAGGGCATTTGCCCCACTTGGCGCCAATGTGCGCAATTGTTCGAAGGCACTGGGGTCAACCGGATGATTGGGTGGCAAACCCTGCGCCGCACTGCCAGAGGCAAGTGCTGGCGGCTTGCGTCGCTCGCGCGGTAGCCAGCGCTCGAGAACAGCCAGGATTTCCTCGCCGCGATATGGCTTGGCCAGGTAGTCGTCCATCCCCGCCGCCAGGCAACGCTCGCGATCATCGCGCATGGCATTGGCCGTCAAGGCCACCACCGGAAGATGCGGCACGCCACTTTCCGCCTCTCTCTGGCGCAGCGCAGCACAGGCAGTAAAACCATCGAGGACCGGCATCTGGCAATCCATCAGGACCAGGTCAAATGACTCCTGAGCCAACAGGTCGAGTGCCTGTTGACCATTGTTTACAACCAGTACCTGCAGCCCGAAACGTTCAAGATGCGTTCTGGCCACGATCTGGTTGCTCTCGTTGTCTTCGGCAAGCAGGACCCGTCCGCGCAAACGCGGCACCGTCGATGCAGGTTCGCCAACCGCCAGATCGACCCGACGCAGCGTCGTGTTCGATGCTTCAGCAGAGGACGCTGCAACCATGCTCTGCTCGGCAAGCGGCAACGACAAACAAACGGTGAAAGATGAGCCAAGCCCGGGCTGGCTATCGACAGCAATCTGCCCCCCCATCATGTCGACAAGGCGACGACATATGGCAAGGCCCAGCCCGGTTCCACCGAAACGCCGGGTCGTCGAACCATCGGCCTGGGCAAAATGTTCGAAAATACGCTCCTGGGCCTCACGGGGAATGCCGATACCACTGTCCCGGACCTCCAGCTCAAACACCAACAGTCCCGGTTCAGCCGGCATCAGCCGCAGGCGCAGCACGATTTCGCCCTGATCCGTGAACTTGACCGCATTATTCAGCAAATTGGCAACGACCTGACGCAGGCGCAAGGCATCACCCCGGATGCGCAGGCAGTTCCCGATCGGCAGCTCGATCATCAGCGCCAGACCCTTCTTGTTCGCCGGTTGGGAAAACAGTTCGACCGCCTCCTCGAGAAGCCTGCCGAGGTCGAAATCCTCCTCCTCCAGTTCGAAATGCCCCGCTTCGATTTTCGAAAAATCGAGCACATCGTTGATGATCGCCAGCAGATGGCGCCCCGAACGATCCACGGCTTCGACGAACTGCCGCTGGGTCGGTGCAAGTTCGGTGTTCAGCAACAACTCGGTCATCCCCAGCACGCCATTCATCGGCGTCCGGATTTCATGGCTCATGGTGGCCAGAAACTCGCTCTTCGCCTGGCTCCCTGCTTCCGCAACCTCTTTTGCCTGACGCAACTCGCGGGTTCGTTGCTCGACTATCTGCTCCAGGTTGCCGAGATGTGATGCCAGCCAGTGATCACGTTCGCGTATCTGGGCAACCATCTGGTTGAAGCCCTCGCTCAGACGATCAAACTCGGCAATGTCCGCATGCGCTGCGCGCGTATCAAGTCGCCCCAGGGATATTTCAGCCATGCTTTCGTTCAGCATGTTCAGCGGCCGCACGGTACGCTCGACCTGGACAGCCTGCAGACGCAGGATCACCCATAGCGCCAAGGCGAATTCGAGCAGGATCAGCACAGCGTAGCCAAGCAACTGCTTGTGCAATCTATCAAGATCGATGCTGATCCTGATCCATCCTGCGGAAACACCATCCAGTTCGATCTTTCCGGAAAAATCGATATGGTTCCAGAAGATACGGTATCCGTCAGCAGTCGAAAGCGGCCAATCAAGACTGCTTGCCTCAACCCCCGGGCGACGATATTCGAGAAACAGGCTGCGATCATTCTTGTATAGCGCCAGCGAGCGCAAATCCGGTTGCACATGCAGGATTTCTGCAAGCGCATCCACTCTGGTCTGGTCAGCATGAAGCAGGCTATTGGCCAGAGTACTCTCGAGCAGCGCCAGTCGCGCGCGGCTCTCGTCCACACGATCACGCAAATCGAGCCAGCCAGCTGTCAACAGGATGACCAGGGACAAAACCAGAAAAGACGCCACGAGAACCCGCAGGTTAACCCGGGCCAGATGCTGGCTCAGCGATGCGGGACCAGCAGCACGGGTCACGAAAGCTCCGGCAGATCACTGCCTGCGTCCTGCCAGGCCCGTGCCGCACATCCCCAGGCGACATCAAAAGCTGCAGCCAGTTCCTCGCGCCAGACCGCCGGGATCTCGTCATCGCTACCGTCGAGCCGCCGCAGCAAGACCTGCTCCATGCGTTCAGCCTGTCCCGCCAGCATTTTTGCCCCAACATTGGCCGCCGCACTGCGGATTGAGTGCACCTGCCGGCGCTCGGCGTGATCATCTCCGATTGCGTTTCGCCAGTTATCTTTCCAGTCGGAAAAATGATGAACGAAGAAACCGACTGCCTGCCACCATAGTTCGGGACGATCCAGCATGCGTGCTACGGCATCCTCGACATCGAAACCGTCAAGCTTTTGAGGTATAAGCATCATGGCATTCACACTGTGGTTACCGTTGGGTATTTCGACATTGTCCCGCTACAGCAGAAAACCATGGTTGAAGATTGGTAAATCCCTGTTTTTCCGGAAACATGCGACCAGCCACTGTTGTACGCAGGCGCACGCACTTCCTTTTACAATGCATTACAATCACTTCCATTAAGCATCTTTGTTCAACCCATGACACAGACCGCATTGATCGTCGAAGATGACCCCGGAACACGCCATGTGCTGGGTACAACACTTGCCACTGCCGGCATAGACAGTATTTTCGCTGAAAATGGTGCAGCCATGTGGCGGCTGCTTGCGCGCAAGCCGGATGTAATCATCCTTGACCTGAGCCTGCCCGATGCGGACGGCCTCGAATTGCTGCGCCAGTTGCGCCAGCAATCAGAAATTCCCGTGCTGATCCACTCGACCCGCTCAGATGAAATAGAACGCATCATCGGCATCGAAATCGGCGCCGACGATTTTCTGCCCAAGCCCTGCAACATGCGCGAACTGCTGGCACGCACCCGCAGCCTGTTGCGGCGCAGTCAGTTGCGCACCACTCCGGCAATCAGCAGAAGCGATTTGCGGCGATTGCGTTTCGGGCACTGGACGCTCGATACTGCGTCGCGTGAATTGCTGAATGGTGACGGCGCGCCGGTTTCCATAGGGGTATCAGGTTTTGCCTTGCTGATGGCCTTCCTTGACCACCCCTTCGAACCCCTGTCTCGCGAAAAATTATCACGCGTTCTAAAACGCGAATACGTCCCCTACGACCGCATCATCGACGTCCATGTCAGCCAGATCCGGCGTATTCTCGGCAACCAACCGGATGGCAGCAGTTTCATCAAGACACTGCGTTCCCAGGGTTACGTTTTCGTTGCGTCCGTAGACACGGCCTGAAATATTGTAGACATGAAAAAACCGGAGCACATGTGCTCCGGTTTTTTCATGTCTGTCACAAAAAGGGGGGCACAGCCCCCCCTGTTTCAGCGACTCAGCCCCTTGCAGCCACCAACAGTATTGCCGACACAAGGCGTAGAGCTTTCGCGATTGATCAACCACTTGCCATTGACCTTGATCATTTCCAGCGTCTTCATTACACGGTCGTTGAAGACATTCGAGCGATAGACCTGCTGGAACTCTGCAAATGCGCGCTCTTCGCCATCCATGCGAACGTTCAGTTGCTCCACGGTAACCGAAATCGTTTCACGCGGCGTGATGCGGGCACGGCGCAACTGATTCCAATCCTCGCGGGAAAGACCGCCATCCGGTGTGAAGCTCGGTGCGTAGAAGCCGGTGTAGGACGAGTAATCCTTTGCCGACCAAGATGCAGCCCAGGACTTCACCTGTGCTTCGATATCGCCGGCAGCGCCAAGCGACGGAACCGGCGCTTGCGGCATCATCGGCGAACGCGTAGCCGTCATCATTTCCTTGGCCTTGGCATTGAGTGCATCGCGTGACGACGCACCGGAAGCAACCGGATCAGCCGGACACAGCGACGACACATCCAGTTCGGCAAGTTCATTGCTTGCTGGGGTATGCGTATCAAGCTTCTGCAGCCCCATGAACTCGAGCAGTGTGCCCATGCCTGCGTAAGTCCGCAGATAAGCCAGCGTCAAGTCGGTATCGGCATTGACTGCGGCACGACGCGCTGACAACAGTTCGTTCTCGGTATCCAGCAAGTCAAGCAGCGTACGCTGGCCAACATTGAACTGGTCGCGATACGCATCCCGGGTCTTTTCCAGCAGCGCAACCTGGGTCGCCAGGAAGGTGGACTGCTCACGCAGACGCTGAACATCGTTATAGGCGATCAGCAACGTCTGACGCGTGTCACGACAGGCTTTTTCGCGCATTTCGACTGCCAGGTGCTTGCGTTCCACATACTGGCGTTCGCGTGCCCGGTCCGAGCCGCCGTTGAACAGATTCCAGGTCATGACGACTTCCGCGACATTGTAGTCACGGTCACCGCGAGCGCCCTGGTAATTGTCGGTACTTTCCGTCCTCGCCCGTAGATCGACTCGTGGTGAGTAAGCAGCCCGGCGACTGTTGATGTCGTATTGTGCAGCCTCGATGTTCTCGATCGCTGCGTGCAGGGTCGGGTTCCGGCGATGCAGGGTATCCAGCGCCTCCTTCGGGCTTGCCGGAAGAGCACTGCCCACCAGTTGCGGCGGAATGATCACGCCCGGCGGCATGGTGCCGACCAAACGCTGGTAGCGCGCCGAGACATCATGCAAATTGGCCGTTTCAGTGGTCAGATTGACTTCGGCCAGCGCCAGACGGCTACCTGCCTGCTCAAGATCGACGCGCCGACCGACACCGGATGCTGTCCGGGCCTGCAGTTGTTCGTGTGTGGCCTTGTGACGGATGTAGTTGTCTTCGGCCAGATCGACCAGGAAACGATAGCGCAGCACATCGAGATAAGCCCTGCTGGCTTCCAGTGCGACGTTCTCCGAAGCATCCAGCAGTTCGTAGTAGCGGACCAGACGAGCCTTGTCGAGCTTGCGCACCTCGTTACGCGTGGCGAAGCCATCGAACACCATCTGGTTCAAGGTCAATGCATAACCACGTCTGGTGTAATCATCCTTGACATTGGTCGGCGGCGTTTGCAGGCTTTCACGCCCGGCACCTGCAGTCAGGTCGACGCGCGGCAGGAAGCCACCGCGAGCCACGCCGATTTCCTCATCGGCAGCCTTGTAATTGCGCCACTTGGTGGTCACTTCCGGGCTGTTCAGCACGGCCTGTTGCGCGATCTGACGCAACGCCTGCTGGACTTCCGGTGTTGCCTTTTCCTGAGCCAGACCGGACAGGGGAAAGACTGACACCGCCAGCAGAAGGGGAATTGTTCTGATTTTCATGAGTTCACTCGCAAAGAACCGACGTTGACCATGCTGCACAAGCTCTGCGGCCTGCTTTGACACATGGAGACTCTATTGGAAACTACCTGTTTGCCTGATTCTAGATTAACAATCATTCCAAATTGTAAGGTTTGGTAAAAAAACAGCAGATTTCAAACCCTCAACTCCTTCCTTGCTGATCAGACGAAATTCATATGCCAGACAACATTAAAAATACAATAACTGGTCTTTACGTTACTTTTTCCAGTTTACGGTACAAGGTGCGCGGACTGATGCCAAGCTGCCTGGCAAGATCGCTGATATCACCTTGATGCAGTTTTCGCGCCCAGTTCAGATAATCACGCTCCAGTACATCGAGCCCGACTACCTGATCGATGAAGAATCCGCCTTTCGTTCCTGCAAAGCCAGACGATGGCAATGGCTGATCGCCCATTTCCGTGAAATGCGAAACGTCAATGCTGTCACCATCAGCAAGCAACGATGCCCGCTCGATCAGGTTACGCAGTTCACGAATATTGCCGCTGAAGCGTTGATTCGACAGCCAGAGTTGCGCTGCCGCGGTGAAGCGGCGCCCCGGCTTGCGATCGACACGCTCCAGCAGCGAGGCCGCGAGCAACGGAATATCGGCACTGCGCTCGTGCAGGGCAGGCGTTCTGATGGGAAAGGTATTGATGCGGAAATACAGGTCTCTACGGAAGGTTTCGGCCTGCACCATCGCCGCCAGGTCCCGATGGGTGGCTGTAATCAGGCGAAAATCAGCCGGCAGCCAGTCCAGTCCGCCAACACGCCGATAGGTGCCGGTTTCAAGCAGGCGCAGCAGCTTCACTTGCTGCGACAAAGGCAATTCACCGATTTCGTCCAGAAACAATGTGCCGCCGGATGCCGCTTCAACCAGCCCCTGCTTGCGATGCGTCGCACCAGTAAAGGCACCTTTTTCGTAACCGAACAGTTCGGCCTCGAACAGGGTTTCCGTCATCCCGGCACAGTCGACCGCAACAAAAGGCCCGTCTTCCCGTGCGCTGGCTTCGTGAATCGCGTGCGCCACCAGTTCCTTGCCCGTACCAGTCTCGCCCAATAACAGCACGGCTGCGCCGGAAGGGGCGACCCGCATCATTTTCTCCAGCATGCCGACAAATGCCGGCGAGCGACCAACCAGCCCCTTCGCGGCAGCGCGACTGCTGGCCTGGCGAACAATGCGCATGGTTTCGACGAAATACGCAATCTCCCCGCTTTCATCACGAATCGGCGTGGTTTCTACCACTACGTGCTCTTCGCCGCGCGGCGTGTGATGCAGATGCAGCACGCGCTGCGGCTCGCCACCTTCAAGGCTCAGTTTCAACGGACAGGATTCGCCAGCCTGATCACAGGGCACATTGAAATGGTGAGAAACTTCGTAGCAATTCCGCCCGGCGATTTCCCGCCCGCCCCCGAACTCGCGGGTATAGGCTGCGTTGGCCGCAATGATCCGGTAATCGGCACTCATCACGATACGCGGCTCGGGTAAACCATCGAGAAAGGAGATAAGCTCACTCAGGAAATGCGATGTCAAAATTGACACTCCAGTCATTCAATGCTGCCGATTCTGACACGCAAATCCGACAGCAGGGAAGACGGAACGACATACCACCTGTAAGCCAATGATTTTATTGGACCATGCCTAAAGCCATAGGCTGGCACGCAACTTGTTAATAGATAGTCTGGAAACCGGGGATACACTTCTGCAGCTCAGCGCGCTTTCCTTGAAACTTGAGCTGCTGGCACGTCAGGCTGACTGGTCGCATTTCCCCCTTAGTTCGCCCCGCAGGCTTGCTTCATGCAGCCAGCCGGCCAAGGTGCCAGCCGCCCCGGTTTCCGACCTGAACAATTGAGGATGCAGAAAAACAATGAACCAAGCGGATAGCAAGAACAAGCAGAACGAACCTGCCGAAGTATCCCTTTACGAAAAGCGCAAGAAAATCTACGCCAAAGGCGTGCGCGGCTACTTTGACAACTGGCGGATCATCCTGGTCATCATCACGCAGCTCGCCTTTTACGGCGGCCTGTGGCTGGAATGGAACGGTCGCCAGGCCTTGCTGTTCCATCTGGTCGAACGCAAGTTCTACATTTTCGGTCTGGTTTTCTGGCCGCAGGATGTCATTTACCTGGCCATCCTGCTGATCATTTCGGCCTACGCGCTGTTCCTCGTCACCGCAGTTGCCGGCCGGTTGTTCTGCGGCTACGCCTGTCCGCAGACGGTCTACACGCAGGTTTTCATGTGGATCGAAAACTGGGTGGAAGGTGACCGCAATGCCCGGATGAAACTGGACAAGGCACCGCTGAATGCGCGCAAGCTGCGTATCAAATCGACCAAATTCCTGCTCTGGGGCATCCTGTCGTTGTGGACCGGGTTTACGCTGGTCGGCTATTTCACGCCGGTCGACGAGCTGATCAACAACGTCCTGACCAATTCCCTGGGCCCCTGGGAAACCTTCTGGATCTTTGTTTACGCTGGCTTCGCCATGCTCTTCGCCGGCTTCATGCGCGAACAGGTGTGCAAGTACATGTGCCCGTACGCCCGTTTCCAGAGCGTGATGTTCGACCCGGACACGCTGATCATCACCTACGATCCGCAACGCGGCGAACCGCGCAGTCCGCGCAAGAAAGACACCGACACCAGCCAGCTTGGCGACTGCGTCGATTGCAATCAGTGCGTGGTCGTCTGCCCGACCGGCATCGACATCCGCAACGGTCTGCAGTACGAATGCATCGGCTGTGCCGCCTGTGTCGACATCTGCGATCAGGTCATGGACAAGGTCGGCCTGCCGCGCGGCTTGGTGCGTTACTCGACCGAGAACGCGATGGCCAAGCAACAGAGCAAGGCCGAAATCCTCAACCACATGATCCGCCCCCGCGTGCTGGTCTACACCGCGATCCTCATCGTGATCACGATCATTGCCGGCTGGTTCCTGGCTCACCGCATCCCGCTGAAGGTGGACATCATCCGTGACCGCTCGACGCTGGCCCGCGAAGCCGACGACGGCAGCATCGAGAACGTATTCATGCTGCAGATCATGAACACGACCGAACAGCCACAACGCTACATGATCACGGTCGACGGCCTGGAAGGCGCAAAAATCACCGGCGACAGCGCGGTCGATGCAGCCGCTGCCGGCCTGACCTCGTTCAATGTCGTGGTCGCCGCACCGCCGGATTCCGGCAAGCGCGGTTCCAACCCGATCCACTTCACCATCACCGCCGAGGGCAATCCGGACATCACCCTGCGGGAGAAAGCCTCTTTCCTCCTGCCCTGACGCCAAACAGGGCAGACTCCGCTTGGGCGGGAGCTGGTCTCCCGCCTTTTTTTCGTCTACCGCCGGCCAAATGCCCGGTCGAGAAAATCGCGGAGTTGCGGCAGGTGGCTTTCGATGTCGCCGAAGTCGTCGTGGGTACCCGCCACTTCCAGCAACTCGACACCGTCATGGCAAGCAGCGGCGAGAATCTGCCGGGCTTCGGCCGCGGGAACGGTGGTATCGGACAGGCCATGCACCAGCAATACCGGACATGACAGCTGGCGGATGGTGTTGCACGGCGCGATATCGTCAAAGCGGTGGCCGATGACACGTTGCACGTAGGCCAGCACGTAAGCGCCCAGCGGCCAGTAGGGAATGTACATCGACGCCAGCCAGCGGCGCATCATTGTCGCCGGATGGGCAAAGGCAGCAAGACTGACGACCGCCCCCAGACCGGGGCGCCGGCTGGCCACGAGCAGGGCGGCACCGGCACCGACCGAATGACCGACAAGCCCCAGCCGCGCCGGATCGATTTCCGGACGTTGCTCCAGCCATGCCAGGCCGGCTTCGATATCCTCGGCAAAGCGCGGCAACGACGCAAAACTGTCGTCGTCGCTGCCGCCATGGCAACGCGCGTCGAGCAGCAACAAGGCATACCCCGCGCCGTGCAGCGGGCCGGCAAGGGGCAGCATGGTCTGGGCGTTGCCGCCCCAACCGTGCATCAGCACCAGCGCCGGTCCCGGCCGGGCCGCCGGAATGAACCAACCGGACAAGTGCTTGCCGTTGCGGGTCGGCACGCGCGCCATCTGCCATGGCAACCCATCAGGCTCCTGCGCGCTGGGCAGGCGCTCGGCCCGCAGACCGAAACGGATGGCGCGATTCAGCAGCCACCACGCCAGCGCCGGCAACAACAGGTATTCAGCCGCCATCAGGGATGCGGCTGGAAAATCGCACCGCTGGTCACGCCGCGCGCCGTGCGCCAGAGCGTGACCGACCAGAAGAGACAGAGCAGCAACCAGGCGACGATGCCGATGCTGAGGATGCTGCTCCAGCCGAGCAGTTTGTGCAGCCGCAGGCTTTCCGCAGCAAAGGCCCCCAGCGGAAAGGTGAAGCCCCACCAGGACAGCGCGAATGGCAATTGGCCGGCCGCCCGCGCCGACAGGGTAAGCAGGCTGGCCATGACCAGCCACCAGACACCGAAGCCCCAGACCAGGAGCATCAGCACCGTCGCCACCTCGCGCATCAGCGGAAACGGCAATTGCTCGAGCACGTTCATCAGGCTCAGCGGAATGACGCCGATCGGCGCCAGGTGAATCCATACCGTCGGCGTCAGGATGCCCTGCGCCGGCTTGTGCAGGTATTTACGCTGCAAGGTCATGCCGAGCAGGCCCAGATACATCATCGACCCGGCACCCAGGCCGATGACATTGAGCGTCAGCGCCCATTCGCGAACGGCGCCATCCATGTGCTGCAGCAGCGGCCCGCCCGCCAGCGGCATGACCACCAGACCGACGGCCGGGATGAATTTTGCCGGCGTGACATGGTCGACCGCAACATGCTCGCCGCGGAACATGAAGAACAGCACGACAAAGCTGAAGGCGAAATGCAGGACAACACCCAGCCACCAGAAAATCTTGGCGATGCCGACATACGGAGTGAATAACAGCCATTGCGCGGCCAGCACCAGCAGCGCAATGGAAAAGGTCGGATAGAAGCTGGCCTGCACCGGATGCATCAGCGTCTGCATCACTGCCGGCCGGAAACGGAGCCAGCGGGTCAGCCAGGGCACAGCCAGCAGCAGGAACAACAGCACGTTGAACCAGTGCAGCACCAGCGCCGGCCCGGCCAGCGGCGACCAGTAGGTGGCCAGGCTCTGCGTCGTCATCGCCAGGACGCCGGTGCCCATGACGGCAGCGAACCAGCCCGGGGCAAAGCTGCGGGAAATATCGGAAAAACGGGGATAGGACATGACTGTTCTCGGGAGGATCGATTGATTATTAGTGTTTGCTGATTTTACGCCAGCAACAGCACCGACAGGGTGCGCGCTATACTGGAAAAAAACGCAATATAACGATCCGGAGGGGGCCCGCCCGCGGGCAAAGCGCATGGATACCCTGTTCCTGCTGGCCTTGATGACCGTCGTGGTCGTGCTCATTTTCGACTACACCAACGGCTTCCACGACGCCGCCAACATCGTCGCCACGGTCATTGCCTCACGGGCAATGACGCCGGTGCAAGCAGTCATCATCGTCGGCGTTTTCGAGTTTCTCGGCCCGCTGCTCGGCGGCACGGCGGTGGCCAACACCATCGGCAAATTCGTCATGCTCGACGGTGTCGCGCCGGTGCTCTCGCTGTCGATACTGCTGTGCGGACTGATCGGCGCCATCGTCTGGAATCTCGTGACCTGGTATTTCGGCATTCCATCGTCGTCATCGCATGCGCTGGTCGGCGGGCTGATCGGGGCAGTGGTCGTCGGTGTCGGCATCGAGCATGTCGTCTGGGGCTTTGGCGAACTCGCCCAGGGCCATCTGACCGGTATCGTCAAGGTGCTTGCTGCACTGGTGCTGTCACCGCTGATCGGCTTCTGGGCTGGTTTCCTGATTCACCGGCTGATGAGCGCGCTGCTCCGCGCAGCGACACCGGCCGCCAATTCACGGCTGCGTTTCGCCCAGTTTTTCACGGCCGCCGGACTGGCTTTTTCGCACGGCGCCAACGACGCCCAGAAAAGCATGGGCATCCTGACGCTGGTGCTGCTGCTCGGCGGCTTCATTCCCAGTTTTGAAGTGCCGTTCTGGGTGATGCTCGCCTGCGCCACGGCGATCACGCTGGGCATCATGTCCGGCGGCTGGCGCATCGTGCGCACGCTGGGTTTCGCCATTTACCGGGTGCGTCCGGTACATGCGCTGGGTTCGCAACTGACATCGGCACTGGTCATCATGGCGGCGTCGCTGGGCGGTGCACCAGTTTCGACCACTCATATCGTCGCCACCTCGATCATGGGCATCGGCGCCTCGGAACGCCCGCGCGCCGTGCGCTGGGCGAAGGCGAAGGACATCGCGACGACCTGGATCATCACCATTCCCGGCGCCGCCCTGGTCGCCATCCAGGCCTACGCCCTGGTCCATCTTTTCCTCGGAGGCCATCCATGAGCGAGCCAAACGCCACGCCATCCATCCTTGCCCGCCTGCTCGGCCGGATCTTCCCGAAAATGCCGGATTTCTTCACCATGCTGACCGAGCAATGCCAGCAGGTGGCAAAAACCGCCGGCCTGCTCGTCGAGTTCATGGAAACGGCCGATCATGAAGTCGGCCGGCAGATCCGCAAAGACGAGCACGAGGCCGACCGGGTGAAGATCAGCAACCTGCACACGCTGAACGAGGCCTTCTCGACACCGATCGACCGCGAAGACCTGTACCGGGCGATCATGGATCTCGACGAAATCGTCAATTACTGCAAGACGACCGTCAGTGAAATGGAAGTGCTCGGTCTGGCACCGGACAAGCATTGCCTGGAAATGGCCATGCACCTGAAGCTCGGTGCCGACGCCCTGGTCCAGGGATTCACCAAGCTGGCGAAGACCCCGCAGGACGCTGCCAACGACGCCGACTCGGCGCGCAAGGCGGAGCGACGCGTCGAGAAGGCCTACCGCCGGGCGATTGCCGACCTGTTCCAGGGCGACAATTACATCCACATGTTCAAGCAGCGCGAAATCTATCGCCACCTGGCCAACGCGGCCGACCGCATGGCGCACTGCGCCAACACGCTGCACGACATCGTCGTGAAGATGTGCTGAACGGCCTTATTCGGCGATCAGTTCGACCGTTTCGCCGGCAAATTCGACCCGCTGCCCGGGGCGCAATTTTGCCCGTTTGCGCGTGTCGACCGCAGCATCGACCTTGACCAGGCCTTCGTTGATCGCCGCGTGTGCCGAACCGCCGGAGTCGCACAAACCGGTTGCCTTGAGCAGCTGGTCGAGCTGGATATACTCGCCGCGCACGGCAAATTCGATGGTCATGCTGTTTCCCCGATCACGATCAGATGCACCCGGCACGGCCCGTGGGCGCCGAGGACGATGGTTTGCTCGATATCGCCGGTGCGCGATGGCCCGGAGATGAAATTGACGGCCCGCGGCAGTTGACCGCGCTCGCTGCGCAGCAACGCGAAAGCCTCTTCCATGGTACCGACGATACGCGATGCCGGCACCAGCGCGATATGCGTTTCCGGCAGCAGACTGACCGAAGCCGGCGTAGCCGTCCCGGACAGGAGCATCAGCGTGCCGGTTTCGGCAACGGCGCAGAAGCAACCGGAAATCCCCGTTGCATCGGCGTCGACCGCAGGACCGCTGCGACAGGCCAGACCGGCCGCGGCCCAGTCCAGGCCGGCGACGTCGAGCGTCGTCACGGCGCTCAGCGGCAGTTCCTGCGCCGCCAGCCAGGCAGCGACGTGGGCTGGCACCTGCTCGTAATCCGCCAGCCGCTCGACACTGCTCGCCAGGCTTACGGCCTTTTCGCAGAATCGGGCCAGCAGATCGCCCGCCAGCACCGGCTGCGGACCCGGCGAGCGGGCGCGCATCCAGGTTTCGGCAAGGGCCCGGCGACCGGCGGCATCCGGCTTGCCAACGCCAGCCCGGACCCGGGCAAGGATTTCTTCACGAGCGCTCATGTCACGACATTCCTCGGGTTACCGGCAACAAAGGCTTCAATGTTATCGATCAACTGGTCGGCCAGCGCCTGCATCGCCGGCCGGCTGGCCCAGGCGACATGTGGCGTCAGCAGGAAATTGGGCAGCGCCAGCAGCGCCGGATCGACCATCGGATGACCGGCGGGCGGCGGTTCGGCGGTGATCACGTCGAAACCCGCGCCGGCGATCCAGCCTTCGCGCAAGGCCCGAATCAGCGCCGCTTCATCGACGATGCCACCGCGGGCGGTATTGATCAGCATTGCCGTCGGCTTCATTGCCTGCAATTCGGCTTCGCCGATCAGGCCACGCGTTTCGTCGTTCAGCGGGCAATGCAGGCTGATCGCGTCAGCCGCCGCCAGCACCTCGGCAAACGCCGTGTAGCCGGGACGGACGACTGCGGCAGCGCGATGTTCGGCGCGCAGCACACGCATGCCGAAGGCCTCGGCCAGCCGGATCACACCGTTACCCAGGCTGCCCGAACCGATGACGCCGAGCGTTGCGCCGTGCAGGTCACGGATAGGATGATCGAACAGGCAGAACTGGTCCGACTGCTGCCAGCGTCCGGCTTGTACCGTTTCACGCCAGGCGAACAGGTTGCGCGACAGCGCCAGCAGCAGCGAAAAAACATGCTCCGGTACCGTATGCTCGGCATAACCGCGGATGTTCGAGACGACGATGCCGCGCCGGCGGCAGGCCTCGAGATCGACGATATTGGTGCCGGTCGCAGCCACCGCAATCATTTTCAGGTCGGGCAGCGCGTCGACCGCAGCAGCCGGCAGCGGCACCTTGTTGACGATGGCGATGGTCGCCCCGCGCAGGCGTTCGACCAGCTCGTCTGGCGCCGTTTTCGGATATTCGGTCCAGTCGTGGGCAAAAGCCGGTCGCCGGACATCAGCGATCACCGATTCGCGTTCCAGATAGACAATGCGCTGCATCAGGCCGCCATCACGAACGGCGTACCGTGCTTCGCCACCAGCGCACCGACCTGCCCGCCGAGCGCCGGATCGCCGGTAAACACCAGGCGATCGACGCCAGCCACGCACAAGCCTTCGATAGCCGGACCATCGCCATGCACCAGGTTGAGCACACCGGCCGGCCATTCGCAACGGGTCGCCAGTTCGCACAACGCAAACGCCACCGACGGCGCCTTCGGGCTCGGCTTGACGATCAGCGCTGCGCCAGCCAGCAGTGCCGGCACGGCCGCCGCCACCAGGCCGGCCAGCGGCCGTCCGGCATCGACCACCAGCGCCAGCACGCCGGTCTCGCCGACGCTCATCGCCCGCAGGCCGGCCACCGCCTCGGCAATCTCGGCATCTGCCTGGGCCTCGGCGCAACCACTGTCCTGCATCAGCAACTTGGCAAAATGGCCGGCATAACGCGCCAGCCCGTCGGCCAGGCGCACCAGGCAAAGCTGGCGGGCGGCCAGGCCCATCGCCGCCCATTCGCCCTGCGCCGCGCGCGCCGCGTCGACCGCGCTGGCGGCTTCTTCAGCACCGCACATCGGCACGCGGTGGCGGGCTTCCCCGGTCGTCGGATTGACCACGTCGAAAAAGCGCTCGCCGACGGTCAGGTAGGCCCGGCCGTTGATCCAGAGGGGAATGGCCATCGGGCCTTCAGGTGCGAATTCCATCGTCAGTCTCGCTTTCTTGCTGCGTATTGTTCGAAAAATGTCCGGTTGCCAGCCACCGGCAGATCGCGTGCTGCGGTCCACCCGGGTGCGAAGCCGAAAATGCGGATACGGCCGCTGCCGTCAGCCAGCCAGTTCAGATAACGCGCTGCCAGCCGCGTCAGCGCGCGGTACAGCGCCGGCCGGGTCGCCAGCCACGCCCAGGCGCGCAGACCAAGGCGTTCGCCCCAGGGACGCAAGCCCCGCTCGTGCTGGATCTCGCGCAGACCGTGCATCAGGTCGGGCAAGGGAATGCGTACCGGGCAGACACTCGAACACTGGCGGCAGCCGGTCGACGCGTGGGGCAGATCGAGCGCGTTCTCGATGCCGGTGTAGAGCGGGGTCAGCACCGAACCCATCGGCCCGGGATAGACCCAGCCATAGGCATGGCCGCCGAGCGAGAAATAGACCGGGCAGTGATTCATGCAGGCACCGCAACGAATGCAGCGCAGCATCTCCTGGTAGGCCGAGCCGACCAGGCTGGCCCGACCGTTGTCGACCAGGATGAACACCGTTTTGGTCGGCCCTTCGACCTCTTCCTCGCTACGCGTGCCGGTCAGCAGCGAGACGTAGTTGGAGATGGTCTGGCCGGTCGCCGAGCGCGGCAGCAGGCGCATCAGCGTGGCAAAATCCTCGAGCGTCGGCACCACTTTCTCGATACCGGTGATGACCACATGCAGCTTCGGCAGCGTCGTCACCATGCGGCCATTGCCTTCGTTGGTCACCAGCGCCGCCGTGCCGCTCTCGGCGATCAGGAAATTGGCCCCGGAAATGCCCATGTCGGCCGACAGGAAATGCTGGCGCAACACGCCACGGGCCTCGCGGGTGAGCGCCGGAATGTCGGCGGAGGTCCGCTCTTCCTGCGGTCGACCGTGAGTTTTGGCGAATAATGCCTCGACCTCCTCCAGCGACTTGTGCACGGCCGGCGCAATGATGTGCGACGGCGCCTCACCGGCGAGCTGGATGATGTATTCACCGAGATCGGTCTCCACCGGCTCGATGCCCGCTGCTGCGAGCGCCTCGTTCAGCTGCGCCTCTTCCGACAGCATCGATTTCGACTTGGTCACCTTGCGCACGCCATGGCGCTGCGCCACATCGATCACCAGCTTGCAGATCTCGTCGCCGTCACGCGCCCACAACACCTCGGCGCCCCGGGCACGGGCATTGTCCTCGAAGATCTCCAGCCAGACATCAAGATCGGTCAATGCCCGGTCGCGGATACCGGCGCAGGCATCGCGCAATTGCTCGAATTCCAGCCCGTCGTCGGGCAGCGCCGCCATGCTTTTCGCCCGCTTGCCGGAAAACAGCGGCTTGGCTTTCTGCAGGGCCTTTTGCAACACCGGGTTGCGCACCTTTTCCGCCGCCCGGGACTGAAAGAACATCGCCTGCGAATGACCGGCCTTCATGCCTTGACCTCACCGGCCAGCACTTCGGCGACATGCAGCACGCGCGTTTTCTCGTCGCCGCGGCGACGCAGGCGCCCCTCGATGTTGAGCAGGCAACCGAGATCGCCGCCGACCACCGCATCGGCACCTGCGGCGGCGATCGAATCGCACTTGCGGTCGACGATGCGGGCCGAGATATCGGCATAGTTTTCCGCGAAGGCACCACCGAATCCGCAGCACTCCTCGCACTCGCCCATTTCCTGCAGGCTCAGTCCCTTGACGCGCGCCAGCAGGGCCCGTGGCTGCGCCTTGATGCCGAGCCCGCGCAAGCCCTTGCACGAATCGTGATAGGTGACGCTGCCGGCGAATTCGCCGGGCACGGCTTCGAGCCCGGCCACCTCCGCCAGGAAAGCCGTCAGCTCGTGCGTACGGCCGGCCAGCGCACGGGCACGCGGCCCCCAGACCGGGTCG
The DNA here is from genome assembly GCF_001956855.1 of Azonexus hydrophilus. Lineage (GTDB taxonomy): Bacteria > Pseudomonadota > Gammaproteobacteria > Burkholderiales > Rhodocyclaceae > Azonexus > Azonexus hydrophilus_A. The sequence goes on along the minus strand of NZ_MTHD01000003.1, from coordinate 148,888 downwards.
TCGGTGAACAATTGCGGATAGACCTTGACGATCTGTTCGGCACAGGAGCCCGATGGAACGACCACGGCATCGTAGCCCTCGAGTTCGGCAATGGCCTTTTGCGCCAGCGTGGCCGCCAGCGGCCGATTGCCGCTGCTCCAGGCCGGTTGACCGCAGCAGGTCTGCGCCGGCGGCACGACCACATCGTTGCCGGTGGCCTCAAGCAACCGCAGTGCAGCAAAGGCCACGGAAGGACGCATCAGGTCCACCAGGCAGGTAACGTATAAGGCAATCCGCATGTTAATATTGCGCCGCACAAGAAGGCAAAGTAGCCAATGCTACTCAAACCCCGCGAATAAAGGAATCCAGTTGTCAGAAGCAGCCGACGGCGCTACCAGAACTCCCGGTTCGATCCAGGTCATCGAACGCATGATGTCGCTGCTCGACGCCCTGGCTGCCGCCCCCGATGCAGCGAGCCTGAAGCACCTGGCTGGCGCCACCGAATTGCATCCATCGACGGCCCACCGCATTCTTGCGGCGATGTGCAACGCCCGTTTCGTCGAACGTCAGGATGCCGGCAATTACCGCCTCGGCATCCGCCTCCTCGAACTGGGCAACATCGTCAAGTCACGCATCAACGTCCGCGAAGTCGCCCTGCCCTTCATGCAGGCATTGCATGAGCAGATCGGCGAAGCGATCAACCTCGGCACCCGTCACGACGACGAAATCGTCTATCTCGAACGGACCTCGTCCGGGCGCGCGCTGGTCCGCGTCGTCTATCTCGTCGGCGGCCGGGCGCCGCTGCACCTGACCTCGCTTGGCAAACTATTCCTGGCTGCCGACGGCACCCAGAAGGTCCGCGACTACGCCCGTCGCACCGGACTGCCGGGCAAGACCCCGCATTCGCTGACGACACTGGAAGCGCTGGAGAAGGAACTGGACAAGGTTCGCCGGCACGGCATCGCCTACGATGACGAGGAAGCGGAAATCGGCCTTAAGTGCGTTGCTGCGCCGATTCACGATGACGAAGGTCAGGTAATCGCCGCGCTGTCGGTTTCGGCACCGGCCGATCGCCACAACCTCGACTGGGCCAGACAGGTGCTTGAAACCGCCAACGCGGTGTCACACGCCCTGGGCTACGTCCAGCCTCGCGCCTGAAATCTTCCCGGCCGAAAAGCCTCCCGTCTGAAAAATATCAGACCGGCTTGATGCCAACCGCCAGGGCGGCGCTTTCCATCCAGCGCTTGATCCGGTTGGCATCGCCGACCCGGGTCATCTTGCCCTGCGAATCCAGCAGCACGATGATCACCGGCTTGTCGGCGACCCAGGCCTGCATCACCAGGCAACGCCCGGCTTCGGAAATATAGCCGGTCTTCGACAGTCCGATATGCCAGTTGTCGCTGCGCACCAGGGCATTGGTATTGCCGAAGGTCTGGATACGTCCGTTCAGTTCCAGCTTGGCCTCGGCGGTCGTCGAATACATGCGGATCTGCGGATAGCGGGCAGCGGCCGTGACCATTCGCGCCAGATCATGGGCAGTGGACACGTTGTTGCTCGACAGGCCGGTCGGCTCCTCGAAACGCGAATCGAACATGCCGAGCGAGCGCGCCTTGCGGTTCATCGCCTGGACAAAGGCGTTGATGCCACCCGGATAATGCCGGCCGAGCGCGTTGGCGGCGCGGTTTTCCGACGACATCAAGGCCAGCAGCATTGCCGTCTCGCGGGTCATTGTCGTTCCCACCGGCAGACGCGAACGCGTGCCCTTGAGGTCATCGATATCATCAGCACTGATGGCGATGACTTCGCCGAGATCGAGTCCGGCGTCGATGACCACCATCGCGGTCATCAGCTTGGTGATCGAGGCAATCGGCACGACGGCATCCGGCTGCTTTTCGACCAGCACCTTGCCGCTATTCTGATCGATGACGACTGCCGCCGAAGACTGGATTGCCAGATGGGCCGGATCATCATTCAAGGCCACGTGGCGAACCGGCTTGCGCGCCGGAACTGAGGACTTGGCGACCACTTTCTTTTTTTGCGTTTTCTTGGCGACCTGTTTTTTTGCGACCTGCTTCTTGGCGGCAACCGACTTGGTCGCCGTCTTTTTCGCGCCCTGCGCCTCGACCTTGGCAGCCAGCACCTGCAACGGGGCTGCCACCAGGGTCAGGGACGCAAGCAAGGCCAGTAATTTTCGCCGCATGAAAACACTCCAGAATTAACCCCGAATTTTATCCGAGTTTAGCAAAGCGTTTCAAAATTTCAATCAAACCAGAAAGATAGCGGCGAAAATTGAAGCAGTGACTCAGGAAGCATCGACGACCGTCAAGGCCGTCATGTTGACGATACGGCGCACCGTTGCCGTCGGCGTCAGGATATTCACCGGCTTCGCCGCTCCCAGCAGGATGGGACCGACCGTCAGGTTATCGCCGGCCGCCACCTTGAGCAGGTTGAACGAAATGTTCGCCGCATCCAGTGTCGGCATGACCAGCAGATTGGCCTGCCCCTTGAGGCGCGAATTCGGGAAAGCTGCCTGGCGGATCTGGTCATCAAGGGCTGCATCACCATGCATTTCGCCTTCGACTTCGAGTTCCGGTGCCAGCTTCTCCAGCCTGGCCAGCACTTCGCGCATCTTGATCGCGGTCGGCGTGTTTTCGGTGCCGAAGGTCGAGTGCGACAACAGCGCCACCCGCGGATGGATACCGAAGTTGCGGATCTCCTCGGCAGCAAGCAGGGTCATTTCAGCCAGTTGCTCGGCATTCGGATCGTAATTGACGTAGGTATCGGCGATGAACACCGTCCGCTCCGGCAACATCAGCAGGTTCATCGTGTAGTAACGATCATGCTGGGCACGGGTGCCGATGACGCTCTGGACATACTCGCGGTGCGTCTCGTGGCGACCGAAAGTGCCGCAGATCAAGCCATCCGCATAGCCCAGACGAACCATCAGCGCGCCGTACAAGGTGTTACGGCGACGCACTTCACGCCGCGCATAGTCCGGCGAAACGCCCTTGCGCTCCATGATGCCATGATAGGTCTGGCAGAACTCCTCGTAATGCTCATCGAAGAAAGCGCAGCCTTCGGAGTGCACGATCTCGAAATCCTCGCCTTCGCGGATGCGCAGGCCGGCTGCCTCGACGCGACGATTGATTTCGGCGTGACGGCCGATCAACACCGGCATGGCGATGCCCTCATCGCGAATGACCTGAACGGCACGCAACACACGCTCGTCCTCGCCTTCGGCGAAGACGATGCGCTTGGGCGCCATGCGGGCCTGCGAGAACACCGGCTTCATGATCAGACCGGAGTGGTAGACGAATTCGTTCAGCCCCTGCAAATAAGCGTCCCAGTCCTTGATCGGACGAGTGGCAACGCCGGAATCCATGCCGGCTTTGGCGACAGCCGGGGCGATCTTGACGATCAGGCGCGGATCGAAAGGCTTCGGAATCAGGTATTCGGGACCGAAGCCGGAAATCTTTTCGCCGTAGGCCGAGGCGACGACATCCGATTGCTCGGCACGGGCCAGTTCGGCAATCGCCTTGACTGCCGCCATCTTCATTTCTTCGGTGATCGTCGTCGCACCGACATCGAGCGCACCGCGGAAGATGAACGGGAAGCAGAGCACGTTATTGACCTGGTTCGGGTAATCCGAACGGCCGGTGCACATGATGGCGTCGTCGCGCACGCTCTTGACCAGCTCCGGCGAAATTTCCGGGGTCGGGTTGGCCAGCGCCATGATCAGCGGATTGGCCGCCATCTTCGCAACCATTTCCGGCTTCAGCACGCCACCGGCGGACAGGCCAAGGAAGACGTCGGCATCGGCGATCACTTCACCAAGCGTCCGGGCATCGGTCTGCTTGGCGTAGCGCGCCTTGATCTCGTCCATTTCCTCGACGCGACCTTCGTAAACCACACCCTTGATGTCAGTGACCCAGATGTTCTCGACCGGCGCACCGAGCATGACCAGCAGATCGAGACAGGCGAGCGCAGCCGCGCCGGCGCCGGAAGTGACGATCTTGACCTTCGACAGATCCTTGCCGATCAGGTGCAGGCCGTTGAGGATGGCCGCGCCGACGACGATCGCCGTGCCGTGCTGGTCGTCGTGGAAGACCGGGATCTTCATTCGTTCGCGCAGCTTCTTCTCGATATAGAAGCACTCCGGCGCCTTGATGTCCTCAAGGTTGATGCCTCCGAAAGTCGGTTCAAGCGAGGCGATGGTATCAATCAGCTTGTCCGGATCGCGCTCGTCGATCTCGAGGTCGAAGACATCGATGTTGGCGAATTTCTTGAACAGCACGCCCTTGCCTTCCATGACCGGCTTGGCGGCCAGCGGCCCGATCGCGCCAAGGCCAAGTACGGCAGTCCCGTTGGTGATGACACCGACCAGATTGGCGCGCGCCGTCAGCGTCGAGGCTTCGGCCGGATCGGCGACAATCTCTTCGCAGGCGAAGGCGACGCCGGGCGAATAGGCCATTGCCAGGTCGTACTGGTTGGTCAGTTGCTTGATCGGCGTGACCGCGATCTTGCCCGGCTTCGGGTTACGGTGATAGTAGAGCGCTGCTTCGCGCAGTTGTCTCGGATCCATGTCTTCCTCCGTTTTATATCGTGAAATACGTTTTTGGGATGCGGTAAATTATATCACGCGGCCGCTCAAGGCCCTATTTCGGACATCACTTAGCAACAGAAAGTCAAGTAGCTATTTACCCTCACTTCATGCATAATTACGGGCTTCCCAGCCGACGGCCCCTCGCCGCTCTAAGTCTTGGTGGCAGCTCCCGGCGACTGGCGTGAAACCTAGCTATTTCAGTAACTTAGAGAGAGACATCGCCATGACCGCACCGCTGAATGCACCCGACTACGTCAAACATGAAGGCCTGAAGACTTGGGTCGCAGAGATCGCCGCGCTGACCCAGCCCGACCAGATTCACTGGTGCGACGGGTCGCAGGAAGAGTATGACCGTCTGTGTGCGGAAATGGTAGAAGCCGGCACGCTGATCAAGCTGAATCCGGCCAAGCGTCCGAATTCCTACCTTGCCTTCTCCGACCCGTCCGACGTCGCCCGTGTCGAAGACCGCACCTACATCTGCTCAGCCAAGAAGGAAGACGCCGGCCCGACCAACAACTGGGAAGAGCCTGCCGTCATGCGCGAAACCCTGAACGGCCTGTTCAAGGGCTGCATGAAGGGCCGTACGATGTACGTCATCCCGTTCTCGATGGGTCCGCTCGGTTCGCCGATCGCCCACATCGGCTTCGAGATTACCGACTCCGCCTACGTCGTCACCAACATGCGCACGATGACCCGCATGGGCAAGAAGGTCTTCGACGTGCTCGGCACCGATGGCGAATTCGTGCCCTGCATCCACACTGTCGGCGCGCCGCTCGAACCGGGCCAGCAGGATAGCAAGTGGCCGTGCAACCCGACCGTCAAATACATCGTGCACTACCCGGAAACCCGCGAAATCTGGTCCTACGGTTCCGGCTACGGCGGCAACGCCCTGCTCGGCAAGAAGTGCTTCGCGCTGCGCATCGCCTCCAACATGGCGCGCGACCAGGGCTGGCTGGCCGAACACATGCTCATCCTCGGCGTCGAATCGCCGGAAGGTGAAAAGTCCTACGTCGCTGCCGCCTTCCCGTCGGCCTGCGGCAAGACCAACTTCGCCATGCTGATCCCGCCGAAGACCCTCGACGGCTGGAAGATCACCACCATCGGCGACGACATCGCCTGGATCAAACCGCGTGTCGACAAGGACGGCGTTACCCGTTTCTACGCCATCAACCCGGAAGCCGGCTTCTTCGGCGTTGCCCCGGGTACCTCGGAAAAGACCAATTTCAACGCGCTGGCCACGTTGAAGGAAAACATCATCTTCACCAACGTCGCGCTGACCGACGATGGCGACGTGTGGTGGGAAGGCCTGACCAAGCAGGCACCGGATCACCTGATCGACTGGCAAGGCAAGGACTGGACGCCGGAAGACGGCAAGAACGGTCGCAAGGCTGCCCACGCCAACTCGCGTTTCACCGCCCCGGCCAGCCAGTGCCCGTCGGTTGACTCGGCTTGGGAAGATCCGGCCGGCGTGCCGATCTCGGCCTTCATCTTCGGCGGCCGCCGCGCCACCACCGTGCCGCTGGTGTATCAAGCCTTCAACTGGAACTACGGCGTCTACATGGCCGCTACCCTCGGTTCCGAAACCACTGCCGCTGCCTTCGGCCAGCAGGGTGTCGTCCGTCGCGACCCGTTCGCCATGCTGCCGTTCTGTGGCTACCACATGGGCGACTACTTCAACCATTGGCTGAAGATGGGCAAGACCGTCGATGCCACGCCAAAGATCTTCTGCGTCAACTGGTTCCGCATGGACAAGGACGGCAACTTCATGTGGCCGGGCTTTGGCGACAACATGCGCGTACTGAAGTGGATCGTCCAACGCTGCAAGGGCACCGTTGCCGCCAAGGAAACCGTGCTCGGCTGGATGCCGAAATTCGAGGACATCGACTGGAACGGTCTGGAAATCGACAAGGCCGATTTCGAAGCCCTGACCACCATCGACGCCGACGCCTGGAAGTCCGAACTGGCCGGCCACAAGGAATGGTTCGACAAGATGGGCGAAAAGATGCCGCGCGAACTCGTGCTCAAGCGCGAACTGTTCGAAATGGGCATCTTCAAGGACGCCGCCTGATCCTAGCCTGAGCCAGGATCATACGGCCACCGGGGTTAGCAAAACCCGGTGGCCGTTTTGCTTTGGAGAATTGCATGCTGCGTTCCGCTGCCCGTCTGGCCGACATCGAGCCATTCCACGTCGTCGAATTGCTGACCCGCGCCCGCCAGCTTGAAGCTGAAGGCCACGACATCATCCACATGGAAATCGGCGAACCCGACTTTCCGACGCCGGCACCGATCGCAAATGCTGCGGTCGACGCCATAAAATCGGGAAAAACGCTGTACACCCAGGCCTTCGGTCTGCCCGAACTGCGCGCCGCAATCAGCGATTTCTACCGCCAGCGCTACGGCGTCACCGTGCCGGCAGCGCGCATCGCCGTCACCAACGGCGCCTCCGGTGCGCTCAATCTGGCCTTCGCCTGCCTCGCCGATCCCGGCAGCGAATGGCTGCTGGCCGACCCTGGATACCCATGCAACCGGCACATTTTGCGCACCTACGAAGGTCGACCGCAGTCGATTGCCGTCGGCCCCAACAGCAATTTCCAGCCGACCCCGACGCAGGTCAGCGCAGCCTGGAACGAACTCACCGCCGGTCTGCTCGTTGCCTCGCCGGCGAACCCGACCGGCACCTTGCTGACCCTGCCCGAGATCGCGGCGCTGGCCGAGGTCTGCCGCAAGAATAACGGCCATTTTCTGGTCGACGAGATCTATCACGGTCTGACGTACGAAACTAACGCTACAACTGCCTGCGCAGCCGGCGACGACATCTGGGTGATCAACAGCTTCTCGAAATATTTCCAGATGACCGGCTGGCGACTGGGCTGGATGGTAATTCCCGAGGCTTTCGTCCGCGATGTCGAGAAACTGGCGCAGAACCTCGTGCTCTGTCCGTCGACACCGGCGCAATACGCCGCGCTCGCCGCCTTCCTGCCGGAAACCATCGCCATCCTCGAGGAACGCCGTGCCGAATTCCGCCGCCGTCGCGATTTCCTCGCACCGGCGCTGGAAGCCATCGGTTTTCACATCACCGCCCGGCCGGAAGGTGCCTTCTATCTGTATTGCGACTGTTCGGCGCTGGCCGCCGACAGCTTCACGCTGGCCCGCGACCTGCTCGAAAAAACCGGCGTGGCGGCGACGCCGGGACTGGATTTCGGCAGCAACGCGCCGGAAAAACACATCCGCTTCGCCTACACCACCAGCGTCGATCGGCTGGCCGAGGCGGTCGAACGCCTACGCCGCTACTTCGGGCGGTAAGGCGAGCCCGGGATAACGGGCGGCGACCGCCGCCCAGTCGAAATGCGTGCCGGGATCGGTTTTTCGCCCGGGGGCAATGTCGCTGTGGCCGGCGATCGCGGTGATCGGGTAGCGCTGGCGCAAGGCATCGAGCAGGCGCCACAGCGCAGCGTATTGGGCTTCGGTGAACGGCTGCTCGTCGCAGCCTTCGAGTTCGATGCCGACCGAGAAATCATTGCAGTTGTGGCGCCCGCACCAGTCCGAACGCCCGGCGTGCCAGGCACGCTGGTCGCAAGCGACGAACTGGACGACGCGACCGTCGCGCCTGACGTAGAAATGCGCCGATACCTGCAGCCCGGAAATCTCGGCGAAATAGGGGTGGACCGCAGCATCGAGCCGGTTGAGGAAGAAATCCTCGACCCAGTCACCGCCGAATTCGCCGGGCGGCAGGCTGATGTTGTGCACGACGACCAGCGACACTTCCGTGCCGGCCGGCCGCTCGCCGAAATTCGGCGATTTCCTGCGGTCAACCGCAGCGAGCCAGCCATTTTCCAGCCAGGCGCTCATTCGATGCCCAGCCGTTCCAGTCGGTAGCGCAGCGAACGGAAGGTGACGCCGAGCAGACGCGCCGCTGCCGTGCGGTTGCCCTCGGTCTTCTGCAATGCTTCGAGGATGGCCTGGCGTTCAAGGCGGTTCAGGTAGTCGTCGAGCGTCTCGCTGCCGCGCCCCTGCAGGTCGTTGCCACAGGCCTCCTCGGGCTCCAGGTGCAGGTCCTCGGGTTCGATCAGGTCACCGGCGCACAGCGCGGTCGAGCGCTCGAGGATGTTCTCCAGTTCGCGCACGTTGCCAGGAAAGGAATACAGTTGCAGCGCCTTGATCGCCGCCGCCGACAGCCGCGGATGCGACTCGCCGCAGAGCTTGCCGAGCAGGCTGTCGACCAGCGGCGCGATGTCCTCCATGCGCTCGCGCAGCGGCGGCATGCGCAGTTCGATGACATTCAGCCGGTAGTAAAGATCCTGGCGGAACTTGCCCTGATCCACACATTCGCGCAAGTTGCGATGCGTCGCACAGATGACGCGCAGATCGACCGGTTCCTCGGCAACGGCACCGACCTTGCGCACGCGCTTTTCCTGGATCGCACGCAACAGCTTGACCTGCATCGCCAGCGGCAGGTCGGCGACTTCGTCGAGGAACAGCGTGCCGCCGCTGGCCGCCTGGAAGAATCCGTCACGGTCGCTGTCGGCGCCGGTGAAGGCGCCCTTGCGATAGCCGAAGAATTCGCTCTCCATCAGGTTTTCCGGGATCGCACCGCAGTTGACCGGCACAAAGGGCGCGGCGCTGCGCGCACTGCGCGCATGGATCAGCCGTGCCGCCAGTTCCTTGCCGCTGCCCGATTCGCCGGAGATGTAGATCGGTGCCTGGCTGCGCGCCATTTTCTCGATCATCGCGCGCACCTGCTGCATGCTCGCCGATTCTCCGGTCAACGCCCGCAATTCGTCATTTTCCGCAGCGCTGTCCGGCAGACGCAAGGCCGATTTGACCAGCGCCCGCAACTGTTCCAGCCCGACCGGCTTGGCCAGGTAATCGAAGGCGCCGGCCTTGAGTGCAGCGACGGCATTCTCGGCACTGCCGTAGGCGGTGATCACGGCCACCGGCAATTGCGGATACTGCTCACCGATGTGACGCACGATCTCCAGCCCATCACCATCGGGCAGACGCATGTCGGTCAGGCACAACTGGAAACTGCCGGCTGCCAGCACCGCCTTCGCCTCGGCCACCGAACCGGCACACTCGGCCGCCAAGCCCATACGCGCCAGCGTCAGGTCGATCAACTCGCGGATATCCGCCTCGTCATCGACAACGAGGACACGATTCAGCTCGCCACGAGGGCGTCGTTCGCCACGGATCAGGGACACGTATCGATTCTCCCGGTAACAATGAAATGGGCACCAACAGACTCAGGCGCCAGTACCAGCGAGCCACCGTTAGCCACACACAACTCGCGGGCGATGAACAGGCCCAGCCCGGTACCCTGCGTATGCGTCGTGAAGAACGGCTCGAACACCTGGTCGCGCAGTTCGGCCGGCACGCCGGGGCCATCGTCGCTGACATGCAATTCTACCCAGCCCTGGCGCGCACCGGGCACGACCTTGATGTGCAAGGCACCGGGGCTGCGCGATGAATGACGCAGGCCGTTGCCCACCAGATTCCACATCACCTGGTGCAGATGCGCGCGGTCGAAGCACATGAACACACCGTCCGGGACATCCAGCGTGATCGTTGTCGCCGGCAGATTCTCGTTGGCCAGCAGGTCGACCGCAAAATCCTCGAGAAACCCGCCCAGGGGAATCGACTCGCCCTGCGGCTGTTTCTGGCGCCCCAGTTCGAGCACATCGCTGACGATGCGATCGAGGCGTGCCGTATTGTCACCGATGATGCGCAGCAGGCGCTCATAGATATCGCCACGCCGCTCTTCCTTGAGCAATTCCCCGGCATGGCTGATGGCCGACAGCGGATTACGGATTTCGTGTGCGATGCTTGCCGTCAGGCGTCCCAGCGCAGCGAGCTTGAGTTGCTTGGCCTGCTCCTTGATGCGCCCGATGTCCTCGACGAAGACCAGCACCTCGCCATCCGAACTGGCTGTCGATTCGAAACGCGCGCCGAGTTCGGCATTGCCGCCACCGAGAAACATCACGCTGTCGTTGCCGCCACCGGCACGCCAGAGCGCCAGCGCCGCATCCAGCGTCGGCGCATGCTCGGCCAGGTTGCCACGCTCCGGCAGGCCGAGCAGCCAGGCTGCCATCGGGTTGTGACGGACGACCTGACCGTCACGCGAAACGATCAGCACACCATCCTGCATGCGCTCGACCACCCGCTGGTTGATGCGAATCTGGTTATCCAGCGCAATGCCGCGGCGCCGCGCCAGGTCCTCGTTGATCATGATGCGCTGACCGAGCAGGCGGGCGAGAATGGCGGTGGCGAAATAGCCCGCCGAAATGAAGCCGGCCTGAACGATGCTGCCCTGATCGATCCCCCGATAGAGGATGCCGACTGTTTGCGAAAACAAGGCCGCCAGCGTTGCCAGCGCCGCGTAGAACAGCACCAGTCGTCCTTGCCCGACAAGGCTGGCGGCGGCCAGTGAAATCAGCAGAACCAGGCCGAATCCGCTGCTGACGCCACCGGCGATGTACATCAGCGTGTTGATCACCAGCACATCGACAATAACCTGTGTCGATAGCTGGAAATTGAAGTGCCTTTGCCAGAGGCGTGCGAGCACCATGCCGCCAGCGGTCACCAGGATATAGATGGCCAGCAGCGAGAAATTGAAGCCTGAAGGCAGCAGGTTGAGCCGCACCGTCCATTCGTTGGGAAACAACAGCGCCACAAAACACAAGCCGCCGAGCAACAGCCGGTACAGGTTGAAATACAGGAAGGAGCGCCAGTTGGCCTCCCAGGTTGTCGTCAGCCAGCCCTGCACGTCACTTCCCGGCAGTCTGGGCGGCCCGGCGATGCGCCTCGTTGCAGAAATGGCGGTCGCCATCGGCCAGCGCGTCGCTCTCCGGCAGATGCACGCCGCAATGGGCGCAGCGCACCATGCGCTCCGGCAATGGCGGCGGCGTCTCCGCGGCAGGCGGCAGTTCCGCCCGCTTCTTCCAGGCCCACCAGACGACCAGGGCGAGGATCAGCAGCAGAAGATATTTCAGCATGGGCATTCCTTCACTGCGGCCGCTCGACCCACTCGATGATCGCCTGCCACTGCTCAATGTCGCGCTCGGCGCGCGAGCGCGGCAGGTCGAACAGCGTCATGCCGGCAGCAGCAGCCTGGACATAAACCTGGGTATCGCGCAGGTAAGCCAGCACCGGCAGGTCGAAGGTGGCAAAGAAACGCTCCAGTTCGGCCGCCGCCCGCGTCCGCGCATCGACGCGCATGCCGATCACGGCAACATCGGCGCGACCCTTGCGCACCGCTTTTTCGTCCAGCAGCGCTTCGAGGAAATGGCGCGTCGCCCGCATGTCGAACATCGACGGCTGCACCGGCACGATGACCCGCGTCGATAGCTTCAGCACCTTGTCGAGCAGCTTGCCGTACAAGCCGGCCGGGGTATCGAGGACAACGTGCGTGGTGCCTTTCGGCGGCCGGGCAATTTTGTCCGGACCGATATCCCAGGTGTCGATGGTCGGCAGTTCGAACGGGCGGGTCGACAGCCATTCGCGCGACGACAACTGGCGGTCGATGTCACCGAGCATCACATCATGGCCGCGATTGGCGAAATAGCCGGCGAGGTTGGTTGCCAGCGTGCTCTTGCCCGAACCGCCCTTGGGATTGGCGACGAGGAAACCTTTCATGCACCACGCTCCTTCTTGTCGAGAATGCGCCGCACCAGGTTGACGTGCTCGCGCAGGGTATAGACCAGATCGGTGTAGCCCAGCGGCACATGCAGTACGGCCGCCTCCTCGTCGAGCGTGTCGAGACGGCTGCGGTATTCTTCCAGGCGCGCCGGGTCGTAATGGTTCTTCAGGTCGTCCTCGAGGAATTTCAGTTCGCCGTAGCAGCGGAACACCTTCGAGCGCACCCGCCAGCTGTACAGCGCCGGCGCCACACGCATCAGCGGAATGAGCAGGGCGATCACCGGCACCAGCAGCACGATCAGGCGATCGACCAGCACCGCCAGCCAGAACGGCAGGTAACGCTGCAGGAACGGCGGGCCGGACTTGAAGAAACGGTCGGCCTCGGACGACAGCGGCAGCATCGCATCCATGTAGGCCGGGAATTCGTTGGCAGTCTGGAAGAACCCCGGCTTGCCATGGACCTGGCGCGCCGCCTGCAGCAGCAGGTTCTGCAGCGCCGGGTGCAGATCCTCGCTGACCACCAGACTGGCCGTCGGCGCCAGCACACGGGTATCTTCCGGCGGCAGGTCGCGCACCAGGTCGGCAACGCCCTTGGGCATCGTCAGCCGGGTCAGAAAGGGATAGCGGCGCTCGTAGGCGAAGGATTGCGAGAAGTTCATCAGCTTGACGCCGGGCGAGCGCAGCAGCACCTGGACCACCGGCGCATGCTCGGCGGCAATGATGAAGGCGGCGTCGATACGCCCTTGCTGCAGCTCTTCGGCTGCGTCGAGGCCGGAAATCGGCAGCGTGTTGGCCTTGAAATCGACCTCATTGTCTTCCAGCAGGCGCTGCGCCAGCTGGCGAATGCCGGAGCCTTCCTGGCCGATGGCGATACGTTTGCCCTGCAGGTCGCTCAAGCGGTCGATGGTTTTTCCGCGATAGAAAACCCAGACCGGTTCGTAGAACACGCTGCCCAGCGAGAGCAGGCCGTAGTTTTCGGGTTCCTGGTCGATATCGGCGTCATCGGGCTGCTCGACGACGCCGCCCTGGATGAAACCGATCTGTGCTTCGCCGCTGCGCAGGCGCTCGAGATTCTGCACCGATCCTTCCGATGTCCGCACCTCCAGCGTGATCCCGGCGCGGGCCAGGATCGCCTCGTAGCGCTTGGCAAAATGATAGTAGGCGCCGCTGTCGCCGCCGCTGGTCATGATGACGTGGCGCGGTGGTGCCGGCTCGACGAACTGGAAGGCAATGACGAAACCCACGCCGGCAATCAAAAAAATCCACCAGGCGGTCGCAAACAGATCGCGCAACGAAAGAAGTCCAGCCTTGATTTTTGCCATCATGCGTCGCCTACCAGAGACAGGCCCCTGTCATCATCATCGAGTCCACGAGGGTATCACCGAGCCCGCCTGCGATCTACCGCGAAGCGCCGCTGCCAGCACGGAAAAGCGCCCGTTTCTGCGGTCGACCGCAGAAATCCGGCAAAAATGCGCTCATACCGGTGTCAGCTTGGCATATTCCAGCGCCAGCCATTTCATCCCGGCGCCGCCGCCGAAATTGACCTGCACCCGCGCATCGGCACCGCGGCCTTCGGTAGACACGATGACGCCAACGCCGAACTTGGCATGCTCGACAGTCTGCCCAACGCGCAGGCCGCCGGCGACCGGCTCGCTGCTGGCGGTAGCGGTGTAGCCGCCCCAGGTCGGCGCCGCTGCCGCCTTCTTGTTCAACTTCAGCAGCAACTCGGTCGGAATTTCGTCGAGGAAGGAAGAAGCCGTGCAATAGCGGGTCTGCCCGTGCAGCATCCGCGTCTGCGCGCAGGACAGGTAGAGCCGTTGGCGGGCACGGGTGACCGCGACGTACATCAGCCGGCGCTCTTCCTCCAGACCTTCACGACCTTCGCTGACTGCGTTCTCGTGCGGAAACAGCCCCTGCTCCAGGCCGCTGATGAAGACGATGTCGAATTCCAGACCCTTGGCTGCGTGCACCGACATCAACTGGACCGCTTCCTGGCCCTCGCCAGCCTGATGCTCGCCGGATTCCAGCGAAGCATGGGCAAGGAAGGACGCCAGGGCGCCGCCCTCGCCCGCATTTGCCATCACCACGCCGTCGTCGTCGACAAAGGTGGCGGCGGCGTTGATCAGTTCATCAAGGTTCTCCAGCCGTTCCTGACCTTCCTTTTCCAGCCGGTAATGCTGGGCCAGGCCGGATTTTTCGACGACATGCTCGATGATCTCCGGCAGCGGCAGCTTTTCCGTTTCCTGGCGCAAGGTCTCGACCAGGCGGATGAAGGCACCGACGGTCTGGCCGGCCTTGCCGGTCAGCGAAGCGGCGGCGTTGTACAGGCTCGAATTCATCTGGTGCGCGGTCGCCTGCAGGTTTTCCAGCGAACGGGCGCCGATGCCGCGCGTCGGGAAATTCACGACGCGGAGGAAGGCGGTGTCGTCGTCCGGGTTGCCCAACAGGCGCAGATAGGCGAGCGCGTGCTTGACTTCCTGGCGCTCGAAGAAGCGCAGGCCGCCATAGACCTTGTACGGCACGCCCTTGGTGAACAGTTCGTGTTCGAGCACACGCGACTGCGCGTTCGAACGGTAGAGGATGGCGCATTGCGTTGCCGGCACGCCGTCACGCACCAGTTCGCGGATCTCGTCGACGATGAAGCGGGCTTCGTCGATGTCCGAATAGGCTTCGAAGGCGCGGATCGGCTCGCCGTCGCCGGCGTCGGTCCACAGGTTCTTGCCCAGGCGCTCGCGGTTGTTTTTGATGATCGCGTTGGCGGCGGCGAGGATGTTGCCGTGCGAGCGGTAGTTCTGCTCCAGCCGGATGATGTTGTCGGCGCAGTAATCGCGTTCGAAATCGCGCATGTTGCCGACCTCGGCGCCACGGAAGCGGTAGATCGACTGATCGTCGTCGCCGACCGCAAAAACCTTGGCGCCACCGCCGGCCAGCAGTTGCAGCCAGGCATACTGCAGTTTGTTGGTATCCTGGAACTCGTCGACCAGGATGTGCCGGAAACGCTGCTGGTAATGCGTGCGCAGTGGCTCATTGCGCTGCAACAGCTCGAAACAGCGCAGCAGCAGTTCGGCAAAATCACAGACGCCTTCGCGGTTGCACTGGGCTTCGTACTCGGCGTAGATGTCGACGCGCTTCTGCGTGTAGTGGTCGTACACCTCGGCCTGCGCGGCGCGCACCCCCTGTTCCTTGTGCGCGTTGATGAAATGGCACAGTTCGCGCGGCGGGTATTTCTCGTCGTCGATGTTGAGGTTCTTCAACAGCCGCTTGACCATCGCCAGCTGGTCGGCCGAATCGAGGATCTGGAAAGTCTGCGGCAGACCCGCCTCGCGGTAGTGCGCGCGCAGCAGCCGGTTGCACAGACCGTGGAAGGTGCCGATCCACATGCCACGGACGTTGATCGGCACCAGCGACGACAGGCGCGCGGTCATTTCGCGCGCCGCCTTGTTGGTGAAAGTCACCGCCAGCACGCCGTGCGGACCGACCTGGTTGGTCGAGATCAGCCAGGCGATACGAGTTGTCAGCACGCGCGTCTTGCCGCTGCCGGCCCCCGCGAGGATCAGCGCATGCACCGGCGGCAGCGTCACCGCCTGCAGTTGGGGGGAATTCAGATTGGCGAGCAGGTCGGACATGGCTGGGTGGGGGTCACAGAAACAAAGCGACAGTGTACAATGCCGGCCGCCAATTGCAGGACAAATGGTCGGACCAATCTGTTGCGGTTGTGCAACGCACCATTGTCATGGCGACAATTCGTTACAAGCTTTCGAGCCGATAAAAAGTATACTGACCACGAATATATTGCAGTGCACAAAACTTTTTGCCCACAAGGCAGTCTATCAAGCAAGTGGTTACCGCCACGACATACGACATAGAAGGAGCAACAGCATGAACAGCATGAAATCGCCGAAGATCCTCCCCTGGATCGCCAAGAAGGCCGGCATCAGTGAAGAACTGGCCCTCAAACTGTGGCGTCGCGCCGTCGGCGAAGCCGAGTACCTGACCGGCAAATCCGAAGGTTCCGAGTTCTGGGGCCTGGCCGTCGAGCGCTTCCTGTCCGTCGTCGAGGACGAAGCCGGTACGCTGTCCACCAACAAGCTCAGCCCGGCCCCGCAACTGACCTGGATGTGGCGTCACCAGACCCGCATGTCGCTGCTGTCGCTGATGGCCGCGCAAAACGCCTACCGTTACTGGCAGAACACCTGGGGCGACATGACCGGCCAAAAAAAAGCCGCGTGACCGGACGTCGCTGACGTTCGGCCCGCTGTGCAGCGTGCAGGCTGCGCAGCGGGGAACCCCTGAAAAAATCCCGGATCTGGCCGGGTGTTGCGGTCAACCGCAGTATTTGCTGAAAAACCGGGCCGGTTACCAGACCGTGCAACCGCTATAATTCGCGGTTCGATCGACGATCCTTCAGCAAGAACACCCCATGCCCATGCAGGAAAAATACACCCCGGCCGACATCGAGCGCGCCGCCCAGCAACACTGGGACGAATCCGGCGCCGCCCGCGCCGTTGAAGACAACAGCAAGCCGAAGTACTACTGCCTGTCGATGTTCCCGTATCCGTCCGGGAAACTGCACATGGGCCACGTGCGCAACTACACGATCGGCGACGTGCTGTCGCGTTTCCACAAGATGCAGGGCTACAACGTGCTGCAGCCGATGGGCTGGGACGCCTTCGGCATGCCGGCCGAAAACGCCGCGCTGGCCAACAATGTCGCGCCGGCCGGCTGGACCTACTCGAACATCGATTACATGCGGACGCAGCTCAAGTCGCTCGGCTTTGCCATTGACTGGGAACGCGAATTCGCGACCTGCACGCCGGAGTACTACCGCTGGGAACAGTGGCTATTCACCCGCCTCTACGAAAAAGGCCTGGTGTACAAGAAGCTCGGCACCGTGAACTGGGACCCGGTCGACCACACCGTGCTCGCCAACGAACAGGTCATCGACGGCCGCGGCTGGCGTTCCGGCGCGCTGATCGAGAAGCGCGAGATCCCCATGTACTACATGAAGATCACCGCCTACGCCGAGGAACTGCTCTCCGAACTCGACAACCTGCCGGGCTGGCCGGAGCAGGTGCGCCTGATGCAGAAGAACTGGATCGGCAAGAGCACCGGCGTACGTTTCGCCTTCCCGCTCGCCGACAACCCGGATGAGAAGCTGTGGGTATTCACCACCCGCGCCGACACCATCATGGGCGTCACCTTCGTCGCCGTCGCCGCCGAGCATCCGCTCGCCCAGCGCGCAGCGGTGAACAACCCGGAACTGGCCAATTTCATCGAGGAATGCAAGAAGGGCGGCGTTGCCGAGGCTGACATTGCGACGATGGAAAAGAAGGGGATGCCGACCGGCATCTACGTCACGCACCCGCTGACCGGCGAAAAAGTCGAAGTCTGGGTCGGCAACTACGTGCTGATGAGCTATGGCGATGGCGCCGTGATGGCCGTGCCGGCGCACGACGAGCGCGATTTCGCGTTTGCGCTGAAGTACAACTTGCCGATCAAGCAGGTCGTCGCCGTCGAAGGTGAATCCTTCAGCGACCAGCAATGGGCCGAGTGGTACGCCGACAAGGTCAAGGGCAAGCTGGTCAACTCCGGCAAATACGACGGTCTCGGCTACGAAGCCGCCGTCGACGCCATCGCTGCCGACCTCGCCGCCAAGGATCTCGGCGACAAGAAAGTCCAGTTCCGCCTGCGCGACTGGGGCATTTCCCGCCAGCGCTACTGGGGCTGCCCGATCCCGATCATCCACTGCAAGACCTGCGGCGATGTGCCGGTGCCGGACGAGCAATTGCCGGTCGTCCTGCCCGAGAACGTCGAAATCACCGGCGCCGGTTCGCCGCTGGCGAAGATGCCCGAGTTCTACGAGTGCAAGTGCCCGAAGTGCGGCGGCGATGCCCGCCGTGAAACCGACACCATGGACACCTTCTTCGAGTCGTCCTGGTACTTCCTGCGCTACGCCTGCCCCGACAACACCACGGCCATGGTCGACGAACGCGTCGCCTACTGGTGCAAGGGCGGCATCGACCAGTACATCGGCGGTATCGAACACGCCATCCTCCACCTCCTGTACTCGCGCTTCTTCACCAAGCTGATGCGCGATGTCGGCCTGATCGGCGACTTGGGTGAACCCTTCGCCAACCTGCTGACCCAGGGCATGGTCGTCGCGCCGACTTTCTACCGTGAACTCGACGGCGGCAAGAAGCAATGGATCAACCCGGCCGACGTCGATGTCGTCACCGACGAAAAGGGCCGCCCGACCGGCGCCACCTTGCGCGCCGACGGCCAGCCGGTGGTCATCGGTGGCACCGAGAAGATGTCGAAGTCGAAGAACAACGGCGTCGATCCGCAAGCCCTGATCGACCAGTACGGTGCCGACACGGCGCGTCTGTTCATCATGTTCGCCTCGCCGCCCGATCAGTCGCTGGAATGGTCGGACGCCGGTGTCGAAGGCGCCTACCGTTTCCTGCGCCGCGTCTGGAAGAGCGTTTACGACCACGTACAGACGGGGACGGTTGCCGCGAAAATCGAACAGGAAGCACTGTCGACCGCACAAGCCGACCTGCGCCGCAAGCTGCACCAGACGATGGGCAAGGTCGCCGACGACTACGGCCGGCGCAAGCAGTTCAACACCGCCATCGCCGCCGTGATGGAACTGCTCAATGCCTACGACAAGTGCGATCTCAAGGATGCCGCCGGCCGCGCGCTCGCCCAGGAAGTCCTGGAAAGCGCCGTGCTGCTGCTGTTCCCGATCGTCCCGCACATCGGCCAGGCGCTGTACGCCGAGCTGAAGCCGGGGGCCGATGCCGGCAGCGCGGCTTTCCCGAAGGCCGATCCGGCAGCGCTGAAGCAGGACGAGATCGAGCTGGTCATTCAGGTCAACGGCAAGCTGCGCGGCAGCATCCGCGTACCGGCCGCCGCCGACAAGGCAAGCATCGAAGCCGCCGCGCTGGCCAACCCGGACGCACAGAAGTTCATGGAAGGCAAACCGGCAAAGAAAATCGTCGTCGTGCCCGGCCGCCTGGTCAACATCGTCGTCTGAGGAAAATCGCATGCGCTTCCCGTTCCGCTCACTGTTCGCCTTGTTCCTCGCCGTCCTGGTGGCCGGCTGCGGCTTCCATCTGCGCGGCGCGGGCAGCGGCGACCTGCCGTACAAGACGATGCACATTGCCCTGCCCGAAACGGCCGAAGTCCGCATCTGGCTGGAGCGTTACGTCAAGAGCAGCGGCAACACCGAGATCGTCGCTGACGCCAAGTCGGCGGAAGCCGTCTTCCAGCAACTGGAAGACAACCGGCAAAAGACCATTCTCAGCGTCAATGCTCAGGGCCGCGTGCGTGAATATCGCCTGCAGCTCACCTACCGTTTCCGCGTGGTCAACGGCAAAGGACAGGAAATCATTGCCCCCAACGAAATCGCGCTCAGTCGCGACATCAGCTTCGACGATTCGAACGTGCTGGCCAAGGACATCGAAGAAGGGCTGCTTTGGCGCGACATGAACAACGACCTGGTCAACCAGATCATGCGTCGTCTGTCCATCATCAAACCCAAAGATCCGGATCTGGAAGCGGACTGATGCTGCTCAAGGCCGAACAGCTGGCCGCGCACCTCGAACGCGAGTTGCGCCCGCTTTACGTGCTGTACGGCGACGAGCCGCTGCTGGTCATCGAGGCGGCCGACGCCATCCGGGCCAGATCGCGCAGCGCCGGCTACAGCGAGCGCGAAGTGCTGACCGTGCTGCCACAGTTCGACTGGGGCAGCCTGCTCGCCGCCGGCGGCAACATGTCGCTGTTCGGCGACCGCAAACTGATCGACCTGCGCATCCCGACCGGCAAGCCGGGCAAGGACGGCAGCGCCGCGCTGCAGCAATGGTGCCAGAACCTGTCCGCCGACAACCTGCTGTTGATCACCCTGCCCGAACTCGACTGGCGCGAGGAAAAGGCCGCCTGGTTCACCGCGCTGGTCAACGCCGGGGTCGCCGTCAAGCTGAACGCGCCGCCGCTTGCCGAGCTGCCCGGCTGGATCGCCGGGCGACTGCGCCAGCAGCAGCAAAGTGCCGACAACGACAGCCTGAAGTTCATCGCTGAACGGGTCGAAGGCAACCTGCTCGCCGCCCACCAGGAAATCCAGAAACTGGCCCTGCTCTACCCGACCGGCAAACTGTCGCCCGAGCAGATCCGCGACGCCGTGCTCAACGTCGCCCGCTACGACATCGACGGCCTGCGCGAAGCGTTGCTGGCAGGCGATGTCGCCCGCCTGGCGCGCACCCTCGATGGCCTGATGCAGGAGGGCGAAGCGCCGCCGCTGGTGCTGTGGGCGATGAGCGAGGAAATCCGTGCCCTGACGACGATACGCAGCGGCCTCGATGCCGGCCGGCCGCTGGACCTGCTGCTGAAGGACGCCAAGGTCTGGGGGCCGCGCCAGGCGCCGGTGAAAAAAGCCCTGCAACGCCTGTCGACCGCAAACCTCGAAGACGCACTCCGCCACGCCGGCCGTATCGACCGGCTGGCCAAGGGCATTGGCCAGGGCAACCTGTGGGAGGAATTTCTTCACCTGGGCCTGCGGCTGTGTCCGGCGGGTAAGCTTGTCGCAAGGAATCCCGTATAAACTCCCCAAAAATGCAAAAAGTCCGGGGGGAATTTTCATGCACTACCGACATCAGGGGATCGTTGCCCTGGCACTGGCACTCTGTACCGCCGCACCGTTGCGCGCCGCGGATGACGTGCGTCCCCTGCTGCCCCTATCCCTCGATGAGCTGATCGCCATCCCGGTGACCACGGCTTCGCGGCGCGCCGAAGCCCGCGAGCAGACCCCCGCGCACATCATGGTCATCACCCGCGAGCAGATGCGCGACCGGCGCTACAAGAATCTGGCCGACCTGCTCGAAGACCTGCCCGGGGTCGACTTCCAGCGCGGCACCCGGTCCACCCAGTACAACAATTTCGTTTTCCAGGGCAACGTCAGCAACAACAAGCTGCTGATCATGCTCGACGGCGTCCGCATCGACCACCCGGCCGGTGGCAAGATTCCGATCGCCGAAAACTTCTCGCTGCACTTCGCCCGCCAGGTCGAGGTGCTCTACGGCCCGGCTGCCGCGCTCTACGGCGCCGACGCGCTGGCCGGCGTGATCAACATCATTACCGACAAGGGTGGCGAAGCCGGCAGCAAGGTGGCGCTCGGCGCTGGCAGTTTCGGCTCGCTCGAAGGCGATTTCCTGGCCAGCGGCAAGTTTGGCGAAGCGATCGGCATCACCGCCGGCGCCCACTACCAGAAGAGCGACCGGGCGCCACTCGACAACTACTACCCGGACGATTTTCCCAAGGTCAATGCCCGCACCTTCGGCGGCACCGTGGTCGTACCTGCAGTGCAGCGCGAGGACTACACCGGCAGCATCAGCAGCCAGAGCCAGTACCTGCGCATCGACGCCGGCGAGAGGCTGACGCTGGGCTTTCAGCGCAACCGTTTCCGCAGCCTGTCGAGCACCGGCGACCGCCCGAGCAGTGCGCTGTATCTCGAAAGCGCCTATTGGGACACGACCATCGACACCTGGCACGCCCGCTATCGCTTCAACATCAACGCGTCGCTCAGCAGCGAAACGCTGGTCGACTACTCGCGCTACGAACTCGACCCGAAAAGCCGCTACATCAACATCTTCACCGACTTCGCCAACCACGGTTACGACTACGCCTACGGTCGACGCGCCGGCATCGAGCAAAACCTGAACTGGCGGGCCAGCGATACCCACAGCGTGCTCGCCGGCATCGGCTATCGCAACTACCACGCAATCGAGGCCCCGGACCTGCCACGCCCATATGACACAGGCAAGTCGCCGAACGAGCAGGGCATGAACTATCCGAACACCAACCTGCCGCTGCAGATTTTCGAGGCGCGCTACCACAGCTGGTCGGGCTACCTGCAATGGCAGGCGCAATGGACACCGGATTTCTCGACGGTCGCCGGCCTGCGTCACGACTGGTACTCGACCTACGGCGGCAGCACCAATCCCCGCCTCGGCCTGGTCTGGCAGGTGCTGCCCGGCAACTTCATCAAGTTGCTCTACGGCGAAGCATTCCGCACGCCGTCGCCGGAAGAAAGCTACAGCGCCTTCGGCAGTTTCAACAATCTGGGCAACCCGACCGGCACCTTCCGTGCCCCGAACACCGACCTGCAACCGGAGAAATCGCGCACCTGGTCGGCAACCTGGGACTGGCGCCCGCTGCGCAACTTCAACCTGGTCGCCAACGCCTACCTGACCGAAGTCGACAACGTCATCGTCACCCGCGCCAATGCCACACCGATCCAGTACATCCCCGGCACCGTGCTCACCGCCACCGACTCCAAACAGAACAGCGGCAACGACCGGTATCAGGGCATCGACATCATCCCGCAGTGGCAAATGCACCTCGGCGGGCCGTGGACCGCAGATTTCTGGGGCAGCTACAGCTACGTCAAGGGTTCGTTCCGGGAAACCGCCAACGGGCCGGAGCTGGAACAGATCAACATCGCCGCCCACAAGGTCAAGCTCGGACTCACCCTGCGCTACCAGGACTGGCTGACCATCACCCCGCGCGTGCAATGGATCGACGACACCACCACCGGCGCGATCAACCGCGTGCAAAACGACCGGGTCAGGAAAACCGACGACTACACGCTGGCCAGCCTGCACATCGGCCTGCACAAGCTGGCCGACGAACGACTGTCGCTCTACCTTGACGTGTACAACCTCTTCGACCGCCGCTACTACGCGGCCCACACCTCGTCGTCGAGTGCCGTCATGCAGGCCATGCCCCAGCAACCGCGGACCCTGATGGGCACGCTCGAATACCGTTTCTGACCCGTGCGGTTGCCGAGACTCCTTTCATCCCACCGCCTGCTGCTGGCTGCACTGGCGCTGATCGCGCTGCTGCCGGCGCGCCTGCTCGCCCAGGATGTCTCGGAATACGGCATGAAGGCCGTCCTCTTCTATCGCCTGTCGCAATTCGTCTACTGGCCCGGCGGTGCCCCCCCACCGAAACCAACCGTCCTGTGCGTCGTTGGCAAGAACCCCTTCGGCAGCGCACTGAACCAGATCGACGGCGGCACCCCGAACATCGAGGTCCGCCTGACACCGACCGACCTGAGCGTCTGCCACCTGCTCTTCATCCCGCGCAGCGAATCGGTCAGTCTCGCCTTCTGGCTGGAGCGCAGCGCCAGCAGGCAACTCGTCACTGTTTCCGACATCGCCGGCTTTGCCCGCGCCGGCGGCATGATCGAACTGCCGCTCGACGGCGCCCGCATCGGCATCGTGCTCAACCGGCGCACAGCACAAAACCGGGGCTTCGAATTCAATGCCCAATTGCTGCGACTGGCGCGGGTGATCGAACCATGAGCCAGCGGACGCTCAAGGAACGGCTGCTGCCCGAGCCGACCATCCGCAACAAGCTGGTTGCGCTGTCCTTCCTGTTCCTGTTGCTGATGGTGTGCATGGTCTTCGCGCTGGTGTTCACCCAGCAGCGGCAACTGCTGCAGACCCAATGGGCCGAATCGATGACGGCACAGGCCCGCCTGCTGGCCAACAACATGCAGGCGGCGATCGCCTTTACCGACCGGCGCGAAGCAGTCCGACTGCTGGAATCGCTCGCGGTCAATCCGGCCATCGAAAGCAGCCGGGTAGTGCTGCCAGATGGCTCTATCCTGGGTGAATATCGACGCGTAGGCGCAAGTCGCCACAATTTTCCCGACACCGAGGTCACACCACGCTTCCTCGATGGCTACCTGATCGTCCGGCAACCGATCCAGCTTTATGAACAACCAACCCCGGCTGGGCATATCGAGCTGGTCGCATCGCTCGTGCAATACCACACGACCATGCGCAACACGGTCAGGGAAACCGCTTTCCTGTTGCTGCTGGCGCTGGCCGGCGCCCTGCTGCTGACCCGCTATGTCGTCGGCCGGCTGACCGAGCCCCTGGAAAAACTGGACGACCTGGCCAACCGGATCTCGCAGGACGCACAACTCGACGAGCGCATTGCGACGCAGCGCAGCGACGAGATCGGCAGCCTGGGACAGAGCTTTGACCGCATGCTCGACTCGCTGCAGCTACGCGACCGGGAACTGGCCAATTACCGCGAATCACTGGAAACCATGGTCGCCCAGCGTACCGCCGAACTGCAGCAGGCGATCGCCGATGCCCGCCAGGCCAGCCGCGCCAAATCGGACTTCCTGGCACGGATGAGCCACGAGATCCGTACGCCGATGAATGCCATCGTCGGCCTCAGCCACATGCTGGTCGATTCGCCGCTGGCCACCCAGCAGCGCGAATACCTCGAACAGGTCGTCCAGTCGTCGGAATCGCTGCTCGGCATCATCAACGACATCCTCGACTACTCCAAGGTCGAAGCCGGCAGCCTGACGCTGGAAAGCGCCCCCTTCGAACTGGCCACGGTTTTCCGCTCGGTCGCCGGGCTGTTCTCCCTGAAAGCGCGCAGCAAGGGTCTGCGCCTGACGTTTGCCGGCTGCGAAAACGTGCCGCCACTGCTGCAGGGCGATGCGCTGCGGCTGAGCCAGGTACTGATCAACCTGGTCGGCAACGCGCTGAAGTTCACTGACCGTGGCGGCATCGAGGTTGAGGTCCGTCAGCTCGACGCCCCCGGGGAGCGGCAAGTCCGCCTTGAATTCACCGTCCACGACAGCGGCATGGGCATTCCCCGCGAACAACTCGACCGCCTGTTCTCCCCCTTCTCCCAGGCCGACAGCAGCATTACCCGGCGCTTTGGCGGCACCGGTCTCGGCCTGGCGATCTGCCACCAGCTGGTCGGCCTGATGCATGGAGAAATCGACGTCGACAGCCAGCCCGGCAAGGGCAGCACCTTCCGTTTCAGCACCGTCTTCGAAGTGCCGTTCAATCTGCCAGCCAGCAACACGCCTGTTGCGGTCGACGGCCGGAAAGCGACGGTTTTCCCGCGCTGGGCCGGCGAACGCATCCTGCTGGTCGAGGACATTCCGGTCAACCGGACGATCGCCGTCGCACTGCTGCACAAGGTCGGGCTCAGCGTCGGCATTGCCACCAACGGCCAGGAAGCCATCGAGGTGCTCGAGCGCGAACCGTTCAGCCTGGTCCTGATGGATATCCAGATGCCGGTCATGGATGGCCTGAGTGCCTGCCGTCACTTGCGCGATGACCCGCGCTTCCGTGACCTGCCGATCATCGCGATGACCGCCCACGCCACCCAGGAAGACCATCAACAATCGAGTGCGGCAGGCATGAATGCACACCTGACCAAGCCGATCATGCCGGCCGTGCTGTACGCGGAAATCGCCCGCTGGCTGCCGCCCGCGAGCGTGAACGAGGAAACGACGACAGCCGACGATTCACCGGTCGACTGGCCCGAACTGCCGGGCATCGACCTGCAGCGCGGCCTCACCCTGCACATGAACCGGCCGTTTTTTTATTTGAAATCCCTGCACGCCTTTCGCAAGGACTTCGCCGGCATCGATGACCAGATCACCCAGGCAATGGCCCGCAACGACCTGGCCGAAGCCCGCCGTCTGACACATTCCGCCAAATCGGTCGGCGGCTCGCTCGGCGCCGTGCAACTGGCCGAACAGGCACGCCAGCTCGAACAGCTGTTCACGCTGCCAGATGCCGACCCGGCACAAACCGACGCCGGGCTGCAAGCCTTCGCCAGTGAGTTGCAGGCGCTGCTCGCCGGCTTTGCCGCGCTGCCCCCGGCCACCCTCCCGGCCGAAGCCCCGATGGCTGACCGGGACGCACTGGACGCGATGTTCGACAGCCTGCTGCGCGACCTGCGCACCGCCAATGCCAGTTGTGAAGCCGACTTTGCCACGCTACGCGCAGCCCTCTCCGGCAGCACGACGCGCGGCAGCGAATATGAGAAAATCATCAGCGACATCGGCGCCCTGATTGAAGACGTCGAATACGAAGCCGCGCACGACCAGTTGAAGGCACTGCACGAAACATGGAGAAAATCCCGGGAATGAGCAGTACGCATACCGTCCTCGTCGTCGATGACGAAAAACAGAACCGCGACCTGCTCACCGAACTGCTCAGGGAAGATTGCCGCGTCATCCTGGCCAAGAACGGCAGTCAGGCGCTGGAGCGCGCCCACGAACTGCAGCCCGACCTGATCCTGCTCGATGTACTGATGCCCGACATGAGCGGTCACGAAGTCATCCAGACACTGAAGAACGACGATGCCACGCGGCACATTCCGGTCATCTTCATCTCGGCCCTGGATGCCCCGGAAGACGAGGAGCGCGGACTCGACCTTGGTGCGGTCGACTACATCACCAAGCCCTTTCACCCCTCGATCGTGCGCAAACGCGTGCGCAACCACCTGCTCTCGGTACATCACCGCCACCTGCTGGAAAACCTGGCGATGATCGACAGCCTGACGGAAATCGCCAACCGCCGGCGCTACGATGAAATGCTGGAAAGCGAATGGCGACGCTGCGCGCGCAATGCCTCACCGCTGTCGCTGGCGATCATTGACGTCGATCACTTCAAGGCCTACAACGATCACCTCGGCCATGCCGCCGGCGACCAGGTGCTGCGCCGGATTGCCCAGACCCTGAGCCGGCTGGTCCGGCGCCCGGGCGATCTGGTGGCCCGTTACGGCGGCGAGGAATTCGTGCTGCTGTTGCCGGGTACCGATGCGCCATCCGCCCGGCAGCTGGGCGACGATATCCGGGCAGAAATCGAGGCCCTGCAGCTTCCGCATCCGGCGTCGCCGGTGGCTTCGGTGATCACTGTCAGCCTTGGTGGCATGACGGTCATGCCCAGCGGCGGACTGGTCGATCCCCGATTGTTCAGCGAAGCGGATGCTGCGCTGTATGCCGCCAAAGCCGAAGGCAGGAACCGCGCCTTCTGGCGGGTTGCCGGCTGAACCGCCGGCAGGCGACGATTCAACTGCGGGTCGCCTGCGCGTCCGCCTTGTTGCCTGTTTCAGCTTCGTCCGGCTCGAGATCCTCCCAGAGGCAATCGCACTCCTTGCGCACATCGTGCAGCCCGGGTTTGCTCGCTTCCTGAACCAGGCACTCGCCCTGGCACTCATCGGAAACCACTACCAGCTTCATTTCCGCATCCACCTGGCGTTCACCATCCCAGTAGCTGCAGGTTGCACAGACCTTCACTTCGGTCGGCAAAATCAATTTTTCGGCCATCTTGTCCTCGACGGAAAGCCCTGTTGTCGTTGCGGATAAGAGTTTACCCGCTTCCGGAAGTTCCCTGTAATTTGTCTGGCTATAATGTTCCTTTGCCCCGAACGAAGAACGCCATGAACATCAAGGACTACATGCAGACCGTCGGCCGCCAGGCCCGTGCCGCATCGCGCCGCCTGGCGACGGCCAGCACCGCTGAAAAGAATGCCGCATTGCTGCACATCGCCACCGCCATCCGCCGCGAAAAGGCCGCGCTGGTCGCCGCCAATGCCGAAGATCTCGCTGCCGCCCGTGCCGCCGGTCTCGAAACCGCCATGCTCGACCGCCTGACGCTGACCGAAAAGGGCGTCGACAGCATGGCCGAAGGTGTCGAACAGGTGGCCAAGCTGCCCGATCCGATCGGCGAAATGGGTGAGTTCAAGTTCATGCCATCGGGCATTCAGGTCGGCAAGATGCGCGTACCGCTTGGCGTCATCGGCATCATCTACGAAGCCCGCCCGAACGTCACCGCCGACGCTGCCGCGCTGTGCCTGAAGTCCGGCAACGCGGCCATCCTGCGCGGCGGCTCGGAAGCGATCCGTTCCAACCGCGCCATCGCCGCACTGCTCCAGGAAGGCCTGCAGGCCGCCGGCCTGCCCGCCGAATGCGTCCAGGTCATCGATACCACCGACCGCGCCGCCGTCGGCGAACTGATCACCATGCGCGAATTCGTCGACGTCATCGTGCCGCGCGGCGGCAAGGGCCTGATCGCCCGCCTGCTGGCCGAATCGCGCGTGCCGATGATCCAGCACCTGGACGGCAACTGCCACGTCTACCTGGAAGAGGAAGCCGACCCGAACAAGGCGCTGAAGATCGTCGAAAACGCCAAGACCCAACGCTATGGCACTTGCAACACCGCCGAATCGTTGCTCGTCGACCGTTCGGTCGCGGCCATGCTGTTGCCGCCGATCGCCCACATGCTGAGCGAAAAGGGCGTCGAGATCCGCGGCTGTGCTGCCACCTGCACCATCGTGCCGAATGCCGTCGCCGCCACGGAAGAGGATTACTACACCGAGTTCCTCGCGCCGATCATTTCGGTCAAGGTCGTCGCCGACATCGACGAGGCCATCGCCCACATCAACCAGTATTCGTCGCACCATACCGAATCGATCGTCACCGACAATCACCCGAAGGCGATGCGCTTCCTGCGCGAAGTCGATTCGGCGTCGGTGATGATCAACGCCTCGACGCGTTTCGCCGATGGTTTCGAGTACGGCCTGGGCGCCGAGATCGGCATCTCGACCGACAAGATCCACGCGCGCGGGCCGGTCGGACTGGAAGGCCTGACCAGCCAGAAGTGGATCGTCCTCGGCGACGGGCACGTCCGTGGCTAAGGCCAGTTTCAACTGGGAAGACCCGCTGCTGCTGGATTCGCAGCTGGCGGCCGACGAGCGCCAGGTGCGCAATGCGGCGCGGGCGTTCGCGCAGAAGGCGCTGGCGCCGCGGGTGCGTGACGCCTTCCGCAACGAGCACACCGATCCGGCGATTTTCCGTGAGATGGGCGAAATGGGCCTGCTCGGCGCCACGCTGCCGCCGCAGTACGGCGGTGCCGGGCTGAATTACGTGTCCTACGGGCTGATCGCCCGCGAAGTGGAGTACGTCGATTCGGGCTACCGCTCGATGCTCAGCGTGCAGTCCTCGCTGGTCATGCTGCCGATTTTCGCCTTCGGCAGCGAGGCACAGAAACAGAAATACCTGCCCGGCCTCGGGCGTGGCGAACTGATCGGCTGCTTCGGACTGACCGAGCCGGATTCCGGCTCCGACCCCGGCAGCCTGGCCACCCGCGCCCGCGCCGTACCCGGCGGCTGGAAGCTGTCCGGCAGCAAGATGTGGATCACCAACGCACCGATCGCCGACGTCTTCGTCGTCTGGGCCAAGGACGACGAAAACGTCATCCGCGGCTTCATCCTCGACAGGGGCATGCCCGGCCTGAGTGCGCCGGTCATCCACGGCAAGGTCGGCCTGCGCGCGTCGGTGACCGGCGAGATCGTCATGGACGAGGTGTTCGTGCCGAGCGAAAACCGGTTGGAAGTCGCCGGCCTGAAAGGCCCGTTCACCTGCCTCAATGCCGCCCGCTACGGCATCGCCTGGGGCGCGTTGGGGGCCGCCGAAGCCTGCTGGCACACGGCCCGGCAATACACGCTGGACCGCAAGCAGTTCGACCGGCCCCTGGCCGCCAACCAGTTGGTACAGAAGAAACTGGCCGACATGCAGACCGAGATCACCCTCGGCATCCAGGGCGTGTTGCGCCTGGGCCGGATGATGGACGACGGCAGCGCGACGCCGGAAATCGTCTCGATGATGAAGCGCAATTCCTGCGGCAAGGCACTCGACATAGCCCGTACGGCACGCGACATGCTCGGCGGCAACGGCATTTCCGACGAATACGGCGTGATCCGCCATGTCGTCAATCTGGAAGTGGTCAATACCTACGAGGGCACGCACGACATCCATGCGCTGATCCTCGGCCGGGCGATCACGGGGATTTCGGCATTCTGATTTTTGCCCATTTCCGGGCGTCGACCGCAACAATCACCGCGGCTGCCAGCAGCAGCATCGCTGGCAGCGCGAAGCGGCTGTCCTGCCACTCGGCCAGCCAGTACGCGGCAAACGTGATCCGGAGCACCGCCGAAACGGCGGTCATGGCAAAGAAACTGCCCATGAACAGCCCTTCCGCACCGCGCGTTCCGGCGCTCGACACCTGCTCCATCAGCCCGGCAAACGCCATTGCCCAACCTGCGCCGCAGAGCATCTGCCAGGCGATCAGGGCATTCAGGCTGCCGGCGTCGGCCGCCAGATAGCTGCTCAAGGCCGCGACAAAAAGCCCCGCCGCCGCCACCGGCATCGCGCCGAAACGCTTCACCAGGGGGCCAACCCCGACCAGCATGGCGAAAAAGCCCGTCCATAGCAGCGGCATCAGCCACGGCAGCGTTTCCTGAGGGACATGCAACTGGTACAGCGGCGCGGCATTGACGAAGGCGTGCAACTGGAAACCGATACCGGCCACCACCAGCGCCACGAAAAGCGGCAGGCAAGTCGCGAACGGCGCCGGCGCAGGTGCCTCGACCTCTGCACTCGCGCCATCCGCGGCGCTGACCCGCAGCAGTAGCAGTACAGTTCCCAGCAGCACCAGCGCCGAAATGGCGAACGGCAGTTGCGGGTCAGCGCCCCTCAGCCACAGCCCGAGGAAGGGCGACAGCGCCATGGCCAGGCCCATCCCGGCGGTGTACCAGATCACCAGTGCCGGCCGCTGCGCCGCCCGGACCCGTTTGGCCAGCAGGATCAGCGTTGGTGCGCGGACGACCGAGGCCGAGATGACCCACAGCAACAGCACCAGCAACAGGAGGCCGGGCGACACGCCGGCGGCCATCGGCAGCAGCAGAAAGGCCAGCGCCGAAACGCTCGTCAACACCAGCAGCAGGCGAGCCAGACGCTGGTAGACCTCGCGCATGCGATCGGCCATGACACCGAAGGCAATGTCCATCGCGGCGAAGATGGCCTGATCGAGCAACAGGATGACGGGGAGCCAGGTCAGCGCAATGCCGGCCTTGCCCAGCATGCCGGGCAGCATCACCACATACGCCGTCCAACCGAGTGTGAATGCAAACTGGACGGCGGCCAGTGCCGGCCCGCCTGCGCCTGTCCTCTCTTCCGCTGACTCCGCCATCGTCGTCTCCGCATCAGGATAGTGTCGTCAGCATGATAATCTAGCTCTCCCCTTCGCGAAGGATCGTCATGAACGCCCACACTTACCAAGCCGTCGTCACCGCCCCCGGTTTTGCGCTGGGCGTGTGTTGCAACGACGATGAGATCACCCGCATCGATTTCCTCGAACCCCGCCCGGCACAAGCGCCAGACACGGCACTGGCAGCCGAGGCGGTACGCCAGTTGCAGGCCTATCTGGCAGACCCCGGCTTCGCCTTCAGCCTGCCGCTGCAACCCGCCGGCACGCACTTCCAGCGGCGGGTCTGGGAGCAGATTGCGGCAATCCCCGGCGGCCATACGGAAACTTACGGTCAACTGGCAAAAAACCTGAAAAATGCCCCGCGTGCCGTTGGTCAGGCCTGTGGCGCCAACCCCTATCCGGTCGTTGTGCCCTGCCACCGCGTCATCGCCAGCGATGGCAAGCTCGGCGGCTTTGCCCGGGAACGCGGCGGTTTCCTGCTCGACGTCAAACGCTGGCTGCTGGCCCATGAAAATGCAGAACTTGACACAAAATCCGGCTGATCTCACTGAAATAGACCAGTTCTGCGACGCACTGTGGCTGGAAGACGGCCTGGCCAAGTCGACACTCGACAGCTACCGCTCCGACCTCGGCCGGCTCGCCGGCTGGCTCGCCGAACACGGTCACGAACCACTGCTCGACCTGCGCGAAACGACGCTGACCGCCTTCGTCGCCCATCTGTCACGGAGTACCCGCGCCAGTTCGCAGGCGCGCTACCTGTCGACGCTGCGCCGCTTTTTCCGCTGGCAGATCGGGCGCGGGCGTATCGTCGTTGATCCGACGCTGAAACTGGCCAATCCCGGCCTGCCGTCGCGCCTGCCCAAGGTGATGTCGGAAAAGCAGGTCGCCGACCTGCTCGCCGCGCCGGATATCGACACGGCGCTCGGCCAGCGCGACCGGGCCATGCTGGAAACGCTGTACGCCACCGGCCTGCGCGTCTCCGAACTGGTCAACCTGAAATTGCATGAAGTCAGCCTCGCCGACGGCGTGCTGCGCGCCTTCGGCAAGGGCAGCAAGGAACGCCTGGTACCGCTGGGCGAACTGGCCATCGACTGGATCAGCAGCTACCTGCAGGCAGCCCGGCCGGATATCCTGCGCGGCCGCCAGAGCGATGCTCTGTTCGTCACCGCCCGTGGTGGTGCCATGACCCGCCACGCCTTCTGGCATCTGATCAAGCGCTACGCGCTGGTGGCCGGCATCGACCCGGCGAAACTATCGCCACACGTGCTGCGCCACGCCTTCGCGACGCATCTGCTCAACCACGGCGCCGACCTGCGCGTTGTCCAGTTGCTGCTCGGCCACGCTGACATCTCTACCACGCAGATCTACACCCACGTCGCCCGCGAACGCCTGAAAACACTGCACGCGGTGCATCACCCGCGCGGTTAGACGCGGCTAAACGTACTCGTCAACCCGGGTACCCAGCGGCCCTTCGCTCGCCTTGTCCGCACTGCCCGCCGCTGCCTGAACCTGAACACCTTGTTTCCCCGCCTGTGCCTCGGCAGCTTCCTGTGCTTTCTGCGCTTCGAGGGCAGCCAGCTGGGCCTGCACAGCCGCGATCTGCGCCTGCATGAGTTCGGCTTTCTTTTCGCTCTCTTCTGTTCCCTCTTTCAGCAACTCGCTCATTTCCTTCTGCAGCGATGTCAGCTGTTTCTGCAGGGCGGCAATCCTGCCGTCGATGCCGCTATTCGAGCTGCTGCTGGATTGACCGACTGCGCTGGCATTGCCTAGCGCACTGATGTTCGATGACATGTTGAATCCCCCTTGGTAAATGCCGTTTTCGTAGATTCCTTAACGGCCATAGCGGGCGATTTCTTTCTGCCGGCCGGGGTAAAACCATGTAAAGCCGGGGACACTACTGAAACAAGGGCAAGCGTAAAATCCCCGATCCACCAATCGACGACACCCCATGAGCAAATCCGAACACGCCCCGGAAACCCAGGCCACCAAGTTCCTGAAAGCAAACAAGGTGGCTTTCTCAACCCACCTCTACGCCTACGAAGAACACGGCGGCACCCGCGTTTCAGCGCGCGAGTTGAACGTCGACGAACACGCCGTGGTCAAGACGCTGGTTTTCGAGGACGAAAACAGCAAACCGCTGATCGTGCTGATGCACGGCGACTGCAAGGTGTCGACCAAGGAACTGGCGCGGCAGATTCCGTGCAAGAAGGTCGAGCCGTGCAAGCCGGAAGTCGCCAACCGGCACACCGGCTTCCTGGTCGGCGGCACCAGCCCCTTCGGCACGAAAAAAACAATGCCGGTATTCATCGAGAAAAGCATCCTCGACCTGCCGCTGATCTACATCAACGGCGGCAAGCGCGGTTTTCTGGTCGGCATCCACCCGCACGACATCCTGCGCACGCTGAACGCAAAAAGTGTCGAGGCGGCCCTCGCCAGCTGAATTGGCAGTCAGCTTGCTCCATCAGCATTTTCAGATTAAGGTCTTTCCAGGGAGGAAGACCAAAAACATGAAACTGCCAGGCATGCTGACAGGATTGCTGTTCGCGATGGCGCTGGGCGCATGCGGACAGCCCCCCGAAGAACAAGCCGGACTCGACTACCGCACGACACCGGCTAGTGGGTCTCTGCCTGCCTTGCGTTTTGCGGTCCACCCGCTGCACAACCCGAAAAAGCTTGCCGAGGCCTATCAGCCGCTGATCGATCTGCTCAATGCTCGCATTCCCGGACAGCGTTTCGAGCTCGAAGCCTCCCGCGATTACCGTGCCTACGAGGAAAAATTCCGCCAGCGCGAGCCGGAATTCCTGCTGCCCAATCCCTGGCAATCGATCGAGGCCATCAAGGTCGGCTACCGGGTCATCGCCATGGCTGGCGATGCCGAGGATTTCAAGGGCATCTTCATCGTGCGCAAGGATGGCGGCATCCGCCAGCCACGCGACCTGCGCGGCAAGGCCGTCAGCTATCCGTCACCGACCGCACTGGCGGCCAGCATCATGCCGCAGTACTTCCTGCACAGCCATGGCATCGACGTGAACAAGGAGATCAGCAATATCTACGTCGGTTCGCAAGAATCGTCGATCATGAATGTCTATCTCGGCCAGACCGCTGCCGGCGCCACCTGGCCGCCGCCTTGGCGCCTGTTCCAGCAGGACCACCCGACCGAGGCGGCACAACTGGAAGTGATCTGGGAAACGCCGCCGCTGCTGAACAACTCGGTGATGGTGCGCGACGATGTCGCCGCCGACATCGCCGGACAGGTCCGCCAGATCCTGCTTGAGCTGGCCGCCAACGATGCCGGACAACACATTCTCGCCGGCATGGGGACGCCCCGCTTTCACCCCGCTGACGATGCCAGCTACGCACAGGTCACTGAATACATTAAAAATTTTGAACGGGATGTCCGGCCTGTGGAGGCACCATGATTCGCGATCGCCTGCGCCACTGGCTGGCCGGCACCCTGCGTCGCCAGCTCAGCGTCGGCATGGGGCTGGTGGTCGGCGTGACGATGCTGCTGTTCGTCTACGACACCACCCGCCAGCAGGAAAAACTGCTCATGGAACAGCAGTCGCTCCAGGCCATCGCGCTGACGGAAAGCGTCGGCAAATCGGCGGCCATCTGGGTGGCTGCCCGTGATTACGCCGGATTGCAGGAAATCGTCGATGGCCTGGGCAGCTACCCGGATCTGCGCCACGCCATCGTCCTCGACATGCAGGGCAAAATCCTCGCCCACAGCGACAAGTCCCGGCGCGGGCTCTATCTTGACGACCTGCCGAATGAATCGGCCACGCGCATCCTGCAGCGTACCCGCCGGATCGTCGATGCGGCCAGCCCGATCCGCCTGGAAAACGCGCAGATCGGCTGGCTGCGCATCGGCCTTGGCGACGGCCTGATCAAGTCGGAGCTGGCGCGCATCCAGCGCAACGGCATGCTCTACGCGCTGCTTGCGGTCGTTCTCAGCATCAGCTTTGCCCTCGTCGCCGGGCGCTACCTGACGCGCCGCCTGGATGCCATCCAGCAGGTCGCCGATGCCGTCGAGGCCGGCGACAACAGCCTGCGCGTCCAGCTCGCCGGCGAGGATGAAGCCAGCCATCTCGGGCATGCGGTCAATGCCATGCTTGACGCACTGGCCCGGCGCGAAACCGAACTGCGCAACAGCGAAGCCCGGCACGCGACGATACTCGACAACGTCAGCGCCTACATCTACCTGAAGGATGTGGACGGTCGCTATCTCTACGCCAACCGCCCGGTGCGCGAATTGTTCCGGGCGACATTGGCTGAAATCGTCGGCCAGGACGACAGCCGCTTCTTCGATGCCAACACGTTCAGGCAATTGCAGGCCAACGATGCGCGCGTGCTGAAATACGGCGAAACCATCCACCTCGAAGAAAACAACGTCGATGTGCACAGCCCCCGCAAGGGTACCTACTGGACCGTGAAACTGCCCCTGCGCGACGACAGCGGCAAGATCTACGCACTGTGCGGCATTTCCACCGACATCACCGAACGCAAGCAGGCCGAACTGGTTCTCGCCCACCACAAGGACGAACTGGAACACGAAGTCCGCCTGCGCACGCTTGACCTGCAACAGGCACGCGACCTGGCAGAAGCCGCAAACCGGGCGAAAAGCACCTTCCTGGCCAACATGAGCCACGAACTGCGCACCCCGATGAACGCCATCATGGGCATGACCGGCATGCTGCTGCGCCACGTCGAGGACGACAAGCTGCGCGCGCAGCTGGCCAAGATCGATCAGGCGTCGATGCACCTGTTGTCGGTCATCAACGACATCCTCGACCTGTCAAAGATCGAGGCCGGGCGCATGGAGCTAGCCGAGTCGCCCTTCCAGCTCGGCGAAGTGATCGAGAACGTGACCAGCCTGATCGGCAACCGGGCGCTCGACAAGGGCCTCGAACTGATCATCGACCGCTCGCCCGAGCTTGACCGCCTCAACCTGCTCGGCGATCCGGTACGTCTGGGGCAGATCCTGCTCAATTTCACCGGTAATGCCATCAAGTTCACCGAACACGGCAGCGTCACGCTGCGCATTCGTCGCCAGCACGACAACGACGCGACGATCCGGCTGCGTTTCGAGGTCATCGATACCGGCATCGGCATTGCGCCGGAAGCCAAGTGCCGCCTGTTCACTGCTTTCGAGCAGGCCGACAATTCGATGACCCGCAAATACGGCGGTACCGGCCTCGGCCTGGCCATCAGCAAGCGCCTGATCGGCCTGATGCATGGTGACGTCGGCGTCGACAGCGAACCGGGACGCGGCAGTACCTTCTGCTTCACCGTCCGCCTGCGGGAGAATCGGCAAGCTGTCCCAGCCCCCACCGGCGACAGCAGCACGCCACCGGAGCAGGATATCCGGTGCGCACACGCCGGCACGCGGGTCCTGCTGGTCGAGGATGAACCGATCAACCGCGAGGTGTCGCTGGCGCTGCTCGAAGAAGTCATGCTGGCCGCAGACGTTGCCGAGGATGGCCAGCAGGCGCTGGAAATGGCCAGCCGCCAGCACTACGCGCTGATCCTGATGGACGTCCAGATGCCGCGGCTCAACGGGCTTGACGCGACCCGGGCGATCCGCCGCCTGCCCGGCTATGCGGACACCCCGATCCTGGCAATGACGGCCAATGCCTTCGACGAAGACCGGCGCGACTGCCTGGCTGCGGGAATGAACGATCACATCGGCAAACCCATCGTCCCGGAAAGGCTTTTTGCCGCACTGCAACGCTGGCTGCCGCCGGCGAATTGATACCTAACGGCAATCAATACCATTGACTCAATTGATTGGATCAATTGACGGTCACGGCCTAAAGTTCCTCCATCGCCAGGAGAAAGCCATGACCCAGATCGTCGTTCGCCACTACGCCAGACCCGCCGCCCGCAAGCACCTGTGGATCGGCATCGCGATGGCTGCCGTCGCCCTCGTCTTCGGCATCGAGCAAGCCGTGCTCTGGTTCTCGACCCACCCGATGGCCCTCACCGGCCTCCAGGCCAGTCTGTTTGCCGGCCTGGCCACCGGGCTCGGGGCAATTCCGGTACTTTTCATGCGTCGACCGCAAGAACGCCTGATGGCACCGATGCTCGGCCTCGCCGGCGGCATGATGCTCGCCGCCAGCGTATTTTCGCTGCTCGTGCCTGCCGTCCAGACCGTCGCCGCCAGCGGCACGCCGTGGAGCCTCGGCGTGGCCACTGCTGCCGCCCTGCTGGCCGGCGCGGCGATGATGCACTTGATGGACAAGCGGACCGAACATAGCCACGTCGAATCAGTTGAAGCGAGCAAGGTGATGCCGCACATCGGCCTTGTCGTCGCCGCCATCGCCCTGCACAACATTCCTGAAGGTCTCGCCGTCGGCGTCTCGGCAGCGGCCGGCGTCGATCACGGGATGACCCTCGGCATCGCCATTCAGAACGTGCCGGAAGGCTGGATCGTCGCCAGCGCGATGGTCGCCCTCGGCGCCGGCCCGTGGCGCGCGGCGGCGATGGCGCTGGCCACCGGCCTGGTCGAACCGGTCGGCGGCTTGTTCGGGGTGATCGCCAGCAGCACGGCCGGGGCCGCGTTGCCGCTCGCTCTGGCGGCTGCAGCCGGCGCGATGCTGTGGGTGGTCAGCCACGAACTGATCCCGGCCTCGCACCGCCCCGGGCGCGAAGCTGCCGGCACCGCCGGCCTGATCGCCGGTTTCGCGGTGATGACGACGCTGGCGGTGGGAATCTAGATCGAGCGCTCGATGACCACGCCGACGCGCTTGACGCCGGGCATCATGCCCAGCTTGGCGACCGAGACGCGGACCCACTGCGCGGCGAAATTTTCCAGCAGCCAGGTGGCGATGTGCTCGGTCAGCTTTTCCAGCAGGTTGAAATGGCTGGCCGCCAGATCCTTGCGCAGGCGCTCGACGACGACCGCGTAGTCCACGGTATCGCGGATGTCGTCGCTGGCCCCGGCGGAGGCGGTGGAAACCCCGATCTGCAGCGTGATTTCGACCGTCTGCGCGACGGCTTTCTCGCGCGGATAGATGCCTATCCACGTTTCAGCGCGCAGTTCTTCGATGAAAATGATGTCCATTTGGCGGTCGACCGTAACACGGGGTGTAAAATTCGCCGCGATTGTACCCCACCCCCGACTGCCGACCATGCAAACCGTCCTTGCCCCGATTCCGGTTATCCTCGCCGCCTACCTGCTCGGCTCCGTGCCCTTCGCGATGATTTCATCGAAGCTGTTCGGCCTCGCCGACCCCCGCACCTATGGCTCCGGCAACCCCGGCGCCACCAATGTGCTGCGCAGCGGCAACAAGAAAGCCGCACTGTTCACGCTGCTCGGCGATGCCCTCAAGGGCTGGGTCGCGGTCTTCGCCGCGCAACAGGCCGGCCTCTCCAACGCACTGATCGGCCTCGTCGCACTGGCCGTCTTCTTCGGCCACCTGTTCCCGGTCTTCCTCAAGTTCAAGGGCGGCAAGGGCGTTGCCACCGCCGCCGGCGTGCTGCTCGCGCTCGATCCCATCCTCGGCCTGATGGTGCTCGGCACCTGGCTGCTGGTTGCCTACATCTCGCGCTACTCGTCGCTCGCGGCGCTGATCGCCGCCGCCACCGCACCGCTGTATTCGGCGCTGATGCACGGAACCGACGGCCAGTTCGCCGTCGTCGGCATCATCGCCCTGGCCCTGATCATCAAGCACTGGCAGAACCTGC
Organism: Azonexus hydrophilus; assembly: GCF_001956855.1. Lineage (GTDB taxonomy): Bacteria > Pseudomonadota > Gammaproteobacteria > Burkholderiales > Rhodocyclaceae > Azonexus > Azonexus hydrophilus_A. The sequence continues at coordinate 110,113 of NZ_MTHD01000003.1, read as the reverse complement.
AGCGCCTGATGGCCGGCCAGGAAAGCAGGATCGGCAGCAAGAAGAAGGGCTGAAATCGATAGCAGCCGGCAATCGAGCGGATACCGACAATCGATTGGATCAACGGCACGCCGCTTCTTAAACTGCAGTCATCGGGGCCGTCGCCCCGGACAACACGCAGAAGGAGCACACCATGATTGCCCGTTTCATCCACCGCCTGATCGACGAAGAACTCAGCTGGGAGAGCTACGCCGAAATCCTGGCCGGACTACCGGTCAATTACTGAGGACGCCGGCCCATGGGCAAGAAAGGCTGCTGCGGCAGCAAACCGCGCTGCAAGAAGTGTCCGGAACGCAAGAAATCGCGCATTGCTGCGGTCGACCGCGAAAAATGCGTGATTTTCCTGCGCCGGCCAACGGCTACAGCCAGCCAGCCCGCTTGAAGCGCCGGTAGAGGATGACGCAGGTTCCGGCAATCGCCAGCAGGGCCGCGGGATAACCGTATTTCCAGTCGAGTTCCGGCATGTACTGGAAGTTCATCCCCCAGATGCCGGCGAATGCCGTCGCCACGGCGAAGATCCCGGCCCAGGCGGCGAGACGCTTGCTTACCTCGCTGTCACCAATGGCCACCATCGACAGGTTCACCTGGATCGCGGTCCCGATCGTTTCACGAATGGTATCGATCGACGCATCGAGACGCACCAGGTGGTCGTAGACGTCGCGGAAGTAGTCGCGACTGTTGGCGCAACAGGCCGGCCCGCGCCCACCGGACAACTTGCCGGCCACTTCCATCAACGGCGCAACCACGTGCTTGAGCTGCATCACCTTGCGTTTCAGGGCATACAGGCGCTCGATGTTGTTGCGCGCCGCGCCCTCGACAAAGATCTTTTCCTCGATGGTTTCCAGCTCGGACTCAAGCTGATCGACCACCGGAAAATAGCGGTCGACAACAGCGTCCATCAACGCGTAGAAGACGAATGCCGGCCCGTGGCTAAGCAGATGCGGCTCACGTTCGCAGCGGGCGCGGACACCGAGGAAATTCTGCTGACTGCGGTTGCGTACCGACAACACGTAATTGCTGCCGATGAAGACATTGAGCTCCCCCAGGTTGTACTCGTCGTCTTCCGGCTCGACCAAGTGCATGACAGCGAACACCGAATCGTCGTACTCCTCGATCTTCGGTCGCTGGTGCCCGTGGCGCGCATCCTCGACCGCCAGTTCGTGCAGGCCGAACTCCTCCTGCATCTTGTCGAGTTCTTCCGGCGACGCATCGCGCAGCGCTACCCAGACGAAGCAGCCCGGCCGTTGCAGGTAATCGCTGATGTCGTCGATGGGCAGTTCGGTCAGGCGCGAGCCATTTTCGTAAGCAACACAATTGATCAGCATGCGGCAATCCTATGACGTCGACGACATCTGCATCAGCGGCCAGCGCGGCTGCACCGAGAACTCGCCGGCCCGCTTGGCCGGCGTGCCGGCCTGCAGGCGCAGGCAACCGGCCAGCGCGATCATCGCGCCGTTGTCGGTGCAGAATTCCAGCTCCGGATAATAGACGCGGAAGCGTTTGCGTTTTGCCTCGGCGTCGAGCGTTGACCGCAACTGCCGGTTGGCGCCGACGCCGCCGGCCACGACCAGGTGCTTGAGGCCAGTCTGCTTCAGCGCCTTCAACGACTTCTTCACCAGCACCTCGACGATGGCTTCCTGGAAAGCGCGCGCGGCATCGGCCTTGAATTCGTCGGCCAGCGGTTCGTCCTGCTCACGCACCAGGGTCAGCACGGCCGTCTTCAGCCCGGAAAAGCTGAAACTGAGATCGCCGGAATGCAGCATCGGCCGCGGCAGCGTGTATTTCTCCGGATCGCCGCGCTCGGCCAGTTGCGACAGCAGCGCGCCACCGGGATAAGGCAAACCGAGCAGCTTGGCACTCTTGTCGAAAGCCTCGCCGGCCGCGTCATCGAGCGTCTCGCCGAGCAGTTCGTACTCGCCGACGCCAGTCACCTTCATCAATTGCGTGTGCCCGCCGGAGACCAGCAAAGCGACAAAAGGGAAAGTCGGCGGGTCAGCGGACAACAGCGGCGACAGCAGATGCCCTTCGAGGTGATGCACCGGGATGGTCGGCTTGTCGAGCGCCAGCGCCAGCGCCTCGGCAAAGGCGCAACCGACCAGCAGCGCGCCGGACAGGCCGGGACCGCGGGTGTAAGCGACGGCATCGATGGCGGTCAGCGATTTTCCGGCTTTTTCGAGCGTCGACCGCAACAGCGGAACCACGCGCCGGATATGGTCGCGCGACGCCAGTTCGGGAACGACACCACCATATTCGGCGTGCATCGCCACCTGCGAATGCAGGGCGTGCGACAACAGGCCGGCTTCACTGTCGTAAAGCGCGATGCCGGTTTCGTCGCAGGAAGATTCAATACCAAGGATCAGCATGGGATCGCATTTTAACACTTGATCGACAAAGCTTTTCTCGCATAGAATGTTTGGCTGTCCGCTGAATGCGGAAACAATTTTTGCGCGCACTGCCGTTTACTTGACCTGGCAGGCGCCTAACGGAAGGGGGTGATTTATATGCCGAACATTCGTGTCAAGGAAAACGAGCCGTTCGAAGTGGCCATCCGCCGCTTCAAGCGCACTGTCGAAAAGACTGGCCTCCTGACCGAGCTGCGCGCCCGTGAGTTTTACGAAAAGCCCACCGCCGAGCGCAAGCGCAAGGCTGCTGCTGCCGTCAAACGCCAGAACAAGCGCCTCCGCAGCCTGACCCTGCCGCCGAAGATGTACTGATCGAGTACGCCTTTGCCGCACAAAAAGAGCCGCCCGCCCTTAAAAGCCGGCGGCTTTATCTTTTTTCCCGACGGATTTCGCTGAGAACCCCCGATGAGCCTGAAAGCACGCATTACCGAAGACATGAAAACGGCCATGAAGGCCAAGGAAGCGACCCGCCTGGCAACCGTCCGCCTACTGCTGGCCGCGATCAAGCAGAAGGAAGTCGATGAACGCGTCGAACTCGACGACACCGCCGTCGCCGCCGTCATCGAAAAGCTGGTCAAGCAGCGCAAGGACAGCGTCAGCCAGTATCAGGCCGCCGCCCGCCAGGACCTGGCCGATGCCGAACAGGCCGAAATCACCATCCTCGCCGCCTATCTGCCGGAAAAGATGAGCAGTGAAGAAACCGCCGCCGCCGTTGCTGCTGCGGTCGCCGAAACCGGCGCCAGCGGTCCGGCCGACATGGGCAAGCTGATGGCCGTGCTGAAGCCGCGCCTGGCCGGCAAAGCCGACATGGCCGAGGTCTCGAAACTGGTCAAGGCGGCACTGGCCGGCTGAACACGTAGTGATTCCGGAAAGCTTCATTCAGGATCTGCTGGCCCGGGTCGACATCGTCGACCTGGTCGACAGCTACGTCCCGCTGAAGAAGGCCGGCGCCAATTACGCCGCCTGCTGCCCCTTCCACAACGAAAAATCGCCATCGTTCACGGTCAGCCCGACCAAGCAGTTCTACCACTGCTTCGGCTGCGGCGCGCACGGCACGGCGATCGGCTTCGTCATGGAATACCAGGGCATCGGCTTCGTCGACGCGGTCAAGGAACTGGCCTCGCGCACCGGCATGATGGTGCCGGAAAGCGACGGCTTCTCGCCGGAAAAGCTGGGCCAGACGCGCAACCTGGTCGAAATCATGAGTCGCGCCGCGGCTTACTACAAGGAACAGCTGCGACGTTCCGAGAAGGCCATCGAATATTGCAAGAAACGCGGGTTGACCGGAGAAATCGCTGCCCGCTACGGCATGGGTTACGCACCGGACGGCTGGAACAACCTGCAAAGCGTTTTCCCCGACTACAGCAACGACGACCTCAAGGCCGCCGGCCTGGTCATCGACAACGACTCCGGCCGCCGCTACGACCGCTTCCGTGACCGGCTGATGATCCCCATCGTCAACCCCAAGGGCGACATCATCGCCTTCGGCGGGCGCATCATCGACCAGGGCGAGCCGAAATACCTGAACTCGCCGGAAACCCCATTGTTCGAAAAGGGTCGCGAACTGTTCGGCCTGCCGCAGGCCCGCCAGGCCATGCGCGAGACCGACACGGCGATCGTCACCGAAGGCTACATGGACGTCATCGCGCTGGCCCAGAACGGCGTCGGCAATGCCGTCGCCACCCTCGGCACGGCGACGACACCGACGCATGTGCAGAAACTGCTGCGCCAGGTCGACCGCATCGTCTTCTGCTTCGACGGCGACAACGCCGGCCGCAAGGCCGCCTGGCGCGCGCTGGAAAACGCGCTGGAAGCACTGGCCGACAACAAGCAGATCGGCTTCATCTTCCTGCCAGCCGAGCACGACCCCGACAGCTTCATCCGCGAACACGGCAAGGCCGAATTCGACCGCCAGGTGACGCGGGCCATGCCGCTGTCCGATTTCCTGCTGCGCGAACTGGCCCAGCGCTGCGACCTGACCAGTTCCGAAGGCAAGGCCAAACTGATCTACGAAGCCAAGCCGCTGCTGCTCAAGCTGCCGACGCCGCTGCTCCGGCTGCAACTGGTCAAGCGTCTAGCCGAAGCCAGCGGCTTCGCCCAGCAGGAGGTCGAGCGCCTGTGCGAACTGAAATCCTACGCGCCCGCCGCGCCACCCCGGGCCAAGCGCAGTGCGCCGTCACTGACGCGCAACCTGCTGCGCATCGTGCTGCACAAACCGGTGCTCGCCGCCGAACTGCCGACCGAACTCCTCCCCGACACACCAGAACGCCCCGCGCTGCTGCGCCTGCAGCAACTCGTCCGGGCCGGCAACGGCGCCCAGGGCTACGCCGCGCTGCGCGAACAACTGCGCGGCCTGCCGGAAGAACAGATCATCGAAGCCGCCGCGTCGGAACTTCTCGGCCTGCCGTTTGACGAAGGTGAAGCCGATGCCGAATTCCGCGCCACCCTGGAAAAGCTTCAGGACAGCGGACAGATGCGCCAGTTCGCCGAATTACAAAGCAAGGCCCAGCAATTTGGTGTCGCCGGATTATCCGCCGCCGAAAAGCAGGCCTACATCCAGTTTCTAACCGCCCGGGGAAATCGTAGCTAAGTTGTGGTAAAATTTACGGTTTTCTCCAATTACATGGATCGTGTTCATGGCTAAGGCAAAAGACACCGCTAAGGAAGCTCCCAAGGCTCGCACCAGCAAGGCCAAGGATAAGGCTGCCGAAAAGGCGCTGCTCGAAGGCGCGATGGCAGAAACCCCGCAACCGCTCGACGCCGAAGCGCGCAAGATGCGCCTGAAGGCGCTGATCAAGCTGGGCAAGGAACGCGGTTACCTGACCTACGCGGAAATCAACGACCACCTGCCGGACGATGTCGTCGACGCCGAGTCGATCGAAGCCATCATCTCGACCTTCAGCGAAATGAGCATACAGGTCTTCGACGAAGCCCCGGCTGCCGAAGACCTGCTGATGTCCGACACTGCCGCAGCGGCAACCGACGACGAAGAAGTCGAAGCCCAGGCCGAGCAGGCGCTGTCTACCGTCGATTCCGAATTCGGCCGGACCACCGACCCGGTGCGCATGTACATGCGTGAAATGGGCTCAGTCGAACTGCTGACCCGTGAAGGCGAAATCGAAATCGCCAAGCGCATCGAGGAAGGCCTGAAGCACATGATCCAGGCCATCTCGGCCTGCCCGACGACGATCACCGACATTCTCGACATGGCCGCCAAGGTCGAAGCCGATGAAATGCGCATCGACGAACTGATCGACGGCCTGATCGACCCCAATGCCGTCGAGGCCGAGCCGGCAGCAGCCGCGGCGGAAGCCGCCAGCCCCAGCATCGAAAGCGATGACGACGAAAGCGACGACGACGAGGAAGGCGATGAAGGCGGCGGTGCCGCTGCAGCGTCCCTGCTGCAACTGAAGACCGAAGGCGTCGAGCGCTTCAGGTCGATCCGCGCAATCCACGTCAAAATGCAGAAGACGCTGGGCAGCAAGGGTTCGCAGGACAAGGCCTACCTCAAGTTGCAGCAGCAACTGTCCGATGAGCTGATGAACATCCGGTTCACCTCGCGCTGCATTGAACGCCTGTGCGACAGCGTGCGCGCCATGGTCGATGAAGTCCGTGGCTGCGAACGCAAGATCCAGCAGATCTGCGTCGACCGCGTGCGCATGCCGCGCCCGCACTTCATCCAGTCCTTCCCGGGCAATGAAATCAATCTCGACTGGGCCGAGGCCGAAATCGCCGCCGCCCCGAAGACCTACGTCGCCATCCTGACGCGCAGCGCCCCGGACATCCAGGAAGAACAGCGCAAGCTACTCGCCCTGCAGGACCGCATCGGCATCCCGCTGAAAGAGCTGAAGGACATCAACAAGCAGATGTCCACCGGCGAAGCCAAGGCCCGGCGCGCCAAGCGCGAAATGACCGAGGCTAACCTGCGCCTGGTCATCTCGATCGCCAAGAAGTACACCAACCGTGGCCTGCAGTTCCTCGACCTGATCCAGGAAGGCAACATCGGCCTGATGAAGGCGGTGGACAAGTTCGAATACCGTCGCGGCTACAAGTTCTCGACCTACGCCACGTGGTGGATCCGCCAGGCCATCACCCGCTCCATCGCCGACCAGGCACGGACCATCCGCATCCCGGTGCACATGATCGAAACGATCAACAAGATGAACCGGATCAGCCGCCAGATCCTGCAGGAAACGGGCTCCGAACCCGATCCGGCGACGCTGGCCAAGAAGATGGACATGCCGGAAGATAAGATCCGCAAGATCATGAAGATTTCCAAGGAGCCCATCTCCATGGAAACCCCGATCGGCGACGACGACGACTCGCATCTCGGCGACTTCATCGAAGACCAGACGACGCTGGCCCCGGCTGACGCAGCGATGTTCTCCAGCCTGCGCGGCGTCACCAAGGACATCCTCGACAGCCTGACGACGCGCGAAGCCAAGGTCCTGCGCATGCGTTTCGGCATCGAGATGAACACCGACCACACACTGGAAGAAGTCGGCAAGCAGTTTGACGTCACCCGCGAACGCATCCGCCAGATAGAAGCCAAGGCCCTGCGCAAGCTGCGTCACCCAAGCCGCTCCGACAAGCTGCGCAGCTTCCTCGACCCGACTGGCAACTAAGCTTTCCGGGCCTGTAGCTCAGTTGGTTAGAGCAGAGGACTCATAATCCTTTGGTCCACGGTTCAAGTCCGTGCGGGCCCACCAAAAATGCTTCCCCGGCACACCCGGGGAAGCTTTTCCAAATTCTTCTGCAGACCTTCCTGACATGCTGACCCGACTATTCAGTCTGCCGGCCGTCGCGCTGCTCTGGCTGCTGCACTTCCTCCCGCTGTCATTGCTGACGCCGCTCGGACGGGCGCTCGGCGCCCTGCTGTACCGCGTCGGCGGGCAACGCAGGAAAATCGCCGAAACAAATCTCGCGCTGTGTTTTCCTGAACTTTCTGCGGTCGACCGCAACAATCTGGCAAAAATGCATTTTGCCCAGCTCGGGCGCAGCATGCTGGAACGCAGCATCTTCTGGTGGGGCAGCCGCGAGCGTATCGAGCGCACCGTCCGGGTCGTCGGCGAAGAGAAAATCCGTGCCGAACTCGCAGCCGGCAAACCAGTTATCCTGATGGCCCCGCACTTCCTTGGCCTGGATGCCGGCGGTGTCGCCATCACCATGCGCTTCAACATCGTCAGCATCTATTCCGAACAGACCAATCCCGTTTTCAATCAGGTTCTGCTGAAGGGGCGCAGTCGCTTCGGCGATCAGTTGCTGCTGTCGCGCCAGGACGGGGCGCGAGCGACAGTCAAGGCAATGAAGTCCGGACGCCCCTTCTACTACCTGCCCGATCTCAACCCGCGTCGTCGTGATGCGGTGTTCGTCCCCTTCTTCGGCATCCAGACAGCGACCATCACCGGCCTGCCGCGCCTGGCCAGGGCCGCCGGCGCCACCGTACTCAGTTGCGTCACGCGCATGCTGCCGGGGAGCGCTGGCTATGAAGTCCACATCGGCGACGCCTGGACCGACTTCCCGGGCACCGATCCGGTGGCCGACGCAGCGCGCATGAACGCCTGGATCGAGGCAGAAATCCGCACCATGCCCAGCCAGTATTACTGGGTTCATCGCCGCTTCAAGACACGACCGCCCGGCGAACCCAGGCCTTACTGATTAATCACGGAAAAGCCCATGCAAGAAACGATAAATGGATCCGCAGGCACACCCGACAATTTTGACGAGTGGTGGAATACACCCGGCCAATGGGTCGAAGAACCGAACCAGCGGCGCTCAGGCTGGAGCGGCATGATGACAGCCCGTTTCGGCGACACGCTGTACTACATCAAAAAGCAGAACAACCATCTTTATCGCAGCCTGGGCCACCCGTTCGGCATGCCGACAACGAGCCGCGAATTTGCCAACATCCAATGCTTGTCAGCATTGGGCATACAGGTTCCAGAACCAGTATTCCATGGCAGCCGCCAAGGCCCCGAAGGCTTCGAAGGGCTTCTGGTCACCCGCGAACTGGAGGGCTTCAAGGCGATCGCAGACGCCGCTACGCTATCCCCGGATGAAAAACGGCAACTCGCCATTGCCACCGGTGAAACAGTCGGTCGGATGCACCGCGCCCGACTGCAACATAGCTGCCTCTACGACAACCACGTGATGTACCGCTGGCAGGACGGCACGCTGTTAATTGCGCTGATCGATCTGGAAAAGCTGCGCCGCCCTTACTTGCCCTGGCGTGCTGCCCGGCACGATCTGGATCAGTTGCGCCGACACCAGCAAATCTGGAATCCCGACGACTGGGCCGCGCTGCTCTCCGCACACGCTGCTGCACTCGCCACCTAAGCGACAGCGAGCAGGTATACTTCGGTTTTTAACGGTCGACGCCCTTTCCGGCCGTTTTTTCAAGAAGAGACGAACACTTTGGCACTGACCATTCTTGGCCTTTCCGGCGCACTGACCCACGACCCGTCGGCCGCCCTCTACATCGATGGCAAGCTCGTTGCCGCCGCCGAAGAGGAACGCTTCGTCCGCGACAAGCACGCAAAAAACCGCATGCCTTACGAATCGGCGCGTTTCTGCCTGGACTTCGCCGGCATCAAGCCGAAGGATGTGACCGCCGTAGCCATCCCCTTCGCCCCCATCAGCCTGGCCGACAAGGCCCGCTGGCAATACGCCAAGCGCTACTGGTACGCACCAGACCGCGCGCTCGACGCCCTGCTCAACGGCAACCGCCGCTTCAAGCGCTACAAGAAACGCATCGAATGGTGTCTGCAGCAGCTCGGTTTCGACCTAGCCAAGACCGAGATCATCCCGGTCGAACACCACCTGACGCACGCTTCCAGCGCCTATCACTGCTCCGGCTTCACGGAAAAGACGGCGATCCTCGGCATCGACGGCAAGGGGGAATACGCCACCACCTTCTTCGGCTATGGCGAAAACGGCAAGATCCACAAGATCAAGGAGTTCTACGATCCGGATTCGCTCGGCGGCCTCTACGGCGCAATCACCGAATACCTCGGTTTCGAGATGCTTGATGGCGAATACAAGGTCATGGGCATGGCGCCCTACGGCGACCCGAGCAAATACGATTTCTCACGCCTGGCCAAATTCGAGAACGGCGAGCTGATCGTCAATACCGACTACGCCAACGTGATCGGCTTCCGCCGCTACAAGGAAAAAGGCAAAGGCTACTATTTCTCGCCCAAGCTGATCGAATGGCTGGGCCCGATGCGCCACGGCGATATCGCCGACGACCCGTACATCCACTACGCGGCGAGCATCCAGAAGCTGTTCGAGGATCTGTCGCTACAGATGATGGACTATTACCTCGGCGACATCCTCAAGGAAACCGGCAAGCTGGCCTTCGCCGGCGGCGGCGCGCTCAACGTCAAGCTCAACCAGAAGATCATCGCCCGTCCGGAACTGAAGGAACTATTCGTCCAGCCGGCCTCCGGTGACGCTGGCACGGCCATCGGCGCTGCCGCCTGGGTGTCGGTCCAACGCGGCGTGCCGGTCGAGAAGATGGAACACGTCTACCTCGGCCCCGAATACAGCAACGAGGACGTCATCGCCGCCTGCGCCCGCCATCCGGCCAAGCCGCAGTGGGAAGTCATTGCCAACGGCGACACCGCCGTACCTGAACGCATCGCACAGATCCTCGCCGACGGCAATCCGGTTGCCTGGTTCCAGGGACGCATGGAATTCGGCCCGCGCGCCCTCGGTGGCCGCTCCATCGTCGGCTGCCCGAGCGCCCCCGGCGTTGCAGACCGGATCAACGAACAGATCAAGTTCCGCGAACGCTGGCGCCCGTTCTGCCCGAGCATGCTCGACACGGTCGGCCCGCAGATGCTCGGTAACGAGCACCCAGCACCGTTCATGACCTTCACCTTCGAAGTTGCCGAGGAATGGAAGACCCGCGTACCGGAAGTCGTCCACGAGGATGGCACCTCGCGCGCGCAGGTCCTCAAGCGCGAATACAACCCGCGCTACTACGATCTGATGAAGGCGATGGAAAAGCTCACCGGCAACGGTGTCGTCCTCAACACCTCGCTCAACCGTCGCGGCGAACCGATGATCTGCTCGCCGACCGACGCGCTGAACATGTTCTATGGATCGGATCTGCAGTACCTGATCATGCAGGATGTGCTTGTCGTGAAAATGGGGTGAAGCATGGCGGAGCGCTGGATACTGCAGTTCTGTCATTGCCATTACGGCCCCTTCCTTGATGTCGCCCGGCAATACGCTGCCCTGTTCCGGGACACACAGTACAAGGTCCTGACCGTATACCTGACAGGCGAGGATACCCAGGCCGCCCGAGATGGATCAGCCTCCGACGAGGTTCTCTTCCTGAATTTCAGGAGCAAGGAAGTCGCTGGCCTGAAGCTGAAAGCCATCCGTGCAGTCAGGCAAATTCTGGCAAGTCGCGACTTCGCGCTGATCATCGCCCACCGCTTCAAGCCACTCTACATCGCCTGCCTGGCAAGCAAGACACTACCTGTTTTGGCTGTGCATCACGCCTTTGGCGACTATGCGCGCAGTAGTCGACGCTGGTTTGCCCAATTTTTCCAGAAACGTTTGTGGCTACTTGGTGTGTCCGATGCAGTCCGTGACGACATTCGCGCATGCTTGCCCAAATGGCCTGCCACAAAAATCCAGACGCTTTACAACCGTATCGACTCGGCTCAACTGCGTTTGGAACAACTGAGCACCACCGAAGCACGCAACGCCTTAGGCCTTCCTCAGGATGCCTACATCATTGGCAATGTTGGACGCCTGCACCCGGACAAGGACCAGGCCACCCTGATCCGTGGCTTTGCGCTAGCTCGAGAAAAACTTCCAGCAAAGAGCCTGCTGGTCATACTGGGGACTGGCGAGCTGGCAAACGACCTGAAAGCCCTGTCCACCCAACTTGGTGTCGATCAAAGCGTACTCTTTCTCGGCCAGATTCCGGACGCCCGGCGTTACTTCCGCGCTTTTGATGTCTTTGCTCTCAGTTCAGATCACGAACCCTTCGGAATGGTCTTGCTGGAAGCCATGGCAGCAGACCTGCCAATCATTGCCACCGATTGTGGAGGAGCCCGGGAAATCGTTACCGGCCATGGACAATTGTTCCCGCTGGGGGACTCTGAAAAACTTGCCGAATGCCTGAAAACGGCACCGCGTCCCGGACTCCGAAATACTCGCGTCGAAGCCTTCAGTGACGCAACGATTCGCGAGGATTTCTGGCAAAAAATGACCGCGCTACACCTTTTGCCGAGCCGCCGATGACCACAATCGACATCATCATCCTGAGCCTGGCCAGCACCCCGGCACTGCGCGAAACCACTGAGCACGGCCTGGAAACCCTGCTCGCGTCGGAACAGGACAATCCCGACATTGAATTCCGCATCATCGTTATCGAGTCAAATGCCAAGGCGGCTCCTTACCAAGGCGCGAATATACGCACCATCTACCCGACAACGCCATTTGGCTATCACGCCTACATGAATATCGGGATTGCGATGTCCTCGGCATCGTACGTCTGCCTGTGCAACAACGACCTGGTTTTCCACCCGGGTTGGGCCAGCGCCTTGCTTGCCGCATTCAAAAACGACCCTGCGCTATACAGCGCCAGTCCAATCTGTTCACTCCATCATCCAAGCGTTGGCATCAATCCTGGTACCGGTGCACATTACGGATACAGAGTCAGGATGGAAGTCGCCGGCTGGTGTCTGTTTTTCCGCCGTGACATGCTCGACGTCACCGGGTTACTGGATGAGCGCTTCAAATTCTGGTTTGCTGATAATGATTACGCCATGACGCTGGAAAAACATGGTTTGCGTCATGCGCTGATCAGCAATGCAATCGTCGACCACGTGGAGAGCAAGACGCTCAAGTCGAGACCTCGTGTTCAGCAGCGCCTGTTGACGAGACGAGCCAAAATTGATTTCCAAAGGAAATGGGGACAAATTGGGGTTCTGACCTACTTCCGGAAACTGCTCACCTTTTACACAAAACTGGGCCTGTTGTTCATCAAGGAAAGCCTAAGAAAATGAAACGCCATCTCGACATTGGATGCGGCAAACGCCCACGTAACCCGTTTGGTGCAGAGGAAGTCTTTGGTGTTGACATTTATCAACCCCCACGGGATGAGCAGACCAATCTGAATTACCGAAGCGCCAATTTGACGCTTGAGCCCATACCGTTTCAAGACAATTATTTCGATTCGATATCTGCTTTCGATTTTATCGAACACATCCCCCGAATGCTGCTCTCCCAAGAAAACCAAGTACGTTTTCCATTCATTGAGCTGATGAATGAAATATGGCGGACCTTGAACCATGGCGGAGTGTTCTACGCTGTCACACCTGCATACCCTGCCCCCGAAGCCTTTCAGGACCCGACCCACATCAACATCATCACAGAAGAAACCCACCAGTATTTTTGCCGGGATTATCTCTATAGCCGGAATTACGGGTTCATGGGACAGTTTGAAGTCATCGAATCGACATGGGTTCACCCCAGGCTTCACCTGACAGCTGAGCGTAGTATTGGAAAACATCTCCGTAGCCTGAAGAGATCTCTGATTAAAAGACAGCGAAAAACCCATCTTCTCTGGCAACTTCGGGCGATCAAGCACACCGAACACAACCCTCAATTCAAAAATGAAAATATTTCATAAAATATTCTCAAGAAAGAGGAAGCGTCAGGCGACAGACCCGGCCGTCCAAACCACCTATTTCAAGGGGAAAAGCTGCATAAAAATTGGCACCTTTACCTACGGTTCAGAAAATCTGCGCATTCGGCAGTGGGGTGAAGGAGCGGGTTTGGAAATTGGCAAGTTTTGCTCAATTGCAGACAATGTTCAGATATTTCTTGGCGGAAATCACAGAACTGACTGGATAAGCACTTACCCATTCGGGCACGTGCACAATGAATATTTCGGCGACTTTCACATTGGGGATCACCCAAGCACCAAGGGGAACGTGATAATCGGCAACGATGTATGGATAGGCTCCGGTGTCACCATCATGTCGGGAATAAATATTGGCGACGGTGCAGTCATCGCCGCCAATTCAACGGTCATCGGCAACATCCCTCCTTACCAGATCGTGGGAGGAAATCCGGCAACTTTCATCAAGTCCCGCTTTTCACCAATGATCACGGAATTGCTTTTGAAATTGCAGTGGTGGCACCTGCCGCTTCCCGAAATCAAGGCACTCATGCCGGTGCTGTGCGCCCCGCCCGACGAAAACACCCTGGCAGAAAAAATTCAGCTCAACCTGGCAACAAACGAATGCGCGCATACGTCAGAAAACTCCTGCTGAATCGACGCCTCCGGGCGCTCGATATAAAAATTGCCTTTGACCAGAAAAAACTGGGGAAGTCAGCGCAACTTCAGATTGAGGAAGGGGCAAGCATCGCCTCAGCAAGCATCAGTTTTCAACACCTCTCCGTAGGAGCGTCATCGTATATTCGCAGCGGCTGCGAAATTCTTAGCATCAGTAAAATTGGCCGTTTCTGTTCTATCGGAAACGGCGTCATCTTGGGATTGGAGCGCCACGGACACCCTCTGGACTGGGTTAGCACACACCCGTTCCAACACGATGCCGATGGACGTAATTTCGTCCCCCCCGCAAGGCCGGCAAGGCTAGAGCATGACGTATGGGTTGGCCGGGAGGCTATCATCATGGAGGGCGTGACGATTGGAACCGGAGCAGTGATTGGGGCACGCACGATCGTTACACAGGATGTACCCCCCTACGCGATATTCGCCGGCACCCCGGGTCGCGTTATTCGTTTTCGCCATCCGCCTGAGATCATTGTGGGCCTGCTGGCCAGTCGCTGGTGGAATCTGCCTCGGAATTACCTCAGCCACGCGCCAATGGACAAACCCGCCGACTTTCTACTCCACCTGAACCAGCGCCCCCCTGAAGCACAAGCACATTATTCAGGATTGCGAATCACGCGCGACCACATGACGCCGCTGACCACTGAAAAAATACCGGAAACCGCATGATGAAAGTTCTTTTCCTTGTTCAAAAAGAACAACGCGTCATCCTTGACCGTTTTTACGAGGGCATCGCCGCCCACTGCGACTGCGACATACGTTGGCTGGACGATACGGAACAAAGACATCTGCGTCGCTATTTCAAGCAAAACGTCGACGTCACCAACTATGACCGAATCCTGTTTTTCCTGCGTTTCAAACAGGAAATCCGGCAAGTCGAATTCATCGCCAGCGTTCCCAACCTTGTCATTCTGGAGCATGACGCTTATCAGAATTACATTCCCTGCAAATACAGTGGATGCTTTTCCAAGCATTACCGACATCTGCCTTGGGCGCGAGTCATTTCTTCGGGATTCACGGTAACCGAGCAATTACGATCAGAAGGCTTTGATGCCGTTTTCGTCCCGAAAGGTTACGACGGCACCTTGCTTCACGACAAAGGCATTGAGCGCGATATCGAACTGGCGTTTGTGGGCAGCGTCAAAAGCACGGCCTATGATGGGCGACGCCGATTGCTTGAAGACCTTGGACAACAAGAAACATTGCTGGTCACGCGCACAAAATCGGGGGCGGAATATCTTGAGACATTGAACCGTATCCGGTTTTTCGTCAGTGCCGACGTTGGCATGGGCGAATACATGATCAAGAACTTTGAGGCAATGGCATGCGGCTGTGTGCTATTGGCCTACAACCAGGGCGAAGCCGAAAACCAGGCCCTCGGATTCATTGACATGGAAAACCTGGTGCTTTATCGCGATGTTGCCGAACTGCGTCAAAAGCTGGCAGTACTTAGACAGAACCCTGCCTTGACCGAACATATTGCAAGACGGGGCCGAGACTTGGCAGCAAGCCACTACGAGTTCGCCACACTGGGTGCAAGCGTTGTCGATGCGATGAGGCCAGACTTAAGACAGCAACCGCCACCAGGCTGGATGACCCGCTTCCGGAATCGCCTTGGATTTTGACAAAAATCAGCACTGTTGAGGAACAGACAACCACGGAGCGCGCATGACGCCACCTTCCCCACCGCACCAAAAAATCCTGTTCATTGTTCCCTATTTCGGCAAATGGCCATTCTGGATGACTTTTTTTTTGGAGAGTTGCCGATACAACCCGGATATTGACTGGCTATTCCTGACCGACTGCGGCACCCCCAAGGATGCACCGGAGAACGTGCGCTTCGTCGCGACCACTTTCAAGGCTTATTGTCAGTCAGTTTCCGAGAAGTTGGAAATCAGCTTCACACCGGACAGTCCCTACAAACTCTGCGACCTCAAACCGGCACTCGGAGAAGTTCACGCAGAGGCATTATCAGGTTACGATTTCTGGGGATTCAGCGACATTGACCTCATTTATGGCGACCTGCGCAATTACTTCACCCCGGCGCGACTGGAGCGTCATGACGTGTTGTCCACACACGAGCGCCGGATATCCGGGCACCTCTGCCTTCTTCGCAACACCCCGGAAATACGTAGCCTTTTTCGCCAGGTCCCTAACTGGCAGGAAAAACTGGAGAGCAGGGAGCATTTCGGTTTTGACGAAGGGGCGTTCAGCCGGCTTTTCGTCCGTTTCAAGAAATGGCCACGCCCGCTCCGCAGGCTCCTTTCGCTCACCAATCCACTCTGGCACCGCAGTGAGTTTATCGAGGCCTGCACCACGCCCTATGGCCGTGTTCCATGGCATGATGGCAGCTTCAATTTCCCGAGCCATTGGTGCTGGAAGCGTGGAAAATTGACCAATAGCGCCGATGGACCGCGCGCATTTCCATACTTCCATTTCATTGGGTGGAAACAGCGAACGGACTGGTGCAGCGAAGCAGAACAAAACTCACTGGCAGATTCTGCGCTACCAAAAAGCGGCTGCTGGCATATCACCACAACCGGCTTCCGGGCCTGCCCATCATGATCTTCTCCAACGACAGCCAAATTTCCATCGTGGTCACCAGTTGCGGCCGCTTCGACCTGCTACGCAGAACACTGGAGAGTCTGGACAACTACAACACGGCCCCGATACGGGCTGTGCTGATCACCGAAGACTCCGGTGATGAAACAGTCTCCAGTTGCATTCCCGAGCACTGGCGCCCGTGGACGCGGTTTTTCGTCAATACGCCAAAACTTGGACAAATGAAATCTGTCGATCTGGCCTACAGCCATGTCGAAACGCCATGGATCTTCCACTGCGAGGATGATTGGGCATTTTATCGACCGGGTTTCATCGAAGACTCTCTCGCGCTCTTGCAGGAAGACACACAAGCCCTGCAAGTCTGGTTACGCAGCTACGCGCACGACCTCTCCATCCATAGCCCCTACGTGCAATTGGGGCCGCGCAAGACGCTGGCCGGCATCCCCTGTTATCAGGTTTTTTCCGACAAGGCAGACTGGCAGGGTTTTTCATTCAATCCCGGCTTGCGCCGACTGGCGGACTACCTTCCCTTGGCACCATTCGCCCAATACCCGGGTGAAAAAACGCTTTCCAGACTCTATGCAGCAGCAGAGCGCTATGCGCTCATTCTTGAAAATGATGCAGTACTCCATACAGGCTGGGGAGAACATGTCACTCTACCGCGGGAGCGAAAAGCAAAGGCGCGGCGCAAGAAAATGGAAAAAATCCGTATTGCTCTGGCGCTCGGCCTAGGCATCCTGATCGGGGGACTATTTTGATCCATCATCTCTACTCAGCGCTTGGTGAAACACGCCTGCAAAAACTGCTTACAGCAGGCCTATTGGCCTTTATCGCCAGCTTCATGCTGCTACCCACGTCGAAGATGGTGAACAACGTTTTCTATGCCCTGATGGCGTTGCCTGCGCTATTTGCCCTGATTGGCGGACATTGTCGAAAACTCGAAATATCACGTGTTTTCTGGCTTTGGGGCTTGCTTATGCTCTGGCTGATCTACGTCGGCATTGAATCAGGTGATGCACAGTTCTTCAAACATATTCTCTACGTCTGTCTGTTCATGCTGGCAGTTGGACAACTCATTGCACCAAAAATCTTCCTTGATTCAGATTTCACACGCAGCCTTTTCTGGAGTGTGCTTATCTACATGGGCGGCTCCAGTATTTATTACTGGATTATCGGTGAGTATGCTTTTGGCGAGAAGGTATTATGGCTACCAGGGCGAATGACCGGGCCCATCTACTCCAGTATCTGGTTAAGCTGTTGTTTTGCGTTGAATCTTCCAAGCTGGATACGGCAAGGTGCCTGGAAAGAACTGATCGCAGGCCTGCTGTTCACACTCTTCATCGCTGCCTTCGCCCTGCAAAGTCGCTCAGGTCTGGTCGGACTGTTCGTACTTTCTTTTATGGCAATCATCTACCTGGCAAGCACCCATCCTCAAACGCGCAGATTCCTTTCGGTTGGAGGCCTGCTGATGGCTGGCTGCGCATTATGGGCATATTCGGAAATCCCGCAGATTCACGCACTGGTAGCCCGGGGAGATTCAGCCCGCTTTGAAATTTGGGCAGCATTGATGAATGAATGGAGAGACTGTGGCCTTATGCAAGGCTGCGGCATGGAGCACAAGAGCGACGTCATCCTGACAGGTGGCGGCGGGATTCTTCACCCCCACAGCATTTATCTCTCGCTAGGTGTCTTTGCTGGCCTGCCGGCCTTGCTTACGTTCTGCCTGTTGATGTCGCTGACCATGTACATTGCGTGGAAAAATCGCAATCCTTGGGGGCTCTATCTCCTTAGCGGCATGATCGGTTTGGCATTCGATGGTAGTTTTCTTGTGGGAAACCCGGACGAACTCTGGCTGCTGATCCTGCTTCCGGCGGCCCTCATTATTCATCCGGGAAGCCGCACTCCCCAGACGCATACCAATACATAAATGCCTTTTTTGAGTTTCTTTCGTCCCTGGCGTGAATCCGGCTGGGAGTCCATTGACAAAACCGAATATGCTGCTACTTGGCGGCGTTACGGTGGAAGCGTCATCACACATCCTGACGTTGTCCATGCACTTTCCGAAATCGCCGGCATTCCCGTCCGCTATCTGGGCTACCCAGGGGAAAGCGGGATAGCTGGAGCGCTGGCGACTTGGGGGCGCGATCTCGCACTCTCGCGTAATGGTTTGAAACGTCATGGCAAGAAACGGCTTTTCGACCTGGGCAACGCCGAGTTCATTTTCCCTTTTGCGCAGGGAAAGCACATTCCCCTGCGTTTTTCCGGAAACTATATATCACCACTGCATGCGCCTGATGTTTCTGGTCTGAAAATACAGGATGAAGCATTGGCGATGGTCCGGCCGCTGGAAAACTACAGCAAGAAATTTCTTTACAATCAACGGCGAGAATTGCGTCTGTTTCTTGAGAGCGGAGGGTTAATCCGTGATATCTCGCAGTTCGAACCAGAAGAGCAGGCTGCCACCTACAGTGAGTTATTCGCACGTCGCTGGGGCTTTGAAGTCCCGGGAAAAGCCATGCTCGTCGATGTCCTCCGTGCCATGCGCCCTTTCATGATGGGTAGTGTGCTGCTGCATGATGAACAGCCAATTGCTTTCCAACTGCTGTATCACGTGCGATCTCCTGGCTGGATCAGCGTCGAATACGTCAATGGCGGCGTCGATCCTGCTTACCGGGACTATAGCCCCGGAAGCATTCTCAGCTACATCAACACGCAGTCGGCACGCACGATGGCCAGTGAATCCGGCAGCATGCTGCGTTACTCTTTCGGACGCGCCGACCGCGAGTACAAGATGCGTTGGTGCCACCCGGTGTCGATGTATCGCACCTGAACATGAAACACGATAAAACCGAACTGCTGCGCCAGCATCGTCGCAACAAACGCATGATGCTGTTCGCTGCCGCAGCCATGCTGCTGTTATCCGGCGTAATCGCGGGATGGTGGTTTGTACCGCTATTTGCCTTAGGCCTTTGGCTATCCCATGAAGCCTGGTTTTCCGATCACCTGTTCTACAGCCCACGATCGGACTACCACTTCGCCCTTGCTGGCGACTGGGATCGCACCGCCAGTATCGAATCTGGACAGATCAAGCTTGCCGGCCCTCTGCCAGCAGCAGATACGCTGGTGTTTAGCTGCCGCATCGAAAGCAACCTGGCAGGCCATTTTCTGGACCCCTGGCTGGAAATTTCCGGGCAACGATTCCATTTCGAACGCGGAAGTCGTGGCCAACGCCATTGGGTCATGCAGCAGACGAACGAGATGGCTACGGCTGAAAATATCAAAGTGCATACCCATCACTGCCAGCTTCATGGCCCGCTGCACATTACCGGTTTCAGGAACCCGGATTTCAGCGAGCAGCGCCTGCTCGTGCTTGCACCACACGCTGACGACGCCGAACTGGCAGCCTTTGGGCTCTACCAAGCAGCGAAGGATGTCATGATCGTCACCCTGACGCAGGGGGAAGTCGAAGCCGGACATTATGAAACACTGGGGCTTGATCCAGCACAAGCCTCGCGACTCAAGGGACGTTTGCGCACCTGGGACAGCATGGCCATCCCGCTCTGGGGGAATGTTCCCCAAACATCCTGCCTGCAATTGGGCTATTACTGCATGCAACTTCAGTCGATGCAGGCTGCACCGGAGCAGTCCTTCGGTTCCAGGACATCAGGCGAGTGCGACACGCGTACGGCACGACAATGGAACAGCCTGCCATTGCCCGGTGATGCACAGGGCAATCCGACTTGGCGTAACCTGGTTGCCGACCTAGCCGCAATCGTTCGCCATTTCCGTCCGCAAGTCATCATCCTGCCCCATCCGCAAATCGATCCGCACCCCGACCATCAAGCAACAAGCCACGCCCTTCAGGCGGCACTCCAAGAGATTTCCGACCGCCCTGCAAGCCATTTCCTGCTCTATGCGAACCACCTTCACAACAATGATCGCTGGCCGATGGGGCCGGCCGGCGGAGGCATCACCCTGCCGCCGAGAAGCAGCGCGGGGCAAGCAGAGCGATTCTGGCTTCGACCGATCTCGGATGCAGCCCAACTTGACAAGGCGATGGCGCTGGCCATGCACCATGACCTGACCACGCCACAACCCTGGAAAAGGGCATTTCGACGCAAGGTGCAACAACTACTCGCCGCCCGCCGCTGGCCCCGCACCGGAGAGAACGAGTTTTTCCGCAAGGCAGTTCGGGCCGGAGAGCTTTTCAGCGTTCACACCACGCTGGACGCAGAGGACTAGGCACGCAGCAAACGCTTCAGCGCCTTTCGCCCGTAACGACGCTTGAGTTCAACTTTCCAGTCATAAAGATAGAACGGCAGTCGTTGCCAGCGTCCAAAGGGTCGCCCCATTGCTGAGTAATAGCGGCCCAGCAATGCCTCGCGCCCAGCCCAGTGCAACTTGTTGCACACGCGGACCAGATCGTCCAGACGAAGCCTCAGCGGCAAGGCCTGGTTGTAGGCCCGCAGCCTTCCTGTATCGATCAGCGTGAACCGCCAAGGCTGCCCCTCGGCAACCTCAACCAGCAGATTTCCACCCGACAAATCACGGAAATGAATGCCTCGCGCGTGCAGGCGCAGCAGGTAGTCGGCAACCCATGCGTAGATAGTATCGGCCGCAATACCAGCGTAGGCCGACTCGCCCTGGGCCAAGGCTGAAAATACGTCCCGAATGGAAAAATCCGCGGCGACACGTGAGCAGACGTAATAGTTTTCCAGCAAACCGGGATCGACCCGACGCTCGATATACGCCACGGGCGGTGCCGCAGCAATTCCCCTGCGTAGCAATTCGCAACTGCCAGACCAACTACGCACTGCTTTTGATGGCTTGAAACGATCCAGGAATCTCTTGTGAAGATGCATTTTCACCGGCTTCTTGACAACCCATCCGCCTTCTCCCTGGCTGCAGATGGCATTCTCCGGCAAGGTCCAGATGGCATTTCTTGCCTTGCGCATCAATCCGGCAGCACTGGGACCAAACTGGAGTGCAGGCAACAGGTTTTGCCACAGAATTTTTGCTTCGCTCAAGCTTGCGGCCCTGACCACCCCCTGCCAGTCTGCCTCCTCGAAAAACCAATCACCGCCATCCGGACGATGACGATGCAACGCGACACCGTGCAGGAGAGAGAGGCGAGCAGCGGGAACGGGGACGTTGCCGCCACTCCAGCGCAGGAAAATCGGGGTTTCACTGAGCAATTGGTGCTGCGGCTCGAACAATGGCTCACCATCCCGCGTTCGCAGGGTCACACATGCCAGACTCTCCTGCGCATACAGTCGCCCCAAGGCTGCCGATCGACCGTTGATGGTCCAGGCCACATGCAGGCAGCTTTCCCCTTGCCGGAAAGCGTGGATTTCCAGCCCCGGTTCACAGTTCAGTCGCCCGGCATAGGCCATCCCAGTCAGCTCACCGGAGATCGTCCGCAACGCATCGAAAGCTGGGCGATATCGATACCTTGTCAAGTCGCCGCCAACACTCGCATAGTGGCTAATACGCTCAAGCGAGGGATAAGGCGTGACCCCGTCATCAACCAATCCCTCCCGGTGGCAGACCAGCGGCCCCCACCATGCCCCTTCCAGCGCCCCCGAGGCTGCGCACAACACCAGATAACGTGTCAGATAATCGGCCTGCTTCTGTTCGCTATCAGGCAACGTCCTAGCAATGCGCGGCAAGGTCCAGAATGCTGCGGGAGAAAGCAGGCGGGGCACGCCGGCGTCCGCACCAATCCGCTGCAGCAGTCGCGCCTTCTTCACCAGATTGAATCGATGCAAGCCCGTCAGTCGATGACCAAGTATCTTGTGATCGAATCGTTCCGGCTCGGTACATCGCTCAGAAAAAAGATTATCCGTATGCACTTGCGGCAAGCGGCCGCGTCTGGCCAGCAGATTCAGCAAGCCGACATTCCACGGCGGCTCGAAATCCGTCACGCTCGGCCCGGCCAGACACACGCCATGTTCATGGGCTGCTTGCCATGCCGCCTCCCACATGGAGAGAAAACCTCTGAGGGTATAACCAGCCCATCGCTCGCGATTCAGCGTGGATCCGACTTCGATTCCCCACACACGCTCGCCATGTTGCGTGAGCAGGTGCTCCAGCAGAGCCTCCCAACGGGCCTCAGCCTGGGCCTCCGGCATCAAGCGAGCCTCTGCTGGCGTCTGAAAGACATGTAGCAGGACGGAAAACCCCGCGTCAAGCAGGGATTCGAGGAAGCGCTCTGCCGCCCCTCCCGGATCGCACTCGGTGAAATCAAGGCGGACATGGCTGATTCCAGCAGCACGCAATGCCTCGATGATCCACACATCCACAGCAGGATCCGCATGCGTCGCCACCCCCACGCCGAAAAACTGCGGCTGAATCACAGCCCCCCCGCGAGGTGGCCGATGCCCCCCGGGCATGGACCAGCGCCCACGCAGCGCCGAGCCGGTGCAGGCAACAAGAAACTGCCACCACAAGCGGCGGGACGAAGGCAATACGGCTGGCGTACTCATCCTCGTTGCTCCGCTCCTCGCCGTCCGGCGATGATCGCTGGCAAATCCAGCCAGTCAAGCTCATGTTCGAAGCGCTGCATGCGTTTCATGTTTCGCGCCCGCAAGTACTTGCCCAGCGACCAGGGATAGATGCGAAGGTCGGCAAAATCGATCAGCCCCATCCTGCCATCCGGAGTCAGGACGACATTGCCGATATGCAGCGAGCGAAAATATATGCCGTTATTGTGCAACTCGATGATGAAACGGGTCAGCTGGTCCTTCAACTCATGCTGACGCTCCGCTGAAACCATCCCGCGAAGGACCATCTGACGCAACGTAACGCCAGGCAGCGGACGATAAAGCACGCCATGGCGCTGCATTTCGGGAATGACAACCTCGTCCACCACGACCGGCACCGGAATGCCAAGCCGTGCAAGCGTTCTGGCATTGCTGATGAAACGTCGGGCGTAAGGAAAAAGCAGCGCTGATGTAAACAGCCGCTTGCGCCTGAAAAGCTTGAGCATGGTGCCATCGCGAAGTGCCAGCACCTTGTCGCCATACCCATCGGCTTCGAGAATTTCAGCCCCCTCGCGCCAGCTCAGGTATTCCATTTTGCTCAACCGTATCAAGACCAGATCCGTCCGCCAAAAAGGCCGATTTTAACCGGCCGCCGAGGCCGGCAGGCGACTTTTCGCATGATAAAATCGTCGGTCTAATCACCCAGAACGCCAAGCAGATACCGAATGCATAAATCCTCATCCCAAGCATCTTCCGTGAAGATTTATCTGCGACTGCTGGCTTATCTGCGCCCCTTCATCGGCCTGTTTGCCATCAGCATCGCAGGCTACATAATCTTCGCCTCATCACAACCGATGATGGCGACCGTGCTGAAGTATTTTGTCGACAGCCTGACGGCACCTGCAGGTGTTACCCGTCACGACTTTCCGATAATCGGCAACATCGAGTTGATGTACGGCGTCCCAATCCTCCTGGTGATGATCATCACCTGGCAGGGGATCGGATCCTTTCTCGGCAACTACTATCTGGCGCGCGTCTCACTCGGCCTGATCCACGACTTGCGCCGGGAACTCTTCAACAACCTGCTGAAGCTGCCGAACAGCTATTTCGATCGCGAAAACTCGGGCCACCTGATTTCCCGCATCACCTACAACGTCACCATGGTGACCGGTGCCGCCACCGACGCCATCAAGGTCGTCATCCGCGAAGGCATGACCATTATCTTCCTGTTCGCGTACCTGATGTGGATGAACTGGAAACTGACGCTGGTCATGCTCATCGTCCTGCCGATCATTGGCATCATGGTCGGCAACGCCAGTCGGCGCTTTCGCCGGCAAAGCAAAAAAATACAGACAGCCATGGGCGATCTGACTCATGTTGCCTCCGAAACGATACAGGGCTACCGGGTGGTTCGCAGCTTTGGCGGAGAGGACTATGAGTCCGTACGTTTTGGCAAAGCCAGCGAGGACAACACAGCCAAGCAGTTGCGCATGGTCAAGACGGGGGCCACCTTCACCCCTGCATTGCAATTCGTCATTTTTTCGACCATGGCCGGCGTCCTCTTCCTCGTCCTGTTGTTGCGCGGCGACGCATCTGCCGGCGATCTGGTGTCGTACATCACGGCAGCCGGCATGCTGCCCAAGCCCATTCGTCAACTGTCGGAAGTCAGCGCGACCATTCAGAAAGGCCTTGCCGGGGCGGAGAGCATCTTTGCACAGTTGGATGAGACACCTGAAACCAATGACGGCACCATCGAGCGTACGGACGTAACGGGCCACCTGGAAATTCGCAACCTGAGCTTCACTTATCCTGGCAGCGACGTCCCGGTACTGCAAGACATCAATTTCACTGCCGAAGCCGGACAAATGATTGCCCTCGTCGGTCATTCCGGCAGTGGAAAGTCGACCCTTGCCAGCCTGATTCCCCGTTTCTACTGTCACAGCCAAGGCAACATCCTGCTTGATGGCGTCGATGTCGAGGCCTACACACTGCGCAACCTGCGGCAACATATTGCACTGGTTACACAACAAGTCTCGTTGTTCAACGACACGATTGCCAGCAATATCGCCTACGGCGATCTCGCAGATATGCCGATGGAAAAAATTCGCGCGGCAGCTGAAGCCGCCTATGCCGATGAATTCATCAAGCGCCTGCCATCAGGCTACGAAACCCTGGTCGGAGAAAATGGCGTCCTGCTGTCAGGTGGCCAGCGCCAGCGCCTGGCTATCGCACGCGCCATCCTCAAGGATGCCCCTCTTCTCATCCTCGACGAGGCCACTTCGGCGCTCGACACGGAATCCGAACGCCACATCCAGAGCGCACTGGAACGAGCGACCGCCAACCGGACAACCCTGGTCATCGCCCATCGACTATCAACGATCGAGAAAGCCGATCTGATTCTTGTCATGGAGCATGGCCGGATTATCGAACGCGGCACACACAAGGCCTTGCTGGCCAGCGGCGGTCATTACGCCCGCTTGCACTCGATGCAGTTCAGCGAACAAAAGCAGGAAGCCTAGGCCGGAGGCAAACTGGCATCCAGCCAGCGCACGAGAACCGAATCCGCCGGCCAGTTGCGAAGCAGGCGGCGCCGGTCGGAAGCCCAGGCGCGCTGAAAAGTGCAAGCTGTTCGATACTGGGTCATGGCATCCAGATCGATCAGGACGACCTGCCCCTCGTGCCAGAACAAATTGGTCGCCTTGAGATCGCCGTGTGATATTCGCAGGCCGTGCAAACGCTGAAACGTCAGCAACAAAGCGGCCTTGAGTTCTGGCTCAGGCTCTTGTTGGCAATCCAGAAGTTCAAGCAGGCTTGGCCCCGGACATAGCTCGCTGACAAAAAAAGCCCGCCCCCTCAGGATGCCCCAGCGCTCTTCCAGCAAGGCCAGCGGCCGGGGCGTCGCCAATCCATGGAAAAGCAGGCGGTGCGCCTCACGCCACGAACGCCAGCCCCGAGTCGGCCGCCAGAAACGTGACAGGACATGCCTCCAATCCTTGAGGTTGTAGCGCTTGACCACCAACCGGAGACCATTCAACTCAGCACGGGCCACGGTACTCGCACCACCACCCTTGTACTGGCTACCTGTGGCAAGCAAGGCATCCGGATCACGCAAAAAGTCCGCCAGTCTTGGCTGCTCCTGCCGTGGTACGGAAGAAAATCGACGGAAAGAATGCTGAACCGAAAACAGACTGCAGTTCCTGACCGTTTTTTTCAGATAATCCCGCAAACGCCAGGCGCGAATCCGCGCAATCGCGGGGTACAAAATCTCAGGAAGCCACTGCCCGCCGGCCTGCACATAAGTCGCCAGAAACGCCGGCAAACAATGCTCCCAGGCGACTGGCAACTGGGCAAACAGTACCGCCAGATTTTCGCTGGCGACTTTCGGCGTCAGAGGGCCCGGCGAGAATCGCGTATTGATGGCATCGCCATCGATCACCCAGCAGGCCTCGCCCTCGACAAGAAAATTATCAAGATGCAAATCCGTCTGCATCAGGCCATGACGATGCATGTCCGCCAACAGCCTCATCGCCGGCCGGAGCGTGTCAAGCGCAAGCTCATGCCCGGCCGACGCAACTTCCCGGGCCCAACGATCCGCCAGGCTTTCAGCACCGCTCAGGAATTCGGTCAATACGACGTGACCACCTCCGGGCAGCGATCCAGCATGACGCAGCGCCGGCGTTGGCAAACCGGCGTCCAGCAATGCTGAAATCCCCGCGAACTCTCTGGTCCAGTGGCGCTGGCTGGCTTTCGCCACAAACACCTTGACCAACACGGCATGCGCTTGCCACTCCCCGACACCGACGATCCGCTTGCCCGGCAAGACACGCAGCAGGTGGTTCACCACCACGATGGAACCATCAGCCAGCACCAGCTCGAAAGGAACCAGCGGCGTGCGCCCGGCCTTGCGCAAGGCCAGCGCGTCATGGCGCGGTAATGACGCTCCATGCGAATGCATGCTCACTCCCGTCCGGTGAAGAATTTCAGCACTTTGCGCAGCTGTCGCTTATCGACATCCGTGAGCCTGTCGTGCCCGAGATAATCGAGATAAAACCGCAAGCGCTGGGTTCTGGTCAGGACATGCTTTGCCACCTTATCCAGACAAGCAAGATCCTTGACGATCCGGTAATCCAGAAACGGCCGCAGCCAATGCGCACCATTCGGGCAATCGATCAGATAGACAATCGGCCGAGGCCCGTTGTCGACCAGCAGATTGCGCCACTTGAGATCGTTATGGACAAAGCCATCCCGATGCATGATTCGAGCATAGGCCGCAACCTGGGTGGAGACGTGCCGGACCCAGGTCCTGTCACTCAAGCGGGGATCGCGCACAATTGCCAGCTCCGCAAGGTCTACGGTATCCGGCAAGGCTTCTGTCACCAACGCCGCCCGGACAAAGCGGCCAAAACGACGTTCCTGTCCATAAGCAACCAGGGATGCCGTCGGGATCCCCCAGGCGCGAAAACGCAACAGGTTCTGCCATTCCTTGACGGCCCGCTGCGGGCCGAAGACATCGCGCAAACCGAACCAGCGCCGGGCAAGCTTGCGCCTGCCGATCGTGTAGCGCTTGACATAGTACAAGGTCTGACCAGCCCGGACGCGCAAGACTTCCGACTCGGGATCGGTGGTAACCAGTTCCCCGTTCAGGGAAAAAACCTGGGCGATGGAGCGAAAAACCGCACAGGGCTCGCGATCAGCATAGGCGGGATTGAAATGCCAGTGACTCGTCACAATGCCGTACCCGAAAACTTGCGCAGATAGCGCAATTGAAGCCGCGCCCCCTCGCGTTGCAGATGCTCGATCAGTGAACGCTCCGCCGGCAACACCTCGCGCAACGGGCGGGCAAAATAATCGCGCAGGAAACGCAGGAAATCGCGTTTGGTAAGCCCGATCTCCAGCGCCGAGAAATACAGCGAAGCCAGATCCTTGTCGCGCCAGCGGCGCGGCGTCGTCGAGCGGATCTGGGCGCGGTGCAGGTCGATCAGCGACAGCTTCAATGCGTCAGCGCGCGGTGCCGGATCAAGATGGAGCAGGAAATGGCAGATGTAGAAATCGCGGTGATTGACGCCGCCGCGATGCATGCGCCCGGCCATCTCGGCCACCCGGCGGATCAGCGCGCGCTTCAGGGCCGGCGCCGACGGCTGCGTCGGCCAGTCGCGGCAGAAGTCTTCCAGGCTGATCGTCGGCGCCAGTTCCTCGGTGACGATGAAGGAATGCTCGCGCGCCGGGTTCACCCCGCGCCGGCCGTAGGCGACGGCGCGCATGGTATCGACGCCAAGCGCCTCCAGCCGGCGGATCGCCCGCCATTCGTTGCCGGCGCCGAGCACCGGCAGGCGCAGCGAGACCAGGTTCTTGACGATCTCGCCCCAGCCGACGCCATGGTGAATCTTGACGAAATAGCCACGACCGGCGACTTCGGTGCGGAAGGTCCGGCGCCCGTCGAGTTCGCGGAAAATCGGCCCTTCCAGGCGGTCGACCGCAACAAAGGCATCCTGCCCGGCCCACAGGCTGTCGAACGGCGGCGCCAGCATCAGTTCGTCGCGCATGGCCCGTCCTTGAGGATGATCTCGGCGGCACGCTCGGCATTGCTGTAGATGTCGGCTGTTTCCGCCCAGGCCAGCGCGTTCTGCTGCCAGGTGGCGCGTTGCTCACGGTCGACCAGCATTTCCTGCAGAAAACCGTCCATCGTCGCCTGCGCGAACGGTTCCGGAATCACCCGGCCGCCTGCGGCCTCATCGATGTAATGCGCGTAGCCGCAAACCGCCGAGCACAGCACCGGCAAGCCGGCGACCAGCGCTTCCAGCAGCACCGTGCCGGTATTCTCGTTGTAGGCCGGATGAACCAGCAGGTCGGCGCCGAGCAGGAAACGCGGGATATCGTCGCGGCCGGCCAGGATGTCGACCTGCCCGGCCAGCCCGAGCCCGGCAGCCATGCGCTTGAACTGGCTCGGCTCGTCCTGGCCGATGGCGATCAGCCGGGTGCGTGCGCGCACTTCTTCCGGCAGATGCGCGAGCGCCTGCAACGAACGGTCGAGCCCCTTGGTCTTGAAGCCGGAACCAACCTGAAGCAGCAGCAGATCGTCGTCGCCAAGGCCGAATTCGGCGCGGAAGGCAGCGCGGATCGCCGGGGCCTCCGGCGGCGCCCGCCGGTCGAGCGCGATGCCCGGCGGTAACAGGTGGAAGCGCGATTTCGGCGTCGCGTAGTGCTTTTCGAAGAAAGGCTGCTGCACCTGCGAGATCATCAGTATCTCGGTGCGGCTGTCCGGCGCGAACACCGCCCGCTCGTAGGCCGCGAAATGCCGGTAGCGGCCGGACAGGCGGTAGAAGGGATTGCGCAGCGTCTGCGCCTTTTCCTCGTAGCAGGGGTCGGCGGCGAAATAGACATCGAGCCCGGGCATCTTGTTGAAGCCGACAACCCGCTGCGCCGGTCGCTGCACTAGATCGCGCGTCACCCAGGCAGTAAACTTTTCGTAGCGTCGGGCATTGGTCAGCGCCTTGACCGGCACGATGACGACGTCGAAACCGGCCGGAATTTCGCCTTGCCAGGAAAGCACATAGACCCGCACCGCGTGCCCGCGTGACTGGCAGGCCAGCGCAATGCGCATGAAATCGCGCTGCAGGCCGCCGAAAGGGAAGTACTTGTAGAGGCAGAAAGCCAGTTGCATGGGCCGCGAAACACCGAGAGTCGCCGGCCGGCAGTATCGTCCAGCCGGCGGCTTTAGTCCAGACAGCAAAAAGCCCAACCGGCAACGGCTGGGCTTTTTACCTGAATCTTTGGTGGTGATGGGCGGAGTCGAACCGCCGACCTATGGGTTATGAATCCATCGCTCTAACCATCTGAGCTACATCACCACACTCGAAGGGCGCGAATTATAGTTGGCGGCTGGTCCTGCGGTCAACCGCGTTATAATGCGCAACTTTTCCGCGTTCGGATTGCCGAAGCGGCGCCCTTGATTTTCAACAGATTCCCCATGCCAAAAAAACTTTTCATCCGCACTTTCGGGTGCCAGATGAACGAGTACGACTCGGACAAGATGGCCGACGTGCTCAACGCTTCCGAAGGGATCGTCAAGACCGACAATCCCGAGGAAGCCGACATCATCCTGTTCAACACCTGCTCGGTGCGCGAGAAGGCGCAGGAGAAGGTCTTCCACGACCTCGGCCGGGTACGCCACCTGAAGCTGAAGAATCCCGATCTGGTAATCGGCGTCGGCGGCTGCGTCGCCAGCCAGGAAGGCGACGCCATCGTCGCCCGCGCGCCTTACGTCGATGTCGTCTTCGGCCCACAGACGCTGCACCGCCTGCCGCAACTGATCGCCGAGCGCAAGGCCGGCGGCAAGGCGGCGGTCGATGTCTCGTTCCCGGAAATCGAGAAATTCGACTCGATGCCACCGTCCGAGATCAAGGGCGCCTCGGCTTTCGTCTCGATCATGGAAGGCTGCTCCAAGTTCTGCACCTTCTGCATCGTGCCCTACACCCGTGGCGGCGAAGTTTCCCGGCCATTCAACGATGTCCTGACCGAAGTTGCCGACCTGGCAGCCAACGGCGTCGGTGAAGTGACGCTGCTCGGCCAGAACGTCAATGCCTACCGCGGCGACATGGAAGCCAGCGAAGAGAAGGCAGACCTGGCGCTGTTGATCGAGTACATCGCCGACATCCCAGGCATCGAACGCATCCGCTACACCACCTCGCATCCGCGCGAGATGTCGCAGCGCCTGATCGACGCCTACCTGACCCAGCCCAAGCTGGTCTCGCACCTGCACCTGCCGGTGCAATCCGGTTCCGACCGCGTGCTGGCGGCGATGAAGCGCGGTTACACGACGCTCGAATACAAGTCCATCGTGCGCAAGCTGCGCGCCGCGCGCCCGGACATCTCGCTGTCCACCGACTTCATCGTCGGCTTCCCCGGCGAGACCGACGATGATTTCGAGAAGACGATGAAACTGATCGACGACGTCGGCTTCGATGCCTCGTTCTCGTTCATCTACAGCCCGCGGCCAGGCACGCCGGCGCTCGAACTCGCCGACGACACGCCGGCCGACGTCAAGTCGGCACGGCTGTCGCGGCTGCAGAAGCGGATCGACGAACTGGCGCAGGCCGTCAGCCAGGCGATGGTCGGCAGCGTGCAGCGCGTACTGGTCGAAGGCACGTCGAAGAAGGATGTGCACGAACTGGCCGGGCGCACCGACAACAACCGCATCGTCAATTTTGCCGGCAACCCGCGGCTGATCAACACCTTCGTCGATGTCCGCATCACCGGGGCACAACCACACAGCCTGCGAGGCGAAATTGTCATCCGCGAAGACTAGGCCGGCGCCGAAATCGCGGCCGGTGGATTTCGCCCTGGCCCCGGTCGACAACGTCCTGCTGGCCAATCTGTGTGGCCCGCTCGACGAGAACATCCGGCAGATCGAAACCGGTTTCGATGTCGTCATCCGTCGGCGCAACGAACGCTTCTCGGTTTCCGGTGAAAAAGCCCAGTTGACCGCAGATGCCATCCGCCATTTCTATACGCTGGCACGGGCACCACTGTCGGTCGACGAAATCCAGCTCAGCCTGGTTGAACTGACCAACGGCCCGGTACGCCGCGTCACCCCCGGCAGCATCAGCGACGGCCCGCAACTGGTCACGCGCAAGACCGAACTGCACGGCCGCACGCCGCGCCAGGTCGCCTACCTGAAGGCGATCCAGGAACACGACATCACCTTCGGCATCGGCCCGGCCGGCACCGGCAAGACCTATCTCGCCGTTGCCTCGGCGGTCGACGCCTTCGAGCGCGATCTGGTCGAACGCATCATCCTGACCCGGCCGGCCGTCGAAGCCGGCGAGCGCCTGGGCTTCCTGCCCGGCGACCTGACGCAGAAGATCGACCCTTACCTGCGCCCGCTGTACGACGCGCTGTACGACCTGATGGGCGCCGAGCGCGTCAGCAAGCTCTACGAAAAACGCGCCATCGAGATCGCGCCGCTGGCCTTCATGCGCGGCCGCACGCTGAACCACGCCTTCATCATCCTCGACGAAGCGCAGAACACCACGCCGGAACAGATGAAGATGTTCCTGACCCGCATCGGCATCGGCGCCAAGGCGGTAGTCACCGGCGACATCACCCAGATCGACCTGCCCAAGGGGCACAAGAGCGGCCTCAACGAAGCCATCGACGTGCTCGACGGCGTGCGCGGCCTGGCTTTCACCCACTTCAAGAAAGAAGATGTCGTGCGCCACCCGCTGGTCGCGCGCATCGTCGAAGCCTATGAAAAACGCAGCCAGCAAACGTCTTGATCTGTCCGTGCAATACGCCTGTAACCGGGAGGGATTACCCTTGCGGGCAGATTTCGTGCGCTGGGCGCGCGCCGCGCTGGTTGGCGGCGGCCAGATCACCATCCGCCTCGTCGATGTTGAAGAAGGCCGGGAACTGAACAAGGAATACCGCGGCAAGGACTACGCGACCAACGTGCTGTCCTTTCCGTATGAGACCGAACCACTGGTCATGGGCGATCTGGTGATCTGCCCGGCCGTCGTGGCGCAGGAGGCGACAGAGCAGAACAAGCCGCTGGCCGCGCACTACGCCCATATGACGGTGCATGGTATGCTGCATCTGCAAGGCTGGGATCATGAGAACGACGATGATGCCCAGGACATGGAAAACGAAGAAAGGACACTACTTGCCGCGCTGGGCTACCCGGATCCGTATCCGGACAATCCGGCGGTTTGAACATCATGGACAGTGACAGTAAACCCGGTTTCATCGAACGCCTGACTTCCCTGCTGCTGCGCGAACCCGAAGATCGCGAGCAGCTGCTTGAAATACTCCACTCGGCCTACGAGCGCAACCTGATGGACGCCGATGCGCTGACCATCATCGAAGGTGCGCTGGCCGCTTCGGACACCCGCGTCACCGACGTGATGATCCCGCGGGCCCAGATGGACGTCGTCGACATCGACGACCCGATGACGGAAATCCTGCCCTTCGTCATCGAAGCCGCGCACTCCCGCTTCCCCGTCGTCAATGGCGACCGCGACAACGTGCTGGGCATCCTGCTGGCCAAGGACCTGCTGCGCACCCATGTCGAAGAAAGTTTCGACCTGCGCGACTGGCTGCGCCCGGCGGTGTTCATCCCCGAATCCAAGCGCCTCAATGTGCTGCTGCGCGAATTCCGCGTCTCGCGCAACCACATGGCCATCGTCGTCAACGAATACGGCGGCGTCGCCGGCCTGGTCACCATCGAGGACGTGCTTGAGCAGATCGTCGGCGACATCGAGGACGAATACGACTTCGACGAGGCCCACGACAACATCCGCCTCGACTCCGCCGGCCGTTACCGGGTCAAGGCCCGTACCGAGATCGAAGACTTCAACGCCGCCTTCTCGACCAGCTTCTCCGACGAGGAATTCGACACCGTCGGCGGCCTCGTCCTGCGTCACCTCGGCCGCGTTCCCAAGCGCAACGAAACACTGGAAATCGACGGCATGCGTTTCCAGGTGCTGCGCGCCGACAGCCGCCGTCTGTACACCCTGCTGGTCGATCCGCCCAAACCGAAACCCGCCGCCGGCCAAGATGCCCTTGCCTGATCCGGCAGGCCGCCTGCTGGCGGCCCTGCTGGCCGGCGCCGCCGGCGTCCTCTGTTTTGCGCCGTTCGACCTGTTCTGGCTGGCGCCACTGCCGTGGCTGGCGCTGTTTGCACTGTTGCGCCGGGCGCCGACACCGCGTCAGGCCGCGTGGACCGGCTTCCTGTTCGGCCTCGGCTTTTTCGTCGCCGGCGTTTCGTGGATCTTCGTCAGCCTGTCGGTCTTCGGCGGCATGCCCTGGTGGCTGGCCGGCCCGGCAACCCTGCTGTTCTGCGCCGCGATGGCGCTCTACCCGGCGCTCGCCGGCTGGACCTTCAAACGCTGGCAACCCGCAGGTTTCTGGCGCCAGGCACTGTTCTACGCAGCACTGATTGCTGCGGTCGACTGGCTGCGCAGCTGGATTTTCACCGGCTTTCCGTGGCTCGCCATCGGCTACACCCAGGCTCCGCCCAGCCCGCTCGCCGGTTTTGCCCCGCTGATCGGCGTCTTTGGCTTGTCGCTGCTGGTCGCGCTGAGCGGCGCCACGCTGCTGCGCTGGCGCCTCGGCCTGCCACTGCTGGCAGCACTCGTTGCCATCGGCTTCGGCCTGCGCCAGATCGAATGGACAACCGCCGAAGGTGAGCCGGTCAGCGTCGCGCTGATCCAGGGCAACATCCCGCAGGACATGAAATTCCGCCCGGAAAGCTTCATCCGCACACTGACGCTGTACCGCGACCTGATCGCTGCCAACCCGGCGCAACTGACACTGCTGCCCGAAACCGCCCTGCCCGCCTTCATCGACCATCTGCCGGTCGACTACCTCGACGAACTGAAAACCCTGGCCAGCCGCCAGGGCGGCGATCTGATCCTCGGCACGCTGACCGGCGTTCCCGGCGGCACTTATTTCAACAGCGCTGTCAGCCTCGGCAGCTCGCCATCGCAGGTTTACAGCAAGAGCCACCTGGTGCCCTTCGGCGAGTTCATCCCGGCCGGCTTTGCCTGGTTCATGGCGCAAGCCAACATTCCGTTGTCGGCATTCAGTGCCGGACCCGAGCAGCAGACGCCGCTGGCCGTCAGCGGCCGGCATGTTGCGGTCAACATCTGCTACGAGGATGTTTTCGGCGATGAGATCATCCGTGCGCTGCCGCAGGCCGGCATTCTCGCCAACCTGTCCAACACCGCGTGGTTCGGCCGCTCGCTGGCCCAGCCACAGCATCTGCAGATCGCCCGGATGCGCGCCGCCGAAACCGGCCGGCCGATGCTGCGCGCCACCAACACCGGCATGACCGCAATCATCGATGCCCGCGGCAACCTGGTAGCGGCACTACCGGCTTTTGAAACCGGCGTACTCCGCGGCGAAGTGCGCGCTCACACCGGCAGCACCCCCTTCGGCCAAGCCGGCAACCCGCTCTTTCTGGGCCTGCTCGCCATTAGCCTGTTGCTGGCCTGCCGGCTAGGCCGCAAGAAGGCCTGATCAGGCTTTCTGCATGCGCTGCTGGATCGCCTGTTCGAGACGTTCGCGTTCCGCCAGCACCTTGCCCGAATAGCGACGATCCGGATCGTTGATGGCGCCGCCGAACTGCTGCAGGCCTGGTACCAGACCACCGTTGCGGCTGATCGATTCGCGCAGCACGCGCGAGCCGACCTGGACATTGGTCACCGGATCGAAGAACGGCAGCTCGCCGGCACCATCCGGCAATTTGTCAGAATGGAAGCGCGGCATCACCTGCATCAAGCCCTGGGCCCCCACCACGCTCTGCGAGAACGGATTGAAGCCGGATTCGACACCGATGACGGCGACGATCAGCAGCGGATCAAGCCCGAATTCGCGGGCGCTGTCCTGCGCAGCCAGGAAGATCGGCACCAGCACTTCGTTGGAGACCCGATAGCGGCGGGCCACGTAATGCAGCGCCTGCTGCATCGACGGTACAAGGCGCTCCTGGTTGAGCGCTGCCACCGGCAGCAGGGCATCGTCGGCAACCGGGACGGCGCTGCGCTCGCTGGCATTGACGCCACCGGGGAACATTGCCTGCAGGCCATCGAGCAGGCCGGAATGGCCCTTGTAGGTACCAGCCAGACCGAGCACGAAAACCAGCCCGGCCAACATCAGAAACTTGCGGACGACGTGGGATACGGCCGCGACTACCCGCGATACTGCGGGGGAAAGGAACTGCGAAGCGAACATGCGCCCTCCTTCACTGTTGCCACCGACCCAGAAAGCGGCCGGCGAACGGTTACGGGGGGTACGACACCGGGCCATTCCTCCGTGGGAGGAAGCAAGGTTTCCAACAGGCCGAGTCTGGCCGAAAGCGTGGAAACACCGGTGTTGCACCGCAACAATACAGCGCGCATTCTATTGATTTATTTGAACAAGTCAAGAATACAGCGCAGCAAGGACGAGTCAGGCGTTGTATTCGCGCCACAGGCGGCAAGCTGCCGGGAGCGGCCAAAAGCCTGTAAAATCCTGTGTTTTCCGTCTTCCCGAGCGTGTCCGATGACGACCAGCAACACATCCGCGAAAAAGCCAACGTTCCAGGAAATCATCCTGCGCCTGCAGCAATACTGGAGTGCCCAGGGCTGCGCCCTGCTGCAACCCTACGACATGGAAGTCGGCGCCGGCACCAGCCACACCGCCACCTTCCTGCGCGCCATCGGCCCGGAGCCGTGGAAGGCCGCCTACGTACAGCCGTCGCGCCGCCCGAAAGATGGCCGCTACGGCGAAAACCCGAACCGCATGCAGCACTACTACCAGTTCCAGGTGGTGCTCAAGCCGGCGCCGGACAACATTCTCGAACTCTACCTCGGCTCACTCGAAGCGCTCGGCTTCGACCTGAAGAAAAACGACGTGCGTTTCGTCGAGGACGACTGGGAAAACCCGACGCTGGGCGCCTGGGGTCTGGGTTGG
This sequence comes from Azonexus hydrophilus, assembly GCF_001956855.1. Classification (GTDB taxonomy): domain Bacteria; phylum Pseudomonadota; class Gammaproteobacteria; order Burkholderiales; family Rhodocyclaceae; genus Azonexus; species Azonexus hydrophilus_A. Next base: position 73,859 of record NZ_MTHD01000003.1, on the reverse strand, counting down.
GAAGTCTGGATGAACGGCATGGAAGTGACGCAATTCACCTACTTCCAGCAGGTCGGCGGCATCGACTGCAAGCCGATCACCGGCGAAATCACCTACGGCATCGAGCGCCTGGCGATGTACCTGCAGGGCGTCGAGAACGTCTATGACCTGACCTGGACGGAAGGCCTGACCTACGGCGACGTCTATCACCAGAACGAAGTCGAGCAATCGACCTACAACTTCGAACACTCCGACGTCGACTTCCTGTTCCACGCCTTCGCCGCGCACGAGAAGCAGGCGCAGCACCTGATGGGCGCTCAGCTCGCGCTGCCGGCCTACGAACAGGTGCTGAAGGCGGCACACACCTTCAACCTGCTCGACGCCCGCGGCGCCATCTCGGTCACCGAACGTGCCGCCTACATCGGCCGCATCCGCAACCTGGCCCGCGCCGTGGCGCAAGCCTACCTCGACTCCCGCGCCCGCCTCGGCTTCCCGATGGCACCGCGCGACTGGGCCAACGAAGTCCTCGCCAAGCTCGAAGAACAGAACGCCAAGAAAGCCGCCTGAGATGACTGCCAAGAACCTCCTCGTTGAACTGTTCGTTGAAGAACTGCCGCCGAAGGCACTGAAGAAGCTCGGCGAAGTGTTTGCCAAGTCCATACACAACTCTCTCGGACTCTCTCGCCTACTATCATTGAAAGACCAGGTCGAAGTTACTCCTTTTGCATCACCACGGCGTTTAGCTGTCCACATAACCAACGTCGAATCAACGGGGGCAAATGTATTTTTGCCAAGAAAACTCATGCCCACCTCCGTTGGTAAGGATGCGGATGGAAAGCTGACTCAAGCACTGGTCAAAAAATTGATCTCTTTCGGCGCAGATCCTTCCGTTGCCGAAAAAGACCTGCGCGACGAAAACGGCATGCTCTACTACGACAGCGTAGCAACAGGCGCGACGCTGGCTGAAGGCCTGCAGAAGGCAGTCGAAGCTGCGCTGGCCGCGCTGCCGATCCCGAAGGTCATGACCTACCAGTTGCAGGATGGCTGGAGTAGTGTCAATTTCGTCCGCCCGGCGCATGGTCTGGTGGCGCTGCACGGCAGCGATGCCGTGCCGGTTTCCGTGCTCGGCCTGAACTCCGGCCGCAACACCAAGGGCCATCGCTTCGAAGCCGCCGTTGATCCGGTGGTGATCGCCGATGCCGACAGCTACGCCGCGACGCTGCTCAAGGACGGTGCCGTCATCGCTTCGTTCGCCGAACGCCGCGCCGAAATCGCCCGCCAGCTTGCAGCCGCCGCAGCCAAGGCCGGTGGCAAGCCCATTGACGACGACGCGCTGCTCGATGAAGTGACCGCACTGGTCGAACGCCCGAACGTGCTGATCGGCCAGTTCGAAGCGGAATTCCTCGCGGTGCCGCAGGAATGTCTGATCCTGACGATGAAGGCCAACCAGAAATACTTCCCGCTGCTCGACAACAGCGGCAAGCTGACCAACAAGTTCCTCGTCGTCAGCAACATCAGCCCGGAAGATGCTTCCGCGGTGATCGGCGGCAACGAGCGCGTCGTGCGTCCGCGGTTGGCGGATGCCAAGTTTTTCTTCGACCAGGATCGCAAGAAGTCGCTCGAATCGCGCGTCATCGGCCTGTCCAAGGTCGTCTACCACAACAAGCTGGGCACTCAGGGTGAGCGCGTCCAGCGCGTCGCCGCGATTGCCCGCGCCATCGCCGAAGCACTCGGCGGCGGCGATCTGGTGCACCATGCCGAACAGGCAGCGGTGCTGGCCAAGGCCGACCTGCTGACCGACATGGTCGGCGAATTCCCTGAACTACAGGGCATCATGGGCCGTTACTACGCCCAGCACGACGGCCTGAACGGCGACGTCGCCGATGCCATCGAAGACCATTACAAGCCGCGCTTCGCTGGCGACAGCCTGCCGCGCGGCCGCGTCGGTACCGTCGTCGCGCTGGCCGACAAGCTGGAAACGCTGACCGGCATGTTCGGCATCGGCCAGATTCCGACCGGCGACCGCGACCCGTTCGCGCTGCGCCGGCATGCGCTCGGCGTCATCCGCATGTTGGCCGAAGGCGACCTGAATCTTGCGGTCGACGGCCTGTTGACCGCAGTTTTCGCGCAGTTCACCGGCATCGAGGGCTTTACCCCGAACCCGCAGGCGCTCGCCGATTTCATCTACGAACGCCTCGCCGGCAGCCTGCGCGAGCAGGGCTACACGGCGCAGGAAGTCGATGCCGTGGTCAGCCAGCGGCCGCAGCGTCTGGGCGACATCGTCAAGCGCCTGGCCGCCGTCCGCGCCTTCTCGGCGCTGCCGGAAGCCGCCGCGCTGGCCGCCGCCAACAAGCGGGTCGGCAACATCCTGAAGAAGGCCGACGGCGTCGTCGAAGCCCGCGTTGATGCGGCGCTGCTGCGCGAAGCTGCCGAAAGCGCGCTGCACGCTGCGCTGGTCGAAGTCGTACCACAGGCCGACGCCGCCTTCCTCACCGGCGACTACAGCGAATCGCTGCAGGCGCTGGCCCGACTGCGCGCGCCGGTCGATGCCTTCTTCGATGGCGTCATGGTCAATGCCGACGACCCGGCGCTGAAGGCCAACCGCCTCGGCCTGCTGGCCATGCTGCATGCGGCGATGAACCGCGTCGCCGACCTGTCGAAGCTGTCCGCCTGATTTCCGGAGAGCCGCCGCCATGAAACTCATCATCCTCGACCGTGACGGCGTGATCAACTTCGATTCCGCCCAGTACATCAAGAGTCCGGAGGAGTGGAAGCCGATCCCGGGCAGCCTGGAGGCCATCGCGCGGCTCAAGCAGAACGGCTACCGCGTCGTCGTCGCCACCAACCAGTCGGGGATCGGGCGCGGCCTGTTCGACATGGACACTCTGAATCGCATCCACAAGAAGATGCACAAGGCAGCCTTCGAACTGGGCGGTCGCATTGATGCGATCTTCTATTGCCCACACGCCGCCGACTCGAAGTGCGAATGTCGCAAGCCCAAGCCGGGCATGTTCAAGCGCATCGCAGAGACGCTCAACGCCGACCTCAATGGTGTCGCCACCATCGGCGACTCGCTGCGCGACCTGCAGGCCGGCGCCGCCGCCGGCTGCCGGCCGATGCTGGTACTCACCGGCAAGGGCGAGAAGACCCGCGATGAGGGCGACCTGCCGGAAGGCACGCTGATCTTCGCCAATCTCGCTGCTGCGGTCGACCACCTGCTGAGCCGGGAAACCAAGGAAAAGAAATGAACGCTGTCCGCTCCACGCTATTCATGGCTTACGCCATCGTCTGGTCGGTGCTCAGCGCGCCGCTGGTGGTCATCGCCGGGCCGCTGCTCGGCGGCGTCTGGGCCTACCGTTTCGGCCGCGTCTGGCGCCTCGGCACGCAATGGGGTGTCGAGAACCTGCTCGGCATCCGGGCCCGGGTGATCGGCCGCGAGAACATGCCGGCCGAAGCCTGCGTGATCATGGCCAAGCACCAGTCGGCGTGGGAAACGATGACCTTGCAGGACTGTGTGCCGAACGGCGCCTTCTGCGTCTTCGTGCTGAAGAAGGAACTGCTGAAGCTGCCGCTGGTCGGCTGGGGACTGGCGGCGATGAAGATGATCTCGATTGATCGTGCCGCCGGCAAGAACGCCCTCGACCAGGTCGTCACCCAGGGCCGCGAGCGCCTGAAGCAGGGGTTCTACGTGATCATCTTCCCCGAGGGCACGCGCGTGCCGCCGGGCGAGAAGCGCCGTTACAAGCCGGGCGGCGCCTACCTGGCGACGCACGTCGGCTGCAAGGTCGTGCCGGTTGCGCACAACGCCGGTGAATACTGGCCGCGCCAGGCTTTCCTGAAGACGCCGGGGACCGTCACCATCAGCATCGGCCCTGCCTTCGACGCCAGCGGCATGAGCGACGCCGAAGTCAACCAGCGCGTCGAGGACTGGATCGAAGCCGAGATGCGCCGCATTTCACCGCACCGTTATCCGGATGCCGGCGCGTCCGCCTGAGTCGGCGCAGCACATCGTCCTCGCCGGCCAGCGCATCGACTACGCCCTGCGCCGCAGCAGCCGGCGCAGCATCGGCCTGACCATCGACCAGCGCGGCCTGCGCGTCGGCGCGCCGCTACGCGCCAGCCTGCGCGACATCGAGACGCTGATCCGCGCGCACGGCCAATGGGTCATCGACAAGCTCGCGGCCTGGCGCGAGCGACCGGCGGCCGAACGCTTCGCCGTGCACGACGGCGCCGGCATTTCTGTCCTCGGCCAGGCGTTGACCGCAAGAATCTCGAGCGCCCCCCGCGCCCGCTGGCATTTTGCCGGCGACGAAATCCACCTGACGGTGCCGCCTGCGGTCGACGCCGCCAAAGTGCTGGAAACCGCGCTGCGCGAAAAGGCCCGCGCGCTGTTCCTCGACCGGCTGGCGGTGCACGCGCCACGCCTCGGCGTCGCCATGCCGCCGCTGCGCCTGTCGTCGGCGCGCACGCGCTGGGGCAGTTGCAGCGCGCGCGGCAACATCGCGCTGAACTGGCGGCTGGTACTGATGCCGCCGGCCATCGTCGATTACGTCGTCTGCCACGAACTGGCGCACCTGAAGGAAATGAACCACAGCCCGCGCTTCTGGTCTGTCGTCGACCAGCTTTGTCCCGACTGGCGCCAGCTACGCCTCGAACTCCGCCGGCTCGGCCGGCACCTCCCGCAATTCTGAAAGGAAATCCATGCGCATCCTGCACACCATGCTCCGCGTCGGCAATCTCGACCAATCGATCGCTTTCTACACCGAAATCCTCGGCATGCAGTTGCTGCGCCGCAACGACTACCCGGAAGGCCGCTTCACGCTGGCCTTCGTCGGTTACGGCAGCGAAGACAAGGAAGCCGTGCTCGAACTGACGCACAACTGGGACACCGCCAGCTACGAACTCGGCAACGCCTACGGCCACATCGCGCTGGCCGTACCCGACGCGGCCGCTGCCTGCGCGGCGATCAAGGCCCGCGGCGGCAAGGTCGTGCGCGAAGCCGGGCCGATGAAGCACGGCACGACGATCATCGCCTTCGTCGAAGACCCGGATGGCTACAAGGTGGAATTGATCCAGCGCGAATGACCCCAGGCGGCGAGGGTTTTTTTGCTACACTAAAGCCATTAAATCTATTACCAAGGTAATAAAATTGCTGAAGTTGTTACTCCGCCTGCTGTTTTCCGCGTTGTTCCTGTCCGCCGCCCCGGCGATGGCGCAGAACAACGGCATCCTTGAGCGGATCGCAATCAGCAAGACGGTACGCGTGTGCGTCTGGCCGGATTATTTCGGCATCAGTTACCGCGACCCGAAAACCCGCCAGTTGTCGGGCATCGACGTCGACATGGCCAAGGCGCTGGGGCGCGACCTTGGTGCCGATGTCGAGTTCGTCGACAGCTCATTCGCCCGCCTGATCGACGACGTGACCGAGGATCGCTGCGACATCGCCATGTTCGCCATCGGCATCACGCCGCTGCGCCAGGAAAAGCTGCGTTTCACCCGCCCGCACATGGCCAGCGACATCTACGCCATCACCACCAAGAGCAACCGCCGCATCCGCCAATGGACCGATATCGACCAGCCCGGCGTGGTCGTTGCCGTCGCCAAGGGAACCCTGCACGAACCGGTGATGAAGGCCCGCCTGAAAGCGGCGACGCTGAAGGTGCTCGATACGCCGAACGCGCGCGAGCGGGAGGTCGAATCCGGCCGCGCCGACGTGTTCATGACCGACTTTCCGTTCAGCCTGCGCATGCTGCGCACGACCGACTGGGCACGCCTGGTCAAGCCCGGCAACACCTACCACATGACGCCCTACGCCTGGGCCATGCGCCAGGGTGACGATCGCTGGCATGCACGGGTCGAGGACTTCCTCGCCCGCGCCAAGCGCAGCGGTGAACTGAAATCCTTTGCCGAACGCCACGGCCTGCTGCCAATTGCCGTTCTCGACTAGGTCTTCACCACAGGACGGCAGCCGGACGGCAATGCTGACGCGGCTGATGATCGGCCTGCAGATCGTGCTCGTCGTCACGGTGCTGGCCGGTAGCCTGACGCATGTGCTGCGGCTGCGCCAGGAAGCGCTGGACAGCCACCTGGACAATGCGCGAGCCCATGTCCGGGTGTTCGAGGAACAGCTGACGCAGACACTGACGCTGGCCGACCTGACACTGCAGGGCCTGCCGGAACTGCTGGAAACACCGTCGGCGAACATCGACCGGACTTCGCAGCAGATGGAGCGCATGCTGCGCCGCCTGCTCTTCCTGCGCTCGCTGTCGATTGCCGACGAGAGTGGCCGCATCCTGGCCAGCTCCAATCCGGACAACATCGGCCGCCATGTCGACAGCAGGGGCTTCCAGCCACCCCGCGAAGGCGATGCGGTTGCCGCCTTCCTGCGCCTGGGCACGCCCTGGCTCGGCCGCGACCTGGCCGACGGCACGCCGACCACCAGCCGCGCGCCGATTCCACCCGACAGCCCGAGCTTCTTCCCGATCGTCCGCGAAATCGACATCGACGGTCGGCGCCTGCAATTCATTGCAACGCTCAATCCCGACTATTTCATCAACCATTTCTCGCACCACGTCAGCACCGCCATGACGCTGGTCGAAATCCTCGACTACCAGGGCATCGTCATGCTTTCGTCACGCGACGACCTGATGCCGGGCAGTCGCCACCTCGAAGGCAGCCGGCTGCAGGCGATGCGCGAGGTGGAAATCGGCAGCTTCACCGACGACCGGGAACGCGACCGGCCGATGCTCACCGCCTACCGCGCCTCGCGCAACTACCCGCTGTTCGTCCTGGTGCACGTGGACCGCGACCTGGCCCTCGCCCGCTGGCAGACCGAAGCGCGCGACACGCTCGTGCTCGCCGGGCTGGCGCTGTTCGTCATCGTCGCCCTGAGCACCCTGCTGATCCGGCGCATCCGCCGCGGCCTGATCGATCAGGCGCGGCTGCATCACGAGCGGCAACTGGCGGCGCAGGTCTTCGAAAACAGCACCAGCGGCATCCTGGTCACCGATGCCGAACGGCGGATTCTTGCGGTCAACCCCCAACTGGAGCGGGTTTCCGGTTACAACGCCGGCGAACTGCTGGGCGAGACGCCGGCCATCTTCGCCTCCGGACGCCACGCACCGGATTTCTACCGGAAAATGTGGGAAAGCCTCGAACGCCACGACATCTGGCGCGGCGACATCGTCAACCGGCGCAAGGACGGCCGCCTGATCGAGGAATGGCTGACCATTTCCGTCGTCCGCGACAGCACCAACCGGCTGATCAACTATCTCGGCGTGTTCGAGGACATCACCGAACAGCGCCTGCAGGCCTTGCGCCTGAAACGCCAGATGGCCGCACTGCGCGCGCTCAACGAAATCGCCACGGTCACCGGCCTGAGTCCGCGCGAAACGCTGCGCCACGCGCTGAAACTGGCAAGCGAACATTTGCATCTCGAATACGGGATCATCAGCCACGTCGACCAGGAAAGCGGCATCTACCGCATCGAAGTCCAGGTCTCGCCGGAAAACACCTTGCAGGACCAGCAGGAGTTTCCGCTCGGCAACACCTTCTGCAGCGAAATCGTCAAACGCGATGCGCTGTTCCAGCTGGTCAATACCGGCGAATCGGAATTCCGCGACCATCCGTGCTTCCGCGATTTCCGGCTGGCCAGCTACCTTGGCGTACCGATCCGCGTCGACGATGCGCTCTACGGGACCATCAACTTTTCCTCGCACGCCAGCCGCGATCACGACTTCGATCCGTCGGACATCGAATTCATCCAGCTGCTGGCACGCTGGGCCGGCGGCCTGATGGAGCGCATGCGCGCCGTCGAACAACTGGACAAGGCAAGGGCGGCAGCCGAATCGGCGAGCATCGCCAAGGGCAATTTCCTGGCCAACATGAGCCATGAAATCCGCACGCCGATGAACGGCGTCATCGGCATGGCCGAATTGCTGCTCGCCACACCGTTGACCGCAGAACAACGCGATTACGCCGAAACCATCCGGCACAGCGCCGACGGCCTGCTCGGGCTGATCAACGACGTCCTCGATTTCTCCAAGGTCGAAGCCGGCAAGCTCCAGGTCGAGGCCATCCCGTTCGCCCCGGCCGACGTGCTGCACGACACCCTGGCCCTGCTCGGCCACTCGGCGACGCTGAAGGACATCGCGCTCAGCGGCAACATCGCCCCCGAACTGCCACCACGGCTGATCGGCGACCCCGGCCGCTTGCGCCAGGTGCTGATCAACCTGGTCGGCAACGCCGTCAAGTTCACCAGCAGCGGCAGCGTGCGCGTCGAATTCGGCTGCCGGCCGGCCGCCAACCCGGCATTGGCGACCTGGCTGCAGGTACGGGTCAGCGACACCGGCATCGGCATGGCGCCGACCGTCGTCGCCAGCCTGTTCTCCCCCTTCTTCCAGGGCGACGCCTCGACCACCCGGCAATTCGGCGGCACCGGGCTCGGCCTGTCGATCTGCAAGCGCCTGATCGAACTGATGGGCGGCACCATCGAAGTCAGCTCGACCCCGGGCCAGGGCAGTGTCTTCCAGTTCGAACTGCCGCTGGCCGTCGACCACAGCCTGCCGGTCGCCACTGCCCGCGCCCCCGATGATGCCCCGTTGCGCGCCGGCATCCGGGTGCTGCTGGTCGAGGACAACCCGGTCAACCAGAAAGTCGCCGCCGCCCTGCTCGGCAAGCTCGGCTGCCAGCTCGTCGTTGCCGGCAACGGCGCCGAAGCCCTGGAACAGCTGGCGGCGGAAAGCTTCGACGTCGTCCTGATGGACTGCCAGATGCCGGTCATGGACGGCTTCGAGGCCACCCGCCGGCTGCGCGCCGGCGACGCCGGAACAACGATGCAACAGGTGCCGGTGATCGCCATGACCGCCAACGCCATGCAGGGCGACCGCGAGGAGTGCCTGGCCTGCGGCATGGATGACTACCTGGCCAAGCCGGTCAGCAACGCCGCACTGAAGCAGGCGCTGGCCCACTGGTCGGGAAAAACCGGCAGTCACTGACAGAGGCGATCCGGATCAAGGTCGGCCCCGGACGAAGCAGCGACAATCCAAGCTGCCTCAGGAGACTGCCATGACCTTTCCCGCCTTTTTTGACGCCATTCCACCACTGCGCATGCGCGACCCGCTGGCCGCGCTGCTCGGCGCCGCCGACGACGGCCTGATCGACTATCACTTTGCCGACGCCGTCCGTCTTGCCGGCCATTCCTGCCCGACCGTGGCCGGCGCCTGGCTGCTCACCGTGCGCGCCCTGAAAGTCCTCTACGGCAATCGCATCCCGGAGCGCGGCGGCATCGCCATTGCCCTGCCGGAACGTCAGGAACAGGGTGTCGCCGGCGTCATCGGCAGTGTCATCACCCTGCTCACCGGCGCCGCCGGCAGCGGTGGCTTCAAGGGGCTGGCCGGCCGGCACGGACGCCGCGAGCTGCTGCGTTTCGGCGTCGATGGCGTGCAGGGCATCGCCTTCACGCGCCTCGATTCCGGGCGATCGATCGAGTGCGTGCTGCAACTCGACAGCGTCCCCGGCGATCCGCGCACGCCGCTACTGCTGCAGGCCATCCTCGACGGCAGCGCCGACCGGGAAGAAACGCGCCTGTTCGGCGAACTCTGGCAGGCGCGCGTCCGCCGGCTGCTGGTGGACCATGCCGACGATCCGGCCCTGGTCGACATCCGCATCCGTCAGGAGTGAAGTGCCATCGCCTCGCGTGCCACGCGCTCGAATACCGCGACAACCCCGGACCAGCTCCGTGACAGCATTGCCAGCCGTGCCTGAGAGGCCATGCCGGCCAGTCGAGAAGCATCGTCCGCCGCCCACAGCGCAGCATCGATGAAAGCCTTTTCGTCACCGGGCGTGACGACCATGCTGTTTTCCCGGTTCGCCACCAGCTCGGCCGCTGCCGCACTGCGATAGGCGATCACCGGCACGCCGCTGGCCATCGCCTCGGCCACCACGTTGCCGTAGGTTTCACTGAGACTGGGAAAAAGGAACAGATCGGCGCTGGCGTAATGCGCCGCCAGATCCTCGCCATGACGCATGCCGGAAAAGTGGTGATCCGGGTGGTCGACCGCAAGACGCTGCGCCGACGGACCATCGCCAACCCAGACCATGCGCGCGGCCGGATGCCAGACCTGGATTGCGGCAAAACACTTCTCGACCAGCGCCAGATTCTTTTCCGGTGCCAGCCGGCCAACGTAGAGGCAGACCGGCCCCTCGCCGCTGACGCCCCAACTGCTGCGCAGTTCGTCACTGCGCCGGGCCGGGTCATACAGGTGGCAATCGACCCCGCGGCCAACCACGCGCACGCCCGGCACGCCCTCGCCCGCCAGTTCGGCAGCCAGCGCCTCGGTCGGCACCATCGTCGCCAGCGTCCGCCGGTGCAGTACGCGCAGATACGCCGCCACCGCCGGCCGCAGCCAGCCCATGCCGTAATGCACGCTATAGCGGTCGAAATTGGTATGAAAGCCGGAGGTCACCGGTATCCCCAGCCGGCGCGCTGCGCCGACCGCGGACCAACCGAGCGGCCCCTCGGTCACGACATGGACCAGATCCGGCCGGCGCTTGCGCCAGCGCCGGACCAGTTCGCGCCCGGCGGGCAGGCCGAAGCGCAAGCCGGGATAGCCGGGCAAGGGCACCCCGGGCAAGGGCGTGTCCAGTTCGCTGCCGGCGTCCGTCTTGCCCTGGCGCGGACGCAGAACCTCGACGCGGTGACCGCAGTCGCGCAGGCCGCCGACCAGCCGACCGACGGTCATGGCCACGCCGTTCACTTCCGGCGGGTAGGTTTCGGTGACGAAGGCAATTTCCAGCATCAGGCAATCTCCATCAAGAAAATTCCAGCAAGACACTGCCCCAGACGACGAAGACCAGGAGCAGCGATACAAGTACCGCGGCACTGCCGATATCCTTGGCGCGCTTCGCCAGCCGGTGGTTCTCCAGGCTGACGCGGTCGACCACTGCTTCGATGGCGGAATTGAGCAGTTCGACGACCAGCACCAGCAGGACACTGGCGATCAGCAGCCCGGTCGCCAGCCAGCCGACCGGCAGCCACAGCGCCAGCGGAATCAGCAGCAGCGCCAGCCAGGTTTCCTGGCGGAAGGCGTCTTCGCAGAGATAGGCGGCTTTCAGGCCGTCGAGCGAGTAGTTGAAGGCATTCCAGACCCGGCGCAGGCCGGTCTTGCCCTTGAAGGGCGATTCGTTCGCCGGGTCCAGGCCCAGTTCCTCGGGTGCGGGTTGTTGCATGCGGGCTCCGTGAAAGCCCCCACGTTAATCAGGCTTCGCGTAACCTTGATGACAGCCATCGTCATCTTCCGGTCACATCGGCGCTTGCGCCAGATCAAACCGCGCCCGACTGTCATCCGGCAGAAATATCCGGACCATCGGCGACATGATAAAAAGAGCCATCTCAACTCACGGAAAAGTCCCATGGTTTTCTTCGAACTGTTCGCCCACAACCCGACCATCGTCGGCATTCCTGCCGGCCAAACGCTGTTCGGCGAAGGCGACGAAGGCGGCGTGATGTATGTACTGACCAATGGCAGCGCCGATGTCATGGTCAACAACCGCGTTGTTGAACAGCTCCAGCACGGCAGCATCGTCGGTGAAATGGGCCTGGTTTCTCCCGGTCCGCGTTCGGCAACGGTCGTCGCCACCAGCGACAGCGAATTCGTTGCCATCGACGAAAAGCGCTTTCAGTTCCTGGTGCAGAACACCCCGTTCTTCGCCATGCAGGTGATGCGCGTCATGGCCGAACGCCTGCGCGCCGTCGACCGGCTGGTGCCGGTCATCGAAGATATCTGAGCGAGCTCAGGCGTTTGCGGTCGACGGCTCGCCGGCGGCCATTTTCGCCTGCTGCAACTGGCCGTACAGCCCGGCCAGCCGGCTGGCCATGGCGCTATCCGACCACGAGCGGGCATACTCTCCAGCCTCCGCCGCCAGATGCCCCCAGGCCGCCGGATTGGCCAGCATCCGGCCCAGCACTTCGCCGAATGCCGCCGGATCGTCGGGCGGCGTGAAGCAGCCGCAGCCGGCATCGAGGATGTCGGCGGTGCCCATGGCCGACAGCGCGATCACCGGCAAGCCGGCGGCCATGGCTTCGAGTAGGACCAGGCCCTGGGTTTCGGTGCGCGAGGCAAAGACGAAGACATCGGCTGCCGCATAACAGGCGGGCAAGCCCTGACGCCGGTCGAGGTAGCCGATGAAGCGGACCGAGTCAGCCAGGCCGAGAGCCGCGACCTGCGCCTGCAGGTCGGCCATCGCCGGCCCTTCGCCGGCAACGACGAGGAGGATGCCTGGATGCTGCCGATGCGCATGCTGCAAGGCTTCGAACAGGAAGCCAATATTCTTTTCATGCGCCACCCGGCCGACAAACAGGGCCAGCGGACGCCCGGCCGGGATGTCGTGCTGACGCCGGAACTCAGCACCGTCGCCGGCGGCGAACTGGGCCAGCGGAATCCCCGTTGGCAGCACATGCAGGTCGGCGAGCACGCCGTAATCGGTCAGCCGGTCGCGCATCGCCCGCGACGGCACGATGACCGCGTCGAGCGCATTGCACTGGCGCCGCGACAGCGACCGCGCCTGCCGGCGCAACCAGCCGGCCGGCAGGAAGGGCGCGTAGTGCGCGATGTATTCCTCGAACAGCGTGTGATAGGTGGCCACCACCGGCAGGCCCAGCGTGCGGGCCGCCTTCAGGCCCGCGTAATGGGCGATGAACGGGGTCTGCACATGAATCAGGTCGCAATCGCGGGCCGCTGCCAGCACGGCACGATGCATCGCCCGCCAGCCGACCAGCCGGTCCTCGCGGTCACCCGGCACCGGCCGGCCGGCAACGCGGATGATCCCCGGCTCATCGGGCTCGTCGCCGTAGCGCGGCACCACCAGGCGAACCTCGACGCCCTGGAGCGCCAGCGTCCGGCGAAAGGTCTCGATCGACGTCGACACGCCATTGACCCGCGGAAAATAGACATCAGACACCATCAATACGCGCATTTCAGACCTCGACTGTTTCGTTGTCCGGCATCGCTGCCGGTGCGGCCAGTTGCCGCTGCTGCACTTCCAGCTCGCCCCAGGCGACGAGTTCCAGGCGACCGTCGAAGTGTTCGACGATGGCGGTGCAGGAATCGACCCAGTCGCCACAATTGATGTAGGCCAGGCCATCGATGTCGCGGATCGTCGCCCAGTGGATGTGGCCGCAGATGACGCCATCGAGACCGCGTTCGCGGGCGTGGTGCACCGCCGATTCCTCGAAATCGAAGATGAAATTGAGCGCCGTCTTGACCCGTCGCTTGGCATAACCGGCCAGCGACCAGTAGCCGGGCCGCCCGAGTTTGCGGCGCACCCAGGAAAGCAGGTGATTGATCCGGACCAGCAGGTCGTAGGCCTTGTCGCCCAGCACCGCCACCCAGCGGTGATGGCGCGTCACCTGGTCGAACTGGTCGCCGTGGATCAGCAGGTAGCGCTTGCCGTCGGCGGTCTCGTGCATCAGTTGGTCAGCGACTTCGATATCGCCGAAGACCGTGCCGCAATACTCGCGCAGCACCTCGTCGTGATTGCCAGGGATGAACACCACGCGTTCGCCATTGCGCGCCCGGCGCAACAGTTTCTGCACCACGGTGTTCTGCGCCTGAGTCCAGCAGATGCTGCGGCTCATCGCCCAGAAATCGACGATGTCGCCGATCAGGAAAGTCTGCTCGGCCGGGTGCTCGCGCAGGAAATCGAGGAGTCGATCCGCCTGGCACGCCCGCGTGCCTAGGTGGATGTCGGACAAGAACAAGCTTCTGACTTTGGGCATGCGGGCACGATAGCCAGCCCGCGTGAAACGCATATGACGACGATGTGACGAAACGGTGACAATGCGCCAGCACTTGCAATTCCTGCGGTCCACGCCTAGATTTGCCCGATTTTCGCCGTCGACCGTAAAAAGGACATCCCATGCAAATCGGCACCCCGCTATCGCCCTCCGCCACCCGCGTCATGCTGCTCGGCGCGGGCGAACTCGGCAAGGAAGTGATCATTGCGCTGCAGCGCCTTGGCGTCGAGGTGATCGCCGTCGACCGTTACGAGAATGCGCCCGGCCACCAGGTCGCGCATCGCGCCCACGTCATTTCGATGACCGACGGGGCGACGCTGCGCCGGCTGGTCGAGCTGGAAAAACCGCATCTGATCGTGCCGGAAATCGAAGCCATCGCCACCGACATGCTGGTCGAGATCGAAGCAGCCGGGCTGGCCGAAGTCATCCCGACCGCCCGCGCCGCCAGGCTGACGATGAATCGCGAAGGCATCCGCCGGCTGGCGGCCGAGGAACTCGGCCTGCCGACTTCACCCTACCGCTTCGCCGATTCGCTGGCCGAATTGCAGGCGGCCATTGATGATGAAATCGGCTATCCCTGCATCGTCAAGCCGGTGATGTCGTCTTCCGGCAAAGGCCAGTCGCTGCTGCGCGGCCCCGACGACGTGGCGAAAGCCTGGGACTACGCGGCCAGCGGCGGTCGGGTGAACCAGGGCCGGGTCATCGTCGAAGGCTTCATCGACTTCGACTACGAGATCACGCTGCTGACGGTGCGCGCCCGCGATGCCGGCGGCGCCGTGGTCACCCGCTTCTGCGAACCGATCGGCCATGTGCAGGTCGCCGGCGACTACGTCGAATCCTGGCAACCGCAGGCGATGACGCCGGCCGCGCTGCAGCGCTCGCAGGAAATCGCCGCCGCCGTCACCGGCAACCTCGGCGGGCGCGGCCTGTTCGGCGTCGAATTGTTCGTCAAGGGCGACATGGTGTGGTTCTCGGAAGTCAGCCCGCGCCCGCACGACACCGGGCTGGTGACGCTGTGCTCGCAGCGCTTCTCGGAGTTCGAACTGCACGCCCGTGCCATCCTCGGCCTGCCGGTCGATACCGGACTGCGCGAAGCCGGCGCCTCGGCCGTCATCTACGGCGGCATGGAAGCCAGCGGCATTGCCTTCAGCGGCATCGAGGAAGCGCTGGCCGTACCGTGCAGCGATCTGCGCCTGTTCGGCAAGCCGGAATCCTTCGTCAAACGCCGCATGGGGGTTGCCGTTGCCAACGGCGCCGATACCGACGAAGCCCGCAGCCGCGCCAAACTGGCCGCCAGCAAGGTCAAGCCGCTTGGGGGTTAAACCCCGGTCACCCGGCTGGACGGGAATTTCGCGGCGAAGCGGCTGCCCTCGCCCGGCTTGCTGGTGATTTCCAGCGTCGCCTGGTGGCGGCTCAGCGAATGCTTGACGATCGCCAGGCCCAGCCCGGTGCCGCCGGCGTCGCGCGAGCGGCCGCGGTCGACGCGGTAGAAACGTTCGGTCAAGCGCGGGATGTGCTTGGGGTCGATGCCGATGCCGGTGTCCTGGACGGCGAATTCAGCACCGGCGGCCGAGATTTTCCAGATCAACGTGATACTGCCGCCGGCCGGCGTGTAGCGCACGGCATTGGAAACCAGGTTGGCGAGCGCGCTGACCAGCTCCGATTCCGACCCGAGCAGGTCGCCCTGGCCTTCGCTTTCCAGCAGGATGCGGTGGCGCCCGGCCGACAGCGCTTCGGCGTCGCGGCGCAGCTTGTCCACCAGCGTCGCCATGTCCACCTGCTGATCTTCCGGCGGCGGCGCCGACTCGATCGACGACAGCGTCAGCAGGTCCTGGACGATGGACTGCATGCGCTGCGACTGCTCGCCCATCAGTTGCAGGTAATGCTGGCGCGATTCGGTATCGACGTCGATTTCCTGCAGGGTTTCGACGAAACCGGACAGTACCGTCAGCGGCGTACGCAGTTCATGCGAGACATTGGCGACGAAATCGCGGCGCATGCCGTCGAGGCGGTCGGTCTGCGTGATGTCCTTGACCTGCAGCAGCCAGTGATTCTCGGCATAGGCGATCAGGTAGAGCGACAGCACGCGCTCGAAATAGCGATCCAGACGCAACACCAGCGGCCGGGAAAAATCGGCCTTGGCCAGGTAGTCGATAAAGGCTGGCTGGCGAACGATATTGGCAATCGGTGCACCACGATCGGTCACCGACGCGAGGTCCAGCTGTCGCTCGGCGGTCTTGTTGCAGAACTGGATGCGGAATTCACCGTCGAGCAGCACGATGCCGTCGTTCATCGCATGCACGGCGGCAATCAGCCGGGCGATGTCGCGTTCGCGCCGCTCGATCTTTTCCAGCAGTTCCTTTTCGTGGCGATAGAGACGGCGGAAGACCCGATCCCATTCACCATCGCCTTCCAGGCTGGCGTCGAGCACCGGCTTGCGCGACCAGCGTTCGAGTCGCGAAAAATTCCGGTAATGCATCGCCAGATGCAGGCTGAGACCGGTATAGAACAGGACCCACCCCATCCACTGTTCGACAAAATAACCCAGCGGGAAGGCAATTGCCGCCGTCAACACACCATAAAACAAGGCTCGCTGCACGCCGCTCAGGCTCCCCGGAAGCGGTAGCCTGTGCCACGCACGGTTTCAACCCGTTCGTGATGGCCTGAGGATTCGAGTGCCGCGCGCAGGCGACGGATATGGACGTCGACAGTGCGCTCCTCGATGAACACATGGTCGCCCCAGACTTCGTCGAGCAACTGGGCGCGGGTATAAACACGCTCGGCGTGCGTCATGAAAAAGAACAGCAGGCGGAACTCGGTCGGCCCGAGTTCGATTGGCATGCCGGCGGCCAGCACGCGGTGCGTCGCCGGATTGAGCTGGAGGTCGGCCACTTCCACTGCTTCGCCGGCCAGGTGCGGCGCCCGGCGGCGCAAGACGGCGCGGACGCGGGCGACCAGTTCCTTCGGCGAGAAGGGCTTGGTCACGTAGTCGTCGGCGCCGGCGTCGAGTCCCTGCACCTTGTCTTCTTCGTGGACGCGGGCGGTCAGCATGATGATCGGAATCTCGCGCGTGCGTTCATCGCCGCGAATCTTCTTCGCCAGCGCGACACCCGACTGGCCGGGCAGCATCCAGTCGAGGATCACCAGATCGGGCAAGGCGGCGCGAATCGCCGAATCGGCCTCTTCCGCGCTGCCGGCACGCACGACGAGAAAGCCGGCGTGCTTGAGGTTGATTACAACCAGTTCCTGAATCGCCGGTTCGTCCTCGACGACCAGAATCGTCGGTGTCACTTGATCGCCTCCTTGTTGTGACGGATATCACGGCCTTCTACCACGAAGATCACCTGCTCGGAAATGTTCTTTGCATGATCGCCGATACGTTCGATGGCCCGCGAGATCGAGATGATATCGATCGAGGTCGTAATGGTACGCGGGTCTTCCATCATGTGCGTGATCAACTGGCGGATGATCGACTTGAATTCGACATCGACGTCGGCATCGGCACGGATGACGCTTACCGCCAGGGTGCCGTCAAGCCGGGCGAAAGCGTCGAGTGCCTGGCGTACCATCGTCAGCGCGGCTTCGGCCAGATGGCGGATGCCGACGCCATACTGGGCCGGCATGTGCCCGGCTTCGTAGATGCGGCGCACGCCCTTGGCGATCTTCTTGGCTTCGTCGCCGGCACGCTCCAGATCGGTGACGATCTTGCTGATGCCGAGCACCAGGCGCAGGTCGGAAGCGGTCGGCTGGCGCTTGGCGATGATGTGGGCGCAATCGTCGTCGATGGCCTTTTCCAGGTCGTTGACCTTGCGGTCAGTCTCGACGATGGTCTTCACGCTGGCAACCTCGCCTGTCGTGTAGGCATCGATGGCGGCGGAAATCTGGGTTTCGACCAGACCGCCCATCTGCAGCACATGCGTGCGCAGACGGCCGAGGTCTTCGTCGAACTGGCTGGATACGTGTAGGGATTCGTTCATTTTTTCCTGCTCCTTAACCCATGCGGCCGGTGATGTAATCTTCAGTGCGCTTGTCCTGCGGCTTGATGAAGATCTCGTCGGTCTTGCCGAACTCGATCATCTCGCCCAGGTACATGTAGGCCGTGTAGTCGGAAACGCGTGCCGCCTGTTGCATGTTGTGGGTGACGATGAGGATGGTGACGCGCTTCTTCAGCTCATGCACCAGTTCTTCGATGGCGCCGGTGGCGATCGGGTCGAGCGCCGAGGTCGGCTCGTCGAACAGCAGCAGTTCCGGATCGGTGGCCAGCGCGCGGGCGATGCACAGACGCTGTTGCTGACCGCCGGAGAGGTTCGGTGCCAGTTCCTGCAGGCGATCCTTCACTTCTTCCCAGATGGCGGCACCGCGCAGGGCGGTCTCGACCTTCTCGTCGAGCACGCGCTTGTTTTTCTCGCCACGGACACGCAGGCCGTAGGCCACGTTCTCGTAAATGGTTTTCGGGAAGGGATTCGGCTTCTGGAAGACCATGCCGACGCGCATCCGCACTTCGATCGGATCGACATCCGACGACAGCAGGTTGGTATTGTCCGGGAAGAAGCGGATCTCGCCCTCGTAGCGGTTGCCCGGATAGAGGTCGTGCATGCGGTTGAAGCTGCGCAGGTAGGTCGACTTGCCGCAACCGGAAGGTCCGATCAGCGCGGTGACCTTCTTGTCGTAGATCGGCATGTTGATGTTCTTCAGGGCCTTGGCTTCGCCGTAGTAGAAGTTGAGGTTGCGGGCCTCGGCCTTGAGTTGGGGCTTGTCGTGAGTTTGCATTTGCGATTCCATTTCGGTAGTCGGTTTCTGGGGTTTTTCCGCGGTCGACCGCAGGATTACCACTTGATGTTCTTGCGCATGCGGTAACGCAGGTAAATGGCGATGGCGTTCATCGACAGCACCATGCCCATCAGCACGAAGCCGGCGGCCGCAGCGTTGATCTCGAAGGCCGGGTCCGGGCGCGAAGTCCAGTTGAAGATCTGGATCGACATCACCGTGAAGGGCGACATCACCCAGTCGAACAGGCCGGCCGAGACACCATCTGCGCCGGTGGCGGTGAAGGGCACCGGCGGCAGGAAGGCGATGAAGGTCAGCGCGCCGATGGTGATGATCGGGGCCGTCTCGCCGATCGCCCGGGCCAGGCCGATGATGACGCCGGTCAGGATGCCGGGCATGGCGTAGGGGATGATGTGGTAGCGACAGGTCTGCCAGCGCGTCGCGCCGACGGCCATCGAGCCTTCGCGGATCATCGCCGGAATCGAGCGGATCGCTTCCCGGGTCGACACGATGACGATCGGCAGGATCAGCAGCGCCAGCGTCAGGCCGGCCGACAGGATGCTCTGGCCGAAGCCGAAGGTATAGACGAAGATGCCGAGCGCGAGCAGGCCATAAACGATGGACGGGACAGCAGCGAGGTTAGTGATGTTGATCTCGATGATGTCGGTCACCCAGTTGCGCTTGGCGTACTCCTCGAGGTAGATGCCGGCAGCGACACCGAGCGGCACGGCGGCCATCGCGGTGACGAACATCACCAGGATGGTGCCGACCCAGGCCGACAGGATGCCGGACTGGTGGGCGCGACGTGAGGCGAATTCAGTGAAGAACTCGATGTTGAGTCGATCCAGACCGCGCATCAGCATGTCGCCGACGAGCAGGAAGATCACCAGCAGGCCGATCGCCAGGCAGATGATGCCGAGTGCCTGGAAAATCGTGTCTTTCATCTTGCCGCGTGCGATCAGCACGCGGATTTGTTCGGTAGTCATCGGTTGCATGTCAGTAAGCCTCACGATAGCGACGGCGCAGCCACTGGCCGGCGATGTTAAACATCAGCGTGATCAGCAGCAGGGTCAGGCCGGCGGCGAAGATGGTCTGGTAACCGATCGAGCCATGCGGCAGGTCACCCAGGGCAACCTGGACGATGTAGGAAGTGATGGTCGCAGCAGGTTCCATCGGGTTCCAGGTCAGGTTCGGCTGCATGCCGGCGGCAACCGCCAGGATCATGGTTTCACCGACTGCCCGGGAGATGCCCAGGATATAGGAAGCGGCCAGGCCGGAAATGGCCGCCGGGACGACAACGTGGATCGCTGTGTAGAGCTTGGTCGCGCCCATTGCGTAGGAGCCTTCGCGCATGCTCATCGGCACGGCGCGCATCGCATCCTCGGACAGCGAGGCGATGTAGGGCACGATCATGATACCCATCACCAGGCCGGCGGAGAGCAGCGAGAAGCCCGGCAATTCCGGGAAGATCGTCTGCAGCAGCGGGGTGACGATCAACAACGCAAAATAGCCGAAAACGATGGTCGGGATGCCACCGAGCAGTTCGAGCACCGGCTTGGCAACTTCGCGCACTTTCGGATTGGCGAACTCGGACAGGTAGATGGCGATGACGGTCCCCATCGGGATGGCCACGGCCAGCGCGACGCCGGAAGAAACCAAAGTACCGGAGATGAGGACCATGATGCCGTAGTGGGCATCATCGAACAGCGGGGTCCATTGGGTATCGGTCAGAAAGTCGACGATCGGGACGTTCTGGAAGAAATGGATGGACTCGGAAACGAGTACATAGACGATGCCGACGGTCGTCAGCACAGAAACGGCAGCAGCGGCGAACAGCAGCATCTCGATGACGCGCTCGCTGACGTGGCGCATGGCGTTGTGGGCCAGGCGGTCGCTGACCTGGTGCAGGTCGGATACGGAATTTGCAGACATGGCGTGATTCACTTGAAGATTCCTCTCGGAAACAAGGCCGATCCGTTGCCGGACCGGCCTGTTTGGTAGCGGGCAAACAGCACCCGCCGAGTGCGACTTACATCTTCGCTTCGCGCTTCATGATTTCTTCGACGGTAATGCCGACTTCGTTCTTGCCGCCGAACACGGTACCGATCTTGCCGTCCTTGGCATGCTTGATGTTGCCTTCGTAGGCAGCCTTCGGCAGCGGCACGTACTTGACTTCGCGGATCAGCTTGTCGGCGTTCTTCATGTAGAACTCGACGAACTCGCGAACTTCCGGCTTCTGCATCGACTTGGCCTTGACATAGACGAAGATCGGACGCGACAGCGGCACGTAGGTCCCGTTTTCAACGTTGGCACCCGACGGTTCAACCGCCTTGCCGGTCTTCGGATTGACGATCGGCAGACCCTTCAGGCGGGCCATGTTCTCGGCGTAGTAGGCGTAACCGAAGTAGCCGATACCATTGACGTCACGCGAGACGCCCTGGACCAGCACGTTGTCGTCTTCGGAAGCGGTGTAGTCGCCGCGCGAGGACTTGGCCTTGCCGACGATGGCTTCGGTGAAGTATTCGAAGGTACCCGAGTCGGCACCGGCGCCGAACAGCTTGACCGGTGCATCAGGCCAGGCCGGATTGACCTGGTTCCACTTCATGACGACGCCCTGGGCTGCCGGTTCCCACAGCTTCTTCAGCTCTTCGACGGTAGCTTGCTTGAGGAAGGTGTTCTTCGGGTTGATGACGACGGTCAGAGCATCGTAGGCAACCGGCATTTCGATGTAATCGACACCAGCGGCCTTGCAGTCAGCCATTTCCTTGGCGGTGATCGGACGCGAAGCGTTCTGCAGATCGGTCTCGTCACGGCAGAACTTCTTGAAGCCGCCGCCCGTACCGGAAATGCCGACCGTCACCTTGATGGCGTTCTTCTTGGCCTTCTGGAAATCTTCGGCAACGGCTTCGGTGATCGGATAAACGGTGGAAGAACCGTCGATCTTGACGATCTGGGCGTGGGCAGCCTGGGCACCGAACAGGGCAACGCCCGCAACGGCGAGGGCGGAAACGAGCTTGGATTGCTTGAACATTAGGTAACTCCTGCGTGGGTGAAAAGTGACAGAGCACAGATTAACCAGCGTTTGTTACAGCCGGATGACAGTCCGTAACAAAGCCGCAACGGCCCCGCACAACCGTAAATACCCTGAAACATTTGGCGACTAAGCTGGCGTTTTTGTCACTTAAAGCGAATTTCAATCGTGAAACATCTTGCGTCGCTGTCCATCCGCGGGGGTCTGCTGGCCATTGTTGGCGTCGGCAGCGCCCTCGGCATCATCCTGCTGCTCACGGCCCTGCTCTCGCTGCAGGGCTTTCGCGACGACATCCACGACGTATCCGGCCAGGTCGGCCGGACCAGCCAGGCACTGAACCATGTCAGCGCCGCCCGCAACGCTTTCCAGGCACAGCAGCGCGGACTCAACAACATGCTGCTGCGCAACTTCATGAGCAGCGAATTCGAAAAGGGCCAGGCCGAATTCCTCGCCGGACGCCAGGCCTTCTGGCAAGCCGTCGGCCAACTCGAAGCGATGCAGCGCGCCGGCGAACTCCCGGTTCCCGGGCGCAGCGGCGAAATCCGCAAACTGGCCGAAGAACTGAATCTGCTCTACGACGACGTGCTTGCCGGCAACGAGCCGGGCGAGCCGAAATACATCCTGATGGTCGACGCCGGCATCCGCGACGCCGATCAGCCACTGGTCGATGCTCTCGGTGCCACCTTCGCCGCGATCAGCCAGGCCAGCAGCGACAGCGTCACGCATGCCGCACAACTGGCCGAACAGCGCTTCACCGACAATGCCTTGCTGGTGCTCGCCGTCGGCGTGCTCGGCTCGCTGTTTTTCCTGGCGCTGGCCGCCCTTGTCGGTCGCCACATCCTGCATCGCCTGGGTGGCGAACTGGAGCCGGTGGTTGCCGCCACGCGCCGGGTTGCCGCCGGCGACCTGACCCAGCCGATGGTCACCGGCCAGGCGGCCGCCAACTCGCTGGTCGTCGCCATCGACGACATGCAGACACGGCTGCGCCTGCTCATCGGCGACGTCAAGCAGGGCGCCGAGACAACTTCCGGCAACGCCCTGGCGCTGCGCCAGTCGGCCCGCGAAGTGGCCGAAGCCAACAGTCTGCAAAGCGACTCGGCATCGATGATCACGGCGGCCATCGAGGAACTGACCACGGCCATCGCGGTGATGGCCGAAAGCGCCGGCAGCGCCGCCGACGCCACGCGGATCACCCGCGAAACCGCCGTCGAGAGCGGCCAGATCATTCATCAGGCGATCAACGAGATCGGCAACATTTCTGCCGAAGCACGGGCGTCGACCGCATCAATGCAGGAACTGCAGCAGCACACCCGGCAGATTTCCGGCTTCGCCCGGGAAATCAAGGAAATCTCCGAGCAGACCAACCTGCTCTCGCTGAACGCCGCCATCGAAGCCGCCCGCGCCGGCGACAGCGGCCGCGGCTTCGCCGTCGTCGCCGATGAAGTGCGCAAGCTGGCCACCCGCACCGCCGATACCACGCGGATGATCGAAACCCTGGTCACCCAACTCGGCAATGCCGCCGAAACCAGCAGCACGGCCGTTGCCGCCACCGCCGAACGCTCGCGGCGCGGGACCGAACTGGCGGAGCAGGCCGAAAGCGCCATCGCCCGGATCGAATCCTTCTGCGAACGCTCGGCCGTCGCCGCCCGGGAAATCGTCGAGGTACTCGGCGAACAACGCCTGGCGGCCGAGCAGATTGCCCAGAACACCGAACGCATGGCGCAAATGATCGAACGCGGCGCTCGGGCTGCCCAGAGTTCGTCAGACAACGCCGGCGAAGTTGCGTCCCTGGCCGACCGGTTACGCGAATCGACGCTGCGCTTCAGTGTATGACGGGATTGCGATGACCTGAAGCGTGGAGCCAGAGGGGCAAACTCGGTTAACATGCGTCACCGAAGCCAATGTCATTCACCGCTCAACATGACGCCAGAACAGTTCATCGCCGCCTGGAAGAACAACCCGCTCAACGAACGCGCCGGCGCGCAACAGCATTTCAGCGATCTTTGCGATCTTCTCGGCGTCGACAAACCGCGCGATCAGGACAACTACTGTTTCGAACGCGGCGCCAAAAAAGCCGGCGGCGGCGATGGCTGGGCCGATGTCTGGAAACGCGGCCATTTCGCCTGGGAAAACAAGAAACCGGGGCGTGACCTCAACGCCGCCCTCAAGCAACTCACCGACTACGCGCTTCATCTCGACAACCCACCGCTGCTTGTCGTCTGCGACCGCGAACGCATCGTCATCCATACCGCCTTCACCGGCTACCCGGACGAGCCGCGCGAAATCCGCATCGAACAACTCAGCGAGCCGGAAGCCCGGCAAACCCTCAAATGGGCATTCACCGATCCGGAAAAGCTGCGTCCGGAGAAGTCGACCGCAACAATCACCGCCGAAGCCGCCGGCCAGTTCGCCCAACTCGCTGCCGCCATGCGCAACCGGGGCGAAGAAGGGCAGAAAGTCGCCCATTTCCTCGTCCAGTGCCTGTTCTGCATGTTCGCCGAAGACGAAACCCTACTTCCAGCCGGCATCTTCACGGACCTGCTCAGGAATGCAGGCAGCGACACCGGCAAAGCCGCCCGGCGCATCGAAAAACTGTTCACCGCCATGCAGAAGAAAGGCGGCGACTACGGCGACCACGACATCCCCTGGTTCAACGGCGGCCTGTTCAAAAACATCGAAATTCCGTCGTTGACCGCAACAGACCTGCACGCCCTGCACCGCGCAGCCGCCGACATGGACTGGCGAGCCATCGACCCGACCATCTTCGGCACCCTCTTCGAGCGCGGCCTCGACCCCGCCGCCCGCGCGCCGCTTGGCGCCCACTACACCGACACGGGCACCATCGCCAAGCTGATCCAGCCGCTGGTCTGCGAACCGCTCGCCATCGAATGGCAAAACACCCGCCGACAAATCGCCGAACTCGCCCCGAAATTCGGCATGGTCAAAGGGCGCAAAAAAAACGAGTACCGCCCCAACGATGCCTTGCAAAGCGGCAACACTCTGCTGCAAGGCTTCTTCAACCGCATCAACGCCTTCCGCGTCCTTGATCCCGCCTGCGGCAGCGGCAACTTCCTCTACCTCGCCCTCAAAGCCCTGCGCGACATCGAAAAGCGCGCCCACATCGACGCCCAGGAACTCGGCCTGCAACCTGAACTCGCCATGCACTCCGGGCCACACAATATCCTCGGCCTCGAAATCAACGAATTCGCCGCCGAACTCGCCCGCGTCACCGTCTGGATCGGCGACATCCAGTGGTGCCGCCGCAACGGCTACCCTCACGCCATCAACCCGATTCTCAAGCCACTCGACGGCATCGACCACCGCGATGCGCTGCTCAACCCAGACGGCAGCGAAGCCGAGTGGCCCACCGCCGACGTCATCGTCGGCAACCCGCCCTTCCTCGGCGACAAAGTCATGCGCAGCGAACTCGGCGACGACTATGTTGAAACCCTGCGCAAAACCTACGACTGCCGCGTCCCCGGCGGCGCCGACCTCGTCACCTACTGGTTCGAGAAAGCCCGCGGCCAGATCGAGGCCGGCAAACTGCAAGGCGCTGGCCTCGTTGCCACCAACTCTATTCGGGGTGGCGCCAATCGCAAGGTTCTGGAACGCATCGTCGACACCACTCGCATTTTCGAGGCATGGAGCGACGAGGAGTGGGTTAATGACGGTGCGGCAGTGCGTGTTTCGTTAATTGGATTCGGGCCGATTTTCCCGGTTGACCGTAAGAATCAGCTCGAAGGGCTTGAAGTGGGGCCGATTCATGCCGATCTCACCGCTACCGCCGGCATCAATCTAATTCACGCAAAAAAACTTGCCGAAAATTCGAAGACTTCATTCATTGGCCCGCAAAAGAACGGTCCCTTTGACGTTCCTTTCGAAATAGCAATGCGATGGCTGAATTTACCTAACCCAAACGGACTCTCTAACGCGAAAGTAGTTACGCCTACATGGAACGGTTTGGATATCACTCGTCGCCCACGTAACGTTTGGGTCATCGACTTCGGCACGATGAGCGAGGGCGAAGCATCCCTGTTTGAGGCGCCGTTTGACTACGTGACAAAGCACGTCAAACCGGAGCGCATCAAGAATCGTCGTCAATCACGAGCCGAGAACTGGTGGCTTTTTGGCGAACCAGCACCAAAGCTCAACGCCGCTCTAAAAACAGTCCCTCGTTACGTCGCCACCAGCGCGGTCTCCAAACACCGAATCTTCGTTTGGCTGCCGTCAGCAGTTTCTCCGGATAAGGCACTAGTTGTTGTCGCTCGCGGCGACGACGCCACCTTCGGCATCCTGCATTCCCGCTTCCACGAACTCTGGTCGTTAAGCCTCTGCACCTGGCTCGGCGTCGGCAACGATCCGCGCTACACCCCGACCACCTGCTTCGAAACCTTCCCCTTCCCCGCCGGCCTGACACCGCGCGATACCGCCCCCAAACCAGGACAGGCGTCACCGCCATGCATGGCCAACGAAATCGTCGCCGCCAACATTGCCGCTGCCGCCCGCCGCCTCAACGAACTGCGCGAAGCTTGGCTGAACCCGGCCGAATGGGTCGATTGGGTGATCACCCCGGAAGAGGAAAAAGCCGGGTTCCCGAAACGCCCGGTGGCCAAGCCCGGCCATGAAGCCGAACTCAAGAAACGCACGCTGACCAACCTCTACAACGCCCGCCCGGCTTGGCTTGATATCGCCCACAAGGAACTCGACAAAGCCGTCGCTGCCGCCTACGGCTGGAACGACTATAAGGCCGAGATGCCCGACGACGAAATCCTCCGCCGCCTGCTGGCGCTGAATCTTGAACGGTCGACTACGAAGGGATAACAAACATGAATCTGAAACTCGGCAAACTGAAGAAGATTGATTTGCGCGAATACTGGAAACACGAGGCACTGGACTTCACCCGTTGGCTCGCCTTGCCAGAAAACCTTGAAGAATTGGGCAACGAGATTGGCGTAGACATTACGCTGATTCAAACGGAGGCCGGCGTCGGGCGCTTCAGCGCCGACATTTTGGCGCAGGAGGAAACGACCGGCCGCAAGATCGTCATTGAGAATCAGCTGGAAACAACCGACCACAGCCACCTAGGGCAAATTTTGACATACGCGGCCGGAATAGAGGCGGAGTACATCGTCTGGATCGTTCGAGAAGCGCGCGATGAACACAAGCAGGCCGTCGATTGGCTAAATGAGCACACCGACGAGAAAATCAACTTCTTCCTTATCCGCATCGAGCTTTGGCAGATCGGCGACTCAAACCCGGCGCCCAAATTTGTCGTGGTCTCGCGCCCGAATGACTGGACCAAGTCGATTCGCGGTACAGCCAACGAGCAGACAGCGCTCTCTGAAACCAAGCTGATGCAACTGGACTTCTGGCAACAATTGCACGATTTTGCCGTCAATCAGAAACCACCATTACGGCTTCGCACACCACGAGCCCAGCATTGGTACGACGTCGCAATTGGTCGTTCTGATTGTCACGTGGCCCTGACGGCATTGATCACCGAAAATCAGATCGGCTGCGAAATTTATATTCCCAACTCGAAAGCATTGTTCCATTCCCTCCATTCGAACCAGGTAGCCATTGAAACAGCACTGGGGCTATCGGGTTTGTTGTGGCAGGAACTGCCCGAGAGGAAAGCCAGCCGCATCCGTGCCTTTCTTCCCTTCGATTTCGCCAGGCAGCCGAGAGAAGTTGCATTTAGGTGGCTATTCGAGACGACACTGAAATTCAAGGCCGTCTTTGCAAAACCTTGGCCACTGGCAAGTACAGACGGTCAGCCAGGGAATATTTAACTTGAAGTTAGCTTTTTGCTAACATAAGATCATGTACCAGATCGAATATTCCCGCGACGCGCTCAAGTCCTTGAAAGTAATGCCGCGTAACGTGTCGTTGCAGATACGCGGAAAGATCGAGCTTCTGGCGGCAGATCCTTTTGCAGCAAACAACAACGTCAAGAAGTTGGTTGGCCGCGAGGCGTTTCGCTTGCGAGTTGGCGACTGGCGAGTAATTTACGAGATAGAAGGCGCTCGGTTGGTAATTCATGTGCTGGCCGTCGCACCACGTGGAGGAGTGTATCAATGACCGCTATTCAATTCATAGAACGCGATGGCAAACGCGAATTTGCAGTAATTCCGATCGAGTTGTACGAACGCCTCTCGGCCGCTTTTGAAGACGCCGAGGAAGCCACCCTTTTCGATGCTGCCCGCGCCGCCGATGACGGTTTCCGCATCCCGGCTGCGGTGGCCAACGCCTTGCTGGATGGCGAACAACCGGTGAAGGTCTGGCGCGAGCATCGCGGCCTGACGCAGGAGCTTCTGGCCGCAACGGCGGGTATCAGCAAGGCCTACCTGTGCCAGATTGAGACACGCAAGCGGACCGGTGCCATGAAAACCCTCAAGGCCTTGGCCGATGCGCTGGCCGTCAGCATCGACGACCTGCGCGACGACCTGCGCGACGACTGAATCCCCCGGCAACGAGGATGGTGGAATATCTTGCTGAAAATCGCTTCAGAGAAGGAAACGCCATGATTTGCCCGATTTGCAGATGCGGCAACACCCGCCCCGGTTTCGCCAGCGTGACGTTGGAGCGGGACTCGACAACCTTGTTGTTCAAGGACGTACCTGCCCAGGTTTGCGACAATTGCGGTGAGGAATTCATCGATGAAACCGCTTCGGCAAATTTGCTGCACACCGCCGAAACCGCCGCCAGAGAAGGCGTGCAAGTCGAACTGCGACGTTACGCCGCCGCTTGACGATATTACGCTGGCCATCAGCATTGACGATCTGCACGAGGACTGAAGCAGTCTCAACGAAGCCTGGAAAAAATGCTTTGCCGGGCGCGACGTTTCGACTATTCTATAAATATGGATATCGAACTCGCTACCAATGCCCTCAAGGCGCTCGCCCACGAAACCCGGCTGCGCATCTTTCGCCGTCTTGTCCAGGCCGGACCGGAGGGTTTGTGCGTCGCTGATCTGGCCGGCCATCTGAACGCCGAAGCCAACGGCAGCTTCAGCTTCCACCTGAAGGAGTTGAGCAACGCCGGCCTGATCCGCAGCCGGCAGGCCAGCCGCTTCATTTATTACTCGGCCAACTACCCGGCAATGAACGAACTGCTCGGCTACCTGACCGACCACTGCTGCGCCGGCGAGCCTTGCGGCGAGCAAGAGCATGTCTGCGCGACCACGGAGAACACATGACCGCAAAAACCTTCAACGTGCTGGTGCTGTGCACCGGCAATTCCGCCCGCTCGATTCTCGGCGAGGCGTTGTTCAATCATCTCGGTGGCGGTCGTGTCCGCGCCTTTTCCGCCGGCAGCCGGCCGACCGGCAAGGTCAACCCGGTGGCGCTGGAGACGCTGGCGAAGCACGGCGTTCCGTTGCCCGAGGCGCGCAGCAAGTCATGGGATGAATTCGTCGGCATGCATGCACCGAAGATCGATTTCATTTTCACTGTCTGCGCTTCGGCGGCCGGCGAAACCTGCCCGATCTGGCCGGGGCATCCGACCACCGCGCACTGGGGCATCGATGACCCGGCGCATGTCGAACCGATGGAAGCCCGCCGCGCAGCCTTCGAGAAAGCCTACGCACTGCTGCGCGAACGGGTCGAAGCCTTTGTCAAATTGCCCCTGGAAACGCTGTCGACCGCAGAAATCAAGGCGGCAGCACGCAAGATCCACGAAGAGGCGGCAGCATGAGCGCCCAGTGCGGTGTTGCCGCCAAGCAGGCGGCCGGAGCCCCGATGGGCTTTTTCGAGCGCTACCTGAGCGTCTGGGTGGTGCTCTGCATCGTCGCCGGCATACTGCTCGGCCAGTGGTTTCCGGCCGCTTTCCAAGCGCTCGGGCGGCTGGAGTACGCGCAGGTCAACATCCCGGTCGGCCTGCTGATCTGGGTGATGATCATCCCGATGCTGATGAAGATCGACTTCGCGTCGATCCATGAAGTGAAGGACCAGAAGGCCGGCATCGGCATCACGCTGTTCGTCAACTGGGCGGTCAAGCCGTTCACGATGGCCGCGCTCGGCTGGCTGTTCATCCGCCACGTCTTCGCCCCCTACCTGCCGGCCGAACAGCTCGACAGCTACATCGCCGGCCTGATCCTGCTTGGTGCGGCGCCCTGTACGGCGATGGTTTTCGTCTGGAGCAACCTGTGCCGCGGCAACGCCAATTTCACGATTTCGCAGGTGGCGCTGAACGACCTGGTGATGGTCTTCGCCTTCGCCCCCATCGTCGCGCTGCTGCTCGGCGTGTCGGCGATCCCGGTGCCGTGGGACACGCTGCTGCTGTCGGTGGTGATGTACATCGTCATCCCGCTGGCGATCGCCCAGGCGCTGCGCAAGCACTTCCTGCGCGGCGGTGAAAATGCCTTCAAACAAGCGGTCGACCGCATCGGGCCATTCACCATCATGGCGCTGCTGGCGACGCTGGTGCTGCTGTTTGCCTTCCAGGGCGAAGCCATCGTCAAGCAGCCGCTGATCATCGCCATGCTGGCCGTGCCGATCCTGCTTCAGGGACTGCTGATCGCCGCCATCGGCTACTGGCTCTGTCGCAAGTTCCACGTCCAGCACGACGTTGCCGGCCCGGCGACGATGATCGGCGCGTCGAACTTCTTCGAACTCGCTGTGGCGGTTGCCATTGTCCTGTACGGTTTCGACTCTGGCGCCGCGCTGGCTACTGTGGTCGGCGTGCTGATCGAGGTGCCGGTCATGCTGTGGCTGGTGAAGATGGTCAATTCGAGCAAGGCCTGGTACGAAAAATCCCTTTGAATTCAGGAGACGAAGATGAAAAAGCTTGAAGTCTACGATCCCGCCATGTGCTGTTCGACTGGCATCTGTGGCGTTGAAGTCGATCCGGTACTGGTCCAGTTCGCTGCCGACCTGGCCTGGGTCGGCGAACAGAGCGTCGCCGTCACGCGCTACAACCTCGGCCAGGAACCGCAGGCTTTTGCGGTCAACGCCGCCGTGGTCAAGGAAATGGAAGCCGGCATGGAACGCCTGCCGATCATCGCCATCGACGGCCAGATCGTCACCACCGGCCTCTACCCGTCACGCGCGCAACTGGCGCAGAAGCTCGGTCTGACACTGACCAGCGGCGACGAAGCACCGAAAAAATCCTGCTGCTCGCCGAAGTCCGGTTGCTGCTGAGAAATGGCCATGATCGAGCTGAACGACACACCGCGCTACCTCTTCTTCACCGGCAAGGGCGGCGTCGGCAAGACCTCGCTGTCCTGCGCGACCGGGCTGGCGCTGGCCGAACAGGGCAAACGGGTGCTGATCGTCAGTACCGATCCGGCCTCCAACCTTGATGAAGTGCTGGAAACGCCGCTTTCCGGCACGGCGACCGCAATCAAGGGCGCTCCCGGCCTGGCTGCACTGAACATCGATCCGGAAGCGGCGGCCGCCGCCTACCGCGAGCGGATGGTCGCGCCCTACCGCAACATCCTGCCAGCGGCGGCGATCCAGAGCATGGAAGAACAGTTCTCCGGCGCGTGTACGGTCGAGATTGCGGCCTTCGACGAGTTCGCCAAATTGCTCGGAGAACCGGCGTCGACCGCAGCATTCGACCACGTCATCTTCGACACCGCACCGACCGGCCACACGCTGCGCCTGCTGACGCTGCCGTCGGCGTGGAGCGGCTACATCGACACCAACCAGGGCGGCGCCTCCTGCCTCGGCCCGCTGGCCGGGCTGGAGAAACAGAAAACCCTGTACGCCGCCACCGTCGCCCGCCTCTCTGACCCGGCCGAAACCCGTGTCATGCTGGTCGCCCGCGCCGACCCGGCGGCCCTGCGCGAAGCCGAGCGCACCCGCCACGAACTGGCCGAACTTGGCATCGCCAATATCCGCCTGGCGATCAATGGCCTGTTCACCGCCGCCTCCGACGACGCCGTCGCGCTGGCCATGAGCAAGCGCAGCGCCGATGCGCTGCTGGCCATGCCGGCGGGACTCGGCGCACTGCCGCGCCAGGTCGTACCCTTCCTGCCACGCGGCACGGTTGGCCTCGATGCGCTGCGCGCGCTGGTCCATCCGGAAACGCTCAGCCCGCCGACCCGGCCGTCCGATGCCTCAACCCCGTTACCTGCCGGCCTTGGCCCCTTGATCGACGAACTGGCGGCAGCCGGCCACGGTGTGGTGATGACCATGGGCAAGGGCGGCGTCGGCAAGACCACCGTTGCTGCCGCCGTCGCGGTCGCGCTGGCCAAACGCGGGCACAAGGTGCATCTATCGACCACCGATCCGGCGGCGCACATCGCTGCTGCGGTGGACGGCGAAATTGCCGGCATTTCCGTCAGCCGTATCGACCCGGCCGCCGAAGTGGCCGCTTACACCGAGGAAGTCGTGGGCAAGGCGCGCGGCACGCTCGACCCCAGCGCACTGGCGCTGCTCGAGGAAGACCTGCGCTCGCCCTGCACCGAGGAAATCGCCGTCTTCCGGGCGTTTGCCCGCGAGGTCGATCGCGGCGGCGAGGGCTTCGTTGTCCTCGACACCGCGCCAACCGGTCACACCATCCTGCTACTCGACGCCGCCGAGGCCTATCACCGCGAAGTGCTGCGCACCCGTGGCGAAATGCCGGAGGCCGTGACGCAACTGCTGCCGCGCCTGCGCGACCCGGCGTTCACCCACGTGCTGATCGTCACGCTGCCGGAGGCAACGCCGGTGCACGAGGCCGAGCGCCTGCAGGGCGACCTCGCCCGCGCCGGCATCAAGCCGTGGGCCTGGGTCATCGAACAAAGCCTGCTCGCCAGCGGCAGCCACGATCCGCTGCTGTCGCTGCGCGGCGCCTACGAAATCCCGTTCATCCGCCGCGTCGCCGACACGCTGGCGCCGCGTTGCGCCCTGGTGCCGTGGCTGGCGGTGGCGCCGGTCGGCGTCGACGGCCTGCGCCAGCTCGATGCCTGACGACCGCCCCTGCCTGACTCACGCCTGGCGCGAAACCCGTGGCGAAATGCGCGGCTGGCTGCGCCACCGGCTCGACAGCGAAGCAGAAGCCGACGACCTGCTGCAGGAAGTCTTCCTGCGCGCGCTGCGCCAGGGCAACGCCTTCTGCACGCTGGACAACCCGCGTGCCTGGCTGTTTCAGGTCGCCCGCAACGCGCTGACCGACCGCCTGCGCGCCAGCCACCCGCAAAGCCAGCTGAGCGACGACCTCGCCGCCGCCGAAAACGAGTCGCCAGCGCCGGTCGACCAGTTGACCCAGTGCCTGCCGCGCGTGCTCGGCGAACTCGCGGCCGCCGACCGGCTGGCGATCGAATTGTGCGACATTGCCGGCCAGCCGCAACAGGCACTCGCCGAGCAACTCGGCATTTCGCTATCCGGCGCCAAATCCCGTCTGCAGCGGGCACGCCTGCGCCTGAAAGCACGACTGGTCGAAGGCTGCCAGGTGTGTTTCGACGCCGACGGCCAGGTCGCCGGCTTCATCCCGCGCCCGCCGCCGTGACAATGCTGTCAGTGCGAGCGCAGCGGGGCAATCCAGGCCGTGTTCTGGATCGCCGCGTCGCTTCGCCCCCACGATAACCGGAGTCACACCTGGCTGGCCGCCGTCTCCGGCACACGCCCGATATCATCCAGATGCTTCTGCAGCGCGATGTGATCGAGTTTGTCGAGCGGCAGGTTGACCAGCAGTTCGATGCGGTTGCGCAACTGGCGGAAGGCTTCGACAAAGGCCCGATGCTTCTCGAAATCGCTGCCCTCGACCGCTGCCGGATCGGGAATTCCCCAGTGCGCGGTCAGCGGCTGCCCCGGCCACACCGGGCAGACTTCGCCGGCGGCGTTGTCGCAGACGGTGAAGACGAAATCCATCTGCGGCGCGCCCGGTACGGCAAACTCTTCCCAGGATTTGCTGCGCAATCCTGCGGTCGACAGGTGCAGATTCTGCAATTGTTCGATGGCCAGCGGGTTGACCGTGCCATTCGGCATGCTACCGGCGCTGAAGCCGCGGAAGCGTCCCTTGTTGATGCTGATATCGTTCATGATGGCCTCGGCCATGATCGAACGGGCTGAATTGCCGGTGCAGAGGAAAAGTGCGTTCTTGACGTCGGACATTACGGCCTCCCGGATACAGGTTGATGACTCGCCAGCAGTGTAATCAGCCGCCCCGGCGCCCTTGATTTCAGGTGCATGACCGAAATGTTTCACGCCGCCTGCGTCTTTTTCCCGGTTCATCCGTCTCCACGGTCAACCACTGCATTTCGGGAAAAACCATGCACGCCCTCCGCCTCTCGCCGCCAAGCCACACATCATCCTGGCTGGCCCTGATCGCCTTCTGCACAACACTCTGGATCGCTGCCTACAGCCACCTGATCGAATTCGCCAACTGGCTCATCAGCCTGTTCGGCCTCGACCGGACGACGCACCTGGGCGAAGCCCTGCATTTCTTCTTCTATGACACGCCCAAAGTGCTGTTGCTGCTGACCGGCGTCGTCTTCGTCATGGGCATCGTCCATACCTTCTTCACGCCGGAACGCACGCGGGCCTTGCTGGCCGGTCGCGCCGCCTCGGTCAATTATTTGCTGGCGGCGCTGCTCGGCGCCGTCACCCCGTTCTGCTCGTGCTCGGCGGTGCCTCTGTTCATCGGCTTCCTGTCCGCCGGCGTGCCGCTCGGCATCACGCTGACCTTCCTGATCGCGGCGCCGATGATCGACCAGATCGCCGTCGTCATGCTGTTCGCAATGTTCGGCTGGAAGGTGGCGGCGCTGTATTTCACTTTCGGCATCGCGCTGGCGGTGGTCGCCGGCATGATCCTGACCCGGATGAATCTGGAACACCTGCTTGAGGACTGGGTTGTCGCCATCCAGAAGAACGGTGCGCTGAGCATCGAGATGGCCACGCCGACCTGGCCGGAACGCTTCGCTTCGGCGTGGGCCAGC
Organism: Azonexus hydrophilus; assembly: GCF_001956855.1. Classification (GTDB taxonomy): domain Bacteria; phylum Pseudomonadota; class Gammaproteobacteria; order Burkholderiales; family Rhodocyclaceae; genus Azonexus; species Azonexus hydrophilus_A. The sequence goes on along the minus strand of NZ_MTHD01000003.1, from coordinate 39,425 downwards.
GTCAAGGAAATCGTCGGCCGCGTCTGGCCTTACGTGATGGTTGGCATCGCCATCGGCGCCGGCATCCACGGTTACGTGCCGCAGGAATTGATGGCGACGCTGATGGGCAAGGACGCCTGGTGGGCGGTGCCGGCCGCAGTCGGCATCGGCGTACCGATGTACACCAACACCGCCGGCGTCATCCCGATCGTCGAGGCACTGTACGGCAAGGGCGCAGCCATGGGCACGCTGCTCGCGTTCATGATGAGCGTGGTCGCACTGTCATTGCCGGAAATGATCATCCTGCGCAAAGCGCTCAAGGTGAAGCTGATCGCCATCTACGTCGGCATCGTCGCCAGCGGCATCATCGTCGTCGGCTATCTGTTCAACATCGTCATTTAGGGAGCACATCATGAAAGACATCAAGGTTCTCGGCACCGGCTGTGCCAACTGCCGCAATACCGTCAAGCTGATCGAGGAAGTCGCCGCCGAACGCAATGTTGCGGTCAACCTCACGAAAATCGAGGATTTGCCCGAGATCATGAAGTACGGCGTGATGTCCACGCCAGGCGTGGTTGTCGACGGCAAGGTCGTGCACGCCGGCGGCGTCCCGGATCGTGCGAAAATCAGCACCTGGTTATAAACCAATGAACCACAACGGAGAGAGACAATGAAAAAAAACGTGCTGGCGCTGTTTGGCGCCTTGCTGCTGTGCGCCCAGGCGGTCTGGGCGGAGCCGATCCTGAAGGTCGAAAAACTGGCTGACGGCATCTTCGCGCTGATCGGCCCGACCGGCGGCCGGCTGTACGAGAACTACGGACTGAATGCCAACTTTGGCGTCATCGATACGCCGGACGGCACCATCCTGATCGATTCCGGCGCCTCGGCAGCAGCCGCCAGACTGCTGGAGACCGAAGCCAGGAAGCTGACCGGCAAGCCGGTGAAATGGGTGATCAATACCGGTGTCCAGGATCACCGCTGGCTGGGTAACGGCTATTTCGCAGCGCAAGGTGCCGAAATCATCGCCCTGCAACGCACCACCGTCAGCCAGCAAAAACTCGGCCGGGCCCAGATCGAAGCGCTGTCCGGCGTACTGCGCGAGCAGTTGCAGGACACTCGCCCGACCGTCGCCGAGCGGCCTCAGCCTGGCGACAGCGCCCATCTGACGCTGGCTGGCCGCACGCTTGAAATCCGCTATTTTGCCGACGCCCATTTCGCTGGCGATGTCGTAGTCTGGCTGCCGCAGGAAAAAATCCTGTTCACCGGCGACCACATCTACGTCGACCGCATGCTTGGCATCCTGCCCGAGAGCAACGCCGAAACCTGGCTGGCCGCCTTTGATCAGGCAATTGCGCTGCAGCCCGCACGCATCGTGCCGGGGCACGGCAGGGTCTGCGACGTGGCGCAGGCGCAGCGCGAAACCGGCGACTACCTGCGCTTCCTCGTCTCTGGCACGCGCAAGTTTGCCGAGGACATGGCCGGCGTCGATGCCGCCGTCGGTGCGCTGAAGGATGCACCGGACTTTCGCCACCTGAAAAATTTCGACGAACTGCATCGCGGCAACATCAACCGCGCCTATCTGCGTTTCGAGGCGGCGCAATAAGAGCCGGCTGGCGGCATTGCCGCCAGCCGTCCCTGCTTACTTCTTCGCCGGACGTCCGGTCTTGATCCGTTCGACACGGCCCATCACGGCCTGCAGTTCCGCATCGTTGAGCGCCGCCAGCACGGCCACGCCGGCACGCAGCAACTCGCTCTTCTTGACCTCGTTGCCGAGCGTGCCCAGGCGCTTCTTGAGCACAGCGATCTGGGCGTACTCGGCTTCCGGCATCGCATAGCTGTCGCGCACCAGTTTCGTCTTCTTCGCCTTGACCGGCTTCTCGGCCTTGACTGCCTTGGCCGGCTTGGCCTTCGGTGCCTGGGGCGGGTCGTAACTGATGGCTTCGGCCTTTTCCAGGGCTTCGGCCAGTGCCTTCTGGTGCTTGGCGACGGTCTGGTCCACGGTCGACGGCTTGCGTGCCGTACGCGCCGGACGGGCCTTGGCCGTCGCTGCGGCAGTTGCCGGCGCAGCGACGGGGGCTGCGACAGCGGCGGTTTCTGCTGCCGGAGCTTGCGCGGCGACGGCGGTTTCGGCCTGCGGTGCCACACGCGGCTTCAGTTTGGCCGGCGGCTTCGGTGCAGCGGTTTTCGGCGCCTGCTTGGTATTGGTCATGGCTACTCTCCCTGATAAAAACGGTATGTGTAGTTTAGCGATTTTGCACTGTCACAAGATTAAACTTTTTTGACAGGTAAAATGCGCGCCAACACCACCACGGAGAATTGCCATGACCCAGGATGAACTGAAGCAGGCCGTCGCCCAGGCGGCAGCCGATTACGTTGCCGAACACGCGCCGGCCGGCGCGATTATTGGTGTCGGCACGGGGTCGACCGCAAACTTCTTCATCGACGCGCTGGCCGCGCTCAAGGATCGTTACCAGGGCGCCGTCGCCAGCTCGGAAGCGACGCGCAAGCGTCTGGAAAGCCATGGCATCGCCGTGCTCGACCTCAACGACGTCGATTGCATCCCGATCTACGTCGATGGTGCCGACGAAGTCGATGCCGGCCTGAACATGATCAAGGGCGGCGGCGGTGCGCTGACGCGCGAGAAGATCGTCGCCGCGGTGGCGACCACCTTCGTCTGCATCGCCGACGGTTCGAAGCTGGTCGACACCATGGGCAAGTTCCCGCTGCCGGTCGAGGTGATCCCGATGGCCCGCGCCCATGTCGCCCGCGAACTGGCCAAGCTGGGCGGCACGCCGGTGCTGCGTGAGGGCTTCGTCACCGACAACGGCAACCTGATCCTCGACGTCAGGGGACTCGCCATCACCGACCCGAAGGGCCTGGAGGCGCAGATCAACCAGATCGTCGGCGTCGTCACCAACGGCCTGTTCGCACTGCGCCCGGCCAACGTGCTCTTGCTCGGTACCGAAACCGGGGTCCGCCGCATCGGCTGATTCATTTTCCTGTCACATCGGGGCGCTACGCTGGCGACACTCAATCGCCGGGAGCGCCCCATGTACTTGTCCGCCCAGGAAATCGCCAACAGTCGCGACCACGCGCTGAACAACCTGCTCGGCTGGTCCTCCAGTTGCCTGCATGCCGGCCAGCGCCTGAGCGAACTGCTCGGCAACGCCAGCCGCGACAGCGTGCAGCACACCAGCAAGCACTGGAGTGCGCTCGGTCACGGCCAGCTCGAATCGCTGACGCAGTTTCCCGCCGCCCTGTGGCTGGACTCGCTGGCCCGCAACAGCCAGTTGCTGGACAGTATCTACGCCATCATCGGCGATACCCACAAGGCAATGATCCGCAACGCCGAAGCGCAGGTTCGCGTCTTCGACGAAATCGCTTTCGCCAGCATCCGGCGCGCCGAGAGAAACAGCCCATGGGAAGCCGGGATTGCTCTTCACGCAATGCGCACAACGCTGGAAAGCGCCGAAAAAACACTGCAGGGCATGAGCACGGCAGCGATCCAGAGCGTCGAACTGGCCGAGAACGAAGTGCACCAGATTTCCGAATCAATCAGCGAGAGCACGCCCCCGACCAAGCGCGCGACGACGCGTCAGGCAAGACAGAACAACAGTTAGAAACCGTCTCTCTCCATTTTCACCCGGCTACGGCCGGGTTTTTTTTCATCAGTTCAGTTGCCGGGATGCCGGTACAACGAGATCGGCGCCCAGCCGGCGGCGCTCGATGAAAACGCTGCCACCGATCACGCCGCCCGGATCCTTGGCCCGTTTCTTGGCCTGTTTTTTGGCCACCGAGGCAGCGGCGGCCACTTCGCGATGCGATTCGAATTGCCCGGACTGGACCCGTACGGCACCGATGGACAAGGTCGGCAGCGACTGGAAACCCAGTTCACCGCGCCGGTTTTCCGCCATGTAACCGCCCTGGGCACGTTCTTCCGGCCCGATCATCGCGTCCATGCGCTCGGCAAAGCTGCGGATCAGCTGCCAGCAACGGATTTCCCAGTCGACACTCTGGAAGACGACAAAAAAATCGTCGCCACCGATATGGCCGACAAAGTCGTTGCGCTGATCGACGGCTTCGCAGACCAGCTGCCCCAGCGTCTGGATCACGTCATCGCCACGGCGGTAACCGAAGTTGTCGTTGAATGGCTTGAAATTGTCGATATCGATGTAGGCCGCGACAAAATCCACATCGGCCCCCAGCATGCGGTCGATATGCTCGTTGATCGGCACGTTGCCCGGCAACTGGGTCAGCGGATTGGCGTAACGCGCCGCGCTGATCTGCATCTCGGTAATCGTCGCCATCAGGTCCTGGCTGCTGCCGACGCCGAGATACTTGCCGTCGCCGGTGACGATGAAGCCGTCGTAGAGATAATGTTTGGGTGCCAGCGCCAGCATCAGCGCCAGTTCCTGGATGCTGGCCTGCTCATCGACGATCAGCGGCGCATGGTCCATGAACAGATCGCAACTCTTGCTTCCATACAGCTCACGCCGGAACGGCCGGGCAAAACGGTCGATCAGGCTGTGCCGGTTGAGCATGCCGACCGGCTGGCCGGCATTGACCACCGGCAGCACGTACAACTCCGGATCGGCTTCAAAACGGGCAATCGCCACGTCGTTCGTCGCCGAAATGCTCAGTGGTTCGATCGCCCGGAGCAGCGTGCGCGCCGTCGGCAGCTTGCCGGAACCGCTGGCCAGCGGTGTCAACGAAATGCGCCGCTGGTCGAGTGCGCTGGACACCGCCGGCGGCAAGTGGCGCGGCGGCTTCGGCGCCGGCCGGGCAATGAAATAACCCTGACCGCAAGCGATGCCCATGTCGCGGATGCAGTTGAAATCCTCGGCCCGCTCGATGCCCTCGGCCACCAGCGAGGCATTGCAGATTTCCGCCAGATCCTGCATCGCCCGCACGAAATGGTATTTGATCCGGTCATCAGCGATGCCATGGACGAAGTGCTTGTCGATCTTGACGAACTCCGGACGCAAGTCGGACCACATGCGCAGGTTGGCAAAGCCTTCGCCGAGATCGTCGATGGCAATCTGGAAACCACGTCCGCGGTAATGCAGCAGTGCCTCCTGGATACCGGGCAGATCGGTGATCTGCTGGTTTTCGGTCAGCTCCAGCACGATGCGGTTGGCCGGCAGGCCAAGCTCACGCAACAGCGCCTGGGTATGTCCGTTCATCAGTTGCGGGTCAAGCAGGCAGCCGGGAGTGACATTCAGGAACAGCCGCCCCACCAGCGATTGCGCGGCAAACCCCCGCAAGCTGGCCTCACGGCAGGCGTGCTCCAGTTCCAGCGCCAGCCCGGCGCGCTTGGCGGCGGCAAACAACTGGTCCGGAGAATGCAGCGAACCGCCTTCCGGACCACGAATCAGTGCCTCGTAGCCAAAGATCGAGCGCGCCCGGAAATCGACAATCGGCTGAAATACCGGCACCAGCAGACCTTCCGCCAGGATATTGCGCAACTCGGAAATTTCATCATCGATCAGGGAGAGCATGGAAATACAACGCGGACTTGTTCGGGGAGGCCAGTGTAGGCGGCGCATATTTCAGTTCGGTGAAAGCTGGAACACGCAGGTGCCGGAAACTGTCATGTCGATGTAATCAAGCGCCGGCATGCTGTCTCCGTCTCCAACGTACTGCCAGACACCATGAACGATGAACTGCAGTTCTGCTACTGCTGCCGGGTACACCACCCGCGTGAGCAGATGCGTCTCTATCCGACACGGGCCGGCTACCGCTGGCGCTGCGTAAAGAGCATCGAAGCGGCAAACAGCAGCCGCCAGGAACGTGATGCCTTCGGCCAGCAGCAAAGCCGGCAAAACCAGGAAGCCAGCCGCCGCCAGGCTGACTGGAGCCTGCTGCAGCGCAGCGGCGGCATTCTCTAACCTTACCCGACGAGCCCTGCCCATGAAAAACCACTGTTTTGAAGACGAAGAAGTCGTCTCCCCGGCGCCAGCCGGGCAGCCGGACGATCCCTTCCGCCGCCGCCTGCTGGCTGCAGGTCTGCTGGCCGGGGCCAGCCTGCCACTCCCGGCGCTGGCCGCCAGCGTTGGCCGGGCAAGCGGCTCACTCCAGCATTTTTCCTCGCTGTCGACTTCGACCGAAGACCTCGTCCGGGTCGGCCACGATTACGCCAGCCAGTTGCTGTACGCCTGGGGCGACCCGGTTTCCGATGGTCCGCGCGCCCGCGCCGATGCCGGCGACGATGCGGCAAGCCAGCGCCAGCAGGCCGGCATGCACCACGACGGAATGCATTTCTTCCCCTTCATGGAATACGGCAAGCCGTCGTCCACCCACGGCCTGCTGTGCATCAACCATGAATACACCGATGATGGTCTGCTGCACGCTGGCGGCATGCACGACTGGAGCGCTGACAAGGTAGCAAAATCCCAGGCCGCGCATGGCGTATCGGTCATCGAAGTGCGCCGCGAAGCGGGCGGCTGGCAAGTCGTCCGGCCATCCTCCTGGGCGAGACGCGTCACCGCCGACACGCCCTGCCGCATCGCCGGACCGGCCCTCGGTCACCCGGCCATGCGCACCCACATGGACAATCGCGGCAACCTTGTCCTCGGCACGCTGAACAATTGCGCCATGGGCGTCACGCCATGGGGCACCTACCTGACCTGCGAAGAAAATTTCAACGGCTATTTCAAGGCTCCGGCCCAGGCCAGCGCCGAACACAAGCGCTATGGCATCAACGCCAAGACCAGTGGCTACCGCTGGCATGAATTCGACGAGCGCTTCGACCTGGAAAAACACCCCAACGAAGCCAACCGCTTCGGTTGGGTCGTCGAAATCGACCCCTGGAACCCAGGGCAGGCACCGGTCAAGCGTACCGCACTCGGTCGCTTCAAGCACGAGGGAGCGACCTGCACCCTCGCCCGCGACGGACGTGTCGTTGTTTACATGGGCGATGACGAACGCTTCGAGTACGTCTACAAATTCGTCTCACGCGACCGCTTCCGCCCCGGTCAAACAGACAACGGCAGCCTGCTCGACGAAGGCACACTCTACGTCGCCCGCTTCGACGACGACGGCAAGGGACGCTGGCTGCCACTGCGCCACGGGAAAAAATACGCTGGCGGCGCGTTGACCGCAGAATCCGGCTTTGCCGATCAGGGCGACGTGGTGATCCGCTGCCGCCAGGCGGCCGACATTGCCGGCGCAACGAAGATGGACCGACCGGAGTGGATTGCCGTCCATCCGGCCAATGGCGATGTCTACGTCACCTTGACCAACAACACGCAGCGCGGGACCGCCGGCAAATCCGGCACCGATGCTGCCAACCCGCGCCCGGAAAACAGTTTCGGCCATATCGTGCGCTGGCAGGAAGATGGGCGGGATGCCGCAGCTGAAGCCTTTACCTGGGACATCTTTGCCCTCGCCGGCGATCCTGCCAGCGCGAACCCGCAGCAGCGAGGCAGCGTGCGCGGCGACAGCTACGGCAGCCCGGACGGCCTGTGGTTTGACAGCAACGGCCACCTGTGGATACAGACCGATGTCTCCGCCAGCACCCTCAACAAGGGCGAATACGCCGCCATGGGCAACAACCAGATGCTGGTTGCCGACCCGAGCAGCGGAGAAACCCGCCGCTTCCTGACCGGCCCGGTCAATTGCGAAGTCACCGGCATCACCAGCACACCGGATGGGCGCACGCTCTTCGTCAATATCCAGCACCCCGGCGAATCGCCCAGCGAGCGCGCCGACCCCGGCAAGCCAACGGCCTACTCGGCCTGGCCGGCCAACCAGTTTTCCGAAGCCGTTGGCGGTCGGCCACGCTCGGCCACCGTTGTCATCACCCGCCGCGATGGCCGGCCGGTTACCGGCTGAAACAGGAGCAAGCCATGCACAAGCAGAACGACATAGTGACCTTTCCTGAACTGTTCGACGGCATGGAACAGTTCCTCGACGAACAGATCTCCCGGCTGAAGCGCGCCGGCCTGCTTACCGCCTCGGTTGCGCTGCCGGGCGGTCTGGCACTGCTCTATCTTGTCGGACGAGCGGCATAAGGCAGGCTCCGCACCAGAATAAATACAAACGTCATCCAACGGAAATCCATCTGGTATATCATTTCCACGACTTCAGAAAAACCCCGAAGGAGCCGCGAATGACACCTACCATCAGCCACGATCGCGCCGGTAACGCGAATTACCGGCTGGCGCTTGCCGCCTGTCCGTCACAATCCTGCGCAGAAGATGGCGATGGCGACAGCGCCAGCCTCGACAACGCCCTGCGTCTCGCCTGGTTGTGGCTGGGCGGCGTCTTTCTCCCCTGTGCCGGGATCGTGCTCTACGCCCTCGGCCTCCAGGCGAGTCCCTGAAAACGACAAACCCCGCCGCAGCGGGGTTCTTTTTATCCGACGCCCGAATCAGGGTTTCGGCGGGACGTAGCCCTGAATCTGGTCGGCACCGTCGCCAAAGAAATGCTTCTCGACCTGTTCGCTCAGATACTTGCGGTGACGCGCATCGACGAGGTTCAGACGATTTTCGTTGATCAGCATCGTCTGCACCTTGATCCACTGCTGCCAGGCTTCCTTCGAGACGCTCTCGAAGATGCGCTTGCCCAGTTCGCCCGGGTAGGGCGGCATATCCAGACCTTCGGCCTCGCGACCGAGCTTGATGCAATTGACCATTCTTGCCATGCCATTCTCCTTGGGAATTGATGCGGCGAATTATAAGGTCTTGAACAGTACCTTCGAACGCCGCTGGTAGTTGTACATTTCCTTTTTTGCCGCCGGCAGGTCGTCGACCGTACCAAGCTTGAAGCCACGCTCGACGAACCAGTGCTCGGTGCGCGTGGTCAGCACGAACAGGCGCTTGATGCCGGCCTTCTTGGCGCGGCGGAAGATGCGCTCCATCAGTTGCTCGCCGTAACCCCACTCGCGATGATCGGGATTGACCGCCAGGCAGGCCAGTTCGGCTTCCTCGGCAGAGTGCTGGTAGAGCGCCGCACAGCCGACGATTATGCCGTCGTGCAGCATGATCGAGAACTGCTCGATTTCCCGCTCCAGCAATTCGCGCGGCCGGTGCACCAGGATGCCTTCCTGTTCCATCGGCTCGATCAGCGCAATCAGTGCCGCGATGTCGTCCGGCTTGGCTTCGCGGATATTCTCCAGCGACTCGCGGGTGACCACGGTGCCGACACCGTCGTGGGTGAACAACTCGCGCAGCAGCGCCCCGTCCTGGGCGAAGCCGATGACATGCACCCGGCCGACACCGGCCCGGCTGGCGCGCACGGCGCAGGGCAGGTAACGGATGATGTCGGTGGTCAGCCAGTCGGCATCGCGCAGCAGTTGCGAGGCCTCGTCGGCAGTCATCGCATCGAGCAGTTCGCCAGCCTTGTCGGTGACGCCGCGGCTGTCGGTCAGGTACACCAGCTTGTCGGCCTTCAGCGAGCTGGCGATGGCTTCGGCCACTTCTTCCATCTGCAGGTTGAAGATTTCACCGGTCGGCGACGGCCCTTCGCAGTTGAGCAGCACGATGTTGCCCAGGCCAAGCTGGGCGTTGATGCCCTCGCTATCCACCTTGCGCACCTTGCCGGCGTAATGCATGTCGATGCCGTCGAGCACGCCGATCGGCTGGCCGGTGATGAAGTTGCCACCGATCACGCGGATCCGGCTGTTGGCCATCGGCGTGTTCGGCAAGCCCTGCGACAGCATCGCCTCGATTTCCAGGTAGACGCTGCCGACCGCATCAAGCACGCAATCGAGCGTATCGGCGTCGGTGACACGGTAGCCGCGGTGATACTTCGACTCGATGTTCTTCTCGCGCAGCTCTTCCTCGATCTGCGGTCGCGCGCCATGCACCAGCACCAGGCGGATGCCCAGGCTGACCAGCAGGTTCACGTCGTAGGCCAGGGTCTTGATGAACTCGCTGGCAATCGCCTTGCCACCGAAGGCAATGACGAAAGTCTTGCCGCGAAAGGCGTTGATGTAGGGCGTGACGGCCCGGAACCAGGAGACGAAGTGGTCGTCGTAGGGGGTGTCGCTCATGTCAGGATTTTTTTCCTTCGTCTTTGAGGGCGTCTTCCAGGCGTTCGCAGAGGGTCTTCAGGACCTTCACGCGGGCAAAGTTCTTGTCATTGGCCTCAACCAACGTCCAGGGGGCCTGTCCCGTTGACGTGCGGTCGACCATGTCACAGACCGCAGAAACGTATTCATCCCATTTCTCGCGATTGCGCCAGTCTTCATCGGTGATCTTGAAGCGCTTGAACTCGGTGTCCTGACGCTCCTTGAAACGGCGCAACTGTTCTTCGGCGGAGATCTGCAGCCAGAACTTGACGACCACGGTGCCGGCCTGCGCCAGTTGATGCTCGAAATCGTTGATCTCGGCGTAGGCACGCAGCCAGTCGGGTTCGGAGCAAAAACCCTCGACCCGCTCGACGAGCACGCGGCCGTACCACGAGCGATCGAAGATCGCCACCCGGCCGGTCCGCGGCAGGTGGCGCCAGAAACGCCACAAGTAGGGCTGGACACGCTCCTCCTCGGTCGGGGCGGCGATCGGGATGATCTGGTACTGGCGCGCATCCATCGCCGCGCCGAGCCGGCGGATGCTGCCGCCCTTGCCGGCCGCGTCAGAACCTTCAAAGACCAGCACCAGCGACCGCTTGCCGACGAAGCGCGGATCACGCACCAGTTCCGACAACCGCGACTGATATTTCGCCAACTGGCTTTCGTAATCCTTCTTGCCCAGTTTCTGCGTCAGGTCGAGTTCGCTGAGCACGTTCTTGCGGTCGATCGGATGAATGATCGGCGGCGCCACCGGCACCTGTTGCAGCGGCTGCTGCAGGCGGCGCTTCATCGCATCGAGAACGATGCGGCCGACGGTCAGCGAACGGTAGGCATCGTCGGTGCCTTCGACGATGATCCACGGCGCCTTGGCGGTATTGGTCACGCGCAGCACATGACCGGCGACATCCTGCAGCTTGTCGTAGGTCTTCAGCCGGTCGTAGCTTTCCTTGGTCACCCGCCAGGCCGTACGCGGGTCCTTCTCCAGCGCTTTCAGGCGCTTCTTCTGCCCATCCTTCGACAGGTGGAACCAGAACTTCAGGACCAGCGCGCCTTCATTGACCAGCATCGCCTCGAAACGGTTGATGTCATCGAGTTGCTCGTCCAGTTCGGCGCGCCGCATGACGCCGGTGATCCGGTCGGCGATCGGCTGCGAATACCACGAGCCGGCGAAGATGCCGACCTTGCCCTTGGCCGGCAAGGCACGCCAGTAGCGCCACATGTACGGCCGCGCCGCTTCCTCGTCGCTCGGCGTCGAGAAGGCCAGCGTCGAGATGTGTCGCGGGTCCATCCACGAATACAGCAGGTTGATGGTTTCACCCTTGCCGCTGCCGTCGACCCCGGAAATCAGGATGACGACCGGAAACTCCTTCTTCTGCAACACGTCGTACTGGACGTCGAGCAAGGCCGCGCGCAGCAACGGCACTTCCTTCTTGAACGTCTCCTTGTCGACTTCGTGGCCCAGCTCTGCTGATTCGAACATGTTTCACTCCCCCCTGAAATCACCCCACAAGGCCTGCAGCACGGACAGCGCCGCCAGGCCTGCCGTTTCCGTACGCAGCACGCGCGGCCCCAGGCGAACCGCCTGGAAACCCGACTGTCGCGCTGCCAGCACTTCCTGCGGATCAAGCCCCCCTTCGGCCCCGATCAACAGTTGTACATTCGTCGCCGGTGCGATGTCGCTCAGCGTATTTTCGGCATCCGGCGCCAGCATCAGCCGCAGGATGCCTGCCGCCGGCTTCGCCAGCCAGTGATCGAGACGTTCCAGCGGCGCCACCAGCGGTACCTGATTGCGCCCGCATTGCTCGCAAGCTGACGCGGCCACACCCTGCCAGTGCGCCACCCGCTTGCCGGCACGCTCGCCGGCCAGCTTCAGCACGCTGCGCCGGCTTTCCACCGGGACGATGTCACGTACGCCGAGCTCGACCGCCTTCTGGATGGTGAAATCCATCTTGTCGCCGGCCTGCAGGGCCTGCACCAGCGTCACCGCCAGCGGTGACTCACGCTCGACATCGCGCCAGTCAGCCAGCTCGGCAAAAACGCGGTTCTTCTCGATGCGCTCGATATGCGCAGGATACTCGCCGCCCCGGCCGTCAAACAACACCATCGGCGCCCCCGGCGGCAGGCGCAGGACACGCACGGCGTGGCGGGCCACGGGTTCGGGCAATTCGACATGGGCGCCCGGCGAAAGGGCCTCCCGGCAATAGAAACGGGGCAGATTCATCGGTGCTATTATGCGGCGAAACACGTCGCCGAAGGGAGCATCATGGTCGCACTCAATCCGCCGTTATGCGATTTCGGCCTGCCGGCCATCGATTTCTCCCTGCCCGGCACCGACGGCAAGCAATACAGCCTGGCCGGCTGTCGCGGCCCGAACGGCCTGCTGGTGATGTTCATCTGCAACCACTGTCCTTACGTCAAGGCGATCATCGACCGCCTGATCCGCGACTGCCGCGAACTGCAGAACCACGGCATCGGCAGTGTCGCGATCATGAGCAATGACACCGAGGCCTACCCGGGCGATGGTTTCGCCAACATGCAGCGCTGGGCGACAGAGCTGGCCTTCCCCTTCCCCTACCTGCTCGACGTCGAGCAGTCGGTCGCCCGCGCCTACGGCGCCGTGTGCACGCCTGACTTCTTCGGCTACAACAGCCGGCTCGAACTGCAATATCGCGGTCGACTCGACGCTTCAGGCAAAACCCCCGGCCCGGCCGACGCACCACGCGAACTGTTCGCTGCCATGCGGAAAATCGCCGAAACGGATCGTGGACCGCAAGAACAGCACGCTTCGATCGGCTGCTCGATCAAATGGCGAAATACCTGATCCCAGCCAGATCGGCTACTGCCATGAACACGCCTTCGGTTATCATCGCGTAATAATTGTGACAAGCCCGGCCACATCTTGAACATCGACGACAACCTCTCCGCCATTGACGATTCCCGGCTTCGTCTCGCCTACCTGCAGGCGGTGGTGTCGAGCCTGCCGCAGGGCATCAGCGTCTTCGACGAACAGCTTCGTCTGCGCGTGTGGAACGAAGGTTTCATCGAGATGCTTGAACTGCCGCCCGAGATCGTCGTGGATGGCGTCAGTTTTTCCGACCTGATCCGCATCCCGGCACAGCGGGGCGAATACGGCCCGGGCGACCCGGAGGACCATGTCCGCCGGATCACGACACTGGCACAGGATTTCCAGCCGCACCGCTTCGAGCGTACCCGGCCCAGTGGGCGCACGCATCTGGTCCATGGCGAACCGCTGCTGATCAACGGCAAGCTGACCGGCTTCGTCACGACCTACACCGACATCACCGAGCGCAAATCTGCCGAGGAACAGTTGCGTCACCAGCATGCCCTGCTGGAAACCGTCATCGAAGCCATTCCCTGTGCCGTCACGCTGTTCGACAAGAATCTGAACCTGCTGCTGCACAATCGCGAATTCCAGCAACTGCTCGGCCTGCCGGACAGGCTGTTTGAACAAACCCCGGTGAGCATGGAGCGCATTTTCCGCTTCAATGCCGAACGCGGGGAATACGGCCCGGGCGAATCCGAATCGATCGTTCGCGCCCTGCTGGCGCGGGCCCGCCATCCCGTCGCCCACCATTTCGAACGGACGCGTCCGAATGGACAGACCGTCGACGTCCGCGGCGTGCCGCTGGACGATGGCAGTTTCGTCACCATCTACACCGATGTCACCGAACGGCGCGCCAGCGCCGAACGCGACCAACTGGCCCAGGTCGTGTTCAACCACACGCCGGCCGGTATTGTCGTCACCGACGAAAACTACCTGGTGCTGTCGATCAACCCGGCGGCGGCCAGCATGACCGGGCGCAGCGCCAACGAACTGATTGGCTCCCCGGTTTTCGAACTGATGCTGGCGGACGACTCCTGGCGAAAGGAGCAGTTGCTGGGCACGCTCGGACTGCACGGTGCCTGGCGCGGCGAAGTCCCGATGCGACGCCGCGACGGCGAAAGTTTCCCGGCCAGCCTGCGTACCAATCGCGTCGAGGAAAGCAGCGGCGGCCTGGCCAGACATTACATCTGGATCTTCGCCGACATCACCGAGCGCAAGGAAGCCGAAGCGCGGATGCAGCACATCGCGCAGCATGACTCGCTGACCGGCCTGCCCAATCGGCTGGCGCTGCTGATGCGTCTCGGCCAGTTGCTGCCGGAAGCCCGTCGGCACGAATGGAAGGTCGGGATCATGTTCATCGACCTCGACCGCTTCAAGATCATCAACGACACGCTCGGCCACCAGGTCGGCGACGAGTTGCTGCGCGAAGTCGCTTGCCGGCTGTCAAGCGTGGTCCGCGAAACCGATTTCGTCGCCCGTCTCGGCGGCGACGAATTCGTCGTCATCCTGCCCGGCATCGCCAACCCGGCCGATACCGCGCTGGTCGCCAGCAAGATCGTCAATGCACTGAGCACGCCGATCGAGGCCGAAGGCCACGAACTGCACACCAGCCCGTCGATCGGCATCAGCCTGTTCCCCGACGACGGACCGGACGGCGACAGCATCCTGAAAAACGCCGACACGGCGATGTACCACGCCAAATCGGCCGGCCGCAACAACTATCAGTTCTTCGCCGCCGACATGAACCAGATCGCCACCGAGCGCCTGGACATCGAACGCAAGCTGCGCCACGCGATCAGCCGCAACGAACTGGCCCTGGTCTACCAGCCCCAGTTCCGCGCCGACAGTTCCCGGCCGACCGGCGTCGAAGCGCTGCTGCGCTGGCACCACCCGACCGACGGCATGATCTCCCCCGACCGCTTCATCCCGGTCGCCGAGGAAACCGGGATGATCGTCGAAATCGGCGACTGGGTCATGCTCACCGCCTGCCGCGAAATGAAGCACTGGATCGACAACGGCCTCAAGCCGCTGCGGGTTGCGGTCAACGTCTCGGCGCGCCAGCTTCGTCGCCGTGACTTCTGCGAAACGGTCGCCGGCGCACTGGCGGAATCCGGCCTGCCGGCTGAATTGCTCGAACTGGAAATCACCGAAAGCTCGGTGATGGAAAACCCCCAGGAAGCCATTCACATCCTCGAGCGCATCGGCCGCATGGGCATCAGCCTGGCGATCGACGATTTCGGCACCGGCTATTCCTCACTCGCCTATCTGAAGCTGTTCCCGATCGACCACCTGAAGATCGACCGCTCCTTCGTCCGCGACATCGAGCACGACCTCAACGACCGGGCCATCGCTTTCGGCACCATCGCACTCGCCCACTCGCTCGGACTCAACGTCATCGCTGAAGGCGTGGAGACCGCCGACCAGCTCGAACTCTTGCGCGCCAACGGCTGCGACGAAGTCCAGGGTTACCTGTTCAGCAAGCCGCTGACCAGCGGTGCCGCCTTTGCCTTCCTGCACGCAGCCCACCCGGCAGAGTAAAATCCCGCCTTTATCTTTCCCGTCCGGAGTTCCCATGGCACAGCGCACGCTGGCTCGCTATCTGACCGAAGAGCATCGCAACAAGGGCCGCATTCCGGCCGACCTCAAATTCCTGATCGAAGTCGTCTCGCGCGCCTGCCAGGCCATCTCGATTGCCATCGGCAAGGGCGGCCTCGGCGGCGTGCTCGGCGAAGCCGGCAGCGACAACGTCCAGGGCGAAGCGCAGAAGAAGCTTGACGTCCTGTCCAATGAAATCCTGCTCGAAGCCAACGAATGGGGTGGTCATCTCGCCGCCATGGCTTCCGAGGAAATGGATCTGCCGCACCTGGTCCCCAACCGTTTCCCCAAAGGCGAATACCTGCTGACCTTCGATCCGCTCGACGGCTCGTCGAACATTGACGTCAACGTCTCGATCGGCACCATCTTCTCGGTACTCAAGTCCCCCGAAGGCGCCGACCTGTCGACCGCAGCCGCCGCCGAACAGGCCTTCCTGCAACCCGGCACCGCCCAGGTTGCCGCCGGTTATGCGGTTTATGGCCCGACGACGCTGCTGGTGCTGACCGTCGGCGACGGCGTTGCCGTGTTCACGCTCGACCGCGAACAGGGCCAGTTCATCCTGACTCAGGAACACGTGCAGATCCCCGCCGACACCAAGGAATTCGCCATCAACATGTCAAACCAGCGCTTCTGGGAAACGCCGGTCAAGCGCTATGTCGACGAGATGGTTGCCGGCAAGACCGGGCCACTGGGCAAGGACTACAACATGCGCTGGGTCGCTTCGATGGTCGCCGACGTGCATCGCATCATGACCCGCGGCGGCATCTTCATGTATCCGATGGACAGCAAGATGCAGGCACAGGGCGGCAAGCTGCGCCTGATGTACGAAGCCAATCCGATGGCCTTCCTCGTCGAGCAGGCCGGCGGTGCCGCGACCACGGGTCGCGAGCGCATCCTCGACATCGTTCCGGACAGACTGCACCAGCGCGTGCCGGTCATTCTTGGTTCCAGAAACGAAGTTGACCGCGTCACCGGATACCACGGCAACTGAAAGGCCGGCTGGCGATTAGGGAATATCCTAATTCGGGAATGAAGCAAATGGGCTGACCATGGCGTTTATCGATTTGCTTCGATAAACGCTGCATCAATCCGCCTTGCCTGGGCAAGGCATCAAAACCGAGGAGACAATTCATGCAAAGACGCAAGTTTCTGACCACCGCTTCGCTGGGCGCTGCTGCTGGCGCCGGTATGCTGCTGAGCGGCTGCGGCAAGAAGGAAGAAGCCGCCCCGCAAACCGCTGCACCGGCCGCTCCGGCCGTCGTCACCGGCGGCGAGACCATTCGCTGGCGCCTGGCCTCCAGCTTCCCGAAGTCACTCGACACCATCTACGGTGCAGCAGAAACCTTCGCTGCCAAGGTCAAGGAACTCTCCGGCGGCAAGTTCGAAATCTCCATCCACCCGGGTGGCGAGCTGGTTCCCCCGTTCGGTGTCCTCGATGCCGTCCAGCAGGGCACCGTCGAATGCGCGCATACCGCGCCTTACTACTTCTTCGGCAAGGACGAGAGCTTCGCGATGGATTGCACCATCCCGTTCGGTCTCAACTCCCGCCAGACCACGGCCTGGATGTTCCAGGGCAACGGCCTCAAGCTGCTGCGCGAACTGTACGCCCAGTACAACATCGTCAATTTCCCGATGGGTAATACCGGCGCCCAGATGGGCGGCTGGTACCGCAAGGAAATCAAGTCGCTGGCCGACATGAATGGCCTGAAGATGCGCATCGGTGGTTTCGGTGGCCGCATCCTGGCCGGCATCGGCGGTGTGCCGCAGAACATCCCGGCCGGTGAAATCTACCAGTCGCTGGAAAAGGGCACGATCGATGCCACCGAATGGATCGGTCCTTACGACGACCAGAAACTCGGCATCAACAAGGTTGCTGGCTACTATGCCTACCCGGCCTGGTGGGAAGGCGGCCCGCAACTGACGCTGTACGTCAGCGACAAGGCCTACAACTCGCTGTCTTCCGAGTACAAGGCGATCATCGAGTGCGCTTCGGCCTTCGCCCACGTCGACATGCAGGCCAAATACGATGCCCGCAACCCGACGGCGCTGAAGGAACTGGTTGCCGGTGGCACCAAGCTGTTCCGCCTGCCGAAGGACGTCATGGACGCCGCCTTCAAGTTCTCGCAGCAGCACTACGCCGAACTCTCGGAAAAGAACCCGAACTGGCGGAAGATCTACGCCGACTACGAAGTATTCCGCCGCGATCAGCACCAGTGGTTCCGCTTCGCCGAAGCCGGTTTCGACAGCTACATGCAGGCACAGAAGCTGTAAGCCCCCTTCCCGGCAAGACCAAAACCCGCAGCCAGGCTGCGGGTTTTTTTATGGGTGCTGTTTTCAGGCTTCAGACACGAAAAAGCCGCCCGAAAAACCCGGGCGGCTCTAGTCATGCAGTTGCAGTTGTTCAGCGTTGTCCGTCTTGCCGCATCTGCTCCATCAAGGCGGCAGCCGGATCAGCCTGGGCCTCCCCCGTCTCTGCCGGTGCCGGCAAATTCGGCTCCTCACCCCAGCCACTGCTACCACCTGTACCGAGTTCGACGGTATTGAGATCCACCTTGACCTTCTCGTCCAGGCTACCAGTCACCAGACCAGGATAAGCGATCAATACGGCCACCATGGCCAGTTGCAGAATGATGAAGGCAAACGCTCCCTTGTATATCTGCGGCGTCGTCAGCGGCTGGATCTGCTTGCCGGTGACCACATCCTTGTAGGCCGTACGGGCCGCGACGCTACGCAGGTAAAACAGGGCAAAACCAAATGGCGGCGTCAGGAAGGAGGTCTGCAGGTTCATCGCAATGATGACCCCGAACCAGATCAGGTTGATATCCATCTTGTCCGCCACCGGCGCCAGAATCGGCACGACGATGAAGGCAATCTCGAAGAAGTCGATGAACATGCCGAGAACGAAGACCAGCAGGTTCACGAACACCAGGAAACCGACCTGTCCGCCAGGCAGCTTGTCGAACAGATGCTCGACCCAGATGTGGCCATCGGCAGCATTGAAAGTGAAGGAAAATACCGTCGAGCCGATCAGGATGAACAGCACGAAGCAGGACAGCCGGGCGCTGTTGTCCAGCGCTTCCTTGAGCAGCACCATCGACAGCTGTCGCCGCGACAAGGCCATGATCAAGGCGCCAACAGCCCCCATCGCTCCACCTTCGGTCGGCGTTGCGATACCGAGGAAGATCGTGCCCAGCACCAGGAAGATCAGCACCAGCGGAGGAACCAGGGCAAAAGTGACGCGTTCCGCAAGCACCGACAGCAGTCCAAGTTTCAATTTGCGGTTGATGATCGCCAGCAGCAGCGAGACCAGGCCGATCACTGACAGCGTGAAGATCGCCCGTTCGTCGAACGGAGCTTCACCTGTCCGGCCAAACAGGGAAGCGGCGACACTGTCGTAGTTCAAATACAGGACCAGACCGATGGCCCAGGAACCAGCCGACAGAAGCCACAAGGACAACTGGCCGCTGCTGCCATTCGGCTCGCGGTAGATGCGCGCCTCTGGCGGCAGCGCCGGCACCCATTCCGGCTTGAAAATGGCCAGACCGATGATGAACAGCACATAGAGCCCGATCAGCATCATCGCCGGAATCATTGCCCCGGCGTACATGTCACCAACCGAACGACCGAGCTGGTCGGCCATGACGATCAGCACCAGCGAAGGCGGCACAGCCTGCGCCAGCGTGCCGGCGGCGGTAATGGTGCCGGCAGCGATGGAACGGTTGTAGCCGTAGCGCAACATGATCGGCAGCGAGATCAGGCCCATGGCAATCACCGACGCCGCGACCACACCGGTGGTTGCCGCCAGCAGCGCGCCGACAACGATGACGGCAAGCGCCAGCCCGCCACGCAGGGGGCCGAATACCTGGCCGATCGATTCGAGCAGATCCTCGGCCATACCGCTTTTCTGCAGGATGATGCCCATCATCGTGAAGAAGGGAATGGCCAGCAGGGTGTCGTTCTGCATGATGCCGAACAGACGCAACGGCAGGGCATGGAACAGCGTGGACGAAAACAGCCCGGCCTCCATGCCGATGGTACCGAAAAGCAGACCGGTGGCAGCGAGCGCAAAGGCCACCGGAAAACCGGAGAGCAGGAAGAAGATCAGCCCGACAAACATCAGCGGGACGAAGTATTCGACGATGAAGGCCATTAGCGTAGCTCCTCGCGGGCACGACCGGCGTGCTCTTCGATTTCGTAGGTGAGACCATCCTCGTCAGGCGCATGCGCGCTGTGAGCCAGCGGATCGGGGATCAGGCCGGCGAGGAAGGCAAAACGTTTGATCAGTTCAGAAGCTGCCTGCAGCAGCAACAGCCCGAAACCGAGCGGCATCATCAGATAGACCGGCCAGCGGATCAGTCCGCCGGCATTCTGCGACATCTCGCCACTGACCCAGGCGCGATGGAACAGTGGCCAGGAGAGATCGATGAAAACCAGACAGAAAGGCGTGAGGATGAGCAAGATGCCGACGATGTCGACAATGTTGCGCACTTTCGGCGAAAAACGGTTGGACAGGAAATCGATGCGGACATGGGCGTTCTTCATGAACACAAAGCCCGCACCGAGCAGGAAAACCGCCGAGAACAGGTACCACTGGATTTCCAGGAAGGCATTTGAACTGATGTTCAATGTCTTGCGTATGGTCGCATTACCCGCAGAAATCACAACGGCAATCAGAACCAGCCAGTAAATCAGTTTTCCCAAACGTTCGCTGAACGCGTCGATCAAACGCGACAGCCTGAGTAGAAGCTGCATTGTCATCCTCCTTGGGCCGCGCGAATGGCGGCACTTCAGCGATGCAGTCTACTCGCGGGCTGAGGCGTCAAAAATTAGGGATAGCCCTGACAGGTCAGCCGACGATCAGCGATAGCCGCCTTCGTTCGCGTTGTGGATGATCCAGGTCAGGTAGTAGCCGGAACCGAAGCCCGACTGATTGGAAAAGATCAGTCGCCCCTGCCCCTTGTAAACCATCTCCCAGCGCGAACGGTCGCTACCGAAATAGAAGGGGATGAATGCCTTTCCGGTCACGTACGCACCCTGGTCCGTCGGCTGCCCGGCCAGATCGACAACCTGTTGCTGCGACATGCCGATGCGCAGGCGGGTGAAACGGCTCTTCGGGCCCGGTACACCAGTGACTTCGCCCTCCCAGTCGTTGATTCCCTTGACCATCGTGCCCTGGCCGGATTCAACCTTGGTTGAATCCGTTACCGGCTTGTTCTTCGACAGGTTGTAGCCGCCCTTGTCGGCAGCGGCAACCGGGGCCGGCGCCTTCTTTGCCGTTGCTGCAGCAGGCGCCGGTGCGGGAGCAGCCGTCTTTTTCCCTGCTTCCTTTTTCTCGGCCACCGGCGCTTCCTGCATCGGCTTCGCCTCTTCCTTCGGCGGATTGGCTACGCAGCCTGCCAGCACCAGAAACGCGGCGGCAGCGGGGAGATACCTGATAGCGGAGAATTTCATCACAGACATATTCCTTTCGAATTCATGGCGGGTGACGGCGTGCGACAAAAGACCCGCAAGTCCTGCGGCAGCCGCGTCGCCGGACATCATAGCCGGTCCGGCAATATCCTTCCAACATCCCGGGGGCTTGCCGCAAGCGCCCGGGAAGCAATGACATGCCTATCCAAAACAGTGCTTTTCGCCGATAATTCCATCTTTTCAGCAGGCTGGATTTCCGGATCATGAGCGTCAGCATCCCTCCCAAATTCAATCCCCTGACCGGCGCCATCCGCGCGCTGGCCATGGATGCCGTGCAACAGGCCAACTCCGGTCACCCGGGCGCCCCGATGGGCATGGCCGAAATCGCCGAAGTGCTGTGGCGGCGTCACCTGCGCCACAACCCGGCGAACCCGGCATGGCCGGACCGCGACCGCTTCGTGCTGTCGAACGGCCACGGCTCGATGCTGGTCTACGCGCTGCTGCACCTGACTGGCTACGATTTATCGATCGACGACCTGAAGAATTTCCGCCAGTTGCACGCCAAGACTCCCGGCCATCCGGAATACGGCTACACACCTGGCGTCGAGACGACCACCGGGCCGCTCGGCCAGGGCATTTCCAACGCCGTCGGCTTCGCGCTGGCCGAGAAGGTACTGGCCGCCGAATTCAACCGCCCCGGTCACGACATCGTCAATCACCACACCTACACCTTCCTCGGCGACGGCTGCCTGATGGAAGGCATTTCGCACGAAGCCTGCTCGCTCGCCGGCACGCTTGGCCTGGGCAAGCTGATCGCTTTCTGGGACGACAACGGCATCTCGATCGACGGCCACGTCGAAGGCTGGTTTACCGACGACACGCCGAAGCGCTTCGAAGCCTACGGCTGGCACGTCGTCCCGCACGTTGATGGCCACGATCCGGAAGCCATCGAGCGCGCCCTGCTCGCTGCCAAGGCCGTGACCGACAAGCCCAGCCTGATCTGCTGCCGCACCGTCATTGGCGCCGGTTCGCCGAACAAGCAGGGCAGCCACGACTGCCACGGCGCCCCGCTGGGCAAGGACGAAATCGCTGCTGCCCGCGCCTACATCGGCTGGAACCATCCGCCGTTCGAAATCCCGGGCGACGTGTACGCCGCCTGGAACGGCAAGGTCCGTGGCGCTGCCTTCCAGGAAAACTGGGAACGCCGTTTTGCCAAGTACCAGGCCGAATTCCCCGAAATGGCCGCCGAATTCGAGCGCCGCGTCATCAAGGGCGATCTGCCGGCGAACTGGGAAGCGACCAAGGCCACCTACCTGCAGGCCTGCCGCGACAAGGCCGAGAACATTGCCACGCGCAAGGCTTCGCAGAACGCGATTGCCGCGCTGGTCCCGGCCGTGCCGGAAATCTTCGGCGGCTCGGCCGACCTGGCCGGCTCCAACCTGACCTTCGTCAAGGGCAGCAAGGGCGTCACCAAGACCGAGGGCGGCAACTACTGCTACTACGGCGTGCGTGAATTCGGCATGACCGCGATCGCCAACGGCATCGCGCTGCACGGCGGCCTGATCCCCTACACCGCGACCTTCCTGGTCTTCTCCGATTACGCCCGCAACGGCATCCGCATGGCGGCGCTGATGAAGCAGCGGCAGATCATGGTCTACACCCATGACTCCATCGGCCTTGGCGAAGACGGCCCGACGCACCAGCCGGTCGAGCACATCCCGTCGATGCGCATTATTCCGAATCTGGATGTCTGGCGTCCGGCCGATGCTACGGAAACCGCAATTGCGTGGATTTCTGCGGTCGACCGCAAGAATGGGCCAAGTTTGCTCGCCCTGTCGCGCCAGAACCTGCCGACCGTGACGCAGAACGCCACCGACGCCGATATCGCCAAGGGTGGCTACGTACTGGCCGAGAACGCCGATGCCCAGGTGACGCTGATCGCCACCGGCTCCGAAGTCAAGCTGGCGCTCGACGCCCAGGCTGCGCTGGCCGGCGAAGGCATCGCCGCGCGCGTCGTCTCGATGCCCTGCACCAACGTCTTCGACCGCCAGAGCGACGAATACAAGGCATCGGTCCTCGGCGCCTGCAAGAAGCGGGTCGCCATCGAGGCCGCCCACCCGGATTTCTGGCGCAAGTACGTCGGCCTGCACGGTGCCGTCGTCGGCATCGACCGCTTCGGCGAATCGGCACCGGCCGGCCAGTTGTTCGAAATGTTCGGTTTCACGGTTGCCAACGTCGTCGCCACGACGAAGGCACTGCTGTCCTGATTTTATCAATAGGAGAAAGCTTCACATGGCTATCAAGGTTGCAATCAATGGTTTCGGTCGTATCGGTCGCTGCACGCTGCGCGCCATTTACGAGCAGGGGCTGCAGAACGAATTCGACGTCGTCGCCATCAACGCCTCCGGCGACCTGACGACCAACGCCCACCTGCTGAAGTACGACACCACGCACGGCCGTTTCCGCACCAGCGTCGAAACCGAAGGTGAAAACTGCATCATCATCGACGGCAAGAAGATCGCCTTCTACTCGACCAAAAACCCGAAGGACATCAACTGGGCCGACCACGGCGTCGACGTCCTGCTCGAATGCACCGGCGCCTACACCTCGAAGGCCAAGGCCCAGGCACTGCTCGACCAGGGTGCCAAGCGCGTGCTGATCTCCGCCCCGGGCGGTGACGATGTCGACACCACGATCGTCGTCGGTGTTAACGAAGGCGCACTGAAGGCCGACATGACCGTTGTCTCCAACGCCTCGTGCACGACCAACTGCCTGGCACCGGTCGCCAAGATCCTGTCCGACGCCATCGGCATCAAGCAGGGCCTGATGACCACCATCCACGCCTACACCAACGACCAGGTGACCGTCGACGTCCGCCACAAGGACCTGCGCCGTGCCCGTGCCGCCGCCGCCAACATCATCCCGACCAAGACCGGTGCTGCCAAGGCTGTCGGCCTGGTGCTGCCGCAACTGGTCGGCAAGGTTGACGGTTTCGCACTGCGCGTGCCGACGATCAATGTTTCGCTGGTCGACCTGACCTTCACCGCCGAGCGCGCCACCACCAAGGAAGAAATCAACGCCTTGATGACCGCCGCCGCCAACGGCCCGCTGAAGGGCATCATGGATGTGAACAACGAACCGCTGGTGTCGTCCGACTTCAACCACACCACCGTTTCTTCCACCTTCGATGCCACGCAGACCCGCGTCATCAAGGGCGAAGACGGCTCGGTGCTGGTCAAGGTCCTGGCCTGGTACGACAACGAGTGGGGCTACTCCTGCCGCATGCTCGACGCCGCGCGCGCCTGGATGGCCGCCAAGTAAGGCGATGCCGCCAGCGAAAAAGCCGCCGGCCTGCCCGGCGGTTTTTTTATGCCTTGCCGCCGACCATGGCCATGCTGTTGGCCATGATCGTAGCCAGACGTTCGGCGCTGAACTGCACATCCGCTGCTGCCACCACCTCGTTCCCCGGACGCAGCGGCTGATCCATCGAGGAACGCTCGCCTTCGTCCTTGCGCTCGAGCAGACGCTCGCGAACCTTCTGGGTGATCATCGCTTCGGCTGCCAGACGCTCGGCCGGCGGCATCGCCGCGAGGTCCGCTTCGGTGATGCCCATTTCCTTCATCACCGCTTCGCGCAGATGCACTTCAAGCGGTTTTTCCAGGAATTCGGTCAATTCCTGCAGCAAGGCCGAGCGCGCTTCGCGTGCCGCAGCGATGCGCTCGGCCTCGGTCGGCTCACGTTCCGCATCCTCTTCACTGGCAGCGCTTGCCTGCGCACCCTCCTGCGCCGCCTTCGCCTGCGCCATGGCTGCCGCAAAATCACCCGCAACAGCCCCTTGGGCAGCACTGCCGCGATCTGTCGACAGCCCCGAATAATCCGTACCGATCTTCATCCCGTCCTCACAAAAGAAATCGACATTGGCATCATGCAAATAGCGTACCCGTTGCCAGAGCCACTTATTTCAGGCATTTGCCACCCATCGTCGAAAGCATTCGGCAGAAATTGCCGGCAGCAGCACCTTGCGGTCGACCGCCCTATCCTCAGCAAAAGTACATCCCGGATTCAGACATACTGACGGTTTAACAATGTTCAGCCAGTCGGCATCGCGGTAAAATCACCACTTTCATTCTGGTGGCAATTCCTGCCCGTGCCTGCGCCCACTCCCGCGACATCCTCGCCGCTGCGTCTTGCCATCAACGGCTACGGCCGTATCGGACGCTGCTTTCTGCGCGCCCTGCACGAATCCGATGCCCGCCGGCGTTTTGAAGTGGTTGCGATCAACGAGCCGGCCAACCTCGACAGCATTGCCTACCTGACCCGTTATGACTCGACGCACGGGCGTTTCCCGGCCGAAATCGGACTCGGAGAGCGCCGCCTGTTCATCGATGGCCAGCCGATCACCGTCAGCCATGCGCGCACGCCGGAGGAAGTAGACTGGTCGGAGCACGGCATCGACCTGCTCGTCGAATGTTCTGGCGTTTACGGTCGACGCGACGAATTGACCCGTTTTCTCGCCGCCGGCTGTCCGCGCCTGCTGCTATCGCATCCCGGCCACAGCGGCGAAGACGTCGACGCAACGATCGTTGCCGGCATCAACCAGAACGAGCTGAATGGCGAGCAACGCTTGGTCTCGGCGGCTTCATGCACGACCAACGCCATTGTTCCCGTCCTCGACCTGCTCGACCGCGAAATCGGCATCGAACAGACCCTGCTGACCACGCTGCATTCGGTGATGAACGACCAGCCGCTGATCGACGGTTATCACCACGACGACCTGCGCCGCACCCGTTCCGCCATGCAGTCGATCATTCCGGTATCGACCGGTCTGGCACGCGGCGTCGAGCGCCTACTGCCGCAACTGGCCGGCCGCGTACACGCCAAGGCGATCCGCGTGCCGACGCTGAACGTCTCGGCCATCGACCTGACCGTACACACCCGCCAGGCGGTGTCCGCCAAAACCATCAACCGGCTGCTAGCCGATGCCGCCGCCGGGCCGTTGAGCCGGCGCCTGGCCTGGTCCGACCAGGCCCATGCGTCGATCGACTTCAATCACGACCCGCATTCGGCCATCGTCGACGGCAGCCAGACCCGTACCGCCGGCAGCCACCTGGTGAATCTCTTCGTCTGGTTCGACAACGAATGGGGCTTCGCCAACCGCATGCTGGAAGTTGCCGACCACTGGTCGCGCCACTGGACTGATCAACAATAAACCCCACCTTCTGGAGAAGACAATGAACGTCATCAAGCTGACCGATCTCGATGTTTCCGGCAAACGCGTTTTCATCCGCGCCGACCTCAACGTGCCGCAGGACGAAGCCGGCAACATCACCGAAGACACCCGCATCCGCGCGTCGCTGCCGTCGATCCGCTACTGCCTGGAAAAAGGCGCGGCGGTGATGGTCACGTCGCACCTCGGCCGCCCGACCGAAGGCGAACTGAACCCGGACGACAGCCTGATGCCGGTCGCCGTACGCCTCGGCCAGATGCTGCACCTGCCGGTGCGGCTGATTGCCGACTGGGTCGACGGCAACTTCGAGGTCAAGCCGGGCGAGGTCGTGCTGCTTGAAAACTGCCGCGTCAACAAGGGCGAAAAGAAGAACAACGACGAACTGGCCCAGAAAATGGCCAAGCTGTGCGACGTCTACGTCAATGACGCTTTCGGCACCGCGCACCGCGCCGAAGCGACCACCCACGGCATTGCCAAATACGCCCCGGTGGCCTGCGCCGGCATGCTGATGGGCGCCGAAATCGACGCCCTGACCAAGGCCCTGCACGAGCCGAAGCGCCCACTGGTGGCCATCGTCGGCGGCTCCAAGGTGTCGTCGAAACTGACCATTCTCAAGTCACTGGCGAGCAAGGTCGACCAGTTGATCGTCGGCGGCGGCATCGCCAACACCTTCCTGCTCGCCTCCGGCAAACGCATCGGCGACTCGCTGGCCGAAGCCGATCTGGTCAAGGAAGCACACGCGATCATGGACATCATGAAGGAACGCGGTGCCGAAGTGCCGCTGCCGACCGACGTCGTCGTCGCCGACGAAGTCTCGGCACTGGCCCGCGCCAACAAGATCTCGATCGACGACGTCAGCGCCCACGACCGCATCCTCGACGTCGGCCCGAAGACGGCCGTCAAGCTGGCCGAAATCATTGCCCACGCCGGCACCATCGTCTGGAACGGCCCGGTCGGCGTCTTCGAGCTGCCGCAATTCGCCGGCGGCACCAAGATGATGGCCTCCGCCATCGCCCATTCGGAAGCCTTCTCGATCGCCGGCGGCGGCGACACGCTGGCCGCCATCGCCAAGTTCCACATCGCCGACGACGTCGGCTACATCTCCACCGGCGGCGGCGCCTTCCTGGAATTCCTCGAAGGCAAGACGCTGCCGGCCATCGCCGTGCTCGAAGAACGCGCCGCCGGCTGAACGCGATGAGCGACAAGCGCCGCATCCTGATTGCCGATCCGTCGCGGGTGGCCAGGACGGCGCTCGTCAAGCACCTGCGCGATGATTTCGACGTCCGCGAGGAAGGCGATGGCGAATCGGCCTGGCAAACGCTGGTCCTTGATGCCTCCATCGTCGCCGTCGTTTCCAGCATCGACCTCGGCCGGACCAATGGCTATGAACTGCTGTCCCGGCTGCGCGAAAACCGCCTGCAGCGGCTCAGCGACATGCCTTTCTTCCTGCTCATCTCCAAGGATGAAACCGCCCCCAACCGGGACGCCGCCAGGGACCGCGGCGTCAGCGACTTCGTCGTCCGCGGCATGGCCGGCAGCGAAATCCGCCAGCGTATCGGCCGGCTGGTGAACTGGGACATTTCGACCAGCATCGCCCCGAACGCCCCGGCCAGCACGTACGAACCGCCGCCCCCCTTCCCGGTGCGCACGATCATCTGCCGCAAGCTGTGCGACGACATGGCCAGCCGTGCCGCCGATGACAGCACACCGGCCTGCATCCTGACCTTCGGTCTGGAAAGTGAAGAGGCCATCACGCAACGCTTCGGCGAAGCGGTAATGCGCGAGATCGGCGAGCGTATCGCCCATGTCGTCCGCGAAAAGATCGGCCGCCACGACAGCATCGGCCATGCCGGCAAATCGGCCTACGTGATCGTCTCGCCCGGCACCAGCCTGGCCACGGCAACGGCGTTTGCCCAGCGCGTCTGCCGCGCCCTCGGCGAACGCAATGTGCAGGTCGGCGACCAGCGCATGCGCATCGGCATCAGCGCCGGCATCGCCAGCCTGCCGGCCGACAGCGGGCGAACGGCGGCGCAGTTGATCGACCTGGCCTTGCAACGCCTCGACCTGGCCCGCCAGACACCGGGTGGTCAGGTCGTTGCCAGCGACCCGGCGGCCGATGATCCCTTCGTCCGCATGCGCGAACTGTTGCGCCAGGAAAACACCGCCAGCCAGCTGGGCCAGGCCGGGCTGGAGATGATGCCGCTGCTGCGCATGTTCGAGCAGCAGTTCCATTTCGGCCTGCCGCTCGAGCGGATGGAAGCACGTTTCCAGCAGCAGACCGCCCCCGAATGAACGTCACAACAGCCAGAAGAGAAGAGACATGACCCGCCACACCAAGATCGTCGCCACCCTCGGCCCCGCCTCCTCATCCCAGGAAGTCCTCGAACGCATGGTGCAGGCCGGCGTCGACGTCGTCCGCATGAATTTCTCCCACGGCACCGCCGCCGATCACCGCGCCCGCGCCGAAGGCATCCGTGCTGCCGCCGCCAAGCATGGCCGCATTGTCGGCATCCTCGGCGACCTGCAGGGACCGAAAATCCGCGTCGGCAAGTTCGAGAACAACAAGATCTTCCTTACCGCCGGTGAATCCTTCATCCTCGATGCCGCCTGCACGCTCGGCACCCAGGAACGCGTCGGCCTCGACTACAAGGACCTGCCGAAGGACGTGCGCCCCGGCGATATCCTGCTGCTCGACGACGGCCGCCTGAAACTTGTGGTCGACGCCGTCCGCGGCACCGAAATCCACACCCGCGTCCTGGTCGGCGGCGACCTGTCGAACAACAAGGGCATCAACCGCCAGGGCGGTGGCCTGACCGCGCCGGCGCTGACCGCCAAGGACATGGAAGACATCCGCACCGCCGCCGAAATCGGTGTCGACTTCGTCGCCGTCTCCTTCCCCAAGAGCGCCGCCGACATGTACATGGCCCGCCAGCTGCTGCGCGCCGCCGGCAGCGACGCGGTGCTGATCGCCAAGATCGAGCGCGTCGAGGCGGTGACCAACATGGCCGAAATCCTCGACGCCTCCGACGGCGTCATGGTCGCCCGCGGCGACCTTGCGGTCGAGGTCGGCGACGCCGCCGTGCCGGCGCTGCAGAAGAAGATGATCCGCATGGCGCGTGACAAGAACAAGCTGGCGATCACTGCGACGCAGATGATGGAATCGATGATCGTGTCGCCGGTGCCGACCCGCGCCGAAGTCTCGGACGTCGCCAACGCCGTGCTCGACGGCACCGACGCGGTGATGCTCTCGGCCGAAACCGCCGCCGGCAAGTACCCGGTCGAGGTGGTCGAATCGATGGCGCGGATCTGCGTCGAAGCCGAGCGCTCGGCCGAAGTGACGCTCGACCGCGAATTCCTCGACCGCATCTTCACCCGCATCGACCAGTCGATCGCCATGGCCGCGATCTGGACCGCGCACCACCTCAAGGTCAAGGCCATCGCCGCGCTGACCCAGTCCGGTTCGACCGCGCTGTGGATGAGCCGCCTGAACTGCGGCGTGCCGATCTACGCGCTGACGCCGGATGCCGTATCGCTGTCGCGCATGGCCCTGTACCGCGAAGTCCGCCCGTTGTTGATGGCCCAGCAGCATACCGACCGCGACCAGTTGCTGGCCGAGGCCGAAAGCCTGCTGATCGAGCGTGGCGTCGTCGAACTCGGCGACCTGATCGTGCTCACCATCGGCGAACCGATCGGCAGCATCGGCGGCACCAATACACTGAAGATCGTCCGCGTCGGCGACCATCTGAACACTCAACCGTAATAAAATACCGGGCTGAACCCGAAACTTACCGAAATCAGGAGTCCCCATGCCGCTCGTTTCCATGCGCCAACTGCTCGACCACGCTGCCGAGAACAACTATGGCCTGCCCGCCTTCAACGTCAACAACATGGAACAGGTGTGGGCGATCATGGAAGCAGCGAACCAGATCGACGCGCCGGTGATCATGCAGGCCTCGGCCGGCGCCCGCAAATACGCCGGTGAGCCCTTCCTGCGCCACCAGATACTGGCCGCGCTCGAAGCCTACCCGCACATCCCCGTCGTCATGCACCAGGACCACGGTCAGAGCCCGGCCATCTGCATGGCTGCGATCAAGTCCGGCTTCACCTCGGTGATGATGGACGGCTCGCTGGAAGCCGACGGCAAGACCACCGCCTCCTACGAATACAACGTGGCGGTGTCGAAAGAGGTCGTCAAGTTCTCGCACGCCATCGGCGTCTCGGTCGAAGCCGAACTGGGCGTGCTCGGTTCGCTGGAAACGATGATGGGCGACAAGGAAGACGGCCACGGCGCCGACGGCGTGATGACCCGCGAACAACTGCTGACCGACGTCGAGCAGGCCGCCGACTTCGTCAAGCAGACCAACTGCGACGCGCTGGCCATCGCCATCGGCACCAGCCACGGCGCCTACAAGTTCACCAAGAAGCCGACCGGCGACATCCTCGCCATCGACCGCATCGCCGAAATCCACGCGCGCATCCCGAACACCCACCTGGTAATGCATGGCTCGTCGTCGGTGCCGCAGGAACTGCTCGACGAAATCCGCCAGTTCGGCGGCGACATGAAGGAAACCTACGGCGTGCCGGTCGAGGAAATCGTCAAGGGCATCGCCAACGGCGTACGCAAGATCAACATCGACACCGACATCCGCCTGGCCATGACCGGCGCCGTCCGTCGCTACCTGTTCGAAAACCCGTCCAAGTTCGACCCGCGCGATTACCTGAAGCCGGCCCGCGAAGCCGCCAAGAAGATCTGCCTCGCCCGCTACGAAGCCTTCGGCTGCGCCGGCCAGGCAAGCAAGATCAAGGTCGTGCCGCTGGAGAAGATGGCCGAACGTTACGCCAAGGGCGAGCTGAACCAGATCGTCAAGTAAGCGTTTTTCCCGCTTTTTTCACCGTTGACCGCAACAGCCACCTTCGGGTGGCTGTTGCCATTTCAGGCGCTGTGCGCCAGCCGCAGCGCCACCGTCAGGTCGGCGACCAGCGCGTCGCAGTCTTCCGCCCGTACCGCTTCGCCTTCGTTGTAACCGTAGGGGACGCAATAGACGGTGCAGCCGGCGTTGCGTGCGGTTTCGATATCGTGGCGGGAATCGCCGATGTGCAGGTTGTCGGCCGGGTCGACGCCCAGCGCCGCGCAGGCGTGCAGCAGCGGTGCCGGGTGCGGTTTGCGCTGCGGCGTCGTGTCGCCGCCGACGACGCTGCGGAAATAGCGGGCCAGGCCGGTCTTTTCCAGTAGCGGCAGCGTGAAGGCTTCCGGCTTGTTGGTGACGATGGCCAGCGGCAGGCCGGTGGCGTACCAGGCGTCGAGGCCTTCGCGCACGCCCGGGAAAAACTGCGTATTTTCGCCGTTGACCGCAGCATAGTGAGTCTTGAAGGCAGCCACCGCGCGGGCCGTCAGGGCCTCGTCTGGCGGGCTGCCGCGATTGAGGCAGCGCTGCACCAGCACCAGCATGCCCTGGCCGACGAAGCTGCGGATTTCCGTTTCGCTGCGCGTCGGCAGTTCGAGTTCGGCGAGCATCCGCCGGCAGGCTTCGGTCAGGTCGCCGACGGTGTCGAGCAGGGTGCCGTCGAGGTCGAAGGTTACGGATCTGAATTTCATGCGGGGTTCCCGAGCGCCTGGCGCAATGTCTGGATGATCGTATCGTAACGGTGCGGATCGTCGTCGCGGCCGGCACCGAACACCGCCGAACCGGCGACGAAGGCATCGACCCCGGCGGCGGCGATTTCGGCGATGTTGGCCGGGTTGACCCCACCATCGATCTCCAGCCGGATGCGCCGCCCCGTTTCCTTTTCGTAGGCATTGATTTTCGCACGCGCCGCCCGTGCCTTGGCCAGTGTCCCGGGAATGAATTTCTGCCCGCCGAACCCCGGATTGACGCTCATCAGCAAAACCACGTCGAGCTTGTCCAGCACGTGATCCATCCAGTTGAGCGGCGTTGCCGGGTTGAACACCAGGCCGGCGCGGCAACCGGCATCGCGGATCAGCGACAGGCTGCGGTCAACGTGCGCCGAGGCTTCCGGATGAAAGGTGATGATGTCGGCACCGGCGCGGGCAAAATCGGGAATGATCCGGTCGACCGGCTCGACCATCAGATGAACGTCGATCGGCGCCATCGTGCACGGCCGGATCGCTTCGCAGACCAGCGGCCCGATGGTCAGGTTGGGGACGTAGTGGTTGTCCATCACGTCGAAATGAATCCAGTCGGCGCCGGCGGCGATGACGTTGACGACTTCCTCGCCCAGACGGGCGAAATTGGCCGACAGCAGGCTGGGGGCAATGACGTATTCCGGTGCGTCCATGGACGGCTCCTTCGCAAAAAAGGGGCCCCGACCAGCGGGGCCCAAAACGACGCAAGGTCGCGCAGAGTGATGCTCGGTTTGGTCAGCAGTAGGTTGCAGCCATTTTTTCCAGTGCCACGGGTTTGATGCGGCTGGCCCGGCCGGCGCTGCCGAAGGCCTCGAAACGTTGGCGGCAGATGTCGCGGGCGGCGGCAACGGCGGCCTTGAAGAAATGCCGGGGGTCGAATTCATCCGGCTTTTCGGCCATCGCCTGCCGCATCGCGCCGGTCATCGCCAGGCGGATGTCGGTGTCGATATTGACCTTGCGCACGCCGTGGCGGATGCCTTCGACGATCTCTTCGACCGGCACGCCGTAGGTTTCCTTGATCGCGCCGCCGTACTGGCGAATGATCGCCAGCCATTCCTGCGGCACGCTACTTGATCCGTGCATGACCAGATGAGTGTTCGGAATCCGCGCGTGGATCGCCTTGATGCGGTCGATGGCGAGGATTTCGCCGGTCGGCGGCCGGGTGAACTTGTAGGCGCCGTGGCTGGTGCCGATGGCGATGGCCAGCGCATCGACACCGGTTTTGGCGACGAAGTCGGCGGCTTCTTCCGGGTCGGTCAGCATTTGCGCGTGGTCGAGCTTGCCGGCGGCGCCGATGCCGTCTTCCTCGCCGGCCTCGCCGGTTTCCAGCGAACCCAGGCAACCGAGTTCGCCTTCGACCGAGACGCCGATGGCGTGGGCCATTTCGACGACCTTGCGCGTCACCTCGACGTTGTAGTCGTAACTGCTCGGCGTCTTGCCGTCGGTGCCGAGCGAGCCGTCCATCATGACGCTGGAGAAACCGCTGCGCATCGACTGCTGGCAGACGGCCGGCGACGTGCCGTGATCCTGGTGCAGGCAGACGGGGATGTCCGGGTATTGCTCGATGGTGGCTTCGACCAGCTTGCGCAGGTAAGGCTCGCCGGCGTATTTGCGCGCGCCGGCCGAAGCCTGCAGGATGACCGGGCTGTCGCAGGCTGCGGCGGCCTGCATGATGGCCTGGATCTGCTCCATGTTATTGACGTTGAAAGCGGGTAGACCGTAACTGTGCTCGGCGGCGTGGTCGAGCAGTTGGCGCAGGGAAATGAGGGCCATGATCGTTCCTTTCAGTGGGCAATGTGCTGGACGAAGCGCAGCAGGTTGCAGGTATAGCCGTATTCGTTGTCGTACCAGGCAACGACCTTGACGAAAGTCGGGTCGAGCGCGATGCCGGCCGAGGCGTCGAAAATCGACGGCTTCGGGCAGCCGCGAAAATCGGTGGAGACAACCTTTTCGTCGGTGTAGCCGAGCACGGTCTTGAGCGGTCCTTTGCTCGACGCGGCTTTCATCGCGGCGCAGATTTCCTCGTAGGTCGCCGGTTTTTCCAGCTCGACAGTCAGGTCGACGACCGAGACGTCGGAAGTCGGCACGCGGAAGGCCATGCCGGTCAGCTTCTTCTTGAGTTCCGGAATGACCTTGCCGACGGCCTTGGCGGCGCCGGTGGTGGACGGAATGATGTTCTCCAGAATGCCGCGCCCGCCGCGCCAATCCTTGCTCGATGGGCCATCGACGGTCTTTTGCGTCGCCGTCGCGGCGTGCACCGTGCTCATCAGGCCGCGCTTGATGCCGAAGTTGTCGTGCAGCACCTTGGCTACCGGCGCCAGGCAGTTGGTCGTGCACGAAGCCGCCGAGACGATGGCTTCGCCGGCGTATTTCTGGTGATTGACGCCGAACACGAACATCGGCGTCTCATCCTTGGCCGGGGCCGACTGGACGACCTTTTTGGCGCCCGCCGTCAGGTGTTTCTCGCAACTGTCCTGGGTCAGAAAATGGCCGGTCGCCTCGATCACGATATCGGCCTTGACCTCGCCCCAGTTCAGTTCGGCCGCATCCTTGATGGCGCTGAGGCGGATTTTCTTGCCATTGACGACGAGATGGTTGCCATCGACCGCAATCTTGCCGGCGAAATTGCCGTGCACCGAGTCGTACTTGAGCATGTAGGCGAGGTAGTCCGGTTCGAGCAGGTCGTTGATGGCGACCACCTCGATGTCGGCGAATTCCGCCTCTTTGGCGATGGCGCGGAAGGCCATGCGCCCGATCCGGCCGAAGCCGTTGATTGCCACCCGTATTGGCATGGGTTTGTCTCCTGATTTTTAATGAAATTCCGGGGTCGACCGCAATATTCAGAAGTCGCCGTCGCTTGCGCTCTCGCGGGCAATGGTTTCGACAACGACGCGCGCCAGATGTGCGGCGGTCAGACCGAAGTGTTCGTACAGTGCCGGCGCCGGGCCGGAGGCGCCGAAGCTGTCGATGCCGACCACTTCGCCGACCATGCCGACGTATTTGCGCCACGGATCGGGATGCCCGGCCTCGATGGCGATGCGCGGAATGTCCGGCGGCAGCACCGATTTCTTCCACGCCGGCGTCTGCCGGTCGAAGCGTTCGCAGCACGGCATCGAGACGACGCGCACGGCGACGCCATGGGCAGCCAGTTCCTGCTGCGCCGTCAGCGCCAGCCCGATTTCCGAACCGGTGGCGATGATCACCGCCTGCAGCGGGCCGTCGGCTTCGCGCAGCACGTAACCGCCGCGGGCGATGGCGGCGGCGCGGCCGGCCAGGTCGCCACATTGCTCCAGGTTCTGCCGCGACAGGAACAGCGCCGCCGGGCCGTCGCGACGTTCCAGCGATTCGCACCAGGCCACCGCCGTTTCCAGCTCGTCGCACGGACGCCAGACATCGAGACCGGGAATCAGGCGCAGGCTGCCGACGTGCTCGATCGGCTGGTGCGTCGGCCCGTCCTCGCCGAGGCCGATCGAATCGTGCGTCAGCACGTAGATGACGCGCTGTTGCATCAAGGCGCTCATCCGGATGGCGTTGCGCGCATAGTCGGAAAACACCGCGAAGGTGCCGCCGTACGGAATCAGCCCGCCGTGCAGCGCGATGCCGTTCATGATCGCGCTCATGCCGAATTCGCGCACGCCGTAAGAAAGATAGTTCGGCAGCCGCTCGCCGGCGGCGTGCCAGGCAACGCTGCCCTTGCCGGCGGTCAGGTTGGAGCCGGTCAGGTCGGCCGAGCCGCCGAGCAGTTCGGGCACGCAGTCGACAAGGAAATCGAGGCAATTTTGCGAGGATTTGCGGCTGGCAATGCCGCCACGCTTCGCTGCTGCGGTCGACAGCAGTTCACCGCGGATTTCCGGCCAGGCTTCCGGCAGGCCGCCGGCCTGCGTGCGTTCGAACTCGGCCGCCAGCTCCGGATATTGCGCACGGTAGGCGGCAAACCGCTGCTGCCATTCGGCTTCGACTGCGGCGCCGGCGCTGCTGGCGTCCCAGGCGGCACGAATCTCGGCCGGCACCTCGAACGGCGCATGCGGCCAGTCGAGCGCGGCGCGGGTCGCGGCGATTTCGGCGGCACCGAGCGGCGCGCCATGCACGTCGTGCGTCCCCACCTTGTTCGGCGAACCCCAGCCGATCTGCGTCCGGCAGACGATCAGCGTCGGCTTGCCGCGCGAAGTCTTCGCTTCGGCCACCGCTGCCGCCACGGCGACGGCATCATGGCCGTCGATCGGGCCGATGACGTCCCAGCCATAAGCGCGGAAGCGGGCCGGCGTGTCGTCGCGGAACCAGCCGTCGACATGGCCGTCGATCGAAATCCCGTTGTCGTCATAGAAGCAGGTCAGCTTGTCCAGCCCCCAGACGCCGGCCAGCGAACAGGCTTCGTGGCTGATGCCTTCCATCAGGCAGCCATCGCCGACAAAAACCCAGGTCCGGTGATCGACGATGTCCAGCCCCGGCCGGTTGTAGCGGCGGGCCAGCAGCTTTTCCGCCAGCGCCATGCCGACGGCGTTGGTCAGCCCCTGGCCGAGCGGTCCGGTGGTCGTCTCGACCCCGGGCGTATGGCCGACTTCCGGATGGCCGGCGGTCTTGCTGCCGAGCTGGCGGAAGCGCTGCAACTGTTCGAGCGGCAGATCGTAACCGGCCAGGTGCAGCAGGGCGTAAAGCAGCATCGAGCCGTGACCATTGGACAGCACGAAACGGTCGCGGTCGGGCCACTGCGGGTTGGCCGGGTTGTGGCGCAGATGATCGCGCCACAGCACTTCGGCGATGTCGGCCATGCCCATCGGCGCGCCGGGGTGGCCGGATTTTGCCTGTTCGACGGCGTCGACCGCAAGAAAACGCAGGGCGTTGGCCAGCGTGCGCCGGGAAATCGGTGCATTCATGTTGCTCTCCTTGTGGTCAGGTTCAGGCGCGGCGCTTCTGGTCCATCAGACGCAACACCATTGGCGTGAAGATCATCTGCATCGCCAGGCCCATCTTGCCGCCGGGCACGACCAGCGTGTTCGGGCGGGTCAGCATGCTGCCGTGCAGGATGTTCAGCAGGTACTGGAAGTCGATGCCCTTCGGATTGGCGAAGCGGATCACCACCATGCTTTCGTCGGCGCTCGGGATGTCGCGGGCGATGAAGGGGTTCGACGTATCGACGATCGGCACGCGCTGGAAATTGACATGCGTGCGCGAGAACTGCGGGCACAGGTGGCTGACGTAGTCGGGCATGCGGCGCAGGATGGTGTCGGTCACCGCCTCCTGCGAGTAGCCGCGCATCTTCTGGTCGCGGTGCAGCTTCTGGATCCACTCCAGGTTGATGATCGGCACGACGCCGACGCACAGGTCGACCTGCGCCGAAATGTCGATGCCGTCACCGGCCCAGGCGCCGTGCAGGCCTTCGTAGAACATCAGGTCGGTGTCGCCGGCGATCTCCTGCCAGGGCGTGAAGGTGCCGGGCGCCTGGCCCCAGGGTTCGGCCTCGCCGGCATCGTGCAGGTACTTGCGCACCTTGCCGCTGCCGCTGCGCCCGTAGCTGACGAACAGATCCTGCAATTCCTCCAGCAGATTGGCCTCCGGGCCGAAATGGCTGAAGTTCAGGTTGCCCTGCTCTTCCTGCGCCTTCATCTCGGCGCGCATGCTCAGCCGGTCGTAGCGATGGAAGGAATCGCCCTCGACAATCTGCGCGTTGAGTTTCTCGCGACGGAAGATGTGCTGGAAACTCTGCATCACGGTACTGGTGCCGGCACCGGATGAGCCGGTAATGGCGATGATGGGATGTTTGACGGACATGCTGCGCTCCCTGCTGAATGGAAATCCGGTGGCCTAATCGCGGAACAGCGAACGTTCGGCGAACAGCGGCGAGACGTAGGGGCGGTCGACCCCGGTATCGTGATCGTGGTGGTAGCGCTCGACGCGTTCGACCTCCTCGCGCGACCCGAGAATCACCGGCACGCGCTGATGCAGCGCCTCCGGGACCACCTCGAGGATACGCCCGCGCCCGGTACTCGCCGCGCCGCCGGCCTGCTCGACCAGCATCGCCATCGGGTTGGCTTCGTACAGCAGGCGCAGGCGACCGGGACGCGACGGATCCTTGCTGTCCTTGGGGTACATGAAGATGCCACCGCGCATCAGGATGCGGTGCACCTCGGCGACCATCGACGCGATCCAGCGCATGTTGAAATCCTCGCCGCGAACGCCGGTCTTCCCCGCCTGGCATTCGGCAACGTAACGCTGCACC
Organism: Azonexus hydrophilus; assembly: GCF_001956855.1. Classification (GTDB taxonomy): domain Bacteria; phylum Pseudomonadota; class Gammaproteobacteria; order Burkholderiales; family Rhodocyclaceae; genus Azonexus; species Azonexus hydrophilus_A. The sequence continues at coordinate 1,497 of NZ_MTHD01000003.1, read as the reverse complement.
GGCGGCTCCCAGAAACGCGCGTTGGAGGTGTTGATGGCGAACTCGCGGGTGGCTTCCGGGACGCGGATGTCGGCATGCGTCAGGATGAAATTGCCGCTCTCGCGATCCAGCGTGAACCCGTGCGTACCGCTGCCGACAGTCAGCACCAGCATCGTCGACGGGCCGTAGATGGCGTAGCCGGCAGCAATCTGCTGCGCCCCCGGCTGCAGGAAATCGGCCGCTTCGGCGTCGCCTGCGGTCGACCGCTGCAAAATCGAAAAAATGGTGCCGACCGAAACATTCACGTCGCTGTTCGACGAACCGTCGAGCGGATCGAAAATCAGCAGGTAGCGGCCACGCGGGTACTGGGCAGGAATCGCATACGGCGCGTCCATCTCCTCCGACGCCATGCCGGCCAGCTGGCCGCCCCATTCGCAATGGCGCAGGATGGCCTCGTTGGTCAGCACATCCAGCTTCTTCTGCACCTCGCCCTGGACATTGGTCGAATCCATCGAACCGGAAAAGCCGCTCAGCGCGCCCTTGCCGACCAGACCGGAAATGGTCTTCACCGCCGCCGCCACGTCGATGAGCAAGGCGCCCATCTCGCTGTGCGCGCCGCGTGTCTGCTCGATGACGAACTTCGACAGGGTGGTGCGTCCGATATGCATGGTGTCTCCAGTCATTGTTGTATTACTGCATTGGGGACAAAGGTAAGTGACTTCTTAGTTAAGGCATAGTCAGATTTTCTTAATTGGCAAATAAGCCATGTCTTATTAAATAGCACTGAACCCAGGCATCAGCAACATTGACTGGCCCGAACGCGCGCGCGTGGCTATCGTCACTGCCATGAACAATCTGCAAGCCCTGATTTTCGATGTCGATGGCACGCTCGCCGAAACCGAGCGCGACGGCCATCGACCGGCCTTCAACGCCGCCTTCCGCGACTGCGGGCTGGACTGGCACTGGGATGAACAGCGCTACGGCGAACTGCTCGCCATCACCGGCGGCAAGGAACGCATCCGCCACTACGCCGCACAGTACGCCCCGGCCATCGCCGCCCGCCCCGACTTCGACGCGCTGGTCGCGCAACTGCACAAGATCAAGACCGCGCACTACCTGCACCTGGTCGACCAGGGCCAGCTACCGCTACGCCCCGGCGTCGCCCGACTGATCGCAGAAGCCCGGCAAGCCGGCATCCGCCTGGCCATCGCCACCACCACCACACCCGAAAACGTCGACGCCCTGCTCCGCGCCAACCTCGGCGATGACGCCCCCGGCTGGTTCGAAATCATCGGCGCCGGCGACATCGTCCCGGCCAAAAAACCGGCTCCGGACATCTACCAGTGGGTCCTCAACCGCCTCGCCCTGCCAGCAAGCGCCTGCCTGGCCATCGAAGACTCGGAAATGGGCCTGAAATCCGCGTTGACCGCAGGATTACGCTGCGTGGTCACGATCAGCGAATACACCCGCGGGCAGGATTTTCGCGGGGTGGGGATGGTACTGGGGGGGTTGGAGGGG
>NZ_MTHD01000002.1 GCF_001956855.1 Azonexus hydrophilus | reverse complement strand
TTACTTGAGCCCATCGGATATATTCCTCCTGCCGAAGCTGAGGCAAACTACTACCGCTGTCAAACCGAGCAGGCCGTTACCGCCTGACTCAAATCAAATGGCCTCCGCGATTCCCGGGGCGATTCACAGCTGTTTTTCCCGATCCATTGGGTCCAATCAGGTAGGTGATGTCTTCAAGCGCGACTTCGGTTGGAGTTTCACAAAAAGACTGGAAGTTTGATAGTCGGATCGTCTGAAGCTTCATTGTTCATCCCAAATGGTTTAGTCGATCGATTGGAAAACCTGTTGCAATCGATCTTGCCATTGGAATTATCTCATCTTAGGCGTTGTAATCGCGGTCCGGTCCGAATATTGGGGGTGTCTGGATTTTTGTGTAAAGCAGTCGTTTTCATTTGTATCAGCGAATGGCGGCATTGGCCGAACAACTGCCTGATGTCTGCACTGCTCCGCTATTACGAACGGAAGCCAATATTGACTCCCGTCATGATTAGGTTGAATGTGTAACCACCCCGTTCATCCGCTGCAGCCCTTTTCATGCTCCTTTTCTTCGACACCGAATTTACGGATCTATGTCCTGACTGTCGGCTGATTTCGATCGGTCTGGTATCCGAAGATGGCAGGGAGTTTTATGCCGAGCTTACGGACACCTGGAAACCCGACGGTGCCAGTGACTTCGTGCTGGAGACAGTCATTCCCCTGCTTCAAGGCGGATCATGCCAACGCACCTGGCAAGAGCTATTCATTCAGCTGAAAGACTGGATCGAGTCGCTGGAGACTCCTGTTACCTTGGCCACAGACTCATTAACTTGGGACTGGCCGTGGATACCTCGGCTATTCAACACCCCCGATATGTGGCCGAGAAATCTGGCGCCTCGCCCCGAAATCCTGAGGTTGGATGAAGATTTCTACGCAGCCACGGAAAGCGCATTTGCTACCGGCCTGCGTGAGCACCATGCGCTGGACGATGCCAAAGCCAACCGGCTGGCCTGGATGGCTCTTAAGTAAGCATCATTCGCTCACTGCGTTCTATCGTGCTCGTCGGTGACTGTCTCCTTCGTCACCGGCTGGCGCAGTTGAGCGAGTAGTTCCTGTGCCTCCTTTTCAGAGCCATAGACGAAATGTAACGCCCACAGCACTTGCGCTGGAACTATCCTTCCCGATTCATACCGGCTACCGCCGGATTGGGTAACCCCAACATGCCGCCAGAAAACAGTCTGATTTATTCCAAGGCGCTTACGCAATTCTAAGGCTGCTTCCCCTGACTCACACAGCAATTTCGGCTCACTCATAGTCATAACCTTCAAAGATTTTCCTCATAAAAGCGACGCGATCTCCAACTTCGCTGCATATCGCACACTTGCCGGTTCAGTGGGTTCATGGCCCTCCAGAATGGCCAAATACCCAACGTACGATAGTTCCAGATTCAACTCGACAAAACATCCCCTTCGCTGGCGGGTGTGACCGTTTTCCTCAGTGAAGAGGTGGTCTTCATTGATGACACCATCGTCGTCGACGACAACAGGTAGGCAGAAGACCGGATGATTTGAGCCCGCCGGCGGCACAACTCTGCGTACAATTTCCTTGGGGCCAGCATTGTTCAGCATCCGTATCCCTTGCTGAACGAATTTCGGAAGCAAGGGAAGCTGTGTGGCCAAGTCAATATCGTCTTGTTGAAGCACATCGAGAGAAGGCGTATCGGCATGATGATTCGATTCGCCCAAGCCAACCTGCTGCAACGTTCCAGTGGCTTTTCTTCGGAAGACTTCCACCGAAGGCATTTCCTCTTCCTTCTTGCGCCAAATTGATTTCCTAACCAGATCAGGAAACCGGTGTTTCGTGGAAATTGATTTCGTTCGGCGAGCTGCGTCTACGCCTGGGTCTGTTTCTGCAACGGCTGTCTTGCGCTGCTTTGAGCTTGCGGACACAACTGGACGGGAATCTGTAGCGGATTTCTCGGCTGGTGCAGTGCCAGCTTTCCGATCTCCAGCCTCGTAGGAGAGCGATCGGAACGGAAATGGATGGGAGCAGGAGCGCAACCGATACACCAGGAAGGTCGCGTTCTCTTGCTCGCCAAAGGGTAACCACCGCCCACTTGCTACCAGGTCGGTGGTGCCTTGAAATGGAAAGCTGGTGTAGGGGTAGATCGGGCGATTTTCTGCGATAGCCTTCAAACACGACGTATAAATCCCGGTAGCGGAGCGCAGAGCCGTTTTGCTTTGAGCAATCCGACCGATATCAGGAGCCGAAAATCCCGAAAGCCCTTTGGCAAGCGCCAGATGCAGATGCCTCGTCGATGTGTTGAATTTCTGCTGAGTCCAGAATTTTTCGGGTTCCAACGGTCCTGTGAACAGGCGCTGCAGGAAAACGCTGGAAGATCCGAAATAAAAGCGGATAAGTTCAACGCAAGGGATCAGCAACCTCCGCGGCTTATCCAGGGCGACAGCAACGCAGTATGAGTTTGTATGCCCTCGATGCCATGGATGGTGGCTCCATGGCAGCAGGTAATGCTCCTCTAAGGGGAGCCCCGCCTTAACGATTGCCGCAGAATCAGGCGTGACGGTCAGTGCTTTGAATGCTTCGGTCTGATAGCCAGGAGAAGTAAGCAGCAGCCCGTTTTGCCAGAGATCCCCAATGGCCAGCATGGGCAGTGCTGCTATCGGGGCCCAGAATTCACGTTGCTCTTCGAGCCCGGTGCAATCAGGGAGAAGCAAGCGATCAAGACTGCCTTCTGACGATTTCAGTGGGGAAATCGCAACCTTGATACTGGGTTGGGCGAAACGCCGGATGCTGCCCGGATAGGCACATTCACCGAACCAATCGATGCGCCAGATCCGCCCGTCCGGCGGCATGCTGAGAAAAGCAGGCAAGTTATCCACCGGGAAATTCTATCAGCATGAATGTCGCTGGAAGCATAGTTTAGAGAGTGTTTCAGGGGAAGAAATGGCTCTAAGCCAACGTTCTGGGCACCGGGGGGAATCAGAATTGTTTCAATCCGTACGAGACTTGCTCGTGAAATGTGTCCCGAGCCAGCGATTGACGCTATTGGCGCCATCCGGCAACCATCGCCTTCTCAAATATTGCCTAACAGCTTCCCTTTCTGCTTCGCAGGGACGATAAGGGGTTTGATTCAGATTCCATTCGATGACTGACGCGTACCAGTAGGGAGCCGGACATGTCTTTCGGTACTCGAGCAGGTAAGTGCTGGAAAGGCCGGCTGATCGACAGCTTGCTAGAAAACGATTCGGCCAATCTTCGAGAAGCCTCTGTGCCATCTCCAAGAGTGGAGCACGTTCTTTGACGCGTAGCTCGTCAAACCGAATCAGCGGCGTTCTGAAGGGAGTGGGATGGGGTTCTGTCCCGGATTCGCGGCTTAGATAGTCACGCAGGCTTCTCGTATGCCCGTTTGAACTCAGGGCTCTGAGTATTAAGTGCAGCCCATCGAAAAACAAGTGGGGAAATGAAGGCTGATAGCGGCCGAGCAAGGGATAGTTCTCATCAAGGATGCGGTAAATGTTTGTCTGTGCAATGAGCAGTTTTGCGGGTGTTGGAGGTGGATTATTGGTCTGGCGCCGCCAATCCATGCCACACCGATGACAGGACGTCATGGGCCGTTTGTCGGGTAGTGTCAGTTGATGAAAATCGCCCTCGTGAAAAGAAATTGTTGCGTTGCACTGTGGACAGTCGTCCATGAGAAGGACGTTATGCTTAAGGCAGGCAAAGGAGAGGGAGAGTCGCCATCGGCGGCGAAAGTAAGGAATCGGATCAGTGGCCAAGCAGAGAGGGCAAAACTGCTGTCCATGAAGAATCCAACTGCTGCCCTTGCCAACCGCCAGTAGCCATCGCTGGGGGCCAATAGCGGTGTGCTTCTCGTAGAGGACTCCCTCATAGGCAGCTAACGTTGTCAAAAATGCTCGCTCATTCGTGATGCCGGTGACCTTGGACAAGCGTGAGGTCACCTCGGCACTGGCGAACCGATCCACATCGTGTCGCCAGAAGTCAGAAGGGAGTTCAAGTTTCTTACGACTAAAGGTTTTCAGTTTGAGTACATTCGCAGCTGCTAAACGAATGACCCAAGACGAAAATAGTTCGTCATCCAGTGGTCTAGGGCGGGCGAGCAGTAACCTGGGGTTAAGGTCGTCCGAGAGCATTGTTCAGACCGGGATCAGCATGCGTTCGGATGGTCTAGTCCATCCGATTTTTCGCAAGAAGTCACGACTGAGCATGGGTTCAGTAATTTTTTCGATACCTGACCGCATGGCGTGCTCTGCAAGCAAGCGCAGTAAGGTCACGACTTCTCCGATTAGTCCTTCGCTCGCCGCCACGAGTGGGGCAGTCATGTGTTCCTCATGTAGGTTGGATGCCTGCTGCAGACCAAGTTTTGGCTCAAGGCTGAGCATCAGCCTAGCGAACTCTTCATCGTCCTGCCAACGTGGCAGCGTGACAGGTGTGAAACGGTTGGCTAGCTGCGGATCGGAGGCCAGGGCGGTGCGGGTTTCTATGGTCCCGGCCGCTACAATGGGAATCCTTAACTCATTACCAAGATACTTGATTCCGTTGAGCGCCTTGCGTTGCTTGAGGTAACTGCCGGCGAGCAGGTTGCTGAATTCGTCAAAAAGAATCATCCGGGTTTGCAGTTTGGTGAGCATTTCCTTAAGGCGTTTCAGCTTGGAGGCCGCTGGTTCCTTTGGAGGGCCTTCGATAAACAGTCGCTCAAGCATAGCGCTGTATAAGCGACCTTCGTCGGGTTCAGGAGGCATCTGAACGAGCAGAACTGGAAGAATCGTGTATTCGCTTGCGGGGTCCTGGATTGGCGGATGGAGCTCGTAAAAATTGTTGAGCAGCATGCTTTTGCCGTTGTTCGTCTCGGAAATTATCGCCAGGTTTGGCATGCGGTGTGTCTTGGGGTGTACAAGCAATGCCTCTAGACGATCCCGGATTTCGCTTGCCCGCGTATACCTAATCCAGATGTCAGTTTTTAATCTAAGGACACGGGCTTCTAACGAATCGGTATGAGGGGAAATGGCCACGCTATTCAGTTCTCATCGAAAGGTTTGAGTTGGCTGCGATCGAATTTCTGAGTTTTCCCTTTTCCAGAGGTCGGGGTCGGAGAGAGCTGCTCGTCTGCCGGCGATTGGGGCGTTTGTAAGAGCTTCGGAACCAGCCCGTGCAGGCGATTGCGTTCCCGCTGACGCCGCGCCTTCATTGTGAGTTCTTTTGAATTTCTCTCGATGGCCCACATCGAATCCAAGGCGCGGAAGATGGTCTCTTCATCCTCGGCCGCCTTGCCTTGCGTTTTTAGGTGGTTTTGCGCCGCATGGAGCTCCCAGAGACTGATTGCAGGCCGGGTTGGGTCGCGGTAAGGGATGGCAAAGTGCTGCTGTAGTTCTGGGTCATAGAAAATTATCGAACTGATGTTGCGAGGGTCGCGTCGGATGATAAATTTTCGCTTACTACGCTTCGAATGAGCTTTCCTGGCACCGATCCAGCGTCGCAATACGTCGCTGTAGTAATAGATATTGTCGATCTGGATACCGTAGGCTTGAACCGTCCGCTCCTCCATCGGGAGAAAGTCGATGCGTAGCAAGTTGGCATCTCTGGCGATGGGAATTTGCCCGACGCCGATTTGATCGCCGTCCCCGACAATGCCCTGGCGATACTTCTCTATGGGAGGCATGCCCAGGGTGCTATGGATCTCGTGGTGATACTCGCCAAGGATTAGGTTGCCCAGCCATTTCTCAAATTCCGGGAGGGTCATCGCCGCTTCGCTCTCGGATTCGTACTCTCCCCGCTGCTGGACGTTTGAGAAGGTGGTACCTGGCAGGGTATGTATTCGCTTCCCAAGCGTTCCGAGATAGGTTTCGATGTGCGACCCATAACGAGGTTTGCGCAGCTTTCGGAACTGCAGGTCGATTAAGTGTTCTTGGCATGCATGCTCAAGCATTTTTCCTCGAAACTCTTTGGCGTTATCAGCATGAATGACGCTCGGCTTGCCTTGGCATGGCCATGGGAAGTCTAGGCCAAGATTCGCAACTAGCTCTTGCTTCGATAAAATGAGGTTCGAGATACAGATGCCTGTGCTTAGGTTGCCAGGTGGATCGAGGGAGACATACCAGCCGGCGACCATGCGGCTGAACACATCGATTGCTAGCGTAATCCAAGGGCGGCCAATGGGCGTTCGATGAATTTCATCGACCAGGATCAGATCGACCGGGGTATGATCGATTTGAATGAGGGCGTAGGGGTAGTCCGCATTCGGAACCGTCCCCTTATTTGGCTGATAGCGTAGTGCCGCATTTTCACCTTCCCGACGTAGCGCCACAGCTTCTGGGGCGAGGGCACGAATACGACGCCGGAAAGTGTTGTAATGAATGACCGGCTGATTCTGGGAGACAAGGGCGTTTTTTAACTTCCGGTAAGCATGCTGGATACTTGCTTTTTGTTTGGTCAGGTACTCATCTTTGATAATGCTGTCGATAATCTTCTCGACGGCCTCGGGCAGGCGCTTTTTACCAGCGTCAGCGCGGCGTCTGCGCATCAATCCGCTCAGGGTTCCCGTCTTCTCGAATTGATGTATCCAGCGGTAGATCGTGGCCCGATTTACTCCAGCTAAATCCGCTGCTTCTTGCGCCATCTGCGCAGTTCTCCCTTTTTTAGCGAGAAGAGGGCTGATTACATTGTAGATGGCGATGGCGTCTTCCCTCTCTTCTTCGGAGAGCGTGCCTAAGTCCCGATGGGCTTGCTGATCAGATTCGTTAGTCTGTCGGACAGAGCTTGCCTCGATGTCAGAAAAGGAAAATATTTCATCTCGGTTGTCGCTAAGGCGACGCGCAACAATCTGGTCTGCATCGGCAAATTTGAGTACCAAAAATTTTTCGCCGCGGGCGTCGATAATTGCGCCAGGAAATACAGAGATAAACGCTTTTGTCATGACTGTATGCCTTCGGACAAGTTTGCTTTGCCTGATAGCCAGATTGGCGAGGCCATTGTCAGTGGTGCACTCAGATCTATTCCAATCACCTGATCGTTTACGAGTGCCCACAGTTGCGGGATCAAGCGCGCTTGCTCGTCCCACGAGTTCGTTACCATCTCAAGCAAATTTCTCGGTGTCGTTTGTTTGCACCGTGCTAGTTGCTCAAGAAGCAATGAACGGAACTGAAGAGCTTCCTCGGAGGGTAGTCCCATTCGATCAGGCCTGTAGTGGCGCAGAATTCGAACGTTTTCGAGGTAAGGGGTCTGGATTTCAACCTCGGTAACGATCTTGAATCGACACTCGTGCTCTCGAGCCCATGCGACTGCTGCTTTGAACTTGGGCTGCAGTTCTGACCATTTCCTTTTCAGGATGGCCCTTGGCTTCACTTCGAACAGCGTGGTTCGAAGGCGTGGGTCGGTTTCGATGCTCGAGGGGTCGTAGTGAACAACCACGTCGGGTGTGTACTCCTTTGCTTTTTCAGCCACTGCAGCCCACCGAAGGGTGATCGGCTGAATCCCAATTCTCACTACCCTAGGATCGACGTCTAGCAAAATTAGGAAGTCGCGCTCAAGCAGAGATTCAAAGGTTTGTGACTGATTGGCCTTTCGCGTGGAGACGCGTCCGGTGTTTTTGACCGGACTTGGGCCAATTTTTCGAACAGGCAAAGTGCCGTCCAAGCTGCCGCCGGACTCAAGCCATTTGTATCTTGATGAACATCTACCCATTCTCGAGTACCTGTGTTTCCATACATCATAGTAGATAAGCATCGTTGGTGCACGATCGTTCCCCATGGCGGGCAATACGTTCCGATTAGCGTTGGGCAGGGAACGTTTAGGTAGAGAGATATGGACGAAAATTGCTCACTCAGAGAACAAGAAGTAGATCGCAAACTAGACGTCCGTCCGGGCAAGTCTCATGTATTGGATTTGCCAACTTTCGGCAAGGTTTACGTTCCACCTTTCCTCAACATTGGGACTGTAATGGACATCGAGCGAAAGATGTCCAACCAGCCATCAGCCGCAGAACTTGTAGACACCGTATTTGCCGGTCGTGCACAGGTAGAGGGTGTAGGAGGGACGCTGAGAGATGTCACGAAAGAAGAAGTGAAAAGTCTTACTGACGACGACCGCGTGACGTTTGCTCAAGGCTTCCTAAAGCTCGTTCGCGGCGATGAGGAGAAAGTCGAGGATTCTGATTCGCCCGTAGAGGCGCTTGCTGCATATGCGGTCGCTGAATGGCAAGCAGCCCAAGAGTCGTTCAAAGAAATCGCCAACATGGTTAAGGCGGGCTTTTCGGAAAAAACGATCGGGTTTTTCAAAGAAAGCCAGTCCTTGGCTGAACGGGTGGCTGCTGCGAATAAACTTCCACACTTCGCTGAAATAGCGAAGTTCAATCCCGTATTTGGCACCTTAGACAGTGCAACAGCTACGGCGTTAAAAGCTCTTGGTTCGCCAGCAATCAAGGCTGCGATACGAATGCAACAAACGCCGCGCTGGAACGCTGTGAAAGACTTGGCTGAAAGCCCGTCCATAAGGGGTTTGCGGCAGTTCGGGGATAGGCGCCAGAATTTGGTAGAGACGGTGCTTGGGCACTCAGCGGGCACGGCAGGTGGTTGCGCCGTTGAGCAGATTGAGATGCACCGCAAAAGCGTAACGCCAATAATTGACACTCTGCCGCCGATAAAGTCAGCCGAGCGGATTCTGAGCGAACAGATCCATTCGTTGAAGAATGATCTCGGCGAACGCATGGATCGGGTTGGTAATGCCGCAGTCGATATCGCGCTTCAGCAAGATAAGACTAATTCAATGATCATGTCTGCACTAGTGGATATGCGAAACAAATGGAAAGAGGATGAAAAGAGTACTCGTAAAGCCCTTTGGTTTGCCGGAATTTCCTTATTGGTATCGGCAACTTTGACTGGAGCTGGTGTCATCCAGGACTATCTGAACAATAGAGCTGGTGACAAATACCAAGAGCAGGTAATTCAGCTAATAGCACAACAGAGCGAACTCGAAAAAAGACAACAACAGCTTTTGGATCAACTGGCAAAAAGCAACGAGGCTCTGGCTGCCCAATTGACGGCAAGGGCATCACACAACCTCAAAAAGTAGGAACGGATGTGTAGTTCAGGCGCGTGCCATTCGCTAGTTAGATGCTTAAGCTTTGGGAAGTCCTTGCTCATCCATCCGAGAAGCCAGCTTTGTCATAAAGCTGCGCACAGCGATGAACATGCTCATCGCCTCGTCTGGGTTGTATTTTTTATCGACGTGCATAGTGGGATTGCGCCATACGTTTTTAACTGCATCCAGGGTCATGTATGCGGAGTCAAAGTAGTCTCTCTCAGCTGGGTTGCTCCAGTGTTTTGAGGTACCCGAGTCGAATTCGGCCATGGCGGATTTGACTTTGCGCAGAATTGCGCCCCAATTGCGCTCCGCTTCTTTGGTCGGGTCTGGAATGCCCAAGCATTTGCTTACTGCCTGAATTCCAAGTTCTACTGTCCGCATTAAGTGAAATGCCACGGCTGTGTCAGAGCTTACAGCGAGGCACTTGGCTGCTTCTTCAATTTCGTAGGCGGCCGAAGGAAACTGTGCTTGAACCAGTTCTCCAAAATGAGGATGCGACGAATCGTAATACTTTGCCATGTCAGGAGGCAGGATTAGAGCAGTTTTAGGCTCAGCTTCGTTTTCAAAGCAATGCACGGTTCCTTGTAGAAATCGTTTCAATCGAAGAAGGGCATCGCCACGAAACCCAATATTGCCGGATACACCATCGACCTCGGGGTGTTCGATCTCATACGAGACCCTGAGTGCCGCCGACTGGGTGACGTTCATGCCCAGATCAATGCACGTATCGATGAGCGCCTTTGTATGCTGTCTGACGTCACTGTAGCTATCGGGAGTTAACCATACTGGGCCGTTCGTGCCTTCAATGGCTTGCAACAGGCCAGTCAAGTTTGCATAAGCGCTCAGGAATTTTCCTATTGGAAGGCGCAGCATATCGTCGATGCTCAATAGTGTGCGTGGGGCGATCATTTTATGCCCCCTGGCCGATTGCGTGTGCTAAGTATAATTTCTCGATACCAAAGGCGCGCTGCCTGCTGGTAAGGCCACAAATACGCTTTTGCAGCTTTGTTAATGCCCCATCTGCATGCCTAATTGCTGATATAGGGTTCATTTTGGTACAACATGCTGGGTAGGCTTTGGGACTCATGAGTTGTGCTCGCATTTATCTTTGTTCGTATTCGCATTTAACGAGGTTGTTTGTAGATGTTGTCCGGGCGCATCGTCGCGCCGAGCCGGATTCTCGTGCTGGCCTTGCTGGTGGTCTTGCTGGTTGATCCCTGGTCGGTGCTGGCGCCGGGTTTCTGGCTGTCCTTCGGCGCTGTCGGTGCCTTGCTCTACATCGGCAGTGCCGTCGTCGGCAGCGGTCGCGGCTGGCGTGATCGCCTGCGCGGCTGGGGCCTTGTCCAATGGGCAGCAACACTGGCATCGCTGCCGGTGCTGATGCTGGTGTTCCAGCAATTTTCGCTGGTTTCGCCGCTGGCCAACGCGCTGGCGGTGCCGGTGATCAGCTTCATCGTCACGCCGCTGGCGCTGCTTGGCGCCTTGCTGCCATGGTGGCCGATCCTGGCGCTGGCGCACGCCGTGCTCGATGGCCTGATGCTGTTCCTGTTCTGGTGCGCCGCCTGGCCGGTCTGGCAGGCGCCGGCGCCGCCGGCCTGGGCGGTAGTTGTGGGCGGCCTCGGCGTCGCCTGGTGCCTGTTGCCGCGGGGTGTGCCAGGCAAATGGGCGGGGCTGCTGCTGATCGTGCCGGCGGCGTTCTGGCCGGTGGCGCGGGTGCCTTACGGCGAGGCGCGGATCGACGTGCTCGATGTCGGCCAGGGGCAGGCGGTGGTCGTGCGCACGCAACAGCGGGTGCTGGTCTACGATCCGGGGCCGCAGTACAACGCCGATTCGGATGCCGGTCAGCGCATCGTCGTGCCTTACCTGCGCTGGCTTGGTGTCGACCGTTTGGACCGTCTCGTGGTGACGCACGGCGACGCCGATCACGCTGGCGGGCTGGCGTCGTTGCGTGCGGCGTTGCCGGTGGGCGACATGCTGTCGTCGCTGCCGGAACTCGGCGGCGAGTTGTGCCGTGCCGGCCAGCACTGGCAATGGGATGGCGTCGATTTCACGATTCTGCATCCGGCGGCTTCAGCGTATTCGGGCACCGGCAAGCGCAATTCCTTGTCCTGCGTGCTCGCCGTGGCGGCCGGCCCGACGCGCCTGCTGCTGACCGCCGATATCGAGGCAGCGGACGAGGCCGCCTTGCTCGCCCGCGATGCCGCAGCGCTGCGCGCCGACGTGTTGCTGGTACCGCATCACGGCGCCAAGGGCTCGTCTACGCCGGCCTTCGTTGCTGCGGTCGACGCCCGCGATGCGCTGTTTTCTGCCGGCTATCGCAATCGTTTTGGCCATCCGCGGCCGGAAATCGTCGAATTTTACGCGTCGACCGCAGCACGCTTGTGGCGCACCGATCACGACGGCGCCTTGCGCGTGACGCTGGCGCCGGCCGGGGCATCGGTCGAAGCCTGGCGCCGGGTGCATCCCCGTTACTGGCACGGACGGTGATACATTTCAGGCAGGAGGAAGAGAGCGATGACAAAACAACAACAGATCGTCCAGTGCCTGAGCCCGGCGGGGCTGCACCGGATGTCGTATTACGAATGGGGCGAGCGCGACAATCCGCGCGTGCTCGTCTGCGTCCATGGCCTGACCCGCAACGGCAGCGATTTCGACGCGCTGGCGGCGGCGCTGTCCGGGCATTACCGGGTGATCTGCCCGGATATTGTCGGTCGCGGCCGCAGCGGCCGTTTGCGCGATCCGGCCGGTTATGCGGTGCCGCAATACGTCGCCGACATGGTGACGCTGATCGCCCGGCTGAACGTCGATTCGGTACATTGGCTCGGCACTTCGATGGGCGGGCTGATCGGCATGGCGCTGGCGGCGCAGGAAGGTTCGCCGATCCACAAACTGGCGTTGAACGATGTCGGGCCGTTGATCACCGTCGAATCGCTGCAGCGCATTGCCACCTATGTCGGCAACGATCCCGACTGGGCGACGATCGACGAGGCGCTGGCCTACGTCAAGGCGGTCAGCGCCCCGTTCGGGCCACTGACCGAGGCGCAGTGGTACGCACTGACGGAAAGCAGCATCGTCCAGCGCAGTGACGGTCGCTGGGCCTTCCGTTACGATCCGGGCATCGCTGCGCCGTTCCGGGCCGCTTTCGCCGACCGCGACATCGACCTGTGGCCGCTCTACCAGGCAATCACCTGTCCGACGCTGGCGATCCGCGGTGGTGAATCCGACCTGCTGACGCGGGAAACCTGGCAGCGCATGGGAGATTGCGGTCCACGGGCGAAACTCGCCGAAATTCCCGGGGTCGGACATGCCCCGATGTTCCAGTCGGACGAGCAGATCGCTGTCGTCCGCGATTTTTTGTTGAGCGCATGAAACAGATCAAGATCGAAGGCCTGAACCTCGAATACAAGGATTTCCCGCCGACCGCCACCGACCGGCCGACGCTGGTACTGCTGCACGAAGGCCTCGGCTGCGTCGCCATGTGGCGGGATTTTCCCGAAAAACTGGCGGCAGCAACCGGGTGCCGGGTCGTCGTCTATTCGCGGCCGGGCTACGGCGCCTCGGACCCGCACCCGCAGCCACGCCAGCCGGACTACATGCACCGCGAGGGTCGCGAAGTGCTGCCGGCCTTCCTTGCCGCACTCGGCATCGAGCGCCCGGTCCTGGTCGGCCACAGCGACGGCGGCAGCATCGCGCTGATCCACGCCGGCAGTTTCCCGGCGGCGGTATCCGGCGTGGTAGTCATGGCGCCGCACGAATTCATCGAGGAAGAAACCCTGGCCGGCATTCGTGTTGCCCGCAAATACTGGGGCAGCAGCGACTGGCCACAGAAGCTGGCGCGCTACCACCGCGACGCGGTGCGCGTGTTCCACGACTGGAACGACTGCTGGCTGTCGCCCGAATTCCGTGACTGGAACATTGAGGAATTGCTGCCGACGATCCGCTGCCCGGTACTGGCAATCCAGGGCGAGAACGACGAATACGCGACGATGCGCCAGATCGAGGTCATCGCGGAGCAAGTGCCGGGAACACAACTGCTCAAGCTGGCGAACTGCGGCCACTCGCCGCAGCGCGACCAGGAAGCGGCTGTGCTGGCGGCGATTGCCGGTTTCGTCGGCTAGATTTCAGTCAGTTGCGTACGATAGCGCGCCGCGTTGTCGACGTAGTGTTCGGCCGATTTCAACAGCTTTGCCGCATCTTCCTCGGACAGTTCGCGCACCACCTTGCCCGGTGAGCCGACGATCAGGCAGCGGTCGGGAAAGACCTTGCCTTCCGGAATCAGTGTATTGGCGCCGACGATGCAGCCTTTGCCGATCACCGCCCGGTTGAGGATCACCGAGCCGATGCCGATCAGGCTGCCGTCACCAACGGTGCAGCCGTGCAGCATGACCAGATGGCCGACGGTAACGTTGTCGCCGATGTGCATCGGCACACCTTCGTCGGTGTGCAGCACCGAACCATCCTGGATGTTGGTATTGGCGCCGATGTGGATCGGGTCATTGTCGCCGCGCAGCGTCGCGTTCCACCACACCGACGCGTTGGCGCCGAGGCGGACGTCGCCGATCACGGTGGCGTTCGGCGCGATCCAGGCGTTGCTGCCGAGTTGCGGGGTTTTGTCGTCGAGCTGGTAGAGGGGCATGTCGTCTCCTGAAAAGTGTTCGAATATTGCGGTCGACCGCAAAAATGCATGATAAATCGAGCGTGGGCGTGCTGCTTCATATATTGAATCGCTATAACAAAAACATTTTTCATTCTTTATGATTCGGTGGGGCAGGCGCTAACCTGTGCGCCCTGTCATCCTCATTCGCCTGCCCCCGATGCTGCTTCCCGAACACCTGCACGCCGCTGCTGTCGGCCTGGTCCTGATTGGCCTGTTCGCCGCCTTCGTGCGCGAATGGCTGAAGCCGGACGTGGCGGTGATGGTGGCGGTGGCGGTGCTGCTGGCCTTGGGCCTCTTGTCGGCGAAGGAAGTCACCAGCGTGTTCGGCAACAGTGCGCCGATCACCATCGCCTGCCTGTTCATCATCAGCGGCGCCTTGTCGAAAACCGGCTGCGTCGATCGCCTCGGCGACTGGCTCGGCGCCATGGCCGGGCAGAGCGAGCGGCGATTGCTGGTGGCCTTGCTGCTGGTCGGCCTGCTGGTGTCGCCGTTCATCAACAACACGCCGGTGGTGATGGTGATGATTCCGGCGGTGATCGCCATGGCCGGGCGCTACAACATCGCGCCGTCGCGGCTGCTGATTCCGTTGTCCTACGCGACCATTCTCGGCGGCCTGATCACCATGGTCGGTACCTCGACCAACATCCTCGTCGATGGCGTGGCCCGGGCGCAGGGGCTTGAGCCGTTTTCGATGTTCGAGATCAGCGCGCCGGCCATCGTCATGGCGCTGGCCGGTTGTGCCTTCATGTTCTTTTTCGCCCAGCGCCTGCTGCCGGTACGCGAGACGCTGACCCAGCAATTCACCGGCAGCGGCGACCGGCTGTTCATGACCGAATTGTTCGTGCCGGTCGATTCGCACCTGATCGGCAAGACCCTGAAGGAAGCCAAGCTGGCCAACGGCGTCATCCAGGTGCTCAACCTGTGCCGCGGCGAAAACGAGATTGCCAATCCCGATCCGGCAACGCGCATCGAGGCCGGCGACCGCGTCGTCGTCCATAGCCGCAGCAGCGCCATGATGGAACTGCGCAGCACCGACCTGGTCGGCCTGCAGGTGCAGGGCAGCAGCCACGACCTGGAAACCCTGCGTCGGCGCGATGTGGTCATGGTTGAAGCCATCGTCGGCCAGACTTCGCGCTACGTGCTGCGGCCGATCCGCGACCTCGACCTGCTGGCCCGTTACGGCATTCACCTGATTGCGGTGCACCGGCGCGATGCGTCGTTTTCGCAGATCGGCGAAGATTTCCAGTTGCAGGTCGGCGACGTGCTGCTGGTCGAAGGCACGCCGGCCCAGATCAAGCGTTTCTGCGACAACGGCGACCTGTTCGCCATCACCGACGGGCGGCAGGTGACCAATCGCCAGGCCAAGGCGCCGATCGCGCTGGCGACCATCGCCGGCGTGATGCTGCTGGCGGCCTTCAACGTCATGCCGATCGAGGGGCTGGCGCTGATCGGCGCCGCCATCGTCGTCGCTACCGGCTGCATTCGCGCCGACGAAGCCTACAAGGCGATCGAATGGCCGATCCTGATCATGATTTTCGGCATGCTGGCGATCAGCATCGCGATGAACACTTCGGGTCTGGCGGCAATGCTGGCGACGCAACTGGTCGTGCTCGGCGACGGCCTGTCGCCCTGGCTGATGCTGTCGCTGGTCATCCTGCTGACCTCGATTGCCACCGAATTCGTCAGCAACAACGCCATCGCCGTGCTGTTCACGCCGGTGGTCATTGGCGTCGCCCAGCAACTCGGCGTCGATCCGCGGCCCTTTGTCGTCGGCGTGATGTTCGCCGCCAGCTGCAGTTTCGCGACACCGATCGGCTACCAGACGAACACGCTGGTCTATAGCGCCGGCAACTACAGGTTCGCCGATTTTGCGCGCATGGGCATCCCGATGAACATCATCATGTGGCTGCTCGCCAGCCTGCTGATTCCGCTGTTCTGGCCGCTGCAGCCCTGAGCGATCCGGGCCGGCTGTGGCATCATGCGGTCGACCAGTCCGGAGGAAGAAAATTGGCCGATTTGAAGGCGTTGACCGCAGCACTGCTCGAATTCCGCGATGCGCGCGACTGGCAGCAGTTCCATACGCTGCGCAACCTGATCGTCTCGCTCAACCTGGAAGCCGGTGAATTGCTCGAGCTGACGCAGTGGCAGCGCGACGACGAGATCGAAGCCCTGCCGGCCGATCCGGTCCGTGCCCAGGCCTTGCGCGACGAATGCGCCGACATCCTGCTCTACCTGCTGTTGATCGCCGATAAGGCCGGCATCGACCTGCTTGAGGCCGCCCGGGTCAAACTGCTCAGGAACGGCGAAAAATATCCGGTCGACAAGGCTTACGGTTCGCGCGCCAAGTACACCGAACTGGGCAACTGATGAGCGGGCAGCCCGCCTTCTATCGCGATCTGCCGGCGCTGCCGTCGTTCGAGGCGGCGATCGACACCAGCTGTCACGTCGAACTGCCGGAGGACTGGTGGGTGGTCATCGCCGACATCGTCGATTCGACCCAGGCAATCGCCGAAGGCGCTTACAAGAAGGTCAATACAGTCGGTGTTGCCTGCATTGCCGCCATCGCCAACATCGACCGGACACTGGAACTGCCCTTCATCTTCGGTGGCGACGGCGCCACCTTCGCCATTCCGGAAAGCCTGCGCGAACGCGCCATCGTTGCCCTGCGCGGAACGCAGGAACTCGCGGCCGGCAGTTTCGGCCTGGACCTGCGCGCCGGCCTGGTTCGCGTCGGCGATCTGTGTCGCGATGGCCACTGGGTCCGGGTGGCCCGGATCAAGCTGTCGTCGCAGGTCAGCCAGCCGGTGTTTTCCGGACGCGGCTGGGAAGAAGCCGAACGCCGCGTCAAGGCCGGCAGTGGCAGTGGTGTGGTCCATGTCCGGCGTGGCGAAGGGCCGGCCGAAGCCAGCTTTGAGGGCTTTGAGTGCCGCTGGCAGAACGTGCCGAGTTTTCGCGACTACAAGCTGTCGTTGATCATCGTCGCCACGACTGCCGATCCGCAGATCAACCAGGCGACGTACCGGCGCGTGCTGGCAGCGATTGGCGATATCTTCGGCGACCTCGGTGGCAGTCACCCGCTGCGTCCGGAGCGGCTGAAACTGTCCTTTTCCCCGCTGAGCCTCGGTGGCGAACTGATGGTTCGCACCTGGAGAACAGGCCTGCCGGGCAAGCTGGCCTACGTCCTGCGCATGCTGCTGCAGAACCTTGCCGGGCTCTGGTTGTTCGCCCGCAACATCGATACCCGGGCGGTGCGCTGGAGTCGCTATCGCGACGATATGGTCAGCAACACCGATTTCCGCAAATTCGACGGTGCATTGCGCATGGTGCTCGACGCCAGCGAGTCGCAGGCCGCCGAACTGACGCGCCGCCTGCAGGACGAGGCGGCTACGGGGGCGCTGGCCTGGGGCATCAACCAGTCACGCGAAGCCCTGATCACCTGCCTGGTCGAATCGCACGAAGGCAAGCACCTGCATTTCATCGACGGCAGCGACGGTGGTTATACGCTGGCCGCCCGCCAGCTCAAGGCACAACTGCAGTCGCGGTTGACGACGACAGGCTGAGCAGCAACTGGCCGTAGAAGGCTTCGGGGAGAATCGGCTTGGCGATGAACTCGTCCATGCCGGCAGCAAAACAGCGTTCCTTGTCCTCGGCGAAGGCATTGGCGGTCATCGCGATGATCGGCGTGCTGGCGTATCCCGGCAGGCGGCGGATCTGCCGGGTCGCTTCGAGACCGTCCAGGTTCGGCATCTGGATGTCCATCAGGATCAGGTCGTAGTGCTGCGCAGCCGCCATGGCCAGCGCCTGCCGGCCATCCTCGGCAGCGTCGGCGGCCAGCCCGGCGTCGGCCAGCAGCATCTGGGCAATTTCGCGGTTGATCGGTTCGTCCTCGGCCAGCAGCACGCGCTTGCCGGTGGCCAGCCGCATCAGTTCGGCTTCCATGCTGTCGACGCTGGCGCGGTCGAGCAGGCGCTGCGGATCGCCTTTCTTCAGCCAGGCGGTAAACCAGAAGGTGCTGCCCTGGCCGGGTGTGCTGATGGCGCCCGCTTCACCATCCATCGCCTCGGCAATCTTGCGGGTGATGGCCAGGCCGAGCCCGGTGCCGCCATACTTGCGCGTTGTCGAGTTGTCCGCCTGTTCGAAGGCCGAGAACAGCCGGCCGAGCGCTTCCGGGGCAATGCCGATTCCGCTGTCAGTGACTTCAAAACGCAGCAGCAGGCTGTCTTCACATTCGTTGACGACCAGCGCACGCAACGTGATGCTGCCGGTTTCCGTGAATTTCAGCGCGTTGACCGCGTAATTGAGCAGCGCCTGCTGCAGCCGCGTGGTGTCGCCAACCAGCCAGTGAATGCCGGTTGGCAGTTCGCGGCGTAGTGGCAATTGCTTGAGTTCGGCGCGGGCTTGCAGCATCGAGCAGATGTTTTCAAAGAGCGTCGGCAGGGCAAAGCTGCGGGGTTCCAGCTGCAGTTTGCCGGCCTCGATCTTCGACAGGTCGAGCACGTCGTTGATGATTTCCAGCAGGTGCTGGCCAGCCGCTTCGAGCTTGTCCAGGCGTTGCTGCTGCAGTGGCTCCAGGCCGGCCCGGCGAATCAGGTGGGCCATCCCGGCAATGGCGTTGAGCGGCGTCCGGATCTCGTGGCTCATGTTGGCGAGGAAAGCGCTCTTCGCCAGCGTCGCGAGTTCGGCCTGGCGCTTGGCATTTTCCAGCTCGGCGGTGCGTTGGGCGACGCGCGCTTCCAGTTCACCGTTCAGCGCGCGGATTTCCGCTTCGGCGGCTTTCAATGCGGAGATGTCGGTATGCGTGCCGAGCATCCGTATCGGCTTGCCGGTGGTGTCACGCGACTGGATGCTGGCTTTGGATAGCAGCCATTTCCACCGGCCGTCGTGGGTACGCATGCGGAATTCGATCTGGTATTCCGGAATGCGGCCGGCGACGTAATCTTCGTAATTACGCAGGGTTGCCGGCAGATCGTCCGGGTGGAGGAGGGTTTCCCAGCGGGCGAAGTTGAGTTCGGCAAACTCTTCCGGCGGATAACCCAGCATTTCGGCGTATTCCGGGCTGACGCGGACGCGCCCGCTCAGCATGTCGAGATCGAACAAGCCCTGGTTGGCGCCGGCCAGGGCCAGGCGCTGGCGTTCCTCGCTGTCCTTCAGTGCTGCCTGCGTGTCCTGCAGCGCCTGCAGTGCATTGAATACTTCGGAGACTTCAAGATTGCGTGCCGACGGCAGTTTGTGCGGCGTGCCGGCCCCCGAGCGCATTGCGGCCAGTTGTCGGGAAACAGCCAGCAAGGGATCGATCAATTGCACTTTCAGGATGCGCAGCAGCGCCACCAGACTGAGTAGCAGCAGGACCGAGAAGGCCAGCGCCAGCAGCAGCATTTGCCGGGCCGAACGGGCAGCGGTGTCAGCCAGTTGTGTGGTGTGGGCGATCATGCCGCCCGAGGTTTCCTCGGCAATTCGGGTCAGTTGTTCGCGCTGGCTTTCCCATAGATCCATGATCGCGGACTCCGTTGCATTGCTTTCACGTAGCGCGAGCAGTTCCTCGGCTACCGAAAAGCCAGTGCGGATAACGGCTTCACGGCCATCCAGTTCCTGCAGCGACGGATGGTAGGTCAGGGCCTGGAAGGCACGGCCTGCGGCCTGCCAGCTATCCCGCCCGGGGGCGCTGCTCAACTGGTCGCCGAGCAGGATCAGGCGCTCGATATTGGTCACCGCCCGGACTTTTTCGCTCAGGCTCGAAGCCGCCTGCTGGCGGTGGGTCTCGGCCAGTGCCTGTAGATCGAGCATCTGCCGTGTCAACAGGAAACCGGCAGCCGACAGAATGATCAGCAGAACGGCCAGCACGACCGTCGATACCTGCCGCAGGCTGGGCGGTGCTCCGGTTTTCCGTTCGGCCATCGTGCTTACAGGATGCTATAGGGGAAGTGGCGACGCGAAAGACGTTCGTGAGTGCCGTCGCGGATCAGTGATTCAAGGGCGGCATCGACCTCGTCTTTCAGGTTGTCGTTACCGGGGCGCAGCGCGATATGGACATCGCCGCCGAGGCCGTTGTCGTCGAGCGGTGCGCCAATGTAGCCAAAACGCTGACCATCCTTGCCCTGCAGGAAGGACAGGGCCTGCTGTGTCGGCAACAGTGCGAGGGCGCATTGTTCCCGGGTGAGCTGCGCCAGCAACTCGCCGTTGCTGGCGGCCGGGATGGGCGCCCGGGCGGCATTTTCGCCAAGCCAGCCGAGCTGGCGCGAGCCCGAAATGGCGCAGGTCTGCTCGCGTGCCAGCAGTGTTGTCCGCTGGGCGCCGCCGAGTTCGCGCAGGCCAATCAGGCTGGAGGTCGAGCGCCAGATGACGCGGGTGAAACGGACCAGTTTTTCGCGTTCCGGCGTGCGCAGGGTGTTGGCGACGCCGAGATCGAAACGGCCGGCATTGACGGCCGGAATGACTTCGGGAAAGCGCAGTACTTCCAGGCGGCATTCGCGTTGCAAGCGCTGACAAAGCGCGTGTACGAGATCAACGTTGAAACCTTTGAGTTTGCCGTTTTCGTCACGGTAGGCGAAGGGCGGGGCGGAGTCGGTGATGGCAACGGCAAGAGCCTGATGTTGCGCAATCGCGCCCGGCGGAAACAACGCAAGCAGCAAGGCCGGCAGGCAGGCAAACAATCTGAACACCGTGATCCCTTCAGGTAGTGGTAGTCGGTGCTTTCCCCAGTGAACGTCTATTACGTTCGCTATATTTTTTTGCGACTATAGCATGGGGAGGCCGCCGGCTTCCGGCGGGGATTTCAGGTCGTCTGACTTTCCAGCGTATGTTTCGCGCCGGGCCCCTGGGCGAGCAGTGTCGCCAGCGCCGGCAGTGTCTCGTGCAGTGTCTTTTCCAGCGTCCACGGCGGGTTGATGATGAACATGCCGCTGCCGTACATGCCGAAACCGTCGTGCGGCGGGGCTTTGACTTCGAGTGTCGCGTTCAGCCAGTTGGCCGCCCCCAGGCGTTTCAGGCGATCCGGCAACTGGCGCGATTCGGGCTTCAGCAGCATCGGGTACCACAGCGCGTAGGTGCCGGTCGGAAAGCGTTTCATCGCTTCCTGCAGCGCCTTGATCACGCCGCCGTAGTCGGCCCGGGTCTCGTAGGACGGATCGATCAGCACCAGCGCCCGCCGCGGTGGCGGTGGCAGGATGGCCTTCAGGCCGGTAAAGCCATCGCCTTCGGTGATCGTCACCTGACGGCCGGCGCCGCGGAAACATTCCTGCAGCAGCTTGCTGTCGCTGCTGTGCAACTCATACAGGCGCAGGCGGTCGGATTCGCGCAGCAGCTGGCGGGCCAGCCAGGGCGAGCCCGGGTAGTGCTGCAACTGGCCGTGCGGGTTGAGCATTTTGACGAAATCGAGGTAGTCGACCGCAGCAGGCGGCAGGCTGGTCGCGTTCCACAGGCGGCCGACGCCGTCGCGCCATTCGGCGAGCTTGCTGGCGTGGGCCGAGTCGAGCGCGTAGCGGCCGGCGCCGGCATGGGTGTCGATGATCCAGAAGGGCGCAGGTTTTTCGCCCATGTACTGGGCGATCTGCAACAGGATCAGGTGTTTGAGCACATCGGCGTGATTGCCGGCGTGATAAGCGTGGCGGTAACTGAGCATGGCAGGCAGTATACTTCGGCCCCATGCCTATTTACGAAAGCATTTTCATCCTCGTCGCTGCAGCCGGTGTCTGGTTCTGGCTGGATACGCTGAAGGCCCGCGAAATCGGGATACTGGCCGCGCAGAACGCCTGCGCCGACGAGGGGCTGCAATTTCTTGACGAGACCGTCATCGGTCGCGTCAACGCGCTGGCGCGTGACGACGACGGCCGCCTGCGCCTGCGTCGTACGCTGACTTTCGAATACAGCGATACCGGCAACAACCGCCGCAACGGCAGCGTGACCCTGCTCGGTCATCAGGTCGAGTACCTGCATCTGCGTCCCCAACTCTACGTCGTCCCCAACTCCAAAGATTCCCATGAAAACCGGCATTGAAGACATCGAATTCCACGGCATCCCTGCCTTGCGCCTGCTCGGTCCGCAAGGCAGCAGCGCCGTCATCAGCAAACTTGGCGCCCAGGTGCTGTCCTGGATCACCCCGGATGGCCGCGAGCGCCTCTATCTCTCCGACAAGGCGGTGTTCGATGGCAGCGTCGCCATCCGCGGCGGCGTGCCGGTCTGCTTCCCGCAGTTTTCCGACCGGGGCGACCTGCCCAAACACGGTCTCGTGCGCACGCGGGTGTGGAGCGAGAGCGCGCGGCGCAGCGGCGACGACTACGCGCTGGTGACGCTGGAAACCGGTGACGATGACACGACGCGGGCGTTGTGGCCGCATGCCTTCCGTCTCGAACTGACGGCAATGATCGAAGCCGACCGGCTCGACCTGGAGTTGTGCGTGGTCAATACCGGTACCGCCGCCTTCGAATTCACCGGTGCCTTGCACACCTACGTGCGCGTCGTCCAGGTCGAGGATGCAGCGCTCGAAGGGTTGTACGGCCACGATTACCGCGATGCCGCCAACGGCAACCGGGTGGTCAACGAAAGCGGTACCGAACTTGCGGTCGACAGCGAAACCGACCGTGTTTACCGGCGCGTCCGGCGCCCGCAACTGCTGC
Organism: Azonexus hydrophilus; assembly: GCF_001956855.1. Lineage (GTDB taxonomy): Bacteria > Pseudomonadota > Gammaproteobacteria > Burkholderiales > Rhodocyclaceae > Azonexus > Azonexus hydrophilus_A. Next base: position 844,760 of record NZ_MTHD01000002.1, on the reverse strand, counting down.
GCGCCGGCAACCTCAGCCTGGGTATCCAGCAACAGGGATTCCCCGATGTCGTGGTGTGGAACCCGTGGGTCGAAAAGTGCGCAGCACTGGCCGACATGCCGGCCGACGGCTGGCGTCACATGCTCTGCATCGAGGCGGCGGCTGCCGATGACCGGCAGGAAGTGGCGGCCGGCGACGAGTGGTACGGGCGGCAGACACTGGTGGTTGTGTAGCCGATTGTCGCATTGTTGACGCAATGTAAATTTCCAGACGACTGATTTAACAGCGATTTTTCATGGTCCCTGTCTTGCTTTCAGACGGGGTATGGAAATCGATGCCTGCCCGCCGGCAACTGCTGCCAACCCCTTTCACCAGATCCCGGCCGGGTTGCTGGACGGCTTCGTCCGCCACGATCTGGCCCGTGGCTGCCTGTTCGCCGCGCCGGGAGATGTCCGCAACCAGGTCCTGATCATCGAAAGCGGTCGTCTGCGCGTTTACCTGGCGGGTGAAAGTCGCGAACTGAGCCTGAGTTTTCTCGAACCCGGCGACATCTACACGACGCACACGCCGACCTACGTCGAGGCGGTGTCTGCGACGACGTTGTGGTTGATGGATACCCGGGCCTTTGCCCGCAAGCTGGCGAGCGATCCGTCGGTGACGCCGGTGATGATGCGGGTGCTCGGGCGACTGCTGGCCAATGCCGTCAACCTGATCGAAGATCTGGCCTTCCGCGAGGTGCCGGCACGCCTGGCGCGTTTCCTCACCGGCATGGCCGAACGCCGCGGGCGTCCGCTCGACGGCGGCATCTGGCTGGTGCCGCTCGACCTCGGTACCGAAGATATCGCCAGCCTGCTTGGTTCAACGCGGCAGACCGTCTCGTCACTGCTCAACCAGTGGGAGCGCGACGGCATCCTGCAACGGCAGGGCCGCCGCGTGCTCTACATCCATTCGCTGGATTCGCTGCGGCGACTGGGCGCCGAAGCCTGAGACAAACTGTCGGCCAGCCGACGGACAGTTTTTGCCCCGGGCGTTACAGTTGGCCTCGTTGCGTACAGGGAACTTGAGATGGAACTCAATCAGGAAAAAACAGCGGATTGCGGCTGCCGGATGGGGACGGACCGCTACGTCAGCTTCGACGGCATCGACTGCGCCGGCAATGCGCGGCGGATCATGGACTGCATTGCCCTGAACATGCAGATCAGCGAGCAGGATCATCCGTTCTGGCAATACTTCATGGCCAAACGCACGCCGCGCAGCGGGCCGGCGCCGGACGACCTGTTCCTGGTGCATGCGCACATCAACCAGATCCGCGAATTTTTCGAGGAATGCGGCGATCAGGCCGCGCTCGACCTGCTGTTTCAGGTTGAGGAAGAGTGCTGCTGAGTTTTTCGCTCGCTTTCCCGTTGTTTCAGCCCAGCCAGCGTCTGGCGAAGGCTTCGGCAGTCTCGGGGCGGCCGAGCAGGTAACCCTGTCCTTCCTGGCAGCCGAGTTCGAGTAAGGCGCTGGCCTGTTCCGCTGTTTCGATGCCTTCGGCGATGGTGTGCAGACCGAGGGTTCGCCCCATGCCGATGATGGTGGCGACGATGGCGTGGTCGTTGCTGTTGTCGATCATGTCGCGGACAAAGGACTGGTCGATTTTCAGCTTGTCGGCCGGCAGTCGCTTGAGATAGGCGAGCGACGAGTAGCCGGTGCCGAAGTCGTCGATCGCCAGCGTGAAACCGGCGGTGCTTAGTTGCCCGGCCAGTTCGATGGCCAGGTCGATGTTGCGCATCATGCCGCTCTCGGTCAGTTCGAGCTCGAACAATGCTGGGTCCAGACCGTAACTGCGTACCCGCTCGGCGGCATGCTGCGGGAACGAGGCATCCTCGATCTGCTGGGCGGCAATGTTGATCGCGATCCGCCCCCTGAAGGCAACACCCGCTGCCTGCCAGGCCAGCAACTGGCGACAGCTGGCATCGAATACCCAGTTGCTGATCATCAGCATCATGCCGCGCTCCTCGGCAATCGGGATGAAGACACCGGGGCTGATGCCGCCGTGGCGCGGATGTTGCCAGCGCAACAGCGCCTCGGCGCCGACCAGTTCGCTGGTCGCGAGGTCGAATTGCGGCTGGAAGACCAGCGACAACTGATCGTCATCGCTGTTCAGCGCCGCTTTCAGGTCGCGGGCCAGCGCGATACGCTCACTGAGGCCGCTGCTCATTTCCCGGTTGTAGAACATGTAGTGCTGGGGGCCGCCCTTGGCGCGATACATCGCGATGTCGGCATTGCGCAGGAGATCGTCCGGCGTCATGCCGTCATTCGGGTAAATGGCGATGCCGATGCTGACGCCGAGCGAAAACACGTGCCCGCCGGTGACGATCTGCGCCTGCAGCGACTGGCCCAGGCGTTCGGCGATGTAGGCTGCACCGGCGTGGTCGGTGGCCGAGGCGACCACGGCGAATTCGTCGCCACCGAGGCGGGCCAGCAATTCGTTGTGGCGCAGCACTTCGCGGAAACGGCGGGCGACTTCGCGCAACACGGCATCACCGACTTCATGGCCCTGGGTGTCGTTGACTTCCTTGAAACGGTCGAGATCGAGGAACAGCACGGCTACTGTGTCGTCGTCACGGCCTGCCTGGCCGATGGCCTGTTGCAGGCGGTCAAGGAAGAGGGCGCGATTGGGCAGTTCAGTCAGCGTATCGTAGAGCGCCAGATGCTCAAGCGCCTGGGCCGCGCGTTTGCGGTCGGTGATGTCCTGCAGGCTGAATTGCAGCAGCAGGCGGTTGCCATGGCGAAAGGCCATGAGGTGTACTTCCGCATCCCAGCGCTCGCCGTCGGGCCGGCGGTGGCGCCACTCGAAGACCAGCGAGCCCCGTTCGATCGCCTGCTGCAGCTTTTCCCGGCTGGCAGCCAGGCTCGGGGTGCCGTCGCTCTGGTAAGGGGCGGAGACATCGGTCAGTGCCAGGCCGATGACGCGGTCGACGTCGTTCAGCCGGTAAATATCGGCAGCGGCCTGGTTGCAGTCGATGAAGCGGGCCGATTCCGGGTCGAGAACGACCAGCGGAATGTACGAGTCGGAGAACAGCACCTTGTTGTAGGCTTCGCTGTCGCGAATCTTGTCCTCGGCATCGTGCAGCGCTTCGATCTGCTGGCGCAACGCCGCAGCCTGGGCGGTGATCTGCTCGTGATTGTGCTGCAGCAGCATGCGCATCGTTTCGTGGGCATTCGCCAGCTGGCGGATTTCGGCGATGCTGCTGGGTTGCTGTTCGAGCGGGGCAAAGTCGAGCTGGCCGATGCGGCTGCTGGCAGCGGCAAGCTCTTCCAGCGGTCGGGCGATGCGCTTTGCCTGCTGGCGCGAGAAGAAGCCGCCGAGCAGCAGCATCGACAACAGGCCGCTGCCGATGATGCCGCTGGCTGGCAGCCAGTCCGGAGCGAAATCCCGGCACGGGGCGAGGGTGACGAGATGCAGTTTCTGCTCGCCAAGGGGATAGTCGACGATGCGGGCAAACCAGTCGGTGCCGTCGGCGCTGATCCGGAAAACCTGCTGGTTCGGGCGCCCCTGCCAGTCGCTCAGGATCCTGTCGAGCACCGGGAGGGCGAGTTCGCCGTAGGGTTTCAGTGTCCTTTCCAGCCATTTGTCGTTGCTTGTTCCAGGCGGCGGGGCGGGCAGGGCGAGGACGCGCAGGTCGTCGGTCAGCACCATGGCCAGGCCGCGTTCGCCGATGTCCGCGGTCATCGTCGTTTGCGACAGGTCGCGCAGCATCAGGTCGATACCGATGACCAGATCCCGGCCGTCCGCCAGTTGCAGACGCATTGCCGCAGTGATGCCGGGGTCGCCGGTGGTGAAGAAGGTGTAGGGTGCCGTCCAGCGCACACCGTTGCCACCGCCAGCTGCGGTGTACCAGTTGCGGCGGCGCGGGTCGTAGTCGAGGGATTGCCAGTATTCCCGGCTGTTGCCGATGGCATCGCGTTCGAAGAAATGATGCCGGTCATCCCAGCGCTGCAGGTCGGTGAGCCGGTTGCGCCAGCCGCCATCCGGCAGTTGCATCAGCATCCAGCCCCGGCCGGTGGAATCGCCGGCGACCACCGAGGTCGCTTTCGGCAGCGCACTGAGCACCGGTGTGAACAGGCGGTTGAAGGCTGCGGGATCGTCGGTGTCGGGCGGCGCCGTTGCCAGCCAGTTGCCCGCCATTTCGAGAACCTGGGCGGCAGGCTTGAAGGCAGCGTCGAGTTCGGCCTGCAGATGCGTTGTCGCGACGGAGAAATGACTCGCCGCAACGCGCTGCGCCAGCGGCCCGATACCGAGCAGCATGAATCCGGCCGCGACCAGCAGCACCGCGCCGGAAACAAGCAGCCCGACCCGTATGCGCAGGCTTTTGCGCAGTGGAACAGCGGTGTTTTCGGACGGATTCATGGCATGTTTGCTTCATCCGGATGCGTAGGAAAACAATAGCACAAAGGTGATATATCAACGAGATAGCTACGCAGCAGCAGGGCTGTACGGCATGGACAGTTTGCCGTTTCGGCAACTTCATCTATAGTGCTGACCATGCGTTCCAGACTTTCGTCCATTTCCCGGCTCCTCGCATTGATCATGCTGATCACCGTGCTTGCGCCCGGTTTCGGCTGGGAATCTGCCGGCGGAATGATGGGTCAGGCGATTGCCGCACCTGCCGCCATGGATGATCACAGTCATTCAGCCGATGCAGCTTGCGACGGTTGTGGCGATCATGCTGCCGGCGAATGTGTCGAACTGCATCATCACTGCTGCCCGGGCCACATCCTTGGTCATCTGCCGGGACATGTCGCCGGTGCCCTGGCGTTGCCGCTGCCGTCGGCCGGCAATCCTGCGGTCGACCGCGGCGATCGGCAATTTTCCTCGCGCGTCCCCGACGGTCTCGAACGACCGCCCAGATCAGTCTCTGCCTGAGCGCCGGCGACTGACCGTCTTTCCCCTGTAGACCGGCTCGTACGAGCCACCCCCGTCATGTCGCCGGCTGTGTTCCATTCAGCCGGAGATGTTGTATGCGCGTTCCCATGCGGATCGTTTGTTTGCTGGCGCTGGCACTGGTCAATCCGGTGCGCGCCGAAACTGCCCAAAACCTGAAACAGGCTTTTGCTGCTGCCTGGTCGCGGCAGCCTGTCACCCATGCCTTGCCCGAACAACGGGCGGCGGCCGCTGCCCGTGTGGCCGCAGCGGCTTCCTGGACCCCGGAGCCGGCGGCTGTCGAGATCGGCGGGCGCAGCGATCGTTTCAATCGCGATCGTGGTGCCGAAGAAGTCGAACTCGGCCTGGCCATTCCGCTGTGGCTGCCCGGCGAACGCAGCGGCAGCCGTGCCCTGGCGGAAGCCGGCAGCGGCCTGCTCGAAGGCCGGACGGCATGGCTGCGCATGCAGCTGGCCGGCGAACTGCGCGCAGCCTGGTGGGACTGGCAACTGGCTCGTGAAGAATACCTGCTGGCCGATGGTCAGGTGACTGCTGCCCGCCGTTTGCGCGATGACGTGACGCGCCGGGTAGCGGCTGGTGACCTGGCACGTGCCGACCTGCATCAGGCCGATGGAGCGTTGGCCGGTGCCCTGGCCGAGCAAGCTGATGCCGAGGCCCGCCGTGAGGCGGCAGCCGGACGGCTGCAATGGCTGACCGGCCAGCCGGCGGCGGATGTGCCGGCTGTGGCCGAGGCGGTGCCGGCCGAGCCGGCCGATGAAGCCTGGCTGGCAACACACCCGGCCCTGGCCGTACTGACTGCACGTGCCGAGGAGGCGCGGCAGGCGCAGGGGCTGGCGCGTGTGCGCAGCCGGACCAATCCCGAACTGCTGGTGGCCACCCGGCGCGAACGCGGGGCTACTGGCGAAGCGATCGAGCAAAGCTGGTCGCTTGGCCTGCGCATCCCGCTGTCGTCCGGCCCGCGTCATGCGGCAGCAATCGCCGAAGCCGGCGCCGGGCGGGTCGAAGCTGAAATCGAAGCCGGGCGCGAGCGCGAACGCCTGCTGCAGACGGCACAACTGGCGCGCAGCCAGTGGCAGGCTGCCGAGCGCCGGCGTCAGGCAAGCGACGAGCGCGCCCGGCTGGCGCGCGAGAGCCAGGGCTTTTTCGACAAGGCCTTCCGCCTCGGCGAGAGCGACCTTCCGACGCGCCTGCGCATCGCCCAGGAAGCCTTTGCCGCCGAACGCGCCGCCCAGCGCGCGCGCATCCAGCAGGCCGCCGCGTTGTCGGCCTACCGCCAGGCCCTCGGCCTGCTACCGGAATGAATGAAATGACCATGAAGAAATACCTGTTTGCCGGGTTGACCGCAGCATTGCTGCTGCCGGCCCATGCCGCCGTCCCTTTGCCGGTGGTTGTTGCCGAGAGCGAGGCCTTCGAGATCGTCGGCCGGCTCGATGAAAATTCGCTGGTTTTGCACGTCGACCGCGCACCGACCAACGCGCCGGTGCTTGGCGCGACCTTGTCGGTGGAAACCGGCGGCAAGGAAATCGCCGCGCCGTTTCAGGCTGCCAGCGGCGATTACCGGATCGAAGACGTCGCCTGGCTGCAGCCGCTGCGCGCGACCGGCGAGCACGGCCTGTCGTTTACCTTGATGGTTGGCGACGAAGCCGATCTGCTGGCCGGCGACCTGATCGTCGAAGGAGAGGTCCACGCCGACACCGAGGCGGGCTGGACGCTGTCGCCACTGCTTGGTGGTGCCTTGCTGGCCGGCCTCGGGCTGGCCGGCGCTTTCTGGGGCTGGCGGCGACAGCAGTCGCGCCGGGGAGGTGCGGCATGAAGCGCGAACTTCTGATCGGTTGTCTGGCCGCAGCCTTCGCGCTGCCGCTGGCGGCGCACGAAGGCCATGACCATGGCGATGAAAAAGCGGCCCTGCCCAATCTCGGCAACACGCCGCAGCGCCTGGCTGACGGCGTCGTCTTCCTGCCCAAGGCGGCACAGCGCCAGCTTGGCGTGCTGACCGCGCCGGTCGCTGCTGCCGAGGTGGCGCGGACGATCGAACTGCCCGGCCAGGTGGTTATGGATCCGCAGCGCGGCGGCCGCGTCCAGGCGATGCTCGCCGGGCGCATCGAGGCCGGGCCGAAGGGCTTGCCGGCGGTTGGCAGCCGGGTGCGCAAGGGCGAGGTGCTGGCCTGGGTGGTGCCCGCCGCCGGCCAGCTCGAGCGCGCCGACCTCGCCGCGCAGCTGGCCGAAACGCAGGCAGCGTGGCAACTGGCGGAAAAGCGCCTGGCCCGCCTGCGCGAACTCGCCGACACCGTGCCGGGCAAGGACATCGAGGCCGCCGAGAGTGAACTGGCCAGCCTCAAGGGGCGGGTCGCCGCGCTCGGCCACGGCGTCAGCGGCCGCGATGCGCTGGTCGCCCCGGTTGCCGGCGTCGTCGCCGCGGCCAACGCGGTGGTCGGGCAGGTCGTCGATGCGCGCGAGGTGGTGTTCGAGATCGTCGATCCCGACGGCCTGCAGATCGAGGCGCTGGCCTACGAGGCGCTGGCGCCCGGCGAGGTGCTGGCAGCTGCGGTCGGCGTCGGCGAGCGCAGCGTCGAGCTCGATTTCCTCGGCGCCGCCCGCCGCCTGCGCGAGCAGGCGCTGCCGCTGCAGTTCGGCCAGCGCGGCGACGGCCTCGGCCTGTTGCTGCCGCTCGGTCAGCCGGTGAAAATTCAGGTCAAACTGCGGTCGACCGCAAAAGGCTGGCCGGTGCCGCAGCGCGCGCTGGTGCGCAGCGCCGCCAACGTCGCCATGGTCTGGGTCAAGACCTCGCCCGAGCGGTTCACGCCGAAAACGGTGCGCAGCCAGCCGCTCGACGGCGGCCACGTGCTCGTCACCGACGGCCTGGCCGATGGTGATCGTGTCGTCGTCGACGGCGCGACGCTGATCAACCAGATCCGCTGAGCGAGGCCGCATCATGTTCCAGTGGTTATTGAACAACAGCCTGGCCAGCCGCCTGCCGGTACTGGTCGGCGCCGTGCTGCTGATGGCCTACGGCGCCTTCGAGGCGCAGCGGCTGCCGGTCGACGTCTTTCCCGACCTCAACAAGCCGACCGTGACGCTGATGACCGAATCCGGCGGCATGGCCGCCGAGGAAGTCGAACAACTGGTCAGTTTCCCGCTCGAGACGGCGCTCAACGGGCTGCCCGGTGTCGCCGGCGTGCGCTCGGTATCGAGCCCGGGTCTGTCCTTCGTCTATGTCTCCTTCGACTGGGGCGTTGATCTCTACCGCGCCCGGCAGATGGTCGCCGAGCGCCTGACCGCGCTGCAGGGCACCTTGCCGCCCGGCGTCGTGCCGCACATGGGGCCGGTGTCGTCGATCATGGGCGAGGTGATGATGCTGGCGATCCCCCTGGCTGCCGAGGGCGGCGACGCCATGGCGGCGCGCGAGTACGCCGACTGGGTGCTGCGGCCGCGGCTGATGGCGGTCGCCGGCGTTGCCCAGGTGATCCCGATCGGCGGCGAGGTGCGCCAGTTCCAGGTGCAGCCGGATACCCGCCGGATGGCCGAACTCGGGATCACGCTGGCGATGCTCGAAGGTGCGCTGAGTGGCTATTCGGCGAACACTTCGGGCGGTTTCCTGGAAGTGAACGGGCGCGAATACCTGATCCGTCACATCGGCCGCAGCGCCAGCCTGGAAAACCTGCAAAATCTCGCGTTGACCGCAAGAAACGGCCAGGCCGTGCTGCTCCGCCAGGTCGCCACGGTGACCTTCGCCGCTGCCACCAAGCGCGGCGATGCCGGCTTCAACGGCGCGCCGGCGGTGATCCTGAGCATCCAGAAACAGCCGACCGCCGACACCGTCGACCTGACCCGCCGGCTGGAAAGCGCACTCGCCGAGATGCGGAAAAGCTTGCCGGCCGGCGTGCTGGCGCCGGAAGTCGTCTTCCGCCAGAGCGACTTCATCGAGTCGTCGATCGACAACCTGCAGGCCAAGCTGCTGCTTGCCGCCTGTCTGGTCGCCGCGGTGCTGTTCTTCTTCCTCGGCAACCTGCGCACGATGCTGATCTCGCTGACGGCGATCCCGCTGTCGATCCTGATCGCCGTGCTGGTCTTCAAGTGGCTCGGCCTGTCGATCAACACGATGACGCTGGGCGGCTTGGCCATCGCCATCGGCGAACTGGTCGACGACGCCGTCGTCGACGTCGAGAACATCCTGCGCCGGCTGCGCAACGCTGCGGCGCGCGGCGAGCCGTACCAGCTCACCGAACTGGTCGTCGCCGCCTCGCTGGAAGTGCGCTCGGCGATCGTCTACGCGACGCTGATCATCGCCCTGGTCTTCGTCCCGCTGTTCGCGCTGCCGGGCATCGAGGGGCGGCTGTTCGTGCCGCTCGGGATCGCCTACATCGTCTCCATCCTGGCGTCCTTGCTGGTGTCGGTGACGGTGACGCCGGTGCTGTCGTGGTACCTGCTGCCGAAGCTGGCAGCCGGGCGGCACGGTGATACGGTGCTGGTCGAATGGCTGAAGCGGCATTATCGGCGGGCGCTGGAAGCGGTGTTGCGGACGCCGCGCCGGCCGGTGGCGCTGGCCGTCGCGGCGGTCGCGCTGGCCGCTGCCGCCGTGCCGTTCTTCCCGACCACCTTCCTGCCGCCGTTCAACGAAGGTTCGATGACGGTGATGCTGCGCCTCAACCCTGGCGTCACGCTGGCCGAATCGGTGCGCATCGCCAGCCAGGCCGAACGCCTGCTGCTGCCGGTGCCCGAGGTCGAGCACATTGGCCGCCGTTCCGGTCGCGCCGAGCTCGACGAGCACGCCGAGGGCGTCCATGTCTCCGAACTCGAACTGCGGCTGAAGCCGGGCGGGCGCAGCAAGGATGAACTGCACGCCGACATCCGCCAGCGCCTGAAGGACCTGCCGGGCAGCCTCAACCTCGGCCAGCCGATTTCGCACCGGATCGACCACATGCTGTCGGGCGTGCGCGCCCAGGTGGCGATCAAGGTCTTCGGCGACGACCTGGACACCTTGCGGGCCCAGGCCGCGTTGTTACAGCAACGCTTGCAGGGAATTGTCGGCGTCGCCGATCTGGAAATCGAGAAACAGGTGCTGGCGCCGCAGATCAAGGTCCATGTCGATTTCGACGCGGCGGCGCGCTACGGGCTGTCGTCCGGTGAGCTGCTGCGCAACCTGCAGATGCTGGTCGATGGCGAGAAGGTCACCCAGATCGTCGACGGCAACCGCCGTTTCGACCTGCTCGTTCGCCTGCCGGAAAGCGCGCGCGGCATCGACGGCCTGCGCGGGCTGCTGATCGAGACGCCGGCCGGACCGGTGCCGCTCGCCCAGCTGGCCCGTATCGAGGATGGCGACGGACCGAACCAGGTGATCCGCGACGACGGCCGGCGGCGCATCGTCATCTCGCTCAACGCGCAGGGGCGGGCGTTGTCCGATGTCGTCGCCGACATCCGCGTGGCGATCGCCGAACAGCCGCTGCCGGAAGGCTACTTCATCACCCTCGGCGGCCAGTTCCAGGCGCAGGAGGAGGCAGCACGGCTGATCGCGGTGCTCGCCGTCGGCTCGGCGATCCTGATCTTCATGGTCCTTTACGGCCGCTACCGTTCGGCGCTGCTCGCTGCGCTGATCATGGCCAACGTACCGCTGGCGCTGGTCGGCGCCGTCTTCGGCCTGTGGCTATCCGGGCAGCCGCTGTCGATCGCGGCGCTGATCGGCTTCATCACGCTGGCCGGCATCTCCACCCGCAACGGCATCCTCAAGGTCAGCCACTGGCTGAACCTGATGCGTTTCGAGGGCGAAAAGTTCGACACCGCGATGATCGTCCGCGGTTCGCTCGAACGCCTGACGCCGGTGCTGATGACCGCGCTGGTTGCCGCCTTCGCGCTGGCGCCGCTGCTCTTCGAGGCCGAACAGCCGGGTACCGAGATCCTGCATCCGGTCGCCGTGGTGATCTTTTCCGGCCTGATCGGCGCCACGCTGCTCGACACCTTCATCACCCCCGCGCTGTTCTGGCTGTTCGGTCGCAAGGCCGCGGAACGCCTGCAGCGCGAGAATTTCAACGAAGCCCTCTGACCATCAATCGCAAGGAGAAAACCATGAACAAACTGTTATCCATTTTTTGCCTTTCCGCCCTGTTGACCGCAACATCGGCCATCGCCCATGAACAACACGGCAAGGCGATGCACGGCGGCATCGTCGCCGAGGCCGGCCACGCCCAGTTCGAGATCGTCGGCAAGGATGGCGCGCTGACTGTTCATGTCAGCAATCACGGCGCGCCGGTCGCCACTGCCGGCGCCAGCGGCAAGCTGACGGTGCTATCCGGCGCTGCCAAACGCGAGATCGAACTGAAGCCGGCCGGCAACGACCTGCTGCAAGGGCAGGGCACGCTCGCCGCCGGTGACAAGCTGTTGCTCAACGTCGTCTGGCCGGGCCAGAAGCCGATGACGGCGCGCGCCGTCGTCAAGTAAGGAGACGATCATGGCCAATATCGAACGCCGCCGGCTGCTGCTGGCTTCGCTAGCGCTCGGCCTGCCCGGGCTGGCTTTGGCAGCGCCAGCCAAGGTCCTGGTCGAGGTCTGGAAGAGTCCGTATTGCGGCTGCTGCAAGGACTGGATTGCCCATCTCGAAAGCCAGGGCTTCGCGGTCCGCGCCCACGAAGTCGGCGACCTTGACGGCGCCCGCCGCCAGCTGGGCATGCCTGAGCGCTACGCTTCGTGCCATACCGCGAAGGTTGGTGGCTACCTGCTCGAAGGCCACGTTCCGGCCGCCGACATCCGTCGCCTGCTGGCCGGGAAGCCGAAGGCCATCGGCCTCGCCGTGCCCGGCATGCCGGTCGGTTCGCCGGGCATGGACGGGCCGGCCTACGGCGGCCGGCGCGATCCTTACGATGTACTGCTGGTGCAAGGTGACGGCAAGGCCGCGGTTTTTGCTTCCTATCGCTGAGCCGGTCGGGCGTCCAGCCATTTGAGCAGGACGGCGAACAGGTTTTCCGGCGTGCACGGCTTGGCAATGAAGTCGTCCATGCCGGCCGTCTTGCAGCGCTGACGATCTTCGCTGAAGGCATTGGCGGTCATCGCCAGGATTGGCGTATGGTCATGACCGGGCAGGCTGCGGATGTACCGGCTGGCTTCGAGCCCGTCCATTCGCGGCATCTGCATGTCCATCAGGATCAGCCGGTAGGGGTGTTCGCCAGCGAGTGCGACGGCGATTTCCCCGTCGCTGGCAACGTCGGCTTGCAGGCCGACATCCTCGAGCATCGCCAGTGCGATTTCCTGGTTGATCGGATCGTCCTCGGCCAGCAGGATGCGACTGCCGGCATGGCGGCTTCTCAGATTTTCCTCGACGATTCCGCTGGCTGGTGTCGCCTTGCCGCTGAGTCCGCCGGCGCCCTTGTCAAGGCGGGCGGTGAACCAGAACCTGCTGCCGGCGTCGGGGGTGCTGTCGACACCGGCGTCACCGCCCATCAGTCGGGCGAGACGAAGGGTGATGGCCAGTCCCAGACCGGTACCGCCGAAGCGCCGGGTCATCGAATTGTCGGCCTGCTCGAAGGCGTTGAACAACCGGGACAGTGCTTCGTGGCCGATACCGATGCCGGTATCCTCGACTTCAAAGTGCAGCAGTGCACTGGTCTCGTTTTCCATCAACTGGCGAACACGCAAGGTAATGGTTCCCTGCTCGGTGAATTTGAGTGCGTTGCCGGCGTAGTTGAGCAGGCACTGTTGCAGGCGGGTCGGGTCGCCCAGCAGATGCCGGCAGATCGGCTGGATATCGCAACGTAAAACCAGACCTTTGGCCCGGGCTCGATCATGCAGCAGTGAGACGACGTTGCCGAGCAGGCTTTCGACCTGCAACGGGATACGCTCCAGATCGAAGCGGCCGGCTTCGATTTTCGACAGGTCGAGAACGGCGTTGATGATTTCGAGCAGATGCTGGCTGGCCGTTTCCAGTTTGCCCAACCGCTCCATCTGGCCCGGATTCAGGCCGCTCTGGCGAAGCAGGTGGGCAAAACCGGTGATGGCATTGAGTGGCGTCCGGATTTCGTGCGACATGTTTGCCAGGAAGGCTGTCTTGGCAATGCTGGCGCTTTCCGCGGCTTCCTTGGCCAGTGTCAGTTCGGTCGTGCGCTGGGCGACCTGTGTTTCCAGCTCCCGCGAATGGTTGAGCAGGGCACGCTCGGCTTCAACCTTTTCGGAGACATCGCGGGCTACGCCGAACAGGCCGATGATTTCTCCGGCGGCATCATGGATCGGGTATTTCCGGTTATCGACCCAGCCGATCCGGCCATCATCATGCTGGAATTCCTGGATGTCGCGGGCGACCGCCTCGCCAGCGAAAACCCTTTTCTCCAGCTGGTAGTAGATGTCCGCGTAATGTTCGGGAAAGGCATCGTAATCGGTCAGGCCGAGCAGGTCGGTCCATGGCCTGCCGTGGATGGTGATGTTTGCCAGCGTCTGGCTGGCGCCGGTGAAAACGTGGTTGCGGTCCTTGAAATAGATGAAATCGTCGGTGTTTTCCATCATCGCGCGGAAATTCACCATCATCTGCCCGATATCGATCGTCACGGCCAGGGCCCGGGCATCCTGCAGGCGGATTTCCCGGATGGCGGGATCTGTCGCATCGACCGCCACGCATTCGCCACGACAGCAACGGATACGGCCATCGGCATGACGCAGGCGAATGTTGCAGATGGAGGGCAGTTGCGTGCCGACAGCAAACAGGCGGTGGGCGACATCGGCGTCGTCGGGGTGGATCAGCCCAAGGAAGTCCTGGCCTGGCAGCGACGGGTAACCCAGCAGCGCTTCGCTGCCAGAGACGGCCAGCATGACCGGGGCATTGCCGGCGCGAAAGCGGATGCAGCAGGTTTGAATTGCGGAATCAGACATTGGCCTGTCTCCTTCGTTTTCATCTTACATCTTTGCTGGCATCGCTTATGTGGTCCAGCACACATTGCCATCGTTTCAGCCCGACTTGCCGGCGCGGGCAACCGTCAGCCATTTGAGCAGGGTTTCGAACAACATATCCGGGTCGACCGGCTTGCTGACATGTTCGTTCATGCCGGCTGCTAGGCAACGCTGACGATCTTCCTCGAAAGCGTTGGCGGTCATCGCCAGGATCGGCGTGCGGCCATGGCCGGGTAGCGCACGGATGGCGAGGGTGGCTTCGATGCCGTTCATCTTCGGCATCTGCATGTCCATCAGGATCAGCGTGTAGGCGGTCGCGCCGGCCAGAGCAACGGCTTCTTCGCCGTCTTCGGCGAGGTCAACCTGCAGTCCGACATCCTCGAGCAGGCCGCGCGAGACTTCCTGGGTGATCGGCTCGTCTTCGGCGAGCAGGATGCGGGTGCCGGCGAAACGGCTTTTCAGCAATTCGGCCGCGGCGCCGGGGGTGATGCTGGCGGAGCGGGGCAGCCGGGCGGCGGACTTGTCCAGCCTGAGGGTGAACCAGAAGGTGGTGCCGATACCGGGTTCGCTGCGGATGCCGATTTCGCCGCCCATCAGTTCGACCAGATGCTTGCTGATCGCCAGTCCGAGACCGGTGCCGCCGTACTTGCGACTCATCGAGTTGTCGGCCTGTTCGAAGGCGCAGAACAGGCGCTGCTGGTCTTCCCGGGAAATGCCGATGCCGGTGTCCTCGATCTCGAAGTGCAGTTCGACCGAGGCATCATCCGCCGCCAGTTGCCTGGCGCGCAGCGAAACGCTGCCGGTGCTGGTGAACTTGATTGCATTGGTGGTCAGATTGAGCAGCACCTGGCCGAGGCGCAGCGGATCACCGCGCAGCGTCATGGCGGGTAGTCCCGGCTGGGCATCGATGCGCAACTGCAGGCCTTTTTCGGCGGCGCGCTGGCCGAGCATGCTGTTGAGGTTTTCGAGGATTTCGCCCAGCCGGAAATCGGTCTGCTCGAGCGTCAGTTTTTCCGCCTCGATCTTCGAGATGTCGAGGATGTCGTTGATCACCGCCAGCAGGTGCCGGGACGCTTGTTCGATCTTCTGCAACTGGTCGCGCAGCACCGGTTCCTTCGACTGGCGCAGGGCCAGCCCGGTCATGCCCATGATGGCATTCATCGGGGTGCGCAGTTCATGGCTCATGTTGGCAAGGAAGGTGCTTTTTGCCCGGCTGGCGCCTTCGGCATTGTCCTTGGCCTCCGACAGCGCGGCCGTGCGTTCGGCGACGAGCTTTTCCAGATGTTCGCTGTGCTCGGCCAGCGCCAGTTCGGCCCGCTTGCGTGCGGTGATTTCGATGTGCGTGCCGGCCATCCACAAGGGTTTGCCGTCGGTGCTGCGTTCGACCACCTTGCCGCGATCGAGGATCCAGATCCACTCGCCGTTCTTGTGGCGCATCCGGGCTTCGCATTCGTAGGAATCGCATTCGCCACTGAAATGGCGCTCAAGGGCCATGTCCGAACGTTCGATATCGTCGGGGTGGGCGTATTGCTGCCAGGTTTCGATGCTGACCGGGGACAACTCGGCCAGCGTATACCCGATGATGCCGGCCCAGCGCTCATTGAAACGAGCCTCGCCGGTCTGCACGTTCCATTCCCAGGTGCCGACATCGGTGCCCCAGAGAATATTCGCCAGGCGCTGGCGGTCTGCCAGATGCTCGCGCTCGATGCGGCGGCGCTGGCGTACATCCAGCAGCAGCGCCAGGGCAATCAGCGAGACAATGACGAAGGCCCCGGCCAGCACGGCGATGATCAGGCGGCTGCGGTGTTGAATATGGGCGGTCTGCAGGTCGACCATTTCTTCCAGACGTTGCTGGTAATGCCAGAGGTCCTGGGCAGCGTTACGTCCCGGGGTGATGTCGGTGATGACGGAAAACAGCAGGCGCTGGTCACCGAAATTGAACGGACGTGAATGGACCTCGACGGTGCGGACGCTGTTGTCGGCCAGCCGGTGACGGAAAATGAAATAGTTGCGGCCTTCCGATTCAGCCAGTTGGCGTTCGGCTGCGACCTGTTCCGGCGTGAACGTGTTGATCTCCTGGATCGTCATCGTGCGCAGGGTTTCCGCCGGGTAGCCGTAGAAGCGGCCGGCTGCCGGATTGGCATCGACGATCCGGCCGGAAGCCGGTTCGATCAGCAGCATGACGCTGCCGTGCTGGCTGAATATCTCGCCGAAATCGGGCGTTTGTGCCGGCGCCTGCGCCTGTGCGGTCGGCATCAGGGCCGCCAGCAGCGCCAGCATCTGCATCAATTTCTTCACCCAGGCTCCTGATGGTTCATAATCGTTTGATTTGACTGGCGTCATTGCCGGGGCGGTGTGCGGAAGTTCGCAGGATGTCGCTGTCGGGCATGAGTCGTCTTTAATTCGGATATTACTTTAGTAATAGTCTCGGTAGGGGTTATTTCGGCACCTTCCTTGCGCCGGTCGTGTGCGCCGGTGGCGGTTATAATTGCAAGCTTTTAGCAATTACCGGAATCCCGTGAGCCAGCTCGACCAAGAAATTTCCCGCCGTCGCACTTTTGCGATCATTTCCCACCCCGACGCCGGTAAAACGACGCTGACCGAAAAACTGCTGTGGTTCGGCGGCGCCATCCAGGTCGCCGGCGAAGTCCGCGCGCGCAAGGCTTCGCGCCACGCGACCTCGGATTGGATGGAGCTGGAAAAGCAGCGCGGCATCTCGGTGACCTCGTCGGTGATGCAGTTTCCGTACCGCGAGTGCATGATCAACCTGCTCGACACGCCGGGCCACGAGGACTTCTCGGAAGATACCTACCGCACGCTGACGGCCGTCGACTCGGCGACCATGGTCATCGACTCGGTCAACGGCGTCGAAGCGCAGACGATCAAGTTGCTGAACGTCTGCCGCATGCGCGACACACCGATCCTGACCTTCATCAACAAGCTCGACCGCGAAGGCAAGGAGCCGATCGACCTGCTCGACGAAATCGAGTCGGTGCTCGGCATCCAGTGCGCGCCGATGACCTGGCCGATCGGCATGGGCAAGCGTTTCCGCGGCGTCTATCACCTCTACGACGACGCCATCGCCTTCTTCGATCCGCAGGCCGAGAAGGGCACGGCCGAGATCATCCAGGGCCTCGATAATCCGCGCCTTGATGAACTGATCGGCACCCAGGCTGACGAATTGCGCATGGATATCGAACTGGTCCGCGGTGCGTCGCATGCCTTTGACGCCGAAGCTTATCTGGCTGGCAAGCAATCGCCGGTGTTCTTCGGTTCTGCGGTCAACAACTTCGGCGTGCAAAGTCTGCTCGACGCGGTCGTCGACCTGTCGCCGCCGCCGATTGCCCGGCCGGCGGTCAGCCGCCAGGTAGCGCCAGGCGAAGGCAAATTCTCCGGCTTCGTGTTCAAGATCCAGGCCAACATGGACCCCAAGCACCGTGACCGGATCGCCTTCCTGCGCGTCTGTTCCGGCCGCTTCGACCGGGGCATGAAGGTCAAGCAGGTCGCTACCGGCAAGACGCTGTCGATCAACAACGCCATCACTTTCATGGCGCGCGATCGCTCGACCACTGACGAAGCCTGGCCAGGCGACATCATCGGTATTCCCAACCACGGCTCGATCCGTCTCGGCGAAACCTTCACCGAGGGCGAGGACCTGCGCTTTACCGGTATCCCGTCCTTCGCGCCCGAACATTTCCGTCTGGCGCGAATTGCAAACCCTTTGAAGATCAAGCAATTGCAGAAAGGTCTTCAACAACTTGCTGAAGAAGGGGCGACGCAGCTTTTCCGCCCGTTGTCGGGCACCGACCTGATCCTTGGTGCCGTCGGCACGCTGCAGTTCGACGTTGTCGCCAGCCGCCTGGAAAACGAATATGGCGTCCAGGTCATCTTCGAAAGCTACAACTGTTCGACGGCGCGCTGGATCCACGGCGACGCCGGCGAGCTCAAGCAATTGTCCGAACGCTACAGCGCCAACGTCGCCCTCGACGGGGCCGACGACCCGGTCTACCTGGCACCGAACAATGTCTACCTGAACATGGTCAAGGAGAAATATCCCAACCTGCGCTTCCTCGAAGCGCGCGAGGTGATCTGACGATGAGCGTGCGTGTCCAGCAGGCGGATTTTGACGTTGGCGCCGAGTTGACCGCACTACGCGGCAGCGACACCCGGGTCGGCGCGCTGGCCAGCTTCCTCGGCCTGGTGCGCGATCTCAACGACGGCGCCAGCGTCGCCGAAATGACGCTGGAGCACTACCCGGGCATGACCGAGAAAGCGCTCGAAGAAATCGTCGCCGAGGCGAAGGGGCGCTGGGACATCTACGACGCGCTGGTGATCCACCGTGTCGGGCCGCTCAAGCCTTGCGATCAGATCGTGCTGGTGGCCGTGACCAGCGCGCATCGCGGCGAAGCCTTCGCCGCCTGCGAGTTCATCATGGACTACCTGAAGACGAAGGCGCCGTTCTGGAAGAAGGAAGTGACGCCGGACGGCGGCCGCTGGGTCGATGCCCGGGAAACCGACGATACGGCGGCGGCGCGCTGGCAGGAGTGAAGCGCAGCAGGTCATGAGCTGGAAATGAACAAGGGGCGCCATGGCGCCCCTTGTGATTTCTGGCAGACCGGAAAATCAGGTCTTGAAGCGGGCCACCGCTTCGTGCAGTTCGCCGGACAGCGAGTGCAGGCGGCGCGCTGCATCGGCGGTATGGCGTACGGCGATGGCGCTTTCCTCGGACATCTGGGCAATGGTTTCCAGCTTCTGCGCGATGTCGTTGCTGGCCATGCTCTGTTCGGTAATCGAATCGGAAATGCCGTTGACCACGAAAGTCACGCGCTGGGCGCCATCGCGGATGCGGTTGATCGAATCACCGGCCTGATTGGCCAGTTGCACGCCGCTGCCGACCTTGGCGACACCGGCCTGCATGCTGCTGACTGCGCTGCGTGTGCCGTTCTGGATCTTGCTGACCATGTCGGCGATTTCCTTCGTCGACAGACTGGTCCGTTCGGCCAGCTTGCGCACTTCGTCGGCAACCACGGCAAAGCCACGTCCCTGTTCACCGGCGCGTGCTGCTTCGATAGCGGCGTTGAGTGCAAGCAGGTTGGTCTGGTCGGCAATTTCGCGGATGGTATTGACGATGGAGGTGATCTGGTCGGACTGGCGACCGAGGTCTTCGACGATTTCGGAAGACGACTGGACCGCTTCGGAAATCTTGCGCATTTCGGTGGCGGCGCTGTGGATGACCGCTGCGCCTTCCTCGGAGATGACGCTGGATTCCTGGGAAATGCCATGGGCTTCGTCGGCGTTTTCCTTGACCTGGTCGATACTGACGGCCATTTCCTCGACCGATGCAGCCATTGACGATGCTGCGTCGCTCTGCTGGCGGGCACGGTCGGCAACTTCTTCGGAGGCTGTGAGCAACTGGTCGGCGGCACTGGCGACATGCTCGGCATTGCTGATGATGGTGGTGATCATCGTACGCAGTGTTTCCTGCATCGCGCGGATGTCGGCGAGCAGGTTTTCACCCGGTGGGCAATCGACTGGCGTGGACAGGTCGCCGGCAGCGATGCGACGGGTGATGACCGATGCCGCGGCCGGGTCACCGCCCAGCGTGCGGATGATGCTGCGCGATACCATGAGCAGCGAAATGGCGATGAAGCCGCAGATACCGATACCCCATAGCAGCAGTTTGATGGCGTCCTCGCGGAACTTGGCATCGACGTCGTCAATGTAGATGCCCGAGCCGATGACCCAGCCCCAGGGCTGGAAGCCCGTGACAAAGGATATTTTCGGAACGGGGGCATCAGCGCCTGGTTTGGGCCACAGGTAGTCGACGAAACCCGAGCCTTTGCTCTTGACGACACTGTTGAATTCCTGGAACAGGAACTTGCCGTTGGCATCCTTCAGCTGGTCGAGCTTCTTGCCGTCCAGTTCCGGCTTGATCGGGTGCATGACCATCAGGTCGTTGAGGTCGTTGATCCAGAAATACTCGATCTTGTCGTAGCGCATGTCGCGGATGGCTTCCATCGCCAGTTTCCGGGCTTCTTCTTCGCTGATCTTGCCGGCCTTTGCTTGCGCTTCGAAGTGTGCTGCCGTGTGGAGGGCAACCTCGACCAGATTACGCACCTTGTTCTGTCTGTCCTCCATCATCCGCTGCTTGCCGTCGATGAGCAGGACGGTAAACAGGATGATCAACGCGCCGATGGTGGCAATTGTCATGGCGGTCAATTTGCCGCGCAGTGTCATTGCTGATCCACTCATTTTTTTGCTTCCCCTTGTTTTCGCTTGTGATGTTGCTTTGTAACAGTTTGCCAAGCTTACCCGCAAATTACCCCTGCGCAATAGGGGAGACTCCCGACGACAAGAGTTTGCCCTTGAAATTTCGGAATGTGACCGCATTTTCCGAACATCAGATCATTCCCGACGGGAGCTTCGCATGCGTATCGACAAATTCACCACCAAATTCCAGGAAGCACTGGCTGACGCACAGAGCCTGGCCAATGGCAA
Source organism: Azonexus hydrophilus (assembly GCF_001956855.1). Classification (GTDB taxonomy): domain Bacteria; phylum Pseudomonadota; class Gammaproteobacteria; order Burkholderiales; family Rhodocyclaceae; genus Azonexus; species Azonexus hydrophilus_A. Next base: position 824,491 of record NZ_MTHD01000002.1, on the reverse strand, counting down.
CGACCAGCAGTTCATCGAACCACAGCATCTGCTGCTGGCGCTGCTGCAGCAGGATGAAGGCGGCACGTCCTCGCTGCTGGGGCGTGCCGGCGTCAATGTACCCGGCCTCAAGCGCGATCTTGAACAGGCGCTGACCCGGCTGCCCAAGGTTGAGGGCCACGGTGGCGACGTTTCGATCGGTCGCGACCTGGGCAACCTGCTCAACCTGACCGACAAGGAAGCGCAGAAGCGCGGCGATCAGTTCATCGCCAGCGAAATGTTCCTGCTTGCGCTCTGTGAAGACAAGAACGAAACCGGCCGCATTGCCAAACAGCATGGCCTTTCCCGCAAATCCATCGAGGCTGCGATCATGGCCGTGCGCGGCGGGCAGGGCGTCGATTCCCAGGAAGCCGAAGGCCAGCGCGAATCGCTGAAGAAATACTGCATCGACCTGACCGAACGCGCTGCCCAGGGCAAGCTCGACCCGGTGATCGGTCGTGACGATGAAATCCGCCGCGCCATCCAGATCCTGCAACGGCGGACCAAGAACAACCCGGTGCTGATCGGCGAACCGGGCGTCGGCAAGACTGCCATCGTCGAAGGCCTGGCCCAGCGCATCGTCAATGACGAAGTGCCGGAAACGCTCAAGGGCAAGAAGGTGCTGGTCCTCGACATGGCTGGCCTGCTCGCCGGTGCCAAGTATCGCGGCGAGTTCGAGGAAAGGCTGAAGTCGGTGTTGAAGGAAGTGTCGCAGGAAGCCGGCCGGATCATCCTGTTCATCGACGAACTGCACACCATGGTCGGCGCCGGCAAGGCGGAGGGTGCCATGGACGCCGGCAACATGCTGAAGCCGGCGCTGGCGCGCGGCGAACTGCATTGCATCGGCGCCACCACGCTCAACGAGTACCGCAAGTACATCGAAAAGGATGCTGCGCTCGAGCGTCGTTTCCAGAAAGTGCTGGTCGACGAGCCGTCGGTCGAATCGACCATCGCCATCCTGCGCGGCCTGCAGGAAAAGTACGAACTGCACCACGGTGTCGACATCACCGACCCGGCCATCGTCGCCGCGGCGGAGTTGAGCCATCGTTACATCACTGACCGTTTCCTGCCCGACAAGGCGATCGACCTGATCGACGAAGCGGCGGCGCGGATCAAGATGGAAATCGATTCCAAGCCGGAAGTGATGGACAAGCTTGATCGTCGCATCATCCAGCTGAAGATCGAGCGCGAGGCGGTGAAGAAGGAGAAGGACGAAGGGTCGAAGAAACGCTTCGGCCTGATCGAGGAAGAAATCGCCAAGCTGACCAAGGAATACTCCGATCTGGAGGAAATCTGGAAGGCCGAGAAGTCGGCCGTTCTCGGTTCGGCGCAGATCAAGGAAGAGATCGACCATCTTAAGGCCGACATCGTCCGCCTGCAGCGCGAAGGCAAGTTGGGCGAAGTGGCCGAACTGCAATACGGCAAGCTGCCGCAACTCGAAGCGCAACTGAAGGCTGCCGAAGTGGCCGGCGAGAGCGGTGGGCAGAAGAACAAGCTGCTGCGCACCCAGGTCGGCGCCGAGGAAATCGCCGAGGTTGTCTCACGGGCAACCGGCATCCCGGTCAGCAAGATGATGCAAGGCGAGCGTGAAAAATTGCTGCACATGGAAGAGCGCCTGCACAAGCGCGTCGTCGGCCAGGACGAAGCCGTGCGTCTGGTTGGCGATGCCATCCGCCGCTCGCGTGCCGGCTTGTCGGACCCGAACCGGCCGTACGGTTCCTTCCTCTTCCTCGGCCCGACCGGCGTCGGCAAGACGGAGCTGTGCAAGGCACTGGCCGAATTCATGTTCGATGCCGAGGATCACCTGATCCGCATCGACATGAGCGAGTTCATGGAAAAGCACTCGGTTGCCCGCCTGATCGGCGCGCCGCCGGGCTATGTCGGTTACGAGGAAGGCGGCTACCTGACCGAGGCGGTTCGCCGCAAGCCGTACTCGGTGATCCTGCTCGACGAGGTCGAGAAGGCGCATCCGGATGTCTTCAACGTGCTGCTGCAGGTGCTCGACGACGGCCGCATGACGGATGGTCAGGGGCGCACGGTCGATTTCAAGAACACCGTGATCGTCATGACCTCCAACCTCGGCAGCCAGATGATCCAGCAGATGTCGGGCGACGATTACGGCGTGATCAAGATGGCGGTCATGGCGGAAGTGAAAAACTACTTCCGGCCGGAATTCATCAACCGCATCGACGAAGTCGTCGTCTTCCATGCGCTCGACGAAAAGCACATCGCCGGCATCGCGAAGATCCAGCTCGGCTACCTGGAAAAGCGGCTGGCCCAGCTCGACATGGCCATCGTTGTCGACGACAGTGCACTGGCTGAACTGGCGCAGGCCGGTTTCGACCCGGTGTTCGGCGCGCGGCCGCTGAAGCGGGCGATCCAGCAGCAGATCGAGAATCCGCTGGCGAAGGCGATCCTGGAAGGGAAGTTCGTTGCCAAGGATACGATTCGTGTCAGCTGCGACCCGGCGACCGGCGGGATCATGCGCTTTGCCAAGGGCTGAAACGGATCAGTAAATGACAAGGGCGGGTCGTCAGACCCGCCCTTTGTTCAGCAGTTGCCCTTCTTGGCCTGGCCCGGCGGGCAGAAACCCGGACCCTGGTGCGGTACGCCCTGCGGTCGCCCGGTATAGTATTTCTCGCCGCGTGGGCCGTGGTGCTTCTTCCAGTACACCGGTTCGCGCCATTCCTGGCCGTCCCAGTAGTAGCCGCGGTCGTTGCGGCTGCCGAAAGTGACAGTGACGCCACCGGTCTGGACGCGGAGTGAGCCGACGTCGACACGCACGTCGCTGGCACCGGCGAACAGCGGGGTAGCTGCGATCAATGCAGCCAGCAGGATTTTTTTCATGATTTGCTCTCTCGTTGATGTGGACCGTACGATGGATAACGGCCAAGCAGCGAAAAGGGTAACAGAAGGATTGTAAGCAAATGAAAGTTGCGCTGGAGAATTGGCGGCAGGCCCGTCACGCGGAACTGTCCGGGCCGGACAGCTGGCTTGGTCTGGTCGGCCTGTTCTGGCTGGAGCCTGGCAGCAACCGGGTCGGCAGCGGCGACGATTGTCCGGTGCGGCTGCCGACCGGTCCGGCCTGGCTGGGCGAGCTCGACTGGCAGGCCGGGCGTCTGCTTTGGCGGGCGGCCGATGGCAGCGAACGTGAATTGCAGACCGATCGTGAAGGGAAGCCTTCCACGGTCGACCATGAAAATCTGTCATTTTTCGTCGTCGACCGCGATAGCCGGTTCGCCGTCCGGCTGCGTGATCGCGACTGGGCCAGCCGCCGGCCTTTTGTCGGTCTTGCCTGTTTTCCGGAAGATCCGGCCTGGATTATCACGGCTGACTGGTTGCCGCTCGAACCACCGCTGATGATGGAAGTGCCCAACGTCAGCGGCGAACTGAAGCCGGTCAGCGTTGCCTTCCGGGCGGTTTTTGCGGTCGACGGGCAAAATGTCGAACTTTTGCCGATGTCGGTTGGCGAGCGCGAGGTCTTCTTCGTCTTCCGCGACCGCACGAGCGGCAAGGAAACGTATGGCGCCGGTCGCTTCCTGAAGGCGAATCCTGCGGTCGACGGCCGGATCACGCTCGATTTCAACCGCGCCTTCAATCCGCCCTGCGCCTTCACGCCGTTCGCCACCTGTCCGTTGCCGCCGCCGGAAAACTGGCTGCCGTTCGCCGTCCCGGCAGGCGAGAAACGCTGGCAGGGCGATCACTGAGGTGTTGCTGCCGTCAAACGCAATATGCTAATATAAGCGTCTAGTTATATTTAGTGCGGAGTTTTTTCATGCTGCGTTTCGACATTGCACCGGTCTGTTCCAATGCCTACCGTTTCCATGCGGCGATGAGCTTTGCCATCGCCGCACTCTACCTGTTCACGCCATACCAGTGGGTGTCGATCCTGCTTGCTTTCGGCGGCTTGATGCGCGGTTTCGTCTCGCCGCACAAGTGCATGTCGTACAAGCTGTTTGCCGGTGTCACGCAGAAACTCGGCATGCCGAAGATGCAGAACGCCGGTTCCAAGATGTTTGCCGACAAGATTGCCGGCATCGCCGGTACAGCGATGTTCGTGACCTGGCTGGCAGGTTCCGATATTGGCGTGATTCCGGCCACGGCCATCCTGATTTTCGCCTTCATCGACCTGGTGACCGGTTTCTGTGCCGCCTGCTGGGCCTACGGTGCGTATTACAAGTTCAAGCAGGCTTGAGTTTTCCGGCCAGTCCGAAAAAGCGCGGTGTTCCGCGCTTTTTTTTCGTCTGCATTTCAGGTGACGTGATTGCCCACGGCCCACACCGCGGCTTCGACACGCGAGCGGAACTTCAGCTTTTTCAGCAGGTTGCGGATGTGCACCTTGACCGTGCTTTCCATGATGTCGAGTTCGCGGGCGATCAGCTTGTTCGACATGCCGGCGGCCAGGCACTTGAGGATCGCCGTTTCGCGCTCGGTCAGGCTGGCCTGACTGCGTTGCTCGACGACGCTTTCCTCGCGCAGTGCGGTCGCCAGCAGGCTGGTCAGTTCCGGGCTGATGGCGTTGCGCCCGTGCATTGCGCTGTCGATCAGCTTGAGGATGTCGTCGGGGTCGTTGTCCTTCAGGATGTAGCCGTCGGAGCCGGCGCGGATCGCCGCGATCAGGTCTTCCGGCGCATCGGAGACGGTGATCAGGATGATGCGTGCGTCGATCTCCAGGTCACGCATCGTGCGCAGCGTTTCCAGACCGTTCATGCCTTTCATGTTGAGGTCGAGCAGGATCAGGTCCGGGTCGTGCAGTTTGGCCATCTCGATCCCTTCCTGGCCACTGGCCGCTTCGCCGATGACGATGAAGTTCGGGGAGAGGGCGAGCAACTGGCAGACGCCGCGGCGGAACAGCGGGTGGTCGTCAATGATCAGTACGCGGGTCTTGTCGGGCATGTCGGTGGCCTCAGTGTTCGGTTTGCCGGTATTTCTGCGGCAGGAAATTCAGGTTGATGGTCGTGCCGGCACCGGGTGCGGTATCCACGCTCAATTCGCCTTCGAGGATATGGGCGCGGTCGCGCATGATGCTGGTGCCGAAATGGTTTTCCGGAATCTCGGCGGGGTTGAAGCCCTTGCCGTTGTCGCTGATGCGGATGCACACGCTGTGTTCGGCATCGACCGAGATATTCACGGCGGCCTGTGTCGCGCCGGCGTGGCGTTCGATATTCGACAGCGCCTCGCGAATGATGCGGATCACGTGCATTTCCTCGTTGCCGGAAAGCACGATGCCAGACAGCGTGTTGTGCAGTTCGACCGGGAAAGCCAGCTTGGTCGAGAATTCGGCGATGGTTTCTTCCAGCGCGACGCCGAAGCCGCGTTCGTCGATGCGCAGGCGGAAGGTGGTGATCAATTCGCGCAGTTCGCGGTAGGCCGAACTCAGGCCGTCCTTCAGTTCCTCGGCGATGGTCCGGGCATCGCAACCCTGATCGATGCATTTTTCCAGACGGGTCACCTGGATGCGCAGATAGCTCAGCGACTGCGCGATCGAGTCGTGCAGTTCGCGGGCGATGACCGAACGTTCCTCAAGTACCGCCAGCCGGTGTTTTTCCTCGGTCCGCCGCATGTTGATCAGGGCGTTCGAGACATGATGGCCGACCGTCTCGATCAGGCGGGCAGTGTCCGCCGGCAAGGGATCGCGCGAACGCAGCATGATCGGTAGCGTGCCCTGCAGGCCGCCGGCCTCGCCGATCGGCACCACCACGACGTTGCTGGATTCGGCCTGTTGACTCAGCGTTTCCGAGGTGCGGGCAAAACACTGCCCGCAATCCTGTTGACCGCACCATTTGCTTACTTCGTCCGGGGTCAGGTCGCCAACCACCGGGTGTGCCGGCAGATGACCGTTGTCGCTGATGCAGATCATGCTGTGGCCGAGTTCCAGCGAGCTTTCGACTTCGCGCAGGATGCCCTGCAACTGTTCCAGCGTCAGGTCGCTCGCCGACAGTTTCTGGCTGACCTTGTACAGCAGTTCCAGCGACTCATTGGTCCGCGTCAGTTCGCGCGTCTTCTCGTCGACCTTTTCTTCGAGGTTGCCGTACATGCTGGCAATCTCGGCCACCATGGTGTTGAAGGCACGTCCCAGTTGTCCGAGCTCATCGCCGCTGACGTGACGGACGCGTACCGAAAACGAGCCGCGCGAGACTGTCTTCGCCGCCTTGAGCAACTGCGCCAGGGGTTGTACCAGTTGCCGGCGCAACATCCAGCTGGTCACCAGACTGACCAGAAGGATCAGCGTCAGCAGCGCGAATTGTGTTGCCCGCAGCCAGCGCACCTTGTGTTCGAGATCCTCCTCGATCAATTGCACGACGTAATCGATCTGCTGGACGAAGCCGGGGATGTCCTGTGCCATCTGGATCAACGCATCGCCATTGCCTTCGGCGGCAGCGCGCGCAATCGGGCGGATATGTTCGGTCCAGCGCAAGGTGACCACGTTGATGGCCTGTTTCGACGGTGAATCGCCCGCGGTCTTGCTCTGAACGTGGCGGTCCAGGCCATGCAGGCGGCGCTCGAACTGCTCGATGGTGTCGAGCGCCTGGGCCCGCTTGTCCGGTTGCTGGACCTCGCTCAGGCTGCGAAAGCTCATCATGCGCAGCGATCCCGAGACATTGATCGCACTCGCCTGGCCGCTGATGTTCTCGGCAATCACCGTCGATGTGACGATCGAAGCGAAAGAGAGCAGGGCCAGGATGCCCATCGCCAGACCGAGGCGTACCAGGACCGAATCGTGCAGCGCCTGCGAGATCGAAACGACGAAACGCTTCATGGCGTGTATTGGGGATTACCCCTTTTGAACAGCGGGGTATTCGGTTGCCCGGGGCTGAGTGCAATGGTTTTTTTCATGAGCTTGATTTTACGGGAAAAACTGATGTTTCTTTGGTCTGCTGTCCTACCTATTTAGGTGTAGATGGCGACTGTTTCCGGGCTTTTCGACCACTGTCGCACCCCCGTTTCGCCACGTAGTATGCATCGCAGAACAACTTTTCGAGCAATCAACGTGACGCTTTCCCGCCGTGCTTTCCTGGGTGTCGCCCGATCGGGCCGGGGAGATGCCATGCGCCCGCCCTGGGCGTTGCCGGAAGCCCTGTTTATCGATGCCTGCACACGTTGCGGCGAATGCCTCACTGCCTGCCCGACCGGTCTGCTGGTCAAGGGCGACGGCGGATTCCCCGAAGCCGACTTCACCGTCGGCCGGGCGCCGGAAGGTTGCACTTTCTGCGGCGATTGCCGCCAGTCCTGCAAGCCGCTGGCGCTGCGCGAACAGCCGGGGCAGTCGCCCTGGTCCTTGCGCGCCTTCTTCTCGGTGGATTGTCTGACCGACCACAACGTGGTCTGCCGGACCTGCGGCGAGCTGTGCGACGTCGGCGCCATCCATTTTCCCCCGACGGTCGGCGGTGTTGCCCGGCCACAGCTCGACAGCGCAGCCTGTACCGGTTGCGGTGCCTGTCTGGCCGATTGTCCGACGCGTGCCATCCGCATCGCGCCGCCGAATTTTCCTTCCCTAGCCCTTCGAGGTGCCGCATGAAGATCGTCAGTCTCGTCCTGAAATACCTGCCCGAGCACACCCGTGATGTCCAGCTTGGCGTCGAGGCCGTGCCGGGCGCTTCCGTGGCCCACGATCAGGGCGACGGACGGATGCTTGTCCTGATCGAAGACGGCGAGGGCTATGCCGTATCCGATTCCATCATTCAGGTCCATCACGTGCCCCATGTCATGTCGGTGACCCTGGCTTACGAATACTGCGACGACGCGCTTGAACCCGAGGAGGCTTGACCATGACCATGAATCGCCGTGATTTCCTGAAAACCCAGGCTGTTGCTGCCGCTGCAGCGACCGCCGGGATTCCCCTGACTGCCCAGGCCGCGAATCCGGCCGGCTCATCGACCGATGTCCGCTGGGACAAGGCCGCCTGCCGCTTCTGTGGCACCGGCTGTTCGGTGCTGGTCGGCGTCCAGAAAGGCCGCATCGTCGCCACCCAGGGTGACCCGGATGCACCGGTCAACCGTGGCCTGAACTGCATCAAGGGCTATTTCCTGTCGAAGATCCAGTATGGCGAGGATCGCCTGACCAAGCCGCTGCTGCGGATGAAGAACGGCAAGTACGACAAGAACGGCGACTTCCAGCCGATTACCTGGACCCAGGCTTTCGACATCATGGAAGCCAAGTGGAAGGAAGCGCTGGCCGCCGACATGAAGGCCAATGCCGGCAAGCCGGTCAATGAAATGACTTCGTCGATCGGCATGTTCGGCTCCGGCCAATGGACGATCTGGGAAGGCTACGCTGCCGTCAAGTTGTGGAAGGCCGGTTTCCGTTCCAACAACCTCGATCCCAATGCCCGCCATTGCATGGCCTCGGCCGTTGCCGGCTTCATGCGTACCTTCGGTATCGACGAGCCGATGGGCTGCTACGACGACATCGAGAACGCCGATGCCTTCGTGTTGTGGGGCTCGAACATGGCCGAGATGCACCCGATCCTGTGGTCGCGCATCACTGACCGCCGGCTGACGCATGCCAGCGCCGAAGTTCACGTGCTGTCCACCTTCGAGCATCGCAGCTACGAGCTGGCCGACAACCCGATGATCTTCTCGCCGCAGACCGATCTGGCGATCCTCAACTACATTTGCAACTACATCATCCAGAGCGGCAAGGTCAATCAGGACTTCGTCAAGAAGCACGTCAATTTCAAGATGGGCGAGACCGATATCGGTTATGGCCTGCGCCCGGCGCATGCGCTGGAAAAGGATGCCAAGTCGAACGGTTATCCCGGCGCCGACGGCAAGCCGAAGGGCGATACCGGTGCTGCCAAGCCGATCAGCTTCGACGAATTCGCCAAGTTCGTTTCCGAATACACGCTGGAAAAGACCGCCAAGCTGTCCGGCGTGCCGGCCGACCGCCTGAAGCGGATGGCCGAGCTGTATGCCGACCCGAAGAAGAAGGTCGTCAGCTTCTGGACCATGGGTTTCAACCAGCACACCCGCGGTACCTGGGTGAACAACATGATCTACAACGTGCACCTCTTGACCGGCAAGATTTCGACGCCGGGCAGCGGTCCGTTCTCGCTGACCGGCCAGCCGTCAGCCTGTGGCACCGCACGTGAAGTCGGTACCTTTGCCCACCGCCTGCCGGCCGACATGGTCGTCATGAACCCGGCCCACCGCAAGCTGACCGAGGATATCTGGCAACTGCCGGAAGGCACGCTGAACGCCAAGATCGGTTTCCACGCCGTGCTGCAGAGCCGCATGCTGAAGGACGGCAAGCTCAAGTGCTACTGGACGACGACCACCAACAACATGCAGGCCGGTCCGAACATCAACGACGAGATCTACCCGGGCTGGCGCAATCCGGCCGCCTTCGTCGTCGTCTCCGACGCCTATCCGACCGTCTCGGCGATGGCTGCCGACCTGGTGCTGCCGTCGGCGATGTGGACCGAGAAGGAAGGTGCCTTCGGCAATGCCGAGCGCCGTACCCAGTTCTGGCGTCAGCAGGTGTCGGCACCGGGTGAGGCCAAGTCTGACCTGTGGCAGTACATCGAGTTCTCCAAGCGCTTCAAGGTCGAGGATGTCTGGCCGGCCGAGCTGATCGCCAAGAAGCCGCAGTACAAGGGCAAGACGCTGTTCGATGTCCTCTACAAGAATGGTGCGGTCAACAAGTTCCCGCTGGCCGATCTGGAAAAGACCAACGGTCACGCGATCAAGGGCTATACCAACGACGAATCGAAGGAACTCGGCTTCTACCTGCAGAAGGGCTTGTTCGAGGAATACGCCGCGTTCGGTCGCGGTCATGGTCACGATCTGGCACCGTTCGACACCTACCACAAGGCCCGTGGCCTGCGCTGGCCGGTGGTCGATGGCAAGGAAACGCTGTGGCGCTTCCGCGAAGGCTACGATCCGTACGTCAAGGCTGGCGAGGACTTCAGCTTCTACGGTCACAAGGACAAGAAGGCCGTGATCTTCGCGCTGCCGTACCAGCAGCCGCCGGAAATGCCGGACAAGGAATTCGACCTGTGGATGTCCACCGGCCGCGTGCTTGAACACTGGCACACCGGTTCGATGACCCGTCGCGTCCCGGAACTGCATCGCTCGGTGCCGGAAGCCGTGGTCTTCATGCACCCGGAAGATGCCAAGAAGCGCGGCATCCAGCGTGGCATGAAGGTCAAGGTGGCATCGAAGCGCGGCGAGATCCAGTTGCGCGTCGAAACCAAGGGTCGCAACAAGCCGCCGATCGGCCTGGTGTTCATTCCCTTCTTCGATGAAGGCAAGCTGGTCAACAAGCTGATCCTCGACGCGACTTGCCCGATTTCCAAGGAAACGGACTTCAAGAAGTGTCCGGTGAAGATCACCCGCGCCTGACCGTCCATCGAGCCTGAATCGTGAGCACGAATCCCACCGCCAAGCCTGAAAGGAATCCCGACGTGTCGCCCGCATCTGCGGCACGCCGGAAGTTCCTCAACGGCATCGCTGCCGCAGCCGGCGGCGGGGCGCTGCTCACCTTCGGTTCTTTGCTGGCGGTACGGCCGGCTGCGGCCAACCCGGCGCAGGCCCTGCGTCCGCCCGGGGCGCTGGCCGAAGACGAGTTCCTGTCGGCCTGTGTGCGCTGCGGTCTGTGCGTGCGTGACTGTCCTTACGATACGTTGGTACTGGCCCCCGTTGGCAGCGATGTCGCCGGTGGCACGCCATATTTCCGGGCGCGCAGCATTCCCTGCGAGATGTGCGACGACATTCCCTGCGTCAAGGCCTGCCCGACCGGCGCGCTGAATCCGAAGCTGACCGACATTCACGACGCACGGATGGGGCTGGCGGTGCTTTCCGACCAGGAAACCTGCCTGAATTTCCTCGGCCTGCGTTGCGATGTCTGTTATCGGGTCTGCCCGGTGATCGACAAGGCGATCACGCTGGAAACCCTGCACAACCCGCGCTCCGACCGGCATGCGTTGCTGCTGCCGACGGTTCATTCCAGCCATTGCACCGGCTGCGGCAAGTGCGAGGCCGCCTGCGTGCTGCCGGAAGCGGCAATCAAGGTGATGCCGGTGAAGCTCGCCAAGGGCGCCTTGCCGGACCATTACCGCAAGGGTTGGGAAGAAAAGCAGAAACACGGTGGTTCGCTGATCGGCGATCAGCTTGAAATGCCGGTACGCGGACTGGAAGGCAAGGCCCACGGCGACGTTCGCGTCGATACGCCGCCGGCCGGCCTGGATTCCGGGTGGAAACCATGAGCGCAAAACGCAGCATCAGTCGTCCGGGCAGCGATGCGATCCGCGACAAGGGCTGGCTGGCCGCCAACCGTTACCTGGTTTTACGCCGGATTTCGCAGTTGACCGTACTACTGCTGTTCATGACCGGCCCCTGGTTCGGCCTGTGGATCGCCAAGGGCAACCTGGCCTCGTCGCTGACGCTGGACATCCTGCCGCTGACCGATCCCTACCTGTTCGTCCAGAGTCTGGCAGCCGGTTTCATGCCGGCATCCTCGGCGCTGATCGGGGCGGCCATCGTCATCGCGTTCTACGCGCTGTTCGGCGGGCGCATCTATTGCGCCTGGGTCTGCCCGGTCAATGTCGTCACCGACGTCGCCGCCTGGTTGCGCCGCCGGCTCGGCCTGAAGTCGGGCCGGGCGCCGGACGGCAATACCCGCTACTGGGTGCTGGCCGGTTCGCTGCTCGCAGCGGCGGTCACCGGCACCGTGGTCTGGGAGTGGGTCAATCCGGTGACCATCCTGCAACGCAGTCTGATCTTCGGACTGTCCGGCAGTCTGGTCGTGATCTTTGCCATCTTTTCCTACGACGTACTGGTCGCCTCGCGCGGCTGGTGCGGTCACCTCTGTCCGATGGGCGCCTTCTACGGCCTGCTCGGGCAGAAATCGCTGATTCGCATCACCGCCGACCAGCGCGGCCGCTGCGACGACTGCATGGACTGTTTTGCCGTCTGCCCGGAACCGCAGGTCATCCGGCCGGCGTTGAAGAAGGCCGGGCAGGAAAGTCCGCTCATCCTCGATCGCGACTGCACCAACTGCGGCCGCTGCATCGATGTCTGCAACAAACACGTTTTCCACTTTACTCATCGGTTCGATCAAAGGAGCGATTCATGAAAAACAAGAGCCGCCTGTTCACTGCTGCTTTGGCCGCGGCACTTATGGCTACCACGCTGTCCTGGGCCCCCGTCCATGCTTCCGAGGGAGGTCTCAAATCCCTGCGCGGCGCAGCCATTCAGGCCCCGGAGACCGAGTCGGCCGACCCCTTCAAGACGATGAAGGACAGTGCGCCGATCGAGCGCGACTACGTCCAGCAGCCGCCGCTGATTCCGCACAAGGTGGAGGGTTACAACGTCACCATGAAGTACAACAAGTGCATGGATTGCCATTCCTGGACGCGTTACAAGGAAACCGGCGCGACCAAGGTGTCGCTGACCCACTTCAAGACGCGTGACGGTCAGGAACTGTCGAACATCTCGCCGCGTCGCTACTTCTGCCAGCAGTGCCACGTGCCGCAGGTCGATGCCAAGCCGCTGGTGGCCAACAAGTTCAAGCCGGCCGAAGGCATTCGCTGAAGACGGCTGACGGAGAAGAATCATGGAAAACAACAAACCGGCGGGGTTGACCGCAAGAGTCAGGGCCTGGGTGGCGGGTATCGGGGTGCTGACGGTACTCGGGCTGTTCGTGGCCGGCATCGTCTTCTGGGGCGGCTTCAACACCGCGATGGAAATGACCAACCGGGAAGAGTTCTGCATCTCGTGCCACGAGATGAAGGACAACGTGTACGCGGAATACCAGAGCACCATCCATTACGCGAACCGTTCCGGCGTCCGCGCCACCTGTCCGGATTGTCACGTGCCCAAGGAATGGGTGCCGAAGATCATCCGCAAGGTCCAGGCGAGCAAGGAAGTCTGGGGCAAGATCACCGGCATCGTCGATACGCCGGAAAAGTTCGAGGCACATCGTCTGGAAATGGCGACCCGCGAATGGAGCCGGATGAAGGCCAACAACTCGCAGGAATGCCGCAATTGCCACAATTTCGAGTATTTCGACTATGGCATGCAGGGCCGGCGCGGTGCCAACACGCACCAGCAGGCCTTCAACGAAGGCAAGACCTGTATCGACTGCCACAAGGGCATCGCCCACAAGCTGCCGGAAGTCGACCAGTCGATCAGCGAAATCAACGCTGATGGCGCTGCCCCGCAGGTCTTCCATCCGCCTGCCGGCAAGTAAGCCTTTCCATCACTCCTCGGACCGCCAGGTAATGCAGATTGCCTGGCGGTTCTGCTTTTGGGCGGTGAAATTTCCCGGTTTATTTTGCTGTTGGCCGGCGATTGGCGACACAGATCAAGGAATTCCCCAGTCAGGGTACGGAAAATGGTGCCCGGAACCTGAGCAGTGACCTTGTTAGCAAGCAATATTCTGGGAGACCACACATGAAACAGCCGTTGAAGACATTCACCTCCACCCTGGTGGCCGGCATCGCCGCTGCCATGCTCTCCGGTGGCGCCCTGGCGCTTGACGTCGATGCCGCCAAGGACCTGATGAAGCAGAACAAGTGCACGCAGTGCCACGGCATGGCGAAGGATAAGGATGGCCCCGGCTTCAACAAGGTGGCCGCCAAGTACAAGGGCAAGGCCGACGGTGAGGATAAACTGGTCACGCACCTGTCGACTGGTCCGACGGTCAAGCTTTCCGACGGCACTGAAGAACAGCACAAGGTCGTCAAGACATCCCCGGCCAAGGATGTGGCCCAGATCAAGAACCTGGTGCAGTACATCCTGACGCTGTAAGCCGCGTCGCCCCGCCGGGCGGGGCGCTCACGATGCCTGGGGGGCAATGATGAACAATGAAGGAAAAAGCGGCTTGCGTCGCTGCTGGAGCGTACTCGTCAGACCGAGCGTGCGCTATTCGCTGCTGACCTTGCTGTCGGTCGGTTTCGTTTCCGGGATCCTGTTCTGGGGTGGTTTCAACACCGGGATGGAAGCGACCAACACGATGACTTTCTGTATCGGTTGTCACGAGATGCGCGACAACGTTTACAAGGAATACAAGGAAACCATCCACTACAGCAACCGCACCGGCGTCCAGGCGGTCTGCTCCGACTGTCACGTGCCGAAGGACTGGAGCCACAAGATCATTCGCAAGATCCAGGCGAGCAAGGAAGTCTGGGGCAAGATCACCGGCGTCATCGACACCCGGGAAAAATTCGAGGGCCATCGGATGGAAATGGCGACCCGCGAATGGGCGCGGATGAAGGCCAGTGACTCCCGCGAGTGCAGGAACTGCCACAGCTTCGAGGCGATGAGCGAGGAGTTGCAGCGTAAGACGCCGTACAAGAAGCACATGGCAGCCAAGGCCGATGGCAAGACCTGCATCGATTGCCACAAGGGAATCGCCCACCAGTTGCCGAAAGAATACGAAGAGCCCGAAGACGAGGAATGAAACCAGGTGGGGCCCGGTTGAATAAAACCGCGGCCCTGTCATGGGTATTGAAGCCTGCCTGTAGTAAGATTGCCGCGCCCGAAACCGATCATACGGTTTTGGAGCAAAAAACAATAAACAAGGCGCCGGCATGGCGCCGCATCGCGGGTGAGGGTAGGCATGTTCTGGAACAACAAGGAAAGGCTTGGTGCGCTTGAACGCGCACTGAGCGAAGGCGCACGTCGTGAAGAGGTGCTGGCAGTAGAAGTTGCGGCATTGCAGCAGGCACTGGCCGCACAGGCTGAAGAGCGGCAGCAGAAAGAAATGGAGTGCGACAATCTGCGCGCCATCCTGAGTAACCTGGCTTTGTTCAGCCAGTCGCTCGGTAGTTCGCAAGCCAGTCTGGGCAATATGGCCAACCTGCTGAAGGACGAAAAACAGCAGGCAGTCGAGGCGGCCCAGGTATCGGCCAGCAGCGGTCAGACGACCACCGAGATTGCCGCCAACCTGCACCGGCTGGCTGAAGGCTCGGCCAGGGCCGCCCGCGATGTTGATGCACTGGCGCATCAGGCGACCGAAATCGGTGCCATCGTCCAGTTGATTCACGAGATCGCCGACCAGACCAATCTGCTGGCGCTTAACGCCGCCATCGAGGCCGCGCGGGCCGGCGAGGCGGGGCGCGGCTTTGCCGTCGTCGCCGACGAGGTGCGCAAGCTGGCCGAGCGCACGGCCAAGGCGACCCAGGAGATCGACGGCCTGGTTACGAGTATTCGCGACGACTCCTCGCAAGCCCGGGAAGCGATGGAGTCCCTGGCGCAGATGGCGAACGAACACAGCGAGCGCGGCAAGCACGCCACCGAAGACATGAACCGGCTGATCGAGCTCTCGCGCAAGATGGAAGGCGTCATCGCCGGCAGTTCGCTGAAGAGCTTCGTCGAAGTCGCCAAGGTGGACCACCTGGTGTTCAAGTTCCGCATCTATCTCGGCCTGTTCGGCCTGGAGCAGGTGAATCCCGACCAGGTCGCCTCGCATACCGGCTGCCGTCTGGGCAAGTGGTACTACGAGGGCGAGGGGCGTGAATGCTTCAGTAAGCTCGACGGCTATCGCGAAATCGAAGCGCCGCACGTCGACGTGCACCGCTTCGGCATCGAAGCGTTGCGGGCCCGTCTGGCCGGCGACAGCACGCTGATGCTGAAGCATGTCGAGGCGATGGAACAATCCAGTTTCCGCGTACTCGACAACCTGCAGCGCATGGCCGAGGTCGCCGACAGGGACCCGGCGGTGCTGTGCATCAGCCACTGAAAAAAAACCCGGCCGAAGCCGGGTTTTTTCATGGTTTGAAGAAACTTTCCAATTGCTTGAACACCGCGTGCCCGGCGTGATGCCGGCGCACCGCGGCCACATCCTCCAGCTTTTCGACCTGCCGGATCATCTGCGGCAGGCGCTGGTCTTCGATGAGCAGCAGCCAGATGCGGCTGGCCTTGCCGTCGCCGACCGGCAGGCAAAGGATGCCCTCGACGTTGTAGGCACGGCGCGAGAACAGGCCGACGACATGCGACATCACGCCAGGATGGTTGGCGACGTCGATTTCCAGCACGGCCCGGGCAAGGGCGTTGTTTTCGTTGCGGTTGATGGCGTTCATGTTCAGGCTCCGATCATGTCGCGGTTGGCGGCGCCGGGTGGCACCATGGGATAGACCTTCTGTCCGGCATCGATGCCGGCGTGGATCAGGCACGGACCGGGGCGGGCGAAGGCCTCGGCGAGCGCAGCGCAGGGATTTGCCGCCTGGTCGAGGTCGACCGCAGCAATGCCGAGCGCACGGGCGACGCCGACGAAATCGGGCATCGCCTGGAACTCCGAGGCAAACAGCCGCTCCCCGTAAAACAGCGTCTGCTGCTGGTGCACCAGGCCGAGCACGGCATTGTTCATCAGCACGATCTTCAGGTTCACCCGCTGTTCGGCGGCGGTGACCAGCTCCTGGATGTTCATCAGGATCGAACCGTCACCGGTGAAGCAGACGACGGTGCGCTGCGGTTCGGCCAGGGCGGCGCCGATCGCCGCCGGCACGCCGAAGCCCATCGTCCCGAGGCCGCCGGAAGTCAGCCACTGGCGCGGCCGGCGCAGCGGATAGGCCTGCGCCACCCACATCTGGTGCTGGCCGACATCGGTGGCGATGATCGCGTCGCGGTCCAGGCAGGCGGCAATGCTGCGGATCAGGCCGAAATGCGAGCGCGGATCGTCGACATCGGGCAGCGGTTGCGGATGCGCTGCCTTCAGCGCATTGATGCGGTCAACCCAGGTTTTGCGCGGATTTTCCGGCACCAGCGGCAGCAGCCGGCCGAGCGCCTCGGCGACATCGGCAACGATGCCGACGTGGGCGGTCTTGATCTTGTCCAGTTCGGCCGGGTCGATGTCGATGTGGACGATCCGCGCCTGCGGACAGAAGGCGGCAACCTTGCCGGTGGCACGATCGTCGAAGCGGGCGCCGACGGCGATCAGCAGGTCGCACTCGTCGAGCGCCAGGTTCGTATAGGGTGCGCCGTGCATGCCGAGCATGCCGATCGACAGCGGATGGTCGACCGGCATCGCGCCTAGCGCCATCAGCGTCATCACCGTCGGCAAATTTGCCTTTTCGGCGAGGTCGACCGCAAGATTCGACGCGCCGGCATGGATGACGCCGCCGCCAAGATAAAGGATCGGCCGTTTGGCTGCGCCGATCAGCGAGGCCGCTTCGGCCAGCGCCATGCCGTCGGCCGGCGCCGGCATGATGCGGCGGCCCGGCTCTGGCCAGGCGTCGACGTCGATGGCGCGGCTCTGCACGTCCTTCGGGATGTCGATCAGCACCGGCCCGGGACGTCCGGAAGCGGCAATTTCAAAGGCGCGCGGGATGACTTCGAGCAGTTCCTCGGTCGAGGAAACGAGGAAGTTGTGCTTGGTGATCGGGATCGTCAGGCCGTAGGTGTCGACTTCCTGGAAGGCATCGGTGCCGATCATCGATTTCGGCACCTGGCCGGTGATCGCCACCAGTGGGATCGAATCGAGCTTGGCATCGGCGATGGCGGTCAGCAGGTTGGTCGCGCCGGGGCCGGAGGAGGCCATGCAGACGGCGACTTCGCCAGAGGCGCGGGCCATCCCCTGGGCGATGAAACCAGCGCCCTGTTCGTGGCGGGCGAGGACATGGCGGATTGCGGTCGACTGCCCGAGCGCATCATAAATCGGCAGGATGGCGCCGCCCGGATAGCCGGTGACCAGCGTGATGCCCTGGCGTTCGAGCAGGCGCACGGTGATCTGTGCGCCGCTCAGGGTTTCGGTGGGGATTTCGTTCATCTGGAGCTCCTTGGGGTTCTGGCGATTCCGGGAGGTCCAAACAAAAACCCCGCCGGTTGCGCCGGCGGGGTTTGGGGGAAACTGTCTGCTGCTTCTGCTTACCCGGTCCGCGACGGCGCGTGCGTAACGACGCCTACCTTAATTACGCGTACGACGACCAGCAGCGAAACTGCGCGGGCAGCAACGGAGCGGAAATTGTCGAAGGCGTTCATGCGGTTTCTCGGGTACAGTGAAAAATCAGCGAAGCGCAACTATCGCCGAAGTCGTTTGAAAAAACAACAACGGGATGCATAGGGTTATTTCCGGTCAGCAGGTTTTTGCCGTCCGGCAGGCGGCGATCGATTGCGTCGCCGGAACGGCCGGGCCACTGGCCCGCAGCCAGCCCATGATGCCGGCGCGCACGTTGTACACCTTGCTGTAGCCGGCCTGCTGCGACAGGAACTGGCTGACTGCCTTGGTCCGGTTGCCGGTGCGGCAGATGACGATGACCGGCTGCCCGGGGCCAGCAACCGGTTTCACCTTGGCCAGCCAGCCGGCAGGATCGGCACGGCCGCGTTCGTCGAAGAAGGTGAACAGGTGGCTGTCGGCGACGATGCCGGTCTGCTCCCACTCGGACTGCAGGCGGATATCGATGACCGGTACGCCCTCCTGGATCAGGCGGGCGAGTTCGCGGTTGTCGATGTCGATCACTTCGGCGCGGGCGAACAGGCAAAAGAAGGCTATGCTGGAGGCAATGAGAAATTGGCGCATGATGCTTGGCAAATCCGGTATCGAATGAAAATCAGTGACTGATTATATAGCTTGTCGCAAGGCAGGATTGCCTTGACCTTGATGTTAAAAAAATACAAAATTTGATTTAAATATCAACCTGAGCATGGGTATTCTGGAATCATGAGGCAACACCTGCGCTATCTCCCGTTACCAGAGGTCGTCGAGGGCATGGTGCTCGGTGCGCCGCTGGCCATTGCCGAGCATGGCGTGACCAATTTCACCCTGCCGGCCGGTCACGTCCTGACCGACTCAAATCTGCGCCAGATTGCCTTGCGCCACGGCGAATTCGCCTGCATCGCTGAAGACGATCCGCGCAGTGACGAAGCGCGTGAAGCCGAGCGCGCCCATCACCAGAGCCGTCTGGACACCATCTTCTCCCGGGCAGACCGGAGCAAGCCGGCGATTGCCGGCCTGTACGCCGCCGTGCTCGCTTACCGGAGCCTGTGATGCCGTTGCACCTGAGTGAAAGCGAGATTGTCGACCGGGCTGCGTTGTTGCCCGCCTTTCCCAGCGTGGTCAACGACATCCTGCAGACGCTGGATGACGACAACGCCACGCTCGGCGCCTTGATCCATCTGGTCGAACGCGATCCGGTGATCACCGCCCGCGTGTTGTCGATCGCCAACGCCGCGGCGATGGCCGGCCGGACTCAGCGCGACGTGCGCGACATGCAGGTGGCCGTCTCGCTGATCGGCTTGTCGAAGGTCAGGGAAACGGTGCTCGGCGTCAGCCTGGCCAACTTTTCCAGCGAAAGCCGGATGGGACGTCACTTCTGGGAGCACAGCGTGGCCGTCGGCGTGGCCGCGCAGGAACTGGCGCGTCTCGGCCGGATATCGACCGATTACGCACTGGTCTGCGGCCTGCTTCACGACATCGGCCAGTTGTGGATGGCACGCTGTTATCCGCTGGAATTCCAGATGGTGCGCCTGAGCCTGTCACTCGAACCGACGCTCGACATTCTTGAAGCCGAGCGCAAGCATTTCGGTATCGATCATTGCGCCATCGGCCGCCTGCTGGCGACGGCCTGGCGCCTGCCGACCTCTGTCGTGGCAGCGATTCAGCATCACCACGACGCACATCCGCCAGCCGACAAGCTGGTTGCCGCGACCCACGTCGGCGAGGTTCTGGCCAACGCGCTCGACCTGTCGCGCCAAGACGAGGCACGGGTCGTCAATCTCTCGGAAAGTGCCTGCGATCTGCTGGGGATCGACTGGAACGACGATCTCAACTACCTGTTCGGCAAGATCGAAGCCCGCGCCCGCTATCTGGCCCGGATTTTCAGCTAAGTTCCTGCCAGCGCAGCCAGTGACCGCAGGCCGAGCGGGCGCGGCGTTCCGAGCCGTGCCAGCCGCCGCCTTCGCACAGGCCGGTGACCGTTTCCGCTTCGATCTGCACCGTTTCCGGCGTATCGCCGGGCTGGCGCGGGCCGGACCAGCGCTGGCAACTGGCGCAACGCTTGCGGTCGACGGCCTGGAACAGCATCTTTTGCCGGTTCAGCGCGCCTGTTGCTGACGTTTCATCAGCTCGCGCATCTGCGGGTCCTTCATCATTTCCTGCATGTTGTACTTGCCCATGCCCGGCATGATGATGTCGCCGGCTTTCTGGCCCGGCTGGCAGGGGCCGAGCCAGCGTGCTTCCTGGACCATCTTCATTTCCTTCATGCCGTCCTGCGGCGGGCTGAAGCGGGTGATCATGTCGCTGCGGTAACTGCGGTTGAAGTCGCCAGTGATCTCGGCATCGGTCGTCGCCGTCGTGCCGTTGTGGCGGCAGACCGAATGGATGGTCATCTTGCCGATGCCGGGTTTGACCTGCATCACCGGGCAGTCCGGTTTTTCGCCGGGGGCGGACGAATCCTGCGTCATGTTGTCGCTGTTCTGGTCGATGCACATCTGGATCGGTCCCTGGCCCGGCATGCCGGCAGGCATGCCGGACATCTGCGTGCGGATTTCCCAGAGACCGGATTTGCGTTTGGGCAGGTCGGCGGCCCCGACGGTCGAGGCGATGCTGGCGGCGAGCAGGCACAAGGCGATGCGGGAGGTGTTCATGGCGGCGTCTCCGGTCGGTTAACAGCACTTATCGTAGTCTGCTTTGGCGGAGGCGTCATGGGATAATCGCGCCTTTTTCCGGGGCTGGTCATGGCGCTCAAATCAACGGTCTTCAAGGCCGAACTTCAGGTCTCCGATCTTGATCGCGGGCATTTCGCCGAATACGCATTTACCGTCGCCCGTCATCCGTCGGAAACCGATGAGCGGATGATGGTGCGGATCCTCGCCTTTGCGCTGTACGCCGGGCCGGATCTCGCTTTCAGCAAGGGCCTGTCGAGCGACGATGACTGCGCGCTGCAGGAAGTCGATCCGTCCGGCGTGCTGCGCACCTGGATCGAAGTCGGGCAGCCCGATGAAAGCCGCATCCGCAAGGGCTGCAACAAGGCCGACCGGGCGGTCGTGCTCAGCTACGGCGCACGTTCGGTCGATGTCTGGTGGCAGCAGGTTGCGCCGCTGCTCGCGCGCTTTTCCAATCTCACCGTGCTGCGCCTGACGGCCGAGGAAACGCAGGCGCTGGGGCGACTGGCCGAGCGCTCGATGAAACTCTCCTGCACCATCCAGGAAGGCACGATCTGGCTGGCCGGTGGCGAACAGTCGATTCAGCTGACACCTGAAACACTGTTGAGCGCACAAGCTGGGTAGAATGCCGGAGTGATTTTTTCCATTCTTTCCTAACGAGGTCAATCAGCATGTCTCAAGACGAAAACGAAACTCAGGGTGTGGTCTTCGGCGTTCTCGCCGGTGTGATTTTCGGCGTGATCGCGCTGGTTGTCGGACTCGGTGTTTGGAAGGCCGGCCAAACCGCCGCGCCGGCCACTGCTATGGTTGCCGTCGCTGAGGAAAGCGATATCGCACCGGTCGGCGAAGCGTTGGCCAAGGTGTATTTCGCCGTCAGTTCCGCCGCGTTGGGCGAGGGCGATCAGGCCGTCGTCGGGCAAACGGTCGCTGCGCTGGCAGCAAAGGCTGACGCCATCGTTCTGCTGTCCGGTTTCCATGACCAGTCGGGTGATCCGGCGATGAATGCCGAACTGGCCAAGCAGCGTGCGCTGGCCGTGCGCGATGCGCTGGTCGCCGGCGGTGTTGCGGTCGACCGCGTGAAAATGCGCAAACCGGAATCGACGCTCGGCAGCGGTAGCGCCGAAGAAGGTCGCTGCGTCGAGATCCGCGTCCAGTAAGCGACGCCGACAGGCGCCAGGGCGGACCCGCGGGGCCGCCTTTTTTACGTCAGCGGCGCAGGATGCGCGCGAGCAGGTCGACGCCGGAAACGATCAGGTCGCCGATATCGAGCTGGTTGAAATTCTCGCGCTGCTCGCGCTGGAAACGCGATTTTTCCCGCTCGCGCATGACGATCGCGTCGCCGAGCATTTCGACATCGCGCCGGCTGCGGACTTCCTCGGCCTGGTGCAGGCGATCCAGCGCCTTGTCCACGGCTTGCGGATCGAGGATCGAAATCGGTGCCCGGCAATGCCGGCAGGCGTGATCGTGGCGGATGTCCACCGGTGCGCCGCAGCCGGTGCAGCGGATGGTGCCGACCTTGCTGGCCAGGTCGTCGATTTCTGCGCCGGTCAACTGCCGGACGAAGCCCTTTTCGATCATCAACTGGGCAAAGGTCGTGAACCGGCCGTGCTTCTGCAGGCAGCGGTGGTAATTGAAGCGGCCGCCGTGTTTCGACACGTCCAGCCCGTGCAGCAGGCGCTCGTCGCAGCGCGGGCAGTGCAGCACGTCGCGCAGCGGCAGGCGTTGTTCGTCGCGATGCTCGTGGATCAGCCGGAACAGTTCGACGACGCCGCCCGGCGTGATCTGCACGCTCTCGAACTCGTCGAACCAGATGCCGTGGCAGTGAAAACACAGGTCTAGGATGACTTCGCCGTGCACATTGCGCTCGAAGCGGCGCTTGTGCATCGGCTGGCGGCAGGAAGGGCAGGCAGTCGGTTGCATGCCGTTATTATGCCGGGCGGATGGTGCCGAGGTTCAGTTTGACGCCTTTCTTCATCTTGCCGACCACGTGCATCTCGCAGGCCTTGCAGTCGAACTTGAGGATCAGCTTCTCGTTGCCGTTGATCAGCATCATCGGGTCCGGCTTCAGGTGCTTCACTTCCTTCGGGCACAGGTTGAAGCTGTAGCGCAGGCAATGGCGGGTGATCATCAGCGACACCATGCCCTTTTCGTTGCCGGCCTCGTAGGCTTCCTCGATCAGCTTGACGCCGTGCTTCTCGTAGAAAGCGCGGGCCTTGGCGTTGAAGACGTTGCCGAGATAGGTCAGTTCGTCCTGCGGGTAGGGCGCCGGGTCGGCTGCCGGCGCTGCGCGTGGCGGGCGTGGATGGCTGGCGATGCGCGCAGCTTCGAGCTTGCCGGCGGCTTCGCGGCGCAGCGCGTTGATCGCGCCCACCGGCAGGAACCACGGTTGCGTCAGTTGCACGTCGACCGATTCGGCAACGAACATCGTATTGCCGAATTTGCCGAGGTTTTCCTTGAGCTTGGCCAGCGTGGCATCCGGATTCTGGGCGAGTTCGCTGCCGGTTTTTGTGTCTTTTGGCAGGTTGACCGCAACATTGACGCCGTCCTCGTCGGTCAGCGTCAGCGCGAAGCCATTGGCAGCTTCAGCGAATACCGCCTTGACGGCCACGCGCCGGTCGGCCGATTCCTTCTCCAGCGCCCGCTCGAATTCCTGGTCGCGATTGCGGAACAGCGTCGCGCCTTCGGTCAGGTCGGCCGGGATTTCGGCGGGGTAGAGTTTCTTCCCTTCCGCCCGGTTGATGCGCATCCCCTGGACATCGCCATGCGCGTCGTGGAAGCAGACGCCGTCACCGTTATGGAAGGTTTCATCGGTGTTGACGACGATCCAGCCGGCGCCGATTTCGGCCACCTCGCCAACCAGTTCGCCGACAAAGGCCGGCGAATCGAAGGCGCCGATGTCGTCCTGGCGGTCGTTGGCGAAATAGTCGGTGTAGCCGCGGTTGAAGGTCTTGTCCGGCTGCGGCGTGAAGGTGAAGGTCGAACGGCCGCTGGAAGCGCGGGTGTATTGCGGGTTGGCAGCGATGATGTCGTCGAGCAGCGTGCGGTAATGCGCGGTGATGTTCTTGACGTAGGACAGGTCCTTCAACCGGCCCTCGATCTTGAACGACGACACGCCGGCCTCGATCAGCGCCAGCAGGTTCTCGGTCTGGTTGTTGTCCTTCATCGACAGCAGATGCTGGTTCTCGGTGACCACCTTGCCCTTGTCGTCGACCAGCGTGTACGGCAGCCGGCAGGCCTGCGAACATTCGCCGCGGTTGGCGCTGCGCCCGGTGTGGGCGTGGCTGATGTAGCACTGTCCCGAATAAGCGACACAGAGCGCACCATGGACGAAATACTCGAGCGCCAGCGTCGTCTGCCCGGCCACCGCCTCGATTTCCTTGATGCTCATCTCGCGCGCCAGCACGATCTGCGAGAAGCCCGCATCTTCGAGGAACTTGGCCTTGGCCGGATTGCGGATGTCGGTCTGGGTGCTGGCGTGGAGCTGGATCGGCGGCAACTCCATTTCCAGCAGGCCCATGTCCTGGATGATCAGCGCATCGGCGCCGGCCTCGTACAGTTGCCAGGCCAGCCGGCGGCTGTCTTCCAGTTCGTCGTCGTGCAGGATGGTGTTCACCGCGACGAAGACCTTTGCCCGGTAGCGATGGGCGAACTCGCACAGGCGTTGGATTTCGCCGACATCGTTGCCGGCACCGTAGCGGGCACCGAAAGCCGGGCCACCGATATAGACGGCGTCAGCGCCGTGACGGATCGCTTCGATGCCGAAATCGGCGTTCTTGGCCGGCGCGAGGAGTTCGAGAGGGTGCTGGATTCGGGTCATGGCGGACTTAGTAGGCGAAGCGCGGCGCAAGTTCCTCGATATTGAACTCGCGCAGGATGGCTTCAGCCCGCTCGCGGGCATTTTTTCTCGGGGCACCGCGTTTGCTGGCGATGATCAACTCGTTCTTCATCGAATGCTCCCAGCCGACCAGTTCGGTGACGGTGACGTCGTAGCCGTGCGATTCGAGCAGCAGGCAGCGCAGCACGTTGGTCAGGTGGCTGCCCAGTTCGCGGGTGTGGATCGGATGGCGCCACAGTTCGGACAGCGGCGTCTGGCCCAGCGATTCGTTCTTGCGGGCCCGCATCGTCGCGGCGACCTCGGCCTGGCAGCAGGGCACCAGCACGACGTGCTTCGCCTGTCGTGTCAGAGCGAAACGGATCGCGTCATCGGTCGCCGTATTGCAGGCATGCAGGGCCGTAACGACATCGACAGTGGCTGGCAACTCGCCGGAAGTCAGCGAATCCTCGACCGTGCAGGCAAGGAAGCGCATGCGCGGAAAGCCAAGCCGGGCGGCCAGTTCGCGTGATTTTTCGACGAGCTCGGTGCGCGTTTCGATACCGATGACGTCGCCGCTGGCACGCTCCTTGATATAGAGATCGTAGAGGATGAAGCCGAGGTAGGACTTGCCGGCACCGTGATCGACGAGGGTTTCCATGCCGTCGAGCAGCGGTTCGATGAACTGGGCCAGGTGATACACCTGTTTCAGCTTGCGTCGGCTGTCCTGGTTGAGTTTCCCGTCGCGGGTCAGGATATGCAGTTCCTTGAGCAGTTCAATCGACTGCCCGGGGCGGATTTCCGGAATGGCGGCAGGGGGATTCTGTTTTTTCATGGGCGACATTATCGCATTCAAACTTCCGTCACTTTTCTATCACTTTAGTGTCAACCGAATGCCGGGAAGGTCGTTATTCGACACATGGTGCCGCTGCACCGTAATCTAACGGAGACATAAATGGGTAGTCTTAGCAACGAATCCTTCGAGCAGTTCCTGGATTCCCTGAAGAAGGCCGGTATTTCCATTTCCAACGAAGCCCAACTGCGCGAGCGGCTGGCAGAGGCGCAACGCTGGCGTTTCGCGTTCCAGACGCTGGCCGCCAACGGCAAGAGCATCGGCATCTGTTTCGAGGATCGCTCGTCGGGTGACAACCTGGCCGAAATCGAACGTGCCTTCTCCGAATTCCAGTTTTCCGAAAAGAGCCGCGCGGTCTTCGCCGCCAACCTCAAGCATTGATTTTTTATCCTGCCTCGCAGCAGCGGGGCAGAAAACAGAAACGGGCGCTGATCAGGCGCCCGTTTTGCATGGTCTGTCATCGCGAGAGGCGCAGGCCTGGATTGCTTCACTACGCTCGCAATGACGGGGCAGTCCGTCATCGCGAGGCCGCAGGCCGTGGCGATCCATGAGCCCGGATCGCACACAGCCACCCGGTATCAGCGCGTGATCGGCTTGTAGCGGATGCGCTTCGGCTTGGCGCCTTCTTCACCCAGGCGCTTGCGCTTGTCTTCCTCGTATTCCTGGTAGTTGCCGGCGAAGAAATTCCATTGCGAATCGCCTTCGGCGGCCAGGATGTGCGTGCAGATGCGGTCGAGGAACCAGCGGTCGTGCGAGATGACCAGCGCGCAACCGGCGAATTCGAGCAGGGCGTCTTCCAGCGCGCGCAGGGTTTCGACGTCGAGGTCGTTTGACGGTTCGTCGAGCAGCAGCACGTTGCCGCCGGCCATCAGCGTCTTCGCCAGATGCAGGCGACCGCGTTCACCGCCGGACAGGTTGCCGACCAGTTTGCCCTGATCGCCGCCCTTGAAGTTGAAGCGGCCGATGTAGGCGCGGCTGGGCATCTCGAACTTGCCGATCTGCAGGATGTCGCTGCCCTGGGCCAGTTCCTCGAACACCGTCTTGCTGCCGTCGAGGCAGTCGCGCGACTGATCGACGTAAGCCATTTTGACCGTCGGGCCGATGTCGACCGTACCGGAATCCGGTTGCTGCTGGCCGGTGATCATCTTGAACAGCGTTGATTTACCGGCGCCGTTCGGGCCGATGATGCCGACGATGGCGCCGGCCGGGATGGTGAAGCTGACGTTGTCCATCAGCAGCTTGTCGCCGAAGCACTTGGTGACGCCGTTGAATTCGATGACCTTGTCGCCCAGGCGCTCGGCGACCGGGATGAAGATTTCCTGGGTCTCGTTGCGCTTCTGGTATTCCTGGCTGGACATTTCCTCGAAGCGCGACAGGCGGGCCTTGGACTTGGCCTGGCGCGCCTTCGGATTGCTGCGCACCCATTCCAGTTCCTGCTTCATCGCCTTCATGTGGGCGTCGATCTGCTTGTTTTCGGTTTCCAGGCGGGCTTCCTTCTGCTCCAGCCAGGACGAGTAGTTGCCCTTCCAGGGAATACCGTGGCCGCGGTCGAGTTCGAGAATCCATTCGGCGGCGTTGTCGAGGAAGTAACGGTCGTGGGTGACGGCGACGACGGTGCCGGGGAAGCGGACGAGGAACTGTTCAAGCCATTCGACCGATTCGGCGTCGAGGTGGTTGGTCGGTTCGTCGAGCAGCAGCATGTCGGGCTTGGCCAGCAGCAGCTTGCACAGCGCAACGCGGCGCTTTTCACCGCCGGACAGGTTGCCGATGACGGCATCCCAGGGCGGCAGGCGCAGCGCGTCGGCGGCCAGTTCCATCTGGTGCTCGGTATCGGAGCCGCCGGTGGCGATGATCGCCTCCAGGCGGGCCTGTTCTTCTGCCAGCTTGTCGAAATCGGCTTCCGGGTCGGCGTAGGCGGCATAGACCTCGTCGAGCTTGGCCTGTGCCTGCATGACTTCGCCGAGCGCCGATTCGACTTCCTCGCGCACCGTCTTGGCGGCGTCAAGCTGCGGTTCCTGCGGCAGGTAGCCAATCGACACGCCGGCCAGATGCTGCACCTCGCCGTCGTATTCCTTGTCCACGCCGGCCATGATCTTCAGCACCGTCGACTTGCCGGCGCCGTTCAGGCCGAGCAGGCCGATCTTCGCGCCTGGAAAGAAGGACAGGGAGATGTCCTTGATGATCTGCCGCTTGGGCGGGACGATCTTGCTGACGCGCAGCATCGACATTACATATTGAGCCATGGAATCGCCTGTGACAAAAAAAGGGAAGCTCCGCAGTCTACGGGGCTTCCCTGAAAATGACCAGTCTTTGCGTTCAGGCCGAGATTGCGTTCAGGATCGGTACGCTGCTCCTTTCTGCCGCCAGGGCGTTGATGTCGCCGCACAATTCGCCGCCCTCGGCGATCACCAGCTTGCCGTAGCGAATCTTGCCGCTGACCCGGCCGGTGGCGTGGATGATCAGTTGCGAGCGGGCGGTCAGTTCGCCATCGAAGCTGCCGTGGATCTCGGCGACATCGATGCTGACCTTGCCGGAAAAGGCGCCCTTGTCGGCGATGCGGATAACGCGGCTGTCCATCGTCGCTTCGACCCGGCCTTCGACGACCAGGGTGTCGCAATCGAGAATTTCCGCGCCCTTCAGCTTGACGTCGGGGCCGACGATCAGTCGGGCCCCCGTTTCCTTGGCGACGATCTGGGTTTCAGCTACTACGGGTGCTTCAGGTACTGCGTTCGACGGGATTTCACTGTTGCGGTTGCCGCTCTGTGGCGGCGGTGGCGCTTCCTGCCGGCTGCTGCCGGCGGGCGCCTTGATCGGGGAACTCCCCCCAAGCACCGATCTCGCCTCGTTGCGGGTAATCGGATCGTTGCGAACAACGGAAGGGCTGGATTTCATGAACATGGGCTCTCCTGGTAGCAAGGTCGGAAATGACGCTCGGAACCCCTATCGCGATAAGCGTGCCAGGAATTATTTGTTCATTTAAAACAGTAGCTTGTGTTTTTTGCTCGCCGGCTTTCCTGCTGCCATGTCGGCAAAAAGCGACAGGTATTTTTGCCCCCGGCTGCAAGCCAGTGCTGCTGCGGGGATAGAATGTCGCTTGTTGCCGACAGATTGGTTATATCCATGATTATTATGAGGATTGTTGATTTTTCATGAGGCGAATTTCGTTCCGTCAAGGCATGCTTGCCGGCTTCCTGCTGATCGTCATCCTGCTTGGCGGCGTGGCAGTGCACGGCTGGTTGCTGCTCGAACGCCTGGTCGGCCAGAGCCGGGACAACAGCACGCAGGCGCTGCAACTGACTGCCGCCGTGCAGACGCTGGCCGAACGCAGCATCGATATCGAGCGCAGCGCACGGCAGTTCCTGGTGCTCGATGATCCCCAGTTGCGGCTACGCTTCGACGAACACCTGGCGCAATCGCTGGCATTGCTGGCGCGCATCGATGTCCCCGAAGCAGCCAGTCTTGGCGAAGCCCTGGCCGGCTGGCGCGGCGTTGCCAGCGAGTTGAGCAGCGCCCTGGATCGCAAGGCGGGCACGGATGAGCTGGCAGGCATGCTCGACCGCCTCGCCGGCTTCAACGACACCATCCGGCTCGCCAGCCAGCGCTGGATCGAACATGAAAACGATCGCCTGCTTGGTGAACTGGAGCGCCGCCGGGCCCAGCTTGGCAGCCGCCTCGCGCTGGCCCTGCTGGGGGCCGTGCTGGCGGCGCTGGCCATGGGCTGGTGGCTGGTCCGGCCGGTGCGCCAGCTGGAAGACGTCATCGGCCGGCTCGGTGCCAGCCGCTTCGATCAGCCTGTCACGGTCGGCGGTCCGGACGACTTGCGTCGTCTCGGGCGGCGCCTGGACTGGCTGCGCCAGCATCTGGCCGAGCTCGAAGCCGACCGGGAGCGGACCCTGCGCCACGTTTCGCACGAACTGAAGACCCCGCTGACCGCGCTCAAGGAAGGCATCGCCCTGCTGGCCGAGGAAGTGCCCGGGCCGCTGTCCGCCAGCCAGCGGGAAGTGGTCGATATCCTGGCGCACAATGTCGGCGGCCTGCAGGGGCAGATCGAAAGCCTGCTCAGCCTGAATGCCGCCGCCTTCGAAGCGCGTCACCTGAACATCGCCCGGGTCGAGCCGGCGCGCTTGCTGGAAGAGGCCGCGCAACGCCACGAACTTCCGGCCCAGGCCCGCCAGTTGCAGATACATCGTCAGGCCGGGGAGGGCGCTGCCGAACTCGACGCCGGGAAAATGGCCGTGATCCTCGACAACCTGCTGGCCAATGCCATCGATTTCAGCCCGTCCGGTGGCTGCATCGAACTCCACGCCTCACGTAGCCAGCGGGGCTGGCGATTCGAATGCAGCGACCAGGGGCCGGGCGTGGCGCCGGAGGACGTGCAACGCATCTTCGAACCCTTCGTCCAGGGCCGCCAGCGCGCGCCCGTGGCTCGCCGCGGCAGTGGCGTCGGCCTCTCCATCGTGCGCGAACTGGTACGCGCCATGGGCGGCAGCGTGGCACTCGTGCCTTGCGCTCGTGGCGCCTGTTTTCAAGTGGATATTCCTGATGAAAGATAACTTGCGTACCTGTCTGTTGATTGTCGCCGTACTCGCGACCGCCGCCTGCACGGCCTTGCCGGAGAGGCCATCGCGTCTGAATGGCCAGGGGCCGCTGGCGGCACTTGCCTACCAGCAGGCACTGCCGGCACTGAGCGCCGGCGAGATTGTCCGTGACCGGGCTGAGCTGGCAGCGATGCCCGGCGACCCCGATGCCCAGATGCGGCTGGCGCTGCTGCTCGCGCATCCGCGTGGCACAGCCGATATGGCGCGGGCCCAGGCGCTGCTCGAAGCCATCCAGCGCAATGCCGAGCCTGCCGCCGTCAGGCTGCAGCCGCTGGCCCGCCTGCTTGGCGAGCAACTGGCCGAACGGCAGAAACTCGAAACCCACAACGAACGTCTCGCGCTTCAACTCAAGGAAGGCCAGCGCAAGCTCCAGGAGTTGCAGGAAAAGCTCGACCGTCTGGCCGAAATCGAACGCAGCCTGCCCAGCCGGCCGCGCAGCCCGTTGCCGGGGAGCCTGCAATGAAGCCCGTTGCCGCTGCCGGTGCGCACATCCTGATCATCGATGACGACGAAGACATCCGCCGCCTGCTGACGATGCGCCTGCAGGCCCGGGGCTTTCGCGTAACGCCGGCGACCTCGGCCGAGGAAGGGCTGGCGCATGTCGCCATCGATCCGCCGCGTCTGGTCATCAGCGATATCCGGCTGCCCGGCCGCGATGGCCTGTCGCTCTTTGAGGAACTGCGCAGTACCCGTCCCAGCCTGCCGGTCATCCTGCTGACCGCCCACGGCACCATCCCTGATGCGGTCGACGCCACCTCGCGCGGGGTTTTCGGTTACCTGACCAAACCCTTCGACAGCCAGACCCTGCTGGCGCGCATCGACCAGGCCCTGCTGCTGTCGGCAGCCCCCGGTCTGCAGCAAACCAGCGACGATGATGAAAAATGGCTGGAAGGGGTGGTCTACCGCAGCACGCGCATGGCCGAACTGCTGGCCGACGCGCGCATGGTGGCGGCATCGGAAGCCAGTGTGCTGATCCGCGGGGAAAGCGGCACCGGCAAGGAGGTCCTCGCCCGGGCCATCCATCGCGCCAGTCCGCGGGCGCAAGGTCCCTTCATCGCCATCAACTGCGGCGCCATTCCGGAACCGCTGCTCGAATCCGAACTCTTCGGCCATGTCCGTGGTGCCTTCACCGGCGCCGCCACGGCACGCAGCGGCCTGATCCAGGCCGCCAACGGCGGTACGCTGTTCCTCGATGAAATCGGCGACATGCCGCTGGCGCTGCAGGTCAAGCTGCTGCGCGTGCTGCAGGAGCGCGTCGTCCGCCCGGTTGGCGCCACCCATGCCGAAGCCGTCGATGTCCGCCTGCTGTCGGCCACCCATCGCGACCTAGAAGCTGCGATGGCCCAGGGCGCGTTCCGGGAAGACCTTTACTACCGTCTCGACGTCGTTTCGCTGACGCTGCCGCGTCTCGACGAAAGGCGCGAGGACATCCCGCTGCTGTCGGCGCATTTCCTGCGCCTGGTCGCCGCCAAATACGGCAAGCCGATCAGCGGCTTTGCCCCGGACGCGCTCGAAGCGCTGGCCACCGCCAGCTGGCCCGGCAACGTCCGGCAATTGTTCAATGTCGTCGAGCAGAGTTGTGCGCTGACCTCGACGCCGCTGATTCCGGCAACGCTGGTCCAGCGTGCGCTGCGGGCACCGGCCATGGAAGCGCTGACCTATGCAGAAGCCAAGCAGCGTTTCGAACGCGATTACCTGATCCGCCTGCTCAAGCTGACCGACGGCAACGTCGCCGATGCCTCGCGCATCGCCGACCGCAACCGGACCGAGTTCTACCGACTGCTGCAGAAATACGACCTGACGCCGGCAATGTTCCGTGGCGCAGGGGATGGGAGTGTCTAGGTTGTGGAGCGCGAAATGTGGACGAAAAAAAAGCACCGGAAACGGTGCATTTTTTTCGACTGGCGCGCCCGGAGCGATTCGAACGCCCGACCCCTTGGTTCGTAGCCAAGTACTCTATCCAACTGAGCTACGGGCGCGCTGTCTGTACAACGGTGGAATCTGTCCGGAGAAAGACTCCTTTTTCTGAATGGCGCGCCCGGAGCGATTCGAACGCCCGACCCCTTGGTTCGTAGCCAAGTACTCTATCCAACTGAGCTACGGGCGCGCTGTCAGAGCCGCGCATTATACGGAGAGTGCCAGAGATTGCAAGGGGTTTCGGGAAAAGATGAAAGTTGCTCGACAATAAAAAACCCCGCCGGAGCGGGGTTTCTGAATTTTGGTGGGTGCTGACGGGGTCGAACCGCCGACATTCGCCTTGTAAGGGCGACGCTCTACCAACTGAGCTAAGCACCCATCTGCGGCCAGCGCAGAAGGAGCGGCATTATATCAGTTAACGGCGTCCTTGAGGCCCTTGCCGGCACGGAACTTCGGCGACTTGGCAGCCTTGATTTCCAGGGTCTTGCCGGTGCGCGGATTGCGACCGGTGCGGGCAGCGCGCTCGCCGACGTAGAAGGTGCCGAAACCGATCAGGTTGACGCTGTCGCCTTCCTTGAGGGCGCCCTTGATGGCTTCAACGGCGGCATCCAGTGCACGGCCGGCAGCAGCCTTGGAAATGTCGGCAGCGGAGGCGATCTGATCGATCAGTTCAGTCTTGTTCATGTAAGTCCCCTAGAAAGGATTGGAGTGGTGAAAATTTGTTGAGGGGCGATTTATATCTCCCCCGAAATCCTTGTGTCAAGCGGATTTTGCCCGGGTTTACCCGGGTCTGGACGGTGCTTCCGGATGCCGGCGCTAGGACGCCGGCATCCAGCCCTTAAAAATCAATGGGTAAGCACGGCCTTTTTCACCGAATCATCGGTTGCGGCGGCCAGTTCGGGCGCTGCATCATTTGCTTCGGGCAACGGTTGCGGGAGGGTTTCCAGCGCCCGTTCCAGCACCTGGTCGATCCATTTGACGGGAACGATCTCGATGCGGTTCTTGATGTTTTCGGTGATCTCGGTCAGATCCTTGACGTTCTCTTCCGGGATCAGCGCCGTCTTCAGACCACCGCGAACGGCGGCCAGCAGCTTCTCCTTGAGGCCACCGATGGCCAGCACTTCACCACGCAGGGTGATCTCGCCGGTCATACACACGTCACAACGCACAGGAATGCCCGTGTAGGACGAAACCAGGGCGGTGGTCATGGCGATACCTGCCGACGGGCCGTCCTTCGGCGTAGCGCCCTCGGGAACGTGGATATGCAGGTCGGTCTTTTCGAAGACCTCGTCCTTGATGCCGAGACGACGGGCGCGGGCGCGCACCACCGAGCGGGCAGCTTCGACCGATTCCTTCATGACGTCGCCGAGCGAGCCGGTGCGCAGGATGTTGCCCTTGCCCGGCATGTTGGCGCATTCGATGGTCAGCAGTTCGCCGCCGACTTCGGTCCACGCCAGACCGGTGACCTGACCAACCTGGTTTTCCTTCTCGGCCATGCCGTAGCTGTAGCGACGCACGCCGAGGAATTTGTCCAGATTCCGGGCGTTGACCGTCATCTTGCTGTCGCGAGCCTTCAGCACCAGCGTCTTGACGACCTTGCGGCAGATCTTCGAAATCTCGCGTTCCAGCGCCCGCACGCCAGCTTCCCGGGTGTAGTAGCGGACGATGTCGCGGACGGCGCTCTCGGCAACAATCAGCTCGGTCTTCTTGACGCCGTTGTTCTTCATCTGCTTGGGCAGCAGATAACGCATGGCGATATTGACCTTCTCGTCCTCGGTGTAGCCGGACAGGCGGATGACTTCCATCCGGTCGAGCAGCGGGGCAGGGATGTTCAGCGTGTTGGCGGTGGCCACGAACATCACGTCGGAAAGGTCGAAATCGACCTCGACGTAATGATCCTGGAAGGTGTTGTTCTGTTCCGGATCAAGCACTTCCAGCAGCGCTGACGACGGATCGCCACGGAAATCCTGGCCGAGCTTGTCCACTTCGTCGAGCAGGAACAGCGGATTGCGCACGCCGGCCTTGGTCAGGCTGGACAGGATCTTGCCCGGCATCGAGCCGATGTAGGTACGACGGTGGCCGCGGATTTCGGCTTCGTCACGGACGCCGCCCAGTGCCATGCGCACGAACTTGCGGTTGGTCGCCTTGGCGATCGACTGGCCGAGCGAGGTCTTGCCGACGCCCGGGGGGCCGACCAGACACAGGATCGGCGCCTTGACCTTGTCCACGCGCTGTTGCACGGCAAGATACTCGACGATGCGTTCCTTGACCTTGTCGAGGCCGAAATGATCGGCGTCGAGAATTTTTTCGGCGGCGCGCAGATCCTTGCTGATGCGCGTCTTCTTGCGCCACGGCAGGCCGATCAGCGTTTCGATGAAGTTGCGCACGACAGTGGCTTCGGCCGACATCGGCGACATCAGGCGCAGCTTCTTCAGCTCGCCCTGGGCCTTGGCCAGGCCTTCCTTGCTCATGCCGGCGGCAGCAATCTTCTTGTCCAGTTCCTCGAGATCGGCCCCTTCTTCGCCTTCACCAAGTTCCTTCTGGATCGCCTTGACCTGCTCGTTCAGGTAGTACTCGCGCTGGCTCTTTTCCATCTGCCGCTTGACGCGGCCGCGGATGCGCTTTTCCACCTGCAGGATGTCGATTTCGGCTTCCAGCTGGGAGAGCAGGCGGTCGATGCGCTCGCGCACATTGTCCATTTCCAGCACTTCCTGCTTTTGCTCGATCTTCAGCGGCAGATGCGCGGCGATGGTGTCGGCCAGGCGGCCGGCGTCCTCGATGCCGGTGATCGACGACAGAACCTCTGGCGGAATCTTCTTGTTCAGTTTGACGAACTGGTCGAACTGGGCGACCACGGCGCGGCGCATCGCCTCGATCTCGTGATCGTCGGCGCCGGACTGCGACAGCGGCACGGCGGTCGCCATGAACACTGCCGACTGCACGTCGATGGCTTCGACGCGGGCGCGCTGGGTGCCTTCGACCAGCACCTTGACGGTGCCGTCGGGCAGCTTGAGCATCTGCAGGATGTTGGCCATGCAGCCGATCCGGTACAGATCCTCGGGTTCGGGTTCATCCTTGGCCGCCGATTTCTGGGCGACCAGCATGATCTGCTTGCCGGACTCCATCGCCATCTCGAGCGCCTTGATGGATTTCGGGCGGCCGACGAACAGCGGAATGACCATGTGCGGAAACACGACTACATCGCGCAACGGCAGCAGCGGCAGTTCGAGGGTTTCCGGAAGCGTGTTGGGGTTCGACATCAGTGTGCCTTTGAAATAGGTATGAGCCCCCTAAATGAGGGCAGGGAACCGGATTTCAAGAACCCCCGGCTCAGTTCGAGCCGGAGACCTTGGGCTGGTCGGCGTAGATCAGCAACGGCGGGGTGTCGCCGGTAATCATGTTCTCGTCGATCACGACCTTTTCGACATTCTCCATGCCCGGGAGTTCGTACATTACGTCGAGCAGGGCGTGTTCCATGATCGAACGCAGGCCGCGCGCACCCGTCTTGCGCTCCAGCGCCTTCTTGGCGATGGCGGCGAGGGCGCCCGGACGGATCTCCAGTTCCACTTCTTCCATGTCGAACAGCTTCTGGTACTGCTTCACCAGTGCGTTCTTCGGTTCAGTCAGGATCTGGACGAGGGCATCCGCCTCCAGCTCCTGCAGCGTCGCCACGACGGGCAGACGGCCGATCAGTTCCGGAATCAGACCGAACTTGATCAGGTCTTCTGGTTCGACGTCGAGCAGGATCTTGCCGACTTCCTTGCCGTCGTCCTTGCTCTTGACCTCGGCACCGAAGCCGATGCCGCCGCGCTCGGAGCGGTTGCGGATGACCTTTTCCAGGCCGGCGAAAGCGCCGCCGCAGATGAACAGGATGTTGGTGGTATCGACCTGGACGAAATCCTGGTTCGGATGCTTGCGCCCGCCCTGCGGCGGAATCGAAGCCGTGGTGCCTTCGATCAGCTTGAGCAGCGCCTGCTGCACGCCTTCACCCGAAACGTCGCGGGTGATCGACGGGTTGTCCGACTTGCGCGAAATCTTGTCGATTTCATCGATGTAGACGATGCCCTGCTGGGCCTTCTCGACATCGTAGTCGCACTTCTGCAGCAACTTCTGGATGATGTTCTCGACGTCCTCGCCGACATAGCCGGCTTCCGTCAGCGTGGTGGCATCGGCCATCACGAACGGCACGTTCAGCATGCGGGCGAGCGTCTGGGCGAGCAGGGTCTTGCCGGAACCGGTCGGGCCGATCAGCAGGATGTTGCTCTTCGATAGTTCCACCTCGCCGGCATTCTTGGCGGTGTGGCGCAGTCGCTTGTAATGGTTGTAGACGGCCACGGCGAGGATGCGCTTGGCAACTTCCTGGCCGATCACGTACTGGTCGAGGATCGAGCTGATCTCGCGCGGCGTCGGCAGGTCGGAGCGACCCGCCTTGGCCGACTCTTCCGGGAGTTCGTCATGGACGATGTCATTGCACAGGGCGATGCACTCGTCGCAGATGAAAACCGACGGACCGGCAATCAGTTTCTTGACTTCATGCTGGCTCTTGCCGCAAAAGGAGCAATAAAGCAGTTTTTCCTGGCCGTCCTTCGACATCCCGTTCTCCTTGATCAAGCCGCTTCGCGGCGGGTCAGCACCTGGTCAATCAAACCATATTCCACAGCCTCGGTCGAGGACAGGAAATTGTCGCGGTCCGTATCTTTCTCGATACGCTCCAGCGGCTGGCCGGTATGTTCGGCCATGATGCGGTTCAGCTTGTCCTTGATGGACAGGATTTCCCGGGCATGGATCGCGAAATCCGAAGCCTGGCCCTGGAAACCGCCCAGCGGCTGATGGATCATTACGCGCGAATTCGGCAGCGCGAAACGCTTGCCTTTGGTGCCTGCGCACAAAAGGAAGGCACCCATCGAGGCCGCCTGGCCGATGCACAACGTCGACACGTTGGGCTTGATGAACTGCATGGTGTCGTAGATCGACAGCCCTGCCGTCACCGAACCGCCCGGCGAGTTGATGTAGAAAGAGATGTCCTTGTCCGGGTTTTCCGCTTCAAGGAACAGCATCTGGGCAACGACCAGGTTGGCGCTGGCGTCGTTGACCGGGCCAACAAGAAAGATCACCCGCTCCTTCAGCAGGCGCGAATAGATGTCGTACGCACGTTCTCCGCGTCCGCTCTGCTCAACCACCATCGGGACCAGGCCCAAAGCCTGCGGATCCCAGTTGCTTGCGTTGTCGATAATCATGTTGGCCCTTGTTTGTTGCATTTAAGACGGTTGTCGTATTTCTGACGAGAAACAGCTTACTGCTGCTGGTTCATCAATTCATCAAACACGGCAGCCTTTTCGGTGACCTTGGCCTTGCCAAGAACCCATTCGACCACGTTGTTCTCGATAGCCACACCCTCGACATCGCTCAGGCGCTGCGGTTGGGCGTAGTACCAACGGACGACTTCTTCCGGCTGTTCGTAGCTGGCGGCCATGTCTTCCACCATCGTCCGAACCTGCTCCGGCGAAGCCTGAAGCTTCTCCGTCTTCACCACTTCAGCAAGGATCAGGCCAAGCGTGACGCGGCGCTTTGCCTGGTCGGCAAACCATTCCGGCTGCAGCGGCATGTCGTTGACCTTCATGCCACGCTGTTCCATGTCCTTGCGGGCAGATTGCATCAGGCGCTGAATTTCCATATCGACCAGCGCGGCCGGCACGGAAATCGGGTTGGCCTTGAGCAGGGCTTCCATGACCTGGTCCTTCAGCTTGGCCTCGATGCGGCGCTTCACTTCGCGACGCAGATTGGCTTCGATCTCGGCGCGCATCTTTTCCACGTCGCCATCGGTCACGCCCATCATCTTGGCGAAATCGGCATCGACATCCGGCAGACGCGGCGCCTGAACCTGCTTGACGGCAATCTCGAACTGCACGGTCTGGCCAGCCAGATCCTTGGCGTGGTAATCCTCAGGGAAGGTCAGGTCGAAAGTCTTCGACTCGCCAGCCTTGGCACCCTCAACCGCCTTTTCGAAATCCGGCAGCATCATGCCCTGGCCGAGAACGAACGGGTAATCGACAGCCGAGCCACCGGCGAAGGCAACGCCATCCTTCTTGCCGGTGAAGTCGATGACCACGCGGTCTTCCTTCTCGGCGCCACGGTCGGCATTGTCGTAACGGACACGTTGCTTGCGCAGGATGTCCAGGGTCTTCTCGATTTCGGCGGCGCCAACTTCCAGCGTCGGACGCTCGATTTCTGCGGTCGACAGGTCGCCCGGCACAAATTCCGGATACACCTCGAACACAGCGGTGAATTCCATGTGCGTGGTGCTCTCGGTTTCCTTCGCCTCAAGGCGCGGGTAACCGGCAACATTCATCTTCTGGGCAGTCACGGCCTCGCCGAAAGCACGGTCCAGCTGCTCCGACAGAACTTCGTGACGCGCCTGGTCGCCGTACTGCTGCTTGACCATGGCGTAGGGCACCTTGCCCGGACGGAAACCCGGAACCTTCATGTTGCGACCCATGCGACGGATGCGCGGTTCCATTTCCTTCTCGACATCGGCAATGGCGATGGAGAGATCAATGCGACGTTCGAGTTCGTTGGCTTGTACGGTAGTTGCTTCCATGAAAATTCCTTGTGCTTAAGGCGCCGAAAAATAAAGCTGGCAATAATATCACGCCGGGGCCACTACGGATTGGCAGCATGCACCGTAACGGCGCATCCAAAAAAATTGGAAAGCCTGTAGACACTCGCCGCAGAAGGACTTACAATGCGCGCCTTCCTGCAGCGGCGGCTGTAGCTCAGTTGGTAGAGTCCCGGATTGTGATTCCGGTTGTCGTGGGTTCGAGCCCCATCAGTCGCCCCAGAATTCAAAGCCCACGTAATCTCACGGTTACGTGGGCTTTTCCGTTCCTGCACTCACTGCAGCATGAACGTCTCGTACTCCAAGCGGTTGAGTTGGCGGGTCAGCATGACCAGGCCGGTGCACAAGGTGATCAGCACCGACAAGGTGAAGCCGTAGCCATACAGTGCGGCGCCGAAGGCGAGTGTGAAGGCGGTGAGGACGACGTTCAGCACGACGAACTCGATACACAGGAAAAGCACGATACGGCGCTGGTCGAGGTAGAAAAAGACGTTGAGGATGGCCATCAGGCCGACCTGCAGGCCGGCACCGATGACCTGCACGTACAGTAGCGGCAGGTAAAGCTCTGAAATATCCAGCGTGCGCAGCAGCGCCGGGCCAGCGACGAAGGTCATGAGCACGGCCAGCGTCTGGATCTTGGCAATCTCGCCAAGCCCCTGCTGGATCGAATAGACCATTTCATCACGCATGCTTTCGATGTATTCGAGCGAGCCGCCATCGCGGACCGCGTCGTAGAACTTGTCGTAATACTCGACGAAATCCGTTTCGATGCGGACCAGGAAAACCGCCATGCCCGGGATGATCGACAGATAAGAGAGGAAAACCGGCAAGTCGTAAATCAGCGAAGCGCGCAGATGGCCGATGATCGGGTCTGACGTAGCCGGGAAGTACCAGAACATGAACTTGTCGATCCAGATACCCAGGTTGTACAGGAAGCCGATGGCGATCAGGCTCGGATAAAGCAGCTTCCGGTCAGCGAAATCGAAGCTGACCAGGTGATGTTCCAGGCTGAATTCGCGCACGGTCATAACCCACATGCCGGCGAGAAGAACGAAGTTGCCAAAAACGAAACCGCCGAGCAGGCCCTCCAGGCCAAAGGGGCGCAGCCACAAGGCGCTGAGTACGATCAGCGCGTAAGAGATGCCGAACAGCGCAACGATTGCCTTGTAGCGCTTCATGCCTGAAAGCAGGATGGTCAATACCCAGACCCCGCACATCAGGACAAAGCCGGCCAGCATCAGCAACCGGTAGATCAGGCCGAGGCCGGGCAGCAACACGAACAGGCACAGCGTGCCGATCAGGCAGGCGGCAGCGACGACAATCAGCAGCAAACCATGCAGATTGGGCAGGATGGCATCTTTCTTCTTCTCGAACAGCCGATCGGAGACGAAGCGGGTGAAAGCCAGCTGGACCAGACCGGTGAGGATCAGGCTGCTGGCGACGAGATAGGTGACCGAAGTCTGGAACTGCGTGACGAGGTAGCTTGGAACGACGACGCTGGCGCTGAACAAGCCGATCAGCAGAATACCGATGATGGAAAACACCCACGGGCCGGAGCCGATGATCCCAGCGTAGGCGTAGGCCTCGACAAGACCGACCAGCGTGTTCTTGCGCAACAGGCGGCGCAGTTCGAATCCGATACCAGCCATCAGCGACAGGCTCCGGAAGCACTCAGCGCCTGCTCGTAGACCTCGCGATAGCGGCCGAACATCAAGTCGTCATTGTAATAACGCTCGACCCGGCGCACCCCGGCCTCGCTGGCAGCCTGCCAGGCCACCGGATCGCCGAGCAGGGCAAGGGCTGCATCGGCCAGCTCCTGCGGATCGGCGATCTTGACGACTCCGCCGGAGACGCCCAGCGCCCGGTCCTCATCGTCAAGCCCCTCGATCAACTGGCGACACGAACCGACATCGGTCGATACCGTAGGCACGCCGGCGGCGTAGCCTTCCAGGATCACCAGCGGCAGTGCCTCGCTGATCGACGACAAGATGATGAGGCCGATTTTCGGCATCAGCTCATCCACCTTCTGGAAACCGAGAAAACGGACATGGTTTTCCAGGCCCAGACTGCGGACGAGATCATGGCATTCCTGGGCGTAGGCCGGGTCCTCGTCCTCGGGGCCGGCAATCCAGCCCTCGGCTTCCGGCATGCGGTTGACCACCCGGCGCATGGCCCGGATGAAGGTCTTGATATCCTTGATCGGCACCACTCGGCCGATCAGGCACAACACCGGCGGCGTTGACGCCGGGCGGAGTTCACGCAGCGGCGCGAAGCGGGCCAGGCTGATGCCGTTCGGGATGTTGCAGGTACGTTCGGCCGGTGCACCATCGGCGATCTGGCGCAGGCGGTTGGCCTCGTACAAGGCGATGATCGGATCGGCGGCATCGTAGCAAAAGCGGCCAAGCCATTCGAAGAAGGCGATCCACATTCTGCGGAAGTAGGAAAGTTCGGTCGGGTCACGCTGGAAGACGTTGCGGTTGTCCCGGATCCACTCGCTCTTGAACAGATCGATCTTGCGTTCCTTCGTATAGATGCCGTGTTCCGACAGCACCAGCGGCAGATTGCGGGATTGATGCAGCAAGGCACCGAGGAAGCCCGCATAACCGGTCGATACCGAATGCAGCGCGCGTACCGGAATCAGGTGCTTGGCAACGTGCGCCAGCGTCCACAACGGCTGATGCATGATGCGCACGGTCCAGAAATAATCGACGAAGGATGGGTCCGAACAGAAGCGTCGATAGTGGTCGCAGATGATTTCCCAGGCAGCTTCGCTATGCAGGAAATCGTCAAGCGTCAGGCTGCCGCCGGGCAGCATCTCGCGGGCGATCTGGCGGAAAGAGGCGAGCGCCTCGCCATCGGCACTGCCGTGCATCAACTGCTCATGCATGGCGGCAGTCAGCGCGAAAGCCTCGCGGTTGCCGGCGCGTGCCGTTGGTTCGAAACCCGGGCCGAAGTTGTCGTAGAGGAAATACTCCTCAAAATGGACCACATTGGCAGGCAGCTCGTATTTCATCGCCGTGTAGTCCTCGCGCCGGCTACCGAGGAAGACGATGGCGAACGTGTATTCCGGATAGGCACGGATGATCTGGTTGACCCAGCTTGAAACGCCGCCGCTGACGTACGGGAATGTTCCCTCCAGCAGCAATGCGATATCGGCCTGGGCGGCAGTCGGGAAACTCATCGGTTGTAGGTCCAGTAGTCAATGACCGGGCGCAGTCGCGGTAGCGATGCCCAGTTGGCGAGCTCGTTCATCAGTCGGGCAGTGGCAGGGAAATCGCGGCGTTCGAAGCTGAGTTCGGCCTGGTAGGGCAGCACGCGTGTGGCCGGAAGTCCAAGCTCGATGGCCTGCTGGTAGGCAATCCCGGCGCCCTCGATGTCACCGGCCTCGTGGCGCAGGCGACCCTGGCGCAGGCGCAGCGGCGCGTTGTCGGGATCGCTGGCGAGCACGATCTCGCAATAGCGGCGGGATTCGGCGATGGCGTAATCGCGCAGGTCACCCTGCGCCAGCTCCTGATAAACCAGCTCCCAGTAAAGGTCGGACAATCGCTGGGTTATTTCCAGCCGCCCCCGCTCGCCGTGCGCCGGATTGGCAAGCGCCTTCAACTCCTCGTCGATGGCGCGGTTGATGCGTTTTTCCTGATTGTCCAGCATGCCGTAGGCAAGCAGTCGGATATCCTCGCTCGGATCGCTGAGGACATCCCGCAACAACGGCGTCGATACGCGACCGGATACATACTGCAAGGCAGTCATCGCACCGATGCGGGCATTGATCGGGGCAGCAGTGTTACCCAGAAAGGAGCGCAGGCCCGCCTGTCTGAAACCGGACTGCTGACGCTGGTGCGGATCGAAGGCCGGCAACTGCAGCGAATCGAAGGCTGGACGCGCCGGTTTCGCACGGTAGACACGCAGCAACAGCACGCCGACGGTGATGCCGATGAAACCGGCTACAGGCACCCCGTAGCAGCAGCCAGTCATCAGTGCCAGCAAACGCAGGCGCTGACGCGGTGGACCAGCCGGGAGCAGCATCGCCGCCGCCACCGCGAGCAGCAGGCTGGCCAGCAAATGTACGACCAGAAACCAGGCCAGTCGCGCATCGGCATCGACATCGAGCAGCCACACACCGCTCCAGGCGCCGATCTCCAGCATCAGCGCATAAAGGCCGAATTTCAGGCTAGCCATCCGCCAACTCCTGCACCCGCTTGAGCACGGTCAAAGGCGGTTCGCCATGCAAAGGCAGGATGTGCGGGAAAATGCCCAACTGCGCCAGCGTACCTTCCGACTTCTGTTGCGCCCAGGCCTCCAGTCGGGCCAGGAAACCCTCGGCAGTGGCGACATCGCCAAGTGGCATCAGGGTTGCCAGCACCATTTTTCCCGCACCGGCACAGAGCCAGTGTTCGTCCAGCGAGCGCTTCATGCGCATCAACTGCATCGGCAGGTCGGCATCGATAGCGCGGGGCAGGAATTCGAGTGCGACGATGATGCTGCCGATACCCGTCGTCTGTCGCAGATGCCACAAACGCTGTGTCTCGAAGGCAAACTCGGGCGGGCACAGCGGGATCTTTTCGCAAACCGAGGCGGCCAGCGCATGCACCGCGAGACCATCGGTGTAATAACCGAGCAGCAGGTTGATCGTCTGCAGGGTTTC
Organism: Azonexus hydrophilus; assembly: GCF_001956855.1. Classification (GTDB taxonomy): domain Bacteria; phylum Pseudomonadota; class Gammaproteobacteria; order Burkholderiales; family Rhodocyclaceae; genus Azonexus; species Azonexus hydrophilus_A. The sequence goes on along the minus strand of NZ_MTHD01000002.1, from coordinate 781,490 downwards.
GTCCTGCAACGAAAAAAACGGCAGGTCCTCGACCGTCAGCAGACCGTAAACATCGCCGTTCAGGTTGATCAGCGGCGCCACGATCAGGTAGCGGGTACGCTCCTGCTGTTCCGCCTGGACCTGGGAAATATGGCAGAGCGCCAAACTGGCCAGTGCCTGTGCAATCATCGGGTCGCCGTCAGCGAGCGGCGTCGTGGTGCCGATCGTCGCCAGCGGCCGGTCCTGCACCTCGCCATCAATGACCTGATGCAGGCTGGCACTTTCAAGCTGACAATACTGCGCCAGCAGGCGCAGCAGCGTATCGCCACCATGCGCCCCGTCAGGGTTTTCGCCGAGACCGCGCAAGGTCAGCAAGGCATCGCGCATCGACATCGGCCGGCTGATCAGATCCTGTTCCAGACGGTCGTGCGAAAGGCGCAACAGGTAGTACTGGCGGGTCAGGTGTTCGAGGCGCTGGTCGAGATAGATCTGCACAGTTTCGGCGCGCCGGGTCCGCGCCAGCCAGAGACTGGAAAACTCGCCAACGAGCATGACCAGAATCAGGCCGCCAAGAAAATACAGCTTCGGGAAAGTGTCATAGTGGCCGATATTGGCCAGCAACCAGGCAACAAGCAGGAGGCCGGCGCCGCCCAGGCCGGCGAGCGGCCCATAGCGCAACGCCAGGATCACCGGTGCGAACCAGCTCCAGGGAAAGCTGGCTTGGATCCACAACGGGTCGCCCGGGTTGAATATGAACCCGAGAATGACGGCAATCAGCGGCAGGAAAAGAATTTCCGCCGCCGCCGCGAGCGGGCTGACGCTTGTTGACGTCAGTTTCCCCAGCGCCGTGCCGGTGATCGTGCTGTCGTCGCGAACCGGGTGTGCCGGATTCGGCGAGCCGGTCAAGCCCTGCTGAAAACTGCCGGAAATTGGCCCGTTAGTCATGCGCCCGGACTCGGTTTCAGCGGGCACCGGCCAAGCCGGTCTTGAGCAGATCGCGGATCAACTGCTGGGCGACGGCGGAAAGCGCCTCGCGGCTCCAGCCACTCTTGCCGCCAGTGCCACTCCACAGCGTCTCGGTACTCTGCACATCGATGATCTGCAAGGTAACGCCAACGGCAGGTTCGCCATCGACGCCGACCTTGTAGCGCCACTCATCGACGCCGCCGGCCAGCGCATAACGAGCGCCCTGCTGGCGGGCCCAGGCCAGCGCCTCATCCTGCAGTTTTTGTTCGTTTGCCTCGAACAGTGCCTCCTGCTGGCTGGCACCCGGGAAGCGTTTGACGCGAGTGAGGCCGCTGGTCCGCAGCAGCGCTTCCGCGATCGATTCCGCGCGCTGTCCGGCGAGCGGTGTCTCCGTGTGATTCGAGAAAGGCAGGACAACCCAGACAGCCTGGCGTTCAAGTTCGGGCGACGTGCCGCGATCAAGCGTCGAGCAAGCGGCGAGGATCATGGCAAGGCTGGCAAGCAGCAGGTTGCGCAGGCGTAGCAGGCGATTTTGGTCAAAGGTCATGGTCGTTCCCTGTCATCGGGTTGGTGGTCAGTAGTGAATGCGGTAAGTCAGGCGCAGGTCGCGGACCGGCGCGTTGGTTTGAGTTCCGGCCTTGCCGAGCCCCCAGCTGAGGGCGAGATGATCAGCGCCGAGGACGCTGCCGGCAAGACCCAGGCGGATGTCGTAGCCGGCACCGAGTTCGCTGTGCCAGGTTCGGGCAATACTGGCGAAGGGGCGGGTAGCGCGGGTGTACTCGCGCTCGTGGCGCACATCGGTGGACACGCGGATGCCGTAGAAACTGAAGTTTTCCGGCAGGTAATAGTCGGCAGCCGGTGGCTCGTTGCCCCCCGGTGAAACAAAGCCGGCCGGGAATATCTGCTCGATCCGGGCATCGCGTGCGCTGAAGCTGCTGTAGTCGCCAACCCGGTTGAATTCATGTTTCGACCAGAAAGCGCTGAACTCGAGATCGCGGGCTTCCTGACGGTAAGTGTGGGCCAGGGTGACGCTGCTGTGGCGGCCATCGCCCAGTCGGGCACCCGTCTGCAGGTAATAGTTTTCGCGCCAGTGTTCGACAAGCACTTGATCCATCCGGGTCGGCCGGTAGCGCAAGCTGAATGATGCACGATCCTTCATGCCGGCAATCCGCAGCGGCTGGCTTTCCTGACTGGGCAGGTCGCTGCCGAGGCCGATGCGCAGTGAAAGCCGGTCGTCGATACGATGTTCATGCTCGATCTGCACCGGCGTATAAGTCGCGAAACTCTCGCGCCGGTCGATGCGGAAGATCGTTTCGCCGTCAGCATGCCGCCAGTTCAGACGGGCGCTGAAGACATCCTCGTCGGGTGCTGCACGGATCACCTCACGATTCCTGACCTCGCGGCGGATGCGTCCCCAGTCGAAATCCAGTGCCAGACGCGGGTTGACCGCAAGATGCCAGGCCGCGGTGCTTTCCGTCTCCACGATCGAATCGAGATTGTTGCTGGCGATGGCGAAACCGCCATGGTCGCTGAAGGCGAGCAGGGTTTCCGTCAATTGCAGGTGGGTCGGGTTATCGTCGGTCTGGTCCGACTGGGCCTCGAACGCAGCGCTCTGGGCCAGACGCAGGTCATCGACGGCACGCGCCGCATTGACCCGGTCGTAGCGTGGCAAACGTTCGTCGAAAGTTTCCAGCAACTGGCCGATGGCCGCCGTATCGCGTTCGGCCAGGGCCACCGTGATTTCAGCCCAGAGCGGACGATTAGCGCGGCTGCTGCGGGTTTTTGCGTACTGATGCCAGAGGAAGGCGCGCTCGGCACCATATTCGGCGTGGTCCTGCAGCCAGCCGATGGCGGTTTCGGCCGCCGCATTGGAAAAACTGTCGCGCTCGCTGCGGTCAAGGCGCAGCATCTCGCGCAGCACGTCGAGACCGGGGTTGCCCGGGCGTTGCGTCAGCATCAGGCGGGTTCGTGCGATCCGCCGGGTCTCGTCGAGACCTTCCTCGCTCAGCCAGCGCTGCCGGGCCTGGCGCAGGCTGTCCTTGCCCCGCACGCTGTCCCATTCCTCCGACAGCAGCAGGCGGCGCAAGCGCCAGGCAAGATCGCCCTGCTGGTTCTGGTCCAGCGCATCGGCGTAGTTCATCATCCACAACAGGTCGTTGCGATGATCGCCGGTGCGCGGTGTCAGGTAGCGTTGCAAGGCAACCTGCGGCAATGACAGTGCCTGATAGCTGGAAGCCAGCGCATCGTGCATCGCCGGGTTTTTCGCCCAGTTGCGCTCGTGGGTGGCGAGTACCTTGCGCAAGGCAGCCGCATCGTTGCCATCGATGAACAACCACAGCAGCGCCTGCTGCAGATCGGCAGCATCCGGCGCGAGCAGCAGGCCAGCCTCGAAATTGCCGCGTGCCAGGGCAAACTGGCCGATATTCTGCTGGTAGGTACCGAGCAGGCGCAGGAAGTCGGGCAGGGCGCGCAACTGCGCCAGCGCATGGCGGGAAGCACCCGGTGCCGTATCGATGCGCTGCAACAGCTTGCCGATATCGGCCCAGCGGTTGCGGCCGGCATAAATGGTCAGCGCCTGGATCAGATAGCGCGGTTCGTCGAATTTCTCCCAGGCATCGGCCGAGACACTCGCTGCATCCAGCGGTGCAGCCTGCACCAGCAGGCGGATCAAGGCATCGAAATCGCCGGCATTGGCCTTGTCAGCATCGATGATGCGGCGGAAGGCGTCGATCGCCTGGTTGTCCTTGGCGTGTAGTTCGGCCAGCTGGCCATTGAGCCGCCAGTATTCAATCTCTTCCTCGCTCGCGGTGCCAGCGCGGGTCTGGGCGCGTTCGAGCCAGACCAGGCTCTCGCTGTGTCGGCCCTGAATCAGCAGCATCACGGCAACGCGCAAGGCCCGTGCCGGCGTCAGCTGTTCCGGTACGGCGAACAGGCGTTCCCAGGTTTCCACCGCCAGGTCGACACGGCCGGCACGCTCTGCCACCTCGGCGAGCATTTCGAGAACCTCGGGAGAAAAGCGCTGCCGGCTCAGACGTTCCAGATAGCTGATTGCCGGCCCCGGCTCACCGAGGCGTTCATGCGCCGCCAGCAACTCGCGCACCAGGCGCAGATCGCCCGGCCGTCGCTCGATCTGATAGTGCAGTGCCGGAATCAGCGCCGCATCATCGAACAGGCCAGGCGCCAGACGCAGCACGCTTTGCCAAGCATCGTCACCATGACCCGCATGGGCCAGCTTCACCCAGTTTTCCAGCGCCACCTGCGGTCGTCCCGTCCATTCCGAAACACGCGCCAGGCGCTCGCGCCAGGCATTGTCATCGGGCATCTGGCGTACCGCCGAACTGGCCACCTGCCAGGCATCCTCAAGCTTGCGGTTTTCCAGAAAAATCTCATAGCCCAACGTATAGATCTTGTCGTCGAAGGCGATACCCGGGCCTTTTTGCGGCGCCTGCTGCGAAACCGCCCGGAAACTGCCGTCGCCCCAGGCGCGGGCAATCTCCAGTCTCTGCCACTGGCGCATCAGGGCCAGCCTCAACAACAGACGGACATAGCGGTCGGCGATATCAGGGCGCCCGGCAGCGCGAGCCAGGCGGGTCAGCAGCAGCAGGGTTTCCTGATCATCGACGAGGGCACCGAGGTCGCGTTTGCCAACTTCGATCGCCTCCTGCATCAGGTTGCCCGACTGCAGCGTACGCAACGCCGTATGGAAGTAACGCTTGGCCAGGAGCGGGTCGGAACTGCTGTTGCGCGCCAGCAGATAAAGCTCGGCGCTGCCCGAATAATCACCATTGGCCAGCGCCTTGACGGCAGCGTGCTCATAAAGCCTGACCGCCTCGGCCGGATTGTCGATACGCTGGCCCACCGACTTGAACAGGCGGGCACCGAGTACAGGCTGCTCCAGCAGGTAGGCCTTGCTGGCCAGTTCGATCTGCTGCTCGACCGTCAGTGGCGCATCGGCGAGCTTCTCGATCTGACTCAGCAACTCGGCCAGCAAGGCGCGCCGTGCCGGACTGTCGCCAGCCGGCAGGAGGCGATAATCCTGCGCATTCAGTTCCCAGAGCACCCATTCGGCCTGTTGGTGGATTTCCCGGTCGGTCGTGTCCAGTGCAGGCTGCAAGGTCGCCCGCGCCTCCATCGTCTTGCCGATTTCCGCTTGCCGGCGGGCGAGCAGCAAACGCAGCCTGGGGTTGTCCGGATCGCTGCGCAGCAAGTTGGCGAGGTAGCTGGCCGACAGCGCGGTATCGGGCGTTTCCGCCAGGCGACGTTCGAGGTCGGTGCGCGGGTAGAGCAGGAACAGCGCAACGCCGACGATCGCAGCCAGCAGCGCGATCAGCCACAGCGGCGCGAGCAGCGGACGCTCAGCGGGATGCGCAGTCGAGGCGAATCTGTGCAGTGGCATGGGAAGTTCTGAACGCCTGGATCGTCAATGCGTTACTGATACGGGTCGTTTTAACCGGAGAAAGCAGGCGGCCGTCAGCACGGACCTGGCACGCCTGGCTGTTGGCAAGGCTGAATTCGAGCGGCACATGCCCGCGCAAGGTGAAACTGCGTGGCGCATCCTGCCAGCTGGTAACACGGGCATTGGCTTCGTACAGATAGGGGCGGGCAGTCTGGTCGTTACCAGCAGCGAACCAGGCCGCAGGGCCGGTGAGGTGGATGTACTGCCCCTCCTGGTCAGGGCAATAACCGGCGACGCCGGCCGCATCCTGCAAGCGTGGTGGCAGACCGGCCCAGCGCAGCGTGCGCAGTTCGCCGTTGCCGTTGATCCGCCAGCCGCCGTTATCGCGGGCAATGGCGATATCGTGGAAATCGCGCACCTTGCGCATGTATTCCGACGCGAAAACCGGGTGTAGAGGCTGTGCCATCGCCCAGGCGAAAGCCTTGTGCACAGCGCTGAGCCCGGCCCGCTTGCTGGCGGAATAGGTGTGGTAATAAATATCCACCGGCTTCAGGCGGCGCGGCGCACCGGTCATTTCGAACGACTCGATGACCCGCTCGAAGCCATAGTAAGGACCGCGCCACAGATTGGTGTAGATGTTCTCGTTGGTGATCGGCGCGTAAACCTGCAGAAAACCTTCCTTTTCGATGCCAAAGGCGCCGACAGCGGTCAGGCTCGGATTCTGCCGGGTAATCGACGTGTCACCGCCGTTCATGTTGAGCAAGCCAGCATTTTCGGCGATGCGCAGAGCCCTGGCATCCGGCGCGGTATCACCGGACCAGAGCAGGATGTTCACCGGTTTTCCTGCCGGCGCCAGGCGTTTGCGGATGTACTCGGTCGAACCGACGATTTCCCGCTGCGGATCGAAGGTATAACCCGGCACATTGAGATGGTAATTGCCCTCAAGGCGGTTCTCGTTGCCGGTCAGCCCGCTGACGCCGGTATCCCAGATGAACGGATGGGCGTAGGTATGGCTGGCGATCTCCACATGCGGCAAGCGGAAAATCCGCCGTGCGATATCTTCAAGCGCCGGGCTCAGTTTCGGGAACAGCCCGTGCGGTGCCACTTCCGCCTCGATCACCGAAACCGTCGTAGGAATCCGGTACTTCTCCAGAATTTCGCTCAGCATCACCTGGGCCGCGATCGGGCTGCCCGGCAGCTCCGCCAGCGATGGAAAACCGTCGCCATCGACATGCGAGAAAAACAGGCGGCGCCCGTTCTCCGTCGTCACATCGGGCACCGGAATTGCCGGCAGGCGTAGCGCCGCCTGCAGGAAAGCGAACGGATCGACAACCCAGCGTGCCTGATCGGTACCGGGAATCTCCACCAAAGCGAACGGGTCGAGGATGAAACCGCCCCACGGCAGGATGGCACCACCCAGATAGCGCTGACGGCTATCGTCCTGGAGTTCAAGCAGGACATCCGCGCTGGCGGTGCCCAGCTGGAAAACCGGCAGGTCGCTGCGATTCGGCAGCGGTGCACTCTCGAAACCCATCATTGCATGCTGTTTGCTGATGCTCAGCGGAACTCGCGCCGGCGCAAGCGGCGTGCGCAAGCCGAGGCGGGCAGCAAACGCCCGATCCGGCGCAAAGCCCGGGTCACCGATGATGGCCAGCGGGAATTTGCGCTCGACCAGGCCGCTCAGCCAGCCCGCCAGCGCCCGCTGCCGGCCGGCCGGAATGCTCCCGGAAAACCACGTCACCACGCCGGCATGGCGATCACCGAACACCGTCTCCGGCAGTTCACCGGTGACATCCACATAATCGACAACATAACCCATGTGGTTCAGCGGCATCTGCAGGAAACGGTGGGCATTGGCGTAATTCAGCGCCGGCGACTCGTCGCCGTTATAGACCACCAGCACCCGGCGCGGCACCACTTCGATACTGCCGATGCCGATGCTGTCCAGGCCACCATCGGCAACCCACGGCGTGAAACCAAGCGCCGTGATCCGGGCCGCAGTCTCGCGAGCCAGCTGGCGGTCGTGCGGTGGAGTGTAATCGATCGCCAGAATCTCGATGCCATCGCGCTGGCGGATGGTGTTCAACTGGCCGAGCAGCCATTCACGGTCGCCGGCGGGAACCTCCACGTAACGCCGCTGGCCGGCATTCCAGCCACGAAACAGCGATTCGGCAGCCACCATGCGGATCTTGTCGCGCACCGCCGGCACGATCTCGAAACCACGGTTGAGAATCAACTGGATGCCCGGATAGCGCCGGTGCAAGGTCTCGATAACCCGGATCAGCCCCTGTTGCTGTGCCTTCTCGTCGAACTGGCGGGCCAGCCGGTAAGAGTCGAGCGTATCGAGAAAGAAACCCCGGTAGCCATGCGCCCACAACGGGCCGACAACCTGCTCGGCAAAGAAATCAGGCCAGGCAGCCGGCGTCTGGTCGATGACTTCCGAATCCCAATCCTGATTGCGGGCAAGCTTCCAGTCAGCCGGAATATTCCGGTAATAGGCACGGTCGCGCTGAACCTCGGCGACCGATACGTAGGCATACAACTCCCCCCCGAGCTTGCGCTGGGCGACGGGATCGTGCGGATGGTCAGGCTCGACGACAACGATGTCGAAGTTCCGGAATTCCTTGAGCGGGATGCCCGTGCCGTAATACAGCGCGACCGCAGTTGCGTGTGCAAGAAGGGGCGCAACGAGCAGGCAGAAGGGGCCCAGGAAACGGTAAAAGAATTTAGTGAGGCTCATAAGGCCCCAGAATTTAATCGCTAGCCTGCAATCTGCCTACGGATTTCTTGTGTATTTTTGTGCGGTGCGCAAACCGCCAACCCCTGTATTGGCGGCCTGTAACACTGTTTCGACCCGCGCGCGGCCCTCGAATGCATGGCTCGGATGGTCAAGGTCGCGTCATTGCGGGCGCAGCGAAGCAACCCATGGATCGCCCCGGCCTACGGCCTTGCGATGCCGGATCCCTTCACCAGCAAATCCACCCGCTGCGGCGTGTGGAAGGTAGCGCCTTCCGGGGTCATGAAGGAATCGAACTTCTCGCGCACTGCCGCGTACAGTTCCGGCGACAGGCTGTGGTCGGTGTGGGTGACCTGGATCATGCGCGTATCGAACTGATCGAAATTTTCAAAGTAACTGCGCGTATTGAAGAACAACTGCTGCTTCAGCAACAACGGGCCACGTGCCACAGCGCGCTGGATTGCCGCAAAAGCTGCCTCGCGCACGATCTTTTCATCATGGAACAGACGAAACACCTCGTTCAGGTTGCCCGCATAAACCGGCTCCGAAATCCACGCCAGGCCACCCGGCTTCAATACCCGGGCGATTTCCGCCAAAGCCGCATCCATCAATTCCACCGGTACATGATGCAGCGACTTGAACATCAGCACGATATCCACGCTCGCATCCGCCGCCGGAATCGCCTCCGCGCCGCCATGCGCAAACACCACGTTTGGCAAGTCGGTGAGCTGCTGGTTCTTGGCGTGCTGGATCGAATCCACCTCCAGTGCCACAATCTCCCGGATCCGCCCGGACTCCGCCAGGGTACGGGTCTTCTCGGCACGGCCGCAACCCAACTCAAACACCCGTGCGCCATCGAAGGGCAGGGTGTCCAGCATCAGTTTCACTTCGTTGACCAACATATCCTGGCCCGGATTGGCAATTTGCATGGTTCTGGATGGTTTTCAAGGAAGCCGCAATATTAACAGACGATGATTTACTGTCATCCCTGGCCCTACCCCTCACGGCTGCTATCACTAAGTGCATACCCCCATATGCCTCCGTGCTGCACTGCAAAATATTTCTTTATCATCATCCAAAGCAATGGCAGAATCGGGCAGCCGGATGCATGTGCAAGCCGTTTTCATGGCTTTGCCCATGGTCGAATCGCCACAATCAAACCAAGATCCAAACCCATGAAAATCGCCATCGCCGGAACCGGTTACGTCGGTCTCTCCAACGCCATCCTTCTCGCCCAACACAATGAAGTCGTAGCGCTCGACATCGTTGCCGAGAAGGTGGACATGATCAACCGCAAGCAGTCGCCGATTGTCGACACCGAGATCGAAGACTATCTCGCCAACCAACCGCTCAAGCTTCGCGCCACGCTCGACAAGCACGAAGCCTTTGTCGGCGCCGACTACATCATCATCGCCACGCCCACCGACTACGACCCCGAAACCAACTACTTCAACACCGGTTCGGTCGAAGCCGTGATCCGCGACGTACTCGCGATCAACCCGGAAGCCACGATGGTGATCAAATCCACTGTCCCGGTCGGCTATACGCAAAAAGTACGCGAAGCGTTTTCGCTGGCGCAGGGGCGGCCGGTCAACATCATCTTCTCCCCTGAGTTCCTCCGCGAGGGCAGGGCGCTCTACGACAACCTCCACCCCTCCCGCATCATCGTCGGCGAACGCAGCGCACGGGCCGAGACCTTTGCCAAGCTCCTCCATCAAGGCGCCATCAAGCAGGACATCAAGGTGTTGTTCACCGACAGCACCGAAGCCGAAGCCGTAAAGCTCTTCTCCAACACCTATCTGGCCATGCGTGTTGCCTTCTTCAACGAGCTCGACACCTACGCCGCCACGCACGGCCTCGACACCCGCCAGATCATCGACGGCGTCTGCCTCGACCCCCGCATCGGCAATCACTACAACAACCCGTCGTTTGGTTACGGTGGTTACTGCCTGCCCAAGGATACCAAGCAACTGCTTGCCAATTACCGCCAGGTGCCGCAGAACCTGATCAACGCCATCGTCGAAGCCAATACCACCCGCAAGGACTTCATTGCCTTCGACATCATCAAGAGAAACCCCAAGGTTGTCGGTGTCTATCGACTGGTGATGAAAGCCGGCTCGGACAACTTCCGCGCCTCCAGCATCCAGGGAATCATGAAGCGGCTGAAAGGCAAGGGCATCGAAGTCATCATCTACGAACCCAACCTGCCCGAAGAAGAATTCTTCCGCTCCAGAGTCATCAACGACCTGGCCGCGTTCAAGCAGGAAGCCGACATCATCATCGCCAACCGCATGACCGATGACATCCGCGACGTGGAAGCCAAAGTCTACAGTCGTGACCTTTTTGGTGGTGATTGAAGCTTGATCTGACAGATTCAGCCAAATACTTGAAAAAACGCATCTTTAGGATGCGTTTTTACCATGTTGCCCGCGTTTTAAAGTGAATTTGTCATATTCACTATGACTTTACGCATAGCTTCATATGCACGCATGCTGCACTGCAAAATATTTCTTTATCATCGTCCGGGTGAGTGGCAGAATCTAGCCAGATGCTGACTAATTCGACATGGTCGTCATTGCGAGCGAAGCGCGGCAATCCAGTGCTTGATCAAGCAAAAATTCCTGGATCAGCACCTCGTTTCGCTCTGCCCGATGTCGACAAATCAGTACTTTCCTAGCAGTCGACCGCAATAAATAGCGCGATTTGAGCGAGATGGGCGGCGATGCTTCGACTAACCAACGATTTTGACGACATGGCCCAACAAGCAAAAATTTATGTAGTTTGAAAGCGATGCTCTACAGGAGCAACCTAGTGGTCAATCGCATCAAAATCATCAACTAGTAGGAGTTTGGCGAGAGGATTTTAGCCAAAACGAATCGTCTTTATTGATGAACTGTCGATAATATTAACCAAAAATAATTATTCGGTTGGAGTGTAAATTAATAATTCAATTAGTCGTGCCGTTAAGGTTGCCATTTAATTCTCTAATTTTTTTAAAACTGCAGGAACTCCAACAGCTAAATGATTAGCTGGAACATTTGTTAAGACAACGGCATTTGCGCCGATGGTTACATCATCGCCGATAGTAATTCTACCAAGTATTTTTGCACCAGCACCGATGTTGACTCGATTGCCGATTATTGGAGCTCCAGTTGGGTCGTCAAGATTTTTATTTCCGATTGTTACTCCTTGTCTAATTATTACGTCATCGCCGATAATAGTATTATTGTGAATAATTATCCCGCCAAAATGCTCGATGATTAGTCGCTGCCCAATTTTTGCGTGTGCGCCGATATATATCCCGAAAAATATTTCGGAAATCTTTGAAAGAATTCGATGAATAATGGCAATGGGGTAACGAAATATCTTCGATCTAAATTTGTTTCTGGTTTGTCCAAATCGATATATTTGTAGCGACCAGAAACCTTGAGAAATTATTCCTTCTCTATAATTGCGTAAGTCATTGAAAAACATCTTGGTTCTCTGCGAATATAAGGTTGGTCTATGATAGCTTTTTTTGATAAGAAAGAAAAAAGTTTTTTTAATACAATTGCCCCGGTTATTCTAATTCTTGTTATGCTGGGTTATGTCTTCATTATACATCCAGTCACAACATACACCGATAGTGCAGTAGTTCCTGAATTAGATATAAATGCGGAAGTTGCTGAGGGTTCTGCTTCAAACAAAGCTTTTTGGGTTGGGTTGTTGATTTTAAATATTGTATCTTTGTATTTTGGAAGAAAAAAAATAGAAAAAATAAAAATAAACCCATCTGTTTACTTTTGTTTTGCTTATCTTGGGTTGGCGCTAATTAGTATTTTGTGGAGTGATGTTCCAAGTATATCAATGCGTCGATATATACAGCAACTAATATTGTTTGGTTCGATTGCTGTTCCGATTATATTGGTTTTCGACAAAATAAAACTGCTGTGGTTTGTTAGTGTATTTTTTGCTATTGTTGTTTTGATCAATACTCTTACTATATTGCAAGGCGGATTCACTGAATTGGGTTTTGCCGGAATATATCGACAAAAAAATGAAATGGGCCAAGTCTCAGCTTTGTGCTTTTATTTTATGATTTATGGATTCTCAGTGTCACTAGGCTTCAAAAGACAAATTTATGCGCTGCTGGCTATTGCATCGATAGCTTTGTGTGTCCTGAGCAATTCAAAAACAGCAATTGCATTAATGCTGATGGTTCCAGTAATTAGCTATTTTTTTGTTTATGTCTGGAAGAAGGCTTGGGGAATAAGGCAGTATGCAGCAGTTTGCATTATTGTTGTCGTGTTTTTTTGCTTGATCATGATTTTTGACGTCACAGTAAAAGGGGTATCGCTTTTTATATACGGGGACGATACATTTACGGGGCGTACAAATATTTGGGACTTTGCATTTTATTATATTAATAATAGTTTTTGGTTTGGGCATGGCTATGGGTCATTTTGGGGAGTTGGTGATAATTCGGAGTCGCTTGGCGAAGGGTTTATATCCGGTTTGATTCAAGCGCACAATGGGTACATAGATGTACTGCTTGAACTAGGCTTTGTGGGGTTGATGATATTTTTTATTTTAATAATAATATTTTTTGTGAATATACAGTCATCCAAAGTAATAGATAGGTCTAGTAGGTTTTTGTTTTTGAATTTGCTGATATTCTTTTTGCTAAATAACTTAATGGAGTCAAGTATATTCAGAAGCTTTGTCACTATGTGGGTTGTCTTCTTAATCGCACTATGTTTTTCCGGTATTGATAAAGGTATGTCAAATGGCAGGGTGGAAAAAATTAAGTTCTGATGCTGTATGGCATACTGCGGATTTGTATTTTCAAGTGTTTATACAAGCTGCCTATCTGATAGTTCTTTCCAGAGCACTGGGGCCAGTAGAATTTGGGGTTTTTTCTAGTGTTGCGGCTATCTCGATAATAATATCAACGTTTGTTGGCATTGGATGTGATCAATTGCTCATACGAAATTATGTTGAGGGTAAATCAAGTGTTTTGGATGGCTATGGAACTGGGCTGGGTTCCATTGCTTCGACATTTCCAATCGCTCTGTTGATCGGCTTCATTTCATGCTCTATTCTTAATGTAAAGCTAGAGCCTATATATATTGGGATGGTTCTAATATCGGATTTGCTTTTCACAAAAATCGTTTTTTTATCTTCCTCTTGTTATTGGGCCATAAATCATCCAGTAGGAAAAATAAAAATTAATTTGATAGCTACTTCTACCAAGATGGCATTCTTACTAGGAGCGTTTTTTCTGCTCGGCGACTTTGGTGTTAAGGAGTGGATCCCATTATATTTTATATCGATACTGATTGGTTCCCTCGTTTCGATTGGTTTGGTAATTAGCGAGTTTGGTAGGCCAAAAGTAAAGTTTTCATGGATGTCAATTAAGAGTGGTGTGGCATTTTGCCTAGAAATATCATCGTTAGCTGTATTTAAGGATATTGATAAGCCGTTGGTGGTTAAATTTTTAGGCCCCGAAATTGGCGGTATTTACACTGCAGGATTTCGTGTCGTAGATGCTGCCACAACTCCAATCCGAGGATTGTTAAATGCCGTCTACACAAAATATTTTAAGGCTGGCGATATAAATAAAGAGGATCTCGTTTTCCTCAAGTCGATGTATATGATTAATATCATTGCCGCGTTTGTAATTGGGTTAGGTATATATTTATTTTCTCCCGTGGTTGAGAATATATTTGGTGATAGATATCATGGGATTGATGAAATAGTTAAAGCTTTTGCGCTGTTTCCATTTTTTCTCGCTGTTATGGCTGTTTCTGCTGATGGTCTTCGGCTTGTTGGACTCCATAATGGGCGCGTGCTAATTTTGATTGTTAGCGCAGCTGTATTTCCAATACTATTGAGCGGGTTCTTGATAAATCATGATGTTCACTACGCTATCTGGATAAGATATGGAATACAGTTTATTGCCTGCGTAATTTCAATATACATTATAAGCAAGCATTTTAGACTTAACAAAATTCGGTGAGTTCTATGAAAAAAATTAGTTTTTTTGTTGCGGTTATTATTGCAATAGCACCATTTTCAGCTATAAGAAAGTTGCTTTACAAAATTATATTCGGATATTCATTTGGGGCGAATGTTCAATTGGGTTACCTAAATGTGATTCATGTACCAAAATTTGTTGTTGGATCAAACTCAAAATTTGCTTCATTTAATTTATTTAAGGGACCTTTTACGGTTTCTATTGGGGATGGAGTAAGAATTGGACGAGGCAATATTTTTACTGCCGCCTGGAGTATCTTAAATGACAAATTTAAGAATAAAAATTACAAGAGAGAGTTACAGTTATGCGATGATGTTTTGGTATTAGATTCACATTTCTTTGATGTGTATGGAAAGATATATATTGGAAAAGGAACTTGGATCGCTGGACGGGGGACTCAGATGTGGACACATGGTGTGAGCGTTATGGACCGAGATATAACTATTGGCTCTTACAACTACATAGGCTCGGCAGTTAGAGTTTCACCTGGTACTACTTTGGGTGATAGCAATATCGTTGCGCTGGGAAGTGTTTTAGTTCGAGGCGAAAGCATAAGTCGACATCTTATTTCTGGATGCCCCGCAAAACCTATTAAAATACTTGATGACGACAGTAAATATAAATTCTCATTTATGGACTGGTGATATGGGAGATCTTATTTCTATCTGCATAGCGAGCATCGGACGAAGAACATTAGTAGACACTATTTGCTCAGTCGATAAATCTGCCGCTAAATATGGCTTTAATATTGAATATATCATTGCTGATGACAGTCCAAATAAGGCTGTAACAACTCTTTTAAGCCAAGCAATGATGGTGAGAGAGAATATTAAAATTATTGATGTCGCATCACGCAATATTTCAATTGCAAGGAATGCCTGTTTGAAGAATTCCAGTGGAAAATATTTGGCATTTATTGACGATGACGAAATCGCTGATATTAATTGGCTAGGTACTTTGCACTCGGCGTTGACTTCAAATAATGTGGATGGTGTTTTTGGGGCAATTCTTCCGATTCATGATCCAGCTATTCCACAATGGATAGTAAAGTCGTCGCCATTTTTAAAATTTTTTAAAAATAATAATGCACGAGTTGAAACAGGGGGCACAGGTAATCTTCTGATGAAATCGCAGATTGTTAAGGAGACTGGCCTATCTTTCAACCAAGACTTTGGTAGAACAGGTGGAGAGGATACCTTGTTCTTCTATGAACTAAATAAAGCCGGCTATATATTTATATGCGAAAATAAATCAATCGTTAATGAGCATGTGACCCCTGATCGAGTTGTTCTCAGCAAGCTATTCAAGCGCTACTGCAGAGGGGGACAAACCTATGCTTATATAAATAATAAAGGTCACGGTCCCATTAGGCGCGCAAAAGAATTTGTTAATGGTTTGATTAAATTGATTGTTTCTTCAATATTTTTCGTGCTTGTTTTCCCGGTTAATAAATCAACTGGACTTGTATGGTATTTGAAGATGGCGGCGAATTATGGAAAAATTAAATATTTTGCTGGTGCTAAGATGGATGTTCTTTATTAGCATTGCTTGTTCTGAATTTTCTAGAGATTTAATTGCAAGTGAGTTAGATAAAAATTTTAACATTTCACGCGGCATAAATTTGTCGCGAATTTTTGCCTATCCAGATAAAAACGGTTCTCTTTATAAGTGGCCGCCATTTTTTAATGAGAAAAATCTTCGGTTTTCAGATGCCGAAATTGTTAAATTAAAAGACGTTGGGTTTGACTTTGTACGGCTGTCGGTCGATCCTGGGCCATATATTTATTTTGATCGCTACGACGATATTTTATACTCAGAACTATTTGATTTTATTAACAGGCTTCGGCGACACGGTTTTGTTGTCATCGTAGATTCGCATCCCGCTACATATAGCTCAAACTGGAAATCAAATGATATTTTATGGAATGAAATAAAATTTAAAAGCTACTTGCACTATTTGAGTAAGATTGCCTCCCGGATATCGGATATGGACGAAGGAGGAGTTATTTTACAATTGATGAATGAGCCACAAGGTGAGTGTTCTGCTTCGCTAATAGAGAATGATTGGCGGATAAAACAAAAGATTTTATTTGATGAGCTAAGAAAAAAATGGAGCAATCTACCAATTGCTGTTAGCGGAACTTGTTGGTCATCCATCGATGGTCTTTTGTTATTAGACCCAAGAGATTTTGATAAAAACACATTTTACGATTTTCATTTTTACGACCCGTATGTTTTTACCCATCAATCAATTATTTGGACAAAAAGTCCGATTTCAGGAATATTTGGGTTGAGCTATCCCTATAATCATGGAAACAAAAAATCTACGCTTGATTCGTCGAGATTTGAGTTTGAAAATAACGAACGCTCGAGAATCGGACAGATAAGTCCTTTGAGTTTTACAGAAATTGAGTCTGTTGTAGATAAATATTATTTAATTGATAAGCCAGAATTGTCATATATAAATAGTAGATTTAAAAAAATTTCCGATTGGTCAATTCGTTATTCTGTTCCGAAAAGAAATATCATTTTGGGCGAATTTGGTGCTGTGAAAACTACCTACACTATTGCAGATGGCAGTAGGAGACGCTGGCTCTACGATGTGAGAACAGTTGCGGAAAAAAATCATATTGCATGGGCGCTTTGGGATTATGGATATCTTTTTGGCTTGCTTCAAGCGGAACAGGGAAAAGAATATGATATGGATACCTTGATCTCCTTGGGTTTAATTAGTAAGGATTAGTTATGTTTGATAAGGTTTTTGGTTTGCCTGTTCTTAATGCTGATAGACATCTTGCTGTTGAGTACTTAGATTCCGAAATTTCTAAACGTCCTGTTGGCGTTGTTTTTGTAAATGCTAACTTGATTAATGTTTGCTGGAATGATAGTGGCTTATACGAATTTTTATTATCGAGCTCTTGTAATCTGAATGACGGCATAGGGCTGGCATTGGCAAATATTATATTTAACAAGAAGTTGTTTGCAGATAATTTGAATGGAACTGATTTTGTTCCATTTTTTTTGAATAATACAAAGCATCAATTTAAAATGTATTTGTTGGGGGGGGAGGCAGATGTAGCAGAAAAAAATATTAAAATATTCTCTGATAAATACCCAAATCATCTCGTTGTTGGGGCAAGTCATGGTTTTTTTGATGAAGCTGAGAAAGAAAATATATTTCGCATGATTCTTGATAGTAAAGCAGACCTTGTTCTAGTGGCTATGGGTAATGGACTACAAGAGTATTATGTTTCTGAGTTAATCAACAGAGGAGTTAAATCTGCTTGGGCAGTTGGAGCGCTGCTCGATTTTCATGCTGGGAAAGTTGCCAGGGCACCAGCCTGGGTAAGACTGATAAAATTGGAATGGTTATTTAGGTTGTTACAAGAACCGAAGCGTTTGTGGAGGCGATACATCCTCGGTAATCCATTATTCATTGCTCGTTGTTTTATTTTTAAAAATCGAGGTTCAAATGCTTTATAAGGTTGCGGTGGTGTGCATAACTTATAAAAGGCCGCATGGATTAAAGAAATTGCTTCTAAAGCTAGATGATTTGACCCTTGTTGCAGCGGATATATCAATTGAATTGACAGTGGTTGTTGTTGATAATGATTCGGAGATGTCATCAAGTACCATCGTTAATGAATGCTCTTCTGTTTATAAAAATGAAATTATTTATGTGGTTGCATCTGAGCAAGGTATTCCAATAGCAAGGAACCTGGGAGTTGATAGCGTTCCAGCTCAGTGTGACTATTTTTGCTTTATCGATGATGACGAGTACCCAGATGAATTGTGGCTGGTGAATTTAATAAAAACTATAAATAAATTTGGTTGTGATTGCGTAGCGGGTCCAGTTGTACCAATATTTCCAGTTGGTTCTAACCAGTGGATTGTTTCGTCAGGGATGTTTAATGGATGGATTTATGAAGATGGAAAGGAAATTTTTGAAGCAGCTTCTAACAATGTCATAGTAAAAACAGAATTCGTAAGAAACACGAAGGTTAGGTTTGAAGAAAAAATGAGAATGACAGGAGGTTCTGATTATCTTTTTTTTCGTCAGTTGGTAGAAAAAAATATCAAAATTCGGTGGTCAGCTAATGCTATTGTTTTTGAAGACATTCCTATTTCTCGAGTTTCTTGGCGGTGGGTATTTAATAGACAGTTTAGGCTTGGAAATACTTTTGCAGTAAGTCAAAGAATAATTGGGCATCGGTTTGGACTGTTTTTTTTGTTTGTGAAGGGCATGCTTCGTATATTGCTCGGAATTTCTTTGATGCCATTTATTTTTAATCCTAAATTAGGCGGCCGGGCTATTGTTCATTTCTTTCGTGGTTTAGGAATGGCAATAGGAGTATTTGGCGTTAAGTATGAAGAATATTCAAATAAGGCGCTATTGAAGGACCGACAAAACTAAAGTAATTTGGTGGATTATGAAAAAATTTCAAACTTCGCTGCAAGTAAATATTTATCCCCTTGATATCTGTCATCTGAAAGAAACTCTGCCACATCAGATTAGAGTTTTTGGTGATCAAGTTGATAGCATCTGTATTGTTCTTGATACTAAGCCTAGCTTGTCAGGGCGTTACGGGTCTGAATTTTATTCAGATTGTTTGCTTGAAATTCGATGCTATTTAAATGAGCTATCGGGCCACAATAATAAAATTGTGGTGAAGGAAGTTGATTATTCCGCGCAGACTAAGCAAGGGGTTTCCGATTTGTTTTTCGGCGGCAAGTATATTCCAGAGAAAGCGTGGGATGGCGGGCCCTTTTATAGCTATTTTTACGGGTTGTATATATCAAATTCTGAGTATGTATTGCATATGGACGGCGATATGTTATTTGGAGGCGGTTCTTCAACATGGATATCGGAAGCAAAGAAGATAATTGATGATGATGTAAAAGTTGCATTTGTTTGTCCGTGGCCTGGCCCCCCTTTTAAAAATGGTTTTATTTCGGAAAAAGTTTCTAATACTTTTGAAGGAACGCCAGCAAAAAATTATAAAACGCATCCGTTGTCAATTGTTCAGGATCACGTTAGCACAAGGATATTTTTCGCAAAAACTAGCCGATTGGTTGTGGATCTTGGTGCATTGGGTTTTTATCCATTGGGCGTACTGCGAAAATTTAAGGCATATTTGCTTGGGAACGAGGGGGTCGCACTTGAGGCGGAAAGTCTACTTTCGTTAAATATGAGGGAAAAAAATAAAATCAGAGTCGACTATCTAGGCGAGAATTCTGGAGTGTGGTCGTTACATCCAGTCTATCGTTCCGCTGAGTATATTGCTGCGCTGCCAATAATTATTCGTAATGTTGAACTGGGCGAAATTCCAGCCGGGCAAATTGGTGATTACAATTTAAACGATTCAATGGTTGATTTAAAATCGGCAAAAAAAAATGCATCGAAACTCAGTCGTATTCTAAAGCAAATAAATTTTGTTTTGTTTAAAAGGTTTTTTATCAAGCGAAATTAGGGATGATCTCTAGGCGATTTTTTCTAAATTTTGCTTCAAAACTCGGACTTTTCGCCTTGTTTTGTAAAGCGAGGTTTGTTTCATCAGAAAGTTATTGCATCGAAGATGAAGCACTTTGTAAAGTTTCGGAAGGGGGTTTTTTTTCTGCTTTAGGTAATTTGGATAGAGTATTTTCTCTCAGTGCCCCTATGACTAACCTTGTAGGTACAATTTTATTGAGGCGAAAAATTAACCTTCCAAAGCCCATTGCTGAATTAGGAACCTTGGTTTTTCGTGTTGATAAGTATATCGAAGGGGCTGATTCTATTTCATCCTATTTGCTAGAGATTAGATCGTCGAATCTGATTAATCAAGTGACATGTATGAATGATTCAGCCACAGTATCTCCTCCCGGAAGTCGTTGGGTGTGTGCCCATGTTTCAGAGTTTGAGGATTTTTTCAATAAAAATTTCGATAGCGTTTATTTGGCAATAAAAGCTTCGCAGCGTAGGCCCTTCTTAGGTAAGGTGGCATTCTCTCCAATTTTTCATAGTGTTAAAAGAAGGCCAACGGTTGTTATCACGTTTGATGATTTGCATAGTTCTATATATGATCTTGCATTTCCTTTTTTAAAGAAACGTAATCTGTGTTGTACTTTATATGTCCCAAAGGATTTTGTCGGTAAAGTTAAAAAATTACGGCTAGAGCAGATTGTCGATATGTACGAGTCTGGCTGGGATATGGCTTGCGATAGCACTCCAGATGATACTCTTACTAAGATCCTCGACATTGAGCGTTCTGTGCGCGATATTTTGATAAACCGAGATTTTTTAGTTTCTCAAGGGCTGACAAGAGCTGCCGATCACTTTTGTTGGACGTTTGGCCGCTGGGATATTGCGGTGGCAAATGAGTTTAGATCAGTCGGTTTTAAATCAGGGCGCTCAGTAGAGCCTCAAGCATTTTATGATGGATTTGGTTTGTTAGATATTGACATGACTATTCCAAGTTGTGGTGCCAGTGTCGGCAATGATACAACTCGGTTATATAAACAGCTAGACGAGGTTGTGCGTAGAGGGGTGACGCAGTTTTTTCATTTTCATAATATTGTCCAAGATGGCCAAAAAGACGGGTTTTGTTTTTCTGGTTTTTTGGATTTTGTAGAAAAGATATATTTTTTGAGAAATAGTGGTGCTGTTGATGTTTTGACTATCTCACAGTGGTGGAATAGAGTACGGAAAGATCGAATAGAAAACTCACCAAATATTATTTAGATTGCACGTTAATAATATTTATAATTTTAAGAAATTTTGCCCCAATGCATTAGAGGATACGCACCGCCTGGAAAACCCCGGCAAGTTGCCGCTGGAGATGATCGAGGTGCAGAGTGGTTCGTACCTGGGCGAGGACGACATTGTGCGGTTTGAGGATCGGTACGGGCGGTAGGGGCAGCATCGCCACTGGGCTTTGCCCCTCGCGATGACGAATGAAGGGCCTTGCGGTGATGGAGAAATTTGCTTTGCCTGTCGTGATGATGCTTTTGTGATGCCGCTTCGTTCCTGGTGGTTGATGTTGCTGGCGATTGTGGCGACGCTGGGCTTGTCGTTGCCCGGGGTGCGTTATGCGTCGCTGGCCGAGGTGGTGCCGTCGCTGGCGGATGAGATTTTGCGCCGGGTGGGGAATCCTGCGGTCGACGTGCTGCCGGGGGGATTTTTGCTGTCGGCGGTGGATGACCGGCAGCACCGTGGCTTGATCTGGACATTGCCGCTGGTGCCGGGGGCCTTGGCGGTTCGGGTGCAGGGCGAGGTGGTGCTGGATGCAGTGAGCGAGGGGGTCAAGCGCTGGGAGCGGGCCCATGTTGCGGTGCGGCAAATTGATGCGCAGAAGAAGGCGGTGGAGCGTTCGGTTTTTGCCGGTTCCGGGAGTTTGGCGCAGCATGTGGACGCAGTGGTTCTCTTGCAGCCGGATGTCGTTCAGGTGCAGTTGATGGCACGCTTGCTGAAGGTGTCCGGGGCCATGACGGTTTCGGATTTTCGGCTGGACTGGTTGGTGGAGCGCCCCTGGGTGCCGGTGGCGATGCTGGTTTTGTGGGTGCTGTGGCTGCTGGCGTTTGGTGATCTGATGGTTCGCTGGTTGCTGGGTGCGCGCTATCGTCCGGCGTTGATTCTGGTTTTTGTGCTGGTGATGGCGGCTATCCTGATGCCGGGTAGCTGGCGTGATGCGCTGGAGACGTGGGTAACGGGTTTGTTGCCGGTTCAGCCGGATGCGCTTGGCGGGCTGGGTTTGAGCAGTTTTGTCCATTTAGGCATGTTCCTGCTGCTGGGTCTGGCACTTGCGCTGGCGCGGCCGGATGTGTCGCCGGGCTGGCTGCTGGTGGATCTGGTCCTGCTGGCGGCGGGCACGGAGGTGGTGCAGTTGCTGGTGCTTGAGCGCCAGGCGGGTTGGGCGGATTTTGCGGTGGATTCCCTTGGTGCGGCGCTGGGTGTGCTGCTGGCTTTTCTGGTGGAGCGTAAGTGATGGGTGCAGAGGGCAGGGATTTGCGTGATGAGCCGTTTGTCCGGAGCTTGCTGGAAAAGCTGCCGGCCGGGGCGCGTGATTCGTTTTCGGACGAGCAGTTGCTGGCGCTGAAGGTGGCGCTCGGCGGGCGGGCCTGGGGCGTGCATGCGGTCGACTTGCGCTGGACCTTGAAACTGTGGCGCTGGCATTACTATTTTGTGTTGCTGGCCGGGCGTAACCGGCGGGATCTGTCGCGCCGGGAGCGCGAGATTGCCCGCATTGCGCTGGCACTTTTTCTGGCGGGATTTGTGGTGTTGTCGACCGCTTTTGGCCTGCTGGTGCTCTACCTGGCCAAGTCGGCGCTGGGGATCGACTTGCTGCCGGGATTTTCGTTTGGCATCTGGGGCTGGTTCCAGGAGTCCTTCCTGCGCTGATTCCGGCGGAATGTTGCGGTGCAATATTTTTTGCCGGTTTATGCCTTTCGTCATATAGGGTTTTAGTCGTAGTCGTGGCATGATTTGCACGTGATCACATTGTCACTGCTGCGCTGATTGGCTTCCCTGTTATGGCTTCAATGTCTTCCGGGCTGGTTCGGCCCCATAGTTCGAAAATCGGTTTTCTGCATCGTGCGCTGGATGCTGCTGTCGTCATGGTTTCGCTGGCGATGGCGCTTCAATTCACCCACGGCCTGGAGTTCGGGGGCCAGTACGCCCAGGCCGGCGTGTGGGGCGTGCTGATCTTCATGATGATCGGCGGTGCGCGGCATCTGTATTCTTCCTGGCGCCTGGTACCGATTCACGAAGCGGTTTCGGCAACGTTGGTGACCTGGTTCTGGACAGCGGTGGCGCTGGTTTTCCTGGCTTTCCTGAGCAAGTCGTCGTCGGAGTATTCGCGCCTGGCAACGCTGGTGTGGTTCGTGCTGGCGCCGGTGGGGCTGGCGACGGTGCGGGTGATGCTGCGGCTGACCCTGAATTCCCTGCGCGCCAGTGGCCGCAATACCCGGACATTGGCAATTGCCGGCAAGACCAAGCTGGGCAAGCAGGTGGTGGAGAAGGTGCAGCGGACGCCCTGGCTGGGGATGAATTTCATCGGTTATTTCGATGATCGCCTGGCGACCCGTGATTGCAAGCATGCGGCGAACGATGCGGCCGGGATCGGGCGTTTCGAGGAACTGGTGACGCTGGCGCGTGAAGGCAAGGTGGATTACATCTACATCACGCTGCCGATGAAGGCCGAGAACCGGATTGTGGAGCTGGTGAATGAACTCAGCGATACGACGGCGTCGGTGTATCTGGTGCCCAATTTCTTTATCTTCGATCTGCTGCACGGCAAGATGAGCAGCCTGGATGGCATCCCGGTGCTGAGCCTGCACGAAAGCCCGTTTTACGGTGTGGATGGCTGGGTCAAGCGGGTGGAGGATCTGGTGGTGGCGAGCCTGATTCTGGGGATCATTGCCTTGCCGATGGCGGTGATTGCGCTGGGGGTCAAGCTGACGTCGCCGGGGCCGGTACTGTTCAAGCAGCGTCGTTACGGTTTGAACGGTGCGGTGGTCGAGGTCTGGAAGTTCCGCAGCATGTCGGTGTGCGAGGACGGTGACCAGATCATGCAGGCGAGCAAGGGCGACATGCGGATCACGCCGTTCGGGGCTTTCCTGCGCAAGACGTCGCTGGATGAATTGCCGCAGTTCTTCAATGTGCTGCAGGGGACGATGTCGGTGGTCGGTCCGCGGCCGCATGCGGTGTCGCATAACGAGCAGTACCGCAAGTTGATCCGGGGTTACATGCTCCGCCACAAGGTCAAGCCGGGTATTACCGGCTGGGCGCAGATCAGCGGCTGGCGCGGCGAGACCGAGACGCTGGACAAGATGGAAATGCGCGTCAAGTTCGACCTTGAGTATGTACAGAACTGGTCGTTGTGGCTGGATATAAAAATCATCTTCATGACGGTGTTCAAGGGTTTTGTGAACAAGAACGCGTACTGAAGCAGATCTGACAGGGAGCAGTGAATGGCAAAGGGAATGATTCTGGCCGCTGGCCAGGGAACGCGGGTGCGTCCGCTGACGAAGTTTGTGCCGAAGCCGATGGTGCCGATTCTCGGCAAGCCGGTGATGGAGTACCTGATCGAACAGATGGCGCGTTACGGTATCCGCGACATCATGGTGAATGTGGCATTCAACCATTACAAGATCGAAAACTATTTTGGTGACGGCCGGCGCTGGGATGTGAATCTCGGCTATTCGTTCGAAGGCCAGCGCGAGCACGGCGAGATCGTGCCCAAGGCCTGGGGTTCGGCCGGCGGCATGCGCAAGATCCAGGATTTTGGCGGTTTCTTCGACGAAACGACGCTGGTGGTGTGCGGCGATGCAATTGTCGATCTGGATATTGGTGCGGCCTTGCACGAGCACCGGGCAAAGGGCGCCCTGGCCAGCGTGGTGACGCTGGAAGTGCCGATGGATCAGGTGCAGAACTACGGTGTGGTGGTTGCCGACGATACCGGGCGGATTCTTTCCTTCCAGGAAAAGCCGAAGCCGGAAGAGGCCAAGTCGCGGTTTGCCAGCACGGGCATCTACATTTTCGAGCCGGAAGTGCTGGACATGATTCCGCAGGGCGTGCCGTTCGATATCGGCAGCGACCTGTTCCCGATGCTGGTGGAGAAGGGCGTGCCGTTCTACGCGCAGAAACGCTTTTTCAACTGGATCGACATCGGCCGCCTGAACGATTACTGGGAAGTTTCCCAGCGCGTGCTGCGCGGTGAAGTGGCGCAGATGGAAATGCCGGGCACCGAGGTCGAGCCGGGTGTCTGGGTCGGCCTGAATACGTCGATTGCCTGGGAAAGCTCCAAGCTGGTCGGCCCAATTTATGTTGGTTCCAACGTGCGCATCGACCCCGGTGTTTCGATCATCGGCCCGGCCTGGATCGGCCACGGCAGCCATATCCGCTCCGGCACCCGCATCGAGCGTTGCATCGTCTTCGAATACACCCGCATCGGCGACGCGCAGACCATGAAGGAAATGATCATTTCCCCTCAATACTGCGTCGGCCGCGACGGCATCGCCCACTACCTGGGCGAAGACGCCAGCCCCTACCGCTGGGGCGACGCCAGAGGCTAGTCCGCCGTCATTGCGAGCACGGCGCGGCAATCCAGCTTGCTGTATGTCATTGTCAATATCGGTGTGCTGAAGTATGCTTCCGGTCTAATTTCGACCGACCGGTTTCCCCGCCATGCTTCCCGCCAGTGTGCTCAATCTGTTTTCCAGCGAATCCCGCCTGTATTCCCTGGCGTGGCGCGATGAGGACATGCCGTCGATGGCGGTGGAGTGCTGGTGGGGCAGGGAGCGTTTGTCGGGTGGGTTTGAGTACGTCATCGACCTGCTGTCGCCTGATGCCTTCATCGAGAAGGCGCGTTTTCCCGGGCGTGCGCTGACGCTGGAGTCGCGTCTGGCCGATGGCAGCACGTTCCGGCGCAGCGGGTTTGTCCGGCAGGTCGTGAAGATGGATGCCGACGGCGGTTTTACGCGGTACCGCGTGACGGTCGTGCCGTGGATCTGGCTGACGACGCGCGGGCGGCGGAACCGGGTGTTCCAGGAGCGTTCGGTTGTCGAGATCGTTGAAACCGTGTTCGCCGACTATGCCGACATTGCCGGCTGGCAGTGGTCGGATGAGGTGGCGGCGTTCATGGCCGACACGCGCAAGCGCAGCTATTGCGTTCAGTACAACGAATCGGACTACCAGTTTGTCTCGCGCCTGCTGGCGGAGGAGGGGTTGGGCTGGCGGGTTGATCTGGACGATGCGGCGCCCGGCGGCCATCGGCTGACGATCTTTGCCGACAGCTGCCTGTTTCCCGAGGATGTGATGTCGCAGTCCGGCGCCGGCGGGCGGGGTATCCGTTATCACCGGGCCGATTCGCAGGAGGACCAGGACGTGTTGCTGGCGTTCGGCGAACATCGCCGTCTGCTCAGCGCAGTGACCACGCTGATTTCGCACGACTACAAGGCCAAGCGCAGCATTGCTGCCAGTGTGCCGACGGTGCTCAAGCCGGGCGGCGAGCACGCCCCGCTGCTGGAGAACTACGACGATGCCGGCCCGTACGCCTTTGCCAATGCGGCGGAGGCGACGCGCTACGGCCGGCTGGCGATGGAGTCCCTGGAGGCGCGTTACCGGACCTGGCTTGGCCGCAGTACCGTGCGCAGCCTGAGTGTCGGCACCCGCATCGATGTCGTCGATCTGCCGCAGTCTGCCAATGCGCAGGCCGATCATCGCTATGCGATCACCGAAGTGACCCATCTGGGCATCAACAACCTGGTGGCCGATGCGATGGCGACGGTGGCCGAACGTTTGCGCGCCGGGCTGCCGCCGATCGATCCGGATACGCTGGCGAGCGGCGATGTCCTCCTGCCGGAAAGCGCACCCACGCAGTTTCCGTCGGAATTGCTGAATCTTGCGGTCGACCGCGGTTACGGCAACATTTTCACGGCGCAGCACAGTGACACCCCGTGGCGCCCGCAGCTTGCCGACGACACCGGCGCCCGCCTCAACCCGCGGCCGACCGCGCCCGGCCCGATGAGCGCCATCGTTGTTGGTCCCAACGGCGAAACCCGCCCGAACGGCACCGAGGAAATCTGGTGCGATGCACTGGGCCGCATCAAGCTGCGTTTTCATTGGCAACTGGCGGAAACGCCGGATGACCGCGACAGTTGCTGGGTGCGCGTCATGCAACGTCAGGCCGGCGCCGGCATGGGCTGGCAGTGGCTACCGCGCATCGGTCAGGAAGTGCTGGTGGGTTTTCTGAATGGCGACATGGATCGCCCCTATGTCATGGGCGCGCTGTACAACGGCAAGGGCGATGGCGGCATTCCGGCAACGCCGGGCGGTAATTCCGGCGACAGCGACATCTCGGTATTCGACGCCGCCCAGGACCATCGCCCGGCCGGGCAGGGCAACCTTGCCGGCGGCAACAGCCCGGCCTGGCACGGCGGTGCCACCGCCAGCCATCGCCATGCGGCAGCGCTGACCGGGTTCAAGAGCAAGGAATTCGGCGGTGCCGGCTACAACCAGCTGGTCCTGGACGACAGCGACGGCCAGCAGCGCATCCAGTTGAAGAGCACGCAGCACACCAGCGAGCTCAATCTCGGCCACCTGCTGCATCAGGCCGACAACTACCGGGGCAGTTTCCGGGGCACGGGGATTGAACTCAGAACCGACGCCTGGGGCGCATTGCGCGCCGGTCGCGGCCTGATCATGAGCACCTGGCCGCACGCCACCCCCGGCGCCCCCGCCGGCGACATGGCACCGGGCATGGCCCTGCTGCGCCAGGCCGCGCAGCTCGCGCAAACCCTTTCGCAAGCCGCCCAAACCCACCAGACGGTCCAACTGGCCAGCGCCATCGGCAGCAAGGCCACCGGGCAGAGCACCATCGACGACCAGGCCGCACCGTTGCAAGCACTGCTCAAGGTCGCCAGCGGCATGGTCGACGCCAAGGACGAAAGCGCCGCCATTGCCGACGCCGACGACAAGAACACCAGCGCCGCCAGCGACAAGCTTCCGCACCTGACCGACGCCGCCATCATCCAGGCCGCCCGCGCCAACTTCGCCCACGTCGCCGGGCAGAACCTGCAATACACCAACGACGAAACGACCACCTTCGAGAGCGGCGAAGACAGCAACTTCGCCATCGCCGGCAAGGCCAGAATCCACACCGGCCAAGCCATCGGCCTCCTCGCCGGCGCCATCCGCCCGGGTGAAGACAATACCGGCATCAAGCTCATCGCCGCCAAGGACGACATCGACCTGCAGGCGCAAAGCGATGAAATGAAATTCCAGTCCAGAGACAACCTGCGCATCGTCTCAGCCAACGCCAACGTGGATTTTGCAGCGGCGAAGAAGATTTGCCTGGCAGTGAAGGGCGGGGCGTCAATCATCATCGACGGCGGCATCACGGTGCAGTGCCCGGGGACGATTACGGTGCATGCGGGGAAGAAGTCGTTTAATGGGCCGGTGCGGGAGAACTACGCGTTGCCGCAGTTTCCGCAGCATGTTTGTGTGGAATGTCTGCTCAAGGCGATGAAGAGCGGTTCGGCGCTCGCCAGTGTCTGATGCGATGAACAACTACTACGCCGTCGACCCATACGAGCATGCCGCTGTACGCGACGCCATGCTGTTGAAAATCTCGGCTTTTCCTGCTGCACGGTGGTTTGCCTTGATTGATCGCGGTTTCGAGCATGGCCTGAAACACTTTGGCGCGAACGGGGAAAACGAATATTGCCTGTATCGGCATGGCCGTCTGGAAAGACTGGCTGAGGTGTCGCCTTGCCTTATTTCACTGAGTAACTTCAGCCCTGAAAGGCTCAAGGGTTTTTTGGGCAGTTTATTGGTCCATTGCCGCACACGACCGATGCTTAGCTTCATCCAGTCTGGCCGGACAGGAGATGAGATTGCAGATGGCTGGCAGGCGTTTCTGGAAGTCGAAACTGACGACGCGCAGCGCTTTCTGCTGCGCTTTGCTGATACGCGGGTACTGCCAGCGTTGGCACGGTGTACAAAAGCCATTTGGGATGGCCTCTCAAATGGGCTTGAGGAATGGTTGATCGTCAATCGCACCGGGGAAATGGAAGCGTTGCCATTGCTGAAGACAGGGACAGTTTCTCTTGGCAACACAGGCAAGGCAGTCATCGATAGCAACGAATTCGCCTGTCTGCTGGAATCCGGGTTGCCAGATGCCTTGGCTGACCAGTTACATGAACATTTCCCGAACCTTCTCTCGGAGCGCGGCGGGGCTGCCAATTATCAGCTTTTGCAAGCCACTTGCGATCTGGCGAAAAAGTATGGGCTGGAGGCTTTCCCTGAGCAGATGGCGTTGAGCGTTGCCGTCCTGTTCAGTCAGGGAAACCTGCTTGAAGATCCGCAATTTGAATCATGGATGCAACAGAAACCCTGGAGTGGTGGCTCGCTTGAAGCCGCACTGGGGGAGTATCTGGAAAAGATGGAGACAACGCAGTGAACCACTGTCGATACACCTGTCGCCCGCTGGGGCGATTGTCAATATTCCGCCTGGGTCTGGCTTTGCTGTTGGGCGTTTTCTTCTCTGGCTGCTTGGAAGAGGAAAAGGTCGGTCTCAGCTATCACGCCTACAACCATACGGACAAGTCGATTGTTTCTATCGTGATCAATGGCGAAGGTGGAATCTTGGGAGCTATTGACCACGGAGAAGGCGGTGGCGTTTGTTGCGTGGTACTGCCCAAGAAATGGCGCCCAGGTCTGATGGCGACGATCAAGTGGCAAGAAGACGACATTCCAATATTCAACCCTGATGGCACTCGGAAGATTATTGATGGGATTCCTGCGTCCAACGAATCTCCTTGGAAAGAACGCACAGTTGAGGTTCCGAAATACGGTCTTGAGATGGGGCTGTTTTTCATCCACTTCTTTCCGCATGACGAGGTAAAAGTCTTGGTTAATACCTATGGCGCGACCAGCTCACGTCATCCACTTCCCCATCCGTCTGGCATCAAGAGAGAGCCCTGATCTCCTATGACTACAACTTCTCCTTCTCCATTTCCCGAGTCTGGTCGACGCAATCTTTCCGCAAAGGAGAACATGCAACGCGCCAAGGCATTGGCGTGTAGATTGCCAAAGGACAACAAGCCGAGTTGTTCAGGGCAGGTTTTTGTAGGAATCTTCTTCGACGGTACTGGTAACAACCTGGATGATGATTACAAAGACCGGCTGGTGGAGCAGCGCAAACACAGCAACATTGTTAGGCTGTTTCATACATTCCGCAGTGATCCGCTCAAGGGTTATTTGAGCGTCTATGTTCCAGGTGTGGGCACACGATTTTCTAAAATCGGCGATGAAAATCGCTACCTGTTTGCCAATCGGGGGGCTGCTGCCGGGGAAAAAGGCGGTCACCGGATTATTTGGGGGTTGCTGCAGTTATTGAATGCACCGCACCAGTACGTAAGTAATTTGGCCTTGCTAATTACTGATGCTAAAGCTAGAACCATATGTAATACGCTCGCTGGCCCCGGATCGCTTGATACGCAACGACGATCAGTTCTGCGCTACTGGCAGGGGGAGTTGGCGAGTGTGCTAAAGGCAAGTAAACCTGCCGTAGAACAGATCAATGTGTCGGTGTTTGGCTTCTCTCGTGGTGCTGCTGAAGCGCGGGTCTTCGTCAACTGGCTGTTTGAAGTCTGTAAGCAGGAAAAAGGTGGCTGGACCTTTGCGGGCGTTCCCATTCGACTTCAGTTTCTGGGTATTTTCGATACCGTTGCTTCGGTTGGCCTGGCAAACCTTCTCGATAACGGTACTCTGGCCGGACACCAAGGCTGGGCTGACAATACGCTGGAAATTCATCCTGCTGTCGAGCAATGCGTACATTACGTTGCTGGCCATGAGGTTCGTGCCTGCTTTCCGCTGGATTCAGTCCGCGTGAAGTCCTCTTATCCGGCTAACGCCATGGAGGTCATGTATCCGGGGTCGCACTCCGATGTGGGCGGAGGGTATGCGCCGAAGGATCTCGGGGTTTCGCCGACAGTGGATTCCTTCATGTCTACCATTCCTGGTCAGAACATGTACCACGAGGCGTTCAAGGCTGGCGTGCCGCTGATCGAATGGAACGAACTAGGTAAAAGATTTAAGCGTTACCAGAAAGATCTTACCCCCTCACCATCCGCCATTCAGGACTTCAACGCTTATCTCAAGGCAGCCAAGGTTACTGCCGGCCCGGTCGAGGATCTGGGTCGCAAACACATGGCCCATTACTTCAGCTACCGTTTCAAGCATCGTGAAGTCTTCTACCAACGCCAGCCCTATACCACTGCCCCGGCCAAGCATCAGGGGTACTTAAAAACGACGCAGGATAGTTTCATGTCTCGTCTAGCTAGCTTGGCGTTATCGCTAGAGATTTCCAAACCACGTATGAGTCGCGGCGAATTGCCCATGGAGCCGGATTTTGACCCAGTTAAGTCGGCAGAGCGTTACGAAAAATTGCATAAGGCCTCGGGTCTTCCCCTGAGCCTGGCGGACAAGCATGCAATCGAGGTCGCCAAGCGAATTGACGCTAAAGCAGTGACAACGGAAATGGAAACTTTTTTCGATAAATACATCCACGATTCGATGGCCGGTTTCATCGATATGAAGATGAACGAATACAAGCTGAACGGCATTGGCCTGACAAAATTCCGCACCGTGTTCAAAGGCAATGACTAGCACACCGGAAGCAATCTGCATGTCGATATCCCCAAGGCCCGAGCCGAGGAAGCCAGAAAGGATTTGGTGGCCATGTGTTGAATGACTTTTCCATCCGCCATCACGGCGCGGTTCAGGGGGTGACTGGTTCATGCCACGAATTGCTGGTGGCGGATGGTCGGTCGTTGCTGGTGGATTGTGGTTTGTTCCAGGGGGCGGAGCTTTCGGGGGAGGGTGCTTCGGCGGGGGAGCCGGGGATCGATTTTCCGGTTGCTGCGATTCAGGCGCTGGTGGTTACGCATGTTCATGTCGACCATGTCGGGCGTTTGCCGTATCTGGTCGCGGCGGGTTTTCGCGGGCCGATCCTGTGCAGCGAGGCGTCGGCGGTGTTGTTGCCGCTGGTGCTGGAGGATGCGATCAAGGTTGGCATGACGCGGGATAGCCGCTTGATTGCGCAGGTGTTGCGGCAGATTGAGAGCCAGATCGTGGCTTTGCCGTACAAGCGCTGGCATGTGCTGGCGCCGGGGTGGCGGGTGAAGTTGCATCCGGCCGGGCATATCCTGGGGTCGGCGTTTGTCGAGGTGGCGTTGACTGGCGATCTGGCCAGGCATGCTGCGGACGGGGTGTGGCGGGTTGTCTTTTCCGGTGATCTCGGGGCGCCGCATACGGCTTTGCTGGCGGCGCCGAAATCGCCCTGGCGTGCCGATGTCGTGGTGCTGGAGAGTACGTATGGCGATCGTCAGCATGTGGGGCGCGTTGATCGTCGGCAGCAATTGCAGGGTGTGATCGAGCGTGCTTTGCGCAATCGCGGTACGGTGCTGATTCCGGCGTTCAGCATCGGCAGGACGCAGGAGCTGCTGTATGACATCGAGTCGATCATTGCCGGGTGCGGCAAGGCGGATGCTGCGGGTGGCGTGGATTGGTCGGCGCTGGAGATCATTGTCGATTCGCCGCTGGCGGCCAGCCTGACCGGGGCTTATCAGCGCTTGCGCCATCTCTGGGATGCGGAGGCCAGGCAACGCGTGGCGCGGGGGCGGCATCCGCTGGCGTTCGAGCAGTTGTACACGGTGGATGCGCACAGCGAGCATCTGGCGACTGTGGATTATCTGAGCCGTAGCGGGCGGCCGGCGGTGGTGATTGCGGCCAGCGGCATGTGCACTGGCGGGCGGATCGTGAATTACTTGAAGGCGATGCTGGGTGATCCCCGGCATGATGTTGTTTTTGTCGGCTATCAGGCTGCCGGTACGCCGGGGCAGGCTATCCAGAAATTCGGGCCGCGTGGCGGTTATGTCGATCTGGATGGGCAGCGTTTCGATATCCGTGCCGCAGTGCATACGCTGGGTGGCTATTCCGCGCATGCGGACCGGGATGATCTGGTGCGCTTCATCAAGCGCATGCGTCACCGGCCTTCGGAGGTGCGCCTGGTGCATGGCGATCCGGATGCCAAGGCGGCGTTGCAGGTGGCAATCAGGGAGGCCTTGCCGGCTGTCCGGGTAATCGTGCCGGTGTGAGGTTGGCATATCCCTTGTGTCTATTCCATCGGCTTACTACACTAGCCTGCTTTCCCTACCGGCGGTATTCCTGATGTCAGACAGTGTTGCGGTGCAGAGCCGTTCTGCGGAATCGGTCAACGATCTCTGGGTGTTCCGGGGGCTGCTTGCATTGCTGTGCTGGATTCCCTTGCCGCTGGGGAGTAACCGGGTCTTTGCCGGGGGCATCCTGATCGTCTGGGCGATGATCCTGTTGCTGGCCACGATGGTTGTCTGGCGGCATCACGGCGATGCCTTGCTTGAGCGTTTGCGCCCGTTCCGCTGGCCCATCATCCTGCTGGGGCTGTTCGTGCTGATCCCGTGGATACAGTTGCTGCCGTTGCCGGCCGGCGTGCTCGGGGCAATTTCACCGGAGACGCTGGCAGTGGTCGAGGGCGTGGCACCGCTGCGCCTGAGTCTGGATCCGCATCAGACACAGTTTTATGCGGCACTTTCCTTTGCTTACTGGTCGGTTTTCGTGATTGCGTTGCTGACGGTACGCAGCAGTCGCCGGCTCGATCTGCTGGCGGTGGTGATTGTCGGCAGCGGGGTGTTTCAGGCCATTCTGGGGGCTACGCTGTTTTCGGTCGGGGCAAGTTATACGCTGTTCTTTTCCGACGTGATGCATGATCGCGTCAAAGGGGCGTTCGTTTATCACAACCACATGGCGGGCTACATGGAGTTATGCCTGTCGATGGGTATCGGCCTGATGCTGGTGCGCCTCGGCAATGATGCCGGGACGGGAGCGCGGCATTGGCGTAGCCGGGTGTCGGCGGTCATGGATTTCATGCTCAGTCCCAAGATGCTGCTGCGCCTGATGCTGGTGATCATGGTCATTGCCCTGGTGCTGACCCGTTCGCGGATGGGCAATGGCGGCTTCTTTGCGGCGATGATCATCGTTGGCAGCGTTTATATCCTGCTTTCGCGCAAGACTGCGCCACGGGCTGTGGCGCTGATTGCCAGCCTGATCATCATCGACGTGCTGGTGATTGGTACCTGGGTCGGGCTGGAAAAGGTGGTCAGCCGGGTTCAGGAAACGTCGATGACCATCGAGGGGGAAGGGCGCGAGGAATCGGTCGAATTGCGCCTGATTGCAGCCCGCCATGCGATGGATATGGTTGAGGATTTTCCGGTACTGGGCACGGGCGCCGGCAGTTTCTATGGAACCTATATCCGCTACCGGACATCGCGCCATGGCTATTTCGATCACGCGCACAACGACTACGTGCAGATCGCCGCCGAGTTCGGGCTGACCGGGCTTGCCTTGCTGGGTGGATTTGTCTTGCTGACGCTGGTCACCGGGGTACGCATCCTGGTCCGCCGACGTTCCAGCCTGCCACGCGGTATTGCCTTTGGTTCTCTGATGGCGATGGTGGCCTTGATCATCCATAGCTGGGTCGATTTCAATCTCCAGATTCCGGCCAACGCGATGACGCTGGTGGTGATCATGGCCATGGCCTGGTGCGCGTATGCCTTGCCCAGTGGTGGCGCTTCGCGCAAATGCCCGGAGAGCTGACATTGCACGCGCTTTTGCCGGAAATTCGCTAAGCTTCGGTTTTTCCCCTTCAAGCCCGCCATGTCTGCTTCGAACGCCTTTCCCGATCTGCAACCGGCTGCCGTCTGGCAGCATTTCGCCACCCTTTGCGCGACGCCGCGCGCCTCCAAACAGGAAGCCGCCCTGCGCGATCAACTGCAGACGTGGGCCGGGGAAAAAGGGCTGAATGTTACGGTCGACCGCAGCGGCAACCTGATTTTGCGCAAGCCGGCAACGCCGGGGCGGGAGCGGGCGCCGGGCGTTGTGTTGCAGGCGCACCTGGACATGGTCTGCCAGAAGAACAGCGACAGCGCGCATGACTTTGCCAGCGATCCGATCGTGCCGGTGTTGCGCGATGGCTGGCTGCTGGCTGAAGGAACGACGCTGGGTGCCGACAACGGTATCGGCGTGGCACTGATTCTGGCAGCGATGGCCGACGACACGCTGGCCCATGGTCCGCTGGAGGCGCTGCTGACGGTGGACGAGGAGGCCGGCATGGGCGGTGCGCGCGGTCTGGCGCCCGGTTTGCTGCAGGCATCGCTGATGCTCAATCTCGACACCGAGGCCTGGGGCGAGTTCTACCTTGGCTGTGCCGGCGGGCTGGATGTCGATGTGCGCCGGGAAGGCAAGGGCGAGCCTGTGCCCGACGGCTGGAGCATCCGGCGCATCGCGCTGCAGGGGTTGCGGGGCGGGCATTCCGGCGTCGATATCCACGAGGAGCGCGGCAATGCGCTCAAACTGCTGGTCGGGGTGTTGCACGATCTGGCTGGTGTGATCCCATACCGGCTGGCGGCGCTGACCGGCGGCACGGCGCGCAATGCGCTGCCGCGTGAGGCTTTCGCGACGCTGGCGCTACCCGATGCAGAGATGCTTGATGCCTGGCTGGCGACGACGCAGGCTGAATTGCGCGAATTGCTGCGCGGCGTCGATGACGGACTGACGCTGCTGGCCGAGCCGGCGACCGCGACCGAGGTGATGTCAGGCGAGGAACAGTTCGCCTGGCTCGCGTCCCTGCATGCCGCGCCGCATGGCGTGCGCCGGATGAGCCGGGCGCTGCCGGGCGTGGTCGAGACATCGAACAATCTGGGCATGGCGGATATCGGGCCGGCCGGTGGTTCGGCCAATTTCATGGTCCGTTCGCTGGTCGACCGCGCGGCGATCGCGCTGGCCGACGAGATCGTCAGCCTGTTCGCGCTGGCCGGTACCGAGGCGGAAAAATCCGGTCAGTATCCGGGCTGGAAACCGAATCCGGATTCGCCGCTGCTGCAAATCTGTCAGGCCGTCTATCGCCGTGATTTCGGTGCCGACTCGAAGGTCCAGGTGATCCACGCCGGCCTCGAATGCGGCATCATCGGCGCCAAGTATCCCGGCCTGGACATCGTCTCCTTCGGCCCGACCATCCACGGCGCGCATGCGCCGGGCGAGCGGGTTGAAGTGGCGTCGGTGGAACGTTGCTGGCGATTGCTGCGGGCGATCCTGGACGAGGTTTCGCGTTAACGACGTCATCGCGAGGCGTGAAGCAAATTTACCGTCATCGCGAGGAGCGAAGCGACGTGGCGATCCATGAAGCTTGTACTGGATTGCTTCGCTGCGCTCGCAATGACGGGGTTGAAGGTGTCATCGCGAGGCGCGAAGCGATATGGCGATCCATGTAGCCGGTACTGGATTGCCGCGCTGCGCTCGCAATGACGGGATTCAGCGGCCGCGGATCGCTTCGCGTCGGGCGAGGCCGAGTTTGCTGGCGCGTTCCATCTTCTGCACGAAGGCCGGGAAGTCGAGGCCGAGGCGGGCGCGTAGTTCCTTGGCGTGATTGTGCAGCCAGCGCCAGCGCGGTTCGAAGTAGCGTTCCTTGAAGGCGTAGAGGATGTGATTGCCGTCGTCGGGGACGGAGATCATGATCGCCTGGTCGTCGAAGACGTGCATGACTTCACCGATCAGCCCGGCGAAACTTTCCTTGTCACCGGCCAGGTTGATGACCAGCACGCCGTTGCCGGAGAGTTTGGCGAAGGCGGCGGTGAGGAACTCGCGGTTGGCCAGCGACGGGGCGAAGCCGGTCTTGTCGAAGGCGTCGATGAGCAGCGCGTCGATGCCTTTTTCAACCTGCTCGATGTATTCGGCGCCATCGGCCTGCAGGATCTGCAGGCGTTCGTCGTCGGGCGGTATGAAGAAAGCGTCGCGCAGCGCGATGACGTCGGGGTCGAGTTCGATGGCGGTGAGCTGCACGCCAGGCAGCCGGCGGTGGCAGAACTTGATGATCGAGCCGCCGCCGAGTCCGATCAGCGCGATGCGCTTCGGTCGCGGATGGAAGAGCAGGAAGCCCATCATCTTCTGCGTGTAGCGCAGCGCCAGGTCGTGCGGGGCCTTCAGCGACATCTCGCTTTGCATCAGGCGGACGTTGAAATACAGGTAGCGCGACTTGCCGTCGTCGATGACGAAGGGTTTCGGGTAGCTTTCGTCGAGCAGCTGCGCGCGCAACTCACCGGCGCGCGCCCATTCGGGTTCGAGCATCAGCACCGTGCCCGTTTCGATTTCGAACGGGCTGGGCAGTTCGTAGAGTTTCAATCCGGCAGATCGCTGGCGCGCAGCATGAAGACGTATTCGTCGCCGGCGGCGGTGTCGAGCCAGGTGAAGGGGAGCGTCGGGAAGGCGGTTTCCAGTGCGTCGCGGTTGTGGCCGATTTCGACGACGAGGATGCCGTCTGCGTTGAGGTGCTTTTTCGCTTTGGCGAGGATGATGCGGGTGAAGTCCAGTCCGTCGTCGCCTGAGCCGAGCGCCATTTCCGGTTCGTGCCGGTATTCCGGCGGCAGCGCGGCAACGGCCTGGGCGTCGACGTAGGGCGGGTTGGAGATGATCAGGTCGTATTTGCGACCGGCCAGCGCCGTGAAGGCATCGGAATGCACCGGGCGAACGCGGCCGACCAGGTGGTAGTCGGCGATGTTGCGCTCGGCTACCTGCAGGGCTTCCTTCGACAGATCGACGGCGTCGACCGTGGCATTGGGGAAGGCCAGCGCGGTCAGGATGGCCAGGCAGCCGGAGCCGGTGCACAGGTCGAGGGCGTTTTCGACGGCCCACGGGTCATCGATCCACGGCGTCAGTTGTTCGTCGAGCAGTTCGGCAATGAACGAGCGCGGCACGATGACGCGGTCGTCGACGTAGAAGCGGTGTTCGCCGAGCCAGGCTTCGTGCGTCAGATAGGCGGCAGGCAGGCGGTCCTGGCAGCGGCGGGTGGTGATGTCGAGCAGGGCGACGCGCTCTTCCGGCAGCAGGCGGGCGTCGAGGAAGGGTTCGAGGCGGTCGAGCGGCAGGTGCAGCGTGTGCAGCGTCAGGTACACCGCTTCGTCCCAGGCGTTGTCGCTGCCGTGGCCGAAGAACAGGCCGGCGGCGTTGAAGCGGCTGACGGCGTAGCGGATGAAATCACGAACCGTGATCAGTTCGGTCTTGGCGGAAACGGTCATTTGAGGAGAATCTGTTCAAGGATGCGGCGATAGATGGCGGAGAGTTTCGACGGTGCGTCGATGGCGATGCATTCGTCGATCTTGTGGCTAGTCGCGTTGGACGGGCCGATTTCCAGCAACTGGTCGCAGATCGGTGCGATGAAGCGGCCATCCGAGGTGCCGCCGGTGGTGGACAGTTCGGTTTCGATGCCGCAGGTTTCGCGGATCGCCGTCATGGCGGCATCGGCGAGCGGGCCACGGCCGGTCAGGAAGGGGCTGGCGCCGAGCGTCCATTTGATCCCGTATTCCAGGCCGTGCCGGTCGAGGATGGCGCACAGGCGCTGCTGCAGGCCTTCCGGCGTGCTGGCGGTGGAGAAGCGGAAATTGAACTTGATTTCGAGTTGACCGGGGACGACGTTGGTCGCGCCGGTGCCGCCGTGGATGTTGGAGATCTGCCAGGTGGTCGGCGGGAAGTATTCGTTGCCCTGGTCCCACTCGGTCGCCGCCAGTTCGGCGATCGCCGGTGCCGCCTGGTGGATCGGGTTGCGGCCCTTTTCCGGGTAGGCGATGTGGCACTGGATGCCCTTGATCTCGAGTACGCCGGACAGCGAGCCGCGGCGGCCGTTCTTGATCATGTCGCCGAGCGTGTTGACCGAGGTCGGTTCGCCGATGATGCAGTAATCCAGGCGCTCGCCGCGCGCCTTGAGGGCTTCGACGACGGCAACGGTGCCGTCGTTGGCATCGCCTTCTTCATCGGAAGTGAGCAGGAAAGCGAGCGAACCGGGGTGCGCCGGATGGGCGGCGACAAAGGCTTCTGTTGCGGTCAACGCGGCGGCAACGCCGGTTTTCATGTCGGCAGCACCACGGCCGTAGAGCTTGCCGTCGCGGATTTCGGGGGCGAACGGCGGGCTGGTCCATTTGTCCAGCGGCCCGGTCGGCACGACGTCGGTATGGCCGGCGAAGACGAACAGCGGGGCGCTGCTGCCGCGGCGTGCCCACAGGTTGCGGGTGCCGTTGCGGTCGAGGAATTCGAGGGTGAAGCCGATGGCAGCCAGGCGGGCGCCAAGGATGTCCATGCAGCCGGCGTCATCCGGCGTCACGGACGGGCAGGCCATGATCTGGCGTGCCAGTTCGAGGGTGGGGTCGGTCATTGCGGTGTGTCTTCGTCGTCGGCAAGGCTGAGCTGGAATTCCTTGAACGAGGCACCGCCTTCATTGGTGCTGTCGAATTCCAGGCTGATGTCGGTCTTCTTTTCTTCCTTGCCGTTGTTGGCATTGAATTCAGAATTGTTGATCAGCCAGGACAGGTTGGTAGGCGAGTCGGCATTGGCCAGCGCTTCGTCCAGCGTGATGACGCCTTCGTGGTAGAGCTTGAACAGGTCCTGCTCGAAGGTTTGCGAGCCCGGCGCCAGCGTCTGCTCCATCGCGTCCTTGATGCCCTGGACTTCGCCGCGCTCGATCAGTTCGCTGATGTGGCGCGTGTTGAGCATGATCTCGCAGGTCGGCACGCGCTTGCCTTCCGGTTTCTTGACCAGGCGCTGGGAAACGATGGCGCGCAGGGCGACCGACAGGTCGAGGAACAGTGCCGGCCGGTTCTCCAGCGGGAAGAAGCTGATGATCCGGTTGAGCGCGTGGTAGGAGTTGTTGGCGTGCAGCGTGGCCAGGCACAGGTGGCCGGTTTGCGCGTAGGAAATGGCGGCCTGCATGGTGTCGCGGTCGCGGATTTCGCCGATCAGGATGCAGTCCGGCGCCTGACGCATGGCATTCTTCAGCGCTGTGCCCCAGTCGTGGGTATCCATGCCGATTTCACGCTGGTTGACTACCGATTTCTTGTGCTTGAACAGGAATTCGATCGGGTCTTCCACCGTCAGGATATGGCCGGTGCGCGTTGCGTTGCGGTAGTCCAGCATCGAGGCGATGGTGGTCGACTTGCCTGATCCGGTGGCGCCGACGATCAGGATCAGCCCGCGCTTTTCCATGATCAGTTCGCCGAGCAGCGAGGGCAGGCCGAGCGAGTCCAGCGGCGGGATGTTGCCGAGAATGAAGCGGACGACGATGCCGATCGAGCCGCGCTGGCGGAACAGGTTGATACGGAAATTCCCTACCTGTGGCACACCGAACGAGAGGTTCATCTCGCTGGTGGCTTCGAAGGTCTTGAGCTGGTCCGGCGACATCAGTTCGTAGGCGATCTTGTCGATCATGTCCGGCATCATCACCTGCTGGTTGACCGGCATGGTGGTGCCCTGGATCTTGATGTGGATCGGCGCACCGGCGGAGATGAAGATATCCGACGCCTGCTTTTCCGACATCAACTGGAACAGTTTGTCGAGGATCATGACAAGACCTTCGTGGCTAGGGTGGGCTTACGGGCGCAGCAGTTCGTTGATGCTGGTCTTCGACCGGGTCTGCGCGTCGACCTTCTTGACGATGATCGCGGCGTACAGGCTGTACTTGCCACCGTCCTTCGGCAACGAACCCGAGATCACGACCGAGCCCGGCGGAATGCGGCCGTAGCTGATTTCGCCGGTTTCGCGGTCGTAGATCGGGGTGCTCTGGCCGATGTAGACGCCCATCGAGATGACCGAATTTTCACCGACGACGACGCCTTCGACGACTTCCGAACGGGCGCCGATGAAGCAGTTGTCTTCGATGATGACCGGGCCGGCCTGGATCGGTTCGAGCACGCCGCCGATGCCGACGCCACCCGACAGGTGCACGTTCTTGCCAATCTGCGCGCAGCTACCCACCGTGGCCCAGGTGTCGACCATCGTGCCTTCATCGACGTGGGCGCCGATGTTGACGTAGGAGGGCATCAGCACACAGTTCTTCGCGATGAACGAACCCTTGCGCGCGAAGGCGCCCGGCACGACGCGGAAGCCGCCGGCCTTGAACTGTTCTTCGGTCCAGCCCTGGAACTTGGTGTCGACCTTGTCGTAGAAACGAATCTCGCCGGCTTCCTGGACGCGGTTGTCGCGCGTGCGGAAGGACAGCAGCACAGCCTTCTTGGCCCACTGGTTGACGACCCATTCGCCATTGACCTTCTCGGCGACGCGCAGCTTGCCGCTATCGAGGTCGCCGATCACCGATTCGATGATCTTGATCGCATCGGTCGATTGGGTGGTCAGCTCGGTGCGCTTTTCCCAGAGTTCGTCAATGGTGGCTTGCAGCGGATGGCTCATGTGGGTTCTCTCTTTTGTTTACAGTTGTTGGGTGAATTCACGGATGCGACGGGTCGCCTCGAGGCATTCGTCGAGCGATGCGACCAGTGCGATACGGATGAAGCCGGCGCCGGGATTGATGCCGTTGACCTCGCGGCCAAGGAAGCTGCCGGGCAGCACCACGACATTATAGTGTTCGAGCAGGCCGCGGGCGAACTCGGTGTCCGGGATCGGTGTCTTCGCCCACAGATAGAAGCCGGCGTCCGGCATGGCGGTGCCGAGCACTTCGGCGATCTGCGGCGTGCACGCGGCGAACTTCTCGCGGTACTGGTCGCGGTTGTCGAGTACGTGGTCTTCGTCGTTCCAGGCCGCCACTGAAGCGCTTTGTACCGGCGGTGCCATGGCGCAGCCATGGTAGGTGCGGTAGAGCAGGAATTTCTTCAGGATCTTCGCGTCGCCGGCAACAAAACCGGAACGCATGCCCGGCACGTTGGAGCGCTTGGACAGGCTGGAGAACATCACCAGCCGCTCGAACGAGCGACCGAGCAGCTTCGCCGCCTGGAGGCCGCCGATCGGCGGATTGGCTTCGTCGAAGTAGATTTCCGAGTAGCACTCGTCGGAAGCGATGATGAAACCGTATTTGTCGGACAGTTCGAACAGGGTTTTCCAGTCGGCCAGCGACAGCACCTTGCCGGTCGGGTTGCCGGGTGAGCAGACGTAGAACAGCTGGACGCGTGCCCATTCCTCTGCCGACAGCGCCGCGTAGTCAAAGGCAAAATCGTTGTCGGGCAGGTTGTTGAGGAAGCGCGGTTCGGCGCCCGACAGGTAGGCGGCGCCTTCGTAGATCTGGTAGAAGGGGTTCGGGCTGACGATCAGCGGCACGTAGCCACGGCTCGGATCGATCACTGTCTGGGCGAAGGAGAAAAGTGCCTCGCGCGAGCCGTTGACCGGAAGAATCTCGGTTTCCGGGTCAAGGAATATCTCGTAGCGGCGGTCACACCACTTGGCGATGGCCTGGCGCAGGGTCGGCACGCCTTGTGTCGTCGGATAGTTGGCCAGGCCTTTCAGGCCGCCAGCCAGCGCATCAATGATGAACTGCGGCGTCGCGTGCTGCGGCTCGCCGATGGACAGCTTGATTTCCTTGTATTGCGGATTCGGGGTGACGCCGGCGAACAGGGCGCGCAGCTTTTCAAAGGGATAGGGCTGGAGTTGGGCGAGATGCGGATTCACGAGTTTGCTTGGTCAATCGAAAAAAGGATTATCGCCGAAATCGGCTGGACAGGGATGGCGACAAAAGGGATGGCACGGCGATGTTGTCTCTGCAATGACCGGGGGTGGTTACAATGATCAGGTCCGTCATGAGGTTTTCCATGTTGCCATCCACTCCGCAGGTTTTTTACGCCGCCGCCATCGCGCTGCTGGCAACTGCCGCATTACCGCTCTCGGCAGAGGAGTGTCCCGACCGCAGGAACTGGGCTGTCGCCTTGCGCGTGGATAACGACCTGTTTGGCGGTCGCGGCCAGGATCAGGGGTACAGCAATGGTTTGCAGGTCACGGCAGTCTCGCCGAATATTGCCAATTACCGGGATGATCCCTGTCTGTCGCTGGCGGCCCGCAGCCTGAACGGCTATCTCGACTGGCTGCAACCGGGGGCTTTCAGCCGGCGCAACATGGTCGTCAGCATGCAGCACGCGCTGTACACACCCGCCGACAAGACGGCGGTGAATGTCCTGCCGGATGACCGGCCCTATGCCGCCGCGCTGTTGTTCAGCGTCGGTTACAACGCCCGCGAGGGCAACAGCCTGCGCGCCAGTCATCTGCGTCTGGGTGTGGTCGGGCCGGCGGCGTACGGGCAGGAAGTCCAGGATGCCTGGCACAAGCTGATTGGGGTCAGTCGATTCAAGGGGTGGGACAATCAGTTGCACAACGAACCGGTGTTCCAGTTCGTCCATGAACGGTTGCAGAAACACGTCTTCGCCCCGCCGTCGGGGGCAGGCCTGGGGCAGGATTTCATCTGGCATTGGGGTGGTGCGCTGGGCAATTTCGGCACGCACGTCAATGCGGGTTTCGAATGGCGTCTCGGCTGGCGTCTGCCTGACGACTTCGGTAGTGCGCCGTTGCGTCCGGCCGGCGAGAACGCGGCGCCGCGAACGGGCGCTGGCGTCGATCAGGGCTGGGGCGGCCATTTGTTCGTCAATATGGACAGTCGCTGGGTCTTGCGCGACATCACGCTGGACGGCAATACCTTCCGTTCCAGCCACCATGTGGACAAGAAGAAGTTCGTCTCCGACCTCGGGTTCGGCCTGGCCGTCACGTACGACAACTGGAAGTTCGCCCTGGCGCGTTATTTCCGGACCCGGGAATTTGACGAACAGCGCGAGCGCCCGGTGTACGGCAGCTTCACCATCGGGCGGCGCTTCTGACTTGCCGCCTCCCGGAGGCTGGCCGATAATCCGCGACTTTCGTTTTTTTGCCGCTATCTGCCATGAACGACGCCAAACGTTTCACGATCAAATACGAAGTTTACCCTGAGGACGGAATGTTCATCGCCCGTTGTGCCGACCTGGACATCGTCAGCGACGGGGAAACCGATGCCGAGGCCGTGGCCAACCTGCGCGAGGCGATCGAGCTCCATTTCGAACGCAATGCCGAAGCAGCGATCATGGCAGCCGAGCGCGAGCTGGCCGAAAACGACGAAGACTAGCCGGCGTCAGCACTTTTCAGTGCCAGGAATTCGTCGATCAGACGGACCAGGATTTCTTCCTCGTCGCCGTCGCTGAGGCCGAGCAATTCCGCCACTTTCCTGACCTTGCCCGGATTGACCCGGCTGCGCGGGGTGGCTGGTACGGATTCAGCTTCCCAGGGCGGCGTCGCACTACCTGCTTCGATCACGGCAACATCCGGCGCATCGGCCTTGCGGCGGCGGCTGGTTTCGGCAATTGCGCGGTCGACGAGCTTTTTCGCGGTTTTTTCACCTTCCGGCAATTGCTCGATTTCATCGATCAGCGATTCGGCGCGGGCTTCGTCCTTTTTCGCCAGTTTTTCGATTTTCAGCGCGGTGCCGGTACTCGAAATCTTGCCGGTTTCGAGCAGGGTGCTGACTTTCTCAGACAGATTGGCGGCGGCGGTGGCCTGATTCAGCCAGGTTGGCGGCCGGGCGAAGTGTTCGGCGGCGGCTTCGGTGTTTTCGAAACGGGTGGCGATGGCCTGAATGGCGCCGGCCATGTCGCGCGGTTCCAGCGCGCTGCGCACGCCCAGACCCATGTTCTCGAACACCTGAACTTCCAGCGCGGCGTCGGCGGCGCAATCGCGGATCACCACCGGTACGGCGGTTTCACCGGCCAGCAGCGCGGCCTGCCGGCGACGTTCGCCGGCAATCACCGTGTACCGGCCAGCGGCGGCCGGGCGGACGACGATGGGATGGATCAGGCCCATCTTGCCGATCGAGTTGACCAGGCCCTTCAGGCTGTCGGCCTCGATGTTGCGGCGCGGATGCCCGGCGTCGGGCAGGAGCAGGGCGGGATCGACGATCTGGAATTGGGCCGGGCTGTTCTTGAAGGTCATGGGTGTTTCTTGATGAGGTGTGTCGGGCGGCCGCAGCATGGTCGGCGAGGGGGCAGCATGGTCGTTCCTTTCGTGACTTTTTTCAAGTCCGGTGCATTCCGGATGGCATGAGCCTTGCTGTAAGCGGTCATCAGAATTGCACTTCGAGGGAGCTTGTCCATGTTGTCGATTACACGTGTGCAGGGAAGTACCGATCTTTTCCGCAGTCTGGCGACGCAGCGCGCGGCAGCGG
This sequence comes from Azonexus hydrophilus, assembly GCF_001956855.1. Taxonomy (GTDB): domain Bacteria; phylum Pseudomonadota; class Gammaproteobacteria; order Burkholderiales; family Rhodocyclaceae; genus Azonexus; species Azonexus hydrophilus_A. The sequence continues at coordinate 736,818 of NZ_MTHD01000002.1, read as the reverse complement.
TCGCGCCGGTGGCTGCGGCGGCAGCGAGCAGCGCTGACAGCGTGACCATCTCCGCGGCAGCGCGGGAGGCGCAAAAAAATGACGCAGCGGCAAAAACGACCGGCATTCCTTTGCCGCAGGCGGTCAGGGAATGGTTCACCAAGGATTTCCCGGCCGATGTCATCGATGAGGCGATGAGTCGTCTGGCGGCCAACAAGGCGCAGGGCGTGCTGGGTGGCGACGGTCCGCTGGGCTTGCCCCTGCTGCCGGAAAACCAGGCCCTGCTCGACGGCTTTCGCGAGGAAATGCGCAGTTTGTCGGCCAATGGGCACGCCAACATGGACAGCGAGCAGTCGGCCCGTTTCAACCTGCTGATGAATCTCGGCATGCGCGTGCAGATGGTGGGCTGGAAGGCGCCGATGAGCGAAGCCGATGTGCAGCGGGAATTCGACGTCAGCAACGCGATGGCCCGCCTCGGCCATGAAAACCCCGACTTGCTGCCGGAGGTTGTCGAGGAGCCAGTGCCCGACACGAAGATCATCGACATCAATGCGCAGTCGGTGCCGTCGGTCTGGCAGGAGCGCTGGGCGGCCGCCGGCCTGGAGATGCCGGAACCCACCATTTCTCCGCAACGCTCGCTGTGGCTGCAGATGGCTACGGCGGCGGGGTTCAGCGAAGACGAATTCATGACGACGGTGCGCGATCTCGGCCAGCGTCTGGCCGGCCATGATCTGACCCGTGCCGTCGAAAGCCTCATCTCCGTGCGTTACGGTGAATTGCTGGCAGAGGAAGAAAACGCTTGAGTACCTGAACGATCGTACGGCCCTGATTTTCAGATAGCCCGGCAAGCGCTAGGATGTGCCGACCATTATTGCGGTCGACCGGGGAAAAGATGAATATTCGAACTCTGTTTCTGACTTTGCTGATCGGTGTCTCCATACCGGCAGCGGTATCGTCTGCCGAGATGATCGATACCCACATGCATTTCCAGCTGGCACCGACGCGCGATCCCGAGGGGTCGCTGCGCACCGCGCTGGCGATCATGGACAAGCACGGCATCGGCCGTTCCCTGCTGATGCCGCCGCCGATCGTCAGCGCCAGCGCCAGAACCTACTACGACATTGATGACATGGCCTTTGTCGTTCGTCAGCATCCGCAGCGTTTTGCGCTGCTTGGCGGTTCTCGTCTGAACATCATGATCCACGAAACGCCGGCAGCGTCTGTCGATGCGGCGAAGAAGGCCAGCTTCCGGGCGCAGGCCGACGCCGTGGTCGCTGCGGGGGCAGTGGGTTTTGGCGAGATCGCGATTCATCATGTATCGATTCCGGCGATGGGCAGTCAGCATGCCTACGAATCGGTGCCTGCAGACCATCCGCTGTTGCTGCAACTGGCCGATATCGCCGCCGAGTTGAATATGCCGGTTGACCTGCATTTCGATCTGGTGCCGGAAGACATGCCGCTGCCGGAAGTGCTGCGCCCCAATCCGCTGAACCCGGCGAAGCTGGAGGCCAACGCCGAGCCCTTCAAGCGCTTTCTCGCCCATAACCGGCAAGCGAAAATCATCTGGTCGCACGTTGGCTTCGAACCTTTGCTGAACCGGCAGCCAAAGCGGGTGGCTGCATTGCTTGATGCCTTTCCCAACCTGTACATGAGTTTCCGCCTCAATCGAGGCGGGCCGAATCCAGCGGCGGCGATCGACCCGGAAGGGAAGCTGAAGGCGCAATGGCAGGAACTGATCCTGCGTTATCCCGAGCGTTTCATGCTGGGGAGCGATTCGTTTTACGACCATAACGGGATCAGTCGGGGAAGCAGCGAGGAGGGCTTGGCGAACTTGCGCATGCTGGTCGAGTCCTTGCCGGAGCCGGTCAGGAGCGCCGTGGCATCAGGCAATGCGGTCAGGCTTTATCGCCTGGACCGGTAAGTTGCCGCGGCGCCGGGGATCAGCGGCGACGATGCTATCATACGGCCCCCAATGAGGCGGGCATGTCGTCCCGCCGTGACCGCGCATGCGCCTGACCAAACTCAAACTCGCCGGCTTCAAGTCTTTCGTCGATCCGACCTCCGTTTCCCTGCCCGGGCAACTGGTCGGCGTCGTCGGGCCGAACGGTTGCGGTAAGTCCAACATCATGGACGCCGTGCGCTGGGTGCTGGGCGAGTCGAAGGCGTCCGAATTGCGCGGCGAGTCGATGATGGACGTCATCTTCAATGGCTCGAGCAACCGCAAGCCGGTGTCGCGCGCCTCGGTCGAACTGATCTTCGAGAACCTGCTCGGCCGGGCGCTTGGTCAGTGGTCGCAGTACACCGAGCTATCGGTCAAGCGGACGCTGACGCGGCAGGGCCAGTCGGACTATTTCATCAACAACCTGAAGGTCCGGCGCAAGGACATCACCGACCTGTTCCTCGGCACCGGGCTGGGGCCGCGCGCTTATGCGATCATCGGCCAGGGCATGATCGCGCGCATCATCGAGGCGCGCCCGGACGACCTGCGCGTCTTCCTCGAAGAAGCAGCCGGCGTCACCCGTTACAAGGAACGGCGCAAGGAAACGCAGGGGCGGCTTGAAGACACCCGGGAAAACCTGCTGCGCGTCGAGGACATCCGCCAGGAACTCGGTCACCAGATGGAGCGGCTGGAGTCGCAGGCCGAGGTGGCGCGGCGCTATCACGCGCTGAACGAGCAACTGGTGCAGCGCCAGCAGTTGCTGTGGCTGTTGAAGAAGCGCGAAGCCGAGGCCGAGCGCCAGCGCCTGGCGCTGGAAGTCGAGCGGGCGACGACCGAACTGGAAGCGCAGAGCGCTGCGTTGCGCGAAACCGAGGCACGAGCCGAGGAAACGCGCGAGGCGCACTTTGCCGCCGGCGACGCGCTGCACAACGCGCAGAGCGAGATGTACGCGGCCAATGCCGAAGTCGCGCGGCTCGAAGCGGAAATCCGTCATCGGCGCGAATCGCGCAGCCAGCTGGAAGCGCGGCTGGTGCAGCTGGAGGACGAACTCGCCCACTGGACGCAAAATGCCGAAAAACTTGCGGTCGACCGCGAGAAATGGGAAGAAACCCAGGAAATCACCCGGCTGCGCGTCGATGAAGCCGAGGAGCGCCTGCACGCGCAGATGAACCTGGCGCCGCAGGTCGAGGAAGATCACGCGCAGGCGCAGGACGAACTGCAGCGCTTGAAGACGCGCACGACCAACGGCGAGCAGAAGCTGGAAGTCGAACTGACCAACAAGGCCCACGCCCAGCGCGCGCTGCAGGCGATCATCCAGCGGCGCGAACGGTTGCGCGACGAAACCTTTGGCGACGCGCCGGACGAGCTGGCGGTGGCCGAGAAGGAAGAAGAACTCGAACTGCTGCGTGAGGAACTGGCCGGCGACCAGGAACACCTGCAGCAATTGCAGGAAGAAATCCCGCAACTCGACAGCAAACGCAAGGCGGTGCAGGGCGAGCTGCAGCGGCTGGAGCGTGAACTGGCCGCCGGTCAGGCGCGCCGGGCTGCGCTCGAACAGATGCAGGCGAAGACGCAAGCGGCCGGCAAGCTGCCGGAATGGCTGCGCCGCCACGACCTGGAGAACGCGCCGCCGTTGTGGCAGCAGATCCATGTCGAAGCCGGCTGGGAAGAGGCGGTCGAAGCGGTGCTGCGCGAGCGCTTGTCGGCAATCGCCTGCGACGATCCGGCCAAGCTCGACGCCTGGCTGCACGACCGGCCGGAAGCGCGGCTGTCGGTGATGCTCGGCAATTCTGCGGTCGACGGGCGGGGGAGCACAAATTCGACTGCAGAAACGCTGCTTGATCGTGTGCGCAGCGATGATCAACGGGTACGCGCCGCGCTCGCCGACTGGCTGGGCAGCGTGCGTACCGCCGAGACGCTGGCGGCGGCGCTGGTGATGCGCGAGGCCTTGCCGCCCGGCGGCGTCATCGTCACCCGCGGCGGCGACCTGCTGACGCGCGGCAGCGTCACCTTCTTTGCTCCGGATCAGGGCGAACACGGCCTGCTCGAACGCCAGCGCGAGATCGAAGCGCTGGCCGAGGGTATCGCGCTGGCCGAGGAACGCAGCGAAAGCCTGCGCGAGCAGGCGGAAATGTTCGACGAGCAGTTCTCCGACAAGCAGGAAGAAATCGACGAAACCCGCCAGTACGTCACCGACCGCCAGCAGCGCGTGCATCACGTCCAGCTCGAAGTGCTGAAGCTGTCGCAGGCGCTGGCCCGCTACAACGAGCAGAAGGAGCGCATCGCCGAGCAGCTGGCCGAACTGGCCGAGGAAGAAGAGGGCGAGCGCGAACGCGAGATGGCGGCCGACGAGCGCATCGAGGAAATCCGCGACGGTCTGGGCCGTATCCGCGTGCTGGTTTCCGGTGCCCAGTCACGGCTCGACGAGTGCGAGCGTGCCGTGCGCGCCGAACGCGAGCGCAACGCCGATCTCGACCGGGCGCTGCGCGAGGCGCAGTTTTCGGCGCGCGAAGCCGAAGGCAAGCTGCAGGACATCTTCGCCCAGCAGGCGCTGGCGCAGCGTGAGCTGACGCGCATCGAACGCGACCGCGCCGCCTGCGCCGAGCAGGTCGAAGCGGCGCCGGCCGACATCATGGAAGAACAGTTGCAGCAGGCGCTGGAAGCCCGGCAGGCGGCGGAAAAGGCGCTGGCCGCCCGGCGCGACGCGCTGGAATCGGCGACCAATGCACTGCGCGGTTTCGAGGAACAGCGCCTGCGCATCGAACAGGGCCTGGAACCCTTGCGCGTGCGCATCGGCGACCTCAAGCTGAAGGAGCAGGCGGCGGCGCTGAGCACCGAGCAGTTTGCCCAGCAATTGCTCGAAGCCGGTGCCGACGAGGCCGCGCTGGCCCCGGAAATCGGCAATGCCAGGCCGGCCAGCCTGCAGGGCGAAATCACCCGGCTCGGCAATGCCATCGCCGAACTCGGTGCGGTCAACATGGCGGCGCTGCAGGAACTGGATACCGCGACCGAGCGCAAGGGCTACCTCGACATGCAGGCGGCCGACCTGAACGAGGCGATGGAAACGCTGGAAAATGCCATCCGCCGCATCGACCGCGAAACCCGCGATCTGCTGAAAAACACCTTTGATACGGTCAACGGCCATTTCGGGCAACTTTTCCCGGAACTGTTCGGTGGCGGTCGCGCCGAACTGGTGATGACCGGTGAGGAAATCCTCGATGCCGGCGTGCAGGTCATCGCCCAGCCGCCGGGCAAGAAGAATTCAACCATTCACCTGCTGTCCGGCGGCGAAAAGGCGCTGACGGCCATTGCGCTGGTATTCTCGATGTTCCAGTTGAATCCGGCGCCGTTCTGCCTGCTCGACGAGGTGGATGCGCCGCTGGACGACTCGAATACCGAGCGTTTTTGCAGTATGGTTAAAAAGATGTCCGGAAATACACAGTTCCTGTTTATTTCCCATAATAAAATCGCGATGGAAATGGCCGAACAACTGGTCGGCGTCACCATGCAGGAATCCGGGGTATCACGCGTGGTGGAAGTGGATATCGAAGAAGCCTTGAAGATGAGGGATGCGTGACTGAACTTCAATACGGACTGATCGGCCTGGGGGGGCTCGCGATTGCGGGCGTCGTGGCTTACAACAAGTGGCAGGAATACCGGCATCGCAAGGTGGCGGAATCCGTGCTGACGCCGCATCACGAGGATGTGCTGCTCAATGGCGTGCCGAGGCCGCCGGCGCCGGCCGCGCCGGAGCGCGAGGAGCGGCTGCAGGAACGGGTCGAACCGGTGTTCGCGTTTGACGAGCCGCCGGCTGCCGAAGTACAGGAATTCACGGCGACGCCTGTATTGGCCGAGGAGCTTGCCGTTGCCGATGTACCGGATGAAGCTGTCGCCTTCGCGCCGGCGCCGGCATTCGTAGCAGAACCCGAGCCGGAACCCGAACCCGAACCGGAGGCTGTTTTCGCCGCGCCAGTCGCGCCGGAAATCCTGCCTCCACCAGTGCCTGCGCCAGCCATGCCCCCCGCCGCCGCCGCAACGACGGTGCGCCAGGAGCCATTGGCCGAACTTCCACCGGATGAGGCGCCGATCGAGTTGCTCGATCCGCGCATCGAATTCATCGTTGCCATGGAACTGGTCGAGCCGGTTTCGTCGCGCCAGATACTGCAATCGCAGCGCGATGTCCTGCATCGTCTGGGCAAGCCGGTGCATTGGGTAGCTTTCAACGAGCGCAAGCGCGAGTGGGAGCGCCTGCGTTTCGACAGCGAGGTGCAGGTGCGCCGGTTGCGTGTCGGCCTGCAACTGGTCAACCGGCTGGGGCCGGTGTCCGACGGCGATCTGGCGATGTTCACCGGCGCCATGCACGCACTGGCCGACGAACTGATGGCGGTGGCCGACATGCCGCCGTCGCGGGTGCTTGACCGGGCGGCGGAAATCGACCGCTTCTGTGCTGCGGTCGACCTCGAAATCGGCCTGAATCTGGTCAGTCGCGGCGTTGCCTTTCCCGGTACCAAGATCCGCGCGCTGGCTGAAGCTGCCGGCATGGTGCTTGGGCTGGACGGCCTGTTCACCCGTTACGACGATGACGGCCGGCCGCAGTTCAGCCTGCAGAATTACGAAAGCACGGCTTTCTCCGCCGACAGCCTGCGTACATTGACGACCCATGGCCTGACCTTCCTGCTCGATGTGCCGCGCGTCGATCACGGCGAGCGGGTGTTCATGCAGATGACCGAACAGGCGAAGCGCTTTGCCGACACCCTGCAGGGCACGCTGGTCGACGACAACCGTCATCCGCTCGGCGAATCCCAGCTTGATCACATCCGTCGTGAATTCATCGGCAAGCCACAGGCGACGATGCAGACTTTCGGTCTGCCGGCCGGTTCGCCGCAAGCCCTGCGACTGTTCTCCTGATGGCAGTTGGCAACAGCGAACGCGCAGCCTGGCTGCGCGCCGAGATCGAACGCCATAACCAGGCGTATTACGTCGACGACGCACCGAGTATTCCGGACGCCGAATACGACGCCCTGTTCCGCGAACTGCAGGCGCTGGAAAATGCGCATCCCGAGCTGTTGACCGCAGATTCGCCGACGCAGCGCGTCGGCGGCAAGCCGCTGGCGCAGTTTGCACCGGTGGTGCACGACGTGGCGATGCTGTCGATCCAGACCGAGACCGATACCGGATCGAGCGGCGCATTGAACTTCGACGCGCGCGTTCGCCGCGAACTGGAGCTGGGCGAGGGCGCGCCACCAATCGAATACGCCGCCGAACTGAAGTTCGATGGCCTGGCGATCAGCCTGCGCTACGAGCACGGCGTGCTGGTGCGCGGTGCGACGCGTGGCGACGGTGCCACCGGCGAGGACGTCACGCAGAACCTGCGCACGCTGCGCCAGATTCCGCTGCGTCTGAGCGGCGCCATGGGTGAAATCCCAGCGCTGCTGGAAGTGCGCGGCGAGGTCTACATGCGCCGCGACGACCTGGAAAAATACAATGCTGCTGCCGCTGCACGCGGCGACAAGACGCTGGTCAATCCACGCAATGCTGCGGCTGGCAGCATCCGCCAGCTGGATTCGGCGATCGCCGCCAGCCGGCCGCTGAAATTCTTCGCCTACGGCATTGGTGCGGTCGACGGCTGGAATCAACCCAAAACCCACGCCGGCATGCTCGACGCGCTGGCCGCCTTCGGTCTGCCGGTCTGCGAGCATCGCGCGGTGGTGCTCGGCGGCGAGGCACTGGCCGGCTTCCACCAGCGCATCGCGGCGCTGCGTGACAGCCTGCCTTTCGACATCGACGGCGTGGTATACAAGGTCAATTCGCTGGATCTGCAGCGGCGCCTCGGCTTTCGCTCGCGCGAGCCGCGCTGGGCGGTGGCGCACAAATATCCGCCGCAGGAAGCGTTGACCGTGGTCGAAGCGATCGACATCCAGGTCGGCCGCACCGGCGCGCTGACGCCGGTGGCGCGGCTGAAGCCGGTATTCGTCGGCGGTGTCACGGTGACCAATGCCACCTTGCACAACGCCGACGAGGTCGCGCGCAAGGGCGGGCTGTGCATCGGCGATACGGTGATTGTCCGCCGCGCTGGTGATGTCATCCCCGAGGTGGTCGGTGTCGTCGCCGAACGCCGGCCGGTCGATGCGCGGCCCTTCGTCATGCCCGACGCCTGCCCGGTCTGCGGCGCGCACACGGTGCGCGAGGAGGGCGAGGCGGCAACCCGTTGCTCCGGCGGTTTCTCGTGCCGCGCCCAGCGCACCCAGGCGATCCTGCATTTCGCCGGGCGCCGGATGATGGATATCGATGGCCTGGGCGACCGCTACATCGAGCGTCTGGTCGAGTTCGAATACGTGCATGGTGTCGCCGACCTTTACCGGCTGACGCTGGACGACCTGCTCGAAATGAAACGACGCGCCGACGAACGCGACGGCACCGTGCCGGAGACCGTCAAGGCCGGGCAGGTGACAACGCGCTGGGCGGAGAACCTGCTCGCCGGCATCGCAGCGAGCAAGACACCGAAGCTAGCCCGTCTGCTGTTCGCACTGGGCATCCGCCATGTCGGCGAAACGACGGCAAAGACGCTGGCCGACTGGCTTGGCAGCATGGAGCGCGTCCGTTGTGCGCCAGAGCCGCTGCTGGCAGTGCTGCCGGATATCGGCGCAACGGTGGCGGCGGCGATTGCCGATTTCTTTGCCGAACAGCGCAATCTCGACGCCGTCGATGCGCTGTTCGCCGCCGGTGTTGCGCCGGTGGACGAACATCCACCGCACCCCGGGCTGGCCGAACGTCTGGCCTGGAGCGAGCTCTACGCGGCGCTCGGCGTCGCCCGCCTGACGCCGGTGCGCGCCCGCCAGCTGGCGGCCGTTGCCGACGGCGCCGCGCTGGCCAATGGCTCGGTCGATGCGGCGACGCTGTCGGGTGCCGGCATGCCCGGCGAGGTCATCGATGCACTGTTTGCCTGGTTGCAGTTGCCGGGCAAGCGTGGCCTGCTGGCAGCGGTGGCGAAGCGCCGTGGTGAATTGCTGGCGGCGTTGCCGCAAACGCCGGCAGGCACCCGGGTTTCGCCGCTGGCCGGCAAGACCTTCGTGCTGACCGGCACGCTGCCGACCCTGAAACGCGATGACGCCAAGGCAATGATCGAAGCGGCCGGCGGCAAGGTTTCAGGTTCGGTATCAAAGAAAACAGATCATGTCGTTGCCGGCGAGGAAGCCGGCTCCAAGCTGGACAAGGCGCGCGAATTGAACGTCAGCGTGCTTGATGAGGCCGGCTTGCTGGCATTGTTGAATCAGGGAGAAAATGAATGAGAAAAGTCAGGAAAGCCGTCTTTCCGGTCGCTGGCATGGGGACCCGTTTCCTGCCGGCAACCAAGGCCAGTCCGAAGGAAATGCTGCCGATCGTCGACAAGCCGTTGATCCAGTATGCCGTCGAGGAAGCGGTGGCGGCCGGGATTACCGACATGATCTTCGTCACCGGCCGTTCCAAACGGGCCATCGAGGACCATTTCGACAAGGCCTACGAACTGGAATCCGAGCTGGAGGCGCGTGGCAAGCACGAGATGCTTGAGTTCGTGCGCAACATGATTCCGCGCGACATCAACTGCATCTACATCCGCCAGCAGGAAGCGCTCGGGCTCGGACACGCGGTGCTGTGCGCCAAGCCGGTGATCGGCGACGAGCCGTTTGCGGTGTTGCTGGCGGACGACCTGCTCGACGGCAGTACGCCGGTGCTGAAGCAGATGACCGATGTCTATGATTACTACCGCTGCTCGGTACTCGGCGTGCAGGATGTGCCGCGTGCCGATACGCGCAGCTATGGCATTGTCGATGCCCGGCGCGTGGCCGACCGGCTGGAGCAGGTGAATGCGATCGTCGAGAAGCCGAAGCCGGAAGATGCGCCGTCCACGCTGGCCGTGGTTGGCCGCTACATCCTGACGCCGCGCATCTTTCATCATCTGGAGAGCGTCAGGCCCGGCTCCGGCGGCGAGATCCAGTTGACCGACGGCATCGCCTCGCTGCTCGATGAGGAACAGGTGCTGGCTTATCGTTACGATGGCGTGCGTTATGACTGCGGCTCGAAACTCGGCTATCTGAAGGCGACGATGGTTTTTGGTCAGCGTCATCCGGAAGTCGGCGCCGAATTCACGGCGTATCTCAATAACAGGGAGGCATGATGGATACACAACAAGCGCGGGCCATGCTGGCCGATGCCGATCTGATTCATTCCGAACAGGCTGTCCAGGCGGCGCTCGACAAGGTTGCCGACGAGATCAGGCAACGCCTGGCGGAAAGCTATCCGCTGGTATTGTGCGTGATGACCGGCGGCGTGGTCTTTTGCGGTCAACTGCTGGCCAAGCTCGATTTTCCGCTCGATTTCGATTACCTGCACGCGACGCGTTACGGGCCGGAAACCCAGGGCGGCAAGATTTCCTGGCGGACGGCGCCGTGGACGCCGGTCAAGGATCGCACGGTGCTGGTCGTCGACGACATTCTCGACGAGGGCGTGACGCTGGCGGCCGTCAAGGAAAGCCTGCTGCGCATGGGCGCCAGCGAGGTGCTGACGGCGGTTTTCGCCGACAAGCTGAATGGCAGGAACAAGCCGCTGGCAGCCGATTTCGTCGGCCTGGCGGTGCCGGATCGTTTCGTCTTCGGTTACGGCATGGATGCCGGCGGCGCCTGGCGCAATCTGCCGGCGATCTACGCGAAAAAGGAAGCTGCGTGAGCGAAGGCTCGGTTGCCGGGTTTCTCGGCTACTGGACGGCAGAGGGTGAAGCCTACGCCCGCGCCGGTGATTACGCGTGGATGGCATCACTGGTGCCGGGCACGCGGGTGCTGGAAATCGGCTGTGGTCCGGGTTTCGGCAGCGAAGCGCTGCTCGCGCGCGGGTTGTCGGTGCTGGTTCTCGATCATCTCGCCGAATGCCTTGAGCTGGCGCGTGGCCGTGCCGCCGCCGCCAGCTTCCTGCAGGCCGACGTCAGTGCGCTGACGGCCGGGCAACTGGCGCAGATCGAGGCATTCGCCCCGGAAACCGTCGTCTGCTGGCTGCTTGGCGCACCAGCCGAAATGACCGGGGCGACGCCGGTCGACGGCGGTCGGGCGGTGGTTGCCTACCGCGAACGCATTCACCGGGCGGTCGCCGAACTGGCGGCCAGCCTGCCGGGCGTGCGCGCCCTGCATCTCGTCGACCGCACGGCGATTCCCTGGCAGGCCAAGGATATTGGTCGCGATACCCTGGTCCGTTATCATCTCGAAAAAACCCTGTCCGGGCTGCCGTTTACCGCAACACGCGGCAACGCGCTGTACCGCAAGCTGGGCGACACCATCGCCAGCGCAGGACAGGTGCATCAATCCCGCCCCGCGCTCAGGCACGTGGTACCAACGCTGGCTTCACTGCTGGCCATCCGGAGTCAATAACATGCTGGCAATCATTGGCGGCAGCGGTCTGACGACCCTGTCCAATCTCGACGTTTCCCATCGCGAAGTTGTCCGTACCCCGTTCGGCGAGCCCTCGGGCGCGCTGGTCTTCGGCCAGATCTGCGGCAAACCGGCAGTCTTCCTGCCGCGCCATGGCTACGGCCACAGCATTCCGCCGCACATGGTCAATTACCGCGCCAACCTGTGGGCGCTGCACCACCACGAAGTCACCGGCATCATTTCCGTGGCTTCGGTCGGCGGCATCCGTGCCGACCTGCAGCCGGGCGACATCGTGCTGCCGGACCAGATCATCGATTACACCTGGGGTCGCAAGTCGACCTTCTTCGACGGCGTCGGCTCGCCGGTGACCCATGTTGATTTCACCGACCCCTACGATGCCGATTTGTCCCGGCGCATAGCCGAGGCGGCCAGCGGTTTGAGCATTCCGGTGAAGATCGGCAGCGTTTATGCCGCCACGCAGGGGCCGCGTCTCGAATCAGCGGCGGAGATCAACCGCCTGGAACGCGACGGCGCCGACATCGTCGGCATGACCGGCATGCCGGAAGCGGTACTGGCGCGCGAACTGGGCGTGCCGTATGCGGCCATCAGCGTCATCGCCAACCATGCGGCAGGGCGTGGCAGCAGCGCCAACGGCATTCATTTTGAAAGCCTGGAGCATGTGCTGCACGAAGCCATGGGCCGTGTCCGCGCCGTCATCGAGCGCGTCGTCGGCTGCCAGGACGCCTGCCTGCCGCTGGGGATGTCGGTCTGAGGCCGCTGGCCTCAGACTTTCATGCGTTCGATCAGGTCGGTTTCCAGGCGGATGCGCTGGTTGGTATCGCGCAGGTCGCCGCCGCTGATCAGGAAAACGTCTTCCGCCCGTTCGCCGAGCGTGGCGATCTTGGCGGTGTGCAGCTCGGCACCGTGTTCGGCCAGTGTCCGGGCGACGGTGTAGAGCAGGCCGGGGCGGTCGGCGGCGGTCAGCGACAGGACGAAGTGTGTGCCTTTCTCGTCGCCGCGGATGCTGACTTCCGGCTTGATCGGGAAGTGCTTGACCTGGCGTGACAAGCGGCCGGCCGACGGCACCTCCGGCGGTAGCTGGTGCTGCAGGCGTTCTTCCAGTTCGTGCTCGATGTAGGCAAGCATTTCGCGGTTGTGGTCGCGCTTTTCCACGTCGAGCAGGATGAAGCTGTCGAGCGCGTAACCGTGTGCGGTGGTGTGGATCTTGGCATCGACGATGCTGTAGCCGGCACGGGCGAAAAAGCCGACCAGCCGGGCAAACAGATCATGTTGGTCCTGCGTGTACACCATCACCTGCAGGCCGACGCCGTCCTGCCACATGCGGGCACGGACGACCGGCTGGTTGTTGTAGATGCGGTAGTGCAGCGAGCGCGTGTGCCAGGCGATTTCCTCGGCCGAGTGGCGCAGGAAATAGACGGTATCGAGCTGCTTCCACAGACGTTCGTGCACGGTGTCGGAAAGCGCGAAGAAGCGCAGCAGGCGCATTGCCTCGGCCTGGCGCTCGGCAATGATGCCATGTGCGACCGGGGCTTCGTCCTGCGCCAGGAAGTGCTGGGTCTGCAGATAAAGGTCGGCCAGCAGCTTGCCTTTCCACTGGTTCCAGACTTTCGGGCTGGTACCGCGGATGTCGGCATGGGTCAGCAGGTAGAGTGCCTGCAGGTGGCGGACGTCGCCGACCAGACCGGCAAATTTGTCGATGACTTCCGGATTGCTCAGGTCTTCCTTCTGGGCAATCTGCGACATGACCAGGTGCTGGCGGACCAGCCACACCACCAGTTCGGTGTCTTCTGCGGTCAACCCGTGGTTTTCGCAAAATTCGCGGGCGTCGGTCATGCCCTTCACCGAGTGGTCGCCACCGCGTCCCTTGGCGATGTCATGGAAGAGGGCGGCAATGTAGAGCAGCCAGGGGCGTTCGAATTCGTTGATGATGCGCGAGCACAGCGGGTACTCGTGAGCGAACTCGCTCATCGTGAACCGGCGCAGGTTGCGCAGCACCTGCAGGATGTGCTGATCGACGGTGTAGACGTGGAACAGGTCGTGCTGCATCTGGCCGACGATGCGGCCGAAGTTCGGCAGGTAGGCGCCGAGGATGTCGAGCTGGTTCATCCGCCGGAATTCATGGACGATGCCGCGCTCGCTCTGCAATAGCTTGAGGAACATTGCCCGGTTGGCCGGATCGGCCCGGAAGGCGTCGTCGATGCGCTCGCGGGCCAGCCACAGCGAACGCAGTGTCGGTGCCGTCATGCCCTGCAATTCGGAGTTTTCCTGCATGATCAGGAAGGCGTCGAGTACCAGTCCGGGTTCACGTTCGAACAGGCTTTCGTCACGCACATCGAGCAGGTTGCCGACGATCTGGAAGTGCTCGTCGAAATCCTGCGGGCGTTGCAGGTTTTCCGGCGCCAGCGCGGCGCCCATGTTCTGCAGGACGATGGTGTTGAGCAGCGTCAGGCCCTTGGCATTGCGGTAATAGGCCTGCATCAGCTGTTCCGAGGCGCGCTTGGACTCGTTGTCGGCATAGCCGTAACGACCGGCCAGGTTGGCCTGGTAGTCGAAGAGCAGGCGGTCTTCGCGGCGGCCGGCAAGGAAGTGCAGGCGGATGCGCAGGTGGCGCAGGAACTCCTCGAAGCGCTTGCCCAGCGAGACGCCTTCTTCCGACATCACGCCGTCAACGCCGAGTTCGTCCCAGGTGTCACCGTAACCGGCGGCCTTGGCGATCCAGAAGATGACCTGCAGGTCGCGCAGGCCGCCCGGCGATTCCTTGATGTTCGGTTCCAGGCTGTAGGGCGTTTCGTTGTAGCGCAGGTAGCGGTCCTGCTGCTCCAGTCGCTTGGCTTCGAAAAAGCCGAGCGGGTCGAGGTTGCCGAACAGCCGCTTGCGGAAGGTGGTGAACAGCTTCTCGCTGCCGGTCAGCAGGCGGGCTTCGAGCAGGGCGGTCTGGACGGTGATGTCGCCGGCAGCCTCGTTCAGGCATTCCGGAATGGTGCGCACGCTGTGGCCGATTTCCAGGCCGATATCCCAGAAGTGTCCGACCAGGCGTTCCAGCTTGGCTTCGGTGGCGGCACTGGCGGCTTGCGGCAGCAGGATCAGCAGATCGATGTCGGAGGATGGGTAGAGTTCGCCACGGCCGTAGCCGCCGACGGCGGCCAGGGCTGCCGAGGCGGGGAAATCGAAGGCATTCCACAGGCGGCAGAGGATGTCGTCGACGTCGGCGCTGCGCTGGCGGAGCAGGGCGTTGGCATCGTTGTCTTCGAGGTAGCGGGCCTGCAGAACGGCCTGGCGGGCCTTGATTTCTGCCCGCAGCGCGGCAACGTCGACGCTCATCAGGCGATCCAGTCCGGCTTCGGCCGGCTGCCCGCCGACAGGGTCATGATCTCGTAGCCGGTTTCGGTGACCAGCAGGGTATGTTCCCACTGTGCCGACAGGCTGCGGTCCTTGGTGACGATGGTCCAGCCGTCGGACATTTCGCGGATCGCCGCCTTGCCGGCGTTGATCATCGGTTCGATGGTGAACATCATGCCGGCTTCCAGCTTGATGCCGGTGCCGGCCTTGCCGTAATGCACGACCTGCGGGTCTTCGTGAAACTTGGCGCCGATGCCGTGGCCGCAGAATTCGCGGACCACCGAGTAACCGTTGTTCTCGGCATGTTTCTGGATGATCGCGCCGATATCGCCGAGATGCGCGCCGGGCTTGACCACCGAGATGCCCAGCCACATGCATTCAAAGGTGATCTGACACAGCCGTTTGGCCTGGATCGAACCTTCGCCGACGATGAACATGCGGCTGGTGTCGCCGTGGTAACCGTCCTTGATCGTCGTGATGTCGAGATTGACGATGTCGCCGTTCTTCAGGACGCGGTCGCTGGGGACGCCGTGGCAGACCTGCTGGTTGATCGAGGTGCAGATCGATTTCGGGTACGGATCGTAGCCGGATGGCGCGTAGTTGAGCGGAGCGGGAATGCAGTTCTGCACATCGACCATGTAGTCGTGGCAGAGCTTGTCGAGTTCCTCGGTGGTGACCCCTGGCTTGACGAAGGGTTCGATATAGTCGAGAACCTCGGCGGCGAGGCGCCCGGCGACGCGCATTTTCTCGATTTCTTCCGGCGTCTTGATCGTGATGCTCATGGCTGTTCTTGGTGCGTTGCGAAATGGGAAGGATAAATGATGCCCCCTGTTTCGCAAAGCCGCAGCGGTCGGTAATGGCATACTGCGCGGGTTTACGGCTGGGAGACTTGGGAATGACGATACTTTTGCTGGGCAAGGATGGGCAGGTCGGTTGGCAGTTGCAGCGCGCGCTGGCGCCGCTCGGTCCGGTGCGGGCCTGCGCTCGCGCCGATTGTGATCTGGCAGATCCGGCGCAGATTCGTTCCCTTGTCGAGACGCTGCGGCCATCGGTGATCGTCAATGCAACCGCCTATACAGCGGTCGACAAGGCGGAATCGGAGCCGGCACTGGCCGCCGCGATCAATACCGAAGCGCCGCGCTTGCTGGCGCTCGCGGCGAAGGATTGCGATGCGCTGCTGGTTCACTATTCGACCGATTACGTCTATGACGGAACCAAGGATGGCGTCTATGTCGAGAGCGATCCAACGGCACCGCAGAGCGTTTATGGCCGGACCAAGCTGGCCGGCGAAGAGGCCATCCGTGCGGTCGGCGGTAAATCGCTGATTTTCCGGACCAGTTGGGTGTTCGGCGAGCATGGCGGCAATTTCGTCAAGACCATCCTGCGCCTGGCGCGGGACAAGGAGGCGCTGAACGTTGTCGCTGATCAGACCGGATCGCCGACGCCGGCGGCATTGATCGCCGACGTGAGCGCCACCGTGCTGGCTTCGCTCGCTTGCGGTCGACGCCTTGGCGCGGGCGAAAACCGCCTGTACCACCTGGCGGCAGCCAATCCGGTCAGCTGGTACGATTTTGCCCGGCGTATCGTCGATCTGGCCCGGTCGCAGGGTGCGGCTTTGCGCCTTGACGCTGCGGCGATCAAGGCCATCACCACTGCCGAATATCCGACGCCGGCGCGGCGTCCGGCCAATTCGCGGCTGGACTGCAGTCGTCTGGAAGCGGATTTCGACCTGCTGATGCCGGACTGGCAACCTTATCTCGAGCGTATGCTGCAGGTCTGCCTGCCCCGCTAGCGGGCTTTCCCTGTCGTGTTTTCGGGCTTTTTACCCGGCGATTTTGCTGCTATAATCGTCGGGTTTTTCTCGGTCCAACAAGCCGTAAAAAACGGCGGTGTGCACAGTGCATGTCGTCAAATCCACACATCCGCCGATTAAGGGTGTTCGTCAAAATCAAATAACGACGGGCGTTTGCGGCGGGTGGAGGTTCAACCCTTAAGGAGTTTTATCATGTCCGTTACCATGCGCGAAATGCTGGAGGCTGGTGTCCACTTCGGTCACCAGACCCGTTTCTGGTCCCCCAAGATGGCCCCGTACATCTTCGGTGCCCGCAACAAGATTCACATCGTCAACCTCGAAAAGACCCTGGCCAAGTACAACGAAGCCATGGCTTTCGTGAAGAAGCTGTCGGCCAACCGCGGCAACATCCTGTTCGTCGGCACCAAGCGTCAGGCCCGCGAAATCATCGCCGAAGAAGCAGCACGTGCCGGCGCAGCCTGCGTCGACCAGCGCTGGCTGGGCGGCATGCTGACCAACTTCAAGACGGTCCGCACCTCGATCAAGCGCCTGAAGGACATGGAACTGGCTGTTGAAGCCGGCGATCTGGAGCGCATGTCCAAGAAGGAAGCGCTGACCTTCCGTCGCGAACTGGAAAAGCTGCAGAAGTCCATCGGCGGCATCAAGGATATGGCCGGCCTGCCGGACGCCATCTTCGTCGTTGACGTCGGTTACCACAAGATCGCCATCACCGAAGCCGAAAAGCTCGGTATTCCGGTCATCGGCGTGGTCGATACCAACCACTCGCCGGACGGCGTTGCTTACGTCATTCCGGGTAACGACGACTCTTCCCGCGCCATTCAGCTGTACGCCCGTGGCGTGGCCGATGCCATCCTCGAAGGCCGCAGCCAGGTCCTGCAGGAAATCGTTGCCGCCGGCGGTGATGATGAGTTCGTCGAAGTCGAAGAAGCAGCTGAATAAGTAATGCTGTAATGGCGGAGCCTCAGGCTCCGCCTGTCTTAAAGCTCAGGAGATAGAAACATGGCGGCAATTACCGCAGGTATGGTTGCAGAGCTGCGCGGCAAGACCGACGCACCGATGATGGAATGCAAGAAGGCCCTGACCGAAGCCGATGGCGACATGGCCAAGGCCGAGGAAATCCTTCGCGTCAAGCTGGGCAACAAGGCCTCCAAGGCAGCTGCCCGCATTGCAGCAGAAGGCATCGTTGCCGTCAGCATCACTGCTGATGGCAAGGTTGGTGCAATCATCGAAGTCAACAGCGAAACCGATTTCGTTGCCAAGAACGATGACTTCATCGCGCTGACCAATGGTTGCGCCGCACTGGTGGCTGCCAGCAATCCGGCCGACGTCGCTGCGCTGTCCGCGCTGCCGATGGGCGAAGGTACGGTGGAATCCACTCGTGCCGCGCTGGTGGGCAAGATCGGTGAAAACATGACGATCCGCCGCTTCGTCCGTTGCGAAGCCAAGGGCCGGATGGTTTCCTACATCCACGGCGGCGCCAAGGTTGGCGTGCTGCTTGATCTGGTTGGTGGCGACGAGCAACTGGGCAAGGATCTGGCGATGCACATCGCTGCTTCCAAGCCGAAGTCGCTGGATGCCTCTGGCGTTTCCGCCGAACTGCTCGACACCGAGCGTCGTGTCGCCATCGAAAAGGCCCGCGAAGCTGGCAAGCCGGAAGCGATGCTGGAAAAGATCGCCGAAGGTACCGTGCAGAAGTATCTGAAGGACGTGACCCTGATGGGCCAGGTCTTCGTCAAGGCCGAAGACGGCAAGCAGACGATCGAACAGCTGCTGAAGGCCAAGGGCGCTTCGGTGGCCAGCTTCACGCTGTTCATGGTCGGTGAAGGCATCGAGAAGAAGGTTGACGATTTCGCTGCCGAAGTCGCTGCCCAGGCTGCTGCCGCTGCTGCCAAGAAGTAATTGAAAGGAACGCCGATGACCACCCCCAAGTACAAGCGCATCCTGCTGAAACTCTCCGGCGAGGCCCTGATGGGGTCCGATGCCTACGGCATCAACCCGCAGGTCATTGCGGGGATTTGCGGCGAGATCAAGGCGGTTGCCGACCTGGGTGTGGAAATCGGCGTCGTGATCGGCGGTGGCAACATCTTCCGTGGGATGGCCGGTACGGCTACCGGGATGGATCGCGCCACTGCAGATTACATGGGCATGCTGGCCACGGTGATGAACGCCATGGCGCTGTCCGACGCAATGCGTCAATGTGGTCTGAATGCCCGGGTGCAGTCGGCCCTGAATATCGAACAGGTGGTCGAGCCCTATATCCGCGGCAAGGCCATTCGTTACCTGGAAGAAGGCAAGGTGGTCATTTTCGGTGCTGGCACCGGCAACCCCTTCTTTACCACCGATACCGCTGCAGCCCTGCGCGGCTCGGAAATTGGCGCGGAAATCGTGCTGAAGGCGACCAAGGTCGACGGTATCTACACGGCCGATCCGAAAAAGGATCCGGCGGCGACCCGTTACGACCGGATCAGCTTCAACGATGCGATTTCGCAAAATCTCGCGGTCATGGATGCCACGGCATTCGCCTTGTGCCGCGACCAGAAACTGCCGATCAACGTGTTCTCCATCTTCAAGGCCGGTGCGCTGAAGCGCGTGGTCTGTGGCGAGGATGAGGGCACGCTGGTCTATTGCTGAGGGAGAGACGGATGATTGCCGAACTCAAGAAGACCGCTGAAGCGAAGATGGTGAAAACGCTGGAGTCGTTGAAGAACGACCTCCTGAAAATCCGTACCGGCCGCGCCCATGTCGGCCTGCTCGATCACGTGCAGGTGGATTACTACGGTTCGCCGGTGCCGGTGAACCAGGTCGCCAACATCACCCTGGTCGACGCCCGGACGCTGGGTGTCCAGCCGTGGGAAAAGAACATGGTGCAGAAGGTCGAGAAGGCCATCCGCGATTCCGATCTCGGTCTCAATCCGGCGACCCAGGGCGATCTGATCCGCGTGCCGATGCCGGCGCTGACGGAAGAACGCCGCAAGGAAATGAACAAGGTCGTCAAGAACGAAGGCGAGGGCGCCAAGGTGGCGATCCGCAACCTGCGTCGCGACGCCAACACCCATCTGAAGGATGCGCTGAAGAAGGGCGAAATCCCTGAAGACGACGAGCGTCGCGCCCAGGATGACGTGCAGAAGCTCACCGATAAATTCATCGCCGAAGTCGACAAGATGCTCGCCGCCAAAGAGGCCGAGCTGATGCAGATCTGAGCCGTTCCGGCTGCATGGCGATATTTTCCAGTTCGACGCGGGATGTTCCGCAGGTTGCAGCCGTTCCCCGGCACGTTGCGGTCATCATGGATGGCAACGGGCGCTGGGCGAAGAAGCGGTTCTTGCCGCGCGTGGCCGGCCACGTCAAGGGCGTCGAACTGGTTCGCGAAATGGTTCGCTCCTGCCTGGAGCGTGGCGTTCAGTATCTGACGCTGTTTGCATTTTCTTCGGAAAACTGGCGTCGACCGCAAGAAGAAGTGACCTTGCTGATGCAGCTCTTCGTCAAGGCACTTGAGCAGGAGGTCGAGAAGCTTGACCGCAATGGCGTCCGCCTGCGCATCATCGGCGATCTATCGCGTTTCGAGCCACGTCTTCAGGCGCTGATTCGCAAGGCCGAAGAGCGCACCGCCGGCAATACCCGCCTTGATCTCACCATCGCTGCCAATTACGGCGGTCGCTGGGACATCATGCAGGCGGTGAACCGGATGACCGAAGCCATGCCGGAAAAAGCCGGGCAATGGGAAGAGGCCGACATGGAACCGCATCTGTCCATGCATTTCGCACCGGAGCCGGATCTTTTCATCCGTACTGGCGGCGAGGAGCGGATCAGCAACTTCCTGCTCTGGCAGCTGGCCTATACTGAATTCTTTTTCACGCCCACGCTGTGGCCTGATTTCGATGCCGCCGAGTTCGACAAGGCGATTCTTTCCTACCAGCAACGCGAACGCCGTTTCGGGCGGACCAGCGAACAATTGACGGGTAAAGCCGATGCTTAAGACGCGCGTCATCACGGCGCTGGCCATGATGGCGGTCCTGCTGCCCAGCCTGTTCTGGTTGCCGCAGTCGGCGTGGGCCTTACTGATCGCTGCCTTCATCGGCGTCGGTGCCTGGGAGTGGGGCGCCTTGCTCGGCTGGAGCAATGGCCGGCGCGTGCTGCTGGGTATGGTCACCGCCGTTGCCTGTGCGCTGCTCTCGCTGCTCGATCCCGCCGCCATCGGCGCAGCAGGTTTTCAGCCGGCGCAAACCTGGGTTTTCGTGTTTTACGGCTTGTCGACCGCATTCTGGTTGCTGCTGATTCCGTTCTGGCTGAAGGCCAGGTGGGCGGTTCGCGGCTTGCCGGGGCTGTTGGTCGGCGCGGTCGTGCTGCTGCCGACCTGGCTGGCCATGGTCCAGTTGCGGGCGATTGGGCCAGGCGTGCTGTTGGCTGTCTTTGCCATCGTCTGGATGGCTGACATCGCCGCCTATTTCGCCGGCCGCCGTTTCGGCAAGCGCAAGCTGGCGCCCAGCATCAGCCCGGGCAAGACCTGGGAGGGGGCTTATGGTGCAACAGTCGGCGTGCTGGTTTATGGGTTGCTGATCGGTCACTACTTTCTTGCCGGTCAGGTCGCGCTGCCGCTGTGGATTGTCGCGCTGCTGATTGTCACGGCGGTGAGCATCATCGGTGACCTGTTCGAATCGCTGCTCAAGCGCAAGGCCGGCATCAAGGACAGCAGCAATGTGCTGCCTGGACACGGCGGCGTTCTCGATCGCATCGACAGCCTGACCTCGACCCTGCCGGTCGTTGCCATGGTCTGGCTGCTTTTCATCCAGCGCGCATGACGCAACAAAACATCACCGTTCTCGGTTCCACCGGTTCCATCGGCGTTAGCACGCTTGACGTCATCCGCCGTCATCCCGACCGTTACCAGGCCTTTGCGCTGTGCGCGCACAGTCAGGTGGACAAGCTGTTCGAGCAGTGCCTCGAGTTCCGGCCGCGCTTCGCCGTGCTGCGCGATGCGCCGCTGGCCGCCGAACTGGCCGCACGTTGCCGGCAGGCCGGACTGGCAACGGAAGTGCGCCATGGCGTCGAAGCGCTGGTCGAATTGTCGGCCTTGCCGGAAGTCGACGCCGTGATGGCGGCGATTGTCGGTGCCGCTGGCCTGGAGCCGACGCTGGCTGCGGCTCGCGCCGGCAAGCGGGTGATGCTGGCGAACAAGGAAGTGCTGGTGATGGCCGGCGAACTGTTCATGCACGCGGTGCGCGAACACGGCGCGACGCTGCTGCCGGTCGATAGCGAACACAACGCGATTTTCCAGGCGCTGCCGGCGGATTTCGCGCGCGGCCTGGCGGCCTGCGGTGTCGAGAAAATCCTGCTGACCGCTTCCGGCGGTCCGTTCCGCAATACCGCACTGGCCGACCTGCAGCAGGTCACGCCCGATCAGGCCTGCGCCCACCCCAACTGGGTCATGGGGCGCAAGATCTCGGTCGATTCGGCAACGATGATGAACAAGGGCCTCGAAGTCATCGAGGCGCGCTGGCTGTTCGATGCCGCGCCGGAGATGATCCAGGTTGTCGTCCATCCGCAGAGCGTGATCCATTCGGCCGTCCAGTACGCCGATGGTTCGGTGCTGGCGCAATTGGGCAACCCGGACATGCGTACGCCGATCGCCTATGCGATGGCCTGGCCCGAACGCATCGCCGCCGGTGTCGAACCGCTCGATCTGTTCCGTATTGGCCGCCTCGATTTCTTTCCCCCGGATTTTGTCCGTTTCCGCTGCCTGCAACTGGCCTACGATGTCTTGCGCGAAGGCGGTACGGCGCCGGCCATCCTCAATGCCGCCAATGAAATCGCAGTCGCCGCATTTCTGGAGGGGCGTTTGTCCTTCCTCGGTATTCCGCGGCTCAACGAAGCCGTGCTGGCCGCCTTGCCGGCTGCGCCCGAGGGCAGCCTGGCCGACGTGCTCGGCGCCGATGCCGAAGCCCGTCGTCTTGCCACAGCGATGATCGCCGACGGACGCATCGGATGACCGACCTGCCGTTCTACCTGGCCGCCTTTGCGCTGGTCCTCGGCGTCCTGATTGTCTTTCATGAACTTGGCCACTATCTGGCGGCGCGCTGGTGCGGTGTCAAGGTTCTGCGCTTCTCGGTCGGTTTCGGCAATGTCATCTGGCAGCGGCGTCTCGGTCGCGATCAAACCGAATGGGCGGTCAGCCTGTTTCCGCTCGGAGGCTATGTAAAGATGCTCGACGAGCGTGAAGGCGATGTGCCACCGGAGGATGCGCACCGGGCCTTCAACCGGCAGTCGGTCGGCAAGCGCAGCCTGATCGTTGCCGCCGGTCCGCTGGCCAATTTCCTGCTCGCCATCCTGCTTTACTGGGCCATCTTCATCTACGGCAGCCAGGAACTGCTGCCCATCGTCGGCCAGCCCCCCACCGGGTCGCCTGCTGCCATGGCCAGCCTGCAGTCAGGCGAACAGGTGCGCCGTATCGACGGGCAGCCGGTCGCTACCTGGAACGATCTGCGCTGGCAGGTTCTGCAGAAGGCAGCTGGTCAGGAAAGTACCGAACTGGAAGTAATCAATGCGCAAGGTGACATCGCCGTCCGGCGTCTGTACCTCGCCGCTGCTGGCGAGGAGGGTTGGGAAGGCGACGCGCTGGAACGTCTCGGCCTGCGTTTCTATCGTCCGGACCTGCCTGCCGTCATCGGCAAGCTGGTTGCCGGTGGGCCGGGCGAGCTGGCCGGTTTGCAGGCGGGCGATCATG
Organism: Azonexus hydrophilus; assembly: GCF_001956855.1. Lineage (GTDB taxonomy): Bacteria > Pseudomonadota > Gammaproteobacteria > Burkholderiales > Rhodocyclaceae > Azonexus > Azonexus hydrophilus_A. The sequence continues at coordinate 713,611 of NZ_MTHD01000002.1, read as the reverse complement.
TGCTGGCGATCGACGGCAAGAAGATCGACAGCTGGCATGAGCTGGTCGTGATCATACGCGAGGCCGGTGGTCGCAGCCTGCATTTCGATGTCGAGCGTGATGGCCGGAATTTTGCGGTCGACATCGTTCCCGACGAGATTTCCGAGCGCGGTCAGCGCATCGGGCGGATTGGCGTTGCCGTCGCTGAAACAGCGGAAACCCGACGCGAACTGCGGACCTTCGTCAGCTATGGTTTTTTCGAGGCCGGCGGCAAGGCGCTGGAGGAAACCTGGGACAAGTCGGTATTCAGCCTGGTCATGCTGGGCAAGATGCTGACCGGCGAAGTGTCCTGGAAAAATCTTTCCGGTCCGGTGACGATTGCCGACTACGCGGGGCAATCGGCGAAGCTCGGAATCGATTACTATGTCAAGTTCATGGCGCTGGTCAGTATCAGCCTCGGGGTGCTGAACCTCCTGCCCATCCCGGTGCTGGATGGTGGGCATTTGATGTATCATATGATTGAAGTCGTCAGGCGAAAGCCCCTCTCAGAGCGGGCCATGGCAATCGGGCAGCAGTTGGGTCTGGCCATTTTGTTCACCTTGATGGCTTTCGCATTTTTTAACGACTTGAATCGCCTGTTTGGCGGCTAACGATGAAAAAATCCCTGTTGCCAGCCCTGATTGCCGGTCTTTTCTCCTTGCCTGTGATGGCTTTCCAGCCATTCACCGTCAAGGACATCCGCGTCGAGGGCATACAGCGCACCGAAGCCGGTACCGTATTCAGTTATTTGCCTGTCAAGGTTGGCGACACCCTGAACGACGAAAAGGCGGCCCAGGCCATCAAGACGCTGTTCGCGACGGGGTTTTTCAAGGATGTGCGCATCGACGTCGAAGGGGACGTCATGGTTGTCATGCTGCAAGAGCGGCCGGCCATTTCTGCGCTCAATTTTGTCGGGCTCAAGGAGTTCGACAAGGATGTGATCATCAAGGCGCTGAAGGAAACCGGTATCGCTACCGGCCGCATCTTCGACCGCTCCCTGCTGGACAAGGCAGAGCAGGAACTCAAGCGTCAGTATCTGTCGCGCGGCAAGTATGCGGCGCAGATCACCACGACCGTGACGCCGCTCGAGCGCAATCGGGTGGGCATCAATTTCAATATTGTCGAAGGCGATGCCGCCAAGATCCGTCAGATCAACATCGTCGGTGCCAAAAGCTTCAAGGAGAAGGATCTCCAGGGGCTGTTCGAGTTGACGACGCCGGGTTGGCTGACCTGGTATACGAAGAATGACCAGTATTCACGGCAGAAGCTGTCGGCTGACCTGGAAAAACTGAAGTCCTATTATCTCGACAAAGGTTTCCTCGAGTTCAACGTCGAATCCACCCAGGTCTCGATTTCACCGGACAAGCAGGATGTGTTCATCACTGTCAACGTGACCGAAGGCGAGCGCTACAAGGTGGCTTCGGTCAAGCTGGCCGGCGATTTCACGATCCCGGAAGGTGAATTGAAAAAACTGGTGACGGTACGTCCCGGTGACGTGTTCTCCCGGGAACGTCTGAATGCATCGACCAAGGCGATCAGCGATCGTCTCGGAACGGAAGGCTATGCCTTCGCCAACGTCAATGCAGCACCGGAAATCAACCGGGAAAAGCGTCTGGTTGATTTCACCATCTTCATTGATCCGGGCAAGCGTGTTTACGTCCGTCGGGTCAATGTGACCGGCAATACCAAGACCCGCGACGAAGTCGTGCGTCGGGAAATTCGCCAGATGGAAAGTGGCTGGTACGACGCTGCCAAGGTGACTGCTTCGAAGGAGCGTGTCGACCGCCTCGGTTTCTTCTCCGAAGTGACGGTTGAAACGCCCCCGGTTGCTGGCACCTCGGATCAGCTTGATGTCAATGTCAACGTTACTGAAAAGCCGACCGGCAACCTGATGCTGGGTGTCGGTACCTCGAGTACGGACAAGTTGATTCTCTCCGGCTCGATTTCGCAGAACAATTTCATGGGTAGCGGCAACAACGTCTCGATCCAGGTCAATTCCGCGAAGTCCAACCGGACCTATGCTTTTTCCTACACCAATCCGTATTTCACGCCCGATGGCGTCAGCCAGGGTTTCGATGTGTATCACCGGACCACGGATACGGATTCGACCGATATCGGCGACTACAAGTCGGAATCAACCGGTGGCGGTATCCGCTTCGGTTTCCCGATCAGCGAGACCCAGTCCTATTCAGTCGGTCTGGCGGTGGATACCACCTCGATCACGACTTACGAAAACAGCCCGACGTATTACAAGCGCTACGTCAACGAGTTCGGTAAAACCAATGTTTCCCTGCCGGCATCGCTGACCTGGGTCAGTGACACCAAGAACAGCTACTACTTTCCGACCTCGGGTACCTACCAGCGTGCCGGCATTGAAGTCGGTCTGCCCGGTGTCGATCTGACCTATTACCGTGCCAACTATCAATTGCAGCACTTCCTGCCCATTTCCAAGCGCTTCACCCTGATGCTCAATGGTGAAATCGGTATTGCCAATGGACTGAGCGGCAAGAAACTGCCGTTTTTCAAGAATTATTATGCGGGTGGCGTGAATTCGGTCCGCGGCTACAAGTCGAACACTCTCGGAACACTGGGAACACTGGAAGGCGAAGATCGTCTTGGCGGCAATCGGAAGATTGTCGGCAACGCCGAACTGCTGTGGAGCTTGCCTGGTTTTGAAAGCTCTGCGCGCATGGGCCTGTTCTTCGATGCCGGTCAGGTCTATGCATCGGGAGACAGTCTGGATTTCGGTGAAATTCGTTATTCGACCGGTGTCACCGCTTCATGGCTGTCGCCGATCGGACCGCTCAAGTTCAGTGTCGGCATGCCATTAAACAAGAAGGACCAGGATGAATCGGAAGCCTTCCAGTTCCAGATGGGTACCACTTTTTGATCAGGAGTCTCATGTTGAAAGCTAAATCCCTTGTCCTCGCTTCGTGCTTGTCCGCCCTGTGCATCACCGGGCTCGGTGCGGCCGAACTGAAGGTTGGTTATGTCGATACGCAGCGTATCTTCCGTGATGCACCGGCTGCCCAGAAGGCTGCAAAAAAGCTGGAAAGCGAGTTTTCCCGGCGCGATCAGGAATTGCAGCGCATGGCCAAGCAACTGCAGGGACTGCAGGAAGCCCTGGAAAAGAATTCGGTGACCATGGCCGAGTCCGAGCGCCGCAATCGCGAAAAGGAATTCGGTGATCTGTCGCGTGAATTCCAGCGTCGCCAGCGCGAGTTCCGTGAAGACCTGAACCTGCGCCAGAATGAAGAGAACGCAGCGGTCATCGAGAAAGCCAACCGCGCCATCAAGCAGATCGCCGAGTCCGACAAGTACGACCTGATCCTGCAGGATGTCGTCTGGGTGAGTCCACGTCTGGACATCACCGAGCGCGTCATCAAGGCCTTGTCCGACGGCAAGTGATGGTGGCGTCGGAAGCGCTATCCTTCACGCTCTCCGAAATCGCCGCCCGTTTGGGCGGCGATGTACTTGGGGACGGGGAAATTCGCATTTCCCGGGTGTCGACCCTGGCTGCGGCTGGCGAAGGTGACATCACCTTCCTTGCCAACCGCAAGTATCGCGCCCAGTTGCAGACTACCCGGGCGGCGGCTGTCGTGCTGGCGCCGGACGCGGCGGATGCCTTCGCCGGTGCGCGTATCGTCACGGCCAATCCCTATGCCTACTATGCGCGTGTGGCGACCCTGCTGAATCCACTGAACGTCGGTTTTTCCGGGGTTCATGCCAGTGCGGTCGTCGATTCTCCGGTGCCGGACAGCGTTGCCATCGCTCCGCATGTCTGCATCGGGCGCAACGTCGTGCTGGGCGACGATGTCGTCATTCACGCCGGCTGCGTGATCGGTGACGGGGCGCAGATCGGTGCCGGCAGCATCCTCTATCCGAACGTCACCATCTACCATGGTTGCGTGCTGGGCGAGCGGGTGATCATTCATTCCGGCACGGTCATCGGTGCCGACGGCTTCGGTTTCGCACCGGAAGGCAAGGCCTGGATCAAGATTCCGCAGATCGGTGTCGTGCGCATTGGCGACGACGTCGAAATCGGGGCCAATACCACGGTCGACCGCGGTGCGCTGGAAGATACAGTGATTGGCGAAGGGTGCAAGATCGACAATCTGGTGCAGATCGCCCACAACTGCCGGATCGGCCCGTACAGCGTGCTCGCTGGCTGCACCGGCGTGGCTGGCAGCGTGACGATGGGCGAGCACTGCATCGTCGGCGGGGCAGGCATGATTACCGGTCACCTGTCGCTGGCCGCCGGCACGACGATTTCCGCGGGCTCGCTGGTGATGAAGAGCATCACCGAGGCCGGACGTTATACCGGGGTGTTCCCGCTCGACACGCACGAGGACTGGGTACGCAATGCAGCCCATATCCGTCGTCTGTCGAAGCTGGCAGATCGTGTTTCAGAGCTTGAGAAACAACTTAAAGAAAATAATACAAGGGATTGATAAAAATGGATATTCACGAGATTCTTGAACACTTGCCGCATCGCTATCCGTTCCTGCTGGTCGACCGTGTGGTCGAGATCATCCCGGGTACGTCCATCCATGCTTACAAGAACGTGACGATCAACGAGCCGTTCTTTGTCGGTCACTTCCCGCATCATCCGGTGATGCCCGGCGTCCTGATCATGGAAGCCCTGGCGCAGGCCGCAGGCATCCTGTCGTTCAAGACCATGGAAGAAAAGCCGTCGCCGGATACCGTCTTCTATTTTGCCGGGATCGACGAAGCGCGCTTCAAGCGGCCGGTGATGCCGGGTGACCAGCTGCATCTGCACGTCGAAATCGAACGCCAGATGCGTGGTATCTGGAAGTACAAGGCGGAAGCACGGGTCGACGGCCAACTGGCCGCCTCGGCGAAGCTGATGTGTGCCAAGCGGGACCTGTAAGATGATTCATCCGACAGCCATCGTCGATCCTGGCGCAAAGATCGGCGCCAACGTTGAGATCGGTGCCTATTCGATCATCGGTCCGCATGTCGAGATCGGCGACAACACTGTCGTCGGTCCGCATGTGGTGATTTCCGGCCATACGCGCATCGGTCGCGACAACCATATCTTCCAGTTCTGTTCGCTGGGCGAGGTACCGCAGGACAAGAAATACGCCGGCGAACCGACCCGCCTGGAGATCGGTGACCGCAACACGATCCGCGAGTTCTGCACCTTCAATCTCGGTACCGTCCAGGATGTCGGCGTGACCCGCATCGGTGACGACAACTGGATCATGGCCTACGTGCATATCGCGCACGACTGCCAGGTCGGCAACAAGTGCACCTTCGCCAACAATTCCCAGCTGGCCGGTCATGTGGTCGTCGAGGACTGGGCGATTCTCGGCGGTTTCACCGGCGTGCATCAGTTCTGCCGCATCGGTGCGCACGTGATGACCGCTGTCAGCACCGTCATCCTGCAGGACGTGCCGCCTTACCTGATGGCTGCCGGCAATACCGCCCAGCCTTACGGCATCAACGTCGAAGGCCTGAAGCGTCGCGGCTTCACTGCCGATTCGATCACCTCGCTGAAGCGCGCCTACCGGACCCTGTACAAGTCCGGCCTGCTGCTCGAGGAGGCCAAAGCCAAACTGGCCGACGACGCGAAGACCCAGCCGGACGTCCAGCGCTTTGTCGATTTCCTCGAAGTCTCCAAACGGGGCATCATTCGCTGACATGAGCACGGTCGTCCGTATTGCGATGGTGGCGGGCGAGGCCTCCGGCGATCTGCTGGGCGGTCACCTGATTGCCGCCCTGAAGAAGGAATTGCCGGATGCGGTCTTCTACGGCATTGGTGGTCCGCGCATGCAGGGGCAGGGGATGGATTGCTGGTGGCCGATGGGGAAACTCTCGGTCATGGGCTACTGGGATGCGCTCAAGCATTACCGCGAAATCTCCGGTATCCGCCGGCAACTGAAAAAACGCCTGCTTGATCTGCGCCCGGATATCTTCATCGGCATCGATGCGCCGGATTTCAACCTCGGTCTGGAAACCAGCCTGAAGGCTGCCGGCGTGCCGACGGTACATTACGTCAGCCCGTCGATCTGGGCCTGGCGGGGGGGCAGGATCAAGAAGATCGGCCGCGCCGTCAAGCGCGTGCTGGCGCTGTTCCCGATGGAGCCACCGCTCTACGAGAAAGAGCGCATTCCGGTGACCTATGTCGGGCATCCGCTGGCCGACATCATTCCGCTCGAAACGAATCGCCAGGAAGTGCGTGAAAAGCTCGCGCTGCCCCGCGACTATCCGATCTTCGCCATGCTGCCCGGCAGTCGTCGCGGCGAGCTGGAAAGCATGGCGGATACCTTCGTCCAGACGGCGAAGATCATCCGCGAGCGTTTCCTGCCCGATGCGGTGTTCGTCGTGCCGCTGGCGACGCGCGAAACCCGGCTGCAGTTCGAGGCGGCGATCTATCGCCAGCACGCGGCCGACATTCCCTTCCGTCTGCTCTTTGGTCATGCCCAGTCCGCCGTCGGTGCATCCGACGTGGCGCTGATCGCCAGCGGCACGGCGACGCTGGAAGCGGCCCTGATCAAGCGGCCGATGGTCATCACTTACAAGATCGCGAAATTCTCGTATCGACTGATGAAGCGCATGGCCTATCTGCCTTACGTCGGTTTGCCCAACGTCCTGTGTGGACGGTTCGTCGTGCCGGAAATCCTGCAGGACGATGCAACGCCGGAGAATCTGGCCGAGGCGCTGGTCAAGCTGTACGAAGACAAGGACAACGCGAAGGCGATCGAACAGGCGTTCACCGAGCTGCACCTGCAGTTGCGCCAGAATACGGCCGAGAAGGCCGCGCGGGCGGTCATCGAATGCCTGCGCTGATCGTCCCCGACGGCCTGGTCTGCGGTGTCGACGAAGCCGGGCGCGGGCCGCTGGCCGGTCCGGTGGTGGCGGCAGCGGTGATCCTCGATCCGGCACGGCCGATTGCCGGCCTCAACGACTCGAAGAAGCTGTCGGAGAAAAAGCGCGATGCGCTGGCCGTTGAAATCCGGGAAAAGGCCCTGGCCTGGTGTGTGGCCGAAGCCAGCGTCGAGGAGATCGACCGGCTGAACATCCTGCATGCGACGATGCTGGCCATGCAGCGCGCCGTTGCCGGGCTGGCGATCCGGCCGGAGCTGGCAATGATCGACGGCAACCGCTGTCCGCCGCTCGAAGTGCCGGCCGAGGCCGTGGTCCAGGGCGACGGCAAGATCGCTTCGATCGCCGCCGCGTCGATCCTGGCCAAGACAGTACGCGACGCCGGCATGCTGGTGCTGCACGAACTTTATCCGCACTATGGTTTCGACCGGCACATGGGCTACCCGACGGCAGCCCACTGCGCCGCGCTGGTCGAGCACGGCGCCTCGCCGGTGCATCGGCGCAGCTTCGGGCCGGTTGCCCGGCAATTGTCGCTGCTGTGAAGCTGATCCAGTCCCGCGACAACGCCTTTTTCAAGCAATTGAAGCGGCTGGCCGAATCCGGCCGCGAACGGCGCAAGAGCGGCCAGACGCTGCTTGATGGCCTGCATCTGGTCGAGGCCTGGGAGGCGCAGCGCGGGCCGGTGAGCAGCCTGATCGTCAGCGAATCGGCGCTGGCCGGCGGCGAAATCCAGGCCTGGCTTGGTGAGCGTGAGTGCACCGTCATCAGCGCGGCGCTGATGCGCGAACTCGGGCTGGTTGATACGCCCAGCGGCCTGCTGGCGGTGGTCGATACGCCGCAGGCAAATGTTGCGGTCGACCGGGAAAAAGATGCAGTTTTGCTCGACGGCGTGCAGGACCCGGGTAATCTCGGCAGCCTGCTGCGCAGCGCCGCCGCCGCCGGCGTCCGTCAGGTCCTGCTGTCGCCCGGCTGCGCTGCGGCGTGGTCGCCGAAGGTGTTGCGCGCCGGCCAGGGCGCCCATTTCGTCCTCGACATCCACGAAGAAGCCGACTTGGGCGCATTCATCGCAAGCTATGCCGGAACGACGGCAGTCACCTGTCTGGACGGTGCGACGTCACTCTATGCGGCCGGATGGCAGGGCCCGCTGGCCTGGGTTTTCGGCTCGGAAGGGCTGGGCGTGCGGCGAGAACTGATCGACGCGGCCCAACTGAAGATCCGCATTCCGATGCCGGGTGCGGTCGAGTCGCTGAATGTCGGTGCGGCAGCGGCGGTCTGCCTGTTCGAGATGGTCCGGCGCCGGCAAGCCTGAAGCGGCTTGCCCGCTCAGCGCAGATTCAGTTCCTGCAGGATGGTGGCCGAGATTTCCTCGATCGACTTGGTCGATGAGTCGAGCCAGCGGATGCCCTCGCGACGCATCATCTTTTCCGCCTCGGCGATTTCATAGCGGCAGTTGGCCAGCGATGCGTAGTTGCTGGCAGCGCGGCGTTCTTCACGGATCTGCGCCAGTCGTTCCGGCTGGATGGTCAGGCCGAACAGCTTGGGGCGATGTTTTTCCAGCGTTCCCGGCAGGCGACCGCGATCGAAATCTTCCGGGATCAGCGGGAAATTCGCCGCCTTCAGGCCGAACTGCATGGCCAGGTAAAGCGAGGTCGGCGTCTTGCCGCAGCGCGATACCGCCACCAGGATGACGTCGGCTTCCTCCAGCCCGCGATCGGTGATGCCGTCGTCGTGCGCCAGCGTGTAGTTGATCGCCTCGATCCGGTTCTTGTAGTCCGAACTGTCGGCGGTGCCGTGCGAGCGGCCGACGGTATGGCTCGATTTCAGGCCGAGTTCGTTTTCCAGCGGGGCGAGGAAAGTTTCGAAATACGACATGGAGAAGGCGTCAGCCTGATGCACGATCCCGGCCAGTTCGGCATCGATCAGCGTGGTGAACACGATGGGACGCATGCCGTCGGCTTCGCCCTGGGCGTTGATGCGGGCAACGGCATCCTGCGCCTTGTCGATGCTGTCGAGGAAGGGAATGCGTATCTGCCGGAACTCCACCTTCTCGAACTGGGTGAGCAGGCTGTGGCCGAGGGCCTCGACGGTCAGGCCGGTGCCATCGGAGATGAAGAAGACTGTGCGTTTGATCGGTGTAGGCATGGGGCGTGATTCTAACCGCTGTTGCGCAGTCCGGAAGCGATGCCGTTGATCGTCAGGTGGATGCCGCGGGCCACGCGCTCGTCGGTGTCACCGGCACGATGGCGTTTGAGCAGTTCGACCTGCAGGTGGTTGAGCGGGTCCATGTAGGGCGCGCGCAGTTGCAGCGAGCGCTTGAGCATCGGGTTGTCGCCGAGGAAATCATCCTGCTGCAGGATGGCCAGCAGGTGCTTGCGGGTCAGTTCCCATTCGCCGACGATGCGCGCGAAGATGCTTTCGCGCAGGTCGGCATCGACGACCAGTTCGGCATAGCGCGAGGCGATGGCGAGGTCGGTCTTGGCCAGCACCATGTCCATGTTCGACAGCAGGCTCTTGAAGAAAGGCCAGGACTTGAGCATCCGGCGCAGCATGTTCAGGCCTTCCGGTTGTTCGCCGAGATAGCTGTCGACGGCACTGCCGAAGCCATACCAGCCGGGCAGCATCAGGCGGCACTGGGCCCACGAGAAAACCCAGGGAATGGCCCGCAGGTCTTCGATGCGCTCGGAGGCCTTGCGCGAGGCCGGGCGGCTGCCGATGTTCAGCTGGGCGATTTCCGAGACGACGGTCGATTGCCGGAAATAGGTGGTGAATCCGGGCGTTTCATAGACCAGGCCGCGATAGGCGGTGAACGCGCGCTGCGATAGCTGGTCCATGACCGCGTGGAACTGGCCGGCCGGTTCGAGCTGGTTTTCGTGGTCGGTCAGGCTGGCTTCCAGCGTCGCGGCGAGCAGCACTTCGAGATTGCGCCGGCCGTTGTCCGGGTTGCCGTATTTGGTCGAGATGACTTCGCCCTGTTCGGTCAGCCGGATCTGGCCGGAAACGGCACCGGCCGGCTGGGCCAGGATGGCGTGATAGGACGGGCCGCCACCACGGCCGACCGAGCCGCCGCGACCGTGGAACAGGCGCAGGCGGACGCCGTGTTCGCGGAACACGCCGGTCAGCTCGATCTCGGCCTTGTACAGTTCCCAGCCCGAGGTCAGGAAACCGCCATCCTTGTTGGAATCGGAATAGCCGAGCATGACTTCGTGCTCGTTACCACGGCCGGCGACCAGCTGGCGATAGACCGGCAGCGCGAAGACGCCGGCCATCGTTGCCGCGCTCTTCTGCAAGTCCTCGATGGTTTCGAACAGCGGGATGATATTGACGTCGAGTTGCGGCGTAGCGCCCGGGCGCAGCAGACCGGATTCCTTGAGCAGCAGCGCCAGTTCGAGCAGGTCGGAAACACCGTCGGTTTTCGAGATGATGCAGTTGGGCAGCGCGGCGGTACCGTATTTTTCGCGCAATTCGCGGGCGGCGAAGAAGATCGCCAGCTCGCCCTGCGTTTCCTCTTCGTAGGTCAGCCACGGTGAATACAGCGGGCGCGGTGTGGACAATTCTTCGGTCAACAGCCGGATTCGGGCGTTTTCCGTCAGCGTTTCGTAGTCCGGGCAACGGCCGGCGGCAGCGAGCAGGGCGGCGACGCTGCGGGCATGGACTTCGGAATTCTGGCGCAGGTCGATCGGTGCCAGGTGGAAGCCGAAGACCTGGACGGCACGCAGCAGCCGGCGCAAGCGACCGCCGGCCAGACTGGCGCCGCCGTTGAGCTTCAGCGAGTTGGCCAGGATTTTCAGGTCGGCGCGCAGTTCGGCCGGCGTCGCGTAGGGTTCGGCATGGCCGATTTCGTGGCGGACAGGTTCGACGTGATCGAGTTGCCGGGCCGTTGCGGCGACACGCGCATAGATGCCGGACAGCGCGCGGCGATAGGGTTCGTCGATGCGCTGCGGCGACTGGTCGGGCGAGCGCTCGGCCATCGCCCGCAGTTCTGGTGTGACGTCGACGAGCAGTTCGGACAGCGGCAGTTCGGCGCCCAGTTCGTGGACTTCGTCGAGGTAGTGGTTGAGCGTCGCCGCCGATTGCAGGCGCAGCGCTTCGCGCAGGATTTCGGCGGTGACGAAGGGGTTGCCGTCGCGGTCGCCGCCGATCCAGCTGCCGACGCGGAAGAACGGCGGCAGCGCCCAGATCGTCTTCGGGTAGCGCTTCTGCAGTTGCTGGGTGGCCTGGATGTAGAGGCGCGGCAGTTCGGTGAAGAAGGTTTCGCGGAAATAGCTGATGCCGTTCTTGACCTCGTCGAGCACCTTCAGGCGCACCGGGCGCAGCATCCGTGACTGCCACAGCGTCAGGATGGCGTTGGCCAGCCCGAGATCGTTCTCGGCTTCTTCTTCCGGCGTCATCTGCAGGCGCTCGCGGCGGTCGAGCAGGGCGGCGATGTCGCGGTGATTGCGGATCAGGCTCTGGCGCTGGACTTCGGTCGGGTGCGCGGTGAGTACCGGGGCGACCAGCGCGTGGGCGAAGAAGTCGGCGATGGCTTCCGGCGAGACTTTTGCGGTCGACAGCGTATCGAGGGCAAAAACCAGGCTGCCTTCACGCGGCGGCGAACCGGCCAGATCATGGGCACGACGCCGGCGGATGTGATGCTCGTCCTCGGCGATGTTGGCCAGTTGCAGGAAATACGAGAAGGCGCGGACCACGGCTTGCGTCGTGTCGCGCGGCAGCGGATCGAGCAGCGCGGCGAGTTCGTCGCGGCTCGCCGGGTCGCCGTCGCGGGCGAAGCGGATGGCCGTCTGCCGCACGTTTTCGACGATGTCGAAGACGGCTTCGCCCTCCTGGTCGCGCACGGTGTCGCCGAGCAGGCGGCCGAGCAGGCGGATGTCGTTGCGCAGCGGTTCGTCCTTGCTGCTGTCGAGAGCGGAATCGGTCATGAGTTGTCCAGGCGGGAGAATTTCCGGAGATTGTAGCGAGTCGTGCGCTCGCCAGTCAGCAAGGGTTTTCCAGCGGTCGACTGCATTTTTCCAGCAAATAGGCGATCGACTGGTAGTTGATCCCGGTTTCGGCGCTGAGGCCGATCTCGCAGGTGCGGTTGGTCGACACGCCGCAGGCGCAAGCGGCCGGCAGTTCGTTGTGGATCTTGCGCAGCGCATGCTGGTTCAGCTCGGGCACGACAAAACCGCGGTCACCGGCAAAGCCGCAGCAGGTGACACTGGCCGGCTCGACGATTTCGTCGGCGCAGGCCCGGAGCAGCGTGCGCAGCTTGGCGTCGGCGCCGTTCTTGCGCACCGAGCAATTGACATGCAGCGCCACCGGGCCGGCTTGCTTGCGGATCATCAGCCGCGGCAGCAGTGCATCGACGGCGAACTCGTGAAAGTCGTAAAGCTTCAAGCGGCCGGCCAGGTGCTGCTGCATCCGGGCCGAGCAGGTGCTGGCGTCCATGATCACCGGGTAGCGGCCATTTTCCGAAGCCGCCATCAGCGCGGCTTCCAGCGTCCGCGACATGCCTTCGGCTTCCTCGGTCATGCCCTTGCTCGCCAGCATCTGGCCGCAGCACAGGCTGTCGAAACCGGCCGGCAGGATGGGCGCGTAACCGGCGCGGCGCAGCAGTTCTACGATGACATCGCCCAGTTGCGCGTCGCCGGCGTTTGATGGCCCGAAGATGCGGCCGCCGCAGGTCGGGAAATAGACCACCGGATCGCCGCTGCCGGTACGCGCTGCCGGCGCCTTGCCGGCGTGCGGCATCGGCGATTTCCAGGCGCCGCCGGAAAGGCGGCCGAGCAGGCGGTCGCCGACGACGGCGGCAACGGCGTGGCCGGCGCTCAGGCCCAGGCGCGAGACGGTGGCCAGCGTGCCGAAATTGCGGCCAGTCCAGGCGTTGACCGCACGCGCGCTGTCGCCGAGCCGACGGCCGCGCAGTCGCCGGGTCAGGTCGCCGGTGTCGATGCCGACCGGGCAAGCCGTCGAGCACAGGCCGCAACCGGCGCAGGTGTCGAGCCCCATGTAGGCGTAATCTTCGCCGATGCTGCCGGCCGGCTCGCCGGCGGCAGCTCGGCGCGACAATTCGCGGACGCTGACGATGCGCTGACGCGGCGACAGCGTCAGCCGGTGCGACGGGCACAGCGGTTCGCAGAAGCCGCATTCGATGCAGCGATCGACGATGTCCTCGGCGGCCGGCATCGGCTTCAGGTTTTCCAGGTGGGCGTGCGGATTGTCGTTGAGGATGACCCCCGGGTTGAGCAGGTTTTCCGGATCGAACAAAGCCTTGATCCGGCGCATCAGGTCGGTGGCATCCTTGCCCCATTCCATTTCGACGAATGGCGCCATGTTGCGCCCGGTGCCGTGCTCCGCCTTCAGCGAGCCGTCGTACTTGCCGACCACCAGCTGGCAGACGTCGTCCATGAAGCGGGCGTAGCGGTCGACCTCGGCCGGATCGCCGAAATCCTGGGTGAACACGAAGTGCAGGTTGCCCTCCAGCGCGTGACCGAAAATGATCGCCTCGTGATAGCCGTGATGGCGCAGCAGCGCCTGCAGGTCGAGCGTGGCGTCGGCCAGCGACTCGATCGGGAAGGCGACGTCCTCGATCAGCACCGTCGTGCCGGTGCGCCGCATTGCGCCAACCGACGGGAAGGTGCCCTTGCGTACCTTCCAGTACATGTCGCAGGTCGCCGGATCGGTCGAGAAGGCCATCGGCTCGACCGTGGCAATGCCGTCCATGGCGCCATGGACGGCGGCAATCTTTTCCTGCAGCAGGTCGGCGCTGGCAGCGCGGACCTCGATCAGCAGCGCCGCCGCGTCCTCGCCCAGCGCGCGCATGATTGCCGGCAGCACCGGCTTGTTCTCGACCGAGTGCAGGGCAGGGCGGTCGAGCAGCTCGACCGCTGCCACCGGTTGCGGCTTCAGCCGGATCACCGCTTCGCAGGCGGTACGGATGTCCGGGAAGAAAACCAGCGCCGACGCCTTGTACGGGTCTTCGACGACGGTCTGGTAAGTGATCCGGGAAATGAAACCGAGCGTGCCTTCGGAACCGATCATCAGGTGGGCGAGGATGTCGAACGGATCCTCGTAATCGACCAGCGCATTCAGGCTGTAGCCGGTGGTGTTCTTGATCTTGAACTTGTGCCGGATGCGTTCGGCCAGCCGCGTGTTGTCGCGGGTGTTGCGACCCAGCCGCTCCAGTTCGCCGAGCAGTACCGCATGCGACAGCGAGAAGGCGTCGCGGCTGCGCGCATCTTCAGTGTCGAGCACGGTACCGTCGGCCAGCATCACACGCATGCCGGCCAGCGTCCGGTAGCTGTTCTGCGCCGTCCCGCAGCACATGCCGGACGCGTTGTTGGCGGCAATGCCACCGATCCGAGCCGCGCCGATCGACGCCGGATCAGGACCGATCTTGCGCCCATGCGGCGCCAGCCGCCGATTCACCTCACCACCCACCATCCCCGGCCCAACGGTGACCTTGCCGGCATCGGCACTGATCTCGCAAGTGGCGAAACCTTCACCGATCAGCGCCAGCACACCATCACTGATCGCCTGCCCGGACAGGCTGGTGCCGGCAGCACGGAAGGTAACCGGACGCTGGTTCTGCCGTGCTGCGGTCAACACCGTTTTCAGGTCATTTTCCGTTTCGACGATGGTGATGACCTCCGGTATCAGGCGGTAGAAGCTGGCGTCGGTGCCGTAGGCGAGGAGGCGCAGTTCATCGGTGATGACCTGGTTTTCGGGGAGGTGTTGGCGGAGGTGGTGGATGAGTTGGCTCATGGTTTTGGCTTGGTGTCGTCTCGGATTTATGTGGTGGTTTTTTTATTGGCTTGGGGTTCCGCGCTTGAGGCGCGTCTCACTTTCTTTTGCTTCGCCAAAAGAAAGTAAGCAAAGAAAAGGCGACCCTGGGTCGGCGCCGGCTGCGCCGGCTGCGCCGGTTCCCTGCGCTACTCGAAACGCCGGGCGGCTGCGGAACTCGGGGCTGCGCCCCTCAAACAGTCCTCGCCGAAAGCCCCCGGCGTTCCTGCGTTGCTCGGCACCTCTCAAGGGGCCCGGAAAGGCGTCCAAGCTCAAACAGCGGGAGCGATTTTTGGCTGTTTTGCGCGGTCGACCGCAATATTCATGAAAAAAGACTGGCGCTAGTGCCCGGACGCATTTGGGGTCCCCATGTGAAGCGCCGAGCAACGGAGCTGCTGGCGGAAAAAGGGCGAGGACTGTCTGAGGCCCGCAGGGCCGAGTTCCGCAGCCCCCGCCAGCAGCGAGTAGCGCAGGGCAGTCGGCAACGCCGACCGCGTAACCTGGGGTCGCCTTTTCTTTGGCTACTTTCTTTTGGCGAAGCAAAAGAAAGTATGCCCGCGCCTCAAGCGCGGAACCCCCAGGTTCAGAAAGCGAACCAGGCATCACCCACGTTCCCGAAGCATATCCCTCAACCGCTTCCCCGCCGGCCGCAACGGCACCCGAACCGAAGTCCAAGCCCCTTGCCGCGCCGGCAGCAATCCACCAAACCGACTCCCCAGCCAGGTCGCCATCCGGTACAGCAATGGCGAGCGATAAACCATCGCCCAGCCCCGCCAAATCCCTGAAATCAACGGCGAATACCCCGCTCCCTGTCCCCGCATCACCGGATCAGCATGCGGTGCGGTAAACGCCTCTTCGCGCAGCCGCATCAGCAGTTCCGGAATCGGAATCTTCACCGGGCAGACCTCGCCGCAGGCGCCACAGAGCGACGACGCGGTGGCCATGGAAGAGGTCGCTTCGAGACCCAGCATGTGCGGCGAGACGATCTTGCCGATCGGGCCGGGGTAGGTGGTGCCGTAGGCGTGGCCGCCGATGCGGGTGTAGACCGGGCAGTGGTTCATGCAGGCGCCACAGCGGATGCATTGCAGGGTCTTGCGCAGCTGTTCGTCGGCGTAGGCCTGGCTGCGGCCGTTGTCGAGCAGGACCAGGTGGACTTCCTCGGGGCCGTCCTTCTCGCCGGGTTTTCTTGGCGAGGAGATCATGTTGAAGTAGGTCGAGATGTTCTGGCCGGTGGCCGAGCGGGTCAGCAGCGACAGCAGGGGCGGCACGTGTTCGAGCTTTTCGACGATCTTCTCGATGCCGGTGATGGCGATGTGGATCGGCGGCGCCGTCGTACACATGCGGCCGTTGCCTTCGTTTTCGACCAGGCACAGCGTACCGGTTTCGGCGACGGCGAAATTGACGCCGGACAGTCCGATGTCGGCCTCCAGGAATTTCTGCCGCAGCACGTTGCGGCCGATCTGGATCAGCGCGTCGACGTTGTCGGTGTAATCGACGCCTTCGACCTTGTCGGCGAACAGGCGGGCGATTTCCTCCTTGGTCTTGTGGATCGCCGGCATGATGATGTGCGACGGCTTTTCGTTGGCCAGCTGGACGATGTATTCGCCCATGTCGGACTCCAGCGCGCCGACGCCGGCGGCTTCGGCGGCGTGGTTGAGCTCGATTTCCTCGCTGACCATCGACTTGCCCTTGACCATCAGCTTCGCCGAATGGCGCTGGCAGATGCCGAGGATGATGGCGTTGGCTTCGTCCGGCGTTTCTGCCCAATGCACCTTGACGCCGTTGCGGGTGAGGTTGGCTTCAAGGCGTTCGAGCAGCTCGGGCAGTTTGGCCAGGTTGTACTGGCGGATGGCTTCGCCCAGCGAGCGCAGGCTTTGCAGTTCCTCGTCGTCGGGGAATTGCGCGGCGCGCTTGCTCATCAGGAAATCCATCGCGCCACGGAAGCTCTGGCGCAGGAAGGGATTGTCGACGACCGCCTTGGAGCGGGCGCGGAAGCCTTCGCTTGGCTTGAAATGGATGGGCTGGGCGTTCATTGTTCGCCCTCCAGCAACAGTACGATCAGTTCTTTCGGACCGTGCGCGCCGTAGGCCAGCGTCTGCTGGATGTCGGCGGTCTTCGACGGGCCGGAAATCAGCAGCGAGTTGGTCGGCAGGCCGTCCTGCCAGCCTTCGGCGGTCATCGCTTCGTAGAAGGTGTTGTAGATCTTCGTTGCGTCGAGCAGCACGACATGCACCGGCGGTACCAGCGACATCAGGCGGGGTTCCAGTGCATCCGGCCACAGGATCAGCGTGCCGGTTTCGGCAATGGCGGCGCGGGCGGCCGTCAGGCTGGCCGGCGTGGCGTTGAACATCTCGCTCTTCCAGGCTTCGATGGCCATGTCGTAGACGCTGCACTCGACGCCGCGCGGCGGCAGTTCGTCGAGTGCGACCTCGCCGTGCGGCGTGCCTTCGGCGACCAGCAACTTGCCGATGCCACGGGCCTTGAGTACCTGGTGCAGTGTCGCCGTCCAGTTGTCACGGGCGACCGAATACACCTCGGCATGGGCAAGTTCGATGAAATGACGGAAACGGGCGGCCTTTTCGGTGCCGGATTCAACGGGGCGATGGCCGGCGAACCAGCTGGCGACATCGGGCAGGGCAGGTACGGTCGACGGCGCGCCGTGGCGCAATTTGCCGAGAATGCGATCGCGGGCGCTCATTTGCTGGTCCTCCGCAGGAGAAAGCTGGCGATGTGTTCGCCGGGCAGGCTTGGTGTCTTCCGGCCTTCCTGTGCATCCTTCCAGGCCGCGTGGCCGAGGATGTTCATCAGGCAGCCGCAGTCGGCGCTGACGACGCGCTCGGCGCCGGTTGCCTTCAAGGCCTTGACCTTGTCTTCGACCATCGCGCCGGAAATTTCCGGTTGCTTGATCGAGAAGGTGCCGCCGAAACCGCAGCATTCGGATTCATGATCCTGCTGCGCCACGTTGACGTTCTTCAGGTCGCCGAGCAGTTGGCGCCCGGTCAGATGCACGCCCATTTCGCGGCGGGCCGAGCAGGAGGTGTGAAGCACGACGGTGCAGTCGCTGCCGCAGTCTTCCGGCTTGAAGTTGAGCACGTCGACGAGGAACTGTGTCAGTTCATAGACGCGCGCCGACAGCTTTTCCGCCTGCGCCTTGCGTACCGGGTCGGCGGCGAACAGCGTCGGGTAATGGTGCTTCATCATGCCGGCGCAGGAGCCGGACGGGACGACGACTGGCCAGTCTTGCGGAAACAGCGTCAACTGATGCGCCGCGACCTTGCGCGCTGCATCAGGAAAACCGCTGGTATAGGCCGGTTGACCGCAGCAGGTCTGTTCTTCCGGGAAGTGCACGCGGATGCCCTGGCGTTCGAGCAGGGTGATGGCGTCCATGCCGGCGCCGGGGTAAAACTGGTCGACGACGCAGGTGGCAAAGAAATAAACGTCGGCCGGGCGCGGCGGTGGCGTATGCGCAGGAATCATCTTGTCTCCAGTCTGGATTTTTTCATTGGATCATTGGTAAGACCAATAATTCTCAAGGCAGAAATTTACGTTAAAACCTGTACTTGGTCAATGCAGCTAGGGAAATCCCCAAGCTTGCGCTTTCGCGTTTCGCTGTTTAGAATTGCCTGGTCTTACCAATCAATGTGGTCATACCAATGCCAAACAAGGTTCAGGTTCCGCGTATTTCAGACGCCGTTGCTTCGACGCTGGAGCGGCGCATTCTCGAAGGCTCGTTGAAGCCGGGCGATCGCCTGCCGCCGGAGCGCGAGCTGGCGCTGGAGTTTGGCGTGTCCCGACCGAGCCTGCGTGAAGCGATCCAGAAACTGGCGTCGAAAGGTATGGTTCAGAGTCGCCAGGGTGGCGGCACCTATGTGACCGCCGTGCTCGAAGCAAGTTTCTTCGATCCCTGGCAGGAAATGATGGGCAGCTACCCGAACCTGCGCGAGGACATGCTGGAGTTTCGCCGCATGATCGAAGGCCAGGCTGCCGAATGGGCAGCCGAACGCGCCACCGATGCCGACCTGCAGCGGCTCGATCAGGCCTTCCAGGTGCTGCAGGCTTCTTTCCAGGTGGACGATACGGAAAAACGTTCGGCCGCCGACATCGCGTTTCACCAGGCCATCAGCGACGCGTCGCACAACGTGCTGGTGGGCCATCTTTCTGCGGCGCTGCTGCGCCTGATGCACGACAACATCCGTCTCAATCTCGGTGAACTGAAGAGCGTGCCGGCTGCCGGCAAGTTGCTGATGAGTCAGCACGCCGCCATCCATGCAGCCATCACCGAGAAGAAGCCGCAGGCAGCACGCTCTGCGGCCGAGACCCATATCGATTTCGTGCGCGAAACGCTGGCCCAGACGCTGCGTTCCGTTGCCCGCCGCGAGACGGCCGAGCGTCGCCTGAATACTGATTTCTCAACCTCCTGATTTTTTCAAATTCCACCCCGAAAGGACAAAGCAATGGAAGCCCTGGTAATCCCCTTCGAAAAACTGCGCATGACCGACGTCGACCAGGTCGGCGGCAAGAACTCCTCGCTCGGCGAAATGATCAGCCAGCTCGCCGACACCGGCGTGCGCGTGCCGGGCGGCTTCGCCACGACGGCGCATGCCTACCGCGTCTTCCTGGCGCAATCCGGACTGGATGCCAAGATCAACGCCGTCCTCGATTCGCTCGACGTCGATGACGTCAACGCACTGGTCAAGGCCGGTGCCGAGATCCGCCAGTGGATCATCGACACGCCGTTCCCGATGGACCTGACCATTGCTGTCACCGAGCAGTATCAGCGTCTGGTCGCCGATTCCACCGCCGACATGTCCTTCGCCGTGCGTTCTTCCGCCACCGCCGAAGATCTGCCGGACGCTTCCTTCGCTGGCCAGCAGGAAACCTTCCTGAACATCGTCGGCCTGGAAAACATCATGCACGCGATCAAGGAAGTGTTCGCGTCGCTGTACAACGACCGCGCGATTTCCTACCGCGTGCACAAGGGCTTCGTGCACGCCGACGTCGCGCTGTCCGCTGGTATCCAGCGCATGGTCCGCTCGGACAAGGGCGCTGCCGGCGTGATGTTCACGCTCGACACCGAATCCGGCTTCCGCGACGCCGTCTTCGTCACCTCCAGCTACGGCCTGGGCGAAACGGTGGTGCAGGGCGCCGTCAATCCGGACGAGTTCTACGTGCACAAGCCGATGCTCGAACTGGGCAAGAAGGCCGTGATCCGCCGCAACCTCGGCTCGAAGATGATCAAGATGACCTTCGCCGCCGAGAAGGTCGCCGGCAAGTCCACGATCACCGAAGAAGTTGAAGAAAGCCTGCGCCACCAGTTCTCGATCAATGACGAAGAAGTCATGGAACTGGCCCGCTACGCCCAGATCATCGAAAAGCACTACGGTCGTCCGATGGACATCGAGTGGGGCAAGGACGGCGTCGACGGCAAGCTCTACATTCTCCAGGCCCGCCCGGAAACCGTGCAGTCGCAGGCTTCTGCCGGCAAGCAGGAAAAGTTCAAGCTGAAGTCCTTCTCCAAGGTGCTCGCCTCCGGCCGCGCCATCGGCCAGAAGATCGGCGTCGGTCCGGTCCGCGTCGTCAAGGACCCGAAGGAAATGGACCAGGTCAAGCCGGGCGACGTGCTCGTTGCCGACATGACCGACCCGAACTGGGAACCGGTGATGAAGCGCGCTTCGGCCATCGTTACCAACCGTGGCGGCCGTACCTGCCACGCCGCGATCATCGCCCGCGAACTGGGCATCCCGGCCATCGTTGGCTGCGGTGACGCGACCGAGACGCTGAACGAAGGCGAAGTGGTGACGGTTTCCTGCACCGAAGGTGATACCGGCCACGTCTATCGCGGCAGCCTCGACTTCGAAATCACCACCCGCGACATCTCGGCCATGCCGGACGTCCCGGTCAAGGTCATGATGAACGTCGGCAACCCGGAACTGGCCTTCGAATTCGCCCAACTGCCGAACGCCGGTGTCGGTCTGGCACGCGTCGAGTTCATCATCAACAACGTCATCGGCATCCACCCGAAGGCCATCCTCGATGTCGAACGTCTGCCGGCTTCGAAGCGCGAGGAAATCAAGCGCCGCGCCCGTGGCTACGCCAGCCCGAAGGACTTCTTCGTCGAGAAGCTGGTTGAAGGCGTGTCCACCATCGCCGCCGCCTTCTGGCCGAACCCGGTGATCGTCCGCCTGTCCGACTTCAAGTCCAACGAATACCGCAAGCTGCTCGGCGGCGACCTGTACGAGCCGGAAGAAGAAAACCCGATGCTCGGCTTCCGCGGTGCCTCGCGTTACGTCGCCCAGTCCTTCCGCGACTGTTTCGAGATGGAATGCCGCGCGATGAAGCGCGTGCGTGAAGAAATGGGCCTGACCAACGTGCAGTTGATGGTCCCGTTCGTCCGCACCGTCGGCGAAGGCCAGGCCGTTGTCGACCTGCTGGCTGAACACGGCCTGAAGCAGGGCGAGCACGACCTGAAGCTGATCATGATGTGCGAAATCCCGTCCAACGCACTGCTGGCCGACGATTTCCTGAAGATCTTCGACGGCTTCTCGATCGGCTCCAACGACTTGACCCAGCTCACCCTCGGCCTCGACCGCGACTCCGGTCTGGTCGCCAACCTCTTCGACGAACGCGACCCGGCCGTCAAGATGCTGCTGGCGATGGCCATCTCCGCCGCCAACAAGGCCGGCAAGTACATCGGCATCTGCGGCCAGGGCCCGTCGGACCACCCGGATCTGGCCGAATGGCTGATGGATCAGGGCATCTCGTCGATCTCGCTGAATCCGGATACCGTGGTTGATACCTGGACGCGTCTGGCGACGCACAAAAAGGGCTGATTTTTACGGTCGACCGTGAAATTGCAGTAAAAACCAGAAAGGCCGGGAGCGATCCCGGCCTTTTTTTCGTACAAGCTGACGGTGTCAGGTCAGCTCAATGCCAATAAAAATTCAAATTATTGGGTTAGCGTCTCGGATCAGCTAGTGTGCAGCCTGCCTGAGCGTAGCCAGCAGCGCCGCAGCAGCGGCGAACAGGCCGCCGAAGATGCGGTTGAGCAAGCGCTGTTGCCCGGGTTCGCGCAGCAGGCGCAGGACGCGGGCGGCGAGGCCGGTGTAGCCGGCCATCACGATCAGGTCGACGCCGACCATGGTGATCGTCATCGTCAGGTATTGCGCCAGCAGCGGCCGGGTCGCGTCGAGGAATTGCGGCAGGACGGCGAGGATGAAGACAATGGCCTTGGGGTTGCTGGCATTGACGATGAAGCCGCGCAGGACCAGGGCGCCGGGGTGGCCGCGACGCTTGTCGACCGCTTCGGCGTGCAGGTCGCTGGGTGCTGCGGTCCACTGTTTCCAGCCGAGATAAAGCAGGTAGAGTACGCCGAACCATTTGATCAGCGCGAAGGCCAGTTCCGAGCGCGCGAGGATGGCGCCAACGCCGGCGGCGACGATGGCGATCTGCAGGATCAGCGCCAGTTGCAGGCCGATGGCGTTCCAGAAGCCGCGGCGGAAACCAAAACTGAGGCCGGACGACATCGAGGCAACGGCACCGGCGCCGGGCGACAGGCTGATGACCCAGCAGGCGATGAAGAAGGCGAACCAGGTTTCGAGAGACATGAGTGAGGCTTTTGGAATCCGTGCGCAATGTCTGCGAGGATAGGCGGCAAATCCGAGCCTGTCGAGGAATTTGGTGCCTCGGCGGGCATCGAATGAATTCGGGAGATTGTTGTGTGCCGAGTAGTGGGAGGTTAGGCGTTAAGCTCTCGCCGTTTGCCAAGTTTCTGTCGGCAGCGCGGATAGTTCTGACACCCCCAGAAATCAGATCTTCCATTTGTTCCTTGCCTGGCAACCATCTTGATGCCGCAACTCGGGCAGGTTGGGGTTGCGTAATCACCATCGATTGCGAAGGCCAGCAGGCTTTCGCGCTCCGGCGCCGGGAGACGCTGGATCATCATCAACAGCATGTTGCCGTCGATCAGTGTGATGCGATTGGCTTGGGCAACTGCCTTGGCTTCGTCTGAGTACGAGCCGCTGGTCATGAAAAAGGCCTTGGCGATCTTCTCGTGGGTCATCACACCCAGCAATTCGCGGATGGGTTTCACGCCAACGTAACGCTCACCCCAGGCCTTGCATTGCACGATGGAAGTCGGGCGACCGGAATCATCTTGATAGAGGCGGATGTCGATGCCGCCATCCGGGCCAAGGTCGGTCGTGTCGCTACGAATGCCTTTCTTCTCGTAGAACTGCTGGCAAACGTCCTCGAAGCGTTTCCATTCCAGATCGCGGATGACGTCCAGGGTCCATTCGGTGGGTTTGGGCTTTGTCGCGCTGGGTGTTGTCTGGCTATCACTCAGGAGCTTGTCGAGAATGTCTGGGCGGGTATTGTGATCTGCTGGTTTTTCGCTGGCTGGCGCCGAATATGCCGGTTCCTGCCGGAGTTTCTGCCTGGGGGCGCTGGTTCTGGTCGCCGGTTCGGTCGCTGGTGATTTTCCTTGGGAGAATTTTCCCTTGATGAAGACAATGGCTGCGATGAGGAAAAAAGCGCCGGAGAACAGCCAGGCAAGACTGGAAGCGGCTGCAGCCATGGGCTGCATGAACATGTTGCCACCTGCAATGGCCGGGAAAACGCCCTTGAGAAACACTAGAACAGCAAAGCCAAGTCCGACGCTGAATTGCCAGGGGAGATCGAGCAAGTCCTCGATTACTGACGTTCTCCGATTTCCTCGTCTTCTACGCGCCATCCCCGCCCCCGTGTGTTTTGAATCCGATTGTACAAGACAGAGGAGGGGAAATGACTTGGTGATATGCTCCCGGGCTGATCTGTTTCGTTCGCTCTCGATATGACTACCCATCTTGATCGTCTTCTGTTCGCCCAAGGCGGCCAGTGCTTTTTTTGTCGCAAGCAGCTTCCCAAAGCAGAGGCATCAGTAGAACACCTGGTGGCCAGCGCCAACGGTGGTACTAACGACGACGGCAACTGTGTTGCCTGCTGCAAGTCGCTAAACAACCTGTTGGGTTCCAGGTCGATCAAGGAGAAGATGCAGATTGTCCTCAATCAGCGGGGTAATTTTCAGTGTCCAGGTAGCGGTGGCATTGAACCCTCCGTACCACCCAGTTCGCCCCCTGCCGCAACTTCAGTGGCAGCCAAGGCCACACCTGCGGTGGGCAGTGGTAGTGCGGCATCTCTTGATCTCGTACTTGCTGATCTGAAGAAACGGGGGGCTTCGCGGCCTCGCAAAGTGTCGACGCTTACGAGCACCATCAAGGCGCTGCTGAAACAGCAGCAGAAACCCAATTCTGACGTTGAAGTCGCAAACCTGATTGCAGAACTGCAAAAGCGGGGGAAGGTGGTCGTTACTGATTCCAAGGTTGGCTACAAGCTGGGATAGTGCGGCCGTCTGGTTATCGGCCGAAGCAGTCATTGCCAAGCGTGGTTACCTAAGCCTAGTCTGCACCCCAAAGCTGCCAACGGTCTATGGAATCCGGGGCAATTCAGTATCGTTACAGCAATTCGCCTACTTGCTTCAGGTAATGCGTCAATGCAGATAGAATAAAATAAATCTACAGGAGCAAGCGTAATGGCATTTTCTGGTGCAGAATTAAGAGGGCTTGGCGACGTACTCTCCGGGTACAGCTTTGTTATTCCTGATTATCAGCGTGGTTACGCCTGGAGCGAGGCTCAGTGGAAAGCACTCTGGCAAGACATGGAAAACATTGCGCAAACCAATGCCCAACAACACTTCACGGGAATGATGCTGCTGCGTCCGTGCAAGGCCAGCACAGAAGCCAATTGCGTTGAGGTGATCGACGGCCAACAGCGTCTGATTACGGTAATGATCCTTGCCAACGCACTTCGTCAACGATTGGGCAAGCCTTTCGAGTCCTATGATCTGACCTTCAATAAGAACACGGATTTACAGAATTTTTTCGACTTCTATGCGCTGAATAACAGTGCTATCGCAACCCGTCTGGCTCTTGAACCGTCAAGCTACGCCCTCAATATTCGAGATGCAGCAAAGTATTTTGAGGAGTGCGCGAGCAGATTGTCCGAGGCGCAAGCCGGGAATCTATTAAAAATTCTTCTCGAAAATTTCCGGCTCTTTATCCTGGAGGTCTCGAATGGGTTTGATATCCACGTAGCATTCGAGACTCTCAATAATCGTGGCCGCCGCCTGTCGCAAATGGAGTTGCTCAAAAATCGTCTGATTTACCTCACCACGGCCCTGAAGGGGGATGCGGCAGTTACCGCGAACCTGAGACTTGAGATACACGAGGCTTGGAAAGGTATTTATGGCTGCTTGGGCAGAAGCCCTAAGACCCAAAATCATGACGATGAATTTTTGCTAGCGCACGCAACAGCCTATTTCAAGAGAAAGCGGGAAGCGGAATGGCTGGAGAAGACTCTCTTTGAAAACACATTTGCCGTAGGCAATGGCGACCTTTCGCTAGATCTCATACGCGACTATGTCAAAAGCCTTGAACATGGCGCAGCTTGGTGGTCTCACATCCATGCCCCAAGCCGGATGCCTAAGATTCACCAGAAGTGGCTTGAGCGAATCGCACATGCTGGCTTTGCGTACTTTAAGCCATTGCTTCTCTCTGCCTACATGCGAGCTTCGACAGGTTTGAGGGAAGCCGTAGTAAACCCGAATAATCACGAGAACGACTTGGCAAGTGTCGTCGACCTTCTCGAGCAGGTGGAACGCTTCATCGTTATCGTCTTACGACTCCTCGGTAACCGCGGGAGTCTTGGCAAGGCAGATATGGATGGGGCTGCCTATTCGCTCTTAGAGCATGGACGTGACGGTTTTTTCTCTGAGAGAAATGGGATCAATAAGCTAGAAACCTCTGAGGCCATTCATCTGGTGGCAGGTTTCGTAAAAGCGTGGGTCGATAACACTGAGTACGAGGACGGATCATTTACTGACAGCCGTTTTCCTTGGTCTGGCATCTTTTCGGAAGAGGATGTCCTTAGAGCCGTAGAACGTCGATTCCGGGAAAATGAAGGCTATTACAAGTGGGATTTCGCACGATTGGCCATGTACGAGTACGAGGAAAGTTTCCACAAGAATGGGAACAATCCCGTCAAGCTTGGTTGGAATGACTTCTCCTTCGACGAGACCGTTGAGCATATCTATCCTCGGGACCCTGCCGGTAAGGGGAAAGCATACTGGGACAAGCATTTCGAGATTGATGGCCGGTCTAACCGTAACCGCAGGCTAAGTAAAGCGCTTCAGAATTCCGTCGGCAACCTACTCTTTCTGTCCAGAAGTGCCAATTCGTCAGCATCGAACGAAGCCTATACGCTGATTGAAAAGGGTGCTGAAGTAGGCAAGCGAGGTAAGTTCAGCAACGCAAGCTATTCAGCGACAGAGGTTGCTCAAACCTTTGAGCACTGGAACGCGCTGACTATCGGCATCCGCGGCGTGGCGATCCTAAAGTTCATTGAGAGAAGGTGGAACATCAATCTCTCTAATACACCGGACGACCTATCCTCCTACCTCACCTTGTGTTTTGGAGCAGAGTCGTCACCGATCGCAGACGGAAAGGCAGGCAAAAAAATCCCGCGCAACAAGCTTGTGGAAAGCTTGAAACAACTTCCTGCCGCAAAATCCGGCCCGAAAATAAAACAGCCTGATCTGACAGCAGTTTAGAGACCACACCTCCTTGAATGAAGGACTACAACGCTGACACGGTACATTGGCCTGAGTGTGGCAGGGTTGATGGATGACCTCTATTCCTTTTCCGTAAATCGACCATTGCGGCCGTTGACGCTTGCTAGTTCCTTCAGCCGGTGGCTTTGCTGACCTTTGGGTCACAACGACGGGGAACGGCTAATGATTTGCTGGCGGCGGCGGAGGAGGGACCTCAATGCCGCCCCGAAGGATGCGCTGAGGTTTTGAAATCTCAGCGTTAATGTAGGCTTGAAGGTCTGCGAAATGGTATAGCGCCGCCCACAACCTTGCCTCCCAAGCGTTGGGCCCGTGGTCTACTTCGATTAGCTGATGTCGCTTGAGGACCAAATCTTTCAGGATCGGTTCGGAAATACCGTTTGGAAAGTCGCGGCGAAGCTCGGCAACAAACGTTCCCACAATTGACCCTGCTTCGGATTGATACGTGCTCTCCAGAGCGAGTTTCTCGACATGCCGTTGGCCAACTTCCGCAAGCTTTGTGACGGACGGTGTCGGTGGAGCCCCTGCTGGCGGAGCGCAGTAGAACGAAAGAGTTAGTCGACCCGCCTCGATCTTCGCTTGGCAGTGCAGAATGACTGCAGTCGGGTCCGGATAAAAGTAGGGGTGAACGTACAGAAGATGTATGTCGTCCTTATTCTCCAACTTCGTCGTATTGCAATTCCCGCAGACGTACACGAGATTGATTGGAAGTACCGAAAACTCCGGATACCAGTGCTGTGGAAGGTAATGATCCCAAGTTGATGGCGGCCTCACCATGCAATAGGGGCAGACCGTCAGATTCAACGCGGACTGCTGCCGTAAATTGGTCAGAAGGCCATCTTTTAGCTTTCCCAGAGGGATTGTGTTCGAGTCGTAACAGGACCGTAATGCCGTCTTGTCGTCATCGGGCCAAGGAGTGGTCACTACGCCAGACAGGCTCAATAGTTGCTGCTGGTAGACGGTTGCTCTTGCCAAGACCGTTGGGTTAAGTTGACTGAGCGCATTTCTGGTCGCCAAGTGCTTTACCTTCGCAATATCCTCGAATGTTCCCTTGAACTCAATTTTTGGCGGCGCTTGAAATCTCATGTATTTCTCCGCGCTAAGGCCTCTTTCCGGGACGCCAAATAGATTTGCGCGCTTAATCCCAAACGACCGTCAAAAAGCGACTCAACCTTTTCGACGTCAAAATTGTGTCTTTCAAGCAATTTGTCCAGAGAGTTTCTGAAGTCTCGATCGGATTCAGTACTCAGAAATACTTGGCGCGTAATATCAGAAAGATTTTCTCCGAAGAGCTCATTCTTGAGACCTATTACCGAAGGCAGAAATCTATCTCTAAGTACAATGTGAACGCACGAACTTGGCAACTGCTGTATGACAATTGGAGAGTGTGTGGCTATGATCGCGAACGAGTCATAGTGTTCCAAGATGTCAAATAACGATGCAAGCATCGTCGTCAGAAGTTGAGGATGAAGGTGGAGCTCGGGCTCGTCAAAGAGAATAAGCGTGCGCGGTTCAATCTTCGCCATGCTGTGCAAGATCGCATTCAGTGCGATCCTTTGGCCTGCACTCAGTCGGTCATAGAGTGTTCGGTGCTTCTCTGGATCAAAGATAAATGAGCGCAAATCCTCGACCTTGATGATTTGCCCAAGCACATCAGCGAGGATGTTCTTTTTAGTTTCATCGAGTTCCTCCTTTATGATTCGACGGATGTTCTCGAGCAAATCGTCTTCACTAAGCAATCGACCGCGCTGGCTCCTAAGACCGCAGTAGCTATATCTGAACTCGTCACCTTGTCGGACCGTAGGACGTTCAAATTCATCAAACGCGCTGAAGGAAATGGCGACAACATTATATATGGACGGAACAGGAGACAGCGTCCCTTCCGTTTCCAGAGTTGAAGTTCCTTCTTTCTGGCTCTTCTTCGAGAAGCGGCTCATCAACATCGCTATGCGAGCCATGATTTGGGTTTTTCCAACGCCATTTTGGCCGACCATGGCATGCACTCTGTGAGGGAGGCCGTCTTTCGGACGAAAGTCGAAATGGAATTTGTGGGGACTCTGAGCTTTCGGCAACGAAGCTTCGACGACAAAATCGCTGACTAGGTTTGTAGTAATACCAAAGAGCTTGCCGGCCTCATCCAACGCGACTCTTGCGGAGTGACTGCGAAGCAGGGATACCTTAAAACAGTCGTCATCCTGAAATTCGGTGCGGATAGCACTGTCTGTCGCCGCATCATTCATGGATCGCAAAAAATCGAGAGCCAACTCTTGTTCAGGGAATTCCGCAAGGCGATTGTAATAGTCCATCTCGCAACCAAGTGAACACACGTATGGTGCAAGACTTGGAATTCGGATGGGGCCAACGAGATTCGGCGAGAATGTGCTTTCGTTTTTCTTCTGGCCCTTACTCATTATCTTTACCTCACCAAGGGTGAAAATTTCACCTTTACTGGTATCTGAGCAAATGTAGGCCACGAATGTCGTGTAGTAGTCGTAGTCGTTCCAGTTGTCCCATTGAAGAACAATGTAAGGTTGGGTTTGATCGGCGACAGCAGGAAATGAAGCCTTCCTCTGCTTGAGATAAACGTCCATGTAATTCCTTTTCGGGCAAATCTCGCTGAGTTTACGGTCGATAAAATTGGACAATCATACCCGGAGCGCATGGATGGATGTATGCCACGAGCCATCCGATCAGTTATCGCTCGGCCAGATTTGGTCCGGAGGAGAGGCTGCATTCATTTCATCTAGCGCGCCATGCACGGTGTTGAAGGAATTCAGCCCTACGTCGAATTACCATGGCGACATCATGACTTCGTCGACGGAGCCGTCAGTGTGTCGCCGGCTTCATCAGACCCCGAACTAAGCTTGGGCTATCCCACTGGCAAAGTTGACATTGTTTGAAAAAATAAAATATTATCTGACAAACGGAGGTCAAGCCATGAGCGATGGACCACATAGAAGCTTGCCGCTGCGAAAGGCTTGGAAGGAACTGGCCAAGCGCGGAGATCAGGGCACTTATGACGCTGAGCAAGTTGCGGAAGCTGCAGCGGGCGCGCTTGCCAGCGACTTCAAGAACGAGATCAAGTGGCCATTAGTCGATGCGTTGAAGTCCATCTTCACTGGCCGCGACAACTCTTTGGGGCTCCCTGAAATCGCTCTACAAGAACTTGAGGAGGCGAAGTCCTTGGCCGCTGGCTCGGTCTTTGGAACGAACGCAGTCGCGTGGAGCATTGAGCTCATTAACGAAGGTAGATTTGGTTTGGATGCATTTCATGAAGCGATTGGCCTTGCAGCCAAGATGCGTGGTTTCGCAAACGTACGGCAAGTTGAAGAGCATTACCTTCGGGAGTCAAACCAACGGCGGGCGGATCACGTAAGCGCACGACTCTCTGGCGCAATTTCCAACTTCTCAGATGGCAGATTGGGCGCAATGCTTGTATCTCCTGAAGTTGCTGGAGCCCGTCGGCCCAAGAAAAAGACTCATCTGGACGAAGGAGTGCGCTTGTGACGAGCCCATTACCTCTCAAGGAGCTTGCGGTAGATGTGGTCGAAGCTGGTGCGCGTCGCCGCAAAGGTATGGTGCCCTGCCGACTTGGGCAAAACATCGATTTTGACCTTGAAGCTCTTGAATCCTACTCGTCGATCAAATGGCAAACGACGGTGTACGACGCCCTTGTCGTGGCTGCAGTAGTGGAGTTCTGTGATCGCAGTCTTGCCCGCAGTGCCATGAACTGGGGGCGGAAATTCTTGGTGCATATTCCTGTTCATGATCCTGATAAATGGTCAGAGAAAACGGTGACCCGGGCGCTAGTGGAGGCATTGAACCTACTGACCGGGGACGACTGGCACTTCGAATTCCGCGCTAGGAAGGCGTCGGCAGAATGTCCTCCGCAGGATCGTATGAGGTTTCCCTCCAATGCAGAAGCGGTCCTCGCCTATAGCGATGGAATGGACTCGTGTGCGGTTGCCGGGCTTGAGAGCAACCGCCTTGGCCGCCGATTGGTGCGCGTGAGAGTAGGTAGCAAGCAGCACGACGTCTCAAAAAAGGACCGTCTCCGGATCCCTTTCACCGCCCTCCCGTATTCCGTCAAACTTGACAATGGCAGGAATGCTGAAAACAGCGCTCGGAGCCGGGGTTTCAAGTTTAGTGTGGTATCCACGATGGCGGCCTATTTGATTGATGCTCCATCGGTCATCGTTCCCGAGAGCGGACAGGGAGCACTGGCACCTGTCTTTCTTCCCGTCGGGCAGGGCTATGAGGACTATCGGAGTTACCCGGGTTTTACTGCATTGATGGCACGCTTCTTCAATGCCTTGCTCGGATACCAGATTCAATATCGATTTCCGCGCCTGTGGATGACCAAGGGTGAGACCCTTCGCGAGTTCGTCGATGTCTGCGGCAGTGAAGCGCGCTGGGCAACGACCAGATCGTGCTGGCAACAATCGCGGCAGGTGGCCGTCTCGGGCGAAAGGCGTCAATGCGGAGTATGTGCAGCTTGCATGCTCCGTCGTCTTAGTGTTCATGCTGCTGGCTTGAACGAACCGCCCGAGACCTATGTATGGGAATCACTGAAGGCCGCCACCTGGGAGAGTGGGGCGGCAAAAGACTTCGCCAGCTTCACGCTGGCCTTGCGTGAGTATTCCATTGCAGGGGTGCTTCACTTTGAACACTTCGCTTCGCTTCGTGAATCCGTGCAGTATGAGCTGATCAAACGACGAAGGACGAACGAGCTGGCGCGCTCCCTGTCAGAACCGCCGGCAGCCGTGGCGCAGAACCTCGACAGGCTCTTGCAGCAGCACGCCATTGAATGGTCTGTATTCACGAACGACCTTGGATCGAGGTCGTTCGTGAGGCAATGGATAGATGACGCATTATGACCAAGCCAAACTATGAATTGAGTCCAGTAGAGCTGGGCGAAAGATTGAAGATTGCGCGGGAGACCGCCAACATTACCCAAGACGCTGCAGCCAAGGCAGCCGGTGTCGCTCGTACGACGCTTGTCTCCATTGAGAAGGGACAACGTATCGCCAGGCTCGATGAAATCCAAGCGCTGAGCCGTTTCTACGGTGTATCCGCCAATTCCTTGCTGCGCCGAGAGGCGGTTCATGTTGATCTGGTCCCTCGCTTCCGGTCACTTCCGGATACTGGCGGCGCAGGCATTGAGCAGGCTGCGCGGGTGCTAAATGATCTTGTCCGGGTCGAAGTAGAGCTTGAAAATATTCTGGGTATTCACAAGTCATATAACTATCCCGCAGAAAAAACCATTCTGCCTGGCGACGTCCGCAAGCAAGCGGAACAAGATGCGCATAGCTTACGGAATTGGCTAGGGATCGGAGAAGGGCCTATTCAAAACTTGTTTGCCCTCCTCGAACTACAGCTTGGCGTGCGGGTCTATGCCCGGAAGTTGGACGCCAAGGTCTCTGGGCTATTCGCCTACGATGAAGCGGTTGGCGCTTGCATCCTTATCAATGCAGGCCATCGAGAGGAACGTCGGACCTTGACTGGCGCTCATGAACTTGGCCACTTCATTGCAACGCGACGCCGGCCAGAGATCTATCAAGACGAGAAGCACGAAAACTCTCGTGAGGAGCGCTATGCAAATGCCTTTGCAAGTGCGTTTCTTATGCCGGCTCGCGCAGTCATGGAGAAGTTCAAGGAGCTGACCATTGGCTCAACCCATTTGACGCGCAGACATATCATTTTGCTGGCTCACTTCTTTGGTGTATCCCGCCAAGCAACGGTCCTACGGCTTGAAGAACTTGGCCTGACGAAGAAAGGCTCCTGGGATTGGTTCATGGACAATGGGGGCATCACTGATGAACAAGTTCGCCAGGTAATTGGCCCCGCGGCATACGGGCCAATTCCCACAGAGGAAGCACAATCGTCACGACTGTTTCTGTTAGCGATCGAGGCCTGGAAGAAGGATCTCATCAGCGAGGGGCAGATGTCGGAAATGCTGAAGCTTGATCGTGAAAAGGTCCGCGAATTGCTCGATGAGGCCGAAGAGGACGAAACTGATGACCTTTTCAAGCTGCCTCACTAATCAGGACAAGGTGATTGTCCTTGATGCCAGTGTCGTCATTAATTTGCTGGCGACGGGAAATGCGAGTGCAATTCTGCAAGCGTTGAAGGCTGACCTTGTCGTAACCGGCAATGTCATGCGCGAGATCGATCAAGGCGCAGCAAACGGCCGCTCAGAATCCAAACATCTGGCCGAATTGATCGATTCTCGAGTGTTGCGGATGGAAGAGCTTGCCGGCCCGTCACTTGAGCACTTCTTTGACATGGTCTCTGGCCATACGTCCGAATCACTGGGTGATGGTGAAGCTGCAACCCTCGCGTTTGCTTATAGCAATGGATGCTCTGCCGCAATTGATGAGAAGAAGGCAACAAGGATCGCCGGTGGGCGTTTTGAAGCGATGAAACTCGTCACAACCGTAGACATTCTTGCCTATGAGCACGTGCAGGCGTTACTAGGGCATGAATCGCTAGCCAACGCAACGCTTAAAGCACTACAAGGCGCGAGAATGCAAGTTAGGCCGCATCAATTCAACTGGGTGGCTCAGTTGATTGGTGAGAGCAATTTGGCCAGCTGTCGAAGCTTAAGAAGGCATTTGCAGAGTAATCAAGAACATCTGGCTCCTTTGGCAATCTCCGATGCGGTAGCCGACGGATACTAAATTGCTGAAAATTTCATTGTCATTGCAAATGATAAGTCGGCGCTATAGACCGGACGTCTTTTATTGTATTAGCGATGTCGGGAATGGCCGAGAAGTCGCCGTTCGAGACGAGGTCTGCCTCACGCTGCTCAGGTGTACAAGCATGCTTTGGAACGCTATAGACGAAAAAAAGGCCAGAACCCTTGTGTTTGCTAGGTTTTCTGGCCTTCTTTGAACTGCTTTGGAACTGTCTATGGTGCTCTGGGCGAGACTCGAACTCGCACACCTTGCGGCACTACCCCCTCAAGATAGCGTGTCTACCAATTTCACCACCAGAGCATTTGTCCATTTGACCGGACCAGGAGAAACGAGGTGTTTTTCCTGTATTTCGTCGTTGGTGCCCAGAAAGGGACTCGAACCCCCACGGTGTTACCCGCTAGTACCTGAAACTAGTGCGTCTACCAATTCCGCCACCTGGGCAGGCGTCGAGAGGCGCGGATTCTAATGCCTGGCTCGTGACTTGCCAAGCATTTTTTGCAATTTCAACGCAGTGGCAGGGGCCGGGTTTCGCCCTGGCGAGGGAGCCAGAAACGGCTTTCCGGCAATTGCCGCCTTTCAAGCGCTGCTGCGACGTCGCGCGGTGGCTGGTCGAAGTTTTCCTGCGACATCGCGAAACTGCCCCAGTGCACGCCGATGGCGTTGCCGGCGTCGGTGTCTTCCATGATCTGGACGGCTTCGTCCGGGTTGTTGTGTTGCGGTCGCATGAAATCACGCGGTTCGTAGGCGCCGATCGGTACCGCCAGCAGATCGACCGGCCCGAGCCGGCGGCGGATTTCCTTGAAGTCGGGCGAGTAGCCGGTGTCGCCGGTGTACAAAAATGTGCTTTTTTTGCGGTCGACCGTGAAATTCAGGAAAAAACCGCCCCACAGCGTCGCGTTGGCGTCGAACAGGGTGCGCTTGCTCCAGTGCTGGGCCGGAGTGAAGTGAATGACCAGGCCGTCGAGGTCGATGTGCTGCCACCAGTCGAGTTCGCTGACGCCGCCGATGCCGAGATCGTCGAACCAGGCCTTGACGCCCAGCGGCACGATGAATTGCGGTGTGTCGCCGCGCGCCAGCAGGGCGGTGAGTGTCGGTTGATCGAGATGGTCGTAGTGGTTGTGCGAGATCAGTACCAGATCGATGCGCGGCAGTTCGGCGACGGTCAGCGGCGGCGGCACCTTGCGGCTGGCTGACAGCCATGGCGACGGGCCGGCGAAATTGGCGAGGTTGGGGTCGATCAGGATGTTGCGGCCACCGGCTTGCAACAGCAGCGTCGAGTGGCCGAGCCAGGTCAGGCGCGGCGGGCCGGCCGGGTCGTCGAGTTGCGCCCGGTCGACCGGGGCCAGCCAGCGCTGGGCGAAGGCCGCGTAGCCGCCCTCGGGTTCGCTGACCGGGCGGAAATCGCCGCGCCAGCGCCGGACCAGCACTTCGTACCAGGGCACGCCACCGATGCGGGCGGCCGGGTCGTTATTGACGAAGCCGTCCGGCCGGTGATGCGCCTTGGCCGGGTCGAAGTGCACATTGGTTGTGCTGCAGCCGGCGACAACGAGTGCCGCCAGCAGCGGCGCGGCGAATCGGGCAAGCGGCATGGGTTCAGAGACCGTTGCCGCGGACCATGTTCATGATCTGCGTGGCGTCCAGCGTCTGGGCGCGTTGCTGGATCTGCGGCAGGTACTGGCTCTGCATCTGCTTGGCCGGGCCGAGCAGGCCCTGGAAACTTTCCTGCAGCAGTTGCGTGCTCATCTGGCGGCCGCCGGCGTAATAGCGCTTGGCGACCTGGCCGAGGGCATAGGTGCTGGCAAACGAGAAGGCCATGCCGGTCGCGGCGCGGCCGAGATTGCCGACGGTCTTGCCGGCCATCTTGCCGAGCAGGCCGCCGAGCAGCTTGCGGCCGAACTGTTCGAGGTACTGCGAGGTCAGGCCGACGCCGACGGTGGCGAGGAATTCCCGGATGTGGCCCTGGTCGAGTTCGACGCCGTAGGCCTTGCCGATGCGATAAACCATCTTCACCTGCAGCGGGATGATCGCCACCGAAGCCCAGGATTGCGGCAGCAGCTCAAGCGCGCCGTTGAGGATCGAGTAATTGAGGATGGATTTGTCGAGTTCGGCTTCATTGACCGAGGGCTGGGCAGCGACCGGCGC
This sequence comes from Azonexus hydrophilus, assembly GCF_001956855.1. Lineage (GTDB taxonomy): Bacteria > Pseudomonadota > Gammaproteobacteria > Burkholderiales > Rhodocyclaceae > Azonexus > Azonexus hydrophilus_A. The sequence continues at coordinate 678,487 of NZ_MTHD01000002.1, read as the reverse complement.
TGCCGTGGCAACAGCGGCGACAGCAGGTGCCGCAGCGGCGGCTGCCAGCGTGTCGGCCTGGACAGCGAAGGCGGTGCTCTCGGCATCGCCGTCGAGTCCGAGGCGGGTTTTCAGGTCGGCGAGGAAGCGTTGTTCGGCGGCGGTTTGCACGCCGTCTGCATCGCAGACACAGACGGCCATTTCATAGGCGAACTGGCGCTGGCCAAGCTCAGCCAGCGCCGGCACGGCGTTGTCCAGCGTCACGCGTTTGAACAGCACATCCTGATACAGCCGGGGCAGTTCGGGCGCATCGCCGCCCATCGATTCGGCAAAGCGGCGGATGTGTTCGCGTTCGCGGTCGTCGTTGCTGCCATCGGCAAAGGCGGCGAACAGGCTGATGGTGAGAATGGCGTTTTCCGGGGTCATGGTTCTGGCTCTGCAGGTTGGGATCGCGCCATTGTGCCGACGGCCCCCGTTTTTTTACAGGGGCTTGGTGTAACGATGTGTTGCAGCGATCAGCGGACGAAGCTGTCCGGCATCTGCACGGCGACGATTTCACCGCGGGCGGTGGCGATACCTTCGGCGTAGACGGTGGCTTCGACGATGACCTTGCGGCCGCGGATTTCCTTGACCTTGCCGCGGATCTCCAGCTCGGGGCCAAGCGGCGTCGGTTTCAGGTAATCGACGTGCAGCGAGCCGGTGACGAAGCGGAAGGGCGGTTCGCTGTCCATCGGCCGGTTTTCGGCGCGGTACATCGCGGCGGCGGCAGTGCCGGTGCCGTGACAGTCGATCAGCGAGGCGAGCAGGCCGCCATAGACGAAGCCGGGGATGGCCGTGTGTTCCGGGCGCGGCGTGTAGCGGGTGACCGTCTCGTCACCTTCCCAGTGCGTCCGGATCTGGTGACCGTGTTCGTTGAGCCGGCCGCAGCCGTAGCAGTGGGCGACATTGTCGGGGTAGAAATCCTGGAAGGCGGACATGCGGTTCTCCGGTTTGGTTGATCAGCGAACGATGATAGAGCCCTGCCGGCTGGCGGGCGATTGCGCTGCCGGACAGCTTCCGTGCAAATCCCGCCAACCCTTGATTGCCAGCGGTTCTTGATGGATATCAATCATTTTTCCCGAGGGCCACCGATATAATCCGCGCACTGTTTCGGGGGTTGGATTCATGAAGAAAATCAGTGGCTTGTTGTTGATTGCGGCATTCCTTTCCGGTCCGGCCGGGGCGGCCGACATCGATGTCGAAAAGGCAAAGGAAATCTACGGACCCTGTGCCGCCTGTCACGGCCAGTTCGGTGCCGGCGGCAAGCGGGGCGAATACCCGCGCATTGCCGGCCAGCACGCTCGCTACACCTACGAGCAACTGAAGAACTTCCAGAGCCAGCATCGTCTCAACCTGCCGATGTTCCCCTATACCAAGGAGCGGGAACTGCCGGACGAAGACATGAAACTGGTTGCCGAATGGCTGGCAACCGTCGAACTGCCGACGCAGATGCCGACCTTCAAGGGCGACGAGGATGCGCTGACCCGGCTGAACATGGTCGAGAAGGTGATGATCGTGCCGCGTGCCGAGGGTGACATCGAGGCTGGCGGCAAGGTGTACCAGGAGCATTGCGGTGGCTGCCACGGTCGCCAGGGCAAGGGCCGCGGCCTGTTCCCGATGCTGGCCGGCCAATACACCAGCTACCTGCAGAAGCAGATCGATGCCTACCTGCGCGCCGAGCGGCCGCACGAGGAGGAAGTGGTACAAGATGGCATTCTTTACCAGCTTAAGCCGGATGACATCCGCAATATCCTGGCCTATCTGACGACGCTGCAGAATACCGACTGAGGCCCTTTCCACCAGCTTCTCCGGCACCCGGGGGGACTGACGCCGGTGACCATCTCGGGCACAATGCCGGCTGAGGAGGAAAGGACCATGACAAACGACAGCCTGGTCGGCAGACTGCGTTCATTGATTGCCCCGGACGAACGCCGTTCGGCGCTGACCGCCAAGGGACTGGAGCGCCTGCGGGCGCAGTTGCGCGAATGTGCGGCCGGGCAGGGCGGTGAGGTCTCGGCAAGGACGCGCGCCGCGCGTCTGGCGGAAACCTATCTGGGGCTTGACGATGCCGGGCGCCAGCAATTCCTCAAACTGATCGCGCTGGAGTTCGGCCCCGATCCGGCGAAAGTGGCCGCTGCGCACGCCGATTACCAGGCGGCCGTCGGTACGCCGGGACAGTGGAAGGCGGAAGCGGCGCTGCGCACCGCGATGCGCTCGACGCGCATCCGCATCATGACCCAGTTCAACGCGATCCCGCAGGGCGTCAAGTTCCTGGTCGATCTGCGCGCCGATCTGCTGCGCTACCTGGCAGACGACCGCGAACTGGCAGTGCTCGACCGGGAACTGGAATCGCGGCTGAATGCCTGGTTCGATGTCGGCTTCCTCGAATTGCAGCGGCTGACCTGGAATTCGCCAGCAGCGCTGCTGGAAAAACTGATCGAATACGAGGCGGTGCATGCCATCCAGTCATGGACCGACCTGAAGAATCGCCTCGATTCCGACCGCCGGCTCTACGCCTTCTTTCATCCGCGCATGCCGGCCGAACCACTGATTTTCGTCGAGGTGGCGCTGACCGACCATCTGGCCGGCAACGTCCAGGAACTACTCGACGTGCATGCGCCATTGTTCGACCATCGCAAGGCCGACACGGCCATCTTCTATTCCATTTCCAGCACCCAGGTCGGGCTGCGCGGCGTATCTTTCGGCAGCTTCCTGCTGAAACGGGTGATCGACGACCTGAAACGGGATTTTCCCAAGCTCGACAAGTTCGCCACGCTGTCGCCGATTCCGGCGCTGGCCAGCTGGCTGCGCCACAATCCGCAGGCGCTCGGTGAAGCGGGCATCGATTTTTCGCTGGCCCAGCTGGCGAGCGGCGAATGGGCAAACGACCGCGAAATCGCCCGCCAGTTGCGCGATCCGCTGACCCGCCTGGCCGCCCGTTATCTGACTTCTGCCAAACGCGGCGGGCAGGAAGACGGGCCACCCTACGATCCGGTCTCGCGTTTCCATCTTGGCAACGGCGCGCGCATCGAGCATCTGAATTATCTTGCCGACACCTCGGCCAAGGGGTTCGCCCAATCATTCGGGCTGATGGTCAATTACCGCTACCAGCTGGAAGACCTGGAGGGCAACCTGGAAGCCTTTGCCAGCAGTGGCCGCATTGCCATGTCCTCGGCGATCCGTCGCCTGGCGCGTGTGCAGTAAGCACCAGTGCGGAAACGATCGAGGCCGGACAGGCCGGCCTCGATCAGCGCAAGGTGGCGTACTTCAGACGCGCAGCAGTGCCTTGACCAGACGTTCCGACAACTGGTCTTCGGTGAATTGCGGTTCGTTGGGCGGGTAGAGCGAGTTTTCCTCGATTTCGAACCCGTGTTCCTGGGCCAGTGCGCGCAGTTCCTTGATCTTCAGGCAGGCACGTAGCTGTTCGCCGAGCGCGGAATCGGTTCTGGCTTTATCGGAAAAGGCCTTGATGGGGACGATCGACATCGGTAGTTCTCCTGGTCAACGTTGTTGTAAAAGGGATGGAGGGAGTTCAGGCGGGGTAATCGATGATCTGCGGTTCGTCGCTGCCGTCGTCGATTTCGGCACGGGCCAGGCGGCCGTCCGGGTGATAGCTGTAGCAGTGGCGGAACTCTGTCTCGCCGTAGACGATCTTTTCACAGCAGCACAGTTGTCCGGCGTTGTCGTAGGTGGCGCGGAAATAGGTGTTGCGGTTGCCCATGTCGGCGGCTGCCAGTTCGCCGACGAGCTTGAGGGGTAGCTTGACACCGCTGTAGCTGGTGAAATGGCGGCAGTTTTCAGTGGGCGCTGACATGTTGGTCTCGCTGAGTGTTGGATGAGTCGGGAGCGTGTGGCGGGCTTGTCGTGTTGACGACAGGAAACCCGCGTTTTTCCGGCGTTGCAGGCGGTAAAGCAATTCCGGGGCCAAATCGTGGCGCCCGGGTGCGCAATGTTTTCAGGAGGTAGCGTGAAGCAGGAACATGTGACCCGTCACAGTCTTTTCGAGGACGCCCAGGCGCTGCTGGTGGCGCCGATGTTTGTCGCCTTTGCGGTGATGCTTTTCCAGCATGCCGGCTTGTTGACCGGCGGTACGGTCGGCTTGGCCTTTCTGGTTCACTACGTTTACCAGTGGCCGATGGCCTGGGTGCTGTTCCTGGTGAACCTGCCGTTCTACATCTTTGCCTGGCGGGCGATGGGGATGGTGTTCACCGTCAAGACCTTCTTCTGCGTCGGTCTGCTGGCGATCTATACCGCGGTATTGCCCGAGGTGATTGTCCTGCAGTCGGTGGACCGGTTGTTCGCCGCCGTCATGGGCGGTTTTCTGGTCGGTGTCGGCTTGCTGATGATCATCCGGCACAAGGCCAGTCTAGGTGGTCTCGGCGTGCTGGCGCTGTATCTGCAGAACACCCGCGGCTGGCCGGCGGGCAAGGTGCAGATGGTGGCCGATGTATTGATCCTGGCTGCCGGCCTGTACATCCGCGATCCACTGACGGTCGGCTTGTCGATTGTCGGCGCGTTCGCGCTCAATCTGGTGCTGGCGGCCAACCACAAGGCTGGTCGCTACATGGGGACGTGAACGGCCGGGATGCCCCGGCCGTGGGTGTCAGGCCGTCAGCCGTCCGGAGGCGGCGCTGACGGTGGTGATGGCGTGACGCATCTTGCCGGCCAGACCGGCCAGTGCCCGGGCAATGCGTGCGCCGGTGCTGCGCTCGAAGCGCACGCGGGCGTCGCCGCCGATGCTTTCGATGACGATGCGGCCGGTGCTGCGAATCCGGTGGGTTTCACCCGAAGCCAGCACGATGTCGCCGGCTTCGCCGGTAATCGTCATCCACAACACGCCCTTGGTGCAGCGCACGGCAATGCCTGGCGCATCCGACAGCCGCAGCGGGCAGTGTTCCCGCAAATAAAGCTCACCATCACCCAGATCGATTTTCATGTGCGTCTCCTTTCATGTCGCATGCACAGTTTAGGGGCGCAGCAAAGAATGATACAGTCACACAAAAACAAAATTGTGATCATTACAGTTCGTTGTGCTGGTGACTGTACTGGTTGGTTTGAATGACAACTGTATTGGTGCCTCATGTCCGCAGAACCGCTTCGTTACGAAAAACTGGCCGGTGAACTGGCCGGCCTGATCGCCGGTGGCGTCCTCAACCAGGGCGAACGCCTGCCGTCGGTCCGACGCCTGGCGCAGGAGCGCCGGTTGTCCGTGTCCACCGTGGTGCAGGCCATGCGTCAGCTGGAAGAGCGCGGTCTGGTCGAAGCCCGGCCGCAATCCGGCTACTTCGTCCGGCCGGCGCAGATGCAGCGCAGCGAACCGCAGGCCCGGTCAACGCCGGATTCGCCGATGCCGGTGGATATCTCCGAGCGTCTGGTGCATGTCCTGGAGGCCGGCGCGCGTCCTGGCGTGGCACCGCTGTCAGCGGCCCTGCCGGCCAACGAACTGCTGCCGATCGCTGCCTTGCACCGGCTCTATGCCGGCGTTGCGCGGCGTCATCCGCACCTGCTGGAATCCGGCAGCCACGTGCATATGGATCAGCCGGCGCTGGTTCGGCAACTGGTACGTCGCTCGCTGGCCTGGGGCGGGCCGTTGCCGGCCGAGGAATTCATCATCGTCAATTCCTGCACCGAAGCGCTCAATCTCTGCCTGCGCGCCGTCACCCGGCCGGGCGACACGGTGGCGGTGGAATCGCCGGCCTATTACCTGATGCTGCAGTTACTGGAGACGCTCGGCCTGAAGGCGCTGGAGATTCCCTGCGATCCACGTACCGGCATGTCGGTCGAGGCGCTTGAGTTGGCGACACGCAACGGTGGCGTCGCCGCCTGTCTGCTTGTTGCCAACGGCAGCAACCCGCTGGGCAGCCTGATGCCGGACGACAAAAAACGCCGTCTGGCGACGTTGACCGCAGCACGCGGCATTCCAGTGATCGAGGACGACATCTACGGCGATCTCCATCTCGGCAACGACCGGCCATGGCCGGTGAAGGCCTTCGACAAGACCGGCAACGTGATGCTGTGTTCGTCCTTCTCCAAATGCCTGTCGCCATCGCTGCGCATCGGCTTCGTTGCAGCTGGCCGACATCGGCGGGCGGTGGCGCTGCAAAAGACGATTACCAGCGGCGGTACCAATCCGCTGACCCAGATGGTGCTCGCCGAATATCTTGAATCCGGTGCCGTCGACCGCCATCTGCGGCAATTGCGCCGGTGCTACCGGCTGCAGGTGGAAGCGATGCAGGCCGCAGTCTCGCGCTACTTTCCGGCGGCCACGCGGATTGCCCAGCCGCAGGCTGGCTATGTGCTGTGGATCGAACTGCCGGAACATATCGATACCACGCAACTGCACGCCAAGGCGCTGCGCGAGCGGCTGTCCTACGTGCCCGGGGAGCTGTTCTCGCCGAGTGGCATGTACCGCAATTGCCTGCGTCTGAACTGCGGCAACCCGCATACGCCGGAGATCGACGATGCCATACGCCGTCTGGGATTGATATTTGGTGGCGGTGAAGCGGTAGCGGAAGCGGGCAGGGGATGAGCAACTACGGTATGATTGCCCCTTTTTGGGCAAGCTTCGCCTTGCCATTCTGAACGCATTCGAAGGATTTTCTGTTCATGTTCGACGCAATCCGCAACAACAAGAAGATCGTCCAGGTATTCCTGGTGCTGATCGCGCTTCCTTTTGCCTTCTTCGGCCTCGAGTCCTACGTCAGCAGTGACGGCGTCGGCGCCGATGTCGCCAAGGTCGGGGAGATCAAGATTTCCCAGCAGGAGTTCCAGCAGAGCATGCGCGAACAGCAGGAGCGCCTGCGTAGCCAGCTGGGGCAGGTCGATCCGAAAATGCTCGACAACCCGGAATTCCGCAAGGCCATCCTTGACGATCTGATCGACCAGCGCCTGCTCGCCATGGAAGCCGGCAAGCGCCGCCTGTTCGCCAATGACGAGACGGTACGGCGCACGATTGGTGCGATCGAAGCCTTCCAGCAGGATGGCCAGTTTTCGAACGAACGCTACGAAGCGCTGCTGCGTGCCCAGGGCATGTCGCCGGCCGGTTTCGAGGCGCAGGTGCGTCAGGATCTGACCCTGCAGCAACTGGCAGGAACCATCGGCCAGACCGGCATGCTGTCGCGGACCGTCAGCGAGCGCATCCTGGCCCTGCAGACCGAGCAGCGTGAAGTCCAGGAAATCCGCCTGCCGCTTGAGGATTACCTCGGCAAGGTCAAGCTGGCCGACGATGCTGCACGCAAGTTCTACGATGAAAACAGCAAGCAGTTCGAAACGCCGGATCAGGCCCGTGCCGAATTCATCGTGCTGTCGCTCGACCGCATGGATGCCAAGGTCAGCGATGAAGAGATCAAGTCCTGGTACGACGGCCACAAGGAACGCTACCAGCAGCCGGAAGAGCGTCGGGCCAGCCATATCCTGATTGCCTCGGAAAGCGTCGGCAAGGACAAGGCAAAAGCGAAGGCCGAGGAACTCCTGCAGGAAATCCGCAAGAAGCCGGCCGCGTTCGGCGACCTCGCCAAAAAACACTCCGATGATCCGGGTTCGGCAGCGCAGGCCGGCGACCTCGGTTTCTTCGGTCGCGGCATGATGGTCAAACCCTTCGAGGATGCGGCCTTCACCATGAAGGAAGGCGATATCTCCGAGGTTGTCGAGTCGGATTTCGGCTTCCACATCATCAAGCTGGTGGCCGTCCGTGCTGCCAAGGAAAAGCCGCTAGCCGAAGTGCGCGGCGATATCGAAGCCGAACTGAAGACTTCCGCTGCCGCCCGCAAGTTTGCCGAAGCGGCAGAAGCCTTCAGCAACATGGTGTATGAACAGTCCGACAGCCTGCAACCGGCCGCCGAGCAGTTCAAGCTGAAGATCGAGCAGAGTGGCTGGCTGGGGCGTCAGGCAAATCCGGCCAATGGCCCGCTGGCCAACGCCAAGTTGCTGGAAGCCCTGTTCTCGGATGATTCGGTCAAGAACAAGCGCAATACCGAGGCCGTCGAAATCGCCCCGAACACACTGGTCTCGGCCCGTATTGTCGAATACAAGCCGGCTGCACTGCAGCCTTTCGAAGGGCTGAAGCCGACCATCGAGAAACTGCTGGTCAGCCAGGAAGCCATGAAGCTGGCCAAGGCTGATGGCGAAGCTCGCCTGGCCGCGCTCAAGGGTGGCGACGACAAGCTTTCCTGGGGCAGCGCCAAGCGCGTTTCCCGCATGGATGCACGCCTGTTGCCGCCGCCGGCGGTGCAACCGGTATTTCGTATGGACACCGCCAAATTGCCGTCCTACGCAGGTATCGAACTGGCTGGTGCCGGCTACGCCCTGTACCGTCTGAACAAGGTGGAAGCCGGCGAGAAGCTTGATGACGTCCGTCGCCAGGGACTGATCGGCCAGTTGCGCACCCTGGCCGCCCAGGAAGAAGTGCAGTTGTATCTGAATGCCTTGCGTGGCCGCTACAAGGTGGAGATCAACGACAAGGCCCTGAACGGCAGCGAACGCTGAAAGTGATCCCGTCATTGCGAGCGCAGCGCGGCAATCCAGCGCCTTGACCAAGCAGGCTTCTGGGTGACAGCGGAACGACAGCAAGAAAGCGGGGGAACCACCCCCGCTTTTTTTCGCCCTCAGTCGTGGCTCAGGGCTTCGTAGCCATCATTGACCGACAGGAAGACCTGACCCGATAGTTCGTTCCACAGGGGCGTGCCGGTCAGGCGATCCTGCACCGGCCCCTTGACCTCGGCCAGATGCAGGCGGATGTGGCGGCCGGCGAGTTCCCGGTTGAGGTCGCTGAGGACTTCCATGGCCGTTGTGTCGACGCGATTGACGGCGCTCATGATGAGGACCACATCGCGGGTGTCGCCGGCTTTTTCCAGTTCGCCGGCCAGGCGGGATTCGACGGCGTCGAGGTTGCCGAAGAACAGGCTTTCGTCGATGCGCAGGAAAATCACGCCGGGAATGGTCTCGACCTCGTAGCGTTCGACATTGCGGAAATGCTCGCTGTGCGGAATGCGCCCGATGACGGCGATGTGCGGGGTGCTGGTGCGATAGACCAGGGTCGCCAGCGAGAACAGGATGCCGAGTCCGATACCGGCTTCCAGGCCGAGCAGGAAGACACCGCTGGCCGTGCCCAGCGCCGCGATACCGTCGGCCCGGTCGTAATCCCAGGCCTGGCGCAGGGCACGCAGGTCGATCATGCTGATGGCGGCGACGATGATGCTGGCGGCCAGCACGGCCAGCGGCAGGCGGGCGAACAGGGGCGCAGCGCCGGCCACGATGGCGAGCATGGCAAGGGCCGAGATGATGCTGGCCAGCGGCGTTTGTGCCCCGGCAGCGACGTTGACCGCAGAACGCGAGACGCCGCCACCGACCGGCATGCCGCCATAGAAGGCGGAGACCACGTTGGCGCTGCCCAGGCCGACCAGTTCGGCGTTGGCGTCGATGCGCTCGCGCCGCCGGATGGCCAGCGCCTGGGCCATCGATATGTTCTGCACCATGCCGATCAGCGCCATCAGCAGGATCGGCAGGGCCAGCAACTTGAGTTCGGCAAACGCCGGCAGGAACAGGTTCAGGCCGGGCAGGCCTTCGACGATGCTGCCGACCACGGCCACGCCGTGTCGATGATCCAGGTTCCAGCCAATGACGGCGGCGGTGCCGGCGAGCACCACGAACAGCGGCACCAGGCGGACAATCATTGCGGTCGACGCGGGTTTCAGGCCAATTTTGCCCAGCAGTCCGGTCAGCCCGAGGCGAGAAAAGGCGAGCACGGCGATGGCGGTCAGGCCGATCAGCGTGCCGGCATCGATCCGGCCCTGGGTGAAAAGTGCGCTGATGACATGCCAGGCATCGCTGCCGGCAGGCGTCATGCCGAACAGGTATTTCAGCTGACTGAAGACGATCAGCACCGCCGAACCGGAAATGAAGCCGGCGATGACCGGCCGGCTCAGCAACTGGGCCAGGAAACCCAGGCGCAGCAGGCCGCAGGCGAGCAGCAGCAGTCCGGAACCGAGCGCCAGTGTTGCGGCCAGCACAAGGTATTCAGGCGAGCCGGGCGCGGCGATCGGGGCCAGCATTGAATACGTCATGATCGAGGTGATCGCCACCGGGCCGACCGCCTGGACCATGCTGCTGCCGAACAGCGCGTAGGCGATGACTGGGAAGATCGAGACGTACAGCCCGATCTGCGGCGGCAGGCCGGCGAGCAGGGCGTAGGCGAGGCTCTGCGGAATGACCAGGATGGTGACGATGACCCCGGCCAGCACATCGCTGCCCAGGTGCTGGCGCGGATAGGGTGAGGCCCAGTGGGGCAGCAGGCGCATCAGGCAATCCTTTCGCCAAAGAAAAACGCCGACCGGGAAGAGCCGGGTCGGCGTTTTTTGCTGTTTTTGCGGGTCGACCGCAAAATTTCGATCAGGCCGGCAGCGGGTCGGCGTTGCCGAGGGCGACGGTGTTCATGCCGCCATCGACATAGGTGATTTCGCCGGTGATGCCGCTGGCCAGGTCGGACAGCATGAAGGCGGCGACATTGCCGACTTCATCGATGGTCACGTTGCGACGCAGCGGTGCATTGTGCGAGTTGTAGGCCAGCAGCTTGCCGAAGTTGCCGATGCCGGAGGCCGCCAGGGTCTTGATCGGGCCAGCGGAAATGGCGTTGGCGCGGATGCCTTCAGGGCCGAGGCAGAATGCCAGGTAGCGCGTGGCGGCTTCCAGGCTGGCCTTGGCCAGGCCCATGGTGTTGTAGTTCGGCATCGTGCGTTCGGCGCCGAGGTAGGACAGTGCCAGCGCCGCACTCTTGCGCCCCTGCATCATCGGCCGTGCAGCCTTGACCAGTGCCGGGTAGCTGTACGACGAAATTTCGTGGGCGATGCGGAAGGCGTCGCGGGTGATGCCGTCGAGGAAATCGCCCTCGATGGCTTCGGTCGGTGCATAGGCGATCGAATGGACCAGGCCGTCGAGGCCGTCCCAGCGCTTGCCGAGTTCGACGAAGAGGTTGGTGATCTGTTCATCGCTGCTGACATCGACCGGAATGGTGATGTCGCTGCCGAATTCGGCGGCGAATTTCTTGATGCGGTCTTCGAAACGCTCGTTCTGATAGGTGAAGGCCAGCTGCGCGCCTTCGCGGTGGCAGGCCTTGGCAATGCCGTAGGCGATGGAATGCTTGGACAGCAGACCGGTGATCAGAATCTTCTTGTCGGCGAGAAAGCCCATGTGTTGTTCTCCCTAGGGGGTTTAGCCGCGAGATTATAAACCGAGAATGGCCGATTCGCCGCGTCGAATCGGCCGCGAATCGCCATTGCCCGGCAGGGCGCTACATGTTCGGGTAAGTCGGCCCCTCGCCACCTTGCGGCACGACCCAGTTGATGTTCTGTGTCGGGTCCTTTATGTCACAGGTCTTGCAATGCACACAGTTCTGCGCATTGATCTGCAGCCGGGCATTGCGGCCATCCTCGTCGCGCAGGATCTCGTAGACACCGGCCGGGCAGTAGCGCTGCTCCGGTGCGTCGTAGGTTGCCAGGTTGACCGTGATGGCTACTGCGGGGTCCTTGAGTTGCAGGTGGCAGGGCTGGTCTTCCTCGTGATTGGTTGCCGACAGGAAAACCGAGGACAGACGGTCAAAAGTGATGACGCCGTCGGGTTTCGGGTAGGCAATCGGCGCAAATTCGGCCGCCGGTCTGAGCTTGGCATGGTCCGGCGTCGTGTGGCGCAGCGTCCATGGGGCCTTGCCGCGCAGCAGCAGCTGGTCGATGCCGAACATCAGCGAGCCCAGCCACAGACCTTTGCTCATCCACGGCTTGAAATTGCGGGCGCGGTGCAGTTCCTCGTACAGCCAGCTCTGGCGGAAGGCTTCCGGATAGGCGACCAGTTCGTCGCGCTGGCGACTGCCGCTCAGTGCTTCGAAACAGGCTTCGGCCGCCAGTGCTCCGGTCTTGATCGCGCAGTGCGAGCCCTTGATGCGGGCGGCGTTGAGGAAGCCGGCATCGTCGCCGACCAGCACGCCACCGGGGAAAGTGGTTTTCGGTAGCGACTGCAGGCCGCCGGCGGTCAGCGCCCGGGCGCCGTAGGCAATGCGCTTGCCGCCTTCGAGGAATTTGCGAATTTCCGGGTGCGTCTTGAAGCGCTGGAATTCCTCGTAGGGCGACAGGTGCGGATTTTCGTAGCCGAGGCCGACGACGAAGCCGATGGCGATCTGGTTGTTTTCCAGGTGGTAGAGGAAACCGCCGCCGTAGGTATCGGGCTGCATCGGCCAGCCGCCGCTGTGGATGACCAGGCCGGTCTGGTGCTTGGACGGGTCGATTTCCCAGAGTTCCTTGAGGCCGATGCCGTAGGTTTGCGGATCGGCATCCTTGTTCAGGTCGAAATGCGCGATCAACTGTTTGCCGAGGTGGCCGCGGCAGCCTTCGGCGAAGAAGCTGTATTTGCCGTGCAGTTCCATGCCGGGCTGAAAGTTCGGGCCTTCCGAACCATCGTGCAGGCGGCCCATGTCGCCGGTGGCGACACCCTTGACCGCGCCGTTCTCGTCGAACAGCACTTCGCTGCCGGCAAAACCGGGGTAAATCTCGACACCGAGCGCTTCCGCCTGCTCGCCGAGCCAGCGACAGACGTTGCCGAGCGAGATGACGTAATTGCCCTCGTTGTGGAAACAGCCGGGGAGCAGGGCGTTCGGTACCTGCGTCGCACCGGTTTCCGACAGGATCAGGAAGCGATCCTCGCTGACCGGCGCGTTGAGCGGGGCGCCGTCGGCTTTCCAGTTGGGCAGCAGTTCATCGAGCGCACGCGGGTCGATGACGGCGCCGGACAGGATGTGGGCGCCGATCTCGGCACCTTTCTCGATCAGGCAGACGGAAATGTCGCTGCCGTGTTCCGTTGCCAGTTGTTTCAGGCGGATTGCCGAGGCGAGTCCGGCCGGTCCTCCACCGACCACGACCACGTCGAATTCCATGGCTTCGCGTTCCATGATGTCTCCTTGATTATTGTGAGCTTATTTTCAATACGGTACAGTATGGAAAAACTTTCATCAACCCTTTTTCAAACGATCGTTTCATGGACCACCGCAAAAAGCTCATCCACACTACAAACATGCCCATCCGCTGGGGTGACATGGATGCCTACGGGCACGTCAACAACACCGTCTATTTCCGTTACATGGAGCAGGCGCGGGTCGAATGGATCGAGGACATGAAGGTCCAGGTCCGGCCGGGCGGCGACGGGCCGGTGATCGTCAATGCCAGCTGTACCTTCCTGATGCCGATGAACTATCCGGGAACGGTTGAAGTGCGGACTTATGTCGGTGCGGTGGGGCGCTCCAGTTGCCAGACCTATGTCGACATGCTGATCGACGGCACGCTGTACGCCGAGGGCGCGGCCAAGGTGGTGTGGATGAATACGCAGACCGGGAAATCGGTACCGCTGCCGGATCACGTGCGGGCATTGCTCGAAGCGGAGTAAACTCGGCGCCCATCAAAAGCGCATGCGGAACGGCCATGGATAAGCGGAAAGTCTGGGAAAAACTGTTGTCGAGCGAGCGCCTGGGCGCCGGCAAGGCGCCGGGCACGGCCGAGCGTACGGCTTTCCAGCAGGATTACGACCGTATCGTGTTCACCTCGGCCTTTCGCCGGCTGAAGGACAAGACGCAGGTCTTCCCGCTGTCCAAGAGCGATTACATCCGGACCCGCCTGACACACAGCCTGGAGGCCAGTTGCGTCGGTCGTTCGCTCGGCGCCGTGGTCGGCCGCGAGATCATCGCCCGGCACGGACTGAAGGATGTCGAATCGGGCGATTTCGGCGCCATCGTCGCTGCTGCCTGTCTGGCGCACGATATCGGCAATCCGCCGTTCGGCCACGCCGGTGAGGATGCGATCCGCGAATGGTTCCGCATTTCCGGCCTGCTCGAACGCCATGATTTCACGCCGGCACAGAAGGCGGATTTCGAGAAATACGAGGGTAACGCGCAGGGCTTCCGCATCGTCTCGCGCTTGCAGAGCCCGGCCAACCCGGGCGGGCTGCAACTGACCAGCGCGGTATTGGCGACCTTCACGAAATATCCGCGGCCTTCTGCGGTCGACAGTGAATTACCGGGAAAAAGCGGCAAGAAATTCGGCTTCTTCCAGCAGGACATGGACAACTTCCGCCGCGTCGCCCGTTCGACCGGTCTGGTCGAGCGCATCCCCGACACCGCCTGGCGCCGGCACCCGCTGGCTTTTCTGGTCGAAGTGGCGGACGACACCTGTTACCTGATCGTCGATCTGGAAGATGCGGCGCGCCTGGGTTTCGTCCCGTACAAGGATGCCGAATGCCTGCTCGCCGATCTGGCCGGCAATACCATCAACGGCGGTCGCCTGGATCGCCTGCACGATCCCAAGGAAAGGCTGGAATACCTGCGCGCCAAGGCCATCGGCCGGCTGCTGGAGAATGCAGCCGGCGTTTTCCTGGAAAACGAGGATGCCATTCTTGACGGCAGTTTCGACGAAGAACTGCTTGATCAGTCGCCGGTCGGCGTGCCGCTGCAGGCCGTGCTGAAGATTGCCAAGGAAACCATCTACACCGCACGGCCGGCGCTGGAAATCGAAACCGCCGGTTTCGAGGTGCTTGGCGCCTTGCTGGCGCTGTTTGCCAATACTGTGGAAGCGGCCGCCGACGTCCCCGGAACGCGCATGACAACCCGCGAGCGCATGCTGCTGAAGCTGCTGCCGGTCCAGTTTCTCGGCCATGGCGGCACGCCCGATGCTGATCCCTACGTGCGTTTGCTGCAGGTGGCCGATTTCGTCGCCGGCATGACCGATTCCTACGCGGTCGACATGTACCGCAAGCTCAAGGGCTACGCGCTGCCGACCTGATCAGTCGAAGATGGCGATGAATTCTGCCCGGGCCTTGGCCAGCTCGGCATGTGCGGCGGGATCGCTGAGGCGCTCGCTGGTCCGGTAGAAACGGTCGAAAGCAGCGAGCACCGCCGCCTTGTTCACCCGTTCACGACCGGCCGCCTTGTTTCCCGGTGCCGGCTGATCAAGCGGCGTGAGCACGGCGTAGCGGGGAATGACCTGCTGCCCGCCCTGGTCCGACGAGGCGGTGAGCGGGCCGGTCTTGACGAAGATTTTTCCGTCGTACTCGAAACGGTCGCCGATGGCGAGATGCTGGAGTTTCATGTGGGGTCCTGTTGCGGTCGACGGCGGATATTAGCCGATTTTCCGGCTGGAAAAAACGCGGATCGCTTATTGTTTTTGGTACTATTTGATGAATTGGTCAATTCAAGGAACTGGCATGTTTGGTAACAAATACCGGCAGCAGGTCGCCGAACTCGAAGCGAGCCTGGCCGAATGCCGTGCTGTTCAGACAGCCCTGGGGCAGTCGATGGCCGTCATCGAGTTGACGCCCGACGGCATCGTCATCGACGCCAACGAAAATTTCTGCCGGACGATGGGCTACGCGCTGGCCGAACTCAAGGGGCAGCATCACCGTACGCTGTGCGATCCGGCGTACGCGGCCAAACCTGAATACGCAGCTTTCTGGGCAGCCCTGCGGCGCGGCGATTTCTCGCGTGGGACGATCAGCCGGCGCCACCGCGACGGCCGCGAAATCTGGCTGGAGGCGACCTACAACCCGGTCCGCGACGCCGCCGGACAGGTGATCAAGGTGATCAAGTTTGCCACCGATGTCAGCGAACAGGTGATTGAGGCGGCGAGCCAGCGGGCGATGGTCGATGCAATCGAGCGCTCGATGGCAGTCATCGAGTTCCGCACCGACGGCACTATCCTGCGCGCCAACGAAAATTTCTGCCGTACCATGGGCTATTCGGCGGCCGAAGTTGTCGGCCGACACCACCGCATTTTCTGCGCAGACAGCCTAGCGCGCAGTCCGGAATACGCCCAGTTCTGGGCTCGTCTGGCGCGTGGCGAATTCTGCGCCGGACAGTACGCCCGGCTGGATCGCCAGCAGCGCGAAATCTGGCTGGAAGCGAGCTACAACCCGGTATTCGGGCCGGATGGTCAGGTCGTCAAGGTGGTCAAGTTCGCTACCGATGTCAGCGAACGCGTCCGTCGTAATCTCGCCGAGCGTGAAGGCGCCGAGACTGCCTACCAGGTGGCGCTGGAAACGCGGGAAATCTCGCAGTCCGGCGAAGGCATCATTCTCAATACTGTCGCCAAGATGCAGCGCATTGCAGGCATTGTCGACGAATCGGCAACGCTGGTGGCCGTACTCGGCGAGCAGACTGTGAGCATTTCGTCGATCGTAGATACGATCCGCGAGATCGCCGACCAGACCAATCTGCTGGCGCTCAACGCGGCGATCGAGGCGGCGCGTGCCGGCGAATCCGGGCGTGGTTTCGCGGTGGTCGCCGACGAGGTACGCAAGCTGGCCGAACGCACTGGCAAGTCGACCGGCGAAATCGCGACGATGATCCGCACCATTCAGCAGGAAGCAGGTTCGGTCAGCACCAGCATGAACAACGGTCTGGCTGAGGTGCGCGCTGGCGTTGAATTGGCCAATAATGCCGGTGAAGCGATCAAGCTGATGCGAGATGGGGCGACGCGGGTGGTTGATGTCGTTCAGGCGTTTTCGAACACGATTCACGATTGATTGACGGCAGGCTTGCTTATTTCTGGTAACTGTACAAAAATACAGTCATCAGAAATTGCCGGAGCCCGGCCATGAAGCTCACCCCGCGTCAGCAAGAAATTCTCGATTTCATCAGGAACACCGTCGAGGTACTCGGTGCGCCGCCGACCCGCGCGGAAATCGCCACCGCCTTCGGCTTTGCCTCGGCCAATGCCGCCGAGGACCACCTCAAGGCACTGGCCAAGAAGGGCGCGATCAACCTTGAACCCGGCTCGGCGCGCGGCATCCGTCTGGTCGAACAACTCGGTCTGCCGCTGATCGGCAGCGTCGCCGCCGGTTCGCCCATCCTCGCCGTCGAGAACGTGCAGGGGCGCTACAACTTCGACGCCGGCCTGTTCAATCCGCGCGCCGATTTCCTGCTCAAGGTGCGCGGCCTGTCGATGATCGACGCCGGCATCTTCGACGGTGACCTGATCGCCGTGCATAAAACGAATCAGGCGCGCGATGGCGAGATTGTTGTTGCCCGCATTGATGAGGAAGTCACCGTCAAGCGCCTGGAACGCGGCAAGAACCAGATCCGCCTGATCGCCGAGAACCCGGATTTCGAGCCCATCGTGATAAACCCGGGCGAAGTCGAATTCGCCATCGAGGGTGTTGCTGTCGGCCTGATCCGCGGAGCCATTTCGAAACTCTCATGAGCGCGCAGCCGTCGCCGGTAAATTTGGCGGCGGTCCTGGCGCGCGGCGACATCTGGCGCGGCGACGCCTTGCCCGGCCTGCCGGCCGGCACCATTGCCAGCGGCCATGCCGAACTCGACGCCGAACTGCCGGGTGGCGGCTGGCCGCGCGGAAATCTCACCGAAATCCTGGTAGACCGCAGCGGCGTCGGCGAAATCAGTCTGCTGCTGCCGGCGCTGGCCCGCTTGTCGGGTGAGGGCGGTCTGCTGGCACTGGTGGCGCCGCCCTGGCTGCCGCATGCGCCGGCCTGGGCCGCAGCCGGCGTGGCGCCGGAGCGCCTGCTGGTGATCCAGCCCGGCAAACAGGGCGCCTGGTGTGTCGAACAATTGCTCAGATGCGGTGGCTTTGCCGGCCTGCTCGCCTGGCCGGACGCTGGCATCGATGCGCGGGCATTGCGCCGCCTGCAGGTGGCGGCTGAGGGGCAATCGGTTTTTGCCGTTTTGTGGCGGTCGACCGCAGATGCCGCCACGCCGTCGCCGGCACCGCTGCGTCTGACCCTGACCGCCGGCGCCGACCGGTTGGCGTTGCGCATCCTGAAGCGGCGCGGCCGGCCGGCATCGCGCCTGTTGCAGATCGACATTCCCCGACCGGGAAGGAACAAGCGTGTTGTGGCTGGCCCTGCATTTTCCCCTGCTGACGCTGGAAGCCCTGCCGCTGCGGCAGTCGCCTAGCGCGGTTACAGCACGCGGGCGCATCCTGACCGCCGACCCGGTAGCCGCCGAAGCCGGCGTTTTGCCCGGGCAGAAGCTGTCGACCGCGCTCGGCCTGTTGCCCGGCTTGCGCGTCTGCGAGCGCGATCCGGCGCGCGAAGTCCGGGCGCTCGCCGATCTCGCCTGCTGGGCCGGGCGCTTCACGCCGACCGTCAGCCTAGCGCCGCCGGCCGGGCTGTTGCTCGAAATTGGCGGCTGTCGACGCTTGTTCGGCGGCATCGAAGCCATCGTCGCGGCCGTGCTCGACGGCTGCCGGGCACAAGGCTGGAGCGCCGACTGGGCAGTCGCGCCGACGCCGCTCGGCGCCCGCTGGCTGGCCCGCGCCGGCGCTGCCTGCACGGTCGAAACGATAGCCGCGTTGCACCCGGCGCTCGCCGCCTTGCCGTGCACCGTGCCCGACTGGCCGGCCGAAATTGCCGCCCGGCTTGACTCCTTCGGCCTGCGCCATCTCGGCGAGCTGATCGCGCAACCGGCCGCCACTCTGCGCCGGCGCATCGGCAACGGCCCGGTCGACGACCTGCTGCGCGCCCGTGGCGAAATTCCCGATCCGCAGCGGGCCTTTATCTTCCCCGAACGCTTCGCCGCCGGGCTGGAACTGCCGTCGCGCGTCGAATTCGCCGAAGGCCTGGCCTTCGCCGCGCAGCGCCTGTTCGCCGCACTGGCCGGCTGGCTGCAGGTCCGCCAGTCGCTGCTGCGCGCTTGCACGCTGCACCTGACCCACGACGACGGCTCGACCAGCGCACTGTCGCTGCGTTTCGGCGAAGCCTGCGCCGACGAAGGGCGGTTCATGCGCCTGTTGCGCGAACACCTCGGCCGCCTGCAACTGGCAGCGCCGGTCGAGACGCTGCGTCTGACCGCCGACGAAGTCATTGCCCGTCCTGGCGCCAGCGCCGGCCTGTTCGACCAGGCGGCAAGCGGCGAGGGGGCAGCCGCCTGCATCGAACGCCTGCGCGCCCGGCTCGGTGACGACGCCGTGCGCAGCCTGGCGCTGCACGCCGACCACCGCCCGGAATGCGCCACGCGGGCCGGCGATCCGGCGAGCATTTTTGTTGAAAACCCCACGTTGACCGCAACATTTGCTGCGCCGCGTCCACTCTGGCTGCTGCCGACGCCGCAGCCGCTGGCCGAACGCGCCGACGGCCCGCACTGGCACGGCCCGCTGCAACTCGTCACCCGCGGCGAGCGGCTGGAAAGTGGCTGGTGGGACAGCGGTGAAACGGGGGCAAGCGGCGACATCCGCCGTGACTACTTCGTCGCCCGCAATGCCCAGGGGCAGTGGACCTGGATTTTTCGTGATGCACAGGGCTGGTATGTGCACGGGGTGTTCGCCTGAATGGCGCAAGCTTCCATTGCCAGGGAGGGCATGTCCGGAATTTTGTATAAACGGGGTTTGGGTTAAAGGTTAAAGCCGAGTTCTAAAAAGATAATGGCTGCACAATCAGGCGGTGGCGGTTGTGCTTTAGCGGGAATCGGCCATCAGGAGATATATCTAACAAATTCCAGCGACCAGCTAAAAGCGGTAAGTCATCCCCAGCCGGAAAGTATGGTTGGTCAGATCTACTCGGTTGTTCGTGGTGTAGGCTGCAAAACCTGGATTGCCACTCGCATTGTTTTTCTTGATGGATCCGAGATTGGCATATAGATACTCTGTCTTGAGACTCCATTGCTTAGATAATGCGTACTCAATCCCCCCGCCGACTACCCAGCCGACTAACCATCGACTATCTGACAATCCCTCAGAGTAGTAAGCGACGTTAAGTTGAGTAAATTTCTGGAAAACCTTTGCACGTGTGTATGTAAGACCTCCAGTGACATAAAGCAGCAAATCTCCCGAGCCTGATTCCGGTACATAAGCAATACGGGGGCGAAGACTGATGGATAGGTCGGTCTCTACTTGTTGTTCCAGTCGGTACTGGCTGCCGGATGTGGGTACGGTAGCGGTAACAGAGGAGCTATCGCGCTGGCCAAGCTGGCTAAGATCCAGCTCAATGCCTACGAGAGTGCGACCATACCTTTGCTGATATCCAGCATGAACGCCGCCCGTTAGGTCGGAGGACTTGAGTTTTCGACTGCTTCTCCAAAAGTTGCCATCAGCAATGTCGGCGGCAGTTGGGCCAAGAAAACTTCCTGATGGGTCGAATTTCATCTTGGCGGTGCTGGCCGAAGCGCCGAGATTTAGGCCTGCATAGTAACCATCCCAATAATCAAGCTCTGCTGCAATGCCTGTTTTGCCAATTAGCAATGTGGATACGACTACGGCGAACCCAACGAATCGAGTTAATGACGTCATTTGCTCTTGCTCCAATTATTCAGACACTTAGCTAGGTTTTGCGCCGAAGAAGGACAATTTCCCCAGTGTAAGATCAAACGGCTGCATCTTCAACATGCAGCGTACCTGGGGAACGGCCAGAGGAGGGGGCTGCCTTTAATGGCTGTAACCGCTGTTTTGCTGCCGGTGACTCATTTGCACGCTCCGCTGTTCCCAGAGTCTAGGGTAAGATAGCTGTATATAAACACAGTTGCCTTGCCCTGAACACGCCCCTCACCAAACCTCCCGCGCTCCCCGATTACGCCGAGCTGCACTGTCTCTCCAACTTCAGTTTCCTGCGCGGTGCCTCGCATCCGGAGGAACTGGCGGCGCAGGCGGCGGGGTTGGGGTATGCGGCGTTGGCGTTGACCGACGAGTGTTCGCTGGCTGGCGTGGTGCGCGTGCATCAGGCGTTTCGGGCGCTGGAAAAATCGCCGCGCTTGCTGATCGGTAGCGAGATGCGCACGGTCGACGGGCTGAAGCTGGTGTTTCTGGCGCAGAACCGGGAGGGTTACGGGAATCTGTCGGCCTTGATCACGCTGGCGCGGCGGCGGGCGGAGAAGGGTGCTTACAGCTTGCAGCGCCACGATTTCAATGCGGTTTCACCGAGTGGTGCGGTGCCGGATTGCCTGGTGCTGTGGGTGCCGGGTGCGGTGCCGTCGGTTGAGGATGGGCGCTGGCTGGCCGGGTGTTTTCCCGGGCGTTTGTGGATCGCCGTCGAGCTGCATGCCGGGCCGGATGATGCGGCGCGGCTGGCGGAATTGCGGGCGCTCGGCGCGGCTTGTGGGTTGCCGCTGGTGGCGGCGGGCGATGTGCACATGCACGTGCGGGCACGGCGGCCGGTGCAGGATGTGCTGACCGCGCTGCGCCTGAAGACCTCGGTGTTCGAGGCAGGCCACGCGCTGTTCCCGAACGGCGAGCGCCACCTGCGCTCGCGCCTGCGGCTGGCGCGGCTCTATTCGCCCGAGCTGCTGGCCGAAACGCTGCGCATCGCGGCCTTGTGCACGTTTTCGCTCGACGAGTTGCGCTACGAATATCCGGAGGAAATCGTCCCCGCCGGCCACACGCCGACCTCGTGGCTGCGCCACGAGACCGAGGCTGGGCTGTGCCGACGCTACCCGGCGGGCGTGCCGGACGCGGTGCGCGAACGTATAGAGCACGAACTGGCGCTGATCGCCGAGCTGAACTACGAACCCTATTTCCTGACCGTCTACGACATCGTCTGTTTCGCCCGCGGCGCCGGCATCCTCTGCCAAGGGCGCGGCTCGGCGGCGAATTCGACGGTGTGTTTCGCGCTCGGCGTCACCGAGGTCGACCCGGCGCGCTCGGCGATGCTGTTCGAGCGCTTCGTCTCCAAGGAGCGCGGCGAGCCGCCGGATATCGACGTCGATTTCGAGCACGAGCGGCGCGACGAGGTCATCGCCTACATCTACGAAAAGTACGGTCGCGAGCGCACGGCGCTGGCCGCCGCCGTCATCACCTACCGGACCAAGGGCGCGCTGCGCGACGCCGGCCGCGCGCTCGGTTTCGACATCGCCCGCATCGACGCGCTGACCGCCTCGCTCGCCTGGTGGGACAAGCGCGAGCAGATGCCGGAACGCTTTGCCGAGCAGGGGCTGGACCCGGCGTCGCCGCGCGTCGCCAAGTGGCTGTGGCTGGCCGAGCAACTGCGCGGCTTTCCCCGCCACCTGACCCAGCACGTCGGCGGCTTCGTCATGTCGCGCGGGCCGCTGGCGCGGCTGGTGCCGGTCGAGAACACGGCGATGGCCGAGCGCACGGTGATCCAGTGGGACAAGGACGACCTCGACGCGGTCGGCCTGATGAAGGTCGATGTGCTGGCGCTCGGCATGCTGTCGGCGCTGCGCCGGATGCTGGCAATTATTGGCGAATCTTGCGGTCGACCGCAGAATTTGAGTGAAATCCCCGAAGGCGACGCGGCGACCTACGACATGCTCTGCCGCGCCGACAGCATGGGTGTCTTCCAGGTCGAGTCGCGGGCGCAGATGAGCATGCTGCCGCGCCTGAGGCCGCGCAACTACTACGACCTGGTGATCGAGGTGTCGCTGGTGCGCCCCGGGCCGATTCAGGGCGACATGGTTCATCCCTACCTGAAGCGGCGCCAGGGCAAGGAGCGCATCGAGCGCATCACGCCGGCGATCGACGCGGTGCTGGCGCGCACCTGCGGCGTGCCGATCTTTCAGGAACAGGTGATGCAACTGGCCATCGTTGCCGCCGGCTTCACGCCCGGCGAGGCCGACGAACTGCGGCGGGCGATGGCTGCCTGGCGCCGTAAAGGCAATCTTGCCCGTTATCAGGACAAGCTGCGCGCCGGCATGGCCGGGAACGGCGTGCCGGCCGCCTTCGTCGAGCGCATCGTCGCGCAGATCCAGGGCTTCGGCGAGTACGGCTTCCCCGAATCGCACGCCGCCAGCTTTGCGCTGCTGGTCTATGCCTCGGCCTGGGTCAAGTGCCATTACCCGGCGGCTTTTTTATGCGGGCTGTTGAACAGTCAGCCGATGGGCTTCTACTCGCCGTCAATGCTGATTCAGGATGCGCGCCGCCACGCTGTCACCGTGCTGCCTGCCGATGTCACGTCCAGCGACTGGGACAGCCGGATCGAGGAGAGGGGTGACAAGCGCGGCGCGGTGCGCCTCGGTCTGCGCGAGATCAAGGGCCTGCGCCGTGAAATTGCCTTGAATATTGCGGTCGACCGTAAAAAACGACCTTTTTCCGATATCGCCGACCTCGCCGCGCGCTGCGCCCTGGGCAAGCGCGAGCTCGACCTGCTCGCCGCTGCCGACGCCTTGCGCAGTCTCGCCGGCCATCGCCGGCAGGCGGCCTGGCAGGTTGCCGACAGCGGCCGGCGGGCAGTCCAGGGCGATCTCTTCGCCGGCCTGCCGGCACCGGAAGCGGCGGCCGAGCTGGTGGAGCCGACGCTGGCTGACAACCTCGTTGCCGATTACCGCCAACTCGGCCACAGCCTGCGCCCGCACCCGCTGACCTTGTTGCGCGCACAGTTGGCGGCGCGCCGCTTTCTCACTGCCCGCGAACTGCAACAATGCGGCGACCGGGCGCTGGTCCGCGTCGCCGGCATCGTCACCGGCCGCCAGCGGCCGGGCACCGCGACTGGCATCGTCTTCGTCACGCTGGAGGACGAAACCGGTTGGACCAACGTCGTCGTCAGGCCGGCGCTGGTCGAGAAACAGCGGCGCGAACTGCTCGCCGCACCGCTGCTCGGCGTCTATGGGCAACTGCAATGCGCCGATGGCGTTGTCCATCTGGTTGCCCAGCGGCTGGTCGATCTGTCCGCTTGGCTGGGGCGGCTGGAAACCTCAAGCCGGGATTTTCACTAGGCGCCGGGGCGGCGCAGCAGCAGGTGATTGACGATGACGGCCGCACTTCCAGCACCTCGACGGCACAGTGCAGGGTATCGCCCGGACGCACCGGCGCCAGCCAGCGCAGTTCGTCGATGCCGGGTGAGCCCATGCTCGATTCGGCCAGCATGCCGCTCTGGATGAACAACCGGAAGCACAGCGCCAGTGACTGGAAACCGCTGGCGATCAGGCCTCCGTAGGGCGAGCGTTCGGCAGCGCCGGTGTCGAGATGAAAGGGCTGCGGGTCATAGCGCCAGGCGAAGTCGATGATCTCCGCTTCGGTCAGGGTGATCCCGCCGGTGCAAAAGCGTTGGCCGGGCGTGAAATCGTCCAGGAATCGGGCGTCCATGTCTCGTCTCGATGAAGGAACCATTGTCGATGATAGCCAATCACAAGGTTGGAGCGACAGGAGAAAATTGCGCTAAGCTGAAAAAACGCGCAGGACAAATCCAAACCGGACGGGAGTTGTCGTGATGCTTGAAGCTGTTGGAAATCACCTTGCTGCCATGGCCTGGCCACTGGCCATCGCGCTTGCCTGGCTGAGCGGAGAAGCTGTCAGTCGCTGGCTGTCACTGCCACGCGTCTGTGGCTATGCGCTGGCCGGTTTTGCGCTGGCATCCGGCCAGATCGGCCTGTTGCCGAACCCGGCCGGGACGTCGATGGCGCTGCTGGCCGATTTTGCCATTGCACTGGTGCTCTTCGAACTCGGTCAGCGCATCAACCTGAACTGGCTACGGCACAACCGCTGGCTGGCCGTGACCAGCCTGGTCGAGGCTTTCGGCACCTTCATCGCAGTCCTGCTGGTGGCCCGGGCCTTCGGGCTGGCACACCTGCCGGCGCTGTTGCTGGCGGCGCTGGCGATGTCCTCGTCGCCGGTGGCGGCCCTGCGTGTTGCCAACGAGCTTCGCTGCTCAGGTCAGGTCACCGAGCGCATGCTGCACCTGTCGGCCTTCAATTGCGTGTTTGCCGTGCTTGTGTTCAAGGCCGTTGCCGGCTACTGGGTGCTGACCAGTGCCGGCGGCCTGTTCCCGGCCTTGTGGAACAGTCTGGTCGTGGTCGGCGTATCGGCCGGCATCGGCGCGATGTTCGGCGTTGCCGTGCCGACCCTGCTGCGCTGCCAGCATCGCGGCGGCGGCGATGCAACGGTGATTTTCGCCATCGCCACGCTGCTGCTGGTAACGCTGACGCACTCGTTGCAGTTCTCGCCGATGCTGGCGGCGCTGGTCTTCGGCCTGGTCGTCCGCTACCGGCGTATCGTGTTTTCCGGTGCCGATCGCGGCTTCGGCGCGCTCGGCAGCCTGATGACCATCCTGCTTTTCGTCTTCGCGGCGGCGACGCTGTCGTGGCCGCAGGTCGCCCAGGGGGCAGGGCTGGCGCTGGTGGTATTGCTGGTTCGGGCATTGACCAAGATTGGTGCCACCGTCGCCTTTGCCCGACTGTCCGGCATCAGTTGGCGCAAAGGCGCGCTGACCGGGCTGGCGCTGATGCCGATGTCGGTGTTCACCATCCTGCTGATCGAGCAGACCCGCCATCTCGGTATCGATGTCTTCAGCCAGGTCGCCGGCCTTGGCCTCATGGTGTTGTTGCTCGAACTGCTCGGCCCGGTGGCGACGCAGCGAGCGCTGATCCTGGCCGGCGAGGCCGGGCGCGAGGAAGGAGGCTGAGCATGCCGCTGGGAACTTTCAAGGCGGGCAAGCCGCTGACGATGGGGGTCGAGCTTGAGTTGCAACTGGTCGACCTCACCGATTTCGACCTCACGGCGGCTGCCGCCGACATGCTGTTCCTGCTGGGCAAGAAACCTTTTCCGGGCGATGTGAAGCCGGAGATCACCGAGAGCATGATCGAGATTGCGACCGACGTGCATACCAACTACAACGAAATGCTCGCCCAGCTGGGACAGATGCGTGATGCCCTGGTTGATGCCGGCAACCGCCTCAATGTCGGTGTCTGCGGCGGCGGGGCCCATCCGTTCCAGCGCTGGTCGGAACAGCGCATTTTCGACCAACCGCGCTTCCGGGAACTGTCCGCGCTATATGGTTACCTGGCCAAGCAATTCACGGTTTTCGGCCAGCATGTCCATATAGGCTGTGCCAGTGCCGACGAAGGGCTTTACCTGCTGCATGCGCTCAATCGCTATCTGCCGCATTTCATCGCGCTGTCGGCGTCGTCGCCCTTTTTGCAGGGGGTCGATACGCAGTTCGATTCAGCGCGCCTGAATTCGATCTTCGCTTTTCCGTTGTCCGGCCGGGCGCCATTTTTGCTGCGCTGGGATGATTTTGCCGATGGCTATTTCGCCAAGATGGAAAAAACCGGCGTCGTCAAAAGCATGAAGGATTTCTACTGGGATATCCGGCCAAAACCGGAGTACGGCACCATCGAATTGCGGGTCTGCGATACACCGCTGACGGTCGAGCGGGCGGCGGCGCTGGCAGCCTATCTTCAGGCGCTGTGCATGATGTTGCTGGAGGACCGGGAAGAGCCGCACGAGGACGATTACCTGGTTTACAACTACAACCGTTTCCAGGCCTGCCGTTTCGGGCTCGACGGGACGCTGGTGCATCCGCGCAGCAGCGACAGCCTGCCATTGCGCGAAGATGTGCTGGCCACGCTGCAGCGGATCGAGCCTTGTGCGGCACGGCTCGGTAGCGAACGGGCGCTGGTTGAACTGCGCCAGGTAGCAACGACCGGAAATCATGCCGGTGAATTGCGATGCTGGCATGCGGCGACCGGTGGCCACCAGGGCATGATCGATGCCGCTGTCCGCAGTTTTCGTGCAGGAGGTCAATGATGTTTCGCCGACGCCCCCTCCGGATCGGGCTATCCGCCCGCATCCATCACCCGCAGGCCGATAGCCGGGGAATTCATACCAAGACCTTGCAGGTCCTCGAGCAGTCGATTGCCCAGTGGGTCCAGTCGCGCGACGTAATGCTGCTGATGGTGCCGTCGGTACTGCAGGATGGCGTTCTGATGCGCAGCAGCATCCGTCTGCGCGATTACGCCGAATATCTGGATGGTCTGGTCCTGCAGGGCGGCGCCGATGTCAGTCCGCGCGCCTATGGCGAAACGCCGCTACGCCCGGAATGGGCCGGCGATCCGGTGCGCGACGCCTATGAACTCGAACTGCTGCACGAGTTCATGGAAGTCGGCAAGCCAGTGCTCGGCATTTGCCGTGGCATGCAATTGATCAATGTCGCGCTTGGCGGGTCGCTCTACCAGGATCTGCCGACCCAGCGCCCCGGCGAGGTCGCGCATGAGCACAGTGACTATGACCGCCACCTGCACGCCATCCAGTTTACCGAGGGCGGCGATTTTTCCCGCTGGTTTGGCGGACTGGCGGGCGGGAACGTGGTCTCGATTCATCACCAGGGACTGGACCGCCTGGGCCATGACGTGATCGTCGAAGCGACGGCGGGTGATGGCGTTGTCGAAGCGCTGAAATGGAAAGGGCGCAGTTTTGTCTGCGGGGTGCAGTGGCATCCGGAATTTCACCATCACGGCAACCAGGTGCTGCTTGACTGCGCACCGCTACTCGACGCCTTTCTTGCCGCAGCACGGCATTAGGCTGCCGGTGATGCTTGCAGTGCCTGTTCGATGGCTGCGACGAGGATCGCCGGGTCCTCAGCGCCGGGCACCATGATCCGCCGGTCGACGATGAAGGTCGGTACGGCACGCACGCCCCAGGTCCGTGATTCGCGTTCCATGGTGCGCACCAGTTCGCTATCGCTGTCACTGGCCAGGTAATTGGCGATGTCGCCGCGCGGGTAACCGCATTCTTCAGCGATATTGGCGAGGACTGCCGGATCGCCGAGATGTTCGCCCAACTGGAACTGGCCGACGAACAGGCGCTCGACCAGCGGCCGCGCATCGCCTTGCTGCTGTGCCCGGTGGATCAGACGGTGAGCGTGCAGGGTATTGGCACGCAGGCGGATGTCTTCGAAACGGTAGTCGATGCCGTAAGGCGTGCCGGCGTCACGCACGCGCTGGAACAAGGCTTCGACGGCAGCTTCGCTGCCGAATTTGTTGATCAGGAAGGGCAGGTAGGGTTCTCCTTCCAGCGGCGTATCCGGATTGAGGAAAAAGGGGCGCCAGCGCTGGCTGATTTCCAGATCGGGGTGTTTTTGTCCGAGCATTGCCATGGCGATGTCGAGCCGGCGCAGGCCGATGAAGCACCAGGGGCAGACAAGGTCGGAAACGATTTCCAGCGTTAATTGGCGCGGCGGGTTGTTCGGCATGGTCGGCAGCCTGGAGTGGATGGATGCGGCAAGCGTAGCGCAATTTGCGCCGGGCGCGACTGTCATTTATGGCGGTAGTGTCTGTCATAAATGACAGCAGCGACGGGTTTTGTCGCTGAATCATTCACCTGCCCAGCACCGGGCCGGCTGCCGCCTTGCTTCTGCTGCAGCGCTTTCATGCCTTTTCTTCCGGATATGGCAGCACCGCTACGCCAGCCATCGGCTCGGGCATGCTTATTGCCGTTGCATATCCGTACTCGTCCCAGTAATGCTCATCGAATCACAATGGAGAACGGTCATGGCGTGGAATTTACTCTTTACATCCGACATCGGTTTGCTCAGCCTGTTCACAATCCTGTTCATGATTGTCATGGCCATCTATATCGCCCGTTATGCGGCCAAACAGGTCAACAAGGAAGAGGTCAAGCCGGTGACGGGGCCGAAGCAGGGCGTTCATTGACGCTGCTGCCGGCAGTTGCTTCACCGCATGGTGTCGGTGAAGCAACTGCTCAGGTCGTCAGCAGGTAATCCGGCAAGCTGGGTTGCGGGAAATCGGTGCAGGCTGCTTCGGCTTCCATTTCTCCGGCAGTGCAGCGCAGCGGGACAACCCCGGCCCACACCGGAATATCGAGATCGCAGGCGTCATCCTCGACGCCCCAGTTGCGGATTTTCGCCGCAGCTTCATCCAGTCTCAGACGCAGCACGGCCGTGCCGGCCAGTTCAGCGTCATTCGGCGGACGTACCAGCGCCGAGCGTCCCGGGCTGACATGTTCGACAAAGGCGGCGAGCGCGGTTTTCTTCTCTTCCGGCGCGTCGACCGCAACAAAGCGCCCGTAAATCACGACCGAGCGAAAATTCATCGAATGGTGAAAGGCCGAGCGCGCCAGTACCAGTCCGTCGACGTGGGCGATACAGACCGAGCAGTCGCTGTCGAGCAATGTCCGGGTCAGGCGCGAGTTGTTGGCGCCGTGAATGTACAACGCGTTGCCGACCCGCCAGCAGGCAGTCGGCAGGCAATGTACGCTGTCGCCCTGGTTGAAGGCAATCTGACAGATCAGCGCGGTATCGACGATGGCGGCAACAGTCGCGGTGTCGTAGTGGCCGCGTTGCGGCTTGCGCCGGATCCGGGTGCGCGGGCTGGGGGCTTCGTGTTCCATGTGTTCTCCTTGAAAGTCCGGCCAGCATAAGGCGGTTGTGGCACCATTCATGGAGCCACAATCAATGCCACGGATGGAGCCAGATGGCCCTCGAACTTGTCCTTGCCGAACTCCGCTCGCCGCCGGCGCCGGGTGAAGCGCGTCAGCAGCGCCTGTACCGCGTGCTCAAGCAGGCGATGCTCGAAGGTCGCCTGCACGCCGGCCTGCGTCTGCCGGCCAGCCGTCAGCTCGCGATCGATTGCGGCATGTCCCGCAACGGCGTGCTTTATGCCTACCAGCAACTGCTCGCCGAAGGCTTTCTCGCCGCTGATCGTGGCGGTACGCGGGTCGCTGCCTTGCCGCAACGGAGCGAGCAGCCGGCCGGGGTGGCGCGGGCCGGCATCCTGTCGCGCCGCGCCGGAACGTTGATCGCCACGCAGCGCGGCGAAACTGCCCTGCCGTTCGCACCGGGCGTGCCCGATCTCAACGCCTTTCCGTGGCCGGTCTGGGCGCGCATGCTGCAGGATGCCTGGCGCGAGGTCGGCGCGCGTCATCTGGCGTATGCGGCGGCCGGTGGTGAACCGGCATTGCGCATTGCGGTTGCAGCTTTCCTGGCGGCCCGGCGGGGCGTCGCCTGTACGCCGGAACAGGTGTTCATCGTCCCCGGTGGCAACGTCGCACTTGATGCCTGCGCACGTCTGCTGGCCGATCCCGGTGATGTCGTCTGGCTCGAAGACCCGGGCTATCCGGCAGCACGTAACGCAATGCTGGCAGCCGGCCTGCGCGCCGTGCCGGTCGCCGTCGACGACGAAGGCATGGTTGCGGACGACGCCTTGTGGCGGACGCAGTCGCCGCGCCTGATCTTCCTGACGCCATCACACCAGTATCCCGGCGGCAGTGTACTCAGTCTGGAGCGGCGGCTGGCTTTGCTCAACCGGCTCGAAGCCGGCGGCAACTGGCTGATCGAGGACGATTACGACAGCGAATTCAATCACGCCCGGCCCGGCGCGCGGCCTTTGCCGGCGATCCAGGGGCTGCGCCCGGAGGCGCCGGTGATTTACCTCGGTACTTTCAGCAAGCTGCTTTATCCCGGGCTGCGCATCGCCTATCTGGTCGTGCCGCGCTGGGCCGTCAGCAGTTTCGGCCAGGCCTTGTCCGAGCTGTACCGGGGCGGTCAGGCAGTCGAGCAGCGCGCGCTGGCACGGATGCTCGACAGCGGCCGGATTACCCGCCACCTGCGGACGATGGCGCCGATCTATCGCGAGCGGCAGCAGATCCTGCGTAGCGCGTTGCAGGAATCTTTTGGCGAGGTCCGGATTGCCGGCGGCCAGGCCGGCCTGCACCTGACGCTGCATCTGCCCGACGCGCCGCCGGATACGGATATTGTTGCCGCCGCAGCCAGGCTGGGCGTCAGTGCGCGGGCGCTCAGCCGCTACTTTGCCGGGCGTGGCGGCGACAACGGCCTGGTCCTCGGCTACGGCATGGCCGATGCGGTGATGATTCCCGAACTGGTCCGCCGGCTGGCGCTGGCAACGGAGCAGGCTGCCATGGCATGAGCTTTGCAGTGATCGTGGCTGAATCATCGAACAAAAGGAGCCGCCGTGTTCATACAGCCTGCCAGCCTCTGGTCTGCCGCCGTTTCAGCCATTTCATCGCGGACTGCCGCCCCGCGCACCGAGAGTGCAGCGGCGGCAAGCATTGCAGCGTCGGCAAATCTTGCCGATCGGTCAAGCATTTCCCAGTCCGCCCGCGACTTGCTGGCAGCCGAGACGACGGCGGCGGCAAGCCCGGTATCGTCTAGCGTGGTTTTCGATACCAACCAGGGCGCGGTGACGCTGGATATCGACGCGTATTTCCAGCCGCCGGCCGGCGGTTTCACCGAATTGCCACCGTTGATGATGCCGTCGGCGAGCAACATCAAGGCGCTGACCGATCATGTTTCCGCCCGCATGCCGGATTTTCTGGCACGTAACGGCATTCCCGAGGCGCCCGCCAGCGTCAGCTATGACCGTTACGGTGAACTCCAGTTGCCGGCGGATTATCCGTATGCTCAGGAGTTCAAGGCGGCGCTGGCCGACGATCCGGCGCTGGCCAGAAGCATGCAGACGGCGGCAGCCTTGTCGTCGGTCCATGTCGAAATGCAGAAGAGTATTCCCTTCCACGAGGAATACAGCGCGGCTTCGTCCGCTGCCGACGCCGCCAAGGTCGTCGCCAAGTACGCCTGGCTGTTTGCCGACAATCGTCCATCGGCTAGCATCACCCTCAATTTTTCTGCTGACGGCAAGTTGACCGTGAGTGCCGACGGCGAGGCGATTTCCTGGCCGGCTGCCTGACGGTGATGGCAGAATGCTCGGGTGATGAACCGAAGACGATTCTTTCTTTCCCTGGCTGCGCTTTCCTTTGCCGGTACTTCGTGCGCTTCAGCCGGTGATACGGCGTTGCGGGGCGCGCATTTGCGTTCCCGCTGGCGCGAACTGGAGCAGCAGGGTGGCGGGCGGCTTGGTGTGCATCTCCTGGATACGGCAACCGGGGCTGAATACGGTTACCGCCAGGACGAACGTTTCATGCTGCTCAGTTCCTTCAAGCAGCTGGCCAGCGCGCTGGTATTGCAGCGGGTAGACACTGGGCGGGAGGCGCTGGATCGACGCATCGTCTATGACCGTTCGGTGTTGCTGCCCTGGTCGCCGGTGACCGAGCAGCATGCCGACGGGCAGGGGATGACGCTGGCCGCGCTGTGCGAAGCGGCGATCACCACCAGCGACAACGCAGCGGCAAACCTGATCCTGGCGAGTTATGGCGGGCCGGCAGCGCTGACTGCCTGGCTGCGCCAGTTGGGCGACGGGGTGACGCGCCTCGATCGCAACGAGCCTGAACTCAACACGAAACATTCGCAGGGTGAACTGGATACGACATCGCCGCGGGCAATGACGCAGACGATGCAAAAACTGCTGCTCGGCGATGTGCTGTCGCCCGCGTCGCGAACGATCCTGCAACGCTGGTTGCTGGCCAATACCACCGGTGGCCGGCGTCTGAAGGCCGGCTTGCCGACCGACTGGCGTATTGGCGACAAGACCGGCACCAACAGAAGCGATGCTAACGATGTCGGTATTGTCTGGCCGGCAGGCGGCAAGCCCTTGCTGGTGTCAGCTTATCTCGCCGACAGCACGGCCGCACCGGCGGCACGCGAGGCCTGTCTGGCAGGGGTTGGACGGCTGCTTGTCGATATTGCCGGAAATAGCTGACAAATTCAGTCGAGTATTCTAGAATTCACCCCCTTTCAATAGGGAGATAGCACCCCATGTTCCGGCACTTGCGTGAGGATATCCGCGCGGTCTTCGACCGCGACCCGGCGGCTCGCTCGTTCTGGGAGGTGCTGACCTGTTACCCGGGTATTCACGCACTGATCCTGCATCGCCTGGCCCATTGGCTGTGGGGGCATCGCCTGCGCTGGCTGGCGCGATTTACCGCGCACCTGTCGCGCTTCCTGACCGGTATCGAGATTCATCCCGGTGCGACCATCGGCCGGCGGTTCTTCATCGATCACGGCATGGGTGTGGTGATCGGCGAAACGGCCGAGATCAAGGACGATGTCACGCTGTATCACGGCGTCACGCTGGGCGGCACCTCGTGGAACAAGGGCAAGCGCCATCCGACGCTGGAAAACGGGGTGGTGATTGGTGCCGGCGCCAAGGTGCTTGGCCCGATCATCATCGCTGCCGGTGCCAAGGTGGGGTCCAATGCGGTTGTCACCAAGCCCTTGCCGGCAGGCGCAACCGCCGTTGGCAATCCGGCCCGCATTCTCGATCCGCAGAGCCGCGAACGCGAGCAGCAGGCCGAGAAACTCGGCTTCTCAGCCTATGCCGTCGGTCGCGATCAGGATGATCCGCTGGCCCAAGCCATTCATGGCCTGCTCGACCACGCCGCCGAAACCGACCGGCGTCTGGCTTCGCTGCTAAAGGAACTGGAAGCGCAAGGCGTGAAGTGCGATAACGAAGTCCAGCCCACCGACGATTTCGACCCGAAATACCTGAGCAAAATAGTTGACTGATTTTGTCTGGTTTATGTATAGTTGACCGCAATACTGGGTTATTAATCGGGAGTCCGAAATGCGTTTGACCACCAAGGGACGTTTTGCCGTAACAGCGATGATGGATCTTGCCCTGCGCGGCGAGGACGGGCCGGTTGCACTGGCCGGCGTTGCCGAGCGGCAGAGTATTTCACTATCTTATCTTGAGCAGTTGTTCGGCAAGTTGCGCCGCTACAAACTGGTCGATTCCGTGCGCGGCCCTGGCGGCGGCTACCGGATTGCCCGGCCGCTGGAGCGGGTGACCGTGGCCGACATCATCCGCGCCGTCGATGAACATCTCGACGCGACGCAGTGTGGTGGCCAGGAAAACTGTCAGGACGAACATCGTTGCATGACGCACGACCTGTGGTCGACGCTGAATGCGAAAATGTTCGAATATCTTGCCTCCGTCACGCTGGCCGATCTGGTCGGGCGGGAGAAGGCCAAGGTGGCGGTTCGCGGCGAGGCGGTGATTGCCGGCCCGCTCGGCCCGCATCCACGTCGTGTGATCCGCGAGAAGGCTGCGGCGCTCGCCTGAGACCGACCATGTTCCAGCCTGTCTATCTCGACCACAACGCCACGACGCCGCTAGATCCGGCGGTGAGGGCGGCGATGCTGCCCTGGCTTGACGGCTTGTGCGGCAACGCGTCGAGCCGGCACGAGTACGGACGGCGGGCGCGTCAGGCGATCGACGAAGCGCGGCAGAAGCTTGCCGCAGCGCTCGGTGCGCATCCGACCGAGGTGGTGTTCACCAGCGGCGGCAGCGAAGCCAACAACCTGTTCGTCAAGGGTGCGGCGGCCGGCATGAAGCCGGGGCTGATTGCCGTCAGCGCCATCGAACACCCCTGCGTGCTCAAGCCGGCGGCGCAACTGGCGCGGCAGGGCTGGACGCTGCAGGAAATTGCGGTCGACGGCGCCGGCAGGGTAAAAACCGATGCTTACGCCGAGCTGCTGCTGAGCCGGCCGGCGCTGGTTTCGGTGATGCTGGCCAACAACGAAACCGGCGTCATCCAGGATGTCGCCGCGCTGGCTACTGCCGCGCGATCAACCGGCGCCTGGTTCCATAGCGACGTGGTGCAGGCTTTCGGCAAGCTGCCGGTGGATTTCCGGCTGCTCAATGCGGCCGGTGTGCATGCCGTGACGGTGTCGGCGCACAAGATCAACGGGCCGAAGGGCGCGGCGGCACTGGTGCTCGACAAGCGCGTCGAACTGCAGCCGCTGGTTGCCGGTGGCGGCCACGAGCGCGGTTTGCGCTCGGGCACGGAAAACGTGCCGGCCATCGTCGGATTCGGCGTGGCAGCGGAACTTGCGGCACAACGTGTTGCCGAACTCCCGCAACAGATGCAGATTTTGAAAAACCGCCTGGAAAGCGGGTTGACCGCAATCGGCGCCCGGATTTTTGCGGTCGACGCGGCGCGTTTGCCAAATACCAGTTACTTCGCATTTCCCAATATCGATGGCGAAACCCTGGTCGGCAAGCTGGATCGCGAAGGTTTTGCCGTTGCCAGCGGTGCCGCGTGTTCCAGCGCCAACCCGGAACCGTCGCATGTATTGCGGGCGATGGGTGTGGCCCCGGAAATCGCCCGTGGCGCGGTGCGGGTCAGTCTTGGCACCGGCAACAGCGAAACGGATATCGAACAATTCATCAATGCCTTGCAGGCTACGGTCGGACGCCTGCAGGGACTGACGGCAATCGCCGTCTGAACAACCCGACGGACCTAGCGAGAATGACGATGAAACTCCCCATCTACCTGGATTACTCGGCAACCACTCCGGTCGACCCGCGCGTCGCCGAAAAAATGATTCCGTACCTGTGCGAGCACTTCGGCAATCCGGCGTCGCGTTCGCACAGCTTCGGCTGGGTCGCCGATGCTGCCGTTGAAGAAGCGCGCGAGCAGGTCGCGGCGCTGGTCGGTGCCGACCCCAAGGAAATCGTCTGGACCTCTGGCGCCACCGAATCGAACAATCTCGCCATCAAGGGCGCGGCCAATTTCTACGCCGGCACCAAGGGCAAGCACATCATCACCGTCAAGACCGAGCACAAGGCCGTGCTTGACACCGTGCGCGAACTCGAACGCCAGGGTTTTGAAGCCACTTACCTTGATGTCAGGGAAGACGGCCTGCTTGATCTGGAAGTGTTCAAGGCGGCGATCCGCCCGGACACCGTGCTCGCTTCGGTGATGTACGTCAATAACGAAGTCGGCGTGATCCAGCCGATCGCCGAACTGGGCGAAATCTGCCGCGAGAAGGGTGTCGTTTTCCACGTCGATGCCGCGCAGGCGACCGGCAAGGTCGATATCGACCTGGGCAAGCTGAAGGTCGACCTGATGAGCTTCTCGGCGCACAAGACCTACGGTCCGAAGGGCATCGGCGCCTTGTACGTGCGCCGCAAGCCGCGTGTCCGTCTGGAAGCGCAGATGCATGGCGGTGGTCACGAGCGCGGTTTCCGCTCCGGCACACTGGCCACGCATCAGATCGTCGGCATGGGTGAAGCCTTCCGGATTGCGCGCGAGGAAATGCATGAAGAAAACAAAAAAATCAAAGCATTGCGCGATAAACTTCTGAAAGGACTTCAAGATATTGAAGCGACTTTCGTCAATGGTGACCTGACCCAGCGCATCCCGCACAACCTGAACATCAGCTTCGCTTATGTCGAAGGTGAATCGATGATCATGGCGATCAAGGATCTGGCTGTTTCCTCCGGCTCGGCCTGCACCTCGGCCAGCCTGGAACCCTCCTATGTGCTGCGCGCACTGGGCCGTGACGACGAACTGGCGCACAGTTCGATCCGTTTCAGCATCGGCCGGTTCACGACCGAGGAAGAAATCGACTATGCAGTCAAGTTGTTGCACGCGAAAGTTGGCAAGTTGCGTGACCTTTCGCCGCTGTGGGACATGTACAAGGAAGGTATCGACCTGAGTACTGTCCAATGGGCTGCCCACTAAGAGAATTCAAGGAGAATCAACATGAGCTATAGCGTAAAAGTCATTGATCACTATGAGAATCCGCGTAACGTCGGTGCCTTTGGCAAGGAAGACGACGGCGTCGGAACCGGCATGGTCGGCGCGCCGGCCTGCGGCGATGTGATGAAGCTGCAGATCAAGGTCAACAAGGCCGGCGTCATCGAGGATGCCAAGTTCAAGACCTACGGCTGCGGTTCGGCCATCGCCTCGTCTTCGCTGGTGACCGAATGGGTCAAGGGCAAGACGGTCGACCAGGCGCTCGAAATCAAAAACACCGAGATCGCCGAAGAACTGGCGCTGCCACCGGTTAAAATTCACTGCTCGATCCTGGCCGAGGATGCCATCAAGGCAGCCGTGGCGGATTACAAGAAAAAGCACGGAGAATAAGCATGGGCGTTACCTTGAGCGACTCGGCGGCAAAGCACGTCGCCAATTTCCTGACCAAGCGCGGCAAGGGCATCGGCCTGCGCCTCGGCGTACGGACTTCCGGCTGTTCCGGCATGGCCTACAAGCTGGAATTCGTCGACGAGGTGAATGAGGACGATGTGATATTCGAGCAGAATGGCGTCAAGGTGATTGTCGACGCCAAGAGCATGCCTTACCTCGAAGGGATGGAGCTGGACTTTGCCCGGGAGGGTTTGAACGAAGGTTTCAAGTTCAATAACCCCAACGTCAAGGATCAGTGCGGCTGCGGCGAATCCTTCAACGTTTGATGGATCTGAGCGCCGATTTCTTCTCCCTGTTCGAACTGCCGTGTTCGTTCCGGCTCAGCCTGTCTGAGCTGGACTCGCGCTATCGTGACGTGCAGGCGCAGGTGCATCCGGACCGTTTTGCCAATGCTCCGGATGCCGAGCGGCGTTTGTCGATGCAGTGGGCGACACGGGCCAACGAGGCTTACCTGACGCTGAAGAAACCGTTGGAGCGGGCGCGCTATCTGCTCGAACTGGCCGGGCACGATCTGCAGGCCGAGAGCAATACCGCGATGCCGGCCGATTTCCTGATGGAACAGATGGAATGGCGCGAGGCAGTCATGGAGGCGCGCGCCGGCGGCGACCATCACGAACTCGAACATCTTTACCAACGGCTGCGCGGCGAGATGGACGGGCGTTACGCGGAAGTCGGACAACTGCTGGATGACGCTCAGGATTACGCACTGGCCACCGATCGTGTGCGCCGGCTGATGTTCCTGGAAAAACTGTTGCACGAAATCGACGACGCGCTGGCGTCGCTGGAAGAATAAAAAATGGCCCTGTTTCAAATCGCCGAGCCCGGTGAATCCGCCGCGCCGCACGAACACAAGCTGGCAATCGGCATCGACCTCGGCACCACCAATTCGCTGGTCGCCACCGTGCGCAGCGGTATCGCCATCTGCCTGAGCGACGAGAGCGGCCGTCCGCTGCTGCCGTCGGTGGTGCATTACAACGCCGACGGGACAACCGAAGTCGGTCACGAGGCGCAGAAGAACCAGGCGGTCGACCCGAAGAACACCATTGTTTCCGTCAAGCGCTTCATGGGGCGGGGCAAGCAGGACATTGCCCATGTCGAATCGATGCCTTACGACTTCGTCGAGGCGCCGGGCATGGTCAAGCTGAAGACGCAGGCCGGCATCAAGAGCCCGGTCGAAGTTTCGTCCGAAGTGCTGAAGACGCTGAAGGAGCGGGCCGAAGTTGCGCTCGGTGGCGAATTGGTGGGCGCGGTGATTACCGTGCCGGCCTATTTCGACGACGCGCAGCGCCAGGCGACCAAGGATGCGGCCCGGCTGGCCGGTCTCAATGTGCTGCGCCTGCTGAACGAGCCGACCGCAGCGGCCATCGCTTACGGGCTGGACAATGCGGCGGAGGGCGTTTATGCCGTCTATGACCTCGGCGGCGGCACCTTCGATATTTCGATCCTGAAGCTGACCAAGGGCGTGTTTGAAGTCATGTCCACCGGCGGCGATTCGGCGCTGGGCGGTGACGACTTTGATCATCGCATCTTCTGCTGGGTGATCGAGGCCGGCAAACTGCAGCCGCTGTCGCCGCAGGATGCGCGATTGCTGATGATGCGTTGCCGCGAAGCCAAGGAATACCTGAGCAAGAATCCGGAAGCACCGATCACCGTGCGCCTGTCGTCCGGTGAGATGGTCGACCTGAAACTCGATGTCGCCACCTTCGGCGAGATTACCCGGACGCTGGTGTCGAAGACGCTGCAGCCGGTCAAGAAAGCCTTGCGCGACGCCGGCCTGCGCGCCGACGAAATCAAGGGCGTGGTCATGGTCGGCGGCGCCACGCGGATGCCGCAGATTCAGAAGGCGGTCGGCGACTTCTTCCGTCAGGAACCGCTGACCAATCTCGATCCGGACAAGGTCGTCGCGCTCGGCGCCGCGACCCAGGCCAATCTGCTGGCCGGCAACAAGACCGGCAAGGACGACTGGCTGCTGCTCGACGTCATTCCGTTGTCGCTCGGCCTGGAGACCATGGGCGGGCTGACCGAGAAGGTCATTCCGCGCAATTCGACGATCCCGACCGCGCGCGCCCAGGAATTCACCACCTTCAAGGACGGCCAGACGGCGATGGCCATTCACGTCGTCCAGGGCGAACGCGAAATGATCACCGACTGCCGCTCGCTGGCCCGTTTCGAGCTGCGCGGCATTCCGCCGATGGTCGCCGGCGCGGCGCGCATCCGCGTAACCTTCCAGGTCGACGCCGACGGCCTGTTGTCGGTCACTGCCCGCGAGCAGACCACCGGCGTCGAGTCGAGCATCACCGTCAAGCCGTCCTACGGCCTGTCCGACGACGAAATCGCCGGCATGCTCAAGGCCTCGATGGAGCACGCCAAGGACGACGCAATGGCGCGCGCCTTGCGCGAAGCGCAGGTCGAGGCCGAGCGCATGATCGAGGCGACCGAAGCGGCGCTGGCGGAAGACGCCCATCTGCTCAACGAAGCTGAAATCACCAAAATCACCGCGACGATCGCCAAGCTGAAGGCCCTGGCGCAGGGCGACAACCGCCGCCAGATCAATATCGCGATGGACGACCTTGGTTTCGAAACCCAGGAATTCGCCCATCGCCGCATGGACCAGAGCATCAAGAAAGTGCTGTCCGGCCGCAAGGTCGACGACATCCGCATGGGAGAAGAACAATGACGCAAATCATCGTGTTGCCGCATGTCGAGCTGTGCCCGGATGGCGCAGTGATCGAGGCGGAAGAGGGCAAGTCGATCTGCGAGACCCTGCTGGCCAACGAAATCGAACTCGATCACGCCTGCGAGATGTCGTGCGCCTGCACCACCTGTCACGTCATCGTGCGCGAGGGCTTCGCTTCGCTTGAAGCCGCCGAGGATGTCGAGGAAGACCTGCTGGACAAGGCCTGGGGCCTGGAGCCGAATTCCCGCCTGGGTTGCCAGGCAATCGTGCGGTCGACCCCGCTGGTGGTCGAAATTCCGAAGTACAGCATCAACATGGCGAAGGAGGGACATCGCAAATGAAATGGACCGACATCAACGACATCGCCATCGAACTGAGCGATGCGCGCCCGGACACCGACCCGCTGAAGGTCAATTTCGTCGACCTGCGCAACTGGGTCATGGCGCTGCCGGATTTCGACGATGATCCCAATCGCTGCGGCGAAAAGATCCTCGAAGCCATCCAGCAGGCCTGGATCGACGAAGTCGCCTGATCAGGCGTCGAGCGGCGCCGGACGGTTACTACCGCGCAGCTGCTCGCTCATGCTTTCCACCGACAGCAGCACCAGCATCGGCAGGCCGCTGCCCGGCGGCGTCTTGACCACCGAGGCAAGCACCGAGGCGACGCCGACGTAGATGTTCGACAGGTCGTCGATATCGTCGTTCGGGACTTCCATGACCTCGCCCAGACGATCGACCAGGATGCCGAAATTGACGCCGTTTTCCCCGCGCACGACAACCACCTGACGGCATGCAGTCGTTTGTCCGGGTGGAGCCTCCAGGCCGAGCGCGGCGTGCAGGTTGTAGATCGGCAAGGTCTCGTTGCGATAGATCAGCGCGCCATAAACCTGTTTCGGCGCATTGGGCAGGCAGGCGGCGCCGGTGAGCTCGATGGCTTCCAGCACCGAGGTGACCGGCAGCCCCAGCCAGTGGGCGCCGAGGTGGAAGGTGGCAATCTCGCGGACCGGCGTGTCGCTGGCGATTGCCGGACGATGCATGGCAACCTCGCCCTCGGGATCGGCCGAGCGGGCGTTGGCGTCATAGGCGCCGAGCGGAATGAAGACCAGCGCGCTGACTTCGTTGCGGTATTCGTCGTCGCGGCCCTTGAATTCGCGGTAGCCGGACGACGGACTGGCGCCGACGGCCATCACCTGGCCGTCCAGCGCAATCAGGCGGGCATGTCCATCGGCCGCCGGCTTCAGCAGTTCCGCCGGCAAGGTAAGTTGCTGGCCGGGCAGGAAGGAACCGCCGCTGGCGGCAATGACCTTCGCTTCACCATCGACGAACAGCGCAAAACTGCCGGCGACCGGCTCGCCCGACGCTTCGCGCGGTAGCGCGTCGTAGAGCATGGTGGAAAACTGCGGCGCGCTGTCGAAAACGATGGCGATGCCGCCGACAACCTGCGCATCGTTTGGCGCGCGCACCGCCGCCAGATAGACGTAGGTCGGGCGGCCGCCGTAGAGCGGGCTGGGGACGAAGCTGGACACTGCATAGGACTGGCTGTCGCGCAGACCCAGGCAGTCATCGACCCAGGGTTCGGCCAGCGGCTGGCCGACCAGGCTCGCGTGGTCCGGGTTCGACACGGCCAGCACCTTGCCTGCGGTATCGAACAACAGGATGTTGTCGTACACCGTGTACAGGCTGTTGATGTAAGTGATGACCTTTTCCAGGTTGGCCCGGCGATCCCTGGCGGTGCCATTGGCCAGCAGGCTGCGGATGGTCGAGTCGAGCGCCCACCAGCGACAGTCGTTGGCCCGCTCGTAGAGGTTGCGGTCCATGATGTCGATCGCCAGCGCCGCGAAGAAGTGGCTGTCGGCGAGCAGCGAGGAGAGTACCGTCGATTGCAGGTTGCCGATCGAACGCGAGAAAACTTCGCGCATGCTCATGCCGACGCGGCTGATCTCGCGCAGCAAAATCTTCGAAAAAGCACTGTTGACCGCAGCAGAAGCAACGCCCTGGCGCACCGTGCCGTTCCAGACGGCGCGGCTGAGATCGCGCTGGATCGCTTCAGCCTTGTGCGGGATCGCCCGCAGCGGTTCGGAGAAGGCGCGGCCGCCGGACATCACCGAGGCGAGCAGGGCGGGTTCCGAGATGTCGAGCGGATCGTCGTCGTGAATATCGAAAGCCTGGGCCACTGGCATCATCACCAGGCCGCGCCAGCCAGGCCCCATGTAAGCCTGGTAACCCTTGGTGTCGCTGGCAAAGACGAGATAGCTGCGGCCGGCGAAGCGCAGCCGCTGCAGGCTGCCGGATTCGACCCGGAGTTCCGCGCCGACCGGAACCTGCCAGGGATCGCTGCTGCTGATAACCAGCCCGGCCGCGTCGAGCAGGACCATCACGCCGGGGTCGTCCGGCTGGGTCA
Source organism: Azonexus hydrophilus (assembly GCF_001956855.1). Lineage (GTDB taxonomy): Bacteria > Pseudomonadota > Gammaproteobacteria > Burkholderiales > Rhodocyclaceae > Azonexus > Azonexus hydrophilus_A. Next base: position 636,892 of record NZ_MTHD01000002.1, on the reverse strand, counting down.
GACCGCGGAAGATGCGCTGCATTTCGTCGGCGAAACGGAAGCACAGCGCCAGCACGCCCAGCGTTTCACCGCGTTCGGACTTGATCCGGTAAGCGTAGATCAGCGAGCGCGACTGTTCCGGGAACAGCCCGGAATGAACATAGGCCTCGACGTAGGGCGCCGTCGTGGACACCGCCTCACGCACCCAGCTGTCGTGAATGACGGCAACTTGCTTGTCGGGCATCAGGCGGGTGAGGATGCGGCCGTTGCAATCAAGCAGCACGACATCCTCATACACCGAATATTTGCGCACATATTCCTTGAAGCGCTGCTGCAGCGCCCAGGGCTCGCCGGGTTCTGCGGCGAACTGGCGGATGACCTCGTCGGTACTGAGAAAACCGATGTCGGCGGTGCGCTCGAACAGATTGCGCACCAGGATGTCGATGACCACCTGCGAACGCGCCTTCATTTCCTGTTCGCGCTTGGCCAGCGTCTGTTCGGCGAGATTGTTCAGGAGCTCGCCGGTCAGGCTGGCGAAGGCTTCGCGGGTCTGGCCAATTTCCGCCGTCGTGCCGGAAAGCTGGCCGAGCAGGTTGAGGTTGTCCCAGACGGCCTGCAGCGACTGCAGCATTTCCCGGTATTCCTCAATCAGCGGCATGTGCGGCAGCAACTGGCGCACGTTGTCCTTGACTTCGATTCCCTTGTATTTCGCCACACCACACTCCTGGTTACTGCTTGATGTGAAAGATGAAGCAAGTCACATGCCCATTGATTTTTTGCGGTCGACGGGCATTTTTCGCTGATTTTGCCCTGACATTGTGACGACATCAGGTCTCCTTTCGGTGCCTGGGCACCTTGCTGGTGCAATCCTGCGGACGCCAGCGCCCAGTCGTGGGAAAATGCGGCTGATGAATTCCCCATGTTCCGCCACCCCGGCCGTCACCTGCGACCGCTGCGATGCCTGTTGCTGCCAGCTTGAGGTCATGCTGATCTGCGACCGCGACGTGCCGGCGCGCTTTGTCGCCGACGATCGCTGGGGCGGGCAGGTGATGCGCCGGCTCGACGACGGTTGGTGCGCGGCACTCGACCGTGACAGCATGCGTTGCACCATCTACGAGCGCCGACCGGACATCTGCCGCGATTTTGCCATGGGCGACAGCGACTGCGTCGCCGTGCGCACCCTGTATTACACCCCGCCCGCACGACAGGAGCAGCCATGACTTACGAAGAACACCTCGACGAGGTGACCACGCTGATCACCGAAAAATACGATGTTGCCGACCAGGCAGCGATCAAGATGGTGATGCGCGCCCAGGCCGACGATTTTTTCAGCGGCCATGACGACAATCCGGCGATCTGTACGCTGGACCGCGCCCATCTCGACGCCAAAGCCGTCTACAAGAAGTACAAGTAAACATGCGCTCGACCCGTGCCACCGCCGCCGTTGCCCGGCTCAACCAGCGCAGCGCAGGTCGGCATTACCTGATGGTGATGACCGGCGCCGGCCTGTTCCAGTTGCGCGAACGTATCGACGGCACCGACCGCGACCTGTCGGATGCGCTCCCGCTCGACGATTTCGTCCGCCTGGTCGATGCCACCGGACCGCAGCCGGTGCGCCGCATGAGCAAAAGCGACGAGGCCTTCGCCCGACAACTGGCGCGAAGAAAAAACACGGATGGCGATGACTGACGAAGACCGCTTGTACCGGCTCGGCCGCTTCCTGCGCGATCTCGGGCGGGCCCTGCATCTCAGCGGTGCACCGGCACACGAACTGGAGCGCCGCCTCAACGAAACCGGCTTGAAGCTTGGTGTGCGCGTTGAGGGTTTCGCCGTGCTCACCTTCCTGGCGCTGACGCTCGTCGATGCCGACGGCAAGCGGCGGGTCGAAATGCTGCGCCTGCCGCCCTACGATTACAACATGGCCCGACTGATCGAGCTGGAAGCGCTGTGCCGGGAAATCGACGGCAGCGAACGGCTGGCTGCCTACGAACAGCGCCTGGCGGCGGCGATGGCTACGCCGGCCCCGTGGTCTGGCCTGGCCTTTGTCGCCCTGGGCTTTCTGCTGTCCGCTTCGGTGGCCTTGCTGCTGCGCGGCGGCTGGATGGAAATGCTCTGCGGCGGCCTGATCGGCATGGGCTTCGTCGCCGGTGTACTCGGTTGCGCCCGTATTCCCCGGCTCGGCCCGGCGGTGCCGGTCATCCTGTGTACGCTGGCGGCAATGCTGGCGCAGGCGCTGGCCTGGATATTCCCGCAGCAAAGTCCCTTCGTCTCGGCGGTGGCCGGCGTCGTCTTCCTGCTGCCCGGTTTCATGCTCACCGTCGCCATGTCCGAACTGGCGACCCAGAACTACCTGGCCGGCAGCGGCCGGCTGACCGGCGCCTTCCTGCAGCTGTTCCTGATGGGCGCAGGCCTGGCCATCGGCACCAAGATCGGCCAGACGCTGTACCCGGTCGAAACCCTGGGCGTCGTCACCAGCATGCCGGCCTGGGTGATCTGGCCGGCGGTGGCGGTACTCGGCGTCTCGCTGCTCGGCGTGCTGCAGGCGCCGTGGTCGGCGGTGCTGGTGTCGGCCGGCGGCTGCCTGCTGGCCTGGGCCGTGTATTCCGTGGTTGGCACCGGCATGGGCAATGTCGTCGGCGCTTTCTGTGCCGCTTTTGCCGTCGCTGCCGCCGGGCACCTGTACCAGTTCGTCAGCAGCCGGCCCTCGGTACTGGTGCAGATTCCCGGCTTGATCACGCTGGTACCGGGCAGCATGGGCTTCCGTGGCCTGCATGCGCTGATGGCGCAGGACAGCGCCGCCGGCATCGCCTTGATCACCGAAATGCTGCTGACCGGCGCCGTCCTGGCAGTCGGCCTGCTGCTCGCCGACAACCTGATGCCGCTGATCTTCCAGCGCAAGTCTACGGCCACGGAAACTGCCGGCGCTTAACGCTCGAAAAGGCTGAGGAGGGCGTCCAGGCCGCCGAAATTGATCGCCACGTCAGCCTTGGCGCGTGTCGCCGGTTTGGCGTGAAAGGCCACCGACAGGCCGGCCTCGGCCATCATCATCAGGTCGTTGGCGCCATCGCCGACGGCGATCACCTGATCCTTGCGCAGGCCCAGTTCGTCGCGCAGACGGCCAAGATGGTGCGCCTTGGCGGCGGCATCGACGATGTCACCGACGACCCGGCCAGTCAGCTTGCCACCGGAAATTTCCAATTCGTTCGAGGTGGCAAAGTCAAAACCCAGCTCGATGCGCAGGCGTTCGGTGAAATAGGTGAAGCCACCGGACAGGATGGCCGTGCGCAGCCCGGCGTTCTGGCAGGCCTCCAGCAGTTCGCGGGCGCCGTCGGAAAGCAGCAGACGCTCACCGAACACCCGCGCCAGCACCCGCGCATCCAGCCCGGCCATCAGCGCCAGCCGGCGGCGCAGGCTTTCGCGGTAATCGATCTCGCCGCGCATCGCAGCTTCGGTCACTTCCGAAACCTCGGCCTTCTTGCCGGCGAAATCGGCCAGTTCGTCGATGCACTCGATGGTGATCAGCGTCGAATCCATGTCGAAACAGATCAGGCCGAAGTCGGACAGCTTCCTGTTGCGGTCGACAAAGGCCCAGTCGAGTTTTTCCGCTTCAATCAGCGGAATCAGTGCGTCGAATTCTGCGGTACGTTGCGCGTCGTGCAGGCGAACCACCTGCGGCGGCAAGGGTTCTGCGGTCGACGCGCCGGTGGCGGTCAGAATGCGGTCCAGCAGAAAAGTCGGCAGGGCGCCGCCCTGAATGATGAGATTCATCAGTTCAGGCGTTCCGGCAACACATCACGCAGCATCACCGCTGCATCGCGCAGCATCTTCTCGGTGGTGTCCCAGCCGACGCAGCCGTCGGTGACCGAGCAGCCGTACTTGAGTTGCGAGAGGTCGGCGGGGATGGGCTGGTTGCCGGGTTCGATGTTCGATTCGATCATCACGCCGAGGATGGACTTGTTGCCGGCGCGGATCTGGTTGACCACGTCGGCCATCACCAGCGGTTGCAGCTCCGGCTTCTTCGAGCTGTTGGCGTGCGAGCAATCGACGACGATGTTGGTCGGCAGCTTGGCCTTGACCATCGCCGCTTCGGCGACGGCGACCGAGACGGTGTCGTAGTTGGGGCCTTTGTCGCCGCCGCGCAGCACGACGTGGCCGTGCGGGTTGCCGGTGGTGCGGACGATGGCAACGCGGCCTTCGTTGTTGAGGCCGAGGAAGGAGTGCGGGTTGGAGGCCGACAGGATGGCGTTGGTAGCCACCGTCAGGTCGCCGCTGGTGGCGTTCTTGAAGCCGACCGGCGTGGACAGGCCGGATGACATTTCGCGGTGGGTCTGCGATTCGGTGGTGCGGGCGCCGATGGCGGTCCAGGTGATCAGGTCGCCGTAGTATTGCGGGCCGTAGGGGTCGAGCGCTTCGGTGCCGGCGGGCAGGCCGAGTTCATTGACCTGGCGCAGGAAGTCGCGGGCCTTTTCCATGCCGACGTTGACCTGGAAGGAGTCGTCCATGAACGGGTCGTTGATGTAGCCCTTCCAGCCGACGGTGGTGCGCGGCTTCTCGAAATAGACGCGCATGATGATCTGCAGCGTGTCGCCGACTTCATCAGCCAGTGCCTTCAGGCGGCGGGCGTAGTCCATGCCGGCGACCGGGTCGTGGATCGAGCAGGGGCCGACGACGACGAACAGGCGGTGATCCTTGCGGTCGAGGATGTTGCGCAGCAGTTCGCGACCTTCGCTGACGGTGGCCTCGGCTGTTGCGGTCAACGGCAGTTTCTGGTGGATTTCCGCCGGGGTCGGCATGGCGTCGAAGGCGGAAACGTTGATGTTTTCGAGAATTTGGGTCATTTGGTCAGCTCGCGAATCATGTCCTTGACTGCCGCAACCTTGTCGTTCAGGGTCGGGCAGTGGCGCAAAAGGGAAATTTTATCCTGTCCCGCCAGCTTATAGCTGCGGTTTTTCTGAATCAAATTGATGATCCTGATCGGCTCGATAGGCGGATTTTTGCTGAATTCCGGGCTGAACTGGATGGTCACCTGATCGTTGGTGGCGTCGAGCTTGGCGATCAGCAGCGGCTTGACCAAGAGGCGCAGGCGGTGCGTGGCGAGCAGTGACTGGGCCTGCAGCGGCAGTTCGCCGAAACGGTCGATCAGTTCTTCCTGCAGCGCGTCGATGTCCTCGGCGCTGTCGCAGTTGGCCAGGCGCTTGTACAGCGTCAGGCGTTCGTGCACGTCGGGGCAGTAGGCGTCGGGCAACAGCGCCGGGGTGCGCAGGTTGATTTCGCCGCTGACGCCGATCGGCTGCGTCAGGTCGGCGGTTTCCAGGACCTTGCCCTGTTTCAGGTGGGCGACGGCGCGGTTGAGCATGTCGGCGTACATGGTGAAGCCGACTTCCTGCATCTCGCCAGACTGGTTGTCGCCGAGCACTTCGCCGGCGCCGCGGATCTCCAGGTCGTGCATCGCCAGGAAAAAGCCGGAACCCAGTTCTTCCATGGCCTGGATGGCTTCGAGGCGCATTTTCGCCTGCTTGGTCAGCGCCTTTTCGTCCTGCACCAGCAGGTAAGCGTAGGCCTGGTGGTGCGAACGACCGACGCGGCCGCGCAGCTGGTGGAGCTGGGCGAGGCCGAATTTCTCCGAGCGGTTGATCAGGATGGTGTTGGCGTGCGGGTTGTCGATACCGGTTTCGATGATCGTCGTGCACAGCAGCACATTGGCGCGCTGGCCGGTGAAGTCGCGCATGACGCGTTCCAGCTCGCGCTCGTTCATCTGGCCGTGGCCGATGACGATGCGCGCTTCCGGCACCAGTTTCTCCAGCTTTTCGCGCATGTTGTCGATGGTGTCGACTTCGTTGTGCAGGAAATACACCTGGCCGCCGCGCTTCAATTCGCGCAGCACGGCTTCGCGGATGATGCCGTCGGAGAAGCGGGAAACGAAGGTCTTGATGGCGAGACGCTTCTGCGGTGCCGTGGCTATGACCGAGAAGTCGCGCAGACCTTCCATCGACAGCGCCAGCGTGCGCGGGATCGGCGTTGCGGTGAGCGTCAGCACATCGACTTCGGCGCGCATCGCTTTCAGCGTTTCCTTCTGGCGCACGCCGAAACGGTGTTCCTCGTCGATGATGACCAGGCCCAGTTGCTTGAAGCGGACGTCCTTGCCGATCAGCTTGTGCGTGCCGATGATGATGTCGATCTTGCCCTCGGCCAGTTCCTGCAGCGCCTGAGTCGTTTCCTTGGCGGTCTTGAAGCGGGAGATTTCGGCGACTTTCACCGGCCAGTCGGCAAAGCGGTCGACGAAGGTCTGGTAGTGCTGTTCGCAGAGCAGCGTGGTCGGGCACAGTACGGCCACCTGCTTGCCACCAGCCACCGCGCAGAAGGCAGCGCGCAGCGCGACCTCGGTCTTGCCGAAGCCGACGTCGCCGCAGACCAGGCGGTCCATCGGCTTGCCTGATTTCATGTCGGTGATGACAGCGGCGATGGCCTGCGCCTGGTCGTTGGTTTCTTCAAAGCCGAAGCCGTCGGCGAAGGCTTCGTAGTCGCTTTCCTTGAAGTCGAAGGCGTGGCCTTGGCGGGCGGCGCGAGCGGCGTACAGCGCCAGTAGTTCGGCGGCGGTGTCGCGCGCCTGCTCGGCGGCCTTGCGCTTGGCCTTTTCCCACTGGCCGGAGCCGAGCGTGTGCAGCGGCGCCGCTTCCGGGTCGGCGCCGGAATAGCGCGAGATGACGTGCAGTTGCGCCACCGGCACGAACAGCTTGGCGTCGTTGGCGTAGTGCAGTTCGAGGAATTCCTGCTCGCCGAGGCCGAGGTCCATCCGCACCAGGCCGCGATAACGGCCGATGCCGTGGCTTTCATGGACGACCGGGTCGCCGACCTTGAGTTCGGTCAGGTCCTTCAGCCAGTTGTCGAAGCTGGCCTTCTTCTGCGATTCGCGGCGGGTACGCCGGGGCGTGCCGGCGAACAATTCGGTTTCGGTGATGAAAGCCACGGCGTCGAGCGCGAAGCCGCTTTGCAATGGGCCGATGCCGAGCGCCAGTTGGTCGCCACCCGCGATGAAGGCGGCGAGGTCGCCACAGGCGGCAGGTTTCAGGCCGTGCTCGACGAACATTGCGGCCAGCGTTTCGCGCCGACCGGCGGTTTCGGCAACCAGCAGCACGCGCCCGGCATAGGCGGCGAGATGGTTCTTCAGCGCGCCGAGCGGATCGTCACTTCTGCGGTCGACGGCGACATTCGGCAATTTTCCGGCGCCGGCATTTTTCGCATCCAGCGCCAGTCGACCGTAGGATTTGGCGGCGATGAAGAAGGCTTCGTCGGTCAGGAACAGTTCTTCCGGCGCCAGCAACGGCCGCGCCTTGTCGCCCTGCAGCAGCTTGTAGCGCGAGCGGGTGTCGTTCCAGAAGGCGGTGATCGCGGCTGGCGCATCGCCGTGGGTGACGAACAGCGCGTCCTGCGGCAGGTAGTCGAACAGCGTCGCCATGCCGTCGAAGAACAGCGGCAGGTAGTACTCGATGCCGGCGCTGGCGATGCCGGTCGAGATGTCCTTGTAGATGCCGGATTTGGCCGGGTCGCCGTCGAAACGCTCGCGGAAGGCCTGGCGGAAATGGGTGCGACCCTTGTCGTCCATCGGGAACTCGCGTGCCGGCAGCAGGCGGACTTCCGGCACCGGGTAGACGGTGCGCTGGGTATCGACGTCGAAGGTCTTGATGCTCTCGATCTCGTCGTCGAACAGATCGAGCCGGTAGGGCAGTTGCGAGCCCATCGGGAACAGGTCGATCAGGCCGCCACGGATCGAGTATTCGCCGGGCGACACCACTTGCGTGACATGGGCGTAACCGGCCAGCGTGACCTGGGCGCGGAATTTCTCGGCATCGAGCGTCTGCCCCTTCTTGAACTCGAAGGTGTAGGCAGCCATGAATTCCGGCGGCGCCAAGCGGTTGACCGCAGTTGCCGCCGGCACCAGCAGGATCTGCACTTCGCCCTGCAGCGCTGCCCACAGCGTCGCCAGTCGCTCGGAAACAAGGTCCTGGTGCGGCGAAAAATGGTCGTAGGGCAGGGTTTCCCAGTCTGGCAGCAAGCGTACCTTGAGTTCGGGCGCGAACCACGGGATTTCTTCGAGCAGACGCTGTGCATCGGCAGCGCTGGCGGTGACGACAACGAAGGTACGGCCGGGATTGCCGGTCGCCAGTTCGGCCAGCGTCAGCGCATCAGCGGAACCGGCATGGGCCGGTAGATCAACGCGCAGGCCAGGCTTGGGCAGGGCGGGAAGGGACAGCAGGGGCTTGGAGGCGGGCACGGGGGGAGTGGACAACGGCAGGGGCTGCGATTATAGCCGCTTGGCGCCGGCCGGCCCGCTGGTGCCCCCTATTTGATCAGCCCGATCTCGCGTGCGGTCAGCTCACCGATCATCGTCTGCAGCAGGCTGGCCGGGATGTCGGCACGTTGCTCGGTAACCGGAATCCGTCCGCCCATGATCTCGGCGCTGCGTTGCGGCAACAGCGGCGATTTGTCCGGTTCGGCATAGCCATGCGGATGGATCGGCTGCGAATTCGTCAGATCGTACTTGTCGCTGGCGCCGAAGGTATGCAGCAACTCGTGGGCAATCACGACGTTGTTCTGGCGATGCTGACGACGGCTGGAAAACGCATGGATCAGTCCGAGCTGGCCTTTGCTCAGGCCGGTGGAGTGCGGCAATTCCGCGTTGCGTTCCGGATCGTGATAGAGCACGAATAGCCTGACCTGCGGCTTGGGCCCGGCGATGGCGTCGTGCTGCGTCGCCCACCAGCGCAGTTTCAGACTCCACAGCATGTTGTCGAGCGCGCTGCCTCCTGGCACGGGCAATGGCGGCTGCTCGCGCAGCACTGGCGCAACGCGGACGACAACGGGTTGCAGCACGCTCTTGCCGTAGCGCCGGCTTTCCTGCTCGATCCACTGGCCGATGTCCTCGAAGCTGTCGTTTTCCAGCGTGGCGAGATAGGCTGCGGTCGCTGGCGAGTTGTCGGCTGCGATCGGATAGAGCGCGACATGGACTGTGTGCTCCCAGGCGCTGAGGCTGGTCGTGGCGCGCCAGGCAGCAAGTCCGACGGTGGCCAGCACGAACAAAAGAAACAGGATGCGGAATTTTCGGAACAATGTCGTGTCCTAGCAACAATTGGGGGGTGCGCAGATTGGCGATGTCATTATATTATTGCCGCCTCATGCCGTGAAAGCGCTCATTCCGGGTCATCTGATGTCCTTGTTCAAAGAAAAACGTGCAGGTCGGGAACGTCGTACCGGGGAGGAACGCCCCGGGAAGATGCCGGTCGAACGCCGCGCAGCCGAGCGCCGGCAAGTTGCCCTGATGGAAATTTCCTTTATCGAGTGGGCGACCCAGTTTGCCAGTTACAAGAAACAGGCGGGTAGTGGCGTCAAGTAAGCTCACCCGTCATTCCTGACGAGCGTCCGGCGTGCCGGGCGAACCATGCCGACACGCGTTCACCCTGATCCTCGCCCGCTTGCAGCAGGTGCATTTCGGTCAGGCAGTTGAAATGGCTTTGCGCCCGCTGCCACGATGCCTGCGCGCCCTGATCATCCTTGTCGTACAGCATCAGCAGCGGTGCCACCAGCATTTCCAGGGCCTGCAGGCCGGCTCTATCCACCAGCCCGCCATGCCCGGCGACGGCGTTGACCTGGGTGTCGCGCAGCGCGGCAACGCGGATCGCCGCCGGGGTAACTTCGCCGCTAGCGTGTATCGCCAGCGGCAGGGCCTGCATGTCGCCATCGCGGCGGATCAGGTCGAGCATGTCGGTCATCCGGCGTGCGAGGCGCGAGACGTCCTGCGTGGCATCGACGAAATGCCGTTCCCGCTCGCTGATCAGTTCCATGCCGAGCACGGCGTGGCCGCGGTTGAACAGATTGGTCGCCAGTGGGTCGTCGACCGCAAAAGGCAATACCCTGGCGAGCAGGACGAGGCTGCGCGGGTTGTCGGGCAGGGCCAGGTGGCCGAGCAGGGTGCCATGCGAGGTCTGGATGTTCAGGTGTCGGTTCATGGGCTGAGACGAACGGGAATGCGCCGGGCGCCGAAGGCCTTGCCGTCGTGCCCGAGCTGGGCGCCGAAGCGGCCGGCAATGCTGGTTCGGCAATGCGGGCAGCGCCCCTGCGCGTCGACATCGTAGCGCCGGATTTCGTACCAGTCGCGGACGATCAGCGCGGCGTGACAACCGGGGCAATACGTCGTGCCGCCCTCGCTATCGTGGACATTGCCGGTATAGACATGGTTCAGGCCGGCATCGCGGGCGATGCGCCGGGCCTGCGTCAGCGTCGCCGGCGGCGTGGACGGGATGTCGCCAAGCTTCCAGTCGGGGTGGAAGGCGGTGAAATGCAGCGGCACGTCCGGACCGAGTTCGCGGGCAATCCAGCCGGACAACGCAGCGATCTCGTCGGCACTGTCGTTCCTGCCGGGGATCAGCAGCGTGGTGATTTCCAGCCAGCAATCGGTATCGTGGTGGAGATGGCTCAACGTGTCGAGCACCGGCTGCAGGTGGGCGCCGCACAGGCTGCGGTAGAAGTCGTCGGTGAAGGCCTTGAGGTCGACGTTGGCGGCGTCCATGACGGCGAAGAATTCGCGCGCCGGCTCGGCATGGATGTAGCCGGCGGTGACGGCGACATTGCGGATGCCTTGCTCGCGGCAGGCCAGTGCGGTATCGATGGCGTACTCGGCAAAGATCACAGGGTCGTTGTAGGTATAGGCGACGGCATCGGCACCGTGGCGCCTGGCGGCGTCGGCGATCATCGCCGGGGTGGCTTCGTCCATCAGGCGATCCATGTCCTTCGAGCGCGAGATGTCCCAGTTCTGGCAGAACTTGCAGGCGAGGTTGCAGCCGGCGGTGCCGAAAGACAGCACGCTGCTGCCTGGGTAGAAATGATTGAGCGGCTTCTTCTCGATCGGATCGATGCAGAAACCGGAGGAGCGGCCGTAGGTGGTCAGTTGCATCGCCCCGTCGTGCATCTGGCGGACGAAGCAGGCGCCGCGCTGGCCTTCGTGCAACTGGCAGTCGCGCGGGCACAGGTCGCACTGGATGCGCCCGTCGGCCAGCGGGTGCCACCAGCGGGCGGGATACAGGTTCGTTGCGGTCAACGGGGGGATTCTTGCCATTTTTGCACCGTGTAGCGCCATAGCCGGAGTTCCGGCGACCAGTAAGCAGCCGGCAGGCCGGCCTTCTGTTTCAGGCGGGCGAGGAAGACGGCCGGCTCCGGCAGTTGTTCCCAGACTTGCGGCAGGAAAGTGGCCCGGCGTCCGCCAACGGCCAGGATCAGGCCGTCCACCTGTGGCCGCAAGCGGGTCAGCGCGTCGGCTTCGTCGGTGACGAACAGCGGTTCGGCCGGGGACAGCAGGGAAACCTCGACCCGTGTGCGCGCCAGTTCGTCGCGGGTCAGCGGCGGGAAGCGCGGGTCGCGAAAAGCGGCAGCGCGAGCGTTGGCGCGTATGTCGTCGATCAAGGGCCGGTGCGCCTCCAGGCTGCCGATGCAGCCGCGCAGTTCGCCGGCTTGCGTCAGCGTGACGAAGGTCGCGGCATTCTCGTGCAGCGCCGGCAGGTCGGGCGTTGCTGGCCCGGCCTCGCCCAGTGCTTCGCCTATGCTCCGACGCGCCAGTTGGAGCAGGACCTGACCCAGTTCATCCATGATCGCTTACGTGAAACGCGAAGGCAGCGTAGCCGACGACACGCTGGCGATCGCCGGCGGTGTCGCCGGAATTGCACAGGTCGAGCAAGGTCGGGCGCAGGCCGTGCCGTTGCGCGGCGAGTAACAGACCGTTGACCGGGAAGGCACCGCAGGCTTGCTCCGGGCGGATGTCGGTGCACAGGTCGAGGATGTGGCTGCAGGTGTCGCGGTCGACCTGCTGCGCGGCGGCATAAGTCAGGAAATGCGACAGGTCGGAACTGACGACGATCAGGGTTTCCGGGCCGCCCCACAGGCGTTCGAGCACTTCGGCGACGGCTTCCGGCGGAGCGTTGCCGACGGCCAGCGGCAGCAGGGCGAAATCGTCGAGCGCGCGCTGCAGGAAGGGCAGGTGCACTTCCAGCGAATGTTCCTGCGCGTGTGCTGCTGCGCTGACGCCGACCTGCGGCAATTGCTCGATCAGCGCCCGTGCCGCCGCATCCAGGCGCACCTTGCCCAGCGGTGTGGCGAATGCTTCGCAATCGGGCAAGGCCAGACCGCGCACGGCAACCCGATGGGTCGGGCCGAGCAGCACGACGCGGCGAATCGTCGCCCGCCACGGCGCCAGCGCGGCGTAGGCGCGGGCGGCGGTCGGGCCGGAATAGACATAGCCGGCATGCGGCACGATCAGCGCCTTGGGTTGTTGCAGGGCTGGCGCCGGGGCCGCGGCCGCGGCCAGCAGTTGATCGACCGTTGTCTGCAGTTGGGCAGGGTCGGCCGGATAAAACATGCCGGCGACAGCGGGCGGGCGGATCGGTGTCATGGCCGTCTCAGACCAGCCACAGCCCGACACCCATGCCGCCACCGATGGCCAGCAGGCCGGGCAGGGCGTGGCGGGCCAGGGTCTTGCCGCCGATGCTGACGACCAGACCGATCTTGAACACCAGGTTGGCGACCAGCGCCAGCGTCACGGCGATGACCGCATCGGCCTGCAGCACGCGTTCCAGGTTGAACATGCGCAGCGTCGACAGCACGCTGGCATCGGCGTCGGTCAGGCCGGAAATCACGGCGACGATGAACAGGCCGCTGTTGCCGGCGATATCCTGCAGCCAGGCGGCAGCGAGCAGCACGACGGCGTAGATGGCACCAAACGACAGTGCGGTCTTCAGTTCGGTCGGATTTTTCACTTCCGGCATCGGCAGTTCGCCAGCGTCGTTGAGTATCTTCCAGCCGTACAGCGACATGATCACGCCGGGCACGATGCCGCAGGCAAAGACGATGGCGATCGGCGTGATCAGGGTGGGCGCAACCAGGCTGGCGATGATGCCGAGCCGGATCATGACCATGACGTTGGCAATCAGGATGACGATCGCCGACATGCGCACCAGATGGCCGTGTTCGGCGGCGTGGCGGGAAAACATCATGGTTGTTGCGGTCGACGACGCCAGACCGCCAAAAATGCCGAGCAGCGCGGCGCCGTGGCGGGCGCCGATGATGCGCAGCGCAAGGTAGCCGGCCAGTGCCAGCCCGGAAATCAGCACCACCATCCACCACACCTGGCGCGGATTGATCGCGTCGTACGGACCGAAACTGGTGTTCGGCAGGATCGGCAGGATGACCAGCGACAGCACGGCGAACTGCAGGATGGAATTGAGATCCTTCGGCGTCGTCCGCTCGCTGAACTGTTTCAGCTCGGCCTTGAAATAGAGCAGCACCGTCGTGGTGATCGCCAGCATCACCGCCAGCGTCGCGTAGCCCAGCCAGACCGCCGCGCCCAGGCCGTAGGTGACGATGATCGCCGCCTCCGACGTGAAGCCGCGATATTGTTCCTCTTGTTGCGTGGAAAAGTTGGATGCCACCATCGACGCGGCCAGCACGACCAGTCCGACCGCCAGCAGCCACGGGCTGCCGCTTTTCTCGCCGAGCATGGCGAACAGGCAGCCGAGCATCGACACCAGCGAGAAGGTGCGCAGGCCGGCAGCGGCGTCCGGACGCCGTTCGCGCTCCATACCGATGAGCAGCCCGATGCCGAGTGCCGTGGCAAAGGCCTCTACCGGCGCAGCCAGTTCTGGGGCGACGAAACTCATGCCTTTCCTCTCTTTTGCGTGTTCTTCGTTAAAATTAAGCCATGCCCAGACATTACGCAATCGTTCCCGCTGCCGGCAGCGGTTCCCGCTTCGGCGCGGAGAAGCCGAAACAGTACCTCGACCTGCTCGGTCGGCCGCTGATTTTTCACACTTTGGCGGCGTTGACCGCACATCCCGCCATCGAACGCGTGTGGGTGGTGCTGGCGCCGGACGACCCCTGGTGGCCGCGCTACGACTGGTCCGAACTCGGCCCCAAGCTGGAAACCGTGCGCTGCGGTGGTGCCACCCGCGCCGAGAGCGTCGGCAACGGCTTGCAGGCAGCAGCAATGGCGGCGGCCGACGATGACTGGATCCTGGTGCACGACGCGGCGCGCCCCTGTCTTAGCCGGCAGATGCTCGACGCACTGTGCGACGAACTGGCCGATGACCCGGTCGGCGGCATCCTCGCGGTGCCGGTCGCCGATACCTTGAAGCGCGCAGATGAAGCCCAGCGCGTCGCCGCCACCGAGCCGCGCGACGGCCTGTGGCAGGCGCAGACGCCGCAGATGTTCCGCTACGGTCGACTGGTAGAAGCGTTGAAAAACCACAATGCCGTCACCGACGAAGCCGGCGCCATCGAGGCGCTGGGGTTGAAGCCGAAACTGGTACGCGGCGATTCGACCAACCTGAAAGTCACTTTTCCGGCCGACCTGGCGCTGGCCGCGATGATCCTGAGAGGCCGCAAATGAATATCCGAGTCGGGCAGGGCTACGACGTCCACAAACTGGTCGAAGGCCGCAAGCTGATCCTCGGCGGCGTCGAGATCGACCATCCGACCGGGCTGCTCGGGCATTCCGATGCCGACGCGCTGCTGCACGCGATTACCGATGCGTTGCTCGGCGCCGTCGCGCTCGGCGACATCGGCCGCCATTTCCCCGATACCGACCCGCGTTACGCCGGAGCCGACAGTCGAGTGCTGCTGCGCGCTGCCGTCGCGCTACTGGCTGAAAAGGGCTGGCGACCGGTCAACGTTGATGCCACGCTGATCGCCCAGAAACCCAAGCTCGCGCCGCACGCGCCGGCGATGGTCGCCAATGTTGCCGCCGATCTCGGCATCGCCACCGACTGCGTCAACATCAAGGGCAAGACCAACGAGAAACTCGGTTATCTCGGTCGCGAGGAAGCGATCGAGGCCCAGGCCATCGTTCTTGTCGTCCGTGCCGGCTGAGCCGAGCGCCCGCGTTTTCTTCGCTTTATGGCCGTCGACCGCAGTCGCCGACGACCTGGCCGGGCTGGCGGCTGAACTCGCCGCCAGTTGCGGCGGTCGACCGACCCGAGCCGGGACGGTTCACCTGACGCTGGCTTTCGTCGGCAATGTCGCCGAATCCCGCCTGGAAGAATTGGCCGCCGCAGCGCGCGGTATTTCGCTCCCGGCCTTTGACCTGAGACTCGACCGTGTTGCCGGCTGGGCGCACAACGATATCGTCTGGGCGGGTTTCACCGCGCCGCCGCCAGCGCTCGGCGAACTCGCCGGGTTGCTGCGCGAACGGCTGATTGCCGGCAATTTTTCGGTCGACCGCAGAAAATCGGCATTTTTCCCGCATGTCACCTTGCTGCGCAAGGCCCAGCGGATACCGCCGGAAAAACCGCTGGCACCTGCGCGTGACTGGCACTGCCAGGGTTTCGTCCTGGTCCGTTCGCAGTTGTCAGCAGCGGGCTCGAATTATCGCGTGCTCGCAAGCTATCCCTTCGCCGCCGGGCAGGCGCACGCGTAGTCGGCCTTACTTGTCGGCGAGCACGATCAGGTCGCCGCCTTGTCCATCCTGCAGGCGGCGATGCTGCATGGCGACCAGCCGGTCGTCGGGATGGTCGCCATGCAGCTCGGCAAACAGCCGGGTGGCTGCGGCTGGATCGGCAACCAGGGCGTGGTAGGCGGTCAGATAGCGATCGAGCGGCGCCCGGCCCGCCGCGCTGGATGGTCCCAGCGTTTCGAACACGGCCAGCGCGTGGGTCTTGCCCTTGAATACCACCTTGCCGACCGGGCGAACTTCGGCGTCGGGCACCTCGGCCAGAATGGTTTCGGAGACGCAGACGCAGGTCCCCAGATGCTTGTTGGCCGATTCCAGGCGCGCTGCGGTGTTGACCGGGTCGCCCAGCGCCCGGTAGTCGAACATGGTCTTGCCGCCGAAATTGCCGACAATGACCTCGCCGGCATGAACCCCGATGCGCGTGGCGCCGAAGGGAATGCCCTGGTCGATCAGCCGCCGCGAATAGTCTCTGGCGAAAACCTCCATCTCCTGCGCGCAGGCCAGCGCCCGGGCGCAGTGATCGGCCTGGGCCAAGGGGGCGGAGAACATGATGGCCACGGCATCGCCGACGATCCGGTCGAGCGTGCCTTCGTGACGGAAGGCGATGGCGATCATCCCGTCAAGATAGTCGTTGAGCAGCGCGACGGCGCGTGCCGGGTCGATGCCCTCCATCAGCGACGTGAAACCGGCCAGGTCGGTGAAGATGAAACTGCAGGTCCGTCGCTGCCCGCCGAGCGCCATGTCTTCCTGATGCTCGAGCAGGTGGGCGACGCGATTGGGCGAGACGTAGCGGGCAAAGGCCGTCCTGATCCAGCGCTGATCGCGTTCGGTGATGAAATGGTGGGCCAGGCTGCAGAGGGCGAACGACCACAGGATGCCGAGCAGCGGCAAGCTGGGGTCGATCAGCAGGCGACTGTCGGTGAACGCTAGCCATGATCCGGCACCAGCCGCAAACATCAGCAGCAGGCAGGCGCCGGCCGCGATCATGGCGCGCGTGCGCAGCGCCAGGAAACCGGCCAGCAGGCCGCCAGCGACCAGCGCAGCGAATTCGAGCCCCTTGGCCCAGGCTGGGCGTTCAAGGTAATGCCCGGTCAGGATCTGCTCCAGCGCCTCGGCATGCACTTCGACGCCGGGAACCAGGCCGAACGGGCTGAAACGCAGGTCCATCAGGCCTTGCGCGGAACTGCCGACGAGTACGATATGGCCGGCCAGCGAGGCCAGCGCGGCATCGTCCTCGAGGACCCGCCAGGCCGGCAGGGTGCGCGCCTTCTGGTGGCCGCTGTAATGTACCCAGATTTCGCCCTGCGGCGTCGTCGGGATGCTCAGTTCACCGATCCGGATTTCGCCCAGGCCGGCGTTGTCGCGGCTACCGGTCATCTGCTGCAGATGGCCGGCGCTGCGCAGGAAAATCACTGGTGCCGCCTGGGCCACGCGCAAGCTTTCGCTGACCAGCGTCGGCAGCGGGAGGTCGCCTTGGCGCAGAACCAGCGGCACGCGCCGGACCACGCCATCGTTATCAGGCACAAAAGTCAGCGCGCCGTTGCCGCGGGCAGCGTTTTCCAGCTCGGGCAGGGCCGGCACCGCACCGGCGAAGCCATGCACCCAGGCGATCTGGTTTTCGCCGAGATTGACGAAGGCGGCCTTGCGCGCCGGGGACTTGTCATCATTGCCGCTGCGAGTCAGGGCAAAGCCGAGCACGGCCTCCGATTGAGCCAGCTGTCGGGAAAAAAGCTGGTCGTGATCGGGCAAGGCCTCGATATCCCGGCGCAAACCGCCATCCAGGCGCCAGAGATCGGCAATGGCCCGTGGCGAGGTGCGGTCGGCTTCGGCAAACATGACATCGAATCCGATGGCCGCGACTCCGGCATCCGTCAAACGGGCGCTCATCCGGGCGAGGAGGGTCCGTGGCCACGGCCATTGACCGAAGCGGGTCAGGCTCTCTTCATCGATGTCGATGACCCTGATCGGGGCTTCGACATAGGCGCGTGGCTGCCAGCGCTGATACTGATCGAAAACGGCGTGGCGGACGACCTGCATCGATGCATCGGCGAGCGACTGGACGACGATTGCCAGGACGATGACGGCAAACGGGAGGAGAAGTATCCAGCGGGAAACGCTTTTCATCGCAAAACCTGACAGGGTCGGTTATTTGGCTGATTATCCGGTACTTTCCTATGATACGCTGAAGCCTGATGGCGAAAGATTTGTACATGCAAGACATAGTCCGGAGGGGTCGCAAAATGAAAAAGAAAATACTGGCATTGATGCTGTCTGTTCCCATGCTTGTGCTGGCTGCGGATCCGCCGGTCGGCTTCGTCAAGACAGTCAGTGGTGAAGCCTCGGTCAGCCATGACGGCAAGCCGGTCAAGGCGGAGGTGGGCACCCCGGTGTTTGCCGGTTCGGTCCTCAGGACCGCGGCTCAGGCCTCGATGGGGGTCACCTTCAAGGACGAGACGGTGATGTCCTTTGGCCCCAATACCGAACTGACCGTCACCGACTACCTCTACGCACCTGGTCAGGGCAAGCTGAAAATGGGCAGCAAGCTGACCCGTGGCAGCCTCAATTATGTTTCCGGCGTGATCGCCAAGCTGCAGCCCGATGCGGTCTCGATCGAGACGCCGACCGGCACCATCGGCGTGCGCGGCACGCATTTCCTGGTTAACGTCGGGGAGTAAGCCATGCGCGGAATTCATGCCAAACTGCTTGCCGCATTTCTGGGCATCGGCCTGCTCGGCGGTTGCGCCAGCAAGTCCTATGTCGTCCTGCTCGACAACCCGGACGGCTCCACCGGTGCGGTGGTGGTCAAGGGCAGCAAGGGGGAGCAGGTCGTCAACCAGTCCGGTCATGGTGCTGCGCTGGATGGTTCGACCCGTGCCGCGCCGGTGGCAGCCGAAACGATACAGCGCGACTTCGGTAGTGCCATGGCGGCCCGGCCGATACTGCCCGAGCGTTTCCTGCTGTATTTCGAGAGCGGCGGCGCCCGCCTGACCGAAGCTTCGACTGCACTGTTGCCAAAAATCATCGAGGCCGCTGGTCGGCGTCCTGCCGTCGATGTTTCGATCATCGGCCATACCGACACCATTGGCAAGGCCGACGTCAACGAGGCCCTGGCGCTGCAACGTGCAAAGGTGATCGGCGAACTGATCAAGGCCAGGGGACTGAAAGTCCATGCCCTGAGCATCGAGTCGCACGGCGAACGCAACTTGCTGGTGGCAACACGGGACGAAGTCAGCGAACCACGCAACCGGCGGGTCGAAATCTCCCTGCGCTGAGGCGTCGGCAAGTGCCCTGAACAGCCGAAAGGATTCATCATGCCCGCAAGGTTCCAGTTCCGTTTTCAGTACTGGGTATTGTCGGTACTGATCCTGATCGTCCTGTCGCTGACCGCCGGTTTTCTGTTTACCGTCTTCGGCAAGTTCCAGTCGATGATGGAAGACAATGCCCGCGAGCGCTTTTCGCTGCTGGCCCGGCAGTCGATCGAAGCCACCGGAGAACTGGTGGGCAAGGCGGGGCTGATCGTTGGCAATCGTGCCGAAGACCGCCGGGCCTTCGATCCGGATGGTGCAGTGCCGGAACTGATCGCTTCACTGGCGGTGAATCCCGATTTTTATGGCCAGTATTTCGGCTTGCCCGATGACGGATTCGTTCAGGCTATCGGGATACGTGGCAACAGCCGCCTGATCGAGACACTGAAGGCGCCCGCAGATACCTGGTTTGCCATCCGTCGGATCACGACAGCAGCGGGTGGTGGCCGGCAAGAGCGCTGGACATTTCTCGACCAGCATCGTCAATTGCTGGCCAGTCGTGAAAATGCAGCGCAATTTGCGCCAAGCTCGCGACCGTGGTTCCAGAGTGCGATGCAACAGTCCGGACTGGCCGTGACGGCGCCCTATCTCTTTGCTTCGACCGGTGAGCTTGGCCTGACCATCTCCCGGGCGGTGACCGGCCAGGCCGGCGTATTTGCCGTCGATATCAATCTTTCCCGACTGCAGGGCTTTCTCGGCGAACTGCCCTTGTCGCCCAATGCAGCCATCATGCTGCTTGACGGAGACGACCGGGTGATTGCCTACAGTCTGCGTGGCCAGCGTTTTTCCACGCTGGCGATTGCGCCGCTGACCCGGCTCGACGCCATCTCCGACCCGACCTTGCAAGGGCTGTCCAAACAGGAGAAACAGGATGGCGCGGCTGTTCTGAAGCTCGAACAATCCGGCAAGGCGGCAGATTTCGTCGTTGTCCGCCAGTTGAGCGAAGCTTTCCCGGGCGCCCGTTTCACTGTCATCGCCATGGCCCCGATCAGCGACTTTTCCGGCCCGATCGAGAAAGCGCGCGGCGACGTGATGGCGGTATCGATCGGCATCACCTTGCTGCTGGTGCCACTGGCCTTGCTCGGCTCGCGTCGGGTGGTCCATTCACTCGCCGCCCTGGCACGGAATTCGGAGCGCCTGAAGCGCCTGGATTTCTCCGTCGAGCCGCAGCAGCCGGCGTCGTTCCTCTACGAGATCAATGCCCTGGGCGATGCCCAGATCGTCCTGCAGCACTCGATCCGGGACCGTACCACGGCGTTGAACATCGCCCAGGACAAACTGCAGCGCCTGGTTGAAAGCGGTCTGATGCTGTCGCGGGAAAAAAACCGCGAGACACTGCTGCGCCATATCCTGAACAGCGCCCAGGAAATTTCCCGTTGCGCGGCGGCGACGCTGTATCTGAAAACCGAGCACGATACGCTGCGCTTCGCCCTGCGTACCGCGAGCGATGACCTGCACGATTTCGAGGTACCGCTGCACGACCCGGTAAGCGGTGCGCCGATGACCGGGTACGTATCGACCTACGTGGCATTGAACAACGAAACAGTCGTCATCGACGACGTTTATCAAGACACCCGCTTCGATCTTTCGGGGACCATGCAGTTCAGCGAGAAAACCGGCATGCGCGCGGTGTCGATGCTGACCATCCCGCTGTCGCCGCGTGACGGTGAAGTCATCGGGGTGCTGCAATTGATGAACGCACTCGACCCCGAGAGCGGGGCGGTCATTCCCTTCACCCCGGAACTGGTAAGTTTCGTCGAGGCCCTGGCCGCGCAATCGGCGGTTACGCTGGAGAACGTCAATCTGCTCGAGTCGCAGAAGCTGTTGATGGACGCCCTGATCAAGCTGGTGGCCGGCGCCATCGATGCCAAGAGCGCGTATACCGGCGGCCATTGCGAACGCGTGCCGGAACTGGCAATGATGCTGGCCGAAGCGGCTTCTGCGGTCGACAGCGGCCCGCTGGCAAATTTCCGTTTCGCCAGCGAAGAGGAGTGGCGTGAATTCCGCATTGGCGCCTGGCTGCATGATTGCGGCAAGGTGACGACACCGGAATACGTGGTCGACAAAGCCACCAAACTGGAAACGATCTATAACCGCATTCATGAAATACGCACGCGCTTCGAGGTCCTGCTGCGGGATGCCGAAATCGAACGTCTGCAGGCAATCCACGAGCGCGGTGACGATGTGGCAACAGCCGACGCCCGCTTTGCCGAACGTCGGGAACAACTGCTTGATGATTTCGCTTTCGTCGCCGACGCCAATATCGGCGGCGAGTTCATGGCGCCGGAAAAAATGGCGCGCGTCGGGCGGATTGCCGAAGAAACCTGGCTGCGCCATTTCGACGACACCCTCGGCCTGTCGCAGGAAGAAATCCGCCGGCGTGGCCAATCTCCAGTGCAGCCCTTGCCCGTCCGCGAAAACCTGCTGGCTGACAAGCCGTGGCACGTGGTTCCGCGCGAGCCGGGCCGCCAGACATTCGACCCGGCGCATGGCTGGCGGGTCACGGTGCCGGAAAACCTCTACAACTTCGGCGAAGTCTACAACCTGGCCATTGCCCGTGGCACCCTGACCGACGAGGAACGCTTCAAGATCAACGAGCACATCATCCAGACCATCCAGATGCTGGAAAAGCTGCCCTTGCCAAAATCCCTGCGTCGGGTGCCAGAGTACGCCGGCACCCACCACGAGACGATGATCGGCACCGGCTATCCGCGCCGGCTGACCGCCGACGAGCTGTCCATCCCGTCGCGGATCATGGCCATTGCCGACATCTTCGAGGCGCTGACGGCGTCGGACCGGCCGTACAAGCCGATGAAGACACTGTCGGAATCGATCAAGATCCTTTCCTTCTTCAAGAAGGACCAGCATATCGATCCGGTGCTGTTTGATCTGTTCCTGACGTCCGGCATTTACCGTGCGTACGCCGAACGCTTCCTGAAACCGGAACAGATCGACGAGGTCGATATCAGCCGTTTCATCGGCTGAACGTTTTCAGGCAGCGCGCAGCACCAGTCGCGCCAGCAGGCCGCCACCCGGGTTCGCCAGCAGCACCAGCTGGCCGCCGTGCAACTGGGCGATGCGCTCGACGATGGCCAGGCCGAGCCCGGTTCCGCTGGCATCGGTGCGGGCGTTTTCCAGCCGGGTGAACGGGCGCTTCAGGCGTTCCATCTCGGCGGCCGGAATGCCCGGGCCGCGGTCGGCGATTTCGATGCGGATTTCGTGGTCGACCGCAACAGCTTTCAAACTGATCGCACCGCCGCCGTATTTCCACGCGTTGTCGAGCAGATTGACGACGGCGCGGCCGATGGCACGCGGGCGGATTATTGCGGTCGACACGCCGTCGAGGTCAATTTCCAGACCACGGCCGATTGCCGCCTGGCGCTCGCCGATACCGGCGAGCAGCGCGGCCAGATCGGTGACTTCCGGCTGTTCGCCGGACTCGGCCCGCGCGTAATCCATGAATTGCGAAATCACGGCTTCCATTTGCTCGATGTCGGCAACGATGCCCTGGCGAGCGGCTTCATCGGCCACGCTCATTTCCGCTTCCAGGCGCAGCCGGGTCAGCGGCGTGCGCAGGTCGTGCGAAATGCCGGCCAGCACTTCCGAGCGATCCTTCTCATGGCGCGCCAGATCGGCAGCCATGACGTTGAATGCCGTTGCCAGCGCCCGCATTTCCTCAGCGCCATCCTCGGGTAGCGGCGACGGTGTCTGCCCCCGACCAACGGCCTGTGCCGACCGGGCCATCGCTTTCAGCGGCCGGCTGATGCGTGAGGCAATCAGCCAGGCGACGAGCAGGGCGAGGGCAACGGCCAGCGCCGCCCAACTCAGCCAGCGCGCGGCAAAACCGCTCCGGGCGCGCTCGCGCGGGAGGACCAGCCAGAACTCGTCGTCATCCCGTTCGTCGAAACGGAAGCTGATCCAGAAACCCGGTTCGCCGTTAACCTCGGCGGCGATCCGGGTCGCCGGGCCGAGGCGGGCGACGACTGCCTCTCGCATCAACTGATGAAAACGCGAATCGGGCATCGGCAGGATGTCGTCCTGCGGTTCGGCTGGCAACAGGCGTATGCCCTCGCGCGACGAAAACTCGGCAAACAGGCCGGGACGTTTGTCCGGGGCGGCGGCAAAAAGCGAGGCGCGAATCAGGTTGACCGCAGAAGTCGCCATGTTCGCCGATTCGCGCGCCCGCGGTTCGGCGTCGATGTGGCTGAACAGCGCCAGCCAGCCCGCCGTACTCAGCAGTACCAGGATCGCCAGCAGCAGGAAGGTACGCGCCAGCAGCGAGCGCGGCATCAGTTTTCCCGGGCGGCGCCGTCAGGCATGAAGACGTAGCCGAAGCCCCACACCGTCTGCAGGTAGCGCGGCTGCGACGGGTCGTTTTCGATGAGCTTGCGCAGCCGGGAAACCTGGACGTCGATGGCGCGGTCGAACGGCCCCTGTTCGCGACCGCGGGCCAGCGTCATCAGCTTGTCGCGCGACAGCGGCTGGCGCGGGTGCTGGAGCAGCACCTTGAGCACGGCGAATTCGCCGGTCGTCAGCGGCAGGGTTTCATCGCCGCGCTTGAGCGTGCGTGCTGAATAATCAACCTCGATGTTGCCGAAACGGGCTGTCTCCTGGGCATCTTCCGGTGCTCCCGGCGGCATGTTGCCCTGCCGGCGCAGCACGGCGTGGATGCGCGCCAGCAGTTCGCGCGGATTGAAGGGTTTGGGCAGGTAATCGTCGGCGCCCATTTCCAGACCGACGATGCGGTCGACCTCGTCGCCCTTGGCCGTCAGCATGATCATCGGCGTCCGGTCGCCCTGGCCGCGCAGGCGGCGGCAGATCGACAGGCCGTCTTCGCCCGGCATCATCAGGTCGAGGACGATCAGGTGGTAATGTTCGCGGCTGCGCGCCTTGTCCATCTGCTGGCCGTCACCGACGGCCTTGACGACAAATCCCTGCTCACCGAGATAGCGGGTGAGCAGGTCACGCAGGCGGGCGTCGTCATCGACGACGAGGATGTGCTGGTTGGTTTCGTTCATGCGGCAAGGATAGCTGCTGGCGAAGACAAGAGTGCGCCAAATGGTAACAAAGGATATCGATAGTGGCAGCGGGAAACATTCGATTACAACTTTGCGGCGTGATCGGTCACTGCACATCGGACAATGAAGCAGTGTCGAAACGGATAAAATACGCCTCCATGAAATCCCGTCTTCTTGTCCCGCTGTTGTCCATCCTGCTGCTTCTGCCAGCAGCGGGCGCATTGGCGCAGGATCGTCGGCACGATCTGCCGCCGGAGGAAAGGCGCGAGATCCGCAAGCAGATGCGTGAACACTGGCAGCAGCAGAATCTGGCGCCACGGCCCGATAACGATGCCAGGCCTGCGCACTGGCGTGATCTGCCGCCGGACGAACGCCGTCGCCTGCGTGATGAAATGCGCGAGCAGAACGAACGCGACGACAAACGCAGCAAAAGGCGCTGGCGCGAAGACTGATCCGGCGCGGCGGGGCAGGCCTCCGGTAGAATGTTACCCCATGCAGATACTGGCTCTAGAAACCTCGACCGAAAACGGCTCCTGCGCGCTGTGGCGCGATGGCGAGTTGATCGTACGCAATTGTCCTGGCGGTCGCTCGCATTCCGAAACCCTGCTGCCGCTGGTGCGCGAAGTCCTGGCCGAGGCGGAAATCGCTGTCGCGCAACTCGATGCCATCGCCTTCGGCGTTGGTCCGGGCGCCTTCACCGGCCTGCGCGTTGCCTGCGGGGCCGCGCAAGGTCTGGCGGTGGCGGCCGGTGTGCCGCTGCTGCCGGTGACCAGTCTGCAAGCCATGGCCGCCGCCAGTGGCGGACAGCATGTCATGGCGCTGCTCGATGCGCGCATGGGTGAGGTTTACGTTGGCAACTATCAGATGCAGGATGGTTCGCCGTGCTTGCAGGGCGACATTCGTGTGCAGCCACCGGCCGACATCATTTTCCCGACGTCAACTGGCTGGCTGGCTTGTGGCAATGCACTTTCCGCCTATCCGGAACTGTCTGCACGGGCAAACGAGGCCGGGCTGCTGCAGTTGCCGGACATCCTGCCAGGTGCTGCCTGGGTGGCCCGTCTCGCCGCACCGCGCGTTGTCGCCGGTGATGCGATCGATCCGGCCTTGGCAGCGCCACTCTACATCCGCGACAAGGTGGCCAAGACCGTGGCAGAGCGTTTGCTTGAAGGCGGGCGGGCATGAATGTGGCCGCGCTGCCGCTACCGGTCGAATTCTTCCCGATGAGCGAACGCGACCTTGATGGCGTCGCCGCACTGGAAGCCGGTTTGCAGGCGTTTCCGTGGACGCGCGGCAACTTTGCTGATTCGCTGCATGCCGGCTACAGCGCCTGGGTGGCACGCATCGGCGGCGAATTGATCGGTTTCTCGATCGTCATGCGCGTGCTCGACGAGGCCCATCTGCTCAATATTGGCGTTGCAGAGCGCTTCCAGGGGCGCGGCTACGGTGCCCGCATGCTGCGTAATGCCATGGAGTGTGCCGCACTGGCTGGTGCGCACCGGATGTTTCTCGAAGTCAGGCCGGCCAATGGGCGCGCTGTCGAACTGTACAAGCACTTCGGGTTTCGCCAGATCGGTCTGCGCAAGGGTTATTACCCGGCAGCGATCGGGCGCGAAGATGCGCTGGTTTTTGAAAAGGAACTCGCATGAGCCTGAACCGCGAACAGATGCTCGCCGAAATGGGCATAACGCCTCAGTGGGTCCTGCGTGATGACGCCCGCGCTGCTTTGGAGCAGGAAGAAACACCGGCGCCAATTGCCGAGGCCGCTGCATCTGTTGCAGTGACAGCTGTAGCACTGCCGGTTGTGGCCGGCGCAGGCGAGGCACCGGTATTGAGGCCGACGCCTGCGGTCGACGGTCTGGGATGGCCGGAATTGCAGCAGGGGATACGGGAATGCAGCGCCTGCATTCTTTGCCAGCAGCGCAAGCAGGCTGTGCCCGGGGTCGGCGACCTGAAACCGGACTGGCTGTTCATCGGCGAAGGCCCCGGTGCGGAAGAGGATGTGCGGGGCGAGCCTTTCGTCGGCCAGGCCGGCAAGTTGCTGGATGCGATGCTGGCATCTCTCGGCATCGCTCGTGGCGAAAAGGTTTACATCGCCAATGCGGTGAAGTGCCGGCCACCTGGCAACCGCACGCCGGAGGCTGCAGAAATGGCCGCCTGCCGGCCGTGGCTGGAGCGTCAGATTACCTTGCTCAAGCCGAAGGTGATCGTCCTGCTGGGCAAGGCGGCCGTCCATTCGGTACTGGGCGAGGACAAATCCCTGGCTGCGATGCGCGGACGCCGTTTCGAGCATGCCGGCATCCCGGTGGCCGTGACCTACCACCCGGCCTATCTGCTGCGTAATTTGCCCGACAAGGCGAAAGCCTGGGAGGACCTGCTGTTCGCCAGGCGCTTGCTGCGTGAGGCTGGTCAGTCGCACATGTTTGAGTAATTTCATGCCCCTAGGGTAATACCCGGTTCCCCCGGCCTGCCTTTGTTTCTAAGCTATGGACAAACAACACAAAGAAAAAGAAGGTGTTCGTCCATGTCGAATTCCATCGACAACAATAACGGCGGGCAAGTTTGCAATCTCGATTACCTGCTGGTAAATCTTGGGCGCAACCGGGCTGCTGCGGTTCGTCTGATTCATCTGTTCATCGATAACCACCCGCAACTTGTGGAACGTCTTGATCGGGCTGCCGCCGAAAGCGACATTCCCGCCCTGCAGGACGTTGTTCACGACATACGCAGTAGCTGCGTTTTGTTTTCCGCCCATCAATCAGTTGCCCTGGCGAGGGAACTCGAATACGTGCTGTATTGCCACCGCCAGGACGGTGTCGGCATCGACTGGCTGGCGCGTAGCCGGGCACTCAAGGAATCACTGAATGAAGTTTGCGGTGAACTGGCGCGCTATCTGGAAACCAGCGCTGACTGAACTCAGGACACCAGGCCGTTCTGCACGGCAAAGCGGGTCAGGCCGGTAACATCATGGACGCCGATACGCTGCATCAGGCGGGCCCGGTGAAATTCCACGGTTTTCGGGCTGATACCAAGTTCCCTGGCGATTTCTTTGGTGGTTTTTCCGTACGCGACAAGACGCAGGATTTCAGTCTGGCGTGCGGTCAGGCGCTCTTCACGGCCGCTGTCGTTGCTCGCAGCGCTGCGGGTGATCGCGCTGATTTTCGGTGACAGGAAAGCCTGCCCCGACAGCACGGCCGACAGTGCTTGCTGCAGTTCATCGAGAATGAAATCCTTGAGCAGATAGCCATCGACGCCCGCATCAAGTGCCTGCTCGACGATTTCCCGCCGGTCGATGCTGGACAGGATGAGGATGCGCATCGCCGGATCGCGCTGGCGCAACATCCTGGCCACCTCAATCCCGGACGGTCCGGGCATGGCGATGTCGAGCAGCACGACATCGGGCTTGCAGCGGGCGATCTCGGCGATGGCCTGATGGCCATCGGCGCACTCCGCCTCGACAACATAGCCGGGCAAGGTTTCGAGCAAGGCCCGAATACCGGCGCGAACCAGCAGTTGGTCATCAGCAAGAACGATGCGGGTGTTTTTCATGGCGGGTAAAGAATATACCAAAATCGGCATCGGCTAGCGTGCCTGCCCGAGTGCGGGCAGGGTCAGACTGAAACGCAGGGCCAGCAGGCGCAACACCAGAACGATCCCCATGGCAGCCCAGGCAGCATTGACCGGGGTCACTCCGATTTCCTGCAGGCCGATCAGTGCCAGCGCACCGAGCCAGGCGGCAGTGGCATACAACTCACCCTTGAGGAAAATACTGGGTACGTCGTTGCACAGGATGTCGCGCAATACGCCACCGACCACACCGGTGATCACGCCCATCAGGCTGGCTGCCAGCCAGGGTGTATTCCACTGGAGGGCGATCTGGGTACCGATGATGGTGAACAGTGCCAGGCCGATCGCGTCGGGAATAAGGAACAGACGGGGCGGCAGGCTGAAGCTGCGGACGACAAAAAAGGCAACGAGGCCGGTGCCCAGCGCCGCCATCAGATAGGTCTGGTCTACAACCCAGAAGACATTCCGGTCGAGCAGCAGATCGCGCACGGTACCGCCGCCCAGCGCCGTGGCAACAGCCACCAGCAGGGCACCGATCAGGTCCATCTGCTTGCGCCCCGAATCGAGAACGCCGGTCAGTGCGTTGACTGCGACAGCAGACATGCCGACCCAGTAGAGCAGGGCGTCCATGCTCATCTCAGCGCAGTTTTTCCTTCATCGCCCGCTGGGCTTCGCGCTTGCCTTCCTTTTCCTGCTGGTCGGCACGCTTGTCATGCTGTTTCTTGCCCTTGGCCAGGCCGATTTCCAGCTTGATCCGGCCACGTACAAAATGCAGATCGATCGGGATCAGCGCATAACCGGCGCGTTCGACCTTGCCGATCAGCTTGGCGATTTCCCGCGCATGCAGCAGCAGTTTGCGCGTGCGCACCGGATCGTGGTGATTGTGGGTCGATGCCATCGGCAGGGGGCTGATGTGCATGCCGATCAGGAAAAGCTCGCCATTGCGGATGATGACGTAGGATTCCTTGATGTTCATCCGGGCCGCACGAATCGCCTTGACCTCCCAGCCTTCGAGGGCAATGCCGGCCTCATACTTCTCTTCAACGAAGTAGTCGTGAAAGGCTTTTTTGTTGACCGTGATGCTCATGCTGCCGCGTGATCCATTAAAATCCTCGATTCTACAGGAATACAGGAACGCTGCCGCAGCATGGCCCTGGTCGAAAAAACCGTCTTGATCGAGCACTCAGCCACCCGGATGTTCGAGTTGGTGGATCGTTGCGAGGACTACCCGGCCTTCCTGCCGTGGTGCAATCGTACCGAGCTCAAATTCCGCGATGCTGCAAGAACTGTGGCAACGCTACATATCAATTACCACGCGGTGAAATCCAGCTTCACGACGGAGAATGACAAACAGTTTCCGACGCTGATGAACATTCGCCTGGTCGACGGTCCGTTTCGTCGCCTGGAGGGTTCCTGGCATTTCCGTCCGCTCGCCGAGAATGCCTGCAAGATCGAGTTCCGGCTGCACTACGAGTTTTCCAGCAAATTGTTCGAGAAGGTCATCGGCCCGGTGTTCAGCCATATCGCCAACACCTTCGTCGACGCCTTCGTGCGCCGTGCGGCGCAGGTTTATGGAGCCAGTCATGGCTGAACAAATGATTGCCGTTGAAGTCTGCTATCCGCTGCCCAACAAGCAGGAAGTCGTCCGTCTGCGGTTAGCCGCCGGCAGTACCCTGGAGCAGGCACTTGAAAGCTCGGGGCTGTTGAGCAAATACCCGGAAATCGACCTGAAGAAGAACAAATTCGGTATCTGGAACAAGCTGTCAAAGCCCGATGCCGTGCTGCGCGATTTCGATCGCGTCGAAATCTACCGGCCGCTGATCGCCGATCCGAAGGAGGTGCGCAAGCAGCGTGCTGCCGAAGGCAAGGTCATGAAGAAGGGGGCCGGGGACAGCGAAGCCGCCGAAAGCTGATTCGACCGGCTTACTTGCAGGCTTCCTGCATGATGCGGCGCGTCCGCTCGAGTTCCTGCTGGCGTTGCCGGTTGTCCATCAACTGGCGTTCGCCCTTCTGATCGTACTGAAGCACCGGCTGAGTGGATTGCAGGGCCCGATAATTCTGTCGCGCCCGTTCGCAGGTTTCGCGACGATCACGCAACGCAGCCGCTTCCTTGGCATCCTTTTCCGCTTTTTCACGCGCTTCCTGCTGGCGCTTCCGGAATTCCATATCCTTTTCCGCCGTGCTCAGCGGTGCGCTGGCCTCTGCTGCCTCGGCCGCTTTTGTTTCCGCAGTGGACTCGGCGGGCTTTTCGGTGACCACGGCCGGTTGGTGCACGCCGATCGAACGGCTCCCCCTGGCACTGGCTGGTGGTGGCGTATCGGAGATCACCGTCTTGCCATTGCCATCCTTCCACTGGTAGGTCTGGGCATGCGCAGGTGTAAGACTTGCGGTCGACGCCAACACAAAGGCAAAAATCAGTGTTTTGTTCATGGTCAGGTCATCGGGGTTTGCGGAGGATTTCTGTATAATACGATTTTGTGACCTTGGATTAAAGGCCATGCGACTTCTGCAAAAAGCCCTGACTTTCGACGACGTCCTGCTCGTCCCCGCACACTCTCAAGTTCTTCCCCGCGACGTCAGCCTCGCCACGCGACTGACCCGCAACATCACCCTGAACCTGCCTCTGCTTTCGGCCGCCATGGATACCGTGACGGAAGGCAGGCTGGCCATTGCGCTGGCGCAGGAGGGGGGTATCGGGATCATCCACAAGAATCTCTCCGCCCGCGCCCAGGCCGCCGAAGTGGCCAAGGTCAAGCGTTTCGAGTCCGGCATCCTGCGCGATCCGTTCACGGTAACGCCGAACATGACCGTTCGCGACGTCATCGAGATCACCCGCCAGCACAAGATTTCCGGTCTGCCGGTAATCGACAAGAACGGCAAGGTCGTCGGCATCGTCACCAACCGCGACCTGCGCTTCGAGACCAATCTTGATCAACCGGTCAAGTCGATCATGACACCGCGCAAGCGCCTGGTCACGGTCAATGAGGAAGCCAGCGTCGAGGACGCCAAGGAACTGATCCGCGCCCACCGCCTGGAACGCGTGCTGGTGGTCGATAGCGAATTCCACCTGCGTGGCCTGATCACCGTCAAGGACATCCTGAAGTCCACCGAACACCCGCTGGCCAACAAGGATGCCACCGGCCGCCTGCGTGCCGGCGCTGCCGTTGGCGTCGGTGCCGGTACCGAAGAGCGTGTCGAACTGCTGGCTGAAGCCGGCGTAGACGTCGTGGTTGTCGATACCGCTCACGGTCACTCGCAAGGTGTGCTCGACCGCGTCAAGTGGGTCAAGAAAAACTTCCCGCAGATTGAAGTCATCGGCGGCAATATTGCCACTGCCGATGCGGCACATGCCTTGCTCGATGCCGGCGCCGACGGCGTCAAGGTCGGCATCGGCCCAGGCTCGATCTGTACCACGCGTATCGTCGCCGGTGTCGGCGTGCCGCAGATCACCGCCATCCAGAATGTTTCCGAAGCGCTCAAGGGTACTGGCGTACCAATGATTGCCGACGGTGGCATCCGCTACTCCGGCGACATCGCCAAGGCGATTGCTGCTGGTGCCGATACGGTCATGCTTGGCGGCCTGTTCGCCGGTACCGAGGAGGCACCGGGTGAGGTCGAACTGTTCCAGGGCCGTTCGTACAAGTCCTACCGCGGCATGGGTTCGCTGGGTGCGATGCAGGCCGGATCAAGCGACCGCTACTTCCAGGAGAACACCGGTAACGTCGACAAGTTCGTGCCGGAAGGTATCGAAGGCCGCGTGCCGTACAAGGGCTCGGTGCTTGCCGTGATCCACCAGTTGATGGGTGGTCTGCGCTCGTCGATGGGTTACCTGGGCACGCCGAGCATTGCCGAGATGCACGACAAGGCCTGCTTCGTTGAAATCACCTCGGCCGGTATCCGCGAATCGCACGTCCACGACGTGCAGATCACCAAGGAAGCGCCGAACTATCACCTCGACTGATCGTTCCAGTGTCCAGAAGGGCGGCTAATTCAGCCGCCTTTTTCATTCAAGGTTGTGAACATGTCCCATCAGAAAATCCTCATCCTCGATTTCGGTTCCCAGGTCACCCAACTGATCGCCCGTCGCGTGCGTGAAGCCAAGGTCTTCTGCGAAATCCATCCGTACGACGTTTCCGACGAGTTCATCCGCAGCTATGGCGCGCAGGGCATCATCCTGTCCGGCGGTCCGAACTCGGTGACCGAAGGCGACACACCGCGTGCACCGAAGGTCGTCTTTGAACTGGGCGTCCCGGTGCTGGGCATCTGCTACGGCATGCAGACGATGGCGCAGCAGCTCGGCGGCCAGGTAATGACCGCCGAAGCGGCCGGCAAGGCACGCGAATTCGGTTATTCGGAAGTCCGTGCGCACGGCCATACGGCGCTGTTGAACGACATCGCCGATTTCACCACGGCCGAAGGTCACGGCATGCTCAAGGTGTGGATGAGTCACGGTGATTCGGTGATGGAACTGCCGCCCGGTTTCAAGACCATGGCGTCGACGCCGTCCTGCCCGATCGCGGCGATGGCTGACGAGGCGCGCAAGTTCTACGCCGTCCAGTTCCACCCTGAAGTCACCCACACGCTGCAGGGCCGTGCCATCCTCGAACGCTTCGTGCACGGCATCTGCGGCTGTGGCACTGACTGGGTCATGGGCGACTACATCGCCGAAGCGGTGGCCTCTATCCGCGCCCAAGTCGGCAGCGATGATGTCATCCTCGGTCTCTCCGGTGGTGTCGATTCGAGCGTTGCGGCG
The DNA here is from genome assembly GCF_001956855.1 of Azonexus hydrophilus. Lineage (GTDB taxonomy): Bacteria > Pseudomonadota > Gammaproteobacteria > Burkholderiales > Rhodocyclaceae > Azonexus > Azonexus hydrophilus_A. The sequence goes on along the minus strand of NZ_MTHD01000002.1, from coordinate 604,786 downwards.
GCACTGATCCACCGCGCCATCGGCGACCAGCTGACCTGCGTCTTCGTCGATCACGGCCTGCTGCGCCTGAACGAAGGTGACATGGTCATGGACATGTTCGCGCGCAATCTCGGCGTCAAGGTCATCCGCGTCGATGCTGTCGACGACTTCATGGGCAAGCTGGCCGGGGTTTCCGACCCGGAACAGAAGCGCAAGATCATCGGCAAGGAATTCGTCGAAGTCTTCCAGGCCGAATCAAAGAAACTGGTGTCGGCCAAATGGCTGGCCCAGGGCACCATCTACCCGGATGTGATCGAGTCGGCCGGCAAGGGCAAGAAGGGCGCCCACACGATCAAGAGCCACCACAATGTCGGCGGCCTGCCGGAAGACATGCATCTGAAGCTGCTCGAACCGCTGCGCGAACTGTTCAAGGATGAAGTCCGCGAACTCGGTGTCGCCCTCGGCCTGCCGCGCGAGATGGTCTATCGTCATCCGTTCCCGGGTCCGGGCCTGGGGGTGCGGATCCTTGGCGAAGTCACGCTGAAGGCGGCGCACCTGCTGCAACGCGCCGACGCCATTTTCATCGATGAATTGCGGTCGACCGTAGCAAGCGAGCGCGATGTCGCCGCCGGTGCCTGCACCGAGGCCGATATCGGCAAGACCTGGTATGACCTGACCAGCCAGGCCTTCGCCGTCTTCCTGCCGGTCAAGAGCGTCGGCGTCATGGGCGACGGCCGCACCTACGAAAACGTCGTCGCGCTGCGTGCCGTCGTTACCAGCGATTTCATGACCGCGCACTGGGCGCATCTGCCGTACGAACTGCTCGGTCGCGTTTCCAACCGCATCATCAACGAAGTGCGCGGACTGAACCGGGTGGTGTACGACGTCTCGGGCAAGCCGCCGGCGACGATCGAGTGGGAATGATCCAGCTCGCAAGGTAAAAAAACGGCGCCCCGCAAGGCGCCGTTTTCTTTTGCCAAAGGCCTTTATTGCGCGATGGCTTCGATCGCCACGTCGATGCGTACTTCGTCGCCAACATTCGGGGCGTACTTGCCAGCGTTGAATTCGGAGCGCTTGATCACTGTCCAGGCGTTGGCGCCGATGGCGTTCTTCTTCAGCATCGGATGCGGTGCAGCCTTGAAGTCGGTGACGGTCAGCGTCACCGGCTTGGTCACGCCCTTGATCGTCAGCTGGCCTTCGATGCTGGCCGGTTTGTCGCCCTGGAAAATGACCTTGGTCGACTTGAAGGTGGCGGTCGGATACTTGGCGGTATTGAAGAAATCCTCGCCCTGGATGTGTTCGTTAAAAGTGGCGTAGCCGGTATCGACGGATTTCGTGTCGATGACGATGTCGACCGTAGCAGTCCTGGCCGCCGCATCGAAGACGACCTTGCCGGTGGTGGTATTGAAGCGCGAGAGCTGGGTCGAGTAGCCGAAGTGGCTGTACGAGAAGCGCGGGAAGGTGTGGGTGCCGTCGATCGTGTAGGTTTCCGGCGCAGCCAGTGCCGGCGTGGCGGCGGCGATGGCGAGTGCGAGGATGGCGAGTTGCTTTTTCATGGGGTTTCTCCTTGGGGTTGGGGGATTACTTGCCGGTGGCGGCGATGCGGAACTTGATGCGGACGTCGTTGGCGACGATGTCGAACTTGGCCCAGCTGCCTTCGCCGATGGAAAAGTCGGCACGGCGGATGGTGAAAGCGCCGTCGAAGATGGCGGTGTTGCCCTGAGTGGTGACGGTGGCGGGGACGACGACATCCTGGGTACGGCCCTTGATCGTCAACTTGCCGGCGACCTCGTAGCGATTGCCGCCGAGTGCCTTGACGCCGCCGGATACGAAACGGGCAACCGGGAAAGCGCTGGTATTGAACCAGGGCTTGCCGGCAACTTCGCTGTCGCCTTCCGGGGCGCCGGTGTCGACGCTGGCCAGTTCGACGTCGAAGCTGACGCGGGCGGCGGTCGGCTTGGCCGGGTCGAAGGAAAGCTGGCTGGAAAACTTGCGGAAATGGCCGTCGACCGCAACACCCATCTGCTGGTAGGTGAAGACGACACTGCTTTTCGCAGCCTGCACCTGTGTATATTCAATGGCCTGCGCCGATAGCGGCAGCAGCGCGACAGCCAGGGCGAGAGTGGAAAGGATGCGTTTCATGTCAGTTCTCCTGGGTACGCTTGGGCAACATCCGGGTCAGGATGTCGTCACGATCGATGAAATGGTGTTTGAGGGCGGCACCGACATGGCCGGCAACGACCACGAGCAGCAACAGGTTGAGGCTGACATGGACGGTCTGCAGCAGATCGCCGAGCGCCTTGTCCTTGGTCAGCAGGTCGGGCAGCGGCAGGACGCCGAACCAGACGGTCTGGAAACCCTTGGCCGAACTCATCAGCCAGCCGGACAGCGGGATGGCGAGCATCAGGCCGTAGAGCGCCAGGTGGCCGGCGTGGGCAGCCAGTTGCATGAGTTTCGGCATGCTCGCCGGCAATGCCGGCGGCCGGTGGGTGAAGCGCCAGGCGAGGCGGAACAGCACCAGCAGGAAAATCGTCACGCCGGCCCACTTGTGCCAGGAATAGAGCTGCAGTTTCTCCGGCGACAGGGGCAGACCCTGCATGTAGAAGCCCAGCGCCAGCATGGCGAAGAGCATCAGGGCCATCAGCCAGTGCAGGGCCTTGGCCGTTGCGGTGTAGTGGTTTTTCACGGTCAACCTCCTTGTTTGGGCAAAAATGCGTAAGCGTCCATGGCGATGACGTAGTCGTCGATGCCGGCATGGAAACGTTCCGGTTCCGCCCCTTCTCCCGCCGCACCCAGTGCGACAAAAAAAGGCAGCAAATGTTCATCGCTCGGCAGGGCCTCGACGGCGCCGGGCGCCTGCCGACGGTAATCGAGCAGTGCGGCGATGTCGCCAGCAGCCAGTCGGGCAGCCAGCCAGCCGGTGAAGTCGCGGACATAGGCCGGGGTCTGGCCGCCGCTGGCATGGGCACGCTGGAAATCGCGCAGGTTGTGCGTGACGTTGCCCGAAGCGATGACCAGGAAACCTCGGGCCGTCAGCGGCGCCAAGGCCTGGCCGAGACGAAAGGCCTGGTCGACGCCGCCACGGCTCTGGATCGACAGCGGGACGACGGGCACGTCGGCATTGGGGAACATCATCCGCAACGGCACCCAGGCGCCATGATCAAGGCCACGCCGGGCGTCTTCCTCAACCGGCAGACCGGCAGCGGTCAGCGCGGCGAGTACTTCGCCGGCGGCTTCCGGGCAGCCGCTGGCCGGATAGCGCAGGGCGTAGAGCTCAGGCGGAAAACCGTAGAAGTCGTGGATGGTTTCCAGGCGCCGGGCAGTGCCGACGGTCGGGATCGCCGTGTCCCAGTGCGGGCTGACGACAATGATCGCCCGTGGCAACGGCAAGGTGGCCGCGCGGCGGACCAGCGCTGCGCCGGCGGCACCCGGCTGCAGCGCGAAGGTGGGCGCGCCGTGCGGAACGAAGAGGGTGGGGAAGTGCGTGGTCATGGCGATATGTCCTGATGCGATGACTGCACTTTATTCTGCATTGACAGGCGGAAATACTAGACAATACGCAAATCATTATTGCCGGATTAGCAACAATGGATCGACTCGAAGCCATGCATCTGTTCGTCCGCATCGCCGAATTGGGCAGTTTTGCCGCGGTGGCCCAGCAACTGGGGGTGGCGCGCTCGGTGGTCACGCGCCAGATCGCCGGCCTGGAAGCCCATCTTGGCGTCAAGCTGATGGCGCGGAGCACGCGTCGGCTGACGTTGACGTCGGCCGGTACCGCCTACCTGGAGAAATGCCGGGTCATCCTGAACCTGGTCGAGGCGGCCGAAACCGATGTTGCCGAAGAGCGCCTGACCCCGCGCGGCAACATCCGCCTTAGCGTGCCGCTGAGTTTTGGTCTGAAACGCCTGGCGCCGATGCTGTTGGATTTTGCCCGACGCTACCCGGAAGTTTCGCTCGACATGGATTTCAGCGATCGCCAGGTGAAACTGATCGAAGAGGGCATCGACCTGTCGCTGCGCATTACCCGGAAACTGGCAGGTGGCGACGTCGCACGGCGTATCGGCAGCAGCCGGATGCACGTCGTCGCCGCACCGGAATATCTCGCCCGCCACGGTCGACCGCAACATCCGGCCGAGCTGATCCACCACGAATGCCTGGGCTATACCGCAGGCGTCGCATCACAGCAGTGGTCTTTCCTGGTTAGCGGGCAACTCCAGGGATTCCCGGTGCGCAGCCGGCTTCATGCCAACAATGGCGACGTGCTGGTGGCAGCGGCGGCGCAGGGCATGGGCATCACCCTGCAGCCGGATTTCATCATCGAGGAAGCGGTTGCCGCCGGTCGGGTCGAGATCATCCTGTCCGGATTTCCCCTGCCGGAGCTTGGCATTCACGCGATGCTGCCGGGCAATCGCCACGTGCCGCATCGCGTTCGCGTCCTGATGGATTTTCTTGTCGCCGGACTCAGGCTGCCGGCGGTCCAGCCTTGATGTTGCTGTGCACGAAGCTGACGATCAGTGTGATCACCGTCAAAGGCAGAACGTAGCTCAGCATCGCGGTCGAGAAAGCAGGCAGGGTTGCATGCTGCGTCGCGGCCAGGATCAGATAGAGCGTGTAGGCAGCGTAGTAACCGAGGAAAACGCCACCTTCCCAGCGGGCGATTTCACGTCCGGTAAAGAGGATCGGCAGGCAGGCGAAGGCAACGGCAAGCATCACCCAGAGGTCGAAATTGCGCGCGGTTTCGGAAACCATGATGCCGCCATCGGCGATCAGGCCGGCAAAGCCCATGCAGGCGAAGATGTTGAAGATATTGCTGCCGACAACATTGCCGACGGCGATATCACGCTGACCACGGAAGGCGGCAACCAGCGAGGTGGCGATTTCCGGCATCGAGGTGCCGACGGCCACAACAGTCAGGCCGATCACCAGGTCGCTGACACCGAAGGCACGGGCCACGGCCACGGCTGAATCGACCAGCCAGTCGGCGCCCAGTATCAGCAGGCCGAGGCCGCCGAGGACCAGCAGCGCCTGGACGCTCCAGTGCGCATCCCAGGCGCTGGTGGTATCCGGCATTTCTTCGGCAAACTCGGCCTCCGCCGCCTTGCTGGCACGGCGTGACTGGGTGACCAGGAAAACGGTGTAGACGATGACCAGCGCAAACAGCAGCGCGCCTTCGCCCCGACCGATATTGCCGTCGAGCGCCAACACCAGGAAGAGCAGGCTGGCGCCGATCATGATCGGGATTTCCTGGCGGATGATCTGTTCATTCACCGCCAGTGGCACGATCAGCGCCGACAGGCCGAGGATCAGCAGGACGTTGGCGATGTTGCTGCCGACCACGTTGCCGATTGCCAGGTCGCCGGAACCGCTCAACGCGGCGCCTGCGGAAACCGCCATTTCCGGCGCGCTGGTACCAAAGGCGACGATTGTCAGGCCGACCACCAGCGGCGAGATGCCGAAGGTCAGGGCGAGACGCGCCGCACCGCGAACCATCAGTTCGGCGCCAATGGTCAGGGCGACAAGGCCGAGGGTAAACATCAGGATATGTTCGAGCATGATTTTCTTGCAGAGAAGGCTGATCGGGGCGCCGGTGGACGAGGCAGCAGGTCCGGACTTGGCAAAACGCTGCGGTATACTACGCCTCCATCCGGCCCGCCCCGCTCGAATAATGACTTCGGAAAATACTGTGAATATCCTTGCCACCGGCCTCAGTGACGAATACTTCATGCGTGAGGCGATGTCGCTGGCGCGGGCGGCGGAATGCTTGGGCGAAGTGCCGGTCGGGGCGGTCGTCGTGCTCGATGGCGAGATTGTCGGCCGCGGCTTCAATTCGCCGATCGGCGAGCACGATCCGACGGCGCATGCCGAAATTGCCGCGCTGCGCGACGCGGCACGTACGCTCGGCAACTACCGGCTGCCGGGCTGTGAACTTTATGTCACGCTTGAGCCCTGCGCGATGTGTGCCGGCGCGATCATGCACGCGCGCATCAGCCGCGTCATCTACGGCGCCCGCGACCCCAAGACCGGCGTGCACGGCAGCGTCGTCGACCTGTTCGGCGTCGAGCGGCTGAATCATCATGCGACGGTCGAAGGCGGCATTCTGGCGGATGAATGCAGCAGCATGCTGTCTGCCTTCTTTGCCGGCCGGCGCCGGAAAACCCAATGAAGCTCCTGGTCTCGGTTGCCCGCCAGACCCTGCAGGTCGTCGACGACAACGGCGCCGTTTTTCGTGAATATCCGGTGTCGACCGCAGCAGCCGGCGTTGGCGAAGTATCCGGCAGTTATCAGACACCGCGCGGTCCGCACATCGTGCGGGCAAAAATCGGCGGCGGCCACCCGGCCAATACCGTCTTCGTGCGTCGCCGTCCGACCGGTGAAATCTGGACCCCCGAACTGGCCGAACAGTTTCCCGGGCGCGACTGGATCCTGACGCGCATCCTCTGGCTGTCCGGCTGCCAGCCCGGTCATAACCGGCTCGGTTGCGTAGATACGATGCGCCGTTACGTCTACATCCACGGCTCGCCGGATACGGCGGAAATGGGCATCCCCGGCTCGCACGGCTGTATCCGCATGCGCAACGCCGACATCATCGAATTGTTCGACCTGGTGCCGTGTTATACGGCGGTCGACATCAGCGAAGACTGAATTTTCCGGCCATCCGGGCCAAAACTTTTCTCGTGCAGCGTGATGTTGCCGTCGTGGTCGCGCAGCAGCAAGGTCGAGGCGCGCGTGCCGTAATCGGGTGATTGCACGAACACCGCCGACAGCAGGCGTTCCCACGGCAGCGGCACGCCGGTATCGGGCAATGCCGCGTCGGCAACGATCTCGCGGTCGGCGAGCAGGGCGAAGAAGGCTGCCTCATCCGGCAGACCAGTCAGCGCCGCAGCGAAGCGTTCCCGTGCCTTGACCAGTTTCGGCCACGGGGTGTCCAGGCGGTGATTCGACAGGCCGTAGATGCCCGGTGGCAACTGACGCGGCGGCTGGTCGCGGTTCGATATGTAAAACAGCGAGGTCTGGTCGGCCAGCAACAGGTTGAAGCCGGCATGATCCTCGGCAACGATGCCGGCGGAAAAATCGCCGGCCGACTGCGTTGACCGCAGAAATCCTGCGGTCAACGCGCCCCGCGAGCATTTTCCGGCTGGCTTGCCCGGTTCGCGGACATTGGTGACGGCGGCAAAACGCCCGTCCCGGGTCGCGCCCAGCCAGGTGCCGCCGGCTTCGAGATCGCGCCCGCCGCAGATGTCCGGGGCGTCCGGCCAGAAAGCGGCCGCCGCCGTCGGCCGGGCGTGAAACTCATCGCGATTGGCGGCGACAACCAGCGGGTAATCCGGATGAACCTGCCAGCCGACGACGATCAGGCACATGCCTGCCGCTCAGGCAGGATTGACCGCTGCCGCCGTGACAACCGCGCCATCGCGCGAACCGAGGCGCAGGTTGTCGGCAAAGTTGGATTGCACGACCGCCAGCGCAACATAACCGCCGGTGGGCGAGGGCGCTGCCGTCATGATCTTGCCGCTGGCCTGCTCAAGATTGTCCGGCGAGAACAGTTCGTCGCCGGGCTGCACCGCGACATCGCCGCTCAGACGGTAGAGATGGCGCTTGACCTTCCCCAGGTATTGCGTCCGGGCAACGATTTCCTGACCCGGATAGCAGCCTTTGTGGAAGCTGACGCCGCCGATCTTCTCGAAATCGGCCATCTGCGGCACGAATTCCTCCTTGGTCGCCAGCGTCACCAGCGGGAAAGCTGCCTGGATGTCGAGCCAGCGCCAGGCCGGCACACCGGCTGGCCGCGCCTTGACCGAGAGCTTCTGCCACAGCGCCGGAGCAGCACTGGCGGGGGCTACCACGACATAGCGTTGATCATCGAGGTGCAGCACGGTGATGTCATTGCTGACCATCGTGCTCATCGGCGCTTCGGGGGCACCCAGGCCGGCATCGGCCAGCGCTTCAAGCGCCTGCGGCCCGGCCAGGCCAAGCAGTATCTGGTCGCCTTCTGCGGTCAACTTCACTTTTGCCCGCAAAACGAACATCTGCAGTCGTTTCTGCGTGGCCTCGAGCAAATCGGCGGCGAGCATCAGGTGGTAGGTATCGTCTTCGTTCCAGGCGACGAAACTGGCCTGCATGCGTCCCTTGGCGGTGCACCAACCGGCATGCTGCGCCTGCCCACGCGCCAGGTGATTGACGTCGTTGGTGAATTGACTGTGCAGAAAGGTTTTGGCATCTTCGCCGGCGGCCGAAATCAGTGCCAGGTGAGTCAGCGGCACGAGCACGGTCTGCCGACCGGCGGCCAGCAGCTCCGCCTGCGCGTCACCGAAGTCGAGGAGGTCTGAAGAATCGCCGGCGAAAGTCGCTTCGGCCGATTCGAGAAAGCTGCGCCAATGGGGGTTCATGAAGGCTCCTTGTGGTTTGGGCTATTATATCGCCCGATTTGCCCGACGTTTTGCCAGACTATTTTGCTGCTCGTTTCCGACGGGCAAGACCCGTTTGTCGCCCACGAGTTCCCATGCGTTTCATTTTCCGTCTTGCCGTCCTGTTGTCGATCACCGCAGCCGCAGTGGCCGCCGGCTTCATCTGGTGGTCGCAACAGCCGATCGCGCTGAAGCAGACCGGGGTCGAATTTCGTGTACCCGCCGGCAGCAGCCTGCGGGGAGCGTTGCGCCAGATCAACGCTGCCGGGATTCCCGTCCAGGGCGACCTGTTCGTGCTGCTGGCCCGTTGGCAGGGCAAGAGCGGCGCGATCAAGGCCGGCACTTATGCTACCGATGCCGGCGAAACACCGTTGAGCCTGCTCGACAAACTAGCCACCGGACGCGTCAGCCAGGCCAGTATCACGCTGATCGAAGGCTGGACCTTCAGCCAGTTCCGCGCCCGTCTTGATGCCCATCCGCGCTTGCAGCACGACAGCAAAGGCCTGAGCGAAGCCCAGCTGATCGCCCGCCTGGGGCTGCCGCTGCGCAGTCTGGAAGGGCGCCTGCTGCCCGACACCTACCTGTTCGACAAGGACTCCAGCGATCTGGACGTACTTGCCCGCGCCGTCGGCAACATGCAGCGCCAGATCGACGAAGCCTGGTCGCAACGTCCACCGGGGCTGCCGTACCGTTCGCCTGACGAAGCGCTGATCATGGCCTCGATCATCGAGAAGGAAACCGGCCGCGAGGAAGATCGCACGCAGGTTGCCGCCGTTTTCGTCAATCGCCTGCGCATCGGCATGCGTCTGCAGACCGACCCGACCGTGATCTACGGCCTGGGCGAGAATTTCAACGGCAACCTGCGCAAGATCCATCTGCAGACCGACACCCCGTACAATACCTACACGCGGGCCGGCCTGCCGCCGACACCGATTGCCATGCCGGGGCTGGCGTCGATCCGTGCCGCCTTCGCGCCGGCCGCCAGCGATGCCTTCTACTTCGTTGCCCGCGGCGACGGCAGCAGCCAGTTTTCAAGGACGCTCGACGAACACAACCGGGCGGTCAACAAATACCAGAGAGGCGGAAAATGAGAGGCAAGTTCATCACCTTCGAAGGCATCGACGGCGCCGGCAAGAGCAGCCACGTCGAATGGCTGGCCGAACAGCTTCGCGGCAAGGGCTTGACCGTGCAGGTCACCCGGGAGCCCGGCGGCACCGAACTTGGAGAGAAACTGCGCGAGTTGCTGCTCAATGAACCGATGCATCTGGAAACCGAAACCCTGCTGATGTTTGCCGCCCGTCGCGAACATCTGGCCCGGCTGATCGAGCCGGCGCTGGCACGTGGCGAATGGGTCGTCTGCGACCGCTTCAGCGATGCCACCTGGGCTTACCAGGGCGGCGGCCGGGGTCTCGACAAGAGCAAGTTCCTGGCGCTCGAACACTGGGTGCACGACCATCTGCATCCCGACCTGACGCTGCTCTTCGATCTGCCGCTCGATGTTGCCCGGGAGCGCATCGTTCTGGCCAACCGGGTGCTCGACAAGTTCGAACAGGAGCGCGCCGATTTCCACGAACGGGTCCGCCAGGCCTACCTTGATCGGGCACACGGGAACCCGGCGCGCATGCGCGTCATCGCCGCCGACAATACCCTGGAAAATATTCGCAAACAACTTGAAGTAATTGTCGCAAGTATTTGTTAATGAATATATTAGAGTTGCACAAAGAAAATTGGCTCAGCCTGCAGGCAAGGCGTCCGCGCCTGCCGCACGCCCTGCTGCTGATCGGCCAGAAAGGTCTGGGAAAATACGCCCTGGCCCGCGAGTTCGCCGCCTCACTTCTCTGTGAGAATGTTGCGCCTGACGGTCATGCCTGCGGCCAATGCATGGCCTGCAACTGGTTCGCGCAAGGCAACCATCCGGACTTCCGGCTGCTGCAACCGGATGCACTCGGCGAAGACGTCGAAACGGAAGAGGGCAAGAAAAAGCCCAGCCAGCAGATCACCATCGACCAGATCCGTAACCTCGACGAATTCCTTGGTGTCGGCAGCCATCGTGGCGGCTTGTGTATCGTGCTCGTCAATCCGGCTGAAGCGATGAACCGGAATGCCGCAAACTCAATTCTTAAAATACTTGAAGAACCACCGGCAAGTATATTGTTTTTATTGGTATCAAGTGAACCATCCAGATTGCTGCCAACGATCCGCAGTCGCTGTCAGGCCGCACCCATCAGCGTCCCACCGACGGAGGTTGCAACGCGGGCGCTGGTCGCCGCCGGCATCAGTGATGCCGAGCGCTGGCTGGCACTGAGCGGCGGTTCGCCACGCTTTGCCCGGGAGATGGCGACGTCGGGACAGGGCGCCTGGCTGGAACTACTGGCCAACCGTCTGGCCGGGGGAAGAGGTGCCGATCCACTGGGGCTGGCCGGAGAACTGGAAAAAGCAGTCAAAGACAGCAAGGGGCGGCTGCAACTCAAGCAGGTCATCGAGGCCGTGCAAAAATGGTTGGTCGACCTCACACTGGTCAAGAATGGCTTGCCCACCAGATATTTTCTGGGCCAACAGCCCAAAATAACCATGCTGGCTGATATGATTCCAGCCGTTCGCCTGATTCATTTCTACCGAACCATGAACCAGCGCCGTCAGGAAGCAGAACAGCCGCTCAATGCGCGCCTCTTTCTGGAAGGTGTTTTTCTGGACTATCGAGCCCTGTTTAGCCGTTGATCGAGGATGAGCGAAGTCAAACCCGCACCGCAGCGCCCCAGCGTACTGTCGCTGAACATCAACTCGAAATCCGCCCTGTACGCGGCCTTCATGCCCCATCTGCGCCACGGCGGCATCTTCATTCCGACAACCCGCGCCTATTCGTTGGGCGACGAAGTTTTCATGCTGTTGTCGTTGATGGATGATCCAACCAAGCTACCCATTGCCGGCACCGTCATCTGGGTGACCCCGGCAGGCGCCCAGAATGGCCGCGCCCAAGGCATCGGAGTCCATTTCAACGACGACGAAAGCGGCCAGGAAGCGCGCCGCAAGATCGAAGGCCTGCTCGGCGGCGTGCTGCAGTCTGCCCGTCCGACACACACCCTCTGAGCGACGGCATGCTGGTTGATTCGCATTGCCACCTCGATTTTCCCGGACTGGCCGATCGCCTGCCCGCTGTGCTCGCTGCCATGCAGGAACGCGGGGTCGGTGCCGCGCTGTGCATTGGCGTGAATCTCGAAGATTTCCCCCAGGTGCTCGCCATCGCCGAACAGGCCGACAACCTTTACGCGACCGTGGGCGTGCATCCGGAATACAGCGACGTCGAAGAACCCGACGAAGCCCGTTTGCTGGCCCTGGCGGCCCATCCGAAAGTGCTGGGAATCGGCGAAACCGGTCTTGACTACTACTGGCACAAGGACAAACCGGAATGGCAACGGCAGCGTTTCCGGACGCACATCCGCGCCGCCCGCCAATGTGGCAAACCGCTGATCGTCCATACCCGGGATTCCGCTGTGGACACCTTGCAGGTGCTGCGCGAGGAGGGGGCTGAAGCGGTCGGCGGGGTCATGCACTGTTTCACCGAAAACTGGGAGATTGCCAGCCAGGCGCTCGACCTGGGTTTTTACCTGTCCTTTTCCGGCATCGTCACTTTCAAGAATGCGGCCATCGTCAAGGAGGTCGCTCAGAAGTGCCCGCTGGACCGGATGCTGGTCGAAACCGACGCACCATATCTGGCACCGACACCTTTTCGCGGCAAACCGAACGAGCCGTCCTATGTGCGCTATGTCGCGGAAGAAATTGCCAGGTTGCGGGAAACTACGTTGGCAGAGATAGCTGAAGTGACCACCGGAAACTTTCTGCGTCTGTTCAAACCAGTTTCGCCAACACCATGAAAATCATGAAAAAAACCCTGTTGACCGCAATATTCGTGCTGACCATCCCGTCACTGTCCTTCGCCGGTACTTACGACGATCTGATTCAGGGCGCCAAAATGGGCAGCGTCAGCGAGATTCGCCCGCTGCTGGCCAAAGGGGCTTCGGTAGATACAACCGACAGCGAAGGCAACACGCTGCTGATGCTGGCGGCCCGTGACGGTCATGCCGAACTGACCGGCTTCCTCATCACCAACCGGGCCAAGTTGAATGCGCGCAACACTGCGGGCGATACCGCGCTGGCGCTGGCGGCGTTGCGCGGCTATCTGCGCGTGGTTGAACTTCTGGTCAACGCCGGTGCCTCGCAAACGGTTCCCGGCTGGCCGCCACTGGTTTATGCAGCGTTCAACGGGCACCACGAAATTGCAGATTTTCTCGTCAGCAAGGGTGCGGAGCTTGACGCCGCCAGCGATAACGGCATGACTGCGCTGATGGCCGCCGCACGTGGTGGTCATATCGGCGTTGCTCGCGCCCTGTTGAAAAAAGGGGCCAATGCCAACCTGCGCATGGATACAGGCGAGACGGCACTCGACTTGGCCCTGCGCTTCAACAATACGGATATCGCCGACTTGCTTCGCTCAAGCGGTGCAAAATCCGGCAAGGATGCTCTCTAGCCTGAAAGCCCCCGTCATGGCAGGGTAATGATCAGCGTGGGTGCGCGTGGCGCCAATTGAACCACATTGTTGAACGGTGACAATACCTGCTGAACCTGCTGACTGGCGTGCCAGTCCAGGCCGATGAATGCCAGCAAGGCAAACAGCGCGAGCACCGAGTTGATGGCCCAGAGAGGCATGTCCCGCTTGATGGCGTTGGCGATCTGGTCCGGCGCTGCCCAGTGGGGCGCAAAGGAAGCCGCCTTGCCCTTGATGTGAGCGATCTGCTCACCTAACTGTGCGGTCAGATATTTGAGCTTTTCCGGCCCCTCGAGCAGGTAGCGCCCTTTGAAGCCGACCAGCAGACACATGTGAAAGACCTCCAGCGCCTGAACCCGACTGGCCCCGCCATTGCGGGCCGTTTCCAGCTTATCGAAGAAATGCTCCCCTGCCAGCTGATCGCCAAACAGGACAAGTTGCAACGGTCGGCGCTCCCAGGTATCGCGGATATGCATCTTTGACGTCAGGACCGCTTCATCGACCGCCGCACAAAAAGCGTACTTGGCATCAAAAATATCATCGGCATTGAAATGATGTTTTTTTGCCGTTCGCTCGAATTCACCGAGAAATTTCTGGATATTTCCGGAAAACGCCTCAACATCCCCCGGCGCACTTCGATTATGCAGCAGGATCAGCATGTAAAAACCGTCATAGAGCAGATCAACCAGGTTTTTGGTTGATTGCTCGAATGGCTGAATATCCTGTTGGGAAACAGGAGCTGTGGAAAACAGACTGGGAGCATGATTCATGGCGTAACTGCGATCATTTCGATATTGAGGTCACGATAGCTTTCCGGAACATAGATCATCACCGACTGCGCCTTGAGCATTCTTTCGTAAAGCGGCCCGTGGGCATCCAGTGCGAAATAGCAGGCTCCAGGACGCACAGGAATCGGTGCCGGAACCTGTGCTGCGTGACTCAGACGAACCCCGGAAATGGCGGAAAGGACCAGCTTTTCCACATCATCAGGAGCCCCAACCTTGATGCGTAGCGGGATCGACTCGATGATTTCGGATTGCTGGTGTGCAGCAGTGATCGACAGATAAAAAGCCGTATCACTGTTGATTTTTTCGGAATCGAGATGGCCAACATGAAAAGATGGCTTGATCTGGTTCAGGGCTATTGCGAAATAGCGTGTGGAAATCACCGTATCCAGCAACTCGCGCAGTATATGCTCCAGACGCGTGAAGCAGGGACCTGGCTGGGCATGGTCATATGTGGGCAGGTCATTCAGCGTGAATGACTTTGAAAAGGTCATCAAGCCACCGGCAAGACGCAGGAACTCCTGGAAAAGACGCTCTGGCGAAACATCTGGATTACGAAAAAGATGGGTCAACGAGGCGCATGCACTGCTCGCGGTGTGCAAGAGCCAGAAGGAAGCAATATCTCCTGAACGAAATTCAATGACGTTCTTTGACGGCTCACGATGAAATCCGTACAGAGCTTCCACTTTGGCCAGCAGCGCATCAATCTGCCTTCGCAGCATCATGTACAGCCCCGGCGCACTGCGCAGGCTGATGGATGGCGGCATAAAGGCAGGATCGATCTCAAAACCATTGCTGGCAGTTCTTCTGATGCGAACCAGAGGAAGCGTCAGGAACTGGTCCATTGGCTCACCGGCCGATTTGATGCGGGAAATCTTGCTCAGCTTCGAAATCGCCGCCTCGGCTGCATCGGTATATAGATCCGGTGTCTCGCAAGGAACAATCAGATAACGCGCCTGCCCGGACTCGACAGCGCTATCCGTACAGTTTCCACCGTGAGGATTGATATGATGGAGGGCCAGAAAGAAGTCCGTGGCCCCATCTTCTGACACGACACCGGCAAGCGCCTGGGGGGGCGGCAACTGATCAATATCCGGGGCAGTAAAAATATCTCCGTTGGCAAAAATTGCATTGACCCGATTGAAGCGCAGAACGCCGCTTTTCAGGGCGTCGTGATCAAGTTCAAGATCACGAACCCCCCAGGCATATGGGTTTGCCGACAACAGGACACGTCGCCCCAATGATTCTGCATGGATATCCTGTTGCTGAAAATGTTGAGGCCGGAGAAAAAGTCCTTCCCCCCATAATATTTTTGCACTTGTCATTGGTCTACGACTTCTGTGTATTACATTGAACGCCGACCAGTGACTGCACTGTATCGGGACTGATATCCGATCGCAACGCCCCCTTGCTGGCTGTCAGTGCGCATGCATGAGCGCCAACAACGATGCCGGTGCTGTATGAATTGCCAGCATCGAACGCGAGTTTCCAGCGATAGGAATAGGGGGCGCGATACATGCCAACAATGCCGATAGTCGTTGCGTCGCCCGGAATTTTGAAAGGCAGCTCATAAGACTTGCCGGGAATGATCGTGACTTCGCGAACCATGATCAGATCTTCTCCAAATGCCTCCTTTTCACCTTCCTGGCTGGTCATCTGTGGATAGGTCAGTGTGCGTAAACGCTCCGGGGAGCGCAAAACGTAGATTTTTGCGACCAGCGACATCGGGACACCACTGCTTGTCGTATTCAACTCCTCCCCCCCGAATATCCTGACTGACAAGTCCCTGACCCGCTTGGCAGGATCTCCATCCTTCTTCAGGACGCCAGTTGCCTCGAGAACAATACCAATGGCAGTTCCCGCCAATTGCACCCCTGATGTCGTCGCGCAACCGGAAGCCAGTGCGGCAAAAATGAGCACAACCATCGCTGCGCCTCCAGCAGCGACATGACGAATCCGATCACCCGCAGCGGCAGCAACTGTTCCAAAAAAATTGTTTGGCATATATGCAAATGGGTTGATTACACGCAGAACGTTAATGTACTATGCCGTCCTGCATCAGGCAAACCCATTGTCATTTTATTTGAAGCAATAATTTCAGGAGTGTGTATGCTCGCCTCAAAATGGTCATCCTTGCCGATGATCCTTGTTGCCATGGCAGTACTTTCCGGTTGCGCCACAACCGAGCCTCTGGTCAGCAAGGATCAGTTTCTCGAATTGATGACCCTGTCTTCACAGAAAGCGGACTTGCTGGCGGACAGCGGGAAAAAGGAAGAGGCAATAAATCTTCTCACCGATGTTGCGCGAGCGAAGCCCGACAGAAAAGAGCCATGGGTTCATATGGCAAAAATACACTTTGATGCAAAAAACTACTCGCAAGCCATTGTTTCGTCTGAAGAGGCCCTGCAACGGGACAGGGCAGACCAGGTCGCCAAGAGCATTCGGGCGGTTTCCGGACTGCGCGTAGCAGCTCAATCACTTACTGAACTCCGGAATGACGTTGATCTCAAGGGGGGAGCCAGAGCTGACGCTACTGACCTTGCAATGGTGATGCGCGAGATCCTTGGTGAAGATGTCCTGGTTCCACCGGCCGAACTGGAAGCAAGAAAAAAACGCGAAGCGGTTGCCGCCAGAAAAAAAGCCATTGCGCGGGCCAAGGCAAGAACCCAGTCGGCAACCCCTCCCGGGGACACCTCGCCGCCCAAAGGGCAGGCGACAGCCACAACCGGAAATCCATTTGGCATGCTTAAATAAACAAAATGCATTAAAGTTCGAATTTAGTACGTTTGATTCGAATTCAATCAGGAGAAAGTTGTGGCGAAGAAAGAAAGCATTCAGAAACGTTTGCAGAAGGTCAGACCTCCCCGTGTCCAATTAACCTACGATGTCGAGATTGGTGACGCCATCGAGGTCAAGGAACTCCCATTCGTGGTTGGAGTACTCGGTGATTTCACCGCGCAATCCCGGGAATATCAGGGGAAAGTACGTGACCGCAAGTTCGTCAATATCGACATGGACAACTTTGACGACGTCATGGATGGCATGGCACCTCGCGCAGCCTTCAGGGTGAAAAATCGCCTGACATCGGAAGGAGGGGAACTGGGCGTGGATGTCGAGTTCAGGAAATTCGAGGACTTCCGCCCGGAATCAGTCGTGCAGCAGGTAGAGCCCTTGCGCAAGCTTCAGGAAGCCAGGGCGAAACTGGCTGATTTACGCAACAAGCTGGCAGGTAACGAAAAACTCGAAGACCTGTTGACCGAAATACTGAACAACACCGAACAACTTCGTCAGCTCGACGACAAACAGAGCGAAGGAGATGGACGATGAGTGCGCAACAGGTATTTGTCAGTGGCAGCACCGCAGGCGAGTCCACCATTCTCGACCAGATCATCGAAGAAAGCAGGGTTGCTCAATCAGACCAGGAAAAAGATCGGGCACGGGACATCATCAATGAGCTTGTTCACCAGGTCCTCGACGGAGAGGTTGTCGTTTCGGAAAATCTCGCGGCATCTCTGGATGCACGCGTCGCAGAACTCGACCGCCTGATTTCCGAACAATTGAGCGAAGTCATGCATGCGCCGGAGTTCCAGGCGCTCGAAAGCGCGTGGACCGGACTCCATTATCTGTGCAAGCAGACGTCGACCGGGCAACAACTGAAGATCAAACTGTTCAATGCAGGCAAGCGCGAACTGGTAAAGGACTTCAAGACAGCCATCGATTTCGACCAGAGCGCCTTGTTCAAAAAGGTCTACGAGGAAGAGTTTGGAACATTTGGCGGCGCACCATTCGGTAGCCTGATCGGCCAGTTTGAACTGACCAGGCAACCGGAAGACATGTACTTCATCGAGCAGATGTCGCACATCGCAGCAGCTTCACATGCCCCATTCATCACAGCCGCAGCTCCTCAGTTGTTCGGACTCGAGACCTACACCGAATTAGGCAAGCCACGCGATATGTCGAAGGTGTTCGATACCGTTGAATACGCAAAGTGGAAGTCATTTCGCGAGTCCGAGGATTCACGCTATGTCGGTCTTGCGCTACCGCGATTCCTGGGGCGCCTGCCATACAACCCGATCGACGGAGAGGTCACGGAAGGCTTCAATTATGTCGAGGAAGTCGATGGTACGAATCATGAAAAATACTTGTGGTGCAATGCAGCGTTTGCCTTTGCTGTTCGTTTGACCACCGCTTTTGAGAATCATGGCTGGTGTGCAGCGATCCGCGGTGTGGAGGGGGGAGGGCTGGTGGAAGATCTGCCAACCCATACTTTCCGTACCGATGATGGAGAGGTTGCGCTGAAATGTCCGACCGAGGTCTCGATTACCGACCGACGGGAGAAGGAACTGAGCGACCTCGGCTTCATCCCTTTGGTGCATTGCAAGAATACCGACTATGCGGCTTTCTTCGGAGCCCAGTCAGCACAGAAGCCGAGGAAGTACGACACCGACTCCGCCAATGCCAATGCTTCGCTGTCTGCACAACTCCAGTACATGTTCGCTGTTTCCCGGATTGCGCACTACATGAAGGCAATGATGCGGGACAAAATCGGCAGTTTTGCATCAGCGGCCAATGTTCAAAATTACCTGCAACGCTGGGTCGATCAATACGTGACAGCCGACGACTCGGCATCACAGGAAACCAAGGCGCAGTTCCCATTGCGGGAAGCGTCAGTCGAAGTCAGTGAAGTACCAGGGCGCCCCGGCGTATATCGCGCCGTATCGTTCATCCGGCCGCACTTCCAGCTTGACGAACTCTCGGTGTCCTTGCGCTTGGTCGCTGAGTTGCCGCAGTCAAGTAAACCCTGATGTTTTTTATTACCTAGGAGAAAGCACGAAATGAAGGATATATACGTTGAGTTCATGGGAAGCGATATCAAGGGCGATTCCCGCGATTCCAAGCACAAGGACCAGGTGGAGGTATCGAGCTGGAGCCATACGATGCGTCAGCCGAAATCTGCTACAGCATCCGGGGCTGGCGGCCATACCGCAGAACGGGTCGAGCACGGTGAAATGATCTTCACCAAGGACATTGATGGTTCCAGTCCCAAGCTTTACCAAGCCTGCTCTTCCGGCTTGGTGGTGAACGATGTTGTCATCTATTTTTACCGGGCATTCGGCGGGAAAAACACGACTGGCAACCCATCCGGAACACAAAATCGTCATCAATACATGAAAATTGAACTGAAGAACGTCATCATCGCCTCAGTATCCCCCTCGGTTGATGATGAAGGTATTCCAAAGGAAATCTTCTCCCTCAAATACTCGGCAGTCAAATGGACCTACGATGAACTGAATATCGACGGCAACAAGTCCGGCAAGGTCAATATTCAGGGAGCATGGAATCTTGCCAAGAACACGCCGAATCTGAGTTGATGTTCTTTTGAAAGAAGCGGCGGAACCCGGTTTCCGCCCTTTCTCATGACGAAAGGTTTCGAGCCATCCCTATTTGACAAGCTGTTCGACGATCTGCCCGTCGGGGCTGTGCGTCGACGCCTTTCGCTTGACCAGCTGAAGGATTCTGTAGCGCGAGACCTTGAAGCTTTATTGAACACCAGGGCGATTCTCGATGAGCAATGGTGCAGCGAGTTTCCACTGGCTGCGGACTCGGTCGCCGGATTCGGCATGAGCGATTTTGCTGGACTGAGCCTGGCCAACGTCCATGACCGGCGCCGTATCTGCACAGCCATTGAAGGTGCCATCGTCGCCCACGAACCTCGACTTCGCGATGTGCGAGTAGCGCTTGAACTTCACCGCAAGACGGTGAATGCCCTGTATTTCTCGATCAATGCCGTTTTGTACGTCAGACCGGCACAGGAGCCAGTTGCATTCGACGCCCTGCTGCAACCGACCAGCCTCCAATATTCCGTCAGTCGGCATAGACCGCGAACAGGAGCTTAATTGGAAGATCTTCTTCCTTACTACGAGCGAGAGCTTGCTTTTCTGCGTCAGCATTCCCGCCAGTTTGCCGAACGCTATCCCAAACTTGCTGCGCAATTGCTGCTATCGGGAGAGGGGTGTGACGATCCGCACGTCGAACGGATGATCCAGTCCTTCGCGTTGCTCACGGCGCGCGTCTCGAAAAAACTCGAGGACAGCTACCCGCAGTTTACAGAAGCCTTGCTCAATGTTCTGTACCCGCACTACCTCCGCCCGTTTCCAAGTTGCTCGATTGCGCATTTCGACTACGGACGCGGACAGGGTAGCGTTTCCAGCATTCCTCGCAATACCGAACTGCAGTCACGGCCAATCAAGGGAGCTGTATGCAAATTTCGTACGGCATGGAATGTGCAGCTGACCCCGGTCAGCATCGAAAATCTGACTTTTGACCCAATCGCCGCAGCCCCAGGAGAAGTACGTCTGCCAGTCGGCAGCAATGCGCTGCTTTCGTTTTCGCTGGCCTTGCACGGCGACAGCGTTAAAGACGGGTTTCGGCAACTGAAGACCCTGCGTGTCTACATTGATGCAGAGCCCTCAGTAGCTTCAGCCTTGCGGGATTCGCTCTTTCTTCGGCAATTGAAGGTCTACGCCATCGGCACTGACCAGCGTTGGCGTATCGCACAGCCTGGTTTGATCAGTGAAGTCGGTTTTGCCGAAGACGAGGCCTTGTTCGAAATGCCGGACACTGCGCATGGCGCCTATCGCTATCTGACCGAGTATTTCTGCTTTCCGGAAAAATTCAATTTTTTTGATATCGATCTTGCTGCAATACCACCGGAAATCCTTGGCGAAGCAACAATCAGGCTGAGTATTGCGTTGGGCAGCATTCGTGCCGACAGTGATACCTCTCGCCTCCTGCAGACACTGACAACACAGAATCTGCGACTTGGATGCGTCC
Source organism: Azonexus hydrophilus (assembly GCF_001956855.1). GTDB lineage: Bacteria > Pseudomonadota > Gammaproteobacteria > Burkholderiales > Rhodocyclaceae > Azonexus > Azonexus hydrophilus_A. Next base: position 584,240 of record NZ_MTHD01000002.1, on the reverse strand, counting down.
CTGTTGTCAATCTTTTCGCCCAGCGCGGCGATCCGGTCAGGATCAATCATCGCCAATCCGCCTACCCAGTCGTTGCTGATGGACGCAGGGCCTACGCGTACGATATCTATTCCATCGACTCGGTAAGGCGTATTCGACAAACCCCTCAGGGTGAGTCAATTACCGAATTTCGTCCGTTCTTTTCGTTGCGCCACGGAGAAACGCCTGAACGGAATGGGTACTACTGGTACGCGCAACGAGATCCGATGGTTGCCGAAACCAGTCCGGGTTACGAAACCTCGCTATCCATTGTCGACGCCGACTTTGATCCAGTTCAGCCCAAAACCGATGTACTGAGCCTTCAACTGACTTGCACCAATCGGGAATTGCCAACACTGATGTCGGTAGGACTTCCGTCTGGGGATCTCTTTCTTGAAGGCGGCTCAAGCGTTCGTTCGATCAAGTTGTTGCGCAAACCCAGCCAGCCAAGCCGGTTTGACCACCGGCGGGATGGTCAATGGCGAATCATTTCCCACCTGTCATTGAATCAGTTATCGCTGACAGATACTGGCCTCAAGGCATTTCAGGAAATGCTCGCTCTTTATGATTTACCGGGAACCGCCAGCACACGACGACAAATCGAAGGTGTGCTCGGTATTGAACAAACAAGCAAGACTCTCTGGATGCCCGGCAAGCCATTCGCCTGCTTTATCCGTGGCCTGGAGGTCCGGCTCACGATCGACGAGTCAAGTTTCGTGGGTAGCGGCCTCGATGTTTTCAGCCGCTGTATCGATCGTTTCCTTGGCCTGTACGTGGGCCTGAATAGTTTTGTCCAGTTGCTTGTAATTTCAAAAAGAACCGGAGAGGAGTTGATCCGATGCGCACCACGCAACGGCGAATCGATCCTGGGGTAATAGAGCAGAGTCAACTGACTCCGGAACGCTACGAGTTTTTCCATCTGGTACGACTCTATGAACTCGTGTTCCGGAAAACAGCAGGCTCCGTGAACAATGATGCAGTTAGCGAACAAATCCGTTTCCGCAACTCGCTGCGCCTCGGTTTTGCGCCAAGCCAGGTAGACAGCATGCAGTCTGGCTACCGACTTGATGATGAAGGCCTCGAAACAGCGGAGCTGGAACAGGTTGAGATCACGCCGAGTTTCATGGGGATGCTGGGCGTCAATGGCACCCTGCCTATTCATTACACCGAGCAGGTGATTCTCCATGAGCGGTTCAACCGCGATACCGCCGGACGGGCTTTTCTTGATCTGTTTACTAACCGGGCAGTCGGTCATTTCTATCGGGCCTGGAAAAAATACAAGCTGCCAATCCAGTATGAAGGAAATCGAAAAGACCGATTCCTGCCTCTGATCCTGGCACTCGGCGGTATGGGCTTTGATACGCTGCGCGAACGCTTGAACAGCCATCCAGGTGTCGTTGAAGATGAATCGCTGGCCTGCTTTACCGGCCTTATTCGGCAGCGTCCGTTTTCTGCTGAAGCCCTGAAACGGTTGCTCTGCGGATATTTTCGGGAAATCGTTTTGATCGAGCAATTCGTCGGACGCTGGTGTGTTGTGCCGCCAGAGCAACGCTCCACGCTTGGCAACAAAAACTCATTGCTCGGCACCAATACACTGGTCGGCGAACGGGTTTGGCAACGTAACCTGCGCATCCGCATCAGTATCGGACCACTGACGCATGAGCGCTACACCGAATTCATGCCCTGCGGTGCCTTGGCAAAAGCCCTTGAAAAGCTGCTGAATCTGACGACGGGAGGAGAGTTCGAGTTTGAAATTCGGCCAATCCTTCGTGCCGAGGATGTACGTCCTCTGGTCCTGCTCGCCGGACAGGGCTGCCAACTTGGTTACGACACCTTCATCGCCAGCCGTCCAGAGCTAAATGACCGCGGCGACTGCCGCTACATCACCCACGCGATTCATTAGATACCCCAATAAAGAAAGCAATAGCCAATGAGTACGTCATTGAAGACATTGATCAGCAAACTGAATTCCACCTGTCGCCAGGCAACCGAACGTGCCGCCGGTTTGTGCATTTCACGAGGCAACTACGAAATTGACCTGGAACATCTGCTGCTGGCGCTTCTCGAACAACCTGGCAGTGATCTGGTGGTCATTGCCAAACTATCGGGAATCAGTCCGACTGGCCTTGAGCGCGAACTCAACCATGAGATTGACGGCTTCAAGACCGGCAACAACCGCACGCCGGTTTTTTCAATGCACCTTCCCAAGCTGTTCGAGCAGGCTTGGCTGATCGCCTCTCTTGACGCCCGCTTGCCGCGTATTCGTTCCGGTCATCTACTGCTGGCATTGCTCACGGCGCCCGAACTGGTGCAACTGGCCTTCCGCGGCTCAAGGCTACTGACCAAGGTCAGACTGGATGAACTCAAGCACAACTTCGACAAGATGACTGAAGCTTCTTCCGAAGCAGCAGAGGTCCGTGGTTTGGCTGAAACTCACGACGGCGTGGAAGAAAAGGTGAGCGCAACTCGAAGCGCAGCACCTGAAGTTTGCAAAACTCCCGCACTTGATCAGTTCACGAGCAATCTGACGCAGCTTGCCCGTGCTGGCAAGGTCGACCCTGTCGTTGGTCGTGACGGGGAGATCCGTCAGGTCATCGACATCCTGATGCGTCGTCGCCAGAACAACCCCATTCTGACCGGCGAAGCCGGTGTCGGCAAAACAGCCGTTGTCGAAGGACTGGCCTTGCGCATCGCCGCCGGAGATGTGCCACCACCGCTGGCAGAGGTCGCGTTGCACACCCTCGATATGGGCCTCTTGCAAGCTGGTGCCAGCGTCAAGGGAGAGTTCGAGAACCGCCTGAAAAACGTCATCGACGAAGTCAAGAAAAGTCCGAAACCGATCATCCTCTTCATCGACGAGGCGCACACGATGATCGGTGCAGGCGGCCAGTCCGGCCAGAACGACGCCGCCAATCTGCTCAAGCCGGCGCTGGCGCGCGGTGAACTGCGCACCATCGCAGCCACCACCTGGGCCGAGTACAAGAAATATTTCGAGAAAGATGCAGCGCTCGCGCGCCGCTTTCAGGTTGTCAAGGTCGAGGAGCCGTCTGAACCGCTCGCCGCAGCCATGTTGCGAGGCATGGTCCCGCTGATGGAAAAACATTTCGGCATTCGCGTCATGGATGAAGCCGTTACCGAAGCGGTGCGTCTTTCACATCGCTATATCAGTGGTCGGCAACTGCCGGACAAGGCCATCAGCGTGCTTGATACCGCCTGTGCCAAAGTGGCCCTAGGCCAGAGCGCAACCCCTGCGCTGATAGACGAGGCCGAGAAGCGCATTGCCCGCGAGCGTGCCGAACTTTCCGCACTGGAACGCGAAGCATCCAGCGGCATGTGGCACGACACACGCATCGGTGAACTGAAAGCACAGATTGCTGCCATCGAATCGGATCTTCTGCATTTCAAGGCGCGCTACGAGGAAGAAAAAATACTGGTTTCCCGAATACTCGAAATGCGCAAGCAGGCGGAGGAGGGGAATTCTGCGGTCAACCACCCTGTCACGAAAAAAAGGCGTGGCAGCAAGAATACGGCCCGAGCGGGTTCTGCCAACAACCAGCTGGACGAGGCGCTTGTCGCACTGCGACAGTTACAAGGCGAAAACCCGATGGTGCCGTTGCAGGTCGATGGCCATATCGTCGCCGAAATCGTCGCTGCCTGGACCGGAATTCCCCTGGGGAAAATGGTCAAGGATGAAATAAAGACCGTGCTCAATCTGCAGTCACTTCTGCAAGAGCGGGTGATTGGCCAAGATCATGCGCTGGCGGCGATCGTTCAGCGGGTAAGGACGGCGCGGGCCAACCTGGAAGATCCGGACAAACCCAAGGGCGTGTTCCTGTTCGTCGGTCCGTCAGGTGTCGGCAAGACCGAAACCGCGCTGGCGCTGGCCGACATTCTCTATGGCGGTGAAAGAAAACTGGTCACCATCAACATGAGCGAGTATCAGGAAGCGCACAGTGTTTCCGGTTTGAAAGGGTCCCCGCCGGGCTACGTCGGGTACGGCGAGGGTGGTGTCCTGACCGAAGCGGTACGGCGCAATCCTTACAGTGTCGTGCTGCTTGACGAGGTGGAGAAGGCTCATCCAGACGTACTTGAGCTCTTTTTCCAGGTTTTTGACAAGGGCGTGCTCGATGATGCCGAAGGCCGCGAAATTGATTTTCGCAATACGCTGATCATCCTGACCAGCAACGTTGGTTCGAGCCAGATAATGCAGGCCTGCCTGAACAAGCCAACCGTCGAACTGCCGGCGGCCGATGCGCTGGCGGAGATGCTGCGGCCGATTTTGTACAAGTCGTTCAAGCCGGCCTTTCTGGGGCGGCTGAAGGTGATACCGTACTACCCGATTGCCGACGCGGTGCTGCAGCAGATCATCGAGCTCAAGCTGCACCGCATCCAGTCCCGAATCACCACCAACCACAAGGCCGAGTTTGCCTGGGATGAAAAGCTGGTCGATGCCGTGCTGGCACGCTGTACCGAAGTTGATTCCGGCGCTCGCAATGTCGATCACATCCTCAACGGAACCCTGTTGCCGGAAATAGCCGGGGCGGTACTGACACGCATGGCGGAAGGGACGGCAATTGGCCGCATCCGCGTCAGCGCAGCGAATAACGGCAGCTTCAAATACACTCTTGGCGCCACCACCAGGCACAGAGAAAAATCCTGTGCAAGCGTGAGCAAGGAGTATGTCTGAACAACTGTCCAAACATCACCCGCACTAAAATTTCCTTCTTTTCTGCACGAATGGATGCTGCGCCGCAACACGGGATGGTAGAATCACGCCTTTGATTTTTCTGGCCAAATTCGCTCCCATGTCCGCTCGTCCTATTCGCAACATCGCCATCATCGCCCACGTTGACCACGGTAAAACCACCCTGGTCGACCAGCTTCTCCGCCAGTCCGGCACCTTTGCCGCTCACCAGCAACTGGTCGAGTGCGTCATGGATTCCAACGACCTGGAAAAAGAGCGTGGTATCACGATTCTTTCCAAAAACACTTCGGTCGAATACGAAGGCGTCCATATCAACATCGTTGATACCCCGGGCCACGCGGATTTCGGCGGTGAAGTCGAGCGCGTGCTTGGCATGGTCGATGGTGTGGTGTTGCTGGTCGATGCCGCCGAAGGCCCGATGCCGCAGACCCGTTTCGTGACCAAGAAGGCGCTGGCCCTTGGCCTGCGTCCGATCGTGCTGGTCAACAAGGTTGACCGCGACGGCGCCGATCCCGATCAGGCCGTCAATCTGACTTTCGACCTGTTCGACAAGCTGGGTGCTTCGGACGAACAACTGGATTTTCCGATTGTTTACGCTTCCGGCCTCAATGGCTGGGCGGCGATGGAACTGGATCAGCCGCGCGAGAACATGAAGCCGCTGTTCGACACCATCCTGCGCCACGTACCGGCCCCGGACACCGATATTGAAGCACCGCTGCAGCTGCAGATCACCGCCCTCGATTATTCGTCTTACGTCGGTCGCATCGGCGTCGGCAAGATCAATCGCGGCAAGGTCAAGACCGGCCAGAACGTGCTGGTGATGTTCGGTACCGACGAAGAAGCAGCCGAGCACGAGCGCACCCCGATCAAGGCCAAGATTGGCCAGGTTTTCGGCTACAAGGGCCTGAACAAGGTTGAGCTGGAAGAAGGCCACGCTGGTGACATCGTCCAGATCACCGGTATCGAAGATCTGGTGCTGGGTTGCACGGTGACCGACCCGGAAAGCCCGGAATCCCTGCCGCTGCTGAAGATCGACGAGCCGACGCTGTCCATGCAGTTCATGGTCAACACCAGCCCGCTGGCCGGTACCGAAGGCAAGTTCGTCACCAGCCGCCAGCTGCGTGACCGCCTGCACAAGGAACTGCTGACCAATATGGCGCTGCGCGTCCATGACACCCCGAACGGTGACGTTTTCGACGTTGCCGGTCGCGGCGAACTGCACCTCGGGATCCTGCTCGAAAACATGCGTCGCGAAGGCTACGAGCTGGCCGTGGGTCGCCCGCGTGTTGTCAAGAAAATCATCAACGGTGTCGAGTGCGAGCCGTACGAAATGCTGACGGTTGACGTCGAAGAAGACACCCAGGGTGGCGTCATGGAAAGCCTCGGCATGCGCAAGGGCGATCTGCAGGACATGGTGCCGGATGGTCGCGGCCGTGTCCGTATCGAATACCGTATCCCGGCGCGTGGCCTGATCGGCTTCCAGGGCGAATTCATGAACCTGACGCGTGGCAACGGCCTGATGAGCCACGTGTTCGACGAATACGCACCGGTCAAGGATGGCAGCGTTGCCGAACGTCGCAATGGCGTGCTGATTTCCCAGGACAACGGTGAAGCCGTCGCCTACGCGCTGTGGAAGCTGCAGGATCGCGGCCGCATGTTCGTCAGCCCGGGCGACAAGCTGTATGAAGGCATGATCATCGGTATCCACAGCCGTGAAAACGACCTCGTTGTTAACCCGATCAAGGGCAAGCAACTGACCAACGTTCGTGCCTCCGGCACCGACGAAGCGGTTCGCCTGGTGCCGCCGATCCAGCTCAGCCTGGAAGCAGCAGTCGAGTTCATTGACGAGGACGAACTGGTTGAACTGACGCCGAAGTCGATTCGTCTGCGCAAGCGCTTCCTGACCGAAATCGAACGCAAGCGCTCGGTGCGCGGTCTGTAAGCAGGCAAGCGTGCGCTTCTGCCAGCCCTGCAAGGACCTGGTAGCACGTCACAGAAAGGCGGCCCGCTGGGTCGCCTTTTTCATTGGCATGTCGATATTCTTCACCTTGCTGGGGCTGGTCAGCGACCCGGTCAACGGCATCGGCTTCTGCAAGATATATCCCTGATCACGTCCCTTTGGGGCTTTATGGATTCTTGCGGTCAACCAGGTATTTTTCGGCAAATTCACCTGGCGCGAGCGGTCGGCTGAACAGGTAGCCCTGAATAATGTCGCAGCCAAGATATCTCAAGGCCTGTAGCTGTTCGGGCGTTTCCACGCCTTCGGCAACCACTTTCAACGAAAGGCTGTGCGCCATGGCGATGATCGCGCGCACCAGTGGCTCGCTGCCCGCCGCGCCTTCGTCGACGACCAGCGACTTGATGAAGGAGCGATCGATCTTCAAAACGCCAACCGGCAGTCGCTGCAGATAGGAGAGGGAAGAATAGCCGGTACCGAAATCATCGAGCGCAATACCGATCCCGGCTTCACGCAACCGTCCCAGCTGCTCGATGCTGTCGCCTTCAGGATCAAGCACCACGGACTCCGTGATCTCGACTTCAAGTACCGACGTTGGCAGACCGGCAAAGTTCAGCGCGTCAAGAATGCAATGCGACACCGAAGGGCGCCAGAACTGACGTGGTGAAAGATTGATGGCGATCGGCGGTACCAGCGCATGGCGATTGCGCCACTCGGCAATCTGGCCGACAGCCCGGGCAATCACCCATTCACCAATCGGCACGATCAAACCACATTCCTCAGCAACCGGAATGAACTGATCCGGCGGAATCATCGAATCCCCGTCATGCCAGCGCAGCAAGGCTTCGGCGCCGACCAGGCGGCCATCTTCGGCGGCAACCTGCGGCTGGAAATACAATTCGAACTGGTTTTCCTGCAAAGCCTTGCGTAGCCTGGTTTCCAGCGACATGCGCAAACTGACTCGCTGATCCATCTGGGCGGTATGAAAGCGTATGGCATTTCCGCCGACGGCTTTCGCAGCATACATTGCCGTGTCGGCGTGACGCAGCAATGTCTCCCCGTCGCCTGCATCATCCGGGAAGAGACTGACGCCGATACTGGCACTGGTGAAAAAGTCGTTTTCGCCACCCGCAATCGGCTCGGTGATCTGCTCCTTGATTTTCAGTGCAATATCCATGGCATCGGTACCTGCCGGCAATGGATTGATCAAGACAATGAATTCGTCGCCGCCCTGGCGATACAGACGACAATTGGCCGGCAGGCTTGCCCTTAGCGTCATCGAGACCGTTTGCAGCATCTGGTCACCAGCACGGTGCCCCAAGGTATCGTTGATGTTCTTGAAACGGTCGAGGTCGATGAAAAGCACGGCAAGACGATGTGTTTGTTCACGGCCCTCAGTGATTGCCGCCTGCAGATGCTCGGCAAACAACAGTCGGTTCGGCAAACCGGTCAACACGTCGTGCTGGGCAAGAAACTCCAGCTCTTCCTGATGCTGGCGCCGCTCCGTGATGTCCGTCACCGAACCGACCATCTGGTAAGCGGTTCCCCGTCCATCACGCACGGCCAGACCACGGGAAGCAATCCAGCGATACTGTCCATCACTGGCCAGCACCCGGTACTCGCAGTAGAAGTGATCCGTTTCACCCTTAATATGGCGTGCCACGGCGCGATTGTAAAAAGCCACATCGTCCGGATGCACCAGTCTCAGCCAAGCATGGGTGTCGGGCAGAAAATCCTGGCGGTAGCCGAGTATCTGCAACAAGCGGGAACCAACCTGCAATTTCTTGGTAACAGGGTTCCAGTTCCAGAACCCATCGTGAGCCGCCTGCATGGCAAGATCGTAGGCCTGCGAGATCGAGCGGAAATGCTGGTATTCGACGTAACCAAGCCAGAGCAGGGCAAGACCCGCAGAAACAAGCAAGGCACTGGAAAAAAGGCCCGGTTGTACAAGATTGAGCAACAGACCGGTTGCCGCCGCCAGCAGCAGACCGGCTGCCAGAAGCGGACGCTGCAACGATGACGACCAGGGAGAGCGGGCAACGGCCATTGATTCGCCGTACCGCTTCAGCCGCCAGTCATCGACATGAAGCGTACGACCTGCGGATTGTTCATCTGCTGGGTAAAGTCGTGACCAAAGGGTTTGATGCCCATGCTGTCGACAATGGCTTGACGCAATGCTGCCTCATCGCCGTTCGCACGCATGACCGGCAACAGGCTCAGTGCATCATTCTGGCCGAGACAAGGGTAAAGCTCTCCTTTGGCAGTCACGCGCACGCGATTGCAGGAATCGCAGAAATTGTGGCTGTGCGGAGAGATGAAACCGATCCGTGATTCGCTACCGGGGATTCGCCAATAGCGTGCGGGACCACCGGAGCTCTCGGTTGAAGGAATGAGCTCGTAATGCCGACCAATCATCTCCCGCGTTTCTTCAGACGAAATATAGGTTTTGCTGCGACCATGAATCTCTCCCAGTGGCATTTCCTCGATGAAGGAAATATCCAGTTGGTGCTCGACAGCAAAACGTACCAGATCGACGAATTCGTCATCATTGGTACCGCGCATCATCACGGTATTCAGTTTTGTACGCTGAAAACCAGCGGCCGTTGCAGCCTCGATTCCACGCAGGACCTTTGACAAGTCGCCAATCCGCGTAATGGCCTGAAAACGCTCGGCCTTCAATGTATCCAGACTGATGTTCAGGCGCTTGACGCCAGCGGCCTTGAGTGGGGCGGCGAAGCGATCAAGCTGCGAGCCATTGGTTGTCAGGACCAGATTTTCCAGGCCGGGCAGGGCCCCCAGCCGCTCGATCAACCACATGACGTTCTTGCGCACCAACGGTTCTCCGCCGGTCAGTCGCAGCTTGCTGACGCCGAGACTGACAAACGCCTGAGCAACCTGCAGCGACTCTTCCAGACTCATGACCTCCTGGCGCGGCAGAAAAGTCATCTCCTCGGCCATGCAGTAGGTGCAGCGAAAATCGCAACGGTCGGTTATCGACAAACGCACGTAAGTAACGTGACGCCCATATTTGTCGATCAGGGTACCCGCGGCATGGCCTGCAGTGCTGACCGCCGGCTGGAAACCGACAAGCGATGCAGGCGTATCTTCGGTGTGAAGTGTTTCATTGCGCATGCGTCGGATTATCAGCGCACAAAAGACAGCCAACAAGGGGGTAGATCGAAATGGGTAGAGCTATTTTTCGGAGAAAAATGAGTCAAACGACATAAAAATGCTATCATCATCGCGATTTTACGGTAGCTGAGATAGGGCGGAGGCATGAGCTCCCGGCTGCAAAATCGGTCCAACAAAAGCAAAATGCCCAGCCATGAGGCTGGGCATTTTGATCAAACTTTTGGCTCCCCGACCTGGGCTCGAACCAGGGACCTACGGATTAACAGTCCGGCGCTCTACCGACTGAGCTATCGAGGAACGGAAGCGCGCATTATAGGAGTAGAATGCTGTCGAGTCAAGTCGTATCAGTCGTTTCAGGATTGGATGCAGGCCAATGAATTCTGGTCAGGTTTATGCAAAAACCCCCATCGGGGACGAGGCGGTTCGCCAGAGCACGCGGGTTGTTCAGCGCAATCTGAGAATGGTTTTGGTCCAGGTTGATGGAAAGCTGACGGTTGGCGAACTATCCGCCAAAATCGGTAACGCCCGTTTGGTCGAGGGCGCCATTCGCGAGCTCGAAAGTGGTGGCTACATCGTCCCTCTGGCAGCGGCTGCCGCTGCCTGGGAGCAGGGGCAACTGCCTGTTCGCAAAGAGCAGGTGTCAGCCATTTCCCAGTTTTCAACCTTCGGCACGACCAAGGGACCAACAAGCCTTGGTAGCGATAGTCAGACGAGCCGCTTTTCTTCATTCGGGAAGCCCATCCTGCCAGCATCTCGAGTCGACAACGACGAATTGCAGTCGACAAGAAAAACCGGGATCAATGACGATGCGGATATCGAACCGGAAAATCAGCCGTCACGCCAATCCAGACCTGCCGTGATCCTTGGATCGGCTTTCGCGTTTATCGTGCTGTGCGTGCTCGGATTGTTGCTCTATCCGTACAACAATCACAAAATTGAGATCGAACGCATAGCCACCAACATGCTGAACACGGCGGTGACGATTGACGACGTTTCGCTCCAGTTCCTGCCGACACCACATCTGTTGCTGCAGGGGGTCCATTTGAGTGGTATCCGGGATGGCCGGATTGCCTCACTGCAAATACATAACCCCATGCAATTGATTCTTGGAGGCGTTGGCAGCATTGAAAAAATCACTGCACTCGACCCTGAATTATCGGTTGAAGATGTGCTTGGCCTGCCATTTGCTGCCCTCAATGAAAACCGGACAAACTCTGCCTTGCACCAGATCCTGATAAGCAATCTCAGGGTCCACGCAGGATCGTCGATGGTTTTTGGGCCATTGAACGGCAAGATTCTTCTCGCAAACGGGCATCTGGAAAGCGCTCAACTTGAAAATCCGGATCGCAGCCTTTTGCTCAAGGCAACACCGCGGGGCGCTGGATTCGATGTTGCCATGGAAGGGCGCGCCTGGCGCCCTCCCGGTCTGCCAGTCAGTTTCGCCGCGTTGCAGGCACGTGGCGTTCTGCAGGCCGACAATCTGCAAATCAATGATATCGATACGACTTTCCTTGGCGGTGTGCTCAAGGGAGACTGGCGGCTTTCATGGCACGATGGCGTAAGCATGTCAGGCATGGGATTGCTGACCAGAATCGACTTGCGCAAATTGTCTGCTGATCTGGCGCTGGCGATGAATATCGAAGGAGACCTAGGCGGTACTTTGCGGATTGACGGACAAGGTAGCGATTGGGCACAAATGTGGCAGTCAGCGTCAGCACAGATGAAAGTCGAGATTGTTCGCGGCATTATCCATGGCACGGACATTGGGGAAGCGGGCAGGCGAGGTACCGGGGCAGTCGTACGCTCGGGCGTGACCCGATTCGACAGGCTCGATGCGGATATCGGCATCGACAAAAAAGGAGTGTCGGTACGTAATATCCGGCTTGATGCCGGTCTGATGACAGCAAGCGGTCAGGTTCAGGCGAACCCGGACGGCATGGTTGAAGGTCGTCTGATGCTCATCGCCAGTTCGTCGGTAGCAACGATACGCGCCCCTTTGCTTGTCAACGGGCAATTGCCAAACCTGACGGTAACAGCGGACAAATAAAAAGGGCGGGAAAATCCCGCCCTCTGATGACCTTGTCCGACAACTTACTTGGTCACGGCAGCGATGGCCTTGGCGACGTAATCCAGATTTTTTGTGTTAAGCGCAGCCAGGCAGATGCGGCCGGTCGACACGGCGTAGATGCCGAATTCTTCCTTCATCCGCTCAACCTGGGCGGCGGTCAGGCCGGTATAGGAGAACATGCCGCGTTGCTGGGCAACGAAGGAGAAGTCCTGGGCGCAGCCGGTGGCCTTGATGGCATCAACCAGACCGGCGCGCATGGCGCGGATGCGATCGCGCATGCCGGCCAGTTCGGTTTCCCACTGGGCACGCAATTCGCCGGAGGCGAGAACGGCGGCAACCAGCGCACCACCATGAATCGGCGGGTTGGAATAGTTGGTGCGGATGACGCGCTTGACCTGCGACAGAACGCGCGCCGACTCTTCCTTGGAGGCGGTGACAACGGACAGCGCGCCGACACGCTCACCGTACAGCGAGAAGTTCTTGGAGAACGAACTGGAGGCGAAGAACTGCAGGCCGGAGGCGGAGAAAGCGCGGATCGCCACGGCATCAGCGTCGATGCCATCGGCAAAGCCCTGATAGGCCATATCAAGGAAGGGCACCAAGCCGCGTTCCTGGCAGATGCCAACGACTTCTGCCCACTGGGCGTCGCTCATGTCGGCGCCGGTCGGGTTGTGGCAGCAGGCGTGCAGCAGCACGACGGAGCCCGGTGCCATCTTGTTCAGGTCGGCCTTCATGCCGGCGAAATTCACGCCACGGGTGCCTGCATCGTAGTAAGCGTAATCCTCGACGATGAAACCGGCGGCTTCGAACAGGGCGCGGTGGTTTTCCCAGGACGGGTTGCTGATGTAAACCTTGGCTTCCGGATTCAGGCGCTTCAGGTAGTCGGCGCCGATCTTCAGTGCGCCGGTACCACCGATGGCCTGGGCGGTGATCACGCGGCCGGCGGCGAGCAGGTCGGAATCCTTGCCGAACAGCAGGTTCTGGACCGCGGTGTTGTAGGCAGCCGGTCCTTCGATCGGCTGGTAACCACGCGGCGGTGCGGCCTTCAGGCGGGTTTCCTCGGCGGCCTTGACGGCAGCCAGCAGCGGGATCTTGCCGTTGTCGTCGAAGTAGACGCCGACGCCGAGGTTGACCTTGGTGTCGCGCGCATCGCCGTTGAAGGCTTCATTCAGACCGAGAATGGGGTCGCGCGGGGCCATTTCCACCGCAGCGAAGATCGAAGAGGACATAAGAACTCCGTGGAATAATACGAACAGTGAACGCACAGCATTGTGCTGTGCGTTGTGAAAGCGAAAAATTCTAACATGAGCGAAACCAACAGCAGCACTCCCGTCGTGTGTTTCGATGGCAGCCCGTATCGTTTGCATCAGCCATTCCCACCCGCCGGTGACCAGCCTGAGGCCATCCGCCTTCTCGTCGAGGGTGTCGAGGACGGTTTGTCCTTCCAGACACTCCTGGGCGTAACCGGATCGGGCAAGACCTACACGATGGCCAACGTCATTGCCCGGACCGGTCGTCCGGCGCTGGTACTGGCGCCGAACAAGACGCTGGCAGCGCAGTTGTATTCGGAATTCAAGGAGTTCTTCCCGGAGAACGCCGTCGAATACTTCGTCTCCTATTACGATTACTACCAGCCCGAAGCCTATGTGCCATCGCGCGACCTGTTCATCGAAAAGGACAGCTCGATCAACGATCACATCGAACAGATGCGGCTGAGTGCAACGAAAAGCCTGATCGAGCGGCGTGACGTGGTGATCGTGGCGACGGTGTCGTGCATCTACGGCATCGGTGATCGCGACGAATACCACAACATGATCCTGACCATGCGCGTCGGCGACAAGCTGGATCAGCGCGACATCGTCAAGCGCCTGACCGACATGCAGTACGAGCGCAACGAGATGGATTTCCATCGCGGCATCTTCCGCGTGCGCGGTGACGTCATCGATATCTTCCCGGCCGAACATGCCGAGCATGCGATCCGCGTTTCGCTGTTTGACGACGAGATCGAGAATTTGCAGTTTTTTGACCCGTTGACCGGACAATTGCTGCACAAGGCGCTGCGCTTCACGGTTTTCCCGGCGTCGCACTACGTGACGCCGCGCGCCACCGTCGTGCGCGCGATCGAGGCGATCAAGCAGGAGTTGCGCGAGCGGATCGAATTCTTCACCCGCAACAACAAGCTGGTCGAAGCACAGCGGATAGAACAGCGCACCCGCTTCGACCTCGAGATGCTTGATCAGATCGGTTTCTGCAAAGGCATCGAAAACTACTCCCGACACTTTTCCGGCCGCCAGCCCGGGGAATCACCGCCGACGCTGATCGACTATCTGCCACGCGACGCGTTGATGTTCATCGACGAGTCTCATGTCAGCATCGGGCAGGTCGGTGGCATGTACAAGGGTGACCGTTCGCGCAAGGAAAACCTGGTCGATTACGGTTTCCGCCTGCCGTCGGCGCTGGACAACCGGCCGCTGCAGTTCGACGAGTTCGAGCGGCACATGCGCCAGACCGTTTTCGTCTCGGCAACACCCGCCGATTACGAGAACCAGCACGCAGGGCAGGTGGTTGAGCAGGTGGCGCGGCCGACCGGTCTGATTGATCCTGAAGTCATCGTTCGTCCGGCGTCCACGCAGGTGGACGACCTGCTCGGCGAGATCGGCAAGCGGATCGCCGCTGGCGAGCGCGTTCTGGTCACCACGTTAACCAAGCGCATGGCCGAAGACCTGACCGACTTCCTGGCCGACAACAGCATCAAGGTGCGCTACCTGCACTCGGACATCGACACCGTCGAACGCGTGGAAATCATCCGCGACCTCCGTCTGGGCGAGTTCGACGTACTGGTCGGCATCAACCTGCTGCGTGAGGGTCTCGATATTCCCGAGGTTTCGCTGGTGGCCATTCTCGATGCCGACAAGGAAGGCTTCCTGCGTTCCGAGCGTTCATTGATTCAGACCATTGGCCGTGCCGCACGCCATATTCATGGCACAGCCATCCTTTACGCTGATAGGATTACGCAATCCATGGAAAAGGCCATCGCCGAGACGGAGCGGCGACGGGAAAAACAGATCGCATTCAACCGACTGCATGGCATCGTCCCGCGAGGGGTGTCCAAGAAGATCAAGGACATCATTGACGGCGTCTACGATGCCGAATCGGCACAGACCGAGCAGAAGGCAGCACAGCAACGTGCGGTCTACGAAGCCATGGATGAAAAAACCGTCGCCAGGGAAATCAAGCGGCTCGAAAAGCAGATGCTCGACTGTGCGAAAAACCTGGAATTCGAAAAAGCGGCGGCTGCACGCGACGAACTTTTCCGACTCAGGGAACAGGTATTCGGCGCGGCGCGACACGACCCTGATGGAGAATAAAGGAAATGATTTACCGCGTGCTGCTTGTTTGCATGGGCAATATCTGCCGTTCGCCCACGGCGGAATCTGTTCTTAGGTATTTTATAAAAATCAATAACCTGGGTGATAAAGTTGAAGTTGATTCTGCAGGAACGCACGGCTATCACGTCGGCGAAGCGCCGGATTCACGAACTCAGCGAGCCGCTTCGGCGCGAGGTTATAACCTTTCCCAATTGCGGGCACGCAAGGTCGCCTTGCAGGATCTCGAGTATTTCGACCTGATCCTGGCCATGGATCGGAGCAATCTGGACAATCTCCAGCGCATGGCAACGCCGGAACAATTGTCAAAGATCAAGCTGTTCATGGAGTACGCCAGGAATTTCGATGATGAAGAAGTACCTGACCCCTACTATGGCCTGGGGCATGGTTTTGACCTGGTTCTGGACATGGTCGAGGATGCAGCGCAGGGCGTGATCGAAGAGGTTGGCAAAAAACTCGGTACCCGCTAGCCCCAGAAACCAGACACTGAAATAGAAAAGGGCGTCCGCAGACGCCCTTTTTGCTGATTGTGACAGAAGGCTACTTCTGGGTTTCAACCATGACCAGTTCTTCAGCTGCAATCTGCTCGACACTTTTCTGCTTGCGCGGACGGCCCAGTTTGACCGGCGGCTCAACCGTCACCACGGCAGCAGCCGAAGTCGTTTGAACCATGACCAGACCACTGTCCGACAGTGCAGCCTCGACATCAACTGGCTTGGCCGCCGGCACCACCGGTGCAGGCGGAGCAATGTCTTCCACCACGACCGGAGCAGCCACAGGTGCCGCAACAGGTGCTTCGACAACGGCCTCGACGACCTGCGGTGCGCTGACGACCTCGACAGCTTCAACCACTTCAACCGCCGGCATTGCCGTCTCGACAACCTCGACAACCGGCGTTTCAACGATAGCCTGCACAAGTGGCTCTACAGGCTGCTGCGACACGCTTTCAGGCGCAAGCTTTTCATCAGCCGGGATTACAACGACGACTGCTTCCTGGCTGACGACATCTACAGCAAATGCTGCCACTGCGGTTTCCTGACCAACGATTGCTTCACCAGCAGCGGCCTGGACATCCTGCTCGTTGCGACGTTCGCCACGACCACGACCACCACGGCGACCGCGGCGGCGGCTGTTGCCCTGCTCATCACTGGCCGAAGTCTCTGGCGCCACATCTGCCGATACATTCTGGACATCAATGGGGAGTTGCTCGATCGCCGGTTTTTCGGCCTGAGGACGCTGGCGCTCCTTGCGCGGGCGACGTTCCTGGCGCTCTGCGCCGGCAGCGGCTTCTTCACGCACCGGCTTTTCGGTACGCTCGTTGCGATTGCCACGCTCAGCCTCATCACGGCGATTATTGTTGCGACCGTTGCGACGACTGTCACCACGACCTTCGCCGCGTTCGCGACGGCCTTCGTTGTTGCGACCGTCACGCCCCTTGCGGGCCGGGACTTCCGGCTTGACTTCAGCAACCGCCGGCTTGGCCGGCGTGCGGAACCAAGAAACAATTTTCGCGAACAGGCCGCCTTCTTGCGGAGCCGCTTGAACGACAACTGGCGCTTCCAGCTTTTCAGGCATGATCGGAGCCGGCTGATCCGGAGAAATGCCCTTGATTGCCGCTTCCTGACGCGGCTTGGCATTTTCCTGCTTGGCTGCCTGCTTGACCGATTCCTCAAGCGGCTGATCAACCATCTTGTAGGACGGCTCACGCAGATCGTCACCGTTCAGGTCATCGTGGCGCAGGCGGGTGATCGTGTGCGCCGGCGTTTCCAGATGAACGTTCGGAATCAGCAGGATGGTGACCTTGTGACGCAACTCGATGGCCTGGATGTCCGGACGCTTCTCGTTGAGCAGGAAGGTGGCGACATCAACCGGAACCTGGACATGCACGGCACCGGTGTTTTCCTTCATCGCTTCCTCTTCGAGGATGCGCAGGATGTGCAGCGCGGCCGACTCGGTCGAGCGGATGTGGCCGGTGCCGGTACAGCGCGGGCAGGAAATGTAGCTGGTTTCCGCGAGGGCAGGGCGCAGGCGCTGACGCGACAGCTCCATCAGGCCAAAGCGGCTGATCTTGCCCATCTGGACACGGGCACGGTCGAAACGCAGGGCATCGCGCAGGCGGTTCTCGACTTCGCGCTGGGCCTTGCTGTTTTCCATGTCGATGAAGTCGATGACGATCAGACCACCCAGGTCGCGCAGACGCAACTGGCGGGCCAGTTCGTCGGCAGCTTCGAGGTTGGTCTTCAGCGCCGTTTCCTCGATGTCGGCACCCTTGGTAGCACGACCGGAGTTGACGTCGACGGCAACCAGGGCTTCGGTGTGATCGATGACGATGGCGCCACCGGACGGCAGGTTGACCTGGCGAACGAAAGCGGTTTCGATCTGGTGCTCGATCTGGAAGCGTGAGAACAACGGCACGTCGTCGCTGTAGCGCTTGACGCGATTGATGTTGCCCGGCATCACCGTCTCCATGAAGGCACGGGCCTGCTCATAGACTTCGTCGGTGTCGATCAGGATTTCGCCGATGTCCGGCTGGAAGTAATCGCGAATGGCGCGGATCACCAGGCTGCCTTCGAGGTAAATCAGGAAGGCGCCGTTCTGCTGCTTGGCTGCGCCTTCGATGGCGCTCCACAGTTGCAGCAGATAGTTCAGGTCCCATTGCAGTTCTTCAGCCTGACGGCCGATGGCTGCGGTACGGGCGATCAGGCTCATGCCACCGGGGACTTCCAACTGATCCATGATCTCACGCAGTTCGGCGCGCTCGTCGCCATCGACACGGCGCGAAACGCCACCGCCACGCGGGTTGTTCGGCATCAGCACAAGGTAACGGCCGGCCAGGGAAACGTAGGTGGTCAGGGCTGCGCCCTTGTTGCCACGTTCGTCCTTGTCGACCTGAACGATCAGTTCCTGACCTTCCTTGAGGGCGTCCTGGATACGGGCCTTGCCCGGTTCGACGCCGGCCTGGAAATAGGCGCGGGAAACTTCCTTGAAGGGCAGGAAACCATGGCGGTCGGCACCGTAGTCGACGAAGCAGGCTTCGAGCGACGGTTCGATGCGGGTAATGACCCCCTTGTAAATATTGCTTTTACGTTGTTCCTTGGCGGCGGATTCAATGTCGAGATCAATCAGTTTCTGACCATCGACAATGGCGACACGGAGTTCTTCCGCCTGTGTCGCATTGAAAAGCATGCGTTTCATTGTTTTTTGGGCTCCAGCTCGCTGGTGCACACTGCAACGAAACGCCCATGCAGGCAGCGACAGGTTCAGTTATCGGGTTGCGTCATGTTGTGGAGGCAAAGGCGATGATGAATGTGCTGATCGTTAGTTAATCGCGAGTCTTTTTATGAAATGCGCGATCTGGAATTCCTGCAACGGGCGATCCGTGCGTGCTTATGGCGAGCTAATCCGTTAACATCACTACTTTTGGTGAGTGAACTTAACCAGTCGTTTCACGTTGGTTTGTCCCGGGCAATTGGCACAGGAGAGACTTCGTAGCCTGCCGCATGGCGGTCGCGCATGGAGCGCGAGGGCGGACGGTCTGACGGTTCGGCATCCCTTGCAAACAGAGACGTAAAACGCAGGCAGTATATTAGAAAAATGAATGGCGCAGGTAACAATTCGGTCACCCATGTCGTGATCGGCGAAGAAGCCCAAGGCCAGCGCCTTGACAACTACTTGCTCAGGCATTGCAAGGGGGTGCCGAAGAGCCATGTCTATCGCATCCTGCGCAGTGGCGAGGTGCGGGTCAACAGCGGTCGTGTCGATGCAACCTATCGCCTGCAGCTTGGCGACAATGTGCGCATTCCGCCGATCCGCATTGCCGAGCGGCCGCAGAACGAGGTCGAGGAAGCCGCCAAGGCCCGCGTCGATCTGCCGATCATTTTCGAAGACGACGCGATGCTGGTCATCGACAAGCCCGAGGGCATTGCCGTGCATGGTGGCAGCGGCGTCAGCTTTGGCGTCATTGAAGCCTTGCGCCGGCAGCGGCCGCAGGCGAAGTTCCTCGAACTGGCGCACCGGCTCGACCGCGAAACCTCGGGCATCCTGCTGGTCGGCAAGAAGCGGCTGGCGCTGACGGCGCTGCACGACATGTTCCGCGAGCACGGCGCCGGCGCCGACAAGCGCTACCTGGTGCTGGTCAAGGGGCGCTGGATGAACAACACCCAGCACGTCAAGGCGCCGCTGCTCAAATACCTGACCGACAGCGGCGAGCGCCGGGTGTCGGTGCACGCCGAGGGCAAGGCATCGCACACGGTATTCCGGCTGCTCGCCCGCTGGCCGGAAATGAGCCTGCTTGAGGCACAGTTGAAGACCGGGCGGACGCACCAGATCCGCGTGCATCTGGCGCATCTCGGCTTTCCCATTCTTGGCGACGAAAAATATGGCGATTTCAATCTCAACAAGCGGCTGCGGCCGGCCGGCCTGAAACGGATGGCGCTGCACGCCTGGCGCATGGCTTTCCGGCATCCGCTGCTGGGGACACCGGTGGAGTGCGTGGCGCCGCTGCCCGATGGTATCCGTAGCTACATTGCTGCGGTCGACGCGGCAAATTCGCGCGAATTCGTCGCCGACAACCTGCAACACATCCTGGAGCAACAATGAAATACGAACTCGTGGTCTTCGATTGGGACGGCACACTGCTGGATTCCGCCGGTGCCATCGTCAAGGCCATTCAGGCCGCCTGTCGCGACCTGGGTCTGCCGGTACCCGATCGCGAGCGGGCCAGCCACGTGATCGGCCTCGGTCTGGCCGATGCGATGCGGCACGCGGTGCCCGATCTGGCGCCGGAGAACTACCAGGCGATGATCGACCGTTACCGCTTCCATTACCTGTCCGGCGACCACGAGCTGACGTTGTTTGACGGCGTACCGGCGATGCTGGCACGCTTGCAGGCGGCTGGTCACATCCTGGCGGTCGCCACCGGCAAAAGCCGGATGGGTCTTGAGCGCGCCTTTGATCACGCCGCGCTGCGTCCATATTTCTCCGCCTCGCGCTGCGCCGACGAATGCCACTCCAAGCCGCACCCGCAAATGCTTGAGGAACTGATGGCGGAATTTGGCGTTTTACCGGCGTCGACCGTAATGATCGGCGATACCTCGCACGATCTGCTGATGGCCCGCAATGCCGGAGTCGATGCACTGGCGGTAACCTACGGCGCACACCCGCACGACCATCTGCTTGAACATGCGCCGCTGGCCTGCCTGCACGACGTCCGCGAGCTTGATGCATGGCTGAAGACAAACGCCTGATCTGTGCCGGCTGCGAACTGGCCGAGGCAGGAAAAGGCGTGCGATTCAGTGTCGAACGCTACGGCCGCAACGTTCCCGCCTTCGTCATCCGCTACCGGGGTCGCGTCCATGCCTACCTCAACGAATGCGCCCATGTGCCGGTTGAGCTGGATTGTCAGCACGGCGAGTTCTTCGATCATTCCAAGCTATACTTGATTTGCGCCGTACATGGCGCGCTTTATGCACCGGATAGCGGACGCTGCCTCGGCGGACGCTGCCAGGGCAGGGGCTTGAAATCCCTGCCGGTGATTGAATCCGATGGCAATGTCTTTTTGGTGCTGGAAAACAGAAATGGATAATTCCCAACGTCCCGACAACGATCCCGCCTGGGAGCGCAAGACGCTCGAGAAGCTGGCTTTCGCCACGCTCAGCGAACAGCGCGCCCGCCGTCGCTGGGGCATTTTCTTCAAGCTGCTCGGCTTCGGCTACCTGGCTTTCATCCTGTTCGCCATGGTCGAATGGGACAGCACCAAGGTCGAGGACAAGCACGTTGCGATGATCGACCTGCAAGGCGTCATTGCCCCCAAGGCCGAAGCCAGTGCCGAAAGCCTGATTTCAGCGCTCAACGCCGCTTTCGATGCGCCGAACTCGCAGGCGGTCGTGCTGCGCATCAACAGCCCCGGCGGCAGCCCGGTGCAGGCGGGGATGGTCAATGACGAAATCCGTCGCCTGCGCGCCAAATTTCCGGACAAGCCGCTCTACGCCGTCGTTGAGGATGTCTGCGCATCCGGCGGCTACTACGTTGCTGCGGCGGCTGACCGCATCTACGTCAACAAGGCCAGCGTCGTCGGCTCGATCGGCGTGCTGATGGACGGTTTCGGCTTCACCGGCACGATGGAAAAGCTCGGCGTCGAACGCCGCCTGCTCACCGCCGGCGAAAACAAGGGCTTCCTTGATCCGTTCTCGCCCCAGGCCGAAGAGCACAAGGCACACGCCCGCGTTCTGCTGGCCGATATCCATGCGCAGTTCATCGAGGTCGTCAAGGCCGGACGCGGCGAACGCCTGAAGGACAATCCCGAGATTTTCTCCGGCCTGATGTGGACCGGCGCACAAAGCATCCAGCTCGGGCTGGCCGACGATTTCGGTACCGTCGAGTCGGTGGCCCGCGATGTCGTCAAGCTCGAGAACGTGCTTGACTACTCGGTCAAGGAAAACATCGCCGAACGTTTTGCCAAGCGCCTCGGCGCTGGTGCGGTCGACAGCTTCTGGCGCGGATTTTCCAGCAGCGCTTCCGGGGTCCGTTTGAACTGATCAGGCCAGCAGCAGGAAAACCGTCGGACGCCGCTCGATTTCGGGCGGCGTTTGTTTTTTCCACTGGGCGATGGTTTGCGTACGGACCGACTCACCGGGCAAGGTCAGATCGGTGGCGACGCATAGCCGGGTCGCCGGCTGGCAGGCCTGCAGGACAGCATCGAACATTGCCCGGTTGCGGTAAGGCGTTTCAATGAATAACTGCGTCTGCCGGTGCTTGCGTGATTCGCTCTCGAGTTCGCGCAGCGCCTTGTTGCGGTCAACGTCCTTGGCGGGCAAATATCCCAGAAAGGCGAAACGCTGACCGTTGAGCCCGGAAGCCATCAGCGCCAGCAGCAGCGACGAGGGGCCGACCAGCGGTACGACGCGGATGTTCTCGCGCTGGGCCAGCGCTACCAGATCGGCGCCGGGATCGGCGACAGCCGGACAACCGGCTTCGGACAGCAGACCGACGTCGTGACCCTCGCGCAGCGGCGCGAGCAGGCGATCCAGGGCATCGGCCCGGGTATGTTCGTTCAGTTCTTCGAGTTGCAATTCCTGCAACGGCAAGTCGGTGCCGGCGGCCTTCAGGAAGGCGCGGGCAGTTTTGGCCTGCTCGACGACAAAGTGGCGCAAAGGACGGATGCACGCCAGGACGCCGGCGTGCAGGTTGTCCTGCGGCGACACCGGGCCGAGCGGGACAGGAATCAGGAACAGTGTGCCGGTCATCAGAGTACCGCCACGCCCTGCTGGCGCAGCATGTCGCACAAGGCAATCAATGGCAGCCCGACCAGGGCGTTGGGGTCATCACCTTGCATGGCGGCGAGCAGGGCAATGCCCAGTCCTTCCGATTTGGCCGAACCGGCACAGTTGTAGGCCGGTTCGCGCCGCAGGTAATTCTCGATCTCGGCATCACTGAGCTGACGGAAGGTGACCAGTGTCGACACCCCTCGGACCAGGCTTTCGCCAGTGCGTGTGTTGTGCAGACACAGGCCGGTGAAGAAATTGACGGTCTTGCCGGACAGTTCGCGCAACTGCGCGACGGCACGCTCGTGCGTGCCGGGTTTGCCATAAATCTTGCCGTCGACCGTGGCAACCTGGTCGCTGCCGATGATCAGTGCGTCGGGGTGGTCGCCGGCAACGGCCCGGGCTTTCGCCTCCGACAGACGCAGGGCGAGGGCGTCTGGGGCTTCGCCGGGCAGGGCGCTTTCGTCGGTTTGCGGATTGGCAACCGAAAACGGCAGACCCAGGCGGCCGAGCAATTCGCGGCGGTAAGGCGAGGTTGAAGCGAGAATGAGGTTTGGCATCATGAAAGTTTTTGTGCAACAAGGCGTTGCGTCGATTACTTGAAGCAGCACTTTGTTTTGACTTGGCGAGCCAAAAATAATATCATCCCTCGTTTAAGTCGCACAGGTTCAGTTTGAAAAGGATCAATGACGCCTTCGCCTTTGCCAGGGACGCGCGTGTTCTGCAAGGAACACTGGCGGTTTCGGCGATGGAACGCCTGCATGATTTGCTGGCAGAAGTGTCCGGGGAGGTTTCCTGGCAACTCGAAGGATTCAGGGGCGAACGTGGCGAACCCATGCTGCACTTGACGGTTGGCGGATGTATTCCGCTGGCGTGTCAGCGTTGCCTGGAAGCCATCCCTTTTGAACTGGGGGTCGATAGTCTGCTGGAAGTTGTTCCGGCAAATGCCGATCTGTCGCAAGACGAACTGGAAGACGATAGCCGGGATTTTTTGCCGGTGGAAAAAGAACTGGATGTGGCTGAACTGGTCGAGGACGAAATACTTTTGTCCCTGCCCGTTGCGCCACGGCACGAAAGATGTGGTTTGCCTGGCGCAGCCGGCGCCGGCGAGCGGATCAATCCGTTTGCCGCACTGGCCGAGCTCAAAGGCAAGCCGAACTGATTTTTTTTGGAGTAACACAAAATGGCCGTTCAACAGAACAAGAAGTCCCCGTCCAAGCGTGGCATGCACCGCGCTCATGATTTCCTGACCGCTCCCCCGCTGGCCGTTGAAACGACCACGGGCGAAACGCATCTGCGTCACCACATCTCTCCGAACGGTTTCTACCGTGGCAAGAAGGTCCTGAAGGCCAAGGGCGAGTAATCGTTCAGCAAAGGGCAGGTGGCTCCTTCGGGAGAGCCTGCCTTTTCTTTTGCCATGACAACCCGCATCGCCATTGATTGCATGGGGGGTGACCACGGACCGTCAGTGACGGTACCGGCGGCTATCCGTTTTCTTGCAGAACACCCGGCGGCTCATCTCGTCCTGGTCGGTCAGGAGGAGGTCTTGCGCCCGCTTCTCGCTGCCAGGATCGACGACCCGCGCCTGCGTCTTGTGCATGCCAGCGAAATCGTTGGCATGGACGAGTCGCCCGCGCTCGCCCTGCGCAACAAAAAAGATTCGTCGATGCGCGTGGCCATCAACCTCGTCAAGTCTGGCGAGGCGGATGCCTGCGTTTCCGCCGGCAACACCGGCGCGCTGATGGCGATCTCACGCTTCGTGCTGAAAATGCTGCCCGGCATCGACCGGCCGGCAATCTGCGCGCCGCTGCCGACGGTCAACGGCCATACGCACATGCTGGACCTTGGCGCCAATGTCGATTGCGCACCGGAGCACCTGCTCCAGTTCGGCATCATGGGCGCCATGCTGGTAGCCGCGATGGAACACAAGGAACGGCCGACGGTCGGCATCCTCAACATCGGCGAAGAAGAGATCAAGGGTAACGAAGTGGTCAAGGCCGCAGCCGAACTGCTGCGTGGCTCGGATCTCAACTTCATCGGCAATGTCGAGGGAGACGGCATCTACAAGGGTGAAGCGGACGTCATCGTCTGCGACGGCTTTGTCGGCAACGTCGCCCTGAAGACATCCGAAGGCTTGGCGCAGATGCTTGCGTCGTCGCTGCGCAGCGAATTCAAGCGCAACTGGCTGACCAAGCTGGCCGCACTGATCGCCATCTCTGTCCTGAACAACTTCAAGCGGCGTTTCGACCATCGCCGCTACAACGGCGCGATCCTGCTGGGGCTCAAGGGCATCTCGGTCAAGAGCCACGGCTCGGCCGACGAGTTGTCTTTTGGCAATGCCATATCCCGCGCCTACGATGCCGCGGAAAATCGCGTGCTGGAGCGCATTACCGGGCGCCTGACCCAAACAAGTGCGGCACCGCTCGCCACTGTGGAGAATGTCTGAATGTATGCACGTGTGATTGGCACCGGCAGCTATCTGCCGGGCAGCCCGGTCAGCAATGCCGATCTGGCGGCACGCGGTATCGAGACCAACGACGAGTGGATCGTGACGCGTACAGGCATCCGCAGCCGTCATCTGGCAGAGCCTGGTACGACCTCGAGCGAACTCGGCCTGATCGCCGCGCAGCGTGCGCTGGAAATGGCTGGTATCGCTGCCGCCGACCTCGATTTGATCATCGTCGCAACCTCGACCCCGGACTACATATTCCCAAGCACCGCCTGCATCATCCAGGGCAGGCTCGGCAACAAGGGCGCCGCGGCTTTCGACGTCCAGGCCGTGTGTGCCGGTTTCACCTACGCACTGGGCATTGCCGAGAAATTCATCGCATCCGGCAGCCACAGCAAAGCGCTGGTGATCGGCGCCGAAGTCTTTTCCCGCATCCTTGACTGGAGCGACCGTGGCACCTGCGTGCTGTTCGGCGACGGCGCCGGCGCCGTCGTGCTGGGAGCCTCCGACAAGCCTGGTATCCTGGCCACCGCGATGCACGCCGACGGCAGCCAGAGCGGCATCCTCAACGTCCCGGGGCAGATCTGTGGTGGCCAGGTGACCGGCGACCCCTTCCTGCGCATGGATGGTCAGGCCGTTTTCAAGTTTGCCGTGAAGGTGCTGGCCGAGGTCGCCGAAGAAGTCTGTGCAACCGCCGGCATTGCCACCACCGCGGTTGACTGGCTGATTCCGCATCAGGCCAATATCCGCATCATCGAGGCCACCGGCAAAAAGCTGGGTGTTGATCGCGAACGGGTGATCGTCTCCGTCGATCGCCATGGCAATACCTCTGCCGCCTCGGTGCCGCTGGCGCTTGACGAGGCCGTCCGTGACGGACGCATCCAGCGTGGCCACAAGGTCCTGCTTGAAGGCGTCGGTGGCGGTTTCACCTGGGGCGCAGCCCTGCTCGAATTCTGACATCAGGAGACTGGACCATGTCTTTTGCTTTCGTATTTCCCGGCCAGGGCTCGCAGAGCGTTGGCATGATGGCCGCCTACGGCGATGCCGCAGTGGTTCGCGCCACCTTTGACGAAGCCTCCGCCGCCCTCGGCGACGACCTGTGGGCGATGGTTGCCGAAGGTCCGGCCGAAGTGCTGACACAAACCGTCAATACCCAGCCGGTGATGCTCACCGCCGGTATCGCCGCCTGGCGTCTGTGGTGCGAGAAGGGCGGCAAGATGCCGACCGTCGTCGCAGGGCACAGCCTCGGCGAATATTCGGCGCTGGTCGCCGCCGGTGTCATCGACTTCAAGGATGCCGTGCCGCTGGTTCGCCTGCGCGCCGCTGCCATGCAGGAAGCCGTGCCGCTCGGCACCGGTGCGATGGCTGCCGTGCTTGGCCTGGACAACGCCGGCATCGTTGCCGCCTGTGCCGAAGCCGCGCAGGGTGAAATTGTCGAACCGGTCAATTTCAACGCCAACGGTCAAACCGTGATCGCTGGCCACAAAGGCGCCGTCGAACGCGCCATGGATGCCTGCAAGGCACGGGGTGCCAAGATGGCCAAGGCCCTGCCAGTGTCGGCGCCGTTCCATTCGTCGCTGATTCGCCCGGCTGCCGACAAGCTGGCGGCACGATTGGCCGAACTGACGCTGAACGCGCCAAAAATTCCGGTGATCAACAATGTCGATGTCGAGATCGAGATCGATCCAGCCCGGATCAAGGATGCGCTGGTGCGCCAGGCCTACAACCCTGTGCGCTGGGTCGAGACCATCCAGAAAATGGCCGCCATGGGCGTGTCGACCGTAGCAGAGTGCGGCCCGGGCAAGGTCCTGGCCGGACTGACCAAGCGTTGTGCCGATGGCGTTACTGGCGTTGCGCTGGCTGACGCTGCGGCTATCGAAGCCAACCTCGGCCTGGAGTGATCGCATGCTGAATGACAAGATTGCGCTGGTTACTGGCGCCACTCGCGGCATCGGCCGCGCCATCGCGCTCGAACTGGGTCGCCAGGGGGCAACGGTGATCGGCACGGCGACCAGCGAAGCCGGCGCCGGACAGATTTCGACTTACCTCGGCGAAGCCGGCATCAAGGGCCGTGGCGTAGTGCTCAACGTCACCGATACAACCCAGACCGATGCCGTCCTGGCTGAAGTCGCCAAGGAATTCGGCGCCATCACCGTGCTCGTCAACAACGCCGGCATCACCCGCGACAACCTGACGATGCGCATGGGCGACGACGAATGGGATGCCGTCATCGATACCAACCTGAAAGCGGTCTTCCGCCTGTCGCGTGGCGTCATGCGCGGCATGATGAAGGCCCGCTTCGGCCGTATCGTCAATATCTCGTCGGTGGTCGGCTATTCCGGCAATGCCGGGCAGGCCAATTACTGCGCGGCGAAGGCCGGTGTCGCCGGTCTTTCCCGGTCGCTGGCCCGCGAACTGGGCAGCCGCAACATCACGGTCAACTGTGTTGCGCCAGGTTTTATTGCGACCGACATGACGCATGCCTTGACCGAAGAACAAAAAGCCACGATGCTGGCCTCGATTCCGCTGGCGCGTGCCGGCACACCTGAAGACGTCGCCGGTGCGGTCGGCTTCCTGGTTTCTCCCGCTGCCTCTTATGTTACGGGTACCACCGTGCATGTGAATGGCGGCATGTTCATGGATTGATTTCACCAAGTCCCGGCTTTTGGTAGAATCAACACGTTTTTTTTCGTACCCCGAGGGGAAGGAGTTTTTCGAATGGATAACATCGTAGAGCGCGTCAAGAAGATCGTCGCCGAACAACTGGGCGTGAACGAAGCGGACATCAAGAACGAGTCCTCTTTCGTCGACGATCTGGGCGCGGATTCCCTGGACACTGTCGAGCTGGTCATGGCGCTGGAAGAGGAATTCGAATGCGAAATTCCGGATGACCAGGCCGAGAAGATCACGACCGTCCAGCAGGCTGTCGATTACATCCTCGCTAACAAGCAGTAAGCCAATTCCGGTTTCAACCAGGCAAGGCCGGCCACCAAGGCCGGCTTTGCTATTTTTGCTTTCGGAGTGCATATCTTGGCACGTCGTAGAGTCGTCATCACCGGCCTCGGGCTGATTTCCCCGGTCGGCAACAGCGTTGAAGAAGGTTGGCAGAACATCATTGCCGGCCGTTCCGGTATCGCCCCTGTTACCCGCTTCGACACCTCCACCTTCCCGGTCCAGTTTGCCGGCGAGGTCAAGAATTTCGACATAACCCAGTACATTTCCGCCAAGGATGCCCGCCGGATGGACCGGTTCATCCATTACGGACTGGCTGCCGGCATGCAGGCCGTACGTGACGCTGGTCTCGACCAGGAAGGCGCTGCCGACCCCGAGCGCGTCGGTGTTGCCATCGGTTCCGGCATCGGCGGTCTGCCGCTGATCGAGGAAACCAAGGACGAATACAACGCCGCCGGTGTGCGCAAGGTCTCGCCGTTCTTCGTTCCCGGTTCGATCATCAACATGATCTCCGGCAACCTGTCGATCGAGTTTGGTTTCAAGGGGCCGAACCTGGCCATCGTCACCGCCTGCACGACCGGTACGCACTCCATCGGCGAAGCTGCCCGCATCATCGAGTACGGCGACGCCGACGTGATGGTTGCCGGTGGTGCCGAATCGACCGTTTCGCCGCTGGGCATGGGCGGTTTCTGCGCGGCCCGTGCGCTGTCCACCCGCAACGACGACCCGGCAACCGCCAGTCGTCCGTGGGACAAGGATCGCGACGGCTTCGTGCTGGGCGAGGGCGCCGGCGTTCTGGTGCTCGAAGAGTACGAGCACGCGAAGGCCCGTGGCGCAAAAATCTACGCCGAAGTGGCTGGATACGGTCGCAGTGCCGATGCTTATCACATCACCGCACCGAACATGGATGGCCCGCGTCGCTCCATGGTCAACGCACTGAAGAATGCCGGCATCGCGCCGTCCGACGTCCAGTACGTCAACGCTCACGGCACCTCGACGCCGCTTGGCGACAAGAACGAGTCGGATGCCATCAAGGCCGCTTTCGGTGACGCAGCCTACAAGATCGTCGTCAATTCGACCAAGTCGATGACCGGTCACCTGCTCGGTGGCGCCGGTGGCGTTGAATCGTTGTTCACGGTGCTGGCGATTCATCACCAGATCTCGCCGCCAACCATCAACATCTTCAACCAGGATCCGGAATGCGACCTGGACTACTGCGCCAATGTGGCGCGGCCAATGAAGATCGACGTGGCGCTGAAGAACAACTTCGGCTTCGGCGGGACCAACGGTTCGCTGGTTTTCAAGCGCATCTGACGGTCTTTGCAAGGAAGCGAACGTTGCAGTTTCCGATCACCCTCGGACTGCACCGTTCGCTTTTTCTCGATCGCGCGCTGTTCGGCCTGATGCTTGGCGGCTCGCTGGTCATCCTGTTTTATCCGCGCGATACCGGGCTGCAGGCACTCCTGCTGGCTATTTTCTGGGGTATCGGCATTCACGCCTGGCGGCAACTCGAACCAGCAGTTTCCGCGTTGCGACTGGCCCGCGACGGTAGCCTGCAGGCCCTGCTGACGGGCGAAACCGACTACCAGCCTGTTTCCTGCCTGCCAGGTGCGACGGTGCATCCCTGGCTGAGCGTGCTCCGGCTGAAACTGGCCAGCAACAGGAAAACGACGCTGCTGATTGCGGTCGACAGCACAAATCCTGAAGATTTCCGACGCCTGCGGGTATTCCTGCGCTGGCGCGCCGGATTCAACGACCCCGTCGACGCTGCCTGAGCAGCGTGTTGCGCGGCTTGCTGGCAGTTTCCGGATAATCGCGGGAGTAGTGCAGACCGCGACTTTCCTTGCGCAGCATTGCACAGCGGATGATCAGTTCGGCCGTCAACACCAGGTTGCGCAATTCGATCAAGTCGTGGCTAACGCGGAAGTGCGAGTAGAACTCGTGAATTTCGCGCTTGAGCAGGCGTACGCGATGTTCGGCACGCTTCAGGCGCTTGGTTGTGCGGACGATGCCGACGTAGTCCCACATGAAGCGGCGCAATTCGTCCCAGTTGTGGGAAATGACCACTTCCTCATCGGCATCGGTGACGCGGCTCTCGTCCCATTGCGGCAACTCGGGAAGTTCCTGCGTTTCTTTCGCCAGCATGTCGTTGACCGCAGCTTCCGAAAACACCAGGCACTCCAGCAGCGAATTGGAAGCCAGGCGATTTGCACCGTGCAGGCCGGTGCATGAAGCTTCGCCGGCGACGTAAAGGCCTTCGACGTCGGTATGTCCCTTCAGGTCGCAGACGATGCCACCGCACGTGTAATGCGCCGCCGGCACGACCGGGATCGGCTCGCGCGCGATATCGATGCCAAGTTCCAGACAGCGTGCGTGGATGTTCGGGAAATGCTCGAGGATGAAAGCTTCGCCCTTGTGCGAAATATCCAGATAAACGCAGTCAAGGCCGCGTTTCTTCATTTCGAAGTCGATGGCACGGGCGACGATGTCGCGCGGCGCCAGTTCCTCGCGTTCGTCGTGTTCGGGCATGAAACGCGTACCATCCGGCAGCTTGAGCAGACCGCCTTCGCCACGCACGGCTTCCGAGATCAGGAAGGACTTGGCCTTGGGGTGGTACAGGCAGGTCGGATGGAACTGAATGAATTCCATGTTGGCGACCCGACAACCGGCCCGCCAGGCCATGGCGATGCCGTCGCCGGTCGAGGTGTCGGGATTGGTGGTGAACAGATAGACCTTGCCGGCACCGCCGGTGGCGAGCAGGGTGCTTGAGGCGCCGATGGTCAGCACTTCGCCGGACTGGCTGTTGAGCACGTAAGCGCCGTAACAGCGGTTTTCGCTGGTGCCGATTTTTGGACCGGTAATCAGGTCGACCGCAATATGGTCCTCGAACACCGTGATATTCGGATTCTTGCGGACTTTTTCGGTCAGCGTCTGCTGCACCGAGGCGCCGGTGGCATCGGCCACGTGGATGACGCGGCGGGCGCTGTGGCCGCCTTCACGGGTCAGGTGATAGCCCGACTCGTCCTTGGTGAAGGGAACACCCTGTTCGATCAGCCAGTCGATGGCGCGGCGGCCGTTTTCAACGACGAAGCGGGTCGCCTTCTCGTCGTTCAGCCAGGCGCCGGCAACAAAGGTGTCCTGAATGTGGGCTTCGATCGAATCACGGTTATCAAGTACTGCGGCAATACCGCCTTGCGCCCATCCCGAAGCCGAATCCTCAAGCTTGCGTTTGCTGATCAGTGCAACGCGTCGATGGTCGGCAAGCCGTAAAGCAGCCGACTGGCCGGCAAGGCCGCTGCCGATGATGAGCACATCAAAGTTACGCACGATGATTCCCGGAGATATTTGATCCGGCGCGCAATATAGCACGCAGGAAAGGATTCATGCCGTTACAGAAAAATCACAATTAAGGATAACTACCTAGGCTTGAGGCCAAATAGCCTGCGTTATACTGCGCCTCAACAAGAACATTCCCCGGGAAAACAGAGTCATGAGCGAGCGCGAGGTCGATCAGTTGCTGGTCGAGCGGGCGCAAGGCGGCGACCAAGGCGCCTTCGACCAATTGGTGAACAAGTACCAGCGCAAGCTGGGTCGCTTGTTGTCGCGTTACATCCGCGACTCGGCCGAGGTCGAGGATGTCTCGCAGGAAGCATTCATCAAGGCCTACCGCGCCTTGCCTTCCTTCCGCGGCGATAGCGCCTTTTACACCTGGCTGTACCGGATTGGCATCAATACAGCCAAGAACTATCTGGTATCGCAAGGACGCCGGGCGCCGACCAGCACCGAATACGACGCCGACGAGGCCGAAGGCTTCGAGGATGCAACGCTGTTGCGTGACATCAACACGCCGGAAAGCCTGTTGATGTCGAAACAGATCGGCCAGACGGTCAACAGCGCCATGGACGCCTTGCCGGAAGAATTGCGCACCGCCATCGTGCTGCGCGAAATCGAAGGCCTGTCGTATGAAGAGATCGCCGGCATCATGGATTGCCCGATCGGCACGGTGCGTTCGCGGATATTCCGCGCCCGCGAAGCCGTCGCGTTGAAACTTCGCCCCTTGCTCGACACGGCTCCCGACAGGCGCTGGTGATGACCGGGGAAGCCAACACCATCCAGGCGGTGGTACGGCACGTCGACGGCGGCCAGGCTACCGTTGAAGTGGCGCAGGGCGGTTGCGGCCGTTGCCACGAAGAAGGCGGTTGCGGCGGCCAGCATCTGACCCAGATGTTTTGCGGCGGGCCGCGCCACTACCATGTGGACAATGCAATCGGTGCCGAAGTCGGCGAACGCGTGCTGGTTGCAGTATCAGCCGGCAGTCTGCGGCGCGGCGCGAACCTGGCCTACGGCCTGCCGATCCTCGGCCTGATTGGCGGCGCCTTGCTCGGCGGCCAGGTGTTTGACGACACCGGGGCAATGTTCGGCGGGGCATTCGGGCTGATCCTGGCCTTCGTGCTGGTGGTGCAAAAATCCCGTCGCCCGGCTGGAAATTCCGACAGCCATCCCCATATCATTTCCCGTTTGCCACGGAAACAGGAGGAGCGCAGCCAATGAAACGTCTTCTTGCCCTTTGTTCACTGCTATTCGCTTTCAATCTCGCCAGCGCCCAGATGCGTGGCTTGCCGGACTTCACCGAACTGGCCGAAAAGCAGGGGCAGGCCGTCGTCAATATCAGCACCACCCAGGTGATGCGCGGACAGAGTCAGGTGATGCCTTTCCCGTTCGACGAGAACGATCCGGCCTTCGAGCTGTTCAAGCGGTTCTTCCCGCGCGTTCCCGGTGGTGGTGCGGCACCGCGCGAATTCGAGAACAAGTCGCTGGGTTCGGGTTTCATCATCAGCGGCGACGGCTACATCCTGACCAACGCCCACGTGGTCGACGGTGCCGATGAAGTTACCGTACGCCTGACCGACAAGCGCGAATTCAAGGCCCGTACCATCGGTGCCGACAAGCGTACCGATGTCGCGCTGCTCAAGATCGAGGCCACTGGCCTGCCGGCGGTCAAACTGGCCGACCCATCGCAACTCAAGGTCGGCGAATGGGTGGTGGCGATCGGCTCGCCTTTCGGTTTCGACAACTCGGTGACCGCCGGCATCGTCTCGGCCAAGGGCAGGGCATTGCCGCAGGAAAACTACGTGCCCTTCATCCAGACCGATGTGGCGATCAATCCCGGCAATTCCGGTGGCCCGCTGTTCAACCTGAACGGCGAGGTGGTCGGCATCAATTCCCAGATCTACAGCCGCAGCGGTGGTTACATGGGCGTTTCCTTCGCCATTCCGATCGATGTCGCGATGGAAATACAGCAACAACTGCGGTCGACCGGAAAAGTCAGCCGTGGCCGGTTGGGCGTGGTCATTCAGGAAGTCAGCAAGGAGCTGGCCGAGTCGCTCGGGCTGTCGCGGCCGATCGGCGCCGTGGTCAATGCCGTCGAGCGCGATGGTCCGGCGGAAAAGGCCGGTATCGAAGCCGGTGACGTCATCCTCAAGTTCGATGGCAAGGTCGTGAACAATTCGGCCGACCTGCCGCGCATGGTTGCCGCGACCAAACCGGGAACACGTTCGGTGGCCCAGGTCTGGCGCAAGGGCAAGGTGCGCGACATTCCGGTACTGGTCGGCCAGATCGTCGACGAACGCCAGGCCAGCAGCCGCCCGACTCGCGGTGGACGGGCGCCGGAACAGGCTGCCAACCGGCTGGGGCTGGTTGTCAGCGAGCTGTCGCCGGAGCAGCGACGCGAATTGCGTCTGGAGGGCGGCCTGCTTGTCGAAGAGGTGCGCGGCACCAGCGCCCGTTCCGACCTGCGCCAGGGCGACATCATCGTCGCCGTGATCAGCCGCGGCAGCACCACCGAGGTCAGGACGGTCGAGCAAATGAACAAGCTGCTCGCCCAATTCGACAAGGGTGCCAATGTGACGCTGCTGATCCGCCGGGGCGAGATGCAGACTTTCGTGACGATCCGGGGCCTGAACGGTGGCAATTGAACTGACCCTGATGAGCCGCGGCTACTGCCACCTCTGTCACGACATGGAGGTGGCGCTGGCACCGCTGGCGGCCGAGTTCGGCGCAACGGTGACAGTGCTCGACGTCGATGCCGACCCGGCGCTGGAAGCAAAGTACGACGAACTGGTGCCGGTATTGCTGCATGGCGACACCGAGCTCTGTCACTACTTCCTCGACGCGGCCAAAACCCGTGAATATTTGGCCCAAATCCGCTAGAATTCAGGGTCTTCCGAATCGCTAGGGCGCCGTTAGCGCCCTTTTTTACTGGCTGCAATGGACCACATCAGAAACTTCAGCATCATCGCCCACATCGACCACGGCAAATCAACCTTGGCCGATCGCATCATCCATCTCTGCGGCGGCCTGTCCGACCGGGAAATGGAGGCGCAGGTGCTCGATTCGATGGATATCGAGCGCGAGCGCGGCATCACCATCAAGGCGCAGACAGCGGCGCTCCAGTACAAGGCGCGCGACGGCAAGGTGTACAACCTGAACCTGATCGATACGCCGGGACACGTCGACTTCTCCTACGAGGTCTCGCGTTCGCTGTCGGCCTGCGAAGGCGCGCTGCTGGTCGTCGATGCCTCGCAGGGTGTCGAGGCGCAGACGGTGGCGAACTGCTACACGGCGCTCGAACTCGATGTCGAAGTGCTGCCGGTGCTGAACAAGATCGATCTGCCGTCGGCTGATCCGGACAACGCCCGCCAGGAAATCGAGGACGTGATCGGCATCGATGCCACCGACGCCGTGCTGTGCTCGGCCAAGACGGGTCTCGGCGTCGAGGATATTCTCGAAGCCGTGATTGCCCGCGTGCCGGCTCCCAGGGGCGATCTTTCGGCACCGCTGAAGGCGCTGATCATCGATTCGTGGTTCGACAATTACGTCGGCGTCGTCATGCTGGTGCGCGTGGTTGATGGCGAGCTGAAGCCGAAAGACAAGCTGCAGTTCATGTCGACCGGCACCACCCAGCTGTGCGAGCAGGTCGGCGTATTCACGCCGAAGTCGCTGCAGCGTACTTCGCTGAAAGCCGGCGAGGTTGGTTTCGTGATCTCCGGGATCAAGGAACTGAAGGCCGCCAAGGTTGGCGACACGATCACTCTGGCCGACCGCAAGGCAGCCGAACCGCTGCCGGGTTTCAAGGAAATCAAGCCGCAGGTTTTCGCCGGTCTGTACCCGGTCGAATCCAACCAGTACGATTCGCTGCGCGAAGCGCTGGAAAAACTCAAACTCAACGACGCCTCGCTACAGTACGAGCCGGAAGTCTCGCAGGCGCTGGGCTTCGGCTTCCGTTGCGGCTTCCTCGGCCTGCTGCACATGGAAATCGTCCAGGAACGCCTCGAGCGCGAATTCGACCAGGATCTGATCACCACGGCACCGACGGTGGTCTACGAGGTGGTCAATCGCGACGGCTCGATCATCCAGGTCGAGAATCCGGCCAAGCTGCCCGAACTGAGCAAGGTCGAAGAAGTCCGCGAGCCGATCATCACCGCGACCATCTTCGTGCCCCAGGATTACCTGGGCAACGTCATCACGCTGTGCAACCAGAAGCGCGGCAACCAGGTGGACATGCACTACCACGGCCGCCAGGTGAAGCTGATCTATGAAATGCCGATGGCCGAAGTGGTCATGGATTTCTTCGACAAGCTGAAGTCCTGCTCCAAGGGCTACGCCTCGCTCGACTACGATTTCAAGGAATATCGCGCGGCCGATGTGGTCAAGCTCGACATCCTGATCAACAGCGAGAAGGTCGATGCATTGTCATTGATCGTGCACCGCTCGAATTCGCAGTACCGCGGCCGCGAACTGGCGTCGAAGATGCGCGAACTGATTCCCCGGCAGATGTACGACGTCGCCATCCAGGCGGCCATCGGCTCGCACATCATCGCTCGCGAGAACGTCAAGGCAATGCGCAAGGACGTGCTGGCCAAGTGTTACGGCGGCGACATCAGCCGCAAGAAGAAGCTGCTGGAAAAGCAGAAGGCCGGCAAGAAACGCATGAAGCAGGTCGGCAGCGTGGAGATTCCGCAGGAAGCCTTCCTGGCCGTATTGCGCGTCGATAACTGAGAACCGGACAAACCCGATGAATTTTGCCCTGATCCTCCTTGTCCTGGTTGTCCTGACCGGCATTCTTTATGCGGTCGACATCCTGAAATTCCGGAAATTGCGCGCTGCCAATGACAAGCAGCCATTGTGGGTGGAGTGGGGCGCCGATTTCTTCCCGGTCATCCTGATCGTCTTCGTGCTCCGCTCCTTCCTGTTCGAACCGTTCAAGATTCCCTCTGGGTCGATGATTCCGACGCTGCTGGTCGGCGACTTCATCCTGGTCAACAAGTTCACCTACGGCATCCGCCTGCCGGTGATCAACACCAAGATCATCGACATCAACGAACCGCAGCGTGGCGATGTCATGGTCTTCCGCTACCCGGAAGATCCGTCGCTCGATTACATCAAGCGCGTCGTCGGCATGCCGGGCGACACGGTGGCCTATCAGGACAAGAAGCTCAGCATCAACGGGCAAGCCGTCGAGATGAAGCAGGTCGCCGATTTTCTCCATCCCGAGCGCCTCTATTACTCCGAGCAATACACCGAGAAGCTGGGCGATGTCGAACACCGCGTGCTCAACGACGCGGATGCGCCGGCATACATCCCCGGGGTTTCTTCCTTCCCTTACCGGGAAAATTGCACTTACAATGCCAGTGGCGTGATCTGCAAGGTGCCGGACGGGCATTATTTCATGATGGGTGACAACCGCGACAACAGCCGTGACAGTCGCGCCTGGGGCTTCGTACCGGAGCAGAACATCGTTGGCAAGGCATTTTTCATCTGGCTGAACTTCAGCGATTTCAGCCGTATCGGTGCATTCAGGTAAGGTGAGAACAATGAAATATCAACGTGGCGTGGCACTTTCCGGCTTGATCTTCTGGGGCATAGTCCTGATTCTCGTCGCTGTGCTCGCGATGAAAGTGACACCGACGGTCATCGAGTATTACAAGATTCTCCAAGGCAGCAAGGCCGTTGTCGGCCAGGCGTCGCCCGAGGCAACAGTGGCGGAATTGCGCCGGTCATTCGACAAGTATGCAGAAGTCGACCATCTTGCCTTCTCATCGAAGGAACTCGAGATCTATAAGGACAAAGGGCAGATCGTCATTGAATTCGGCTACGAAAAGCGCATTCCGCTGTTCGCCAACGTCAGCCTTTTGATCGATTACAAGGGGTCGACCGCGAAATAGGCATGACTGCGCAGACCATCGCCCAGGAACTCGGCCATTCGTTTTCCGATCCCTCCCTGTTACGTACGGCGCTGACGCATCGCAGCTTCGGCACGCCGAACAATGAACGCTTGGAGTTTCTCGGCGACGGCATCCTCGACTGCGTCATCGCCGCCGTACTCTATCGCCGCTTCCCGGAACTGCCGGAAGGCGACCTGTCGCGTCTGCGTGCCAACCTGGTACGCCAGGAAGCGCTGCATGGCCTGGCACTCAAGCTCGACATCGGCAACAGCCTGCGGCTGGGCGAGGGCGAACTGAAAAGCGGTGGCGCCAGCCGTCCGTCCATCCTGGCGGATGCACTCGAAGCCCTGTTCGGTGCCATCTATCTCGACGCCGGTTTCGACGCCGCCAGCGCGGTCATCGCCCGTCTCTACGCGCCGCTGCTGGAAGGCCTGAAACCCGGGCAGTTCCAGAAGGATGCAAAAACCCGCCTGCAGGAACTCCTGCAGGGACGGAAAAAACCGCTGCCACGCTACCACCTGCTGGAAACCAGCGGCGCGGCCCACGAACAATCCTTCGTCGTCGCCTGCGAAATCGACCAGCCGGCACTGCGTACCACGGGCGCCGGCAGCAGCCGGCGCATCGCCGAACAGAATGCGGCCGAACAGGCCCTGAAAGCACTCAGTCCATGACCCAATATCATTCCGGCTACATCGCCATCGTCGGCCGCCCCAACGTCGGCAAATCGACGCTGCTCAACCACCTGATCGGCGAGAAGATCAGCATCGTCTCGCGCAAGGCGCAGACGACGCGACACCGGATCACCGGCATCCTCACCGATGAAACCTCGCAGTTCGTCTTCGTCGATACGCCGGGTTTCCAGACCAAGTTTTCCAATGCGCTGAATCGCGCGATGAACCGTGGCGTCACGCAGACGCTGAACGACGTGGATGTCGTGTTGTTCGTCGTCGAAGCCGGGCGCTACGACGCCAAGGACAAGGCGGTCGTCCGTCTGCTGCCGAAGGACCGGCCGGTGATCCTGGTGGTCAACAAGACCGACCTGCTGAAGGAGCGCAACGCCTTGCTGCCGTTCCTGGCCGAGGTTGCCGCCGACTTTGAATACACTGCCGTAGTGCCGGTCAGCGCTGCCAAGGGGCGCCAGACCAAGGATCTGCTCGATGAAGCGCGCAAGCATCTGCCGAACGAAGGCCTGATGTTCCCCGAGGACGACCTGACCGACAAATCCGAGCGCTTTCTTGCCTCGGAATACATCCGCGAGAAGGTTTTCCGCCTGCTCGGCGATGAATTGCCGTACGCCACTGCCGTCGAGATCGAGAAGTTCGAAACCGAAGGCAATCTGCGCCGGATCTTTGCCGCCATCGTCGTTGACCGCGAAGGCCACAAGGCCATCGTCATCGGCAAGAACGGCGATTCTCTGAAGCGCATCGCCAGCGAGGCGCGCCAGGACATGGAGCGCCTGTTCGGTGGCAAGGTCTATCTCGAAGTCTGGGTCAAGGTGAAATCCGGCTGGAACGACGACGAGCGCCTGCTGAAGAGCCTCGGTTACGAATAAGCCACTGCCACGACGATGAATCAGCGCAGCAAGGTCGATGGCCAACCCGCCTACGTCCTGCACAGCTATCCCTTCCGCGAAACCAGCCTGATCGTCGAGGTATTCACCCGCGATTTCGGCCGCATGGCCTTGCTGGCCCGTGGTGCCAGACGCCCACGGGCGGCCATTCGCGGCCTGCTGATGGGTTTTCAGCCGCTGGAAATCGGCTGGGCCGGCAAAGGTGAAGTGCTGACGCTGATGAAGGCCGAATGGCAGGGCGGTCAGCCGCTGCTCGCCGGCGAGGCGCTGTTCTGCGGCTATTACCTGAACGAGTTGCTGATCAACCTGCTGCCGCGAGAGGATGCTCACGAACACCTGTTCGGGTGCTATGCGGCGATGCTGCAGCAGTTGGCGGCCGATCCATCGGGCAAGGTGCGCGAAGCCGATCTGCGCAGTTTCGAGAAGGCCTTGCTGCAGGAACTCGGCTACGGCCTGACGTTGACATACGATGCCGATGGCCAGGCCATCGCCGCCGATGACTTCTATACCTACCGGATGGAACAGGGGCCGGTCCGCCTCGAACATGATGAGGCAGATATCCAGGTAGTGCGCGGCAAGACCTTGCTCGATCTGGCCGATGAGGATTTTTCCGATCCGCGGTCAAGGATCGAGGCGAAGGCGCTGATGCGCACGCTGCTGGCCTATTACCTGGCCGGCAAGGAACTGGAAACCCGGCGGATCTTCAAGGATTTGCAGGAGCTTTGATCACACCGGACGCTCGGTCAGCTTGAGCAGTATGTCGGCGTACCAGGCGCCATTCAGTCCCAGCGCCTCATCCTCGATCAAATCGCGGGTGCCGACATCGAAACGCGAGGAATGAATCCCCAGCAGCATCCATGGCAGGTCGCCGTGCGCCGGCAGCGGTTCGGCAATGCGCATGATCACCGGGGCGCCGCTGCTGCCGCGATGGGTTCGGGCATCGGTCAGGAAGAATCCCTCGCCCTGGAAGCGCAGGCCGAATGACGAAGCGATGATGGCATGACGCACAACCGGCGTGTGATGCAAGGCATCATGGAAACCCAGCGGGAAGCCGACGATGAGCAAGGACGAGCCAACCTCGACCTGAGTCAGGCTGCCCAGCAGGTGTTTTGGACTGAAGGCGCGATAAACTGCTGTTTTGGGCAGGGCCTTGCGGTCGATTTCGATGGCCGCGACATCGATGACACCGGCGGCATCGGTGCCATGACGCCACAGACTCTTGCCGTCGCGGTACAGCGGAATGGAAAAGCCGGTGGATTCGGCGATGTTCTCGGCATTGATGTGCAGCTCGATTTCGATCCGGTCGGGATAGTGTTTGCTGTTCTTGCTGAACAGAACATGGCGGCTGGTGACCAGATACAGACGCTCGTCGCGCTCAAAGAAAAAGCCGCTGGCATTGGTCAGCAGCGAACTCTGGCTGTACGTCGAGATACGGGCAGCGGTAAGCAGAATGGGTTCGATCATTGGCGGGCTCGCAGGCAAAGGGAGAACTTGGGGGGAAACAAGCGATGGCAAGCTTGCCGCAATTGGGGATTTCTGCAGGGATGTGCCCCAAGCGTAGCCGAAATTCCCGGCTCATCCCAACTGTTTATCGACTCAGGCTAAAATGCCGGCCGGACCGCGCTAGAGAAAAAGGTCCGTTTCCAGCTCACAAGGAATCACTCCAGATGATCGAACTCGGCGTCAACATTGACCACATTGCCACCATCCGCCAGGCCCGTCGCACCTACGAGCCGGATCCGCTGTGGGGCGCCGTCGAGGCGCATCTGGGCGGCGCCGACGGCATCACCGTACATCTGCGCGAGGATCGCCGGCATATTCAGGACGCCGACGTGCGCCGGCTCAAGGAAACGACGCAGATCAAGCTGAACCTCGAAATGGCGGCGACTGACGAGATGGTCGGCATCGCCTGTGCGATCAAGCCGGAAATGGCCATGCTGGTGCCGGAAGGGCGGCATGAGGTGACGACCGAGGGCGGTCTCGACATTCTCGGCCAGGAAGCCCGGTTGAAGGACATCATCGCCCGGCTGGCCGATGCCGGCATCACGACCAGCGTGTTCATTGACGCCGAATTGCCGCAGATCGAAGCGGCGGCGCGCATCGGCGCCCGCGTTTGCGAAATCCACACCGGTCCCTACGCC
Source organism: Azonexus hydrophilus (assembly GCF_001956855.1). Taxonomy (GTDB): domain Bacteria; phylum Pseudomonadota; class Gammaproteobacteria; order Burkholderiales; family Rhodocyclaceae; genus Azonexus; species Azonexus hydrophilus_A. Next base: position 543,376 of record NZ_MTHD01000002.1, on the reverse strand, counting down.
CATGCCTTTTACGACAAGGGGCGCGATGCCGAGGCGCCGGCGGTGCTGGCGGAACTGGCCAAGATTCGCAGCGCCGGCCAGCTGGTACAGCAACTGGGCATGCGCTTCAATGCCGGCCATGCGCTGAATTACTACAACGTGCAGCCGGTCGCCCGGCTGGCCGGCATACGCGAACTGCACATCGGCCACGCCATCGTCAGCCGCGCCGTCTTTGTCGGCCTGCGCGAAGCGGTGCGCGAAATGAAGGCCTTGATGCGCGCTGGCGCAGAGCAGGGCGAGTGATCCACGGCATCGGCACCGACATCGTCGCCGTCGCCCGCTTGCGCGGCATGTGGGAACGCCACGGTGAACGGGCGCTGGACAAGCTGCTGGCGCCGCAGGAGCGCGCCGAATTCGCGCTGGCGGCCGACAAGGGGCGTTTTCTGGCCAAGCGTTTTGCCGCCAAGGAAGCCTTCGCCAAGGCCTTCGGCACCGGCGTGCGACCGCCGGTACTGTTGCCGGCCATCGCCATCGGTCACGACGAACTCGGCAAGCCGGTTTTCGAATTCTGCGGTCAACTGGCCGAAGCGGCCAAAAACCTGACCGCCCATCTCTCGATCAGCGACGAAGCCGAATACGCCGTCGCCTACGTCATCCTAGAGCAACGATGAGCCATTTGCCCTACGGTCCGCTGATGATCGACATCGCCGGCACCGCACTGACCGATGTCGACCGCCAGCGCCTGCGCCATCCGCTGGTCGGCGGCATCATCCTGTTCTCGCGCAATTTTGCCAGTCGCGCGCAGTTGACCGCACTCACCGCTGAAATCCACGCGTTGCGCGAGCCGCGCCTGCTCATCGCCGTCGATCACGAAGGGGGCAGGGTGCAACGCTTTCGCGACGGTTTCACCCGGCTGCCGCCGATGCGTGCGCTCGGCCAGTTGTACGACAGCGATCCGCAAGCTGCGCTGGCCGCCGCCCGCGCCGTCGGTTTCGTGCTGGCGGCCGAGCTGCGCGCCTGCGGTGTCGATTACTCCTTCACGCCGGTGCTCGACCTCGACTACGGTCCGTCGCGGGTCATCGGCGACCGCGCCTTTCACCGCGATCCGGCGGTGGTCGTCGCCCTGGCCGGCGCGCTGGGCGAAGGCCTGAAGCAGGGCGGCATGGGCACCTGCGGCAAGCATTATCCGGGGCACGGCTACGTCATTCCCGACTCACACGTCGAGTTGCCGATCGACGACCGGCCGCTGGCAGCGATGACCGAAGACCTGCAGCCTTACCGCCAACTGCCGCTCGACGCAGTCATGGCAGCACACGTCATTTACGAATGCTTTGACTGTAATACTGCTGTATTTTCAAATAAATGGATAAGTTATTTGAGAAACGACATTAAATTTGATGGCGTCGTTTTCACCGACGATCTGTCGATGGCCGGCGCCGGTGTCGTCGGCGACATGCTGGCGCGCGTGCAGACCGCCTGGGCGGCCGGCTGCGACATGCTGCTGGTGTGCAACTCGCCCGAATCGGTGGCGCTGGTACTGGACAACTGGCAGCCGGAAAGTGATCCCAGCCGCAGCGAACGCATTGCCCGTCTGCTGCCGGCTGAGCCCTGCGCCTACCCCGATCCGCACGTCTATCGTGAGGCGCTGGGCGCGGTGCAGGCAATAACGCCGGTCTAGTCGCCGTCGCCGCGCCGGTCGGCCTTGATCGCCGAGCGGCGGCCCTTGGCTTCCAGCCGGCGTTTCACCGAGCCGTGCGTCGGCCGGGTCGGCCGCCGTTTCTTCTCCACTTTGGCCGCGCTGGCGATCAGCAGTTCCAGGCGTTGCAAGGCTTCGGCCCGGTTCTTTTCCAGACTGCGGAATTCCTGCGCCTTGATCACCACCACGCCGTCCTTGCTGATGCGCTGGTCGCCGAGTGCCAGCAACCGCTCGCGCAGGATTTCCGGCAACGACGAGTTTTTGATGTCGAAACGCAGGTGGACCGCATTCGACACCTTGTTGACGTTCTGCCCGCCCGCACCCTGGGCGCGGATGGCGGTGAATTCGATTTCATCGGGCGAAAGGGTGAACGGGATGGACATGGCGGCAGGTATTGATCGACAGGCCGCCAGTGTACGCCGGGAGTTGCGTAAAATGCCGCAGCATGAATACATCCCCGTCCGCCATTTTGATGAAGAGCCCACAATGATTTCGCCAGCCAAACCCGACGTCTGCCAGCCGACCGGCACGGCCGACCTGCCGATGCTCGATGTCTACATGCCGATGATGAAATCGGCCGCGATCATTTCGGCCGGCCAGCTGGGCTTGTTCGAGGCACTGGCCGACGGGCCGCTGGCGGAGGGCGTACTGGCGGAACGGCTGCAGTCGTCGGCGCGCGGCATCGCCATGCTCGCTGATTTTCTCGTTGCCATCGGCTACCTCGAACGCCACGACGACGCCTACGCCAACACCGCCTCAACGCAGCGCTGGTTCACCGCGCGCGGCGCCGTCGATTACACGCCGGGCCTGCTGTGGACCGCAGAAGCCTGGCCGATGATGGGCGAACTGGCCGGAGCGGTGCAGCGTGGTGGGCCGCAGACGACGCTGTGGCAAGCGATGCAGGCGCGGCCGCAACTCGGCCAGGCGTTTTCCGCCTACATGGGCGCCTTCGCCCGCGACCTCGGCCCGGACCTGCTGGCGCGGGTGCCGGTGCGCGCCGACCAGCGCCGCCTGCTCGACCTCGGCGGCTCCCACGGCCTGCATTCGATCCGTTTCTGCGAGCGCCATCCGCAACTGAGCGCGCAGATTGTCGACCTGCCCAGTGCGCTGACGCAGACGCCAGCGACCATTGCCGCGCACGGCCTGGCCGGGCGCATCGCGCTGACGCCGGGCGATGTTCTCGAGCACGACTGGGGGCAGGGCTTCGACCTCGTTTTCTACCTCTCGGTCGCGCACAACCAGAACGCCGACGACAACCGCCGGGTGATCCGGCGCATACACGACAGCCTCAACCCCGGTGGCCTGCTGGTCATCCACGAATACCTCGACGACCAGCCACCGAGCGCCTACCACGCAGCCTTCAAGCTGACGCTGCTGTACGAGACCGGAACGCAGATCCACCGCGAAAGCGATTATCACGAGTGGTTGGACGAGGCCGGCTTCGCTGCAGTCGAGCGGATCGACCTCGACCCGCGCGAGAAGGGTTCGTTGCTGCTCGCCCGGCGTTGAGACGGTTTTTGCCGGAATCTTGCGGTCGACCGGCTAAATCCGGAAAAAACGCGTCAGGCGCACGTCGACCGTCAGCGTCAGCCGCTCCAGCGCGGCAGCGCGGGCACGGCCAGCCGGTGTCGCGCGGTAGAGATGTGGCGTCATCGTCAGCAGGTCGGCGATCGTCGCCGCACCGTCCAGCATCAGTGAATGGCGCAGGCTTTCCCCGGGGCCGGCGGCGAAACCTTCCGGGATTGCCATGTCGCTGCTGCGCGGCGCTTTCAAGCTGGGATAGATGATCTCGCGCAGTTCGCGCAGGTGATCGGGGCCGGCGTCGAGCATGATCAGCGCACCGCCCGGTTTGAGCACGCGGGCGAATTCCGGGTAAACCGGGAAGCCGAACATGCACAGCACGCGATCAAGCGTGGCCGGGCGCACCGGCAGATTGGCGTTGCTGCCGACGACCCAGGTGGCGCTGCCGCGTTGGGCCTTGGCCGCTGCCTGGACGGCCCATTTCGAGATATCGAGGCCGAGCAGGGCCGGAGTTTGGCCAGCGGTGTCGGCGCGGGCGGCGAGTTGGCGCAGGTAATAGCCTTCGCCACAGCCGGCGTCAAGGCAGGCGGCTTCTGGCGCCAGGTCGGCGAGCACGGCGCTGGCTGCCAGTTCGGCAATTGGCCGGTAGTGTCCGGCCTCGAGAAAGCGGCGGCGGGCAGCGACCATTTCCTTGCTGTCGCCAGGGTCGCGCGAACGTTTGTGCTGCACCGGCAGGAGATTCACGTAGCCTTGGGCGGCGCTGTCGTAGCTGTGGCCGGCCGGGCATTGCCAGCCGGCGGCGCCACGCGTCAGCGGTGCGCCGTCGAGCGGGCAGGCGAGGGCAGTGAACGGCGTCGTGCCCATCGCCGGATTCAGGCCGCCTTGAGCAGCGCCGAGGCTTCCTCGCGGCTGCGCTTGGCTTCGTCGAGCAGGTAGCGCTGGTAGTCGTCGAGGTCGCCGTCGAACGGACCGACGCCGCCACGCGAGACCAGCCAGAACTCGTCGCAGACCGAGCGCAGCATGGCGCGGTCGTGGCTGACCAGCATGACCGTGCCTTCGAACTCGTTGAGGGCGACAGCCAATGCCTCGCGGGTATTGAGGTCGAGGTGGTTGGTCGGTTCGTCGAGCAACAGCAGGTTGGGCCGTTGCCAGACCAGCATGCACAGCACCAGCCGGGCCTTTTCGCCGCCGCTCATGGTACCGACCGCCTGCTTGACCATTTCGCCGCCGAAATTGAAGTTGCCGAGGAAGTTGCGCAGTTCCTGCTCGCGCCCCGGCACATTGCTGCGACCGTTGGCGATGGCTTCCTTGGCCAGCCGGATCATGTGTTCGAGCGGCGTGTCCTGCGGCCGCAACACGTCGAGTTCCTGCTGCGCGAAGTAGCCGATGTTCAGGCCCTTGCCTTCGGTGACTTCACCGCTGACCGCCTGCAGGTCCCGGGCGATGGTCTTGACCAGCGTCGATTTGCCCTGGCCGTTGGCGCCGAGGATGCCGATGCGTTGACCAGCCATCACCGAGCGGTTGATGCCGCGGACGATGACGGTCGGTGACGTGCTGACCGGCGCATCGTCGGCCGGCGGGTAGCCGATGGCGACATCGACCAGCGACAGCATCGGGTTGGGCAGGTTTTGCGGCTCCTGGAATTCGAAACTGAATTCGGCATCGGCCAGCACCGGCGCGATCTTTTCCATGCGCTCCAGCGCCTTGACCCGGCTCTGTGCCTGCTTGGCCTTGCTGGCCTTGGCCTTGAAGCGGTTGATGAAGGACTGCAGGTGGGCGATCTTGTCGGCCTGCTTGGCCATCGTTGCCTGTTGCAGCAGCATCTGTTCGGCGCGCATGTCCTCGAACTTGCTGTAGTTGCCGCCGTAGCGGACCAGCTTGGCATTGTCGATATGCAGCGTGACGGTGGTGATCGCGTCAAGGAATTCGCGGTCGTGGCTGATCATCACCAGCGTGCCCTGGTAGCGCTTGAGCCAGGCTTCGAGCCAGACCAGAGCGTCGAGGTCGAGGTGGTTGGTCGGTTCGTCGAGCAGCAGGATGTCGGACGGGCACATCAGCGCGCGCGCCAGTTGCAGGCGCATGCGCCAGCCGCCGGAGAAGCTGTTGACCGGGTTGTGCAGTTCCGAGACCTTGAAGCCAAGGCCGAGGATCAGCGCCTGGGCGCGTGCCTCGGCATCATGCTCGCCGGCATCGTGCAGCGCCATGTAGGCTTCGGCCATGCGCATGCCGTCGTCGCTGGCTTCGGCATCATGCACCTCGTTGCGGGCGGCGAGCAGCGGCGTGTCACCGTCGATGACGAAATCGGTCGCCGACTGCTCGGTTTCCGGCATGTCTTGGGCGACCTGGCCCATGCGCCACTGGCTGGGCATGGAAAAGTCGCCGCCATCTTCATGCAGCGTGCCGTTGAGCAGCGCGAACAGCGTCGATTTGCCGGCGCCGTTGCGCCCGACCAGGCCGACTTTCTCGCCCGGATTGATGGTGACCGTGGTCTTGTCGAGCAGCACTTTCGTGCCGCGGCGCAGGGTGACTTTGCTGAGGACGATCAAAGCAGACCAACGCTTTCCTCGACGCCGAGATGCACGTTCATCGCCTGCACGGCGGCGCCGGACGCGCCCTTGCCGAGATTGTCGAGCCGCGCCATGACCAGCATGCGTTCGGCGTTGCCGAAGACGGCAAGGTCGACGCGGTTGCTGTCGTTATTGGCCTCGATATTGAAGAAACCGCCTTCGGTGGTGGCTTCAAGATCGACCGGCAGGACGTTGATGAACTGCTCGCCAGCGTAATAGTCGGCGATGATCTTCTGCACGTCGGCCGGCGTCGCGGCACGGGTGAATTGCGCCGGATGCAGGTAGGCAGTGACGGCCAGGCCCTTGTAGAACGGACCGACGATGGGCTGGAAGATCGGTGCTACGGTCAACCCGGTGTACGCCTGCATTTCCGGCAGGTGCTTGTGCGCTAGGGCGAGCGCGTAAGGACGCGGGGCCTTCAGCTGCGTCGTGCTGGCACTGGCGGCTTCGTAATCGGCAATCATCGATTTGCCGCCACCGGAATAGCCGGTGATGGAATTTGCCGCAATTTGCGTGTCGACCGCAATCAGCCCGGCAGCGACCAGCGGGCGCAGTGCCAGGATGAAGGCGGTGGCATGGCAACCGGGGTTGGCGATGCGCTTGCTGGCGCGGATCTTCGCGCGCTGTTCCGGGCACAGTTCGGGCAGGCCGAAAACCCAGTCCGGGTTGACGCGGTGCGCGGTCGAGGCGTCGATGATGCAGGTGTTCGGGTTATCCACCAGGCTGGCCGACTGCTTTGCCGCTTCGTCCGGCAAACACAGGAAAGTCACGTCGGAGGCATTGATCAGGCGCTTGCGCTCGGCGAGGTCCTTGCGCTTGTCGGCGTCGATCTTCAACAGTTCGATGTCGGCACGCTGCGCGAGATATTCGTTGATCTGCAGGCCGGTGGTGCCTTCCTGGCCGTCGACAAAGACTTTGTAGCTCATGGTGGGGTCCGCGGTTGGGGTTGTTTGAGTAAAGAATTCTGGCAGAAAAGCGTGTCGCTTTGGCGACAGCGCCGGAAAAACGCAAGGGCAGCCGAAGCTGCCCTTTGCGGGTTCCGGCAGGAGCGGGAATTACTTGCTGCGGCTGCGGTATTCGTCGGTGCGGGTATCGATTTCGATCTTGTCGCCGATTTCGACGAAGGCCGGGACCGGCAGTTCGAAACCAGTGGAGATCTTGGCCGGCTTCATGACCTTGCCCGAGGTGTCGCCCTTGACGGCCGGCTCGGTGTAGATGACTTCGCGGACCAGCGAGTTCGGCATTTCAACCGAGATGGCCTTGCCGTCGTAGAACACGACTTCGCACGGCATGTCGGCTTCGAGGTACTTGAGCGCGTCGACCATGTTCTCGGCTTCGACTTCGTACTGGTTGTACTCGGCGTCCATGAACACGTACATCGGATCGGCGAAGTAGGAGTAGGTCACTTCCTTCTTGTCGAGGAGGACGATTTCGAACTTGTCGTCAGCCTTGTAAACCGCTTCCGACGGATTGCCGGACAGCAGGTTCTTGAGCTTCATCTTGACGACGGCGGCGTTGCGGCCGGACTTGTTGTATTCGGTCTTCTGCACCACGAGCGGCTCGGTGCCGACCATGATCACGTTACCGGAGCGGAGTTCCTGAGCGGTCTTCATGTGAGATATCCAAAGATTCTGAAAAAGAAAAACGTTAAATTATACCTTGCCAGCGCAAAACTTGACGAGCTTTGTCGCCAGATCGGCATCCCGAGTCAAAAAATCGCGCCAATCCAACGTGTGCCGGGCGATTTCCCCGCGCTGGGCGAGAAACGCCTGCCAGGGTTCGCGGCAATCGTCGCCGTCGTTCCAGGCCAGGAACAATCGACGCACAGCCTGCGCCGCATGACTGTCCATAGCCTGGCAATAGCGCTCGACAAAAGCCGCCAGCTTGACCCGGTGGGCATCGTCTTCCTGGCGATAGATTTGCCAGACGAAAGGCTTGCCGGCCCACTGGGCACGCACGAAGGAATCTTCGCCGCGGACGAAATTGATGTCGCAACGGCACAGCAGCGCGTCGTATTCATCCATCGGCAGGAAGGGAATCGGCTCGATCACCGCCTGGCCTAGTTGCCATGGCCCGTTGCCACCCAGGTGCGACGCCACCGCCGCCAGCGGCTTGCCCGGCGGCACGTGGCAGCGAACGGGCTGGGTCGTGGCGGCGATGGCGTCGAGCAGGCTGCCGACCGGCGCCGTGTCATAGCAGAACAGGCTGATTTCCAGGCATCCCGGGTGCGCCGATGGCGCATCGACCGGCAAACCGGATTCAAGCAGCAAACCGCCGGTCGACGATGAAAATCCGGGGAAAAAGAAATGCTTGACCAACGGCAGCCGCGGATGCGGCGACGCCATACCGTGACAGCTTTCCGCCCAGGGCTCGGCGGTCAGGTATTCGAGATTGATCCAGCACGGCCTGGGCAAGGTCGCCGCCATGGCGTCGATATAAGCCGGCGGCAGTTCGCAGGCGAAGGCTTCGATAATTACCTCGGCCACGCGGTCGACCGCAAAATTTTCGTCCCAGCGTCTGATTTCAACGCCGCAAACCTGTTGCACCGCCAGCGCGGGATCGGCTTCCGGACAGAGCGGCGACAGGCTCGCCGGATCGTCGACCCACAGGCGCACCGCCTTGCCATGCTCGGCCGCCAACTGCCGGGCGAGGCGCCAGCAGACGCCGATGTCGCCGTAGTTGTCGACGACCCGGCAGAAGATGTCCCAATGAAGCTGCATGGCCGGCATGTTAACATCGCGCCCCATGCCTTTCTTCCCGTTTTTCACCCACTTTTACGGTCAACCGTGGCTTTCGACGCAAAATCCTTTCTCGCTTCGCTGACCGAACTGCCCGGCGTATATCGCATGCTCGGCGCCGACGGCGCGGTGCTCTACGTCGGCAAGGCGAAGAACCTGAAGAAGCGGGTCGCCTCCTATTTCCGCGAGAACCTGTCCAGCCCGCGCATCGCCCACATGGTCAGTCAGATCGCCGCGATCGAGACGACGGCGACGCGCACCGAAGCGGAAGCGCTGCTGCTTGAAAACAACCTGATCAAGTCGCTGGCGCCGCGCTACAACATCCTGTTCCGCGACGACAAGTCCTACCCGTACATCGTGCTGACCCGCGGCAACTATCCGCGCCTCGGCTTCTTTCGCGGCAACCCGGACCGCAAGGCCGACTATTACGGCCCGTATCCGTCAAGCTGGGCGGTGCGTGACAGCATCCATCTGCTGCAGAAGATGTTCCGCCTGCGCACCTGCGAGGACAGCGTTTTCGCCAACCGTTCGCGCCCCTGTCTGCTATACCAGATCAAGCGCTGCAGCGGGCCCTGCGTCGACCGCATCACACCGGCCGATTACGCGGCCGACGTGCAACTGGCGGCGATGTTCCTGCTCGGCAAGCAGCAGGAAGTCACCAAGCGCCTGACCCGGTCGATGGAAGAGGCGTCGGCGCAACTGGCTTTCGAGCAGGCAGCAATCTACCGCGACCAGATCCATTCCTTGCATCAGGTTCAGGAGAAGCAGTTCGTTTCCAGCAACAAGGGCGAAGACGTAGACATCGTCGTCGCCCTGAAGCAGGACGGCCAGCTTTGCGTCAATCTGGCGATGGTTCGCGGTGGCCGCCACCTCGGCGACCGCCCGTTCTTCCCCAGCAACGCCGGTGATTCGAGCGCCGCCGACGCCGTCGCCGCCTTCCTGCGCCAGCATTACGCCGCGCATCCGGCACCGGCCCGCCTGCTCGTCTCGCCGTTGCCGAACGAGGAAGAGGAGGGCGGTAGCGCTGCCGTCCTCGGCGAACTGGCCGGGCGCCCGGTTCCGGTCCAGGAAGCGCGCAGCCTGAGCCAGAAAGCCTGGATCGAAATGGCCTTGCAGAACGCCCGCCTGGCCATCCTGGCGCGCAATCAGGCAACGGCACAGCAGGAACAGCGCCTGGCCGCGCTGCAGGAAGCGCTGCAACTGGCCGAGCCGGTGGCGCGCATCGAATGCTTCGACATCAGCCACACCATGGGCGAAAAGGCTGTTGCTTCGTGCGTGGTATACGACGGCAACAAGATGAAGAAGAGCGATTACCGCCGCTTCAACATCCGCGACATCACGCCCGGCGACGATTACGCCGCGATGCGCCAGGCGGTGACGCGACGCTACGACGGCATCGCCAACGGCGAAGGCACGGCGCCCGACCTGATCCTGATCGACGGCGGCAAGGGGCAGGTGGCTTCGGCCTGGGCGGCGCTCGCCGATCTCGGCCTGACCCACCTCAACATGATCGGCGTCGCCAAGGGAGAAGAGCGCAAACCCGGCCTGGAAAGCCTGATTTTTCCGGAGGCTGACGGTCGACCGCCACTCAATCTGCCGTCCGACCACCCGGCGCTGCATTTGATCCAGGAAGTCCGCGACGAGGCCCACCGTTTCGCCATCACCGGGCACCGTGCCCAACGCGGCAAGGCACGCAAGACCTCGACACTGGAAAGCCTGCCCGGTGTCGGCCCGGCCCGGCGCAAGGCACTGGTCGCCCGTTTCGGCGGCATCGCCGGCGTGCTGGCGGCTAGCCCGGAACAACTCGCGGAAGTGCCCGGCATCAGCCGCGAGATGGCCGAAAAGATCCATTCCGCTTTACACTGACGGCTTATGCCTTTCAATATCCCCATCCTGCTGACCTGGATGCGCATCGTTGCCATCCCGTTGCTCATCGCCGTCTATTACCTGCCGCCAGACTGGGCGTCGGCACACGAGCGCAACCTGATCGCAACGCTGATTTTCGTCGCCGCCGCGCTGACCGACTGGGCTGACGGCTACCTGGCCCGCAAACTCGACCAGACTTCCGCCTTTGGCGCCTTCCTCGACCCGGTTGCCGACAAGCTGATGGTGGCCGCTGCGCTGATCGTGCTGGTCCAGCTGGGCAGGGCCGATGCCATCGTCGCCACGATCATCATCGGCCGGGAAATCACCATCTCCGCCCTGCGTGAATGGATGGCCAAGATCGGTGCGGCAAAGAGCGTGGCTGTCTCGATGCTCGGCAAGATCAAGACCACCGCCCAGATGGCCGCAATTCCGTTGCTGCTTTACCAGGCCCCCGTTCATGGATACGACACGATGCTCGCCGGCAACTGGTTGATCTGGCTGGCCGCCTTGCTCACCTTGTGGTCGATGGGCTATTACCTGCGCATGGCGTGGCCGGAAATCGCCCGGCGCAGCGCAGAAAAATAAACGGGGGATGTTGACAAATCCCTTGGGGCATCTATAATGCGCGCTCTGTTTGACGCGGCAGTAGCTCAGTTGGTAGAGCGATACCTTGCCAAGGTATAGGTCGAGAGTTCGAGACTCTTCTGCCGCTCCAAATTCCTCGGGGAAGCATGGCTTCTTCGTTAGTAGTAAAAGTTTTCAGGCGTGGCGCGATAGCAAAGCGGTTATGCACCGGATTGCAAATCCGTGTAGGTCGGTTCGACTCCGGCTCGCGCCTCCAGGAACATGCGGCAGTAGCTCAGTTGGTAGAGCGATACCTTGCCAAGGTATAGGTCGAGAGTTCGAGACTCTTCTGCCGCTCCAAATTAAAGGGAAAGCGCACGTCGCTTTCCCTTTTTCATATCGGGCTCCCGATATAATCGAAACCCCGCCCGGGTGGTGAAATCGGTAGACACAAGAGACTTAAAATCTCTCGCCGAAAGGTGTACGGGTTCGAGTCCCGTCCCGGGCACCAAGGCAAAACATGATCATTTACGACCTGAGCTGCGACAACGAGCATCGCTTTGAAGGCTGGTTTCGCAGTGCCGAAGATTTCGACGCCCAGATCGAGCGTCATCTTGTCCGTTGTCCGCAGTGCGACAGCGCCAGCATCCGGCGCGTTCCGTCAGCAGTTGCGATCGGCGGCCATCAGGCGCCTCGTAGCCAGGAGCCATCCGCAACACCCCGCAACAATGCGACAGCAACCTTGATGCCAGCCGGCACTCAAGTGGCGGCAATATATCGCCAGCTGGTTCAGGCGATCATCAGCAACAGCGAGGACGTGGGAACCTCATTCGCTGACGAAGCCAGAAAAATCCATTACAACGAAGCCCCGGAGCGCTCCATCCGCGGCGAGGCCACTCCCGACGAGTGTGAAGCATTGCGGGACGAAGGCATCGATATCCTGCACCTGCCGGCGTTGAAGGAAGAAGACCTGAACTAGCAGTCCACGCTGCCAGTCCGACAACACTGCATGCTCCGCCCGGCATGTTTGCTGGCGTACCGAACAATTTTCATGGACGATGCATAGTCACGCAGGTAGCACTCGGCTACCCGGCGGTGATTGTCCACGATGACGAAGCCGGTCCCAATGAACTGGAGCAAGGATAACGACATGCAGACAAGCCATACGCCCCTCGCCGCCGAAGAACTCGCGCTCATGAATGCCTGGTGGCGTGCGGCAAATTACCTGTCGGTCGGGCAGATCTACCTGCTCGGCAATCCCTTGCTCAAGGAATCGCTCAGCCGCTCACACATCAAGCCCAGGCTGCTTGGACACTGGGGTACGACACCCGGTCTGAATTTCATCTACGTGCACATGAACCGGGCGATACGGCAGCACGACCTGAACATGATCCTGATCGCCGGCCCCGGCCATGGTGGGCCGGCCGTAGTCGCCAACACCTGGCTGGAAGGCAGCTACAGCGAGCTATACCAGGACATTTCACCGGACGAAGAGGGCATGCGCCGGCTATTCCGCCAGTTTTCCTTCCCCGGCGGCATTCCCAGCCATGCCTCACCGGATACCCCGGGGTCGATCCATGAAGGCGGCGAACTGGGTTATGCCCTGCTGCATGCCTACGGCGCCGTTTTCGACAATCCGCAACTGATAACCTGCTGCGTCATCGGTGACGGCGAAGCGGAAACCGGACCCCTCGCCACTTCCTGGCATTCCAACAAGTTTCTCAATCCGCAGACTGACGGTGCCGTGCTGCCCATCCTGCACCTGAACGGCTACAAGATCGCCAATCCGACGATCCTTGCACGTATCAGCCACACGGAACTGGAATGCCTGTTCGTCGGTTACGGTTACCAGCCGATCTTTGTCGAAGGCGACGACCCGGAAATCATGCACCAGTTGATGGCTGCTGCGGTCGACGCGGCTGTTGCAGGCATTTTCGCCATCCAGCGTCAGGCACGGGAAGGTGGCGACATGACCCGCCCGCGCTGGCCGATGATCATTTTGCGTTCGCCCAAAGGATGGACCGGGCCGAAGGAAGTCGATGGCAAGCGCAGCGAAGGCTCCTGGCGCTCGCACCAAGTTCCGTTCGGTGACATGGAAAAACCCGAACATGTTCAGCTGCTGGCCGAATGGCTGGCCTCCTACAAGCCCGCCGAACTGTTCGATGCCAGCGGCTGGCTCAAGCCGGAGATCGCTGCACTGGCGCCATCCGGAAAGCGCCGCATGGGGGCCAACCCCCATGCCAATGGCGGCTGCCTGATGCGTGACCTGCGCCTGCCGGATTTCCGTGACTACGCCGTGCCAGTGGTGACGCCTGGAAGCATGAAAGCCGAGGCGACCCGTGCCATGGGCGTTTTCCTGCGCGACGTGATGCGCCAGAACCCGGACAATTTCCGTGTCTTCGGCCCTGACGAAACCACATCCAATCGTCTCGGCGCCTTGTTCGAAGTCACCAACCGCAGCTGGATGGCCGAGCACCTAGCCGACGATGACCATCTGGCTCCGGACGGCCGGGTCATGGAAATCCTGTCCGAACACGCCTGTCAGGGCTGGCTTGAAGGCTACCTGCTGACCGGCCGGCACGGCCTGTTCTCCTGCTACGAAGCCTTCATCCACATCGTCGATTCGATGTTCAACCAGCACGCCAAGTGGCTCAAGATGTGTAGCGAGATTCCCTGGCGACGGCCGATCGCCTCGCTCAACATCCTGCTTACCTCGCACGTCTGGCGCCAGGATCACAACGGCTTCTCGCACCAGGACCCGGGTTTCATCGACCACGTGGTCAACAAGAAGGCCGACTTCATCCGCGTCTATCTGCCACCCGATGCCAACACGCTGCTCTACGTCACCGAACGCTGCATGAAAAGCCGCAATCTGGTCAATGTCATCGTCGCCGGCAAGCAACCGGAGTGGCAGTGGCTGGACATGGAAGCTGCGATCAACCACGCCAGTGCCGGCATCGGCCTGTGGGAATGGGCCTGCAACGACCAGCCGGGCGAACCGGACATCGTGCTCGCTTCTGCCGGCGATGTACCGACGCTGGAAATGCTGGCCGCCATCGACATCCTGCACCAGCTGGTACCAGCCCTGAAGATCCGCTACATCAATGTCGTCGACCTGATGACCCTGCAACCGCAGGAAGAGCATCCGCACGGCCTGTCGAGCGACGAGTTCGACTCCCTGTTCACCACCGACAAGCCGATCATCTTCGCCTACCATGGCTACCCGTGGCTGATTCACCGCCTGACCTACCGTCGCACCAATACCAACCTGCACGTACGCGGCTACAAGGAGGAGGGCACCACGACAACACCGTTCGACATGACGGTGCTCAACACCCTGGACCGCTTCCATCTGGTCATGGACGTCGCCAGTCGGGTTCCCAAGTTACAGGCACAGGCGGCACACATCAAGCAGAGTATGCGCGACAAGTTGAACCAACATGCCCAATACATCCTCGAACATGGGGAAGACATGCCGGGTATCCTCGAATGGCAATGGCCGGGGCTCAAGTCCTGAGCCGGATTACGCCAACCGGCCCCGGACTGGGGTATGTGCGTTAGCGAACGGTAAGCGTTCTTCGTTGCCCCTAGACTTGGCACGTGGCGGCCAGCCTTGGCATGCCGCCACAAAAATGGACACGAAAGGGAAAAACACCATGCTATACACGATTGCCGTCATATTGATCATTCTCTGGCTGCTGGGGCTGCTCACTGCCTACAGTGCGGGAGGACTCATTCATATTCTTCTGGTCATTGCCGTTATCGCCATCCTGCTTCGGATCATCCGCGGCGGCAGAATCCTCTAGACGAAAAAAAGGCGCCCGAAGGCGCCATATTCTGTGTTTTAGTTATTTGAATTTGGACTGAGCATCGGCCAGCCCGTTTTTCAGTTCATCCCACATCCGGTCGGCGGTTATCCTGACCTGTTCCCAGGCTTCACCGCTGGCCTTGCCGAGTTCGTGCATTTTCTCGCTGGCAGCGTGCTGCTTGGCACGCAATGCCTGGACTTCCTCCGCCCGCTTGATCTTCATGTCGGCGGCAAAGCCGTCCATCCGGGCTTCGAGCAGGTTGATCTGAGCGCTCCACTCCTTGAGTTGTGCGCTCATTCTTTCCTTGTATTCCTTATGCACTTCCATGATCTTTCCTTTTATCGAGGAGATCGAACGACCTTATTTGGCCGGCCCGACTATCAACTGATTATTGACTTCCTTGACGCCATTGACTGCCGCCGCAACCATCCCTGCCTTTTCCCTGCTGCTGTTCAGATCAACGCTACCACTCAGGGTCACGGCACCGTTGACAGTGTCGACACTGATTTGCAGTGACTTCAGACCTGGTTCAGCAAGGATATCGCCCTTGACCTTGGCGGTGATTTCGGTGTCATCAATGATCTGTGCCGTTTTCTCACCTTGCTCAGTCATTTTTTTTTCAGCCTTGTCGACGACATCATCGACTTTCTTGCCTGCGTCACTGACGACTTGATCCAGTTTCTTGCCGGCTTCCTCGGCCGGACCCGGCTTTTCGCAGGCACTCATGCCAAGGGCGAAGAGCAGCGAGATCGTGATGAGCGTGGTTTTTTTCTGAGTCATGTTTGGATTCTCCAATGTGATGTAATGGTCTCTAGATCTTGCCCAGCAAGACCAGGATGAGCAGGGCGGCCAGCAACAGTCCGATGCCACCGCTCGGGGCATAACCCCAGCCACGACTATGTGGCCAACTTGGTATGGCACCGATCAGCAGCAGTACAAGTACGATCAGCAGAATGGTTCCCAGGTTCATTTCATTTTTCCTCGGTTGCAGGGCAGCGAGGATCGATGCCTTGCCGCTCATCTTACGGAGGCCATGCCAGAGGTCTGTTCGCCAGCGCACAGACCACCCATCTTGCCGCGATGAAAATCGATCCAGAAGGAATGCCCTTCATTCTTTCCTGCACGTATTCAGACTTACCTCACAAGAACGAATTCAAAATTTAACATAATACAAATTATACGCAATTTATCTATGCAAATCAATCCGGAAACCCGATCGCCAACTACGAATGAATTTTCAGCATCGAGGTTTTTTACCACGAAATTTATTAAAATGACATCCATTATTCAAAACAGATAATTTATCTGCGCCAACACAGGCATCCCTGATCAGCAGCAACACCTCACATTCAAGCAAGGGCACGGACGATGGATCTTGGACATCTGCTTCAACCGATAAAATCTGAACGAGGCCACTGTGGCGAGGATTTGATTTTTTCGACCGACTTTGACGAAATACAGGAAGCACGGCGCTTCGATGACCCCTCTCTGTCGCAAGGAGAATGGATCACTTCTGTAAAGGACGCTGACTGGAACACCGTAATTCGTATCTGTGACAGCCTTCTGACCAGCAGAACAAAAGACTTGCGTCTTGCTGCCTGGATGACTGAAGCCATGGGCAAAACCCATGGTCTTGGCGGCTTGGCTAATGGCTACACCCTGCTGGCTGAACTGTGCGAAAAATTCTGGCAGGACATTCATCCTCAATCGGATGATGATGATCAGGAAGCCAGAATCGGCGTACTTGACTGGTTGGTCAACCAGAGCGCACGCCTGATCCGTGAAACAGCGCTGACCAAATCCATCAAGGGCAATTTTTCCTGCATCGATCAAGAATCAGCACGCACAACAGCAAGAAACCTTGAACTAAATCCACAGCTTGCGGATGAGGTAATTCGCTCTGGATGTGTCACTCAGGAGCTATTCGATGCAGCATTGAAAGATACGCCTACCCGTCATTTCGTCGAAGGCATCAATGCAGCAGAACAGCTGAAAGCTGCAGTAAGCAGGCTGCAATTGGTTCTTGAGCGGCAATTGGGCGAAAACGCACCAGCCTTCGGACATACGTTCGATACCCTTGACGATCTTTCGCGGTTTTTCCGACGTTACGCAGGTAACCAATCGGGCAACCCTCAGCCTGACACCAAGGCCGATACCGGACATACATCCGCTCAGACAGGCCGACTGGAGCCCAGCATTGGCGATCCAGGACCAGAGTCTGCTGGCGGGCCAGTTCGCTCCCGGGAGCATGCCATTCGCCAACTGAATGAAATCGCAGCCTTCTTCAAACGTACCGAGCCCCATAGTCCGGTCGCCTATCTCGCTGAAAAGGCTGCTCGCTGGGGGGGCATGCCCCTTCATGTCTGGCTGCGTTCAGTCATCAAGGACGATACCGCGCTATCCAGCATGGAAGAACTGCTTGGTGTGGAGAGAGAATTTCAGGATCAAGCGGGAGCCGGCTCCTGATATGAGATGCTATCCAGCAAGCCGAAATTCGATTCTTCGGTTCTTTGCCCTGCCCTCAACCGTCTGGTTTGAATCAACCGGATGATCAGGGCCGGATCCCACCGCACTCAATGAATCAGCCGGCACACCCTTGTCGATCAAATAACCGCGGACTGCATTGGCTCGCGCCAGGCTGAGCCCTATGTTTGCCAGGCGATTTCCAGAGCTATCCGTATGTCCGATAATCTGAATTCTGGGCATGCCAATCTGCTTCATTGCAAGAAGCATTTCATCAAGGATCGCAATTCCCGCTGGCGTCAGCCTGGCAGAGCCACTCTCGAACTCGACAACTCGATTGGAAAGCGTTTTATCAAGTACGCCTTGCGCACCTTCTGAGACCACCAACCCATTGTTCACCGTATACGTCGGATTCAGCGCAATCGCCATGTTGCTGACCACTTGCTGTCGCATGGCTTCGTTACTGACGTTACCCTTGATGGCGATTTGCGTTCCGTTGACTTGCATCTCTCCGGCATGAACAGCCTTCAGATTGTCGACAAGAAGCTTGGTCATGTACTCCGTCCAGTTTGGTGGAGGAACCACTCCACCTACTTCAAGGCGGTCGACGACGTTTGTCGCACCGTACAGATCGCGCAATTTACCGAGAATCGCAGCTCGCGCAGCTTCATCGGGAACGCTACCGGAAGCGACCACTTTTGAATGCGCCTGCAGTGATGCCGCCGTATCGGCAAAAACTGGCGGACTCAGCGCCAAACAGGCTGCAGTGGTGATGACTCGAAACATCATGCTTACTCCCCTAGAAATATTTCCCTGAATGTCTTTATTCCCTGTTCCAGGGTGATCCCGGGCTGCTCAAGATATGCCGAAAGCTTTGCAATTCCATATTCGCCAGTCACCTCTGGCTGATCGTCTATCCACTCGGGATCAACCAGCGAGATGACCCGTTCAGCCACGCTGTCCGGTGCAAGTGCTGTTAACAGCGTTGTTGATGAACTGCCGTTGAAACCGATAAGCAGCTTTGGCGACTGAGTGCGGCGTTCCATGATGAACTGGGCCTCAACTGCTGTTTTACGAAAAAACGCCGTGACGAGATAAATCCAGAATGCGGCTACCAGATTGCGGTTACGTTCGTCAGCGGGTAATGGCAGATAAACATCCCTGCTGATGGCAAGTTCCCCTTGTCCCAGCACCGGTCGCATCAACAACCCGATCGCAAGGATGCTTCGCCGCAGGGAGGCGCAACTTGAAAACCCAAGCATTCCAGCCAGGGAACCGAGCGTTGTGCGCCTGACAAAGTTGCCAAGGGGATCAGCTTGTATGGCCATTTCAAAATCATTGGCGCAATCGACGGTGTCCAGTTCAGACAGAAGCTGCGAGACATCGGCTCCTTTGACGCCCGATTCACATATCCTTGCCAAGGAACCAAACGAATACCCCATACCTGCCGGTGCGCAGCGAAACATCAGCGAGTCATCACGCTCTACCGTAGCTGCGGCAATAAAAGGGAAACGACGGCCAGACGAATCGCTACTGGGTCTCAGATGTCCCACTACCGATAACCTGCTACGGGCGCCGACGAAAGCAAAATCAACGGCACACGCACTGTCATAGGCAATTTTCCACCGCGGATTTTCGGAAAGATGCTCCATTGCTAGGGAAACCCATTGATCGAGTACATTGATCAGGCGATGCTGCCCTGCTCCCTTGACGAAATCTCCCCTTGAGGGGATCTTGCCGAAACAGGTGGCGGTGGAGGAACCCCTGCCACTCATGACTTACCTCCTGCCACCCCAGCCTGGACAGATAGTTCACGTGAACCCTCCGGAAGCGCTGCAACATTGACATCAGAGGGGGTAGATTGCGGTATCTGCGCATTTTCCATGGCGGTAGCAAGTGCTACACGGTCCGGCAGCACGAGACTGCCAAAGCCACCACTCCCCGGATGCTCGGATCCAGATGCAACCTGAGCCTGTGCACTGCTGAGCAGACGAAGATCAAGAGCAACCTCCACGCCCTTGCTGGACCAGGACAAGCGGAATGTTCCATCATCTTGCCGGCTTCTGGAGGCCGAGTTGATCATTTTTTCCAGCCCGAAACGCCCGGGAATATTGATGACTTCGATGATTTCACCCTCGAATGTCGTGGCAACAATGCGCGCACCGGGTGTTCCTGCAGCATTCGGCCAAATGAAGTTGGCCCATTGAGAAACACCGTTGCGATAGTTCAATTTCTGTCCGTCGATCTCGATCACGTAACCGGTAGTTCCAGGAGCCGGCTGTGGACGGAGCATGAAAACGGTTTGCGCCTGCCCTGCCCCTCCGCCGCCCGCAGCATCGGAAGCGGCACCACCTTCGAGGGGGGCCACCCACCGTGCAAATCCCGCCGTGAAATCTGCCTGCAGCGTCAATCCGAGATCCCCCCACGTACGCGGTGTGATCGTATTGCCACGTCTGACGACCAATCCCCCCATGGACAATTCGACATACTTTGCAATTGCACCTTCCGGACCAAATATCGTGGCAATTTCAGCCGGTGAAGCCTCAATGCCAGCCTTCGGTGAAAACGGATATTTGACAGCCAGCTTGCGATTGAAAGGCTCAAACACCTGAGCAATCCAGGTTTTGTTCAACTCAACGGCTGCCGGCTTGATTACCGAAGCATACGTTTCCAGTAATGGATGCAGCAGAAGAGGACGCAAGACAGCCCGCTGCTCATCCGGCATCCCGGTCAACATCTGCTCATCGACAAACCGCAAGGTCTCGGCCAGTGCCGAATCCCCACCTTCTACCGTCTGCTGCATCAGCTTGAGGGCCCCGGTTCCCGGATCGCCTTGATTTTGCAGCTGATTCAGTTTGGTACGAATCCTGGAAAGCAGCTTCAGATAGGTGTCGACCGGAGAATCCCCCTTGTCGCGCGAGATTACCAGTCGGCCCAAACCGGCAAACTCCTTGCCGATCGGCCCCATGGGTACCTCGGCGGCCTTGGCGGACACATTGACGTCAACCTGGACTCTGGCGGGTGACATTTGCAGCACGGAGCGTTTGAACCACTCGATGAATCCTGTCTGGGCACGCATCAATCCAGCATTGGCCATCGCCGGGTTGTCCCAGGCCGTCTGGTCAAACATCACCTTGACCAGCGTACCGATCGGCGATGTCTGGGGATCACCGAGACGATTCATTGCCGATACTGCGTCGGCGAATGATGCGAATGATGAAACGCTGATGCCCTGCACAAAGCGCTTCCACTCAGCCGCATAATCGCGCTTGTACATTGCAATCAAGGATTTCTGAATCTGTTCGGGACTACCCTCGAGCGTAAGGTCATCCGTTCCGGAAGTCAGCAGAACCCAGTCAACATTCTTCTGTTCATTGGTTGCCGCATCCTTTATTGCATCCTGCACATATTCCCGCCAGGCTTCGACGGTAAATGCACCAGAGACCGTCGAGCTGCCAACGATCAGGCCAGCATTGTCTGGACCGACAATGCTGGCAACAGTCATCGGAACAAAGCGGGTGGATGCCCGAGCCTTGATCTCGGCATATACGCGCTCGGCGGCTGGCATTCCCCGAACCACATGGCGTAATTTGTCGCGTACCTCGTCGACCAATACCAGGTTGGTATCGATCAAAGGCCATTCCGGATCATTCGCCAACTCCAGATGAAATGAAAGAATGCTACCGGCTGATCGGATCATCTGCTCACGACTCATCGATCCACGATTGGCCTCGAGCCAACCACGCCAGAATCGTGTTATCTGGTCCGACAAATGCCCGGTATCCAGGTGCTCGCGCGATGACAGCATCAGATAGGTTTTCAGGGCGTTATAGCCATCCTCCGTATCGGATGGCCTGGCATCCTTGTACGGACTGCCTGCCGAGAGTTTCACAGAGGCTTTGTCTGCCTTCGCCTTCAATTTATCCTGCGCATTGACCTCGATAAGGAAGGCCTCGAGATTTTCCTTCACCGGGGCAAGCATGATGTTGCTGATTCCGGAAAAATATTCGGTACGCAACTTCCTGGCCATTGCTTCGCCCTGATACAACCCCAAACCGATCGAGAGAGGATGCTCATCGTTGAAACGTTCGAGTTGCCCCAGACGGTCCTGAATGATTTCAAGGGCTTCGAGCCGGGAT
Organism: Azonexus hydrophilus; assembly: GCF_001956855.1. GTDB lineage: Bacteria > Pseudomonadota > Gammaproteobacteria > Burkholderiales > Rhodocyclaceae > Azonexus > Azonexus hydrophilus_A. The sequence continues at coordinate 522,034 of NZ_MTHD01000002.1, read as the reverse complement.
TGCAGATCGATTCTTCCTTCCTGCAATCGAACAGCCTTGACCACGTCCTGCTGGACGTTATCCAGCAGAGCCCGGTTGTTGATATATGACCAGCTCCAACCTCCCAGCGTCAGCCCAAGCAAACACAAGGCCCCAAGGACAGCCAACTGGCGGTATCTCGCCTTCATTCTTGTGGTGTGCCGACGAACCAGTGTCTTGTCCGGAAATATGACCTTTGAAAACAATTCCTTGAGAAAATAGCCATGATTCAGCGCGGTGCGTACGGGTACAGCACCGCCACCCTGCAAGGAGAATTTTTTCAGGACCCGGTCGCTGGAAAGAGGCTTGATATCTGCGCTTTGAATCGCTGAAGTAATGTAGAAACCACGGAAAACCGGCTTGAACTGAAAAGGATTGTCTTCAAACAAGGTGGCGATGAACGACTGGAGCGCCGGCTTGATGGCGGCGAACTCGGCAGGAAAGATAAGCAACCCGGGCAAGGCTCCCTCTCCCTGAATTCTCGATAGCTGGGCTACGCTCATCGCACGCAGCCCTTCATACAGCTCGTCGAAATGACGCCCGAACAAGGCAATCAATTCGTTGCCGGTCGCCTGCTCATAAGGAATGGTTGCGCCCCAGACCCGGTCGCGCTCGGTCCAGTCGAGATCAAGAAAGAAATCATGAAAACCGGGAATCAGGTCCACCTTGGTGAACAAGACATAGACTGGAGCAAAAACCTCCAGTCTTTCAGTCAGTTCCTGCACACGCTGGCGCAGATTCTTCGCCAGCGTAATGGCGAAACCTGGTGAACTTCCCATGAGTTCACCAATGCTGACAGTTACCAGTATCCCGTTGATCGGTGCGTGCGGTCGGTTTTTCCTGAGCAATTCGAGAAACCCCAGCCATTCCTCCCGATCTTCTTCGTGAACCGAATACCGACCTGCGGTATCAAGCAGGATACCCTCGGTGGTAAAGAACCAGTCGCAGTTCCGGGTACCACCGATGCCCTTGATGATTGCATTGCCACCGTCGTCAAAAGGAAACTTCAGTCCGGAATTGACGATGGCAGTGCTTTTCCCGGCTGCCGGATTGCCAATTGTGATGTACCAGGGCAATTCGTACAGCGCCTCCGACCCGGATATCTGTCCGAGCTTGGATGTCTTGATCGTCTTGATCGCATCGTGCATGCGCTTCTTCAATGTCTCGATTTCCGCACCCGAACTGGCACCGCTGCGCTTCTGCAAGACCTCACCCTGCTTCTCGAGCATCGAGCCGATGGCTTCACCAGCCTTTCTGGCGCGATGCCGGCGAACAAGCCACATCCCGGCCCAGACCAGAAGGATCATTACGCTGGCCATGAGGGCCCAGATCATTGCTACTTTGAGCGTCCTTGCTCCAAGGAAAAGAAATGCCGTGATGGCTGCGATGCCAATGAAGGAAAGAAAGCGTGAGTCGGTAATCAATGAGCGGATTCGGGACATCGGATTTGGGCTTCGATCAAGAAATACGGGGTTCGGTTTTGTCAGAGGCAACAAAAGGGCTGACAATCAGCATCGCCCTTTCCAGGGCATGCTGATTGCTTAAACAGATCACGGGGCTCTGGCCTGCAAGTACTTTTGTCCTCGCACAGGCAAGTGCTACCAGGCTGCCAATGGGATCGAGGGCGCCACAGGCTGAACCAGTCGCCAGAAAATCACTGACTGGATCGAGATGGGGCAAGCTTCCCAACACCCCCTCCATGGCCTCTGCCACATGCCCGACGCGGTGGTCGGTATCAAGAACGACAGCCTTGATGGACTCGCCTTCCAGACCGCTTGAGTCAAGCAGGCCGGCAAGCAGTTGCTCGACAAGTCTGCCGCTGATCCGGCCTCCGGCATCCAGCCGTTTGTCTCTCGCACCAAGCATCACCCGGCTCACCTCTGCGACATCCTCCAATCGCAGAAACTCGACCGCATTGCGCTCAGCCAGCAGCAGGGCAACAGCCCCTTCCCCGGGAATCTGCCCCTGCTGATGCCCTGCCGAGAACAATCCCTGACGGGAAGACCATCGTGCGACCACTTGTTCATCCACGGCTGATACTGCTCCGGCGATCAGCATCAGCGTCTTGTCAGGCAAACTTCGATTCGCACGCAATATCAGTTCATCAAGCTGCTTCATCGCATCTGCTTCGCTCGCGACGGAAATCAGGTGCACGTCATGCGTGCTGGCGAAATGCCCTGCCCCGCAGGTTTTTTCGAACCAGCCCCGCAAGGCATCGCGATGCGCCGGATCCCAATCGCCCGGCAGCAACCAGAACACTTGCAGGGATATCTTTTCCCCAGCGGACTCCATGATCTCTTTGGCACGGTCCATCGCCGCTGCCATGACACCATCCAGCAAGACGATCGAGCGAAGTATCGCGGGTATCGCCAGGGCAGGATGGATATCCTTGCCGTCGCGCAGCAGTTGCTCGTTCATGCCGTCAACATCGATATCCTTCACCTCGGCAGCAAAAACGGGGAACCCTGCATCGTCCATGATTTCCTCACTGGGCCCGGGACGCGAACCCGCTTCGACGGCAGCCACGATGTCATCGGCTGAATTTCCTGCCGCCACATGTACCCAGGCATCAACCAGAAATAATGAAAATCCGCGCTCGGTTGCCGTACTGATCGCCCGCGCACCAGACAATGGGTCGTCATCCGGCACAAGCGGTGCTGGAGAAAGAGCGAGCGGAGGCGCTTTCAGCTGTTCAATAACGCCCCGCAGCAACCAGTAGCCGGCGATCAATGCGCCTGGCACAGCTACAAGGTAGAGCAGGAGATCCGCACTGCTCGGCTGATGGTCGTTGGATTGCCACCATGCGAGGACCAGTATCCAGATGAGCAGTGTCAGACCAAGCCCGCTCAGCACCCTGTATGCCATCGCCCGCATGCCTCGACCTGCCCCTTTCAATCGGTGGTCAGCGACTGGCTGGCCAGGAGAATTGCGCCACAGGCAGTTCTGTCACCATGCCGGGCAGCCGGCTGACCATCGATGATTGCCGTCGGATCCCCGGTAACGATGATCGTGACACTGCCATGCCCCTTTCGCGGGCAGGTAACCTTGTCGCCGATCCTGGCGATTCCCTTGCCGTTGCAATCGCTTGAGCCGGATGCCGAGATCACGACACCACCGTGATCGGTCTTGTCTCCCAGCAGGATGAATGGCCTGGTCATTGATTTCTCCAATGTTGTTTCTGTGGAAGAGACATGAATCTCAACGTCCTGATTGCCCAAGAACGCCTTTGCGACGCATCTCGACATGACCGTAGTCACGCATCTGCCAACGCCCCCCCCAGGTCAGCCCGACCAGTTCGGCAGTTTCCCCGTACAACTCGTAACCTCTCATGGCCCAGGAATCCCGCTCGGAGATGATGACCTGCCCGTTCCTGAGGAAGGCCGAGTCGGCAGCCAGCCCGTACTGGTGGTAACTCATGTTGGCCCCGGCCCGGGTGACATGACTTCCCTGTGCCAGCAAGGCTTCCTGCCGCTCAGGGCTGCGATAGCCCTCGATGAGAACCATGTCATATCCATGTCGTTCTTTCATCAGTTTGAATACAACGAGAAGACGCTGCGTGAATTCGGCATCCAGCAAATCCCAGTTCCGGCTGGCATGAATGGCGTCGGGGCGCACCAATTCCACCTCACGCGTGGCGAACGCCTCTGGCGGCAGGGATGGCGGGGGAACCAGCTGTTCCCCTTCCAGCAACACGGCAATCTGACGATCCCCGCCACTTCCGTTTTCAGAAAAATCGAACACCACAGGACTACCCAGCACCCAGGCAAACATCGACGGCAGGACGAGCATCAGGATTGCCGCTAGCGACAGTGCTGAATGAGAGATGACCAGTATCCGCAGGCGATGAATGGCTGAGGTCGAGCCAAGATGAATGCGCCGGAGATTCGTGAAAAAACCGTGGGCAAATCGAGTGACAGGTTTCGCACCGTTGTTCAAGGTCAGGCGGCATATCGACGCCAGACGATAACGCCATGCGGGAAAAGCAACCATCAGGACAATGGCGGCGATCAACAGGAAATAGCTGACCGCACCAAGGATTAGCACGTCACCGAACCCTCTTCACACCCACCAGCGGATAATTCATTCAACATATTATTTCCCCATTAATAAACTGAAAACCGGCAGATTTTAGTACATATGAGTAGCTTAGTGAACTTCCATTTTTCATATTACAATGCCTTCAGTATATTCATAACCCCACGAAAACGAACCCCGAGACGGTTGAGTTCCACGAAAAACGAAGGCACGACAATGAGCATCCTGCAAGATCTTGACCCGCAAAACGCCAGGCTTTCCGGGAACGCCTCCTCCCTGAATGCCGACAAAATGTCCTGGACTGCACCACTGGTACTGTTCGGTATCGCCGCGACCGGATTGTTTCTTGCTCTGCATTACGGCAATCAACTGGCCTCCATGTTTTCAGCAACTTCGGAAAAACCAGCTCACGCCAGCCCTCAGCTGATTGCACAAACCGGAAAATTGCCCCAGCAACTAGCTGCAAAGGAAACGCAGGCTGCCTTGATCACTGTCAGTCCGCCCACGGAAGATGGCGCAAAGGAAAAAGACAGCTTGCCGGCCGCAGGAAAAACAGCACAGCAGAGAAATGACGACGTCAAACAACCATCAAAAAAACCGGCAACACCACGTAAAAACATCAACAAGACAGCGCTCGCCAAGAAAACCGGCAAAGGAAAAACCGAGACGAGCTCAAGTACACGCAAGGCAGCCGAACGGGATGTTGATATCATCACGGCCATCGTTCGATAACTGCCCAGAGCATGCCAGGCCACTACTGCAAACAACTTGTCCTTGCACTGCTTCTTGCCGTCAATCTGACCGGAGTGCTGGCGGCAGGCTTGCGCGAGCACTCCGAACAAACACCAGCCAAGCCAGCCAGCATCGGCAGTCATGAACTGAAATTGCGTTTTCAGGGCGTGCTGCGAAACTACGTGCTGCACATCCCGCGCACCCATGACCCGGCCCGGCCTGCGGTGCTGGTGATGGCGTTCTACGGCGGAGGCGGACACGCTGCACACATGGCCGACGACGAGCGCTACGGACTGATCGCCAAGGCGGAACGTGAAGGTTTCATCGTCGTATTCCCCAACGACTACAGCAAATTTCCGCGCGGCCGGCTGGCGACCTGGAATGCCGGCGGGTGTTGCGGGGATGCACGGGATCGGAACAGCGACGACGTCGGTTTCGTGCGTGCGCTGGTGGACGAAATCGGCGCGCAGGTGCGTATCGATCGGCAACGGATTTTCGCCACCGGCATGTCCAACGGCGGCATGATGGCCTATCGCCTGGCCTGTGAAGCAGCCGACCTGTTCCATGCCGTGGCGTCGGTGGCAGGAACCGAGGCGCTGGCCGATTGCCGCCCGGCACGACCGATCCCGGTGCTGCACATCCATGCCCGCAACGATACGCATGTGCTGTTCGATGGCGGTGCCGGACCGGATGCGTTCCGCGATTCGGCCAAGGTCATGAATTTCGTCTCGGTGCCCGAGACGGTAGCGCGCTGGGTCAAGCGCAATCGTTGCGACAGCCGCCCGCGCCGCGTGCTGGACAAGCCTGGCGCCTATTGCGACGAATATTCCGGCTGCGCCGAGACGGCGACAGTCCGGCTATGCGTGACCGATGCTGGCGGCCATTCGTGGCCCGGCGTCCAAACCACGCGCCGGGGCAAGGAAGAAGCTTCGCAGGCCCTGCAGGCCAACGACGTGATCTGGGACTTCTTCAAGGCCAGCGCAGCGCGCTGACCCGGGGCAGCGCTCAGCCTTCCTTGTTGCGCATGAAGTCGGCGGTGTTGAAGAAATTCTCCAGCAGCTTGGCGCGGATGCCCTCCTCGATACCGACATCCTCCATCGCCAGCACCATGCAGGCGACCCACTGATCACGCTCCTGGGTGCCGATGGCGAACGGCATGTGGCGGGCGCGCAGGCGTGGATGGCCGTAATTCTCGACGAACAGGTCCGGACCACCGAACCAGCCGGAGAGGAACATGAAGAGCTTTTCCCGCGATCCCTTCAGGCTTTCCGGGTGCATCGCGCGCAGTTCGGCGAACTGCGGCACGGTATCCATCAATTCATAGAAGCGATCGGCCAGTTTGCCGACGGCTGCTTCGCCGCCGATCTTTTCGTAAGTCGTCGTGGTGCTGTTTTCCATGGGTTCTCCCTGTCTTGTTTATCTGCCCGGCCGTGGCTTGCGTGCCGGCTTGCCGGCGACAAACGGCCGGCCTGGCACCGGACGCTGAGCGGCGGCAGGTGCGGCTGACGGTTTTTTGCGATTTTCTGCGGTCGACCGCGAAAATTCGGCATTTTTCACGCTGTGCTTCAAGCCTGTGCCGGCGGGCTGCCAGGCTGGCACCAGTTGCTTCTTGCCGTTGCCGATCAGGTCGGAGCGGCCCATTTCCTTCAGCGCTTCACGCAGCAGCGGCCAGTTCTCGGCGTCGTGGTAGCGCAGGAAAGCCTTGTGCAGCTTGCGCTGGCGCCCGTTGCGCACCGCCCCGACATGCTCGCCACCCCGGCGCTGCAGTTTCTTCAGCGGATTCTTCTCGGTGTGGTACATCGTCGTTGCCAGCGCCATCGGCGTCGGCAGGAAGGTCTGCACCTGGTCCAGGCGGAAGTTGTTCTTCTTCAGCCACAGCGCCAGGTTGAGCATGTCCTCGTCGGTCGTTCCCGGATGCGCGGCGATGAAATACGGGATCAGGTACTGTTCCTTGCCGGCCTCGCGCGAAAAGCGGTCGAACAACTGCTTGAAGCGGTCGTAGGCGCCCATGCCGGGCTTCATCATCTTCGACAGCGGGCCCTCTTCCGTGTGTTCCGGCGCGATCTTCAGGTAACCGCCGACGTGATGGGTGACCAGTTCCTTGATGTACTCGGGCGAGCGCACGGCCAGGTCGTAGCGCAGGCCGGAGCCGATCAGCACCTTCTTCACGCCCTTCAGTTCGCGCGCCTTGCGGTACAGCGAAATCAGTTTCGAATGGTCGGTACCGAGGTTCTCGCAGATGTCCGGGTAAACGCAGGACAAGCGGCGACAGGCCGATTCGATCTTTTCGTCCTTGCACTTCAGGTGATACATGTTGGCGGTCGGGCCGCCGAGGTCGGAGACGATGCCGGTGAAACCCGGCGTCTTGTCGCGCATTTCCTCGATCTCGCGGATCACCGAGTCTTCCGAGCGGCTCTGGATGATGCGTCCCTCGTGCTCGGTGATCGAGCAGAAGGTACAGCCGCCGAAGCAGCCGCGCATGATGTTGACCGAGAAGCGGATCATTTCCCAGGCCGGGATCTTGGCGTCGCCGTAGGCCGGATGTGGCCGGCGGGCATACGGCAGTTCGTAGACGCCGTCGAGTTCCTCGGTGGTCAGCGGGATCGGCGGCGGGTTCAGCCAGACATCGCGCTCACCGTGCGCCTGGCGCAGCGCGCGGGCGTTGCCCGGGTTAGATTCGAGATGGAAGGTACGCGAGGCGTGCGCGTAGAGCACCGGATCGTCCTTGACCTGCTCGTAGGCCGGCAGCCGGACGACGGTGTGGGCACGACGCTCGCGCCGGGCGGCCAGACGTTCGGCACGCGAGATGATGCGCACGACCTGCTCGCCTGCTGCGGTCGCCGGCGCATCCTGCGTATTTTTTGCCGGTTCCATCGCGTACGGGTCGGCGTGCTTGACCAGCGGTCCCGGTGTGTCGACCTCGGTCGAGTCCATCTCGTCCCAGTCGGCCGACGGCAGCCAGCCATGCGGCACCATGAAGGCGGTACCGCGCAGGTCGCGGATGTCGGCGATCTTTTCACCCTTGGCCAGCCGGTGCGCCAGTTCGACGATGGCGCGCTCGGCATTGCCGAAAACCAGCAGGTCGGCCTTCGAATCGGGCAGCACCGAACGGCGCACCTTGTCCGACCAGTAATCATAGTGCGCGATACGGCGCAGACTGGCCTCGATCGAACCGATCACCACGGCGGTACCGGGAAAGGCTTCGCGGCAGCGCTGGGCATAGACGGTGACGGCCCGATCCGGGCGCTTGTTCGCCTCGGCATGCGGCGTGTAGGCATCATCCGAGCGCGGCTTGTGGTCCGACGTGTAGCGATTGACCATCGAATCCATGTTGCCGGCGGTGACGCCGAAGAACAGGTTGGGTTTGCCCAGTTTGCGGAAGTCGACCGCAGAATTCCAGTCCGGCTGGCAGATGATGCCGACGCGGAAGCCCTGTGCTTCGAGCAGACGCCCGACCAGTGCCATGCCGAAGCTGGGGTGGTCGATGTAGGCGTCGCCGGTGATCAGGATGATGTCGCACGAATCCCAGCCGAGCTGGTCCATTTCAGCCCGGGACATGGGCAGGAAGGGGGCTGGACCAAAGCGGTGCGCCCAGAATTTGCGATAGGAAAAAAGAGGCCGCTGGGCCGGCTGTGTCGTGTTGGAGAGCATTGCAATATTTTACCTGAGTGCGCTGACCGCCATGGCATACTTGCCCTTCACCCTATAGCCTGAAACCGTTCAAGCAATGATGAATCTCCCAACCCGCGAACAGGCTGGCGTTCTGGTTGTTTCCGTCAGCGGCCGGATAGACCACGCCATTGCCGAAGAGTTCACTCAGGCGCTCGATCCCCTGCTCGCCCGCTGCGTCCAGGGCCAGGCGCCCGTGCTGCTCGACTTCTCCCAGGTCACTTACATCAGCAGTGCCGGCCTGCGCGTGCTGATGATGGCCTCACGCCAGGCCAAGGCCCAGCAGGGCGGTTTTGCCATTGCCGCACTGACGCCGCTGGTGCAGGAAGTATTCACGATCAGCCGCTTCAACCTGATCGTTCCCTGCTACACCAGCATCGAAGCGGCCTGCAAGGTGCTCGGCCAATGAAACAGGTCATCTTCTGGGGAACCCGCGGCTCGCTGCCGACAGCACTGACCAGCCGCGACATCCGTGACAAGATCGCCTCGGCACTGGTTTCGGCCAATGGTCGCAATTTCCGCAACCGCGCCGCCCTCGACGAATTCGTCGATTCGCTGCCTTTTGCGGTCAACGGCACTTTTGGCGGCAATTCGTCGTGTGTCGAAATCCTGACCGACGAACGCGAACACATCATCTGCGACATGGGCAGCGGCGCCCGTCCGCTCGGCCAGGCCAAGATCGCCCGTTACGGCGTGCCCAATCCGCAGACCTACCACATCTTCATTTCGCATCTGCACTGGGATCACCTGATGGGTTTCCCGTTCTTTGCGCCGATGTACATCCCGGGCAACCGCATCATCGTCCACGGCTGCCATGAACGCATCGAGGAAGCCTTCCGCCTGCAGATGCGGGCGCCCTGCTTCCCGGTCGATTACTCGCAGGCCGGCGCGAAGATCGAATTCGACCTGATGACCCCGGGCAAGCCGCATTTCATCTGCGGCCTCAACGTCACGCCCAAACTGCAGCTGCACGCCGGCGATTCCTACGGCTACCGTTTCGACAGCCTCGACAAGTCGGTGGTGTACAGCACCGATTCCGAACACAAGCTCGACGACATCGAATCCTTCAACGGCTTCGTCGAATTCTTTGCCAAGGCCGACCTCGTCATTTTCGATGCCATGTACTCGCTGGCCGAAGCCGCATCGGTCAAATCCGACTGGGGACATTCGAGCAACGTAGTCGGCGTCGAACTGTGCCAGGCTGCGGCCGTCAAGCGTCTGGCGCTGTTCCACCACGAACCGATCCACGACGACAAGCAGTTGAGCCGCCTGGCCACCGAAACCCGCCGTTTCGAACAGATCACGCGCGGTGAAAACCTGCCACTGGATGTCGTTTCCGCCTACGACGGACTGACCCTCGACCTGTGAGCAAGTCGCTTGCCCTGGCCGTCGCCCTGCTGCGCGCCGGGCAGGGGCGGCTGCTTCCCGGCCTGCTGCTGATACTCGCGGCAGTCCTCCTGCACAACATCGAAGCGACGCCGCTGCACAGCATGCAGTCGAGCCAGTTCGACCGCTATCAGCGCTTGCTGCCGCGAACGCGCGCGAACGAGCCGGTGATCATCGTCGGCATCGACAGCCAGAGCCTCGTCGCGCTGGGCCAATGGCCGTGGCCGCGCGACCGCGTCGGCGAACTGCTGGCGCGCATACAGGCCGGCGGGCCGCTGGCGGTCGGCCTCGACTTCGTCTTTGCCGAGCGCGACCAGCACGCGCCGGACCTGATCGCCCGCCGCCTGCCCGCCGCTTCCGCCGAGCTTCTGCACAAGTTGCCGGACCCGGATCGTGCGCTGGCCAATGTCATCGCCCAGGCCCCCACGGCGCTCGCAGTGGTCGGACTGAGCCGCGAGCTGCCCGGCGCCCGTAACCCGATTCACCCGCTGCCCACACTGCACATCGACCCGGATGCAGACACCGCCCTGCCCCGTTTTGCCAGCGCCTTGTCCAGCCGTCCGGAGCTGCAGCTCGCCGCCGCCGGCGAAGGCTTCATCAATGCCAGCCCGGACGGCCTGATCTCGCACAGCGAGCGTGGCATCCTGCGCCGGGTACCGACGCTGGCCCATATCCAAGACCAGCCCTATCTGTCGCTACCGCTGGAAATGTTCCGCCTGGCCCTGGGTGGCGGCCAGGTTGTTGTCGAAGGCGGCGCGTCCGGCATGCAGGCGATCCGCATCGGCGACTACCGCCTGCCAACGCAGAAAAACGGGGAGTTGCTGCTGCATTTCGGCAAGGCCAGCGCGAACTACTACCTGTCAGCCGCCGATGTCCTGGCCGGCGTGCATCCGCCGGAAATATTCGCCTCACGGTTCGTCATCGTCGGCTTCAACGGCATCGGGCTGCAGGACCGGGTCATCAGCCCGCTCGGCGACAGCCTGCCCGGCGCCGACATCCACGCCCAGGTCATCGAAAGCCTGCTCGAACAGACGGCATTGCGGCGTCCGCACTGGATGCCGCTGCTGGAAATGACGGCGCTGCTCGCCGGTGGATTGCTGCTGATCAGTGCCGTGCCGGCGCTACGCCCGCGTTATGCCGTGTTCACCTTTGCCGGTGTCGGCGCAGTGCTGGTCGGTACCGGCTACCTCGCCTTCGTCACCGGCCGCTGGCTGTTCGACGGGCCATCGCTGACGCTGCTGCTCAGTCCGGTTTTCATGTCGCTGCTCGGCAATACGCTGATCGTTGCCGACGGTCGCCGGCGCTTAGCCGAACAACAGTTGCAGGCCAGCCGTGAAGACGCTGCGCGGGTCGCTGGCGAACTCGACGCCGCCCGACGCATCCAGATGGGCCTGCTACCAGATCCCGGGAAAATCTTTGCCGGCGAGACGCGTTTCGCCATCGCCGCCATCCTCGAACCGGCCCGCGCTGTCGGCGGCGATTATTACGATTGTTTCATGCTCGACGCCAGCCACCTGTGCATCGCCATCGGCGACGTCTCGGGCAAGGGCCTGCCGGCCAGCCTGTTCATGGCCATCGCGAAAACCCTCAGCGGCACGCTGACCCGCCGCCATGACGATCTGGCCGCTGCGGTCTGCGACATCGAACGCGAACTCAGCCGGGAAAATCCAGGCTTCCTGTTCGTCACCGCTTTTATCGCCATTCTCGATGTCGACCGAGGCACGCTCGACTACGTCTGTGCCGGCCACGATGCCCCCTTGATCAAACGCCAGGGCACAGTCATGCGCATCGAAACCGCCGATATCGCCGGCCCGCCGCTGTGTGCGCTCGGTGATTACCCCTACCCGAGCGGCCGGACCCAGTTGCAGGCGGGTGACCTGCTGTGCCTGTTTACTGACGGCGTCAGCGAAGCCTGCCACGGCGAACAGCTGTTCGGCAGCGAGCGGCTGATCGCCTGCCTGGCCGATTTGCCGCTGGCACCGGTAGACACCCTGTGCCGGCAGATCCGCGATGAAGTCCGCCGTTTCGAAGCCGGCGAAGCACCCGCCGACGACCTGACGCTACTGCTGCTGAGCTGGCCGGGACCGAAGCTCAGCGAACGTTGATCTCGACACGACGGTTGCGCGGCTCATCGACCTCGTCGGCGGTCGGCACCAGCGGCTCGCGCTCACCGCGCCCGGCCACTTCGAGCTTCTCCGCCGGAATCCCCTCGCCGATCAACAATTCACGCACCGCTTCCGCCCGCTTCGCAGACAAGGCATCGTTGGCGGCCAGCGAACCGACACGGTCGGTATGGCCGATGACCATGATTTCAGATGCCTGCCAGTTGGCAATCTGCTGGCGCAAGGCGGAGAGCTCTGCCAACGACGCCTGGGTCAGGCGATCGCCGCCGGTCTCGAAATAAAGCACATGGCTGACCGCACCGCGCGGCAAAGCCTGCAAGACCGCTGCATAGCGCGTTTCGACATATTCGGGATTGGCACGAAAATCGAAGGGTGCCGCCAGGGCTTGGGTATTGGTTGCGGCATATGGCCGGTCAAGCACCCGCTCGCCCGATGCGTCGCGGACCACCAGTGCCGTCTCTGCGCCATCGGGCGACGGCAGCAGGACGACACGGTCGCTGACGCAACCACTGAGCAAACCCACCAGCAGCAGGAGATGGCCTGGCTTAATCATCGCGACCATTTTCCACTTCGACGATGAATTCCGTGCCGCGTACGCCGAGCACCGAGGTCGGCGTATGGAAATCCACCGATTCCGGCGTGCGTTTGGCAATCTTGCCGGTCGCCACGGACAGCGTTCCCTTGCGCACACCGACCGACATGTTGCCGTCGTGCGTCGAGCTGTTGAAGGCGAACTTTTCGATGACGATCAGCGAATTCGGACCGGCCGACAGACGGGTGTTATCGCGCAAGGTCACGCCGACTGCGCCATCACCACCGGTACGCAACTTGTCGGCCACCAGCACACGGGTGCCTACGGTAGCCGCGAGTTTCTCGCCGTTGCGTTCGATGACAGCCTGGCCGCTGCTGGTCTTGATCATGCCGGCGACTTCGGCCGCCCAGGCTGGATAGCAAAAAGCCATGCCGGCGAGCATGAAAGCGGTGACGCGATGTGATTTAATCATTGCCGTACTTTCCCTCCGATGTCATGACTCAGCATTCTACGGAAATTTCTGTCACAGCGTGCCACAGCGCACTGGCGGACCTGTTCGCAGGTCTGGTCGTTGCCTGCGCGCAACTCTCGGTCAGCGACGGCGACAGCCTGCGTCTGCAACTGCTGGCGGAAGAATTGTTCATCAATACGGTCGACCACGGCTTTTCCGGAAAAACCGGCGCGCCGGTCCATCTCCGGCTAACCCGCGACAAGCGCGGACTGACGCTGCATTACGAAGATACCGCCCTCGCCTTCGATCCACGCCAGCCACCACCAGCCACGGACGACAACACAATCGGCGGCCTCGGGCTGGCCCTGTTGCAGGGCATGAGCCAGGAAATCGGCTACCGCCGCGATGGCAACCGCAACATCATCGAACTGCTGCTGCAGGAAACTGCTGATTGACCCGACACCAACGTCATTGCGAGCGCAGCGCGACAATCCAGCATTTCCCTAAGCGCCCTGGCGCAAGGCCTCCAGTGGCGGCACGCCGAGCAGGCGGCGCATGCCCAGCCAACCGGCAAAGGTCGTCGCCACGGCACAGCCGGCGGCAGCCAGCAACGGCGACGTCAGCGAGAACGCCGGTTCGATCTGGAACACCTGACGCGCCAGCAACTGGCCGACCCCGGCCGCGCCCAAAGCGGCAATCAGGCCGGCCAGACCGCCGATCGCCGCCAGTTCGACCAGCAAGGCGGCGCGCAACTGCTCGCGGCGGGCGCCGAGCGCGCGCATCACCGCCAGTTCGAAGCGGCGCTCGTCAATCGCCGACAGGAAAGCCGCGTAGAGCACCACCGCCCCCGCCGCCAGCGTGAACAGGAAGACGAACTGGACAGCGCCGACCACCTGCCCGACCACCGACTGGATCTGCGCCAGGATGGCGTCGATGTCGATCACCGTCAGATTGGGAAAAGCTTCGACCATTTGCCCGGCCGCCGCGCGCTTTTCTGCCGGCAGATGGAAGCTGGTGATGTAGCTGGCCGGCGCATCGTCGAGCACGCCGGGCGGTGTCAGCACGAAGAAATTGACGCGCATCGAATCCCAGTCCAGCTTGCGCAGGCTGGTCACGGTGACATTTTTTTCCATACCGGCGACCGAAAACACCAGCCGGTCACCGAGCGTCACGCCGAGCGTCTGCGCCAGACCGACCTCGACCGAGGCCTCACCCGGCTTGCCGGAAAACCAGCGGCCATCGACCACCTCGTTGCCGGTTGGCAATTCCGCGCGCCACGACAGGTTGAACTCGCGCTCGACCAGGCGCTGCGCCCGGTCATCGTCCGGAAAATCGGCGGCACTGACTGCGCGGTCGTTGATCCGCAGCAGCCGCGCCCGCACCATCGGTGCCAGCTCGGCGGCAATCTGGCGAGCGGCCAGCCAGTCGGCGACCGCCTGCCGCTGCTCCGGCTGGATGTTGATGACGAAGCGGTTCGGTGCATCGACCGGCACCGATTTCTGCCAGGCATCAACCAGTTCCAGGCGGGTCACGCCAAGCAGCAGCAAGGCCATCAGGCCAATGCCCAGGGCCACGATCTTCAGCGTGTTGGCCGTACCGTGACGGGCCAGCGTCGCCAGTCCCTGGCGCCAGCCAAAACCGGCACCGCCGCGCAGGCGGCCGGCCAGACGAACAGACAGCCAGGCCAACAGCCAGAACAGCGCCAGCGCCGCAGAAAAACCGGCCACCGCCAGCCCGCCCAGGCGCAGGTCGCCGGCGGCCCGGACGATCAGGCCGCACAACAGCAGGAAACCGACAACGTAGCCGATGACAGCAAGCGGCGCCGGTGGCCCGAGTTCGCGCCGGAGCACGCGCAGCGTCGGCACCCGGGCCAGTTGCAGCAAGGGCGGCATGGCGAAACCGAACAGCAGCACGCCGGCCACCAGCGCGCCTTCTAAAGCCGGCCCGGCACCGGGCAGCGGCAGATCCGCCGTCACCAGCCCGGCCATTGCCGAAACCAGCACGAAATGCGCGGCAAAACCGAGCAGCGCGCCAAGCACGGCGGCCAGCAGCGCCATGATCAGGAAGGACAGCGCATGCAGGCGCAGCAGGCGGCCCTGTGTCGTGCCCAGGCAGCGCAGCACGGCGCAGGCGTCGAGATGGCGCTGCATGTAGCGGCGGGCAGCCAGCGCCACGGCAATCGCCGACAAAATCACGGTCAACAGCGTCGCCAGCCCGAGAAAACGCTGCGCCTTGTCGAGCGCATTGCGGATTTCCGGCCGGGCATTTTCGATGCCTTCAAGGCGTTGACCGCGATCGAGCCGGGTTTCAACCCAGCCGCGCCAATCGGCGAGCGCCTGGTCGGGGCCGGCGAGCAGCAGGCGGTAACGGACGCGGGCGCCGAACTGGATCAGGCCGCTGGCCGGCACGTCGTCGATGTGCATCAGCAGACGCGGCGCCACCGAAAACAGGTTCAGGCTGCGATCCGGCTCGCGCGTCAGCAGCGCCGTCACCGGCAGGTGCAACTGGCCGACGCCGAGCGGCATCGACGGTTTCAGGTCGAGACTGCTGAACAGGCGCTCGTCGCCCCACGCGGTTTTTGCCGCCGGACCGCCGTCGACCGCAACATCCGCTGCATCCAGCCCCGGCGCCGTGCGCAACTGGCCGCGCAAGGGATATTCGCTGCTGACCGCCTTGATTTCGACCAGCTGGGCCCGGCCGTCGGCGAACACCATGCTCGGAAAAATCATTGTCCGTGCCGTGCGCAAACCGAGCCGATGCGCTTCTTCGACGAATGCATCGGACAACGGCTGGTCGGCGACAACCACCAGATCGGCGCCGAGCATCTGCCGCGCCTCCAGTTCCAGCGCCCGGCCGACCCGGTCGGCGAGAAAACCGACCGCCGACACTGCCGCCACGGCGATCAGCAGCGCCACGAACAGCAGGCGCAATTCGCCGGCCTGCAGTTCGCGCCGGAGCATGCGCCAGGCCATGGTGAACATCATTGCAGATCCCGGATGCGCGTGACGGCTTCCTCGACGCGCTTGACGGCAATCACTTCCATGCCCGGGATCGGTTGCCGCGGCCGGTTGGCTTCCGGAATCAGCGCGCGGGTGAAACCGAGCTTGGCGGCTTCCTTCAAACGCTCCTGACCACGCGGTGCCGGGCGGATCTCGCCGGCCAGACCAACTTCACCAAACACTATAAGTTTCTCTGGCAATGCCTTGTTTTTCAAGGACGATGTAATTGCCAGAAGCACCGCCAGATCACCGGCCGGCTCGCCGATCTTGACGCCGCCGACAGCATTGACGAAGACATCCTGATCGAAGCAGACGATGCCGGCGTGACGATGCAGCACCGCCAGCAACATCGCCAGGCGTTGCGCATCCAGCCCGACCGTCAGCCGGCGCGGATTGCCGTGCGCTGTGTCGACCAGCGCCTGGATTTCCACCAGCAGCGGCCGCGTCCCTTCCTGCGTCACCATCACGCAGGAACCGGCAACCTCCTGCCCGTGCTGCGACAGGAACAGCGCCGACGGATTGCTGACGCCCTTCAAGCCGGTTTCGGTCATCGCGAAAACGCCCAACTCGTTGACTGCGCCAAAACGGTTCTTCACCGCCCGCACCAAACGGAAGCTGGAATGCGTGTCGCCTTCGAAATAGAGCACGGTATCGACGATGTGTTCGAGCACGCGTGGCCCGGCCAGCGCGCCTTCCTTGGTCACGTGGCCAACCAGCACGACGGTGATGCCGGCCTGCTTGGCCAGCCGCGTCAGCTGCGCCGCGCATTCGCGCACTTGCGCCACCGACCCCGGCGCGCTCGACAATTGATCGGACCACAGCGTCTGGATCGAATCGATCACCGCCACCTGCGGCCTTTCCGCCTGCAGCGTCGACAGGATACGTTCCAGGTTGATCTCGGCCATCAGCGGCAGCGAGCCGGTCTCCAGGTTCAGCCGGCGGGCGCGCAGCGCAACCTGTTCGCCGGATTCCTCGCCGGTCACGTAAAGCACCTTGTGTCCCTGCGCCAGATACGCCAGCGCCTGCAACAGCAGCGTGCTCTTGCCGATGCCCGGATCGCCGCCGATCAGCACGACGCCGCCGGGCACCAGCCCGCCGCCGAGCGCCCGGTCAAACTCGCCGATGCCGGTCGGAATGCGATCGGTCTCGCGCGCCTCGATATCGGCCAGGTTCTGCAAGCGGACCGTCGGCGCCAGCGATTCGAAACGATGCCCGCCCGGCTTCTCGGCCACCGTTTCGACCAGCGTGTTCCAGGCATTGCAGCCGGGACACTGGCCCTGCCATTTCGGGCTGGTCGCACCGCATTCGGTGCAACTGTACTGAGTCTTGGTTTTTGCCATTTATTGCCCGTCGACCGCAACAGGCACGCGCGGCGCCAGTGCACAGAACAGTTCGTAGGCGATGGTCCCGGCAGCGGCAGCGACTTCGTCGGCCGGCACGTAACCGGCGGCGCCGCGTCCCCACAAGGTCACCGGCGCGCCGATGCCGGCCTCGGGCAGATCGTTGAGATCGCAGGCCAGCATGTCCATCGAGACCCGGCCGAGGGTACGCGTCATCTGGCCGGCAACGGCAATCGGCGTGCCGGTCGGCGCCGAGCGCGGATAGCCGTCGGCGTAACCGCAGGCGACGATGCCGATACGCATCGGCCGTTCCGCCGTGTAAGTGCCGCCATAACCGATGCGGTCACCGGTCTTCACCGTCTGCACGCCGATGATCCGGCTCTCCAGCGCCATCGCCGGCTGCAGGCCGAAACTGTCGGCCGATTGATCGGCAAAGGGACTGGCACCGTAGAGCATGATCCCGGGGCGCACCCAGTCGCCGTGCGCCAATGGATGGCGCAGGATGGCGGCGGAATTGCCCAGGCTGACCGGGCCGTGCCATTCGCCGGCCAGCGCCTGGAAGCGCTCCAGTTGCCAGAGCACGCCGCGCTCGCCGTCGGCTTCGGCAAAATGTGTCATCAAGGTCAGGTTGACCGCAGGAATGCGCTTGAGCCGCTCCCAGGCCAGTGGCAGCGTGGCTTCATCGAAACCGAGCCGGTTCATGCCGGTGTTCAACTTGAGATAGATGCTCAGCGGCCGGTCGGCGCGCGCGTGGGCGACCAGCATGTCGATCTGTTCCAGGCAATGGACGGCGCTGTGCAGGCCGTGCTTGACCACCTGCTGGGCATCGCGCTCGCTGAAGATGCCTTCGAGCAGCAGGATCGGCTGGCGCACGCCGCTTTCGCGCAGGGCGACGGCGTTTTCGCATTCGAGCAGGGCAAAACCATCGGCCTCGCCCTGCAGCGCTTCGACAGCGCGCAACTGGCCGTGACCATAGGCATCGGCCTTGACCACCGCCCACGCCCAGGCATCCGGGGCACTAGCCTTGGCCTGGCGGTAATTGTGCAGAATGGCCGCGGGCGAAATGCGCGCGCGAATGGGCCGGGAGGTATTCATACTGCCCGCTCCTTGAGCTTGCGCCGGGCAAAGTCGATGAAGGTAACGAGCAGGCGCGACTGGAAGCGCTCCTGCGGATGCACCAGATAAAGGCTGCGCTTGAGCGGCGGGTCGAGCGGAATGCTCAGCAATTCACCGAGCTGCTTTTCCTTGGCAGCAACCGCCCGCGACACGATGGCAAAACCGAGCCCGGTGGATACCACCCCCTTCAACGCCTCCGGGCTACCCAGTTCCATCTGCGTCTTCAGCGATTCCGGCGCGATGCCGTGATTGCGGAAATAGGCATCAGTTATTTCGCGCGTACCGGAACCGGGCTCACGCGAGATGAATTCATAGTCGGCCAGATCAGCCGGCCGCAACACAGCGAACTCGGCCAGCGGATAATCCGGCACGCAGATGACCTCCAGTTCGTCCTCGCAGCAGATCTGGCTGTTCAGACCGGAGACTTTGGCCGGCGCTTCGATCAGGCCGACATCAAGCGTGTGCTCGGCAACCCGGTTCTCGATGCTTTCCGAATTGGCGACGATCAGCCGCGCCCGCACCTGCGGATAAAGCGCGTTGAACTCGCCGAGCACGCGCGGCAGCATGAATTCGGCGATGGTCGTGCTGGCGCCAACCAGCAAGGGGCCGCGCATCTCGCCAGTCATCTCGCCGATGCGGATATCCATCTCATCGGACAGGGCGAGGATCTTCTCGGCGTATTCAAGCACCAGTTCGCCGGCCGGCGTCAGCGCGATGCTGCCGTGCCGGCGTTCGAACAGGCGGGTACTGTACTGCTCTTCCAGTTGCTTGATCTGGAAGGTCACCGCCGGCTGTGTCATGAACAAGGCATCGGCGGCGCGCGTAAAGCTGAGCTGTTTGGCTACGGCATGAAAAACCTGCAAACGCCGGTCAGCCATGGGAAATCTCCAGTATGCGGAAGAGCGATATTCAACCACACTCAAGCCTGCCGCCACGTAACGGCGTGTATTTTTTGCAGATTTTCCCGGTCGACCGCGTCATCGGCGCGTAAACTGCCTGCTGCAGACTGCACCAACCCGATTCACCAACGGCAATCCGTGGTATAAACCACGCCCAAAGTAATACAAAAAAGAGACATCGCTTCGTGCCGTTCGGCTTCTACATCATCATGGCCGCGCAGTTTTTCTCCGCGCTGGCCGACAACGCCCTGCTCATTGCCGCCATCGCCGCGTTGCGCGAGATGCAGGCACCGGCCGAATACGAACCCCTGCTCAAGACCTGCTTCACCCTTTCCTACGTCGTCCTGGCCGCCTTCGTCGGCGCCTTTGCCGATTCGATGGCCAAGGGTCGGGTCATGCTGATCAGCAACACGATCAAGATATTCGGCTGCAGCCTGATGTTCTTTGACGTACACCCGCTGATTGCCTACGCCGTCGTCGGCCTCGGCGCCGCCGCCTATTCGCCGGCCAAATATGGCATCCTCACCGAATACCTGCCACCTCGCCTGCTCGTCGTCGCCAACGGCTGGATCGAGGGACTGACGGTCGGCGCCATCATCATCGGCGTGGTCGTCGGCGGCCTGTTGATCCAGCCCGCCGTCGCCTACAACCTGCTCGCCTTCGACTTCCCGTTGATCGATACCGGCATCGACACCTCCGGCGAAATGGCGGTCGCCATCATCGCCGTCCTCTACCTGACGGCTGCACTGTTCAATCTCTATGTCCCGAATACCGGCGTGGATCACAAGCCGCTGAAGAAGAATCCCTTCTACCTGCTGCACGAATTCAACCACTGCCTGGCGCTGCTCTGGCGCGACCGCCTCGGCCAGATCTCGCTGGCCGTCACCACGCTGTTCTGGGGTGCCGGTGCAACGCTGCAATTCATCGTCATCAAATGGTCCGAAGTCGCCCTCGGCCTCGACCTGTCCAAATCCTCAATGCTCCAGGGCGTCGTCGCCTTTGGCGTCGCCGGCGGCGCGATCGTTGCCGCCAAGTTCATCACGCTGCGCAAATCGGTGAAGGTCATCCCGCTCGGCATCGCCATGGGCGTCATCGTGCTGATCATGAATTTCGTGCACGACATGTGGCTGGCTGTCCCGCTGCTGATCCTGATCGGCGGCCTGTCCGGCTTCTTCGTCGTGCCGATGAACGCGCTACTGCAACATCGCGGCCACATCCTGATGGGCGCCGGCCACTCGATCGCCGTGCAGAACTTCAACGAGAACCTGTCGATCCTCGTGATGACCGGCCTCTACTACGTGATGATCCGCGCCGACATGTCGATCTACTGGGTCCTCACGCTATTCGGCCTGTTCGTCAGCGGCATCATGTACCTGATCCGCGAACGCCACTTCGCCAACCAGCGCGACCGCGACGATGTGAAGCATCTGGACGATACGGCGCACTGATCTAGGCGCCTAGATAGGCACCAGCAAAGCCACAAGCCAACCTCCAATTACTCCCCGCGCAGAATACTGAATTCCCGGAACAAGCTTCCCGGCAATGGCACCGACAGACGCCACTGAATATTCATCGGTTTCTGCCCTTCCGCACGCTCCAGCATGACCGGGCCACAAGCGCGATAGGGTGTCCCTTTCGTCGTCCGGACAAAAAGCTGGAAACGCCAGCCGTTATCGGGGCTTTCCAGGTAGCGCCGCCCCGCCATCGTGTTCGGGCCGGCAGCATTCTGCGACTGCCAATGGAACAAATCAGCGCTGATGGCATAGTCGTGATAAGCGATCTGCGCGTGGTAGCCCTCGCTTTTATCGAGGGTTACAAACAGCAGTTCGACCTTGCGATCCTGTAGCGCAAGGACACCCGCCTGGAAAGGGGCGCGTTTGTTCGGTGTCAACCAGCCGACTGCGGTAAGGATTTCGCGGATTCCATAAGCCCCATGCAGACAGAGGGAAACATCTTCCAATCCAGGCACAGCGCGCTGCCTCAACACGCTTCTGGCTTGCAACACCTCGCCAATTTCCGCCAACTCGGCAAGATGCGCCGGGTGAGCCCGCAATCTTTCAAGAAACGCTTCGCCAGTACCCAGTTGCTGCTGTTGCGCATCCACCTGATAGGCAAGCATCTGCAGCAGGCGTTGCTCTCGTGCATCAACACATTGGTAAATCGCCGTCGGCTCGGCAATCCTGAAAAGCATGTCGGTACGCGCAGGATCATCCATGTGCAAAAGGTCGCTGAAACGACGGCCGAAATAATCGTCTTCGTCCCCCACCGGCATCGTCAGCAGGCCAGCATCGCGTTTGAGATTGGCCCACCCGGAACGACCGGTGCTGCGGTAGATGTCATCCAGTTCAATCCCCTGTTCCCTCAGAAAAGTGGCCAGGCGGATATTGCTGCGCCCGCGCAAAGCGGCGAAAGCCTGCAACTCGGTGCGCAGCCGGCGCCAGTTCTGCTGCACCAGCTTTCTCAGGCTGCGCAGCACTTGCTCTCGCGTCTGACGTTGCAACTGGATATGGCAGCCAGGCGGTAGTGTCCCGAAGCCTTTTTCGACCGATTCAACCAGTTGACCGCGCGAAAGCCCGGTAATCGTCGACAGCAGGCGATCGAAGCGGAACTCCTCCCGATGGCGTCCGACGAAATCGAGGATCAGGCAACTTTCCTTGCCTTTGGCCAAACGCAGCCCGCGGCCGATCTGTTGCTGGAACAGCACCGGGCTTTGGGTCGGACGAAGGAGCAACAGCGTATCGACCAGCGGCAGGTCCACGCCCTCGTTATAGAGGTCACAAGTAACGAGCGCCGCCACCTCGCCCCTGGCTAGCCTTTCCGGTGCGCGTCGCCGTTCTTCAAGGGGTGTATCGCCGACCACGCACAAGGACTTGATACCGGCTTGATTCAGCTTCGCCGTCATGAACTGCGCGTGAGCCACCGAAACGCAGAACAGCAGCGCCCGGCCACGGGTCAGATCGCCCGCCAGACGGCGCCATTCATTGAGCACCAAACGGGCGCGGGCGTCGTTACCGGTCACCAGCTTATCTACCGCCGCAAGTTCCCCGGGCTGCTGCCAAGGCACTTCGGAAAAGTCGGTCTCGTCATCACAGGCGTAGTACTCGAAGGGCGCCAGCAATTGTTGTTCGAGGGCATGCCAGAGCCGCAATTCAACGGCAGGTGAGCCATCCGGCCGATTGCTGAAATACCCAAGAATCGGCTTGCCATCGCTACGTTCCGGCGTCGCCGTCAGCCCCAGCAGGATGCGCGGCCGAACCGTGGTGACAAACGCGTCGAAACGGTCCGCCGCCAGGCGATGACACTCATCCACCACGACAACGTACCAGTGTTCAGCACCGCAACGCGCCAGCAAATCCCGCGCCGCTATGCTGTCGATGGTGGCAAAAAGGTGATCAAAACTTTGCGGAATCGCGCCACCGAGCAGCAACTCACCGAAAGCGTGATCGCGCAGCACCTCGCGGTAAGTCCGCAGGGCCTGCTTGAGGATTTCCTCGCGATGCGCGACGAACAGCAAGCGCGGCCGCCCGCCCTCCTGCTGACAGATGCGCCGGTAGTCGAAGGCGGCCACCACCGTCTTACCGGTACCCGTCGCCGCCACCACCAGATTGCGCCAGCGGTCGTGTTCCCGCTCGACGTACAGTTGATCGAGCATTTCCTGCTGATAGGCCTTGGGCTCAAGATCAAAATAGGTCGGACGGGCGACGATATCCTCGCCCGACTCGCGCTTGAGCGCCTCGCCCAGCGCCTGGCGGTGCGCCGGATTGGCCGGGTCATAGCGCTGGAATTCGCTGTCTTCCCAGAGCGTTTCAAAGTGTGCCCGGGCTCGTTCAAACAGGTCTGATTGCCCGCGCTCGGTGAATTTCACCGTCCATTCCAGACCGCCCATCAAGGCGGCGCCTGACAGATTGGCGCTACCCACATAGGCTGCACCAAAGCCGGTCCGACGTCGGAACAGCCACGCTTTGGCATGTAGCCGGGTCCGCCGGCCATCAAGGGAAACCCGGATTTCACAACCAGGCAGACGAGCCAGTTCATCGAGTGCCAGAATTTCCGTGGCGCCGGTGTAGGTCGTGGTCAACACCCGCAGACGAGTGCGCGGGAGACCGTCAGCGCCCTGAGCAGTGACCGACTGCAGGATGTCGAGCAGCTTGCGCACCCCGGAATGGGTAATGAAACTGACCAGGATATCCACCTGATCGCAAGCTGCCAGTTCCCGACGCAACTCGGTCAATAGCGAGGGAGAACCCTTGCCCGCCGTGAACAACCACGGTAGTGCCAGGCCGGTTGCCGGCATCTCGGGTGGCACCGACTGCCGATAGATGGCCCGCAGCACCTGCGGCGGAGTGGCCAACATATCCACCGCGGCGACGGCAGTTTCAGGCTCAAGACGCTGGCGCAAGCTGACGAGTAGGGAATTGACCAGATCCAGCTGACCGAGGAGTTTTTCTTTTCCCTCCCCTTGCATGTCTTCCAGAATTTTCTTGAGCTGGTGTGCCAAGGCATCGGTCAGGCAAGCAGGCGCATCTTGTGCCGTGAGCGAATCGAGCAGCCGGCTATCAGCGTCGGCCGTCCGGGAGAGCGTCTGCCATAGGGTCTCGGTAAGCAACTGATCATAGAGCCCCAGAGGTAGCGTCATGTCCGATTCCCGGATGATGAAAATGCCATTTTCACAATCATCGGAGCAAGCTGTCTACCAGAGTCATCTGCTCATGCTCGAAAGCCGGCGCGAAGTCATCGAGCTCCTCCTGCCGCAAGCCCACTTCCGCACTGAGTGCCACCTGCCGCCAGTTCGCCACTGCAGCATGTACTTCAGCCAGCACGGTGCGGGCCTGCGCTTCGTCCAGCCCGAAATAGGCGGCACGCGCCAGCAGCATGCCGACATCGGTGATCGGCCCATCCTGCTCGGACAGCCAGGTCTTAGATTCCCGGTCCTTTTCCGGAAACGGATTGATGTCGAAGGCCGGCGCCAAACGCCATTGGCCATGTGCCACATGCAGAAAGCCGTGGTTCTGCAGGTGGTCGTCCACATTGGTGATCAGTAGATTGAAAACCAGCCGGCGCCAGAGTTGCCGCACATCCTGCGTTGGAGCATGGCCGTGGGCGCGGATGGCGTCGGCGATCTCGGTGTAGCTGCGATCTTCGTCGCGCGAAGCCTGCAGTAGCGACGCGGCGGATTGATACGGGATGCGTCCATCCGCTTGGTCTCGATCGAATCGACCGATAACGGCCACCGGCACCTCGCCCAGCAAAACGACCCGTGCCGGTGCCGCATCAATGCCTGCCAATGCCGCCAGCTTCAAGGCCAGAACCTCACCACTGGTGACACTGCGAGCGTCGCCCACGCTCGGGAACTTGCCGATGGCGAGCCGGCCATCCTCGTCAATCAGTGTGCACTTGGGGCGCATGCCACCCAGTGACGTGCCCCTGCCTTGCAGATAGCGCAGATCTTCGGCAGTCTCATCACCGCGCTCCACAGCACGGCTGGCCAAAAATACCCGCTCCAGTTCGATCAACGGCGGTGTGCTGCGCTGCCCACTCATCGTCATCCGTTGCCAGGTGCCATTCGGGTCGCGCAGGCGCAGCGCGCCAACCCGGCTGAAGTCATCCACCGCAAGCAGGTAGTCCAGTTCCGTCAGGGCAGGCAGTCGCGGATCGTCCTTGCGCCGTTTGGCGTGATCTCGGGCGATGACGCGGCGGCCCCAGGCATCGGGCGCGGTGTCAGCGATAGCGCCGTGGAATACCGAATCATGGAGCGAGGCCGCCTTGTGTGACTGGTGCCCAGCCATCAGTTGCAGATCGGCCGAGACGTTGAAACGTGCCGTGCTCGCCAACCAGTCCTCGTCATAGGCAAAGGCACTGTTCTCGCGCCGTCCCTGGCGGACATAAACGAGCGAACCCACGGGCAGACCGACCTTACCGATACAGAGCTGTACCTGTCGGCGGATCGTGGCAACGACCGCCATCACAGCGCTCCCGACGAAGCTGGCTTGCTGCGCACTCGCTTGGGCAGGCGCTCATCCATCAGAGTCAGGCCGATATCGTCTTTAGCCGTATCCAGGAGGTTTTCCAACGCCTGGATTTCACCGAAGACATGCAGCGCGCGGGCGAAGAAGTGGATGGGCACTCGCACATCGCCTTTCTCCATGCGTCGTACGGTAGACACCGAGGCGCCCATGCGCTCGGCCAGCGAGACCTGGGAGATATGCCGGCGTCGACGCGCCAGGGAAATGTCGGCACCGAATTTCTGTATGGCCCGTTCGACGGGCAGCGGGATGTGGGAGTCCATGTCAGGCGTTCCGATGAGAGCGATCATGCTCCGTAAAAATTTTTTACAGGATCAATTCTATACAAGCAATGACGAACTTGAAACAACAACTCCTATCAGACTGCTTATTAAACAATAGAGACCTTATGGGAGCGTTATACGAAAACAAACCCTGATCTGTGCGGTCACCATGAACAAACCATAATCAACTCTCGCATGCGCTCACCGCTTAGTGCGCCCCTGTTAAAATCACCACCTTTTCCTCCCCTAGCACCATGAGCAAAACCGCCGACAGCCCCAAGCACACCCCGATGATGGTCCAGTATCTCGGGCTCAAGGCGAAGCATCCGAACACCCTGCTCTTCTACCGTATGGGCGACTTCTACGAGCTGTTCTACGAGGACGCCGAGAAGGCGGCGCGGCTGCTCGACATCACGCTGACCACGCGCGGGCAGTCGGCCGGGGTGCCGATCAAGATGTGCGGCGTGCCTTTCCATTCGCTGGAGCCTTACCTGGCGCGGCTGGTGAAGTTGGGCGAGTCGGCGGTGATCTGCGAGCAGATCGGCGATCCGGCGACCAGCAAGGGGCCGGTCGAGCGGGCGGTGGCGCGCATCGTCACGCCGGGCACGCTGACCGACGCGGCGCTGATCGACGACAAGCAGGACATCTGGCTGCTCGCCGTGACGACGCTGCGCAACACGGCCGGCATTGCCCGGCTGAATCTGGCCAGCGGTGAATTCATCCTGATCGAGGTGCCGGCCGAGCAAATCCCGGCGACGCTGGAGCGTATCCGCCCGGCGGAAATCCTCTACCCGGAAAGCTGGACGCCGAACTTTGGCGTCGATGTGGCACGTACACGCCAGCCGGACTGGTATTTCGATTTCGACTCGGCCCGGCGCCTGCTCTGCGACCAGTTCGAAGTCGCCTCACTTGCCGGTTTCGGTGCCGAAGGCCTGAAGCCGGCGATTGCCGCGGCCGGAGCCCTGCTCCAGTACGCGCAGGCAACGCAGTCGGGCAAATTGCCGCATTTGCGCGGGTTGACCGTAGAAATTGAAGGCGCTTACCTCGGCCTCGATCTCGCGACGCGGCGCAACCTGGAACTGACTGAAACCCTGCGCGGGCAGCCGTCACCGACGCTGTTCTCGCTTTTGGATAACTGCGTCACCAGCATGGGCTCGCGCCTCCTGCGCCACACGCTGCACCACCCGCTGCGCGACCGCGCCGTGCCGGCCGCCCGCCATGGTGCGGTCGAAGCGCTGCTCGACGATTACGGTCGACTGGCCGGCGAGACGAGAAAAGCCTTGCGCGGGATCGCCGACATTGAACGCATCGCCGGCCGCATTGCCTTGCGCAACGCCCGCCCGCGCGACCTCGCCAGCCTGCGCGAATCGCTCGCCCGCCTGCCGGAACTGCGCGCGCCGCTGGCCGGCACGCCGTCGGCTTTGCTGCAGCAATCCTTCGCCGAACTCGAAACGCCGGCGGAAGCCCTCGATCTTCTGGTCCGCGCCATCGCCGCCGAACCGGGCGCCCAGGTGCGCGACGGCGGCGTCATCGCGCCAGGCTTCGACGCCGATCTGGATGAGCTGCGCTCGCTCAACGACAACTGCGGCGCCTTTCTGGTCGACATGGAAGTGCGCGAACGCGAGCGGACCGGTATCGGCAGCCTCAAGGTCGAATTCAACAAGGTTCATGGCTTCTACATCGAGGTCACGCACGCCCACGTCGACAAGATTCCCGACGACTACCGCCGCCGGCAGACGCTGAAGAACGCCGAGCGCTACATCACGCCGGAGCTGAAGGCTTTCGAGGACAAGGCGCTGTCGGCGCAGGAACGTTCGCTGGCGCGCGAGAAGCTGCTCTACGAACAGATCCTCGACGTGCTGCTGCCGGTGGTGCCGACGCTGCAGACCATCGCCCGCGCCGTCGCCCAGCTTGATCTGCTCGCCGGCTTTGCTGAATCCGCCTTGAAGCGCAACTGGTGCAAGCCGGAATTTGCCTTGGAAACGCAGTTGACCGTGGAGGGCGGCCGTCACCCGGTGGTCGAGAACGAACTGGCGCAAAGCGCCGAGACTTTCATCGCCAACGACTGCCTGTTGGCCGAAAGCCGGCGCCTGTTGCTGATCACCGGCCCGAACATGGGCGGTAAATCGACCTACATGCGCCAGGTCGCGCTGATCGCCCTGCTCGCCCACATCGGCAGCTTCGTGCCCGCCGACCGCTGCGTCCTCGGCCCGCTCGACCGCATCTTCACCCGCATCGGCGCTTCCGACGATCTGGCGTCCGGCCGCTCGACCTTCATGGTCGAGATGACCGAAGCCGCCGCCATCCTGCACCACGCGACGAACCAGAGCCTGGTGCTGATGGACGAAATCGGCCGCGGCACCTCGACCTTCGACGGCATGGCATTGGCCTTCGCCATCCTGCGCCACCTGATCGACAAGAACCGCAGCCTGACGCTGTTCGCCACGCATTATTTCGAGCTGACCCGGCTGTCGCACGAATACAGCGAACTGGCCAACGTGCATCTCGGCGCCGTCGAGCATAACGACCGCATCGTCTTCATGCACGCCGTCGAGGAAGGCCCGGCCAACCAGAGTTACGGGATTCAGGTCGCGGCGCTGGCGGGAATACCCGCCGCCGTCGTGCGGGCCGCGCGCAAGCAGTTGCGCGAATTCGAGCAGCGCGCCGTCGCCGACCCGTTGCAGCCGGACCTGTTCGCACAGGCACCGGAGCCGGAAATCATCGAGCCCGAACCACATCCCGTCGTCGAACACCTGGCCGCCATCGATCCGGACAGCCTGACGCCGCGCGAGGCGCTTGATGCCCTGTACGCGCTGAAAGGCCTGCTCAAGTGAAGCGCTGGCGCAATCCTGCGGTCGA
The DNA here is from genome assembly GCF_001956855.1 of Azonexus hydrophilus. Classification (GTDB taxonomy): domain Bacteria; phylum Pseudomonadota; class Gammaproteobacteria; order Burkholderiales; family Rhodocyclaceae; genus Azonexus; species Azonexus hydrophilus_A. The sequence goes on along the minus strand of NZ_MTHD01000002.1, from coordinate 493,589 downwards.
CCTGCTTTTTTGCCTGAAAACCGCGTTGACCGCAGCATGCCTCGTTTTCGTATTGCCGGCGGCTGCCGAAACCTGGCGCTTCGGCCTGATCGGCGACGTGCCCTACTCGGATCGCGAACGCGCCGAACTGCCGAAAATGCTCGACGCCATCGCCGACAGCAATGTCGATTTCGTTGCCCACATCGGCGATATCAAGCATGGCGCCGATCGTTGCGACGATGCGGTATTCGCGGACCGCTACCAGCTTTTCGAAAGCAGCCGGGTGCCTTTCGTCTTCCTGCCAGGCGACAACGAATGGACGGATTGCACGCGCCTGAACAACGGTTCCTACGATCCGCAGGAGCGCCTGAACAAATTGCGCAGCCTGTTCTGGCGGGACAATTTCTCGCTCGGTCAGCGCAAGCTGGCACTGGAACGCCAGTCAGACGCCTATCCCGAACATTCGCGCTTTCGCCTCGGACCGGTGCTGTTCGTCACCTTCAACCTGCCTGGTGGCAACAACAACTGGGGCATGACGAGCGAGCCACGGCCGGAGTTCCTCGCCCGCAATCCGATGGTACTGGCCTGGCTGAAGGACAGTTTCGCGCTGGCCCGGCGGGAAGAACTGCGCGGCATCGTGCTGATGTTCCAGGCCAACCCGGGTTTCATCCATCAGGCGCAGGGGTTTCCGCACAGCGGCTACCGGGATTTCCTGACCACGCTGCGTCATGAAACGCTGCACTTTGCCGGCCAGGTGGTCGCCGTTCATGGCGACACCCACATCAGCCGCATCGACCACCCACTGCGCGACGCCAAGGGCCAGCGGATCGCCAATTTCACCCGGGTCGAAACCTTTGGTTACCCGCTGATGGGGTGGACGCGCGGCATCATCGACAGCGATGCGCCGACGCTGTTCCGCTTCGAAACCAGCGCCTGGCCGCCGGCCGGACGCTGATTTCCTGTGGCTGCTGCCTTAGTGGCATCCTTCCTCGTCGTCTTCCGGATTGTGCACGTGGCCGTGTTCGAGTTCGTCGGCACTGGCCGGGCGAATTGCCGTCACGGTGCAGGTGAACACCAGCGCGCTGCCGGCCAGCGGATGATTGCCGTCGAGCACGACCTTGTCGCCTTCGATGTTGGTCACGCGGTAGATGATGAAATCATCGTCGCCGCCCTCTTCCGGACCGCCCTCGAACTGCATGCCGACCTGGAGTTCCTTGGGGAAGTCCTTGCGCGGCTCGACCTGGACCAGCTCCGGATCGTATTCGCCAAAGGCTTCGTCCGGCTGCAGCTTGACCTGCACGGATTCGCCGATGCCCTTGCCCTGCAGGGCTTCCTCGATCTTCGGAAAGATGTCGTCGTAACCGCCATGCAGATAAACGAGCGGATCGCGCCCTTCATCCACGACTTCGCCGTCGGGGTCGGTCACATGGTAGTCGAGCGTGATGACTGTGTTCTTGGCAACCTGCAGGTTCATGAATTGAGTTCCTTCACGAGGCCCAGCACTTCCTGTGCATGGCCCTTGTAATTGACGTTGTAAAGCGCATGGCGGATGACGCCGCTGCGATCGATGACGAAGGTTGAACGGACGATGCCGAACTTCTGCTGTCCATCCACCTCCCTGGCCTGCCAGACGCCGTACTGGCGGCAGACCTCGCCTTCGGCGTCGGACAGCAAACCGATGCCGATGCCTTCCTTGTCCCGGAAATCCTGGTGTTTCAGACAGTCTTCCCGGTTGATGCCAAGCAGGATGCAACCCTGCTTGCTGAAATCCCCCTCGTGATCGGCAAAGTCGGTGACTTCGCGGGTGCAGCACGGGGTGCCGTCCTTGGGATAGAAAAGCAGGACGACGTGTTTGTCGTTGAGACAATGCGCCAGATCGACAGTCTCCATATCGGCATCCGGCAATACAAACAATGGGGCCTTATCGCCATTCTTGAGCAGCATGATGTTCTCCTTGAGCGCTCGGGGCGGGACTGCTGAGAACGATTCTAGCTGACGAAAATGGTGATGACTACTGCGGTCGACAGGTATTTACGGGCGTTTTTCGACGGGCCGCTCGGGGATCTGGACGAAGGTTTCATCCTGCTTCACCATGCCCAGTTCGAAGCGCGCGCGCTCCTCGATGGCGTCGTAGCCCAGCTTCAGGTCGCGGACTTCGGCATCGAGGCCCGCGTTCCGGATTTCCAGCTTGCGTGTTTCTTCCTTCTGGTACTTCAGCTGCCGGTCGTACTCCCATACCTTCAGCCATCCTCCCTTGCCCAGCCACAACGGGTACTGGAGGAGGACGATCAAGGCGAGGAAGCCGACCGTCAGCCAGCGCATTCAGCGATCAGCGCAGGTTGTAGAAGGTTTCGCGACCGGGGTAGGAGGCGGTATCGCCGAGATCTTCCTCGATGCGCAGCAACTGGTTGTACTTGGCGATGCGGTCCGAGCGCGACAGCGAACCGGTCTTGATCTGGCCGGCATTGAGGCCGACGGCGATGTCGGCGATGGTGCTGTCTTCGGTTTCACCGGAGCGATGCGAAATCACTGCGGTGTAGCCGGCGCGCTTGGCCATTTCGATGGCGGCAAAGGTTTCCGACAGCGTGCCGATCTGGTTGATCTTGATCAGGATCGAGTTGCCGATGCCCTTCTGGATGCCTTCCTTGAAGATGCGGGTGTTGGTGACGAAAACGTCGTCGCCGACGATCTGCACCTTGTCGCCGAGGCGGTCGGTGAGCAGCTTCCAGCCGTCCCAGTCGGCTTCCGACATGCCGTCTTCGATCGAGACGATCGGGAACTGGTCGGCCAGGTTGGCCAGGTAGTCGGTGAACTGGGCCGAGGTCAGCTCCAGGCCTTCACCGGCCAGCTTGTACTTGCCGTCCTTGTAGAACTCGGAAGCGGCGCAGTCGAGCGCCAGCAGCACGTCCTGGCCCGGCACGTAACCAGCAGCCTCGATTGCCTGCATGATCAGTTGCAGCGCTTCGGCATGGCTGCCGAGGTTCGGGGCAAAACCGCCTTCGTCGCCGACGGCGGTCGAGTGACCGGCCTTGTCCAGCAGCTTCTTCAGCGCGTGGAAGATTTCGGCGCCACAACGCAGGGCTTCGCGGAAGGTATTGGCACCGACCGGCATCACCATGAATTCCTGGATATCCAGGCTGTTGTTGGCGTGCTCGCCACCATTGATGATGTTCATCATCGGCACCGGCATCTGCATCGGGCTCATGCCGCCGAAGTAGCGGTACAGCGGCAGGCCGGATTCTTCGGCAGCAGCCTTGGCGACAGCCATCGAGACGGCCAGGATGGCGTTGGCGCCGAGACGCGACTTGTTGTCGGTACCGTCGAGTTCGATCATGGTCTGATCGATGAAAGCCTGTTCCTGGGCGTCGAGGCCGATGATCGCCTCGGAGATTTCGGTATTGATGTTCTCGACGGCCTGCATCACACCCTTGCCGAGGTAACGGCTCTTGTCGCCGTCACGCAGCTCGATGGCTTCGCGCGAACCGGTGGAGGCACCGGACGGCACAGCCGCACGGCCCATGACACCGGACTCCAGCAGCACGTCGGCTTCGACCGTGGGATTGCCGCGGGAATCCAGGATTTCGCGGGCAACGACATCAACGATAGAACTCATGTCTCTTCCTTGTAATCAAAAGGTTGAAATGGATTTTTAAAGCAGATTATTAAAACTTCAATTCTTCAAAACCAGCGGCTTTTGCCGCGCGGTCGAGCGCCACCAGCGTCGCCAGCAGGCTTTCCATGCGCTCCAGCGGCCAGGAATTCGGGCCGTCGGAGAAGGCCTTTTCCGGGCAGGGATGGGTTTCCATGAACAGGCCGGAAATGCCCACCGCCACCGCCGCCCGCGCCAGCACCGGAACGAATTCGCGCTGCCCGCCGGAAACCGTGCCCTGCCCGCCCGGCAACTGCACCGAGTGGGTGGCATCGAAAACCACCGGGCAACCGGTCTCGCGCATGATCGCCAGCGAGCGCATGTCGGAAACAAGGTTGTTGTAGCCGAAGCTGGCACCGCGTTCGCAGACCATGATGTTGTCGGCGCCGCCATTGACTTCACGCGCCTTGTCGACGACGTTCTTCATGTCGCCCGGCGCCAGGAACTGGCCCTTCTTGATGTTCACCGGCTTGCCGCAGGACGCCACGGCATGGATGAAATCGGTCTGCCGGCACAGGAAGGCCGGCGTCTGCAGCACGTCGACGACGCTGGCGACCTGCGCCACGTCGTTACCGTCATGGACATCGGTCAGCACCGGCACACCGACCTGGGCACGCACGCTGTCGAGGATCTTCAGGCCGCCGTCGAGGCCGGGGCCGCGCACCGACTTGCCGGAGCTGCGGTTGGCCTTGTCGTAGGACGCCTTGAAAATGTAATGAATGCCGAGTCGACCGCAGACTTCCTTCATGTGCGCGGCAACATCGACGCACAACTGTTCGGATTCTGCGGTACACGGGCCGGCGATGAGGAAAAAAGGCTGGTCAAGACCAGCCTCGAAACCGCAGAGTTTCATCAGTTCTTGCCCTGCTTGCTGGCCAGCGCAGCCTTCACATACGACGTGAACAGCGGGTGGCCCTGACGCGGGTTGGAGGTGAATTCCGGATGGAACTGGCAACCGACGAACCACGGATGGACGTCGGCCGGCAGTTCGACCATCTCGCACAGATCGGTACCCGGTGCCCGGCCGGCGACGACAAGGCCCTTTTCTTCCAGCTGGGCCAGCAGCGTGTTGTTCACTTCGTAGCGATGACGGTGACGCTCGGTGATTTCCGGCGCACCGTAGATCTGGCGGGCCAGCGAACCTTCCTTCAACTGGCAGACCTGGGCGCCGAGACGCATGGTGCCGCCGATGTCGGAATCCTCGCTGCGCTTCTCGATCTTGCCGGAAGCATCCAGCCACTCGGTGATCAGGCCGATCACCGGGTACGGCGTGTCGGCGGCGAATTCGGTCGAGTGCGCAGCGGTCATGCCGGCAACGTCACGGGCGAACTCGACGACGGCGAGCTGCATGCCGAGGCAGATGCCAAGGTACGGCACCTTGTTTTCGCGGGCATAACGGATCGCGGCAATCTTGCCTTCCGTGCCACGCCGGCCGAAACCGCCCGGCACCAGGATGGCGTCGAGGTCTTCGAGGACGCCGGTACCGTTCTTCTCGATGTCTTCCGAGTCGAGATAGACGATGTTCACTTCGCTGCGTGTATGGATGCCGGCATGCTTGATGGCTTCGATCAGCGACTTGTAGGACTCGGTCAGATCGACGTACTTGCCGACGAAGGCGATCTTCACCTGGTGCAGCGGATGCTCCAAGGCGACGATCAGGTTCTCCCAGACGGTCAGGTCGGCGGCCTTGGCCAGGATGCCGAGCTTGTGGCAGACGATCTCGTCGAGCATCTGTTCGTGCAGCATGCCCGGGATCTTGTAGATCGAATCGGCGTCCAGGCACTCGATGACGGCTTCCGGCATGACGTTGCAGAACAACGCGATCTTGCGCCGTTCCTCGACCGGAATCGAGCGGTCGGCACGGCACAGCAGGATGTCCGGCTGGATGCCGATCTGGCGCAGTTCCTTGACCGAGTGCTGGGTCGGCTTGGTCTTCAGTTCGCCGGCGGTCGGAATGTAGGGCAGCAGCGTCAGATGCATGTAGCAGACGTTGTTGCGGCCTTCCTCGATGCCCATCTGGCGGATCGCTTCCAGGAAAGGCAGCGATTCGATGTCGCCCACCGTACCACCGACCTCGACGATGGCCACGTCGGCACCTTCGGCGCCAGCCTTGACCTTGTCCTTGATCTCGTCGGTGATGTGCGGAATGACCTGCACGGTCTTGCCGAGATACTCGCCGCGCCGCTCTTTCTTGAGCACGGTGTCGTAGATCTGGCCGGTCGTGAAGTTGTTGCGCTTGGTCATGCGGGCGCTGGTGAAACGCTCGTAATGCCCCAGATCGAGATCGGTCTCGGCGCCATCCTCGGTGACGAAGACCTCTCCGTGCTGGAAGGGACTCATCGTGCCGGGGTCGACGTTGATGTAGGGGTCAAGCTTGAGGTGGGTAACCTTGATGCCGCGGGATTCCAGAATGGCCCCCAGCGACGCGGCGGCGATGCCTTTGCCCAGAGAGGACACGACACCACCTGTAACGAAAACGTATTTGGTCATGGAAAGACAGGCTGCGGGAAAGCAGAATGATAGCCGAAAACATGCTGGAAGCGAAAGCCATCCGCCGCGCGCCCGACTCTCCGTTAAAATGATCAGCTACTGAAACACACCGGAAAATCGCTCATGTCCCAATTCTCTTTTGACGTCTCCATCGAAGAATTCGAAGCCAAGGTCCTGCAGGCATCGCTCCAGGTGCCGGTGGTGGTCGATTTCTGGGCACCGTGGTGCGAGCCCTGCAAGGTACTCAAGCCGATGCTGGAAAAACTGGCCGAGGAATACAAGGGCCGTTTCCTGCTCGCCAAGGTCAATTCCGACGAAAACCCGGAACTCGCCGGCCATTTCGGCGTGCGCAGCATTCCGTCGGTGAAGGTGGTGTTCCAGGGACAACTGGTCGACGAATTCAACGGCGCGCTGCCGGAAGGACAGGTCCGTGAATTCCTCGAGCGCATCGCGCTGCCCGCCGGCGAAGATGAAGGCGGCAACCTGCGCGAGGAAGCCGCAGCGCTGATCGGCGAAGGCAAGCTGGAGGAAGCGCTGGCCAAGCTGGTTGAAGCCAGTCAGGCCAATCCGCAGGACCAGGCAGTGCAGCTCGACGCCATCGATGTGCTGATGTTGCTTGGTCGCAACGACGAAGCCGCGCAGTTGCTGGCCGGCGAATACAAGGACGAACCGGATCGCGCCACCGCCCTGCGCGCCCGCCTGGCGCTGGCCCAGGGCGCGGCCGACTGCGAACCGCTGGAAGAAAAGCTTGCCGCCAATCCGGATGACCATGCCACCCGCCTCGAACTGGCCCGCGCCTACGCCGCCCAAAGCCGTTTCCGCGAAGCCCTCGAAGCCGCGCTGGAAGTCGTCCGGCGCGACCGCTTCTTCGACGAAGGCGCCGGCCGCAAGGCATTGCTGCAACTGTTCGAAGCACTGGCCGGCGATCAGTACGACGACCTCGTCCGCGAATTCCGCCGCAAGCTGTCCGCTGCACTGAACTGATCCTCCGGGCGTCGGGCGTGCGCCTTTTCTACACCGACATCTTCGTCCTGCCGCTACCGCCGGGCCATCGTTTTCCGATGGAAAAATACGCCCGGCTGCGTCAGGCATTGCTCGCCAGCGGCGATTTTTCGGCCAGCGATTTCCATCTGCCGCCGGCCGCCAGCGACGAAGAATTGCTGCGCGCCCATGACGCCGACTACCTCCATCGTGTCTGTTGCGGTCAACTCGACGAAAAGGCACAAAAAGCCATCGGTTTCCCGTGGACCGCAGCAATGGTTGAACGCTCGCGGCGCTCGGCGGGCGCGACCATCAGCGCCTGCCGGGCTGCCTTCACCGACGGCGTCGCCGCCAATCTCGCCGGTGGTACGCACCATGCGTTCCGCGATCATGGCGAAGGCTTCTGCGTGTTCAACGACGCTGCCGTCGCCGCACGGGCGATGCAGGCCGAAGGCCGCGCCGGACGCGTGCTGATCGTCGACTGCGACGTGCATCAGGGCAACGGCACTGCCGCCATCCTCCGCGGCGACGACAGCATCTTCACTTTCTCCATCCACGGCGCCCGCAACTATCCCTTCACCAAGGAAGAAAGCGATCTCGACATCGAACTGCCGGACGGCTGCACCGACGACGCCTACCTGCTGCAACTGGCGCACGGCCTGGATACCGCCTTCGACCTCGCCCGACCGGAACTCGTCATCTACCTGGCCGGTGCCGATCCTTATCACGACGACCGCCTGGGGCGCCTCGGGCTGAGTTTTGCCGGCCTGCGCGAGCGCGACCGGCAGGTGTTTGGCCGCTGCCGGGCAAGCGGCGTGCCGGTGGCCCTGGCCATGGCCGGCGGCTATGCGCGCAACATCGACGACACCGTCGCCATCCATGGCGCAACCATCGCTCTCGCCCGCGCCATGTGGCGCTAGAATGAGGCGATGCCGAACACGCCCCCTTACCACCTTCACCACCTTCATCTCAGTCCGTCGCTGCGCCGCATCGAGGCGCGCCACGCCGGGCAGCCGCTGATGCAGCGCGCCGGCCTGGCGGCCGCCGATTTCGCCTGCGAACTGGTCAGCGAACTCAACCGGCCAGTACTGGTGCTGGCCGGCCCCGGCAACAACGGTGGCGATGCCTTCGAAGCGGCACGCCTGCTGCGCGAGCGCTTCTTCGACGTGACCGTCGTCTTTGCCGACGACGCCGGCAAGCTGCCCGCGGATGCGGCGGCGGCCCACGCCCGTTTCACCGCCGCCGGCGGCAGCACCCGCTGCGATATTCCGGCGGATGCGCACTGGGGGCTGATCATCGACGGCTTGTTCGGCATCGGCCTGACCCGCCCGCCGACCGGGCATCACGCCGACTGGATCAGCACCGCCAACCGACTGGCGCAGCGCGACAACTGCCCGCTGCTGGCCCTCGACTGCCCCTCCGGACTGAACGCCGATACCGGCAACCGCCCCGGCCCCTGCATCGAAGCGACGCACACGATCACCTTCATTTCCGGCAAACCCGGCCTGTTGACCGCAGAAGGCCCCGACCACTGCGGCCGGGTCCGCGTCGCATCGCTGGATCTCGCAAGTGACCCGGCAATATCGGCCGACGGTCATGTCGTTTCGCGCGGCGATTTCTCGGCCTGGCTGCAGCCGCGCCGGCACAATTCGCACAAGGGCAGTTTCGGCAGTACCGGCATTCTCGGCGGCGCGCCGTCGATGACTGGTGCCGCGCTGCTGGCCGGCCGCGCCGCGCTCAAGCTCGGCGCCGGCCGCGTCTATCTCGGGCTGCTCGACCCGGCTGGCCCGAGCGTCGATGCCAACCAGCCCGAACTGATGCTGCGCCCGGTCGCCACACTCTTCGACGCCGGCCTGCAGGCGCTCGCCTGTGGTCCCGGCCTGGGCCAGTCGGATGAAGCCGTGCGCCATCTCGAACAGGCGCTGGTGTCAGCGCTGCCGCTGGTGCTCGATGCCGATGCCTTGAACATTCTTGCGGTCGACGGGCGTCTGGCCGGCATTTTGTCCAGCCGCTCCGCGCCGGCCGTGCTCACGCCTCACCCGGCTGAAGCCGCGCGCCTGCTCGGCAGTACGGTGGCCGACGTGCAGGCGGACCGCATCGCCGCCGCCGGCGCACTGGCCCGCCGCTACGCCTGTCCGGTGGCGCTGAAGGGTTGCGGCACGGTGATTGCTGCGGTCGACGGCCGCTGGTGGATCAATACCACCGGCAATCCCGGCATGGCGACGGCCGGCATGGGCGACGTATTGAGCGGCTTTACCGCCACCCTGCTGGCCCAGCAATGGCCGGCCAAAGCGGCGTTGCTCGCCGCCGTCCACCTGCACGGCGCCGCCGCCGACCGCCTGGTCGCCGCCGGCATCGGTCCGGCCGGCCTGACCGCCGGCGAAGTCATCGACGCCGCCCGGCTACTGTTCAACGAATGGGCGGGTACGGGTAGAGGATGTTGAGCGCCGCGCTCTGGCCGTTCGGCTGAACGATGCGCACATGCTCGCGACGCAGCTCGCGGGCGTGCTTGACGCCGCAGGCGTGGGCGATCATTTCCACCTCCTTGTTCAGGTTGCGCGTGTAATGGGCAACGCGTTCGGCCTTGTCCTCGACAACCAGGCCGCGCTGCAGCTTGGGATTGTGCGTCGTGATGCCGGTCGGGCAGGTGTTCTGATGGCAACGCAGCGACTGGATGCAGCCGAGCGCAAACATGTAGCCGCGCGCCGAATTGACCAGGTCCGCGCCGCAGGCCAGCGCCCAGGCCACCTTGGCCGGCGTCAGCAGCTTGCCCGAGGCAATCACCTTGATGCGCTCGCGCAGCCCGTTTTCGATCAATGCATCGATGACGCGCGGCAACGATTCGTTGATCGACAACGCCATGTGATCGGCCAGCGCCGGCGGTGCCGCGCCGGAACCGCCCTCGCCGCCGTCGATCGTCAGGAAATCCGGGGCGCTCCACAGGCCGCGCCGATGCACCGCGTCGGCCAACTCGTGCATGAACTGCCAGCCGCCAATCGCCGTCTTGATGCCGACCGGCTTGCCGGTGACTTCGCGGACGTGAATCACCATGTCGAGCAACTCTTCCATGTTGCTGGTTTCCGGGTGGCGGTTCGGCGACAGCGAATCCTGCCCCATCGGAATGCCGCGAATGACGGAGATTTCCGCAGTCACCTTGGCCGCCGGCAGAACGCCGCCCTTGCCCGGCTTGGCGCCTTGCGACAGCTTGATCTCGAAGGCGCGCACATGTTCCAGTGCCGCCAGTTCCTGCAGCCGCAGATCGCTCAGCTTGCCGTGCTCGTCGCGCACGCCGTACTTGGCCGTGCCGATCTGGAAAATGACATCGCACTTGCCTTCCAGATGATGCGGGCTCAGGCCGCCCTCGCCGGTATCCATGTAGCAACCCGCCAGTGCTGCGCCGTGCGACAGCGCCCGCACCGCCGGCTTCGAGATTGCGCCGAAACTCATGCCGCTGATGTTGATCAGCGAACGCGCGGCAAAGGGCTTGTCGCACCAGCCATCGCCGATGAGCACAGGGGGCGACGGCTGATGTTCGCCTTCGAGCACCGGAAAGGCGGCATTGACGAAGACCAGCGCGCCGGATTGCGACAGGTCGTAGGTCGAACCGAAGCCGATCATGCCGGCTTCGTTCTTGGCCAGACGATAGACCCAGGCGCGCGTGGCCCGGTTGAAGGGCATTTCCTCACGATCGCCCAGGAAAAAGTATTGGCGGAAGTATTCACCCAGGTTTTCGAAAAAGAAGCGCAGATGCCCGACGATGGGAAAATTGCGCAATACCGTGTGCCGCTTCTGCGTGATGTCGCGCAGGTACCAGAAAACCAGCAGCAGCCCGATGGCCATTGCCACCAGCACCCCCAGGCTGACATGAAAAACCCCGACAAGCTCGGACATCCGCATTCCCCAGACGGTACAATTCGGGCCCTAGCATGCCGACTGAACACTGATATGTCCATCGAATTCGCCTACCCGCTCGCCGCAGAAATCACCCGCAACGTCGACGCCGCCCTGACCGAGGATATCGGCCCCGGCGACCTGACTGCCTCGCTGGTGCCCGGCGATCGCCAGGCCCAGGCCACGGTCATTTCCCGCGAGCCGGGCGTGCTTTGCGGTACGGCCTGGTTCGACGCATGCGTGCACCGCCTCGACCCAGCAGCCATCGTCACCTGGCAGGCTGCCGACGGCGACCGCATCGCCGCCGACCAGTTGCTGTGCACCATCGACGGCAACGGCCGCGCGCTGCTGACCGCCGAACGCAGTGCACTGAATTTCCTGCAACTGCTGTCGGCCGTCGCCAGCAAGGTGCGCATCTACGCCGATGCGATTGCCGGCACCGGGGCGCAGGTGGTCGATACGCGCAAGACCCTGCCCGGCCTGCGCATCGCCCAGAAATACGCAGTACGCGCCGGCGGCGGCGGCAATCACCGGCTGGCGCTGTGGGATGCGATCCTGATCAAGGAAAACCATATCCACGCCGCCGGCGGCATCGCCCAGGCCATGGCGGCCGCGCAAAAAGTCGCCAGTACGGCGGCAGACCGCTGCCAGTTCATCCAGGTCGAAGTGGAAAGCCTGGCCGAGTTACGTCAGGCACTGGACGCCGGCGCAAAAATGATCCTGCTCGACAACTTCACACCCGAGCTGATGCGCCAGGCCGTCGCCATCAATACCGGCCGGGCCGTACTCGAAGCGTCCGGCAACGTCAGTCTGGAAACCATTCGCGGCATTGCCGAAACCGGCGTCGATCGCATCTCGGTCGGCGCGCTGACCAAGGACGTCAAGGCGCTCGACCTGTCGATGCGCTTCATCGGCTGACCGGCCGGCCGGCATGGAACACCTACCCGCCGGCCTCGACAAGCTGACCCGTGTCTACGTGCGCCTGCTGCACGTACTGTTCGCGCTCTCGCCGAGCGTCGCCATCTGGTATCTGGCGCAATACCAGGACCCGGCGCTGCGCTACGAAAGTCACGCTTTCCACGAAATCGCCATCGGCGTGGCCATCCTGGCCAGCCTTTTCGTTACCTGGATCACCTGGCGCTGCTACCGCGATGCCGGCGACCCGATGCTGCGCTGGCTGACACTGGGATTTCTCGGCTTCGCCATCGTTTATGCCCCGCACGGCCTGTTCACCGGCCATGCCCATGACCATCCGATGCTGTTCCTGCTGTACGGGCCGGCATCGCGCCTGATCCTCAATGCCTGCCTGCTGCTTGCCGTGCTGCAGCACGGCCGTCCTGCCGACAATCCGGAAAAGCGGGGATCGAAGCGTTTCTGGCTGGGCTGGCTGGCGATCTTTCTCGTCATCGACGTGGCTGTCGGCCTGCTCGCCCTGTCACCGATCGCCGACCGCCCCGAACTCCGGCTGGGCCTGGAATGGATCGCCTTCTTCCTGGCATTGGCCGGCTTGCTGCGGATGCGGCGGCACGGCACCGACCTGCCCCTGCTGGCGATCTATTCGCTGTCGCTGGCGATGTTTGCCCAGTCATCGCTGGCCTTCATCATCGCCGGCGCGTGGAATCATCAATGGTGGCTGGCGCACGCGATCAGCGCCTCCGGCTTCCTGCTGCTCAGCTACGGCGTCATCCGCGCCTTCCAGACCACGCGCTCGTTTTCAACGGTCTACAGTCAGGAAGTCATCATGCGTCAACTCGAAAATGCCAACGAGCAGCTGACGCTGATGGCAACTACCGATTCGCTGACCGGCGTCGCCAACCGGCGTCATTTCCTCGACCGCGCGGGGGAAGAACTGGCCCGCTGCCAGCGCTCGGAAACGCCGCTCTGCCTGGTGCTGCTCGATATCGATCATTTCAAGCTGGTCAACGACAACCACGGACACCAGGCCGGCGATGCCGTGCTGCGTCAACTGGCCCGCAGCATCGACGACATGCTGCGCGGCTCCGACGTTTTCGGCCGGCTGGGCGGTGAGGAATTCGCCATCCTGCTGCCCGACACCGGCATGAGCGAGGCCATCGCCATTGCCGAACGCGTCCGCCGGCAAATTTCCGAGCGGGAAATGCGCCATGGCGATCTGTGCCTGCGCATCACCATCAGCCTTGGCATCGCGGATTTTCCGGCCGATGGCGAGCGTGTCGATGCGCTGTACGCCGAAGCCGACCGCCGGCTCTATGCCGCCAAGGAAGGCGGCCGCAACCGCGTCTCCCCGGCAGTCTGAGGTCCAAACTCAGGCGTGTTCGGCAACGAAGGCCTTGATTGCGGCCAGATCCGGGTCCATGACCACGACGTGTTGCGGCAGGTTCTCGATGCCCTGCAGGCTGGCCGGACGCACCGGCTCGGAGCCCAGCGCTTCGCGGATGGTTTCCTCGAACTTGGCCGGCTGGGCGGTTTCCAGCACGATCATCGTCTGCCCCGGCTGACGGTTTTCCAGCGCAACCTTGAGGCCATCGGCGGTATGCGTGTCGAGCATGACGTTGTAGCGGCCCTGGGCGAAGCGGATGGTGTTGATGCGGTCGACATGCGTGCTGCGGCCGGAAATGAAACCGAATTTCGGCTTGTTTTTCCAGTAGACCGTAGTACTCAGGTCGAAGGCCTCGCCCTTGTCGACCTTGGACCACAATTCGCGGATGATCACCGGGTCGCGGCCGACCAGATCGAAGACGAAGCGTTCGAAGTTGGACGCCTTGGAAATGTCCATCGACGGGCTGGAGGTGACGCTGGTTTCGACCGAGGTGCGCGGGCGATAGACGCCGGTGCGGAAGAATTCGTCGAGCACGTCGTTCTCGTTGGTAGCCAGCACCAGATGCTTGATCGGCAGCCCCATCATGCGCGCGATGTGGCCGGCGCAGATGTTGCCGAAATTGCCCGACGGCACGGTGAAGGACACTTCTTCGTCGTTGCTGGCAGTGGCCAGGAAATAGCCCTGGAAGTAATAGACGATCTGCGCCGCAACCCGGGCCCAGTTGATCGAATTGACGGCGCCGATCTTGTACTGCTTCTTGAACGCGGCGTCGTTGGAAACCGCCTTGACGATGTCCTGGGCGTCGTCGAACATGCCGCGCACGGCGATGTTGAAGATGTTGGCATCGGTCAGCGAATACATCTGGGCGCGCTGGAAGGCGCTCATCTTGCCGTCCGGCGACAGCATGAAGACCTTGACGTTGTGCTTGCCGCGCATCGCGTATTCGGCCGCCGAGCCGGTATCGCCGGAAGTGGCGCCAAGGATGTTGATCGATTCGCCGCGCTTGTCGAGCACGTACTCGAACAGGTTGCCGAGCAACTGCATCGCCATGTCCTTGAAGGCCAGCGTCGGGCCGTTCGACAGTTCCTGCGTGTACAGCCCGTCTTCCAGTTTGGTCAGCGGCGTGATCTGCGCCGCGTCACCGCCGTTGCGCAGATGACAGTAGACATCGGCGGTGTAGGTCCGGGCGACCAGCGACTTCAAATCGTCAGCCGGGATGTCGGTGATGAACCTGGCCAGGATTTCGTAGGCCAGATCGGCGTAGGACAGCTGGCGCCAGGCGTCGAGGTCGGCGCGGGTGACTTGCGGATAGCTCTCCGGCAGGTAGAGTCCGCCGTCCGGGGCCAGACCGCCGAGGAGGATGTCGCAGAAAGCCTGGGGTGCGGACTGGCCGCGGGTCGAGATGTAGCGCATGGCGAAAACCTGGAAAGCGGGAAAACCGCGATTTTACCGCGTCGACCGTGAGATTCGCATCGCCCGCAGCAGACTTGACGCAAAGATCACCATTCCGGCCAGCAGAAATGCCGCGCCGGGCGTACCCTGATCAGCGATGAAAGCGACACCGGCGGCAACAAACGCCAGCGCCCGCCATGATCCCCCGGCAACCAGTTGCCGCCGCATCGCGTCGCGTTCCGGCGTACGGGCACCGGGCCAGCGCCAGACCGGCAGCAGTTGGCTCAAGGCACCGGTGACCAGCGGCAACAGGAATGCGGCAGCCCATGCCGACAAGGTCGGCCGGGCCGGAATCAGGCCGGCCGCGTGCAACGTACCGGCCAGCAGGCACAGCGACCAGCCGGTCACGGCGGCGAGCAGCGCGCAGGCTGCACCGTCAGCGAGCAGCGGGCGCGGGCCGAAACGCCGCAGCCATTGCGCCACCAGGCCAAGCGCCAGCACCAGCAGGATCGCCGCCCCGGCGACCGAAACCGGCCAGTAAAAAGCCGCGCCCGTCGCCAGCAGGACGACCGCCAGGAACATCGACCAGAAACGCCGCTTCAGCCAGCCGGTAGCTTCCGGATCGGCCTGCCCGAGCGCTGTCGGCAAGAGCACCGGCAAGGTGCCGAACGCCGCCAGCCCGACCAGGCCGAGCGTATTCAAATGCAGGTGCAGGCGCCGCCAGGCTGCCCATTCGGCCGGCAGCACCGCCGTCGCCAGGATGGCCAGCAACGCCAGCATCAACAAGGCCAGCGCCCCGGCATACCAGCGCCAACCGGGATGCGGCTTGCCCAGCGTGGCGCTGGCCCGGCGCACGATCCAGCGCAGCAAAATTGCCGCCAGAACGAAGTCGACCGCAGCAGCAGCGTACACGATGTAGTAAGGCAGCCAGCCCTGCAGGCCGAGGACTGCGGTCAACCCGGCAAACTGAGCAAAAAACGGCAGCCGTCGGATGGCTGCGGAAGGGTCACCGGTACGCGTCAGTACCGGCACGAAATGCGTCATTGCCGCCAGGATCAACGGCACGATGCCCACGGCAAACGCCAGATGGGCGACCGCCGCCGGCGTCCCGGCCCCGGCCAGCGCCAGCAAGGCGGCGGCCAGCAGGGCAAGGAGCGTCAGCGCGGCGGTGCTCAGCACCTCAACCGACGACCGTGAAGTCGATAACGATGGCGCCCGGTTCGCGCTGGACGTACTGGATATCCACCTTGTCGCCGTAGCGTTGCTGCATCTGGCCAAGCAGTGGCAGCGGATCGTGATCGTTGCAGAAGCGCATCGTTTCGCCCGGCATCAGCGACTCCAGGGCACCAAAAATGGCGGCATGGCGAAAACGCTTGGCAACACCGCGGGCATCGAAGGGGTACAGGGCCTCGGCGGTGGGACGGTCACAGGCATGGATGGCATGATTCATGGGGATTTCCTTGTAAAAAGCTGCCGCGAGCAGCAAGAGCCCTGATTCTGCCGAGCCTGGCCGTGCGTTTCCTTGATCTGCATCGCCCTGAACGACAAAGGGGGCCGCAGCCCCCTTCTCCATGCGCAGACCGTCAGATTTACTGCAACTCTTCCAGACGAATGCGCTTGACCTTGCCCTTTTGCGCGGCCAGCGCTTCGATGCTGGCAACCGCGGCCAGGGCGGCGCTTTCCTTGCAGACATGCGTCAGGATGATGATGTCGGTCTCGCCCTCGCCCTCTTCCGGCTCGCGCTGCAGCATGGCATCGATGGAAATGCCCTGGTCGGCCAGGATACGGGTGATGTCGGCGAGCACGCCGGCCTTGTCCTCGACGCGCAGGCGCAGGTAGTTACCGGTCTCGATCTCGCTCATCGGCAGGATCGGCAGGTTGGACATGGCATCCGGCTGGAACGCCAGGTGCGGCACGCGGTGCGCGGCATCGGCGGTGGCCAGGCGGGTGACGTCGACGAGGTCGGCGATCACTGCGGAAGCTGTCGGTTCGGCACCGGCACCCTTGCCGTAGTACAGCGTGATGCCGACTGCATCGCCCTTGACCATGACAGCGTTCATCGCGCCTTCGACGTTGGCCAGCAGACGCTTGGCCGGGATCAGCGTCGGATGGACGCGCAGTTCGACACCGTTGTCGCGGCGCTTGGCAATGCCGAGCAGCTTGATGCGGTAGCCGAGTTGTTCGGCGTACTTGATGTCGGAGGCTTCGAGCTGGGTAATGCCTTCGACGTAGGCCTTGTCGAACTGCACCGGGATGCCGTAGGCGATAGAGGCGATCAGCGTTGCCTTGTGCGCCGCATCGACGCCTTCGATGTCGAAGGTCGGATCAGCTTCGGCGTAGCCCAGGCGTTGCGCTTCAGCCAGGACGTCGGCGAACGGCAGGCCCTTGTCGCGCATTTCGGACAGGATGAAGTTGGTCGTGCCGTTGATGATGCCGGCGGCCCACTCGATGCGGTTGGCGGTCAGGCCTTCGCGCAGCGCCTTGATGATCGGGATGCCACCGGCGACGGCGGCTTCGAAGGCAACCATGACGCCCTGCTGCTGCGCGGCGGTGAAGATTTCGGTGCCGTGCACGGCGAGCAGCGCCTTGTTGGCAGTGACCACGTGCTTGCCGCTGGCGATGGCCTGCATCACCAGTTCCTTGGCCACACCATAGCCGCCGATCAGCTCGACGATGATGTCGATTTCCGGATCATTGACCAGCGCGAAGGCGTCATCGGTGACGCGGGCTGCACCACCGGTGATCTGGCGTGCCAGTTCCACATTCTTGTCAGCGACAGCCGTGATGCAGATCGGACGACCGGCGCGACGGGTGATTTCTTCCGCATTGCGCTTGAGAACGGTCCAGGTGCCACCGCCGACGGTGCCGATGCCGATGAGGCCAACATTGATGGGTTTCATGTTCAGTCTTTGTTGATGAGATGGTTGGTGTTGTGACGTTTGCGATAGTTTTCGAGGAAGCGGGCAACGCGGCCGATGGCTTCCTTGAGGTCGTCCTCGTGCGGCAGGAAAACCAGCCGGAAATGATCCGGATGCGGCCAGTTGAAGCCCGTCCCCTGGACCAGCAGCACTTTTTCTTCCTGCAGCAGTTCGGCGATAAAGGCCTGGTCATTCTTGATCGGATAAATTTCCGGATCCAGCCGCGGGAACATGTACAGCGCCGCTTTCGGCTTGACGCAGCTGACGCCGGGAATGGCATTGATCAGTTCATGGGCGATGTCGCGCTGACGACGCAGGCGGCCGCCATCGGTGACCAGGTCATCGATGCTCTGGTAACCGCCGAGCGCGGTCTGGATGCCGTGCTGGCCCGGTGCGTTGGCGCACAGGCGCATCGACGCCAGCATGTCGAGCCCTTCGATGTAATCCTTGGCGTGGCGCTTGTCGCCGGAAACCACCATCCAGCCGGCGCGATAGCCGCAGGAACGATAGTTCTTCGACAGGCCGTTGAAGGTGATGGTCAGCACATCTTCGGACAGCGAGGCAATCGACGTGTGCGTCACACCTTCGTAAAGCACCTTGTCGTACACCTCGTCGGCGTAGATGATCAGATGATGCTGACGCGCGATATCGATGATTTCGTGCAGCAGGTCATCCGGATACAGCGCGCCGGTCGGATTGTTCGGATTGATGATGACGATGGCGCGCGTGTTCTTGTTGATCTTGCTGCGGATGTCGTTCAGATCCGGCAACCAGCCCTTGGCCTCGTCGCACAGGTAATGCACCGGCTTGCCACCAGACAGGCTGATGGCTGCCGTCCACAGCGGATAATCCGGCGCCGGCACGAGCACTTCGTCACCGGCGTCGAGCAGCGCGTTCATCGCCATGACGATTAACTCGGAAACACCGTTGCCGACGTAGATGTCTTCCAGCGTGACACCCTTGATGTGCTTCTGCTGGGTGTAATGCATGATCGCCTTGCGCGCCGCGAAGATGCCTTTCGAATCCGTGTAACCAGCCGCGTTCGGCAGGTTGCGGATGATGTCCTGCTGGATTTCTTCGGGCGAATCGAAGCCGAACGCGGCCAGGTTGCCGATGTTCAGCTTGATGATCTTGTGGCCCTCTTCCTCCATCTGCTTGGCCATCTGCAGTACGGGACCGCGGATGTCGTAACAGACGTTGGCGAGCTTGGCTGACTTCTTGACGTGCTTCATGTGAATGTCCAGATTGGCGGGGTTTGGGCCAAAGGTATAATCCTACTTTATCGTCTGGTGCACCGCAAAGTGAAACTCCATACATCGAACACTGCCGGCCTCAACCTGTTCACCGCCTACGGCGATGACTATGTTGCGGTCAACCATGAAAAACACGAAAAAAACCTCATCGTGCTGCCGGAAAAGCTGGTTTCCGACTGGTCGACCGCAAACATCGAAACACTGAGCGAAACCGACATGCAGACCTTGCTGGCGCTGGGGGTCGAAGTGGTCCTGCTTGGTACCGGCAAGCGCCTGCGCTTCCCAGCCGCCACGCTGATGCGGCCGTTTGCGCCGGCCGGCATCGGCCTGGAGATCATGGATCTGCAGGCCGCCTGCCGGACCTACAACATCCTTGCCTCCGAAGGACGCAAGGTCGCTGCCGCGCTGCTCTTCGACTGACCCCGTCAGATTCGATCAGCCGACGGGGCGCCGAAATGGTAGCCCTGGCCGCCCTTGACTGAATCACTGAGCAGCATCTCGACCTGGGCCAGCGTCTCGACTCCCTGGGCGATGACCTCCACTTCAAGCGTCGAGGCCAGCGAAACAATGGAACGCAACAAGGCGCGCGCCGCTTCATTCTCCGGCGCCTCTGCCACCAGACCGGCGTCAAGCTTGACATAATCCGGCGGCAACTCGCGCAGCAACTGCAGGGATGTCGGCGTCAAACCGAAATGATCGATACCGAAGCGAACCTGGTTGGTACGCAACATGTCGGCAAACTGGCGACTCGACTCCATATCCAGGGAGCAGCCATATTCGGTCAATTCAAAAGACAACTGGACACCACGACGGCTCAGCCGGGACAGACGACCTGACAGCCAGGCCAGAAATTCACGATTCTCCAGGCTCTGATTCGAGAGATTGACCGCCAGATTGACGACTTCACCCTCCCCACGCTCTTCCAGGCGCCGAAAAACCAGTGATAGCAGTGCCTGGTCGATATCCGGCATCAGCTTGTGACGCATTGCCATTGGTAGAAAAACGGACGCTGGAACAAGATTTCCGTCATTGCCAATCAGGCGCGTCATGATTTCCTGCTGCATGACCTGGCCGCTGGACAACGAGACAACCGGCTGACCAAGCAGTGTCCAGCGATTCTCGGCGAGGGCATTGCGAATCAACTCACGCCAGGCCATCGAGCCAAGCCCGCTTTCCGAAGAATTGACATCGACAACGTA
Organism: Azonexus hydrophilus; assembly: GCF_001956855.1. GTDB lineage: Bacteria > Pseudomonadota > Gammaproteobacteria > Burkholderiales > Rhodocyclaceae > Azonexus > Azonexus hydrophilus_A. The sequence goes on along the minus strand of NZ_MTHD01000002.1, from coordinate 473,538 downwards.
TTGCAAGGCATTACGCCCTGACTGGCGGGCACTTTCAATCGCCAGATCAAGTCGGGACATCAGGCGTGCCCGCTTTTCGCCGTGACGGAAATGCACCATGCCAATGCTGAACGAGAAATCGGCATCCCCCTCCTGCTCAGGAAACACCTGCTGCAAACTGTCCCGCAACTGGCGCCCCAGATCGGCGAGCATCGCCGGATCACGGTCAAACAGGACAAAGCCGAAGGAACTGCCACTGGTCCTGCACAGGATGGCCGCCTGGTCACCCAGAATGCTGCGGGCAGCGGTCGCAACCGACACCAGAAACTGGTCACCTTGCCGATAACTGGCTTCGGTATTGAAGCTCTTGAGGTTATTGACTTCAACACCAATCAGCGCGGCATCCGAGAACGGGATGTCACCGTCCAACGCCTGGGTCAAGCGTAATTCGAAACTGCGCCGGTTATCGAGGCCGGTCAGATCATCCTGATAGGCCTCACGACGAAATTGCTCGGCCCTTCTGGATTCGGCATCAAGGAACTCTGAAATCTTGCGCGACATTTCATTCATCGCGCCGACTACGCGCGAAAGCTCCAGCGCCTTGGGCTTGATGGCAATCTGTCCAAAATGTTTTTGCTGGATTTCCATCGCCGAGCGCTCAATCTCCGACAGCGGATTCAATATCCAGTGCAGCACCATACGCGTCATCCACAGCGCCAGCAAATAAGCAAGAAGCATCCAGCCCGAAATCTCCAGCGCTGATTTCCACAGGTATTGATACGCATGTGTCGGCTGGGAAACCACCACTACCTTGCCCAACTGACGCCAGCCAGCAATCAGAAAAGCCTCACCAGGTGGAGCATCCAGCGTAACGCGTGAAGAAAACCACAACGGTACGCCATCAATTTTGGCTGGCAACTCACGACCAAGCACAACAGCACCATCTGTTCCAAGAACGGCAATCCGCTGGAAATATCCCCGATCGAAGAGCGTTGCCACCTGTGTATCGGCAAGTATCCGATCACCAGCGCCAATCGATTGCGAAAGCGGGTGCACCAGCGAAGACGCGGCATCCTGAGCGTGCGACCCGAGTTGCTCCTCAAGGTAGGTGCGAGTACCTGAAACCCCGAGAATGGCCAAGCCAATGAAAACCCCCAGGAAAATCACCGAAATCCCGAGGAACAACTGCCTTCTCAAGGTCATTGAAAAACTCTCAAAAAAAAAGGCAGCCTGCGGCTGCCATTTTCAGGAAAAAGGTAAATCAGGAGCCGCTGACGCTACCAGGCGTGGTACCGCCACCGCCACCGCCACCCGAAAAGGTCGGGCTAGGCGAGGTGCCAAAATTTCCCGGACCACCGGCAATCCCCTGCCCGCCAGCATCACCGGCACCTGCTGCAGTTGCTTCGGTCAATGTCGTCGGATCAGCCCCACCGGCAATTGCGCATGAAATCATTTCGCTGGCCTTGGCGCCATTTGCAGCAGCAGCCTTGATGACGTCATTTGCATCGTAGCCGGCAGCCACGGTTGCCGTCACCACATCACAAGCCACCTGCCCCTGGCTGATCAGGGACGAAACCAGCAAACCCGATGCAACACCAGCAGTCTTTGCATTCCCGGAAATACTCGAAAGCGTGTCATTGCGCTTGAGGCTGGTCATGACCTCGTTGTCAATCTGGCTGAGGGACATGCCGGGAGCGAACGCAGCAACAGCTGCAAAACTGGACAGGGTGAATCCGGCCACAGCTGCAATTCTGGTAACGGTCTTCATGCGAACCTCGACACAATTGAATATGTCTTCAGGGTAACACCCAAGCACCCGATCGTCAACAACAAAACATCATAATTTTCAGCAAAAACACTTTGAATACAAAGGATTTCATCATGCGAAACCATTGCACCAGATGATCCGCACAACCGGCGACGCCCTCCCCGCACGGATTCCTCACAAAGCACTACCGAACAAGTCCTTCTGCATTCCTGAACGATTGCGCCATTCATCAAAACTGATCGGCCGACCAAACAGATATCCCTGCGCAGCATCACAACCGATGTCACGAAGTATCTCGAGTTGCGCCTGGGTTTCCACCCCCTCGGCAACCGCACGGACACCAAGACGCTGTGCAAACGCGACGAGTGCAGCCACCAGTTCCCGCATTTGCGGATTGTGGACAATTTCACCGGTGAAGGAACGGTCTATCTTTATGGAACTCATGGGCAACTGGCTCAGAAGGCTGAACGAGCAGTAACCGGCGCCGAAATCATCCAGAGAGAACTTGCATCCTGACTCCGCCAGTCGCAACAAGGTCTTCATTGCCCTTTCATTGCCGGTCAATGCAGCCTCGGTGCACTCGAAAGTAATGCGCGTGGTCGGAACTCCTGCGTGCCCCAGAGTGTCGAGCAGATGCGAAACAGCATCGGGTGCCGACAACTGTCGCGCAGAAAGATCAATCACCAGCCCCAGATCACCATTGATCGAGGTCAATTCACTTGCCGCCTGTCCCAGGGCCTTGCGCCCAAGTTCCGGCATGATCCCGATTTCCTCGGCAATTTCAAGAAACCGTCCGGCATCAAGCAAACCGAACTCGGGGTGCTGAAACCTCAGCAAAGCCTCGATATATTCTGCCTTCCCGGTCAATAATGAAACCTCGGGAAGATATCTGAGAGTGTACCGCCAGTTATCCAGCCCAGCCCGCAACTCGCGCTCCATGTCGAGCCTGCCCCGAAAACCCGGCTGTGATTTCGAACAAAAGAAACGGAACCGCCCCCGACCATCAGCCTTGGCTTCGTATAGCGCCACGTCGGCAGCAGCGAGAAGTTCATCAGGCTCCTCCGCATCATCCGGATAGATTGCCACACCGATACTGGCATCAATTTGCAGGCCGAAAGAATTGAAAGTTATTGTTTTCGAAATTTCCGCAAGCAATTTTTGGCAAATATTACCCACCCCCTCCGGATAATCATTCTGTTCAACAATCAGAACAAACTCATCTCCACCGCGTCGACTGACCGTATCGCTCAGACGCAACGCCTGAACCATGCGCGCAGCCGAGACCCGCAACACCTCGTCGCCAGCCGCGTGACCCCAGGTATCGTTGATATGTTTGAAATGATCGAGATCGAGGTAAAGCACGGCCAGCTTGTGGCGATAACGCCGCGCCCTGGCAATCGATCGTTGGAGGCGGTCCAGAAAAAGAACCCTGTTCGGCAGTCCCGTAAGACTGTCAATATGGGCCAAGCGCCTTATCCGTTCTTCTTCCCGCTTGCGTTCGGTAATATCGGAGACAAGTCCGACGTAGCGCCTTGGCGTTCCCACGTCACCATCGACGGCAGCTATTGACAGCCATTGTTCATAGAGGCTGCCATCCTTGCGTCGATTGGTAAGCTCTCCTTCCCATCGGCCATGAGTCAGCAGCGTTTCCCACATGGAACGATAAAAATCGGGGCCATGGATACCTGAAGACAGTACGCTCGTCCGCTGCCCAACCACTTCATTGGGACGATAACCGGTTAACAGGGAAAAAGCCGGGTTGACCGCAAGAATTCGCGCCCGATCATCGGTGATGAGAATACCCTCGTTGGCCACTTCAAACACCATGCTGGCCATTTTCAGGTCAAGAACTCGCTGACGATCACGCATGCAGCGGGTCAGCAAATCAATCAGCAGAATGCGATCAATCGGCTTGACGATATGCGCGTCAATCCCGAGGTGAATTATCCGGTGAAGAAAATCGATTTCGGCAGAGTCGGAAATGACCATGATCACTGCGTCCGGATCCAGCGCGCGAATCCTCTCGCTCATCACCAGACCATCGAAATCCGAAAGGCTGAACCCCGTCAGTACGATATCCGGCTCATCCCTGCACCACCGATCCAGCCCACTTTCGCCGTCCCTCGCCAGAATAATTTCCTGAACGTGCGGAGAGAGCAAACTCTTCAGAGTATGGAGCAGAACCTCGTCGCTTTCGACAACGAGGACGCGGGCAAGCGAAAGCAGCTTCAGCGACTCTGTCATTCGGCGCTCATCGACGCGGCAAGCCATTGATCGTAGACGGTGGCACTACCCGCGCATCATCGCCGATGCAGGACTGCAGGACCATGCACTCCGACGACGCCCGGGTCAGCAGAACAGCACGTTGAGCCTGAGCGGAATCAATACCGCCATGACGTCCAGCGGGCAGCAAAAGGGTGGAGCCGATTTCGTAATAGTGTCCTTCCGGTAGCGGATTGGCCTGCAGCACGACATTCAGGGGCAATTTGTTTCGCTGCGCTATTTCCGCAGGCGTTGCCGCGCGGGTAATCCGGAGCATTCGCCAGGTCACCCAGGGGCCAGCATGCCTTGGCATGTTCTCAGCAAGCTGCACAGCCGCCTGGTGAGGCAACAACAAGCGGATATTGTGTCGCCCGAGGATCACTGGCGCACTCAGCGAGGGATTCAATTTCAGCAAGGACTCGGAACGCAGGCCGGACAGCTTCGCCAGCAGAGCAACATCGATATCACGATGGACTTCAACGACTGTGTACTGTGGTGCATTTTCCAGCGCGGGAAGCACAACCTTGTAGCCCCCCGGATTTGCGATCAGCTTTCGGATGGCGAGGATACGAGGAACGTAATCGCGTGTTTCCTGCGGAAGAAAGCTGGCGATGTCACGAAAATCCGGCTCTTTCACCCCCCGTCGCTTCGCTCGCTCAAGTTCATTTTGAACACGTCGTTCACCGCAGTTATATGCGGCCAGTGCCAGGGGCCAGTTCTCAAACATCGCATGCAGCGCTTCCAGATAATCCAGTGCAGCCCGTGTCGACGAAACAAGGTTACGCCGATCATCGCGAAACCTGTCAATCCCGATTGCGTAATTTTTGGCCGTGCTTTCGATGAACTGCCAGGCACCATGGGCCTCAGCGTGTGAAGCAGCCTGCAAAGAATAGCCAGATTCCACGAATGGAACCAGCACCAGTTCCATTGGCAAGGCCCGTTGTTCGACCGAATCAACGACGTAATAAAGGAAACCACCTGAACGTTCTGCGATACGCTCAACCAGTCCCGAGGATGCAAAACGCTTTGCAATGCGTTCCACGGCGGGATCGGCATCCATTTCGCCGACACCCAGACCGGCGCGGATACGAGCCCATATATCGGCATACTGCGTCACCTGCACCCCCTCGGTGGCGAGCAAACCATCCGGCTCGATCTCGAGTTCGGGAATGTTCTGCGCCACAGGTGTTTCCTCAACCTCTTCGTAGGGAGCATCGAATACGGACGCACAACCACAAAGGAGAAGTGGCAGGAAACAGACGAGCAATGGGCGATGAATTTTTATCAAGAGCAGACCGATACCGATGGCATGTTGAATAACCTTTCGACTTTACCCTTGAATCCTGGATAAACAAATACAACCAAGGTCATAGGGCACTTTTTCCTTGCTCTGCCTGTACAATGCAAAAATTCAAAGTACATGTGCGTAAATGCAGTTTCCGAGCGCCCGGCGCAAATACATCGCCTCTGCAATTCTCCTGCTCGTCATCGCCGCACCGGTGACGGCGAGCCTTGTGGCATTCTCGGAAAACCTCCTCAAATACGTCTCGCGGACCTTCTCCCCGGACGCGCCAAAGCGACTGATGATCTGGCAAAAGCTGGTCAACGACATGCGCAATGCTGAAGCAAATGGCGCAATACAGCGCGAGAGCAAAGCCGAATCATTGACCCTCCGCAAGATCAACAGTTTTTTCAATCAGATCCCGTACTACAGCGACAGCAGACACTGGCGCCAGGAAGATTACTGGGCCACACCTGTTGAAATGCTTTCTTCATACGGCGGTGACTGTGAGGATTACTCGATTGCCAAATACCTTTCGCTGAAGGAACTTGGCATCCCGATCGAACGGTTGCGAATTACTTATGTACGCGCGAAGGAACTCAACGAGTCGCATATGGTATTGGCGTACTATCCGACACCGGATGCCGAGCCCTTGATCATGGACAATCTGATTCCCGAGTTACGACCAGCATCGCAACGCCCAGACCTAGAACCGGTTTACAGTTTCAATGACGACGATCTCTGGCTGCCAACGGGCGCTTCACGTAAGGGAGGTGCATCCAATGTCCGCCTTTGGCGTGAATTGCTGGAAAAACTGGCCAAAGAGCAACGAATGTAGGAAAAATTCAGCCAGGCAGGTAAGCCAACTCTTCCGGTTGGCCAGCGGCCTCGACGATTTTCCTCAGATCCCCGGCAACGCGACCACGACTCGTGGACAGAATTTCACGGAACGCTGCCCGCCTGGAGTCTCCCGCCTCTTCCCAGCGTCGGAAAACAACCTCGGCCAGACGTATCTGGACACCTGCCTCGCGTTGACCGTATAGAAGCGCCCGGTCAACGGCAATCCAGATTTCCGGCAAATCGGCATTTTTCCTATGCAAGACAAGCGCGATGTTAGCCCAAGCATACGCTGACATTGGACGTCTCGCGACTGCACTTCGATAGGCGACAAGCACTTCATCAAGCATGGCATGCTCAAGCTCCGGCAGGTTGCGCGCAATGTTCGCTCGCAGACCGTAGAGGTAGCCTATCCCTTCAATCAAAACGGGGTCCCCGGGAAGCCAGCGCGCGCCAGAATTCAGGCTGTTCAAAGCTTTGCCGATCTCACCGACTCTCGGAAAACTGGCTGTTTGGCGCTGCCAGGCGTTTATCTGCGAACGCGCCTGCAGCGTCAGAATATCTCCTATAGCGTACCCCGTCGCAATATATATCGATGTCATCATGCCCATGAGCAGCACAACAACCGCCAGGTCAAGCAGGTAATTCCTCTTTATCCGCTCAAGCATTATTCAAACCGAGTATTTCTGCAGGCCGTTCACTGACCATTTTCCAGGCCATCCCCTCTCCAACCAGAGCGGCTGCGGCCTTGAATCCCTCCTGCAACAAGGGAGGACGATGCTGCAGGTTGTGTGCGTCTGTCGCAATGACATGAGCCCAGTTGTTCCGCAGAATCAGATTTGCCACCCGACTGGAAGCTGCACCAAAACGACCGGTGATCGATCCTGCGGTCAACTGCAACCAGCAACCAGATTCCAGAAACGGCACCAAGCGCTCTGGATGCATCATGATTGCCTTGTTGCGCTCAGGATGAGCGATCAAAGGACGAATCTTCATCTGGAGCAGCTTGTCGACAAACTGCTGACTGCCAACAGGCAGTGTCTGGTGTGGAAATTCAAGCAGCATGATGCGATAGCCATCGACGGTACCGAGAAACGGCACCTCGCCTGCCAGCAACAATTCCAGTGATTCAATACCGATACGAACTTCGCCAGCCAGCCTGATTTCCAGGGGCAGCCCTGCCTGGGCAAGCGCTTGCCGGAAAATCTCGAAACGAGGCAACAAGCCAGCGTGATGATTTTCGTAACGCCCGGGATGAATATGCGGCGTCAGGACAGACACCCGGATACCGTCTTCAACAGCTGCACGCGCAAGTGCCAGCGCCTCGTCCAGCGTTTGTGCGCCATCGTCGACACCATGCAGAAAATGGGAATGCAGATCGATCATCCTGCTTGTTGCCCGTTGCTCAGGAGAGTTCAGGTTTTACTGCTTTCTTCGCCATACGCGGGACCATAGCCACCTTCATAGCCAGCCTGTCCGTAACCGTACTTGCCATAACCCGAATAATCACCGTAATACTTTTCCGCCTTGGCCACGTCAAACTGGCTGAGAACAACCCCCAGGATCTGACCACCGGTACGGCGAATGCGTTGTATCCCCTTGCGGGCTATTTGATAGGGAGTCGATTCCGCCTTGGTGACATAAATGGTTCCATCCGCTACTGCAGCAATGACCAATGCGTCGGAAACCAGTTCAACCGGTGGTGAATCGATGATGATCACCTCGAAATGCTTGCCAAGATGTTCCAGGGTGTCCTTGAAGCGCTGGGACAGCAAAAGCTCCAGTGGATTCGGGGGGACGCTACCAGCCGGCATCAGCATCAGCGTCGAACCTTCCACAGGTATCATGCATTCCTGCAGGGTTGCCGAACCAGAAACAAAATTGGAAAGCCCCTTGGCCCCCGGTTGCATCTCCAGCCCCTTGGAAATCGCCGGGCGGCGCATATCGGCATCAATCAGCAACGTTTTTTTGGTATGTGCATGTGCAATCGCCAGATTGATCGAAAAAGTCGTCTTGCCTTCACCAGGGACACTCGAGGTAACCAGCAGGGTCCGACGTGGCAAGTCAATGCCGGATAGCAGGACGCCGGTTCTCGCTGTCCGGATCGCTTCTGCATAGACTGATTTCGGCTGATCCAGGAAAATCCGTGCGGTTTGCGTACGCCCAACCTCTTCCCTGCTAAGTAGCGGCAAAGTTGTCAGAATCGGCTGCTTGAGGCGCAACTCGACGTCTTCGGTGGTTTTCAGGGTATTGTCCAGACGATCGCGCAACAGTGCTGCCAGCATGCCGAGAAAGATGCCAAGAACAAAGGCAATCACGACGATCTGTGCCTTCTTTGGCTTGACCGGCGCCGCCTGCACCACGGCCGGATCAACCACCCGGGCAATGGCGGTTTGCAAATCGCCGGCCACGTTGGTTTCCTTTGTGCGTTTTATGAACATGTCGTACATCTGGCGACTGGCCTCGACTTCACGTTCATAAATGCTGAGTTCCCCTTCCTTGCGGTTAAGTGTCTGAACAGACCCCTTGGCTGAATTCAACACGCCTTCTAGCGTACTTTCCGTTCCCCGTGCCACTTCATACTCGCGAATCACGCTGGCAATGACCGAGTCGACCTGACGGCGCAGATTATCCCTGGCTGACTCCAGCTCACCCTCGGCCTGAACGTAGCGAGGATGCTCTTTGCCATAACGCTGGCTGACTTCGGAAAGCTTGCGTTCAGCTATCCCCTCTGCCCGCTTGGCATCAGCAACAATCGGATTACGCAGCACCGCTGGCAGGGAAGTGAGATCAGCACCCTTCGGGGCCGATTTGATCTGTTTGTAGGAGTTTTCTGCCTCCGCACGTTTCATTCGTGCTTCAACCAGACGCCCCATGACCTCTTCGATCTGGCGACCAGCACCACTCTGCGTGACGCTCTTCAGATCGACGATACCTTCGCGCTCGCGAAATTCCTGCAAGGTTTTTTCGGACTCGTTCAGTTTCTTGCGCAAATCAGTCAATTGATCCTGCAACCAACTGGTAGCCTGACGAGTCAGCCTGAAACGAGCCTCAAGATCATTTTCGATATATACCTCGGCCGCAGCATTCGCCGCACGCGCAGCCAACTCCGCATCGCTCGATTCAAAACTGACCCTGGCCAACTGACTCAGACGGATGGGTTCAACCGAAAGCCGTCTGGAAAAATTGTCGTAGACTGCTTCAGCCAGGAGCTTCTCGGTCCACTCCTTCGGCTCGTCACTGAATCCTATCGATGCGCGCCAGGAATCTCCCTTCGCTCTCGGGTCAAATTCTTCGTGTTCCCATAACTTGAGCTTCCCGATGGTCTTGATCGCCACTTCACGCGACTTGATGATCTCGACCTGGGTCTGAAAGTGTTCGCGATTCTGTGAAATCCCGGAATAGACATCCTCGATTGAAAGCAGGTTTGCCTTGTTCGATTCGATCAATACGGTCGCCGTAGACCGATAAACCGGTGTCATGACAAAAACGATCACTGCTGCCAGCAAAGCAACCACCAGGCCAAACCCGATAATCTGCTTCTTGCGCTTGACGATACTTCGCCAGTATTCAAGCAACTCCAGCTTTTCTTCAAGATCATCCGGATCATGAAGAAAAAGCGACTTGTGGTTTTCGGATTCCGAAGAGGATTGCTGAGTCATGGCGCTCACTTGCGTCACTACCTTATATTTTCAGTGGAATGATTACGAAAGCCGGGAACCCCCGGAATCAGAAGAAGCTCTCGTCGACGGTAAGAATGTCGCCAGGCAAAACAAACGTATTGAGGTCTACCCGTTGTGAACGTTGTGCAGGGTCACTCTCACGAATGATGTATATCTTTGACAGCGATGCGCGCTCCCGGAAGCCTCCAGCCAGCGATGCGGCCTTGCGCACGGTGAGTCCTGGCTGATATGGATAGCCACCAGGCTTTTCGACCATACCGTTGATATAAAACGGACGATATTCCTCGATCGACACCGACACTTTCGGGTTGACCAGATAACGGCCGCGCAGACCGTCTTCCACCGCACGCTCAAGTTCGCCAGTAGTCAATCCGAGGGCACGGACCTCACCCAGGGCAGGCAGCGACAGGGTCCCGGCGTCGGTCAGGCGTACTTTTTCCTTGCTGAGTTCTTCTTCGCCGAGAACCCGGATGTTCAGCACATCGCCGGCATAAAGACGATAGATCGATAAACCTGACGGCAGGATTACCGCCGGCTCCCCAGAAACAAGCGCGGGTACCGACTCGGTCTGTGCCCACGCCATGTTTGACAACATGACCAACGCCAACAAGCAACGAATGAACAACACCGACACAATTTTCCTCACTGTCAAAGAACCGTTTCAAGCGTCAGCATCGTGACATTGCGTCTGAAATCCAGAGTATTGATGCTGGAGTCACGCTTTGTATGACTCCAGCTCACACCGACCCGGAAATTGTTCCCAACCTCGCGATAAACGCCGACCCCGAAATTCCTGGTATTGTCCTCACGGCTGATGCCGTCATAGTCTGCACGTACCATGCCGGCATTGACGTTGGAGGTCATGAACGACCCCCACTTGTGATCCCAGTTCAACGAATACCCACGGTTATCGGTAAAGTTGCCGGCGCCGGTGGAGTCCGAAATATTCTGTTCGGTTTGCAACTTGACGACGGAATAGGTCAGCGGTGACCAGACCAGCGTTGCTTCCCATGTACCAGCCGACGGATCGCGGCGATCCCTACGGTCAAAATCCTTGTAGCCGCGACCCAATTTGACGATGCCTGTCGTCTTGGCGGTCATGTCCCAGGTCACACCTGCCAGCAACTTGCGATAGCGGTTGTCATGCGGCGATGTGTTCAGGGTGTAGTCACTCCAGGTATCACGCATTTCAAATATCAGGGAGGTCTTGGGCATGACACGGAAGAAGAAGCGCCCCGCGACCATCGTCATGTCGACATCCGAGCCCCGCGTACTGAGCCTGTTGTTCGTATAGCGCTTCTGCATCCAGGAAGCCTCGAGTTCGAGGCGACCGGGCGCCTTCGGCGCACCGTAAATGCCGATGACACGGGCAACCGGTGCACGCCAGCGGTCCGGCGAATCACTGGCGCCCGCTCGATCGGTTGAACCACGGGCATCCGAGCGCCGTTGATAACCAACCCCCCAGCCCATGCGGGCGCGGGTGGTGAAATAATTATCGCCAGCCAGCCAGAGATCGTGATGCGTGAAATCGTCTTCGGACGAGCTTTGATACTGCCCGTAATTGCCCGCATAACTCAAGGTGTAACGATCCCCCCGACGCTTGAGTTCGGCAACGGCCTCCGGGCGCAAGACAAACAGGTTGGATGATTTTTCGTTGGTTGAGGTACCGCCGACATTGTCGTTATGGCCGATACCGGCAGTAACGGCCGGATAAACGAATATTCCGTTCTGGAAGCGAATGGCACGCCCCCTGCCGGTACTCGTCAGGATCACCCCTTGCTCGGGGATGCTGGCGCTACCAATGCCTGCACCTGTCAATTCATAGCCTGCGGTGGCCGAGCGCTGTACCGGACCAGTCGATGCGTCGCCGCCGAAAATCTGTGCAGCGGATCCGGAGGCGCTGAGCGAGGGAACGCTCTCGACCGCCTCTCCCCCGGCTTGTGCCAGAAGAATCACGGAATCGTCAGCGGGCAGTGCCCGGACAGACGCATCGGAACCATCAGCTGCCACCACATGCGTGGCACTACCAACTGCAAGAATCAGGGCAATCGCCGAGCGAGTTTGCATCGTGCGCAAGATACACCTCCGGATAGCATTCAAAATGGGCATGACTATCCCATAACGTCAGGCGCGATGATACTCCAGTGACATAGCGCGAGTCCACCGGATGGTGCACTGCAAAAACACCAAAAACCCTTTATTTATCAGCGCAATTCCAGCAAACATGACAGAGCGAAAACCGATGCCATTTTTGCCATATATATTATGCTGAAAAAGGGTTCCTGGTTTTCACCCTGCTTCGAACGTTGCTATCGCTCATGGGGAAAAATGCTACAGGCCTTCAGGATTTCCGGCTTGCCAGCGCCAGGTGTCGGCGCACATTTCCCCGATGCTCCGCTTCGCCCGCCACCCCAGGATTTTTTCTGCGAGAACCGGATCTGCATAGCAACTGGCAATATCACCGGGACGGCGATCAACCAGCCGGTATGGTACCGAGCGACCGGAGGCTTGTTCAAAAGCGCGCACCATATCAAGAACGCTATAGCCCTGCCCGGTTCCAAGATTGACCGTCAGCGTACCCGACGAGCGAGCCAGTTCATCCAATGCCGCCAGATGACCGAGCGCCAGATCAACGACGTGAATGTAATCGCGCACCCCCGTACCGTCCGAAGTCGGATAATCGCTGCCAAAAACCGACAGCTCCGTCCGCCGGCCGAGTGCCACCTGGGCAACAAAAGGCATCAGGTTGTTCGGCACGCCATTCGGGCTCTCTCCGATCAGACCGCTGGCGTGAGCACCGACCGGATTGAAGTAGCGCAGGATTGCAATTCGCCAGGTCGGGTCGGAAAGCGCCAGGTCCCGCAGCATTTCCTCGATCATCAGTTTCGTGCGTCCGTAGGGATTCGTCGCATGCAGCGGAAAATCCTCACGAATCGGCACGGTATGAGGATCGCCATAAACCGTTGCGGAAGAACTGAAAACCAGCCGCCTGACACCGGCTTCCGCCATCACCTGCAACAGATTTGCCGTGCCGGAGACATTGTTGTCGTAATAAGCCAGCGGCTGCGCCACCGACTCCCCTACAGCCTTCAGCCCGGCGAAGTGCACTACTGAGCCGATCCGGTGTTCATTGAATACCGCCTGTAACGCATCCTTGTCGCGAATATCAGCCTTGACGAATCCCGGCCGCTTGCCAGTGATCGATTCGATCCGCTCGAGTACCTTCAGGCTGCTGTTGCAAAGGTTATCCAGAATCAGCACCTGCTCGCCCCGGGCAAGCAGTTCAACCACCGTATGCGAACCAATATAACCCGTACCGCCTGTCACCAGAATCATGGTCATCCTCATAAATTGCTGTTTCCTGCGGTCGACCGCAGGAAACGACATAAAAGAAATTGTCCGATAGCACTCATTGTTCGCGAACGGCCTGCTTCTCCAGCCATCTGAGCAAGGCCTCGAACAGTTGCTCCGGGTGTATCGGCTTGCCGATATGCTCGTTCATGCCAGCCTCGTAGCAAGCCTTGCGGTCTTCGTCATAAGCATTCGCAGTCATCGCCAGAATCGGTGTGTGCATGTTCAGCGAATCAGCACGGATTGCCCGTGTGGCATCGACACCATTGAGATTCGGCATCTGCATGTCCATCAGGATCGCTGCATAGCGGTTGCCTCTGGCCATCGCCACTGCCTCGGCACCATCAACAGCCAGATCGACGACAAGCCCGACATCTTCCAGCAGGCAGCAAGAAACCTCGCTGCTGATCGGTTCATCTTCGACCAGCAGAACCCGACTACCCGAAAATGTCCGGTGCAGAAGCAACTCGATAGATTCATGCCCGATGACATGCGAACTTCCGTCAGGCGATGCCAGTTCCTTACCAAGGCGCACAACGAACCAGAAGGAACTCCCCTCTCCGGGCGCACTCTTGACCCCGATCTCACCTCCCATCAGTTCGACCAGGCGCTTGCTGATCGCCAACCCCAAGCCGGTTCCGCCGTACTTCCGGGTCGTTGAACTGTCGGCCTGTTCAAAGGCCGTAAACAGACGTGGCTGATCCGCCGGAAGGATACCGATCCCCGTATCGGCAACTTCGCAACGCAGCAACAAATCCGATGGATTGTCCTCGAGTATGGCAACGCGTACCGTCACTGAGCCCTGCCCGGTAAATTTGACCGCATTGCCGGCAAGATTGAGCAGCACCTGCCCCAGTCGCAGCGGATCGCCCAACAGGGACTGGTCCGCCAGTCCCTGTGCTGCGTCGATCTGTAGCACAAGTCCCTTTTCCTGCGCCCTGTGACTCAGGAGATCCTCCAGATTATCAAGCACATCCTGGAATCTGAAGGATGTCTCCTCAAGCACCATTCGCTGCGCCTCGATCTTTGAAATATCCAGGATGTCGTTGATCAGTTCAAGCAAATGCCGGGACGACTGCTTGGCTTTCGCCAATTGCTCGCGCCCCTTGGGATCGGTCATTTTCCGCCAGACCAGATCGATCATTCCCATGATGCCGTTCATCGGCGTCCGCAGTTCGTGACTCATGTTGGCCAGGAAGGCACTCTTGGCCCGGCTTGCCTCCTCGGCAGCATCCTTGGCCTGGGCCAGCTGTACGGTCCGTTCAGCGACGAGGGCTTCCAGGTTGTCGCGATGCGACTGCAGTTCGTCCTGAATCCGCTTGAGTTCGGTGACATCCGTAATGCCGCCGATCAAGCCGGCAATGCTGCCATCTGCATGCTGAAAGCTGGCCTTGTGAAAGATCACATGACGAATTTCACCATGGCTCTGAATCACCCAGTCGTAGGTCTGGTTACCCGGATGCTCGAACAGTTCGGCATCCTTTTCGTGATAGCGACGGGCAATCTCCGGCGGCGCCATCTCGAATACCGACTTGCCGATGATTTCGTCACGCGACTTGCCCAGCAAGGCCTCGAAGGCCTGATTGCAACCCAGGTAGCGACCCGCGGTATCCTTGTAAAAAAAAGGCACCGGCGTACTTTCGATCAGTGTATTGAGAAACAACGCCTGATTGCGGATCTGCCACCAGTAACGTCGCAGCATCCAGGCAGCAAAAACGGTGGCAGCGAAGAAAACCAGCAACAGGATGATGGTGTTGCGGATTTCACGCTGCCAATCGGCAAGAAAATCCGCCGGCGCCATGGCCACAGTCAGGACAAACGGTGTGTGCTGAATCTGGCGATAGGCATTGAAGCGCACGATGCCATCAAGCTCCGACTGGAACGTTCCGCTAGCCACTCCAGATGCCAGCAATGCCTTGAAACCGTCGGGAATATCCTTGTAGCCCGGCTGACCGACCTCACCTTCGATCGCCGGATAGCGGGTGAGCAAAGCCTGGTTACGGTGATGGATTGCTGCGACGCCGTGCGTACCCAATTTGAGTGGTGACAACAGGCGCGTGAAATAATCAAGGGTTACGGCAGCGGTCACCACACCGGCAAACGAACCGTCAGGCTTGCGATAGGAGCGGGTGAAGGCAACAACCCAAATTTTCGAAACCCGTCCGAGAACCGGCTCCGCAACAATCAATTGCTGTCCGGGATGCGCCTGATGTTTAGCGAAAAAAGGCCGATCCGCGAGAGAAACCGGAGCTGCCCGGTCAACACCCCGTCCCCAGATCAGTTCCCCCCGCTGGTTGCTGACACGAAAAGCGTCGACCGCAGGATGGCGCTCCAGATGTAACTGGAGAAGACGCTCGATCACTTCGTCGCTGAGCAACGCCTCTTCGGACAGGGACTCCAGGACATCGACGATGCTGAGCAAACCGAGATCGATGCGTTTCACGGAATCGGCAACATTGAGTTCAAGCAACGCCGCAAGATTGCCCGCGTTGCCACGGACCTGATCAATGCTGCGCTCCCGGCTGGCCAGCAGGCTCTGGACACCGACGGTGATCATCACGACATTGAGCACCAGCACACCAATGACCAGCCAGCTCTGGAACCTTGAACCGAGCCGGAACGACGCGGCATGGCCGGAAGATGGAGAAGTGGCGTCTGGCGACATCGTGAAGACCGGAATATCAGGCAATTTGAACGAGATGCCGGATTATGGCATTTCCAATGGCATTCATGCTTGCCTCACCGCGACAAACCAAGCGCCTTCAGGTCTTTCAGGATACCGTCGGCCAGGTAACGATAGCCCTCGGCATTCGGATGAATCCTGTCTGCACAAAGCTCAGGCCGGCCAAGCACATCGGAAAACACCTCGCCGATCACCGGCACCCCTTCCTCTTTACCCAAAGCTTCATAAACAGGAGAGTCCGTGGGTCGTCCGGACACCACCGCCAGCAGCGACAACTCCGGGACACCAACCAGCACAACCTGCGCACCGGCAGCCTTCGCCGCTCTTATCAGCTCCCGGATATCCTCCTTGACCTGCCCCGGCGGCCGCCGTCGCAGGAAATCGTTCCCGCCGATTTCAATGATGACCAATGCCGGCCGGTGTTCATCCAGCAATCCCTGCATCCGCGACTTGCCCGCCTGCGCGGTATCGCCTGGCACGCCGGCGTTGATCACCTGCCAGCCAGTCTGTGCGGCAAGCAAGGCAGGCCAGTCCTCTCCCGCAGCAGCCCCGGTACCGTAAGTCACACTGTCGCCAAAGGCCAGCACACGCTGCCCGGCTGGAACAGCTGCCAGTTTTTCCTCACTGCCGCCACAGGCTACAAGCGCAACAACAAAACACAAGATTCCAAAGAAGCTACGATGTCTCATGATTCAGGCAATCCATATTGATGTGAATGGGGGCGCTTCCCCCCGGAGGCTGACAGACAATGTATTTCACTGACGGAAAAAAGGACAGGCTGCGCAATCAGGCGCGCGGATGCTTGCTGGCCTTGCTGACCAGTCTCACCCCGGCGGTGTTTGCCGCTTGCGCCGAACTGCCGCCCTCTTCCATCAGCGTTGTCCGCCTGGAAAGCCAGCCGACCAGGAACTTCGATTACAGCTACAAGACCCTTCGCAACCTGAGCGAGGACCACACCCGGCGCGATATCGAAGTCCTCGGCTTGACCCGTGGCCTGGCCGTTGCCCGTTTTGAAGTCAAGGGAACGGTGGCAAGAACTCCCGATGAGCGGCAGGAATGCGCCAGCTTTTCACTGCGGCTCGAATATGGCTTCAGTCCACTGACCATCTACGTGAGCAGGGAGTTTCCCCCCGGCAGCTGCGCACACGACGAGATCTACCGCCATGAATTGAGGCACGTCGACACCTACCGGGAGCACGCGAGGAAAATCGAAGCAGAAATCACCGAAGCACTGAAGCGCCGCTTCGAACGCGCCAACCCCTGGCGCAACAGCGCCGGCGAAAGCAGCACAAAACTGCAGAACGAGATAGACGAACGATGGATTCCCTACATCACCCGACTGCTCAACAAGGTCAATATTGAACATCGAGCGATCGACAGCGCTGAAGAGTACGCACGCGTGGCAGCAAGTTGCAACGGGGAAATCAGGCAAAGGATTACGGGCAAGCGCTGAGCAGCAGGAGCAGGTTCAACCGACAGGGTAGCCTGGCGCGCCCGGAGGGACTCGAACCCCCGACCTATTGCTTAGAAGGCAATTGCTCTATCCAGTTGAGCTACGGGCGCAGGAGATGCCACGAAAGTGCCACGAAAAAGGAAATGGTCGGGGCGGTGGGATTCGAACTCACGACCCTCTGCTCCCAAAGCAGATGCGCTACCAGACTGCGCTACGCCCCGACGAAGGTGCGCATTGTATCAGTGCCGACCGCGCTGCACCAGTCATCTTGCGCAATTCGACAAATTTCTCCGCCGCTTACATTGCGCTGCAACAAGGCTTTTCCTTGCCTGACGCACGGCTTTCTGATATTTAATCGGTTTTTTGGTCACTGGAAGCGCTCACAAAATGGCAGAAGAATTGCTTCACAAACATTTCGCACCTTACGAGCCGAAGGCTGGTGAGGAGTACATGAGCAACAAGCAGCTCACGCATTTCCGCAAGATCCTGGAAACGCTGAAGAAGGAACTGAGCGAAGACATCGACCGCACGGTACACACCATGCAGGACGAAGCGACAGTTTTTGCCGACCCCAACGACCGTGCCAGCCAGGAAACCGACATCGCAATCGAACTGCGCAACCGCGACCGCGAGCGCAAGCTGATCAAGAAGATCGAGGAAACGCTGACGCGCATCAACGATGGCGACTACGGCTTCTGCGACAAATGTGGCGTTGAAATCGGCATCAAGCGCCTGGAAGCGCGCCCGACGGCAACGCTGTGCATCGACTGCAAGACGCTCGATGAAATGAAGGAAAGGCAGATGGCGAAATAATTCGTCATTTTCCGGAATCCTGCGGTCGACTGCCTGCAGGAATGAAAAAAGGGCACCTTGCGGTGCCCTTTGCTTTTAGCGTGACAGCGATTACTGCTGTTCTTGCTGGACCGGAGCGGCAGCGGTGCCCTCTTCGGCGGCAACAGCCTTCATCGACAGCTTGACGCGGCCGCGGTCGTCGGTTTCGAGAACCTTGACGCGCACAATCTGGCCTTCCTTGACGTAATCCTCGACCTTGTTGACACGTTCCTGGGCGATCTGCGAGATGTGCAGCAGACCATCCTTGCCCGGCAGCACGGAAACGATCGCACCGAAATCAAGAATCTTCAGCACGGTACCTTCATAGATCTTGCCGATCTCGACTTCCGCCGTGATCGCATCGATGCGCGAACGGGCGGCAGCAGCAGCTTCGCCGCTGGTGGCAGCGATGGTGATCGTGCCGTCATCCTGGATGTCGATCGTGGTGCCGGTTTCTTCGGTCAGCGCACGGATGACGGCGCCGCCCTTGCCGATCACGTCACGGATCTTTTCCGGATTGATCTTGAAGGTGTACAGACGCGGGGCGTAAGCCGACATCTCTTCACGCGGGCCGGCAGCAGCTTCCTGCATCAGGTTCAGGATGTGCAGACGGGCTTCCTGGGCTTGCGCCAGTGCCACCTGCATGATTTCCTTGGTGATGCCCTGGATCTTGATGTCCATCTGCAGCGCGGTGATACCGGCGGTCGTGCCGGCCACCTTGAAGTCCATGTCGCCGAGGTGATCTTCGTCGCCGAGGATGTCGGTCAGCACAGCGAAGCGGT
This sequence comes from Azonexus hydrophilus, assembly GCF_001956855.1. Lineage (GTDB taxonomy): Bacteria > Pseudomonadota > Gammaproteobacteria > Burkholderiales > Rhodocyclaceae > Azonexus > Azonexus hydrophilus_A. The sequence goes on along the minus strand of NZ_MTHD01000002.1, from coordinate 454,627 downwards.
TGCCGTCCTTGATCAGGCCCATGGCGATGCCGGCAACGTGTGCCTTCAGCGGCACGCCGGCGTCGAGCAGCGCCAGACAGCCGCCGCAAACGGAAGCCATCGACGAGGAACCGTTGGATTCGGTGATTTCCGAAACCAGGCGCATCGAGTACGAGAAATCTTCCGGCTTCGGCAGCACCGCCAGCAGCGCGCGCTTGGCCAGACGACCGTGGCCGACTTCGCGACGCTTCGGCGTACCGACGCGACCGCATTCGCCGGTGGCGTACGGGGGCATGTTGTAGTGCAGCATGAAGCGGTCGCGGTATTCACCGGCCAGCGCATCGATGATCTGCTCGTCACGGTTGGTACCGAGCGTGGCAACAGCCAGCGCCTGGGTTTCGCCACGGGTGAACAGGGCCGAACCGTGGGTGCGCGGCAGGACGCCGGAACGCATGGTGATCGGACGCACGGTGCGGGTATTGCGGCCGTCGATACGCGGCGCGCCACTCAGAATGCGGCCACGCACGATGGCGGCTTCGATTTCATGGAACAGGTTGCCGACGGTATTCTCGTCCGGCGCACCTTCACCCTGACACAGGGCGGCGATGGCTTCGGCACGGATTTCCTTGACGGCCTGGCTGCGCGTCTGCTTGACGGTGATGTTGTAGGCTTCTTCGAGCTTGGCAGCGACCAGATCCTTCAGCTTGGCGACCAGGGCTTCGTCCTGGGCCGGCGCTTGCCAGTCCCATTCCGGCTTGCCGGCTTCTTCGACCAGTTCGTTGATGGCGTTGATCGCCTTCTGCATTTCGGTATGACCGAACACGACGGCGCCGAGCATGACATCTTCCGGCAGTTGGTCGGCTTCGGATTCAACCATCAGCACGGCAGCTTCGGTACCGGCAACGACGAGGTCGAGCTGGCTGGTCTTGAGCTGGCTCAGGGTCGGGCACAGGACATACTGGCCGTCGATGTAGCCGACGCGGGCGGCGCCGATCGGGCCGTTGAACGGCACACCGGAGATGGCCAGGGCGGCCGAAGCGCCAATCAGGGCCGGAATGTCGGAATCGACTTCCGGGTTCAGCGACATCACGGTGGCGATGACCTGGACTTCATTGTAGAAACCATCCGGGAACAACGGGCGGATCGGACGATCGATCAGGCGGCAGGTCAGCGTTTCCTTTTCGGAAGGACGGCCTTCGCGCTTGAAGAAGCCACCGGGGATACGGCCGGCAGCGTAAACTTTTTCCTGGTAATCAACGGTCAGCGGGAAGAAGTCCTGGCCCGGCTTGGCATTCTTGGCCGCAACGACAGTAACCAGAACAACGGTTTCTTCCATGGAAACGAGGACGGCACCGCCAGCCTGGCGGGCGATTTCGCCGGTCTCGATGGTGACCTGATGGTCGCCATAGGCGAAGGTTTTTTTCACGACATTAAACATATCTTCCTTTCACTCTCATCACAATTAACAACAATAACAATAGCTTGCATGACAACAAAGAACAACGGTACGACTGAAAAACAAAAAAGCGGCCGGGAAGAATCCGGGCCGCTTTTCGTGGCTGCTGCCGCGCTTACTTGCGCAGGCCGAGCTTGGTGATCAGGGCGCGGTAACGCTCGACGTTCTTGCCCTTCAGGTAGTCCAGCAGCTTGCGACGCTGGGACACGAGGTGCAACAGACCACGACGGGAGTGGTGATCCTTGACGTGTTCCTTGAAGTGCGGCATCAGATCATTGATGCGGGCGGTCAGCAGGGCAACCTGGACTTCCGGGGAGCCGGTGTCGCCCTTGGACTGTGCGTATTCGGCAACGATGCTTGCCTTCTGTTCGGTAGTAACGGACATTTCAAAACCCTCTTTCGTTAAAACGACGCAGCCCCGGTTTGATAGAGCGAACGCCAATTGGAAAATTTTTCCGACGACATCGGAAAGCGGCGGATTGTATCAGTTTACAGCGCCAACTGCACCAGTCTTTTCGGCCACAGACGCCCACCAGAGCCCGGCTCACCAACACCGATCAGGACGTCATCTGCATAGACCCGGATCTTGCCGGCAAAACCGGTCGGCAGATCGACCGGATTGCCATGGCGGAAACGCTGCTCCGCCTCGCCGGCGACATCCAGACGCGGCAGACTCTGCAACAGTGCATCGACCGGCCGCAGGCAGGCCGTACGGGCACCCTCCTCGATCGCGTCGATCTGCGCCAGCGTCAGCGCCCCGTCGAGCACCAGATCGCCGACCCGGGTCCGCCGCAACGCGGTCAGGTGCGCCCCGCAACCGAGCGCTGCCCCGATATCGGCCGCCAGCACCCGGATATAGGTACCCTTGCTGCAACTGACGGAGATACGCAGGCGGTCGCCGGCAAATTCAAGCAATTCGATCGAATGAATGGTCACCGGCCGCGCCTCGCGCTCGACAACGATGCCCTGGCGCGCCAGTTCGTAGAGCGGGCGACCATCGCGCTTGAGTGCCGAGTGCATCGGTGGCACCTGCAGGATGTTTCCGGTCAACGCCTGCAAAACGGGGAAAATGTCGCTTTCACGGACGTTGACCGCAGCAGTGGCAATCACCGCGCCTTCGGCGTCACCGGAATCGGTGACGACCCCCAGCTTGAGTTCGGCCTCGTAGGTCTTGTCGGCATCGAGCAGATCGGCGGAGAACTTCGTCGCCTCGCCGAAGCACAGCGGCAGCAGGCCGGTCGCCAGCGGATCGAGGGTACCGGTATGGCCGCCCTTCGCCGCCGAGAACAGGCGACGCGCCTTTTGCAGCGCGTCGTTGGAACTCATGCCCAGGGATTTGTCGAGCAGCAGCACACCATCAACCTGCTTCCAGGTTTTCTTGACCCTCGGCTCCATCGGCGCCTCAGTCTTCCGGCGTCTGGTCGCTGATGGCGTTGGCCTGCTGGATCAGCGCCGTCATGCTCGCGCCGTATTCGAGCGAACTGTCATAGATGAAATGCAGTTCCGGCAAGGTGTGAATGTGGATGCGCCGCCCCAGTTCGCGCCGCAGGAAACCCGCAGAGCGCTTCAGCCCCTGCTCGATCTCGGGCAGGTGCTCGGAATTGAGCGTCGTGAAGTACACCTTGGCGTGCGCGTAATCCGGCGTCAGCTCGACCGCAGTCAGACTGATCATGCCAACGCGCGGATCCTTGAGTTCCGTACGGATCAGGTCGGCCAGATCGCGGCGTACCTGCTCCGCGACCCGGTCTCCCCGTTGAAAGCCTCGTGTCTGCTGCTTCTTCATTACAGCGAACGTGCCACTTCCTGGATTTCGTACACTTCGAGCTGATCGCCTTCCTGGATGTCATTGTTGCCACGCAGCGACAGACCGCACTCGAAATTGGAACGCACTTCCTTGACGTCGTCTTTGAAGCGCTTGAGCGAATCGAGCTCGCCATCCCACTGTACGACGTTGTTGCGCAGCAGACGGACACGCGAATTGCGCTTGATGAAGCCTTCCAGCACATAACAGCCAGCAATATTACCCACCTTCGAAACGGTGATGACCTGGCGAATCTCGACCATGCCGGTAATCTGCTCACGCTTCTCCGGCGCCAACATGCCGGTCAGGGCTGCCTTGACCTCGTCGACCGCGTCGTAAATCACGTTGTAGTAACGGATGTCGACCCCGAAGCTCTCGGCCAGCTTGCGCGAACCGGCATCGGCACGGATGTTGAAGCCGATGATGACGGCACCCGAGGCTTGCGCCAGGTTGACGTCGGATTCGCTGATCGCGCCGACCGCGCCGTGAATGATCTGGACACGGACTTCCTCGTTGGACAGCTTGGCCAGGGTCTGCACCAGGGCTTCCTGCGAACCTTGCACGTCGGCCTTGACGATCAGCGGCAGGGTCTTGACTGCGCCCTCTTCCATCTGCTGGAACATGTTTTCCAGCTTGGCCGCCTGCTGCTTGGCCAGCTTGACGTCGCGGAACTTGCCCTGACGGAACAAGGCGATTTCCCGTGCCTTCTTTTCGTCAGCCAGCACAATGGCTTCTTCGCCAGCTGCCGGCACATCCGACAGACCGAGGATTTCCACCGGGATCGACGGACCTGCCTCGTTGATCGGCTTGCCGTTTTCGTCGAGCATCGCCCGGACACGACCAAAGACCTGGCCGGCCAGCACGATGTCGCCACGTTTCAGGGTGCCGGTCTGGACCAGCATCGTTGCCACCGCACCACGCCCCTTGTCGAGACGCGCTTCGATGATCAGCCCCTTGGCCGGTGCATCCTTCTGCGCCGTCAGTTCCAGCACTTCAGCCTGCAACAGCACCTGCTCGAGCAACTCGTCGATGCCGGTACCCTTCTTGGCCGAAACACCAACGAAAGGTGAATCGCCGCCGTACTCTTCCGGAATGACGCCTTCGGCAACCAGTTCCTGCTTGACGCGGTCCAGGTTGGCATCCGGCTTGTCGATCTTGTTCACCGCGACCACCAGCGGCACACCGGCCGCCTTGGCGTGGTGGATCGCTTCCTTGGTCTGCGGCATCACGCCGTCGTCAGCCGCCACCACCAGGATAACGATGTCGGTTGCCTTGGCACCACGGGCACGCATGGCGGTAAACGCTTCGTGACCCGGTGTATCGAGGAAGGTGATCATGCCGCGTTCGGTTTCGACGTGGTAGGCACCGATGTGCTGGGTAATGCCGCCGGCTTCGCCGGAAGCCACCTTGGCACGACGGATGTAGTCGAGCAGCGAGGTCTTGCCGTGGTCGACGTGACCCATGACGGTCACCACCGGCGCACGGTGCTCAAGCGGCACGTCCTTGTGCTCGGCGTGATCCTCGAGGAAGGCGTCCGGATCATCCAGCTTGGCAGCAAATGCCTTGTGGCCCATTTCCTCGACGACGATCATCGCCGTTTCCTGGTCCAGCACCTGGTTGATGGTGACCATCGAACCCATCTTCATCATGACCTTGATGATTTCGATGGCTTTCACTGCCATCTTGTGCGCCAGGTCAGAGACGGAAATGGTTTCCGGAATATGCACTTCGCGGCTGACCGGCTCGGTCGGCGCCTGGAAGCTGCCCTGCCCGTCATCGGACTTGTGCGACTTCTTGTGACCGTGGCGATTATCCTTCCAGCCACTGCCGCTGTCAGAACCGCGGGTCTTGATACCGCTCTTCTTCTTGCCATCATCGGAAGCACGACCGCCCTTGTCGCCCTTCTTGGCAGCACCCGGTGCGTCAGGCTTCTTGTGCAGCGTACCCTTCTCACCTTCGTTGGTACGCGCCTGCGCCGCCGCCTGTTGCTTGGCCTCTTCGGCAAGCTTGGCTGCCGCGGCAGCCGCTTCGGCCTGCTGGCGCATCTGCGAAAGACGGGCTTCGCGCGCCTGCTTTTCCTTGAGCTCGCGCTCCTGGATTTCACGCAGACGATTGGAACGACGAGCCTCTTCCTCGCGGTTCTTGAGTTCTTTTTCACCGATGATCGATGCCCGGTCCAGCGTACGGCGGACAGGTGCGGGCGCGCTGGCCTCAACGGCTTCCGCTGCGGCCTCGACAACCGGTTCGGGTTCAGGTTCCGGCACGATTTCCGGCTCCGGCTCGGGTTCCGGCTCAATTTCGACCACCGGCTCCGGCACTTCCTCGATCACCGGCTCGGGAGCGACATCGGCGACAGCCTCGGCCTGAATATCCAGCACCTGATCGATCACCTCGGACTCTTCGTGCTCATCGTCGGCTGCATCCGGCAGATGCTCAGCAACATCGCGCTTGACCAGCACGCGCTTCTTGCGCACTTCGACCTGGACGGTACGGGCACGACCATGCGAATCGGTCGCCTTGATTTCCGAAGTCTGCTTGCGCATCAGGGTGATCTTGGTCTTGGGATGATCCTCACCGTGCGAACGGCGCAGGTAATCAAGCAGACTGGTCTTGTCCTGATCGGACAGGGAATCGTTACCGCCTGACTTGCCGACACCGGCACGGCCCAATTGCTCGAGCAGTGCCTCGACCGGCATTTTCAGTTCAACGGCAAATTGTGAAACAGTTGTTGCGGACATACTTCCTACCTCCTGCTCACTCGAACCAGTGAGCTCGTGCCTTGAGAATGATTTCCTTGGCACGCTCTTCGTCAATGCCGGTCATTTCCGTCAGTTCATCAACCGCCAGTTCGGCGAGATCATCGCGCGTCTTGACATCGTGTTCGGCCAGTTTGGCGGCCAGTTCCTTGGTCATCCCCTCAAGACCAATCAGGTCTTCGGACACACTCTCAAGTTTTTCCTCGGTGGCAATGGCTTCCGTCAGCAACACATTACGGGCGCGATTGCGCAATTCGTTGACGATACCCTCGTCCAGACCTTCGATTTCCAGCATTTCGGCGAGCGGTACGTAAGCGACTTCTTCCAGCGTCGAGAAACCTTCCTCGATCAGCAGATCGGCGAGTTCCTCGTCGATATCCAGCTTTTCCATGAAGGTGACGCGGGTTACTGCGTATTCGGCCTCGGAACGCTTGGCCGATTCGTCCTGGGTCATCAGGTTGATGGTCCAGCCAGTCAGCTCGGAAGCCAGACGAACGTTCTGGCCGCTGCGGCCGATGGCGATCGCCAGGTTGTCTTCGTCAACCACGACATCCATCGCGTGCTTTTCTTCATCGACGACAATCGAGGTGACTTCAGCCGGCGACAGCGCGCCGATGACGAACTGGGCGGGATCGGCAGACCACAGCACGATATCGATGTTCTCACCGCCGATTTCATTACGCACGGCGGTGACACGCGAACCGCGCAGGCCAACGCAGGTACCGATCGGATCGATACGCGGATCATTGGATTTAACGGCAATCTTGGCGCGCATGCCAGGATCGCGGGCACAAGCCTTCAGCTCCATCAGGCCATCTTCGATTTCCGGCACTTCGAGCTCGAACAGCTTGATGACGAATTCCGGCGCAGTGCGCGACAGGATGATCTGCGGACCACGGGCACCGCGATCGATACGCAGCAGATAGGCACGGACCCGGTCGCCGACGCGCAGGTTTTCCTTCGGGATCATCTGGTCGCGCGGCAGCAGCGCTTCGATCTTGCCGGCTTCGATCACGGCATTGCCACGTTCCATACGCTTGATCGTACCGAAAACGACATGTTCCTTGCGGTCGAGGAAGTCAGCCAGGATCTGCTCACGCTCGGCGTCGCGGATTTTCTGCAGGATGACCTGCTTGGCAGCCTGGGCACCGATACGGCCGAAATCGATCGGCTCCAGCGGCTCTTCCAGGTAATCGCCCGGCTCGATGTCCGGATCGTCCTTCTGGGCTTCCGGCAACGGAATCTGGAGGTATTCGTTGACGTATTCGTTCTCCGGCACGACCAGCCAGCGGCGGAAGGTATCGTAATTTCCGGTGGCACGATCGATGACGACACGCACTTCGGCTTCGTCGTGGATACGCTTCTTGGTCGCGGATGCGAGCGCCAGCTCAAGGGCACCGAACACGATTTCCTTGGCGACGTTCTTTTCGCGGGCCAATGCATCGACCAGCAGCAACAGTTCACGGCTCATGGGCTAAAACCTCCAGGTACTTCAGTCGAATTTCGGCACCAGACGTGCCTTTTCGATATTGTTGAATTCGAGTTCCGTGTCTTCCTTGTCAAGGCGAAGACCAACCTTGCCGTCCTTGCAGCCGAGCAGATGCCCCTGGAAGTTGCGGCGATTATTGTGCGGGATGCGCAGCTTGATCTGGATTTCCTGACCGGCGAAACGCTCGAAGTCGGCTTCCTTCTTCACAACACGGTCCATGCCGGGCGAAGAAATCTCAAGCCGGTCAAAATCGATGTTCTCGACCTCGAAAACGCGCGTCAGCTGGTTGGAAACCTTGGCGCAGTCGTCCACATCGACACCACGCTCCTTTTCCGGGGCATCGATGAAGACACGAATGGTCCTGCCGCGCGGCGACATTTCGACATCAACGAGTTCATAACCGAGGCCGGTCACCGTCGTTTCAAGCAGCGAATTCAAATCCATAGGCACAAATAAAAAATGGGCGAAACGCCCACCTCAGAAAAATAAGATGCCTGCCGAAACGGCAGGAGGAACAAACCCGTGAATTATAACGAGTTTATTCCTCCCTAACAATCGCTTCACAGGCTACGGCGTGCTTTTTCCCGCCTCGGCCAGGGCTTCCTGGGCCTTATCGGACTTCGCCAGCTCGCGCATCAGGACCTTGACCTCGTTTTCGTTCAGTTCCTGGCAACGACCACGCTTGAGTTGCGGCGGCAGCGCAAACGGCCCGTAGCGGACACGGATCAGACGGCTGACCGTGCAACCAACCGCTTCGAACATGCGCCGCACTTCGCGGTTGCGCCCTTCGAACAGACTGACGCGGTACCACTTGTTGGCCCCCTCACCGCCGGCATCGACCAGACTGGAGAAGCTGGCCGGTCCGTCTTCGAGCTGGACCCCTTCGAGCAACTGCTGCTGCGCTTCCAGGGTCAGTTCGCCGAGCACGCGCACGGCGTACTCGCGTACCAGTTCGGAACTCGGATGCATCAGCTTGTTGGCCAGTTCGCCCGAGGTGGTGAACAGCAACAGACCGGAGGTATTGAAATCGAGGCGACCGACGTTGATCCAGCGGCCGCCGCGCATGCGCGGCAGCGCCGCGAACACCGACGGACGGCCATCCGGATCATCGCGCGAGACGATCTCGCCTTCCGGCTTGTGATAGATCAGCACGCGCGGCGGACGCGAACTGCTGCCGGTGAAGCGGATGTTGATCAGACGACCGCCGATCTTGACCTTGTCGGTCGGAATCACCGACTGGCCGATGGTGGCGACAACGCCATTGACGCTGACCTTGCCGGCGGCAATCCATTCCTCCATCTCCCGGCGCGAGCCGACACCTGCCTGGGCCAGCGCCTTCTGCAGGCGTTCCGGCTTGGCTTCGATCAGCGGCTTGCCGTTACGGCCGATCGTGCCGCGATTGGCCCGGCCGGTCTGCGGCACGCCCTGACGCCGCCGCGGCGCCGGCTTGTCGACGGCTTCGTCGGCAACCGGCGGCGCCTCGTCCTTGGTGCGCGCGACGAATTCGCGGGCTGGTGCCTTGTTGCGGTCAACACCCCGGCGCGGGCGATTTTCGGGACCGCTTTCAGCCTTGTTTTCCGCGGCGCGGAATGGCGTACGTTTATTGGTTTTCATGGTTCAGCTCCAGTGTCTGGCTGATTTGTTCAAGCGGCGGCAGTTCGCTGACGCTGCGCAGGCCCAGATCATCGAGAAATTGTTTCGTCGTGGCAAACAGTGCCGGACGACCTGGCGTGTCGCGGTGACCGACCACATCGATCCAGCCACGCTCTTCCAGGGTTTTGACTACATTGGTATTGACCGCGACGCCGCGGATTTCCTCGATATCACCGCGCGTCACTGGTTGACGGTAGGCGATGATGGCGAGGGTCTCCAGCACCGCCCGCGAATATTTCGGCGGCCGTTCGGGATTCAGGCGTTCGAGATAAGGCAGATACTCGGCCCGCGTCCGGAAACGCCAACCCGATGCCAGCTGGATCAGTTCGACCGGCCGCTCCGCCCACTCGGCACGCAACTGGTCGAGCAGCTTGCGCAGGGTATCCGAAGAAAGGTCCTCGTCGAACATTTTCTTCATGTCGTGCGTCGTCATCGGCTCGCGCGTGGCGAGCAACGCCGCCTCAAGGATTTTCTTGACCTGACTCGGTTCCATCATCCTCTTCCATGACCGGTTCGGGCTCGCCGTCGCGCAGATTGACGTAGATCGGCGCAAAGGCTTCCGTCTGCGTGATGCGGATCAGCTTCTCGCGCCCGAGTTCGAGCATCGCGATGAAATGCACGACCAGCCCGGGCGGCCCCATCGCCGGATCGAACAGCGTCTCGAACTGGACGAAACCGCCCTTCTCCTGCAGATGGCGAAGGATGATGCCCATGTGCTCGCGCACCGACAACTCCTCGCGACTGATCTTGTGGTTGCGCTTCAGTACGGCCTGGCGCACCACGTTCATCCAGGCCTCCTTGAGATCATCGACCGATACTTCCGGCAGACGCACGTGCAGCGACTTCTCGACCAGCGTCTCGACCCAGAAGAACTCACGCTCGGCCTGCGGCAGCGCGTTGAGATTCTGGCCGGCGATCTTCATCTGCTCGTATTCCATCAGCCGGCGCACCAGTTCGGCGCGCGGGTCCTCGGCTTCGTCGCCCTCGCCCAGCTTCGGTCGCGGCAGCAGCATGCGCGACTTGATCTCGATCAGCATCGCCGCCATCACCAGATATTCGGCAGCCAGTTCGAGATTGTTCGCCTCCATCTTGTCGATGTAGTCGAGGTACTGCCGGGTCAGCGGCGCCATCGGGATATCGAGGATATCGACGTTGGCCTTGCGGATCAGGTAGAGCAGCAGATCGAGCGGCCCTTCGAAGGCGTCGAGCATGATCGCCAGCGCATCCGGCGGGATGTACAGATCCTGCGGCAAAGCCGCCATCGGCTCGCCGTAGATGCGGGCAACCGGCGGGAAAAGTGCCGGTTGCGGCAGGTCGACCGCAATATTCATGCGCCGACCGCCGGACAGCGGAAGCGGAACGACGCAACGGACATCAGTGGTATTCCAGGCCCATCGACTCGCGTACGTCGCGCATCGTCTCGCGCGCCATTTCGCGTGCCTTCTCGCAACCGTCGGCGATGATGTTCTTGACCAGCGTCGGATCGTCGAGATAGACCTGAGCACGCTCGCGCATCGGCGCCTGCTCCTTCAGAATGCCCTCGATCACCGGCTGCTTGCACTCGATGCAGCCGATACCGGCAGTGCGGCAACCCTGCTGCGCCCATTCCCGGGTCGCGTCATCGGAATAGACCTGATGCAGCTGCCACACCGGGCAGCGCGCCGGATCGCCCGGATCGGTGCGACGCACGCGCTGGGTATCGGTCGGCATGCCCTTGATCTTCTTGGCCACCGACTCCTCGGATTCGCGCAGCGTGATCGTGTTGTTGTACGACTTCGACATTTTCTGCCCGTCGAGACCCGGCATCTTCGATTCCTCGGTCAGCAGGTAGCCCGGCTCGACCAGGATCATCTTGCCGGTGCCTTCAAGGAAACCAAACAGACGCTCGCGGTCCTGCGTCGACAGGTGCTGGATGTCGTTGAGCATGGCTCGCGCCTGCTCGACGGCATCCTTGTCGCCATCCTGCTGGAAGCGCACGCGCAATTCCTCGTACAAACGGGCTTTCTTGCCGCCAAGCTTCTTCACCGCCTCACGCGCCTTGTCCTCGAAACCGGGTTCGCGGCCATACATGTGGTTGAAGCGACGCGCCAGCTCGCGGGTGAATTCGACGTGCGGGATCTGGTCCTCGCCGACCGGCACCTTGTCGGCACGGTAGATCAGGATGTCGGCACTCATCAGCAGCGGATAGCCGAGGAAGCCGTAGGTCGACAGATCCTTGTTGGCGAGCTTTTCCTGCTGGTCCTTGTAGGTCGGCACGCGCTCGAGCCAGCCGAGCGGCGTCATCATCGACATCAGCAGATGCAGTTCGGCATGCTCTGGCACCCGCGACTGGATGAACAGCGTCGCCTGGTTCGGATCGACACCAGCGGCCAGCCAGTCGATGACCATGTCCCAGGTCGATTTCTCGATGCTCTGCGGGTTGTCGTAATTGGTCGTCAGGGCGTGCCAGTCGGCGACGAAGAACAGGCAGGGATATTCGTGCTGAAGCTGGACCCAGTTCTTCAGGACCCCGTGGTAATGACCAAGATGCAGCGCCCCGGTGGGACGCATGCCGGAAAGGACACGTTCTGCGTACATAGCGTTTTTTAATAAAGACCGAAAATGGTTGTGATGATCTGCGCCGAAAACAGCACCAGCGGATTCAGGATGTCGCCGAGGATACCGGTGAACAGCAGGACCAGCAAAATCGGAAAGCCCCAGGGCTCGATGCGCGAGAACTGCCAGGCGAGACGGTGCGGCAGCAGGCTGACGGCGATGCGACCACCGTCGAGCGGCGGCAACGGCAACAGATTGAGGACCATCAGCACACAATTGATGATGATGCCGTACTCGGCCATGCGCGCCAGCGGCACGCTGAAAAACTCCGGCACCGCCCAGGACAGTTTGAACATCAGCGCCCAGAAGCAGGCCATCAGCAAGTTGGCAGCCGGTCCTGCAGCGGCGACCCAGAGCATGTCGCGCTTGGGGTTGCGCAGCCGGGTGAAATCCACCGGCACCGGCTTGGCATAACCAAACAGGAAGCTGCCCGCCGAAAACAGCAGGATGGCGACCGGGATCACGATGGTACCGATCGGATCGATGTGGCGCAGCGGATTGAGACTGATGCGCCCCAACTGCCAGGCGGTCGGATCGCCGAAGTGGCGCGCCGCGTAACCGTGCGCCGCTTCGTGCAGCGTGATCGCGAAGATCACCGGCAAGGCGGCGATGGCAATCGTCTGGATCAGGGCGTTGATGTCGAGCATGTCATTCGAACCCGAACGGCGCCAGCGGCCCACGCCCGGCGCGTACCAGCTCCGGCGCCGGGCCGGTCAGATCGACCACCGTCGTCGGTTCGATACCGCAAGTGCCGGCGTCGAGAATCAGTTCGATCTGATCTTCCAGGCGATCCTGGATTTCCCAGCCTTCGGTCAGCGGATTTTCGTCGCCCGGCAACTGCAGCGTCGTCGTCAGCAGCGGCTCTTTCAGTTCTTCGAGCAGGGCCAGCGCAATCGGATGATCCGGCACGCGCACGCCGATCGTCTTGCGCTTCGGGTGCATGACACGGCGCGGCAACTCCTTGCTGCCTTCGAGAATGAAGGTATAGCTACCCGGCGTAGCTGCCTTCAGCAAGCGGTACTGGGCGTTATCGACGCGGGCGAAATGGGCGATTTCCGACAGGTCGCGGACCATCAGCGTCAGGTGGTGACGATCGTCCATCTGGCGGATCAGGCGGATGCGGTCAAGCGCTTCCTTGTCGCCGAGGTGGCAGCCAAGGGCGTAGCAGGAATCCGTCGGCAGCGCGACGATGGCGCCATTGCGGATGAATTCGGCCGCCTGCACAAGCAGGCGCGACTGGGGAGAATCCGGGTGAATATTGACGACGCGGGCCATGGTTCAATCGATGAGGCGCCAGACCGGTTTCAGGTCCTGGGGCAATTGTGGCAGGCGACCGAGGTCAACATAGCTTTCCTCGGGGCCGTGAAAATCCGAGCCGCGCGACGCATGAAAGCCATAATGGCGCGCCAGCCGGGCAAAGTGCAGCACATGGTCGGGCGAATGGCTGCCGCTCGTCACCTCGATGGCTCGCCCGCCGAGATCCTTGAACTCATCGAGGAACTTGCGCATGTCACCGCCGGACATCTTGTAACGACCGGGATGCGCGACGACGGCGACACCACCGGCTGCGGTGATCCACGCCACCGCCTCGGCCAGCCCGGCCCAGCGATGATCGACGTAACCGGGCTTGCCCGGCGTCAGGTAATGCTGGAACACGCCCGACATCTCGCGGGCGATGCCGATCGACACCAGGTAGCGGGCGAAATGGGCGCGCGAAATCAGGTTGGGATTGGTCACATACCCCATGGCGCCTTCGAAGACGCCGGGGATACCGATGGCGGCAAGCGCCTCGCCCATCCGCCTGGCGCGTTCGAGACGGCCGCTGCGCAGGGCTGCCAGGCCACCGGTCAGATCCGGGTGATGCTGGTCAAAACCAAGCCCGACGATATGGATCGGCAGATTGTTCCACTCGATCGATATTTCGACCCCGGAAACAAACCGCATGCCCGCCGCTTCGGCAGTTTCCCGGGCGATGTCGAGGCCGCCCAGATCGTCGTGATCGGTCAGCGCCCACAGATCGACGCCATTGGCAGCCGCCCGCCGGGCAACCTCCGCTGGCGGCAGCAAGCCGTCGGATACGGAAGAATGGCAATGGAAATCGAAATTGGCGGGATTCACGGAAATCAGGACAAAAGCAAACGCGGAGTTTATCACGAAGGCAGGCGCCGGCCGGCAGGCTTGTGCAGCGCAGCATGTTGCTAGGACAACGATGTCCGGCTATAGTGCGATCCATTCCGTGGGAGAGAGCAGGAACACCTGCCGCCGAAGGCGCAAACCCACCCGAAAACGCTCAGGCAAAAGGACCGCGGAATCAGTAGCTTGGCTGCTGAAACTCTGGAGAGTGATGAAGACTTTTGCGGTCGACATCCACCGATGGGGCAAATCTCTCAGGTATCGAGGACAGAGGGGTGAAACGCAAGATCCAATCTTTCGTTTCACCCCTTTTCCGTTTCTAGAACTGACGTTAAAAATCGTCTGTAAAGGATTGATATGCTGAAGAAAACAGTGCTCAACGCCGCCCATCGCGCGCTCAATGCCCGGATGGTCGATTTCGGCGGCTGGGACATGCCGGTGAACTACGGCTCGCAGATCGAGGAACACCACGCGGTGCGCAAGGACTGCGGCATGTTCGATGTCTCGCACATGTGCCCGGTCGATGTTGTCGGCGCCGATTGCCGGCCCTTCCTGTCCCGCCTGGTCGCCAACGACGTGGCCAAACTGACGGTTTCCGGCAAGGCGCTCTACGCCGCCATGCTCAACGATGCCGGCGGCGTCATCGACGACCTGATCATCTACTTCCTCACCAACACGCGTTTCCGTATCGTCGTCAATGCCGGCACCGCCGACAAGGATCTGGCCTGGATGCAGGCCAAGGTCGCCGAATGGAAGCTGGACGTGACCATCACCCAGCGCCGCGACGGCGCGAACAATCTCGGCATCATCGCCGTGCAGGGCCCGAACGCCCGCGCCCGGGTGTGGCAGGTGCTGCCGCAGGCCAAGGCGGCAATCGCCGATCTGAAGCCGTTCTTTGCCGCTGAAGTCGACCAGTATTTCATTGCCAGCACCGGTTATACCGGTGAAGACGGCTACGAAATCATGCTGCCGGCCGGCGAAGCCGAAGCCATGTGGAACGCACTGAAGGATGCCGGCGTCGCGCCCTGCGGCCTCGGTGCCCGCGATACGCTGCGCCTGGAAGCCGGCATGAACCTCTACGGCCAGGACATGGATGAAACCGTCTCGCCGCTTGATGCTGGCCTGGCCTGGACCGTCGCCATGAAGGACGAGCGCGATTTCGTCGGCAAAGCCGCGTTGACCGCAAACGGCCAGCAGAAGCAATTCCTCGGCCTCATCCTGCTCGACAAGGGCGTGCTGCGCGGACACCAACAAGTCATTACAAAACAAGGCAATGGAGAAATTACCTCAGGTAGTTTCTCACCAACGCTGCAGCAATCCATCGCCCTCGCCCGACTGCCGCTCGGCGTCGCCATCGGTGACGAAGTCGAGGTCGATATCCGTGGCAAGCTGCTCAAGGCCAAGGTCGTCAAACCCGTATTCGCCCGCAACGGCAAAGCCGTCATCTAATTCAAATTCACCCAATCAGGAGAAAACCATGTCCAACGTCCCGTCCAACCTCAAGTACGCTGCCTCCCACGAATGGGTTCTGAAGAACGCCGATGGCACCGTCACCGTCGGCATTTCCGACCACGCGCAGGAAGCGCTGGGTGATCTGGTCTTCGTCGAGCTGCCGGAAGTCGGCGCGCATTACGACGCCGAGAAGGAAATCGCCGTGGTCGAGTCGGTCAAGGCCGCCGCTGATGTCTATGCGCCGATCGCCGGCACCGTCACCGAAGTGAACCAGGCTGCTGCCGATGCGCCGGAATCGGTCAACGCCGATGCCTACGCCGCCTGGCTGTTCAAGATGACGCCGGACAACCTGGCCGATATCGACGCCCTGCTCGACGCCGCTGCCTACCAGGCTGTCGCCGACGCCGCCTGATCAAGGAAGACTCATGCCGCTCAACCAACCGCTCTCGGTGCTGGAACAGCACGACGAGTTCATCGAACGCCACATCGGCCCCTGCGCCACCGAGATGACCGAGATGCTGGCCACCATCGGCGCCGCCAGCCTCGACCAGCTGATCGATCAGACCGTGCCGGCTGCCATCCGCCTGCCGGCCGACCTGCCGCTGCCGGCGCCGCGCCGCGAACATGAAGCGCTCGCCGACCTGAAAGCCATCGCCGGCAGGAACGTGATCCAGAAATCCTGCATCGGCATGGGCTACTACGACACGCTGACGCCCAAGGTGATCCTGCGCAACGTCATGGAAAACCCGGGCTGGTACACCGCCTACACGCCCTACCAGGCCGAAATCGCCCAGGGCCGCCTGGAAGCGCTGATGAACTTCCAGCAGATGGTTGTCGACCTGACCGGCCTGGAAATCGCCAACGCCTCGCTGCTCGACGAAGCCACCGCCGCCGCCGAAGCCATGACCATGGCCCGCCGCGTCTCGAAATCGAAGTCGAACCGCTTCCTGGTCGATGCCGCCTGCTTCCCGCAGACCATCGACGTCGTTCGGACGCGCGCCGGCTACTTCGGCTTCGAACTGGTGATTGCTGCGGTCGACACGGTAAAAGACGAAGAATTCTTCGGCGCCCTGCTCCAGTACCCGAACGACAACGGTGAAGTGCGCGACCTCAGCGACATCATCGCCGGTCTCAAGTCACGCGGTACCACGGTCGCCGTGGCCAGCGACCTGATGGCACTGGTACTGCTCAAGTCGCCGGGTGCCATGGGCGCCGACATCGCGCTCGGATCGAGCCAGCGCTTCGGCATCCCGATGGGCTTCGGCGGCCCGCACGCCGCCTTCTTCGCCACCCGCGAAGCCTTCGTCCGCTCGATGCCGGGCCGCATCATCGGCGTCTCGAAAGACGCCCGCGGCAAGACCGCCTACCGCATGACGCTGCAGACGCGCGAACAGCACATCCGTCGCGAAAAGGCCAACTCCAACATCTGCACCTCGCAGGTACTGCTCGCCAACATGGCCGGCATGTACGCCGTCTATCACGGCCCGCAGGGCCTGAAGACGATCGCCGCCCGCATCCACCGGCTGACGGCAATCCTCGCCATGGGTCTGAAAAGAGCCGGCGTCAAGCTGTTGACCGCGCAATTCTTCGACACCGTGCACATCGACCTCGGTGCCCGCGCCGAGAGCATCTACAACGCCGCCGTCGCTGCCGGTTACAACCTGCGCCGCGTCTCGGCCGGCGTCCTCGGCGTCTCCTTCGACGAAACGACGACCCGCGCCGACGTTGCCGAACTGTTCAAGCTGATCACTCAGGTCACGCTCGACATGGCAACCCTCGACGCCCAGGTTGCCGCCGCCGACCCGGCGCTGCCGGCGACGCTGTTCCGTGACGATGCGATCCTGCAGCACCCGGTGTTCAACACGCACCACACCGAACACGAGATGCTGCGCTACCTGAAGTCGCTGCAGAACAAGGACCTGGCGCTCGACCACTCGATGATCTCGCTCGGCTCATGCACGATGAAGCTGAACGCGACCAGCGAAATGATCCCGGTCACCTGGCCTGAATTCGGTGGCATCCACCCGTTCGCCCCGCGCGAGCAGGTCGCCGGTTACCACGCGATGATCGCCGGCCTCACCGACTGGCTGAAGACCGTCACCGGCTTCGACGCCATCTGCATGCAGCCGAACTCCGGCGCCCAGGGCGAATACGCCGGTCTGGTGGCGATTGCCCGCTACCACGCCAGCCGTGGCGAAGGCCACCGCAAGGTCTGCCTGATTCCGAAATCGGCGCACGGTACCAACCCGGCCACCGCCCAGATGTGCAACATGCAGGTCGTCGTCGTCGATTGTGACGACAACGGCAACGTCGATGTCGCCGACCTGAAGGCCAAGGCCGAGGAACACAAGGACGACCTCGCCTGCCTGATGATCACCTACCCGTCGACGCACGGCGTGTTCGAGGAAGCGGTCAAGGACATCTGCGCCATCGTGCATGCCAACGGCGGCCAGGTGTACATGGACGGCGCCAACCTCAACGCCCAGGTCGGCCTGACCTCGCCCGGCTTCATCGGTGCCGACGTCAGCCACATGAACCTGCACAAGACCTTCGCCATCCCGCACGGCGGCGGCGGACCGGGCATGGGCCCGATCGGCCTGAAGGCCCATCTGGCGCCGTTCATGGCCAACCACGCGGTCGCCGCCATCGACGGTCCGCACGGCGGCCAGGGCGCGGTCTCGGCGGCGCCCTTCGGTTCGGCGTCGATCCTGACCATTTCCTGGATGTACCTGGCGATGCTCGGCGGCGCTGGTGTCAAGAAGGCGACTCAGGTCGCCATCCTCAACGCCAACTATGTTGCGAACAAGCTCAAGGACCACTACCCGGTGCTCTACGTCGGCAAGAACGGCCGCGTGGCGCACGAGTGCATCCTCGACATTCGCCCGATCAAGGCCGCCACCGGCATCGCCGAGATCGACATCGCCAAGCGCCTGATGGACTACGGTTTCCACGCGCCGACGGTGTCCTTCCCGGTCGCCGGCACGATCATGGTCGAGCCTACGGAATCCGAATCGAAGGCTGAACTGGACCGCTTCATCGGCGCGATGGTCAGCATTCGTGAAGAAATCCGCCAGATCGAGAACGGCGCATGGACGGCCGACAACAACCCATTGAAGAATGCCCCGCATTCGCAGGCGGATGTGATCGACGCCGACTGGCAGCATCCGTACAGCCGCCAGCAGGCCGTCTTCCCGCTGCCTTGGGTGGCCGCCAACAAGTTCTGGCCGAGCGTTAACCGCATCGACGATGTGTACGGCGACCGCAACCTGAACTGCGCCTGCCCGCCGATGTCGGCGTACGAGGACTGAGAAGCTTGCAGTGAATAACAAAACGGCCTCTTGCGAGGCCGTTTTCAATTTTGCTTACTGGCTTCGAATCAACGCAGCGCCTGACCATCCTTCTGGTACTGCGGCGAGCGCGGACCGTGCAGAATGCCGTTCGGCATACCGGCACTCAACAGACGCGAACTCGTCTGCCCGGCGATAACATGACCCTGTTCGGCGATCGTCTCGATGATCTGGCGAACAACCGCCTTGATCAACATGCCCGCCAGGCCACCGCTGTTGTTGTCGCCTTCGGCACTCGATGCCGTCGCCGCACCATGCCACAGCTGGTTGCCGGTACGCAGATCGACCAGCCGTGCCTCTGCCGTGACCCGGGTTTCACTGGCAATCACCTTGTATGACGTGCCGTATTGCTTGACGTTGATATAAAGCGCCGCATCGGCACCAAATATTTCGCGCAGCTTGGCCGGTGCCACCTCGTGAATATCTGCCGGAGCCGTCAAACCATTGTGCTTGAAGGTTTCGTCGACCAGGGTGACAGGAAAGACGTAATAACCGGATTCGGCAAGCGGTGCCGTGGCATGTGCAAGCATGCTATGCGTCGCCTTGATATCCGGGGATTCGTTCACCGGCGGCAGCACCAGAATGGATGCCGGCCGTGCCTCGCGAAAAGCAGTGTAGTCATAAGCCTTGTGTGATGTTGCACAACCACCAAGCAGGGCCAGGATAACTACCAGCAGAGGCGTTCGCGCCAGAGAAAGAAAAGTGTTTTTCATCGCGCGACCTCCTGTTTCTGATTTTTCTTGAGCAGGAAGTCGAGATAGACCGAGCTTTCGGGAAAGCTCTGCTTCTCGGCCAAAAGATTCTGCTCGAACAGATCGGTACGACCGGTCAGTCCGTAGAGCATGCCAAGATGCGCCTGCAAGCCGGGTGGCACATTGCGGCCGTTGGCACGGGCCTCCTCGCGAACCTTCTCAAGCGCGATGATGCCCTCCTCAGGCCCCTTGTCACCCTTGAAATGACTGTACTGGACCGACTGAAAATTTCCCCAGTGATAAAGAGGCTGCCGTTGCTGCGCGCACCCCGAGAACAGCACCGAGCAAGCGCATGCCAACAGCAGGCCATGTCGTATATTTTTGCTTTCCATCTCTCCCTCCGAGCCAATATCAGCGTACCGGACGCCAGGCACCGGCTTCGACACCCTTGACCAAACCATCAACCGCCTCACGGATGGCCAGATCGAGAACCTTGCCGTTCAGCGTCGAGTCGTAGCTGGCGGTGCCACCAAAACCGATCACTTCACGATTCGAGAGGGCGTACTCGCCGGCACCGAAAGTTGAATAAATGACTTCCGATGTCTCGACATCAACCACGTTCAGCGCAACCTTGGCATACGCCACTTGCTGCTTGCCCCGGCCGAGCAGACCGAAAAGCTGATGGTCGCCAACCTCTTTCCGGCCGAATTCCGTGACATCCCCGGTAATGACGTAGCGCGCCCCCTTGAGCGCTTGCTGCTTGCGGGCAATTTCCGCTTCCTGTTTGGTTTCGCTCAGGTTCTGGCGATCCAGGACGGAAAAACGGTTGCTCTGCTGCAAGTGGGAAACCAGAATTGTCTTGGCCTGACTGCCCAGGCGATCGACGCCATCGGAGAAAACCCCGCGCATGAAGCTTGAACGATTATCGAACTTGCCCACCGACACTGGCTGACGTTCGCCGACATATGGCCGCGTTGCAGCGGCAGTTTGCTGGGACTCAATCGCACGCGACGTTTCGGTTGCACATCCCGAAAGCGTGGCGACCAAAGCCACAGCACAAATTATTACGGCGTTTTTATTCGAGTTCACCGCAAGCTCCTTGAGTTGAAATAAATAGATTCAAATGGACGAACAACTTGCGAAAGTCATTCGCTAAAAAAGCTCGAATTGTCCGCCATTTCAGGATATCCAGGCAACCGTGCCAATCACGACCCGCGTAGAACATGCATTTTTGACACTGGCTAGCATGCGGAAAAATTCGACCGAGGCGCAGAACATGCATACCATGACACACACGCACTATCCGGAAGAAAAATGACTTCATCCCCCCCTCACTTTCCCGGTCAGACTAAATGGCCCAACGTCCCCGCCTGTTACGAGTGGCTTTCGCTCGACCGGCGCGGGGACTGGCGTTTGCAGGGAGAACGGGTGACGCACCGCGGCCTGATCGAGTTCATGAACCGGCAGTACGGTTCGGACGAGACAGGTCGCTGGTTCGTCCAGAACGGTCCGCAGCGGGTCTATGTTGATCTCGCCTGCACACCGTGGATCTTCCGCCGCGAGGGGGAAACCTTCATCAGCCACACCGGCGCTCCGGCCGGGCGCATTGATGCCGTGCTGCTCGATACCGATGGCAGCATCCTGCTGGCTGCCGAACTTGGCATCGGCCTGCTCGACGACCGCGATCTCGCCGGTATTCTCGCCGAGTGCCAATTGCCCGATGGGCGCCCCGCCGACGAAACGGCTTTCGCTGAATTGATGGAAAACGGCATTTCTGCCGTCAGCTGGCACGGGCTGCAGCTGACGATGATTGCTGCGGTCGACCTGCCCGAACGCTACAAATTCAAGCCGCAACCGCGCGCCTGAACCTTATTCCTCGCTGCCTTCCTCGTCACTGGCCTGCATCCACCAGAGCAAATCCTCGCCCTGCAACGGCGTCGGCACCATCTGGTTGCGCTTCCAGCGGAACACCGGCCCGAACGGCACATAACGCGCCATCACTTGACCCTGACTGGTAACACCGAAGAAGGGCCAGCCTGAACGGATTGCCGTACGAATCTGCTGATTGGTCATGATCATCTCACTGCTTGAGAACACACCCAGAGTATCCTGCGTGGGCGCTTGCCGGACAAGCCTTGTCGGCCAGACTCAGCGCAAGCCGTGGCTATCCTGCCAGTCGGCAACAGGGGGCAGGCTGTCATCGATGCTGTCGAGCATGTCCTGGTGCGCCTGTATCAGCAGCTTGCGCTGGCGCGGGCTGAGTTTGGCGGGAAAGATTGCGTCCAGCGTGACCACCAGATCGCCGGCCTGCTTGTTACCGCGACCGGGATAGCCTTTGCCCGGGATACGGATTTCGCGGGCATCGGTGCTGCCGGCATCCAGCGTGTGGACAAGCGTGCCGGCCGGGGTCGGCAGTTCGATGTCGCCGCCGGCCAAGAGGACCAGCGCACCAACCGGCATGCGGTAGTGGATGTCGCGCCCATCGAGGCGGTAGAGGCGATGGCTCGTCAGCACCACGGTCAGGTACAGGTCGCCGGCAGCCAGTTGCTCGTCGCCCGGCTCGCCCTGCCCGGCCAGGCGCAGTTCGTCGCCGGAGAGCATGCCGGGCGGGACGACGATTTCGATATTGACGTCGGCCGTTTCGCGGCCGCTACCGTGACAATCCGGGCAGATGCGCTCGGTGAAGAAACCACGCCCGCCGCAGGCCGTGCACGAGACCAGCTTGCGTTGCGCGTCGTGGGTGCGGCCGCTGCCGTGGCAAGCTTCGCAGAAGCGCGTCCGCGACATGCCGGCTTCGCCACTGCCAGCGCAGGTCGGACAGGCCTTGCCGCGCGTATAGGTGATCGTCTGGCGGCAACCGGCGGCGGCCTCTTCAAGGCTGATGGCGAGATTGAGGCGGATGTCGGCGGCACGGGCCTGCGCTTCTTCCGGCGCCGCATCCGGTGCGGCTTCGGTTTTTTCGTCTTCCGGGGCGTCGACCGCAATCAGGCACTCATAGGCCGCGCTGATTTCCTTGAACCGCTCGGTCGCCTCCGGGTGGTCGTTTCGGTCCGGATGCCAGCGCATGGCCAGACGACGGTAAGCCCGCTTCCACTCGACCGGGCCGGCCTCCGGCGAAACGCCGAGCACAGTGCAGGCTTTCAGGATCATGAGGAATGTTTGCCCGGCGGCAGGATTTCGCCGATCAGATCGGAAAGCAAGGCGGCCGTGCTGCCGTGGCGGTCGCGGTCCGGGTTGTATTCGACGATTTCCAGCGCCTGCAGACCGGGCATGCCGGCAATCCAGTGCACTGCCGTCAGCACATCGGTGGCCAGCAGGCCGTCCGGTTCCGGACTGCCGACGCCGGGCGCCAGGCGCGGATCGATCGCGTCGAGATCCAGCGTCACGCCAAAACCCGCCGGCGCTGCCGCGACGATGGCCATCGCTTCGTCCAGGCAAACGGCAAAGCCGCGCTGGCTGATTTCTTCACTGTCGATGATGCGCACGCCGGCACGGCGCAGAAAATCCAGTTCTTCCGGTTCATGACTGCGCGCCCCGAGCACGACCGTGTGTCCGGCACTGACCTGGGCGCCGGCCAGGCCGATGTTGAGCAGACGCTTGTCGCCATGACCGAGCAGGCAGGCCAGCGGCATGCCGTGGATGGCGCCGGAATAGGAGGTTTCCGGCGTATGGCTGTCGAGATGTGCGTCGATCCAGAGCAGCCCGGGCGGCTGGCCGAGATGGCGCGCGAGGCCGCTCCAGGTGCCGATGGCGACCGAGTGATCACCGCCGATGACCACCGGAAAGCGGTTGTCGGCCAGCGTCGTGGCCACTTCGTCGGCGAGATGGCGGCAGAATTCGGCAATGCGCTGCACCGGCGCCTCGCCGCTGCGCGCGGGCGGTGCATACAGCGTCCGCCCCCAATCAAGCTGCGGATGCCCGGCCAGTTCATGCCAGGCTTGCGAATGATGAAAAGCGACCGGCCCGTCCTCGCAAGCCTTGTCCTGGGCACCCAGACCGCAGGCCGCGCCGGTGATGCGGATACCGGCGCGGAGCTTGTGGCGAATTTGGCTCACGTCAGCATCGCCGGCAAGCGCCGGAAATCCGGCTTACCAGAGTTTTTCCAGCGCCTTCAGGGCGTCGCGCCGGGACAGCTGACCAACCAGCCTGCCTTCGGAGAGCACCGGGTAGCAGTGGAAATGATTGGCAACGAACAATTCGATGGCATCGGCCATCGATGACGAGGCGTCGAGCGTCTTCAGCTCGCGCGTCATGTACTGGCCAACCGGGCCGCCCGGCTGTTCGTAGTACGACGCATTGAGGGCAACGCGCAGACCGTCCTTTTCCGAGAAGAACCCGACCAGATGACCGGCCGCATCGACCACCGGCGCACCGGTCAGATGATGTTCGAGCAACTGGTGAACAGCGGTCAGCACGTCCATCTCGGGATTGAAGGCCAGATGATCGGCCGTCATGTAATCCTTGATGAGCAGTGATTTCAGCATGCCTATTCCTTTTTTTCTTCAGCTTCTGCCTGCGCCTTCATGCGCGCCAGACGCTTTTCACAGGGGTCCTTGCAGCCGGCGGCGCACTCGACGTCGATTGCCTTGTAGCCGCCGCAACTGCCGGCGATCGGCTTGCGTCCGAAGAGCACGCCAACCGCCATCAGCAGGACCAGCAGGACGATGGCCCCGAAGGTGACCAGAAACATTTCCATGGTGGTCCCTTTCTACCTTTCCTGTTTTAACCGCCGAAGTCGTCGAGCATGATGTTCTCGCGCTCGACACCCAGATCCAGCAACATCTTGATCACGGCCGAGTTCATCATCGGTGGTCCGCACATGTAGAACTCGCAATCCTCGGGCGCCGGATGGTCCTTCAGATAGTTGTCGTACAGCACGTTGTGGATGAAGCCCTTGTAGCCGGTCCAGTTGTCTTCCGGCAACGGATCGGACAGCGCCAGGTGCCACTTGAAGTTCGGGTTCTCGGCAGCCAGCTTGTCGAATTCCTCGACATAGAAGGCCTCGCGCATTGAGCGCGCGCCGTACCAGAAGGTGATCTTGCGCTGCGACTTCAGGCGCTTGAGCAGGTCGAAGATATGCGAACGCATCGGCGCCATGCCGGCACCGCCACCGACGAAGACCATCTCGTTATCCGTATCGCGGGCGAAAAACTCGCCAAACGGACCGTAGACCGTAACTTTATCGCCCGGTTTCAGGTTGAACACGAAGGAGGACATCTTGCCCGGCGGGATATCGTCGCGATTCGGCGGTGGCGAAGCCACGCGGATGTTGAACTTGACGACGCCCTTTTCATCCGGGTAGTTGGCCATCGAGTAGGCGCGGATCACCGGCTCATCGACCTTGGAGACAAAGCGCCACATGTTGAACTTGTCCCAGTCGCCGCGGTATTCCTCCTGGATGTCGAAATCCGAATACTTGGCAACGTGCGGCGGGCACTCCAGCTGGACGTAACCGCCAGCGCGGAAGTCGACGCTCTCACCTTCCGGCAGACGCAAGGTCAGTTCCTTGATGAAGGTGGCTACGTTCGGGTTGGACTCGACCGTACATTCCCACTTCTTGACGCCGAAGACCTCTTCCGGCACTTCGATCTTCATGCTCTGCTTGACCGGGGTCTGGCAGGACAGGCGCCAGCCTTCCTTGGCTTCGCGCTTGGTGAAGTGCGACTCTTCGGTCGGCAGCATTTCGCCGCCACCATCGTGCACCTGGCACTTGCACTGGGCGCAGGTACCGCCGCCGCCGCAGGCCGACGACAGGAAGATGTTGTTGGCTGCCAGCGTCTGCAGCAGCTTGCCGCCGGCCGGCACGGTGATCGTGCGCTCGCCGTTGATCTCGATATCGACATCGCCGCTGGATACCAGCTTGGCGCGGGCGGCGATGATGAAGACCGCCAACGCCAGCACGATGCCGGTGAACATGCCGATGGCGAGCAGGATTTCCTGAATGTTCATCCCCGCCCCCTTAGAGTTGAATGCCCGAGAAGGACATGAAGCCCAGCGACATCAAGCCGATGGTGATGAAGGTGATGCCCAGGCCCTGCAGGCCGTCCGGCACGTCGCTGTACTTCAGCTTCTCGCGGATACCTGCCAACAGTGCAATCGCCAGCGCCCAGGAGGCACCGGAACCGAAACCGTAGACCACACTTTCCGAGAAGTTGTAGTCACGTTCGACCATGAACAGCGAACCGGCCATGATCACGCAGTTGACGGTGATCAGCGGCAGGAAGATGCCGAGCGCGTTGTACAAACTGGGCACGTACTTGTCGAGCAGCATTTCGAGGATCTGCACGATCGCCGCAATGACGCCGATATAGGTGAGCAGACCGAGGAAGGACAGATCGACATCCGGCATGCCGGCCCACGCCAGCGCGCCTTCGCGCAACAGGTAGGTGTAGGCCAGGTTGTTGGCCGGTACGGTGATGACCTGGACGACGACAACCGCGATGCCGAGACCGATGGCGGTTTCAACCTTCTTCGAGATGGCGATGAACGAACACATGCCGAGGAAGAAGGAGAGCGCCATGTTCTCGATGAACACGGTACGGACTAACAGACTGAGTAAGTGTTCCATATCAGTAGGCCTCCCTGTCACTGACCTGCGGGGCCATGCGGAAAGTTGCGGGTTCGACCTGGCTCTTCTTCCAGCTGCGCAGCGCCCAGATGAACAGGCCGATCAGGAAGAAGGCGGACGGCGGCAGCAACAGCAGGCCGTTCGGCAGATACCAGCCACCATCCTTGATCAGCGGCAGGATTTCGACGCCCAGCAGCTTGCCGGCACCGAACAGCTCGCGAATGATACCGAGTGCGATCAGCATCGCGCTGTAACCCAGACCATTGCCGATCCCGTCCCAGAACGACAGCATCGGCGGGTTCTGCATGGCGAAGGCTTCCGCCCGGCCCATGACAATGCAGTTGGTGATGATCAAACCGACGAACACCGACAGCTGCTTGGCCAGGCTGAAGGCGAAGGCACGCAGCAACTGGTCAACCACGATGACCAGCGAGGCGATGATGACCATCTGCACGATCATCCGGATCGAACCGGGAATCTGTGCCCGGATCAGCGAGATGAACAGGTTGGAGAAGGCCGTCACCAGCGTCAGCGCGATAGCCATGACCAGTGCCGTCTTCAGGTTCGAGGTAACCGCCAGCGCCGAGCAGATACCGAGGATCTGCAGCGCAATCGGGTTGTTGTTGAAGACCGGATTGAACAGGACTTCTTTTACAGTAGGTTGTTGTGCCATGCTCAAGCCCCCTGCTGACGCAGCTTGGCGAGGTAAGGACCGAAGCCCTGCTCGCCGAGCCAGAATTGCAACAAACGATCGACGCCGTTACTGGTCAGCGTGGCGCCGGCCAGTGCATCGACCTGGTGACCAGCATCCGGACTGGCTGGATCGACACCACCCTTGACGATCTTGACGATCGGCTTGCCGGCGTCGTCAAACAGCGTCTTGCCCGGCCACAGGCTCTTCCATTTCGGATTGTCGACCTCGCCGCCAAGCCCCGGGGTTTCAGCATGCTGATAGAAACCGAGACCAACGACGGTATTGAAATCCGGCTTGATGGCAAGGAAGCCGTGCAGCGTGGACCACAGGCCATAGCCGCGGATCGGCAGGATCAGCGATTCCATCTTGCCGTCCTGCTCGACCATGTAGACCGTCGTGAATTGCTCACGCCGCTTGATCAGCGCCAGATCCTCGGCCCCCGCCAGGGCGGCGGACTGCTTCGGGTCCTTTGACGCTTTCAGCGGATCGAAAGTCACCGGATCGAGACTGGTGTTGTACTCCCCGGTCTTCAGATCGATGACATGCGCCTTGATGCGGCTGTTGAACAGTTCCTTGACCTGGGCCGACGAAAGGTCGTCGCCGAGGCCGGCGATGGCGAGAATGCTGCGCTGCTTGTCGAGCAGGCGGTTTTCAACCTGCACCGGCTTCAACGCAACCGCCGAGCCGGCAACGAAAACCGATGCCACCAGGCTGACGGTCAACGCCACCAGCAGCGTGCGTGCCGTGGATTCTTTCTTACTGGACATGGCGTGCTGCCCTCCGCTTGATGTTGGCCGCAACCACAAAGTGGTCGATCAAGGGGGCACAGAGGTTGGCGAACAGGATCGCCAGCATCATGCCCTCGGGGAATGCCGGATTGACGACGCGGATCAGCACCACCATGACGCCGATCAGTGCCCCGAAAATCCACTTGCCGGTATTAGTCATCGAGGCCGACACCGGATCGGTCGCCATGAAGATCATGCCGAAGGCGAAACCGCCAACCACCAGGTGCCAGTACCAGGGCATCGCGAACATCGGATTGGTCGTCGAGCCGACGCTGTTGAGCAGCATGCTCATGGCGACCATGCCCAGCATGACGCCGGTAACGATGCGCCACGAGGCAATCTTCATCAACAACAGCACCGCACCACCGATGAAGATGGCCAGCGTGCTGGTTTCACCGATCGAACCCTGGATGTTGCCAAGGAAGGCATCCCACCAGGTGATGCCGCCGGCTGCGATGAACTCGATGCCACCCGCCGCCGCCAGACCCAGCGGCGTCGCGCCGGTGAAGCCATCGACTGCGGTCCACACGGCGTCGCCGGAGATTTGCGCCGGGTAGGCAAAGAACAGAAAAGCCCGGCCGGTCAGCGCCGGATTCAGGAAGTTCTTGCCAGTACCACCGAAGACTTCCTTGCCGATGACGACGCCGAAGCTGATGCCCAGTGCCACCTGCCACAGCGGAATCGACGGCGGCAGCGTCAGCGCGAACAGCACCGAAGTGACGAAAAAGCCTTCGTTGACCTCATGCTTGCGGATAGCGGCGAACAGCACTTCCCAGAAACCGCCGACGATGAAGGTCACCGCGTAGATCGGCAGGAAGTAGGCCGCGCCATGCACCAGGTTGTCCCAGTGAGAGGTCGGATCGAAACCGGCAAACATGGCGATCAGCGCCAGTCGCCAGTTGTCCTGGGCAGCCAGCAGATCCGGGCTGCCGGCGAATACCGTATTGGCCTGAAAACCGACGTTCCACATACCGGCAAACATCACCGGGAAGGTGCACAGCCAGACGGTGATCATCATCCGTTTCAGATCGAGGCCGTCACGCACGTGGGCGGTCGTCTTGGTCACGCTGGCCGGCTTGTACAGGCCGGTATCGACAGCTTCGTACAGAGCGTAGAACTTCTCGTACTTGCCGCCTTTATGAAAATGATGCTCGATGCTATCGAGCCAGGAGCGCAGACCCATGCTCAACCCTCCTTCTCGATGCGCGTGAGGTTGTCACGCAGAATGGGACCGTATTCGTACTTGCCGGCACAGACGTAGCTGCACAGCGCCAGATCCTCTTCGTCGAGTTCGAGACAACCCAGCTTCTGGGCCATGTCGGTATCGCCAACGATCAGGTAGCGCAGCAACTGCGTCGGCAGGATGTCGAGCGGCATGATTTCTTCGTAATTGCCGATCGGCACCATCGCCCGCGGGCTGCCGTTGGTGCTGGTGGTGAAGTTGAACAACTTGCCGGGGTTCAACTTGGAGATGTAGAGATTCATCACCGAATGCTTTTCCACGCCAGCGCGCAGGTAATGCAGCATCTCGCGCTCGGTGCCCTCCTCCAGGCACGACACCTGCTGGTGGTAACGCCCCAGCCAGGCGCAGGCGCCACGGGCCGAGCGGCCGCCGAAGAGTGAACCGGAAATGACGCGAACCGGCTTGCCGACCTTGAGTTGACCAGCTGTCAGCTCGTCGAGGTTGGCCCCCAGACGCGTACGGACAAGGCGCGGCTTGTCGACCATAGGGCCCGCCAGCGCGACGACGCGCTCGACCGACAAGCGGCCGGTGACGAACAGCTTGCCGATGGCGATTACGTCCTGGTAACCGACCTGCCACACCGTCTTGTGCGCATTGACCGGATCGAGGAAATGAATGTGGGTACCCGGCAGACCGGCCGGATGCGGGCCGACAAACTGCTCGACCTGCACATTGTTCAGGCCACTGCCCGGCACCTTGGCATTTTCACCAACGCAGACAAAAACCTTGGCCAGACGGGCCAGCACACGCAGGCCGCGGGTGAAATCCTCGGCAGCTTCGGCGATGACCACGGCGGGGTCGGCAGCCAGCGGATGCGTATCGATGGCAGTCACGAAAATCGACGCTGGCGTCGCGTCGACCGCAGGAACCTTGCTGAACGGACGCGTGCGCAATGCCGTCCACAAACCCGATTGCTGCAGATTCCCGCGCACCTGTTCGCCCGTCAGCGCATCAAGCTGACCATCGGAATAGGCAGCAAACTCGACGGCATCATCGCCATCCAGATCGATCACCACCGATTGCAGCACCCGCTGCTCGCCACGATGGATGGCGCTGACAACGCCAGCGCCCGGCGCCGTGAAATGTACGCCAGGCGTTTTCTTGTCGGAAAACAGCACCTGACCCAACTTGACCCGATCACCCGCCTGAACGGCCATCGTCGGCTTCATACCATGGTAGTCGAAGCCGATGACAGCCACGCTGCGTACCGGCCTGGCGGCCTCGATACGCTGCTCAGGCGCCCCGGTGATGGGCAAGTCCAGACCGCGTTTAATTCTGATCATTCGCTTAGCCCGAAGAGAAGTTCAACAATACAAAGGGGTTCCTGTCGACACACAGCCTCCGCAGACCGCACACCAACCCGCCCTTGCCGCCAAATCTTTGCAGAATTGTACAAAGCCATGGATTCTAGCCGAGTGAAAACCTAATGGAAACCGACAAGCCGACAAAACCGGAGTCAACCACGAAAAAACCGGCCCGAACCCGGGCCAACGGCAAGTGATAGCAATAAAAGCGCCAGGAAAATTGGCGCTACAAATCAGTCACATGGAAAAATTTGTCGTGTCGGTTGTCGGACACAGGGCGAAGGATGAGGCCGTTCATGCTTCGCTAGGTTGATCTCGGTATCTTGGTTGGTTCTGGCGGGGAGGGGTTGGGCTGAACAAACGACGATCTTTGGGCTGGCAGTTCGGCTTGGGCCAGGCCTGCGTGGATCGGGTTGGCGCTATTGGGCTGTTGTTCGGCCAATCCGGCCGTTGTAGCTTCCTCCCACTTCGGGCAGTAATGCGTCGGTTACCTGCCAGTCGGCCATGAGTCGCAGTGAATTGCGGCTTCCCGATCTCATGAACCCACTCTTCTGACCCATAGCGGCTTTGCGAATGTCAGAAGTGCCGCGCCAGGAAGAGAGGTTTAACCCAATTCTGGCTATAAAACTGGCAAGCGGAGTCGGCCTGACTCGGTGCAATGAAACGCCTAGGTGCTTCAACGAGGACCGAGTGTATGCACGCGGGGAAAAACCTTACACTACGCATATAAAATAACTGACAAATCCCATATGAATAATTCATATCTATGGATAAGCTAAATGACTGAAGTAAGCAAACCCTTCAGGGTGTTGTGCTTGGACGGTGGCGGAATGCGCGGGGTCTACCAGGCTGCATATCTAGCGACCTATGCCGCTCGCGTGGCCAAGGCCGATCACCCGGGGGAAACTACGCTCGATATCGGCAGTGCTTTCGATTTGATCGTTGGCACCAGTACGGGCGGCATCGTGGCTTGCGCGCTCGCCAAAGGTATTCCCCTTCAAGACGTGCAAAATTTGTACTTGGAGTACGGCGGCAAAATCTTCCCCCACCAGTGGGCGAGAGCTCTGCCGATCATTGGTAACTACGTAATCCGGGGTCTCGGTATTGGTCTGCGATGCGGTGAAATCGCGTTACGGGAGGCGCTAGAGGCTAAGTTAGGGAAAAGCACCATCGCCGAGGTCTACGAAAAGCGTGGCATCGCGCTGGCAATCCCGACGATCGACATCAACCGGCACTCAGCTGTCGTCTTCAAAACCAAGCATCTCCGCAGGCTTAATGGCCGCGACGACCTGCGCACGCTGGTGGATGTGTGTATGGCCACTACCGCAGCGCCTATTCTGCGTTCGATGGCGAAGCTGGCTGAGCCTGGCGGTGACGGTGCTACAACTGCAACCTACGTCGACGGCGGTTTGTGGGCCAACAACCCAGGTCTAATCGGGATGATGGAGGCGGTCGAAATTCTTCATGACCTGGAAGAGCAGCGCCCTATCCAGCTATTCATGCTGGGTACGCTGCCCGCGCAGGGAGGAGAGGAAATCTCTGATCGAGCTCGTTATCGAGCAGCCCCTGGCTGGAAGTTCGGTTTGAAGGCTATTGAGGCCGGAATGAACGCTCAGGCCATCGGGTACGGTTACCTAACCAATAAGGTTGCTGAATTACGCCACGACGGAAGTTTTGCTTATCGCCTGCCTGCTCAGTGTCCATCAAAAGCGCTGCAGGAGTATCTGTCTAACATGGACGACGCTCGGCCCAAATTGCTGAATGCGCTCGCACGACAAGCGATCTCTGACGTTGACTACGCATGGGCAAGCCAAGCGCAGAACCCTCACATGAAGGCCTTCCGGGCCGCGCTATCTGAATCCCAGCCTCACTCACCTACAAATAAGGAAGAGAAGCATGACTGACATCAACTGTGACGCCGACATGACTGGCTACCATCGAGACGAGGTCACCCTGGCGCTTAGCCAGCAGAAGGACATGCGCGGTCGAAGGAACAATGGCCGGGACCGTCTGCGCAAAGGCCTCGACACCGCAGGCAAGCCGCAGCCACGCGAGGTGCACTCTCAGGGCTCGTACCAGATGCGCACCATGGTGCAGGACCCTGACAACGACTACGACATCGATGACGGCGCCTATTTCTGGTCCGAGGACCTGAAGGACGACGACGGTGTGGAGTTGACCCCGCTGGAGGCTCGGCAGCGTGTGTGCGACGCCTTGAAGTGGGACGGCCGCTTCAAACAGGAAGCCGAGGTCAAGAACAACTGCGTTCGCCAAGCTTATGCTGCGGGCTATCACATCGATGTGCCGGTCTACCGCATCGTGACGGAGAAGGACTGGGCTGGAAACGATGTCGAGAAGTACGAGTTGGCCAGCGGTAACTCGTGGCTCATTTCAGATGCACGTGCCGTCACGAAGTGGTTCAACGACCAAGTGGGCGAGCTCAACTCCGGTCAAGCCGACGGCAGCCAGATGCGGCGCATCACCAAACTGACAAAGAAGTTTGCCCGGCGCGCGGATTGGAAGGCGAACACGACCAGTGGGATCACTATCTCGAAACTCGTCATCGACCATTTCGTGGCCAACGCGGGCCGCGACGACAAGGCGTTGCGTCAGACCTGGCAGATGATCCACTCGGCCCTGACCTGGTCAACCCAGGTTGCTCATCCGGTTGTGACGAAGAATCTTGCGGAGCAAGGCGATGCCCAAGTCACGTACTTCCGGGACTGCTTAAAGGCGGCGCTGGACACCCTCAAGGTACTCGACCGCGACGACTGCACGCGCGCGATAGCCCGTGAAGCCTGGGATAGCGTGTTCGACACGAAATTTTTCTCCAACCGGCCTGATCCTGATACCGCCAACAAGGGGTCCAGTCTAGGCTCTGTCATGACTGTCACATCGGTTGAGACCGCGCGTCGCGAGGACGGCGGCGGGCGTTTCGGCTGAATGGTGTCTGCAGAAGATATCGCCACCATCGAAGTCGAGCTGGACCTGTGGTGTCCAGGTCAATGGCGGCGGCTCACCTTAGAGGAGATGCAACCTCACCCTCTGCCGCTGTTCCACATAGGTTGGCGTATCAAGCTCGCAGAGGGGGTTGTCCGCCCACCGGGGGTGAGCCACTTTCTGCTTGTCGTCGATGGGACGTTTCCGAATTCCCAGCCCAGGGTGCTGGCGCCCGACATGGGCAGCGACTATCGTTGGCCCCACGTCGAGCCCAAGGGGCTCTTGTGTCTGCGGCCTACGTCCATCGTCGCGCCCGTTGGTGATCGTGTCCGCGCTAACCTCGACGATGCGCTGGAGCTACTCAACTGGCCAGACGACAAGTGCGTGGCCGAGTTCGAGCGCGAGTTTGGCTCGTATTGGGCTCAACAAGCCATTGCGCCGGATGGGAAGCTACGACTGCTGAGCCTAGTGAAGCCGGGTGGTAAGCCGCGTCAGCTAGCCTTCCATCTAGACACGAAGCTGGGTCGAATCTTGGTAGCCGACACTAAGGTGGAGGTCAAGGACTGGCTGAGGAATATCGGTGCCCAGGCCAGTGACCAGAATATTCTGCCCGCACTTCTTCTGAGACTGCCTCGTCCATGGCAGCCCAGCGGTTTCCCGCAGACCGTCGGGGATGCCATCCGCGGCATCCCCGAGGAAGCGTTGCGCACGACCTTGCTGCCCGATCGCAAGTCCCTGTTCCTTTTCGAGGCCGAAACACCTACCGGCCCAGTCTTCGCGGCGGCTCTCGCCAGCGGCGCCAAGAGCTCCAAGATCAAGAACGGGTTTCGCAGTTGGGCGCAGGTGCCCTTGGACCACATCAAGCGAGCCATGGCACAACAGCGTGTCGAGCGAGTCGTGGTTAGTCGTGTCGATGCACCATGGATTCACGGCCGTGGTCATTCGCCTGAACAAGCCGATCTGCAAGCCCGCAGCGTTGCGATTGTGGGTTGCGGCGCCGTGGGTTGCGAAATCGCTGAGTTGCTAGCCAAGGCGGGCGTTGGTGAACTAACGCTGATCGATAGCGACAACTTTCTCTCCGCCAACGGTGGTCGTCACCTGCTGGGTCTCAGCTACCTGGGTTGGAACAAAGCCAAGGGTGTGGCCACCGAGTTGCAGCGCCGATTACCTCACCTGAAGATCGGCGCGATCCACCGCAACAAGTTTGAGCGTCTTACAGCGTCGGAACTCGAGAAGCTCGCCGGTGCTGACATGATCGTGACCGCAGGCCTCGACATCGAAGGCGAAGCGGCGGTGAATGCCTGGCGCCAGACCTTGGACCGTCCTCCTGCTTACCTTAGTACTTGGGTCGAGGCGTACGCCATCGTTGGGCATGCCGTGCTGCTTTACGGCAAGGATAATCTGATGTCGGCCTTTGAAGCTGAACGCCCGGGGTTTCGATTGACCGATTGGCCGTCCGGCGCCGGCGAGGTCATCATCGAGGCCGGTTGCGGCAACGTATTCCAGCCTCATGGCGCGGCAGATCTCCAACCAACCATCGCCGTGGCGACAAAGCTTGCTCTGGATGCGCTGCTCGGGCGTATTCCTGCGTCTTGCAGGCGTGTATGGTTTGGAGACCGAGATGCCGTGGCGGCACTAGGTGGCGTCGCCAGAGACGGCTTCACCGAAGTAAACACCATGCGGCAGATACCCTGGTGACCTTGCATTGTCCAAATGGCGGTGGTGCGCATTGCCTAGTCGGCCGGCTAGAATCAGTTGTCCAGCAGGTGCTGATAAGCGCCGACGCCCTGATGCATATGTATCGCTACCGGCAGTGCTCGCCTTGGGCAAAGGAAGCCGGCGGCCAACTGTTCGGAACCATCAGTGCTGAACAGATTCTAGTTACTGCCGCGACTGGACCATATGCCCGTGACGAAAGGTCGCGCTACCGCTATCGATCCGACCCCGCCGCCGCCCAGCATGCCATTCTTGCTCAGGCTGAGTCTGGTCTGCTCTACCTCGGAGAATGGCACACACATGCCGAAGATCACCCCGATGCCTCGGGCTTAGACGGTGAAGCCATGCACCAGCTCCTCGCCAAGTCCCAACTGAACAGCAACGCGCTCCTAATGCTGATTGTCGGAAGGATGCTCACGGTCGATAGCCTTGGACTGTGGAGCGTGACGGCCGAGCGCGTGGATCAATGGCATCTGGAATACATCATCACTTAACCCTTGAGGCCACCTGTTCGGAGCGACTTCGATAGCAGTTGGTGATTTGTTCCCACACTGCCTCCTTGATATTTGTCGGTGAGACCGTTCCGACGAGTTTGCGAAACTTGAATTACCGGAGTGACGTTGTCGTCATTGAGCAATCCGGCCTGCGACACGGAACGATTGGAGACTATTTGCCTTGCCCTAGCGTGTGAGAACGGCAACAAACTCACATAAGCCGCCCGAGCGTTCCCGCATGCCCAAGGTCGGCTTTGGCCGAAATCCGGCCTCATATCCGCTTGAACGCTTTGAGAAAATTTGACGGGTGCTTGCTGAACCGAATGTGGTCCGGCGAATTCAACGGGCGATTCGTTTCAGTGAATGCAGGGGTTATGTAACCCCAATCTCCAAGAGTTGAGAAATAGACGACATAGTCAATTTTTGCCCCCTGCCACTTGTTCTCGACTCGGATCGATTCGTCTTTGCTCTGAATACTCTTGACCTGTATCCGGTAGAAGCTGTCATCGTCCGCCACTACAAGATCGGTTTTTTTGCCGTGATCAATCACTGGGATCAGAACTTCCCAACCATCGCTTAGAAGCCAAGCGGATAAGAGTTGCTCATACGACAACTGTTTGTGAGCGGCCAACGTGGTTTGTTTAAGGACTGCGTTTCTTACAGGCATGACATTACCTTTTCAGGTTATGCCGTACGACAGCCGGATTGGGGCTTCCTGTATACGGACCGAGGCGGTATACCACCGACCTCCCGATAAGCATCACCGCACTGCAATAGTCAGTAGAAGAGTAGCAAAGGCTGCCAACCTTGCAGTTCGGGCAGATACCCACTTCCTGCATAAATGCCACCTTGGCCCATAGCGGACCGTGATGCGACTGTAGCTAGATTATCTGCCTCGGCACGTAGCTGTCAATGGAACTCTAATCTACAGCGAGAGCAGCAAATGACTGGTGGTAACGGCTTAGCAGCCATTGCTCAGCTGGGACGCCAATGTCCGCTTCGGCCGATGAATTATCCGTCAACTGCACGCAGTCAAACCGCCCTACCCTGCTATCTCACCCAAGCAGGCGCAAGCCAAATCCATGGCTAGCCTTCCGCCACAAGGATCTGAGACGCTTGATCAACATCCCATAGCACACCCGGATCATCCACCGGACAGCAGCGCACCGCCCCCCGGTGCGCGTCAAGAATCGTCTTGCCGCCCTGGTCGCCGGTCAAGGCCAGCAGTTCGGGCAGGTGGATGGCACTGAAGCCGACCGGGTGGCCCATTTTTTCCTGGTGGACGGGCCTGGCCAGGCTGGCGCCTTCGTGCAGTGCCACGATGATGGCCTGGTAACTGGCGGGTTCGATGTACGGCATGTCGGCCAGCGCGACCAGCCAGCCGTCGGCATCGGCGCTGGCGGCGATGCCGCGGCTCAGGCTGTGGCCCATACCCTGCAGCGCGTCGTTGCAGATGACGGTTTCCAGGCCTTCCTGCGCGAGCAGGCTGGCCAGCGCCGTGTCGTCGGGGCGGATGACGACGATGGTGCGGCGACAGGCCCGGGCCAGTCGCCGCGCCGATGCGAGCA
This sequence comes from Azonexus hydrophilus, assembly GCF_001956855.1. Lineage (GTDB taxonomy): Bacteria > Pseudomonadota > Gammaproteobacteria > Burkholderiales > Rhodocyclaceae > Azonexus > Azonexus hydrophilus_A. The sequence continues at coordinate 417,959 of NZ_MTHD01000002.1, read as the reverse complement.
CCATCGGCGTTCCGTCGGCGAGCGGGTGCAGGCGCTTGTCGGCGCCGAAGCGCCGGCTGCTGCCTGCCGCCAGCAAAATGCCGACAATCTGCTTCATGTGGTCTGGCAGGCGTACGGATCGGCGATTGTTGCGGTCGACGGCAAATTCTGACCATTTTTCACCGCCGTCATTTCGGCCAGGATCGAGACGGCGATTTCCGGCGGCGTGCGGCTGCCGATGGGCAGGCCGACCGGGCCGTGCAGGCGTTCGACCTCGGCTTGCGAGAGATCGAAATACTGCAGCAGGCGCTCGCGGCGCTTGCTGTTGTTGGTCCGGGAGCCGAGGGCGCCAACATAGAAGGCCGGCGACTTGAGCGCTTCCAGCAGGGCCATGTCGTCAAGCTTGGGGTCATGGGTCAGGGCGACGACGGCGCTGCGCGGGTCGAGGCCGAGTTCGGTGACGGCATCGTCCGGCATGGCAGCGATGCGTTCGCTACCCGGCACATCCCAGCCGTCGGCGTATTCACTGCGCGGATCGCAGATGTAGACGCGATAGCCCAGCGCCTGCGCCATGCTCGCCAGGTAGCGCGAGATCTGGCCGGCGCCGATGATCAGCAGGCGCCAGGCCGGGCCGTGCAAGGTGACCAGCGTTTCGCCGTCCCATTGCAGGCTGTCGCCGGCGCAGCCGCCTTCAATGCTGACGATGCCGGAGGCCAGCGCCACCCGCCGCCGGGCCAGCTGGCCGGTGGCGATGCGCTGTGCCAGTTGTTCGAGCAAGGCGGCGTCCGGGGCCGGTTCAAGTACCAGTTCCAGCGTGCCGCCACACGGGAGGCCGAAGCGGTGCGCTTCGTCGGCCGTGACGCCGTACCGCAACAGGCGTGGCGCGTTGCCAGTGAATTCTCCAGCGGCGGCGCGAAGGATCAGGTCGTCCTCGATGCAGCCGCCGGAGACCGAGCCCTGCACCTGGCCGTCGTCGCGCAGGATCATCCAGGCGCCCGGCGGCCGGGGGGCGGACCCCCAGGTGCAGGCGACGGTGATCAGCGCGAAACGGTGTCCGGCCGCCGCCCAGCGTCGGGCGGCGTCGAGAACCTGCGTATCCAGGTTGTCCATGTCAGGCCACCAGCTCAGCGGTGTTGAACGGCATCCGGTGCAGGAACTTGCCGGTGGCGGCGGCGATGGCATTGGCCACGGCCGGTGCCAGCGGCGGCACGCCGGGTTCGCCGATGCCGGTTGGCGCGGCACCCGACGGCACGATGTGCACTTCGACCACCGGCATTTCATCGATGCGGATCGGGGCATAGCCATCGAAGTTACCCTGCTCGACCTGCCCTGCCTTGAGCGTGATTTCGCCGTGCAAGGCGGCGGACAGCGCGAAGCCGACGCCCCCTTCAACCTGCGAGCGGATGTTGTCCGGGTTGATCGCCGTGCCGCAATCCACCGCGCAAATGATGCGGTCGACCTTGATTGAACCGTCTTTTTTGACCGTGACTTCGGCCACCTGCGCAACAAACGAACTGAAGGATTCATGCACCGCCACACCCCGGCCGCGCCGTTCGCCGGCGGTTGCCTTGAGCGGCGTTCCCCAGTTGGCCTTGTCGGCCGCCAGTTTGAGCACGCCGGCGTGCTTCGGGTGCCCGGTCAGCAGTTCGAGGCGCAGGGCGACCGGGTCCTTGCCCATCGCCGCCGCTACTTCGTCGAGGAAAACCTCGGTCGAGTAGGCCGTGTGCGATGAACCGACCGAGCGCCACCAGAGCACCGGCACGCCGATGTCGGTCGGCGTATGCAGATCGACCAGCAGGTTGGGAATGGCGTACGGCAGATTGGACGCACCTTCGACGGAAACATGATCGATGCCGTCCTTGACCAGCATTGCTTCGAACGGCGAGCCGGTGATGATCGACTGCCCGACCAGCCGGTGACGCCAGCCGACCAGCTGGCCGCTGCCGTCGAGCGCCGCTTCCAGCGCGTGGTGGAACATGGGCCGGTAATAGCCGCCGCGCATGTCGTCCTCGCGCAGCCAGACCAGCTTCACCGGAGCCTTGCCGTTGATCGCCTTGACGATGTGCGCCGCCTCCAGCACGTAATCCGACTGCGTACAGGCCCGGCGCCCGAAGCTGCCGCCGGCGTAGAGCATGTTGAGTTTGACCTGTTCCGGCTTGAGGCCGAACAGCGCGGCGACCCGGCCCTGGTCAACGGTCTGGAACTGCTCGCCGTTCCACACCTCACAGCCATCGGCCTTGAGGTGCACGACGCAGTTCATCGGCTCCATCGCGGCATGGGCGAGGTAGGGAAAATCGAAAGAAGCGCTGACCACCTTGGCGGCGCCGGCAAAGGTTTTTGCCGTGTCGCCAGTCTGCTTGGCGACCAGCCCGGGCTTCTTGGCCATTTCCTTGTACTTGGCCAGGATTTCATCGCTGCCCAGCTTGAAGGCCTTGCTGTCGTCCCAAGTCACCGACAGCGCATCGCGCCCTTTCTTGGCGCTCCAGGTGTCAGTAGCCAGCACGGCAACGCCCTGCGGAATCTGCACGACATCGACGACACCCTTGATCGCCTTCGCCTTGCTCGCGTCGAAGGACTTCACCGTGGCGCCGAATTGCGGCGGATGGGCAACGACGGCAACCAGCATGCCGGGCAGGAAAACGTCCTGCGTGAATTGCGCCGTGCCGTTGGTCTTGGCTGCGCTGTCCTTGCGTTTGGCCTGCTTGCCGATCAGGCGGAAATCCTTCGGGTCTTTCAGCTTGACCTCGGTCGGCACGGTTTCATTGGCGGCATCGAGCGCCAGTTCGCCAAAACTCGCCTTGCGGCCGCTGCCGGCATGGCTGACGATGCCATCGCGCACGACGATCTCCGCCGCGCCAACCTGCCAGCGCCTGGCGGCGGCCGACACCAGCATCGCCCGCCCGCTGGCCCCGGCCTTGCGCATCTGCTCCCAGGAATTGGCCATCGCCGTGCTGCCGCCGGTGCCCTGCGCCGGCCCCCAGAAAGTGTTGTTGTAGCGTTTGGCATCGGCCGCAGCGCCTTCGACGCGAACCTGCGCCCAGTCGGCATCGAGTTCGTCGGCCAGAATGGTCGCCAGACCGGTGTAAGTGCCCTGCCCCATTTCGAGGTGCTTGGACATGACGGTCACGCTGTTGTCGGTGCCGATTTGCAAAAACGCGTTGATTTCGGCGTTGACCGCAGCAGCGGCGCCCAGCTTGCCAGCGGCGGCGGTAGCGACGGCCGGCAGGCAAAAGCCCAGCGTCAGGCCGGCGCTGCCTTGCAGGAAACGGCGGCGGCTGAGGTTTTCAATGATGATTTCGCTCATGATTTATCTCCTCAGGCCAAAGCCTTGGCGGCTTCGTGAATGGCAGCGCGGATGCGCACGTAGGTGGCGCAGCGGCACAGGTTGCCCGCCATGGCGTTGTCGATATCGGCATCGCTCGGTTTGCGGTTCTGGGTAAGCAAGGCGACGGCGCTCATGATCTGGCCGGACTGGCAGTAGCCGCACTGGACGACATCGAGTTTGCGCCAGGCTTCCTGGACGACCTTGCCGACGCGCTCGCCATCGACCGCCTCGATGGTCGTAATCCTGCGCCCCACCACATCCGAAACCGGCGTCGAACAGGCGCGCACCGGTTCGCCATCGACATGCACGGTACAGGCGCCGCACAGCCCCTGACCGCAGCCGTATTTGGTGCCGGTCATCTGCAGGCTGTCGCGCAGCACCCACAGCAGCGGGGTATCGGGCGCGACATCGACGTGTTGCGCCTTGCCATTAATCGTCAGTTGGATCATCTGCAAGCTCCTCGTAAAAGCAGAACAGCGGCAAACCCGATTGCGCTGTTGATGCGAGTAGTGTGGTTGAGAGCGCGCGGCTGCCGATAACCCAATCGTGCAGACTTATTGCCTGATCCTCCAGAAACGACATCCCGCCTCTCGTCGGACCCGGCCAAAACCGCTACGCTGTCGGCCATGGATACTGCCGCTCTGACCTCACCTCGACCGAATGATTCCAGCGCCATGGACAATGCCACGCTGAGCCGCCAGCGCGACGAAATCGCCGCGATACTTCACCGCCATTGCCAGGATGACGGGACGGTCGAGACGGCGATCCCCGGCCTGCTGCTGTTTCGTGGTTCGCGTACGGACGTCCCGACCTGCGCCATCATGGCCTCGGTTTTTGCGCTGATGGTCCAAGGGGCCAAGCGGATCACCGTCGGCGACGAGACCTACGATTACGACGCCCGTCATTGCCTGATTTCGTCAGTCGATCTGCCGATGTTCTCGCGCATCACCCGGGCCTCGGCCAGCGAACCCTATCTGGGCCTTGGGCTGCTGCTCGATCCGCTGAAGATCAGCGAACTGGCTGCAGCCATCCCGCAAAACAGGCTGCCGGGGAACGTTGACCGTGGCATTGCCGTCGGCATGCTCAGTGCCGAAATTCAGGGCGCCGCGCTGCGCCTCGCCCGCCTGCTCGATGCGCCGGCCGACATCCCGGTGCTGGCGCCGATTTTCGAGCGTGAACTGCTCTACCGCCTGCTCACCAGCGCGCTCGGCTCCCGCCTGCGCCAGGCCGCCGCCAGCGGCAGCCACAGCCACCAGATCGTCCGCGCCATCGACTGGCTGAAGAGCAACCTCGACCAGCCGATCAGCATCGACCGCCTGGCCAGCCTGTCGAACATGAGCAAATCGTCGCTGCACCACCATTTCAAGGCACTGACCGCGATGACGCCACTGCAGTATCAGAAGCAGATGCGCCTGCACGAGGCACGCCGGCTGATGCTGGCCACCGACACCGATGCGGCATCCGCCGCGCATCACGTCGGCTACGAAAGCCCATCACAGTTCAATCGGGAATATCGCCGCATGTTCGGCACACCGCCGGGCCGGGACATTGCCCAGCTGCGCCACTCGCCGCCATGACAAAAAAATAAAGCCCTTATCGCAGGATAAGGGCTTTATCAATCGTCGTATTGCTTGGCGGACACGCAGGGATTCGAACCCTGGATCCAGGTTTTGCCCGGATGCACCCTTAGCAGGGGTGTGCCTTCGACCACTCGGCCACGTGTCCTTGCCTGCTACAACGAGGCGCGGATGATATAGCCTCCGCGCCCTTTGGTCAAACTTTTACTGGTCGAGACCGAAGGTGCGGTGCAGGACGCGGACGGCCAGCTCCAGGTACTTCTCGTCGAGGACGACGGAAATCTTGATTTCGGAAGTCGAGATCATCTGGATGTTGATGCCTTCGTCGGCCAGCGCCTTGAACATCTTCGAGGCAACGCCCGGGTGCGAGCGCATGCCGACACCGACGGCAGAGACCTTGCAGATCTTGTTGTCGCCGGTGACTTCACGGGCGCCGAGCTTCTGCTTGACGCCTTCCAGGATGCCCTGGGCCTTGGCGAATTCGCCGCGGTTGACGGTGAAGGAGAAATCGGTGGTGCCGTCGTGGCCGACGTTCTGGATGATCATGTCGACGTCGATGTTGGCATCGGCGATGGCGCCCAGGATCTGGTAGGCGATGCCCGGGGTGTCCGGAACGCCGAGCATGGTCAGCTTGGCTTCGTCGCGATTGAAGGCGATACCGGAAATGATCGGTTGTTCCATGTTCTTGTCTTCCTCAACAGTGATCAGCGTGCCTTCCCCTTCGTCCTGGAAGCTGGACAGCACGCGCAGTTTGACCTTGTACTTGCCGGCGAATTCGACCGAGCGGATCTGCAGCACCTTGGAGCCGAGGCTGGCCATTTCCAGCATCTCTTCGAAGGTGATGGTATCGAGCTTCTTGGCTTCGGGCACGACGCGCGGGTCGGTCGTATAGACGCCATCGACATCGGTGTAGATCTGGCACTCGTCGGCCTTCAGCGCCGCCGCCAGGGCAACGCCCGAGGTGTCGGAGCCGCCGCGACCAAGCGTGGTGATGTTGCCGTCGGCATCAACGCCCTGGAAACCGGCAACGATGACGACCTTGCCGGCATCGAGATCGCGACGAATGTTCTCTTCGTCGATCGACAGGATGCGCGCCTTGGTGAAGGTGCTGTCGGTCAGGACCTTGACCTGGGCGCCGGTGTAGCTCTTGGCATCGACGCCGATGGCCTTCAGGCCCATGGCCAGCAGGCCGGTGGTGACCTGTTCGCCGGTACACACCACCGCGTCGAGTTCGCGCGGGTCCGGTGTGGCCTGCATTTCCTTGGCCAGTGCGATCAGCTTGTTGGTTTCGCCGCTCATCGCCGAGACGACGACGACGACCTGATGCCCCTGCGCCCTGAAACGGGCAACGCGACGGGCAACATTCTTGATGCGCTCGGGATTGGCGACCGAGGTGCCGCCATACTTCTGAACAATCAACGCCATGGATTTATCCGTAAAAACGTTGGAAACATGAAAAAAGAGGGCTGGATTTTACCCCAGCCCGGCCTTTTTCCAAAGGAAGCGGCCATCAGAGATCGGCCAGCACCCGCAGGTGCGCGCCGACGCTGCGCGCCAGCGAGGTCATCACGTAACCACCTTCGAGCATGGAGACGATGCGCTTGTCGCACATTTCCGCCGCCAGTTTCTTCAGATGATCGGTACACCACGCGAAATCCTTCTCGAGCAGCTTGAGGCCACCCATGTCGTCTTCGTAGTGACCGTCGAAACCAGCCGAGATGAGGATCATCTGCGGCTTGAATTCCTTGAGGCGCGGCGTCCATACCTGCAGCACCGCGTCGCGGAACTCTTCGCCACCGCTGCCGGCAGCCAGCGGCACGTTGCACATGTTGGCGGCCGGCTTGTCGGCACCGGAGTACGGGTAGAACGGGTGCTGGAAAATGCTGCACATCAGCACCTGCTCGTCGCCGGCAAAGCAGTCTTCGGTGCCGTTGCCGTGATGCACGTCGAAATCGATGATGGCGACGCGCTCCAGACCGTGCACCTTGAGCGCATGGCGGGCGGCGACACCGATATTGTTGAAGAAGCAGAAGCCCATCGGGTTGGCCTTTTCGGCGTGGTGACCGGGCGGGCGAACGGCGCAGAAGGCATTCTCGGATTCGCCGCTCATTACCAGGTCGACCGCCAGGCAACCGGCACCGGCGGCACGCAGGGCAGCCTGCCAGGTGTGCGGGTTCATCGCCGTATCGGGGTCGAGATGGACAACCCCGAGTTCCGGCGAGGCGCGCTTGATGCGTTCAAGGTGCGATGCCGGATGCACGCGCATCAACTGTTCGAAGGTCGCCAGCGGTGCGTCGTAATAAACGAAATAAGCGTCGATACCCTGGGCGATCAGGTGATCGTTGATGGCGGTCAGACGTTGCGGGCATTCGGGGTGATGCGTACCCATGTCATGCAACTGGCAGTCGCGATGGGTGATGAAGGCAGTGGTCGTCACTTGTTCTCTCTCTGCGATGCGGCGCACTGGATGGCGCTCGTCGAAGAATCATTATCGTCTTATTTCCCGAGGCGCTTCAAGCATTAGAATGCGTCAGAACTGCCTCCCCGAACGGAAAGCTGCATGACCAACACAAAAACACATCAAACGGGCAGTCGACCGCATGCCTTCATGCCGGTGCTCGACGCTGCCAACCGGATCATCCTCGGCAAGGAAACCGAGGTCAGGCTGGCCGCCGCCTGCCTGCTCGCCGGCGGCCACCTGCTGATCGAGGACCTGCCCGGCCTGGGCAAGACAACGCTGGCGCATACCCTGGCACGCCTGCTCGGCCTGCAGTTCGCGCGCATCCAGTTCACCGCCGACCTGCTGCCCGCCGACATAACCGGCGTCTCGATCTTCGATCGCGAGCAGGGCAGCTTCCGCTTCGTTCCCGGGCCGGTGTTCTCGCAACTGGTGCTGGCCGATGAAATCAACCGGGCCACGCCGAAGACCCAGAGCGCCCTGCTCGAAGCCATGGAAGAAGGCCAGGTGACCAGCGAAGGCGAAACGCGCGCCCTGCCCCACCCGTTCTTCGTCATCGCCACGCAGAATCCGGCACACCAGATCGGCACCTTTCCCTTGCCCGAATCGCAGCTCGACCGCTTCCTGATGCGCATCGAACTGGGCTATCCCGGCCGCGACGCCGAACGCGCGCTGCTGGCTTCCGGTGGCCGGCGCCAGGCAGTCGAACAACTGGCCAGCCTGCTGCCCCCCGAGCAGTTGCCGCAACTGCAGGCGGAGATTGCCAACCTGCATGTGGCGCCGGCGCTGATCGACTACATCCAGGCACTGGTCGCCGCCAGCCGCCACAGCCCGAGCTTCCGCCACGGCCTGTCGCCGCGAGCCGGGCTGGCCCTGCTGGCCGCTGCCCGGGCCTGGGCCTGGCTGGCCGGACGCGACATGGTGCTGCCCGACGATGTGCAGGCGGTGTTTCCGTCGGTCGCCCGCCATCGCCTGCATTCCGCGCAGGGTGGCGGCCTTGCCGGCACCAGCGACATCGACGCCCTGATCAGCAGCGTCGCCATTCCCTGAACGCCGTGCGTCTGATCGACAATCTGCAGCAGCGCCTGTTCCGCTGGCAGGATGACGGGACAACCAGCATCCGGCTGGGCCAGCGGCGCATCTTCATCGTGCCGTCGCGCGGCGGTCTGCTGTTTGCGCTGGCCCTTGTCGTCATGCTGATCGGCGCCATCAATTACAACCTGGCGCTGGGCCACGCGCTGGTTTTCCTGCTGGCCGGGATCGGCATCAGCGGCATGGTGCACACTTTCCGCAACCTGCACGGTCTGAGCATCACACCTGGCCGCTGCGCGCCGGTTTTTGTCGGCGAAAAGGCCGAATTCGAGCTGATCCTCGACAACGATCGGCCGATGACCCGACGCAGCCTGGTTTTCGAGGCCGACAAGGGAATGTCGGCAATTGTTGCGGTCAACGGCCATGACCGGGCAAAAATCACGGTCCCTGTCGGCAGCCATCGGCGTGGCTGGATGGCGCTGCCGCGGGTACGTCTGAGCACCCGTTACCCGCTCGGCCTGTTCACCGCCTGGAGTTATCTGCAGCCCGCCATGCGCTGCCTGGTATATCCCTGTCCGCGCCCCACCCCGCTCCCGGAAAACACGCTGCGCCCCTTGGGCGGCATCAGCAACGGCCAGGGGGGACAGGAAGACTTCTCCGGCTTTCGCGAACGCCAGCCGGCCGACTCGCTGCGCCATGTCGCCTGGAAGGCCAGCGCCCGTGACAACGGCCAGCGCCCCTTGCTGATCAAACAATTTGCCGGCGGCAGCGATGCCGAACTGGATCTTGCCTGGTCGGCAACCGACCCCGCACTGGCTGACGAAACGCGGCTGTCGATGCTGACCGCCTGGGTGCTGGAAGCCGGCAGCCGGCACCTGCATTTCGCGCTCTCGCTACCCGGGCAGGAAATTCCCGCCGGCAGCGGCGAGGCGCACCAGCAACGCTGCCTCGAAGCACTGGCCTTGTTCCCGTCATGAGCACAGCCCAGCCCGAAGCCCTGGCCCGCGATGTGCCGCCCTGGCTGTTCGCAGCGGCGGCGGTCACCACGCTGCCGCATGCGCTGCACCTGCCGCTGTGGCTGTCGCTGCTGACCGGCCTGCTGTGCGGCTGGGCTGCGTGGTTGTGGTGGCAGGACCGGCGACTGCCCCGACGCTGGCTGCTGCTGCCGCTGGCCGTGGCCGGCAGCATCGGCATCGTGGCCGATTTCGGCACGCTGCTCGGGCGCGATGCGGGCGTCGCCATGCTGGTCATGTTCATGGCGATGAAGCTGCTGGAAATGCGCAGCCGGCGCGATGCGATGGTGGTCATCTTGCTCGGCTACTTCCTGCTGCTGACGCATTACTTCTACTCGCAGGACATGCCGACCGGACTCTGGCTGCTGCTGTCGCTGTGGCTCGTCACCGCCGCGCTGATCCGGCTCCACGCCGGCACCATCGGCATCCGCGAGAACCTGCGCTATGCCGGCCTGCTCGCCGTGCAGGCACTGCCCTTCATGCTTGTCCTTTACCTGCTGTTCCCGCGCATCAGCGGGCCGCTCTGGGGTTTGCCGCAGGATGCCTTCAGCGGCAAGACCGGCCTCTCCGACAGCATGACGCCGGGCAGCATTGCCAATCTCGTGCAGAGTGGGGAAATCGCCTTTCGCGTGCGTTTCGACGCTGCACCGCCGGCGCGCCCACAACTGTACTGGCGCGGCCCGGTCATGGAACATTTCGATGGCACGACCTGGCGCCAGTCAAGGCAACGCCGGGCGCCGGAAAGCATTCAGCCGGCCGGCCCGACGATCGGCTACGAAACCACGCTGGAGGCCCACAGCCAGCGCTGGCTGCTGGCCCTCGATGCGCCGGTCACGCTGCCTGACGGCGCCAGCCTCGACGGCCGCCTGAGCGCCCTGGCCCAACAACCGCTGGAAACGCGCCAGCGCTTCCGGCTTGCTGCCGCCACCGCTTACCGGTTCAATGCCGAAGAAGCACCGGCCGTCCTCCGCGACAACCTGCAGTTGCCGCCGAACAGCAATCCGCAGACGCGGATGCTGGCCGAAAGCTGGCGTCAGCAGGCAGTCCAGCCCGAACGCGTGGTCGCCCTGGCGCTGCGCCACTTCTCGACCGAAGATTTTTACTACACCTTGCAACCACCGCTGCTCGGGCGCGACGGCATCGACGATTTCCTGTTCCGTTCGCGCCGTGGTTTCTGCGAGCACTACGCCGCCGCCTTCGTCGTCCTGATGCGCAGCGCCGGCATTCCGGCCCGCGTGGTCGGCGGCTACCAGGGCGGTGAAATGAATCCGCGCGACGGCTATCTCGTCGTTCGCCAGTCTGAAGCCCATGCCTGGGCGGAAGTCTGGCTGGCCAACCGGGGCTGGGTACGCGTCGATCCAACCGCTGCGGTGGCGCCGGAACGCATCGAACAGGGCATCGCCAACGCCCTGCCCTTCGGCGAACCGCTACCGGCCTTCCTGCAGGTCCGCGCCGACTGGCTGCGCGACATCCGCCATCGCTGGGAAGCCCTGAACAACGCGTGGAACCAGAACATTCTCGGCTATGACGCCAGGCGCCAGCGCGAACTGTTGTCGCGGCTCGGTCTGCCCGATGCCGACTGGCGCAGCCTGGCCATTGCCCTCGGCGTCGCCTGTACGCTGGTACTGGCGCTGATCACGCTGTGGACGCTGCATCATCGCCGCCGCGTCGCGCCGGAATTAATGCTCTGGCATCGTGCGCTGCGCCGAATCAGGGTAGACTGCGCGCCGGGGGAAACACCACTGGCGCTTGCCGCCCGGGTTGGCAACAGCAAGCCTGAACTGGCGGCGGATTTCGCTGCCGTCGTGCACCATTTCCTGCTGGCCCGTTATGCCCCCGAGAACCCCGAACACCTGGCGGCGCTGCGCGCGGCCGTTGCCCGACTTCCCCGACGGAGAAACCCTTGAACAAGACCCTGGCCGCTCTCGCCCTCGCCCTTGTCACCCAGATCAGCACGGCCGCGCCGGACAGCATCGCCACGCTGCCGGAAGCCGAAGCCTTTGCCCGTGACCTCGAACAGCGCCATGGTTTCGCTGCCGCCACGATCCTCGGCCAGTTCGCCGAAATCCGGCCCAATGCCCGCGTGCTGCAACTGATCGCGCCGCCAACATCACCCACGCAGCGTTCCTGGGAGCGTTACCGCCCACGCTTTGTCAATGAACAGCGCATCGCCGGTGGCGTCCGCTTCTGGCAGGACAATGCCGTTACCCTGGCCCGCGCCCGCGCGCTGTATGGCGTGCCGGAAGAAGTGATCGTCGCCATCATCGGCGTGGAAACGGTGTATGGCCGCAACACCGGCGGCTTCAGCGTGCTCGAGGCACTGGCCACGCTGGCTTTCCAGTATCCGCGCCGGGCCGACTATTTCCGTACCGAGCTTGAACAGTTCCTGCTACTGACCCGCGAGAACGGCCTCGATCCGCTGGCGGTCAAGGGCTCGTTTGCCGGCGCCATCGGCATCCCGCAATTCATGCCGGGCAGCCAGCGCCGCTATGCCGTCGATTTCGACGGCGACCAGCGCGTGGATCTGGCCAACAGCGTCGACGATGCCATCGGCAGCGTCGCCCGCTTCCTCGAACAACATGGCTGGCAGGCCGGGCAACCGGTTGCCGTGCCGGCAAACCTGCCGGGCACGCCGGATGCGTCGCTGCTCGAAGCCGGCATCCGCCCCAGCCTGCGCGCCGGCGATCTGTTCGATCGCGGCATTCTCGCTGCCGCCGCGCCGGAATCGACGGTCACGCTGGTCGACCTGGTGTCGCCCGAACGTGAAACGGAATACTGGCTGGGCTTCGAGAATTTCTACGTGATCACGCGCTACAACCGTTCCAGCTTCTATGCCATGTCGGTGTATCAGCTGGCCGAGGAGATCCGCCGGGCGATGCCTGCCAACGGCGCTGCAAAAACGGCCCGAATGGACCGTTGACCGCAATATTCAGAGCAGCGAATCGCGCGTGATGTTGCCGCGCTTGATGATCTTGCGCAAACGCTCCAGGCCTTCGATCTGGATCTGGCGGACACGCTCCCGGGTCAGACCGAGATCGCCGGCAATGGCATCGAGTGTCGCGATCTCGCTGCCATTCAGGCCATAACGCCGCTCGATGATCTGGCGCTGGCGTTCACTCAACTGGGCAAGCCAGTCTTCCAGCAGCGAACCGACCTCGCTCGACTGCAGCAGGCTTTCCGGATCGGCGCTGTCGGCTTCATCGGCGATGAACTCGGCCATCGTGTGATTCGGATCGATGTCGAGCGGCGCATCAAGCGAGGCGATATGTTCGTTGAGCGACAGGATGCGGCGCACATCGTCCGCCGGCCGGTCGAGCAGCAGGGCGACCTTTTCCACGGTCGACTCGCGGCTGTCGGCAGATTCCAGGTGGCGCATCGCGCGCAGCACCAGGTTGATTTCCTTGACCACATGCACCGGCAGGCGGATGGTCCGCGAGTGGTTCATGATGCTGCGCTCGATGCTCTGGCGTATCCACCAGGTGGCATAGGTCGAAAAACGGAAACCGCGCTCGGGATCGAATTTTTCCAGCGCGTGGATCAGGCCGAGATTGCCCTCCTCGACCAGGTCGAGCAAGGGAATGCCGCGATTCAGGTAATGCTTGGCGATATTCACGACGAGCCGCAGGTTGTGCTCGATCATTTTCTGGCGCGCGGCAAAATCGCCGGCACACACCAGGCGGCTGGTCGCCAGTTCTTCCGCCGGCGTCAGTAGCGGCTTGGCGCCGATTTCATTCAGGTAAAGCTGGGTGACATCTTCGAGCAGACTGCCTTCGGCGAGCGACATCTCGACTGCCGCGGGGAAAAGATCCTCCCCCTCGGCAGCCACCGGTAGGGTGGCTTCGTCGCCATCCTCGTCAGCGAGGCTCATCGTTTGGGCAGGAAGGGCGTCGGATCGACCGGCTTGCCCTGTTTGCGGATCTCGAAATGCAGCTTGACGCTGTCGGTGCCGGTACTGCCCATTTCGGCAATCTTCTGTCCAAGTTTCACGGCCTGGCCTTCCTTGACCAGAATCCGGCTGTTATGGGCGTAGACCGAAAGATGATCGGTGCTGTGCTTGACGATCACCAGTTTGCCGTAGCCGGCCAGCGCGTCACCAACGTAGAGCACCCGGCCATCACCGGCAGCCTGCACCGCCTCGCCCTGCTTGCCGGCAAAGTCGATACCCTTGTTGGTGCTGCCGTTGTATGCCGACTTGATCTTTGCTGCCGACGGCCAGGCCCAGACGATGCCCTCGACCTGTACCGTGCCTTCCGGCTCGGCGGGGGCTGCAGCCGTGGCGGCCACCGGCGGCGTTGCCGGCAATTGATTGTTCAGGCGGGCATATGCCTCGTCGGAGTAAGGCTCCTTGCCTCCCCTCGGTTCGCGCAGCGTGCCGCTGGCCTGTACCGGAGCTGGCGTCGGCGCGGCGCCTTCGAGCGGACGGGATTCGACACCGCTGCCGACACCGATCGGTGTTGCCACCGTGGCCACTGCCGGTGCGGGCTGTTCGGCCGGACGCAGGCGAAGGATCTGGCCTTCGCGCAGGGTAGACGGGTTATCGATCTGGTTCAGCGCCGCCAGTTCAACATGATCCAGGCCGTTGTCGCGGGCAATGCGGTAGAGCGTGTCACCACGCTTGACGACATATTCGCCGGGCCCGGCAACCCTGGCCTGGGCAGTCGGTGAACGATCGATGGTAGGCGCCGGCGCCTGGGTACAGGCGGTGATCGAAGAGACAAGAAAAAGCAGTACGAAAACTCTGATCATTGTGTTCCAGATAGCAGGGGGACGAACCGGACCGGGTCGAGTCGCGTCTCCGTGAAGCCGTTTGGCGTGTGTTCGACGAGGCAAAGATACTGCTCCTGCCCCCCGACAGGCAAGACCATGCGTCCGCCCGGGGCCAGTTGCCTGAGCAGGTCCGGCGGGATGGCCGAACCGGCAGCGGCAACGATGATGCTATCGAATGGACCGGCTTCTGGCAAACCAAAATGTCCGTCGGCATGTTTCAAACGCACGTTGAACTGCTGCAGCACGCGCATGTTGGCCTTGGCCTTTTCCAGCAAGGGCGCGATCCGTTCGACCGCGTAGACATCCTTGCTCAACTGCGCCAGCACTGCCGCCTGGTAGCCGCAACCGGCACCGATCTCCAGCGTCTTGCCCAGCCCGGGACGGCCATTGAGCAAGAGTTCGATCATGCGGGCAACGATATAGGGCTGCGAAATCGTCTGCCCCATTCCCAGCGGCAACGCGGTGTCTTCATAGGCGCGCGAGGCTAGCGCTTCCTCGACGAAGACATGGCGCGGCACCGCGGCCATCGCCTGAAGCACCGCCGCACTCCGGATACCCTTCTCGCGCAGACGCTCGATCATGCGTGCGCGCGTCCGCTGCGAGGTCATGCCGATACCCTGCAAACCGTGAGTCGTCATTGCAGCCACTGACGGATGGATGGCAACTGGCTGGTATGGGTCAGATCGATCTGCAATGGCGTGATCGAAACCCGGTTCTGTTCGATCGCATGGAAATCGGTTCCCGGCCCGGCATCGGCCGCCGCACCGGCAGCACCGATCCAGTACACGGTTTCCTTGCGCGGCGAAGTCATGCGTACCACCGGCTCCGCCTTGTGACGGCGTCCCAGTCGGGTCACTTCCATACCGGTCAATTGGTCATAAGGAATATCCGGGACATTCACATTGAGCAATACCGGACCGGAAATCGGGTTATTTACATAACGCTCGACCAATTCACGCGCCACGCGCCCGGCGGTTGCGTAATTCAGCCCTTCAAAACTGGTCATCGAAACGGCAATTGACGGAATGCCGAGCAAATACCCTTCGGTTGCCGCAGCGACCGTACCGGAATAAATGGTGTCGTCGCCCATATTGGCACCCGAATTGATTCCGGAAACAATAATATCCGGCAGATAATCGAGCATGCCGGTCACCGCCAGATGGACGCAATCGGTTGGCGTGCCATTGACGAAATGAAAGCCGCTGGCCGCCTGCCGGAGCATCAGCGGCCGGTCGAGCGTCAGCGAATTGCTGGCGCCACTGCGGTTCTGCTCCGGTGCAACCACGACGATCTCGCCAAGGCCGGACAAGGCCTCGGCCAGCGCCGCGAGCCCCGGAGCAAAATAACCATCGTCGTTGCTGAGCAATATACGCATGGGTCAGACCAGCAGGGCATCCATGGAAGCGCCCTCAGCCAGCCAGGCTTCAACCCATTTCGGCTTGCGACCACGGCCAGTCCATTCCAGTTCGGCATTCTGCGGATGACGGTATTTGACCTTCACCTTGCCACCACCGCCAGCAGCCTTGACCTTGACTTCCTTGCCCAGCAGATCCTCGATGGCAAACCCGCGGGCTTTGGCAAAAGCACGCACTTCGTTAAGCACGTTTGCTTTTTCGGCAGACTCGCGACGCTTCAATTCAGCGGGAATCTGTTGCTGCAGATCACGAAGCTCGGCAAGGGAAAGTGCAGACAAATCCATAATATTCTCCTGGTTAAATATAGAATCAGCAGTGTAATTTAATTTGTCCGTATATATTTTTCAATATACAAATAAAAACAGCCAGATCCGGTTTTTCCTTATTTGACCGGGCAAGCCAGCCACCCTGCACTCCTTCTCGCGCCAGAATCAAAAATGTCGCGCATCCGGAAGGGGTAGCATTGTACCCGCTTCGCACAAAATTCCGGAGACCCCGGGGGGAGACATGACAATCGGGATAGACGCTTAGAATCGATGCTTATAAGCATCGAAGCAATACGTCTATTTGCCTGCCACCACTCTCCGTAAAATCTCGCCTTCAAATACGTCTACCGGACAATCCAGATGGCCAACTGGCCCTATGCCGCAGCACCCGGAATCACCCGGATCAACTGGAGTGATGTCGAAATCGAGCAGATCGGCAATCTGCTCAAGGCAATCGCGCATCCGCTGCGCCTGAGCATCGTCTGCCTGCTCGGCGAAGGCGAGCGCTCGGTCGGCGATATCAGTCAGGCCATCGGCACCTCACAGCCGAATATCTCCCAGCACCTGAGCCTGCTGAGCAACCGCCAGTTGCTGAAGTCGCGCAAGGAAGGCAACCGGATCTATTACCGGATCGGTGATGAACGACTGACCAGCATCATCGGCATGCTGCGCGGGATTTACTGCCCGTGATGCCAGCCCTCAGCGGATGAAGGGCAAAGCAAGATCTGCCGTGCTGTCGGCGCCCGCGCTGGCGGCAAGACAAGCCTGCCTGAACAGGCGGCCCGCCGCCCCGGTATTGCGGCGCCGGTGACTGGCAAAGTAGAAATGCCGGCGCAGGTCAAACTGCGGCGTTGGCAGTTCGATCAGGCTGCCACGGCGGAATGCCTCGCGCAGGGACAGGCGCGACAGACAACCCAGACCGAGACCTGACTCCACGGCCCGCTTGATCGCCTCGGTATGTTCCAGTTCCAGCCCCAGCCGGAACGTGCTCATCCGGCTACCGATACAGCGATCGAACTGGCTGCGCGTTCCCGATCCCGGTTCGCGCAATATCCATGATTGTGCCGACAGGGTGGCATTGTCGACTGCTGCGCCGCCAGCGAGCACATGGTCCGGCGCGCAGAAAACCACCAACTCGTCGGCCAGCCAGGGCTCGACCACCAGATCGGGATGAACCACCTCGCCTTCGATCAACCCGAGATCGCATTCGAAACGCAGCAGACGCTCGACCACGGTATCCGAATTGGCGACCTGCAACTGCACCGGCGATTGCGGATACTGCTTCATGTAGTCGACAACGATCAGCGTCGCCAGGTAATTGCCAATGGTCAGCGTCGCACCGACATTCAGCGGCCCCGGCCGTCCACCAGACAGATAATCCTCGAGCTCCCGGGCCTGGCCGATCAATGCTTCGGCCAGCGGCAGCAGCCCGCGCCCGGCACTGTTCAGATGAAGACTCTTGCCGATCCGGTCGAACAGCGGACAGTCGTACAAGCGCTCCAGTTCGACCAATGCGCTGCTGGCAGCCGATTGCGACATGGCGAGACGACCGGCAGCCTGCGAAACATTCTCGCTGCGGGCCACCGCGGCAAAGATTTCCAGTTGACGCAGCGTCAGCCTCATATCGATCCAATAGATAAGCAATAACCGAATTATCCGCTTTTACATTGATCGCACAACGCCTAAGCTGATTGCATCATCTCCAGCCAGGACCCACCATGAGCAACTTCAATCACGAAACGGTCGTTTCCGTTCACCACTGGAACGACAGCCTCTTCACCTTCCGCACCACGCGTGATCCGGGCCTGCGTTTCATCAACGGGCAATTCGTGACCATCGGCCTGGAAGTCAATGGCCGGCCGGTGATGCGCGCCTATAGCGTCGCCAGCGCCAATTACGAAGAACATCTGGAGTTTTTCAGCATCAAGGTACCGGACGGTCGGCTCACCTCACGCCTGCAACACCTGCAACCGGGCGACAAATTGCTGGTCAGCCGCAAGCCGACCGGCACGCTTGTCCTGCGCGACCTGAACCCAGGCAAGCGGCTGTTCATGTTCGCCACCGGCACCGGCCTGGCGCCCTTCATGAGCCTGATCCACGATCCGGAAACCTATGAACGTTTCGACAAGGTGATCCTGATCCACGGCGTCCGCCGGACCAACGAACTGGCTTATCACGACTACATCGAAGAGGATCTCAGGAAGCACGAATACCTGGGTGAGGAAATCCGCGAAAAACTGATCTACTACCCGACCGTCACCCGTGAACCGTTCCGCAACGAAGGCCGGCAAACCGAACTGATCCTCTCCGGCAAGCTGTTCGCAGACATCGGTGAGCCCCCCCTCGACCCAGCCACCGACCGCGGCATGATCTGTGGCAGCCCGGCCATGCTCAAGGAAGTCTCGGCCATGCTCGACAGCTTCGGCTTCAAAATTTCGCCCCACATCGGCGAGATGGGCGACTATGTCATCGAACGGGCATTCGTCGAGCAATAGACCCTGCCGGGTCAGGCGTTCTTGACCGGAGCTTCGGGCAAGGCAGCAAGCTTCTCGACGACCATCGCCCCGACCATGTCCCCTTCGACGTTGACTGCCGTGCGCACGGTATCGAGGATGCGGTCGATGGGCAGCAGGATGGCGATGGCCTCGGTCGGCAAACCCACCGATTCGAGAACCAGCACCATCGACAGCATGCCCACGCTGGGGATGCCCGGGGCGCCCATCGCACCCAGCATGGCAACGGCAAAAACGATGATCTGGTGCACCAGATCGAGTTCCACCCCAGCCAGACGGGCGACAAAAAGCACCGCCGCCGCTTCGTACAGCGCCGTGCCATCCATGTTGGCTGTAGCCCCCAGCGGAATGACGAAACTGGCAATCTCCTTCTTCACATGCAGCTGCTGCTCGGTACAGCGCAAGGTGATGGGCAAGGTGGCGGCGCTGGAACTGGTGGCAAAAGCCGTGATCAGCGGCTCGCGGGCCCGCTTCAGGAACTGCAGCGGCGACATCCGGGTGAATAACCAGAGGATCAGTGGCAGCACGACGATGCCGTGAAACAACGTGGTCCCGAACACCACCGTGATGAAATGCGCCAGGCTGCCGAGCAGCGCCACGTTCTGGCTGGCCACCAGTTGCAGCAGCAGGGCCGCGATGCCCAGCGGCGCCAGGCGCATGATCCAGCCGACGACCAGCAGGCAGAGTTCCTGCAATTCCTCGATGATCTGGCGAATATTCCGGTAACGATCACCGCCGACCACCAGGGCGATACCGAGAAACAGCGCCGCCACCACCACCGCCAGGATCTCGCCCTGCGCCAGCGCCTTGAACGGATTCTGGAACATGCCGCGGAGGAACTGGGCAATGTAATCCGGCAGCGGCATCTGCCGCGCCTGAAAATTCTGCGTGGCTTCGGCAAACATCGCGAGTTGCATGCCTTCGCCCGGACGAAAGATATTGGCCGCAGAAAAACCGAGCACGATGGCCAGGCCCATGGTGATGAAGAAAAACAGCAGCGTGGTCACCCAGACTCGGTGCATGCGGTTGTGCGTGCGCAAACTGGCCACCCCGACAACGATGGACGAAAAAACCAGTGGAATCAGGACCAGCCGCAGCAAATCGAGAAACAGATTGCCCAGCAATTTTGCTGCATAAAGCGTACCGCCGCTGACGGCTGCGGATGGCGCTGCGGCGGATAGCCACCAGCCACCCAGCACCCCGACCAGGGAGCCGATCAGTATTTGGGTATTCAGGGACAACCAGGGCATGATGGACTCACAGACTCGCCAGAAGGCCGGTTATTGCACACCCCAGGATGACCGGAATCACCCCGAGCTTGAAACGCAGCAATGCGATCGCCGCCAGCAGCGCGATCAGCGCCGAAAAAATGTCGAAATCCCCGGCAAACCCTGTCGGCCAGAAGACATGATAGGCAAAGAAAAGTGCGAGATTGACGATGACACCGACCACGGCAGCGGTCACCGCGACCAATGGCGCCGTAAACTGCGGCACATCATGCGTACGCTCGACCAGCGGACCACCGGCCAGGATGAACAGGAATGACGGCAGGAAGGTAAACCAGGTCACCAGCACCGCCGCCGCGCATCCCGCCAGGAACAGCGCATCCGGCCCGAAGAATCCCTCGGCGTATGCACCGACAAAACCGACGTAGGCAACCACCATGATCAACGGCCCCGGCGTCGTCTCCCCCAGTGCCAGACCGTCGATCATCTGGGTTGGCGTCAGCCAGGCAAAATGCTCGACCGCTCCCTGATAGACATAAGGCAAAACGGCGTAGGCGCCACCGAAGGTGAGCAATGCCGCCTTGGTGAAGAACAGCGACATCTGGGTCAGCGTATGCTGCCATCCCAGCGTCGCGACGAGCAGTCCGACCGGCACGATCCACAACAGCGCGCCGATCAGCGCGATGATCCCCAGGCGTGGCCAGGAAAAGCGCGCATGCGCCGGCAGCGGGCTATCGTCATCAATCAGCGCAGGCGCACCGGGTTTGCCTGCTGACGCAGCAGATACGCCGCCGACCCGAAAATGCTGCCCGCCCAGCCGGCCGCCGACCCAGCCGGTCAATGCTGCCGCGGCGACGATGGCCGGGAAAGGAATGCCCAGCAACAGGATGGCCAGCAGCGCAACGAGCGCGATCGCCATCAGGCGCCAGTTTTTCAGGGTGCGCGAGCCAATCCGCCAGGCCGCCTGGACGACGACTGCCGTGACGGCCGGCTTGATGCCATAGAACAATCCGGCAACCAGCGTGGTATTCCCGTAGGCGACGTATACCCAGGACAGGATAACCAGGATCAGCAGCGACGGCAGGACGAACAGCACCCCGGCAACAATGCCACCCCAGGTCCGGTGCATCAGCCAGCCGATATAGGTTGCCAGTTGCTGCGCCTCCGGACCGGGCAGCAGCATGCAGTAATTGAGTGCGTGCAGGAAGCGACGTTCGGAGATCCAGCGCCGCCGCTCGACCAGCTCCTGATGCATCAGCGAAATCTGCCCGGCCGGCCCGCCAAAGCTGACGAAACCCAGCTTGAGCCAGAACAGCAGCGCGTCCCGAAAAGGAACGCCAGCCGCCGTGCCAACACCATTGCCATCAAGCTTTTTCCCGGCAGCGATTTCGCTCATGTACCTATTCCCGGATCAGGATCGTTGCGGATTTTATCGCCTTCCCCGGCAAGGCGGACAAAACAAAAGGGCCAATCCGAAGATTGGCCCTTTTGCCTGATTCCATTGGTCGGGGCGGCGGGATTCGAACTCGCGACCCCTTGCACCCCATGCAAGTGCGCTACCAGGCTGCGCTACGCCCCGACAAGCCGAGCATTATATCGTAAATCCAGCCGATTTAAACCGCCAACATCTCGATAATCGCCTTCAATTCGCTACGCAAATCCGTCGTCATTTTATTGTCGGATTCGACGTCGACCGCAGGACGCTCATGCCCTGCGCCATCATCCAGTCGATTGCGCGCACCGCTGATGGTAAAACCCTGATTATAAAGAAGTTCGCGAATCCGGCGCACCAGCAGTACTTCATGATGCTGGTAGTAACGGCGATTACCCCGCCGCTTCACCGGCTTCAGCTGGTTGAATTCCTGCTCCCAGTAGCGCAGCACATGCGGCTTGACGCCACACAACTCGCTGACTTCACCAATGGTGAAGTAGCGCTTGGCGGGGATCGGGGGCAGATCTTCGCTGCCCGGACTCTTAGGCCGCGATTCCATCGAAGGCAAGCTCGACATCGGACTTCAGTTTCTGGCTGGCGTGAAAAGTCACCACACGCCGTGCGGTAATGGGAATTTCTTCACCGGTCTTGGGGTTGCGCCCCGGGCGCTGGGGCTTGTCACGCAACTGGAAGTTGCCGAAACCGGACAGCTTGACGCCATCACCGGTTTCCAGGGCATTGCGGATTTCCTCAAAGAAGGCTTCGACCATGTCTTTGGCTTCGCGCTTGTTGAGTCCCACTTTTTCGAACAGCAGGTCGGCGAGTTCGGCTTTGGTCAGCGTCATCGTTATGTATTCTTTCGTCAGGCTCGCAGTTGGGCGCCGAACGTCTTATCCAGACAGGCGATCACATGCTGCATCGCAACATCCACTTCCGAATCTTGCAAAGTGCGTTGAGTATCTTGCATAACTACCCGTAACGCAAGACTTTTCTTGTTTTCAGGGACGCCCTTTCCGGCGTACACATCGAACAACTGAAGATCGATGACGAGTGCCGGCAGATCCTTTTTCAGACCATCGAACAAGGCCTGCAGCGCAAGGTCGCGATCGACGACAACCGCCAGGTCGCGAACCACTGCCGGGAACTTGGAGACCTCGGCGTAAGCCGGTACGACAACCGCCTTCAGCGCATCGAATGCCAGTTCGAAAAGCACGGGTGCTGCGGTCAACTCGTATTTCTGCACCCATTCCGGATGCAGTTCGCCGATACAACCAATTTCCTTGCCGTCGACCAGGATGCGCGCCGCCCGTCCCGGATGCAGTGCCGGATGGGCGAGCTTCTCGAAACGCAGCGCGGCCGGGGCCAGCAAGGCTTCGATATCGCCCTTGACGTCGAAGAAATCGACCTTGCGGCCATCGCTCGCCCAACCATCCGGCAAGGCACCGCCAAAAGCCAGGCCGGACAGTTTCCACGGCTGGTGGAAGCCCTGCACCGGCTGCGCTGCCGCATCGCGGTGGAAGGTACGACCGACTTCGAACAGGCGAACGCGGTTCTGCTTGCGCTTGAGGTTGGTCACCAGATTGGCAATCAGGCCGCCGAACAGCGTCGACCGCATCACCGCCATCTGGCTGGCAATCGGGTTGGCCAGGCGGATCAGGTCGGCTTCTTCGGTCTTCGCCGCGAAATCGGCTTCCCAGCCCGCTTCGACGAAGGCGAAGTTGACCACTTCCTGGTAGCCGCGGTCGGCCAGCATCTGGCGCACGCGGAATGCCGGACGCTGCGCCTCGCGCTGCAACTGCATCTTCAGGCGGCCACGCGGGGCCGGCGACGGGATGTTGTCGTAACCGTACAGGCGGGCGATTTCCTCGATCAGGTCTTCCTCGATTTCCATGTCGAAGCGCCACGACGGCGGCGTCACCAGGAAATCATCGCCCTGCTGTTCGAACGACAGCGCCAACCCCTTGAACAGGCCAGCGATGCGCTCGGCGCCGAGCGGCAGGCCGAGCACCTTTTCGGCGCGGGCGGTGCGCAGGCGCACCGGCTGACGGACCGGCAATGCCGCCTTGGCTTCGACCACCGGACCGGCTTGGCCGCCACAGATTTCCAGGATCAGTTGCGTGGCGCGCTCGATGGCACGACGCGCGCCGCCGAAATCGACACCGCGCTCGAAGCGATGCGAAGCATCCGAACCAAAGCCGTAGCGACGGGCACGACCGGCGATGGCCTTGGGCGCAAAGAAGGCCGATTCGAGGAACAGCTCGCTGGTTTCCAGCGTGATACCGCTCTCCTCGCCGCCCATGATGCCGGCCATGGCCAGCGGCTTGACGTCGTCGGCAATCATCAGGATATCGGCGTCGACCGCAATCGTCTGCTCGTTCAACAGCAGCAGCTTTTCTTCCGGCTTCGCCAGGCGGGCATGCACCACGCCTTCCAGCTTCGTGTTGTCGAAGGCGTGCAGCGGCTGGCCAAGTTCGAGCATCACGTAATTGGTGATGTCGACCAGCGCCGAAATCGCCCGGATGCCGCTGCGTTCCAGCCGGCGCTTCATCCATTCCGGCGTCGGCGCCTTGGCATTGACGGCCTTGACCACACGCCCGCAATACAGCGGGCAGGCTTCCGGAGCGTCGAGCACGATGGCGCGCATATCGGCGATGGTCGCCGGCACTTCCGGCACCACCGGCAGGCTGGTCGCCGCACCGGTGATAGCACCGACTTCGCGGGCGATACCAAGCAGCGACAGGCAGTCGGCACGGTTCGGCGTCAGCTTCAGCTCGAACTGGTTGTCGTCGAGATCGAGATACTGGCGAATGGACTGACCAACGGGTGCGTCGGCCGGCAGGATCAGCAAACCGGAAGCCTCTTCGGCGATACCCAGTTCCTTGGCCGAACACAGCATGCCCGAGGACTCGATGCCCCGTACCTTGGCAATTTTGATGGTGAAATCGCCAGGCAGTTGAGCGCCAGGCAGCGCGCACGGCACCTTGAGGCCAACGGCGACATTCGGCGCACCACAAACAATGGTGGTCGGCGTGCCGCTGCCAGTATCAACCTTGCAGACGTTCAGGCGATCAGCATCGGGATGCTTGACGACTTCCAGCACATGGGCAACGACCACACTGTCGAAAGCCGGGGCAACCGGGTCCAGCTCCTCGACTTCGAGGCCGGCCATGGTCAGCAGATGGGAAAGCTCCTCACTCGTCAGCTTGGGATCGACGAGGGTACGCAGCCAGGATTCGGAGAATTTCATGCGAATTGCCTCAGGAAACGCAGGTCGCCTTCAAAGAACAGGCGAAGATCATTGACGCCGTAGCGCAACATGGTCAGACGGTCGGGGCCGAAGCCGAAGGCGAAGCCGGTGTATTTTTCCGGATCGATGCCGGCGATCTTCAGCACGTTCGGATGAACCATGCCGCAGCCAGCGATTTCCAGCCAGCGGCCCTTCAGCGCGCCGCTCATGAAGGCAACGTCGATTTCGGCCGACGGTTCGGTGAACGGGAAGAAGGATGGGCGGAAACGCACGGTCAGATCGTCGGTTTCGAAGAAACTCTTGAGGAAATCGGCGATGACACCCTTCAGGTCGGCGAAGGAAACATTCTCGCCAACCCACAGGCCCTCGACCTGATGGAACATCGGCGAATGCGTTGCATCGGAATCGACGCGATAAACACGGCCCGGCGCGATGATGCGGATTTCGGGCATTTTTTCCAGTTGACCGTACTTGGCGACATGCGCCTGCATGTAACGCGCCTGGATCGGACTGGTGTGCGTACGCAGCAGCACCTTGTCGGCCAGTGAGCCGTCCGGGTTCTGCAGGTAGAAGGTGTCGTGCATCGAACGCGCCGGGTGATCCTCGGGCGTGTTCAGCGCAGTGAAATTGTGGAAATCCTCTTCGATTTCCGGGCCGTCGGCGACTTCGAAGCCGATCGAGGCAAACAGCGATTCGATACGCTCCAGCGTCCGCGTCACCGGGTGCAGGCCACCGCGCGCTTCGGCGCGACCGGGTAGCGTGACATCCAGCGCTTCTTCAGCCAGGCGCGCTTCCAGCGCCGCCTTGCGGATCGCCTCACGACGTTCGTTCAGCGCATTTTCGACGGCAGTCTTGGCGACATTGATCGCTGCACCGGCGGTTTTCTTCTCTTCAGGCGGCAACTTGCCCAGCCCCTTCAGGAGCTCGGTGATCTGGCCGCTCTTGCCAAGGAAACGGGCCTTGGCCTGTTCCAGCGCGTCCGGGTCGGAAATGGCGGCGAATGCGGCACGCGCTTCGCTAACGATTTGATCAAGATTGTCCATGGACTTGTACCAAACAAAACTACCGACTAAACCAGCGGAAAAACAGCACCAACAAAAAAGGAGGCTTGCGCCTCCTTTTTTTCTTCAAGCTTTTGCTCAGGCGTCGAGCTTGGCCTTGGCTTGTGCAGCCAGGGCGGCAAAAGCCGGCTGATCGAAGACGGCCAGGTCGGCCAGGACCTTGCGGTCGACTTCGATGTTGGCCTTCTTCAGACCGTTCATGAAGGTGCTGTACTTCATGCCCAGCTCGCGAGCTGCAGCATTGATACGGGCAATCCACAGGGCACGGAACTGACGCTTCCGCTGACGACGGTCACGGTACTGGTATTGACCGGCCTTCATCACCGCCTGTTTGGCGATGCGGTATACGTTCTTGCGACGACCACGGTAACCCTTGGCCAGTGCGAGGACTTTCTTGTGACGGGCGCGAGCCGTTACACCACGTTTAACTCTGGACATATGCTATCTCCTTACGCGTACGGCAACATGGCGCGCACGGATGCGACGTCACGCTCGTTGACTGCTGCGGCACCGCGGAGGTGACGCTTCACTTTGGTGGTCTTCTTCGTCAGGATGTGACGCTTGAAGGCCTGACCACGCTTGATGGAACCACCAGCGCGGACCGAAAAGCGCTTTTTGGCGCCGCTCTTGGTCTTCATCTTGGGCATTTTGATGCTCCTTAATGTCATGCCGTCAGGTGGTTCCCGGCGGGAACGCTTGTACTACCCGAAAGCACTAATAACTGCTTTTACAACACTTACACTACTTGCTTCTTCTTGGCCGGCGCGATGATCATGATCATCTGGCGCCCTTCCATCTTCGGCATCTGTTCGACCGCACCGATGGCGTCGACATCTGTCTTGATCCGTTCCAGCTGGCGCATGCCGAATTCCTGATGCGCCATTTCGCGGCCCCGGAAGCGCAGGGTCACCTTGACCTTGTCGCCCTCTTCCAGGAAACGCGTCATGTTCCTGAGCTTGATCTGGTAATCGTTTTCGTCGGTACCCGGGCGCAGTTTGATTTCCTTGACCTGCACCTGTTTCTGCTTCAGCTTGGCTTCGTGTGCGCGCTTTTGTTCCTGGTACTTGAACTTGCCGTAGTCCATGATGCGGCAGACCGGCGGTTTCGCCGTCGGCGCGATCTCGACCAGGTCAACCCCGGCTTCTTCTGCCATCTGCAACGCAGCACGAATGCTGACTATGCCAAGCTGTTCACCTTCCACACCCTGGAGACGAATCTCCGGCACTGTAATCTCATCGTTTAAACGATGGGCCTTGTTCTGAGCGATGGTAAAACCCCCGAAATATCAATAATTAAGCCGTGCCACTACGCGCCGCGACTTCCTCATGAAGTCGCCCGACCAGAGCCTCAACAGTCATCTGTCCGAGATCCTGACCACCGCGTGTACGCACGGCTACCAGTCCGTCCGCCTTTTCCTTGTCGCCTACAACAAGCTGATAAGGCAGCCGGTTCAAGCTATGTTCGCGGATTTTATAGGTAATTTTCTCGTTGCGCAAATCCGCTTCAGCCCGGAAGCCCGCCCGGTGCAGCTTTTGCGCAACATCCGCCGCATAATCCGCCTGCTTTTCCGAAATATTCAGCACCACGGCCTGTACCGGCGCCAGCCACAGCGGCAAGGCCCCGGCAAAGTTCTCGATCAGGATGCCGATGAAACGCTCGAGCGAACCAAGGATCGCCCGGTGCAGCATTACCGGCACCTTGCGCTCGTCGTTGCCGGCAACATACTCGGCGCCGAGACGACCCGGCATCGAGAAATCGACCTGCATCGTGCCGCACTGCCAGGAACGGCCGATCGCATCCTTGATGTGGAATTCGATCTTCGGGCCATAGAAGGCGCCCTCGCCCGGCAACTCCGTCCATTCCAGACCGGAAGCGCGCAGACCGCAACGCAGCGCATCCTCGGCCTTGTCCCAGACTTCATCGGAACCGACACGACTTTCCGGGCGCAAGGCCAGCTTGACGGCGACGTCGTTGAAGCCGAAATCGGCATAGACCTGCTTGACCAGCGCATTGAACGCCGTGACTTCGGACTCGATCTGGTCTTCGGTACAGAAGATGTGACCATCATCCTGGACGAAGCCGCGCACGCGCATCAGGCCATGCAAGGCGCCGGTCGGCTCGTTGCGGTGGCAGGAGCCGAATTCGCCGTAGCGCAGCGGCAGTTCGCGATAGGAACGCAGATCCGAATTGAAGACCTGCACGTGCCCCGGGCAATTCATCGGCTTGACCGCGTAGTCGCGGTTTTCCGACGAGGTCGTGAACATGTTGTCCTTGTAATGCTCCCAGTGCCCCGACTTTTCCCACAGGGACTTGTCGAGGATCTGCGGGCAACGGACTTCCTGATAGCCGTTGTCGCGGTACACCTTGCGCATGTACTGCTCGACTTCCTGCCACACCGACCAGCCCTTGGGATGCCAGAAGACCAGACCGGGGGCCTCGTCCTGCATGTGGAACAGGTCGAACTGCTTGCCGAGGCGGCGGTGGTCGCGCTTTTCCGCCTCTTCGAGCATGTGCAGGTAGGCATCGAGGTCTTCCTTCTTCGCCCAGGCGGTGCCGTAGATGCGCTGCAACTGTTCGTTGCGATGATCGCCGCGCCAGTAGGCACCGGCCACCTTCATCAGCTTGAACACCTTGAGCTTGCCGGTCGACGGCACGTGCGGACCACGGCACAGATCGATGAAATCGCCCTCGCGGTACAGCGACACCTGCTGATCGGCAGGAATTGCTGCAATCAGCTCGGCCTTGTATTTCTCGCCCTGACCGAGGAAGAAATTCACTGCATCGTCGCGATTCCAGACTTCGCGCGTCACCGGAATATCCTTCTTCGCCAGTTCGCCCATGCGCTTTTCGATGGCCACCAGATCTTCCGGGGTGAACGGACGCTTGTAGGCAAAATCGTAGTAGAAGCCGTTTTCGACGACCGGACCGATGGTCACCTGGGCTTCCGGAAACAGTTCCTTGACCGCATAGGCCAGCAGATGCGACGTCGAATGACGGATCAACTCCAGTGCGTCGGCATCGCGATCGGTGACGATGGCCAACTCGACATCTTCCTCGATGCGGAACGAAGTATCGACCAGCTGGCCATTGACCTTGCCGGCCAGCGCGGCACGCGCCAGGCCGGCGCCGATGCTGGCCGCCACCTCGGCGATGGTGACCGGCTGCTCGAAGGAACGGATGGAACCATCAGGAAGCTTGATATCTGGCATGACAGGATTCTCTGGACGAAAAAAAAGTGCGGGCTGAGCCGCACTTTTTTTGAATGAACGAAAGCCGACTCGATTAGAGTTTCTGAACTGCAGTGCAAGTTCGGAAAGTGATCAAAACGACTCCGTCAGGAATTTGGTAGGCGGTATTGGAATCGAACCAACGACCTCCACGATGTCAACGTGGCGCTCTAACCAACTGAGCTAACCGCCTGAAGAAGCGCGCATTATAGACGCCCCAAGGGATTTGTCAACATTCCGCGCCAAGTTTTTTGATCCGAAGTAACATTCACCCCTCCTGAGCCAATACAGAAGCCCACGATGGAATCACGCCTGACCGAACTGGAAATCAAGATCAGCTTCACTGAAGACCAGCTGGAGGAACTGAACAAGGTGGTCTATCGCCAGCAGCAACAGATCGACCGGCTGATCGGCGAAGTGCGCGCCCTGCGCGACCAGGTCGTCAACAATGACCAGCCGCAGGAGCAGCGCAACCTGCGCGACGAAATCCCGCCGCATTACTGAACATGGCAAGCACCATCTATTACCACGCCGACTGCCTCGACGGCTTCGGCGCAGCCTTCGCCGCCTGGCGGCACTTCGGCGACGCCGCCACCTACCGCCCGCTGCATCATGGCGAACGCTGGCTGGCCGATGAAATCCGCGGTCGCGACGTATACATACTGGATTTTTCGTTCACGCCGGAAATTCTCGGCGAAATGGCCGAACTCGCCGCCTCGGTCACCCAGCTTGACCACCACGCCTCGGCCATGCGGCACTGGGCCGGGCAATTGCAGGGGCAAACCGGCGGCATGCGGCGCTACCACGATGCCGCCCGCGCGCTCGACATCCGCTTCCACATGGAACAATCCGGCGCCCGGCTGGCCTGGGAGCATTTTCATGGCGAACAGGCCATGCCCCTGTTGCTGCAGCACATCGAAGACCAGGATCTGTGGCGTTTTGCCTTGGCACACACCCGCGCCTTCTGCCGGCAGTTGCGCCTGCAACCTTTCGATTTTTCCGGCTGGCAGACACTGGTCGCAGCAACGACCGACGCCAACACAGCGCGCTATCGCGAGATGGTGCTGCAGGGCGAAGCGATCGATCAATTCTTCCGCATCGAATCCGCCCGTCTCGCCGACAGCCAGCTGTTGTGTCGCGCCCGCCTGCGCGGCGAGCCGGTCGATGCCGTACAAGCCCGGCGCCACAACCAGGAGATCATCAGCGACGCCAGCGGTACCTGGCTGGTTTGCGAGGGGCTGGCGGTCAACGCAAATGGCCTGTTCGCTTCCGAACTGGGCAACCTGCTGGCGGAAAAATCGGGAAGTTTTGGGATGATCTGGCAGATATCCGCCGACGGCGACGCCAAGATCTCGCTGCGCTCGAACGGTGACTACGACGTCGCGGCCATCGCCGTTCGCTACGGCGGCGGCGGCCATCGCAATGCCGCCGGCTTTCGCCTGCCGGCCGGGCAGTTCCTTGCGGAAGTGCTGGACCTGGTGCCCAGGAAGGGACTCGAACCCCCACGTATTGCTACGCCAGAACCTAAATCTGGTGCGTCTACCAATTTCGCCACCTGGGCGGGCGGGGCGCATTCTAACACCGAGCAGGATTAACGCCCATGCCTGTCGATCATTACGAAAATTTCCCCGTCGCCTCGCTGCTCGTGCCGGCGCGCATGCGCCAGCCGATCGAGGTCATCTACCGTTTCGCGCGCAGTGCCGACGATATCGCCGATGAAGGCGACGCGACGCCGGCGCAGCGCCTGGCCGACCTCGCCGCCTACCAGGCCGAACTGGACCGGATCGCTGCCGGCGACACGCCGCAGACGCCGCTGTTCGTCGAACTGGCCCGGGTGATAGCGGCGCACGCGCTGCCGATCCAGCTGTTCCGCGACCTGCTCGATGCCTTCGCCCAGGATGTGGTCAAGAAGCGCTACGCCGATTACCCCGAACTGATCGATTACTGCCGGCGCTCGGCCAACCCGGTCGGCCGCCTGGTGCTGCACCTGTTCGGGCGCACCGAGTGCGAACACCTGGAACAATCCGACTGCATCTGCTCGGCGCTGCAACTGATCAACTTCTGGCAGGATGTTGCGGTCGACTGGCAAAAAGACCGGGTTTACCTGCCGCAAACGGATTTCCCGCACTTTCGCGTCAGCGAGGAAGACATCGCCCAGCAGCGTTGTTCGGCCAACTGGGCGGCGTTGATGGATTTCCAGATCGACCGCGCGCAGGCGCTGATGCTGCGCGGCGCGCCGCTGGTCCATGCCCTGCCCGGCCGCCTCGGCTGGGAAATCCGCCTGACCGTGCAGGGCGGCCTGCGCATCCTCGAGCGCATCCGCCAGGTCCGTGGCGATGTCTTCCGGCACCGGCCGACGCTGAAAAAGGCGGACTGGCTCGTGCTGCTCGCCCGTTCCTTTAGAATGTGAGCCCATGAGCCCAGACCAATACTGCCAGGAGAAGTGCGCCAAGAGCGGCTCCTCCTTCTACTACAGCTTCCTCTTCCTGCCGCCCGAGCGCCGGCAGGCGATCATGGCCCTTTACGCCTTCTGCCGCGAAGTCGACGACATCGTCGATGAATGCAGCGATATCTCGCTGGCGTCGACCAAGCTCGTCTGGTGGCGCATGGAAGTCGAGCGCATCGCCGAAAAGCAGGCCACGCATCCGGTCGGCCTGGCGCTACAGGCGGTCGCTCCGGGCATCAACCTGCCGAAGGAGCAGTTGCTGGAAATCATCGACGGCATGGAGATGGACCTGCAACAGTCGCGCTACCTCGACTTCAAGGGCCTGTCGCTGTACTGCTACCGCGTTGCCAGCGTCGTCGGCCTGCTCGCCGCCGAGATTTTCGGCACCGAGGACCGGCAGACGCAGAAGTACGCGCACGATCTCGGCATGGCCTTCCAGCTCACCAACATCATCCGCGACGTTGGCGAAGACGCGCGGCGCGGCCGCATCTACCTGCCGATGGACGAACTCAAGCAGTTCAACGTGCCCGCCGCCGACATCCTCAACGCCAAGTATTCGGACAACTTCACGGCGCTGATGCAGTTCCAGTACGAGCGCGCCGAGCGTTATTACGATCAGGCTTTTTCGCTGCTACCGGCGGTTGACCGCAAAAATCAGCGCCCGGGCCTGATCATGGCGGCGATCTACCGGACGCTGCTGGCCGAAATCCGCGACGAAAACTTCCAGGTCCTGCACCAGCGCATTTCGCTGCCGGCAACGCGCAAGCTGTGGCTGGCGACGAAGACCTGGATCAAGGGCTGAGGTGATACGCGTCGCGGTCATCGGCGCCGGCTGGGCCGGGCTGGCTGCGGCCGTCGAACTGACCGGGCACGGTGCTGCCGTGACGTTGTTCGAAGCCGGCCGTGTAGCAGGCGGCCGGGCGCGTTCGGTGGAAATCGACGGACGCAGGCTCGACAACGGCCAGCACATCCTGCTCGGCGCCTATCGCGAAACGCTGGCGCTGATGCGCAAGGTCGGCGCCGATCCTGAATTGCTGTTCGAGCGCCGGCCGCTGCAGGTCGTTGGCCCCGGCGGTTTCCGGCTGACCCTGCCGAAGTTGCCGGCACCGC
Organism: Azonexus hydrophilus; assembly: GCF_001956855.1. Taxonomy (GTDB): domain Bacteria; phylum Pseudomonadota; class Gammaproteobacteria; order Burkholderiales; family Rhodocyclaceae; genus Azonexus; species Azonexus hydrophilus_A. The sequence goes on along the minus strand of NZ_MTHD01000002.1, from coordinate 385,865 downwards.
TCAATGTCGCCTGGGGGCTACTTGGCGCTGCTGCGGTCGACCTGCCGGAAAAGCTGAAAACCGCGCTGTGGATGCAGGGTATCAAATGGCGCGGCTTTCGCCTGACGCGCGACGAGAGCGTCGCCGACTGGCTCGATGCCGCCGGCCAGACCGGCGTCCTGCGCCAACAATTGTGGGAACCGCTCTGCCTGGCCGCACTGAACACGCCAGCCGAACGCGCTTCGGCGCAACTGTTCGCCAATGTGCTGCGCGACAGCCTGGGCAGTTCGCGCCGCACCGACACCGATCTGCTGCTGCCACGCGTACCTTTCGGCGAACTGCTGCCGGAACCGGCCTGCCGCTGGCTGGCGGCGAATGGTGCAACGCTGCGCTTCGGCCAACGGGTACGCACCGTGGACGCCGGCTGCGTCGATGGCGAAGTCTTCGACGCCGTCATTGTCGCCGTCGCGCCGCAACATCTCGGCGCACTGCTGCCGGAAATCGCTGCCGATTTCGCTTACGAGCCGATCATCACGGTCTACCTGCAGGTTCCGGCAAAAACCGGGCTGCCCTTCCCTTTACTGCACCTCGGCGGCAACACCGGCGCCTGGGCGGTCGACCGTGGACACGGCCTGTTCGGCTGCGCGATCAGCGGCCACGGCGACTGGGAAGCGCTGTCCGACGACGCCCTGGCCGCCGCCATGGAAGCCGCGCTCGGCCTGGGCAAGGCGGACTGGCACAAGGTGGTGCGGGAGAAACGGGCAACTTTTTCCTGTCGACCGCAACAGCCACGGCCCGATCACCGCAGCGCCGATCCGCGTGTCTTCCTTGCCGGCGACCATACCTGGGCCGACTACCCGGCGACGCTCGAAGGCGCCGTCAGGAGCGGCCTGCGCGCCGCCCGCGCCGTCTATCCGGCCAGCCGGCCCGACTGAATCCGCAGCACGCGGCCACAGCGGGCGGCGATCGCCTCGTCGTGGGTGACCAGGATCAGCGTCGTGCCCTGCTTCGCGTTCAGGTCGAACATCATCTCGATCACCTGCGCACCGGTCGCCGCGTCGAGGTTGCCGGTCGGCTCGTCGGCCAGCACCAGCCGTGGTTCCGGCGCGAAGGCACGGGCCAGTGCAACGCGCTGCTGCTCGCCGCCGGACAGGTGTTTCGGATAATGCTTCAGGCGGTGACCAAGGCCGACGCGTTCCAGCCAGTCGCCGGCAATCCGGGCGGCTGCCTTGTTGCCGGCCAGTTCCAGCGGCAGCATGACGTTTTCCAGTGCGGTCAGCGACGGCAGCAACTGGAAGGACTGGAAGACGAAGCCGAGCAAGCGGCCGCGCTGCACGGCGCGCGCATCCTCGTCGAGCGTGGCCAGCGACAGGCCGTCAAGGCGGATTTCGCCGGCCGATGGAACGTCCAGCCCGGCCAGCAGTCCGAGCAAGGTGGATTTGCCCGAACCGGAAGCGCCAACGATGGCCACCGTCTCGCCGGGCATGACCGCGAAGGAAATATCCTGCAGAATCGTCAACGGCTCGCCGCCGTTATCGACGGTCTTGCCCAATCCCGTTACATCAACTACTGGTTTTTCTGCCATGCGGCTTGTCCTTGTGCTGTTTTCGCTGTGCTTCCTTGCCCCGTCGGCCGTCGCCGCCAAGACCATCCTGGTGCTCGGCGACTCGCTGTCCGCCGGTTACGGCATCCGTCCGGAACAGGCCTGGCCGTCGCTGCTGACGCAACGACTGGCCGAAAGACGCATCGATTATACCGTCGCCAACCTGTCGATCTCCGGCGAAACCACGGCCGGCGGGCGTTCCCGGCTGGCTGCCGCGCTCGCCACGCACCAGCCGGCGGTCGTCGTCCTCGCCCTCGGCGCCAATGACGGCCTGCGCGGCCTGAGCATCGAGCAGATGCGCGGCAACCTGGAAGCCATGATCAGCGCCGCGCAGAAAGCCGGGGCCCGGGTACTGGTGGCCGGCATGCGCCTGCCACCGAACTACGGACCGTATGCCGACCAGTTCGTTCAGAGCTTTGCCGATATTGCAAAAACAAAGAAGACCGCCCTGCTGCCCTTCCTGCTCGAACCGGTGGCGACCCGCCCCGAACTGTTCCAGGCCGACCGCCTGCACCCGACGGCGGAAGCCCAGCCGCTGCTGCTCGAACACGTCTGGCCGAAGCTGCAACCGCTGCTCAGATAGGCCGGATGGCGACGATGGCCTGGCGCATGCAGGGTTTCGGCATCTCGGCGTAGCCTTCGGCAAAGGCGATTTCATGCAGGCCGGCGGCAGCGGCAATTTCCCGCAGTTCCCCCGGGGCAAGCAGGAAATCGGGATTCGACGGCTTGCCGTAGGCCGCGTTGCCGAGCATGAAGGTTTCGTAAATCAGCACCCCACCCGGCGCCAGCATGGCCAGTGCATCAGGCAGACGCGGCCGCCACAGGTAGTTGGTGACGACGATGCCGGCAAAGTGCTGGCCAGCCAGCGGCCAGTCGTCGCCCTCGAGATCGAGGCAGGCGGTTTCGATGCCGGGCACACCGGCCAGCGTGGAAAGTGCCTCGCTATTGCGGTCGACCGCAAGAATGGCGAGATTCTGCCCGGCCAGCAGCCGGGCGTGGCGGCCGCTGCCGCAGGCCAGATCAAGCACGCGGCCGGATGCCGGCAGGTGTGAACAGTAATGTTCGACCCACGACGAAGGGCGTATGATTTCGGGCAATTCATTCACGGAGCGTGTCATGTCGGGAACAGTGATCGTCAGGGAGAACGGGCTGGGAAGATACCAGCAGGAAGTCATTGCCGGCCAGCACAGTTTGCTCGCCGACGAGCCGGTCGACATGGGTGGCAACGACGCCGGTCCGGCGCCTTTCGATTTCCTGATGGCCGGCCTCGGCGCCTGTACGTCGATGACGCTGCGCATGTACGCCGAACGCAAGGGCCTGGCGCTGCGCAATGTCAGGGTCGAACTGGCGCACGCCAAGGTCGAGATCGATGGCGTCGCCCGCGACTGCATCCGCCGCAACATCACGCTGGACGGTGACTTGACCCCGGAACAGCGGCAGCGCCTGCTGGAAATCGCCAACAAATGCCCGGTACACAGGGCGCTGTCGCAATCCTTCCAGCTCGATTGCGAACTTGCCGACTAAGTGAAATCCGCAAGTAATAACCCACCCTTCCACGTGGTATTGCCAGCACCGGTGTGAGAAAATATTGCACCGCACAATCAACGTAGAATAACAGCCTGAAAAGAGACGAATCATGTTGGAACAGCATTATCTGACTGCGCTTTTCGAACCGAAATCGGTTGCCGTGATCGGCGCCTCCGACCGTGAGAACTCGGTCGGCAACATCATCTTCAAGAACATCCTCGGTTCGGGCTACAAGGGGCGCCTCTACGCGATCAACCCGAAACACGAGACGATCCAGGGCCAGCCGGCCTACAAGTCGATCGAGGAAATCGGCGCCCGCGTCGAGATGGCCGTCATCGCCACCCGCCCGCAGACCGTGCCGCAGATCATCGAACAGTGCGGGCGCAGCGGCGTGCGCAACGTCATCGTCATCGCCTCGGGTTTTTCCGAAGCCGGCCACATCGGGGCGGCGCTCGAACGCAAGGTCATGGAGATTGCCCGTTCCTACAACGTGCGCGTCCTTGGCCCCAACTGTCTGGGCATCATCCGCCCGGAACTCGGCCTCAACGCCACCTTCACCAAGATCACCGCCGATCCGGGCAACCTCGCCCTGGTTTCCCAGTCCGGCGCCATGTGTTCGGCCGTGCTCGACTGGGCGAAGGCCAACCAGGTCGGTTTCTCGTCGGTGATCTCGCTGGGCATGACCGCCGACGTCGATTTCGGTGAAATCCTCGATTACCTGATCTACGACAGCCGCACCCACTACATCCTGATGTACGTGGAAGGCATCCGCAACGCCCGCCGTTTCATGAGCGCGCTGCGTTCCGCTGCCCGCATCAAGCCGATCATCCTGCTCAAGGCCGGTCGCCACGAAGCGGGTTCGCAGGCCGCCACGGCCCACTCCGGCATGGCCGCGATTTCGGATACCGTCTTCGACGCCGCCGTGCGCCGCGCCGGCGTCGTTCGCGTCAAGAACGTCGGCCAGCTGTTCTATGCAGCCAAGGCCCTGGCCTCCAAGTTCCGTCCGCAGGGAGATCGCCTGGCCATCATCACCAATGGTGGCGGCCCGGGTGCCATGGCTGCCGACCGTGCCGGCGACCTCGGCATCCCGCTGGCACAGCTGTCTACGGAAACCATGGGCAACCTGAACAAGGTGCTGCCGACCAACTGGTCACACAGCAATCCGGTCGACATCGGCGGCGACGCAACGCCGGAACGCTACCGCGACGCGCTGCTGTCGATCTCGCAGGACCCGAATGTAGACAGCACGCTGGTCATGCTGTCGCCGCAGGCCATGACCGATCCGCTTGGCGTCGCCCAGGCCATCATCTCGATTTCGGACAAGCTGAACCGGCGCATCATCTGCTGCTGGATGGGCGAAGCGCAGGTTGCCGAGGCCCGCAAGCTGCTCGAAGACAGCGGCATTCCGGCGTTCCGCATGCCGGAAACCGCGATCGAACTGTTCCATCACATTTCCAAGTACTACCGCAACCAGAAGCTGCTGCTGCAGACACCCGAACCGACGCGCCAGCACGGCCGGCCGGAAACCGAAGGCGCCAAGATGCTGATCGAGGCGCTGCTCGCCGAACGACGCAAGGTGCTCTCGGAAATGGAATCGAAGGCCATCCTGCGCGCCTTCAAGGTGCCGGTCGCCCAGACCATGGTCGCCCGCACCGCCACCGAAGCCCTGCTGCTGGCCGAACAGATCGGTTTCCCGGTGGCGATGAAGGTCGATTCGCCGGAACTGCCGCACAAGTCCGATGCCGGCGGCGTCCGCCTGAACATCCAGAATGCACCAGCGGTGCGCAACGCCTATCACGACATCATCGACACCGTGCAGAAGCGCCACCCGACGGCGAAGATCAACGGCGTCTCGATCGAACCCTTCCTGTCGCGTCCGCACGGCCGCGAAATCATGATCGGCGTCATCCGCGACCCGATCTTCGGGCCGGTCATCACCTTCGGCGCCGGTGGTTTCGACAACGAAATCTTCAGCGACCGTTCGGTCGCACTACCGCCGCTGAACAAGTTCCTGGCCAAGGACCTGATCGAATCGACGCGTACATCGAAGATCCTCGACCAGTTCCACAACATGCCGCCGGTCGACCGCGAAGCGATCAAGGAAGTACTGCTGTGCATCTCCGAAATGGTCTGCGAACTGCCGTGGATCATCGAGCTGGACATCAACCCGCTGATCGTAGATGAGCACGGCGCCATCGCCGCCGATGCCCGCATCGTCATCGACCACGCCGCCAACAGCTCCGGCGACCGCTATGCGCACATGGCGATCTACCCCTACCCGGTGCACCTGATCCAGGACTGGACGATGAATGACGGCAAGGTCGTCACCATCCGCCCGATCCGTCCGGAAGACGCCGACATGGAGCAGGAGTTCGTCAAGGCCATGTCCGACGAATCGCGCTACTACCGGTTCATGGACACGCTGCGCGAACTGACGCAGACGATGCTGGTCCGCTTTACACAGATCGACTATGACCGGGAAATGGCGCTGGTCGCCACGCTGCCTGATCCGGAATCCGGCAAGGAAAGCCAGATCGGCGTCGCCCGCTATGTCCTCAATCCGGACGGCGAATCGGTCGAATTCGCACTCGCCGTCGGTGACGACTGGCAAAAATGCGGCGTCGGCCGCAAGCTGATGACGGCACTGATCGACTGCGCCCGGATGAAGGGCTATCGCGCCGTCGTCGGCGACGTGCTGTCGACCAACAGCAAGATGTTCCGCCTGATGACCAGCCTCGGCTTCACCATCCACCCGCACCCGGACGACACCGCCGTCAAGCGTGTGGTCAAGCCGCTGACGGGCTGAGTTTCACCCGGGCACAAAAAAGCCGAGGTCGATGCCTCGGCTTTTTTACGTCCGGCGCGCTTTATTCGCCGAAGAAATTCACGTCGTAAGGGTACGGCTTCTGCGCCACCTTCGACTCGGCATTGCGCGACGTTGCATCGGTTTCCTGCTTTTTGTCCCACCACAAGGCGCGACCGGCCTTCTGGTCTTCAACCCACTCAGGGTTCTTGGCAAGCTGCTCGTTGATCCACTGCGTGTGATCGGATACGTATCCGCTATTGACGACACCCATTTGCAACATCCTCAGGCTGGTTCCAGACAAGCGCGAATTCTAGCATGGCAGCACAGGCCGGCAGGCGTAGTCCGGGCGGTGATATTTGTCATTTTCCCGAGGTCGACCGCAATAATTGCGCAACAATTTGATCAAGATCACTTGCCAAATATCAGTTCTTTCTTATAATCCGCCGCTGGCAAGCCTGCGATTGCGGGATGTTCCGGCTTGGGGAGGCTGGACTCCCGAGCATGAAACACTGGAGATCACATGAAACGTCATGTGCCCTTGTTCGCCGGCCTGTGCCTGTCGTTCTGCGCCTTCATCGCGCAGGCCGCCGACATTCCGGTTTCGCCCGCCCTCGCCGCAACGGCGAAGGTGCCATCCGGATCCACCACCGACCACAGCCAGCTGGAAGCCCTGAAGGGCCCGTTCAAGACCGGCCCGGAAGTCACCAAGGCCTGCCTCAGTTGCCATAACCTGGCCTCCCACCAGGTCATGAAGAGCATTCACTGGACCTGGGAAGCCACCAGCAAGACCACAGGCAAGACGCTCGGCAAGAAATGGGCGGCCAACAACTTCTGTGGCTCGCCGCTTTCCAACGAAGCACGATGCACCAGTTGTCACGCCGGCTACGGCTGGACCGACAAGAATTACGACTTCACGCAACAGGAAAATGTCGACTGCCTGGCCTGCCACGACACAACCGGCGGCTATCGCAAATTCAGCACCAATGCCGGCCATCCGCTGTACGAGGACCGTGAATTCGAGCCGATGGAAGGACCACCGGGCAAGAAACAGTTCAAGGCTCCCGACCTGACCAAGATCGCGCAACATGTCGGCAAGCCCGGTCGCAGCAACTGCGGCAACTGCCATTTCAATGGCGGCGGCGGTGATGCGGTCAAGCACGGCGACCTCGACACCTCGTTGAAGAATCCGTCGCGCGAACTCGACGTGCATATGGCCAAGGACGGCGCCAACATGGTCTGCTCCGACTGCCACACCTTCAACGCGCACCAGCCCTCGGGCAGCCGTTACGCGGTCAATCCCAAGGACCAGCACGGCTTCGACCTGCCCAAGGACGACCACAACCGTGCCACCTGCGAATCCTGTCACAGCCAGGCGCCGCACAAGCAGGCCAAGATCAACAACCACGCCAACAAGGTCGCCTGCCAGACCTGCCACATCCCGGAATTCGCCCGGGGCGGCGTCGCCACCAAGATGCTCTGGGACTGGTCCACCGCCGGCAAGATGGGGACCGACGGCAAGCCGCTGTTCATCAAGGACGACCACGGCCACCTGAAGTACTCGGCCGCCAAGGGCGACTTCGAATACGGTGAGAATGTCCGGCCCGAGTACAAGTGGTACAACGGCACCGTCGAACAGGTCTCGATCGTCGACAAGCTGGACAAGTACATCAGCGCCGATGGCGTCCTCGAACTGAACCGCATCCAGGGTTCGGCCAGCGACGAAAACGCCCGTATCTGGCCGTTTAAGGTCATGCGCGGCAAGCAGGCCTACGACCCGGTCAACAACACGCTGGTGGTCAACCACGTGTACGGTGACGACGATACGGCGTTCTGGAAAAACTACGACTACGCCAAGGCGATCCAGTCGGGCATGGAAACCGCCGGACTGCCCTACAGCGGCAAGTTCGATTTCATCGAGACGCGGATGAACTGGTTCACCACCCACATGGTGGCGCCCAAGGAAAAAGCCGTGCCCTGCGCCGAATGCCATACCCGTGGCGAAACCGGCCGGCTGGCGGCGATCACCGACATCTATCTGCCCGGTCGTGACCGCAATCCGTGGGTCGACCTGCTCGGTGGTCTGGCCATCGTCGGCGCCATCGGCGGCGGCCTGATCCACGGCCTGGTCCGCATCATCACCCGTCGCAAGGAGAATTCACAATGAGCGCCGAACGCATCTACATCTACAAGCGCTACGAGCGCTTCTGGCACTGGTCACAGGCGCTGCTGATCATCGGCATGATGATCACCGGTTTCGAGGTCCATGGCAGCTATGCGCTGATCGGTTTCCAGAAGGCGGTCCAGCTGCATACGCTGGCCGCCTGGACACTGCTGACGCTGTGGGCATTCACGATCTTCTGGCAATTCACCACCGGTGAATGGCGCCAGTACCTGCCGTCACTGAAGAACGTGCTGGCGATGGTCAATTATTACGTGATCGGGATTTTCCGCGATGCCCCGCACCCCTTCCGCAAGACCGTGGTACAGAAGCACAATCCGCTGCAACGCCTGGCCTACCTCGCGCTGCTCGCCTTCATCTCGCCGCTGATCTGGATATCCGGGCTGTTTTACCTGTTCTACGGCAACTGGCCGGCGCTTGGCATCGACCAGTACCTCAGCCTGGAATGGGTCGCCATCGCCCATACGGCCGGTGCCTTCATGATCACGGCCTTCTTCTTCATCCACGTCTACCTGACGACCACCGGCCACACGGTCTTCGCCCACATCAAGGCGATGATCACTGGCTGGGAAGAGGTCGACGAGCATCCGAAGAAGCACTGAGCCGGGCAAATTACTTGCGTGTTTAGGGCGGGGAGTTCCCCGCCCTTTTTTTGCCCAGACGAAACGCCGGAGCATGCCGGCGTGACGATTACAGCAGTTCGGCCGGAATGTTGCCGCCGTTTTCTGCCAGTTTCTGCAGGACCGTCTTGTGCAGCCACATGTTCATCCGGGCCGAATCACCCATGTTGTCGGCAGGACAGCCCAGTTCGGCCGCCAGTTCCTTGCGGGCAGCCAGGCTGCTGTCGAGACCGAGCAGCTTGAGCAGGTCGACGATCGAGACCTTCCAGTTGAGCTTTTCCGGATTGGCCTTGGCCAGCGCTTCCAGTTTGGCCACGACATCGACGACGGTGATCGCCACCGGCGCAGCGGCGACAGGTGCCTCGACGGCGACCGGTGCGGCGGCGACCTCGGCGACGACTTCCGGTTTGTCATCGCCAAAACCGAGTTTGGCCAGAATGTTGCTGAAGATTCCCATGGTCTTTCCTTTGCAAGCGATTGAAAAAGCGGCATCCGGATACGCTCCGGATGCACAGCCATGCTAAAGGCAAGCCTTGACGGAATGTGTGAATTTATATGAAGGCTGTTTTACAAATGCCTATTTCAGCGCCCCCTGCAGGCTCTGGGCATCGCAGGCGAACACCGCCTCACCCAGTTTTCCCGCACTGACCGGCAACAGCGTCACACAGTCCTTTTTCCGGGGAAAGGCAGCCAGATCGGCCTCCTCGCGGCCGAGCACGATCGGATAGGGCTTGTCGCGCAGCTTCGGCAGTGCAAACATCCGCGTGATCAGGCCCGGCATCTTGTGGATATCGGCCAGGTAGATCCGCTTCGTCTGCTGCAGCCAGTCTTTCGGCTGCGCATCCAGCCAGCCGGTGACCAGACCTGCCCCGCCATTGTCGGCAGCAAAGACGACCTGGCGCAGATCGGCAGGAACAACGGCAGGCTTGTCGTGCTGGTCCTTGAGCGTCAGCGCCGGCAGCGCATCGCCGGCACGCAGCGGGGTGGTCTGGGCCTGCGCGCTCAGCGAGCAGGCAACGAACAGCAAAGGCAGTAAGGTTTTGGCTTGCATGGCTACTCCTTGAAGGGGATGGTCAGGGTATATGATCAGCTGCGGATCAGGTGATCGAATGCGCTGAGCGAAGCCGTCGCGCCGGCGCCCATGGCGATGATGATCTGCTTGTACGGCACCGTCGTGCAGTCGCCGGCGGCGAATACGCCAGGCACCGAGGTGTGGCCCTTGGCGTCGATGACGATCTCGCCGAACTTCGACAGCTCGACCGTGCCCTTGAGCCAGTCGGTGTTCGGCAGCAGGCCGATCTGGACAAAGATGCCTTCGAGTTCGACGCGCTTTTCCTCACCACTGACGCGATCCTTGTACACCAGCCCGTTGACCTTCTGGCCGTCGCCGGTGACTTCCGTGGTTTGCGCCGACTTGATCACGGTGACGTTGGCCAGGCTGTAGAGCTTCTTCTGCAGCACGGCGTCGGCGCGCAGGGTGTCGGCGAATTCGAGCAGCGTCACGTGGCCGACGATGCCGGCCAGGTCGATCGCCGCTTCAACGCCGGAGTTGCCGCCGCCGATCACCGCCACGCGCTTGCCCTTGAACAGCGGGCCGTCGCAGTGCGGGCAGAAGCACACGCCCTTGGCCTTGTATTCCTTCTCGCCGGGCACGTTCATCTCGCGCCAGCGGGCGCCGGTAGCCAGAATCACCGACTTCGACTTCAGCGAAGCACCGTTTTCCAGCTGCACTTCAACCAGGCCGCCTTCCTCGGCCGCCGGGATCAGCTTGGCGGCGCGCTGCAGGTTCATCACGTCGACCTCGTAGGCCTTGACGTGCTGTTCCAGTGCGGCGACCAGCTTCGGTCCTTCGGTTTCCTTGACCGAGATGAAGTTCTCGATGCCCAGCGTATCCATCACCTGACCGCCGAAACGCTCGGCCAGCACGCCGGTGCGGATGCCCTTGCGCGCCGCGTAGATGGCAGCCGCGGCACCAGCCGGGCCACCGCCGACGACGAGCACGTCGAAGGCGGCCTTGGCAGCCAGTTCCTCGGCCGCACGGGCGGCGGCGCCGGTGTCGACCTTGGCCAGGATTTCCTCGATCAGCATGCGTCCGGCGCCGAATTCCTCACCGTTCAGGTAGGTCGTCGGTACGGCCATGATCTGCCGTTCATTGACCCGATCCTGGAACATCGCGCCATCGGTCATCGTGCTCGTCACGTTCGGGTTGAGCACGGCCATCAGGTTCAGCGCCTGCACGACGTCGGGACAGTTGTGGCAGGACAGTGAAATGAAGGTTTCGAAATTGAAATTGCCTTCGAGCCCCTTGATCTGATCGATCACCGCCTGCTCGACCTTGGGCGGATGGCCGCCGGTCTGCAGCAGTGCCAGCACCAGCGAGGTGAATTCGTGGCCCATCGGCAGGCCCGCGAAACGGATACGCGGCGCTTCGCCGGGGATGCCGATGGCGAAGGACGGGCACAGTTCGCTGCCATTGTCCTCGCGCAGGCTGACCTTGGTCGAGCAGTCGAGAATGTCGTTGAGCAGGGAACGCATTTCCTCGCCCTTGGCGCTGTCGTCCAGCGTCGCGACCAGTTCGATCGGGCGTTGCAGGCGTTCGAGATAGGCCTTGAGTTGGATCTTGATGGCGGCGTCGAGCATGATGTTCTCCCTGGCAATAAGTGAATTTGACGAATCAGGGAGCATGTTAGAAAGCCCGGATCGATTGATCCAATTGATTAAGCAAATTTCATCGATACGGAATTGCTATAACAAACCCGCCATCTTCAAGCGCCGGTACAAGGTGCGCTCAGACAGACCCAGTTGCTGCGCCAGGGCCTTGCGGCTGCCTTTGAAATTGCGGGCGAGCGTGGCGAAATCCGGGGGCGGCGGTTTTTGGGCAAATATTGCGGTCGACCGTGAAAATTCGACATTTTCGCTGGCCGGCAGATGTTCGCGCTGGATCTCGTCGCCATCGCAGAGCAGACAGGCGCGTTCAAGGAGGTTGCGCAGTTCGCGCACGTTGCCCGGATACGGGTAGCCGACCAGCCAGGCCTGCGCCGCTGCCGACAGCGTCAGCTTGCGTCCGCCGGCAACTCGGGCAAGCAGCGCCTCGGCCAGCAGCAGCACGTCGTCGCCGCGCTCGCGCAGTGGCGGCAGGAAGATCGGGAAGATGTTCAGCCGGTAGAACAGATCCTGGCGGAAGCTGCCGGTCTCGACCATCTCGGCCAGCGGCCGGTGCGTCGCCGAGATGATGCGGATCTCGGCCTTGCGCAGCTCCGGCGAACCGACCCGGCGGTAGGTGCCGGTTTCGAGCAGGCGCAGCAGCTTGACCTGGATCGACAGCGGAATGTCGCCGACCTCGTCGAGGAACAGCGTGCCGCCGGCTGCCGCCTCGACCAGCCCGGTCTTGCGCGCGGTGGCGCCGGTGAAGGCGCCGCGCTCATGGCCGAACAGTTCGCTCTCGAACAGCGTTTCCGGCAATCCCGAGCAGTCGACCGCAACAAAGGGCTGATCGGCGCGCTTGCTGATCCGGTGGATGGCGCCAGCGACCAGTTCCTTGCCGGTGCCCGATTCACCCTGCAGGAGCACGGCGGCGTCGGACGGCGCGACGCGGGCGACCATTTCCATCATCCGCACAAAGGCCGGCGAACGGCCGATCAGCCCCTGCGCGTGAGCCTGGCTGCGGGCCCCGGGCAGCGGTTCGAGCTTCTCGATGTAATAGACGATCTCGCCACTGGCATCGCGGATCGGCGACAGTTCGATGTTCTCGAAGCTCTCGCCACGCGGCGTGTGGTGCAGGTGCAGCACGCGCTCGCGCTGGCCGGAGCGCAGGCTGCGCTGCAGCGGGCAGAACTCGCCGGCCTGGTCGCAGGGCACATCGTAGCGGTGCGAGACCTCGTAGCACTTGCGCCCGACGACATCCTGCTGATCCAGCCAGTTGGCGCGGTAAGCGTCGTTGGCGGCAATGATCCGGTAGTTGCGGTCGCACAGGATGTGCGGCTCGGGTAGGGTCTGCAGGAAGGAAACCAGTTCGCTGAGTTGGGGGCTGTCTGCCACGTTGTTGTCTGCCATTTTACTGCCACCTTCTGCCATCAATCACTGCCACACGCTGCCACAGATGGCAGAAAAAAGCCAGAAATCGACCTGCGACGTAATGTCGCAGGATTTGAAATCAATGCCTTGGCGCAACTTTTCGCCCCCGGCGATGCTGGCACGGCTCTTGATAAGTAAACGCTGTTATTCAACCACAGGAGCCTGCCATGGACCGACGCGACCGCCGACTCAGACGCGAACTGATCCTTCTCGTCATCGCCAAGCTGATCGTCCTGACGGCGATCTGGTGGCTGTTCATCCGCGACGCGCGGGTCGCTGTCGACGACACGACCGCCGCCCGCCATTTCACCACCGCCCAGCAAGGAGAAACCGATGCTCAGTGAAGAGCTCGTCGACCTGTCCCGTCTGCAGTTCGCGATCACCGCGATGTACCACTTCCTGTTCGTGCCGCTGACCATCGGCATGACCTGGATCCTCGTCATCATGGAATCCGCGTATGTCATGACCGGCAAGACCATCTACAAGGACATGACCCGCTTCTGGGGCAAGCTGTTCGGCATCAATTTCGCGCTCGGCGTGACCACCGGCATCACCATGGAGTTCCAGTTCGGCACTAACTGGGCCTACTACTCGCACTACGTCGGTGACATCTTCGGCGCGCCGCTGGCGATCGAGGGGCTGATGGCCTTCTTCCTGGAATCGACCTTCATCGGCCTGTTCTTCTTCGGCTGGGACCGCCTGTCGCGCAAGCAGCATCTGCTCGTCACCATCCTCATGGCCGTCGGCACCAACCTGTCGGCGCTGTGGATCCTGATCGCCAACGGCTGGATGCAGAACCCGGTCGGCGCCGAGTTCAGCTACGTGACCATGCGCATGGAAATGGTCGATTTCTGGGCCGTGCTGTTCAACCCGGACGCCCAGGCCAAGTTCGTCCATACCGTGTCGGCCGGCTACGTTACCGGCGCCATGTTCGTGCTGTCGATCTCGGCCTTCTACTTGCTGCGCGGCCGCAATGTCGACTTCGCCCGCAAGAGCTTCCGCATCGCTGCCGCCTTCGGCTTCGCATCGATCTGCTCGGTCATCGTGCTCGGCGATGAATCCGGCTACACCGTCGGCGAAGCCCAGCAGACCAAGCTTGCCGCGATGGAGGCGATGTGGGAAACCGAACCGGCACCGGCCGGCTTCAACATCATCGCCATCCCCAACGAAGCCGAGATGAAGAACGACTTCGCCATCGAAATCCCGTGGGTCATGGGCATCATCGGCACCCGTTCGCTCGACAAGCAGATTCCCGGCATCAAGGAAATCCGCGAGAAGAACCGCGAACGCATCCTGTCCGGCCAGATCGCCGTCGGCGCCCTGGAAAAGCTGCGCAAGAACCCGGCAGACGCCGAGACCAAGGCACTGTTCGAACAGCACGTTGCCGACCTCGGCTTCGGTCTGCTGCTGAAGAAGTACGTCGTCGATGTCGGCACCGCGACGCCGGAAATCATTGAAAAAGCCGTCGCCGACACCATCCCGCGCGTCGCTCCGCTGTTCTGGACCTTCCGCCTGATGGTCGCCTTCGGCTTCCTGATGCTGGCCTTGTTCGGCGCCGCGCTGTGGTACTCGGTCAAGGGCAATTTCGCCGAGAAGCGCTGGCTACTGCACAGCGCACTGTGGATGCTGCCGATCCCGTGGATTTCCTGCGAACTCGGCTGGTTCGTCGCCGAATACGGCCGTCAGCCCTGGACCATCTACGGCGTGCTGCCGACCCACATGTCGGTATCGACGCTGTCGGTCGGCAACCTGTACGGCTCGCTGGCCGGCTTCATCGGCTTCTACACGCTGCTGCTGGTGGTCGAGATGTACCTGATGGTGCGCTTCGCCAAACAGGGACCGGGCAGCCTCGGCACCGGCCGCTACGACAACGAAACCGCACACGCTCACGCCTGAGGAAAGCATCATGATCTTCGATTACCCAACGCTGAAACTCATCTGGTGGCTGCTGGTCGGCGTCCTGCTGGTCGGCTTCGCCATCATGGACGGCCACGACATGGGCGTCGGCACGCTGCTGCCCTTCGTCGGCAAGGACGACGTCGAGCGCCGCGTCGTCATCAACACCGTCGGCCCGCACTGGGACGGCAACCAGGTCTGGTTCATCACTGGCGGCGGCGCCATCTTCGCTGCCTGGCCACTGGTTTACGCAACCGCTTTCTCCGGCTTCTACTGGGCGATGCTGGCCGTGCTCTGGGCGCTGTTCTTCCGCCCGGTCGGCTTCGACTACCGGAGCAAGATCGCCAACCCGACCTGGCGCAACACCTGGGACTGGGGCCTGTTCGTCGGCGGCGCCGTGCCACCGCTGATCTTCGGCGTCGCCTTCGGCAACCTGTTTCAGGGCGTGCCCTTCAGCTTCGCCGACAACCTGATGTCGACCTACACCGGCAGCTTCTGGGCCCTGCTCAATCCCTTCGCCCTGCTCTGCGGCGTCGTGTCGACGGCGATGATCACCTTCCACGGCGCGGTGTACCTGATGCACCGCACCGAGGGTGCCATCCAGCGCCGCACCCAGGTTGCCATGCTGGCTTTCGGCAGCCTTCTGCTGGCGACCTTCTCGGTGGCCGGCATCTGGCTGTGGCAGGGCATTGACGGTTTTGCCATCGTTTCTGCGGTCGACCCCGCTGCGCTGCCCAATCCGCTGGACAAGGAAGTCATCCGCCAACCGGGCGCCTGGCTTGCCAATTACGGCAAGTATCCGCTGACCATGGCGCTGCCGGCGCTGGCTTATGCCGGCACGGCGGCGGCCATGCTGCTGGCAGTCAATGGCGCGACGCTGGCCGCCTTCGTCGCCTCGTCGCTGGCCATCGTCGGGGTGATCGGCACCGCCGGTGTCTCGCTGTTCCCGTTCATCATGCCGTCGTCGACCGACCTGCGCGCCAGCCTCACCGTCTGGGACAGCGTTTCCAGCCACCTGACGTTGAACATCATGCTCTGGGCGACGCTGATCTTCATGCCGATCATCATTGCCTACACCGGCTGGGCCTACAAGGTGATGGCCGGCAAGGTCACCGCTGCCTACATCCGTGAAAACGACCATGCCGCTTATTAAAGGAGATGCACATGTCCGAATGCCTTTGCTCGGGTGAATCCTTCACCGTCTGTGACAGCCCGGCCCGCCGCCAGTGGATGATGGCCACTGTCGGCGCCGGCGGCGCGCTGGCACTGACCGCCATCGTGCCCTTCGTCAGCAGCCTGATGCCGTCCGATCGCGCGCTCGCCGCCGGCGCGCCGGTCGAAGTCGATATCGGCAATCTGGCCCCGGGCGACATGATCGTCGTCGAATGGCGCGGCAAGCCGGTGTGGATACTCAACCGCACGCCGGAAATGCTCGCTGCGCTGAAAAAGGCCGAGCCAATGCTGGCCGATCCCGGCTCGGCCGTCGCTTCGCAGCAGCCGGCCTACGCCGCCAACGAAACGCGCTCGCGGGTGCCGGAAATGCTGGTCGCCGTCGGCATCTGCACCCATCTCGGCTGCTCGCCGTCGAACGTGTTCACGCCCGGTGATCCAGCGCTCGGCGCTGACTGGCCGGGCGGCTTCTTCTGCCCGTGCCACGGCTCGACCTTCGACTTCGCCGGCCGCGTGTTCAAGAACAAGCCGGCCCCGACCAACCTGGAAATCCCGCCGCACCAGTATCTGACGGATACCCGCCTGATCATCGGCAGCGACGAATTCGACAAGACCTGAAAGGAAAACATCATGTGGTATTTCGCCTGGGTACTCGGCATCGGCTTCGCCGTGCTGCTCGCCATCCTCAACACGCTGTGGGGCGACTTCGAGGAAGAACGCAATGGGCGCTGACGCCCTGCCCGAGCCGGCGGCAGGACCCGGCCTGGCCTGGCTGCCACTGACCATCGCCCTGCTGATCCTGGTGGTGATGACCGTCCTCCCCGGCATCGCCACCGATGCCGCCGGCCACGCCGACCACACGGCGGCGATGCTGCTGTTCTGGTCGATGAGCGCCGGCTTCGTCCGCGGCGTCGGCTTCGTTCCGCTGCACTGGCTGCCGCGCTGGCTGCTCTCCGCCACCGCCTGTGTCGCCGCCCTCACCCTGGCCGTCATCCGTCTGGACAGCATCGGCCACTCATTCCTTCCTATTTGAGGCACATCATGCAAATCGCCATCACCAGCCAGAATCGCAAGACGATCACCGAACACGCGGGCAAGTGCCGCAAGTTCTGGCTTTACGACATCGACGCCGACCGCATTGCCGGCAAGCGCCTGGTCGAACTGCCAATTGAACAGAGCTTCCATGCCAGCCACGCCGGCCTGCCCGACGCACTGGCCGGGATCAACGTGCTTATCACCGGCGGCATGGGCAGCAATCTGTTCCGCCGTTTGATCGACCTCGGCGTGCAACTCCTGCTCGCCTGCGAAGAAGACCCCGACCGCGCCATTGCCGATTTTCTCGCCGGCTGCCTGCTGACGCGCAGTCTCGTTTTCGCCTGCGACGACGAACACCACTCCCACTGAGCCAAGGACCCAGCCATGAAACAGAGCCTGTTCAACGACAAATACCCGGTTTTCGTCGCCGAGATCGGCAAAAACGAAACCAGCTTCCAGTCCGTCCCGGCGCTGGTCGATTACTACAAGGCCAAGATCGCCGAAAACCCGAAGGTGCATTTCATCGCCGTCTTCGACCACCTTGCGCACACGACGAAAATCGGCGGCGAGATCATGCCGGGCCTCGTCGCCGCCGTCGATATCGTCTTCTGCTTCGGCTTCGCCATTCCGAATCCGCAGGTCCTCGCCGTCCGCCCGCGCTCGATCGGCATCGCCGACCTCGGCGAAAAATTCGTCATCAGCTTCATGGAAGCCCCGATGCAGCCCGCCAACCAGGCCATGGAAGCCTGGACGCTGGCACTGAGAAACGTCTAGGCAAATCCACCTCCGCCTTCACGCCTTGGCCCGGTTTCGTACCGGGCATTTTTTTGCCGATCTTGCGGTCGACCGCAAGATTTTCGCAATTTCCACTGAGCGACTCACGCAGCGCCGAAAACCATAGCCAGTCCCTATCGAGAAAATCTGCTTAATCAATTAGCTAATCCATAGCTAACTATCTACCATCAGTTTGTCGTCACTATCAACGCGGCATAAACAGGAGAGAAAAATGACTATGGATGGAAATCACAAGGCATCTGGCGGGCAATGCCCGGTAATGCACGGCGGCGCCACGTCGGCAAGCACGGCGAGCATGGATTGGTGGCCCAAGGCCCTGAACCTCGACATCCTGCATCAGCACGACAGCAAGACCAACCCGATGGGTGCCGGTTTCAACTACCGGGAAGAACTGAAGAAACTCGACGTCGCCGCACTGAAGAACGACGTCAAGGCGCTGATGACCGACAGCCAGCCCTGGTGGCCGGCCGACTGGGGCCACTACGGCGGCCTGATGATCCGCATGGCCTGGCACTCGGCCGGCACCTATCGCATTGCCGACGGTCGTGGCGGTGGCGGCAAGGGCAACCAGCGCTTCGCACCGCTGAACTCCTGGCCCGACAACGTGAACCTCGACAAGGCCCGCCGCCTGCTGTGGCCGATCAAGAAAAAATACGGTAACAAGATCAGCTGGGCCGACCTGATGATTCTCGCCGGCAACATGGCTTACGAATCGATGGGTCTGAAGACCTTCGGATTCGCCTTTGGCCGCGAAGACATCTGGCATCCGGAAAAGGACATTTACTGGGGTTCGGAAAAGGAATGGCTGGCCCCGACCGGCGCCGCCGGCAGCCGCTACTCCGGCGAACGCGATCTGGAAAACCCGCTGGCCGCCGTGATGATGGGCCTGATCTACGTCAACCCGGAAGGCGTCGACGGCAAGCCAGATCCGCTCAAGACCGCCCACGACATGCGTGTCACCTTCGCCCGCATGGCCATGAACGACGAAGAAACCGTCGCCCTGACGGCCGGCGGACATACTGTCGGCAAGGCGCACGGCAATGGCAGCGCGGCCAATCTCGGCCCGGCGCCCGAGGCCGCCGAACTGGCTGAACAAGGCATGGGCTGGAACAATCACAGCAGCCGTGGCATCGGCCGCGACACCGTGACCAGCGGCATCGAAGGCGCCTGGACGACACATCCGACGCAGTGGGACAACGGCTATTTCGACCTGCTGCTTGGTTACGACTGGTGGCTGACCAAATCCCCGGCCGGTGCCCACCAGTGGGAGCCGATCAACATCCGCGAAGAAGACATGCCGGTCGACGTCGAAGATCCCTCGATCCGCTGCAAGCCGATGATGACCGACGCCGACATGGCCCTGAAGTTCGACCCCGAGTACCGCAAGATCTCCGAGCGCTTCCATCAGGACCCAGCCTACTTCTCGGAAGTCTTCGCCCGTGCCTGGTTCAAGCTGACCCATCGCGACATGGGACCGAAAGCCCGTTATATCGGCCCGGATGTGCCGCAGGAAGACCTGATCTGGCAGGACCCGGTGCCGGCAGGCAATGCGGATTACGACGTCGCAGCCGTCAAGGCGAAGATCGCTGCCTGCGGCCTGAGCATCAGCGACATGGTGGCGACCGCCTGGGACAGCGCCCGGACCTTCCGCAACTCCGACAAGCGCGGCGGTGCCAACGGTGCACGCATCCGCCTGGCCCCGCAAAAGGACTGGGAAGGCAATGAGCCAGCCCGCCTGGCCAAGGTACTGGCCGTCCTCGAAGGGATTGCGGCACAGACCGGCGCCAGCATCGCCGACGTCATCGTGCTCGCTGGCAATGTCGGTGTCGAACAGGCCGCCAAGGCCGCCGGTTTCGATGTAGTCGTGCCCTTCGCGCCCGGACGTGGCGAAGCCACGCAGGAGATGACCGATGTCGAATCCTTCGCAGTGCTCGAACCCGTCGCCGACGGTTTCCGTAACTGGCTGAAGAAGGATTACGTCGTCAGCGCCGAGGAATTGCTGCTCGACCGCAGCCAGTTGCTGGGGCTGACCGCACACGAAATGACCGCGCTCGTCGGCGGCATGCGGGTGCTCGGCACCAACCACGGTGGCAACCGGCACGGCGTGTTCACCAATCGCGTCGGCACCCTGAGCAACGACTTCTTCGTCAACCTGACGGACATGGCCTACACGTGGAAACCGGTCGGGCGCAATCTGTACGAAATCTGCGACCGAAGCACCGGTGTGGCCCAATGGACCGCTACCCGGGTCGATCTGGTCTTTGGTTCGAACTCGGTGCTGCGCGCCTACGCCGAGGTCTATGCCCAGGATGACAACCAGGAGAAATTCGTCCGTGACTTCGTCGCCGCCTGGGCGAAGGTCATGAACGCCGACCGCTTCGACCTGGCCTGATTCAACCGGCCAAAGAAAATCCCCGTCCCGGAAACAATTTCCGGGGCGGGGATTTTTTCATCCGGATCAGCCGACCTTCTTGCCGAACAGGCGATCCGTCAGCTTCACATACCAGGCCGCCGACTGCACCTGGATGATGTAGGCCAGCGTGATCACCAGCGCGGCATCCGAGCCGGCCGCACCGAAAGCGTTCATCGCCAGCGCCAGCGCGATCGACAGGTTGCGCATCACCGTGCCATAGACCAGCGCAATGGCGTCACCGCGTGGCAGCAAGGCTTTGGCGACAACACTGCTGAGCAGGTAGTTGATCCCGTACAGCGCCAGCAGCGGCCAGGCCAGGTGCAGCAGTTCTTCCGGCCGGGCCAGCAGTTGTTCGGCCTTGAGCGCCATGGCGACAAAGACGATGCCGAGCACGCCGAGCGTCGAGAACGGCGGGAAACGCGGCGCCCATTCGCTCTGGAAAGCTTTCTGGCCGTATTTCTTCAACAACCGGGACTGCGTCAGATGGCCGGCAAGCATCGGCAGGAAAACGATGAAGACGATCTGCAGGAAGACCGCCCACAGATCAACCGGTACCGTCGCCCCCATCAGCCACTGGACGTAGAACGGCGTCGCCAGCGAACCGAGGATCAGGCCGAGCACCGTCATCTTGACCGCCGCCCCGAGGTTACCGCCGGCAAAACCGGTCCACGAGATGGTCATGCCCGAGGTCGGCAGCAGCGCCGCCAGCAGCAGGCCGATGGCGTAGTACGGCTGATCAGGGAAGAAGAAGCGGCCGAGCGCGAAGGCGACAAAGGGAATGATCGCGAAGTTGATCACCTGCGCCAGCACCTGTGCCTTGCCGTCGCCGCCTTCGAGCACCTTGGCCAGTTTCAGGCTGACCATCATCGGATAGACCATCAGGAAGGTCAGCGGCACGATCAGCGACTTCATCCAGGCGCTCGGCGCCAGCAGGCCGGCCAGGAAACCGAGCAGCATGGTCACCGGAATGGCCAGGATCAGATTTTTCGACAACAGGGAGAGCAGGCTGAGCATGGCCGGTCCACATAGCAATATAAGAGTTCAATTATAAACCGGGCGAATACATTCCGGAACCCTGGCAGCAGCCGACAAAAAAGTACTGTACATAACAACAGCCATGCACTAATCTACAGACACTGTTCGTTTATCCAGTACATCACGCAAGGAGAATCACATGAAGCAACTGCAAAAATGGTTCGACCTCATCGCCGGCATTTCCGAGGAAGAACAAAAGCGTCTGGCCATGGCCCATGCCATCTTCGGCGACCGTGGTCCCGACCTCTCCGCATTGGCCAAACCAGCCTGCTGGCGTCGTCCCTGTCACGTCCAGTTGCGTCGCGGCTGAGCGGCAGGAGCGATACGCTTTCCCCACTGCCGTTGAGGCAGTTGTCGCCGGCTGCGGCATAATGGCGCCTTGGCAGAACAAAAGCGCCGACAGCGGCCATCACACTCCGGGGAAAAGCACTCATGAAGCGTATCGACATCGACGAAGCCATACGCCTGCACAACAAATGGCGTCGCCAGTTTCTCAATGCATTTGCCGGTGGCAGCTATGCCGACATGCCGCTCTCGGAGCATCGCAGCTGCACCCTTGGCGCTACCTTTGCCGCTTGCCGGTGCACCGCCGGAACACCGGAAATCCCGGCCAGCCTGCATGCCCTGCATGACCGTTTTCATGATCTGGCCAACGAGGTCGTCGAGTTGAGCCAGAACGGTCTTGGCGACTCGGCCGACCTGTTGCTGCCGGAACTCAACGAAGTCGAGCACCAGTTGGTGGCAGCCCTCGACGAATTGCGCGAGCAACTGCCCGCCTGATCGGCGTCGTTCCCGGCTAAACCAGGGCGGTGCGCCAGAGCGCCAGACCGATCCACAGCAGGAAGAGCAGGACGAAGCACAGTACGCCCGCCAGCACTGGCCGTTCGCGCCCTGGCAGCAGGCTGCCGGCCAGCCGGCGCGGGGCCCTGGTGATCAGCGCGAACAGGCGATAGATCGGATTGCTGTCGCGACGATTGCCGGCGAACACAGCCATCAGCGCCAGTCCGATCAGACTGAGGCCGAGCATTTCGACAATGGCGCGCAACGCGCTGATCAGGAAAAGCAGCACGCCGCCCTACTCTTCCGTTTCGTATTCAGTATCGAGCGCCTGCATGCGCCGGCTGTAGTGAACGATGATCCCGAGATAGCACAGCAGAATCCCCTGAGCAGCGAAATAAAAGCCGAAGGGGAAACCGAAGAACGAAAACTCGTTCAATTCGCGGGCAAACCAGCTGACGCCGAAAGTCAGGATGACCCAGACGACCAGCAACCACGCGGTCAGCCAGCGCGTCTTGCGCCAATAGGGAGAAATTCCGCTCATGGCCCCTCCACCTGATTACCAGGTCGCCGGATGCGTTCAAGAAACGCCGCGGCCTGCGGTGACGGCCGGGTCAGCAGGCTGACGGCAATATTGGTGGCAAACCCTGCGGCAATGCCGAACACGCCAGCCGATGTCGACTGCAGGTGGAACCAGGGATCGAGCCGGCCACCGTCGAAACCCAGCCAGGAATAACCGCCGAATTCGAGGCGCAGGATGTAGTACAGCGTCAGCAGCAGACCGACCAACATGCCGGCAATGGCCCCGGCGCGGGTTGCCCGCACCCAGAAAATCCCCAGCACCAATGCCGGAAAAAAGGCCGAACCGGCGATCGAGAAAGCCCAGGCGACCATCGACAGGATGGTGCCGGGTTTTTGTGCGGCCACCGTCGCGGCAAAGACTGCAACAACCAGCAACAGCGACTTGGCGATGACCAGCCGGAACTGGGTGGACGACTGCGGCCGGAAGACCCGGTAATAAACATCGTGCGACAGCGCGCTGGTGATCGTCAGCAACAGGCCATCGGCAGTCGACAGGGCCGCCGCCAGCGCACCGGCGGCAACCAGGCCGGAAACCACGTAGGGCATGCCGGCGATTTCCGGCGTGGCGAGCACAATGACGTCCGGATTCAGTGCCAGTTCGGCAAACTGCAGGATACCGTCGCCATTGATGTCCTCGATCGACACCAGGCCGACCTTGGTCCACGCCGCGACCCAGCCGGGCAACTTGGCAATCGGGATGCCGGCCAGATTGGAGAGCACTTCAAACTTGGCGAAAACCGCGTAGGCCGGTGCGGTGACGTACAGGATGGTGATGAACAGCAGCGACCAGAATACCGACTGGCGAGCCTGCGCGACCGTCGGTGTCGTGTAGTAGCGCATCAGCACATGCGGCAGCGCGGCGGTGCCGATGGTCAGGCAGAAGATCAGCGCCAGGAAATTGATCCGCTGTGCATCGCGTTCCTCGACGCTACTCCCGGGAAAGGGTTCGGCGTGATGAATTGGCGGTTTGCTGCGGTCGACCGCAAGAAACATCTCTTTTTCCCAGCGCTCGCGGGCCTGTTCCGGATCCTGCGGTAACTCGCGCCGCTGCCGCTCCAGCGCGACGATTTCGCGCATCTGGACATCACTGGATTTCAATTCGTTGATCTGGATCGACAGCCGTTCGCGTTCCTGCGTCAGCGAATGCGGCAACTGCATGATCTTCTGCGCATACAGATCGGCCCGTTCGCGGTAAAGCTCGCGCACCTCGAGCTCGCTCGGCGCATCGAACAACTGGTGTTCGAGCTTGGTCACCTGCTCCAGCACCTGGCCGTAAACCATCTGTGGCACCGGAACGCCGGTAACGTTGTACGACAGGATGGCAACCGGCGTGATGTAGGCGACGATCAGGATCAGGTATTGCGCAACCTGCGTCCATGTCACCGCCCGCATGCCGCCGAGGAAGGAACAGACGAGGATGCCGGCGAGACCGACGAAAACACCGACCTCGAACTGCAGGCTGACGAAGCGGCTGGTGATGACGCCGACGCCGTAGATCTGCGCCACGACATAGACGAAGGACGCCAGGATCGCCGCGAACACGGCAATCAGCCGGATCGTGTTGCCGCCGTAGCGGGCGCAGAGAAAGTCGGGAATCGTGTACTGGCCGAAGCGGCGCAGGTAGGGCGCGAGCAGCAAGGCCACCAGCACGAAGCCGCCGGTCCAGCCGATGACGTAGGCCAGCCCCTGGAAACCCTGCAGATAAAGCGTCCCGGCCAGGCCCATGAAGGACGCCGCGCTCATCCAGTCGGCGCCGGTCGCCATGCCGTTGAAGAAGGCCGGAATCCGCCGCCCCGCCACGTAGTACTCGGAAACGTCGGTGGTCCGGCTGAAGACGCCAATGGTGGCGTACATCGTCACGGTGAATACCAGGAAGGCGTAGCCAACCCAGCGCGGCGGCATGCCGTTGCGTTCCAGCAACGCCAGGAGAAGGACGAACAGCGCGAATACCCCTGTGTAATAGAGGTAGTAGCGCTGCAGCCGGGTCAGCGAGGAGAGCATCCGGGCGTCAGCGGGTACGACGCAGGAGGCTGCTTGCCTTCGATTCGCCGATCAGCTCGTCGACGTTGTCCACGCCCTTGGCATGGGCGCGGACGACCAGCATCTGCAGCAGTCTGGCGAGCAGCATGTTGTTCTCGCTCGGACTGCGCCGGCCCTCGCCGACATCGAGGCCGAAGGCAGTCAACCAGTCATCGAGCGGCATCGGCTTGTGGCTTTTCTCGCTGAACATCGCCGGCAGCAGCCAGGCGAGATCTACCCAGCGCGGCTGGAAGGCGATACCCAGACGCTTCTTCAGCAACTGCTGCAGGAAGGTGCTGACGAAGGCGACATGGTAGGAAACCAGCGGCGACTTGCCGATGAACAGCAAAAATGCCGCCAGTTGGCGGTCGACCGCAGCATCGTCTGCGGTCGACTGCGTCAGATCGACATAAATGCTCTGCTGCGGCGACACGATGCCCTGGTGCATCACCGTCGCGGCAATGCCGGTGAGGTGGTCGCTCTCGGGATTCATGCCGTCGCTGGCGATGTCGACGACGACGTAGCGGGTCAGAAAATGTGACGACTCCAGCCCGGCGGACTCGCCTTCGATCCAGGTCGTCACGGCAGCCTTGACGTCGGCCGGGAGATTTTCGTTCGGACCTTCCCCGAACAGGAATTTCTTGATGCCGAACATGATCAGTGATTCACCTGGTAGTCGAGCTTCAGGCGCGACTGAATCTTGCGCGCCTGACGGAAGGATTCCTTGAGGATGCGGCGGTCGAGCTCGTTGAGCTTTTCCGGATCGATCAGGTTGTCACCCTGGCGACCCGGCTCACCTTCCAGGTACTGGTGCTGCAGGCGCAGCAACTGGATGAAGTTGAGGCCGTCGAGCACGGCGTTGATTTCCTCGCCCTTGATGTTCATCTTCTGTGCCGACAGGCGCAGACGCTGGATGGTGTTGGTGCCATGCACACCTGCCGCCAGCGCGTAGATACGGGCAACGTCGACGAAGATGCGCGAGCCGTACTTCTTGAGGTCGATCTTGCCCGGGAAATCGGCTTCCAGATCGGTGACGAAATCGCGGATCTTGCCCAGCGGCGGTCCGACTTCCAGCGCATTGCGCGCCATCGCCTGCAGGAAGATCGGCGTCGCCGAGGCCTGCGACAACAGGTGCCGGCGCATGCTGTCGGACAACTCGCTCTTGCCGTAGAGCGGCCGGAAATCGAAGAAGATCGTTGCATTGAGCAAAGCCACCGGCTCCGGCGTACGGATCCACTTGCTGAACTGTGCGCGCCACTCGTCCAGCGTCAGGCACCACTGCGGGTTGCTGGCCATGATGTTGCCCTTGCACAGCGGGAAACCGACCTTGTCCAGATCCTTGTTGGTATCCAGCGCAAAGGCCAGGAAGCGCTGCTTCAGGGCTTCCTGATCGCCGCCCTCGGGCACCAGATAGACGATGCCGTTATCCTGGTCGGTACTGAAGGTCTGCTCATCGCGGCCTTCCGAACCAAAGGCCAGCCAGCACCAGTCGATGCCGGAGAAATCGTGATTTTCCAGGTTGAGCTGGATGACGCGCCGGGTCAGTGCGTCGTTGAGTGCCGAGATGAACTGCGTCAGCTGCTCGGCACCGATACCCTGGGCCAGCATGTTGAACGACAGCTGACGGACATCGGCGGCCGAGGCCTTGAGCGCCTCGACATCCGGCGCCGACTCGATGGCCTGGCGGATCTGGCGCAGGCCGACGCGCTGCAGCGCGAACAGGTCACGCTCGGAAACAACGCCACTCAAACGACCATGGTGATCGGTAACGAGCACGTGGCGGATGCCGTGCGTGGCCATCGCCAACATCGCATCGTAGGCCGTCGCATGCTCGTTGAGGGTGAACGGCGCCGCCGACATCGCCTGGCTGATCGGCGAATTCAGGGGCAGATCGGCGAGCACGACACGGTCGAGCAGATCGCTGCGGGTGAAGATGCCAACCGGCTTCTGCTCGGCATCGGCCACCACCATCGAACCGATGCCCAGTTGCGACATCGATTCCAGCGCGGTGCGCAGCGGCGTTTCCGGCAGCACCGAGGTCGGGTTGCGGGCGCCGATACCGACCAGCGGCGAGTTCAGCGTCTGCTGCTCGCTCGCCTTCTGCGCGAACTGGGCCTGCAGTTGCCGGCGCGACTGGTCGAGCAGGCTGGCGATGTACTGCGTGCAGAACAGGTTGAATTCCGGGCTGGTCGACATCAGCGTCAGGTAGTCTTCCGCCGGCAGGTGATAGCAGAAGGTATCCTCGACCGCCGTGTAGATGTTGGTCGACGGCCGGCCAGCGGTCACCGCGCCGATCGGAAAGCTCTCGCCCGCCCCCAGGCTGAGGATGGAATATTCGGTGACGGTCACTTCGCCGGCCTGACGCGCCTGCACCTTGCCCGACTCGATCAGGTAGAAGAAACGGACATTGCCCGAATCCGGCCCGACAATCAGGCTGCCGGCCGGGTAGAAGGCGATGTGTGCCTTCTCGGCAAACAGCTGCAACGCCGCCGGCGTCATCTTGTTGAATGGCGCGTGCTTGGCCAGGAAAGCCTGCGTGTTGCCCGCCGCCCGGTGTCGTCCTTCCTCGCGCAGCATCGCCTCCACCTGACCCACGTCGACACCGCCATTGCTCCCGCTGTTTTCTTGTTGTGCGTTCACGGCAAACCCTTCCTGATTGACAGTCATAAAGAATAGTTTAACTTGAGTCGCTGCTGCAGACGCCGGGCCTGACGCAGCGATTCCTTGAGGATGACACGATCCATGTCGTGCAGATCGGCCGGCTTGAAACCCGCCGCCTCGGCACCGTTTTCCGTTGCCGCCTGGGCGGCCAGACGCAGACTCAGGATGTGCCCGAGCGCCGCTTGCGCAGCAGCGATTTCCCGTGGCTGCATGCCGGCGGCAACGCCAGCCTCGTGCAGGCGGTCGAAGGAATTGACCGACGGCGTGCCGACCGCCAGCGACAGGATGCGCGCGACATCGACAAAAATCCGGCTGCCCAGCTTTTTCAAATCCACCGTTTCCGCATCGTCGACCGCAACATCACCAAGAAAACCGAGCGGCGGGCTGACCTGCAGCGCGTTGATCGACATCAGGTGCAGGAAGGCCGGCGTATCGACGGTCAGGCGCAGGATCTCGGCACGCAGCGCAGCCCCCAGCGCGGCATCGCCGTAGAGCGGGCGCAGGTCGAAGAAGATGGTCGCATTGAGCAGCGCCGTCGGGTCCGGGCAGCGAACCCAGTCAAAGAACTTTCCGCGCCATTCATCGTAGGACAGGCACCACTGCGGGTTGCCGGCCATGATCTCGCCCGGGCACAGCGTGAAACCGCAGGCCGCCAGTTGCTCGTTGGCCGCCTGGGCGAAAGGCAAGAACATGCCACGCAATGCCTGCGCCTCGGCGATACCGCTGGCGGCAAAAACCAACCCGTTGTCCTGATCGCTGACCAGCGTCTGCTCGTCACGGCCCTCCGACCCCATTGCCAGCCAGCACCACTCGGTCGGCGGCAGACGGTGACGGCGGGCGACCAGTTCGACGACGCGTCCGGTCAACCGGTCGTTGAGCCGGGAAATCAGCCGCGTCGCCGTTTCACCGGACAGACCGATCGCCGGCAAGGTGCGCAGGAAATCGTGCAGCCGCGCGGCCAGCGCCGGCGCCCGTGCCAGATCGTCGAGCGCCGCCAGATCGCCGGCCATCGCGGTCAGTTCGGCACACGGCAAGGCCGGCAGCGGCAATGCGTCCATGTCAGTACTTGATGCGGGCGAAATAGGTTTTTTCCGCTGCTTCCAGCGCCTGACGGACGGTGACGATGCCCTTCTCCTCGAGCAACGGCAGCAGCTTCAGGAAGACCTCGCCGGTCGCGACGGCATCTTCCAGCGCATTGTGCCGGGTGCCGATCGAGATGCCGAGCCGTTCCAGGATGACGTCGAGCTTGTGCGATTCCTGGTTGGGATGAACGACCGCCGACAGCAGCAGCGTATCGAGCACCGGCTGGGTGAAGCGCAGGCCGGTGCGATCTTCCTTCAGTTGCAGGAAGCGCATGTCGAAAGCGGCGTTGTGCGCGATCAGCACGGTTTCCTCGCAGAAGGCGTGGAAGGCCGGCAGCACGATGTCGATGTTCGGCTGGCCACGGACCATGTCTTCGGTGATGCCGTGGATCGGAATCGACTCCGGCTTCAGCGGCCGCTCGGGATCGACGATCTGGTTGAAGACTTCCTGCTTGAGCAGCCGGTTGTTGACGATGCGGGCAGCACCGATCTGGATGATTTCGTCGCCCTTCGACGGCTCCAGCCCGGTGGTTTCGGTGTCGAACACGGTGTAGGTCAGTTCGGACAGCTTGCGGTCGAGGTCGATCGACTTGTCCTCGAACTTGAACAGGTCGAAGTCGTAGTACTCCGGCCGACCGGTGCTGCGCCGTTCGTCGTGGATCTCGGCTTCGGGAATGGCCACCGGCAGCACGAAGCGGAAGAAGGCGCGGTGCGCTGCCTTTTCGCGCTGGTACCAGATTTCACCACCATGGCGGTCGATGACATCGCGCAAGGACAGCGACGAGGTCTCGCCGAGCGCCTGCATGGTTTCCATTTCCCAGGTATAGAAAGTCTCGGAGGAAATCGCCTGGCCGACCCAGATCAGGTCGAGGTAGGCCAGCTTGCCTTCGCAGACGGTACGGAAGCGCAGGTCGCGGATCTGGTAGTGATCCTGCAGCCGCTCGGCGATGAAGACCAGCGCGAACACCAGCGAGAAGCTGTCGGCCTTGATCCACAGGCTTTCGTCGACTTCCTCGGTCTTCGTCGGCAGTTTCAGCTTGTCCTCGATGCGGCGCTGGGCGGCGCTGATGATGTCCATCGCCAGCACATCCTCAAGCGGCCAGCGCGTCTTCATCGAGTCGGAAAAATCATGCATGGTCTGGTCGAGACGTTGACTCATGCGCGCCGCCTCGTCATCGACGACCTTGACGAAACGCTCGCGCAACTCCGCATCCATTTCCGGGTAATCGATCAGGTTGGCGACCGCCGCCCGGATGCTGCCGAGCGCCGCCCGGCTGCCTTCGGTCAGCGAATGCAGCGCCTGGTCGCGGCGCGCTTCTTCTTCCAGCGTGCGCGTGATGTTGTCCACGGTCAGCACGTAGCCGGTCATCTGCCGCTCGCCCTCTTCCTGCGCAGCAGCCAGCACCGGCACCATCTGCACGCGCAGCAACTGGCCACCGCGTGTCGTCGTGACGAAATTGGCCAGCGCCGATTTGCCGCTGATCAGGCGCTGGCGGATGATTTCCTGCGAATGCTCGACCTGGTTCTTTTCCAGGATCGAAAAGATCGAGCGGCCGAGTCCGATCAGTGCACCGCCAGCGACCGTCGTCGGGCCCTGCGACAAGGCCTTGAACTGCAGCCGGGCGCGGTTGTTGTAAAGCAGGATGCGGCCGTCGAGATTGCATACGACCACGGCCTGAGCCAGTTCCGACATCAGCGCCGCCAGCCGGTTCTTCTCTTCCTCGACCGAGGCATTGGCCTGGGCGATGCGCGAATCGACATCGTCCATCAGCATGTCGCGCTGCGCCGCCAGATCGTTGGCGGCCTGCGCCAGTTGCTGTACTTCCGGCGGACCGTCGAGCCTGACCCGGAAATTGCGGTTGGCGCTGAGCATCAGGCGCAGTTGTTCGGCCATCCCGAGCAGGCCTTCGACGTACTGCTTGAACAGTTTGTGCAGCACGGCGACGCCGATGCCGAAACCGAAAATCGTCATCATCGTACCGATCGGCAGCCGCGACATCAGCAGCTCGAGCAGCATGTTGCGCTCGGTTTCCTCCATGCCGGCCCAGACCAGCAGCGAGGTGACGACGAAAGGTCCGGTCATCAGCAGACCGAGGACAATAATGGCGAGCAGAAAGCGGACTTTGGCCTTCATGGCAGCTACCCCGTGCAAGTATTTTTTTGCCGAAAACGGCGTCGACCGTAATAACCGGACCGGCGCACCGGCCGGCAAACGGAATCAGGCCAGGCCGAGCATGTCCTTGACCTTGACGACCAGTTCCTTGGTCGAGAACGGTTTGGTCACGTAGGCGTCGGCACCGATCGCCAGCCCCTTGGCGACTTCGGTATCGCGGCCCTTGGCGGTCAGCATGACGATCAGCAGACCGGCACGGTCCGGGTCGGCACGCAAGGCCTCGCACACCTCGAAGCCGGATTTCTTCGGCATCATCACGTCAAGCAGCAGCAGATCGGGATTGAATTCGGCCACCTTGGCCAGAGCCTCGTCACCATCAGTGGCGACCGCAACCTCGAAGCCTTCCTTCTTCATCAGGAACTCAAGCGAGATGACGATGTTGGGTTCGTCATCGACAATCAGTATTTTTTTTGACATCTGGTTTAGTCTCCCATCCTTATGCTTCCGGTCCCGGCAAGGGGACCGTGAAAATGAAGGTGGCACCGGCACCCGGCGCACTTTCTACCCAAAGCTTACCACCAAAATACTCGACGATTTGCCGGCTGATTGGCAGTCCCAGACCGGTGCCCTGCGGCTTGTCGGTCATCGTGTTTCCGCCCTGGCGGAATTTCTCGAAAATGACGCCACACTCCTCGGCAGTCAGGCCGGGACCGTTGTCGGCAACCGTTACGCGCACCGCCTTTTCGTCGGCCGAAACACCGACGCGGACACGTCCCTTGCCGCCGCCCGGCACGAACTTGACGGCGTTCGACAGCAGGTTGACGACAACCTGGGTCAGCCGGTCCCGATCGGCCTGTACCGGCGGCAACCGGTCCGCCAGATCGCTGTCGAGATGCACGCCTTTTTCGTGGAACAACTGTTCCAGCGCGTTCATCGACTCACGTACCACTTCGCTGACATCGACATCGGCAGTCGTCCATTCGGCACGCCCGGATTCGAGCTTGGCCATGTCCAGAATCTGGTTGATCAGGCGGGTCAGGCGCTCGGTCTCGCTGACGATGATGCCGAGGAAACGCCGGCGTTCTTCGAGTTCCAGCTTCGGGTCCTCGTGCAGCATTTCCGACAGCGCACGGATCGAGGTCAGCGGCGTGCGCAACTCGTGCGTCACCGTCGAGATGAAATCGTCCTTCATCCGGTCCAGTTCGCGCAGCCGTTCGTTGGCCTCGCGCAACTCGCCGGTGGCCACTTCCAGCGCTTGCTGCTTGGCCTCCAGTTCGCGGCTGTAAGCGCGCACCTGGGTGGCCTCGTCGAGGATGTCGAGCACTTCCTCGAGGCCGAGATCCTCCTCGCGGGTGACGCTGGAAACCATCGCCCGCGCGCTCGCCGAACCGATGGCCCCGGCCAGTTCACCCTCGGCAAAATGCACGAATTCCGCGTCCGGCGGCAGGCCGTGCCAGTCGCGCTGGCCCCGGCTGCGCGCGTAGGCTGCCAGTTGCTGGCGCGCCCGGGCCGGTCCGAGAAAACGTTCAAGCAGATCGACCAGCTCCTTGAGCGACGCATTGCCGCGCCACAAGCGGGCATCCGGCGCCCGTTGCGCATGCCGGAAAACATCGACGAAACGCTCGGCCTGGCCGGCCTCCAGCGCATCGGGCACAGTACTCAAGGAAACCACGACATAGGCGCCAATGTTGGCCAGCATGCTCCACCACAGGCAATGCGAAATCTCGTCCAGCCCGGTCAGGCCGAACAGCGCCTGGGCGCGCAGCCACTCGATGCCGAACAGGCCGTGCTCGACGAAGCCGTTGCCGATCCAGCCCGAGCGGGCAAAGGACGGCAGCAGCAGCGTGTACAACCACACCGAGAAACCGGCGAGCAGACCGGCCAGCGCACCGGCCCGCGTCGCCTGCTTCCAGTACATGCCGCCAAACAAGGCCGGCGCGAACTGGGCGACGGCGGCAAACGAAATCAACCCGATACCGACCAGCGCATAGGCTTCGCCGGCGGCCTTGAAATAGACATAGCCGAGCAGCAGGATGAGCACGATGGCGACCCGGCGAATGCCGATCAGCAGCCCGGACAGGTCGCCGCGTTTTTCCATTTTCAGCCAGGTCGACCGCAACAATGCCGGCATCACCAGGTCGTTGCAGATCATCGTGGACAGCGCGATGGTTTCGACGATGACCATCCCGGTCGCTGCCGACAAACCGCCGATGAAGACGAACAGCGCCAGTGATTCGGCCCCTTGCGACAGCGGCAGCGTTAGCACGAAGGTATCGGGATTCGCCCCCTGCCCGCTGAAATGCATCAGGCCACCGAGCGCCACCGGCAACACGAAGATGTTGATCAGCAGCAGATACAGCGGGAACAACCAGACCGCGCGCTTGAGGTGCGATTCGTCGACGTTCTCGACGACCATCACCTGGAACTGGCGCGGCAGGAAAACGATGGCCAGCGCCGACAGCAGGATCATCGCCGCCCAGGTGCCGGCACGCGAAGCATCCAGTTCAAGCAGCCCGGCCAGTTCCGGATGGGCTGCCGCACGCCGGAACAGGTCGGAAAACCCGTCGAACATGCCGTAGGTGACGAACACGCCGACAGCGATGAAGGCCACGAGCTTGACCACCGATTCGAAGGCGACGGCAGCAACCATGCCTTCGTGGCGCTCAGTCGCATCCAGGTGGCGGGTGCCGAACAGGATCGTGAACAGTGCCAGCACCGCCGCCACCAGCAGCGTCGAATCGATGCCCCACAGGTGGATGGCATGCCCCGGCTGGTCGAACAGCACATCCAGGCTGGCGGCCACGGCTTTCAGCTGGAGCGCGATGTAAGGCACGATGCCGATCACCGCGATCACCGTCACCAGTCCGGCCAGCAACTGACTCTTGCCGTAACGCGAGGCGATGAAGTCGGCAATGGACGTGATGCGCTGCGCCTTGGCAATGCGGATCATCTTGACGATGACGCCGACGCACAGCAGCATCAGCGTCGGCCCGAGGTAGATGGTCAGGAAGGACAGCCCGCCCGAGGTGGCCCGGCCGACGCTGCCAAAAAACGTCCACGACGTGCAGTACACCGCCAGCGACAACGCATAGACGTTGGCCGAAATGATCGAACGGCCGGCATCGGCGCGGGCATCACCAAAACGGGCGACGGCAAACAGCACACCGATGTAGGTGGCGGACAGCAACACGATGAACCAGCCGGACAGCATGCTACTTGCTCCGCCGCTCGGCCACCCGGGCCGCCAGCAGGATGAGGCCGCCCCAGACGCCGAACAGGTAGAGCACGACAACCGGGATATCGGCCAGCGTGCCCCCCGGCAAACCAAGGATCGGATAGGTCAGCAAGGGAATGCCGAACAGGCACAGTGCCGTCAGGCGCTGCCGCGTTGGACTGCCTCGTTTCACCGGACCCCCTGCAAAAAAATGAAAACGGCCGGCACGCCAAGCGTGCCAGCCGTTGTTGGCATGCAGTCTGATGCGACCACACGGGAGGCCACCTTATGGGCGACCATTGTCTCCTCCTTGCCCTTTTTGTCTGTCGAAGCAAGCTGGCAAGCGTGCTGCTCCGTGAAATGTTGCGGTCGACCGCCGGCCGACCGCAAATACTGCTTAGCCCTTCAACTGCTCCAGAATCGCCGGATTCTCAAGCGTCGAGGTGTCCTGCGTCAGTTCCTCGCCCTTGGCCAGGCCACGCAGCAGACGGCGCATGATCTTGCCCGAACGGGTCTTCGGCAGGTTGTCGCCGAAGCGGATGTCCTTCGGCTTGGCGATCGGACCGATCTCCTTGCCCACCCAATCCGACAGTTCCTTGATCATCTTCTTGGCATCGTCGCCGGTCGGGCGCTGGCCCTTGAGGACGACGAAGGCAACGATGGCTTCACCGGTCAGGTCGTCCGGACGGCCGACCACGGCAGCCTCGGCAACCAGCGGATTGGCAACCAGCGCGGATTCGATTTCCATCGTACCCATGCGGTGACCGGAAACGTTCAGCACGTCATCGATACGGCCGGTGATGGTGAAGTAGCCGGTGTCCTTGTCGCGGATCGCGCCGTCGCCTGCCAGGTAGTACTTGCCCTGGAAGTCGGCCGGGTAGTAGGACTTGATGTAGCGTTCGTCGTCGTTCCAGATCGTGCGGATCATCGACGGCCACGGCTTCTTGCACACCAGGATACCGCCCTGGCCCCACGGCAGGTCGGCGCCGGTCTCATCGACCACGGCGAACTGGATACCCGGGAAGGGCAGCGTGCAGGAACCCGGCACCAGCGGGGTTGCGCCCGGCAGCGGGGTGATCATGTGACCACCGGTTTCGGTCTGCCAGAAGGTATCGACGATCGGGCAGCGGTCGCCGCCGACGTTGTGGTGGTACCACTCCCAGGCCGCCGGATTGATCGGCTCGCCGACCGAACCGAGGAGACGCAGCGAAGACAGGTCGAAGCTCTTCGGATGCACTTCCGGCTTGGTGTCGGAGGCCTTGATCAGCGAACGGATGGCGGTCGGCGCGGTGTAGAAGATGCTGACCTTGTGATCCTGGATCATCTTCCAGAAACGGCCGGCATCCGGGTAGGTCGGCACGCCTTCGAAGACGACTTCGGTAGCGCCGCAGGCCAGCGGGCCGTAGGTGATGTAGGTGTGGCCGGTAACCCAGCCGATGTCGGCCGTGCACCAGAAGACATCGTTCGGCTTGATGTCGAAGGTCCATTGCATGGTCATGATGGCGTGCAGCAGGTAACCACCGGTGGAGTGCTGGACGCCCTTCGGCTTGCCAGTGGAGCCCGACGTGTAGAGCAGGAACAGCGGGTGTTCTGCACCAACCCATTCCGGTTCGCAGGTTTCCGGCTGATTGGCCAGACCGTCGTGCAGCCATTCGTCGCGACCGGCAACCATGTTGCACTCGACGCCGGTGCGCTTGAAGACGACGACGCCCTTCAGCGTGTCGCAACCGCCCATGGCGATGGCTTCATCGGCGATGGTCTTCAGCGGCAGGGCCTTGCCACCGCGGAACTGGCCGTCGGAGGTGATCAGCAGGGTGGCGCCGGCATCGTTGATGCGGTCGCGCAGTGCCTGGGCGGAGAAGCCGCCGAACACGATGGAGTGCGGTGCGCCGATACGGGCACAGGCCTGCATGGCGACGATGCCTTCGACGGTCATCGGCATGTAGATAACGACGCGGTCACCCTTCTGCACGCCCTTGGCACGCAGCAGGTTGGCCATCTTGCAGACCTTGGTCAGCATCTCCTTGTAGGTGACCTTGGTCACGTCGCCATTGTCGGCTTCGAAGATGATGGCGACCTTGTCGCCGAGACCGGCTTCGACCTGACGGTCGAGGCAGTTGTAGGAAACATTGAGCTTGCCGTCGGCAAACCACTTGAAGAACGGAGCGTTGGACTCATCCAGCACCTGGGTGAAGGGTTCCTTCCAGGTGATCAGTTCGCGGGCCCGCTTGGCCCAGAAACCTTCGTAGTCGGCTTCTGCTTCCGCGCACAGCGCCTTGTAGGCGTCCATCCCCGAAACCGCCGCGTTCTTGACGATTTCGTCAGACGGATAATAAAACTGCACGGACTCATTCGACATATTCTTCTCCTCTGCGGTACTTCGCATTTATGTTGAAACAACCGATCGGGCCTCGGGGCAGAACCCCGGGATGTAACCAAGCCGTACGCGCCAAAACCACTTGCTCCCTGGTCCAGCGTCAAGCCAGCATTACACGACGATAATCTTACAAAGGCCTTACGAAATCACGCTGCGGCGCAGCAATTCGGCATATCGAAGCAGGCCGGCCGGCGCATGCTAAACTTGCCGCCCCGAAATGCCCTCGCCTCGCGCATGAATCCGAACAAGCTCCTGCCGACATTCCTCTTCGCCAGCCGCTGGCTGCAGGCTCCGTTGTATCTCGGGCTGGTCATCGCCCAGGCATTTTTTGTCTGGATGTTCATGATCGAGCTGACACATCTGGTGCACAGCTTCTTCTCCGGCAGCCCGATCACCGAAGCCGACGTCATGTTGATCGTGCTCGGCCTGATCGACATCGTCATGATCGCCAACCTGCTGATCATGGTCATCGTCGGCGGCTATGAAACCTTCGTTTCCCGGCTCCATCTCGACGAGCATCCCGACCAGCCGGAATGGCTCAACCACGTCAATGCCGGCGTGCTCAAGATCAAGCTGTCGACAGCCATCATCGGCATCTCGTCGATCCATTTGCTGAAGAGTTTCATCAATGCCGGCAACCTGCCGGAACACACCCTGCTCTGGCAGGTAGTGATCCACCTGGTCTTCATCATTTCCGCGCTGGCCATGGCCTGGGTGGACAAGATCATGACCCAGACCCTCATTCTTCAACACAACAACCACTGACCCGGAGTTGCGCATGACCGCCATCAAGCAGGAAGACCTGATCCAGTCCGTCGCCGATGCCTTCCAGTACATCAGCTACTACCATCCGCTCGATTACATCAAGGCGCTGGGCGAAGCCTATGACCGCGAGGAATCCCCCGCCGCCAAGGACGCCATCGCCCAGATCCTGACCAACTCGCGGATGTCGGCCGAAGGCCATCGCCCGATCTGTCAGGACACCGGCATCGGCATGGTCTTCATCAAGGTCGGCATGCAAGTCACCTGGCCGGATGCCACGATGAGCATCCAGGAAATGATCAATGAAGGCGTGCGTCGCGCCTACGGCAACCCGGACAATCCGCTGCGCGCCTCGGTGCTGGCCGACCCCGCCGGTGCCCGCAAGAACACCAAGGACAACACCCCGGCCGTGGTGCATTTCGAGATCGTCGAAGGCCATCACGTTGAAGTGATCTGTGCCGCCAAGGGCGGCGGTTCGGAAGCCAAGTCCAAGTTCGCCATGCTCAACCCGTCCGACGACCTGGTCGACTGGGTCTTGAAGAAGATCCCGGAAATGGGCGCCGGCTGGTGCCCGCCCGGCATCATCGGCATCGGCATCGGCGGCACGCCGGAAAAGGCGATGCTGCTGGCCAAGGAATCGATCATGGCTCCGGTCGACATCCACGAACTGAAGGCCAAGGCTGCGACCGGTGCGACATTGACCCGTCCGGAACAACTGCGCCTCGAACTGATGGAAAAGATCAACGCCCTCGGCGTCGGCGCCCAGGGCCTCGGTGGTCTGACCACCGTGCTCGACGTCAAGGTGCTGGATTACCCCTGCCACGCCGCCAACCTGCCGGTTGCGCTGGTGCCGAACTGCGCCGCGACCCGCCACTGCCATTTCCACCTCGATGGCTCCGGCCCGGCCAAGCTCGAAGTGCCGAAGCTCGAAGACTGGCCGGCCGTGACCTGGACACCGGACCTCAAGTCGGCCACCCGCGTCGATCTGAACACGCTGACCAAGGAAGAAGTCGCCGCCTGGAAACCGGGCCAGAAACTGCTGCTGAACGGCAAGATGCTGACCGGCCGTGACGCCGCGCACAAGCGCATTGCCGACATGCTGGCCAAGGGCGAAAAGCTGCCGGTCGACTTCACCAACCGCGTCATTTACTACGTCGGCCCGGTTGATCCGGTGCGTGACGAAGTCGTCGGACCGGCCGGCCCGACCACCGGCACCCGCATGGACAAGTTCACCCGCATGATGCTGGAACAGACCGGCCTGATCTCGATGATCGGCAAGTCCGAACGCGGCCCGGTTGCCATCGAGGCGATCAAGGACAACAAGTCGGCCTACCTGATGGCCGTCGGCGGTGCCGCCTACCTGGTCGCCAAGGCCATCAAGTCGGCCAAGGTCGTCGGCTTTGCCGACCTGGGCATGGAAGCCATCTACGAGTTCGACGTCGAGAACATGCCGGTGACCGTTGCCGTCGATTCCTCCGGCGTCAGCGTCCATGAAACCGGCCCGAAGGAATGGCAGGTCAAGATCGGCAAGATCCCGGTCAAGACTGCCTGATTTACTGCCGCGCCAGCAAAAGCCGTCCGTCACCCGGACGGCTTTTTTCATTGTTGCTGCGGTCGACCGCAAAATTTCGTAACAATTCGTCGCACAACAGCTGATGGAAAAACGGCGGTGGTGAACAAACATACGGATCACCCAATTTCTCACTGGAGATCCGCATGTCCCTCAACCGGCTGAAACTCACCGTTGCCGCCGTCGCCGTCTCGGCAGCCATCGGCGGTGCCTATGCCCTCGGTCAGAACCCGTCCGGCAATGCCCCGGCAGCCGTGCCACCACCTGTTGCCGTCGCCGCCCCTGTCGTCACGCCTGCTATCGTCCCGACACCGGCCGGCTATCCGGACATGCGCAGCATCGTCGCCGCCAACGCCCCGGCCGTCGTCAACATCAGCGTCACCGGCAACCGCAAGACCGCAATGAGCGGCCCGCAGATCGACCCGGACGATCCCTTCTTCCAGTTCTTCCGCCAGTTCCGCGGCATGATTCCGCAGGACAACACGCCGACGCGCGGCCTCGGCTCCGGCTTCATCATCACCGCCGACGGTACCATCCTGACCAACGCGCATGTCGTGGCCGACGCCGAGGAAGTCATCGTCAAGCTCAACGACAAACGCGAATTCACCGCCAAAATCCTCGGCCTCGATCCGGCAAGCGACGTCGCCGTCCTGAAGATCGACGGCAAGAATCTGCCCACCGTACGCATCGGCAACTCCAAGGCCACCCAGGTCGGCGACTGGGTCCTGGCCATCGGCTCGCCCTTCGGCTTCGAATCCAGCGCCAGCGCCGGCATCGTCTCGGCCAAGTCGCGCAGCCTGCCGGACGGCAGCTACGTGCCCTTCCTGCAGACCGACGTCGCGGTCAACCCCGGCAATTCCGGCGGCCCGCTGTTCAACCTGCAGGGCGAAGTGATCGGCATCAACTCGCAGATCTACTCGCGCAGCGGCGGCTACCAGGGCCTCTCGTTCGCCATTCCGGTCGAAGTCGCGATGGGCGTCGAACGCCAGATCGTCGCCCACGGCAAGGTCGAGCGCGGTCGCCTTGGCGTCGCCATCCAGGAAATCAACCA
The DNA here is from genome assembly GCF_001956855.1 of Azonexus hydrophilus. GTDB lineage: Bacteria > Pseudomonadota > Gammaproteobacteria > Burkholderiales > Rhodocyclaceae > Azonexus > Azonexus hydrophilus_A. Next base: position 346,525 of record NZ_MTHD01000002.1, on the reverse strand, counting down.
GTCGCTGGCTGACAGCTTCGGCCTCCCCCGCCCTGCCGGCGCACTGGTCTCATCCGTCGACAAGGACGGCCCCGCCGCCCGCGCCGGCCTCGAAGCTGGCGACGTCATCGTCGGCATCGACGGTCAGACGGTCGAAGCATCCGGCGAACTGCCCGCCATCGTCGCCGCCAAGCGCCCGAACGAATCCATCCGCCTGCAGGTCTGGCGCAACAAGGCAATGCGCGAGATCCCGGTGAAGCTCGGCGCCTTCCAGGAAGAAAAACTCGCCGCCGCAGAACCCCCGGATGCCGACCGCGGTCGCCTCGGCGTCGCCGTCCGCCCGCTGACGCCGGAAGAAAAGCGCGGCAGCGGCATCGATGCCGGCCTGCTCGTCGAGCGCGCCGGCGGCCCCGCCGCCCGTGCCGGCATCCGGCCCGGCGACGTGATCCTGGCGGTCAATGGCGAAGCCGTCGGCAGTGCCGAAAAACTGCGCGCCCTGCTCGCCAAATCCGGCAAGAAAGCCGCCTTGCTGGTCGAACGCGGCGACACCCGCCTGTTTGTTCCGGTCGACCTCGGCTGAAAGGCAAAAACCGGGGCCAACGCAACGTTGGCCCCGGTTTTATTCAAGCATCAACGACTGACTAGCCGGCACTGAGCGCGATAGTGCTGCTCCGAACTGCTCGACAAGCGCATCGTTGCAGCAACATTCCGCTCGCAATCATCCGCCATGAATCGCGTGCCCTGGTAGCAAACCACCTTGCGATGCGCCTCCTGAGCAGGCGACAGACCAGAAGTTGCCGTCACCTTCATCAGGCATCCGCTGACATCACGACCACCACCCTGAACTTGCCTCGAAACCGGCACTGACTCGACCTGTCGCGAATTCTCCGCACGCACGACAAAAGCCTTCTGACGGTTCAGATCGTCAATCGCAGCCTGCCTCTGACTCGGCGAAATCTGCTCCTGCTGCTGCACCGACACAGTCTTCGCCCGTTCATCGCAAGGCGTGCTGGAAATGAGCACCTTGCCATCGGGCATCCTGCACTTGTAGGCATTGGCCAGTGCATGCTGGCAGCCGACAAGCGCCAGAGCAATCAGCAATCGCTGGATCATGTTCTTGAATGTCATAGCCCGCGATCATGCACCAGCGACATGAAGGCGGCAAGCGGGAGCATCTCTGAAGAAGACTGAATGGCCGCAGTCAGGCAAAGGCGTCGAAAGATGACAAGTGGCAGCGAGGCAGGCACAATCTTTTCGTCATTAACAGGTGTGCCGCGCATGACCGCCATCCATTCTCGTGAATATTGCCAGGAATCAGCCAAGCACCTGCACCGGCCGACGCTCCAGACTGCCACCTCATCGAGGGTGCCAGCTTATGCGGCAATAACGCCGTCCACTTTACGTTGGGCCGCAAGGTGAAAACTATGGTTAAGCAAGCCGCAATCGCCGTCGGAAAGCTTCTCGCTCTGTACTTGGCGATCCCGTTTCTTTGGGTCGATCTAGTCCTAATGTATACGGCGATACCGCGCTTCCTCTTCATTGAAAGAGCGTTTGTCCTTTCCGTACTTCTCGTTGTCTTGGGTGCTGCGGCTATATCGATACGCTTAGGCTCAAAGCTGCCAATGCTATTCGCTGTGCTTTGCCTAACGTATAGCTCGGTCTTCCTGGTCGCCCCCCTCTACTCCGTAGCACTGGTCGGTTTATTGATAGTGGCTGCTGCAATACACTTTGTTCATGCTAATCGCGTTACCAAACCACTGCTTGCGCCCATTCCAATGGTCGCCGGCGCATGGATATTCCTAACCCTGATCTATTTGCCATCTTCGCTCTGTTGGGCAAATTACGCTACCGACCGAATGGGTTATTTCGCGTCAGCTATTGAGGGCATCGGGTCGCTTAAGGTCCAGTCTATTCAAGCTCTGATAGTGGTACCGTTACTGGTTATGTATTTTCTTGCAAAGAAGGGTCATATCCGCCTCTTGGTATGGGCACGGTCGTTGCGCCCCAACCTATCATTACACCGGACGCTGCGCGATAAAGCCGCGCATCGCCGGTGAATTCAGACGTTGCCCCCAATTTCCCCTCAAAAACGGCGCCATTTTCCCCGCGCTATTTTCCTTTTTTTATCCGTATCCAGGGTCGACCGCAAAAATCCGGCATTTTCCCGCCACCGCACGCGCCCCTCAACACCTGACGGACTTACGCCAGCTTCTGCTTTTGATCTGCATGGTCCGCTCCGCTGTCGCAGCCGATTGATGCCATGCGGCAGCGCTCAAAGTACTCCAGGCATGCGGGCTCGGTGAGCGGCGGGCTGTAGAGATAGCCCTGAAAAACGTCGCAGCCCATGTTGATCAGGGCCTGCATTTGTTCGCGGGTTTCGACGAACTCGGCGACGACTTCGACCTGCCGTGCCTTGCCGAGCGCACAGATGGCCCGAATGATGTCGGCGTTGGCCGGGTTGCCTTGCAGGTCGCGGGTCAGCGAGCCGTCGATCTTGATCGAGTGGATGCCGAAGCGGCGCAGGTGCAGCAGGGACGAGTAGCCCATGCCGAAGTCGTCCATCGACAGGCGCACGCCGTTTTCCGACAGCGCCTGCAGCGTGGTATTGGTTGATGCTTCGTCCGGGATCGCCTGCGATTCGGTGATTTCGATTTCGATCTCGTGGCAGTTCAGGCCGTGAGCCTGCAGGGTCAGGGCCAGTTGCCCGGCAAATCCGGGGTCGGCGAGTTGGGATGGGGAAACGTTGATCGCCAGGGTCAGTTCGCCATGACCAAGGGCATTCCAGCGGGCTTTCGCGGCACACGCGGTGTTGATTACCCAGTAGCCGAGTTCGCGGATGCAGCCGCCATCTTCGGCAAGGTTGACTGCCACCTGAGCGGGAATCGGACCGAATTTACGGCTGTTCCAGCGCACCAGCGCCTCCAGGCCGACCAGCGCCCCTGCCCGGTCATGCTTGGGTTGGTAGCACATGGACAGCGCACCTTTGCGAATGTCGGCGCGCAGGGCGGCGAGCAGTATCCGACCCATGATGCCGAGTTCGTCGCGACGCCTGATCACCATCGCCCGCACCGGCGCCTCGGTTCTCACTGCTTCGATCACTTCGCCGAGCAGGCGGGCGTGACTGGCTGCCCGCCCTGCTTCTGCACGGCGCACGAAGGGCAGATAGAACAGGGTTGCCAGCCCGATTTCCATGACCTGCCAGAGCACCCCGCGCCAGGAACCACTGAGCAGCCAGCCGGATATCAGCGGCGGCGTCGTCCACGGGATGCTGACTGCCTGCAATTCGAACAGGCCGCCGTTGACGGCGAACAGCGTCAGCAGGCCGAGGGCCAGCGGCACCAGGATGAAGGGCACGAGATAGCGCGGTGACAGCACGACCGGCAGGCCGAAAAGGATCACTTCGTTGATGTTGAACATCGACGGCAGCAGACCGAGCCTGGCGATCCGCCACTGCGCCCCGCCCGCTGCCGCCAGGCGGATGGCCACGATCAGGCCGAGCGTGGCCCCGCTGCCACCGAGCAGGACGAATGAGTCGACCAGCGGCCGCCAGGCCAGTTGCCCATCCGGCGCCAAACCGGGTGCAACGAAGAAATCGCCGGCATAAAGGTCGAGCAGATGCCCGCCGTGAACGCCAATGGACCAGAAGGCCTGGTTGACCAGGATGGCGACACTGGTTGCGAGGTATTCACCGAGCACCGATACCGCCAGCCAGTCGGCGAGCACGGCGAGGACGGGCGCCAGCAATGACAGCCCTGACAAGGCGCTGGCCAGCAGCAGGATGAAGATGCCGCAGAAGATCACCGGGGTACAGAAACGCAGGGCGTGGATCAGTGACTTGTCGGCATCCACCGGCACATCGACGAACATCAGCCAGCGCTGCCCGGCGGACCAGCGCAGCAGTTCGGCAGTGCCCAAGCCGACGATGATGCCGAGCAACATCGCCTCGTAGCCCATCGCGCCGCCCCCGCCCAGCGACAGCCCCATGGAACACAGCATGAAATTGACCAGCGCGGCGGCACCAACCATCATCGGTGGCGGATTGTCATCGGGATCCTGAAGGCTCGGCAGACGGGGTACCAGATGCAGCGCTACCACCACCGCCAGGGCCAGGCCGAAAACACCGTGGCTGGCCGCGATGATCTGTTCCAGGCTGGCTTCCCAACTGGCGGCAAAGGAGGCACTGGGATACAGCCAGTCAAGGCCGCCGGGAAAATGTCTGAGCAGCGTCGCGGCAACGCCGAACAGCGTCAGGGGCAGCAAGGAGACAAATGCGTCCCGGATCGACAGCAGCCATAGCCCCAACCGGATTTTCATCGCCCCGCACCCTTGTCATCAGGCGCGTTGTGCGCCTGTCATCTGAAGCGGGGAATTATCCGCTTGCGACAGGGCAGCAAACAAGTCTTTCCTTGCTTTCCGGCACCCGGAACAGGGCGATGGTGCTGTCAATCATTGGAAAATCGCAGCGCTGCATGTACAGTCCGCAGCTTTGCCGTTATCCGAGCCATCATGAAACAAGCCAAGCGCAGAACCCGCTATCCGGAAATTTCCTTTCCCGCCGAACTCGATGCCATCGTCGACGCCGAGGTTCAGGAGAAGGGTTACAGCAACAATACCGAGGCCATGAAGGCGTTTACCGCTTACCTTCACCGGGCGGTAGCGTTCGAGCAGAAGCAGCGTTACGGCCGCCAGTAAAAAAGGCCAACACCGGGTTGGCCCTTGCTGTTCCGGTCACGACCGCGCTGATTTCAGTTCAATTTGTCCGGTCGACCGCAACATTGCTTGAATTTCTTGCCGCTGCCACACGGACAGGGATCGTTGCGGCCTGACTTCGGTTCTTCGTGCTGAACAGTCACCCCGCCCCGTTTGGCCCGCCAGAAGTTGTAGAGCGTTTGCACGATGACCGGCAGGTTTTCCTGGATATCGGCCATCAGGCGGGCTTCCTCGGCCGGCAGGAACCAGCGTTCGCCGTTCTTTTCGGCGTCTTCCTTGAGCATGCCGTTGAGCATGAACATCGGTTCGAGCAGTTCCGACAGGTCGTCTGCATGCTTGCCGGCCAGTTCGTACCAGTCACCGCCAAGCCCTGCGCCATACACGTAGGCATCGGCCCAGGCGGCGAAATCGTACTCTTCGGAGTTTTCGTCAACCGGATAGAGCAGCGGCGACATGGTTTCGTCGGCGAGCAGCGACTTGGCGATATCGTTGTTCAGGCGCATCAGCAACTCGACCGTTTCCCCGACCAGCGCGTTGTCGCCCTTGTCGGCACCGGCCCCCAGCACCTCCGGCAGCCAGACACCCGGCTGGATCGGTTCCGGGCTGCTGACGACAGCGCAGATCAGCGCCTGGGCTTCGTCGAGGCGCATCGCTTCCTCGCCGAAAATCTCCGCCTCGAGCAATTCTTCAAGCCGATCGAGATCGGCCTCGGTCAATGGATTCGGGTTCATGGGCTGTTCCTTGGCAATGGGCGAATGATAGCCCAGTTTCGCGCTCACAGAACTTGGCCCCTCCCCCCGCTCAGAATCGGTATCCGGCACTCGCCCAGAATTGCGGACTCCGGTCACGCGTGTCGGACTGCGGCTCGCCGCCATGACTACGCCAGGCGACATTTGCATCAAGGTTCCAGTTGTCACGCGTGTAACGCAGACCGATGCCCTCGCCGCTGATCGAACGATGATTCGGACTGGCCGGCGCTGTCAGGCCGGCGTTCCTGGCATTGAGCCGGACACGGCCGCTGTCATGGAAGATATAAGGGCTGTAGGCACCCATGTTGTAGCGCACTTCCAGTTGCACCAGCCAGCCTTCATCGCCGTTGCCTTCGCCGGAAGGATAAGCGCGCACGCCGTTGGCACCGCCAAGGCTGAAACCTTCCGAGCTGTCGAGGTTGTCGCCCGCCCACTGCGACGAAACACGGCCGAACAGCACCAGATTGGCCACCGGCGTAGCCTGGACCCGGGCGATGTCGAGATTGACCTTGTCGAAACTGCCGCGTGTGTCCTGACGACTGGTGCGGTCGGTGTTTTCCAGCGCATTGCCCAGTTTCAGGTGTCCCGCCGTATAACTGAGGCTGCCGTAGGTGATGCCGCCGCCCCACAAAGCGTCGCGACGATCGAAGTTGAGTGCGATGGGCAGGCTGTCGCTGGATTTGCTGTCATCCGTACCAGCCACCTTCTGCCGGTCGTTGAGCCGTTTGTGCTGATAGGTCGCAGCAAGCGTCAGGTTGGCTTTTTGCGAACGGATGATCGGGTAGGTAAAACCCACGGTGCTGACCTTTGCCGTACCTCTGGCACCAAGGTTGGCAAAATCCTTGGCCAGTTCGTAGTAGGTATGCGCGTAACCGACATTGGCACGCAAGCCGCTGCTCCCTAACGGCAGGCTGTAGCCGACACTGCCCAGCCACATGTCTTCGCTCGAATAGAGCAGGCGCGCCGTCACCTGGTCGCCAAAGAGGAAGGGACTGTCCCATTGCAGGTTGGCCCGGGCACGGTATTCACCGGTATAGCGATTGCCATGGTTGTCGAGCCCGACATCGCCGCTGAAGCCCGGTGTACGTTCGACCCGCACGTCGAGATCACCGGTACCCACCTCCTGCCCCGGGCGGATGATCGGTGCCGCCTTGATGCCCGGCTGATCATCGAGAATCAGGGTGGCCCGCTCGAGCGGTGCCGAAGAAATCACTTCACCAGGACGCAATGGCGCCAGAAAACCCTGGGCGGCATCCGCCCGCTCGCCAGCGGCGCTCACCTTGCCATAGCGGCCCTCGACAACCTCGATGCGCAGCTTGCCTCCAGCCATTGATTGCTGAGGAATGAACGCCCGGGCAAACGGGTAGCCATTGGCCCGGTAATGCGCCGAGACACGCTCGGCCAAGCCGCGCAGGCCGGCCAGATCGTAGGATTTGCCAGCAAAGTCGCCAAGCGTGGCAAGCAGTTCGGTTTCATTGAAAATGCTGGCCCCGGAAAAACTGACGCTGGACAGCGTCACCTCGACACCGCCCGGCAAGGCCTGAACAGTTGCCGGCGCCTGCACATCGATGGCGGGACCAGTGCGTGGCAGTTGTGGTGCCGGTTGCTGCTGTTGCAGGATCTGACCGGCATCGGGCTGTTGCTGAGCAAGTGCGATTCCAGGGAAAGCCGCAGCAAACGAAGCGGCCAGAAGGGAAAAGCGGAAAGTCGTCATAACGATGAATTCCTGTTGTTATTTGTTATTGGTTGGCATCATTCTGGCGATTCTGGCCGAGCGCACCCAGTGCCACATCCGGCAGATTCAGGCCACCATTTACGACGAAAACACGCATGAAACCAAACGGATCCCGACCACCGGAATCCGCAGAACCGGGTAGACCATTGCCTTGACCGCCAGCGCCGTTCCCGCTGCCACCTTGGCTGTTACCTGAACCTGAATCCGTTGTTCCCCCGCCTAGTCCAGTCGTCAAAGTTGTGCCATTACCTGCCGTTGGCCCAGATACCTGGACAAATGCCAAACCGCCATTGACATCAAAGACCGGCAATGTGCCCTGATTGGAAAGAACGACTGTTGGCGGTGGCGCAACCGGAGAAACCAGATTCGACGGCACGGTAGTGTTCACCACGGGCGGCAACACGGTACTCTGGACGCTTGAAATGGCCGTATCTTGAGGAATCGTATTGGTCGTGGTCGTGGTCGTGGCCGCGGTGCCGAGAATGGTCGCTATATCGCGGTTATCCAGTATGGTCTTGTAAGTAAAGCTCTTGGAGGCACCCGCTGCCATGGTACCGGCGTTGTAGATGATACCGATGCCAGCGTCGGCAGTTGCCGAGTTGCCCTTGCTCAAGGCGTTGGCGGCAGTAACCATGGCATTCATGTCAGAACCGCTGAAGAAAGCGCCACCATGGCCAACCTGGGTCGACGCGTCACTGGACGAATAGAGAATCTTTGCCGTCTTGTTTCCAGAAGCGGTGTAGTAGGCGCCACTCGCCGCACTGGTCGCACTCACGACGTTCGCCGCATCACCGGCAGCCAAGGTTAGCTCGATTTTCTGGGTATTGCTAAAGCCCCCGCCCCCATCCTTGTCGACCGTATTATCCGGATCAAAGCTTCGGGCAAACCGCACCCCATCAAGAGAAGCTGCATCCACGTTAGTCAGGGTCACCGTATTGGTGAATTCCAACTCATCGGGTTTGAGGGCGATTGCCTGCTCAATCTTGAGCTTGCTTTCCTGTACTGCCGAGTACTTCAGCGTAATCGTCCCATCGGCTCCCAATGCTTCGAAAGCAAAGGTGCCTGAGTTTGCGGCTGTTGCAAAGTTGGTGGCAGTACCGGAGGCACCGGTAAAGAAACTGGAAAACTGCTCTGCAGGGGTTCCCGGCAGGAAGTAGTCAACCCTCAGGTCCGCGCCAACCCCAAAGCCATCTGCGTCACCGACCATGCCGATACCACTGCCTGATGAACGCCCGAAGAACAGAGAAGGCACGTTTGATGTACCAAACTTCCCAGACTGACTCCCACCGCTCGTGCAATTCGCAATGGCCGCTGCGGAGGAACCGCACATTCCCAATTCAATGTATTTATTTCCGAGGAAGAAATTACCACCGACGATCGCATAGCGCGTGCTATTGGCATCACTTCCCTTGCGCCACTGAACCGAGGGTGATGTCACTGTCCCGGTTGCCGTATAGGTACTGTTTCCACCGTCTCCCGTAGCCTGACCGTAAAGGAAGATCACGCCCCCTACGGAGGCATGGCCATGGTTGATGTTGGCATTAACGCTAATGTTGTTGTCGGCCCGAAGCGTCAGCGTTTTGTCCGTGACCCAGGTCACGTCATCGGACACGGTGATATTACCTTCTGTGCCACTCTCGCCCGCAGCAGTATCAGGGGTGTTACCGCCAGCGGTGGAAATCGTGACATTGGTCGTACCCAGCGCAGTTTCAATAGCACCGACCAGACCGTTGGCCGTGCTGATCTCGATGTCCACTGGGTCGATCAACCAGTCTGCTGCAATAACAGTAGCACCGGGCATTACGGCAAACTCCTTGCCCGACGTCTCGATAAAGCCGCCTTCCGCCTTGAGCGTGCCACCAATATTCATTTGGCCGTCATGGGCAAACAGGATGATCTCGCCCTTCTCGCCGGTTGTCAGCGTCTGCGCCTCGATCAGGCCGGTGTTGTTGATGACGCTGCTAGCCAGGTTGTTGGCGGCCTGTGAGGTGAGCCACACCACGCCGCCGTCGGCCTTGATGACGCCGCCGTTCTGGATCAGGGTTTCCAGCGCGTCGTTTTCGATCTGCAGTTTGACCGGGCCGCCCATGTCGAGCGTGACCTTGCTACCAGCGCCAAGCAAGACGTTGCCGCCGTTGGCGGTGAGCGTGCCATCGTTGGTGATCTTGGCAGCGATCAGGGCAATGGTGCCCCCCGGTGCGGCGGTGATGTTGCCCTGGTTGATGATGGCGTTGCTGCTCGTACCTTCGAATTTGTAATTGCCGGCCATGAAGTCGGCGTTGCCGATGTTCAATGTGGAAGCGACGAGACCGCCCACATCGACCTGTGCGCCGGGTGCAAACAAGACACCATTCGGGTTGACCAGGAAGACCTGGCCGGTTGCCGTGAGCCTGCCGTAGATCTGGCTGGCGTTGGTATCAAGGACGCGGTTCAGCGCGACGCCACCGGCAGGCTGTTCGAAGTGCACATGGGCAGCGCTGCCGATGTTGAAGGTCTGCCAGTCGATCGCGGTACGCTGCGTGGTCTGGTTGATGTCCATGCGGCTGCCACTGCTGCTGATGGTAGCGGCGCCATCGGTCACCACGCCCCCTGTCGGCAAGGCATCGGCAGCAGGCGCTGCCTGGACGGGCAGTGCCAGCACCAGCATGGTACCGGCGGCAAAGGAGGAAAGCGTCAAGCCGCGTCGTGCCAGACGGGCCGCCTTGCCGGAAGTACCCTTGCCCTGTCCGCTGGCAACCTCAGAGACTGCCTGCCAGGAAGCCTTCGCGGCATTCCAGATCACCCTGAAAATACGATTCATCGACCCGTTGCTTTTCATACTCCGCTCCTCGATTCTGTTTTTTTGGCCTCGCACAGGAAGATTGAAGGCCTTTAACTGCTAAGGGTATAAAAGACAAGGGCGAAAAGGCTCTCAAAAACTCTCACAAATGAGAGCATCAAAAATCAGGATATCGGCAACAATACGGTTATCCGTGTCCCTTTGCCCGGCTGACTGTCGATCTCGATACTGCCTTCATGCAGTTCGGCGATACGCTTGGCCAGCGGCAGCCCAAGCCCCAGGCCAGTATTGGGTGGAGAGTTTTTGCCGCGCATGAACTTGTCGAAGACATGCGGCAGTTCTGCTTCAGAAATGCCACATCCCCGATCACTGACGATCACACGCAAAAACTTGTTTTCATTCACGAAGTCGACACTGACCGAACTCTTCGCCGGCGAGTATTTCAAGGCATTGGAAAGCAGATTGCCGAACAGTATCTGCAGCAGTACCGGGTCACCAAGCATGACTGTTTCCGGTGCCGGGCAATGGAACAATACCTCGCGTTCGGGACCCTCCAGCAACAACTGCCCTCGCAGGCTGGCGATCAGGTCAACAACAGCGACAGCCTCCTTTTCGAGCGGCAGATCGGTCTCGAGCCGGCTGTCAGCCACGCATTTTTCCAGCATGTCACCAAGACGGCGCGTCGCCTGACGGATATTGCCGCAGCGACTCGCTGCCTCGTCCGGCAGGGTCGGCAACATGGATATCGAGCGCGCCGAGGCGTCGATCACGGCCAGTGGCGTACGGAATTCGTGGGAGATCAGGCGCACGAACAGGCGCTGCTGCTCGGCCACGCGATGTTCGCTGGCAAGCGCGGCCTCCAGGGCCTGAGTACGCTGGGCAACCTCGCGGTTCAAGCCCTCGGTTGCTCGCCTGTCTGCGGCCAGCGCCTGCTCGCGAGCCAGGTCGTAGGCCCGCTTGGCAGCAAGCACCCGGTCGTTCACGGTCATCTGCATCAGGACCATGTGCAGCAGACTGCCGACCAGCGGCATGACGGGGCCGAGTGCCGGATCGGGCAACCAGCCGAGATTGCCGAGAACGGAAAACACCCCGCCCAGGAGTAGCACACCGAAAGCCAGAAGATAGAAACGGGCGCCGCGGTTGCCGCGAATGGACAGCCAGGCGGCCAGACCAATGTTGATCGCCATCTCGACGAGGAAGAGCTTCCACAACCAGGGCTTCAGGCTGTCGGAAAACCCCAGCGGCACAACCAGCACCCCCAGAGCACAGATGAACAGCACAGCGCGTACGTAGACGCGATCAATGCCCGGCGCACTGTCCCACAAGGCAACAATCTCACGGAACAACAAGGCGATGGTCAGCATGACCAGTGGATGAAGGAGCGAAATCCACGCTTCGACCCGTAATGGTTCGGCCGGCATCACGATGAAATGCAGCATTCCCTCGACCAGAAACATCATCCCGGCAAAAACGAGCAGATTGAGGCTGTAGATCAGATATAGGCGTTCGCGCAGATACGCGGCCATCAGCAGGTTGATCAGGATGATGACGACGATGGCGATGGCAAAGCCACTGACCAGCACCATGTCGAGTGCCGCATTGCTGGCGAAAGCCGAAGGTTGCCAGAGGGTCAGACGGGCGGCGCTGCTTGAGGTCGTGTGAATGCGTACAAAATATTCGCTGCCCCCCGGTGCGATATCCAGAACAAAAACGCTGTTGCGATTGCGGACCTCGCGCCCGGCCCAGGGACGATTGTCGCCCTGTTCGATACGCTGCCAGCCATCCGGTGCGCGCCGGAACAGATCGACTTCATCCAGTGCCGGTCGCCGAACCTCCAGCCACCATGTCGAAGGTACATCGGAAGCCCGGTCGACACTGAAACGCAACCAGATCGTTCCCGGGACATAACCCAGGCCGTCGTTGCGATTGATGGTTTCAAACTTTCCGTCACGAGCCAGTCGCAGCACGTCGTCAAACGTGCGTTCATTGCTGGCGTCGTAGTAACGTTGCAGCTTTCCCAACAGCGGTTGACGCCCCTGTTCGGCGACCAGTTCAAGCGAAATTTCGTCAGCGAAAGCTGGTGGCATCAGCCAGGCAAGCATGAACAGCCATGGCCAAAGCAAGACAAAACGCCGGAGACAGGGTTGAATTTTCATCATCGGATGGATGATAGCCGAGCCATTGCTATACTGTGTTCCCGCTTGAAAACAGGCTTGGCAGCGCCATGCAGGAACATATCCGGCTTTTCAACATTGCCATTGTCGAGGACGAACCCGTCCTGCGCGAGGAACTCGCCTTTCAGCTACGCCAGTTCGGCCACTCGGTGGACACCTTCGCGTCGGCCGGGCAGTTTTATCGGCACCTGGCAGTCAGCCGCGTTGCCGTCACCATTCTCGACATCGGCCTACCCGATGAAGACGGCCTGTCCATCTGCCGCCACCTGCGCGCCCACGACAAACAGATGGGCATCGTTTTCGTCACGGCACGCAGCCAGCGACAGGATCGCCTGCAGGGCCTGGAAGGCGGCGCCGATGCCTACCTGGTCAAGCCGGTCGATCTGGATGAGTTGATCCTGACGCTGAATCGCCTGCGCGATCGTTTCGATGGTGCCGGCGATACGAAAACGGCCGGCTGTAATGCAACGACGGGCGACTGGCAACTCAACCTGGACACCGCTGGCCTGATCGCTCCCAACGGCAGCCGCGCCGCACTGACGCTGAACGAACTGCAGTTGATGCGCCTGCTCCATGCCCGCGCCCCGCTGCCATGCTCGCCGACGGAGCTGGGTCTTGCCATGGGCATACTGCCCGACGAATTCGACAAACACCGCATCGAGGTCGTGATCAGCCGTCTGCGCACCAAGATTGTCCGGATCACGGGCATGAATATTCCGATTCGCGCGCATCGCGGTCAGGGGTACAGCCTGAGCGACGACAGCCGGACCGAGAGCCGGGTCTAAAGCCCCCGCGCCCAGGCCGGGCGCAGCGGCGCCTGGCCGGCAATCGCCTGGCGTACCTGCGCCAGCATCCGCGCCTTGTCGGCGCCGAGCGTGCCCTTGAGGACCAGCCAGTTCGATGCGTGATCGGAGCGGAAGACGGTGCGCTTCAGTTCCAGGCCGGACAGGAACTGCTCCATCTCGACGAAGAGTTCATGCTGTTCCAGCGGCTCCCAGCCGGGGAAGCCGGCGCGCAGGCGCTGTTCGCCGAGCGGGAAGCTGACCACCAGCGTCGCCAGGTATTCCGGTTGCGTGGCATTGGCCAGCCGGGCCGAGTTCTCGGCATGCTGGCGCGACAGGGCCTTGCCGCCGAGGCCGTTGAGGATCATCACCGAACGCGTGATGCCGGCGGCGCCGAGCTTGTTCAGCGCGTCGACGGTGGTTTCGAAGGTTTCGCCCTTGTCGACCGCAGCAAGTACCGCGTCGTCGCCGGATTCGGCGCCGACGTAGACCATCTTCAGGCCGGCGGCTGCCAGTTCGTCGATTTCCTGCTGACTTTTCTTGCGCAGGTTGCGCGGCAGGCAGTAGCTGGAAATCCGGCGCACCGCCGGCAGGTGGGTGCGGATCGCATCGAGTACGGTCAACAGCCGCTTGGTCGGCAAAACCAGCGCATCGCCATCGGCCAGGAAGACCCGGCGGATATCGTCGCCGTAACGTTCGCCGGTGACGCGGATGCTCTCCAGCACCTCGGCTTCGTCGCGGGCGCGGAATTTCTTCTGCGGCGCTGTGTACATCTCGCAGAAGGTGCATTTGTTCCAGGAACAGCCGTCGGTCACCGGCAGGATCAGCGACTCGGCCTCGCTCGGCGGCCGATACACCGGCTCGACGTAGCGGATCGGTATCATGCGCCGCCGACCTTGGCGAGGAAGGCCGCCGGCACGGCTGCCTTGGCCCGCGCCGCGTAATCGAAGAAGACGATGCCGTGCTTGCCACGCGCCACTTCGCGGCCGCTGGCCTTGTCCGACAGGCGCCAGAGCAGATCGCAGCCGTGTTGATGGAAATCGCCGGCAGCGAATTCGGCCAGCAGCGTTTCGCCGTGAAAAGCTTCCGAACGGTACTGTGCGGCGACGTCGGCAACGATGACACCGACGCCTTCGACGTCGAGCTCGGAGTAACCGAGCGAGCGGAAGAAGCGGACGCGCGCTTCCGAGACCAGCATCAGCAGTGCGGCATTGTCGAGATGGTTGCCGTAGTTGATGTGGTTGATGTAGATGGGCACTTCGGTGGCAAAGACGAAGTTTGTCGGCAGTTCGATCTTGATGCGGGCCATGGCGATTCGTGGGCGAAAAAGGAAAACCGCATTCTAGGCCCGTCGACCGCAATCCGTCGCGCCGGTCTCAGGCGGAATTGCCGGCCATTGGCGGAATCAGGTGATCGGCATGGATCACGTGCTCGACAATGATGTGCAGCAGGTCGCGGGTGATGTCGGCGACCGTCTTCGGACCATTCTCGCCGATCTGGTTCATGCTCAGCGCGACGACCCGTTCGAGCAAACGCGAATGCTCCTGGAAATGCGCCAGGCGCTGCGCCTCGGGCATGTCGAGGCGACGCATCAGCAATTCTTCGGTTTCAAAATGCTGCGCCAGCAGGCGGTAGAAGACCTGGAGAAAACTGGTTCCGGTCTCCGAACCGAGTGCCGTTCGGGGATCGCGTACGAGTCGGTCACCGAGTTCGGCAATCGCCCGATGTTGCTCGTCAATAACCGGAATCCCGGTTTCCAGGTCGGCGCTCCAGAAAGAAGTCGCGGACTGGCTGTTGTACTCCTCCACCGCAGGTGGTCTCCGTAAAAGTCATGAACAGGACAATCGATGAAACAGCAATCAGCGTGCACCTCGGCCGGCGCTTGTGCAATCCGTGAAAATACTTAGGACAGATGACCCCGGCCTACTTGCCCAGCAGTCCCTTGAGCTTGTCGCCCAGTTTTTCCTTGAGCTTCTCGCTGGCCTTTTCCTTCAACTCCGCCTTTTTCTCGTCGAGCTTCGCCTTCGCCACCTCTTCCAGCAGCTTGTCCACTTCCAGCGAATAGGAGAGCTTGTCGAACGGACCGCGCAGGCGCAACGGGATGGTGATGCCGCGCAGGTCGTCGAGCTCCTTGCCCTGCTGGCCGGTGCTGGTATTGACCACGGTGATCTTGGCCAGATAGTCGATGCGCGAGTTGCCGATATCGATATCGCCGGCGCCACCCAGCCGCAGGAATGGCGATTTCATGGCCAGGTCGTCGTTGCTGGCGACGCCGCCGACAATGCGGAAACTTGCGGTCAACTCGGAAAAATCGGTCTTTTCCGTACCATCCGCTGCCGCCGAAGTATTCTGCCGGCCGCGCAAGGCGGCCTTGGCGTCGCGCAGCATCTTGGCAACATTGACGCCGCGCACGGCGCCGTCGCGCAGATCCAGCGCCGCCTGCCCGGCCAGCCCGCGTTTGAGCGCATCGGCGGTAGCACCGCGCGTGGTCAGATCGAGCGACAGCGAACCACGGCCTTCCAGCGGCTCCTTCTGCAGCAGATCCTTGAGCAACGGCTGGATATTGATGCCTTCGAGGTTTTGCCGGACGCTGAACGCATTGCTGCCGGCATTGACGCCCAGGCTGCCATTCAGGCTGCCGCCGTAGAGTTTCGCCTGCAGCGGCGCCACATCAAGACGGCCGCCGGCCGCGATGATGCGGGCGTCCAGTGCCGAAACCTTCAACCCGCGCGCCTGCAACTGGCCGATCGCCAGCTTGCCGCGGAAGTTCAGGCCCTGCAGTGCCGACAGGTCGATTTTCCCGGCATCCTTGTTGCTGGCGGGGGCTGCCGGACCGGCCGGCGCCTCGGCCTTGGCGACCGGCGCAACCGGTGCCACCGCTGCCGGCGCCGGCACCAGATAGCGGTCGACATTCAACTGGTCGATGGCCAGATCGAAATTGAAAAACAGCGGCGTGAAGCGGTCGACCGCAAGTTTCAGCGCAATCTTCGATTCATCGAGCCGGGTATCCAGCGTCAGGTCGGCGCTGGATTTGGCCAGATCGAGCGCCAGGTTGCCGGCCAACGGCAGCTTCAGCCTGTGCATCGGCAGACTCGGGCTGTCCACATCGAGCGCGCCGGTGAAGCGGCTTTCCAGACGTTTGTCGGCCAGCCGGATCGCCGGCAGTTCGATGGCGAAAGCGAAGCTGTCGGCACCGCTGCTGCCCTTGAGCGCCAGTTTCAGCGCATCGACGGACAGCGTGCCAAGCGCGGTGTCGGCGATCAGGCGGGCGGTGGAAAAATCGAGCGCAGAGAGTTTCGTCGTCTTGCCGGCGACCTCGTCCTGCCAGGTAAAACGGGCATTGCGCAGCGCCAGGGCGGCGATATCGACATGCAGGAACTGGCTGGTTTCCGCCGTGACCGGGCTGGCCGCAGGCTTGGGCTCGACCTGCGCGGCGGCCTGCTTGGAAGCCTTTTCGCTCCCCAGCAGATCGTCGATGTTCAGCGTGCCGTCACGGCGCTTGATCAGTGTCAGGTCCAGTCCATCGACTTCGATCTCGCGTGCTGCCAGTCGGCCGGTCAGCAGCGGCATCACCGCCACGGCAAGGCGCAGCGATTCGATGGCGGCAAAGCCGGTCTTGCCGTCGGCCTCGGACAGCTTCACGCCCCCCGCCCGCACGGCCACGTCGGGCCAGACCGACAGGCCGACCGGGCCGTCGATGGTCAGCGTCCGCCCGGTCTTTTCGGCAACCTGGGCAATGATCTGCTGTTTCAGCATGGCTTCGTCGACGACGGCGTAGAGCACGGCGATGCCGATACCAATCAGCACCACCAGCGAAGCGACGATAAGGACAAGACGGCGGATGATCTTCATGCGGAGGACTCCCGGGCAGTGGCACCACAGGCGTGGCAGAAACGGGCGAAGGCGCTCTTGCGCTCGTTGCAGGCATGACAATGGTCAAACAGGCAGATGCCGCAATGCGGGCAGAAATCGATGGCGGTGTTGGTCAGGTCGACGCTGCGCTCGCATCCGGGACAGACCTTCTTGCCCAGTCGCGCCAGCGCCACGTCGTAGGACAGTTCCTTGCGCCGCTCGACATCGGGCATCGCCTCGGCCAGCTTCTGCTTTTCCAGGTAACGGTTCAGCGCGATGATCGCGTAGCGGCCGACCAGCACCGTCAGCGCGATGCCGACGACGTAGCGCACCCAACCGCCGTAACTCGGAATATAGGGCACCAGTTCGACGAAGAAGGCGAATAGCGCGAAATAAATGAAACCCCAGACAAACGGCCACCAGGTGCTCTTGCGCTTCTTCGCGAACAGCCAGCCGGCGACGCCTAGCAGTGGCAGCGTCAGCAACAGCCGGTAGCCGAAGACGCGCAATTCCTGGCTGCGCATTTCCTCGTGGTATTTTTCCGTGGCGACTTCGCGCATTTCGCGCAGCGTTTCCTCCGCCCGCGCTGCCGCCTGTTGCTGGTCGAGCAGCGCCTGCTGCTGCGCCTGGACGGCGGCCAGCGCCTGCCGTTCGCTGGCTTTCAGGGCATCGAGTGCGGCCGTGCGGGCAATCAGCTCGGCGTCCTGTTCGGCCCGCTGCGTCGCACTGCGCGTTGCCAGCCAGTTGTTGAAGGTGTCTCTTGCGGTCGACGCGTCGGAACGGGCGGAATTCAGTTTCAGTTGCGCCTGATCGTGCGCATCCTGAGCGACCTGGCGGGCTGCCTGCGCCGCCTCGATCTCGCCGCGCAACTTGCCGGCGACGGCCTGATCGAGAAAGCTGTCCACGGTCAGCCGCTGCTCGACCCGCGGCAGGTTCTCGACGATATTGCCGCCCAGCCCGATCAGGAAACTGGCAAACACCACGGCCACGATCCACAGGCCAAAGCGGAACCAGCGTTCCGACCAGCGCAATGCCTTGCTCATGTCGTCATCCTCGCACAGGGTTGAAGACGTCATGTTACCCGCGATTGACTTCGCTTTCGTGATCCCTACAATCGCGACCAGCCATGATGCCGAACACTACTTTCACGCTGCGCCCGATGCTGGCCGACGATCTGCCGGCGATACTCGCCGTCCAGCGCCAGTGCTATCTGCCGGAAATGAACGAGGATGGCGCCACCTGGTGCGGTCGACTGGCCGCCGCGCCCGATTTTGCCTGGGTCGGCGAGCGCGACGGGAGCGTCTGCGCCTATCTGGCGACCTATCCGTCGCAACAGGGCAAGATCACGCCGCTGGGTGGCGATTTCATCGTCGCCGAAGCCGCCGACTGCCTGTATTTTCACGATCTGGCAGTGGCGCCCGCCGCCGCTGGCAGCGGGCTTGGTGCTCAGCTGGTCGGACATGCGCTCGCTGCCGCCCGCCAGCAGGGACTGGCGCAAGCAGCGCTGGTCTGCGTGCAGCAGGCCTTCGCTTTCTGGCAGCGCAACGGGTTTGTCGAACAAACGGCGCTGACGGCGGCCGGCCAGGCAGCGCTGGCCACCTATCCGGGGCCGGCACGCTACATGTTGCGGTCGACCGCCTGAAAACTCAGATTTCGCTGATTACCGATGCTGCCGGCAGCCGGGATTTCGGCAACTTGGCATTGAAGTCCTGCTCGCTGCTGTAGCCAAGCGCAGTCAGAACGACACAGCGCAGCCCTTGCGCCTCCAGATCCAGCGCAGCATCGATGGCGGCAGCGTCGATACCTTCCATCGGGCAGGCGTCGATACCGAGTGCGGCGGCACCAAAGAGCAAGGAGCCGAGGGCAATGTAGATCTGTTTTTCTGTCCACCGCGGCAGATCGTTCAACTGGTCGCGGTGCAGTGTCGTGTAGAAGACGCGGGAATTGTGCTGGGTTTCCTTTGCCTCCGGCGTGGCGAAGCGACCGTCGCGCTCTTCCTGCTCCACCAGCGCCTGCAGGTGGGCATCTTCGAGGTCGCGGCGAACGCAGAGGACAACAACGTGCGAGGCATTGCGCACCTTGGGTGCGTTGTATTCGAAACGACCGGCCAGCGTCGTGGCGATCTTTTCCTTGCCTTCGACGCTGCTGGCGATGATGTAGTGCCAGGGCTGCGAATTGACCGACGACGGGGCGAAGCGCAACAGCGTCTTCAGTTGCTCGATGGCGGCGGGATCGATCTTGCGCGCCGGATCGAAGGCCTTGCAGGTACGACGGGAAGTGGCGATTTCAGCAATGTTCATGCGGGAACTCCGGAATGGAAACGACAACAGGATTGAGCACAGGCCGCGAGACGGAGAGGAAGTTCCCCGGCCGGCAATTCAGGGGCAAAGATTACTCGTCCAGTGCAAACAATTCCATGCCGGATTTCCCTACACCAACAGCGCAGGCGCCGTGCTCGCCGACGACGCGATAGCACAGGTTGCCGACATGAACCTCGACCCCTTCGAGCAGCAGTTCCTGGGCAACCAGGCGGGATTGCTGTGACAGTTCGATCTTGTGCGCCAGTTCATCCTGCTCCTCGCGCATCGCCGCAATCGCGGCTGACAACTGGGCGGCAGTCGCCCTCGCCTTTTCCAGCATGTCGGGCCGCAGACGCCCCGGGTTCTTGCTGGAAAAATCGAGCAGCTTGGCGATTTCGAGCAACTGGGTTTCCTTTTCATCGCGGGCCTTGCTCATCTGCAGCAGTTGCTTGTGCATCAGCGGATTGACGCCGATTGCACAGTATGTAAGCACGCGGTTGGGTGAGCCGACGACCTTGCCGGTGATCGACAGCGTCGCCTGCAGGTGGCCGCCGATGATGTGGCCACGGCGCTTGCCGCCGATGCGGATGTGGTTGATCGCCGTCAGCTCGCACTGCATCGCGGTGTCGTCGATGAAAATGCTGTCGCCAGCCTCGACCTTCGCCTGCTGCGCGTAAGCCGCATGAAAACTGGCACCACAGCGGATATGGCAGTCCTCGCTGGTCTTGCGCCCGAGCGAGCCCATCGCACCGCCCTTGACGACGATGCTGCCTCCGGCTTCCAGCGTCCCCATGTCGACGACGCCACCGACCTCGATATCGCCGCTGGCGCGCACCGTCATGCCGGTACAGACGTCACCGCGGATTACCACGCTGCCATCGAAATCGATGTTGCCGGTTGCGGTCGACACCTTGTCGACGCGATAAACCGGCTCGACCATCATGCCGCCGGCGACGACGACCGGCTGCCCGGTGATTGCGGCAACCAGCAGATCGGGATTGGCCGGGTCGAAGGCAGTGCCTGGCAAGGAGGTCGCGTACATCACGGCTTTGCCGGGTTGGGGCGGAATCGTTTCGCCCAGCAGGCTCTTGCCTGGTTTGCCGTCGGTTGGCGGATGTCGCAGCATCAACCAGTCACCGGCGTGCACGACGAAAATGTCGCCGAGATCACGGTAATCGGTATGACCACTGTCATCGACCTTGGGTCGGCGATCGCGCACTTCCGGAATCAACGACTCCAGCCAGCCGTCGACACCATGCTCCGGCGGCACACCGCGCGCCACGACGACGTTTTCGGCGACGCCGGCAGCAACCGCGGCAGCGATGGCATCCAGCAGGATGCCGTCGCCGATGCCATTGTCGGCCAGCAGCGCCAGCACCGCCTCACGACTGACCGGCACCCCGCCCTCCGCCGGAACAATGTTCAACAAGGCTTCGACGGCATCCGGTGAAATCTCGATCGTCAGCGTGGCGTCGATGCATTCGGCAATGGCAATCGAACACGCCGTCCCGGCATTGTAATTGGCGAGCAGGCCGATGGCCGCTTGCGGCAGGTAGCGCAGCGCGGCATACCCCTGCCCGGCCAGGTATTCACGCAGGCGAGGCTCGTTGATGGTCGGTGCGCCCGGGTCCGGGACTACCGACGCAATCAGCTTTTTCGTCTCTTCGTCCAGACGCAATTGCAGGCCTTGCCCGATGTCTTCTTGTCCGTCCATCTCTCTCCCCCGCTCCCCACGGTTGATACTGCAGCGTTCATCCGCTGATCGGCAAACGTCTTTTCGGACACAATACGCCATTTTTGCGAAAAATGGGAACGTGCAAAATCCAACGCGACGGCCGACTCAGGCGCTAAAATCCCGCAGCCCTGCCGCACTTCTGCGGTCGACCCTGCATTTCAGCCGATTTTCACCACGATGACCGATTACTCCGCCGCCTCGATCCGCGTATTAAAAGACCTCGAACCCGTCAAGGAACGCCCCGGGATGTACACCAGGACGACCTGCCCGACGCACATCGTCCAGGAAGTCATCGACAATTCCGCCGACGAGGCGCTGGCCGGCTACGCGAAGAAGATCTCGGTGCGCATCGACGGCAACGGCATCATCGAGGTTTCCGACAACGGCCGTGGCATCCCGGTCGAGATTCACCCCGAAGAAGGCCGGCCGGCGGTCGAACTGGTGTTTTGCAAGCTGCACGCCGGCGGCAAATTCAACAAGAAGGAATCGGGCAACGCCTACCGTTTCTCCGGCGGCCTGCACGGCGTCGGTGTTTCAGTGACCAATGCGCTGTCGACGCGCCTCGAAGTCGAGATCAAGCGCGGCGGTGGCGTGCACAAAATCGTTTTCGCCGACGGTTTCGTCATCGAACCGCTGACCCGCATCGGCGATGTCGGCCAGCGCAACACCGGCACCACGGTACGCATCGCGCCCGACCCGAAGTATTTCGATTCGCCGAAGGTGAATCTTGGGCAACTGGAGCATCTGCTGCGCTCGAAGGCGGTACTGATGCCCAATGTCACTGTCGAACTGGACATTGAAGGCCAGGAGAAGAAAACCTGGTGCTACCAGAACGGCATGGCCGATTACCTCAACGAAATGATGGTCGGCACGCCGGTGGCGCCGATCTTTGTCGGCGAGAAGTACGTCACCACGGCCAACGGTTTCGCCGTCGGCGAAGGCGCCACCTGGGCGCTGGCCTGGTTCGAGGAAGGCGGCGGCAAGCCGGAATCCTACGTCAACCTGATCCCGACGCTCGACGGCGGCACGCACGAAGCCGGGCTGAAAGCCGGCGTGTTCGAGGCGGTCAAGGCCTTCGCCGAACACCACGCGATCCTGCCAGCGAAAGTGAAGCTGGCGCAGGAAGACGTCTGCGGCAAGATGACCTATCTGCTCTCGGCCAAGGTACTCGACCCGCAATTCCAGGGCCAGACCAAGGAAAAACTGACCAGCCGCGACGCCTACAAGCTGGTCACGCAGATGGTGCGCGACCCGTTCGAGCTGTGGCTGAACAGCCACGCCGATTTCGGCAGGAAGATCGCCGAACTGGCGGTCAAGGCGGCGCAGAACCGGCTGAAATCGACGCAGAAGGTGGAAAAGAAGAAGTCTTCGGGGATTGCCACGCTGCCCGGCAAGCTGACCGACTGCGAATCCGATGACATCGGCCGCAACGAACTCTTCTTGGTCGAGGGCGATTCCGCCGGCGGCTCGGCCAAACAGGGCCGCGACAAGGAAACCCAGGCGGTGTTGCCGCTGCGCGGCAAGGTGCTGAACACCTGGGAGGTCGACCGCGGCCAGTTGTTCAAGAACAACGAAGTACACGACATTTCCGTCGCCGTCGGCGTCGACCCGCACGGCATCGAGCAGATCGACAGCATCGACGTGTCCGGCCTGCGCTACGGCCGGATCATCGTTATGTCCGATGCCGACGTCGACGGCTCGCACATCCAGGTGCTCTTGTTCACGCTCTTCCTCAAGCACTTCCCGGCGCTGGTCGAACGCGGCCACATCCACGTCGCCCAGCCACCGCTGTTCCGCGTCGATGTCGAGGCGCGCGGCCATACGCGCAAGATCTACTGCCTCGACGAGAACGAGAAGGTCCAGACGCTGCACAAGCTGCGCGAGGAAGGCATTTCGGAAAACAAGATCAGCGTTTCCCGCTTCAAGGGTCTCGGCGAAATGAACCCGGACCAGTTGTGGGAAACCACGCTGTGCCCGGACACCCGCCGCCTGGTGCCGTTCCGGGCCAGCCGCCAGATGATCGAGGAAATGACCGCCACCTTCACGCTGCTGATGGGCAAAGGCGAAGCCGCCGGCCGCCGGGCGTGGATGGAGAAGGACGGCGGACTGGTCGAAACCGACGTCTGAGCGGACGACTCAGCGCTTGCCCGTGACCGGGCCGGCGCCGTAGTCGCGGGCGTATTGCGCGCTGGCCTCGTCGAGCATCTGGGCAATCCGTTCGCTGCTCGTCGCGACATTGCGCGCCGCCTGGCCGTCCTTGCGGACAGCCGGGTCCAGCTGACTGATCGCGATATCGAAAAATATCCACTGGTTGCGGGCGAGCGCGATGGCCTGCCGGCTGGCGGCCGAATTCTCGCGCGCGGCATCGAGTTCGCCGAGGCCGGTGGCGAATTCCCGGCGTGCCTGCTCGACATCCAGCCGCACGCCCTGCGAACGGTCGCCGGCCTGAATCTGCAGATACAGGCGAGCCAGGCGCTGGCCGAGCATGTTCAGCCGCGTCGACAAATCGAGCAGACGTCCGCCCGACACTTCGGCCTGGGACTCGATCTGCAACACCAGCTTGCCGCTGGCGATCATCAGATCATCAGCCAGCTGGTTGATCCGCTCGTCCCGCGTTGCTGCCGGCGTCCGCAGCAGGACTTCCCGCAGTTCCAGCCAGACCGTTGCACAGCGCAGGTAGGCGCGTCGTGTTTCCGGCTTCTGCGCGTAACCGGCGAGGCGTCCAAACAAGGCATCGACGCTGTCGCTGCCGCTCTGCACATCGCGCCGGGCACGCACGGCATCGATTCCCATGGCTCCCTGCAGGTGCAGTTTGGCCAGACGCTGCGACTGCGTGCGCAGGCTGCCCGCCGCCGCGATATCCTGGGCAATCCGGGAAGCATCGGGCGGGGTACCCTGGGCAATGGCCGCGTGTGACAGGAACAACGCGACAGACAGCAGGCAGATGCTGGACAGTATCCGGATTCGGGACATCGGGGAAACAACAAATGGCAAGGGAATGGCATTAACGCACGCAGGGATTGCGCGCTTGTTACAAAAACACCGAGGAATCGTACGCATGCCCCCTCCTCTTCACCGCCTGCGTCACCTATCATTGGCGCCACCATGAGTCACGCCAAGAATCACCTGCCCGCCAGCAGCCGCCGTGCCCTGCTGGCCGCTGCCGCATTACTGCTCGCCGGCTGTTCGGTCCTGCAGCCCGCCAGGCCCGAACCACCGCCACCACTCCCCCTCGCCGCCAAGAAGCCGAAGATCGGCCTCGCGCTCGGCGGCGGCGCGGCGCGCGGTTTCGCCCATATCGGCGTGATCAAGATGCTGGAATCGCAGGGCATCGTGCCCGACTACATCGTCGGCACCAGTGCCGGCGCCGTAGTCGGCTCGCTGTATGCAGGTGGTTTCGACGCCTTTGCCATGCAGAAGCTGGCAATCCAGCTCGACGAGACGCTGTTTGCCGACTGGACGCTGCGCGGCAGCCCCGGGCTGCTCAAGGGCGAGGCCCTGCAGTCCTTCGTCAACCAGCACCTGAAACGGCTGCCGCTGGAAAAACTGCGCATCCCGTTCGGCACGGTCGCGACCGACCTCAACAGTGGCGAGCGGGTCGTCTTCCGCAGCGGCGACACCGGCATGGCCGTACGCGCTTCGGCGGCCGTGCCCGGCGTTTTCCAGTCGGTGCAGATCAATGGCAAGAGCTACGTCGATGGCGGACTGGTCAGTCCGGTACCGGTTGTCGCGGCGCGCGAGATGGGGGCCGATTTCATCATCGCCGTCGACATCTCGGCGATTGCCGAAGGTCAGCCGGTGGACAGCCTGAGCGCCATCCTGTGGCAAACGACGACGATCATGGGCAGCGTCATCGGCAAGCATGAACTGGCCAGTGCCGACATCGTCATCCGGCCGCGCCTGCCCTACGTCAAGTCCTGGGATTTCACCGCCCGCCACGACGCCATGCTCGAAGGCGAACGCGCCGCGCTGGCCGCACTCCCTGCCATCAAGCAGAAATTGGGGCGTTGAGGGCGTCGACCGTGACAATCCGTACCGTGCACATGCCGAAGTACCCGGAATGCTGGCAAAGCTGCGGCTCCTGCGCCAGCGGCGACGTCTTCATCCTGGAAGTGCTGGTCCAGCCGGGCGATGTACTGAATTTCGACGACAACATCCTGACGCTGGAAACCGGCAAGGTGGCGCTGGATATTCCCAGCCCATGGGCCGGACGCGTTGTCGAAATCCACGTCACGGCCGGCGACAACGTCGCCGAGGGCGCGCCGCTGATCACGCTGGAATGCGACTGATCCCCGGCTGACCGGCTATCATCGGGCCTGACGATTTTCCGGGAGTGCCAGACCGTGTCCGAACCCAGAATCAATCTTGCCCTGCAAGGTGGCGGCGCCCACGGCGCCTTCACCTGGGGCGTGCTCGATGCATTGCTCGAAGACGGCCGCTGTGATTTCGAAGGTGTCAGCGGCACCAGCGCCGGCGCGATGAATGCCGTCTGCCTCGCCCACGGCCTGCTGGCCGGTGGCCGGGACGGTGCCCGTCAGGCGCTGAGCGACTTCTGGCTGGCGATTGCCGATTCGGCCCCGTTCCAGAGCAAAGCTGCCGCCAGCGCCAGCATGGCACCGGCACTGAAGATGATGCTGCAGTGGGCCGACCACCTGACGCCGGAACAGCTCAACCCGTTCGATCTCAACCCGCTGCGCGACATCATCGAGCAACAGATAGACTTCGCCCGCCTGCGTGCGGAAAGCCCGGTCAAGCTGTTCATCGCCGCCACCCACGCCAATTCCGGCAAGCTGCGGCTGTTCCACAATCACGAACTGTCGGTCGACGCCCTGCTCGCCTCGGCCTGCCTGCCGACCATCCACCGCACCATCCACATCGACGGCCAGCCCTACTGGGACGGCGGCTACAGCGCCAATCCGGCAGTATTCCCGCTGGTCTACCAATGCACGTCAGCGGACATCCTGCTCGTCCTGCTGACGCCGCTGCGTTATAGCGAAACGCCGGACACCGCGACCGAAATCCGCGAACGCCTGCGCGAACTCGCCTTCAACTCGACTTTCCTGCGTGAAATGCGCATGTTTGCCCATCTGCGCGAACAAATCGGCGAAACCACGCTGCCCGCCTGGCTGCTCGACCGCCTGCCGGTTGCCCGGCTGGAGCGCCGTTTCAGCCAGCTACGCTTTCATGCGATCTGCGCCGACAGCGCCTTGGGCGATCTACCTGCCGACAGCAAACTTGCGGTCAACCGTCCGTTTTTCGAAAAATTGCGCGACCAGGGACGCGAGCATGCGCAGCGCTGGCTCGACACGCATCGCGCTGCCATCGGCCGGCGTTCAACCCTGGATCTGGGCAAGCTCTTTTATTGACGAGGCGGATTGCTGCGGGCGGCAAACGCCACGCCGCAAGGCACGATCAGGCAAATTTCTGCTGATGTGCAGCGACGGCCTTCAGGCGTGCCTGCTTGAGCCGAAGCTGAACCGATTCCGACAGCGCCTCGCCGTCGTCCTGCACCTGGTTCAGCGCGTGGGCTTCAACAGCCTTGAGCCGGGCCATCAGCAAACGAAACCTGACGTGCTCGGAAAGCCCCTGTGAGTCATCCTCGGCAGCGATGACTTCGGCCACCACCTTGGGACGGCTGTAAGAACGGTGAAAGTCGAGTTCGCCCAGCGAACCCTGACTGTCATCCTTCTGATCGTATGAACGCTCGGACGACGTACCGGTCTGCGTACCGGTAACCAGCACCTGCAGCTGGCGTCGCTCGGTGCGCGACAGCATCATCGTCGGTGCCGGCTTCTTCTTGGCCAGACGTTGCTTCCTGGCCGACTTCGCCCGGGCGATCGGATCGCTCGGTTTCAGGACTTCGATCACCGGCGCAGGCACCGGAATGGCAGACACGATCACGCCCGGTGCCATCTCGGAGGCATCGATGATCGACGGCAGGTCTTCGCTCATCGTTTCCGATGCGAAAGCCCCTACCGGCGAAAATGCAGCCAAAGCCGCGACCAGAATCCAGCGCATTCAGATAACCAGAAAAAACCAATGCGTTATTTTAGCAGGACTTTTCCGGAAAATCTCAATGCCAATGCGTTAACAAACAGCCCCCTGCCGCCTGCCGACCCGGTTGATCCACAGCGACAACATGATCACACTGCCGCCCAGGGCGATCTTCGCCAGATCGGCATCGCGATTCCAGATCAGCAGATTCACCAGCAACCCCAGCGGCACATGCAGCTCGTTCATCACCGCAAGCGTGCCGGCATCGACCTGGGTACTGCCCTTGACCCACCAGAATAAGCCGAGGGCCGTGGCAAACAGGCCCATCCACAGCAGCACGCCCCATTGCACAGCCGTCTGCGGCAGACGGCCGGCGTCGCCAAAAATCAGGAAGGATGGCAACACCAGCACCAGCGCACCCAGGAAAAAATGGCCAAAAAAACGGTACAGCGGCAACTCGGTCGGATATTGCACCAGCAGGCGACGACACAGCACCTGCCCGGCAGCGAAAGTGGCATTGGCCAGCTGCAGCAACAGGAAGCCCCAGAGGAAATCGCCGGCAAGCGGCTGAAAACGGATCAGGACCCCACCGCCGACCGCAACGGCAGCGGCAAGCAGCGCCCAGCGATTGAAACGGCCGACCAGCGCGTCTTCGAGCAAGGTGACGTAGATCGGGGTAAGCACGGTGAACAGCAGAACCTCCGGCACCGTCAGCACGCTGAAGCTGCGGTAAAGGCACAGATAGGTCACGCCAAACTGCAAGGCCCCGGCCAGCCAGAAGCCGGCAATCAGCCGTGATGGCAGCCCCCGCCAGCAGATCATCGGCAGGAAGACCAGCGCGGCAACGGCAACGCGGGCCAGAACAGCAAAATCGCTATCGACCTGCCCGGCCAGATACTGGCCGATGAGGCTGAAGGAAAACGCCCACAACAGATTGACGACAAGCAGGTAGTTCATGAATGGCGTGTTTCGACAAAGGGGCGAATGATAAATGCTGGCGCCGGGCGCGTCCTAACCCAGTTGCAGTTCCGCCTGCACCTTTTCTGCCGGCTTCTCCGCTTCGACCAGCGGCAACAAGCCGGATGCCCGCACGCCGAGCAGGCGGATGCGCTGTTGCAGCGGAATGCGCTTGAGGCACTGGCCGGCCGCCTGGCGGATCGCCATGGCTTCGGCGAGCGGCGTCGGCAAGGTGATGTCCCGGGTGACACTGCTGAAATCGGCAAAGCGCAGCTTGACGCCGATGGTGCGCGCGACAAAGCCCTTGCGCGCCAGATCCTCGGCAACGCGCTGGCACAGCGCGGTAAAGAAAGCCGACAGTTCCGGCCGGTCGCGGACGACATCAAGGTCACGCTCGAAGGTACTTTCGCGACTGATCGACTTGGGATCGCGCTCGGTGACGATGGGACGCTCGTCGATGCCGTGGGCCACCTGATGCAGCCAGCGACCGCTGCTCCGGCCGAAGTGGCGGACCAGTTGCTCGACCGGCACTGCCGCCAGATCACCGACCGTCGTGACCCCCATCCGCCCCAACCGTTCGGCCGCCTTCGGACCGATACCGTTGATCTTGCGCGCCGGCAGCGGCCAGATCCGCCCGGGAATTTCGTCCATGCCGAGAATGGTGATGCCGTCCGGCTTGTCGAGATCGGAGCAGATCTTGGCCAGCAGCTTGTTCGGCGTGATGCCGATGGAACAGCTCAGACCGGTGGCGGCCACAACTGCCTGCTTGATACGTCGGGCCAGCGCCAGGCTTTCTTCCGCAATGTCGCTGAGATCGATGTAGATCTCGTCGATGCCCCGATCCTCGATCATCGGGGCAACCGTCGCGACAGCGGCCTTGAAGCGACGAGAGTAATCACGGTAAGCATCGAAGTTCGCCGGCAGCAGGATGGCGTCGGGTGCCAGTTGCGCAGCCTTCATCAGGCCCATGCCGGAAAAGACACCGAGCGCGCGCGCTTCGTAGGTCGACGTGGTGATCACGCCACGCCCGGCGTAGTCGCGCAGACGGGCAAATTTCCTCGTGCCGTCGGCCTGCGGACGCGGCTGGTCCACCCGGCGACCACCAACGACCACCGGCTGTCCGCGCAGTTCGGGATAATGCAGCAACTCGACCGAGGCAAAAAAAGCATCCATGTCGAGATGGGCAATTCGACGATTACTGTTCATATCAACAGTATAGCGCTTCAAAACAGCGGATAGCCACGCCCGGAGCACCATGAAAACTCCCGGCAAATGCTTGAAAGCTTGACCACAGTGACATTGTCATGATGCAATCGCCATTCCGTCGTCATCATGACTCCAGCAATGTCCAGCCTGAACCCCTTCGCTGCCCTGCTCTCGCAACACGCCCGCCTGCTGGAGATCACGACAGCCCTGCCGGAGGCGGCGCTGCTGGTTGAACGTTTTTCCGGGCGCGAAGCGGTCAATGAACTGTTCCGTTTCGAAATCGATTGCATCTCCACCAGCGCAACGCTCGAACCGCAGGCGCTGACCGGCGAGGAAATCACCCTGCGCCTGTTGCAGGCCGACGGCAGCAAGCGCGTCTGGCACGGCTACGTCACCGAAGCACTGCAACTGGGGGCCGATGGCGGTCTTGCCCGCTACCGGCTGATCATGGAACCGTGGCTCGCCTTCCTGCGCCTGCGCTGCGACAACCATGTCTTCCAGGACAAGAACGTCATCGGGATTCTCGAGCAGGTGTTCAGCGACTACACGCAAGCCAACTGGGCGCAGAGTGTGAGCCAGCGCTTGCGCCATTACAGCCTGTCGATGCAGTATCGCGAAACCGACCTCGACTATCTCCGCCGCCTGCTCGCCGAGGAAGGCCTGTCCTTCCGTTTCAGCCACGACCAAAGCGCGACGGCCGGCGATGATGCAACGCATGCACGCCATCGCCTGGAGATTTTTGATCGCGACAGCGAGTTACCGACACTGGCGCAGCCGGTCCTGCGTTTTCACCGGAACAACGCCACCGAAGCCAGCGACACCATCCAGACCTGGCAGGAAAGCCGCACCGCCCTGCCCAACGCCGTCACCGTCGCCGGCTGGGATTACAAGACACTGATCGCCACCGGCGCCGAAACCTCTTCCGCGCTCGACAACGGCGAGGTGCCACGCATGGAAATCCATGATGCCGCCCGCCCCTACCGCTTCACCGACGGCGACGCCGCCCGTCGCCATGCAGATCAGCGCCTGGCGGCCTGGGAATCAGCCTACCGCCGCTTTGCCGGTGACAGTACGGTACGCCAGGCCGCTGCAGGCCAGGTCTTCACGCTGGCCCAGCATGAGGAATACACCGCCGACGACGCCCGCTTCACGATTCTTGCGGTCGACCATCACGGCGCCAACAATCTCGGCACTCAGGCGGCGAAGCTGCTCGGCAGCACCGATGTCGAGGCCGGCACCTACCGCAACTGCCTGGCCGCACAGCCGGCCGTGCTGCCGCTCGTCCCGCTGCCGCTGGACAAACCCGTCGCCTTGCCCCAGATCGCCCTGGTCGTCGGCCTCGACGATAGCGTCCTGACTACCGAACGTGACCACCGGGTCAAGATCCAGTTCCCCTGGCAACGCGGCGACACCCCCAATGCCGGCGGGCTGTCAGCGACTGCGCCCGGCAAACGCGGCAATGCCCCGGGCAACGAACAGTCGGGCACCTGGGTGCGCGTTGCCGAATGGCTTTCCGGCCCCAACTGGGGCAGCCATTTCCTGCCACGCATCGGCACCGAGGTACTTATCGATTTTCTCGATGGCGACATCGACCGCCCGGTCATCGCCGGCCAGTTGCATAACGGCGCCGACCTGCCACCTTTCTCCGCCGGCCACGAAGCCAGCGCCAATCATCCCGGCGTGCTGTCCGGCTGGATGAGCCACAATTTCGAGGCCGGGCACAACCAGTGGGTCATCGACGATGCTGCCGGTCAATTGCGCACCCGGTTGTCAAGTAGCGAGAACGCCAGCCAGCTGGCGCTCGGCCACCTGATTCACCAGCAGCCCGAATCGGCCACCCGCGGCAGCTGGCGTGGCAGCGGCTTCGAACTGCGTACCGACGCCTGGCTCGCCGTGCGCGCCGGTGAAGGCATCCTGATTTCCAGCACCGCCCGTCCCAATGGCGTCTCCAGCCAGATGGACATCGCCGAGGCAGTGGCCCAGATGCGTGCCGGCGAAGAAACCGCCACTGCACTCAGCAACGCCGCCCGGGCGCAGCAAGCCCTGCCACTCCAGGCCAACGACAGGCAGCGTGATTTCATTATTGCGGTCGACCCGCAAAAAAACGGCAAATTCACTGCCCCGGTCAGCACTCAGGAAGCGAAGAAAACCCAGCCGGGCAGCCGCACCCCGGGCGACCCGACCGAGCGCTTCGCCGAAGCCGCAATTCTCGCCGAAAGCCCCAGCGACATCGCCCTGGCCAGCCCCGCCAGCACCCTGCTCTTCGCCGGCGCCAACCTGCACGCCACCATCCAGCAGGACTTCCACATCGCCACCGCCCACACCCTGGCCATCACCGTCGGCGAAGCCGTCAGCTGGTTCAGCCACGCCGGCGGCATCAAGAGCATCGCCCAGGCCGGCAGCCACACCATCCAGGCCCACACCGACCAGCTCGAAATCCTCGCCGATCAGTCCGTCACGATTACCAGTTCGAACGACGAAATCCACATCCTCGCCAACCAGCAGATCCGCCTCGTCGGCGGAAAATCTTCAGTCACCCTTGAAGGCGCCAACATCACCTTCGCCTGTCCGGGAACATTCTCGGTGAAGGGGAGTAACAACGCGTTTGTCGGGCCGGGGAGAGGGGCGGCGGTGATGGAGGGGTTGCCGGATTCGCGGGTGAAGATGTATGACGAACAGGCTCGCGCCATCAATTCGCTGACTGGAGAAGCCATCCCGGATTTGCCTTACAAGATTGAGACGGGCGATGGTGATGTGTTCTATGGCCTCACCGACTTCGAAGGGAAGACCATGCGTATAGCGACGATGAATCCCGAACAGATCAAGGTGTACTGGGGAGAGTTACCGCCAGAAGGATTGCGGCATGGATAAGTCAAAGCCGTTTCAGCCATTGACCAATGATCGTCGTGGCAGCGTTGCCGATGACAAGCTAACGCCGTCATCGGAAATGCATATTCTGGTAGGAGGGCCCTATACTTTGGATCGAACCGAGCATCGATACGGCCACACGGCAATTCGCGTCAAGACAAGGGGCTCAGACACTATCTATGACTTTGGCAGGTATGGGCGGGTTACTGGTGACTTTGGTGCTGAGGGAGAGGGCATTCTGCGTGTCTGGTCTAATTTCTCACTGTATATTGCGGGCGAGAATGCCACTGGCAGGCGAACTTCCGGCTTTGTTTTTTTGATTTTTGATCACCAGGCATCGGCAATCAACAATTACTACAAGTCCATTATTGATGGGGCTACTCCACGTCCAGAGGCGGAGAGGGGGCGTAATGGTCTTAAGGTTTATCGTCTAAAAGCGAACTATCAGGCCCTTGGCTACAACTGCACGACTCTCAGCTTGGATGGGGCTGAAAAGGCCATTCCGAATTTTGAAGAGGGTAGTTCATCGTTTATCAAACCGGACGCTGTTATGACCCTCAGCGAACGATTGGCAATGAGAACAGTGGGCGGAGGAACCCCCACAAGGATGTTTTTACCAGCAAATCTCGAAACGTTTCTTTCGACAAAGCCAGTACAAAAACCTGCGCGCATCGATACCTATGGCGGCACAAAATAAGGCTTTCAATCATGGAAGATAGAGGTTTTTTCCATTATGTGGTCATAGCTGCCCTTGCTTTCTGTTTCGGCACATTTTTGACCTATCAAATTATCAAGGAGCAATCCATGCCTCTCGTTCACAAGCTTCAAGCTCCGCTACTATTCAATGGCTCAGGTGCTGAGAACCATCAATACATATTACCTGCGGGAACCAGTCTTTATTTCGACCAAGCGTTTCCTGAGGGATTCGTGCGGTACAAGGTTTATTTCAATGTTGAAGGGGTTCGTCTTGATTCCCAAGAGGCAACAGATAAATTCTGGCTCGACCCACTAACAGCTTTTCCTCCAGATCAGGGCGAGGTAAAAAAGCTGTTGACTGGATATCCACTTGGCAAAAGTGAACTCGCTGCAATTTTGAAATCTAGCTATCTAACGAAGGATGAGATTCGAGAGCTTCTGCTGGAGTACAGCAAATAGTCTTCAACACCCTATGAAATTACACGCCAAATCACTGCTGAATAGCTGGCTTTCCCTGTTTGAATCGCCGCCGGCGCCGAAACTTTTTTCGCTCTCGACGAGGCCGCGCCCTGCGCGTTGATGCAGCATTCCGGTGGACCGCAATCCAACGCCGCAACAGCGAACTGTCGATGTTGATGGCAGTTGGTGCGCCAGCAAGGGCGGTTCACCCAGCAAAAACCATCCAGACTTTGCACATTCGCAGGTGATGGCATACAGTATCAATGTATCCCTGTCAGTCGACAGTCGATAGCGTATTTTCCAGTCAGAGGCAATCATGTCTACCGCCATCAATTCAAGCACTTCCAGCCAGGAAGCCTATCGGAACCAGCGTGCCGAAAGGTCGATGACTTCGCTGACCAGCAGTCTCAAGTCGGCTGAAAAAATGGCATCGGCCATCGGTGCCGATACTTCGGGTTTGCAAAGTGCCTTGCAGAAGGTTTCCGGTGGACAGGCGCAGGGCAGCACGTCATCCACCAAGGTCACGCTGAGCCCCGAGGGCGTCGCCAGGGCGCAGTCGGAAAATACCCAGCGCAGCGCTTCCGCAGGTTCCAGCGCCACGACTTCACGGCCGGAAAGACAGCAATTTGCCTCGGTTGATGAAGCCATTGCCTATGGCACCAGTCGCGCTGCGGAACAGGCTTCTGCCAGGACGACGAGACAGACGGCTGCAAACGACAACGCCACCACGACAGAACCGGCACGCAGCACGACAGCCAGCAATCGCAGCGAACGCAAGCAGTTCGCCTCGATCGACGAGGCCCTCGCCTACGGTGCCAGCCGGGCTGCAGAACAGGCTGGCAGCGTACGCCAGACAGGCAATGAAACAACAGCCAGCAATCAGGCATCGAGCACCAGCGAAGCCAGCAATCGGTCGACGCGTCGCCAGTTCAATTCCGTGGAAGATGCGATTTCCTACGGTACCCAGCGCGCACTTGAGCAGTACAACAAGCAGAAACAGGCATCGGCTGGCGTGTAAAACGGCAAGCGCCGCCTGGTTTCTCGCTTTTCACCGGAAAGCGGTCCCTTTGCAGGACCGCTTTTTTTATGCTCGCCAGCCATCCCGGCTTGCGCCGAACCCAGGCTGGCACAGGTAAACTGTCGGCCATGACTGTCGCTTTCCCTGCCTGCCCCCGCATCCTGTCGCTCATCCCGCCGATGACGCAATTGAACACGCCCTACCCGGCAACGGCGTATCTGACCGGTTTCCTGCGTTCGCGTGGTTTCGTCGCCGAGCAGGCGGACCTGGCACTGGCTCTGGTCCTCGATCTGCTGTCACCGGCCGGACTGCCGAAGATCAGGGCGGCGGCCGAGGCGATTCCCGGCAAGAAGCGCTCGCCGACGCTGAAGACCTTCCTCAATCAGTTCGACCGCTACCTCGCCACGATCGGCCCGGCGATCGCGCTGCTGCAGGGACGTGACGGCTCGATTGCGCACCGCATCTGCACCCGCGCCTTCCTACCGGAAGGCCCGCGTTTTGCCGCGCTCGACAATTACGTCGACGACGACGGTGGCGACCCGCTGGCCTGGGCTTTCGGCGCCCTGGGTGTGCAGGACCGGGCACGGCACCTGGCAACGCTGTATCTCAACGACCTGTCCGACGTGCTGCGCGAAGCCGTCGACACGCGCTTCGAATTCGTCCGCTACGCCGAGTCGCTGGCGCAGAGCCAGGCCAGTTTCGAGCCGCTGGCCAGCGCGCTGGCCGCGCCCAGGACGTTGGTCGATGAAACGCTGGAAAAACTGGCAATTGCTGCGGTCGACCGCAACAATCCGGATATTTTGCTGATTTCCGTCCCCTTCCCCGGCTCGGTCTATGCAGCCTTCCGCATTGCCCGGACGATCAAGCGCAAGTACCCCCGCATCGTCACCGTACTGGGCGGCGGTTACGTCAATACCGAATTGCGCGAACTGGCCGAACCCCGGGTCTTCGATCATTTCGATTACGTCACGCTCGACGATGGCGAGACGCCGTTGTTGGCGCTGTTCGAACACCTGTCCGGCAAGCGCCCGCGGCTCAACCTCGTCCGCACCTTCACCCGGGTCGATGGCGAAGTCCGTTATTTCAACTGCGGCGAACCGGACATTCCCTTCGACGAGGTCGGTACGCCGACCTGGGATGGCCTGCCGCTCGACCGTTACCTGTCACTGCTCGACATGCTCAATCCGATGCACCGGCTGTGGTCGGACGGGCACTGGAACAAGCTCACCGTGGCCCATGGCTGCTACTGGAAGAAATGCAGCTTCTGTGACGTCAGCCTCGACTACATATCGCGCTTCGAAGCGGCCAGCGCCACGACGCTGGTCGACCGGATCGAGCGCATCATCGACGAAACCGGCCATACCGGCTTCCATTTTGTCGATGAAGCCGCGCCGCCCAAAGCCCTGCGCGCCATGGCCGAAGAGTTGCAACGGCGCAACCTGGCGATCTCGTGGTGGGGCAACATCCGCTTCGAGAAGTCGTTCACGCCGGAACTCTGCCTGCAACTGGCCGACAGCGGCTGCATCGCCATATCCGGCGGTCTGGAAGTGGCCTCGGATCGTCTGCTGCAACTGATGAAGAAAGGCGTCTCGGTCGATCAGGTTGCCCGTGTCACCCGCGCCTTCACCGATGCCGGGATACTGGTCCATGCCTACCTGATGTACGGCTTCCCGACGCAAACACAGCATGACACTGTCGACGCGCTGGAATACGTGCGCCAGCTATTTGCCGAAGGCTGCATCCAGTCCGGTTACTTCCACCGTTTTGCCTGCACCGTGCATTCGCCGGTCGGCCTCAACCCGGGCGAATACGGTATCCGCCTCAAGCCCTTGCCGGCGGGGAAGTTTGCCCGCAACGACGTCGAATTCATCGATCCGACCGGCGTCGACCACAGCAGTCTCGGCCGGGCCTTGAACAAGGCGCTGTACAACTACATGCATGGCATCGGTCTAGATGACGATGTTCGCGCATGGTTCGACGAACGCGTGCCACGGCCACGGGTCGGACGCAATTTCATCGCCAAGGCACTGAGCGGCACACAACAATGATGTTTCGTTTCTCCCTGAACAGCCTGACCACCCGCATCATCATCCTCGGCACCGTGCTGCTGCTGGTCGGCGCGCTCGGCCGCGTCGTCTTCCTGACTGATTACCTGCGCAAGGACGTCACCGAACTGACCTCAGCCCAGCTACTGACCATTGCCAATTATGTCGCGCAGGATGTCGACCGCGACATCATCGTCCGCCGCGATTTTCTGGCGCACGTGGCAAAGACCTTTCCACTGGCACTGCTGGGCAAGCCACAAGCCTTGCAAGCCTGGCTGGGTGAACGCCACGACCTGAACCCGCTGTTCTCACGCGGCCTGGTCGTGCTCGATACCAACGGCGTGGTGATTTCCGATTACCCCGCGCTGCCGGAACGTGTCGGCAGCAGCGCCAGCGATCGCGATTACTTCCAGCAAGCCTTGCGTGGCAAAGCTGCCATCGGCCAACCCATCCTGGGGCGCGCCGCCGGAATCCCGGTCCTGCCGATGGCTGAACCCTTGCGCGACGATACCGGCAAGGTCCGGGCAGTCCTGGTTGGAATTTCGGCTCTGCAGTCCGCCAATTTCATGGAAGCCCTGTACAGCACACGCATCGGCCACAGCGGCGGACTGTTGCTGATTTCTCCGCGACATGGTTTGTTCGTCGGCTCGTCCGACCCGGGCATGATCCTGGCGAAAACGCCACCAGCTGGCGTCAACAAATTGCATGACCTGACCATGGAAGGTTTCCGGGGAACAGGCATCACCATCAACGCCAAAGGCATTGAAGAACTGGCGGCCACCGCCTCGGTCCCGAGTGCCGACTGGGTCGTCGTCGCCCGCCTGCCGACAACTGAAGCCTTCACCCCGGTCGCCCGGCTGCGTCAATTCGTCCTGCGCAACACCGCCATCATCCTGCCGATTTTCGTCATCTTCATGATCCTGATGATGCGCCACCTGATGCGGCCGCTGATGGATACCGCCCGCCGCGCCGACCGGATGACGCTGGGCGAAATTCCGCTGGAGTCGCTGCCTGTCGTCAGGAAGGACGAAGTCGGCCATCTCACGGCAGCCTTCAACCGGGTACTGGGAAAACTCCTCGAAAGCCGCGCCGAGCTGACCCACATCGCGCACCACGACCTGCTCACAGGCCTGCCCAACCGCAAGCTGCTCGCCGACCGGATGAAGCTCGCCCTGGCGCGCGCTCAGCGCAGCCACGGCAAGGTCGCCGTGCTTTTCCTCGATCTCGACGGCTTCAAGCCGATCAACGACCGCTTCGGTCACGAATCCGGCGACCTGGCCCTGTGCGAAGTGACCCGCCGGCTGACCTCGGTCATCCGCCGGGAAGACACACTGGCCCGTGTCGGCGGCGACGAATTCGTCATCCTGCTGTCGGATCTCGGCGCGGCCCCCGAAGCTGCTGTGACATCTGTCGCCAACAAATGCCTCGCCGTCTTCGAACGCCCCTTCCTGCTACCGCATCAGTCGTGCCAACTGGCCACCTCCATTGGCATCGCACTAGGCGATGGCGACAGCGACCAGGACCGTCTGCTGATTGCTGCCGATCAGGCGATGTACCGGGCCAAGGAAGCCGGCCGCGGCCGGTTCTGCTGGGCCTGACGCCAGCCTGCTGTCAGCCGATCACCCCGACGACATTCAGGAAGATGATCACGATCGCCACCGGCGAGAGATAGCGGACGACGTTGTACCACAGCACGAAGACCCGGCTGCCCATGCGGATTTCGTCGAACACGTGGGCGCGTTTCATCGTCCAGCCGGCAAACAGCGCGATCAGCAGGCCGGCCAGCGGCATCATGATCTTGGTCGTCAGCGTGTCGAGGAAATCGAACAGGCCCAGGCCGAACAGCGTGAAGCCGCTCCAGTCGTTGAACGACAGCGCGACCGCGATGCCGAGCAGCCAGACGCCGCTGCACAGCACGACGACAGCCTGCTTGCGGCCCATGTCGAAACGCTCGTTGAGCAGCGAAACGCCCGGTTCAAGCAGCGAGATCGCCGAGGTCCAGGCAGCAAAAACGACCAGCACGAAGAACAGCAGGCCGACGGCATGGCCGCCCGGCATCTGCGAGAAGGCCAGCGGCAGCGTCTGCAGGATCAGGCCGGGACCGGCCGCCGGCTCGAGGCCTTGGGCGAAAACGATGGAGAAGATGGCGAGGCCGGCGAGCAGTGCGACCAGCGTATCGGCGCCGGCGATGGCCAGGCCGGTGCGCGGGATCGAAACGTCGCGCTCAAGGTAGGAGCCGTAGGTGATGATCGCGCCCATGCCCAGGCTGAGCGTGAAGAAGGCGTGGCCCATGGCGGCGAAGAGGACGCTACGGTTGATCGCTGACGGGTCGAAATGGAACAGGAAGCGCCAGGCCGCTGGCAGGTCGGCTGCCACCGCGCCGTAACCGACGAGGAAGACGAGGATGCCGAACAGCGCCGGCATCATGATCTTGTTGGCGCGCTCGATGCCGCCGGTGACGCCGCCGAGCACGACCAGTGCCGACATCGCCATGAACACGGTGTGCCAGAAAATCAGCCGGCCCGGGCTGGCGAGCAGCGCGCCGAAGGCCTCGGCGAAGGCTTCCTTGGGCAGTGCCTTGAAGCCTTCGGCAGCCTGCCAGGTGTAGTCAAGCACCCAGCCGGCGACGACGCTGTAGAACGACAGGATGAGGAAGGCGCCGACGATGCCGATGTAGCCGATCACCTGCCACAGCCGGGTGGCGCCGGCTTCGTCGGCGAGCACGCGCATGCTGCCGACCGGGCTGCCCTGGCCGCGCCGGCCGAGCATGCTTTCAGCCATCAGCAACGGCACGCCGATGCCGAGGATGCAGCACAGGTAAACCAGCACGAAGGCGCTGCCGCCGTTGCTGCCGGTCATGTAGGGGAATTTCCAGATATTGCCGAGGCCGACCGCCGAACCGACGGTGACCAGGAAAAATGCCCAGCGGCCCGACCAGTGGGCGCGCGCCGTTTGCGCTTGTTCAGACATCCTGCTCTCCCTGTACTTGATTGCCGGAGCAACCCGGTCTTTTCGGAAAAGTCCGCGATTCTACGCCGCCGGTTGAGGCGCCGTAGCTAGGGATTTCACCTAGGGCAGGAGTCGCCGCCGGGACAAATCGGTTAACATCGCGCTCGCTTGCCGCCAATTGCCGATTGCCATGACTGACCAGCTCAACCTCTTCGATCCGAACAACCCGACCGCCGCCGAAGCCGGCGATGCCCAACAGCCGCCGCTGCCGCCCGCCGCCAGCGGCCCGGCCGACGACATTCCCTCGCCCGCCGACTACGCCGCTCGCCGCTACCTAGAGTACGCGATGAGCGTGGTCACCGGCCGCGCGCTGCCGTCGAATGCCGACGGCCAGAAGCCGGTACAGCGCCGCATCCTCTACGCCATGCACCGGATGGGGCTGTACAAGAGCCCGAAGCACGTCAAATCGGCGCGCGTCGTCGGTGACGTCATTGGTAAATATCACCCGCACGGCGACTCCTCGGTATACGACGCGATGGTACGCATGGCGCAGGACTGGAGCCTGCGCTACCCGGTGGTCGACGGCCAGGGCAACTTCGGCTCGCGCGATGGCGACAACGCCGCCGCCATGCGTTACACGGAAACCCGGCTGACGCCGATCGCCGAACTGCTGCTGGCTGAACTCGACGAAGGCACCGTCGACTGGAAACCGAACTACGACGGCGTCAATGACGAACCCTGCCTGCTCCCGGCCCGCCTGCCCTTCGCGCTGCTCAACGGCGCCTCCGGCATCGCCGTCGGCATGGCCACCGAAATCCCGTCGCACAACCTGCGCGAAATCGCCAATGCTGCGGTCAACCTGATCCGCAACCCGGATTTCAGCGAAGACGAAGTCCTGGCGCTGGTGCCAGGCCCGGATTACCCGGGCGGCGCGCAGATCATCTCGACCGCCGAGGAAATCGCCGCAACCTACCGCAGCGGTCGCGGCAGCCTGCGCGTGCGCGCCAAGTGGAAGATCGAAAACCTGGCGCGCGGCCAGTGGCGGCTGGTCATCACCGAACTGCCACCGGGCGTATCCACCGCCACAGTGATGTCCGAGATCGAAGCCTGCTCCAACCCGGTGGCCAAGGAAAAGGCCGGCAAGAAAGTGTTCACGCCGGAACAGCTCAACCTCAAGGGCGCCTTCCTGTCGGCCATTGGCGAATCCGGCGTGCGCGACGAATCGGGCAAGGAACACGACGTGCGCCTGGTCATCGAACCAGCCAGCTCGCGCCAGGGTCAGGACGACCTGATCCGCCTGCTGCTCGCCCACACCAGCCTGGAAACCAACGCCTCGATCAACCTGACGGTGCTCGGCCTGAACGGCACGCCGCGCCAGGGCACGCTCTACGACATGATCGCGGAATGGTGCCGTTTCCGGCTGTCGACCGTGGAAAAACGCACGCGCCACCGGCTGGCCGCCGCCGAACGACGCATCCACATCCTCGAAGGCCGGCAGGCGATCCTGCTCGACATCGACAAGGTGATCAAAGTCATCCGCGAATCGGACGACCCCAAGGCCGACCTGATCGCCCACTTCAAGCTGTCCGACATCCAGGCCGAAGACATCCTGGAAATCCGCCTGCGCCAACTGGCAAGGCTGGAAGGCATCAAGATCGGCGAAGAACTGGCGAAACTGCGCGAAGAAGCCGCCGGCCTGAACAAGCTGCTCGATTCCGAAAGCGAACTGCGCGCCTGCGTCGCTGCCGAAATCGAAGCCGACGCGAAGAAATACGGCGACGACCGGCGGACGCTGATCGAAGCCGACGCCAAGGTGACGATGTCCGATGCCAAGAACGTCTCGATCCCGGACGAACCGACCACGCTGATCGTCTCGAAACACGGCTGGCTGCGCTCGCGCACCGGCCACAACGTCGACCCGACGCAACTGACGTTCCGCTCCGGCGACAGCCTGCTCGCCTGCCTGCCCTGCCGCACTGTCGATCAACTGATCCTGCTCGACACCAAGGGCCGCGCTTACTCGATCGCCGCCTCCGACATCCCCGGCGGCAAGGGCGACGGCGTACCGGCCACCTCGCTGGTCGATTTCCAGGACGGCGGCAAGACGGTGCTCGCCTGGCCAGTCTCCGCCGACAAGCTGTACCTGGTCGCCGGCGAAGGCGGCTACGGCTTCCGCGTCAAGGGCGAGGACTTCATCGCCCGTGGCAAGGCCGGCAAGGCCTTCCTGACGCTGGACGACGGCGAATCGCCGGCCATCTTCCAGCCTGCTCCGGCCGACGGCGAAATCGCGGTATTCACCAAGGACGGCCGCGCGCTGGTCTTCCCGCTCGAAGAAATCCGTCTGCTCGCCAAGGGCCGCGGCCTCAAGCTGATTGACGCGGCACCGGGCAAGACGGCGCTGGAAACCATCGAAGCCGTGGTCGACGGCGTCGCCGGCAAACTCAAGGGCGAACGCCTGGAAATCTGCCGGGGAAATCGTGGTGGCAAGGGCAAACCGGCAAAGGCACCACGCAAGTAAGCAGTCATTCCCGGATCACCAGGAAGACACTGACCGTCATTGCGAGCGCAGCGCGGCAATCCAGAAAAATGCCTGGATCGCCACGGGGCTCCGCCCCTCGCGATGACGATTAAACCGATCTGACCCTTGCGATGACGGTCAGCCAGCGCTTGCCAAGCTTTCTGCGGTCGACATCCCGTTTTTACCAAAAACCACCGGTCGACCGCAATACGCTAATCAAGCCGCAAGTCGTGCGTTAATTGGCGCTCCGCCAGGGCTTTCGCATGGACATGACGGGCGCGCAAGCGGGTGTCGGTGAGCAGCAGCCCCAGCGTTTCACCGATCACCATGATCACGCCGAGCACCGGCAGCACCAGCATCAGGCCGGGCACACCGGCAACGGCGCCGCCGACGAAGATCATCAGCACGGTCAGCAGCGGGTGCATTTTCAGGCTCTTGCCGACGGTCAGCGGCATGAAGACGAAGTCGTCGAGCAGGCGGACGAACAGGAAGAGCGCGATGGCGGCGTAGGCGACGCCCGGCTGGCCGGGAAAATCGGTGGCGGCTACCAGTACCACCAGCAGGCAGCCAATGATCGAGCCGATATACGGCACCCAGGCCAGCACGGCCGTTACCAGGCCCAGCGTCAGCGCGCCGGAAATGCCGATAGCCCAGAGTCCGGCGGCGAGGCAGACGGTATCGAGCAAGGTCAGTTGCAGCAAGCCGACAAAATACTGCCGCGCCGTGCGGTCGACTTCGTCCATGACGTACAGGCTGCGTTCGAAATAGGCATTGGGCACCGCGCGCAGCAGGAAGCGGCGAAAGCGCCAGCCGTCACGGAGCATGAAAAAAGCCAGGAAAGGCGCCAGCATCAGCGACGGCGACCAGGCCACGATGCCCATGGCCAGCCCCGGCAGGTATTTCTCGGCAAAATGCTCGAAAAAGCCGCCCAGTTGCAACTCAAGCATCTCGCGCGCCGACGACTGCGCGATGAAACCGAAGCGCTGTTCGAGATCGCTCATCGCGCCGGCGAGCAGACGGATGCCGCCGCCGAGATAACGCATTGCCGAATCCTGCCAGGCTATGGCTTCGCCGAAAAAGGCCGGAAAGGCAAGGACTGCACCGGCCAGGAAAACCCCGAAGGCGAGCAGGCTGACCCAGGCTGCGGCCCGGTCGTGCGAAACGCCGCGCAGCAGCAATTGCAGCTTGAGCGGCATCAGCACGTAATAGATGATCAGCGCCAGGATGAAGGGAACGACCAGCCAGAGGATTTTCTGGAACAGGAAAAGCACGACGCAGGTGGCGCCAATGTTCGCCGCCCAGACCAGCGGCCCCGCCCGGTACGGCAAGCCTGAGGCCGTCACGACAGGCTCTTGCCGATCGGTGACGCGGCAACCATCTGGCGCAATCGCCGGCCGATATGGCGCGCCAGTTGCAACGCGATGCGCGAGGCGATACGGGCATGGGATTCCATCAGGCGCTCGAAGTCGCTGCGCGACAGGACGATCAGGGTCACCGGCTCGAGCGCCCGGGCCTGTGCCGAGCGCGGGCTGTCGTCGAGCAGGCCGAGTTCGCCGAAGAAACT
The DNA here is from genome assembly GCF_001956855.1 of Azonexus hydrophilus. Lineage (GTDB taxonomy): Bacteria > Pseudomonadota > Gammaproteobacteria > Burkholderiales > Rhodocyclaceae > Azonexus > Azonexus hydrophilus_A. The sequence continues at coordinate 303,456 of NZ_MTHD01000002.1, read as the reverse complement.
GCCAGGCGTCAGTTCGGCCAGTGGCGTTTCGAAACGTCCCGGCAGGCAGATGGCGACCTTGCCGCTGGCCACGACATAAAGCGCCTGGCCCTCCTCGCCTTCGTCGAAGATCACCTCGCCGGCGAGGAAACTGCGTTCCTGGACGAAGGCATCGACGATGCGCAACTCGCGCGCCCCAAGATCACGAAACAACTCGGTGCTGGCCAGTTGATGCCCATCCCCCGCCAGCTCATGCTTCCTGCCCAGCCATTTCATTTGCCGCCCCCGGAAAATCCTGATGGAATTCTAGCGCAGTCGGGCAAGCCACAAAAACAAAAAGCCGGAGCGCGAGCCCCGGCTTTTCTTGATGCTGATCCGGAAAGTGGATCAGGCAGCTTTCTTGGCAGCAGCCTTCGGGGCAGCAGCGGTGGTGGCCTTGATGGTTGCCTGGGTGGCAGCGCTCACGCTGGCTTCGGCAACTTCAGCAGCCTGCTTGGCAACCTTGTTCAGGCCGTCAAAGGCTTCGTTGGCAGACTTCATCGCGGTCTTGACGGCAGCGACGGCCACTTCGGAACCAGCCGGTGCGGAGGCCAGGGCCTTTTCGACCATGCCGGAAACCTTGGCATTGGTGTCAGCAACGTGGACTTCGACTTCCTTGGCGATCTTTTCCTTGGCGTCGGTCGCGATGGCGATGACGTTACGCGAGTATTCCATGCCCTTTTCGATCGACGGGGCAGCGATGCCCTTCTGCAGATCAACGAACGACTGGATGTCCTTGGCGCCGAGCAGGGCGTTCAGGTTGGAAGCGTAGGCTTCGAACAGCGAGCGCGAAGCGGCCAGGTTCAGAACAGCCAGACGCTCGATGCCATCGAAAGCGGTGTTGGCAAAAGACACGGCGAAGTTGAGGCCGGACTTGGTGAATTCTTCAGGTTTGATGGTCATGTCAATATCTCCAGAGGGTTGGGTAATCAGCACACCAGTCAAATGGTGCAGTGCAGCATGTACGTATTCTACACACCCGGAGAATCAGGTCAACACAATTTTGTGCAGTGCAACAATTTCTTCACATAACGAAACATTGCGCAACTCAGCGCGGCTCGTTGTCGAGAATTTCCGTGTCGTCCGGAGCGTAGGCCGGCGAACAGCAACAGAGTATCCGCAACGGCACCGGCCAGGTATTGTGCAGCGCATGCGGCGTCCCCGGCGGGATCAGGATGGTGTCGCCAACGGCGATCGGAAAACGCTGGTCGCCGAGGATCATCGTCCCCTGCCCGGCCGTGACGTGGTACAGCTCCTCGGTGACCCGGTGACAGTGCAGCAAGGTTCGCTGGCCGCTATACACTGTCGCCTCGGCGAGGCTCTGGGCCTTGTTGCCATGCTGCAGGGGATGCATCAGTTCACGGATCTCCGAGCCATCCTTGGCAGTGATCACGGGAACATCGTCGTAAGCGCTCAGGTTCTTGTTCATGGTGCCATCGGTCAAATAAGCCCCGAAACGGGCTTGGCCGAGCATCCTAGCAAATCGCTGTTTCATTGATCCACCAATATCGTGAAAATCCGTTCCACCCATCCCTGACAACCCGCCATGCCAGCCAAGCCGACCAAACCGTGGTTCCTGTATCTGCTCGAATGCACCAACGGGAGCATCTACACCGGGATCACGACCGACGTTCAGGCACGTTTCGAAGCCCACCGGTGCGGCAAGGGCGCACGCTACACGCGGGCCCATCCGCCGGTAGAATTACTGGCCTGGCAGAAGCACCCTGATCGCTCGGCCGCCGCCAGCGCCGAATGGCGGGTCAAGAAACTCTCGCCCGTACAAAAACGTCAACTTGCCCGGAGCCTCGCCATGCAGATCCAGTTCTCCCCGGCCATCCAGCTGCTTCATGAAACACGGCATGCCGTGCTGTGCACGCACTCGACCCAGTTGCCCGGTTTTCCCTATGGCACGGCGGTGCCGCTGGTGCTCGACGAGCGGCAACGGCCACTGCTGCTGATCAGCGCGCTGGCCGAGCACACCAAAAACCTGCTCGCCGACAACCGTGCCAGCCTGGCAGTCGTCGAGGCCGGCAAGGACAACGTGCAGGATGCCGCGCGCATCACGCTGGTCGGACGCTGCGAGAGATTCGCGGCGACGCCGGAACTGGTCGCCCGTTATCTCCGCTACCTGCCCGACGCCGGACAATATCTGCAGCTCGATTTCATGTTCTTCCGGCTGGTCCCGGAGCGCGCCCGTTTCATCGGCGGCATCGGCCGCATGGGCTGGCTGGAAGGTGCGGACTGGCAAACCGTGGCAGGACTGACAGCAGACGAGGAAGAACGCCTGCTGGAAGAATCGGCGCCGCTACTGCCAGCGCAGGTCCGCATCCTGGGCATCGATGCCTTCGGCGTCGATATCGAGCACGCCGGGCGGCGCAGTCGCCAGCAATTTGCCGAGGCCTGCACGTTCGATGAAATCAGGGAGGCGCTACCGGTGCTGCTCGCCACCCTCTGATTAATTTATCACCACAAGGAGTGAAGCGACGATGCAATGGATTGCCGCGCTACGCTCGCAATGACCAAACCAAATTAATCAGCGTCTCCCTATATCTTGAAGCGGCCGACGATTTCCTGCATGCGGTGAGCCGTCTGGTCCATGCTGCTGGCAGCCTGCGATGTCTCGTGGGCAATCGCACTGGCCTCCTCGGACTGGGTCGCAATCTGTTCGATCTTGACGGCAACATCGGTTGATGCGGTCGACTGCTCGCGCAAGCCATTATCGACTTCGCGCACCACCTCAGCCACCTGCTGGGCCATCTGCCGCAACTGCGCAATCGACTCACCTGCCTGCTGCGCCAGTTCGACACTGCTGTCGGCCAGTTCGACGCCTTGCGCCACGCCGCTCACGACATGCCCGGTTGATTGCTGGATGGCCGCAACCATGCTGCTGATTTCACCGGTCGATACTGCAGTCCGTTCGGCAAGCTTGCGCACCTCGTCTGCCACCACGGCAAAACCCCGACCGGTTTCACCGGCCCGGGCCGCTTCGATGGCAGCGTTGAGCGCCAGCAGGTTGGTCTGGTCGGCGATGTCGCGGATCACGGCTACGATGCTGGATATCTTTTCGGACTCCAGCTTCAGTTCCTGGATCTGGTTCGCCGCATTGCGTACGACGCCAGCGACCTGGTTGATCTGCCCGATCAGCGCACTGATCGACTGATTGCCCAGTTCGGCCTGTTCGTCGGACGCATTGGCAAGACGCGAGGCCTCGTTGGTATTGTCCGAAACGTGATTGATCGAAACCGTCAGTTCCTCGACATTGGCAGCAATCGCCGAAGCGGCACTGCTCTGCACCGAGGCTGACTGGTCGATCAGGCTGACCGCATGATTCAGCGACTTCGACGCTTCGAGTATCTGCTCGGCGCTGGTCAGGGTTTCGCCCATGGCGGAACGCAACGACTGCTGCATGTCCCCGACCGCACCGACCAGCTTGCCAACCTCGTCCTGCCCAACCCGGGGCAATTCACCCCGCAAATCACCAGTCGCGATGCGGCGGGCGGCAACAACCGCAGCATCCAGTTGATTGCCCATGCGACGGGCAATCAGATAAGACACGATCAGGGCCAGGACGATACCTGCCACCAGCGCCGAAACGCCACCGACGAAGGCCGTATTGACCTGGGCCCGGGCACTGGCCGACGCGTGATCGGCACCATCGCGGTTCAGCTTTGCCAGTTCATCCGTCCTGTCACGCAAGGCATTGGCGGTGGCAACCCACTCGGTCCGGCGCAACTGCTGCGCACCTTCTTCATCGCCGGCGGTCGCCAGGGCAATCGCCTTCTCGACAGCGGACTTGTAGCCACCAACTGCCTTCACGGCCTCCTGATAGATCTGCCGCTCCTGCTCCGAGCTGATCAGCTTCTCATAAGCCTTCAGCGCCTCCTGCAGTGACTCATCGAGCTTGCCGAGACTGCTGGCAATCTTGGCCTTTTCCTCGGCGCTTCCCGGCAACATGTATTCCAGACTGCGCACCCGATAACGCAAGCGCAACTGACTGATTTCTCCGACCGCCTGGACTGCTGGCAGCCAGTTGCCCGCAATTTCTTCCGTATTCTTGCCGACGGACTGGATCTGGGTGATGCAGATGATTACTGCGACTATCAATACCCCGCCACTGGCGAGAAAATTGATCAAAAGCTTGTAGCGCAGCGAAAGATTGTCGAACCAGCTCATGATTGCCCCCCAATTCATACAGCCGATAAAGATGTCAAAAATAATAATCCAAAAAATATCCTTATTGGCAATTAATTATTTATCAGGAAAACCCCAGCGATAGCTGTGAGAAAGGCTGATGCACCGCTTCCAGATCGACTCTCAGGGACATGCGAGACAACGGCTGGGTCATGGCCGAAAAATCATCCACGGGAAACACCGGATGATCGCCCAGCCAGAAAACTGCCTCGTCACGACTCAAAATCAGCGGCATTCGCTCGTTGACCGCAGCAAGCGTTTCATTGGCTGCAATCGTCAGGATTGCACAAGTCGTTCCCGCCAGAGGATGCCGATCAAACACACCGGCAAACAGGAAGGGCTTGCCCGCGACATCGGAACAGCGCGCCCATCGCCGGCTGCCGCTGGCATCGGTGCGCCATTCGAAAAAGGCCGTCGCCGGAATCAGGCAACGTTTTTCCTTGAGCAGGCGGCCGTAGAACGGCCTGGACTCCAGACCCTCGGCACGAAGACTGACCACCGGTACGCGCGGCGCCTGCTCGAGGAAACTCCCCACCAGACCCCAGCGGGCCAGTTCCCCGGAAAACCTGCCCGCGGTTCCGGTCACAACCGAAACATGCGCGGCCGGCTGGATCTCTTCCTGGCGGACGATCCTGCCCTGCAGGCAATGAAGCGCCGGGAAATGCCTGACCAGCATCCCCGCCGTTGCCTTGAGTTCATAGCAACCACACATGCCTGCTCCCCGACCAATATACTGTTATTTTATACAGTACATCGACAGCATACAAGCGAGACCTTGGTTAATCCGAGCTGGCCGTCATTACGAGCGAAGCGCGGCAAGCCCGCAGCGCCCTAGCGCTCCATTCTGCCTAAACCGCCCCCCATGCCGCCTCCGGGACCACCCCGTCCACCAGGGCGCCCGCCGGGCTGATCTCCGGATTCCTTGCCTGCGCTGGCACCAAGGCCGGAATAAAGCGCCGGCACAGTTGCCGCAAGCATTTCATCGGCAATTTTCTTCTGCCGATCGTCAAGCGCCTGATACAAGGCGCTGGCAGCGTCCAGAATATCTTCCATCGCCGACAGGCGATTGCGCACCACATCCGCCTTACCGGCAATCTGCTGCACAGCGGTCTGCCGGGCACGATACGACGGCAATTTCATCTGATCTGCCAGCAACGCGCCGACCTTCTCCTGGTAGCGGTCCCAGAATACGGTCTGTGCCGGATTCAAGCGCAAGGCTTCGCCCGTCAGGCGCAACTGCTCCTGGCCAAGTTCGGTCACCGAACCAACGCTCAGTCCCGTTTCCGGACCGCCCCGTCCCGCGCCTTCGCCCGGACCACCGCGCCCCATCGGCGCGCACGCGGCAGAACAAAGAACCGCAATCAATAAAGGAACAAACAGTTTTTTTGACATGACACCACCACAGGAAAGACGAAAAACGGATTTTCGCCCTACCTCGCGTCAAGCCATGTTAAGCCAAGGTAAATGTTTGCTCGTGCCGCGACGACACCTTGCTAGCAATCGTCGTCCACGTAGGCAGAACAGCGGCCGACCGGCGACAAACCAGCAACCTTGCCGAAGCTTGCCGTCTTGCGGGCAATCGACATCGCATCCTTGGCCAGAATGGGCGCCCCTCGATGAATATGGACCAGCACGCTGTTTCCCGAGCGCGAGCGCACCTGCGCCACCCAGTGATTACTAGCAATTTCCGTCTGATTCTGCGAACTCATGGAAGTCTCCCAACAGGAGGCGCAATTGTCGAACATAAAGGAATGACAGACTGTATGGGTACGTAACCGCAGGTTACGCTTGGGAAGTGCTCACTGATTCGTCGCTGCGAGAAGCCAATCCCGTCCCTCTGCGTTGCCACGCTGCGCTCTCAATGACGCCATGGTGAAGCAAGCAGGCAGCGCAGGAAAACAAAAAGCCCGATTTCTCGGGCCTTGATGTTTTCGATGGTGGGCGGTACTGGGATCGAACCAGTGACCCCTGCCGTGTGAAGGCAGTGCTCTACCCCTGAGCTAACCGCCCATCGAAGAAGGCGCGCATTTAACCATAACTCGCAGGGCAGGTCAAACGCCGGTCGGCTAGAATATCGGACTTCGTTCCACATAGATACCTGATTCCATGAAGCCAGTCCGTACCCGTTTTGCTCCCAGCCCCACCGGCTACCTGCACATCGGCGGTGCCCGCACCGCACTGTTCTCCTGGGCCTATGCCCGTCGCCACGGCGGCACCTTCGTGTTGCGCATCGAGGATACCGACGTCGCCCGGTCGACACCGGAGGCCGTGCAGGCAATCATCGACGGCATGAACTGGCTGGAACTGACGCACGACGAAGGCCCGTTCTACCAGATGCAGCGGATGGAGCGCTACAAGGAAGTGATCCAGCAGATGCTGGCCGCCGGCACCGCTTACCACTGCTACACGACGCGCGAAGAACTGGATGCGCTGCGTGCAGAGCAGGAAGCCAAGAAGGAAAAGCCGCGCTACGACGGTCGCTGGCGCCCCGAGGCAGGCAAGACGCTGCCGACGCCGCCGGCCGATGTGCCGCCGGTGATCCGCTTCAAGAACCCGAAGGATGGCGTCGTCGCCTGGGATGATGCGGTCAAGGGCCGCATCGAGATCGCCAATGCCGAACTCGACGACCTGATCATCGCCCGCGCCGACGGCACGCCGACCTACAATTTCTGCGTCTGCGTGGACGACTGGGACATGGGCATCACCCACGTCATCCGCGGCGACGACCACGTCAACAACACGCCGCGCCAGATCAACATCCTCGCCGCGCTGGGCGCCGAAGTGCCGATCTACGCCCACCTGTCGATGATCCTCGGCGACGACGGCGCCAAGCTCTCGAAGCGCCACGGCGCGGTGTCGGTGATGCAGTACGACGAAGACGGCTACCTGCCGGAAGCGGTCATCAACTACCTTGCCCGCCTCGGCTGGTCGCACGGTGACGATGAGGTCTTCTCGCGCCAGCAGTTCGTCGAATGGTTCGGCCTCGACCACATCACTGCTTCGGCCGCCCAGTTCAATACCGAAAAGCTGCAGTGGCTGAACCAGCATTACATGAAGCAGTTGCCGGCGGCCGAGCTGGCCGCCAAGGTCGCCCCGCGCCTCGCCGCGCGCGGTGTCGATGTGGCCGGAGGGCCGAGCCTGGAAAAAGCCGTCGCCCTGTACGTCGACCGCAGCAATACGCTCAACGTCCTGGCGGATGCCGTCGAGGTCTTCTACACGACGGTGACGCCGAATCCGGAACTGCTCGCCCAGCATCTGGCGGAAGAAGCCCGGCCGGCAATTGCCGATTTCGCCGCCGGCATCGCTACCGTGGACTGGGAGATCCCGGCCATCGCCGCGCTGATCAAGGAGACGGTCGGCAAGCATGGCCTGAAGATGCCCAAACTGGCAATGCCGCTGCGTGTTCTGCTGACCGGCCAGGCGCAGACCCCGTCGGTCGATGCGGTGATCGAACTGATCGGTCGCGAGGGTGTTCTGGCAGCCCTGAAAAAAAATCCCTGAAATTCGCGAAAGGCCCTTTACAAGGGGAAAGTCGATCCCTATAATGCGGCCTTCTTTCGAGCGGGGGTATAGCTCAGCTGGGAGAGCGCTTGCATGGCATGCAAGAGGTCCGCGGTTCGATCCCGCGTACCTCCACCAAGTGTTCGAAAGAAAAGGAAGTCCAGGGTCCCCATCGTCTAGAGGCCTAGGACACTACCCTTTCACGGTAGGTACCGGGGTTCGAATCCCCGTGGGGACGCCAAGAATTTGCAGTAAGCACAGGTTCAAGTGCGGAGTGGTAGTTCAGTTGGTTAGAATACCGGCCTGTCACGCCGGGGGTCGCGGGTTCGAGCCCCGTCCACTCCGCCAGTTTTAAGCAGGATCGTTTTGAACGGTTCTGGAAGAAGGTTCGGCTGTTCTCCATTGGGGGTATAGCTCAGCTGGGAGAGCGCTTGCATGGCATGCAAGAGGTCCGCGGTTCGATCCCGCGTACCTCCACCAGACAACCGAACCAGTAAGTTTTTTGCAGTCCGGGTCCCCATCGTCTAGAGGCCTAGGACACTACCCTTTCACGGTAGGTACCGGGGTTCGAATCCCCGTGGGGACGCCAGTAATCTGGCAGCAGCACAGCTTTAAGTGCGGAGTGGTAGTTCAGTTGGTTAGAATACCGGCCTGTCACGCCGGGGGTCGCGGGTTCGAGCCCCGTCCACTCCGCCAACCCTTTTCAAGAAACCAGCTTCGGCTGGTTTCTTGTTTTCTGGGTTCACAAACTGACGATCCCATCCTGCTCGGTTATAATTGCGCGCTTTGCCGAACCCGTTCGCGCCTGGAGCATCGGTCAATGTCGCTTCCTGAAGTTCAGCCGCTGTATCGCCGTCTTGCCGGACTGATCGTCGGGATTGCTGCGCTCGCCACAGGCCTTCCGGCCAATGCCGACCTGGAATTGCACCCGCGTCTGCAAACCTCGATTCCCAGCCACTTTCCAGCCATTTCCGCCGACGGGCTGAGCATCCAGGAAATCACCGCACCGCCCGAACTGCCGCTGACCATCGACCTGACCCTGCGTTCAACCGACCTCTGGGAACGTCTGCGCAACGGTTTCGCGATGACCAACCTGAACAGCGACCTGGTCCTGCACTACCAGCAGTGGTACCAGAACCGCCCGGAAGCCTTGCGCCGGATGATCGAGCGCAGCCGCCCCTACCTGCACCACATCGTCGAAGAACTGGAAAACCGGGGCATGCCGACCGAACTGGCCTTGCTGCCGATGGTCGAGAGTTCCTTCAATCCGATGGCACATTCACCGGCAGCGGCCTCCGGCCTGTGGCAGTTCATCCCGGCCACCGGCAAGCGCTTCAAGCTGGAACAGAACTGGTGGCAGGACGAGCGCCGGGATGTCATGGCCTCGACCAGTGCCGCGCTCGACTACCTGCAGACCATCTACGACATGCACGGCGACTGGCACCTGGCGCTGGCTTCGTACAACTGGGGCGAAGGTGCAGTGAAGCGGGCAATCGAGAAGAACGAAGCGCGCGGCCTGCCGACCGATTACCCGAACCTGACGATGCCGAACGAAACCCGGCACTACGTCCCCAAGCTGCAGGCACTGAAGAACATTCTCGGCAACCCGGAAACCTTCGCCCGGCTCGGCCTGCCGTTCATCCCGAACGAGACCTATCTGGTCACCGCGGCGGCATCGCGGCCGATGGATGTCAAGACGGCGGCCCGCCTGGCCAACATGAGCCTGGAAGAATTCCGCCACCTGAATCCCTCGCACAACCGGCCGATCATCAAGCCGGATACGCCGGTCATCCTGCCGGCTGACCGCCTCGAAACCTTCAATGAAAACCTCGCCAACCACCACGCGCCGCTGACCCAGTGGCAGGCCTACGCGGTCAAGTCGGCCGAACGGGTAGGCGACATCGCCGCCCGGCTGGGCGTTTCCAGCAGCGAACTGATCCAGGCCAACGGCCTGCCCGGCAATGTCCGCCTGGCCGCCGGCTCGAAGCTGCTGGTCCCGGGCAACGGTAATTCGGAAAGCATGCAGCGCATGCTCGGCATGGAATCCTCACCGGCCATCATCCAGCCGGAACCGAAGAAATCCCGCGGCAAGAAGAAACTGAGCGCGAAGAAAAGCAGTGGCAAGAACACCGCCAAGGGTAGCCGTCCCACGGCCAAGAACACCAAGGCAACGGCCAGCAAGAAAATAGCGGCCAAGAAACCCGTCAAGAAGAAATAAGCAGGTTCATGCCACCCAGTGGCAGTTGACCGCATGCGTCGCCGACACGGCCGTGCGCTCCGGGTAACGCTCACGGCACACAGCCGTCGCCTTCGGGCAACGCGGATGGAAATGGCAACCCGTCGGCGGACTGGCCGGTGACGGCGTCTCGCCGCCAAGGCGGATGCGCCCTTCCCCACCATCCAGGCGCGGCACTGGCACCGCCGACAGCAAGGCCTGCGTATACGGATGACGCGGGTTCTCCAGCACCTCCTCCGCCCGCCCCTGTTCGACGATACGCCCGAGATACATCACCGCGACATCGTGCGCCAGGTATTCGACAACGGCGAAATTGTGCGTGATGAACAGGTAGGCAACGCCCAGTTCGGCCTGTAGTTGCTTCAACAGGTTGAGTATCTGCGCCTGCACCGAAACATCGAGCGCCGAGGTCGGCTCGTCGCAGACCAGCAGTTCCGGCTGCACGGCCAGCGCGCGGGCAATCGCGATGCGCTGGCGCTGACCGCCGGAAAACTCGTGCGGATAGCGGTCGACCGCATCATCGGGCAGACCGACCTGCTGCAGCAACGCCCTCACCGCCGCCGGCGCCTGACCGGCCGGTGCCGCAGCCAACGCACCGATACCCTCGGCAATGATCTCGCCGATGCGCAGGCGCGGATTGAGCGAAGCGAAGGGGTCCTGAAAAATCATCTGCAGATGCCGGCGCACCGCACGCAACCGGCGCCCGCGCAGCCCGACCAGTTCCTCGCCGGCCAGGCGGACGCTGCCGGAGGTCGGCGGGATCAACTGCAGCAGCGCCTTGCCGACCGTCGTCTTGCCGCAGCCGGATTCGCCGACCAGCGCCAGCGTGCGCCCCGGCGAAATCGTCAGCGAAACGCCGTCGACCGCAAAAACGTGGCCGACGGTGCGCTGCAGGATGCCTTTACGGATCGGGAAATGCACCTTGAGATCACTGACCGTCAGCAGTTCGCTTTTTTCCGAAATCTTACGGTCGACCGTGAAATCCGGTGATTTTTCAGCCGCCGCCGTCGTGCCCTGCCAGTGACAACGAACCGCGTGACCCGGCGTCGCCTCGCGCCATTCCGGCGAGCGCTCGCGGCACACCGGCATCACCTGCGGGCAGCGTTCGGCGAAGCGGCAGCCGGCCGGCATCGCCGCCAGCGATGGCACCTGACCGGGAATCGTCGTCAGCACCGTACCGCGCCGCGAGACTTCCGGCAGCGCGGCGAACAAGGCCTGCGTGTACGGGTGACGTGGTGTCGTGAAGAAGTCCTCGCGGCTCGCCACCTCGACCAGCTCGCCGGCGTACATGACGCCGATGCGGTGGGCCATGCGGGCGACGACGCCGAGGTCGTGAGTAATCAGCAACATGCCCATGCCGCGGTCGACCTGCAATTTGGCCAATAAATCGAGGATCTGTGCCTGCACGGTGACGTCGAGCGCGGTCGTCGGCTCGTCGGCGATCAGCAGTTCCGGCTCGCCGGCCAGCGCGATGGCGATCATCACCCGCTGCTTCATGCCGCCGGACAACTGGAACGGATATTCGTCGAGGCGGCGTTCCGGATCGGCAATACCGACTTGGCGCAGCAGGTCGAGCATGCGCTCGCGCGCCGCCGCACCGGCAAGGCCGAGATGGCGTTCGAGCACTTCGCCGATCTGGCGACCGACGGTGAGCACCGGGTTCAGGCTGGTCGCCGGCTCCTGGAAGATCATCGCCATGCGCCGCCCGCGCCAGCCGCGCATGTCGGCTTCCGCCAGCGCCAGCAGATCCTCGCCGTCAAGGCTGACCGAACCGCCGACAATGCGCCCGGCCGCCGGCAACAGCCGCATCAACCCCTGCGCGGTGGCCGACTTGCCGCAACCGGATTCGCCGAGCAGTGCAAAGGTTTCGCCGCGCGAAATGGTGAAGGAAATGCCGTCGACCGCAAGCAGCGTACGCCGACCGGCGGCAAAACCCAGACGGAGATCGGTCACTTCCAACATCATGCCACCCTCGGGTCGAATGCGTCGCGCACGGCGTCGGCGAACAGGTTGGCGGCGAGCACCAGGATGAACATGGCGCTGAACGCGGCGACCAGCGACCACCAGACGACCGGCTCGCGGCCGAGTTCCATGCGCGCGTTGTTGATCATCGTGCCGAAGCTGGTCATCGTCGGGTCGACGCCGATGCCGACGTAGGACAGCACAGCTTCGGCCAGCACCAGCCCGGAGAAATCCATGACCAGCGCGATGATGACGATGTGCATCAGGTTGGGCAGGATGTGGCGCAGGATGATCCGCCAGTTCGACACGCCAAAGGCCTGCGCCGCCTGGATGTATTCGAGTTCGCGCAGCTTCAGCGTCTCGCCGCGCAGCAGACGACAGAGGCCGGTCCAGCTGGTGATGCCGAGGATGAAACAGAGCGCCAGCAGGCGCAGGTCGGCACGCTCGGCGGCGGTGGCGAACCATTCGGGATGGCTGTCGATGACCACCTGCATCATCAGCACCGCAGCGGCAATCAGCAGCACGCCGGGGATCGAGTTGAGGACGGTGTACAGGTACTGGATCAGGTCGTCGACCCAGCCGCGGAAATAACCGGCGACGATGCCCAGCAGCACGGCCACCGGCAGCATCACCAGCGTCGTCACCAGGCCGATGATCAGCGCCGTGCGCACGCTCTTGAAGATCTGGTAAAGCACGTCCTGGCCGACCTTGTCGGTGCCGAAGACATGGTACTGGCCGGCCAGTGCGAACAACGGCACCAGCACCAGCAAGATGACCGCCAGCGTCGCCAGCACCGCGTTCCAGGCAAAAGCCGTCTCGCCGCGCCAGACGGCCCGCCAGCCGCCGCAACGCAGCGCCACGACACCGGCCAGCGCCAGCCAGCCAAGCGTCACCAGCGCGACGCTGCGGAATGCCGTCACGCCGACGTCGTCGGCCAGCGTCGCCGGATCGTCCAGATGCGCTCCGCCGAACTTCAGCCGCGGAAACTCGCGCACCGTGCCCAGCCCCGGCCGGTCGACGGTTTCCTTGGCGTAGAGATGCGTTGCGAACGGCGCCGAATAGGTCTTTTCATTTTCCGTGCGCAGCGGCCCGACCAGCGCGTCGAGCACCGACAGCACCTCGATTGCGTACTGCGTCTTGTCGCCCGGCTTGCCGTCGAGCGCGACGCGGTAATGCAGCGAATCGAGCAGGCCGACGCAGAGGAAGGCCAGCAGCACCGTCGCCGACGCCATGCCGGCGCGGCTGGCGCCAACGCGGCGCCAGGCGGCAAGCAGCGGCGGGCTTCTGGCGATCAGCACGCCGACGCCGATGCCACTGGCCAGCAACAGCCAGACCAGCACATCGGACCACAGGACGACGATCTGGAAACCCATCATGAGAAACGGATCCGCGGATCGACCAGAGTGTAGGAAATGTCGGTCAGGATCAGGCCGACGATGTACAGCACCGAGCCGATGAAGACCATCGAGCGGACGACGGCGAAATCCTGCGCCTGGATCGCGTCGATGGTGTAGCTGCCCAGCCCGGGAATGCCGAAGAACGATTCGGTCAGCAGCGAGCCCATGAACAGCAGCGGAATGACGACGACGACGCCGGTCAGGATCGGGATCAACGCGTTGCGCAGGATGTGGCGGAAGAACACGATGGTTTCCGGCAGCCCCTTGGCGCGGGCGGTACGCACATAATCCTTCGAGACTTCTTCAAGGAAGATCGTCCGGTACCAGCGCGTCGACGAACCGATGCCGGAAAGGACGCCGATGAATACCGGCAGGATCAGGAAACGCCAGGCGTCGAGGCCGTCGCCGAAGCCGGAAATCGGCACCAGTTTCCACACCTTGGCGATCAGGTACTGGCCGCCGATGATGTAGAACAGCCCGGATATCGACATCGCCGCAACACAGAGCACGACGCCCCAGAAATCGAAAGCGGTGGCGCGGAAGAAGGCCAGGATCAGCGCCAGGCTGACGGTCACGAACAGCCCGAGGATGAAGGTCGGCAGCGCGATGGCCAGCGACGGCCCCATGCGCGCGCCGATTTCGCGGGCGATGTCGCGGCCGTCCTCGGCACGGCCGAATTCGCCGACGAACATGCGCGCCGATTTCTCGAAGAAGATCGTCTCGGTCACCGTCGACAGCCCGGGCGCGGCGGAATTGATGAACAGCGGCTTGTCGTAGCCGCGCTCGGCCTTCCACTTCTCGATCGCCTCCGGCGTCACGCGCTTGATGCCCAGTTGCATGCGCGCCATGTCATCCGGCGTGTTCACGATGAAGAACAGCGCGAATGTGATGAGGTTGACGCCGATCAGGATCGGGATGGCGTACAACAGGCGGCGGACGATGTAGGCAAGCATTGGGGCGGATTATGGCAGAAGTCGCCGCCGTGGCGATCCCCTGCCCGCCCGTGTCAGCGCAGGCCGGCCTGTTTCAGGTCGGCAAGAAAGCGGGCGTAGATCGTCGCCAGCGCCCGCTCGGTGGCCTGGACATGCGCGCCGAGACCGTCGGCGCCGGCATTTTCCTCAGCGGCGTAGCGCCGGCTGAAGACTTCCTCGCGCCCCCGCACCAGCCGCAATTCCAGCGTCACGCTGGCGCTGGCCGCGGCGCCCTTGCCCAGCCGGTCGAAACGCAGCACCCGGCCCTCGATCCGCTGTTCGGCAAAATCCTGCTGCGAACTGCCGAGCGACGCCGCCAGATGCTCGCGCACCAGTTGCGCCGGCGGGTACAGCCACAGGTGATAGTGATACTGCCGGGAAGCCCGTGGCTCGCCCGCATCACCGTACACCAGCGGGCGTTCGGCGTAGATGCTGTCAGCCTCGAAGCGGCCGATGGCCGGCGCTGCCGTGACACCGGGCACGGGCTGGGCCTGCAGCCGGTAGAAGGTTTCGGCGGGGGCCGGCGGCACGGTGCCGCATGCGGTCAACCCCGCGAAAATGGCAAAAACCAGCGCAAGACGGCGGCTCATGGCTTTTCTCCTGAATCATCCTGCGGCGGCCGGCTCTGGATCAGTGCCGCCGGATTGTTGCGGATTGCCCGGCTGAATTCGTTCAGGTTGCGCCCGGCAGCTTCCAGTTGATACAGCAGCGCATCGGCCCGGCGCAGCGATTGCTGCAGATCCTGACCGCTGCCGGCGACGATCAGCCGCGAATCCTTCAACAGCCCTTCCAGCTCACGGCTGGTGCCGAGGATTTCCTGCGACAACTGGGCCAGCTTGAGCGAGGCTTCGTGGCCGTTCTTCAGCATCGCTTCCAGATGCTGGCGGTTGTCGTTGCTGAACATCTGATCGACGCGGCCGGCCGTGGCGTTCAGCCGGGTCATCGCCTGGCGCAGTTCCTGCAGCGTGGGCGGCAGGTTTTCTTCCAGGCTGCCGCCAACGCGGTCGACGCGCCGGTTGACCTGTTCGAGCAACGGCCGGATGCCTTCGTCGGCCAGCGCGCGCAGATCGCCGGCCAGCCCGGCCACGGTGTCCATCAGGTTGCCACTGGCCTCGCCGGGGATCTCGCTGCCGGCCGCCAGCAACTCGGCCGCCTCGCCGCTGCGGATATCGACCAGCGGCGCCGCGAGCAGGCCCGGCGAAGTGATGCGCGCCCGGCTGTCGGTCGGAATCGCCAGGGCTTCGCGCAACTGCAGCGTTACCCGATAGACGTTGCGCCCGTCCTGGCGCAGCGGCTCGATGCGTTCGATGTTGCCGATCTGGTAACCGTCCAGCGTCACCATCGAGCCGGCCTTGATGCCGGCGACGTTGGCGAAGTGCGTGACGTAGGGCGCGCCCGCCGCCGTCTGGCCGGTGATCCGGTACAGCCCGTACAGCAGCACGATGCCCATGGTCAGCACAAAGCCGCCGACGAGCAGGTAATTGAGGTTGTCGCGTTTCATGCTCGGATGATCTCCCGGGTCAGTCTTTCCAGGTATTCGTCAGGGTTGACCGCATCATTGCGCGGCGTCCGGTCGAGCAGCGAGCGGATGCGCGGATGCTCGCTGGCGCGCACGGCGGCAGCGGTGTCGGACATCAGGATGCGGCCCTGATCGAGGACGGTGATGCGGTCGGCGATCTTGAAGGCACTTTCCAGTTCGTGGGTGACGACGACGATGGTCATGTTCATCGCGTCGCGCAGCGTCAGGATCAGTTCATCCAGTTCGGCCGACACCACCGGGTCGAGACCGGCCGACGGCTCGTCGAAAAACAGCAGTTTCGGGTCCATGACGATGGCCCGCGCCAAGGCCGCGCGCTTGATCATGCCGCCCGACAGCTCGGCCGGCATCATGTCCTCGAAACCGGCCAGATTGACCACTTCAAGCTTCATCCGGCTCATGATGCGGATGGTGTTGTCGTCGAGCCGGGTGTGCTCGCGCAGTGGCAGTTCGACGTTCTCGCCGACCGTCATCGAATTGAACAGCGCCCCGCCCTGGAAGGCGACGCCCATGTTCTTGCGCAGGTCGAACATCTGGTCGGCGGACAGTTTCGTGATGTCCTGGCCGAGCAGCTTGATGCTGCCCGAAGTCGGCCTGTGCAAGCCGAGCAGGTGGCGTAGCAGCGTGCTCTTGCCGGAACCGCTGCCGCCCATGATGACCATGATCTCGCCTTGACGGGCGGTGAAATTGACGTCGTCGAGGATCTTGCGCGGGCCGTAGTGGGTGACCAGGCGCTCGACCTCGATGGCGTATCCGTTGGGCATCTGGCTGTTCATTCAGCGACTCGTGAAGAAGGAGAAAACCATGTCCACGAGAATGATCGCAATGCAGCACAGCACCACCGAACGCGTCGTCGCCCGGCCCACGCCCTCGGCCCCGGCGGCGACGTTGAAGCCGTTGCTGGCGCCGATCAGCGTGATGACGACGGCGAACAGCAGGCTCTTGGCCAGGCCTTCGAGCACATCGCCGGCGCTCAACACGGCGAAAGTCCGGTCGAAAAAGATGTTGACCGGAAGCCCCATGTCGCCGGCGCAGTACAGCGCGGCACCGAGCAGCGCCAGCAGGTCGGCCATCACTGTCAGCGCCGGCAGCGTCAGCAGCATCGCGGCCAGGATCGGCGCCACCAGGTAACGCACCGGGTTGATGCCGATGACGCGCAGGGCGTCGATTTCTTGCGAAATCTGCATCGTCCCGATACGTGCGGCGATCGCCGAGCCGGAACGGCCGGCGACGAAAATGCCGGTGATCAGCGGGCCGAACTCGCGCGTCACCGAAAAGGCGACACCGATCACCACCTGTTCTTCGGCGCCGAAAGTGCGCAAGGTATAGACGCCCTGAATCGCCAGCATCATGCCGGTGGCAAAAGCCGCCAGCCCGACCACCGGAATGGCGGCGACGCCAACGCCGATGGCTTCCTTGAAAATCGCCCCCAGACGCACCGGCTGCCGCCGCCAGCGGCCGAACAACAACCAGTAGCAGGCTTCGACGAACAGCGCGGCGATGTAGCCGACCTCGGCCAGCGCCGCCGCCGAACGTCGGCCCAGCGCCTCGACGCGGGCGAGCAGGAAGTCAGCCGCCACCGGCCAGCGCCTCGTCGAGCGAGGCGTACAGCGTGAATACCTTGTCCAGGCGCGCCAGCCGCAGCACGTTCAGCACCGGCTGGGCCACCGCCACCAGCGCAAAGCGGCTGCCCTGCTTGCGTGCCGTCTGGAAGGCCTCGACCAGACAGGCAACGCCGGAACTGTCCATGTAGCGGACGGCCGACAGGTCGACCAGCAGCGCCGACTTCGGCTGCAGCGCGTCAAGCAGCGCCTTGCGCACCTGCGGCGAGGCATGCATGTCCACTTCGCCGGCGATCCCCAGCCAGTCGAAATCCCCCGACTTTCGCGATGTAATCTCCACACCATCCCTCATGCGATACGTTTGCTGATCTGCAGCAAGTTGCCATAGCCCGCCGGTGCCGGCAGGTAATCGATGCCGTCGCTCAACTGGCGCATGAAATGCACCCCCAGCCCCCCCGGGCGAAGATCGTCCAGCGCCCGCGGACAGAGGTCGTCCAGCCCGGCGGGCCGGGCATTGTCGAGCACATGTACATGCAGCATGCCGCCATCCTGCAGCAGGCGCAAGCGGAAGACGGCATCCGGTGCGTAAGCGTAGCCGTGCTGGATGACATTCATGCACGCCTCATTGACCGCCAGCACCAGGTCGCCAGTCGCGCGCTCGCTCATGCCGGCGCCCCGGCAGGCGGCGTCGAGCGCAGCCCGCACTTCCGCCAGCGCCGCCGTCTGCGCCGGAAACTCGCGGTCGAAGATTGGCATCATCGCTGGCCTCACCGACCGATCGCCAGCAAGGTCAGATCGTCGCGCAAACGCCGGCCGCCAGCTTGCAGGGTCGCTGCCACCGCCGCCAGTTGCTCGCTTGCGGTCGACCGCGCGTGGGCATCGAAAATGGCCTGCAAGCCGTCCAGCCCCAGCATCGTGCCGTCTTCGCGATAACCCTCGGTGACACCGTCGGTGAACACGAACAGGCGCCCGTCGCCGAGCCGGAAGGAAACGATCTCGTAGCCCATGCCCGGCAGCACGCCGAGCGGTGGGCCGGCCAGCTCGAATTCCTCGTAACGGCCGTCGGCATGGCGCAGCAGCGGCGGCTGGTGGCCGGCGTTGGCCAGCCGGACTTCGCCGCTGGCCGGATCGAAGGTACCCAGCACCATGGTCACGAACATGCCGTACAGCGCCGTCTCGGCAATCTCGTCGTTGAGCGTTGCCAGCAGCCGGCCGATGTCGTCCTCGCGCTTGCCCAGACAGCGGAACAGGCTGATCGTCTTGGCCATCAGCAGCGCCGCGTTCATGCCCTTGCCGGAAACGTCGCCCAGGCCCCAGACGATGCGGCCGTCGGGCAGCGCAAAGAAATCGTAGAAATCGCCGGAGACTTCCAGCGCCGGCAGGTTGATGCCGCACACCGGAAATTCGCCGATCGGTGCTTGCGGCAGCAGGCCGCGCTGGATCTCGCGGGCCAGATCGAGTTCGCGGCGCAGGCGTTCCTGCTCGACCAGTGCCTCGGCCATGCGCGCATTGTGCACGGCCAGCGAAACGACACCGGCCAGCGCCTGCAGCAACTGCTGGTCAGCATCGTCGAAACAGGCGTTGGCGGCGCGCTTGTTGATCACCTCCAGCGCCCCCAGCATCCGCCCCTTGACCTGCAACGGCGCGCACAGAATGGAACGCGTCTGGAAACCGGTCAGCTCGTCGATTTTCTTCGAAAAATCACCGTCGACCGCAACATCGCGCACCATCTGCGCCTGCCCGGTACTCACCGCCCGCCCGACGATCCCCTGCCCGGCCGCCACCGACAGGCCGCGAATATCGACCGCGCCGGCACAGGCCTGACAGGTCAGCGTCGTCGCTTCGGCATTGAGCAGAAAAATCGATGCCGCCTCGACCTCCATGTACACCATGATCTGGGCGATGGCGTTGTCCAGCGTTTCCGCCATCGACAGCGACGCCGCAAAATCCTGGCTGATGCTGGCCAGCCAGTGGATGTCGCCGACCGAATCGGGCAGCAGGGCGGAAGATGGGGTACTCACGACAGATCAGGCTCCGGCAGCAGGGATCATTGCTCCCCGGCAATGTAATCCGAAGCCCGGCACGAAGGCAAAAAAAACCCCGCCGGAATCGGCGGGGCAAGATTGGCGTGATGCCAGAGGAGATTCGTCAAGTCAGTGATGGGCCGTGGCTGGCTGCGGCGTGTGGGCGATGTCCGGGGCCGGCGCATCGTCGAGGACCAGTTCCGGGTGATCGGCTTCGTCGATCGTTTCGTTGTTGAGCACGGCGCTCATCCGTTCCTGGTCGAGCGCGCCGCACCACTTGGCGACGACCAGCGTGGCGACGCTGTTGCCAACGAAGTTGGTCAGCGCCCGTGCTTCCGACATGAAGCGGTCGATGCCGAGGATCAGCGCCAGGCCGGCAACCGGTACGGTGCCAACGGCCGACAGCGTCGCTGCGAGGACAATGAAGCCGCTGCCGGTGACACCGGCAGCGCCTTTCGAGGTCAGCAGCAGGATCAGCAGCAGCGTGATCTGCTGACCGAGATCCATCGGCGTGTTGGTCGCCTGGGCAATGAAGACTGCAGCCATCGTCAGGTAGATCGAGGTGCCGTCGAGGTTGAACGAGTAACCGGTGGGGACGACCAGACCGACCACCGACTTCTGCGCGCCGGCATTTTCCATCTTGGCCATCAGGCGCGGCAGCGCCGACTCCGACGACGAGGTGCCAAGCACCAGGAACAGTTCTTCCTTGATGTACTTGATCAGCTTCCAGATCGAGAAGCCGTGGGCGGCAGCAATCGAGCCGAGGACACCGAAGACGAACAGCACGCAGGTCAGGTAAAAGGCGCCCATCAGGCTGGCCAGCTGGGCCAGGCTGCCGAGCCCGTGCTTGCCGATGGTGTAGGCCATGGCACCGAAGGCGCCGACCGGGGCGACCTTCATGATCACGCCGACGATGCGGAAGAAGACGTGCGACAGACGCTCGATGAAGTCGAACACCGGCTTGCCGCGTTCGCCAAAGGCGTGCAGTGCATAGCCGAAGAGGATCGAGAAGAACAGCACCTGCAGCATGTCGCCCTTGGCGAAGGCATCGACAACACTGGTCGGGATGATGTTCATCAGGAACTGCGTCGTCGTCTGCATCTGGCCGGGCGCCGCGTACTTGTCGATGGCCGAGGTGTCGAGCGTCGCCGGATCGACGTTCATGCCGACGCCGGGTGCCCAGACATTGACGACGACCAGGCCGATGACCAGGGCGATGGAACTGACGATTTCGAAGTAGAGCACGGCCAGACCACCGGTCTTGCCGACCTTCTTCATGTCTTCCATGCCGGCGATGCCGACAACGATGGTGCAGAAGATGATCGGCGCGATGATCATCTTGATCAGCTTGATGAAACCGTCGCCCAGCGGCTTCATCGCCGCGCCGGTTTCCGGATAGAAGTGCCCGAGCAGAACGCCGATCGTGATCGCGATCAGCACCTGGACGTAAAGGCTCTGGAATATCTTCTTCACTGCTTCCCCCTGATGTTTTTGGACATGGCGGGGAACCCATTCCCGGCCAATGGGCGGCGAGTATGGTGACAAGGCGATTGTTGCGGAATTGTGGCTTTCCGAATTGTGGTTAACCACAGTCATCCCAGCAGGCCATGGTCTATAATCCCGGCGCTTCTTCTTCCGCCACCCGCCAATGTCCGACGCCCGCACCGCCCGCTCAGCCCGCATGCCGATCCCGGCAGGTGGTGGCGCGTCCGTGCAGCTCGCCTTCAAGGTCACGGGGTCACCCGCCGTACTTTCCATGGCCGTGCGGGCGCGGCCAGGGCACTAGCCCGGCCTCCCCGCACGGCACCTTGCCCGGCGCCCACTCCGGCGCGCCGTTCAACGTGCAGTCCTGGCCGCGGCAACGCCGCAAATCCCTTTGCAAACGGCATCCACTGCCGCCACGACTGCCATCCAGCCACCGTTCCCGCAGGTTCGGTGGCGCAAGGTCATCGTGGAGACATCATGGAACTCACCAAGAGCCTGATCAAGGCAAAGCGCCCCTGCACCGACGGTTTTCGCTGGTTCGTCCGGCATTACGCCGAGCAGGGTCATTACCAGGAACTGCTTGACGCGCTCGTCGCCGACGGCCGCAGCGACGACGCCTGCTGGCTGCTCGACCAGTTCGGACCGACCGACGCCTTGCGGGTCGTCGATGCACTCGACGCCGAGGTTGTTGTCTTTGCCGGTACGCTCAAGGTCCTCGGCAATGTCGAGGCCGGCAGCCTGCTGCGCGTCGGCCGCAGCTTGCGTGCCGGCGGCGGCATCCGTGTCGATGGCGAGCTGCGGGTCGGCGAAGACCTGCGCGCCGAAGGCGGTATCCGCTGCGGCGGCAAGCTCGATGTCGGCGGCGAGCTGCGCGCCGGCTGGGGCGTCGAGGCTGCCGGGCCGCTGCGCTGCGGCGGGCGTATCCGGGTCAACTGGGATCTGCGTTGTGGCTCCCGCCTCGAAGCTGCCGACAACATCAGCGTCGGCCTCGACCTGCTGGCTGGCGGCGACGTGGTCTGCCGTAAAGGCCTGCAGGCCGGCGGCAGCATCACGGCCGAAGCCGGCCTGAAAACGGCCCAGGGCATCGTCGCCGCTGCCGCGATCGTCGTTGGCCATCACCTCGAAGCTGGCTGGGGCATCCGTGCCGGCGCTGGCATCGAGGCCGGCGGTACGATCCGCACCGGCGAAAGCCTGGTG
Organism: Azonexus hydrophilus; assembly: GCF_001956855.1. Taxonomy (GTDB): domain Bacteria; phylum Pseudomonadota; class Gammaproteobacteria; order Burkholderiales; family Rhodocyclaceae; genus Azonexus; species Azonexus hydrophilus_A. The sequence goes on along the minus strand of NZ_MTHD01000002.1, from coordinate 281,375 downwards.
GCTGGCGAAACGATCCGGGCCGGCAACGGCTACGGCATCTTCGCCGGGCTCGACGTTCCGCTCGCCGACTGGAAACAGAGCGCCCGCGTCTGCGCGGCGGCCCGCCCGGCACAGCTGATCAGCGGCTGCTGGATCGGCCGCGACGCATGCTGAGGGAGGAATCGCCATGGCATACGCCCTTGCCCTCCCCGGCCTGTCCTTCGCTTTCTGGCCGACGGCCGAACTGCGCATCGATGTCGACCTGCCGCCGGCCAGCCTCGAAGCCGAGCTGGCCGCCCTCGAACGGCGGCTGCGCACGCCGGGTGACAGCCTGTACGACTGCGCAACCCAGCCGGCGCCGCTACCCGGGCTGCATTTCCGCTACCGCGAAGCCGACGGCGAGCATTTTGTCTACGTCGTCGCCAGCGCCAGCGGCAGCCTTGTCGGCTACACCGTCTTCAACCGGCTGATCGAGGTCGACCGGCGTTGCGACCGCCACGTCCGTTCGCCGCATTCCAAGTACGCGCCGGCCTGGCAGGGACGCGGCATCGCCAGCGCAGTCTACGCCTGGGCGCTGGCGCAGGGCATCTGCCTGGTCAGCGGCGCCCGCCAGTCGCCGGCCGCCTTTGCCCTGTGGCAGTCGCTCGGCCGCCGCCAGCCACTGCATTACATCGAGATCCGCGACAAGCGCATCCACGATCTCGGTTGCACGATCGACGACGCGGTGCGCGACCGGCTGACGACACGGATGTTCCTCGCCGGCACCGGATGGACGCCGGCGCACCTGCGGCAGGCCGGCGTCATCCACGACGACGCCTGAGCCCTTCAAAAACCCGGGCGGACGCTGTCGACCAGATCGTGCAGCGCCGCCCGTAATCCGCTTTCGGCGCACCCGAGCAGGATGCCGTCTTCAAGCGCATCGCGCAGCATCTGCGTCAGCTCGCGGTAGTTGTCGTCGAGCACGCGGATCTTCTCGACGCAGGCCAGCGGCCGGCCGTCGGCGCGCAGCCAGAGCGGCGGCGCGAGTTCGTCGGGCAGTTTCATCGCAACGCGAAACTGCTGCGCTCGCCGACGCGTACCGCCGGGTCGTCGGCAGCAGCGACCGCGAAGCGGATCGGGACGATGCCGGGCAACTGTTCGCCGACCGGGGCCGAGACGGTGATCGAGACTGGCGTCAGGCTGCCGGCGGCGACGGCGAATTCGCTGTCGCCGACGATTTTCAGGGTCAACGGGCCGTCGACCGTAACAATGAAACGACGCGGCCGGTCGGCGATGTTGGCAAGCTTCAGCGTGTAGGCGTTCTCGATCTGCCCATCGGCGGTTTCGCGGGCGAGCGCGCCACGGTCGCGCAACACGTCGACGCGCAGCAGCGAGCGCTGGTCGAGCGTCCATGCCGTGAGGCCGGCGACCACCACCAGCACGCCGGCGTAGACCGCCAGCCGTGGCCGCCACAGCATGCCCGGTGCGGCCACCCGGCCGGCCAGTTCGTTCTCCGAGGCGAAGCGGATCAGCCCGCGCGGGGCGCCGATCTTGTCCATCACCTGATCGCAGGCGTCGATGCACAGGCCGCAGTTGATGCACTGGTATTGCAGCCCGTCGCGGATATCGATGCCGGTCGGGCAGACCTCGACGCAGATGCCGCAGTCGATGCAGTCGCCGGTCGTCCCGGCCTGACGGCGCAGGCTGCGCGGTTCGCCGCGCGGGTGGTCGTAGGCGACATTGCGCGTCGCCGGATCGAACATGACGCCCTGGAAACGCGAGTAGGGGCACATGTGCTGGCACACCGCCTCGCGCGCCAGGCCGGCCTGGATGTAGGTGAAGGCAGCATAGAAGATCAGCCAGAAGGCTTCCCAGGGGCCGGTGCTCAGCGTCGCGACGGTCGGCAGCAACTCGCGGATCGGCGTGAAGTAGCCGACGAAGGTGATTGCCGTCCACCCGGCCAGCACCGCCCAGATGCCGTGCTTCAGCAGCCGCAGCCCGAGTTTCTGCGCATCCATCGGCCGCTGGTCCAGTTTCAGCCGGGCCAGGTGATCGCCCTCGACCCGCGCCTCGATCCAGCTGAAGATCATCGTATATACCGTCTGCGGGCAGGCAAAGCCGCAGAACAGCCGGCCGGCCAGCGCCGTCGTCAGGAACAATGCGGTGGCTGCGGTGATCAGCGCGAAGGCCAGCAGCAGCGCGTCCTGCGGCCAAAGCACGAGGTCGAAGAAATAGAGTTTTTCGTGCGCGATGTCGAACAGCACCGCCTGGCGCACCGCGCCGTTGCTCTCCCAGGGCAGCCAGCACAGGCCGTAGAAAATGATCTGGGTGAACCAGACCATGCCCCAGCGCAGCTGGTTGAACCGGCCTTCGACCTCGCGGGCGTGGATTTTTCCCTGCCTGCGATACAACTCCAGCTTCGCTTCGCGAACCTTGCTGACCGGCTTGCCCATGCTTCTGTTCCTCGATGATTGATGCCCGTCAGTAGAGCACCGGCGAGAAAACAGGGACAGTTTCAGCTTGATCGATTTTCAACAGGCACAGATTTATTTGCGGTCAACGGCTGTACCGCGGGCAAATCCACGCATCTGTCCCTGTGATTAATCTGCCGTGCTGGAACAATGGCGGCATCGAATACGAGAAGGTAGCGGAATCATGGAGATGACCATCCCCGCAAGCGGGCGTGAGCCAGCAGCGGACAGCGGCGGGCGGATTCCCGGCAACAAGGGGATCTGGGTCGGCATCTGCTGCGAATTTGTCGAGTTCCTGGTGCTCTTTGCCGTCTATTTCGTGGCCCGCGCCCATTTTCCCGACGCCTTCTCGGCCGGCGCAGAAAAGCTCTCCCGCCTCGCCGGCACCTGCATCACGCTGCTGATGGTCAGCAGCAGTTTCCTCATCGCCTGCTCGGTCGCCAGCATGCGCGCCGGCAAGCGGCGGCAGTCGCTGTGGTGGCTGATCGCCGGGCTGGTCGTCGCCCTCGGCTATCCGGTCGCCAAGTTCCTGGAAATCCGCTGGAACCTGGCCAACGGCATCGACGGCGAAGCGGGCATTTTCTTCACGGTCTATTACTACCTGACCTTCAACCACCTGGTCCATGCCATGTGGGGCATCCTCGGCATGCTCTGGGTACTCGCCCGCCACCTTGCCGGCGCCTACGATGCCGGCGATCACGCCGGGCTGGAAGCGCTGGCCAGCTACTGGCACGCCACCGACATCATCTGGCTGATCATCTTCCCGTTTTTCTACGTCCTGGCCTGAACCATGAACACACCACCCTGCACTCCCTCGACCCGCTTGCTGCCGCTGGCCGGCGTCTGGCTGATGCTGGTCGTGCTGACGCTGCTCAGCCCTGGCCTCGGCGACTGGCTGCACGGCAGCACCGCGCTGCCCTGGCTGGTGGCCGCCATCATCTGGCTGAAGGGCTGGCTGATCTGCCGCCATTTCATCGAATCCGGGCTGACCCATCCTTTCATCCGCCGGGTACTCGACGGCTTCATCCTGGTCACCCCGGTTGCGCTGGTCCTGATCGCCCTCTTCGGCCCGCAGTTTGCCCGCTGGGCGACGCTATGACTGCGCCGCGACCAGCCGGCCGAGCGTTGCCACCGCCTGTTGCCGGGCTTCCGAATCGGGATGGCCGAAGTTCAGGCGCAGGTGGTGGCGAAATTCGCGCTTGGCCGAGAAGATCGGCCCCGGTGCCACGCTGATGCCCAGTGCCAGCGCCTCCTTGTGCAGGCGCAGCGCATCGACCCGGGGCGGCAGTTCCAGCCACAGGAAATAGCCGCCCTGCGGCCGGGCCAGCCGGGTGCCCTCGGGGAAATGCTGCTCGACCGCCGCCACCAGCCCCGCCTCCTGTTCGGCCAGCTTGCGCCGCAACTGGCGCAGATGGCTGTCGAAACCGCCGTGGCGCAGATAGTCGGCGAGCGCGATCTGCACCGGTACGCTGGTCGCCAGACTGAACGACAGCTTCTGCCGCCGGATCGCCTCGGCGTAACGCCCGGCCGCCACCCAGCCAAGCCGGTAACCCGGCGCCAGGCATTTGGAAAACGACGACACATGCATGACCAGCCCGTCGCCATCCTCGGCCTTGCTGCACAGCGGCGCCTGGCGGTCGAAATGCAGTTCGGCGTAGACATCGTCCTCGATCAGCGGCACCTGGTAGCGACGCAACAGGCCGAGCAGTTCCCTCTTGCGCGCATCGGCCAGCAGGCTGCCGGTCGGGTTGGCGAAATTGAGCATGAACAGGCAGGCCTTGACCGGATGCTGGCGCAGCGCTTCTTCCAGCGCCGACAGGCTGACGCCCTCGCGCGGATGGCTGGGAATTTCGATGACGCGCAAACCGAGCCGTTCGCTCGCCTGCAGACCGGCGTAGAAAGTCGGCGACTCGATGGCGATCAGGTCGCCCGGCCGGGTCACCGCCTGCAGGCAGAGGTTCAGCCCTTCCATCGCGCCGGCGGTAACGACGATCTCCTGCGGCGACACCGACGCCCCCTGCGCCAGATAGCGCAACGCTATCTGCCGACGCAGTTCCTCGTTGCCCGGCGGCAGGTCGCTCAAGGTCGATTGCGGATCGAGCCGGCGCGCCGCGTTGGCCAGAAAACGCCCGAGCTTGTCGAAGGGAAACAGTCCGGCCGCCGGAAAACTGGAACCGAGCGGCACGATGCCGGGATCGCGCACGCTGTCGAGAATCTGGAAGATGAAGTCGCTGACCTGCAGTTCGGTCGCGCCGCCGGCCGGATGCGTCATCATCGGCTCCGGCAGTTTCTGGCCGAGACGCGCCCGGACGAAATACCCGGATTTCGGCCGCGCCTCGATCAGCCCGCGACTTTCGAGCAGGTAATAAGCCTGGGTAACGGTGATCGGGCTGATGGCGTGCGTGCGGCACGCCTTGCGCACCGAGGGCAGACGATCGCCCGGACGCAGCACACCGTCGCTGATCAGCTTTTCCGTCTGCGCCGCAATGTCCTGGTAGAGACTCATGGGCCGGATGTTAACAGTTCCGGCCAGCGCCGGCCTTCGCCTGGATCAAGTTACGGAAATGCACTGGCTGCGTGGTGCGTCCTGACGGATTCGAACCATCGACCTCCACGATGTCAACGTGGCGCTCTAACCAACTGAGCTAAGGACGCACGCTGAAAATCTGGAGCGGCAGAAGAGTCTCGAACTCTCGACCTATACCTTGGCAAGGTATCGCTCTACCAACTGAGCTACTGCCGCATTCTTGTGTGCTTCAAGAGCCGCGCATTATACGGATTCGGGAAAAATTGCCAAGACCCTTCGTGGGTGGGCGTCGACAAAATTTTGACGGGAAAAATCGGGGAATTTTGCGGTCGACCGTAAAAATCCGCAAAAACCGGGAAATGGCGCAAGGCTTGCCGACATCGCGGACAGGCGAAGTACGCTTGGCTCGGGTAAGCTGCGCAGCCGCGAAACATCAACGCACTTCAGTCGAAAACCCCGAAAAGGGGTCACGGAGCAACCATGTCTTTACTTTCAGAACTTGCTGATCTCGCCCATCTGGAGTCGATGAGCGATTACACGGTCAGGAACCCGCACCAGGGCTGGGCCGTCCTGAGCGTGTTCGGCCCCACATCCGAAACCTGTGTCGCGGGATTCTGGAAGTTTCAGCGAGGATGCGACGAAGGCGAAGCCATTGAGCGCTTCCTGAACCGCTATCCAGGCCGCGTGGAACTGGCGCTCGCCTCCGTGGAAGAAGTCGGCCTGGAATACATGGGGACCCCAGTGCAGGGGAAGAACGTCCTGGTCGTGCGCCCGATTTCTCGCGTTTGAATTGGCTTTTGGACAGTTTCCGGAGAACGTCGCGTTTCGTCCGTAATCCCTGTCAGGCAACAACAGACTGACAACGGGCCTTTGGGTTTCGTAGCCCACTGACTCCTGATCGGCGAGGCTGTGTGAAAACTCTCTCGCTATGTACCTCGATTGCCGGTTTCGCATCGTGATACCCTTGCGACATTCCCGATTTGCCAGAGGAACAGTGTATGCATATCAACACAGTTGCCGGCGGGAGCGGCAAAAAAGTCTGCTATCTCGCTCAGCAACTGACGGTCGGTATCTCGCTGCTGGCTTTGCTGAGCACCGCTGCTCTAGCGCGTGATGAAGGCTACTATCCAGTGCGCGAATTGCTCGTCACTGGTGAGACCGTTGTCGGCGAAAAGATTCAATACCCTACCACCGGTGCGCCCAAGATCACCGTTGCCGTGGTGACGATTGCCCCCAACTCCCAAGCCGGCTTTCATCGCCACCAGGTACCGCTAGTAGCCTACATTCTCGAAGGCGAACTCACCGTCGATTACGGTGAAAAAGGTGTGAAAACCTTCCGCCAGGGCGATGCAGTAGTCGAAGCGATGAATGTGCCACATCGCGGCATGAATCTAGGTAGTGGTGTCGTCAAGCTTCTGGCCGTGTATGTCGGTGCGGAAGGTTCGGCCAACGCAACGCTGGAGAGGTAACCCCGGCCGAAACCGGCTTGACCGGGGGCGGCTAAAGATCGGCCAGAAAGCGGCCTCACGCGCTGTGACCGCTGAGCGGGGCTAGATTTCCGTCTGCTCGGATAACCGGTTATTCAATCGGCGCGAACCCGTAGTAGGAACCATAGGCCGACGGTGCCGGCGCATAGGCGGCAACCTTGATCGCATCAGCCAGGGTGACTTGGTTGGTGAGGCCGTCGATGCCGTCGGTTTCCCTCAGCCACCGCTCTTCGACTTCCATTTCGCTCAGGCCGTTGAGGCACAGGTTCCTGTCGAATCGCTCGGAACGGTACTCAAAAGCCATGTCATGGGCGATAAACAGGGTATGAATACAGGCTGTGATCAAGGTTTCGTCTACCGGGTCGGCACCCATCACCCGGGTGCCACAGAAAGGGCAATGTACCGGGGTGTAGTAAAAGGTCTTGAGCTGGTTACGCTGAATGGTGTTGATCATGGTCATGCTGTTCTCCGTGTCGTTTTGAAACGGCCGGGTCCTGATGCTACCGGCCCGCCGCTAGCGTCTCATCGCTCGATTAATTGATGGCGCTGAAGGTCCGAGTGGGAAAGTCCGGCCAGTTCGCCAACCACCCGGTTGATACCCCGGCCCAGTAGCCACCAAGCATTGCCGTAGGGCAGGACGGAAATACCCGACTCGGCGCACAGGCGTTCCGCCAGGGCGCGTTGCTTTTCTATGTTCATTTATTCTTTTCTAGGTTTGCCCGGACATCGACAGACGCCGATCCGGGTACTTCATGCCGGCAATGCGTGCCGGCATGAAGTAGCTGACAGTTACGCCGATGCGGCGGTCAGCGAGAACGCCTGCAGAATCAGGCGATCTGAATGTTGCTTGCTTGTTTGCCCTTGGGGCCGGTGGTGATGTCGAAGCTCACCCGCTGGCCTTCAGCCAGCGTCTTGAAACCATTGGATTGAATTGCGGAAAAGTGAGCGAAGAGATCTTCGCCGCCGTCTTCAGGTGAAATGAAGCCAAAACCCTTGGAATCGTTAAACCACTTTACGCTACCTGTTGCCATATCTTTAATCTCCGAAAATTACGGGGCGGAATGCCCCTGGATGGGGCGAGATCAAGAGGGCGAGGCAAAAATGGGGGAATGGCGCCGCACAAACGCGGGTACTAGACCAACAAAATAACTACACAACCAGAAATCGCTGCAGTGCACGATACGCGGCATGGCGCTATATAGCAAACTGAATCTCTCAAGAATTGGTTTTCGCCCATTTTCACGGTCGACCGCAAAACTCCCCCAATTTCCGGCCAAGCCTCAGTCGCCTGCGCAGCGGATATTTCCCACCTTGCCCGGGAGGCCAATCCGTGTTGGGATGTCACAATGATATCCATCCAGCGCTTGCCATGAAGGAAAGAGCCCTGCCCGGCCGACGACACACCGGAAGAAACGACACGATGAATCGACTGTTCCAACTGTTCCGCCGCCTTGCCGGCATCTGCCTCATCGTCATGAGTACCGGCGCGAGTGCCGACGACGCTGCCCGCCAGCGCGCCATTGAACTGCTGGATTACCTCGATGCCGGCCGCTACAGCGAAGCCACGGCGATGTTTACGCCACGCCTGGTCGAGGCGTTGCCGGCCGGGCGCCTTCATGTCTTCTGGGCGTCGCTGCCGGCGCTGTACGGTCAGCCGCTGCGGCGTGGCCGGCCGGTTGATGAGGAATTCCTCAGCGGCTACAAGGTGCGCATCGGGCTGGAATTCGAACAGGCGATGCTGGTCGCCGAAATCACGATCAACAGCCAGCAGCAGATCGGCAGCTTCATGCTGCTGCCGGACGACAGCCCGGCACCGCTGGTGAAGAACGCACGTTTTGCCGAAACCGCGTTCGACGTGCCGCTGCAACGCGGCAGCCTGCCGGCCACGCTGACCCGTCCGAACGGCCCGGGGCCGTTCCCCGGCGTGGTGCTGGTCCACGGTTCCGGCCCGCATGACCGGGACGAAAGCATCGGCCCCAACCGACCCTTCCGCGATCTGGCGCATGGCCTGGCCGCGCGCGGCATCGCCGTGCTGCGTTACGAGAAACGCAGCCGTGTCCGTCCCGGCGACTACGCCGGCGATTTCAGCGTCGACGACGAAACCACCGACGATGCCGTCGCCGCGCTGCAGCTGCTCGCTGGCACGCCGGGAATCGGCCCGGTCTTCATCTTCGGCCACAGCCAGGGCGGCATGCTGGCGCCGCGTATCGCCCGCCGTGCCGGCATAGCCGCCGGCGCCATCCTGTGGGCGGCGCCGGCCCGGCCAGTCGGCAGCGCGCTGATCGAGCAACTCGGGCGCATTGCGGCGATGGATGGCAACACCAGCGCCGACGAGCAAAAGACCATCGATCAGATCGCGCAGGGTCTGGCCCGCATCCGCCAGGGCGACAACCCGCCCCGCGCCGAAGCCCCGCTGCAACTGCCCGCCACCTACTGGCGCAGCCTGGACGACATTCTTGCGGTCGACGAGGCAAAACAGGCAAAAATCCCGCTGCTGATACTGCACGGCGGCCGCGATTACCAGGTAACCGACACCGACTGGCAGACATGGCGCGACGCCTTCGCCGACGATCCACGGGCGACGCTGAAGCGCTATTCCGCGCTCAACCATCTCGGCATCGCCGGCAGCGGCCGGAGCACACCCGACGAATACCTGAGCTCAGGCCAGGTCGATGCCGGCCTGATTGAAGACAGCGCGAGCTGGATCATGAAGATCGTGGCTGAACGGAAGTAAACGACAACCGTAGAACCGGCCGGCTTGTGCTTAAATGTCTGCCTTCGCGCAAGACAGCAGCAACACCCATGGCAATCGAAATCGAACGCAAATTCCTGCTCGCCCAACTCCCTGATCTCTCGGAAACGCCCGGTGAAATCATCGTTCAGGGGTATGTCGCCAAGGAGCCCGAGGCGATGACCACGCGGGTGCGCATCCGCGCCGAACAGGCCTTCATCACGCTGAAAGGTCCGAGCAACGGCCTCAGTCGCGACGAATACGAATACCCGATCCCGCTGCGCGACGCCGAGGAAATCCTCGGGCGCTACTGCCGCGGGCGCATCGTCTGCAAGACGCGCCATCTCGTCGACCACGCCGGCATGACCTGGGAAATCGACGTTTTTGCGGGCCGGCACGCCGGCCTTGTCGTCGCCGAAATCGAACTGCCTGCGGAAAGCCACCCGCTCGAACTGCCGCCGTGGCTGGGCGCCGAGGTCACCGACGACAAACGTTTCGGCAACTTCGCCCTGGCCATGATCGACGGCACGCCCGACAGCCGGTGGTGGCTCGCGGAAGGCCTCGTCCCGGCCACCCAGGCGGCCTGCTGCTGCCGCTACTTCGGCCAGTTGTCATGCTGCGAACAAGCCAGCAGCGACCTTGCCGCCACGGAAACCTGCGGATGAAGATCTACCTCGCCGGCCCCGACGTTTTCCGTCCCGATGCCCTGGCCTGGGCCGAACAGGCCCGCGCGCTGCTGCAACGGCACGGCCACCACGCGCTGATCCCGCTCGACAACACCGAGACCACGGCCGCCGGCATCTACCGGGCCAACATCGCGCTGATCGCAGAGGCCGATGCGGTCATCGCCAACCTGAACCCGTTCCGCGGCTGCGAACCCGATTCGGGCACGGCCTTTGAAGTCGGCTACGCCATCGCCAGCAAAAAAACCGTCATCGGCTACCTTGACGACGACCGCCCGCAGATTGAAAAACTCGCCGGCAGCGTCGACGCCCAGGGCATGAGCATCGAAAACTTCGGCCTGCCGATCAACCTGATGCTCGGCATCCCCTGCCGGATCGTGCGCGGATCGCTCACCGATGCGCTGGCGCTGCTGGATGGCGACTGATCAGTCAGCACTGGCAAACGCATAGCCCGCCTTGCTGCGCTTTGCCCGGTACATGGCCTTGTCGGCCATGTCGAGGAGCGCCCCCGACGTCGTGCCGTCTTTGGGAAAGACCGAGATGCCGATACTCGGGTTGATGCTCAGGCTGATGTCGATGTCCCGCACCCGAATGGCACAGGGCACCTGTACCGCATTGATGATTTTTTCTGCGACGGTGGCAATGTCGTGTTCGCTCTCGGCGCCCATCAGGATATACAGGAATTCGTCGCCACCATAACGGCAGACCGTGTCATCGTCCCGCGTGGTTTCCTTGAGCCGGCCGGCAACCGTTTGCAGCACGACATCGCCGACGTCGTGCCCGTACGTATCGTTGATCATCTTGAAATCATCCAGATCCAGGAACATCACCGAAAAATGAAGGCCATTCCGGTTGGCCACGGCCAACCCATGTTCCAGTCGATCGCTGAACAATGCGCGGTTGGGCAGGCCGGTCAAAGGGTCATGAAGCGAGGCGTGGCGCGCGTCGTCGCCCTGTTTGCTCACGCTGAGCAGGTGGGCCTCAAGGATATGCCGCTCCCTGACCTCCTCCTTCAACTCGCTATTGACCGCCGACAGGACCTCGGATGCGTCCTGTACCTTGGTCTCGACGGCCTCGCTTTTTTCGATGGCATTTTCAACCCCGGGGGAAACGTCCCCGTCCTGCAGTTCGCGCTTCAGTTCGGTATTGACCGACGACAGGTCGTCTGCGCATTCCTCGACGATATCCCTGACACGCTCGCTCTTGCCCAAGACCTGGGTCAGCGAATCGGCGGAGCGAGGGGTTTTCAAGGACGGCGCGGGTGGATTGTTTGTCATGGCTTCATGGCTCCTGATGTTCGGTGAAGCAAGCTCGCCGCAGCCGGGTGGAATCCGGGCGAACCGGCCCACCATCAGACTAGCCGGCAGTTCGACAAGCGGTCTGTGCGCTATCGAACCAAGAACGAAATCGCCCGTCAGGACACAGACCGCCAGGGCCCTCGGCGCAGTACACTCCAGTTGTCGCCATCACACCGGAAATCATCATGCGCCTCCTGCCCGTCCTGCTTCTTGCTGCCTTCGCCCTGCCGGCAGCCGCTGAGGAAATCGGTTGCACGACCACCGAATGGAAACTGATCGGTGCCAATCACCGCGTCTGCGTCTATGCCTACGACGATCCGAAGATTCCCGGCGTCACCTGCCATGTCAGCCAGGCCCGCACCGGCGGCATCAAGGGCAGCCTCGGGCTGGCCGAGGACCCTTCGCAGTTTTCCATCGCCTGCCGCCAGATCGGTCCGATCGTCGTGCCGGAAAAGCTGCCGACGCGGGAGGTCGTGTTCAGCGAAGACACCTCGCTGCTATTCAAGGAAACGCAGATTCACCGTCTTTACGACGCCAAACGCAAGGTCCTGGTCTATCTCGGCATCAGCCGCAAGATCATTGCCGGCGCGCCGAGCAACGCGATATCGACGGTGCCGGTCCAGCCCTGGCCGGCGAACCGGGCGCCCTGAGCGAGGTATTTGCGCACCCATCGGGTGCCCGCGACGCACCCGATGGGTGCTGCCCTGCCGCGCCGGCGAGCCACTGAGGGCTTTCCTGCGGATGGAACAATACTTGCGTGAAACAAGGCAGGTACAGAACCGGACCGGGAGGACAGCATGAATGGCGAACTCAACGAAGAAACGATGTTCTGGATACGCCTCGCCGCGTTTGCGAACCTGTCCGAACAGATCCTGTGCACCGGCGCCAGCGTCGATGACGCCGAGGAACTGCTGTTCGGCTGGCAGCTGCCGGGCAAGCTGCCATCGCGCTTCGCCTGCCTGACTGGCGGTGTCGCAAACGCGACAGTCAGGGTTTGAAGCCTGGCTGTCCGATTTACCTGCCGCGCAGTTTATTTGCCCGCTTTTTTGTCGCTATCCGGTACGAACTTCAGCACATTGCCATTGATGCAGTAGCGCTTGCCGGTCGGCGGCGGGCCGTCGTCAAAAACGTGGCCGAGGTGGATGCCGGAACTGGCGCTGCGCACTTCAACGCGGCGCATGCCGTGGCCGACGTCGACATGCTCGGTAATCGCGCCGGGTAATGGATTGAAGAAGCTGGGCCAGCCGGTGCCGCTCTCGAACTTGGTGTCGCTGCGGAACAGCGCCGCGCCAGTGATGGGGTCGACGAAGGTTCCGGGGCGTTTTTCATCAAGATGTGAACCGGTGCCGGGACGTTCGGTGCCCTGCTCGAAGGCGATCTTCTGTTGTGCCGGCGTCAGCAGGTGGAACCCGAGCCATTGCCAGAAGCGGGGTTTTTCGCCGTTGTAGCCGGTGTAGCGCGAGACTTCCTTGCCCTTTTCGAAGAGCACGATGGTCGGCGTCGCGAACAGTGCCTTTTCCAGCGCCCAGCCGACCGGCGGTTCCGGGTTCAGCGTGCGGGCAACGGCGACCGGCGACTGCCAGTGATCGAGCACGTCGGCCTTGAATTTGCGACAGAAGGCGCAATCGTCGCTCTCGAAAACGATCAGCTGGCGTTCGAAGTTGAGCGCCTTGGCTTCGAGTCGCGGCGCCTTCGCTGCAGCTTGCGGCATCGCCGTGCTGGCGCCGGCAACCGGGTACTTGACGCCGGTACCGCCGAGGCCGCAATAGCCGTTCGGATTCTTGACCAGGTAATCCTGGTGGTATTCCTCGGCCGTGAAATACTTTTGCAGCGGCGCGATTTCGGTGGTGATGGCGCCATGACCGGCGGCCTTCAGCGCGCCCTGGTAGACGTCACGGGTCTTCAGCGCAACGGCCTGCTGGGCATCGCTGTTGGTATAGACGGCGCTGCGGTAATTGGTGCCGACATCGTTGCCCTGACGGTTGCCCTGCGTCGGGTTATGGCTTTCCCAGAACTGGATCAGCACCTTTTCCAGATCGACCTTGGCCGGGTCGAAGGTGACCTTGACCACTTCGGCGTGGTTGCGCTGGGTCGTCTTGCCCCATTGCAGCATCTTTTCGTGAGCCAGCACCGCATCGTAGGTACCGGCGATCTCGCCGTTGGCGTAGCCGCTTTCGACATCGAGCACGCCGGGAATGGCCGCCATGCGCCGCTCGGCGCCCCAGAAACAGCCCATGCCGAGCACGACGCTGTCGGTAACGGCCGGCATCACCGGCTTGGCAGCCTTGGCGGCGGCCTCGCCGTCGGAACAGCCGGCGATCAGAAAACTGCTGGATAGGGTCAAGATCAATCCTTGAATGAGTTTACGGGGTGACATTGCTTGCCTTTCGCTGGCACGGGATAGCGGTCGAATCACTGCGACTCGCCGCTACCGCTGCTCCGGGGTGGACTGACAGGATGCTCAGTGGTTCCCGTTAGTCGGCGAAGCAGTCGATTCCTTACAGCCGACACGATACGTCAATCCCAGGCCAGCGCCCCGCCCGTCTGGTACTCGGTGACCCGCGTCTCGAAGAAATTCTTCTCCTTGCGCAGATTGGCCTGCTCGTCGAGCCAGGGCAGCACGTTTTCGGCGCCTGGGAAAGGTTCCTCGACACCGACCTGTCTGGCCCGCCGGTTGGCGACAAAACAGAATTGCTGGACGTGCAGTTCGGCGTTGTAGCCAAGGATCGGTTCGCGCAGGATGTAACCGGCGTAGGCGCGCTCGGCGGCTTCGGCTTCGTCCCACAGTTCGCGCAGCGCCTGCGGGTCGAGCGTCAGGTTTTCTTCCTTGAGCAGTTCGCGCACGACGCGGATGCCGAAGGCGCAGTGCAGGACTTCGTCGCGCATGATGTACTGCAGCTGCTCGGCGGCGCCCTTCATCAGGCCGCGCCGTTGCAGCGCGAAGATCGGCGTGAAGCCGTTGTAGAACCAGCAGCCTTCGAAGATCACCGCGAAGAAGAAATAGGACAGCGCGAATTCGTGCAGGTTGGCGCGGTTTTCCAGGTCGAAGTCGGCGCGCATGACGCGCTCCAGCCGGCGGTTGGCGAGCGCGATCTTGCCGTGGATTTCGGGCACGACGCGGTAGCGGTTGTAGATTTCCTGCTGGTCGAGACCGATGCTTTCGATGCAGTGCTGGTAGGTCCAGGTGTGCAGCGCTTCTTCATAAACCTGGCGGGCCTGGTAGATCTGCAGTTCGGGCGCGGTCATCTTCTCCATCACCGCCAGACCGATGTTGCGCATGGCCAGGATGTCGGAAGTGGTCAGGTAGGCCAGCACGTTCTCGAAAACGTGGCGCTCGGCCGGGCTGAGCTTGTGGTGGTAGTCGTGCACGTCCTGCGCCATGCTGATTTCGAGCGGCGTCCAGTGGTTGCGGTTGGCCTTGAGGAAAAACTCCCAGGCCCAGGGGTACTTGAACGGCGCCAGCTGGTTGATATCGGCCTTGCCATTGACGATGCGCTTGTCGGCGGCGTTGATCGGCGCCAGCGACGGTGTCGCGGGAATGTTGCGGTCAACCGCGGTTTTTGCCGGTTTTCCGGCGTCGACCGCAACAGCGGGCACCGGGTTTTCCTGGGCGGGCGTCTCCCAGTCGTCGAAACGGAAGGCTGCGTTCATGTTGTGCTACTCCACGAGAAATGGGACGCCCGGTAGTGCCGACGGCCCGCTGGTTCAGGGACGGACTTCACGGAAGCGCTGACGGCGATCCCAGTCCACGTAAAAAATGCCACCGGCCGGCGCGCTGAAGCTGAACAGCCGTTGGCCATCGACCGACACGGCGCTGACGCCGGTCGAGAAATCGAGTTCGGGTTCCTTGCCGCCGCGATTGACGGCGATCAGCGGCAGGCCGGTTTCCCGGCTGCGCTGTTCCCAGACGTCGCCCGGGCCCATGCCGTCGACCGGCGGCCAGTTGGCTGGCGACAGCAGTATCTGGGCGCCGCGTCCGGCGAGCTGGGCGGCGGTGTCAGGACGCCAGGCGTCGGCGCAGATCAGCGTGCCGACCTGGATGCCGTCGACGGTAAACGGCCGGCCGTCACCGCCGGCCACCGACCACGCCTCGGCGCGGCCGACCGGGCGCTGCTTGCGGTAGGCGCCGAGGATGTTGCCGGCGCGATCGATGGCGGCGACGCTGTTGTGCAGCCTGCCGCTACCCTTCTCGCGCTCGGCGAAGCCAACGAAGAGTGCGATGCCGTTGTCGCGGGCAATCGCCGCCAGCGTGTGCATCCAGGCATCGGGGAAAGGCGCGATCCAGTCGGTACCAACGCGCTTGGCGAAGTTGTAGCCGGTTTCGGCCAGTTCCGGCGTCACCACCCAGTCGGCGCCCTGGCGTGCCGCAGCGCGGATGCCGGCCTCAATGCGGGCGCGGTTGCCGGCGATGTCGCCGGGCACCGGGTCGAGGTGGAGCAAGGCGATGCGCAGGTCGCCGGCGGCCTTGGCCGGGCCGCCGGCGGCATCGGGGAAACGTTTGGCGCCGGGCAGGAAATAGCCGTTCTGCTTGCCCAGCGCTTCGATCACCGCGGCGTGGGCGGCCTTGCCGATCAGCTCGCCGATGCGGCTGTGGCCGCCGGTGTAACTGGCGCGCGGCGCCGCCGTGCCGGAAACGACGATGATGCTGTCGGTACCAGTGCCGGTCGCCTGCACGCCCGGGGTGTAGGTGCTTTCCACCTTGAGGTCTTCGAGCGCCGCCGTCTTGCCTTCGGTGACGGTGATCAGCGCGCGGGCCAGCGCCGCGTCGCTGAGTTCGATGTTGGTCAGCACCAGGATGTTGATGGTGCCGGCCGGCTTGCCGTCCTCATCGAGGCCTTCGATATGGCTGCCGCTGTCGACGCCGGTGCGGATCGCATTGCTGCGAGCGCCGGCGGTGGCCAGCACGGTGACAATCAGCGGGCCGTGGCTGCGCGTGACAACGGCCAGGTTGTCCATGTCGGCAGCCGTCGCCATCTGCGCCACCGCCGCGTGGGCGACGCCCAGCCGGTCGGCCAGCGCATCGCGCACGCCCTCGCTGTAGGCCTTGCCGGCGGCGCCGAGCTTGACCCAGAGCAGCGGATGCCCGGCGTGGTTGATCGCGGCGCGGGCGTCGACCAGGCCATCGCTGGTCGACAGCGCGCGGCGCGGCGTCGGGAAGCGGACCAGCAGCGTCTTCTCCCAGAAGCCGTCGCGCTCGCCGTAGAGGAGTTCAGCACTCGCCGTCACCGCTTCGGGCAGAAGCGGCACGGCGGGTCTTTCGGCCAGCGCAGGCAGGGCCAGCAACAGGCAGGCAGCCTGGGCGAGGTAACGAAGCAATCTGGATTTCATCATCGGATTCCGGTCAGGCGAAAAACCGCAAGCTTACTGGCAGGCTTCGCATTCGGGATCGTCGATGGCACAGAATTTCGGCGCCTCTTCCGTCACGACGGCATCATCCCGCCCACCCGCCTTCTCGGCCTGGCTGGCGCCCAGCGTGCGCAGGTAGTAGGTCGTCTTCAAGCCGCGCAGCCAGGCCAGTTTGTAGATCTCGTCGAGTTTCTTGCCGGAAGGCAACGCCAGATAGAGGTTCAGCGACTGCGCCTGGTCTATCCATTTCTGCCGGCGCGCCGCCGCTTCGATCAGCCACACCGGGTCGATCTCGAAGGCGGTGGCGTAGCGCGCCTTGAGCTCTTCCGGCACGCGCTCGATGCGGGCCAGCGAGCCGTCGAAGTACTTGAGGTCGGAGACCATCACTTCGTCCCACAGGTCGAGCGCTTTCAGGTCGCGGACCAGCGCGTCGTTGACGACGGTGAACTCGCCGGAGAGGTTCGATTTGACATAGATGTTCTGGTAAGTCGGCTCGATGCTGGCCGAGACGCCGACGATGTTGGAAATGGTCGCCGTCGGTGCAATCGCCACGCAGTTGGAATTGCGCATGCCGTAGCGGCCGATGCGTTCGCGCAGAGCGTCCCAGTCCAGACTGGCATCGCGGTTAACTTCCAGATGCCCGCCCCGCCCTGCCTCCAGCAAGCCGATCGAATCCAGCGGCAAAATGCCCTGATCCCACAGGCTGCCGGTGAAACTCGAATAACGGCCGCGCTCGCGGGCCAGTTCGCTCGAAGCCCAGTAGGCGTGATAGCAGACGGCTTCCATGGTCTTGTCGGCGAACTCGACTGCTGCGGTCGACGCGTACGGCAGGCCGATTTCGTACAGGCAATCGGCAAAACCCATGATGCCGAGGCCGACCGGACGATGACGCAAATTGGCGTTGCGCGCCTTGGGCGTCGCGTAGAAATTGATGTCGACGACGTTGTCGAGCATGCGCAGCGCGGTGGTCACGGTGCGCGCCAGCTTTTCCTGATCGAGCTGGCCGTCCTTCAGGTGCGCCAGCAGATTGACCGAGCCGAGGTTGCAGACGGCGGTTTCAGCATCCGAGGTATTGAGCGTGATCTCGGTGCACAGGTTGGACGAATGCACGACGCCGACATGCTGCTGCGGCGAGCGCAGGTTGCAGGCATCCTTGAAGGTGATCCACGGATGGCCGGTTTCGAACAGCATGGTCAGCATCTTGCGCCACAGTTGCACGGCCGGGATTTTCTTGTGCAGCTTGAGTTGCCCGGCAGCGGCCTGAGCCTCGTAGCCAACGTAAGCCGCTGCAAAGGCAGCACCGAACTTTTCGTGCAGATCGGGCACGTCGACCGGTGAGAACAGCGTCCATTCAGCGTTTTCCATGACGCGTTGCATGAACAGGTCGGGAATCCAGTTGGCGGTGTTCATGTCGTGCGTGCGGCGGCGCTCGTCGCCGGTGTTCTTGCGCAGGTCGAGGAATTCCTCGATGTCGAGGTGCCAGGTTTCGAGATAGGCACAGACCGCGCCCTTGCGTTTGCCGCCCTGGTTCACGGCGACCGCCGTGTCGTTGACCACTTTCAGGAAAGGAATGACGCCCTGGCTCTGGCCGTTGGTGCCCTTGATCCGGCTGCCCAGCGAACGCACCGGCGTCCAGTCGTTGCCGAGGCCGCCGGCGTATTTCTGCAACAGGGCGTTTTCCTTGATCGACTGGTAGATGCCCTCGAGATCGTCGGCCACCGTCGTCAGATAACACGACGACAATTGCGAATGCAGCGTGCCGCTGTTGAACAGCGTCGGCGTCGAACACATGAAATCGAAGCTGGAAATCAGGTCGTAGAACTCGATGGCGCGCGCTTCGCGGTCGATTTCGTTGAGCGCCAGGCCCATCGCGACACGCATGAAGAAAATCTGCGGCAGTTCGATGCGACGGCCTTCGATGTGCAGGAAGTAACGGTCGTACAGCGTCTGCAGGCCGAGATAGCCGAACTGCAGGTCGCGCTCGGGTTTCAGGGCGGCAGCGAGGCGCGGCAGGTCGTAGCTGGCGAGACGCGGGTCGAGCAGTTCGGCGGCAATGCCCTGCTTGATGAAAACGGGCAGATATTCGGCGTTGACCGATGAAAGCTCGTCTAGCGTCACCGCCCGGCCGAGCACTTCGCGGCCCAGGCTGGCCAGCAACAGGCGGGCGGTGACCTGGTTGTAGGCCGGCTCGCGCTCGACCAGCGTGCGCGCGGCGAGGATCAGCGCCTGGTAGACGTCGGCCAGCGGAACGCCGTCGTAGAGGTTCTTCAGGGCACTTTCATAGATCGTCCTGGCCGACACCACATCGCCGAGACCGAAGCAGGCGGCTTCGCAATTCTTCAGCAGCAGTGCGCGGTCGAGCGGCAGGCGCACGCCGTTGTCGAGCACATGCAGTTCGGCAACGCTGATTTCCTCGATCTGGCTGGCCGCCCGCTCGGCCGCACGGCGTTCGCGATAGAGCACGTAGGCCCGCGCCACGTCGTGCTCGCCAGCGCGCATCAGCGCCAGTTCGACCTGGTCCTGGATGTCCTCGATATGCACCGTGCCGCCATCGGGCATACGCCGCGTCAGAGAACGGACGACAGTCTGCGTCAGCCGGGCAACGACCTCGCGGATGCGCGACGACACCGCGCTCTGACTGCCTTCGACAGCGAGAAAGGCCTTGCTCAGCGCGACGGCGATCTTGTCGGCATCGAAAGCGACGAGCGCGCCGTTGCGACGGATAACCTGCAGCGCGGCAATCGCAAACTCGTTAGCAGCGGAATGAACGTGAACGACGGACTGAGCGGTGGGTGACAAGGCGATTCTCCGTATCGGGGGGCGGAGAACCGGGAACTTGCGCGGCCGGCAGACGCGTACCGACACCACCGGAAACCACCCGGCAGACACGCGATACGACGAGGCAACAGCAGGAAACCACGCAACAACCTCTCGTCAGGGACACCCCGCCCCAAAATCAATGAAAAGGACACATTGAGGCAGGTCTCCTGGCTCTCGGCTCAACGCGTTTCACCCGCCTTCCCGGACGCATCCAGTGGCATGAGTTGGCGAAACGCTCGCCGATTACAGTTGCGGGGGCAGCCCCGGAATTCAGGTCAAAGACCTGGCACCGGATTCCCTTTCAATCCCCTTGCGGGGAACCTTCAATGGCTCGGAGTTTATGCGGACCGGCTAGCAACGGTCAACAAGCGATCACTACATGCAGTAAAAATATTACGCTCAACGACTATATGTAGTGAAAAATCACTTCGGCCACAAGATCATCTGCGTGCACCGAAACAGCGCCAGCTTGCGCCCGCTGGCCTCGTCGGTGACAACGGCATCCCATACCTGAGTCGTACGCCCAAGGTGCTGTGCCGTGGCAACGCAGGCGACGACGCCCTCGGTGACGGTACCGAGATGATTGCTCTTCAGTTCGATTGTCGTGAATGACTGCGCCCCCGCCGGCAGGTGGGCGATCGTCGCGTAGCCGCAACTGGTATCTGCCAGCGCGACAATACTGGCCGCGTGCAGAAAATCATTCGGTGCGATATGCAGCTTGCGGACAGGCATCCGGCTTAGCAAGCGGTTCTCACTCAATTCGGTCACTTCGATGCCCAGATAGCCTGGCAGGTATTCCTGTCCACGTTCATTGAGGGCATCAATCCTGATTTCCTGACGTAACTTGCTCATCTTTTTTGTCTCCATTGGGTCGTGTGTTTCATGCGGCCTGCACTACCGGGCGAACCACCGGTGCCTCGCGGATCGGCAGGTTGATCAGCGCAGCGGCAGCCGCCAGCAGCATGTCGGCATACCACATCCAGCCAAAATCGCCGAATTGCGAGATCGTCACCCCACCCAGCCAGGCGCCAAGGAAGCCACCGATCTGGTGCGACAGCAGCGTCAAGCCGAATAGCGTACCGAGATAGCGGGTACCGAAGAGTTTGCTGACGATGGCAGCCGTCGGCGGCACTGTCGCCAGCCATGTGAAGCCAAGGCCAGCGGCGAACAGGTAAAAGGTCATGTCGGTGCGCGGTGCCATCAGGTAGAGCGCGATCAGCACTGCGCGCGAGCCGTACATCATCGCCAGAACGTACTTGCTGCGGTATTTGGCGATACAGGCACCGGCATAGAGGCTGCCGAAAATGTTGGTCAGACCGATGATCGCCAGCGACCAACTAGCCACCGATGGCGGCAGCCCGCACAGGTTGACCTCGCCGGGCAGGTGGGTAACGAGAAAAGCGATATGAAAGCCACAGGTAAAAAACCCTGCATGCAACAACAAATAGCTTCGGTCCTTCATCGCCGTGACGACAGCATGACGCAAACCATTGTCACCCTCGACCTGCGGGTGCGGCGCAGCAGCCTTGCCGGTCAGCTTGAAGACCAGAGGCAGCGTCGCCAGCGATATGATCGCCATCGTCCACAAACTGCCTACCCAGCCGACAGTCTGGATCAGCTTTTGCGTGATCGGCGCAAAAATGAACTGGCCAAAGGAACCACCTGCATTGATCACGCCCGATGCGGTGCCACGCGACTCGATCGGCAAACGCTGGGCCGCCGCACCAATCAACACCGAAAAACTGCCGGCACCGGACCCCATCGAAGCCAGTAAACCAAAGGTCAGTGCCAAACCGAAAGCCCCTTGCACGAAAGGTGTCACCGCACAGCCCACGGCCAGGATCAGCAGACCCGCCGCCAGCACCGGACGCGGACCGTAACGATCGGCCACCGCGCCGGCAACCGGCTGGACAGCGCCCCAGGCAAACTGTCCGATGGCCAGTGCGAAACTGATGGAGGCCACGCCGAAGCCGGTTGAAGCATCCATCGGGGCGATGAGCAAACCGAAGGACTGGCGCGTCCCCATGGTCACCATCAGGATGCCGGCAGCGGCAAGCGTCACCAGTAGCA
The DNA here is from genome assembly GCF_001956855.1 of Azonexus hydrophilus. Lineage (GTDB taxonomy): Bacteria > Pseudomonadota > Gammaproteobacteria > Burkholderiales > Rhodocyclaceae > Azonexus > Azonexus hydrophilus_A. Next base: position 259,984 of record NZ_MTHD01000002.1, on the reverse strand, counting down.
CGTCGGGGCGTTGCAACGATCTGAACATCTCATTCTCCTTGTTACGCCGGATTATTTCTGGCGTGAGCGCCACATGACAACTGATATTATTTACGCAATGAAATAGATTTTCTTCATCATGAACCAGCACCCACCACTCAATTCACTGATCGCTTTCGATGCGGCCATGCGCACGAACAGCTTCGCCCTGGCGGCCAAGGCCCTGTACGTGACCCCCGGCGCGATCGGCCAGCAGATTCGCAATCTGGAAGCATGGCTTGGCGTTGCGCTGTTCATCCGACGCATCCGTCAGGTACAGCCGACACCCGAGGCCTTGACTTACTGGAAGCGCATTCAGCCAGCCTTGACCCAGATCCGCGATGCCAGCAACAGCTTGCGTCACAGCCGGCGTGTCGGTGTCTGGCTGTCGATGCCACCAACCTTTGCCGCCAAATGGTTCACCCGGCACATGGCGGATTTCCTCACGCGCCACCCGGATACCGAACTGCATCTCAACTCGTCGACGGCGCTGGTCGACTTCGAACATGAACAGGTAGACCTGGCCATCCGCCATTTTGACGGCAGGGCCCCGGAGCTTGATACCACCCTGCTTTTTCCGGACGACGCCCGCGTCTATTGCAGCCCCGGCTACGCGCAGCGCCTGTGCCTGGAACGACCGGAAGACATCTGCCACGGCACATTGCTCAATACGACCCTTCACCCGCACTGGACAAACTGGCTGAGCAACTTCGCCAACCTTGCCCCCGAACAGAGCAGGCTGATTCCAGCCATTCACTTCGACCAGGCGCTGCTGGCCATCGATGCCGCCTGTCACAATCAGGGACTGGTACTGAGCAGTCGCCTCCTCACCACCGAGGAAATCGCCGGCAACAGACTGATCGAACCCTTCCCCCTGCGCCTGCCACTCAACACCGGTTATTACCTCGTCCATCCAAAACGTTCGCAGCTACGTCCCGGCGCTGAAAATTTCAAAATCTGGCTGCTTGAACAATTTCGCGAAAACACTGCCCCGGATACAGCAACCGTAAGCCTTCCGCTATAATCCGCCGCGTTACAGGTGCCGCCGATGGGTTTTTCCACGGCGGTTAAACGGGAAAGCGGTGCATCCCCCACAGGGACCATTCCGCTGCTGCCCCCGCAACGGTAAGCAAGTGCGGGCGCGTCACTAGGCCACTGGGTTCATCCCGGGAAGGCGACGCGTCAAGACTTGCGAGCCCGGATACCGGCCTGCGACATCACACGAAAGTGCCACGGGGTGGTGGCGCCGGCTGTTGCAGCCTGTCCATTCCCCCTGCACTTTTTTCATCGCACACCGGCATGCGGGGACGCTGCCGGCAAGGGGAAAATCAATGCAAATCCGCCTCAAACCCGTGGCTGCCTTGCTGCTGCCGCTATTCGCCGGCAGCCTGCATGCCGAAGCCAGACTCGACACCATTGTCGTCACGGCCAGCCGTTTCGAATCGGCGCAACAGGAAAACCCAATCGCCGCGCAGATCATCACCGCCGACGAAATCCGCAACAGTTCGGCGACCAACGTTTCCGAGGTCCTCAACAAGCTCGGTGGCGTCCACAGCCGCATCAACTTCGTCGGCACGCCGGACTCGCCGCTCGACCTGCGCGGTTTCGGCATGACCGGCGAGCAGAACACGCTGGTCCTGGTCGACGGCCAGCGCATTTCCGAAAACGAACTGGCGACCGCCCGGCTCTCGGCCATTCCGCTCGACAGCATCGAGCGCATCGAAATTCTCCGCGGCGCCGGCGCCGTGCTCTACGGCAGCGGCGCCAGCGGTGGCACGATCAACATCATCACCCGGACGGCGATCAATGCACCGCTTTCCGGCAATGTGTCGACGCGCGTCGGCAGCCACGATCTGCGCGACATCCGCGGCGGCTTCCGCGCCGGCGGTGAAATGTGGGGCCTGCGCCTGAACACGCAGCGTTTCCGCACCGACAACTATCGCGACAACAACCGTTCGGAACTCGATACCGCCAGCGGCGAACTGCGTTTCGGCAACCGCAACGGCTTCGTCGCCCTCGGTTTCAATGTCGACGACCAGAAATCGCGCCTGCCGGGCGCCCGCACCGAAGCGCTGCTGCATAGCGACCGCCGCGGCGCAACGACACCCGACGATTACCTGAACAGCAAGAGTCAGCGCTTTTCCCTGCGGGGCGAAAAACGCCTCGGCGAGCTGACGCTGGCGCTGGATATCGGCCGCCGCGACAAGCGCGCCGACATGTACAACAATTCAGCCTGGGGCAGCACGCTGGCCAGGACCGATGTCGGCGTCACCACGGTGTCGCCGCGCCTGCTCTGGCAGACCGGCTTCGATCAGGTTGTCAACAGCCTGACCGTCGGTGCCGACTGGAGCCACTGGTCGTACGACAACGACACGGCGGCAACCGGTTTCATGAGCGCGCTGGACGAATCGGGCAAGCAGAAGAACCGCGCCTTCTACCTGCGCAACGACGTGCACCTCACCGCCACCGGCACCCGCATCAGCATCGGTGGCCGCAAGGAAAACGTCCGCCAGACCCAGCACGAACGGCTGGTGCCACGCGACGCTGCCGAGAAACACGCCCTGTCGGCCTACGAGCTGGCGTTGCAGCAGGAACTCGGCGCCGGCTTCTCGGCGTATGGCCGGCTCGGCCGCAGTTTCCGCGTCGCCAATATCGACGAGAACCGCTGCTGGAGCGCGCCCTGCCCGACACTGCTCAAGCCGCAGCGCTCGCACGACCGCGAAATCGGCGCCCGCTGGCAGGGCGGCAAGGCCAGCCTGGGGGTCAGCCTGTTCGAGATGGACATCGACGACGAGATCCACTACAACCACCTCAGCTTCTCGAACATCAACCTGTCGCCGACGCGCCATCGCGGCCTCGAACTGGAAGGCCGGCTGCTGATCGGCGACTCGCTCGACATCGCCGCCCGCTACACGCGCACCCAGGCGCGTTTCCGCCAGGGTATCTATGGCGGCGTCGATGTCAGCGGCAACGACGTGCCGCTGGTACCGAAGGATCGCGTCTCGCTGACTCTCGGCTGGCAGGTCTTCGCCGCCACCCGGATCGGCCTGAACCTCAGTTACACCGGCCGTCAGCGCTACGACAACGATCAGGCCAACCGCTTCCGCCAGATGCCGGCCTACACCGTCGCCGACATCAAGATCGCGCACGACCTCGGCGACTGGCGTCTGGCGCTCGGCGTGAACAACCTGTTCGACCGGAAGTTCTACTCCTACGGCATCGTCAACGGCACCTACACGTCGTTCAACGCCTATCCCGAGGATCGCCGCAACGCCTACGTCAGCGCCGAATACCGGTTCTGACCGGTGCCGGGAAAGCCGCCCCGGCGAGGGCGGCGATTTCGGCTACTTTCTTGCGGTCGACCGCAGCAGTCATGAGAAAATGCCGTGCATGACTGCCCTCGCCTTTGTCGACCTCGAAACCACCGGCGCCACCGCCACCAGCGACCGCATCACCGAAATCGGCATCGTCGAAGTCGATGCCGACGGCACCGTGCGCGAGTGGCAGCAACTGGTCAATCCGGGCACGCGCATCTCGCCCTTCATCGAAAACCTGACCGGCATCAGCAATGCCATGGTCGCCGATGCACCGCCGTTTGCCGAAGTCGCCGAAGAAGTCCTGCGCCGCTTGCGCGGGCGGCTGTTCATCGCCCACAACGCGCGTTTCGACTACGGTTTCCTGAAGAACGAATTCAAGCGCACCGGCGTCGATTTCCGCGCCCCGGTGCTGTGCACCGTCAAGCTGTCGCGCACGCTCTACCCGGAGTTCAAGCGCCACAGCCTGGACAGCCTGATCGAGCGCCACAGCCTGATCGCCAATGGCCGCCACCGGGCGCTGGCCGATGCGCAACTGATCCACCAATTCTGGCAAAAAATCCACGTCGACCGCAGCAGCGCCGACATCGACGCCGCGCTGAAGACGCTCAACACCCACCCCAGCCTGCCGCCGCACCTCGACGCATCGATCATCGACGAGTTGCCGGAAACACCCGGCGTTTATCTCTTCTACGGCGAAGCCAGCGAGCACGGCGACCTGCCGCTGTACATCGGCAAGGGCAAGAACATCCGCAGCCGGGTCCTGTCGCATTTTTCCGCCGACCATCGTTCGGCGCGCGAGATGACGCTGGCGCAACAGACCCGGCGCATCGACTGGATCGAGACCGCCGGCGAGATCGGCGCGCTGCTGCGCGAAGCGGCGCTGGTCAAGACCATGCAGCCGACGCAGAACCGCCAGTTGCGGCGCAACGACGAGGTATGCACGTGGACGCTGGTCGACGCCGGCGACGGCTGGCTGCGCCCGGGACTCAGCCTGGCCGGCGAGATCGGTTTCGGCATCGACAGCGCCTGCTACGGGCTGTTCAAGAACGCCCGCGAAGCGACCCAGACTTTGCGCAAGCTGGTCGAAGCGCACCAGCTATGCGACATCCTCAGCGGGCTCGACCGCCAGGTCGGCGACAAGCCCTGTTTCGGCCACCAGACGCGGCGCTGCAAGGGCGGCTGTGTCGGCAAGGAGCCGCTGGCCAAACACAGCATGCGGCTGCTCGGTGCGATGGTGACGCTGAAACTCGCCAGCTGGCCCTTCCCCGGCCCGGCCGTCATCCGCGAAGGCGACGAAGCCCACTTGATCGACGCCTGGCGCTACCTCGGCACGGCCCGCAGCGACGACGAACTGCACGCCCTGCTCGACACGCAGCGCCCGCCCTTCGACCGCGACACCTACAAGATATTGTGCAAGCACATCGGCAGCATGCGGCCCGTCAGCGGCTAGGCCGGCAGCTTCGGCATCCGCGACGGCTGGTGAATTGCGACATAATGCGACCCATCCATTCACCGTCCTCTCAACGCTTGCATTCATGCCGGGCCTTTTCCGCACCTTCCTGTTCCTGCTGGCACTGATCCTGCCGCTCACCGGCCTGGCAGCCACCGGACAGGCCGTGCCGCTCGCCGTGCTGATCGACGCAAACGGTCAGGAAAGCATCGACAGTATCAGCAGCCCGGCACGCATCAATGATTTTCGCGATCTTCGCCATGGTTTTTCGGGGGGCTATACACGCAAGGTGCACTGGTTCCGCTTCACGCTGCAGGCACCTGCCGCTGACGATGGCAGTTCAGGACCGCTGGTATCCTGGCTTGAAATCCACCCCTCCTACCTCGACGATATCCGGCTTTATCAACCGGACCCGCATCGCCCCGGGCAGTTCACCGAACAACGCGCCGGCGACACCTTGCCATTCTCGAGCCGGGAAATTCCTTATCGCAGCTTTGTACTACCGGTGGAATTTCCCGACCAGCAGCCCCTGACCCTGTACCTGCGCCTGGAAACCAGCAGCAGCTCCCTGCTAATTCTTCGCCAGTGGAGCCCGGCGGATTTTCATGCCTCCGAAGCAGGCGAGTACGGACTGCTGGGGATCTATTACGGTGTAGTGCTGACGATTTTCATCATCAATCTCTGGCAGGGACTGTGGCGCTCCATCCCCTTGCACCGCGCCTATCTCTTCTACGTCGGCAGCGGCCTGCTGCTGGTCTTCAGCCTGAACGGCTTCGCGGCGCAATACCTGCTCCCCGAGCATCCATGGCTGAGCAATCTCGGCCCGTCACTGGGCACACTGCTGACCGGCGTCTCGGGTGCCTTGTTCTACCGCCTGGTTCTTGACATCGACCAGCGGACGCCGCTACTCAACCTGATCTATCGCAGCGTCCAGTGGTTTTCCATAATCTGTCTGCCAACACCGTTTTTCGACCTGTACACGGAAATCGCAACACCGCTGGTCTATGGCCTGTTGCTGATCTCGGTCACCGGCATGTTCCGCAGCGTGCAGCTCTGGCATCGCGGACTGCCGGGCGGCTACTTGCTGATCACCGCCCACACCACAGTCCTGCTCGGCTCGCTGTCGGTCACATTGACCCTGCTCGGCATCCTGCCCGGCGACTTCTGGATGATCAACGGATTCCAGATCGGCTCGCTATTCACCATCCTGTCCCTGGCACTGGTTCTGGTGCAGCGGGTCCGCGCCATCGATCAGGAAAACCGGCTGTCCCGCGAGCGTATCCAGCTGGCGGAAATGCGCGGCGCACAGGAACGCCTGGCCCGGCGCGAGCAGAGCCGTTTCATCGCCACGCTGTCCCACGAGGTCCGGACACCGCTGGCGATCATCGACGGTGCCGCACAGTCGCTTGGCTATCTGCTGAACAGTAACGACCCCAACGTGCTGCGCCGGCTGGAACGCATCCGGCGTGGCGTCTCGCGCATGGGGGCACTTACCGAACAGTTCCTGGACAAGGACCGGGTAGACGACGAAACGCTGACCATCCGCCCGGTACCGATGGACGCAAGCATTCTGTGCCAGGAAACCGTTGCCCAACTGGATGCCGAACACCGGATACTGACCCGGATCCACGGCACCACCCGCCTGCAGGCTGACCCGCTGCTGCTGCAGGTTGCCTTGCGCAACCTGCTGAACAACGCCTTGAAATATGCACCACCGGCAAGCCATGTTCATCTTGAACTGGAAGGCGACGACACTCTGCTGCGCTTCACGGTTCGCAACCAGGGGCCGGCCATCCCGCCCGCGATGCGGGATGCGATTTTTGACAGTTATGTCCGTGGACCGCAGGATGACAGTGTTCCCGGCGCAGGACTGGGGCTGTATCTGGTTCGCCGCATCGCTGAACTGCATGGCGGCAGCGTCCGCCTTGAAACGGGAGAGGATGACGAAATCGCGTTCACTCTGGAAATCCCCGTCCCTCCCCGGGAGCCCGAGCAATGATCCGGATTGCCGTCGTGGAAGACAATCAGGATCTGCTGGATGAAGACGGCTTGAGCATCGCTGCGCGCTTGCGCCAGCGCCATCCCAACCTGGGCATCGTGATGCTGACTGCCCAGATCACACTGAACGACCGCATCACTGGTCACCGCCAGGGTGCCGACAACTACCTGTGCAAACCCGTCGCCATGGAAGAGCTGATTGCCGTCATCGAGGCCAGGACACGCGGCCCGCTGCCGGAGATGGCGCCCTCCCGGTATTGGCAGTTCGACACCAGCCAGCTTTGCCTCAATACCTCGGACAACCAGTCGATCACCCTGACCAGCGCTGAGGCCGTGCTGATCAGGCGGCTGGCGAGCAGCAGCGGCCAGCAGGCGCACCGGGCGGATATTGTGGAAGCGCTCGGCTCCGGATCATCGCCCGCTTCGCCGGGATAAATGCACCGTTTTTTCCTTCTGTCAGAACGCCAGCGATCAACTGGATAGCACGCCCGCGGCTGTTTCCGGTAAGGTATCCACCTCACCCGAAAAACGGAATTCGAATGCGCCTGCAAGCAGTGATCCTGTGCATCACCTGTCTGACAGGATTGCCATCCGTTGCCCGCGCACTCGACAGCGCGGTACCTGCCATCGATTTCAGCGCCGAGGAGCGCGCCTACATCGATCAGAAGCGTGCCATCACGATGTGCGTCGATCCCGACTGGGAACCCTTCGAGCGTATTGACGAAAACGGGCAGCACGAAGGAATAGCCGCCGACCTGGTACAACGGGTCGCACAACGCACTGGCCTGAAAATCGAACTTCTGCCCACCCGCACCTGGGACGAGAGCATCACCGCCTCCAAAGCCGGACGCTGCCAGATCATGAGTTTCCTCAACAAGACGCCGGCACGCGATCAATGGCTGAGCTTCACCGACCCGATCTTTCTCGACCCGAACATCATCATTGCCCGCGAGGAACACCCCTACATCGGCGATATCCGCGGACTGAGCAATGAAAGCATCGCATTGCCCCGAGGCACGATGGTCGAGGAACACGTACGCCGGGACTATCCCAACCTGCGGATCATCCTCACCAACAACGAACCGGAAGCCGTCGCCCTCGTTTCCGAGCGCAAGGCCGACCTGACCGTCCGTTCGCTGATCGTTGCCGCCTACGCCATCCGCAAGGAAGGCCTGTTCAATCTCAAGATCGCCGGCCAGGTACCGGAGTTGAGCAACCAGCTGCGCATCGGCATCATCAGCTCCGAGCCAGTCCTGCGCGACATCCTGGACAAGGGGGTAAAAACGCTCACGGCACAGGACAGGGAAATGATCGCCAACCGCCATGTACCGATCACCATACAACAGGGTTTTGATTACGGACTGCTCTGGAAACTGGTGATCGCCACCCTGATCGCAGCACTGTTTGCTGGCTACTGGATGCGCAAGCTCAGCCTGCTCAACCGGGAACTGGAACGTCTCTCCGTTACCGACAAGCTCACGGGGATATTCAACCGCCTGAAAATCGACGAAGTGCTGGAAAGCGAAATCCAGCGCTCGCAGCGTTACGTTCATCCGTTCAGCATCATCCTGCTCGACATCGACCACTTCAAGCGCGTGAACGACACCCATGGACACCAGGCCGGCGACCGTATCCTCGTCGAAATCGCCGCACTGCTGCAAACCAGCAGCCGTGAAACCGACATCGTCGGCCGCTGGGGCGGCGAGGAATTCATGATCATCTGCCCGCACACCGACGAATCCGGCGCCCGCAGCCTTGCCGAAAACCTGCGCAAGGCAATCGAAGGCCATGATTTCACGACTATCGGCCGGCAGAGCGCCAGCTTCGGCATCGCCACCTACCGTACCGGCGACCATCCCAACGATCTTGTCGCCCGTGCCGACCGGGCGCTCTACAGCGCCAAGAATGCTGGCCGCAACCGGGTTGTAGGTGAATAAAAACGGGCAATTCCTGAGAATTGCCCGTTTCAGTGCTTATCCATTCACCGAATTCCACCGCCAGGAAAAACCTTCCGGGAAATTCGACAGGTGGAAGAACTGCAGTCATTCACCCCAGTTCGAATATTTCTCGCAAATCTTGTTGATCTCCTTGCCCTTCTTGCTCTCGGCAAACTTGGCCAGATCACCGGAAAACTCTTCCGGGGTTTCATTCCATACGCATTCGCAGAAAGCCTGGGCTTTGGTCTGTCCGGCTATCGGGCTTTTTGCCTCCCCGCCTTCGTAGTTTTTATTCGAGCTGGCAATACACTTTTTATACTGCTTGTCATCCTTCGGAACATCGTTGTAATCGCCCTTGGCATGAGAAACACCGATCGAGGCAGAAAAGGCCAGGGCAATAACGGATATAACAATTGATTTTTTCATAAAATATCCAAAATGATTTTCAAGCAATCAGGAAACTTCTACCCCCGGCGAAAAATCCACCGCACTGCACCAGCAACAACAACTGCAAAATCAAATATCGGTTTTCCCGGAACTTCCCATGGCCAGACGCAGCGCGCTGACCTCTTCGCGCAGGTTCTTCAACTCGGCAACAATGCTCGCCGACTCGTCATGCGCGACAGCACGCAACTCGTCATTCACTTCCTGCTTTTCCTCATCGTGAAGCGACTGCATCGCATTGACGATCACGGCAATGAACAGGTTCAGCATGGTGAAGGTGGCAATCAGGATGAAAGGCACGAAGTACAACCATGCCAGCGGGAATTTCTCCATCACCGGCCGAACGATACCCATCGACCAGCTTTCCAGGGTCATGACCTGGAACAGCGTGTAAAACGAAGCGCCAATCGTTCCGAACCACTCGGGAAAATCGGCCCCGAACATCTTCGTCGAAATGACTGCAGCAACGTAGAACAGCAGCGCCTGCAACCCCGCAATCATGCCCAGTCCGGGCAATGACGAAAGCAGCGCGGAAACGATCATTTTCAGGCGTGGAACAACGGTAATCAGCCGCAACACGCGCAGCACACGCAAGGAGCGCAGCACCGCCAGGCCCGGACTGGTCGGCGCCAGGGCGATGGCAACTACCGCGAGATCGAAGAGACTCCAGCCATCACGAAAGAACGATCCGCGCCGGTAGGCAATCCTGACAACCAGTTCGGCGACAAAAACGCTCAGGATGCAACCATCGATCAAGCCCAGAATGGCACCATAGGTGGCCACGATGGACGGCGAAGTATCCAGGCCAAGCGTAATTGCGTTGATGATGATCAGGATCATGATGAACTTTTGTACCGGGCCACTCTCGACCCAGGTACCCGCCCGCTCAACCATGCCGGGTGATTGTTCGCTTGCTGAACTCACTTGAATTTCCTTGATGAATAATGAAAAAAAGGAATCCGGCCAGAGAATGCCATACTCATTCAAGCGCGGAGCATCCGGAGTGTAACCGAGAAGATCAAGTTATTTGATCAAAATCAAAACAAATAAAAACCCGGAAATAATTATTTTAAACACATACAACAAAAGCATATTTTCGAAATCAGACAAGCCAAATTCGCATATTAAAACCCCCCGTAGAAACGCAAAAAGCCCACTTCGAAAAGTGGGCTTTTTGCTTGAATCTATGGCTCGCCAACTCATACACTTCAGAGAACTGGCGCCTTGCCTTTATTTTCTGACAAAAATGAGCAATGCGGCCACAATTATAAATTTCGTGCTTACCGTACAAAATTTATAAAAATTAACCGTTACTTTTCCGTCTTCGGCAATTTTCCAGACTTAGGATTTTTCTCAGGAATAGTAGAAGACAAATTTGTCATTTGCTGAGAAGCCTCCTCGTCTAATTGAAACCGGTTAAGTATGCCGAGTAGTTTTTTCCTCTCGCGTGGACTTATATCTTCCAATAGTTGAGGCTCTGAGTTTTTTGCTGCAGTCAAAATTAGGTTCGCATACTCAACTGCCCGAATTGTCGGCATCGTTAAAAGGTGCGAAGCTTTTCTTTGCTCTTTACGATCACCATTTCCCGGGTATGCAATTGTGTGAAATAGTGTTTTAGTAATTGGATAACCGAGAAACATTTGGCTAATTCCGTCAACATAGTACTCGGGTGATGTTAATCTGCCGTTTAATTGAAATTTTTCAGCAACTAAAATATCATAGTTTGTGCTGTTATCCATATTATTCATCCAAATATTTGAATTCAAAAACCGGCGTTTCGGTTAACACAGTGCAAGCATCTAGCGCCATCACAACATCTAACGAATTGTTAATGCTCGAAAAATCAACCTCTGTATAACAGTTAGCCCCCCTATTGCCAATCAACGCTTTGCAGTAGAAAGAATCTTCCCGTTCATCGAAAAATTCAATAGAAGATATTTCCTCAGCATAAGGTGCTGCTTCAAAATTTTCTGGGGAAGTATCCCAGACAGAAGGCACAAACTTAGAAAACGGAAGGTAACGAACAAATAGAGCAACATCAAACACCTTGCTAACCGATAAAAGCGAGCGGATGCTATACCGACCGTACGATGGATCTTCTAATCTAGAAACAGTTGTTTGAGTTGTTCCTAGTTTTTTGGCAAAATCTTTCTGAGACCAGCCGCGTTGCTGACGAATAATTCGTATTTGATGAGCTAGTCCATTAACCAGTTCTGCTTCGACATAAGCCTCTCGTACGCTTGCGTCATGAATATCATGGAAAGTGCTTTCCATTAATTTTGAGAGGCACACTACTGGCTTGACCTCTCTCAACTTGGCCTCGTCTTTTTTCAGCGGTTTCGATAGCTTCACTTGGGTCATAAATATCTTGCTTATGGGTAGCCCACAAAAGAATAGTAAACTCTTTTAAACCAAGCCCAAAAAAACCGAGGGGCCGGTGCTGTACGTTGTTTGCCTCAAATCGAATTTCATATATATCTTTAACGCCCTTCAGTTTCCTAGCATGCGGCTTCTTCCAGTCGATCTTTGGAGTGTTAGCTAAATATCGCAACCTAGTTTTCAAATTAATTATCGCTATAGCACTCTGACAGTCGACCTCTTTCTGGGCGCTTCGTTCCGTTGGCGACACGTAGACTCTGAAAGCCCACCCAAGTGTATCGCAATTTTGCGATACATTGGGGTTCATTGCAGCAGGTACTGATTTAGGACTTCGTTTGCTCAAACTAACCCCCTCCCCACCCAAGTAACACGGGGGGCTATGGATACATTGAAAACCGCAGTCTATGACACTGCCTTCTTTGACACAATCAAAACGACATATCGACTAGGCATCAACGCCGTGCGCAGCACGGCAGCGGAGCGACGCGCTCCGCACGGCGTTGATGCCGACCAGAATCGTTTGACATGGCAAAAAGCAGAGCGTACATTGCGCGAATGTTTAACAACATTTGATCGGTGTTCTCATGAAAGCATCCAACCTTCACGACGCATGGGCATCGCCTGACAACACGCGCCTAACACCCAAGCAGTTCTCCTTTCGGTTGCCTATCCACGTCGCTGCAAAGATTGCTGCGTTGTGCGAGATGTACCCGCAAAAAAGCCGTACCCAGATCATTGCCGACCTTCTCACTTCAGCTCTTGATGAACTGGAGCAAAATCTCCCAGAAGCGATTGGTCATCCTCTGCCACCAGAGGAAGAACACCACGAACGCTTCGTGGCTGAACACCTGGGCGAAGCGTACGAACCACTTTTTTATCTGGGCGGCCCTCGCGGCACTTTTCGTTCGCTGGCCAACAAACATTTCTTTGAACTAGAGGGAGAGCTTGGCAACGAAAAGCCTGAACCTTTATTCAAAGACCAGTATGTGACCGAACAACAATTCAAGAAGTGAAGCGATGAACGTTCAATTCCTTCTTTTCGGCCACGACACCATCGAGTGCGCGTATTACCTCGCGGCACTGTCCGATTGCTCGCTCGACTTCACCCGTCTGACCGTTGAAAAGGAATCCCTGCGCCTTGCCAAGATTCGCCATCCCAAGGCAATCAAGCTGGGTTCGGAAACCTTCCTGCTGGCGTCCCACGGTACCGGCAGCGGTTATCCCTTCCTGATTGAGAACGATGCCTTCAGTATCCAGTTCGGCGAATTCAACAAACCGAATTTCTTTGTCACCTACCGCAGCTTCGCACTGTGGCAATACGGGGCATCGGCACTGCATCGGCGCTTTCTCGATTGGGCGGCATCAGTTGGCTATACGACTTTCATGCCGGAACACCTGTCACGGGTTGATTTCACGTTCGACTATCAAATCCCGGCCATCGATTTCAACGAAGACAACTTCGTCAGCGCGACGACCAAGGACAAGCAGTTCCGCAAAAACCGGAAGGTGCAGACGTTCGGATTCGGCGAAGGTGATGTCGTCTTGCGGGTCTATAACAAGGTCGATGAGATTCAGGAGAAGAGCGCTAAAACGTGGTTCTTCGATCTCTGGCAGTGTTCAGAAAACGTCTGGCGCATTGAATGGCAGATTCGCAAGGCGTGGCTGCGTACCTTCGGCATTCAGACCTTTGCCGACCTGGAAGAACGCCAGGGCGATTTGCTGCGGGTACTGGTCCATGACCATACAACCCTGCGCATTCAAACTGACGATAGCAACCGTTCGCGCTGGCCAGTGCATCCGGTGTGGGCAGACTTGCAGGAACGGGTTCGCCAAATGGCTGGTCTCGGTGTCGTTCGGGAACTGGATACGCTCGCGCTATTGGAAGAGCGTGAAACCCGGATGGCGATCAGCGTCTATGGCTACCTGAAACGCCTTGGCGCCATTCACGGTATCAAACGCAAGACGCCCGAAATCGGCTTCGATGAAAGTTTCGCACTGCTGCGCAAAAAACTGGATCGGATTCACGACGATCTGACCTGGGAAACCGATGTGCGGCGGCGCTATGACGAAATGAGGCTTGGGCAATGGTGAATCCACTGACCGAGGCCATCATGCGTCTTTTGATGCAGCGGGTTAGCCGCATCCTCGACACGGCGGCGGTTGGTATGCCGTCGCCTCATCAGCATCAAGCCTACAGAAAAGTTGTTCTCGATGAATTTGGAAACCAGAGCTTCCTACCGGAATTGGAGGCGCTGGTGCAGCAACACGGCATGGACAGGAACGGGCGGGCCAAGACCGCAGGAAAGGGGGTGCCACGATGAGTGAGCAAACAATCCACGATCCACCTGATTCTGCCTGATGCGCTTGTGCCGTCAGTACCCAGTGAAGCCGAAATCGAATTGATTGCCTCAATGCTCGGCGAACTGCTGGTGTTGGTGCTGCGGCTGGACGATAGCGAGGACGATTGAGCAAACAAAGTGCCGCATTCGGCATGCAGACCAATTCAGGTAATCAGCATGGCCTGTCAAGGATGGTGTAACCACCGCAAGGCTGCCTTGACAGGCCATGATGATTGCCTATAACCCCTGCATGTCGTATGCGGCGGGGTATATACGGAGGACGATATGGCAGTTGCTCTTTATGCACGGGTTTCAACGGTCAAACAGGCTGACAAGGACTTGTCGATTCCTGACCAGCTGCGGCAGATGCAGGAATGGTGCAAGGGCCATGGCTATCTGATTGGTGAGACGTATATCGAGGCTGGTGCATCGGCCACCGATGACCGGCGCCCGGTGTTTCAGGAAATGATTGCCGAAGCGACCAAAACTCCGGCGCCCTTTGAAGCGATCATCGTTCATAGCTTGTCGCGCTTCTTCCGGGACTCGCTGGAATTCGCCTTGTATGAACGCAAATTAAAACGTGCCGGGGTGAAGCTGGTTTCGATCACGCAGCAGACCAGCGACGATCCTTCCGGCGAGATGGCCCGTAAAATCTTCTCGATCTTCGATGAGTACCAGAGCAAGGAAAACGGCAAGCACACGTTGCGGGCGATGAAAGAAAACGCCCGGCAAGGCTTCTGGAATGGTTCGCGCCCGCCCTTTGGTTACAAGACCATTGAAGCGGAGAAGCTGGGCAACAAGGGCAAGCGCAAGCAGCAACTGGCGATTGACCCGGCTGAGTCCGCAGTCGTGCGGCAAATCTTCGATCTGTATCTGAACGGCAAGGGTCATGGCCCGATGGGCACCAAGCAGATCGCCAGCTATCTGAACGAGGCTGGCCGGAAGCATCGCAATGCTTCATGGACACGTTCGCGGGTCCATGAAGTGCTGTCGAACGCTACCTATGTTGGCGACTACTACTTCAACCGGATGGAGAACAAATCCCGCCGGTTGAAACCGGAATCGGAGTGGATTCTGCTGAAAGTCGATCCGATCATCGATGTGCAGACCTTTCAGGAAGTGAAAGGCCGCAAGGCTTCCCGTGCCTTCGATCAGGTGCCGTCCAGAACGCTGACCAGCGAAACGCTGCTGACCGGGATGATCAAGTGCGGTTGCTGCGGTGCGGGCATGACCACGGCCACCGGCAAGGGTGGGCAATATCGTTACTACAAGTGCAACACGCGCATTGCCAAGCACATCCAGCAGTGCAGCAATCCAGCGGTGCCGATGGACAAGATGGATACCGCTGTACTCGATGCCCTGGCAGATAAGCTATTCACACCGGACCGGGTCAAACAGATTCTGGCGCGGCTGCAAACGCAGATCAAAGCCACGCAGGCAAAGGACGAACAGGGCGTGAAGGCGTTGCAGGTTGAACTGAGCGAGTTGCAACAGGCCAGCGAACGACTCTTTGAAGCTGTGGAAAAAGGCATCCTGCCGCTGGATGAACTACTCCAGCAGCGTAGCCGGCGACTGCAAACACGGCGCCAGGAGGTGCTGACCGAAATCGCCTCGCACAAACGCCGTGCCGACATGCCGGCCATTCGTCCGCGTCAGGTGGAACTGTTCTGCAAGGCACTGAAAGAGAAACTGCACGACCGCGACAGCGGCTTTGCCAAGGCGTATCTGCGTCAGATCATTGGCGAGATTCGTGTCACCGGCAACGAAGCCGTTGTCACGGGCAACAGTCTTGCACTGGCAATGGCTGTCGCAGATACAAAAAAGGGCACTTCTGTTGAAGTGCCCAAATCTGTATTCGGTTGGCTCCCCGACCTGGGCTCGAACCAGGGACCTACGGATTAACAGAATCAACAGTCAATCCATAAAATTATATAAATCAGCACCTTACAACACTCGCAAATGTGATTTGTAGCCAAAAAAAGCCCAGAGCAACCTGGACTTGATGGCTTGTAGCTACGATTCAGCTACGCTTGCTATTTCGCCTCGTCCCATCAACAACTCTTGCTTCAAAGAGCACAGAAGAGGAGAATCGATAATGCATTTTGGGTAAATCCTTTATCCATCACTGTGTGCTGCTGTAAATACCAGAAACTCTAGCCAGCTTGATCTTGTTCGGCAACTTCTAAACAGAGTAATTATGTCAAATATATACAGAACAGAAAACCGTATTGTATTTGAAGGTGAATTCACTATTCTTGATTTACACCGCCCCCTGGCTGCAATTCATCACGCGGTGCAAACTGATGGTTACCAAGATGTCGAGTTTGATTTTAGCAAATGCACAGCTGCGCTCCCCGCTCCTATGCTGGCCTTATGCGCACAAGTCGCTAGACTTCAATATGCACAGATAGGAACGCAGCTAGCCCTCCCAGATAATGACAAAATAAAAAGATTGTTTTTAAATTCAAACTGGGCAAACATTATTTCTCCAAAGCAATACGACATATCAAACTTTCGTGGTCACACACAAGTCCCGGCTACTCAGTACAAAACAACAGACGAGCAGTTTAAGGCTGTCAATAGAATTGCCAATGCCATTCTTGGCGCGATTCCTGATTTAGAGAGAAACGATTTTGCAGCTCTTGAATGGTCAATAAACGAGTTAACAGATAACGTTTTAGTTCATTCTCAGTCGCCTGTCGGTGGCTTTGTTCAGGTCTCGACATTTAAAAGTAAGGCCAAGCGCCTTCTATTCATGGTTGCCGACGCTGGAGTTGGGATTCCAACCTCGCTACGTGAGGGATTCAAAGATATTACATCTGATGCAGATGCATTGGATCGGGCAATCCGTGAGGGGGTCACTAGAGATAAGTCGTTAGGACAAGGCAATGGGTTATTTGGAAGCTATCAGATATGCAGTGGAAGCGGCGGAAAGTTCCAATTGGAATCTGGCTATGGAAAACTTTCTTATAACGAACGTAACGGCCTTCGGATAAATTCAGAAAAAATCCCCTATGAGGGCACATTGGTTGTTGCTGAAATCAATTTCTCTGTTCCACATTTACTGGAAGAAGCACTAAGATTTGGCGGAAAGAAATACTCGCCTTTGGATCATATTGAAAAATATTACGAACATCCTATTGAGGATTCAATTGTTTTTAGGGTGTCAGATGAAACAAATTCTTTTGGTAGCCGTATAGCTGGGACGCCGCTTCGGAAGAAGTTACTAAACCTGGCGAAGATGTGCCCCAACTATCCTGTTGTCATTGATTTTTCAGATGTCGCTCTCATTTCAAGTAGCTTCGCAGACGAGTTAATTGCAAAACTATTTGTTGAGGTTGGAGCCATATCATTTATGAGCCGTTTTAAATTTAGCGGAGTCTCTAGCACGGTTAAATCGCTAATTGATCGAGCAATCGCTCAGCGTGTGGCGGTTGGTACCACAGATTAATTTGAAACAGCCAAAACAGAGGAAGATTAATTAATAATCATATTTTGTGCGATTATGTATATCATTAATTTATCGTTTGATGTCTCACTTTTAAATTTGCACAAATTTCCGTGGCAAAAATTCAGACCACTATTCAATTTAAGTTAGCAAGAATACCTCCTGCTGACCTTCGATTTTTACTGGAAGCATTGCCGCGCTTAGAGATCGAAGAGGCAGAAATGCGTTCTATACTGATCGAAAGGCGTGCCGATCTTTTTGCCAGCGATTGCTTACCTGCCTCTTGGAGCCATCTTTACGAGCTTCCATTCCCTGAACATGTCTCAAAAATCGCAGGTGATTTTGATGCCCTTCATGCAATCAAGGCATATAGTTCGGCACAACGCCCTATTCAGGTGCTTGCGTCTTACATCCAGCAATTGGATGAAGATGACTCAGAACTTACTCCAGAAGAGAAAGAAAAACTCCGTCCAAATCTGGCCTTGATATTCGGCTTGGTCACTTCACTCTTGAAGTCCTTGCAATCTTTGATGGCCTATGGAACCTACCTAAATGATTTAGTCGCCCAGGTTCGGCAAGGAAATCGGCAAGGGGATACTGCATTATTTAAAGCGGTCAAAATTGATCCAAGCGCGATGAGTGCACCTTCTATTTCCGCCAGAATTAGCCGTGCCGTACTCGAAGATGATCAAACCTTTCTCTCTGCGTTAAAACGAGCCATCAACGCACCACTGTCAAAGCAGCACCAGGCCAATGCAGACAAGATTAGGTTCGTTCTACAAGTCCTCCAGGAATCGAAGGTTGAACGCTTAAACGACGACGAATTGCACGATTTGTTCGTAAGGCAACTAGCCCTTTACTCGGCACCCAGCAAAGCAGACGTAGGTGATGCTGCGAAGGGGATACGAGCCATTGCTGGCCGCATGAAAAGGGCGAAATCAACCACTTAAAACTCGTATTTTTGCGTAGTCGGCGCAGGTCGCATCGATCTATTTAATCCATATCCGTTCCAGGTGCATTCGCTCCTGGCGATTCCAAAAGGAAAACGGATATGTCGAAGTATCAACAGAGTGGCCGCGATGGCCTGAACGAACTGCAAACGCAAAACCAGACCGCCGCTTCACGCAGCCCCGCCCGCACCGGGCAGCGGAGCGACCGGGCGGACGGGGACCGTGAAGCGGCGGAACCTGCCTTTAAGGGTGCGCCCCTTAGTAACACAGCACCCTATAACAGCAATTCAGGGAAAGAATGGTTCAAACCCCTTCGTTGGGGGGTAGATAGTCTTTATCTCTCCTACCCTGGGGAACTGTCCCGTGAAGTCGATAATCGTCTCAAGGAACTGAAGCAACTCGCCCAGTCCAAGACGCCCGGCGAGGTTGCCAAAGCCCAGTTGCCCCTGGCCGGTCATATCTTCGAGGTCAAGGAAAAAGGGGCGTCCCTGTTTCCCTACATCCTGGAAGACGGCGCCTTTCGCATTCAGCTATCGCGCCCAGGCCACAAGGCACCAATGGCCTATGTGAAGGTTTCGGCCAAGTTCCTGGCCCACGCCGGCCCAGTCGAAGCTGAACGCCAGCTCTACGCCTTGCTCTCGGAGCTGGGAGAACTCAAGGAATCCGCCAACGTCAGCCGGATTGACCTGTTTGCCGATTTCCAAAGCTCATTCGACATGGAAGGCTGGGATCGTCATGCCTGGGTCACTCGGGCCTCGTCGATCAACGCCTATGCCGTATCCGGTCAATTCTCCGGCTGGTCGGTCGGCTTGGGCGGGGTGATCTCTGCCAGGCTCTACAACAAGCTCTTGGAGATCGTCGTCAGCGGTAAGGAATGGATCATTCCCCTCTGGCAAAAGGCGGGTTGGGATGGCTCCGGTTTGGTCTGGCGCCAGGAGTTCGAGATCAAGCGCGATGTATTGACCCAGAAAGGCCTATCCAAGCTCCCAGAGGTGATGAAACACCTCGATGGCCTATGGAGCTATGCAACGACCGAATGGCTACGCCTGACGCTACCCAATGCCGACGATAAGACACGCTCCCGCTGGCAGATTCATCCCCTATGGCTGTTCGTATCTTCCATCGATTGGGAAGGCACTGGCGGCCCTCTGGCAAAGCGTTTCACTCCGGCCAGAAGCCCGAACGACGACAAGCTGTTCCAGATCGGTTACAGCGCGATTCTGTCCTACATGGCCAAGCACGGCTTCCCGGCCTCGGAGTTGTACGAAGGCTGCGAGGACTTCCTGGCAAGTGCCTATGCCTATCACGAGCAGAAGGCATTTGACCTGGGGCTTCCCTTCGAGGATTTCATCGCGGAAAAGCTCGCCTTGAAACATCGCCAGTACAACACCGGGATCAACGATCCTGAACAGGAAGCCAAGCGCCAGGCCAAGGAAGTGGAAGATCAGGCCAAGGCGTACCGGAAGGCCTCGGGGGGCTGAGATGGAAACGCTCACCCTGCAACAGGCTGCCGCATTCCTGAAGATTCACCCGGTCACGCTGCAAGAAAAAGCACGGGCTGGGGAGATTCCTGGGGCCAAGGTCGGGAAGTGCTGGGTCTTCCTGGAAATTGACCTGGTGGAATTTATCCGGTCACAATACCGGCGGCGAGTGTTGCAGGGTGCGCATGAAAGGAACATCGCATGTCACTCTACAAACGCAAAGACTCGTCCGTCTGGTGGGTCAAAATCGTCATCGATGGACGAAAGGTACAACGCAGCACTGGGACTGACGACAAAATCAAAGCCCAGGAATTCCACGACCGGCTAAAAGCCCAGATGTGGGAGCAGAATCGCCTGGGGGTCAAAGCCCGGCGATCCTGGAAGGAAGCGGTAGTTCGCTGGCTGGAGGAAACTTCGGAGAAGGCCACGCACCACGAGGACAAGCGCAAGTTGATCTGGCTTGATGGCTACCTCGGGGAGCTGATGCTTGATGAGGTCACCCTGGACGTGATCGACAGCATCAGGGCGGCCAAGCTCAAGGAAGCGGCCAAGGCCACGACGAACCGTTATTTGGCACTGATTCGCTCGATTCTCCTTCGCGCCAGGGATGAATGGGAATGGATCGACAAGGTGCCGAAGGTTAGGCTCTTTAAAGAATCTGCAAGCCGTGAACGTTCTCTGACTAGAGAGCAGGCGGGCAAGCTGTTGGCGGAATTGCCGCAACACCTGCGAGACTTGGTTTTGTTCTCGCTGGCAACGGGATTACGCCAAGGCAATGTCCTCAAGCTCGAATGGTCACAGATCAACCTGGAACAGCGCCATGCGTGGGTACATGCCTGGCAATCGAAGAACCGGCGCCCCATTGCCATTCCGTTGAATGAGGCGGCCTATTCGGTCCTGATTCGGCAAAAGGGAAAGCACGAAAGCAGGGTCTTTACGTTTCGGGGCAAGCCGTTGGAGTCGGCCAATACCCGCGCCTGGCACAAAGCCTTGAAGCGGGCAGAGATCGACAACTTCCGCTGGCATGATCTGAGGCATACCTGGGCAACGTGGCAGCGACAGGCTGGAACACCGACGCATGAGCTTCAACGCTTGGGCGGTTGGCGGACCGGGGCAATGGTGGAGCGTTATGCTCACCTGGCGCCCGATCATCTGGCGGAAGCGGCTTCACGGTTGAATTCCGTTCTAGGTGGCTACGAATTAGCTACGGTGGCCTAGAAAAGCAAAAAGCCCACTCCGAAAAGTGGGCTAAGTGCTTGAATCTATGGCTCCTCGACCTGGGCTCGAACCAGGGACCTACGGATTAACAGTCCGGCGCTCTACCGACTGAGCTATCGAGGAATTTCGCTGCCGAAGCGGCGAAGGCGCGCATTATAGACGCAAAAACCGCGATCGGCCCAGACTTTTTCTGGCCGTCCCGTCATGCAGCCAGTGCTGGCGCAATCACCACCTGATTGCGTCCCTGAGCCTTGGCCGCGTACATCGCCCGGTCGCCGCGCCGCATCAGCGACGACAGGCTCTCGCCCGTGTTCTCGATGATGGCCACGCCGATGCTCACTGTCGGCGTCACCAAGCCTTCGTGCAGTTCGCAACGCAGCCGTTCCACCGCAACGCGCAGACGTTCGGCTGCCGCCCCGGCCTCGTCGAGCCCCGTTTCCGGCATCA
Source organism: Azonexus hydrophilus (assembly GCF_001956855.1). Lineage (GTDB taxonomy): Bacteria > Pseudomonadota > Gammaproteobacteria > Burkholderiales > Rhodocyclaceae > Azonexus > Azonexus hydrophilus_A. The sequence goes on along the minus strand of NZ_MTHD01000002.1, from coordinate 238,558 downwards.
GGATGGCGAACTCCTCCCCGCCCAGACGGGCCAGGCAATCGTTGCCGCGCACGCTTTCGGCACACACCGCGGCAACTGCCTTGAGCACCTCGTCGCCCGCCAGATGACCATAGGTATCGTTGACCGGTTTGAAGTGATCGATATCCACCATCAACAGCGCCAGCGGATGACGGTAACGCGTCGCCCGCTGCAACTCCTCCTCGCCGGTTTCGATGAAATGGCGGCGATTGGCCAGCCCGGTCAGCGCATCGCGCTTGACCTGACGCTCCAGCTCGCTGATCAACTGGTCATTGCGCTGGCGCAGCACCAGCGCCTCCAGGGTACTGGCATGGATCTTCAGGCCGACCAGCAGCATCAGCGCAATGTAGAGCAGCCCCAGCGCGGTCAGGCCGACGCTGAACAGACTGCCATCCAGCAACGGCGGCCCCACCAGCGCCACCGCCGGCGCCACCAGATCGGACAGCAGCAGGCGGCGGTGCGGATTGCTCATCACCACGGTCAGCGAGATCAGACCCACATGCACCAGCATGACGAACATCAGGCTGCTCAGATCGCCCGGCTGATAAGCCCAGACCACGATGGAAGACCACATCGCCATGTGCGCCCCGTGCGCCAGCGCAATCCGCCGCGCCCAGCGCCCTGCGTCTTCTGCCGGCGCGCGGCGGAAGCGCAGATACACGCTCACATAGACCGCGATCACCACCAGTTCCACGCCCGCCCACAGCAGCGCCTGCCCTACCGGCACCCACAAGGTCAGCAGCGCTGCCACCACGACAGTTAATGGCGGCGCCAGATAACGGTCGTGCAGATGATTGTCGACATACAGTCGCAGTTGATGCCAGCGCACACTGGCGCCATTTGCCTCTTCCATGCCCCTCCCCGAGTGGCCACGCCAACAGCAGCCAGGGTTCATGGTAGCGCACAAGGCCCCGGGCCATCATTACGCCGGGGAATTCCCCTGACAAAATCCAGGCTCGGGACTATCCTTCGGATACCGGACCACCCCAGATCCCGACGCCCATGCTCCCGCGTTTCCTGACCTCCGTGCTGATCCTGCTGGGCTTTTCCGGGCCGATATCGGCGCGCACGCTGAGCGTGGAACTTGAGGTGCTGCATGTCGCCGGACAGTTGAGCCAGGCCGAGTTGAATGCCCTGCTGGCCAGCCCCCGGTTGTACATCGAAGCGCACTATCAGCCAACCCGGCTGATCGCGGGCGAGACGGCGCGCCGCGAGAAGATCATGCCCATCGGCAGCAAGCTGTTTGCCATTGGCCAGATCACGACCCGGCAAGGCACGCAGATCGAACGCCAGGGGCGCAGCTTGCGTGTGCGTATAGACGACACGCATCCCGCCCATGCCAGTTACCGGCTGAATGCGCTGCGACTGGCGGTACCCATTGCACCGGCGCCGGGTCGGCCGCAGCCGGATATGGAGGTCTGGCTGGCCAACCCCGTGGCGCGCCAGGGCGCGCATGAGCAGGCACTCCTGAGCAGGAATTCCGCCTTCGATCTCGGGCTGCGCCTGCGCTATCGCTGGGACGACGCGCCGGGCGAGCATGTGCCGGTGCCGCTGTCCTGCCACGACGACATCCAGGCGCTGGGCAAGGGGCAGTATCGCTTCCGGCAGGAACCGCGCCTGCTGCGCCTGTTCGGCAGCATCGATTTCGGCAGCAGCGGCCAGAAAATACCGGCCGGTGCCCGCCGCTTCATGCTGACGCCCCCCTACCCCGCGCCGCTGACCGGCTGGCAGCTCGTTGACCAGCAACTGGTACAACTGCGTGTCGATGGCAAGACGCTCGAATCCTTGAGCCTGCATGCCGAGCGCCAGGGCAGCGATGGTTGCCGCTACATGCGCAACCTTGATGCCTGGTTTGCCGACGGCCAGTTGGTTAAATTGAAGCGTTCCGGCCACGGGCTGCACACCAGCACCTGCGAAGAACCCGCCGCCAGTGAACCGACCACCGAAATCCACTGGAACGACGACGGTACGCTGGCCCGCTTCGTCGAAAGCAGCACGCTCGCCACCCGCGTCTGGGACGCCTTCCGCGCCAGCAACCCGGCCTGTACGGCAGATCAGTCACCACCGCCGGGCAGCGCGGAAATTGCCGCCCTGCGCGACGAAGTCGACCGCCTGCGGTCCGCATTCCTGCAAGGGAGCAAGCCATGATCCCGGCTTTTGATGAAATGCACCCGGTGCTGTGGATCATCGTCGCCATCCTGGTTGCGGTCGACGTTTTCCTGTTGCGCCGGCTGTTTGACCGCTGGCAGCAATACACCCAGGCCAGACGCTGGCCGCGGCTGACCGTTCAGGCCGACAAGGTGCAACTGGTGCGGGTCGCCTACGAACGGGAAGGCAGCCCGACCTCGCGCCAGGAGTATTACGAAGCAGTTTTCGACTACCGCTACCAGGTTGCCGGGCGTGATTATCAGAAGCAGACGGTACAGCAGGTTGCCACCCAGCAGGAAGCCGACGCCATCAAGGCCGAAGCAAGAATTTCCTTCCTCTACAACCCGGCCGATCCGGCACAGACACTCGATGCACCGCCCGGGCCGGCAGCCGTGATCGGCACCGTGATCGGCCTGCTGATCTTCAACAGCATGATCTTCGGCCTGCTCGCCAATGTGCAGGACTTCCTCAACCTGGACAGCTACTGAAAGCGCGCCCGCATGGAATCATCGTCACCCCTGCTGTTGCTGGTCGGCCTTGTCTTCATCCTGATCGGCCTGATCTTCGTGCCGGTGGCGATCAAGAAGCTTCGCACCGACCGGGCCAGCCGCAGCTGGCCGCAGACCACCGCCACGCTGGAACGCACCGAGGTGATGAAGCACGTCGTCGACCGCATGCACAAGGAAAACGGCCCGACCCAGCGCATCAGCTACAGCGCACTGCTCAGCTACCGCTATGAAATCAATGGCCAGTCCTACACCGCGCAGCATGGCGAAGCAGCAGACGACACCAGCCACGCCGCACGCCTGGCCGCCGCCCACCAGATCGGTGAAACGCGCAGCATCTACTACAATCCACAAGCCCCGGAGCACTACCTGATCGAACTGGAACCCAGCTACAGCGGCCTGTACTGGCTGCTGCCGGCACTGGCTTTCGCCGGCTTCGGCAGCCTGGTCATCTGGGTCGGCGGCAGCGCATCCTAAAAACACATACACACTGGAGACAAAATGAGCGTCAAGATCATCGGCCTGATCCGCCTGAAAGACCCGGCGGCCTTCGAAACCTACCGCAGCCAGGTCGGCGCCACGGTAGAACGCTACCGGGGCAGCATCGTCGCCCGTGGTGCGGTCGACAAGACCTGGTGGAACGAATTGCCCTGCGCCCCGTTCGAGGCCTACGTCGAACTCAGCTTCCCGAGCGCCGAAGACGCCGACCGCTGGGCCACCAGTCCGGAATATCAGGCGCTTGTGCCGGTGCGGACGGCGGCGATGGATTTGATGTTGTTTCGGGTTGTTGGGTAGGGTGAAGGGCGCTGAAATTCGTGGGGAGAATAGTCTGCAATCGGCCAAGAGCAGACCCACGGATACCCTTACGCTAAGCAGACGTTTCGCCGATGCAGTTGTCTGGCATATTGATGTTGTTATACTGACAGCCAAAATCCCAAGTGACTAAAAATTATGGATTTAAGACAACAATTCCGGTGTCAGCAATATCAATTGTTATACGGACCCCAGTGTCCGTGTAAACACTGTTAGGCCACATAGTCCTGCTATGCGTTTTCCCATGCGAACAAGTCGAGGAGGCTTTCTTCCAGACACCTACGATGTGGCGCATGACCTCTGCTTTGTGGTGCACGACATCCTGGCGCAATTGCTTAAGTCTGGAGAAGAAGGTGGATTCTTTCGCACCACTATTACCTTCAATGATGAGGCAGATCGCGTTTCTTTCGAGCAAGCCGAAGATATATTTGATTGGCTCGAAGAGACCCAACGGTTGAATGACCGAACATCTATTCTGACTACGACAGTATTCCCCGCGATACTGTCTGACATGCTTCACTGTATTTATGAAGCGCTAGAGTCCTCGCGTAAGGCCAAGCTAAATGTCACCTACATGCTGGTGCGCAAGCCAATTCAAGAGAGCCTGTTTCTTCTCGAAACCATTGTGGTCAATCCCAACGACTTCGCAGCGAAGCTAGCCGTCGATCCACTGAAATTGCGAGGCGAAAAGGCTGGCGGTCTTGATGCGCATACCCGCCGTATCCAGCAGGTGCTGGAGAAACTAGGCGAGGAAGGTCGATTCAGCGCCGAATACATAGCCCAACTTCGCTACAACAAGAGCGAAGAGGACGGGTTCGACGGAATCTGCAATCTGGCGATGCACCTGTTCACTGAACATAGGGCAATTCGAACGACGCCATTGAACATCAACTTCATATTCTCTGGCTGGGATGAAAAGTGCACGCAGTGGGCATATCTCTATAGTCGATTACCGTACTTACTGATCTACACACATTGCGTCGTCGAACACTTGTGTGAGCGGATTGCTCCAACGCACCCCACATACCTCAACGACATGCAACGCAGAATTGCCGCTCTGGCTGTTCTTTGGAGAGAACAGATGGAGCCGGCCTATGTAGCTGAGCCGATCGACAAGCTCGTTTCGTACAATCGCGACTGGCTAATTGGGCATTGCCTCAGCGCAGGGTATCCCGCACCAAGTGAGTCGGATTTCGTGAAGATGGCATTTACGGGAGCATTCCCGCGAGAAGGAAAGATGAAGGTGCTGCTGCGAAATCTCCGTTACAGACTTAGAGCTGCACTGAATCGTCGTTCAGCTCGTAGAGTCCGCCAATGACTCGCTCCTGTGGCCCAAACATCATTCCACCGGACGCTGCGCGATAGAGCCGCGCAGCGTCCGGTGGATTCAAACGTTAGGAATTTTGTTCCCTCAGTTCGCATATGCCTGAAAAAATTGACAGCCATTTAAGTACCCCATTGCCGCAGAAGCTTTATCACTACACATCGACGGAATCTTTTCGTTGCATTGTGGAATACAACAAGTTGTGGGCAACAGACGCCTTTTACATGAACGACAACCAAGAAATTCTTCATGCACTAGAGCTATGCCAAGAAGTATGTAGATCAATGGTGAAAGGCGCATCCGATCGTGAACGTGAGTTTCTTGAAAAGCTATTCAACGAGCTGCATTTCCAAAAAACCAACCAAACCCATGTCTTCACGGTCAGCTTTTCTGAAAGCAGAGACCAACTTAGTCAGTGGCGTGCTTATACAAGAAACGGTGGCTATGCCCTAGCATTTAAGGGTGGTGCGTTATCGCATGTTGCAAATGGCCAAGGCTATCTTATTGCCAAGTGCATATATGAAGAGACGCTCAAGAAAGAGCTTATTAACGAATTCATATCAAACAAGCTACATGAATCCACAACTGCGCCAGACATTGATCTGTTGGCGGTCATAGCAGCAAATGACTTTTTGATAATTGCTGCCATGATGAAGCATCAAGGATTTTCAGAGGAAAAAGAGTGGAGACTAATTTCCACCACCAGCCGAGATGACCCGAGTCAAATCAAGTATCGAAGCGTTGCACGATATTTAATTCCCTATCTTGAAGTTAGTGTTTCTCCGAAGGTAATGCCAAGGATTGACTCAAGAAGGTTTATTGGTATCGATGAGGTTTTAGTTGGGCCTGCGCCAGAACCAGAGCTTTCTTGGAGATCGTGTATGCAACTACTAATCGATCGTGATATCTACTTCGAGCAGATCACTCCGTCGGGAACTCCATATCGTGCAAATTAATTGCTACTCCTTCTGGCGGTAAAACATTCCTAACAATTCGGTCCCTTCACGTCAAACGTTGGGTGCCTTCAACCATCTGCACTTAAACTCTAGTGAAATATGGCTAATCGATATACCGAGTTCCTTGTTGCCGCGACCAATTCTGCACCTAGATCGCTTCCTGAGTCTATTCGTCAGGTGGGTAATTTATCTTCTGGTTTTTGTCGCAGTTGGCTTTCCAATGAGATTCCCGACGCGCTTACTACGAGCGAAGAAGCCTTTCAACTTTTTGATCATATTCAGAATGAACTTCTCCGCCATCGGGACGAAAAATCAAAGTTGCCTGGATGGTCATCCGACCCGTTTAAGGTAGCGCTAGACGTAACCGTCGGTGATTTACTCGATCCTGCCACTCCAACCGATAAAGCGTTCTTTCAGTCGTGCTCTCCCGGTGCAGGAGCCTTGCTGCTAGGTGCATCTCCAGCCCCGCTAACCTTGGCAGCAGCGCTGAACAAGCTTAAGCATCGCAGTACGAACGCTGTTAACTTCACAGCCTCGGCCTCTGGCGCGCATGTTTTGTACATCTTTACAAATGCCGGCATGGGCAAGCCAGACACGATTTCCGCCTTCGATGTTCATGTTTTTTGTAGCGCATGCAAAACCGCTGCTGGAGCCATATGACGCCCAACCCATCAATCCACCGGACGCTGCGCGATAAAGCCGCGCACCGCCGGTGATTTCAAACGCTCGGCGTCACGAGGACTTTGATGAACTCAACCGTATTTCTAACTGTGCTGTCCGGCGTCATTACCTTTGTAATTGGTCAATTGGTTTTGAAGTTGGTGATAGACCCAGTTCAAGAATTGAAGAAGACAATCGCGCAAATCTCCCACTCCATGATTGAGCGTGCGAATGTAATCGCTAATCCGGGCGTGCCCAATGATGAAGTAATGAACGAGACATCAAGGCATTTTCGCCAGCTATCGTCACAATTGCATGCACATCTCTATCTAATCCCACTGTTCAACGTGACTGCAAAAATCTTCCGACTTCCCACTAAGGAAAAGATATTGGCAGCCTCAAGCTCGTTGATCGGTCTTTCAAATAGCATTCTCCGCCCGAGTACCACCGAGCATATCCATAATCACAACGCGAAGCGCGTGGAGAACGTTTGTGACTCATTAGGTATATATATAGCGGAGGGCGGTCGTGTTCCTAAGAATCAAGCGTGACGCTGAACCCAAACGTTCGAAAGTCCGCCTCCAGAAGTTGGCTACTTCTGCTTTGGGTCGATTGCCGCCACTGCAATAATCAACAAGCGCCGTATGAATAAACTGAGCAAAGCAGCAGAAATGCAGCAAAAACCTTCAGACAGCAAAAAGCCCACTCAAAAGTGGGCTTTTTGCTTGAATCTATGGCTCGCCAGTTCAGACAGTTCTGAGGACTGGAAATTTGATTTTTTGATCCAGCAAGGCGCGCCCGGAGCGATGAATCTGGGCACTGGATGATTGATATACGCTTGCCCGCTTTTGCAGCCAAATCAAACTGAGGGCTTATTTAGAGCGGCGGGGCGTGGCAAACCTGCGCCCTTAAGTCCAGCCTCATGAAAAGTAATTTCAGCGCGCCTAACTGCGGCTTGATGAACCACTGCAAAATAAGATTCAAAGGTTTCATCAGGTACAGCAGTCCAATCCTCAACGCCAGTCGATCTCACAAGGTCAAAAACAGCAAAATACTTTGATGAGTAATCAACAATTTTCGATTCTGTGTTTGGAATAGACAAGGCAGCTTTGTACTCAAGCTCAATTGTAAAAGAGGTTGGTTTCTCCAAATCATCAAGACCGACAGAAAATCCACTTGATGTGTCTGTCTTTAATTGAACTGGCTTACCAGCCTCTTCTGAGGGTGGTGGCATCGCTACGAAATTTTCGCTCACCAACCGCATCTGATTAAGGCGAAGATCAACAAAGACATTAGAAGCGGCGTTGTCTACGTTTGCGTGGGTTGCATTCATTTTCTACTCCTAATTAACCAGCGCAAGACCACCTATGGATGAGTATTTAATTGATGCATTACCCAATTTTTTATAGCTAGTTTGCTCCCTAAGAGCTTCTACTAAGCCTGTCATGTTTTCCTCACCAAAAACGTCCAATTCAATTGGCTGAGAATACCCACACCCAACGTCATATAGCTTACGAGAGGGGCGTAAATTTACGCTGTTTTCAACCCAAGCTAATATCTGGTCAGCAATCTCAACACAAGCAGTTTCTTGAGTAACAACAAGGTGCTGATCCTGGCGAACATGCCATTCGTTTCCAAAAAAGCTCAACATCACCCTGTCTGGAAGCTTCTTGCCGCATCCATCAACGTATGCAATTAGCTCGCTAACAGTCATATTAGGCTCATAACGAGCTGCAAAACGAGTTCTAATAGTTATATCGGCAAATTTAGGTACCGGGTCAGATTTTTTTTCCCATCTTGCTACTGTTTGGGCATCACGATCCAACAAAAGACCTAGCTCGGCTTGAGAAAAACCTAGCCCGCGACGAAGAAAACGCAAATCCCAGCCACGCAATGGCTCATTTTTCCTTAACACCAAGCCTCTGATACATTGCTCCAACTGGTCGGGTAATTCATATTCACGCTCAACCCCTTCAGATGTCGAAAATTCTCGATATCCATTAACCAGATATAAATTTTGGTAGGCAAAGTGTATATATCGGATCATTTTAATTAGTTTGAATCAATAACGGTAATTACGACAACATTTTCATCAGGCCTTAAGCTGGCAACTACCTGCATGGTGTCTCCATCAATTACGGCTTGCATATTAAATTTGTATTCAACAACCCCATTCCGATTTGGTAGTGAGGGCCGCTCAACGAAAAACCCGCTAGACAAACAATCTCTAACTTGGCTCCTGTCGAAGCCACGTTCTGCCATCCGTTCCTCAGCGTGCACAGTGAACCGTATACGGTTCCTACGTACCAACGCCCTCACGTCCTGCAATACTTCAAAATCGGATAGAGACTTGTATGAAGACATGCTAATTATAGCTGAGTTCCGTCAGACATCTATCAAAATGATAGGTCATTGATAGGGTGTGTCTCGCCCCCGTCCAAGTAACACGGGGGGCTATGGATACATGGAAAATTAGAATAGGACAGCAGAGTACGCCAAGTGCATCGATTGCTCAAGATGCCACCCTGCCAAGGCCGCACGCCCCGAGCGGGCGCGCGGCCGTACGGCCTTGGCAGGGTGGCATTAGTCGGCATTCGTTGACATGGGTTACTTCGTGGGTTACGTTTACGCAACTCATAACATCGAAGGACTCATCATGGACTACGAAAACGACGAACCCAGCAAGGCTAAATTTCTTGCCTCATTGCTTCATGGCAGCGGATCGATGGACGCCATCTCTTCCACCGTTCAGCGTAGTCACCGCTTTCCGTTACATCTGATGCTCCAAATTGAAAACATGGCTGAACAAGCCGGTGTTCCGGTTTCGTTGATCATCAACCAGTTGCTGGAGTGCGGGCTGGAAGCTGTTTCCAAGGAACTGACGGAAGAACAAATAAAAGCAATCATCGCTATCAGACCAGAACAGCTGGAACGAAAAACAGCCACACAACACACCACGGTCAAGAACGTCCGAAAGTCGTCAGTCAAGGTGGAACGCAGCAAGTAAGGTGCTGAGATGAAATTCCTCCTCTTCGGCCACGACACCATCGAGTGCGCGTATTACCTCGCGGCACTGTCCGATTGTTCGCTCGACTTCACCCGTCTGGCCGTTGAAAAGGAATCCCTGCGCCTTGCCAAGATTCGCCATCCCAAGGCAATCAAGCTGGGTTCGGAAACCTTCCTGCTGGCGTCCCACGGTACCGGCAGCGGTTATCCCTTCCTGATTGAGAACGAGGCCTTCAGTATCCAGTTCGGCGAATTCAACAAACCGAATTTCTTTGTCACTTACCGCAGCTTCGCACTGTGGCAATACGGGGCATCGGCACTGCATCGGCGCTTTCTCGATTGGGCGGCATCAGTTGGCTATACGACTTTCATGCCGGAACGCCTGTCACGGGTTGATTTCACGTTCGACTATCAAATCCCGGCCATCGATTTCAACGAAGACAACTTCGTCAGCGCAACGACCAAGGACAAGCAGTTCCGCAAAAATCGGAAGGTGCAGACCTTTGGCTTTGGCGAGGGTGATGTTGTCTTGCGGGTCTATAACAAGGTCGATGAGATTCAGGAGAAGAGCGCTAAAACGTGGTTCTTCGACCTCTGGCAGTGTTCGGAGAATGTCTGGCGCATTGAATGGCAGATTCGCAAGGCTTGGCTGCGCACCTTCGGCATTCAGACCTTTGCCGACATGGAAGAACGTCAGGGCGATTTGCTGCGGGTACTGGTCCATGACCATACAACCCTGCGCATTCAAACTGACGATAGCAACCGTTCGCGCTGGCCAGTGCATCCGGTGTGGGCAGACTTGCAGGCACGGGTTCGCCAAATGGCTGGCCTTGGTGTCGTTCGAGAACTGGATACACTCGCGCTATTGGAAGAGCGTGAAACCCGGATGGCGATCAGCGTCTATGGCTACCTGAAACGCCTCGGCGCCATTCACGGTATCAAACGCAAGACGCCCGAAATCGGCTTCGATGAAAGCTTCGCACTGCTGCGCAAAAAGCTGGATCGGATTCACGACGATCTGACCTGGGAAACCGATGTGCGGCGGCGCTACGACGAAATGAGGCTCGGGCAATGGTAAATCCGCTGACCGAAGACGTTATGCGTCTGTTGATGCCGCGGATTAGCCGCATTCTCGACACGGCAGCAGTCGGCATGCCTTCGGCGCATCAGTTTCAAGCCTACAGAAAAGTTGTTCTCGATGAATTTGGAAACCAGAGCTTCCTACCGGAATTGGAGGCGCTGGTGCAGCAACACGGCATGGACAGGAACGGGCGGGCCAAGACCGCAGGAAAGGGGGTGCCACGATGAGTGAGCAAACAATCCACGATCCACCTGACTCTGCCTGATGCGCTTGTGCCGTCAGTACCCAGTGAAGCCGAAATCGAATTGATTGCCTCAATGCTCGGCGAACTGCTGGTGTTGGTGCTGCGGCTGGACGATAGCGAGGACGATTGAGCAAACAAAGAGCCGCATTCGGCATGCAGACCAATTCAGGTAATCAGCATGGCCTGTCAAGGATGGTGTAACCACCGCAAGGCTGCCTTGACAGGCCATGCTGATTGCCTATAACCCCTGCATGTCGTATGCGGCGGGGTATATACGGAGGACGATATGGCAGTTGCTCTTTATGCACGGGTTTCAACGGTCAAACAGGCTGACAAGGACTTGTCGATTCCTGACCAGCTGCGGCAGATGCAGGAATGGTGCAAGGGCCATGGCTATCTGATTGGTGAGACGTATATCGAGGCTGGTGCATCGGCCACCGATGACCGGCGCCCGGTGTTTCAGGAAATGATTGCCGAAGCGACCAAAACTCCGGCGCCCTTTGAAGCGATCATCGTTCATAGCTTGTCGCGCTTCTTCCGGGATTCGCTGGAATTCGCCTTGTATGAACGCAAGTTGAAACGTGCCGGGGTGAAGCTGGTTTCGATCACGCAGCAGACCAGCGACGATCCCTCCGGCGAGATGGCCCGTAAAATCTTCTCGATCTTCGATGAGTACCAGAGCAAGGAAAACGGCAAGCACACGCTGCGGGCGATGAAGGAGAACGCCCGGCAAGGCTTCTGGAATGGTTCCCGCCCGCCGTTCGGCTACAAGACCGTCGAGGCGGAAAAGTTGGGCAACAAGGGCAAGCGCAAACAGCAACTGGCGATTGATCCAGCGGAATCTGCACAGGTGCGGCAAATCTTCGATCTGTATCTGAACGGCAAGGGGCATGGCCCGATGGGCGCGAAACAGATTGCCAGCTACCTGAACGAAACGGGGCGGAAGCATCGCAATGCTTCATGGACACGTTCGCGGGTCCATGAAGTGCTGTCGAACGCTACCTATGTCGGCGACTACTACTTCAACCGGATGGAGAACAAATCCCGCCAGTTGAAACCGGAATCGGAGTGGATTCTGCTGAAAGTCGATCCGATCATTGATGTGCAGACCTTTCAGGAGGTGAAATCGCGCAAGGCTTCCCGTGCCTTCGATCAGGTGCCGTCCAGAACGCTGACCAGCGAAACACTGCTGACCGGGATGATCAAGTGCGGTTGCTGCGGTGCGGGCATGACCACGGCCACCGGCAAGGGTGGGCAATATCGTTACTACAAGTGCAACACACGCATTGCCAAGCACATCCAGCAGTGCAGCAATCCAGCGGTGCCGATGGACAAGATGGATAGCGCCGTAATCGATGCCCTGGCAGATAAGCTATTCACACCGGACCGGGTCAAACAGATTCTGGCGCGGCTGCAAACGCAGATCAAAGCCACGCAGGCAAAGGACGAACACGGCGTGAAGGCGTTGCAGGTTGAACTGAGCGAGTTGCAACAGGCCAGCGAACGACTCTTTGAAGCCGTGGAAAAAGGCATCCTGCCGCTGGATGAACTACTCCAGCAGCGTAGCAGGCGACTGCAAACACGGCGCCAGGAGGTGCTGACCGAAATCGCCTCGCACAAACGCCGTGCCGACATGCCGGCCATTCGTCCGCGTCAGGTGGAACTGTTCTGCAAGGCACTGAAAGAGAAACTGCACGACCGCAACAGCGGCTTTGCCAAGGCGTATCTGCGTCAGATCATTGGCGAGATTCGTGTCACCGGCAACGAAGCGGTTGTCACGGGCAACAGTCTTGCACTGGCAATGGCTGTCGCGGACACAAAAAAGGGCACTTCTGTTGAAGTGCCCAAATCTGTATTCGGTTGGCTCCCCGACCTGGGCTCGAACCAGGGACCTACGGATTAACAGTCCGGCGCTCTACCGACTGAGCTATCGAGGAAAAGTCTCGCCCTGCGGCGAGAGGCGCGGATTATAACCAGCTTTTCGGAAAAGGCCTAGTGGTCGGCGTCTTCGTCGGCCGACCTGGTTTTTTCGGAATTTTCCGGGTTGACCGCAGCAGACTGGGCCAGTTGCCTGGCGCGGGCTTCGCGCAGCGTTGGCGTTTCCAGCGTAATGCGGCCGAGGGTGCCGGTGCGGTAATCGTTGAGCAGGATGCCAGCGGCTTTTTCGATGTCGAGTTCGCCACCACGACCCTTGATGATGCAGCCGCGTTTTCTGGCGATGCCTTCGAGGATGGCGACGGCATCCATGCCTTGCAGGTCAAAGCCGTAGCGGGCCTGGAGCAGCGCCGGGTAGTGTTCGAGCAGGTAGCCGGCGAGCCAGGTGGCGACTTCGTCGTCGATGTAGGCATTGACGCCGACGGAGTGGCTGGCGGCCATCATCAGGCCGTCGATCGGGTGGTCGATCTTGGGCCAGAGCATGCCCGGGGTATCGTAGAGCGTGAGGCGCGAGCTGATGTCGATGCGCTGCTGGCTCTTGGTGACAGCCGGCTGGTCGCCGACGGCGGCAACCCTTTTCTTGACCATGGCGTTCATCAGCGTCGATTTGCCGACGTTGGGGATGCCCATGATCATCAGGCGCAGCGGTTTGACGGCGTCGCAGCGGTGCGGCGCGAGTTTCTGCGCGAGGCCGGGGATGCGGGCGACATCGCTGGCTTTCTTGCACGAAATGGCGACCGCCTTGACGCCGGGTTGCGCGTCAAAATAGGCCAGCCAGGCCTTGGTCGCTTCCGGGTCGGCGAGGTCGGCCTTGTTCAGCAGCTTGAGGCAGGGGCGCTGCCGGAAGGTGCGCAACTGGTGGATCATCGGGTTGCTGGAGGCTTGCGGCAGGCGGGCGTCGAGCACTTCGACGACGACATCGGCCATGGCCAGCGTCTCGCCCGCTTTTTTGCGGGCCTGGGTCATGTGACCGGGGAACCATTGGATGGACATTTTTGCTTTCTGTTCTATCTTGACTGTTTTTCAGGCACCGGAGACTTCCCAGCGGCCGCCCTTGTTCGGGCCGATGCGGCGCAAACGTCCTTGCGCCTTGAGTCGGGCAACCTGTTTTTCGACTGCGCGCACGCTGAGGTTAAGGCACTTTGCTAGTTCCGCAAGTGTCAGCATCGAATGTTCCGCCAAAAGACCCAGAATCTTGTCAGCAGTTTTTACCGAACTTTCTACCGAACTTTCTACCGAACTGTTCGGTGAACCGTCCTGCAGAAGTTCATCAGACCAGCTCATTTCCAGCACGGTGTATTCCTGCGGATCGAAAGATTCGCGCAGTTGCAGGCCGTGGCCCAAAGCCTGCCAGCCGTGGACGATGCGCGACATACCCGAACCGGCGCGTTCACCCAGGCCGATCATCAGGAACATCTGCTGCAGCGTGCGATTGCGGCAATCGCTGATACCACCTTGCAGAGCCTGACTAGGCGAAATGCGCAGTGCCCCCGGATTGCGGAAGGTGAAGCCGGCCGGTTCCTTGACCACCTGGACGGAAACGCGCCCGCTGTAATCGGCATGCACCAGCGCATTGACCAGTGCCTCGCGCAGCGCCTTGTGCGTGGGCGTATCGTCCTGGCGCGTGTCACCCTGCAGCACGAAGGGCACTTTCACCTCGGCGGTCAGCTTGATGACCACGCGGCGGTAAAAGTCGAACAGGTTACCGGACCAACTACCGTCCGGCACCAGCCGATCCAGCCACTGCACGGTTTCGGCGTAGTCACGCGGGCGTTCCTGGTAATCGACAAAGTACAGCGGCAGCGCTTCAGCAATCGCCGGCCATTGCCCGAACATCAGCAGCCCGGCCTGAGTCAGACCGCTTTCTCCACTGGCACGGTCCTCGCGCCAGCCACCGAGCATTTGCAGAAAAGCCTGATCATCGAGCGCCAGCCAGGGATGATCCGGTTTGTCGGCGCGAAAAATGTTGCGGTAGGCCTTGAGGCTGTCCGCATTCAGGTCACGCAGACCGAAATTCGGCAGGATGCGCGTATCCCGGCTGTCTTCAACCTGCTCGGCCAGCATCCGCTTGATGTCTTCATCGGCCAATGCGCGGTCGCCGTCGTTCAACCGGCGCCAGGTGTTGCCGAAGGGATTGGTCGTCAGATGAACCGGCCGCTGCTGCCGGCTGGCCCGTGGCACGCGGATCGCCAACAGGGTCTTGCCGGCGATGTCGATTTCCTCGACATCGGCGTCAGTCAGCAGGTTGCTGCTGACCTTTTGCCGATTGTTCAAATTGTTGAACAGTTCGCTGCGCACTTTGGCCGGGTTCTCGATCCCGGCCAGTTCAAAACCCTCCCGCCGCTCACGGATGCCCAGCAGGATGATGCCGCCTTCGGTGTTGGCAAAGGCGCTGTAGGTCGGCCAGAAATCCTCCGGCAAACGCCCCTTGCCATCGTGCCCGCCAGCCAGTTTGCATTCGACAACGGCCGATTCCCGCAATGAACTAAGTTCATCGGGAAGCCGTTCCAGAATCGTAACCGGATGATCGCGCACGGGCCTGTCTCGTCAGCCGCCGGTAACCGGCGGAAAGAAGGCGATTTCGTCGCCGTCGCGGATGGGGGCGTCGGCCTTGGCCATGTCCTGGTTGACGGCGCAGCGCAGGTTTTTGGCGGTGGCCAGGGCGTCCCTGCCCTGCCCGATCAGCCAGTCTCGCAACTGGCCGACGGTAGCGATGCCGTCCGGCAACTCGACGGTCTCGCCGGCGGTGCCGAAGGCTTCGCGCAGGCTGGCGAAGTAGAGGATGTTCACGCTCATGCGAGCAACTCCGTAAAGGGGATGAAACGCACCGTGTCGCCGGGTTGCACGGCGCAGCCGGGCGGGTTGAGCACGAGACCGTCGCTCCAGCACAGCGAGGTGACGACGGCCGAACCCTGGTTGGGGTAGAGCTCGACGTGGCCGGCGTCGTTGATGCGGGCGCGCAGGAATTCGAGGCGGCTGTCGGGCCGGCTCCAGACAAAGTCGGCGGTCAGCGGCAGGGCTTTCGGCACGACCTTGTCCACGCCCTGCAGGCGCAGGATGAAGGGGCGGACCAGCATCAGGCAGGTGACGAAGGCGGCGACCGGGTTGCCCGGCAGGCCGATGAACCAGGCCGTGCTGCCTTCCGGTTTATTGACTTCGCCGAAAGCCAGCGGCTTGCCCGGCTTGATGGCGATCTTCCACATGTCGAGCCGGCCTTCGGCTTCGACTGCGGGTTTGACGTGGTCTTCCTCACCGACCGAGACGCCGCCGCTGGTGACGATCAGGTCGTTGTCGGCAGCGGCGCGGCGCAGCGCGTCACGAGTGGCGTCGAGGCAATCGGGCACGCTGCCGAGGTCGCGCACTTCGCAGCCCAGGCCTTCGAGCAGCGCGCGCAGCGCGTAGCGGTTGGAGTTGTAGATGGCGCCGGGCGGCAGCGGCTCGCCGGGCTGAACCAATTCATCGCCAGTGAAGAACATGCCGACGCGCACGCGGCGATGCACCGGCAGTTCGGGCAGGCCGGCCGAGGCGGCAAGCGCGATTTCCTGGGCGCGCAGGCGGATGCCGGCGGACAGGATTTCGCTGCCGGTGGCGATGTCCTCGCCGCTGCGGCGGATGTTCTCGCCATCACGCGGGACGTGGTTGATGACGACGCTGTCGCCGACGGCTTCGCAGCGTTCCTGCATGATCACTGCGTCACAGCCCGGCGGCACCGGCGCGCCGGTGAAGATGCGGGCGGCGGTGCCGGCTTGCAGTTCGCTGCCGACCGTGCCGGCGGGAATGCGCTGGCTGACCGGCAGCGTGACGCCGACTTGCGCTACATCTGCCAGGCGCACGGCGTAACCGTCCATCGCCGAATTGTCGAGCGGCGGCACGTTGACCGTGGATACCTGCGCCTGCGCCAGCACGCGGCCGGCGGCGGCGGTGATCGGCACATGGCGGGTTTCGGCTACCGGGCGGGCGGCGGCGAGCAGTTGGGCAAGTGCTTGTTCGTAACTGAGCATGGTCAGACCTTGAGTTCGCAATGGCGGATGATGAAATCGGCCACCGTGGCAATGTCGTTGAGCGGCAGCACCGGAATCGGTGCGGCAATGGCTTCGTCGCAGGCGACGGCGACGATATCGTCGCGCTCACCGAACAGCGGCGCTTTGCCGTTGGCCGGCCGGTGGACTTCCAGCTTGGGTACCGGTTCCTGCTTGAATCCTTCGACCAGCACCAGGTCGCACGGCGCCAGACGGGTCAGCAGGTCGGCCAGTTGCGGTTCGGGCTCGTCGCGGCATTCGTGCATCAGCGCCCAGCGCGTGCCGCAGGCGAGCATGACTTCGGCGGCGCCGGCTTCGCGGTGGCGGTACGAATCCTTGCCCGGTTTGTCGATGTCGAATCCGTGATGCGCGTGCTTGATCACCGAAACTTTCAGGCCGCGCGCGATCAGCGCCGGAATCAGCTTTTCCAGCAGCGTCGTTTTGCCGGAGCCGGACCAGCCGGCGATGCCAAAAACTTTCATGGACGGATTCTACCTGTTCAAGCCGGAAACACCGGCGCGAAACCGCCGCCGGGGGTACGGAAATTGGTCGTTTGTCCCTGGTACAGGCGGGCGGCGACGCACTGGATGTGCCCGTCGTAGACAAAGCAGCGGAAGTCGGCCTTCATCGTCTGTGGCTCGCCGTTGACGATGACTTCGTGCTCGGACGGCGGCGCGATTTCCTGGGCGATGTAGTGGCCGGCGAGGATTTCGTCGAACACGCGCTTGGTCAGCTTGTCGCCGCGATAGGCAGCACGGCTGCCGAAGCCGGTGGGCGGCTTGAAAAACCAGCGCTTGCGCTCGGCCCACAGCGTTTCGGCTTGCGCCGGGTCGACGGCGATGGTGCGCGGCACGCCGGCCAGCAAAATCTGCTGCGTTGCGCGGTCGACCGCAAGATCAGCCAGTTTTTGCGGATCGGACAGCAGCATCAGGTGGCGCTTGTCGGCGTGCGTCGCGTGCGCTGCCGGGTGCGGCGTCAGGACAACGCCGCCGGCCGCGAAAACCTCGCGAATATTGCGGTCGACCGCAACATCGAGGTAAAAATCAGTCAGCCGGTTGTAGATCAGGTCAATGGGCTTGCCGTCGTGCAGCAGGCGATTGCCGTCGCGGACGAAATCGGCGGGATCGGCAATCACCGCATCAATGCCGTTGGCGATAAACAGATCGCGGAAGAGTTCGAACTCCGGCGCCAGGAACTGCCCGGCCGGCGCTTCATCGACGATGGCGATGCGCGTCAATGGGGCATCACCGCGCTCCAGCCGCCATTCGGCGCGGAACATGTCGAGGATCTCGGCAACGAAGCCGGCGGCTTCATCGGCGTGGCCGTGCGCGGCGAGCAGGTAGGCATTGAGCAGACCACCACCGGCATTGGTGTTGATTTCGATCAGTTTCGGGCCGTCGACCGTGAGATGGAAGTCGTAGCCCATGAACACGCTGCGCGCAGCGACCGGCCAGCGCGCGCTTTCCGGCGCCCGGGCGAGCACGTCGGCACGGAAGGCGGGCAAGGCCAGCACCGTCTCGATGGCGCCGACCAGCTCGGCCATGGCCGCAAGCTGCGCTTTATCGACGCGGATATCGGCGGCAGAAAACAATTGCGGCTGGCGCGCGGCCAGCAAGTCGAAGGTGGTTTTCATCGGTTGGCGAAGAAATCGAGGACAACCTGCAGTTCGCGCGTGCGCTTCATCGGCGGCAGACTCTGCCAGACACGGCGGCCGTAGGGTTTGGTGATCAGGCGCGGGTCGCAGATCATCAGCACGCCCTTGTCGGCCTCGTCGCGGATCAGCCGGCCGGCGCCCTGCTTGACGTTGATCACCGCGCGCGGCAGCTGGTATTCCATGAAGGCGTTGCGGCCCTGCTTCTTCATTTCGTCGATGCGCGCCGACAACACCGGGTCGTCGGGCGGCGCGAACGGGATCTTGTCGATGACGACCAGCGACAGCGCTTCGCCGCGCACATCGACGCCTTCCCAGAAACTCTGGCTGCCGACCAGGATCGCCGCGCCATGATGGCGGAAGCGCTGCAGCAGATCGTTCTTGCTGCCCTCGCCCTGGACCAGCAGCGGCATGTCGAGGCCTTCGTCCTCAAGTTTGGCCTTGAGCAGTTCGTGCGTGCGGCGCATCGCGCGCAGGCTGGTGCACAGGAAGAAGGCGCCGCCGCCGGCTGCTTTGACCGCCGGCCAGGCGGCGTCGACGACGGCTTCGGTATAGGCCCAGTCGTTCGGGTCGGGCATGCCCAGCGGCGCGTAGAGCACGGCCTGCTCGCCGTAGTCGAACGGGCTGTGCCAGCAGGCGGAATCAGGGTCGCCGAGGCCCAGTTCGGCGCAGTAGTGATGAAACTTGCCCTGCACGGCGAGGGTCGCCGAGGTGAAGATCCAGGCGCGCGGGTGACCGCCCATCTGCTTGCGGAAGATGTTGGCGACGTCGAGCGGCGTCGCGTTCAACTGCAGCGAATGGGTGAAGGCTTCGGCCCAGTAAACATAGCCGGCATCGACCGGGTTCTGCCACTGGGTCAGGCGCTGCACCAGTTCGGTGGCGCGCTGCCAGCATTTCTCCAAACCTTCTGCGCGCTCGGCCTGGGTTTCCAGGATGGCGGCGAACTTGGCGATTTCTTCCAGCAGCCCCTGCAGCGCCGGGGCGAATTCGGGCTTTTCCAGCAACTGGGCGGCGGCAAAGCGGCCGCTGTCGAGGCCGACCGCCAGGCGCAGATCCTTGGCCGCCTTTTCCAGCGACTTGCTGGCAACCGGCAGGTCGAGACAATCGCGCGCGTTGGTCAGCGCTTCGGTGCGGGCATCACGGGCGAGATCGAGGAATTGTGCGGTCGACACGCTTTCGCCGAAGAAAAGCGTCGCCACTTCCGGCAACTGGTGCGCCTCGTCGAAGATCACCGTGTTGCAGGCCGGCAGCAGTTCGGCCATGCCTTCATCGCGCAACATCACGTCGGCGAAGAAGAGATGGTGATTGACCACGACCAGGTCGGCCGCCATCGCCTCCTTGCGCGCCTGCATGACGAAGCATTCCTTGTAGTCCGGGCAGTCCTGGCCGAGACAGTTGTCGCGCGTCGAAGTGACATGCTGCCAGACCGGCGAATTCTCGTTGACCTCGACGCACTCGGCCTTGTCGCCGCTCTGCGTGGTTTTGGCGAAGACCGAGATGCGGCGGGCGTCGGCGGCGTCCTCGCGGGTCAGGAAACGGCCGTCGGCCAGCGCCCGTTGCAGATGGTAGGGACAGACATAGTTGGCGCGGCCCTTGAGCAGCGCAATCCTGACCGGCGCTTTGAGGACATCGCGCACCAGCGGCAGATCCTTGTTGAACAACTGGTCCTGCAGCGTCTTGGTACCAGTCGACACGATCACCTTGCCGTTCGACTTCAGCGCCGGCACCAGGTAGGCGAAGGTTTTGCCGGTGCCGGTACCGGCTTCGGCGATGAACACCGCGTTGTTCCTGATCGCCTCGGCGATGCGCTCGGCCATCTCGAGCTGCTGGCCGCGCACGCGATAACCGTTGATGGCACGGGCGAACGGGCCGTCGGGCGAGAAGATTTCCGGAAGGGTAGACAAGATGCGGTTTTCGGGGGGAGTTGAGGCAGCGGATGCGGCCCGCGGCATCTTAACAGAAGCCGGGAACGGCGGCCGAAACCGTCGTGCTGCACTGCGGCATCAAAAATCAATAACACGAGAAAACAACGACAGGACGCCATGTTACGAATTGTTGCAGCGCACAATTAATTGACAGCAAATGTTCTGGATCATGATAAATTGCAGCCAGAACAACAACAGCCCGAAAAGCGTCCGGAAAGGAAGATCAGCCATGCGCCAAATCGCCAAAACCGCTCTCGCCCCAGCCCTCCCGGAAAACGCCCCGGCCCCGACGCGACACGCACACCCGGATATGGCCCGCAGCTCGCTCACTGACGCCCGGCCCGGCAACAGCCGCTGGCCGGCCCGCCTCGACCTGCTGCAGAGCCTGAGCGGCCTGGTGCTGGCGCTGTTTCTCGTCGCCCACATGTTTTTTGTCGCGACCATCCTGATCAGCCACGAGCTTTTCTACAACGTTGCCCGCTTCTTCGAGGCCGGATGGCTGTTCGGCGAACCGCAACCGGTGCTGGTGTCGATGGTTGCCTCCGGCGTTACCGGCTTGCTGGTCGCCCATGCCTGGCTGGCGATGCGCAAGTTTCCCGGCGGTTTTCGCCAGTACCGCGCTTTTTCCGCACACCGGAGCCGGCTGCGCCATGGCGATACCAGCCTGTGGTGGCTGCAGGTGGTGACCGGCTTTGCACTGTTTTTCCTGACCACCATCCATCTGTACGACATGGTCAGCCAGCCCCAGTTGATCGGCCCGTATGAATCCGCCGACCGCGTGTGGACCGGCGGCATGTGGCCGATCTACCTGGCGCTGCTGTTCGCTGCCGAAGTCCATGGCGGTATCGGCCTGTACCGGCTGGCGGTCAAATGGGGCTGGTTCGTCGGTGACGACGCCAATGCCGGACGCCGTCGCCTGCGCCACATCCGCCACGCGTTCAGCGCCTTTTTCATCACCCTCGGTCTGGTCACGCTGCTGGCCTATATCGACCTCGGCCGTGCCCACGCCGAACTGGCCGGCGAGCGCTACGTGCCGCCGGGCCATGTTGCGGTCGACCACGGAAAGCACTGAAAAATGGAAATCATCCATAGCGACGTCCTCGTCATCGGCGGCGGACTGGCCGGCCTGCGCGCCGGCCTGGCAGCGCAGAAGCGCGGCCAGCAGGTGATCATCCTCAGCCTGGTGCCGCCCAAGCGTTCGCATTCGGCCGCTGCCCAGGGCGGCATGCAGGCCAGCCTGGCCAATGCCCTGAAGGGCGCCGGCGACAACGAGGACGTGCATTTCGAAGACACCGTGCGCGGCAGCGACTGGGGCAACGACCAGGAAGTCGCACGCATGTTCACCCACGTGGCACCCAAGGCGGTACGCGAACTGGCGGCCTGGGGCGTGCCATGGAACCGCGTCGAGGCCGGCGAACGTACCGTGATCATCGACGGCAAGCCGGTAACGCTGACGGAAAGCGCCGATGCCCACGGCCTGATCACCGCCCGCGATTTTGGCGGCACGCGCAAATGGCGCACCTGCTACGTCGCCGACGGCACCGGCCACGCCATGCTGTACGCGGTCAGCGACCAGACCATCGCCGCCGGCATTCCGGTGCATGAGCGGCGCGAGGCGGTGGCGCTGATCCACGACGGCGAACGCTGCCACGGCGCCATCGTCCGCAACCTGATCGACGGCAAGCTGACGGCCTATGTCGCCAAAGCCACCTGTATTGCCACCGGCGGTTTCGGCCGGCTCTACCAGGCGACCACCAACGCCGTCATCAACGAAGGCATCGGCGCCGCCATCGCGCTGGACACCGGCGTCGTGCCGCTGGCCAACATGGAAGCGATCCAGTTCCACCCGACCGCGATCTTCCCCGCCGGCATCCTGGTTACCGAAGGTTGCCGGGGCGACGGCGGCCTGCTGCGCGATGTCGACGGCCACCGCTTCATGCCCGACTACGAGCCGGAAAAGAAGGAACTGGCATCGCGTGATGTCGTCTCGCGGCGCATGGAAGCGCACATCAAGGCTGGCAAGGGCGCCAGCAACCGTTTCGGCCAGCATCTGTGGCTGGACATCACGCTGCTCGGCGCCGCCCACATCAACCACAAGCTGCGCGAAGTGAAGGAAATCTGCCAGTACTTCCTCGGCATCGACCCGGCCAAGCAGTGGATTCCGGTGCGCCCGGCCCAGCATTACTCGATGGGCGGCATCCGCACCGACGCCCACGGCGCGGCGCGCGGCCTCAAGGGTCTGTTTGCCTGCGGCGAAGCGGCCTGCTGGGACCTGCACGGTTTCAACCGGCTGGGCGGCAACTCGGTCGCTGAAACCGTGGTTTCCGGAATGATCGTCGGCGCAGCCATCGCCGATTTCTGTGCCTCGCCGGACGGCGAACTGACGGTGTCGACGGCGCTGATCCGCCAGTGTTTCGAGCGCGCGCAGGCGGAGTTTGGCGCGATCACCAATCATCATGGCAAGGAAAGCGCCAGCCTGCTGCTGCGCGAAATGCAGGCGACGATGACCGCCCAGGTCGGCATCGTCCGCCACGGTGAAGCCATGAATGCTGCGGTCAACACGCTGCAAAGCCTGCTTTTGCGCAGCCGCGACCTCGGCCTTTCCGGCCGGCGCGGCGGCGCCGACCCCGAACTGACGCTGGCCTGGCGCCTGCAGAAGATGCTCAAGCTGGCGCTGTGCGTCAGCTACGGCGCCTTGCAGCGCACGGAAAGCCGCGGCGCGCACTTCCGCGAGGATTACCCGCAGCGCAACGACGCCGACTGGCTCAAGCGCACCCTGGCAAGCTGGCCCGACGCCGGGCAGACGCTGCCGACACTGGCCTACGAGCCGCTCGACATCGCCCGCATGGAACTGCCGCCCGGCTGGCGCGGCTACGGCACGCGCGATGCCATCGAACATCCGCTGACCGCGGGCCGCCAGGCCGAAGTCGACGCCACCCGTGCCGCCCTGGCCGGCAGCGACCGGCACGCCGTGCAAGCCGCGCTGATGCCTTTCCGCCACCTGCTGCCGGCGCACTTGCGCGGGGACAATGCACGCCTTGGAGAGAACGCATGATCACGCTGTTCCGCAAACCGAAACCGGGCGCGGCGCCGCGTCGCCTGACCCTGCACATCCTGCGCTGCAACCCGGCCGATCCGGCGAGCAAGCCTTATCTGCAAGCCTTCGAGCTGGAAGAAGCGGAAGGCATGACGCTGTTCATCGCGCTCAATGAAATCCGCGCGACGCAAGATCCCTCGCTGCAGTTCGACTTCGTCTGCCGCGCCGGCATCTGCGGCAGTTGCGCAATGCTGGTCGACGGCCGCCCGGCACTCGCCTGCCGCACGCTGACGCGCGACTACGGCAGCGACATCACCCTCGCCCCGCTGCCCTTCTTCGAGTTGATCGGCGATCTGTCGGTGAATACCGGCAAGTGGATGCGCGGCACCGCCGAACGCCTGCAAACCTGGATCGCGCAAAGCGAAGCCGTCGACCTCGACGCGCTCGAAGCGCGCATGGAACCGGCACTGGCCGAAGCCATCTACGAACTCGACCGCTGCATCGAGTGCGGCTGCTGCATCGCCGGCTGCGGCACGGCGCAGATGAACGAAAACTTCGTCGGCGCCGTCGGCCTCAACAAGATCGCCCGCTTCCGCCTCGATCCGCGCGACACGCGCAGCGACGCCGACTTCTACGAACTGATCGGCGACGACGACGGCGTCTTCGGCTGCATGAGCCTGCTCGGCTGCCACGACATCTGCCCGAAGGAGTTGCCGCTGCAAACGCAGATCGCCTTCCTGCGCCGCAAGATGGCGGTTGAGGGTCTGCGTTAGAATCTCGCCCCCCACCACCGCACCCGCTGCGGCAACAAAAAGACAATTCATCATGCTGAGTTCCCTCAAGCAGGACTGGTTTTCCAACGTCCGCAATGATCTGCTGGCCGGCCTCGTCGTCGCCCTGGCGCTGATCCCCGAAGCCATCGCTTTTTCCATCATCGCCGGCGTTGACCCCAAGGTCGGGCTTTATGCTTCGTTCTGCATCGCGGTCGTCATCTCCTTCGTCGGCGGTCGGCCGGGGATGATCTCGGCGGCCACCGGGGCGATGGCGCTGGTCATGGTGACGCTGGTCAAACAGCATGGCCTGGAATACCTGCTCGCCGCCACCGTGCTGACCGGCGTGCTGCAGATCATCGCCGGCTGGATCAATCTCGGCGCGCTGATGCGCTTCGTCTCGCGCTCAGTGGTCACCGGCTTCGTCAATGCGCTGGCGATCCTGATCTTCATGGCGCAACTGCCGGAACTGACCAACGTGACCTGGCACGTCTACGCGATGACCGCCGCCGGGCTCGGCATCATTTACCTGTTCCCGTATGTCACCAAGGCCATCCCCTCGCCACTGGTGACCATCGTCGTACTCACCGCAATCGCCCTCTTCCTTGATCTCGACATCCGCACCGTCGGCGACATGGGGCAACTGCCGGACAGCCTGCCGATCTTCCTGGTTCCGGACATTCCGCTCAATCTGGAAACCCTGACCATCATCTTCCCGTACTCGCTGACACTGATGGTCGTCGGCCTGCTCGAATCGCTGATGACGGCGACCATCGTCGATGACCTGACCGACACCAGCAGCAACAAGAACCGCGAATGCGTCGGCCAGGGCGTTGCCAACATCGCTTCCGGCTTCATCGGCGGCATGGCTGGCTGCGCGATGATCGGCCAGTCGGTGATCAACGTGAAGTCGGGCGGGCGCGGCCGGCTGTCGACCTTCTCTGCCGGCGTTTTCCTGCTGGCGCTGCTGATGCTGGTCGGCGACTGGGTGGCGAAGATCCCGATGGCGGCACTGGTTGCAGTGATGATCATGGTTTCGATCGGCACCTTCAACTGGGGGTCGATCCGCAACCTCAAGGATCACCCGGCGAGTTCCAGCGTGGTCATGGTGGCGACCGTGATCGTCACCGTGTTCACCCACGATCTGGCCAAGGGCGTCGGTGTCGGCGTGCTGCTTTCCGGCTTCTTCTTCGCCCACAAGGTGGCGCTGCTGTTCCGCGTCCGCTCGCGCTCGGAAGATGAAGGCCGCGCCCGTGTCTATCAATTCTCCGGCCAGATCTTCTTCGCCTCGGCCGATCGCTTCGTCGCCTCCTTCGACTTCCGCGAAGTCATCGAAAAGGTCGTCATCGACGTCTCGAAGGCGCACTTCTGGGACATCACCGCCGTCAGCGCTCTCGACAAGGTGGTGCTGAAATTCCGCCGCGAAGGTGTCGAGGTCGAGATTATCGGCCTCAACGAAGCCAGTGCGACGATGCTCGACCGCTTCGCCATCCACGACAAGGACGGCGCCGAAAACATGCTCGGCGGCCACTGAGGAGCGCATCATGAATAACGAAAACAAGGTTCTCGCCTGCGTCGACCGCTCGCCGCATTTGGACAACAACATCGCCAACACCGTCGCCGACGCCGCCGCCTGGGCAGCCAGCCGGATGAATGCGCCGCTGGAATTTCTGCACATCCTCGACCGCCACCCGGAAATCGGCTCCAGCGAAGACCACTCCGGCGCCATCGGCTTCGATGCCCAGGAACATCTGCTCAAGGAGCTCGCCGACAAGGACGCCGAAAAGACCAGGGGCATGCGCGAAGCCGGGCGGCTCTTCCTCAACGGCCTGCGCGAACGCGCCATCGCCGCCGGCGTGCTGGCACCGGATACCCGCCAGCGCTACGGCCACCTCGAAGAAAGCCTGGCCGAACAGGAGGCCGGCGTGCGCCTGTTCGTCCTCGGCCGCCGCAGCGAATCGGCCGAAACCACGCAACGTGAGCTCGGCCGCAACGTCGAAAATGTCGTCCGCGCGCTGCACAAGCCGATCCTGACGGTTACCGAGAATTTCAAGGCGCCACAGCACTTCATGATCGCCTTTGACGGCGGCGAAGTCACCAGGCGCGGTGTCGACATGGTTGCCAACAGCCCTCTGCTCAAAGGCATTCCCTGCCTGCTGCTGATGGCCGGCAAGCCTGACCCGGAAGCGCCGAAAAAAATGGAATGGGCGCGGTCGACGCTGGAAAAAGCCGGCTTTTCAGTGAGCAGCGAAATCATCCCGGGCGACACCGAAACGGTCATCGCCCGTAGCATTCAGGAACACAACATCGACCTGCTGCTGATGGGCGCCTTCAATCATTCGCCGCTACGCAAATTGCTCTTCGGCAGCCGCACCAATGAGCTGTTGCGCTCGGCAAAGGTGCCTACGCTGCTGCTGCGTTAGGCGAAACGTCTATCCCGCCTACGGGCGGGATTTCCAGTAGCCAGGCTTCTGGCTCAGATGCATCACCGCCAGCACCTCCAGACATGCCCCGTCTGAACTGTAGAGAACGCCGTAGGGAAAACGTTTCGTCAGGACACGACGTATACCGGGCTGGATTTCTGCCCACGCCAGTGGCAATGCGACGGCACGTCCAATCGCCTGACGAATCTCCTGCGCAAATTCACGACCCAGCCCGGAAGACTTTTCCTCATACCAGTCGATAGCCTGATTAAACTCGGACTCGGCACCAGGGTGAAAAATCACCTTCATCGCGCCAAACGAGCCTCGATCCGCTGAAACACGACATCCGCGGCTACACCGGCAACTTTGCCGGATGCGAGTTCATCACTGCGCTGGCGTGCGCACTCACCCCAAGCCCGGTCGATTTCTGGATTTGTTGCGGCAAAAGTCTGCAACAGGCGGTCAACGACCATCGCCCGCTGTTCCACAGGCAAGTTGCATGCTTCGGCAATCAGTTGTTCAGTATTCATGGTCAATTTCCTCCGGTGCATGCATTTTAGACCGCAAACTGCGCTTCAGCTTAGCAGGAATCAGCCTCAGCGCGGCGCCAGCGCCAGCCACAATGCTGTCGCCAGCAGCATCCAGGCGAAAGCTGCGCGCATGCGGCGTTCCGGCAGTTTGTGCGCGAGCGCGACACCGGCAGCGACGGTGAACATGCCGCCGATTGCCATCGGCAGTCCTAGGCTCCAGTCCACGCGCTGGGCGCCGGCGTAGGCGCTCAGTGCGACCAGCGAACTCGGCGCAACCAGGGCCAGCGCCAGGCTTTGCGCCACGGTCTGGCGTTGGCCGAGCCAGCCGGAGAGCAGCGGCGTGGCGACCAGGCCGCCGCCGATGCCGAGCAAACCCATGCTGCTGCCGCCGGCAACGCCGACCAGCGGCAGCGCGGCCGGGCGCAGCGGCGCGCCGGTGACCGGTTCGCGCCCGCCGCGTCCCTGCCAGAGCAGGCGCAGCGAGAGGATGCCGAGGAAGGCGCAGAACAGGTGGCCGAGCAGTTGCGCGTCAAGCCGTGTGGCGAAATGCGCCAGCAGCCAGGTAGTCAGCGTTGCCGGCAGGGCAATCGACAGCACCGCCCGCCAGCCAACCGGATGCTTGCGGCTGTAACGCCACCAGCCGATAAGCAGGTTCGGCACCATCAGCACCAGCGCCGTGCCCTGCGCCATCGCCTGATCCATGGCGAAAGCGAGGACGAACAGCGGAATGGCAATGATGCCGCCGCCGATGCCGAACAGGCCACCGAAAAAACCGAGGGCAGCGCCGATGGCCAGCGCCAGCGAGAGATCGACAAGGGGAAGCAGGTGGAGCAGAGGCATGGGAATGTTGCGGTCAACGAGGGAAAAGCCATGATATTCAGCACAGCGAAAGATACAATGGCGCAACATTCAATTGATTATTGCGTTTAAAGCACGAATGAACGACGTTCCCGACCTCGCCTTCTTCAGCCTGCTTGCCCGCCAGCCCAGCCTGGCAGCGGCGGCACAGGCACTTGGCATCACGCCGCCGGCGGTCAGCCGCCGGCTGGCGGCGCTGGAACAGCGCCTCGGCGTGCGCCTGCTCAACCGGACGACACGGCGACTGAGCCTGACGCCGGAAGGCGAACGCTATCTGGAAGACGGCGAGCAGATCCTGCGCGACATCGAGCGCCTGGAACGCTCGCTCGGTGAAAGTCGCGAGCAGCCGCAGGGGCTGTTGCGGATCAATGCCGGTTTCGGTTTCGGCCGCCGCCACCTCGGCCCGGCGATTTCGGATTTCGTCCGCGACTGGCCGGACGTCGAGGTCATCCTCCACCTGTCCGACCGCACGCTCGACCTGACCGAGCACGCGCTCGACATCGCCATCCGCTTCGGCCCGCCGCCGGATGCGCGCATCCTCGCCCGCCGCATCGCGCCCAACCGCCGTTTGCTGTGCGCCGCCCCTGCCTATCTCGCCGCCCGCGGCATGCCGCAGGTCCCGCGCGACCTGCAGGCGCATGACTGCATCGTCATCCGCGAGAACGAGCGCGCGTTCAACAACTGGCAACTGACCGACGGCAGCCAGCAGATCACCGTCAAGGTGCGCAGTCCGCTCGCCGTCAATCACGGCGAAATCGCCGTCGACTGGGCGCTGGCCGGGCACGGCATCATCCTGCGCTCGGAATGGGATATCGCCGCCGACCTGCGCAGCGGCCGGCTGATCCGCGTACTGCCCGAGTGGGCCGGCATCTCGGCCGACATCCATGCGCTCTATCCGCAACGTCATCTGCTGTCGGCCAAGGTGCGCGTCTTCCTCGATTTTCTTGAACAACGCTTCGCCGCCTGGCGAGACGACAGCCAAAAGCCAAGCCCATGGTAAGCCGATTGCGGTTACCATTCGCAACAGTCATATTAGCCAACCCTGATTTTCGAACTCCAAGGCCCCATGCCACGATTTTCCTTCGCCAGCCTGCGCCGCCCCGTCGTCCTGATTCCGGTTTTCCTGCTTTTTGCGCTGTTGACCGCAATATTGCTGCGCCCGCTGTTCGGCAAGGCCGTCAGCGTGCTGGTCGCGCAAAATGGCGACATCCGCCAGTCGGTGGTTGCCAGCGGCAAGGTCCGCTCACCGCAACGCAGCGAACTGGCCGCCCAGATATCCGGCCAGGTCCTTGCCGTGCATGTTGCCGAAGGCGCCCGGGTCGCGGCCGGCGACCTGCTGATCGAACTTGACGACCGCGAACCGAAAGCCAGTGTCGCCCAGGCCCGGGCGCAGCTGGCACAAAGCGAACTGCGTCTGCAGCAGTTGCGCCTGCTGGCCGAACCGCTGGCCCGCGAAGCTTCGCGCCAGGCCGAAGCCAACCTGACCCAGGCGCGGCAGCAATTCGCCCGCACCGAAGCGCTGGTCGCCAAGGGCTTCTACAGCACCAACCAACTCGACGACGCCCGGCGTGCCCTGACCGTCGCCGAAAGCCAGCGCCAGGCCAGCCAGCTGCAGGCCGGCAGCAACGCCAGCGGCGGCAGCGACTACCGGCTGGCTGAAGTGGCGGTGGCGCAAGCACGCGCCGGCCTTGAACTGGCGCAAGCGAAACTGGCCTACACGCGCATCCTCGCCCCGCGCCCCGGCACCATCCTCGCCCGCCTGGCCGAACCGGGCGACAGCGTGCAGCCGGGCAAGACGCTGCTCAGCCTGTCGCCGGCCGGCGCTACCGAACTGCTGGTGCAGATCGACGAAAAGAACCTGCGCCTGCTGGCGCTCGACCAGACGGCCCGGGTTTCCGCCGATGCCTGGCCGGATCGCCATTTTCCTGCACGCGTTTCCTACATCAGCCCGGCCGTCGATCCGCAGCGCGGGTCGGTCGAAGTCCGGCTGCACGTAAACAATCCGCCGGATTACCTGAAGCAGGACATGACGGTATCGATCGATATCGAAACCGGCAGCAAACAGGGCGTCATCCTGCTGCCGGCCGAAGGACTGCGCGGCAGCGTGCTGGAACAGTGGGTGCTCGTCGTGCGCGAGGGCCGTGCCGTGCGGCAAGTGGTGCAGACCGGATTGCGCAACGCCGGCCAGGTTGAGATCGTCGCCGGCTTGGCTGCCGGCGACCAGGTGTTGCCTGCCGCCACGGTCGGCGTTGCCGCCGGCGACCGCGTGCGCACCGGCAACTGACGTCCGCCATGCATCCCTGGCTCCCTTTCGAATGGATCGCCGCCACCCGCTTCCTGCGCGAGGGGCGGACGCAGAGCCTGCTGATCATCGTCGGGGTCGGTGTCGGTGTCTCGGTGATCGTCTTCATGTCGGCGCTGCTGTCCGGGCTGCAGTCCAACCTGGTCAAGCGCACGCTCAGCTCGCAGGCGCACCTGGTGCTGCTGCCGCCTGAGGAAATCGCCCGACCGCAGTTCGGCGAAGGCCAGGCGCTGGTGCAGAAGCAGGCGCAGCGTCTGCGGTCGATCGATCAGTGGCAGGCCTTGCGCGGTCGACTGGAAAAATTGCCGGAAATTGCCGCCATCTCGCCGGTCGCTTCCGGCCCGGCCTTTGCCGTGCGCGGCGACGCCAACAAGTCGATCAACCTGATCGGCATCGAACCGGCCAACTACGTTCGCGTCATCGAACTCGACCAGAAAATGGTCGGCGGCGAACTGCGCGTCAATGCCGGTGAAGCGCTGATCGGCATCGAACTGGCACGCGATCTCGGTGCCACGCTGGGCGACAAGCTGCGCATCAACGCCAGCAACGGAGCATCGGATACGCTGACCATCGTCGGCCTGTTCGATCTCGGCAACAAGGCGGCCAACGCCCGCAACGTCTATGTCGGCCTGCGCACCGCGCAAAGCCTGCTCGATCTGGTCGGCGGCGTCTCCAGCATCGACCTAGCATTGCACGACATGTACCAGGCCGAAGCGCTGTCGCAGCGCCTCAACGCCGAAACCGGGCTGATCGCCGACAGCTGGATCAAGACCAACGCCCAGTTCTTCACGGCACTGACCTCGCAGCGTATTTCGAGCAACGTCATCCGCTTCTTCATCGGCCTGTCGGTGGCTTTCGGCATCGCCAGCGTGCTCGTTGTCTCGGTCGTCCAGCGCTCGCGCGAAATCGGCATCCTGCGCGCGATGGGCGCCAGCCGCGGCCAGGTGCTGCGCACCTTCCTGCTTCAGGGCGGCATCGTCGGGCTGCTCGGCTCGCTGCTCGGCTCGGCGCTGGCCTGGTCCTTCCTGGCGCTCTGGCGGACGCTCGCCGTCAATGCCGACGGGACGCCGATGTTCATGATCGAGGTCGAACCCGGCCTGGTCCTGATTGCCGCCGCCGGCGCCACGCTGGTCGGCGTGCTGGCGGCACTGATGCCGGCGCGGCGCGCCGCTTCGCTCGACCCGGTGGTGGCGATCCGTGGCTGAAGCGCTGCCAGCAAACGCCGTCCTGCAACTGGCCGGGCTGAAGAAATCCTATCTGAGCGGCGACAGCGAGCTGGAGGTATTGCACGGCATCGACCTGACGCTGCAGCGCGGCGAGTTCGCGGCGCTGATCGGCCCGTCCGGTTCCGGCAAGAGCACGCTGCTCAACCTGATCGGCCTGCTCGACCGGCCCAGCGCTGGCCAGCTGTTCATCGACGGCGTCGAGACCAGCACCCTGGCCGAAGCCGAAATCACCCGCCTGCGCGGGCAGCGGATCGGCTTCGTCTTCCAGCACCACCTGCTGATCCCGGCGTTCACGGCGCTGGAAAACGTCATGATGCCGCTGCTCATCGACCGTGGCCGTCCGGATGCTGCCATGCGTGCACGCGCCGCCGAACTGCTGGCCGGCGTCGGCCTCTCGGAGCGTGCCGACTACCCGGCGAGCAAGCTCTCCGGCGGCCAGCAGCAGCGCGTTGCCATCGCCCGGGCGCTGGCCATGCGCCCGTCGCTGGTACTCGCCGACGAGCCGACCGGCAACCTCGACACGCACACCGCCGACGACATCTTCGCACTGCTGCGCGAGGTCAACCAGCGCGAGCAGACCACCTTCCTGATCGTCACCCACGACCCACGCCTGGCCGGCCGCTGCGATCGCATCGTCGAACTGGTCGATGGTGACATCGTCAGCGACCGTCCCAATCCTGCGCACCAGCCGGCGGGCTAGCCGGAAAGCGAGGACGGCGCTATCCTCGCCCCCTGACAACCAACACAAGCTGGAGACACCCATGCCCGCCCTGCTGCCCCATCCCGATCCCGACGGCCTGCTCGAATACTCCGTGGTCTACACCGACCGCGCGCTGAATCACATGTCGCAGCAGTTCCAGGGCGTCATGCGCGACATCTCGCGCATCGTCAAGAAGGTCTATAACGCCAAGGCAACGGTCATCGTTCCCGGCAGCGGCACCTTCGGCATGGAAGCGGTGGCCCGCCAGTTCGCGACGCAGCGCAAGGTCATGGTCATCCGCAACGGCTGGTTCAGCTTCCGCTGGACGCAGATTTTCGACATGGGTCACATTCCCTCGGAAAGCACCGTGTTCAAGGCCCGCCAGCAAGGCAGCGGCGCCCAGGCACCGTTTGCGCCGGCACCGATTGAAGAGGTTGTCGCGGCCATCCGCGAACAGCGCCCGGAAGTCGTCTTTGCCCCGCATGTCGAAACCTCGTCCGGGATGATCCTGCCCGATGACTACCTGCGCGCCGTCGGCGCCGCCGTCCGCGCGGTCGATGGCCTGTTCGTGCTCGATTGCATCGCTTCCGGCACCGTCTGGGTGGACATGGCGGCGAACGATGTCGACGTGCTGATCAGCGCCCCGCAAAAGGGCTGGAGCGGTTCGCCGTGCTGCGCGCTGATCGCCCTGGGTGAACGCGCCCGCGCGCACATCGACGCGACCAGCAGCACCAGCTTCGCCTGCGACCTGAAGAAATGGCTGCAGATCATGGAAGCCTACGAAAGCGGCAGCCACGCCTATCACGCGACCATGCCGACCGATGCGCTGGCTGCCGTACACAAAGTCATGCTGGAAACCGAAGCCTACGGCTTCGACAAGGTCTGCGCCGAGCAGTGGGAACTCGGCCGGCGCGTGCGCGCGCTGCTGGTCGAACGCGGTTTCCCCAGCGTCGCCGCCGAAGGTTTCCAGGCGCCGGGTGTGGTCGTCAGCTACACCACCGACCCGGATATCCAGAACGGCCGCAAGTTCCTCGCCAACGGCATGCAGAGCGCCACCGGCGTACCGCTGATGTGCGACGAGCCAGCCGATTTCCGCACCTTCCGCCTTGGCCTGTTCGGCCTCGACAAGCTGCACGACCCGGCTGCCGCCGTGGCCCGCCTGGAACAGACGCTGGCGCGCATGCTGGACTGAAACGAATCCTTACATCTGGAAAACGACAGCTTACGTGGATGTCCGTAGTCTTGCTCCTGTCGCCGGAACACTTCCGGCTCACCCACAGGAGAACACCATGAAGACATTCATCCACACCCCGAAGCGCCTGCTTGCCGTCGCCGGTATCGCCCTCGCCATTCCGTTGAGCGCAATGGCCTTCCAGGGCCAGGGCGGCAAGATGGGCTGCGACGCCAGGGATGGCATGCGCGGTACCAGCATGCACGGCGGTCACGGCATGAAGGGTGACAGCATGGCCATGCTGCGCGGCCTGCATCGCCTTGATCTGAGCGAAGCGCAGGAAGACAAGATTTTCGACATCATGCACGCCCAGGCTCCGGCCATGCGCGATCAGATGAAATCCCTGCGCAAGGCGGAAACGGAACTGAAAACCCTGAAGACGGCCCCGGACTACAGTGAAGCGAAGGCCAGGAAGCTGATCGATGGCATCGCCAGCCAGCGCGCCGCCATGGAAATGTCGCGCCTGCAGGCCGAACGGAAAGTCATGGACGTCCTGACGCCGGAACAGCGCAAGCAACTGGCTGAAATGAAACCGGGCAAGCCAGGCAAGGGCGACGATCGCGGTCCGCGTTCCTGATCGCTGAAGCCTGAAACACGCTACCCGGCAACGGGTAGCGCCGCTGCCGGCCGGTGAATTACTTCTCCGGCGTTTCCGGCGGCACCACCGGGAAACCGGTGAACATCGTGCGGGTCTGCGTCTGCAACTGGTCCTGCATCGACTGGAACATCTTCTTCGACTGGTCCATGTAGGCCGACATCATGTTCTGCATGGCCGGCTGCTGGAAATTCAGGAACTGGTTCCAGAAATCCGCCTGCACCGTAGCCGTATCGCCACCGTACATCGTGCGCGATTGCTCCTGCAGTTTCTGCTGGAAATCGACGAAGGTCTTCATGTTGTTTTCCAGGTACTTCCCGAGCATGTTCTGGGAAGTGCTGCCGTAGAAGCGGATGAATCCCGACAGCAACTCGCAGGAGAACAGCGGCACACCGCCGGTTTCCTCTTCGAGGATGATCTGCAGCAGGATGCTGCGCGTCAGGTCGTCACCGGTCTTGGCGTCGAGAACCTTGAACAACTCGAACTTGAGCACCAGTTCCTTGACATCCCCCAGGGTGATGTAAGCGCTTGTCTTGGTATCGTACAGGCGACGATTGGGGTATTTCTTGATCAGGCGAACCGGTTCGGACATGCTGCGAGCCTCAAGATTGGTTTATGTGCAGTGCAGCATTATAGCGTAAAAAAGGGGCGCCCAAAGGCGCCCCTTGATGGTGCATTGCAAAATTACTGGTAATACAGACCGCCGTTGATGTTCATCGTCGCGCCGGTCATGAAACCAGCCAGTTCGGACGACAGGTAGGCGCAGGCGCCACCGATTTCTTCCGGCTTGGCCAGACGCTTCATCGGCACGGAGTCGACGATGGTCTGCAGAACTTCCGGCTTGATCGCCATGACCATCTTGGTCGCGACGTAGCCCGGGGCGATGGCGTTAACCGTCACGCCCTTGGCGGCCAGTTCGGCAGCCAGAGCCTTGGTGAAGCCGATCACACCAGCCTTGGCAGCGGAGTAGTTGGTCTGACCAGCCTGACCCTTGACGCCGTTGACAGAGGAGATGTTGATGATGCGGCCCCAGCCACGCTCGGCCATCTTGGCGGAGACTTGCTTGGACATGTTGAACAGCGAGGTCAGGTTGGTGGAAATGACGGCATCCCAGCCATCCTTTTCCATCTTGGCGAACATGCGGTCACGGGTGATACCGGCATTGTTCACGAGGATGTCGACCTGGCCGCAAGCGGCTTCGGCTTCAGCAACCATTTTCTGGCAGTCTTCCAGGGAAGAAACGTCACCGGCGACGCAGACGAAATCATTGAAACCGGCGGCGGCCATTTCCTTCAGCCATTCTTCCTTGTTATCGAATTGGGGGTGATAGGAGGCAACCACCTTGTGACCGGCCTTGGCCAGTTCCTGGCAGATGGCGGTACCCAGACCACCCATGGCACCGGTAACGAGAGCGACACGTTGCGTCATAATTATTCCTTCCTTGTTGTTGAAGCGGGGTAAAAAAAACGTCGGTCAATACATGTGTTGACCGCCGTTGATGGAAATATTGGCCCCGGTCACGAACGCCGCTTCATCGGAAGCGAGGTAAGCAACGAGGCCGGCGATTTCTTCGGGCTTGCCGAGGCGACTAACCGGAATTTGCGGCAGGATTTTCGAATCGAGGATGTCCTGCGGGATCGCAGTCACCATCTTGGTGCCAATATAACCCGGCGAGATGGTATTTACTGTGACACCCTGCTTGGCAACTTCCAGCGCCAGCGCTTTGGTGAAGCCATGCATGCCGGCCTTGGCAGCCGAGTAGTTGGTCTGGCCGAAGGCACCCTTCTGACCGTTGACCGAAGAAACATTGATGACACGGCCCCACTTGCGCTCGACCATGCCATCCATGACCTGCTTGGTCATGTTGAAGACGGAATCGAGATTGGTGCTCATGACGGCATCCCAATCGCCCTTCGTCATCTTCCGGAAAGTCATGTCGCGGGTGATGCCGGCGTTGTTGACCAGCACATCGACCGGACCCACCTCGCGGGCAACGGTCTCGACGCAGGCCCGGGCCGAATCGAAATCGGTGACGTCGCAGGGAAAGGCCTTGAAGCCATAGCCCATGTTGTTCATGTTCTTAAGCCATTCATCGACCTTGGTATTGCCCGGTGAATGCGTGGTGACGACCTTGTAGCCCAGCGCCGCCATCTTGATGCAGATGGCTTCGCCCAGGCCGCCCATACCGCCGGTGATCAATGCTACTCGCAACATTTTTTTCTCCTCCTCGGATTATCGGAATCAGACCGCACGTTCCCTGACGTAACGGCCCGGTGCCGGCTCGATGGCTTTGTATTTTGTTGTGCCAATCTTGCGCGCGGCGCGCTGTTCCCCACAGTGCTCCTTGATCCAGTCGGCCCAGTCCAGCCACCAACTGCCCTTCATTTCCGTTGCTGCGGTCAACCACCCTTCGGCATCGGTTTTCACTTCGTCGTTGATCCAGAAACTGCGCTTGTTCTTGCTCGCCGGATTGATCACGCCGGCGATATGGCCCGAGGCGCCGAGCACGAAACGCACCTTGCCCGAGAGAATGCGCGTGCTCTGGAAGGCTGACTGCCAGGGCACGATGTGATCTTCGCGGGTTGCCAGCAGGTAGACCGGCATGTCGAGACTGCCGAGATCGAGCTTTTCGCCGCAGGCAGTCAGACGACCGGGAACACGCAGGTTGTTTTCCAGGTACATGTTGCGCATGTACCAGCAGGCGAACGGCCCCGGCAGATTGGTCGAATCCGAGTTCCAGTACAGCAGGTCGAACGCCTGCGGCTTCTGCCCCTTCAGGTAGTTGCCGGTGACGTAATTCCAGACCAGGTCGTTGGCACGCAGGAAGGAAAAGGTGTTGGCCAGATCGCGGGCCGGCAGCAGCCCCCCCTTGCCGATCGTCGCTTCGCGGGCGGCAATGCCCTGCTCGTCGATGAACAGTCCGATCTCGCCGGTATCCGAAAAGTCGAGCAGCGTGGTCAGCAGGGTCAACGAAGCGACACAGTCATCGCCACGCGCCTTCAGCACGGCCAGCGCCGACGTCAGGATGGTGCCGCCGACACAGAAACCCAATGCATTGACCTGCTTCACCCGGGTTATCTCACGAACCACCCGCAAGGCATCGATGGGACCACGTTCCAGATAATCGTCCCAGCCCAGTTGTCCCTGGTCTTCCTTGGGATTGCGCCAGGAGACGAGAAACACCGTGTTGCCCTGCTCGACCATGTAGCGGATCAGCGAATTGTCCGGCTGCAGGTCCATGATGTAGAACTTGTTGATGCACGGCGGCACGACCAGCAGCGGCCGGGTACCGACCTTCGGCGTCAGCGGGGCGTACTGGATCAGCTGCATCACGTCATTTTCATAAACGACGGCGCCTTCGGTGGTGGCGATATTCTTGCCGACCTCGAACACCGACTCGTCGGTCATCGAGATACGGCCCTTCTCGAAATCCTTGATCAGGTTGTTGATGCCGTCGGTGATGCTCTGGCCCTTGGTCTCCAGCGCCAGCTTGACGAATTCTGGATTCGTCGCGGCAAAGTTGGACGGCGCCATGGCATCGGCAACCTGACGCGCCAGGAAGCGCATCTTTTCCCGGCCCTTGTCATCCTGCGCCGGCAGCACCTCGACCATTTCCTTCAGGTAACGGACGTTGAGCAGATAGGCCTGGTGCAGGTAATCGTAAATCGGGCTTTCACGCCATTCCGGCGCGGCAAAACGGCGGTCGCCGGGTTCCGGTGCTACCTTGAAATCCTGCTCCTGCCCCTTCTGCTTGGCCAGCATGGCCTGCCACAACGACATCTGCTGATCCATGAGCTTTTTCTGCAACGCCGTCAGTGCCTGCGGATCGGCGGGTGGCGGCGGCGTATTGCCGAAAGCCGGGGCGTTCTTGCCGAGATAGTCCATGAACTGCTGCGCCATGCTCTGCCCGGCTTGCATGAACTGCATGGCAGAACCCAGAAAAGCCTCGTTATTGTTCGATCCTTGCGCCATGGGATATTTTTCTCGCTGGTTGTCGGGGGCTGTAGCCGTTGGATTCTGCATACCCGTCCGGGCACTGTCAATGCATAATTACGGCATGTACATCATCGCCATCGGCTGGCTTTACGTCACCCTGCTCATTGCCGCCAACGAAGCGAGCCTGTTTGCCGGCATCGTTTCGTTCGCCTTTTACGGACTCCTGCCCTGCAGCCTGCTGCTCTGGATGAGCGGCAGCAAGGTGCGTCGCCAGCGTCGCGCCTACCGGGAAGCAATGCAGGCCAAGTCAGCTCAGCCAGATCAGGCTGGCCATCCGGCCGGTGACTCCGTCACGGCGGTAGGAGAAGAAACGTCCGTGGTCGGCGACGGTGCACAGCCCGCCGCCGAAGACCGCCCCGACCCCCGCTGACGCCAGCCGCTGCCGCGCCAGCAGCGCGATGTCAGCCAGCCATTTACCCGGCTGGCGAGGCACAAAGGCGACAGCCGCCGCCCCATCGCGGTCTACGAATGCCTGCCGCACCTCGTCGCCGACTTCGAAATTCTGCGGCCCGATGGCTGGCCCGAGCCAGGCCATGACCTGATCGCCGGGCACCTGCATCGCCGCCACCGTATTTTCCAGCACGCCTGCCAGCAAACCACGCCAGCCGGCATGGGCCGCAGCCACCACGCTGCCGGCCCGGTCGCAGAACAGCACCGGCAGGCAATCGGCAGTCATCACCGCGCAGACGACGCCAGGCTGGCGCGAAAACGATACGTCGGCAACGACGGTTTTTGCCACCGTCGCGGCGTCGACCGCAACAATGCCATGCACCTGCTGCAACCATGCCGGCTCGCCCGGCAGATGGCGGCGCAGTTGCGCCCGATTGGCAGCCACCCGTTCCGGCGCATCGCCAACATGGTCACCGAGGTTGAAACTGTCCCACGGCGCCGGGCTGCAGCCACCGGCGCGCAGCGTCTGCCAGGCGCGCACATTGGCCGGTGCCGGCCATTCGGGCAGCAGCAGCTCAGCCGCCATCGCGCAGGGTTTCGATCAGTTCGCGCATGTCTTCAGGCATCGGCACTTCCCACTGCATGTGCCGGCCGCTCAGGGGATGCACCAGGCCGAGACGGGTCGCGTGCAGCGCCTGACGCTTGAACGGCGGCAGGCGCTGATCGTTCTTGCCATAGACCGGATCACCGACCAGCGGGTGGCCGATGGACGCCATATGCACCCGGATCTGGTGCGTCCGCCCGGTTTCCAGCGCACACTCGACCAGCGTGCAGTAAGTAAACAGCTCCAGCCGCCGATACCAGGTCAGGGCCTGCTTGCCACCGCGACTTTCGGGCACGATGGCCATCTTGATCCGGTTCACCGGATGCCTGCCGATCGGCGTATCGACGCCGCCGTCACGGCGGATGACGCCGCTGGCGATGGCCAGATACTGGCGTTTCACAGTCCGCGCCTGCAACTGGCGGACCAGATCGGTTTGCGCTTCCAGCGTCTTGGCAACCACCAGCAGGCCGCTGGTGTCCTTGTCCAGGCGATGCACGATACCGGCACGCGGCACTTCGGCGATACCCGGCACGTGGTGCAGCAAGGCGTTCATCAAGGTGCCGGTCCAGTTGCCGCTGCCGGGATGGACGACCAGTCCGGCCGGTTTGTTGATGACCAGCAGGGTTTCGTCCTCGAACACGATGTCGAGCGGAATGTCTTCCGCCTGTTCGGACAGCACGGCGGCATCTTCCGGCAAGGCGATCAGCAGCTTTTCGCCCCCCATCACCTTGCGCTTCGGCTCACTGGCCAGCACCCCATCGACTTCGACGCAGCCATCGCGCACCCAGGTCTGCAGACGGTTGCGCGAATGCTGCGGCAGCATCTCTGCCAGTGCCTGGTCGAGACGACGACCGGCACAAGCATCCGGAACCGTCAGATTGAGCGGCTCGCTTGGGCTATAATCGCCCGAGTTTTCATAAGGATCGTTCATGATGCGAAGTTTACCCGCATTCCAGTCATTCCCCGCCTACCTTCGTACACTGCTCGCCGTCTTCGCCATCGCGATCTTCGCCGGCTGCAGTTCAAACCCCACTGAACACGACGAGACTGCAGGCTGGTCGGCGGGACGTCTTTACGCTGCCGCCAAGGAAGCGCAGGGCGAAGGCTCGTGGGAAACCGCCACCAAAATGCTGGAAAAACTTGAAGCCCGTTATCCCTACGGCCGCTTCGCCCAGCAGGCGCAACTGGAACTGGCCTACGTTTACTGGAAATCGAACGAGCCCGGCTCGGCACTGGCCGCCGCCGATCGTTTCATCAAACTGCACCCCAATCATCCGGCGGTTGACTATGCCTACTATCTGAAAGGCCTCGTCAATTTCAACGAAGACCTGGGTCTGGTCGGCCACCTGAGCAACCAAGACCTGACCGAACGCGACCCCAAGGCGGCGCGCGAGGCCTTTGATTCGTTCAAGGAACTGGTCACCCGCTTCCCCAACAGCAAATATGCGGCTGACTCGATCAAGCGCATGAACTATCTGGTCAATGCGCTGGCCTCGCTGGAGGTCCACGTCGCCCGCTACTACATGAAGCGCGGCGCCTACATTGCTGCTGCCAACCGCGCCCAGGTGGCTGTCGAGACCTACCCGCAGGCGCCGGCAATCGAAGAGGCGATGTTCATTCTGGTTGCCGCGTACGACAAGCTGGGCATGAATGACCTGCGCGACGATGCCGAGCGGGTGATGAAGAAGAATTTCCCGAACAGCCGTTATTACACGGAAGGCCTGGAACGCAAGGTTCCGTGGTGGAAACTCTGGTAAATGGATGACACGGCCCGCCACCCGGCGGGCTTTTGCTATCCGCCCTGCTTGATGGCCAGCACCGCTTGGTTGCGCAAGGTGCGCAACAGGGAGAGTTCCTTGTCCGGAATCTCGATACCGCCAGCCTCATCCCGGTCAGCGTAGATCAGCGCCACCGGATTGCCCTTGATGTTGAGGGGAAAGAGCACGAATGAACGGGCCGGGACTGCCTTGCGATACCAGTCGGGGATGCGCGCCGCAATCTTCTCGTCATCGATGTCGCTGATCAGGATGTCGGCGCCCTTCGATGTCGCGGCATGGAAGATATCCGGCGTGAAGCTGAGCGGAAAACGGAAGGCGCGGGCAATTTCGTTGGCCTCCGGGCCAAAACCGAAACGCCCCTGCATGGTGCCGGCCTTGGCATCGCGTATACACAGCACGACGCGCTTGAAACCCATCGCCCGGTACATGGTTTCGAGAATGATACGCAGGATGTCGTTCAGCTTGTAACCATCAACCAGCGTATTGCTGATGTCCTGGATTCCTGCGGTCAACACCGCCTGGGCGTCGATTTTCAGAACACCGGTACCGGATGGATCATCCAGCACGCCCGGGACGACCGACTCCTTGAGCAGCGTACCGTTGAACGAATCCGTTTCCGGATCAGGTGCGGTCAGCACCGTTTCGCTGCCACCGTTGGCAAATTGGCGCATCTGCTTGCCGAAGGCAGTCTGCTGGACATTCAGGTGAATGATGCGGGCAAAATCGGCAATTTCCTCGACCGAGCGCTTCACGGTCTGCATTACCTCTTTTTCTTCAAGCGGCAGCGCATCGCGAAAGCGCACCATCGCCTTGGCCATTTCCCGCTCGCGCGCTTCCGGCGTGACCTGGCCGATAACCTCGCAGAGTTCGTTGGCAAAGCCCGAAAGCATGCGCAGACGTTCCTCCTGCGTGCCCGGCTTGCGCACATGCCCGGCCGACAATTTGCGCATCGAGCCGACAATAACCGATGGAAAACCCCACTGACGGGCGATGGCAATCCCCAGGTCCTCGAAGGAGATGCCCAGCACCAGCAGCGATGCCTGGTCGTCAGTGCAGTTCTTCTGCGCCATGACCCGACGGACTTCGTCGGACTCCTCGGGAAAATAGTATTGCGACAGCAGTCGTCCCAGACCGTGGAAAAGCGCGCAGATGAAGGTCTGCTCGAGATCACGCATTTCCGCCGCCGCGCCGATATCCTTGGCCAGGATGCCGGCCAGGTTGGCACGCAGGAACTCCTCCTTCAGCTGGTTGGCATTCGCCTTGTTCTGCAGGTGTTCGAACAGCAGTACCGTGATCGCGATATTGCGC
The DNA here is from genome assembly GCF_001956855.1 of Azonexus hydrophilus. GTDB lineage: Bacteria > Pseudomonadota > Gammaproteobacteria > Burkholderiales > Rhodocyclaceae > Azonexus > Azonexus hydrophilus_A. The sequence goes on along the minus strand of NZ_MTHD01000002.1, from coordinate 196,524 downwards.
ACCGTCTCGAAGCCAAGAACGATGACCGCCCGCGACACCGTGCTGATGCTGCCACCGCCGGCCGGCCGGAAATAGGCCGAATTGACCAGGCGCAACAGCTTGTTGGTCAGCGCGAAATCCCGGAGGATGGAATTCGACAGTTTGTTGACGCTCTCGGTCTCGCTGTTGGCAATCTTGTTGATCGCGCTGACCGATTCGGAGAGGGCTGGAAAGTCGCTCTTGTGGCGCATCCGGCGCAACAGGAAATCGATGGTTGCCTGGCGTCCACCGCTATCGATGGGCCCCTCGTCCTCCGGCTCGAGATAGTTGTCGAGCGCCTCGGCAAACTGCAGGGCACTCTGGAAGCGGATTGCCGGATCGCGCGCCAGCGCCTTGTACAAAATGCCGCTCAGACGGTCGTCGACCGCAACATTCTGTGGCAAGCGCAAATCCTCGCTGGCGATCCGGTGCATGATGCGGAACAGGCTGTCGCCTTCGACTGCCCGCCGGCCGGCGAGCATCTCGAAGAGCACCAGACCGGCCGAAAAAATATCCGAACGCGCACTGCTTTCCCGACGCTCGATGTACTCCGGCGCCATGTAGGCGGGCGTGCCCGAGTATTCCTCTTCATTGTCGGTCGGCGCATCGACATGGGCCGAGATACCGAAATCCATGACCCGCGGCGTGCCGTTTTCATCGAGCAGGATGTTCGATGGCTTGAGATCGCGATGAATGATGCCGCGGGCGTGTGCCTGGGCAATTGCGTCAAGCACTGGTCGCAGGATGCCGATGGCCTTGACCGCCGTCAGCGCGCCGCTCTGGCGCAGGAACTCGGCCAGATTCTGACCGGGAACGTACTCGAAAACCAGGTAAAGGTCGCCACCCTCCTCGCCCGCCTCAAAGATCGGCACGATGTTCGGGTGGCGCATCTTGCCCACCGCCCGCGCTTCATCAAGCAGAACCTGGTTCTGTGCCGGATCGGGCCGGGTGAAATGCAGGGTCTTGATCGCCACCTCGCGCTGCAGTTGCGGATCGAACCCCCGGTAGACGGTGCTCTGTGCCCCACGCCCCAGTTCGCCACGAATCTCGAAGCGACCGATTTTCCTGATCATTTTTCGCAATCTTCTATCCAGGCCAGCCGGGGGATACCGTCGGCACCACCCCAGACGATGGCGTTCTGACCATAATCTTCCGCCAGTGCGAGGGCATCGACAAGCGCTATGTCAGGAATGAAGCAACTTTCCTCGTCCGGCCAGGCTGCATCGTCGGGAACATTCTCCGCCGCATACGGCTCGTAATTGCCTTCGAGCAGGTCGCACTCCAGCGCCGACTGGCGCTCGGCGTTCTTCGCCGGGTCGCTTCGTTCCGACCCCGGGTTGCACGCAGTGATGATGGCAAAGCTAGGCGCACCGGCGGTTTCCAGCCAGTCGGCCAGGCCTGGAGAAGCGCTGTCGATGCGTAACTCGAACTGACCACCGGGCAGGAATACCCGATAAGTCGTCGCCCGGTAGGCCGCTTCCAGTTCACTCGTCTTCGCCATCACCATCCACCAATCCGATCAGTTTTTCCGCGTCGCCGGCCGGCAGGGCCTCGACGTCCTTCAATTTCCTCGACAACTGGCGCGTCCGCGTTTCCGCCCGGACGATACTGTTGCTCGCTTCTTCCAGTTTCTTCTTCGTGTGCGCCAGCGCCTCGCCGAACTTGCCGAACTCGCTCTTCACCGCACCGAGCACCGCCCACACCTCGGCCGAGCGCTGCTCGATGGCCAGCGTCCGGAAACCCATCTGCAGGCTGTTCAGCAACGCCGCCAGTGTCGTCGGTCCGGCCAGGCTGACGCGGTAGTCGCGCTGCAGCGTCTCGGCCAGCCCCGGCCGACGCAGCGCCTCGGCGTACAAGCCCTCGACCGGCAGGTAGAGCAGCGCGAAATCGGTGGTGTGCGGTGGCGCGACGTACTTGTCACGGATACTCTTCGCCTCGTTCTTCAGCCGCGTCTCGATGGCCTTCGCCGCTTCCTCGGCAATGGCCGGATCGCTGGCATCGACCAGCCGCTGGTAGTCCTCGATCGGAAACTTGGCGTCGATCGGCAGCCAGACGACGGCGCCGTCATCCTTGCCCGGCAGGCGGATGGCGAAATCGACGCGCTCGGCGCTACCCGGTCGGGTCGCCACGTTGGCAGCGTACTGGCCGGCGGTCAGCAACTGTTCGAGCAGGGCCGCCAGTTGCACCTCGCCCCAGGTACCGCGCGTCTTGACGTTGGTCAGCACGCGCTTCAGGTCGCCGACGCCGGCGGCCAGGTTCTGCATTTCGCCCAGGCCGCGATGTACCTGCTCCAGCCGGTCGCTGACCAGCTTGAACGATTCGCCGAGGCGCTGCTCGAGCGTCGCATGCAGTTTCTCGTCGACGGTCCGGCGCATTTCCTCAAGCTTCGCGGCATTGTCCGCCTGGATTGCGGTCAACCGCCCTTCAACGCTGTTTTTCAGACGCTCGAAGCGCTCGTCGAGACCCAGGGAAAAGCGGCTCAGCTCGCGAGCGAAGGCTTCCAGCCGCTCCGCCTGCAGGGTGCCCAACTGCCCCATCTGGGTGCTCACCGCCTGGCCGAGCAGGGTCGCCGACTGCGCCCTTTCCTCGCGATCGCGGAACGACTCCTCGGCATCCTCGCGCCGCCCGCGCGCCAGTTCCTCGCGCAATTCGCGTTCCAGCCGGGCCAGTCCCTTTTCCTGTGCTTCCTGCAGCGCGCGCAGGCCGGCGCTGTCGTCCGTCGTGCGGCTACCGCGCCACAGCAGCGCCACCTGCAGCAGCATGACAACCACCAGACCGGCCGGCAAGGCCAGTGCCATTGTCTCGCTCATCTTTTCATCTCAGGGCGAAGTCGACACGACCGCCACCAGTCGCCGGCCCCTTGGCCGGCACCAGGAAGATCCGCTCGGCCGGTACCTTGCCCTGTTCGATCAGCCACTGCTGAACATTTTCCGCACGCTGGCGGGCCAGTTGCGACAGGTCGCCGTCGGCGGCCGGCAGGTTGGCCAGCATCAGCTTTTCCATTTCATCGACCGGCAGTTCCTTCTGCAGGCCGATGAAATTGCGCGGCTTGGGAAATTTCGCCGCGCGATAGACACGCGTCAGGTAGGTCTTGTATTCCTCGGGCTCGATGCGCAGCATATCCGCCGATTCGACGTCGCCACCCTTCTTCTGCAGATCGGCAAACTTCTCTTTCTGCATCGCCCGCTCGATCGCCACCCGCTTGACACCCTCGCGGTCGATCTCGGGATCGGCCTGGCCGGTGATTTCAAGCTTCAGCGCGCTGCGCTCGTTGAGGGCGCGCGCCAGCGCTTCCAGCTTGCCGAGTGCGGCAGCATCGAGCTGGGTCCGGCCGGCGACGAAGGCCAGGTTGGACAACTCCTCGCCGCCACCGAACATCGAACCGAGCAGTGCAAACGGCGACGTCACGGCCTTGACGAAAAGATTGACGATGACCTTGACGATCAGGCCGCCGACGGAAAACTGAGGATCGTCGAGCGAACCGGAAATCGGCAGCCTGATGTCGATTTCGCCACGATTGTTCCGCAGCAGCGCAATCGCCAGGTTGACCGGCAGGCTGGTCGCATCCGGGCTGTCCACGCGTTCACCGAAGGTGAACTGATCGATGAACAGGTGATTGTCGGCCGTCAGTTGCTTGTTCTCCAGCTTGTAGGCGACGTTCAGCGTCAACTTGCCCTTATCGATCACATAGCCCGCGTACTTGCCGGAATACGGCGAGAAACCGGTCAGATCGACCCCCTTCACCTCGGCCTGCAGATCGAGGTAAGCCTGCGCCGCCAGCGGATTCAGCTTGGCGGTGACCAGCACCGGGGCCGAACCGCCGTAGACGCCACGCAACTCCATGTCGGCCGTCGTCCCCTCGGTCGACGACAGGCCGGTGACGCGACCGCCCAGCTTGCCGACGTTGACGGTGTAATTCGGCTTGACGAAAAAGTCGGAGAAATTGACCGTGCCGTTGTTCAGCGTCACCTTGCCGATGCGGACCGGCACCACCGGCTCGGCCGGCGTCGCCGCAGCGACCGGTGCAGCTTCTGCGGCAACCGGCGTTTCCGCCGGCGGCTTGCGCACGATGTCAGCGACATTGAGGTGCCCGTCCCGATTGAGGATCAGACGCGAGAAGAAATCGCTCAGCGCGATTTCCCGGATATTGACGGCCAGCGGGTCGAGCCGGAAATCGATGCCGGCGAAGTGCAACGACTTCCACTTGAGGAAATCGGCCTTGTTGTCCGGATCGACCGCCAGCAGGTTGCCGAGCGTCGCCGAACCCTTGTAAGCGGCTTTCAACTTATCCTGGTCGAGACTGACCACCACCTCACCCTGGCTTGAAAACAGGCCACGTTGCAGCGTCACATTGAGATACTGGCCGGAATACCCCTGCAAGCCGTTGAGCGGGATCGCCTTGCCATCGACCTTCAGCGTCGCGGCAAACGGCACCGCCTGCAGATCGCCGGCAATTTCCAGGCTGCCCTGCTTGTTGACCGCAGCTTTCAGTATCAGCCTGCCCTTTTCGTTCGGCACGTTGCCGAGCTTCTCGCCGTGGATGCTGAGACCGTCGATCTGCTGCAAGGCCGCTGGTTTTACCGACCTGTCCTCGAAGCGCAGCCCGAGGTCGTCGACATCAAGACGCGCGATCTGGGCCAGCCAGGGACGCGCCTCGCTAGGTTTGCCCTTGCTCGCTGCGGGCTTGAGCTGCGGCGGCGTGAGCCATTCGATGGCACCTGCTGCGTTGCGCGTCACGGCGATGCGCGTTGCCGAGTTGCTCACCTCGGCGACGTCGATGCGCTGCGTCGCCAGGTCGACACGAGCCCCCTTGATGCCCATCTTGCCCACCTGGAAGCGTTCACCGAAATCCAGTTGCCAGGACGCCTCGGTGATTTCCAGCGGCGCCGCCAGCTTGCTGTCCACGCGCCCGACGCGCAGGGCCAGTTCGCGCACCTCGCCGACCACCGGCTGCGCTCCCGAGGTGTCGTTCCAGCGCACCAGGCCATTACTCATGACGAACTCACCAAGCGACCAGCCCAGCGGCGCCGGCGCCTCCGCGGTTTTTTCCGGTGCCGGCACAGCAGCTGTCAGCTTTTGCGCCAGCGCGAGCAAATTCAGTTCGCCAGCACGGTTGACCGCAAGATTCAGGTCGACACCGTCGAGTGCCACCTTGTGCACGGCGACGACGCGGTTGAAGGGATCGATCTGGTCGAGGTCGACGGCCAGCGTTTTCCAGCCAAGCAGCGGCTGCCCTTCCCGGGTCGCCAGCTTGAGCGCCGAAATCTGCGTCTTGCCGATCAGTGCCAGCGAATTGACGCCCCCCGGCAATTCCTTGAAGACTGCCTTCAACTGGGTCGCCAGCAGCGCCGAATCGATGCGCAGCGGAACCACCGCCGGCAGATAGGGCTGCAGAGTGCTCAGGTCGAAATCGTCGAGCACCAGGTTCAATTCGCTCTCGCGGCCGTCGGCAAACGGCGTGGTTCTGCCATCGAGATTGAATTGCGAGCCATTGATGTTGGCCGAGAACATCGGCTGGACAAGAACTTCCGCCTGGTACGGCAGGCTGGAAATGAAAGGCAGGGCGAGATTGATGTCGCTGATCGTATGCACCCGCTCACGCGGTTGGTCGGCAAAAACCACCTTGCCGCCCAGCAACTGGATATTGTTGACAGAGAAACGTGGCGGACCGCTGTCCGGTTCGTCGTCCGGCTGCATCCATTTGTCGAGCAGGTCGGAAATGTCGTAGCGCCCTTCGTCCAGTCGCGTCACCGCGATACGCAGTCCGTCCAGTCGAATCTCGTCGACCACCGCAGCAAACTGGAACAAGGACCGCGCCGACAGATTGACGTACAGGGTATCGAAACCGGCTGCTTCGCCGCCCTCGCCGCGCACCGATACGCCGGCGACAGTCGCCGACAGCGCCAGCGGATTGATGTCGATGCGCTCGATGGCGACTTCACGATGCAGGGCTTTACCGAGTTGGGACAGCAACACCGACTTGAGTACCGGCGGCGCGACAAAAAACCCCAGCAGTACCAGCGCCAGGAAGCCGCCCGCAAGCCACTTTCCGTAACGACGATTGCGCGGTGAATCGACAGCGTCACGAAGCTGTGACATTTTTAACAAAACTGACTTCGACGACTCGGACATGGTAATCTTGGCAAAAAATGGCACGTTGCCAAATCTAGCACAGCACCAGTGTGCAAACAGAGAATCAGCAAGCAATGAAGTGGATTATTGACGATATCAAGCGCGGCTGGGCCCAACTGCAGCGCTGGCAAACCTGGCTGACGATTTTCCTGATCGCCGGTTTCGCTGTGCTGGCCTATCTGGTAGCCAGCTATGCGTTCAAGACAGACTCAGTCCTCTCCTACCTGCGGCTGACCAACGGCCACTGCCGGACAATGAGCAACGGACTGATCATCGCCATGTTCACCGGCATGATCTTCTTCATGCTCACCGCCATGCTCACCATCGGCGAAGCACAGCGCTATTTCCAGTCGCAGCAGCGACGGGCCTATCGCGACGCAGCCCAGGCAATTAAATGGGGAATCTTCTGGGCCTGCTGCGCAATCTGCATTGCCGTCGCCGCTCTGGTATTCTTCAAGGCCAACTGCTACTAGTCAGTTTTGGGAACAACTTAGCCTTTCGGCCTGGAATGAGCAAAAAAAAGCTATCCGTCGTCATCGTGGACGACAACGACATCATGCGCACCGTGCTGCGCGGCATTCTTCGCGGTGACGACTACGAAGTCATCGGCGAAGCCCGCAATGGCGTGCAGGCCGTCGAAGTGGCGCTGCGGATGAAACCGGACATCGTCTGCATGGACGTCATGATGCCGGAAAAAAACGGCCTTGAAGCGATGGCCGAAATCAAGGCCGAGCGACCGGATACCGGATTCATCATGATCACCGGCAGCGCCGACCCGGAAACCGTTCAGGATGCGATCATGTTCGGTGCAGCCGGTTTCATCGTCAAACCCTTCAACGCAGCCAGGGTCCTCGACGCACTGAAGAAACTCCGCTCCCGTCAGAAGCGTTAGAAAACATTGCGCCAGGCGCGCAAGGCCGCAAAAACTGCCGTTTTCGAGGTGTCGACCGCAGCATGCTCGCGCGCCGCTGCGATCACCGCCGGCTGATCGCAGCGCAGGAAGGGATTGGTCGCCTTCTCCTCGGCCAGCGACAACGGCACGGTCGGCAAGCCAGCCGCCCGCCGTTCGGCCACCCGGCGACTGCGCTGCTGCAATGCCGGATTGTCCGGTTCCACGGTCAACGCGAAGGGCAGGTTCATTTGTGTGTATTCGTGGGCGCAGAACACCTGCGTCTGGTCCGGCAAGGCGGCCAGGCGATCCAGCGAATCGATCATCTGGCCAGGCGTACCCTCGAACAGGCGCCCGCAACCGGCACCAAACAGCGTATCGCCGCAAAACAGCGCACCCGGGGCCAGGTAGGCCAGATGGCCGAGCGTGTGTCCAGGCACCGCCAGCACATCGACCGTTTCTCCCAGGACCTCGATCTGCTCGCCACCGCGCAGGGGACGACTGGTCCCTGTGATAGACTCATCGGCCGGCGCGAAGACTTCGCAGCGGTAGCGCGTCAGCAACTCGCCGATGCCACCCTGGTGGTCGGCATGGTGATGTGTCACCAGGATACCGCGCAGGTCGAGACCGTCGGCTTCCAGACGGGTAATGACCGGCGCCGCGTCGCCGGGATCGACGACGAAGGCCTGGCGGTCACGCACCAGCAGCCAGATGTAATTGTCCTTGAATGCGGGAATGAGCGAAATTTCGAACATGCCGGAACTATCGAACCAGTCCGCCCGGATGTCAAATGCCGGTCTCGATGCCTGGCTCGCCTCGCCGCAGGGGCGCTACGTGCTCGACTGGGAAATCCAGCAAATTGACGAGGCGGTCACCGACATCTTCGGCTTCAATGCATTGCAGATCGGCCTGCCCCAGTGCGACCTGCTGCGCGCCAATCGCATGGCACTGCGCGTGCGCATCGGCGAAGGCGACCCGGTCGCCGCCCGCTGCCTGCCGGCGGCACTGCCGATCGCCGCACAGAGCGTCGACCTGGTGGTCCTGCCGCACATTCTCGAATTCGCCGACGACCCGCACCAGATCCTGCGTGAAGTCGAGCGCATCCTGATCCCCGAGGGTCAGTTGATCGTCACCGGCTTCAATCCGTTGTCATTGTGGGGCCTGAAGAAGCAAGCCCGGCGCGGCAAGGGCTTCCCGTGGAATGGCAGCTACCTGTCGCAAACACGGCTCAAGGACTGGCTGAAACTGCTGGGTTTCGACGTCGACCGCGGCAGTTTCGGCTGCTACGCCCCACCCTGCGAACAGCAGAAATGGCTGCAGCGCTGGCGTTTCACCGAAAGCGCCGGCCGCCGCTGGTGGAAATTTTCCGGCGCTGTCTATATGCTGCGCGCCGTCAAACGCGTGCACGGCATGCGCTTGCTCACCCCCAACTGGCGCAAGAAGACTGTCCGCGCCAAAGCCCTGCGCCCGATTGCGCAAAAGGAAAGCCATGGCGACTGAGATCGTCGATATCTACACCGACGGCGCCTGCCGCGGCAATCCCGGCCCCGGCGGCTGGGGCGCCATCCTGCGCGCTGGCGGCCACGAGAAGGAACTGTGGGGTGGCGAAGCCGCCACCACCAACAACCGCATGGAACTGCTGGCCGTCATCCGCGCCCTCGACGCCATGAAGCGCCCGGTCAGCGCCCGCGTGCACAGCGACTCGCAATACGTGCTCAAGGGCATCAGCGAGTGGATCCACGGCTGGAAACGCAACGGCTGGAAGACTGCCGACAAGAAACCGGTAAAGAACGCCGACCTGTGGCAACTGCTCGACGAACAGGCACGCCGGCACACGCTGGAATGGATCTGGGTCAAGGGCCATGCCGGCCACCCGGAGAACGAGCGCGCCGACGCGCTGGCCAATCGCGGCATCGACGAACTGAAGAAGGAAACGGCATGAGACAGATCGTCCTCGATACCGAAACCACCGGCCTCAACCCGCGCGACGGTCATCGCATCATCGAAGTCGCCTGCATCGAGATGGTCAACCGCCGGCTGACCGGTCGCCATCTGCACAAGTACATGCATCCGGAGCGCGACATCGACGCCGGCGCCCAGGCGGTGCACGGCATCACGCTCGAATTCCTCGCCGACAAGCCAAAATTCGCCGACATCGCCGACGAATTCCTGGAATTCATCAACGGCGCCCAGCTGATCATCCACAACGCCCCGTTCGACCTCGGCTTCCTCAACGCCGAGCTCGACCGGCTCGGCCGGGTGCCGGTGGAAACGATCTGCAGTGGCGTCATCGACACGCTGAAGGACGCCAAGGCCCTGCACCCAGGCAAGCGCAACAGCCTTGACGCGCTGTGCGAGCGCTACGAAATCGACAACTCGGGCCGCACGCTGCACGGCGCCCTGCTCGATACCGAACTGCTGGCGGAAGTCTACCTGGCGATGACGCGCGGCCAGAACGCGCTGATGATCGAACCGGACGAAGCCCCGCCGGTGCTGCTTGGTGCCGACGGCAAGGCGCGCCAGCGCAAGCCGCTGCTCGTCCGCCGGGCGACTGCCGAAGAAATCGTCGAACACGAAAGCGTGCTGGCGGCGATCGACAAGGAATCCAAGGGGGCCTGCATCTGGCTGCCCAAACCGGAAACCGGGGCTGCGGCCTGATCCCAGCGATGCTGCCGTTCTCCCTCCTGCTCTGGATCGTCATCGAACTGGTGATCTATTTTTTCCTCGGCCTGAAACTCGCGGGTGCCGACGCGCCTGCGGCCGCAGCGGGCGCGCTGATCACGCTGCTCATCGTCCGTGCCAACCAGAACGCAATCACCTGGCTGTTTGGCTGGAAGTACGCCACTGCGGGGAGCTGGCCGGGACTCTGGCGCAGCCTGCGGGTCATGATCGGCGAGTATTTCGCCTTTCTGCTGACCTTCCTCCTGGTCATTCCATTCGAACGCCTGTGGCTGCCGGCCGACCGCCTGAACGGCAAGGGCCGTGTCGTCCTGCTGGTGCACGGTTACGGTTGCAGTCGCGGTGTCTGGTGGCTGCTGCGCCGACGGCTCGAAGCGGCCGGCTGCACGGTGGCGACGATCAGCCTGTTCCCGCCGTTCACCAGTATGGGAAAAATGGTCCCGCTGCTCCATGATCGGATCGAAGCTGTTTGCCGCGAAACCGGATCAAAACAACTGATACTGCTCGGCCACAGCATGGGCGGCCTGATCTGCCGGTCTTATCTTGCCCGCCACGGACACGCACGGGTCTCGGCACTGATCACGCTGGCCACGCCGAATGCCGGTACCCGGCTGGCCCGCTATGGCATCGGCCAGAACGCCAGGGAAATGCAGGTCGACTCGCTGTGGCTGCGTGACATGGCGGTTGAAAAACCGGGCGTGCCGGCCATCGCGTTCCGCAATCCCTGCGACAATTACGTCATGCCGCAGGACAACCAGCGGCTGCCCGGTGCCCGCAACGTCGATCTGCCACCGGTCGGCCACATCGCCATGCTCTATGATCGCCGTGTTGCAGCGCTCGTCGTCGACGCCTGCAAGGACCTGGAAAACCACCGATGACCGCTCCGCTCGCCATTGCCGACAGCACCCGCGCCCAGGCGCAGGACCTGCTCGATTTCATCGACGCCAGCCCCAGCCCGTGGCATGCCGTCGCCACCTGCAAGACCCGGCTGCAGGCAGCCGGCTTCCAGCGCCTCGAAGAATTCGACCGCTGGCAACTGGAGCCCGGCGGACGCTACTACGTCACCCGTGGCGGCTCGTCGATCATTGCCTTCACCATCGGCAACCAGCCACTGGTGGAAACCGGCCTGACCATGGTCGGTGCCCATACCGATTCCCCCGGGCTGCGGATCAAGCCGAAGCCCGCCGAAGACGCCGCCGGCATGATCCGGCTGGGCGTCGAGGTGTACGGCGGCCCGATCCTTGCGACCTTCGCCGACCGCGACCTGGCGCTGGCTGGCCGGGTCATGGTGCGCAACGCCAGCGGCATCGAAAGCCGGCTGGTGCATATCACCGAACCACTGCTGCGCCTGCCCAGCCTGGCCATCCACATGAACCGCGAGGTCAATGAAAACGGCTTGAAGTTCAACAAGCAGACCGAGCTGCCGCTGCTGCTCGGCGTCTCAACCGACGACCACAAGGCCGACGCGCATTTCCGCCGGCCGCTGGCAGCAGCGCTCGATGTCCCGCCGGAAAGCCTGATGACCTGGGAACTGGCTGCCTGCGATACGCAAAAAGGCAGTTTCTGGGGCGTCGACCGCGAATTTGTTGCCAACGGCCAGCTCGACAACCTGGCCTCCTGCCACGCGGCGCTGACCGCCCTGCTGGCGGTCGAAAAACCGGGGCAAACCTGTCTGGTCGCCCTGTTCGACCACGAAGAAGTCGGCTCGGAAAGCGCCGCCGGCGCTGGCGGCAGTCTGGTCGGCGACGTCCTGCAACGGATCGCCGGCAATTTCGCCCTCGATGCCGAGGACCTGCGCCGCCTGCTGGCCCGCAGCTTCTTCATCAGCGCCGACATGGCACACGCCTGGCACCCGAACTTCCCGGCTGCTTATGAACCCTGCCACCGCGTCCTGGTCAATGCCGGCCCGGTGATCAAGAGCAACGCCAACCAGCGCTACAGTACCGGCGCCGAAACGGCGGCGCTGTTCATGGCCATCTGCGAACAGGCCGGCGTACCTTGCCAGCAATACGCGCATCGCACCGACCTCGGCTGCGGCAGCACCATCGGCCCCATTGTCGCCGCCCGCCTGGGCATCCCCAGCGTCGATGTCGGCTCGCCGATGTGGGCCATGCACAGCATCCGCGAAAGCGCCGGCGTGCTCGACCACAGCTACATGATCGCCGCGCTGACCGGCGCCTTCCGGCTCTAGGCTTCGCTCAGCGCGCGTCGATCCACTGCGCCAGCGCGTCGGCCGCCAGCGGCCGGCTGAACAGGTAGCCCTGCATCACCGGACAGCCACGCTCGGCGAGGAATTGCCGCTGGGTTTCGTTCTCGACCCCTTCGGCAACCACGTCCATGCCGAGGTCGCGCGCCAGTGACAGGGTCGCCATGGCGATCGCCACATCCTCGAGATCGTCCGGCACGTCCTTGACGAAGCTGCGATCCAGCTTCAAGCGGCAAATCGGCAGGCGCTTCAGATAAGACAGACTGGAATAGCCGGTGCCGAAATCGTCCAGCGCCAGCCGGATGCCAAGCTCGCACAACGCATTCATCCGCGCCAGCACTTCCGGTGTCGGCTGCATCAGCGCGCTTTCCGTCAGTTCGAGTTCAAGCCGCTTGGGATCGGCACCAGTCTCGTCAAGAATGCGCCGGACGGTGTCGACAAAAGTGGCCTGACAAAATTGCAGTGCCGAAATATTGACCGCCATCACCAGTTCACGCCCGGCCGCCTGCCACCCGGCCAATTGCCGGCAGGCGGTTGCCAGCACCCAGTCCCCCAGCGGGATGATCAGACCACTTTCCTCGGCCACCGCGATGAACTGAACCGGTTGCAGCATGCCCAGTTCCGGATGCTGCCAGCGCACCAGCGCTTCGCAGCCGAGTACCCGGCCGTCGCCAGCCGCCACCTGCGGCTGGTAGTGCAGCACCAGTTCATTGCGTTCGATGGCCCGCCGCAAGGCGTTTTCCAGCATCAGCCGCTCGAGCGCATGGACGTCCATTTCCGGCTTGAAATAGTGATAAGTGTTGCGCCCCTGATCCTTGGCACAGTACATCGCCACATCGGCGTGCTTGAGCAGCGCACTGACATCGTCGCCATCGCCCGGGAAGACGGCGATGCCGATGCTGGCCGATACCGTCAGTTCGTGCCCTTCGATCAGCATCGGCGCCTGCAACGCACCAATCAGCTTGCGCGCGACCAGCGCCGCGTCTTCCGGATGCTCAAGTGCAGGCAGCAGCACGACGAATTCGTCGCCCCCCAGTCGGGCCAGAAAATCGTTTTCGCGCAGACAGAGATTGAAGCGCCGGGCAACACCGGATAACAACTGGTCACCTACCGGATGCCCGAGTGAATCATTGACCGCCTTGAAATGATCGAGGTCGATGAAGAGGACAGCCAGGCGCTCGGCCAGTCGGGTCGCGTTGCGCAGTTCGAGATGCGCCCGCTCGTTCCACTGGGTGCGGTTCGGCAGGCCGGTCAGCACATCGTAATGGGCGAGGAAGGCAATATGCTCCTCGGCCGCCCTCGCCGCCGTCACATCCTGGGCCGTACCGCGGATACGCAGTCCACCGCCGGCGCAAGGATCGCTCTCGATGCGGAAATGCAACATGCCGGGAATCGGCCCGTCTTCGTCCAGGCGGCAATCGAGCGCCACCTGTCCAGGCTCGGCAGCCAGCTGTTCAAGCGCATTGCGCAATGCCGTGCGATCGTCCGGATGCACGCGCTCGACCAGATCGGGCAAACTGACGACCGTTTCCCGACCCAGTCCCATGATGCTGCGCAGCTCGTCCGAACAGTGGCAAGCCAGCGCATCGGGCAGTTTTTCCCAACTACCGAGGCGGGCAATCCGTTGCGCCTGCAGCAGTTCCTCCTGCTGCTCGACCAGTTTGCGGCCGGCATCGGCCAGTTGCCACGTCCGCTCTTCGACCAGCCGCTCAATGCGACGCGCCCGACCACTGGTCAGCAACAGGAAGGCACCAAGTACCGCCGTGCTCAGCAACCCGACGGCAAGCGTCAGCCAGACCCCCCAGCTGCGCAAGATCGACATGTACTCATCCGTTGCGGCGATCTTCAATTGCCAATGCCGTCCGGCAAAACCCAGCGGTTCCTGCCAGTGCAGGCGACGATCCTGCCAGTCGGCAGCCTCGCAATCAGCCGGCCCGAACAGGCGCTGGAGACCGTCATCATCGACCAGGCAAACCGCCAGGCCGTCGCGTGTCTCACCGGACAATGCGGAAATGAGCACGTCGTCCATCCGGAAAACCCCGGAAACCATACCGATCTGGCGTAATGGCATGCCGGCAAAAACTGCGTGGTAAATGACGACACCGCGCTGCTCACCCTCCTCCTGAACCAGGCGGATCGATCTGGAAGCGATCGGCAAACGGGTTTCCCGGGTACGCAAGGCAGCCTGGGCCGTCTGTTCGAGAAACAGCGGATCAAGACCGATGACGCTGCGGTTGGCCGCCAGTGGTTCGACATGGAGGATCGGCAGGTACTCCGGGCGGGCATCGGCAACAAAGGTACGTCCGGCCGGATCCCGGCCAAGAATGGAAAAATCCGCCATGCCGTTGGCGCGAACGGCAGCCTCGAATGCGGCACGATCGGAATCAGCCACCAACGGGCTCCAGCCGAAATTCTGGGTGCCGGGATAACGTGCCAGCAATGGCGTCACAAACTCGTGCCAGACCTGCGCATCAAGTGCCGGATGAACGGTGGCCAGCCGCTCCAGCGCCAGCATCTGATCCAGCTGTGCGTCGAAGCGCTTGCGCACGAGACTGGCGACATGTTCGGCATCACGGTTCAACTGGGTCTGCAGACGTCGCTCTTCCCAATGCGAAACCTGCATGAAGGTAGCGGCGAGGACGCCAAGCGCAATCAGCATCGGCACCGTCACGGTCAGCCGGCGCGAACGCCATTCGGCTGCCGGCATGCCGAAAAACACCATGAGCAGGGGCACCATGATGAGTACGCCCAGGGTATCGCCGGCCCACCAGTTCATCCAGGTGAATGCGGCATCGCTGCCGGAAACCGCCCCCATCAGCAACAGCGAAAGTGTCCCGGCACTTGGGCTGATCAGCGACCCCACCGGCGCCACGACGAGAACAAATCGGACGATGCTGTCGTGACTGTCCATCGGGTTGTCGCGGCCCAGCAGTCGACAGGCCAGGAAATAGCTGAACCATGCCTGCACGGTAGCCCCCAGGCTCGGCACGAGGAGCATCAGCCAGCGCGTGCTGTCGACCCCGCTCTGCATGGCGGCGAGTGCCTGCACGACAAGCGCGCCGGCAAAAATGCCCGGCAGACTGCGTCGACCGTAAACCAGCATCGCCGCCAGTGCGACACCGGCAGGCGGGAACAGGGGAGCGGCATAGCCGGGGGGCACGGCAATCTGCAACGCCAGCCAGCCGGTCAGTGCGTAAATCAGGGCAAGCAGCAGATTGCCGCGCAGGAAAGCAGACATCAAAAACCTGTAACAATGGTGCAAAATTTCGGGGATTATAAATTCCCCTGCCCGGCTAGCAGATCGGCTGGCTGCAAATAATGCCTGCCGCCCTGCACACCTGCGACAATCTGCCGCAGTGCAGGATAACGCACCAGCCGGAACAAATCACCGATAATCCGCCGATGCCCTTCATCGCACCCACTGCCGACAGCAGGGAATACCTGCTCAACCTGCGCCGCCTGTTCGGCCTGCGCTGGGCCATGCTGGCGCTGATGGCGCTGCTGGTCATGCTCGTCCCCGGACTGCTCGACATCGGTTTGCCGCAGGTCGTCATGCTCGCCATCATTGCCATCGGCGCCCTGCTCAACGCACTGGGACACTGGTATGCCGGGCGCCGGCAGTCAGCAACGGCGAACGAGCTGTGCAGCCAGCTGATCATCGACATCACGACCTTGTCGGCGCTGATCTTCTTCAGTGGCGGAGCCACCAATCCGCTGGTTTCCCTGCTCCTGCCCCCGGTCGCCATCGCCGCCCTCGCCTTGCCCAGGCGCCAGGTGATGCTGATCGGGGTCATCGCCGTCGCTGCCTATTCGGTGCTGATGCTGTTCTACCTGCCGCTGCCCATCGCCGATGCCACCCGCGCGACGCAATTGCACCTGATCGGCATGTGGCTGACCTTCACCGTCTCGGCCTTGCTCATCGGCTGGATCATCCTGCGCATGAGCCAGCTGATCCGCCAGCGCGATGCCGCACTTGCGACAAGCCGGGAACAGGCGCTGCGCGACGAGCGGGTGACTGCGATGGGCACGCTCGCCGCTGGCGCGGCCCACGAACTCGGCACCCCGCTGGCGACGATGGCCCTGCTCGCCGGCGAGCTGGCGCAGGATGCACGCCTGCCGGCGGAAGTCCGCGACGACATCGACCTGCTGCGCCGGCAGATCGCGGCCTGCAAGGAGATCATCAGCGGCCTGTCGCGGCGCGCCGGCGCCGAGCGCCTTGAAAACACCTCGTTGCAGCCGGTCGACCGCTGGCTCGACGAGCTCCGGCAAAAATGGCATGCCCTGCGCCCGCAGCCGGGCAGTCGCCTGGTCATCGGCAGCGACGGCCCAGCCCCGCTGATCGTCGCCGACCCGCGACTCGAACAGGCGCTGCTCAACCTGCTCAACAACGCCGCCAACGCCTGCCCGCAACCGCTGCTGATCCGGCTGGCCTGGAGCAGCAGCCGGATCGACATCGATATTCACGATAGCGGCCCGGGCTTCCCACCGGAGGTGCTGGCGATCTGCGGCCGCCACAAGCTTCCCGCTCACGAAGGCGGCTGCGGCGTCGGCCTGATGCTGACCTGCTCGGCGATCAACCAGCTCGGCGGTACCCTGCATCTGAGCAACCCCGAAACCGGCGGCGCCCTCGCCCGCATCCAGCTCCCCATCGACAGCCAATGACCACGCCCATCCTGATCATCGACGACGACCCAACCTTCAACGCCATCCTGGTACGCACCCTGAGCCGGCGCGGCCACCCGGCAATCGGCGCGGAAAACGGCGAGGACGCGCTGCGCCTGGCCAGCCAGCATCAGGCCGGGCGCGTCGTGCTCGACCTCAACCTGAACGGTGTCTCCGGCCTGTCGCTGATTCCCCAGTTGCTGGCCATCAACCCTCACGCCCGCATCGTCGTGCTGACCGGCTACGGCAGCATCGCCACCGCCGTCGAAGCAGTCAAGCGCGGTGCCACCCAGTATCTTGCCAAACCGGTCGAAATCGAAGCCATCCTCGGCGCCTTCGAAGACGATGCCTTGCCGGACAGTCCGGCAACGCCCGACGAGCCGCTGTCGATGGACCGGCTCGAATGGGAACATATCCAGCGCGTGCTCAACGAACACGCCGGCAATATCTCGGCAACCGCACGCGCATTGAAGATGCATCGACGCACGCTGCAGCGCAAACTCGGCAAGCATCCGGTACGCGCCTGAGACCAATTTACGGATTGTTGAATTCGTCAATCCGTAAAATCCGAAGTATCGATCTCCCGGCACAGTGTTGGAGAATCAAGAAGAGGACCCTTATACTGCCCCTTCCACAGCCTGACCGTGGCCCCCTCACCGCCGCAGTACCGTTTCACCCCCGTGACCTCCGGAACGTGAGCCCATGAGCCTTGCCCTGATCGTTATCCTGCCCTTTCTCGGGGCCATTCTGCCGGCGCTGATGATCCGTGCCGGCCGCAATGCCTGCGCGACCAGCACCTTCACGGTCACGCTGCTGGCCTTCCTGTTGCTGATGACGCATGCGCCGGCAGTGTTCCGCGGCGAGATCGTGCAGATCCGCTGGGAATGGGTCCCGCAACTGGGTCTCAACGTCAATTTCTTCCTCGACGGCCTCGGCTTCTTCTTCGCCGGCCTGATCCTCGGCATCGGCCTCTTGATCATCACCTACGCCCGCTTCTACCTGGCGAAGGAAGACCCGATGGGCAGCTTCTACAGCTACCTGTTGCTGTTCCAGGGCGCCATGGTCGGCATCGTGCTGTCGGACAACATCCTGCTGCTGCTGATTTTCTGGGAACTGACCAGCCTGTCGTCATTCCTGCTCATCGGTTACTGGAAGCACCTGCCGGAAGGTCGCCAGGGCGCCCGCATGGCGCTGACCGTCACCGGTGCCGGCGGCCTGTCGATGATCGCCGGCATGCTGATCCTCGGCAACATTGCCGGCTCCTACGATCTGTCGGTGATCCTGCAGCACAAGGAAGCGATCCAGGCCTCGCCGCTGTATCTGCCGGCGCTGCTGTTGATCCTCGGCGGCTGCTTCACCAAGAGCGCGCAGTTCCCTTTCCATTTCTGGCTGCCGCACGCGATGGCAGCGCCGACGCCGGTGTCCGCCTACCTGCACTCGGCAACCATGGTCAAGGCCGGGCTGTTCCTGATGGCGCGACTGTGGCCGGTACTCGCCGGCACCGACGAATGGTTCTACCTGGTCGCCACGACCGGCCTGATCACCATGGTCATCGGCGCCTGGATCGCGCTGTTCAAGGATGACCTGAAGGGCTTGCTCGCCTTCTCGACAGTCAGCCACCTCGGCCTGATCACCTTCCTGCTCGGCCTCGGTTCGCCAATGGCGGCGGTCGCCGCCGTCTTCCACATCCTCAATCACGCCACCTTCAAGGCAGCACTGTTTATGAACGCTGGCATCGTCGACCATGAAACCGGCACCCGTGACATCAGGAAACTCGGCGGCCTGATGGCGCTGATGCCGATTTCCGGTACGCTGGCGATGATAGCCGCCGCATCGATGGCCGGCGTGCCGCTACTCAACGGTTTCCTGTCGAAGGAAATGATGCTTGAGGAAGCCGCCCACACCGCCTGGCTCGGCCACGACTGGCTGATCCCGGCGCTGGCGACGCTCGGCGCGACCTTCTCGGTGGCATATTCGTTCCGCTACATCGTCCATGTCTGGTTCGGCAAGCCCGCCGGTGAAACACCCCGTCATCCGCACGATCCGCCGTTCGGCATGTGGGGGCCGCCTGCGCTGCTGGTCGTGCTGGTCGTGCTGATCGGTCTGTTCCCGGCAGCCATCGCCGGCCCGCTGGTCGCCACCGTTGCCGGCGCTGTCATTGGCGGCCCGCTGCCCGACTACCATCTGGCGATCTGGCACGGCCTGACACCGGCGCTGGGAATGAGCGCTGTCGCCGTCGTCGTCGGTCTGTCGCTGCTGATGGCCTATACCCGCGTCCGTCGCGGCTGGGCGGCCGGCCCGCACCCCGAGGCCAAGGCGATATTCCAGGGAACGCTCGCTGCCGCCGTCCGGCTGGCCCAGTTCATCACGCATGGCCTGCACAATGGTTCGCTGCAACGTCACCTGGCCTTCACGGTCGGTGCCGCCGTCGTTGTCGGATTTGCCGCCTTCACGGCAGCCACGCATGCCCCGGGCAATCGCGAATTGCTGCCGGCGACACCGGTTGCCGTCGTCGTCTGGTCGCTGCTGGTCGGGGCGACGCTGGCCGTGGTTTTCCTGCATCGCCAGCGGTTGACCGCACTGATTGCCATTGGCGTCGTTGGCATGGTCGTCTCCCTGACCTTCGTCTATCTGTCGGCACCGGACCTGGCGCTGACCCAGATTTCGGTCGAAGTGGTGACCGTCATCCTGATCCTGCTGGCGCTGAATTTCCTGCCCAAGGAAACACCCAGCGAAAGCACTACCGGGCGGCGCCTGCGCGACGGCATCATCGCTGCGCTGGCGGGCATCGGCGTCGGCGGTGCAGCATGGGCCATGACCACGCGCAATGCCGAAACACTGTCCGGCTACTACCTCGAACAATCGGTACCGGGCGGTGGCGGCACCAACGTGGTCAACGTCATCCTGGTCGACTTCCGCGGCTTCGATACTTTCGGCGAGATCATCGTGCTCGGCATTGCCGCACTGGTCATCTACGCCCTGCTCGATGGCGCAACGCATGGCGCGGTCGGCCGCAAACTCGCGGCCTGGGCACCGGACCAGAAGCGCGCCGCCGACCGTCATCCGCTGATGCTGGTGGTGGCAACCCGCGTCATGCTGCCGCTGGCGCTGATGGTCGGCGCCTTCATTTTCCTGCGCGGTCACAATGTTCCCGGCGGCGGTTTCATTGCCGGCCTGGTCGTCGCCATCGCACTGATCATGCAGTACATGGCCAGTGGCTATAGTTGGGCAGCGCAACGGATGAAGGTCGATTACCACGTGTTGATCGGCAGCGGCGTGCTGATCGCTGCCGCTACCGGCATCGTTTCCTGGCTCGCCGAGCACCCCTTCCTGACCAGTACCTTCGGCCACTTCCATCTGCCGATCATCGGCGAGTTTGAACTGGCTTCGGCGATGGCCTTCGATACCGGCGTCTTCCTGACCGTCATCGGTGCCACCATGATGGCCTTGTCGAATCTCTCGCGCATCGGCTGCCTGGCCGAGTCGCTGCCACTGCAGGAGGCGCCGATGGAACCTGACCTGCGCAATGCCAACGAAAAGGCAAGGGAGCACTGACATGGAATTCCTGCTTTCTTCCGCCATCGGCTTGTTGACCGCGGCCGGGGTCTATCTGATCCTGCGCGCCCGCACGTATCCGGTCGTCCTTGGCCTGGCCCTGCTCAGCTACGCCACCAACCTTTTCCTGTTCGCTACCGGTCGCCTGGTGCTCGATCGCCCGCCGGTGATCTCGGCGCTGGCCAACGGCTATACCGATCCGCTGCCACAGGCGCTGGTGCTGACGGCCATCGTCATTTCGTTCGGCATGACTGCGGTCATCGTCGTCATGGCGCTGCGCAGCTATCTCGAAAACGGCAGCGATCACGTCGATGGCGAAACGCACAGCGAGGACCGCTCATGAACCACTGGATCATCGCCCCGATCGTCCTGCCGGCCATCATGGCCCCGATCCTGCTGATGGCGGCCCGCCACGATGTCGTGCTGGCGCGGATCTTTTCGATCGCTTCAAGTGTCGCCCTGCTCGGCATCGCACTGGCGCTGACAACGATGGTCAGCGACGGCATCATCGTCACCTATGCACTCGGCAACTGGATTCCGCCTTTCGGCATCGTCCTCGTCGCCGACCGCCTTTCGGTGCTGATGCTGCTGTTGACCGCAGGACTGGCATTGGCCGTGCTGCTCTTTGCCATCGACGGCAGCGACCGCCAGGGACGCCATTTTCATGCGCTGTTCCAGTTCCAGCTGATGGGCATCAACGGCGCCTTCCTGACCGGCGACTTCTTCAACCTGTTCGTCTTCTTCGAAGTCCTGCTGATCGCCTCCTACGGCCTGATGGTGCATGGCGGCGGCGCCGCCAGAACGCGGGCTGGCGTCCAGTACGTGGCGATCAATCTGGTCGGCTCGACGCTGTTCCTGATCGCTGTCGGCATGATCTACTCGGTGGCCGGCACCTTGAACATGGCCGACCTGGCAATCCGCGTCCCGAAGATCGCTGCCGGCGACCAGGCCTTGCTGCAGAGCGGTGCGCTGTTACTGTTGCTGGTTTTCTGCATCAAGGCCGCGCTGGTGCCGGTGCATTTCTGGCTGCCCGGCACCTACGCCAACGCCCCGGCACCGGTTGCCGCGCTGTTCGCGATCATGACCAAGGTCGGCGCCTATTGCGTGATCCGCCTTTACATCCTGGCCTTTGGCGCCGACGCCGGTGTCGCCAGCTGGCTGGCTGCGCCCTGGCTGCTGCCGGCAGCGCTGGTAACGCTGGTACTGGGCATGACCGGCGTCCTCGCTGCCCGCCGGCTCGGCCAACTGGCCAGCTTTGCGGTGATTGGTTCAATGGGCATGCTGCTCGTCGCCATCGCACTGTTTACACCGGCATCCCTGTCGGCCGCGTTGTACTACCTGCTGCACTCGACGCTGGCCGGCGCCGTGCTGTTCCTGATCGCCGATCTCGTCAGCCGCCGCCGCCCGGGCCAGGACGACGCGATGACCGTCGCCCCGCGCTTTGCCCAGCTGAGCCTGCTCGCCGGTGCCTTCTTCATCGCTGCCATCGCCGCCACCGGCATGCCGCCGCTGTCCGGCTTCATCGGCAAACTGCTGATTCTCGATGCGGCCCGCGACAGCGCCAACCCGGCGCTGATCTGGTCGCTGCTGCTGCTAACCTCGCTGCTCGCAATCATCGGCTTCGGCCGGGCCGGCAGCACGCTGTTCTGGAAGAGCACCGGCGAACCCGGGCATTTCCCCGCCGCGCCGGAAAGCAATACACTGTCGCTGGTCGCCATCGGCCTGCTGCTCGCCGGCAGCGTCGGCCTGACACTGTTTGCCGGACCGCTGACCGCCTATCTCGACGCCACCGCCGAACAGGTCTTCGCCACCCGCCAGTACATCGAGGCGGTACTCGGCAATACGGTACTGGAAGGAGGCATCCTCTGATGGCCCATGCACATGTTTCCGGCGAACAGCCTTCCCTGCTCCGCCGCTGGTTCCCGCACCCGCTGCTCAGCCTGGCGCTGACGCTGATCTGGCTGCTGCTGATCAACAGCTTCTCGGCCGGCGGACTGCTCGTCGGCCTGACCCTGGGCATCGCCATTCCGCGCATGACCAGCGGTTTCTGGCCCGACCGGCCGAACATCCAGCATTACGGCAAAGCCTTTGCCTACGTCCTGCTGGTGATTCGCGACATCGTCGTCGCTAACCTCCAGGTCGCCTTCATCATCCTCTTCCGCCCGCTCGGCAGCCTGCATACCCGCTGGGTCTGCGTACCGCTCGAACTGACCAATCCGGAAGCAATCACCGTCCTCGCCGGCACCATCACGATGACCCCGGGCACCGTCAGCTGCGACCTGTCGGCCGACGGCAAGGCGCTGCTCGTCCATTGCCTCGACGCACCCGATGCCGAAGCCACCATCCGCGACATGAAAGAACGCTACGAATCCCGGCTGAAGGAGATCTTCCCATGATCGAATACGCCATTCTCTATGCCTACGTCGCCATCAGCGCCGGTCTGCTGTTCAACCTGTGGCGGCTTTTTGCCGGCCCGAGCACGGTCGACCGCATCCTTGCCGTGGACACCATGGTCATCAACATCATTGCGCTGATCATCGTTTACGGCATCCAGATGGGCAGCACCATCTACTTCGAGGCGGCGCTGCTGCTGGCCATGTTCGGCTTCGTGTCGACGGTGGCCTACTGCAAGTTCATCCTGCGCGGCAACGTCATCGAATAAAGGAACAACCATGGAATTCTTCAACGAACTACTGGTTTCCGCGCTCATCGTCATCGGTGCCAGCTTTGCCCTGGTCGGCTCCTACGGCATGGTCAAGCTGCCCGACCTGATGAGCCGCCTGCACGCACCGACCAAAGCCACGACGCTGGGTGTCGGCGGCGCCCTGGTCGCCTCGATGGTGTATTTCCTGGCACTCAACGGCACCGTGTCGATCCACGAACTGCTGATCTCGCTGTTTCTCTTCCTGACCGCGCCGATCACCGCGCACTTCCTGGCCAAGGCCTGGATGCACAGCCAGCAGCCGACCGATCTGCCGCGCCCGGAGAAACATGACTGGTCGACCTTCGAAAGCACCGCGCACGGCAACGACAAGGACTGATCATCCGCATCCACGAAAAAAGGCCCGGCGATCACTCGCCGGGCCTTTTGCCGGAAAACCCGTAAAAATCAGTGCTGGCCGTGCTTCATCGGCATCGCCGCCGACATCATCTTCACCACCTTGACGTCCACCTGCTTGCTGCTGCCATCATCGAAGGTCAGCGTGATCGGCACGACCTGGCCTTCGCTCAGCGGCGCCTTCATGTCGATCAGCATCACGTGCAGGCCACCCGGCTGCAACACCGCTTCGCCCTTGGCCGGGACGTCGATGGCCGGCACCTGACGCATGCGCATGACGCCCTTGTCGTTGATGTGCGTGTGCAGTTCGGTCAGGCGGGAAGCCGGATTGTCGGCCTTGACCAGCTTGGCATCCTTGCTGCCGGTATTCCTGAGCACCATGAAGGCACCGGTAGCCTGCGCGTTCGGCGGCGCCAGACGGACGTAGGGCTCATGGACGACGACATCGTCGGCAGCGCCGGCGAATGCTGCGGTCGACAGGCTCAGGGCAGCAAAAAGGAAGGACAGGCGTTTCATGGAGAATGCTCCTCAGGGTTGGTTCAGGTATTGACGAATCAGTGCAGCCACCTGATCGGGTGGCGTGCCATGTGCCATGCGGGCAAGCAGACGGGTATCCGGCCCGACGATGAAGGTTTCAGCCGAGTGATCGACGACATAGGCAGCACCTGCCATTTCCGCGGGCTGTGCCTTGTAGAAGACGCCATAGCGCGTCGCCAGTTCGGCAATCTCCGCCGGGTTGCCGGTGACGCCGACAATGCCGGGATCAAAGAATTCGACGTAGGTTTTCAGATGGTCAACCGTATCGCGCTGCGGATCGACCGAGATGAAGAAAACGGCCAGCCGCGCCCGCTCCTCCGGCGTCAACAACACCATGCCGGCCGTCAGTGCGGTCAGCGTCGTCGGGCAGATATCGGGGCAATAGGTGTAGCCAAAATAGAGCAGACTCAACTTGCCACGGGAATTGCCCAGTGTCACCGGTCCGTCCGCCGACTGCAGCGTGAAGTCGCCGCCGGGCGGCAGCGGACTCACCGCTACCGGCGTCGGCGCCGTATCGGGATGCCAGAACAGCCCCAGGCCAATGACCAGACTGGCCAGCACGGCAACAACGATAATCAGCAGACGCTCGGACATATCACCCTGTAATGAAGCGGAAAGGCACGGCAATGCGCGCATCCTGTGTTTCGACCAGCACCGTCGCCTGCCAAGTCATGTGGCCGGTGATGCACACCGGCAGCGTCACGTCACCGGCAAACACACCGGGCGTCCGCTCCTGCAGACGCGGACGATTGAAACCCATGTCCATGTCCACACCGGCGAAATCGACATCGACCTGACGTGCCCCGGCAACTTCGACCTTGACCTCGAAGGGCTTGACCAGCGGCACCGGCCGCGTGCCGAACGAAAAACTCAGCGCCCCACCACCGGGCAGCTGCACGGTACACGGCCCGCTCTGCAAGCTACATGCGGGATCCGGCTCGACCGTCAGATCGGCCTTCGGCAGCAGCATCGGCGACAACTTGTAGCCAACCAGCACCACCAGCGCGATGAGCAGCAGACCAATGATGTCGAGGAGAATTTTCTTGTTCACAGGCTTCTTTCATGATGACCCGGTCCGGCATATTTCCGGCGTATCCGGTCACGGCAGATATTGTTGCATGATGCTTTGCTGACAAAAGTGCGGCATATTGTCGCAGTGTTCCCGGCCACTACTTCGCCGAATGCTAATATGCACCGCTCCGACCACCTGATGATCCAGATCAATTCGTGAAAACTCTCCTTGCCGCCATCGTTTTTGCCCTGTTTTCGTCGTTGACCGCAGCAGCCGAAACACCCGATGCCAGCGCCTTCTTCGCTGCCACGCTGCACAATCCGGACGACAAGCCGGCAGCGCTGTCACGTTTCAAGGGCAAGCCCCTGGTCGTCAACTTCTGGGCCCGCTGGTGTCCACCCTGCCGGGCCGAGATTCCCGAACTTAACGCGTTCCAGAAAACGCACCAGGGCCGGATCGAGGTCGTCGGCATCGGCATTGAAGACGACGCTGCCGCGGTCAAGACCTTCGTCCGCGAACATGCCATGAACTACCCGGTGTTTCTCGCCCGCGACCAGGGCCAGTCATTGATGACGGCGCTGGGCAACCGGCGCGGCGGCCTGCCCTACACACTGTTCATCGACCGCCACGGCCGCGTTGTCGGCCAGAAGCTCGGCCTGCTGCGCAAGGGTGATCTCGACGCGATCACGCCGCAACTGCTCGCGCGCTGACGCGCGGTCGGCCGCTCAGGAGCGGTCCCGGCGCCCGTCCGGTGCGAACAGCATTGCCACCCCGACCCCGATCGGGATCAACGGCCACCAGGTGCCGATCAATTCAAAGATGTTGATGTGAAACAGATCAAGGTTCGCCCCCAGCGCTGCGACACCGACAACGATCAGCACGATGGCTGCGACATTTCCCTTCATGCGGACTCCCTGGATTCAGGCACGACGTACGCCGACCACGCCTTCGACCTCGTGAATGAGGGTCAGCGTGCGCTGCAACTGGCGCAGATTGGTGATCTCGACGGTAAAGCTCATGTGCGCATTGCCCTGGCGTGACTGGGTATTGACGCCGACGACATTGAGCTTCTCGCGGGTGAAGATTTCCGAGATGTCGCGCAGCAGGCCCTGACGATCGTGCGCATCGACAACGATGTCGCAGGCGAAGACGCCGGTCGTCTCACCGCCCCAGTCGGTCTCGATGACCCGTTCCGGATGCAGCGCGGCGAGATTGGCGAAATTCGAACAATCGGCACGGTGAATGGAAATCCCCTTGCCGCGCGTGATGAAGCCCTGGATCTCGTCCGGTGGCGCCGGCTTGCAGCAGCGCGCCAGTTGCGTCAGCAACTTGTCGACACCGACGATCAGGATGCCCTGATTGCCTTCGACCGGCTTGCGCGGCTTGGTTGCCACAGCGTCCGGCACCAGGTTTTCCAGTGCCGCCTCGCCACCGCGGGCGACGGTCTGGAACTGACGCTGGTTCAGCTCGCCACGGGCTGCCGCGATATAGAGATCGTCGGCTTTGGCGAAATCGAGCTTGCGCGCCAGTTCGTCAATATTGCCCCCGCTCTGTCCCGCACGCTGCAATTCCTTGGCAATCAGTGCCCGCCCTTCGGTCAGCGTCTCTTCCAGCGCCAGCGTCGAGAACCAGGCACGCACCTTGGTCCGCGCACTCTTGGTATGAATGTAACCGAGCGAGGGATTCAGCCAGTCGCGTGACGGACCACCGAGCTTGGCAGTGACGATCTCGACCTGCTGGCCGGTTTCCAGCGGCGTGTTCAGCGGCAGCAGATGACCGTCGACCTTGGCCCCCCGGCAACGATGGCCGAGATCGGTATGCACGCGGTAAGCGAAGTCGACGGCGGTCGAACCGGACGGCAGATCGACGACCCGCCCCTGCGGCGTCATCACGTAGATCGTTTCGTCGAGCGCGGCCTGTTTGTAGTGATTGACCCAGTCGGAGCTGTCGGCGACCTCGTTCTTCCAGGTCAGCAGTTGGCGCAACCAGGCGATCTTCTCGTCGTAGGCATCGGCCCCCGGCGCGCGGGCGCCTTCCTTGTAGCGCCAGTGCGCAGCAACGCCGAGTTCGGCATGCTTGTGCATTTCCCAGGTGCGGATCTGGATTTCCAGACTGCGCCCGTCCGGACAATGCACGGCGGTATGCAACGAACGGTAGTGATTGCCCTTGGGATTCGAGATGTAATCGTCGAACTCCTTGGAAATCGGCTGCCACAGGTTGTGCACGATGCCGAGCGCGGTGTAGCAGTCCTTGACGTCATCGACGATGATGCGCAGCGCGCGCACATCGTACACCTCGGAGAAGTCGACGCCCTTCTTGCGCATCTTGTTCCAGATACTGAAGATGTGCTTCGGTCGACCGTAGATTTCGGCGTTGGTAATGCCGGAAGCCACCAGTTCCCCGCGGACCTTGGCCACCGCATCGCTGATGAAGGCTTCGCGCTCGCTGCGCTTTTCATCAAGCTGCTTGGCGATGGTCTTGTAGATGTCGGGATGGATGAAGCGGAACGACAGATCCTCCAGCTCCCACTTCAGCTCCCAGACACCGAGGCGATTGGCCAGCGGCGAATAGAGTTCGAGCGTCTCACGCGCCACCTGCACGCGCAGGTCGTCGGGATTCGCCGCGTAATAGCGCAGCGTCTGCGTCCGGCTGGCCAGTCGCAGCAGCACGACGCGGATATCCTCGACCATCGCCAGCAGCATCTTGCGCAGGACTTCGACCTGCGCGCGCATTTCCGCCGGATTGCTCTCGCCGGCCTCGATATCGACGGCGACAAAACCCTTGGCGATCGGCCGCAGACGATTCAGCCGGAAAATGCCATGGACCAGATGGGCGGCCGGCTTGCCGAACTTTTCCTCGATGCGTGCGACGCCATGTTCTTCCTGCGCCGGGATGGCGAACAGCACGGCGGCAATGCGCGATTCCACGTCGAGCTTGAGGCCGGCAATGATCACGGCCATCCCCAGCGCATGCGACCAGACGCGTTCACCACTGCCCAGCGTGCGGTCGCCGTAGGTTTCCCAGGCGTAACTGACGGCATCCTGCAGTCGCTGAACGTCGGGCGCCGGCAAACCGGCCGAGAGGATGGCGAGGAACTGCTCGAAATCGCTTTGGGCAGCGACGGAATGGACGACTGAAACCATGGCCGCGATTATAGGTCTGAGCACTCAGGAAAGACAGAGTTCAGGCACCTAGCTTACACACTGTCACATGCCGCCAGCACGGAGCGTCAGCATGGATCTGCAGCAATTGACCACGACCAGGCCATCGGGGTTTACCCCAATCCCTCCTCATCCCATTATGTGGGACCGTGCACAACGTTATGCGCCGTATCCGGCCAATTGCCCAAGGTCACAAGCCGGAACGGCATTCCAGCATCCTTTTCACGTCACCCCGTAAGGAGAAAACATGAAGAAATTCACCGTACTGGCTTCCGCCCTGGCCATCATCGGCACCCTCGGCGCCACCCCGGCCCAGGCCCAGCAGAAGTTCGTCACCATCGGTACTGGTGGTGTCACCGGCGTCTATTACGCTGCTGGCGGCGCCATCTGTCGCCTGATGAACAAGGATCGCGCCAAGCATGGCATCCGCTGCTCGGTCGAAAGTACCGGCGGCTCCGTTTACAACATCAATACCATCAAGGCTGGCGAACTCGATTTCGGCGTTTCCCAGTCCGACGTCCAGTACAACGCCGTCAAGGGCCTGAACCAGTACAAGGACGGCGGTGCCTTCGGCGACCTGCGTGCCGTCTTCGCACTGCACCCGGAACCGCTGACCATTGTCGCCCGCAAGGAAGCCAAGGTCGTCAAGTTCGAGGACTTCAAAGGCAAGCGCTTCAACGTCGGCGTTCCCGGCTCCGGCCAGCGCGCCACCATGGAAGTCCTGCTGCCGGCAATCAACATGAAGAATGCCGATTTCTCGCTGACCTCCGAACTGAAGCCTGACGAACACGGCGCCGCCCTGTGCGACAACAAGATCGACGGCTTTGCCTTCGTCGTCGGCCACCCGGCAGCCAACATCCAGGACGTGACCACGACCTGCGGCGCACAACTGGTCAATGTCACCGGCCCGGGCGTCGACAAGCTGATCGCCACCTATCCGTACTATGCCAAGGCCACCATCCCGGGCGGCCTGTATGCCAACAATCCGAACCCTGCCACGACCTTCGGCGTGGTGGCCAGCATCGTCAGCTCGACCAAGGTACCTGACGAAGTGGTCTACACCATGGTCAAGTCGGTTTTCGAGAACTTCGACGAATTCAAGAAGCTGCACCCGGCTTTCGGCAACCTCGATCCCAAGAGCATGATCAAGGATGGTCTGTCGGCCCCGCTGCACAATGGCGCCGTCAAGTACTACAAGGAAAAGGGCTGGATGTAATACAGCCCGCAGCCAGCATCGCCCGGGCGTCCTGACGATGCTGGCGGATGAATCACAACACAGCAAGACGCCAGTGGCGTCTTGCTGCGTTTACACCCTGCCCGAATTCCGGAGAACCGCAGCATGACAAGCTCGGACAAAAACAAAGTCGTACACGAACTCACCGAAGAACAGCTGAAGCAGATCGTTGCCGAAGCCGATACCGGTGGCCGCAAGCCCACCGGTGCAGCAGCCAAGTTGCTGCTGGCCCTCGCCCTCGCCTGGTCGCTGTTCCAGTTATGGATCGCCTCGCCCCTGCCCTTCTCGCTCGGCGTGTTCGTGCTCAATGACACCCAGTCGCGCGCCATTCACCTGGCCTTTGCCGTATTCATGGCGTTTGCCGCCTATCCTGCCTTCAAGTCCTCGCCACGCGCCTACATTCCTGCGGTCGACTGGCTTCTGGCAGCAGTTTCCGCCTTCTGCGCGGGCTACCTGTTCCTGTTCTACGCCGAACTGGCAGGCCGCCCCGGCATGCCGACCACGCTCGATCTGGTCGTCGCCGTCGTCGGCCTGACACTGCTGCTTGAAGCCGCACGCCGGGCACTCGGCCTGCCGATGGTCATCCTGGCCATCCTGTTCATGGTCTACATCTTCTTCGGCCAGTACATGCCGGAAGTCATCGCCCACCGCGGCGCTTCGCTGGCCAAGGGGATGAGCCACATCTGGCTGACCACCGAGGGTGTATTCGGCGTGGCGCTCGGCGTCTCGGCCAGTTTCATCTTCCTTTTCGTACTCTTCGGCGCACTGCTGGAAACCGCCGGCGCCGGCAACTACTTCATCAAGTCGGCCATTGCCCTGCTCGGCCACATGAAAGGCGGCCCGGCCAAGGCGGCCGTCGTTGCCTCCGCCAGCACCGGCCTGATTTCCGGTTCGTCGATCGCCAATGTCGTCACCACCGGCACCTTCACCATTCCGCTGATGAAGAGCGTCGGCTATCGTGCTGACCAGGCAGCCTCGGTCGAAGTCGCCTCGTCGGTCAACGGCCAGATCATGCCGCCGGTGATGGGCGCCGCCGCCTTCCTGATGGTCGAGTACGTCGGCATTCCCTACACCCAGGTGATGAAGCACGCGATCGTGCCGGCGTTGATTTCCTATATCGCGCTGTTCTACATCGTCCACCTCGAAGCCCTGAAGATGAACCTGCAGGGCCTGCCGCGGCGTGAACCGCTGCCCTGGCAACGCGCCACCATCTCGACACTGATGACGGTGTCCGGCCTGGTGATCCTTTCCGCCATCGTCTACTGGGGCTTCGGCTGGATCAAGGATCTCGCCGGCGACTCCGCCTTCGCCATCGTCAGCGTGCTGATGCTCGGCGCTTATGTCGGCATCGTCCGCTTCTCGGCACGCTATCCGGAACTGCACATGGACAAGCCGGACGAGAAGATGGAATACCTGCCGGAAATCGGCCCGACGCTGAAATCCGGCCTGCATTTCCTGCTGCCCGTCGCCGCACTGATCTGGAACCTGATGGTTGAACAGTTGTCGCCGGCTCTGTCGGCCTTCTGGGCAACGATGTTCCTGATCTTCATCCTGGTCACGCAACGCCCGCTGTTCGCCTTCTTCCGCGGTACCGGCACCTTCATGCCGGCGTTGAAGCAAGGCTTCCAGGACCTGTTCGACGGCCTCGTCACCGGTGCCCGCAACATGATCGGCATCGGCATCGCCACCGCGACGGCCGGCGTCATCGTCGGCACCGTGACGCTGACCGGTGTCGGCCTGGCGATGACCGAACTGGTCGAGATCCTTTCCGGCGGCAACCTGATGCTCATGCTGGTGCTGGTTGCGGTGATATCGCTGATCCTCGGCATGGGCCTGCCAACGACCGCCAACTACATCGTGGTGTCGACGCTGATGGCACCGGTGATCGTCGAGCTCGGTGCCCAGACCGGCCTGCTCGTGCCGCTGATCGCCGTACATCTGTTCGTCTTCTACTTCGGTCTGATGGCTGACGTCACGCCACCGGTCGGACTGGCGTCGTATGCGGCCGCCGGCATCGCCAAGAGCGACCCGATCAAGACCGGTTTCACCGCCTTCGGCTACAGCGCGCGCACGGCGATCCTGCCATTCATGTTCATCTTCAACACGCAGTTGCTGCTGATCGGCATTGATAGCTTCTTCCACCTGGTCCTCACTGTTACTAGCGCGACACTGGCCTGCCTGATGTTCGCAGCGGCAACTCAGGGCTGGTTCGTGGTCCGCAACCGCCTCCATGAATCCTTGCTGCTGTTACTCGTCACCTTCAGCCTGTTCCGCCCCGGTTTCTGGATGGACATGGTCTACCCGCCGTTCGAAGAAGTCGCGCCGACCGAACTCAGCCGTCTGGTCGAAGCGGCACCGAAAAATGGCAAGCTGCGCGTCTGGGTCGAAGGCATCACGCTGGAAGGCAAGGACGTCACCAAGGGCGTGCTGCTGTCGCTCGGGGAACCGGGCAAGGCCAGCGAGCGTCTGGGCAGCATGGGCCTGACGATGATGACCCTGGGCGACCAGGTGCAGGTCGCTGCGGTGCGCTTCGGCAGTCCGGCGGAAAAACTCGGTCTCGAACAGGGTTTCAACCTGAAGCACATCGAGGTAAACAACCCGGGACGTCCGGACAAGGAGTGGATCTTCATCCCGGCGCTGATGTTGCTGGCGCTGGTCTGGTTCATGCAACGTGCCCGCCGCAATCGCGAAAGCGCTGCAGCGACGCTTGCCTGAACTGCGTCACCAAGGAAAGGAAGTCAGGATGAGCATGCATGACGAAAACCGGAGCGCATCGGCCAGACTTGGCGGCCTTTCCTACCTCAACCCGGCGGCCCCGGAACCCTGGGCCAGTTTCATCGAACAGATCGAGCGCGTGCGCCCCTACCTGGGGCCACTCGAACGCTGGATCGAAACGCTGAAGCATCCGAAACGGACGCTGATCGTCGATGTCCCGATCGAGCGCGACGACGGCAGCATCGCCCACTTCGAGGGTTACCGCGTCCAGCACAACCTGTCGCGCGGCCCGGGCAAGGGTGGCATCCGCTTCCACCCGGCGGTAACGCTCAACGAAGTCATGGCGCTGGCCGGCTGGATGACCGTCAAGAATGCCGCCATCGGCCTGCCCTTCGGTGGCGCCAAGGGCGGCATCCGCGTCGATCCGGCCAGCCTGAGCAAGGGCGAACTGCAGCGCATGACGCGCCGCTTCACCTCGGAAATCGGCCTGATCATCGGCCCCGACCGCGACATCCCGGCACCGGACGTCGGCACCAACGCCAAGACCATGGCGATCATGATGGACACCTTCTCGATGAACCGCGGCGGTACCGCCACCGGGGTCGTCACCGGCAAGCCGATCGCGCTGGGCGGCAGTCTCGGCCGTCAGGAAGCCACCGGTCGCGGCGTTTTCCTGTGCGCCCGCGAAGCCGGCAAGCACCAGCACATCCCTCTTGAAGGCGCCCGCATCGTCGTCCAGGGCTTCGGCAACGTCGGCGGCATTGCCGCCCGGCTGTTCCGCGCCGCCGGCGCGCGGGTCATCGCCATCGCCGACCACACGGCAACGCTGGCCAACGATGCCGGCATCGACATTCCCGCCGCCCAGGCCTGGGTTGCCGAACACGGTGGCCTGGCCGGTTTTGACGGCGCCGGAGCGATCGAAATCGAGGACTTCTGGCAACTCGAATGCGAATACCTGATTCCCGCCGCGCTGGAAGGCCAGATCACGCCGGAGCGAGCCAACCGTGTGCGCGCCCGCGTTGTCGTCGAAGGCGCCAACGGCCCGACCACGCCGGCCGCCGACGACGTGCTGCGCGACCGTGGCATTCTCGTCGTCCCCGACGTGCTGGCCAATGCCGGCGGCGTCACGGTGTCGTACTTCGAATGGGTACAGGACTTCTCCAGCTTCTTCTGGACCGAAGACGAAATCAACGCCCGCCTCGAACGCATCATGGTCAGCGCCTTCGACGCCATCTGGCAGGTCGCCCAAGAAAAACAGGTTTCACTGCGTACGGCAGCTTTCATCATCGCCTGCCACCGCGTCCTCGAAGCGCGTGCCGAACGGGGGTTGTACCCCTGATTTGATCGCTGCTGCACGCCTGAGCTGGCAGCAATTCCACCCTTTCCCCAACGGGCCACACCGTCGATCCTGCGGTCGACGGTGCCGTCGGGCATAATCCGCCGACCATGCCGAAATTCCTCACCAATCCCTATCTCCTGCTCACCCTGACCGCACTGTTCTGGTCCGGCAACATGGTCCTCGGTCGCGGCATCCGCGCCGACGTGCCGCCGATGGCGCTGGCCTTCTGGCGCTGGGCCATCGCCTTCGTGCTCGTGCTGCCGCTGGCATTGCCACACCTTAAAAGCCAATGGCCACTGCTGAAGAAAGGCTGGAAACCGCTCTTCATCCTCGGCCTGCTCGGCGTCGGCTGCTACAACACCTTCGCCTACCTGGCGCTGCAGACAACGACAGCAACCAACGCGGTGCTGCTCAATTCCTTCATCCCGGTCGCCACCATCGCCATTTCCTGGGCCTTTCTCGGCAAGCACCTGAAGCCGCTGGCGGCATTCGGCGTCGCCATCTCGCTCGCTGGCGCGCTGACCATCGTTGCCCGCGGCGACCTCGACGTACTGCTGCACCTCAACCTGAACACCGGTGACGTCTGGATGCTTGCCGCCGTCGCCGTCTGGGCCATCTACACCGTCGGCCTGGCCTGGCGGCCAGCCGGCGTGCATCCGATGCTGATGCTCGCCGCCTTCACGCTGGTCGGACTGCTCGCGCTGTTCCCTGCCTACCTCTGGGAAATCGCCCAGGGCCGGACGATCAACATGCATCTCGGCTCGCTGGCGTCACTCGCCTACGTCGGCATCTTCCCGAGCTTCATCGGCTACATCTTCTACAACCGCGGCGTTGCCGAAGTCGGCGCCAACAAGGCCAGCCTGTTCATCCACCTGATGCCGGTCTTCGGCACGCTGCTGTCGGTCGCCTTCCTCGGCGAAATCCCGTACGCCTACCACTACGCAGGCATCGCGCTGATTTTCGCCGGCATCTGGCTGACCATGAAGAAGGGCTGAAATGGGCTTGTTCGACTGGCTGCGCCGCCCCCGGCCCGCCATTCCCGAGGCGCTGTGGCAACAGACCATGGCCAGCCTGCCGTTCTTCACCGATCTTGCGGTCGACGAGCAAAAACGCCTGAAAACCCTGACCGAGAAATTTCTCGCCGAGAAGGAATTCTCGACCGCCGGCGGCCTGCAACTGAGCGATGAAATCTGCGTCGCCATCGCCGCCCAGGGCTGCCTGCCGGTACTCGAACTGGGACTGGGCGCTTACGGCGACTGGGTCGGAATCATCGTTTACCCCGACGAGTTCGTCGTCCAGCGGGAAATGGCCGACGAGGCCGGCGTCGTGCACGAATACGCCGACGTGCTCTCCGGCGAAGCCTGGGAAGGCGGGCCGCTGCTGGTGTCGTGGCACGACGTGCAGATGGCCGGCGGCGACTACAACGTGGTCATCCACGAATTCGCGCACAAGCTGGACATGCTCAACGGCGCCGTCGACGGCATGCCGGCGCTGCATTCGGATCTTGCGGTCGACGAGTGGGAAAGCGTGTTTTCCGCGGCCTGGGAGAATTTCTGCCAGCGCGTCGACAGCGGCGAGGAAACGATCATCGACCCCTACGCCAGCGAAGCCCCGGAAGAATTCTTCGCCGTACTCAGCGAATGTTTTTTTGGCATTCCCGAAGTCGTCGACCGTGAATATCCTGCGGTCTACGCCCTGTTGCGCCGCTATTTCCGCCAGGACCCACTGGCCCGGCTGCGGACGAAAAACGGACAAAACAAAGCCGGCCCCGCAGGACCGGCCATTGCTATCGGCTGAAGCCGGTCAGACCTTGCTGACCAGATTCGACAGGGTCACGTTGGTAGCGACCTGAGCCAGCAGCTTCTGCAGGCCGACACGGGCCTTCAGGTTGATGATCAGCGGTGCGCGCAGGCTCGGCGCGATGCCGGCATCGCCTTCTTCCTGCTTGTACAGCACGATCATCACGGCCACATCGTCGGCAGCCGGCGATTTCAACAGGGCATCTTCCTCGTCGCTCAGTTCGAGCTCATAGCTGAAACCGAGGGCAGCCGGATCGATGATCTGGAATGCCAGTGCCGGCTCTTCCAGCGACTGCAGCGTGAAACTGGCCGGGGCGCCCTTGCCTTCTTCGTGAACCAGCATGAACTGTTTCTTGTCTTCGAAAGCGAACAGGCCATTCGGGAAAGTAATGGTTTTTTCCGGCGAAACGTCAACCGCACCAAACAGGTAAGTCTGAACTTGCATGTGTTTCCTCCTCTGTCATTGGAATACTTACGAATACATCCTACACCAGTAGAACAAGAGTTGTAATTTCAGTTTGGATTGCGCATTATTCACCCCCCCTTTTGCTGCACTGCCGCACCCATGCTCGCACCCATCGAACACCGCATCGCCGTCGAACTCAACGTCCGTCCCGCCCAGGTCAAGGCTGCCGTCCAGCTCCTCGACGAAGGCGCCACCGTGCCCTTCATCGCCCGTTACCGCAAGGAAGTCACCGGCGAACTCGACGACACGCAGCTGCGCAACCTGGAAGAGCGTCTCGGCTACCTGCGAGAACTCGAAGACCGCCGCGGCGCCGTTCTCGCCAGCATCGAGGAACAAGGCAAGCTGACGCCGGAACTGCGGGCGGTGATCGAAGATGCCGAAACCAAGCAGCGTCTCGAAGACCTTTACCTGCCGTACAAGCAGAAACGCCGGACCAAGGCCCAGATCGCCCGCGAGGCCGGCATCGAGCCGCTGGCGCTGGCGCTGCTCGACAACCCGGAACTGACGCCGGACGACGAAGCCGAAAAATACCTCAACGCCGACGCCGGCTTCGCCGACGCCAAGGCCGTGCTCGACGGCGCCCGCCAGATCCTGATGGAAAAGTTCGCCGAAGATGCGCAACTGCTGCAGACGCTGCGCGACTACCTGAAGGAACACGGTTTATTGCGGTCGACCGTCATTGAAGGCAAAGAATTGGAAGGCGCCAAGTTCCGCGACTGGTTCGACTTCGCCGAATCGATTGTCGACATGCCATCGCACCGCGCGCTGGCCTTACTGCGCGGGCGTAACGAAGGTTTCCTCAACGTCAGCCTGGTGCTCGACTCCGAGCTCAACGAGGACGCCGTCAAGCCCGGACCGAGCCCGTGCGAGCAACGCATCGCCGCCCGCTTCGGCATCAAGGCGCAGAACCGCCCGGCCGACAAATGGCTGCAGGACACCGTGCGCTGGACCTGGAAGGTCAAGGTCTATACCCACCTCGAACTCGAACTGGTCAATGAACTGCGCGAGCGCGCCGAGGAAGAAGCCATCCGCATCTTCGGCAAGAACCTCAAGGACCTGCTGCTCGCCGCACCGGCCGGCCAGCACGTGACCATGGGCGTCGACCCGGGCATCCGCACCGGCTGCAAGATCGCCGTCGTCGACGCCACCGGCAAGCTGCTCGACACCGCCACCATCTACCCGCACGAACCGCGCAACGACTGGGGCGGCTCGATCTCGACCATTGCCCGCCTGGCCTCGACGCACGGCGTCACCCTGGTCGCCATCGGCAACGGCACTGCCAGCCGCGAAACCGACAAGCTGGTGCAGGACGTCATGAAGAAGTACCCGGAAGCCCGGCTGCAGAAAATCGTCGTCTCGGAAGCCGGCGCCTCGGTGTACTCCGCTTCGGAACTGGCGGCCAAGGAATTCCCCGACCTCGACGTCTCGATCCGCGGCGCCGTGTCGATTGCCCGCCGGCTGCAGGACCCGCTCGCCGAACTGGTAAAGATCGAACCAAAATCGATCGGCGTCGGCCAGTACCAGCACGACGTTTCCCAATCCAAGCTGGCGAAGAACCTGGATGCCGTTGTCGAGGATTGCGTCAATGCCGTCGGCGTCGACGTGAACACCGCCTCGGTGCCATTGCTGACCCGCATCTCCGGCCTCAACGGCAACCTGGCCGCGAACATCGTCAGCTACCGCGACGCCCACGGCGCCTTCAAGTCGCGCGACGACCTGAAGAAGGTGCCGCGCCTCGGTGACAAGACCTTCGAACAGGCTGCCGGCTTCCTGCGCGTGCCCAACGGCGACAACCCGCTCGACGCCTCATCGGTGCACCCGGAAGCCTATCCGGTCGTCGAAAAGATCATTGTCGATCTGAAGAAATCGATGAAGGACATCCTCGGTAACAGCCAGGCGCTCAAGGGTTTGAACCCGGCCAAATACACCGACGAACGCTTCGGCCTGCCGACCGTGCAGGACATCTTCAAAGAACTGGAAAAACCCGGCCGCGACCCGCGCCCCGAGTTCAAGACCGCCACCTTCGCCGACGGCGTCGAGGAAGTGAAGGACCTGCGTCCGGGCATGATCCTCGAAGGGGTGGTGACCAACGTCGCCGCCTTCGGCGCCTTCGTCGACATCGGCGTGCATCAGGACGGCCTGGTTCACGTTTCCGCGCTGTCCAACACCTTCGTCAAGGACCCGCACAGCATCGTCAAGGCCGGCCAGGTGGTGAAAGTGAAAGTGCTGGAAGTCGACCTCGCCCGCCAGCGCATCGCGCTGACCATGCGCATGAGCGACGAGCCGAAGAAGCACGACGCCGGCGCCCAACGCGGTGCGCCGCTGTCGAAAAACCAGGCTCGGCACAACGCCCCGGCTCCCGCCGGCAGCGCCATGGCCAGCGCCTTCGCCAAGCTGAAACGCTGACCTCACCGTCATTGCGAGCGCAGCGCGGCAATCCATGGATCGCCGCGGAGCTTTGCCCTCGCGATGACTGCCAACCTCGCTCAGAAATGCCAGAGTGCGCGCGCCGTCAGTTGGTGCAGTTGGTACTTCGACTTGAATTCGCCGTCGTAATTGACGGCAATCGTCACGCCCTCGCCGACGATCTTGCGGTAACCAAGCCCAAGTTGCAGGGCGTCCCGCTCCTGCTTGACCTCATCGATCGTGAATGCCGACCCACCGCTATTCAGGCTCGCGCGGATCTCGGGCGAGTTGGCGAACTCGTGGAGGTAACGGGCGCGCAGATTCAACTGGCTGGACGACGAGAGTTGCTGGCTCAACTCAACCCCGAGCACCGACTGCAGGGATGTGGCGCTGCTGTCCTTGATGCGCAGGGCGGCCGCAGCATTGCCTTTTTCGGTATAGCCGGAAGTATCGAGGTAAGCGGCGCGGGCACCAACGAGCCAGCGACCGGACCAGACGGCGGAGATGGCAAACGGGAAGCCGGCTTCGACCCGACCACTGATACCGAGACCATGATAGTCGCCGCGCAGATCGGCGGAGAAGCCGGTAAAGCTGACCCGGCGCCGGGTTTCATACTTGTTGTAGCCTGCAACCAGCGACGCATCGAGCGTCAAGTCATCGCCCGCCCGGCTGAAATATCCGCCAAGATGGTAGCCATCGACGTTCAGGTCATCGCCGCTGGCGGTATCGGTACCATCGGCATAAGCACGGGTATAGCCGCCCGATACGCCCAGCACCTCACCTGCAGAGCGATCCGTTTCGAAACCGAAGGCAAGGCCGCCGGCACCGGAGCGATAACCACCGACATCGGCCCGGGATTCCTGCCGGCCACGGGCACCCAGTGCCTCCATCCAGAAACGGCCGCTGACGGCATCGCCGGATGCGATGCCGCGACTCGAGCCAGTAGCACTACGATTACCGAACGCCGACATCAACATCCCTGACGACAATTGCGTCGCCTGAAATCCGGCGCCGGAACGAACCGGCATGACCTGCCCGAGCGCCTGCCTGAAGGCCGCCGGCGAACGCTGGTTGTCCAGCGCCCCCAGCAACTCGTTGGCACCTGAGCTGCCACCCTGGCCAAGTGCGTCCAGCACGCCAGCCAGCCCCCGGGTCTCATCATCGGCCAGGCTGGCCATGCTCGCCGTGCGGGTTGCCGTCAGCACCAGGTCGGCGCCAACGTTGCTCAGCGCATAACTGACCGTTGCCGAATCAGCATCCGCCGCCAGCGTGGAGACGCTGGAAACGCCCCCCTGGATCAGCGTGTACTGGGCGCCGTTTGCCACGTAGGCAAGCGAAACCGGTTTGATCGTCGAACCGGCGGTCAATGTCGTCGTGCCGCCAACGGTGAAGCGATCACTGCTGTTGCCCTGGCCCACCCCCATCTCGACCAGCGACGCCGAGCCGAAAACGAGGTCACCGCCAACCGCAGTATTGCGCGCCGAATTGTCGCTGGCGCGCCGGAAAGTGCCGTCAATACCCACGTCAGCACTGGTCGAAAAGCCGCCGTTCATCTGCAGGCTGGCGCCGGCATCGACCTGCAGGGAAGTGATGCTGCCCAGGCCGTAGTCGAAAACGGTGCTGCCGTCGCGTACGACAAAGCGCTCGAAGCCGCTCAATGTACCGCTGGCAAAGCGCTGGACACCGCCAGTTTCCAGCGTATCGACACCGGCACCACCGGCAATGCTGCCGACAACGACGCCCGTCCCGCCACCGTTGAACAGCTTCAGGACGTCATCGCCGGCGCCCATGTCGATGGCCATGCCGTTCCTGCCTTCGATCCGGCCGTAGTTGGTCAGCGTATCGGCGCCTGCGCCCATCTGCACCGCCGCACCGGCAGTCGTACCGGCGGCTTCATCGACCAGGGTCGAGTCGACACCGCCGGTGATCGTGCCGCTGGCATAATTGATCAACACGTCATCGAAAGTGCCGACCAGGCCAATCGCCGTCTTCTTTTCGCCGACGATGCTGCCTTCGTTGAAGATCCGCACACTTGCCGGGTCAACCGTCGCCGTGCCACGCCCCGCGGCAACGGCGGTACCAGCGGCACCGTCATCGATCAATATCCCCTTCGACTGCCCGTAGATCGTCGCGCCGGAATGGTTGACGATGGTTCCGCCACCCGCTGCGATGCCGTCGGCGCCATTGGCGTTGCCGCCTGAATCGAGGCCACCGGCGCCGGTCCCGCGAATGCTGCCCCAGTTCTCGACATAGGCCACACCATCGATATCGACGCCGTCGCCGTCACCGTTGCTGGTGGTCTGGCCGAGGCCCTCGTGGTCATAGACATTGCCCGCACCGGCGTAATTCCCGGTGATCGTCCCGTAGTTGATGACCACGCCGTGACCGTCCAGACCGACGCCCGAACCGTTGTTGCCGGTAATGACGCCGCTGGCGTAATTGATCACCACCGAGTCGTCGATCTTGACCCCGGCCGTCGTCACACCACCAACCACCTTGTCGAAGGTGACACCGTTCGGCCCGGTCGAAGTGACGACCAGGCGGTCGATGCCGACCAGATCGGCATCGGCGATGGCGGCAACCGGATCGCCGCCGTCAACGCCGTGCCGCGGCCCGGTGATCGTGCCGTAGTTCAGGATGGCCACGTTCGAACGGCCATTCTCGATCGCCACACCATCCGCCGCCGAGTAATCATTGACGCAGCCGGCACCGATATACCCCGGACAACTGGTGTTGACCGCACCGGTCGAATGGATGGCGCCGTAATTGGTCAGCGTGAAGTTGCTGCCGAGGCGCAGCGCATCGTTCCCGGTCGAGCTGATCACCGCCGCGCTGTTGCTCACCGAACCGTTGATGATCCGGTTGTTGGTCGAGCTGTAGTTGGCATCCGCCTTGATCGCCCGTTCGCCGTTGATCGCCGGACCAGTCTGCGAAATCGTTCCCTGGTTGTCGATCAGATAACTGCCTGCGGCGCGATTCAGGCGGATCACGACACCACCGCTGGCGGTGATCAGGCCACCGAGATTGTTGGTGATGCTCAGCACCGGCGTTCCGGCATTGGCGTCAATCGTTCGTCCGGTGCCTGTCTGGCTGATGGTGCCACTGTTGGTGATTGACGTGGTGCCGGCCCCGACCGTCACCGCTACCGTACTGCCGGAAGTCGTCAGCGCCCCGCTCGCCGCCACCACCCCGGTTTCTCCACTGGCAACGCTCTGGGCAGTGGTATTGGTCTCGCCACCGGCAACGGTAAAACTCGCCGCATACGCCTGCGAAAGAAACAAGGTTTGTACAGCCAGTGCCAGCGGCAAGCGCCGAAATGCAGGATTCATCGGAAGACCCCAGGGGAAAAATGCCATGAGTCTATGAGGGCGCTATTACATGGTCGTTACAGCACGCCCACCGAGCGGGCGCTGTGGCACTTCATCGCGAGGAGCAAAGCCCCGTGGCAATCCAGGCACTTTCTGGATTGCCTGGCTACGCTCGCAATGGCAGCCTTGTCGAGCGGCGATTTTCATTTGCTTACATCCTGAAACCTCCACCAGACAACGCAAGGCGTAGACTATTGTCATCAAACGACATGGCAATCGTCATCATGAAACGCCCGCTCTATTTACTCGCACTGATCCCCATCGGCCTGTGGGCCGCCTTCATCCTGCCGGATCTCATGGCCGGCGAACAAAACGGTCCCTGGTTCTGGCGTCGCAACCTGATCCTGCTGTCCGGCATTGTCGCACTGTGGTGGATGAGCGCCGGCATGCTGCTCGCCACCCGGGCGCCCTGGCTGGAAAACCGTTTCGGCGGGCTGGACAGGCTCTACCGGCTGCACAAGAACATCGGCATCGGCGCCGGCATTCTGGTTTTTGCCCACTGGATGCTGGAATGGCTGCCCAAGAACCTCGCCCAGGCGGGCTGGATTGCCGGGCCCAATCGTCCGCGCGGGCCGCGCGTCGCCGAACCGTGGGTCGATCTGGCCAAGGATGTCGGCGAATGGGCCGGTTACATCCTGCTGGCGCTGGTTGTCGTGGCGCTGATCCGGCGCATTCCCTACCGTTATTTCCGGCTGGTGCACAAGGCCTTCGGCCTGATCTTCCTGGCTGGCGTCTTCCATGGGCTGATGCTGCTGCCGGGCGCCTTCTGGCAAACCCCGCTGGCCTGGCTGACCGTTGCCGTGGCCGCCGCCGGTGTCGTACCGGCACTGCTGTCGCTGAGCAACCGTATCGGTCGCAAACGCCAGCACGGTGCAACCATCGAAGCGATCCATCAGGCCGACGGGCAGACACTCGAAATCGTCTGTCGCCCGGACAACAGCTGGCCCGGCCACCGCGCCGGCCAGTTCCTGCTGGCCGATTTTGCCGTCGCCCGCGAAGGCGCCCACCCCTTCACCATTGCCTCTGCCTGGGACAGCCAGGACGGGACATTGACGCTGGACATCAAGGCGCTCGGCCACCTGACGCAGCAGTTGCCGGCGCTGCTGGTTACCGGCCAGCGGATCACGCTGGAAGGCCCCTACGGTCACTTCGATTTTTCCGGAAATCCGGCGGTCGACCGCAGCAACGGGCACCAGATCTGGGTCGCCGGCGGTGTCGGCATCACGCCCTTCCTCGCCCGCCTGCAGCACCTGGCCAGCTTCGGCGCCCGTGCCGACGTCGACCTGTTCTACTCAACCACCGGCACCGGTGATTTTCCCGAGCAGCTAGACGCCTTGTGCCAACGCACCGGCGTCCGCCTGCACCGCCGCCTGAGCGACCGCGACGGCCCGTTCGCCGCCGCCGACATCACCGCCTGCCAACAGGGCGGGACCAGCGTCTGGTTCTGCGGCCCGCGCAACTGGGGCGAAATGCTTGCCCGCCAGTTCCGCACCGTCGGCCTGCCGCAAGAGAGTTTCCACCAGGAAGCCTTCGAGTTCCGCTAGGCGCGGAGCGGCGTCCCGGGTGGCAGCGCCCGCAGGTACTGCGCCGGCCATGCCGCGGTGACGCCCAATGCCTGTGCCGCCTGCAGCGGCCAGTGAGGATTGCGCAGGATTTCGCGGCCGACCAGCACCAGATCAGCTTCACCGCCGGCGACAATGGCCTCGGCCTGCGCCGCGTCGGTGATCAGGCCGACAGCGGCCACCGGCAAACCGGTTTCCGTGCGGATACGTGTCGCGAACGGCACCTGGAAACCGGGCCCGGCCGGAATCTTCGCCCCCGGCACCAGCCCGCCGGTGGATACATCGATCAGATCGACGCCGTCGGTTTTGAGCAGGCGGCACAGGTCGATCGTCTGTTCCGCATCCCAGCCGCCATCGACCCAATCGGTCGCCGACAGGCGAACCAGCAGCGGCAGGTGTTGCGG
Source organism: Azonexus hydrophilus (assembly GCF_001956855.1). Taxonomy (GTDB): domain Bacteria; phylum Pseudomonadota; class Gammaproteobacteria; order Burkholderiales; family Rhodocyclaceae; genus Azonexus; species Azonexus hydrophilus_A. The sequence goes on along the minus strand of NZ_MTHD01000002.1, from coordinate 153,322 downwards.
CCATGCCTCACGCACCGCTGCGATCACCGCGCGCGGCAGGCGAATCCGGTTGGCGAAACTGCCGCCGTATTCATCGGTGCGCAAATTGCTCAGCGGCGACAGGAACTGATGCAGTAGATAGCCATGCGCCGCGTGGATTTCAACCGCCTTGAAACCGGCCTGCAAAGCCCGGCGGGCGGCGGCGACGAACGCTGGCAGCACCTGGCCGATCCCGTTCGCGTCCAGCGCCTGCGGTGGCGCGTAACCGTCAAAGGCAATCGCTGACGGCGCGACGGTGGTCCAGCCACCTTCTGCCGCAGTCAGCGTCTTTTGCGCCTCCCAGCCACGCCCGACACTCGCCTTGCGGCCGGCATGCGCCAGCTGGATCGCCGGCACCCCGCCCTGCGCCTCGATCAGCCGGACGATGCGCGCCAGGCCCTCGATCTGGGTGTCGTCCCACAAGCCGAGGTCACCGTGGCTGATCCGCCCTTCCGGCAACACCGCCGTCGCCTCGACGATGACCAGCCCTGCACCGCCGACGGCGCGACTGCCGTAATGCTGGAGATGCCAGTCGGTCACCCGACCGTCGATGGCGGAATACTGGCACATCGGCGGCATGCCGATGCGGTTGGGTAGCTGAAGGTCGCGCAATTGCAGCGGGGAGAACAGGGATGACATCAAATGCTCCGGTCACAGATGAAAATTGGCAAAATCCTGCGGTCGACCGCAGGAATCAGAAGTTTTCCAGCACGATCTTGCCACGTGCCCGGCCGCTTTCAAGCAAAGCGTGCGCGCGTCGCAGGTTGGCGGCGTCGATGCGGCCGAAATGCTCGGCCAGCGTCGTGCGCACGCGCCCGGTATCGACCAGTTGCGCCACCGCATTCAACAGTTCGCCCTGCTTCGCCATGTCCGGCGTGCCGAACAGCGAGCGCGTGAACATCAACTCCCAATGTACCGACACGCTCTTGCGCTTCAGCGACACGACATCCAGACTGGCCGGATCGTCGATCAGCGCAAACTTGCCCTGAGGTGCGATCAACTCGACGATCCCGGCAAAGTGCCGGTCGGTCTGGTTCAGGCTCACCACGTAATCCGCCTCGGCAAAACCGGCAGCGCGCAATTCGCCCGCCAACGGCCGGCTGTGGTCGATGACGCAATGCGCCCCCAGTTCCTCCAGCCAGGCATGCGTTTCCGGCCGCGACGCGGTGCCGACCACGGTCAGCCCGGTCAGTTGTCGCGCCAGTTGCACGAGGATGGAGCCGACGCCCCCGGCCGCGCCAATCACCAGCAAGGTACCGGTCGAATCAGCCTGCAGGCCGAGGCGGTCGAACAGGATTTCCCAGGCGGTGATCGCCGTCAGCGGCAAGGCCGCGGCCTGCGCAAAATTTACGGTCGACGGCATTTTTCCGACAATTCTCGCGTCGACCGCATGCAACTCGCTGTTGCCGCCCGGCCGCGCAATCGAGCCGGCGTACCAGACGCGATCACCCAGCGCAAAACCCTGCACGGCGCTGCCGACCTCGAGCACCTCGCCCGCCACATCCCAGCCGAGCACCTTCCATTCACCATCGGCCGGCGCCACACCACGGCGCACCTTGGTATCAACCGGGTTGACCGAAACCGCGCGCACGGCCACCAGCAAATCATGTTCGCCGATCCCCGGCGACGGCAACTCGATATCGACCAGCGACTGCACATCGGCAATCGGCAGGCACTGGCGGTAGGCAACGGCTTTCATCGGACGACTCCATCAATTGGTTCAGGACGTCCGCAGTATCGTTTACTCAAAAACCGAAATAAACTAGCCGAACAACGAAACACTTTCAAAAATATCGTGAGAATAAAAAACCTCCACGACCTGCAGCTATTCGTCCGCGCTGCCGAACTCGGCAGCCTGTCCGCCGCCGCCCGCCAGCTCGACCTCTCGCCGGCACTCGCCAGCGCCGGCCTGAAGCGGCTCGAAGCCGAACTCGGCGTGCCGCTGATGCTGCGCTCAACCCGCAGCCTGCGCCTGTCCCGCGAAGGCGAACGCCTGCTGCCCGCCGCCCGCCTCGCGCTCGACGGCCTGCGCGACGCCACCGAAGAAATCGCCACCGGCCGCCAGGTCATCCGCGACCACCTGCAAATCTCCCTGCCCTCCGACCTCGGCCGCAACCACATCCTCGGCTGGCTCGACGCCTTCCAGGCGCGCTGGCCCGACGTCAGCTTCCGCCTGCAATTCAGCGACCGCGCCGCCGACGTTTACCGCCAGCCCGTCGACCTCGCCATCCGCTACGGCAGCCAGCCCGACTCCGGCCTCGTCGCCCTGCCACTGCACGCCGCCAACCAGCGCATCCTCTGCGCCGCCCCCGCCTACCTCGCACGCCACGGCACCCCGGGCTCGCCCGAAGAGCTCACCCGGCACAACTGCCTGCGTTTCAAGGTTGGCGACGAACTGCACGACCACTGGCGCTTCACCCGCGCCGGCAAGGAAATCCGCATCGAAGTCAGCGGCGACCGCGCCTGCGACGATGGCGACGCCGTCCGCCGCTGGGCCGTCGCCGGCCGCGGCATCGCCTACAAATCCGGCCTCGACATCGCCGAAGACATCGCCAGCCGCCGTCTCATCCGCCTCTGCCCCGACTGGCAAGGCGAAACCGTCCCGCTCGCCCTCATCTGCGCCGACCGCCGCCAGCTATCGCCGACCGTGGTACTGCTCAGGGAACATTTGCGCGAACAGTGCGAAGCGCTGGGCCAGCGCCTCGAAACCAGTTGAACGAACCGGACTTATTTTTTCCACTTCGCCCAGGGATCGGAATCATCAGGAACAGCAGTCCTCGCATGATTCGACACCTTGGCCGGGCCAGCACGACGACCGGCATCCGAACCAAACGCGGCCGCTTTCCTGGCGCGCTTTTCCGACAAGCGCTCGGCATCCTCCAGACTCAACACAGCCGGCGCCCCCGGCACTTGCCCCGGCGGAATGATGCGATCCCGCGGCGGCAACTCGAACTGCTCCTCGGACGCACGCGGCAAGCTCTTGAATTTGTACAGATAAAACGACTCAACCTTCTCCCGCGCCCAATCCGTCTTCTTGAGGAATTTGACGCTCGATTCAATACTCGGATTTTTGTTGAAGCAATTGATATTCAGATAGGCGAACAAAATCTCAAAACCATAACAATCGACCAGTTCAGTCAACAACTCCTTCAAACCAACACCATGCAAGGGGTTGTTTTTGTAGTCCAAATCAACGTTCATCAAGATATCCGGGCACGTGAAAAATGGGGCATTGTAGCTGTTTCGGCTGAGGGGATTCAGCGGGATGCGGATTGGGCTAGAGGACGCAGGCAGTAGCTGGATAGGGGATGGTTGCGGCGGGCGTGACGGCTGCTGGGCTAGCGCTCATTGCTGAATCAAGAGCAAGACGAGAGAAAAGAGCATGACTGCGACATTGATGACAAAGTATACACAGCTCTTTATGCATGACGCTTGACATGAGGGACGAGATTTTGCGCGTCCCTCATGGCGTATGGGCTAGCCATTTTCACTCGAAAACAGGCCTGAAAAAGCTGCGCTCATAGCTGATGATGCAACGCGTGTCTTCAGCGTACTTGAACGCGGCGATGCACTCCGGGTCTTGAAACGATTTGGCTCTGTACTCCTCATAAAGTGCCAAACTCGGAAAAGTGAACATTGCCAAAGCAACATTATTTGCCCCCTCCGATGGCAGGAAGTAGCCATGGTGTTTGCCACCAAACCTCTCGACGAGTGGAATCCAGATTTTTCCGTAATTTTCAAATTCTTTGAGTTTGAAAGGATCAATGATGTAACGCAGATAACAGGTAACCATGATTTACTCAGAAGGACTAACGACGCTGTAGAAAAAACCACTCAAAAAATTGAGGGGTATATTAAGAGGATAATTTATCTACCCTGAGACGATGGTCATCGAATCTGGAGCGATTGTGCAAGCTGGGTTTTTGTCGGACATGGCCATTTATCGCAGAATTTGGTTTTTCTACAGCTTCAACGTAGCGGTGGCCGGCACTGCGCAGCTTCATCGCGCAGCATCCAGCGACCGAAGGGAACGAGGTCGACCGCCATGTTGGGCGTTAACGTTCCTCGCGGATGCGACTAGAGATATCAGCCATAATTTTCAAATACTCATCAATCGTTTGCTTAGCTGCTTTCAGCTCCCTCTTAGAGTACCGTTGCGGGATCAGATTAAGATTGACTTCGTATGCTTGGCCAAAATAGGTTGGCCCAATGTAGCTTAACAATGCTTCTTTGCAGAGGTTCAAGATTCTTCGGCGTTTGAAGTAGGCTAACTTGAGGTTGCGATCAATTTCGATGTTAAAAACTTCTATTGTGGTGTAGCCCTCGCTGTACGGCTTCGTCATCCTGCGTGTTTGTTTAACCGCGAAGTGTTCGCCATACGCAAAAAACTTGCACTTCAGTGTGGGCGGAAAATCCGAATAATGCAGCTCTTGAGGAAAGGACAATAAGCCAGCTTTCCGCTTCAAATCGACATAGATGGGAACCTGAGTCAAAGCCTTTACATCCTCAGTGCTGATGCCTAGTAGCTCAACAATGTAGTCACTCGTGGTTGTTTTTGAGAAGGCCATGGAGTGTTCGCTGGTAATGGATTAACGACGCCCAACGTCTGGATTCACCGGCGCTGCGCGGCTTCATCGCGCAGCGTCCGGTGGAATGATGGGTTAGTCCGATTGTCATATAGGCTCACTTAGATCTGCGGTCCATCATTCGCTTGCCAATGGAATCACCGGGGCCGACCCACGCTCCTTTGTAGTAGACCATCTCCTCACAGTTCACAGAGGACCCATAGGAGCCAGCTGGAACTTCGGTGCGTAGGATAGATTTGTACTCGGGCTGTTTAAATCGTGAGTTTGCCCGTTTGACGTCGTCGACCGTGACATGGGTTTTGCCCAGTCGCTCAATTTCGATATCTGGGGCGGAAGAAATCAAATTGGGAATGATGATTTCCTTCGGTAGGTCAGACAGCGGAATGCGCGTCCAGCGCTCTCCTTTGTAGCGGAAGACAACATAAGGTGGATTTGGTCTTCCCCATTTGTTGTATGAGAGGCAGCCCATCGGGGTTACGACAACATAGGGGGTGTTGGCCACGATATCGACGAGCATTGGTAGGAAGCTGGCAGTGCCAATGTCCTTGGCATTGAGGTCTTCCCAGATTACCTTCTCCCCTGTGGCCGAATGCTTGAACTGCAATCGCTGCTCTCGGTACGGGGGCTTCTGTCCGATTTCATGCCGGCCACCGCGCTCGACATTTCGCTCAACGAGCAACACGGCACCATTGTGGAGCAATGCATCCTCAGTCCATCTAGTGCCGCCAAATCCCAAGAATCCGAACGAGTTCATGCTGAATGACGACAGCGCGAGCGCGAGAAGAAACGGACGAGATTTCATCGGGCTAACTAGTAGACGACAGAAGTGTCCAATAAGCTGGACCTCTGTCCGATAAGCTGCCAGGCAGGACAAGTCAAATCCGTTGCCTGGAGGGTATTTTCAGATGGGCTACGTTTACGTGACATGTCAGCAAGTAATTGAAACCGGACAGCTTGCCATTGTACTGACACTGATCATGCAATTGCCATCCCAGCCCATGTCGGTTTCAGGAAAAATCGACCAGCAGTGAATACTTGTCCCGCATAAACCACTCTCAGAAGTAAAAGCCTGCGATGCGACGCAGGGCTGTTTCAGTTCCGCCTGTTCCACCAAAACATCCTGTCCACGTGAGCCCGGCGCAAAAGCTGGGATAATTGCGCCCTTCCCCAAACACGAACCGGAGAACAGAGATGGGCACGATCCGCGTCTTTGGCATCAAGAACTGAGTAACGATATTAAATATGGATACCAACCTATCCCGATGCAATAATCAACACTGTCAATATCGGTAAGTGCTGGACATCTAATTTATGACTTGTGAACTTTCGGGATACTCGTGTGAAGGCATAGGTGCAATCGCCAGCGCCATCATAGCTATATGTGCTTTTTTTACTGCTACTTGGCAGGCATATGCCACTTACAAACATAACCGCCTTTCTGTAAGGCCGTTGCTCAATACTTGGCAAGATTTTTCCAAAAATCGCTACAAAATACAGCTATCAAATATTGGAATTGGGCCAGCACTTATCGATAGCTACTGCGTTTTTGTTGATGACAAGAAGATTGAAGGCGTTAACACAGAGCCGATTGCTAAAGCTGTCAGCATTCTTTTTCCGCAAAACACGCCTCAAATCCTCTATAGCGCCTATCTTGCAAAGGGGAGCGCACTTGCTACTAATCAAAGCATTGACGTAGTTGTTCTCGAATTTGATCCAAGCAAGCTACCAACACCAAGTGTGCTGGAACACGCCATAAACAGGGCGAAGCTTGTTATCAAGTACACTTCGATATATCAAAATGAGACGTTCACTTACGACTCTTACAAGAACCACCGCGACGACTAACCCCAAAAAATCCAGCAGCAGAGAGAAAGCAAAAATGCATAACACAGAATTAGAAAATAAGCAATATTTAGTATCGTGCTATGGCATCAAGAACTGCGACACCATGAAGAAAGCCATGACCTGGCTGACTGAAAACGGTGTTGCTTACGAATTCATCGATTACAAGAAGGCCGGTGTGGCCGAGGCGAATCTGCCGGACTGGGCGGCGCGGGCGGGTTGGGAAGTGCTGCTGAACCGGCGCGGGCTGATGTGGAAGAAGCTGACGGATGAGGAGCGTGCTGCGGTCGACGCGGCAAAAGCGCTGAAATTGATGGCGCAGTATCCGGCGCTGATCAAGCGGCCGGTGCTCGATACCGGCAAGGAACTGCTGGTCGGCTTTGCGCCGGAAACCTATGCGGAAAAACTGAAATGAGCGCCAGCACGATTCGTCGTTTCATTTTTGAGGGGCTGGACATTCGCGGCGCCATCGTTCATCTGGGCGATGCTTGGGAGCAGATGCAGGCCGGTCGCGATTACCAGCCGACGGTGGCGCAGTTGCTTGGCGAGACGGCGGCGGTGACGGCGCTGATTGCCGGCCAGTTGAAGCAGCCCGGCCGGCTGACGCTGCAGTTGCGCGGCAACGGGCCGATCCAGTTGCTGGTGATGGATTGCAACGAGGCGTTGCAGATGCGCGGCATGGCGCGCAGCAACCCGGTGGTGCTGCCGGCGCCAGTGCAGGAACTGCTGGGCGCCCACCAGGGCGGGCAGTTGCTGATGAGTCTGGATCTGCCGACGGCGCGTCAGCCTTATCAGAGCTATGTGCCGATGGTTGGCGACAGCATCGCGCAGATTTTCGAGCATTACCTGGAGCAGTCGGAGCAGCAGCCGTCGCGGCTGTTCACCACGGCCAGCCCGCGCGCGGCGGTGTGCCTGTTCCTGCAGAAGCTGCCGCAGGCGGACCAGCACGATCCGGATGGCTGGCACCGCATTACCCAGCTGGCGGCGACGGTGAAGCCGGCCGAACTGCTGGAGCTTGATGCGGAAACACTGCTTGGCCGGCTGTTCCATGAGGAAATCGAAGCCCGCGGCATCCGCATCTACGATCCGCAGACGGTGGTTTATCACTGCCCCGAGGATTGGGAGAAGGTGCGCGACATGATCCGCAGCCTGGGTCGCGAGGATGCCGAAACCATCGTCGCCGAACATGGCGAGATCCTGATCCGCGACGATATCTGCAACCGCGATTACCGCTTCAGCCCGGAAGACGTGGCGGCGCTGTTCGACGATTACGCCGGCCGGTCGATTCACTGATATTGGGGCGGCGAAACTGGATTGCTTCGCTGCCCCCGCGATGACGGGCCCGGCCTATTCGCCGTAGTGCAGTTGCACCCGGCGCATTTTCCTGCGGCATTGGGCCGATTTGCAGCCCAGCCCCATCTGCTCGCTGCCGACACCGTAGCGCCGGATCTGGATCAACGGCACGCCCTGGCTGCGCAGGACGGCGTAGACGGCATTGACCCGCTGTTCGGCAATGGCGAGGTTGTAGGACGGGCTGCCCAGGTTGTCGGTATGGCCGACGAGCGTCACTACCAGATCCGGATTGGCTTTGAGCCTGGCCGCATGTTCGAGCAGTCGACGCCGGCCATCGGCATCGACTGCCGTGCCGGATGACGGGAAAAACACGCTGTTTTCGACGTCGACCGCAGCAATCAGTTTGTCCTCGCCGACGACCGGCTCCGGCGTTGCCGGTTTCCTTGCGGCTACCGCTTCAGTTGAAACAGCTTCGTCTTTCGGCGCCGGCGTACCGGCACAGGCCGCCAGCATCAGTGCTGCGAACAGGCCCAACGACAGGTTGTGCAGTGACAAGTTATTCCCCTTCAGGCTGTTTCAGCATGTCGGCGAGCGGCATGCTGGCAAATTTATCGTCCTTGCCCGGCAGATGCCTGAGCAGTTCATCAAGATTGATATGCAAGGTTTTCAGGACGGCGAGCGGTACAGCCGACAAGGCCTCCGGCAGGATGCCCTCGGCCGGTCCCGGCAAGGCGGCCAGCGCTTCGCGACCACGGTCGGCGAGACACAGGCCGACGCGGCGCTGATCGCTCTGTTTTTTCCGTTTGTCGAGGCAACCCAGGGCGACCAGCTTGTCCACCAGCAAACTGCAGGTGGACTGGTGAATCCCCATGCGGGAAGCCAGTTCGCCGATGCCGATCTCCGGTGAACGCTGCACTTCCTGGAGCACCCACATCTGCGATCCGGACATGCCGCAGCGTTCTTCAACGAGCCTGAAATGCCGGCGCATCGAGCCGTAGATCAGGCGAAATTGTTGCAGTACATCCAGTACGGTCTGGTCCGACTGCGCGTTATGCGGTTTCAATATTCAGTTCCGGTTGAAATAGTGTTGCACGATTTACGAGGCTCAATTATATTGCTTGGCAATGGAGTTGTAACTTAGGTGATAGCCCCATTCCTTTTCGACGAGGACATTTCACTGGGGGGACATTCCCCCCATTTTTTTCCCCACTCGTCGTCACTGTGCCCGCAGAGGCTGCCAGACAGGCGCCCGGCACACACAAAAAAACAATAGATCGGCCGGATTGGCAACATTCCGGCGCCCCGGATTTTTCGTCGATCCATCGAGGTGAATATCGACAAACGATTATCAAACTGCAAGAGAGAGGGTATTTATGATCAAGATCGGACTCATTGGTTACGGCAAGGCCGGCCAGGCGGTTGCCGGCGTACTGCGTGAAGACCCGCGCTACGAACTGTGCTGGATCGCCCGGCAATCCGACGCACCGGCCGACACCGACATCCCGGTGGTCAAGCTCGACAGTGCAAGCTTCCCGGCCTGGCTGGACGCTCATCCGGTAGACGGCATCATCGATTTCTCCAACGCCGCGGCCATCCATCTGTATGGCGAAGCCGTCCGCCAGCGCGGCATCATGCTGGTCACCGCGATTTCCGGTTACCCGGAAGAAACGCTGGCCTACATCCACGATCTCGGGCGCGACATCCGCGTGCTGTCGTCGCCCAACATCACGCTGGGCATCAATTTCCTGCTGCTGTCGTCGAAGATCCTGCGTCACATTGCGCCGTTTGCCGATGTCGAGATCGTCGAGCAGCATTTCCGCGACAAGCCCGAAATATCCGGCACCGCCCAGCGCATCGCCGAGGTGCTGGATGTCGATGACGATCACATCACATCACTGCGCCTGGGCGGCATCGTCGGCCGGCATGAGGTGATTTTCGGCTTTCCGTACCAGACGGTGCGGCTGATCCACGATTCGATCCGGCGCGAAGCCTTCGGTACCGGTGCGGCATTTGCGATGGAGCAGCTGGCACGCTGCGAAACCGGTTTCTATACGCTGGACAGCCTGCTGCTGCGGGTGATCCGTGACGAACTGCAGCGCGAGGACGATCTCAGCCTGGCCCAGGCAGTTTCCCGGGATTCATCAGCCCGCGTGGATCGAGTGCCTGCCTGATCGTCTGCATCAGGGCGATTTCCGTGGCCGACTTGTAGCGCAGGATTTCCTCGCGCTTCAACTGGCCGATGCCGTGTTCGGCGGAAATCGAGCCGTTCAGCGCGTGCACGGTGTCGTGGACGATGCGGTTGACCTCGGCCTGGCTGGCGAGGAAAACCGCGTTGTCCTGGGCACCGGGCTTTGACAGGTTGTAGTGCAGGTTGCCGTCGCCGACATGGCCGAAGGCAACCACGCGGATGCCGGGAAAAGCCGCTGCCAACTCCGCATCGGCGGTGCTCAGGAAATCGGGAATGCGCGACACCGGCACGGCGATGTCGTGCTTGATGCTGACGCCTTCAATCTTCTGCGCTTCGGAAATGTTCTCGCGCAGCGCCCACAGTTTTTTTGCCTGCGCTTCGCTGGCAGCGATCACGCCATCGGCGACGGCACCGGCTGCCATCTGCTCGCCCAGCCAGCCTTCGACCGCCGCCGGATCGGCGTCGGAAAACTCGGCCAGCACGTACCACGGGCTGGCCGCCGCCGGCCGGGTGGCGCCGGGGATGTGCTGCAGCACCAGGGCCAATGAGGCTTCCGACACCAGCTCAAAGGCGGTCAATTGCGCATCGAAAGTGCTTTTTGCCTGATTCAGCAGGTCGACCGCAACAGCCGGCGAGGCGATGTTGAGCCAGCAGGTGGTCTGCGTTTTCGGCAACGGATACAGCTTCAACACGGCGGCGGTGATGATGCCGAGCGTGCCTTCGGCGCCGATGAACAGGTGCTTCAGGTCGTAGCCAGTGTTGTCCTTGCGCAGGCCGCGCAGGCCGTCCCAGAGTTCTCCGCTGGGCAGCACGACCTGCAGGCCGAGCGTCAGTTCGCGCGTGTTACCGTAGCGCAGCACCTGGACGCCGCCGGCGTTGGTCGACAGGTTGCCGCCGATCTGGCACGTCCCTTCGGACGCCAGCGCCAGCGGGAACAGCCGGTCGACGGCGCGCGCCGCATCCTGCACGGCGGCCAGCGTGCAGCCGGCTTCGACGGAAATCGTGTTGTTTTGCCGGTCGACCGCAAGAATGCGGTTCATCCGGCCAAGGCTGACGACCACTGCCCGGCCCGTCTCATCCGGCGTCGCCGCGCCGCACAGGCTGGTGTTGCCGCCCTGCGGCACGATCGCCACGCCGGCTTCGATGCAGGCGCGGACGACGGCGGCGACTTCTCCGGCATTGCCGGGACGGACGACGCACTGCGCCGCACCGCGATAACGGCCGCGCCAGTCGGTCAGGAAGGGCGCGGTGTCGGCCGCATCGACGAGGACGTTGGCCGCGCCGACCGCTTCAACCAGCCGCGCGGCCAGCGTATCAGACAACTTCGGCGTAGAGGTCATGGTGGTCGGCGTCGATGACGCGGACCTTGAGGAAATCGCCCGGCTGGGCGTCGAAATGGCCGTCGAGGTAAACCACGCCGTCGATTTCCGGCGCGTCGGCCTTGGAGCGGGCGATCGTGCCTTCTTCGTCCACTTCGTCGACCAGCACTTCGATCACCGTGTCGATCTTGGCGGCCAGCTTGTCGGCGGAGATGTCTTCCTGGACGCGCATCAGCCAGCTACGGCGGTCTTCGCGCACGCTTTCCGGCGGCAGGCCGGGAATCTCGTTGGCCGTCGCGCCTTCGACCGGCGAGTAGGCGAAGCAGCCGACGCGGTCGAGCTTGGCGTCTTCGAGGAACTGGATCAGCTGGTCGAAATCCTCGTCGGTCTCACCCGGGAAGCCGGTGATGAAGGTCGAGCGGATGACGATTTCCGGACAGATCTCGCGCCACTTGGCGATGCGTTCCAGCGTGTTCTCGGCTGAGGCCGGGCGCTTCATCGCTTTCAGGATCTTCGGGCTGGCGTGCTGGAACGGCACGTCGAGGTAAGGCAGGATCTTGCCCTCGGCCATCAGCGGGATGACGTCGTCGACGGACGGGTACGGGTAAACATAATGCAGGCGGACCCAGATGCCGAACGAGGCCAGTGCCTCGCACAGCTCGCGCAGCCGGGTCTTGACCGGCTTGCCGCCCCAGAATTGCGTGCGGTATTTGACATCGACGCCGTAGGCGCTGGTGTCCTGGGAGATGACGAGGATTTCCTTGACGCCGGCACGGGCCAGGTTCTCGGCTTCAGCGAGCACATCGCCGACCGGGCGCGAAACCAGCGGGCCGCGCAGCGACGGGATGATGCAGAAGGTGCAGCTATGGTTGCAGCCTTCGGAAATCTTCAGGTAGGCATAGTGATCCGGCGTCAGGCGGATGCCTTGCGGCGGCACCAGATCGGAATACGGGTCGTGCGGCTTGGGCAGGTGCTGGTGCACGTGACCCATCACCTCTTCCATTGCGTGCGGGCCGGTAATGGCCAGCACCGACGGGTGCGTAGACTGGACGATGTCGCCCTTGGCGCCGAGGCAGCCGGTGACGATGACCTTGCCGTTCTCGTTGAGCGCCTCGCCGATGGCGTCGAGCGATTCCTCGACGGCGGCATCGATGAAGCCGCAGGTGTTGACGATGACCAGGTCGGAATCGTCGTAGCTGGGGGAAATCTCGTAACCCTCGGCGCGCAGGCGGGTGAGGATGAGTTCGGCATCGGAACCGGCCTTCGGGCAACCCAGGCTTACGAAGCCGACGGTCGGCACTTTCTGTTGAATCGTCATGCGTTTATCTAACCTTTTTCCGGCACGGCCGGCGAGCAAAGCGCGTATTTTACGCGGGGGAAGGCCGTGGACCGCAGAAATCACAGAAAGTGCCGGGCTGCGGACAGCGAACTTTGTGCAGAAGCACCACAAGCGCCTAAAATCACAGCATGTCGCTCCCAAGTCAAAATCTGGATGATGATCCGCTGCTGATTGCCGCCGTGGTTCCGCCCCCCGGCATCAATGCCGACCTGCCGGTACGTGCCTTCGTCGCCGACCTGCGCGCCCGCGGCGTTCGCGTTGCCGGCCTGTTGCAGGACATGCTGCCAACGGCCAGCGGTTGCAACATCTGCCTGGTGGACATCGAAACCGGCGACAGCTATCCAATCTCGCAGCGGCTGGGCAGCCAGTCGGCGTCCTGCACGCTCGATCCCGGCGCCCTCGCCGACGCCAGCCGCGTCATGCGCCGGATCGCCGAAGACGGCGCCGAGCTGGTCGTCTTCAACCGCTTTTCCGGCATGGAAGCCGAAGGCGACGGCTTTGCCGGGGAAATGCTCGACTTCATGAGTTGCGCCATCCCGGTCCTGACCATCGTCCAGGAAAAACACCTGCCCGCCTGGCGCCACTTCACCGGTGGCATGGCCTGCGAACTACCGCCGGAAGCGCAGGCACTGGATGACTGGTACGCCCGCCTAGGCCGCTGAGCCCGTTTGTTGCAAGCCTGGTCGCAATGCCGACATTCGTTATATAGTCGACAACATATCGTAGCAAATCCGACACAAGACCGCTGTCAATACGAGCAAATACATTCCTCCATCGCTGGCACTGGTCTTGCTGAAGGAATTCCAACCGATATATACACAACTATATTTCCAACATGAACACACCAACCAGACATGACACCCGGAGCCGGGCCAGGTGCGACCAGCACAGTTCTTCCACCGAGGCGGAAATACGCTGGCGCGACCAGCTACCCGCCGACTGGGCCGACGCCGTCGACCCGCCGCTGCATTTCCGGCATTACCGCGAATACGAAATTTCAGCCGAGCGCTCGGTCGGTTACGACGAGGATGAGCAACCTTGTTTCATCACCCACCGTTTCGCCCTGACCCGACTGGTCAGCGATGACGACGAGGAGTTCTACGAGACGGTGACCTTGAGCGAAGAAATGACCGCCTGGCGCCTGCGCGATGGCCGCTGGCTGGTATTGCGCAAAACCCACCCCGGCACCTGCCAGGCCAACAGAGGCTTCTATGCGATCTCTCCGGACATGCCGCGCTGAGCGCGGCGGCAAACCCTTGGCAAACTCAGGCGGGAATACTGAGGATGACGTGACTGGCCTTGATCAGCGCCGTTGCCGGCTCGCCGACCTTGAGCCCGAGTTCGAGCACCGCTTCGTTGGTCACCACCGAATGCACCACCGTACCGCCAGCCAGCATGATGGCGACTTCGGTATTCACCGCGCCTCTGGTCAGCGCGCTGACCGTACCGGACAACTGGTTGCGCGCCGAGAAATGCACATCGGGCGCCCCAGACAGCAGCATGACCCACGGCGCCTTGACGTAGGCGACCGCCTCCTTGCCGACGGCCAGACCGAGCGACTGGACACTCCCCTCTGTCACGATTGCGACAATCCTGTCGCCCCCCGCCAAGGTCAGCTCGACTTCGGCATTGACCGTGCCGTCGGTGAGAGCGGAAATTTTTCCTTTGAAAACATTGCGTGCGCTGACATTCATGACTTTCTCCTGGTTGGTCGATCCGGCTGGCCCAATTTTCGCTATATACAAAAAGAACTAACGAATCATCGCCGGTCGCTGCCAATGTAACCAGCATGCTTATACAGACACAACCATAGCGCTGCAGATAATTTTCGATAAACTCGCCTTCGTTATATAACCATCGACATAACACCATGAACCAAGCCCTTCCCCGCCTGCGCAGCAAGCTCGAATTCGATGGCCCACTCGGCGCTTTCCTTGGCGACACGCGCATCCGCCTGCTTGAAGCCATCGATCAGCATGGCTCGATCTCGCAGGCAGCAAAAGCCGTACCGCTGTCGTACAAGGCCGCCTGGGACGCTGTCGATGCAATGAACAACCTGGCCGAGCAACCGCTGGTACTGCGCTCGACCGGCGGCAAGCACGGTGGCGGCACGCTGCTGACCGATTACGGACGCAAGGTGATTGCCCTCTACCGCGCGCTGGAAGCCGAATATCAGGCAGCACTCGACCGTCTGACGGCGAGCATGAACGACGGTCAGGCCAGCGATTTCCAGCAGTTCAGCCAGTTGTTGAAGCGCATGTCGATGAAGACCAGCGCGCGCAACCAGTTCGCCGGCAAGATCGTCGGTCTGCGCGAGGGGGATGTCGATTTCGAGGTGCGCATCAAACTCGATGAAGAAAATGAACTGGTCGCCGTGATCACCGGCGAATCGGCCGAAAATCTCGGCCTGACGATCGGCATGGAGATCAACGCGCTGGTCAAATCGTCGTCGGTGTTGCTGCTCAACGACCCGGCGGTGAAGACCACGGCGCGCAACCACCTGTGGGGCGAGATCACCCGCATCCACGAAGGGCCGGTCAATTCCGAAGTGACGCTGGCGATGAAGACGGGCAAGTCGGTCTGCGCCGTCGTCACCCACGACAGCGTCGAGAAACTCGGCCTGGTCGTCGGCGAACAGGCCTGCGCCGTGTTCAAGGCCTCGTCCGTCATTCTTTGCAAGTACGCCTGAAACCCAACTGCCAAGGAGAAGCCCCCATGAAACGCCTGTCCGCCCTGTTCGTCACGCTGCTCACCGCCGCCGGCCTGCACGCCGGCGAAGTCCAGGTTGCCGTCGCTGCCAACTTCACCGCGCCGATGCAGCAGATCGCCGCCGATTTCGCCAGGGACACCGGCCACAAGGCCGTGCTCTCCTTCGGCGCCACCGGCAAGTTCTACGCCCAGATCGTCAATGGCGCGCCATTCGAAGTCTTCCTCGCCGCCGACGACACGACGCCGGCCAGGCTGGAAAAGGAAGGCCATGCCGTGCCCGGCAGCCGCTTCACTTACGCGGTCGGCAAGCTGGTGCTGTGGTCGGCCAAAGCCGATTTCGTCGATGCCAAAGGTGACGTGCTGAAGGGCGGCAACTTCAACAAGGTCTCCATCGCCAACCCGAAAACCGCGCCCTACGGCGCAGCCGCCGTCGAAACACTGAAGAAGCTGAACCTGCTGGATGCCGTGCAGCCCAAGTTCGTCCAGGGCGAGAACATCTCGCAGACGCTGCAGTTCGTCCATACCGGCAACGCCGACCTCGGCTTCGTCGCACTGTCGCAGGTATTCAAGGATGGCAAGCTGAACGGCGGTTCGGCCTGGATCGTTCCCGGCGAATTCCATGAGCCGATCTACCAGGATGCCGCCATTCTCGCCAAAGGCAAGGACAACGCCGCCGCCACTGCCCTGCTCGCCTACCTGAAGGGCGACAAGGCCAGGGCCGTGATCAGGTCTTTCGGTTACGATCTGCGCTGATATCCCCCACCGCCGAATACCATGCTGCTGACCGACTCCGACCTGCAAGCCATCTGGCTGACCATCCGCCTGGCCGGGATCACGACGCTGATCCTGCTGCTGATCGGCACCCCCATTGCCTGGTGGCTGGCGCGCAGCCGCGCCTGGTGGAAGGGGCCGGTCGGTGCCGTTGTCGCGCTGCCGCTGGTGTTGCCGCCGTCGGTGCTCGGTTTCTACCTGCTGCTGGCGATGGGGCCGAATGGCCCGTTCGGCCAGCTGACGCAGTCGCTCGGCCTGGGCACGCTGCCGTTTACCTTCTGGGGTCTGGTCATTGCATCGGTGTTCTATTCGCTGCCGTTCATGGTGCAACCGCTGCAGAATGCCTTCGAGGGCATCGGCGAGCGGCCGCTGGAAGTTGCCGCGACCTTGCGCGCTTCTCCGGTCGACACCTTTTTTTCAGTGGTTTTGCCGCTGGCCAGGCCGGGCTTCATCACTGCCGGCATCCTGACCTTTGCCCACACCGTCGGCGAATTCGGTGTCGTGTTGATGATCGGCGGCAACATCCCCGGCGTCACCCGCGTTGCTTCGGTGCAGATCTACGACCACGTCGAGGCAATGGAATACGCCGATGCGCACCGGCTGGCGGCGGTGATGCTGGTCTTCTCGTTTACCGTGCTGCTGGCGATGTACACCCGGCGCAGCCCGGCCCGAAAGGCGGCCTGACATGGAGAACATTCAAGCCCGCTTCAAACTCGACTGGCCCGGTTTCACACTGGATGTCGACCTGAACCTGCCCGGCCGCGGCGTCACCGCGCTGTTCGGCCATTCCGGCTCGGGCAAGACCTCGCTGCTGCGCTGCATTGCCGGCCTGGAAAGGGCGTCCTGCGGTCGACTCGTGTTCAAGGGCAAAATCTGGCAGGACGAAAAAAACTGGCTGCCAACGCATCGCCGGCCGATCGGCTACGTCTTCCAGGAAGCCAGCCTGTTCCCGCACCTGTCGATTCTCGGCAATTTGCGTTACGGCCAGAAACGCAGCGACGGCGCCGGGCGCGTCGGCCTCGATGCGGCCATCGAACTGCTCGGCATTGGCCACCTGCTGGAACGCAAGCCGGATACGCTGTCCGGCGGCGAACGTCAGCGCGTCGGCATCGCCCGGGCGCTGGCCGTCGGCCCGGAAATCCTGCTGATGGACGAACCGCTGGCGGCGCTCGACTTGAAGCGCAAGCAGGAAATCCTGCCCTACCTGGAACGCCTGCACGACGAACTCGACATTCCGGTCATCTATGTCAGCCATTCGCCGGACGAAGTCGCCCGGCTGGCCGACCATATCGTTGCCATGGACGGCGGCCGCGCCGTCGCTGCCGGCCCGCTCGGCGAAACGCTGGCCCGCCTCGACCTGCCGATCAGGCTCGGCGAGGATGTCGGCGTCGTACTCGATGCAACGGTCGGCGAGATCGATGCCGAATGGCATCTGGCGCGCGTCGATTTCGCCGGTGGCAGCTTGTGGACGCGCGACCATGCGGTGCCGGTCGGCAAACGCGTCCGGGTCCGCGTACT
Source organism: Azonexus hydrophilus (assembly GCF_001956855.1). Classification (GTDB taxonomy): domain Bacteria; phylum Pseudomonadota; class Gammaproteobacteria; order Burkholderiales; family Rhodocyclaceae; genus Azonexus; species Azonexus hydrophilus_A. The sequence continues at coordinate 135,739 of NZ_MTHD01000002.1, read as the reverse complement.
CGCCCGCGACGTCAGCCTGGCGCTGGACGAACCAGGCATGAGCAGCATCCAGAACTGTCTCGATGGCTGCGTCGAAAGCGTCGCCGCCGACGATCACCCCGGCCTGCTGCTGGTCCGCGTGCAAGTCGGGGCAAGCCTGCTGGTCGCCCGCCTGACCCGCCGTTCGGCAGCCCAGCTCGGCATCGCACCGGGCCTGCCGGTCAAGGTCCAGGTCAAGTCCGTCGCCCTGATGGAATGAGCCGATGAGCCCCTATACCCTGCCTGACCACGAACTCGAACGCCTGCTCGGTGAAGATGCCCCGGCCGGCGATGCGACGACTTTCGCACTCGATATCGGCGAATGTTGCGGTCGACTCGATTTTCGCGCCCGTTTTGCCATGGTCGTCTGCGGCAGCGAGGAAGCCCGGCGCCTGGGCGAACTGCGCGGCCTCGTGCCGACCGGCCCGTTTGCCGCCAGCGGCACGAAGCTGCAGCCGGGTGAAACGATCCTGTCCCTGACCGGCGAAGCGGCCGCGCTTCATATCGTCTGGAAAACCGCGCAGACCTTGATGGAATACCTGTCCGGCATCGCCACGACCACCGCCGACATCGTCGCCGCCGCCCACGCGGGCAACCCGGACTGCGCCGTCGTGTGCACGCGCAAGAACTTCCCCGGCACCAAGGCGGCGACGGTCAAGGCCGTGCTCACTGGCGGCGCCAGTCCGCACCGGCTGAGCCTGTCGGAAACACTGCTGGTCTTCGCCGAACATCGCGCCTTCCTCGCCGAAACGCCAGCAGCGACGCTCGCCCGCCTGCGCCGTCGCTGGCCGGAACGCGCCATCGTCGTCGAAGTCGGCGACGAGGCCGAGGCGCTAGCCTGGGCCGGCGCCAACATCCTGCAACTGGAAAAATGGCCAATTGCTGCGGTCGACCGCATCAAACAGCAAATTCCCGGTACGCGCATTGCCGCTGCCGGCGGAGTCAATGCCGCCAACGCCGCCGATTACGCTCGCGCCGGGGCCGCCATCCTGGTCACCAGCGCGCCCTACTTCGCCGGCCCGCGCGATGTGGCGGTGAGCATCAGCCCCGCCTAATCCGGCCCGCTCTCCCTGGCAGCGCGCGCCGCCATGATCGCCGGCAGGTTGAATTCGATCCAGTCGGCCAGCACCTCGACCTTGCCTGCAACCTCGATGCCCAGCGGGGTCAGGCTGTACTCGACGTGCGGCGGCACCACCGGGTGGGCAATGCGGGCGACGAAACCATCCGCTTCCAGCCATTGCAGCGTCTGCGCCAGCATCTTCTCGCTGATGCCGCCGACCTTGCGCCGCAGATCGCTGAAGCGCTGCGTACCAGCGAGCAAGGCCACCAGCAGCAACACGCCCCAGCGGCTGGTCACATGCTTGAGCACTTCGCGCGACGGGCATTGTTCGGCAAACACGTTGCCGCGCCGTAGCAATTCGGCCAGCGTGGCGGGTGGTGTGGCTGCGATCCGATCGTTCATTCGGCACTTACCTTTCCGTGCGTACTTACTATTAGTTAGCTTAGTCGCTATTCTGCCGCTTCCCCGTCACGAAATAAAGAAAGGAATTCCCATGATCGTCATCACCGGCGCCACCGGCCAACTCGGCCAACTGGTCATCGAGCACCTGCTCAAGCGCGTGCCCGCCAGCGAAATTGCCGCTGCAGTGCGCAACCCGGACAAGGCGGGTGCACTGGCAGCACGTGGCATCGCCATCCGGGAAGCCGATTACGACCGTCCGGAAACCCTGGCAAAAAGTTTCGCTCCCGGCGACAAGGTACTGTTGATTTCGTCGAGCGAAGTCGGCCGCCGCCTGCCCCAGCACCAGGCCGTCATCGCTGCCGCCCGTCAGGCCGGCGTCGCCCTGCTCGCCTACACCAGCCTGCTGCACGCCGACACCTCGCCGTTGCCGCTGGCCGCCGAACACAAGGCAACCGAAGCGGCGCTGCAAGCTTCCGGGCTGCCGGTCGCCATCCTGCGCAATGGCTGGTACAGCGAAAACTACCTGGCCGGCATCGCCGCCGTGCTGGCGCATGGCGCCGTACTCGGCAGCGCCGGCAACGGCCGCATCGCATCGGCGGCACGCACCGACTATGCCGAAGCCGCCGCAGCCGTCCTGACCGCTGACAACCAGGCAGGCCGGATCTACGAACTGGCCGGCGACACCGCCTACACGCTGAGCGAACTGGCCGGTGAAATCGCGACGCAGATCGACCGCCCCATCATTTATCGCGATCTGCCGGCCGCCGATTACCAGGCCGTACTGGTCGGCGCCGGCCTGCCCGATGCGGTGGCGACACTGCTTGCCGAATCCGATACCGGTGCGGCACAAGGCGGCTTGTTCGACGACAGCCACCAGTTGAGCCAGTTGATCGGCCGGCCGACCACGCCGCTGGCCGAATCGGTGCGGGCCGCGCTACGTCAGGATTGATCGGCACAACCGGGCGCGAAACTTGCACAGCAGCAAAATCACTGTCCGGTTTACGACAACCATGAAAATCGCCATCGCCACCAAGGATTTCACCGCGGTCAGCGGCCATGCCGGCCAGTGCCGGCACTGGCTGATCTACGACCTGACGGAACACCGTTCGAGCCAGTTGCTGCCACCGCCGCTACGCGTCGACCTGGACAAGGACGAAGTCCTGCATGTATTCGAGGACAACCGGCCGCACCCGCTCGACGGCATCGCCATTGCCGTCTGCGCCAGTGCCGGCGATGGTTTCATCCGGCACATGCGGAAAAGGGGCTGCGACGTGCTGTTGACCGGAGAAAGCGACCCGAGCCTGGCGATCACCCGCATCCTTGCCGGTGAAGCCCTGCCCGATCCGCGTTTCGACATCACCACGTCGCTATGCAAGTTGCGCGATCTGTTCTCGCGCCACTGAGACTCAGTCGGCCAGTTCGATCTGGCCGCTGACCGTCGTCGTCAGCAGGCTTTCACCGGCTTCCAGCGGCGCCGGCGCGGCTTCGGCCATCATCACCTTGGCGCTGCGATAGATCGGCATCGGCATCGCGCCGCCCTGCTGCGAGACCGACAACTGCTTGATCGTCCACCGCTTGCCCAGCGCCCCGGCGATCACTGCCGCACGTTCCTGGAACGCCTTGATCGCATCCCGCGTTGCCTCGTCTTCGACCTGACGACGGGTTTCCGGCGACGGCATCTGGCTGACGTTACCAACCGCCAGGCGGCGCTGCTGCAGTTCGCCGAGCAGATCGGAAACGGCACCGAGATCGCGCGATTCGAGCACCAGCTCACTGCGCATGCGCCAGCTTTCGATCTTCTGGTCGCGTCCATAAACCGGGTAGGTCGACTGGTTGCCGCTCTTCACCGACACGCCGGCCTTGCCGCGGATCAGTTGCAGCGCGCCGGCGATTTCCTGATTGACCCGGCGGGCAATCTCGGCCGGGTTGCTGCCCTGGCCTTCGCTGTAAACCACGGCTCGCACCTGGTCGTTCACCGCTGGTCGCGAGGCCTCGGCAGCCAGGTCGACGGTCGTTGCCGCCTGCACGGAAGCCGCCATCAGGGTCAAGGAAAAGAGCAGGACAGGTAGTGATTTCATCGTGAATCTCCGGAAGGGTCAGAAACGATCATAGCTGGCGGGTTTTCCCATGCCCACGGCGAAAAGGTAAAAATATGTTTCCTGGCGGTTAAACCGGCTACGTGTTTTTGCTTGTATCCGACTCTGCCTTTTGTAATACTTCGGCGTCTATGATCAACGTTCTCAAAATCGATCGCGTGCCAAACCAGGACGAATTTCCCGAGGAAGGCAGCCGCCGCATCATCGGTGGGGAAGAGCGCGTTTTCTACGACGGCTACTGGATCAAGGTGTACAAGGTTCCGGCCGACACGCTGGAAGCCAAGAAACGTCTGATCGATGCGCTGACGCGCCGCCTGTTCAACCATACCGAACATGGCCTGAACATTCCCGGCACGCGCCTGGCCGAGGCCCGCAGTTCCTTCGAAGCTGAAACCGATACTTCCCGTCGCCGGGTCAAGGGTGCGATGCTCGCCGGCGCGCTGTTCAACCGCGCCGCCGACATCTTCCGCAAACTGGTCGAACTACAGGCCTGCGGCATTGAAATCCTCAGCGACAACCCGTTGATGCGTGAATGCGGCCGCTGCCTGCTCGAAGCCATGGAACTGGGCCGCAACGTGCTGCACCGCAGCGGCGAGGAAGGCATCGACGAACTCTGGGGCGAACCTTTCCGTGCCTTCTCGATTCCGCTCGAGGATTTCTACGAGAGCCGCTACATCAAGATCGGCCAGACGATGCGCGACATCGACCGCATCGCCAAGTGCCTGATCATCAATCTGGCCCAGTTGCCGGCATTCCAGGGCGTTGAATCGGCCATCGTCGATCTCGCCAATGCGGCCAAGATCAAGACCGAAACGCTGCGTACCGACCCGGACATCTTCGACGTCTGGTCGATCATGGTCACGGCCGGCGAACGCCTTGCCAACCTGACGCCACACCCGGTACCGGCGGCGGATGAATGCATCCGGCACGATTCGGCCGAGGGCCTGCAACTGATCCGCCAGGGACGCGACCTGATCTTCTACATCACCCGCGCCCGGACGCCGATGCCCAAGAGCACCAGCGAATTCATCTCGCGCTGCGAAACCTACCTGGCAACCGGCCACGCGCCGCTGGCGACCTTCCGCCAGGACTGAGGCCGCCCGGCAATTTCAGTTGGATTCGTGGCGATTGCGCCCGGCATCCTTGGCCTGGTAAAGCAGTTCGTCGGCCAGGCGGAATACCTGCTTGACCAATCCATTCGCCGGCGTGACGCAGGCCGCGCCAACGGATACCGTGACCACCCCCCAGGCTTCGTTCGATGTGTGTTCGATCGCCAGCGCGGCAATGGCCTCCACCACTGCCATCGCAATACCGACATGGACGCCGGCCGCAGCATCGGGAATGACCAGCGAAAATTCCTCGCCACCGTAGCGGGCGGCAAATACGCCGGGGGCCATCTGGTCTTCGTTGGCCTGCACCGCCACCCGCTCGATGCATGCGGCAACCGCGCACAGACACTCATCCCCGGCCTGATGGCCGTAGTGATCGTTGTATTTCTTGAAGTTGTCGACATCGATCATCAGCAGGCTGAACGGCTTGCCGAGACGGACCGCCTCTTCCCACAGCGAATCCACCCGCAAATCCATCGCCCGGCGATTGAGCAGGCCGGTCAGACCGTCGCGATTGGCCTGGTCCTGCAACTTGCCGTTGGCCTGGGCCAGGCGCGCACGCAAGGCCGCAATCCGGGTCATTGCCTTCATCTTCGCCTGCAGCACGCTTTCCGGCGAACTCTTGGAAATGAAATCATCGCCACCGGCCTCGATGGCGGTCACCAGATTGGTATCACTGTCGGTCGCCGTGACGAAGATGATCGGGGTCCACGCCCACGGCTCATGCCCTTCCTGCGCGCGGATCCGGGTTGTGGTTTCGAAGCCGTTCATGCCGGGCATCTCGATATCCATCAGGATCAGGTCGAAATGATCGCTCTGGAAAAGATCGATGGCCGTCTGACCGTTGATCGCGTGGCGCACTTCGTGTCCGTAGGACTCGAGACGGGCGGTCGTGACCATCGCTATCGCCCGCGAGTCGTCGACCAGGAGTATTTTCATTGCGCGGAAACCTGTTACTACAAGACAGCCGACAGGATACCCTTTAGACCATTCGCCGGGTAGCACCAAGGTCGTATTATTGGCATTCATTGCGTCGGCGCGAAGCACTACAATGGCTTACATTGCTTGACAGACAGGCAGGCACACCGGGATTACCATGCGCCCTCACCCGCCCAGGAGAAAACCATAATGTCCTCACAAATCACGCTGATCAAAGCCATCCGCGCAGGCCAGCTGGCTGCCGTGCGCGCTGCGCTCGACGCCGGCGCCCCGGTGGAACTGGACGACGGCAATGGCGACCCCGGCCTGCCGATGGGCATCGCCTGCTTCATGGGCTTCGCCGACATCGTGCGCGAACTGGCCCAACGCGGTGCCCGCATCAACGTGGACGACAACAGCCAGCCGACTTCACCGCTGAGCATGGCCGTACGCGGCAAGCGAACCGAAGTCGTGCGCACGTTGCTCGAACTGGGCGCCGAACTGCCGCCGGGCATGGAAACCGGGCTGAACGAAAACGAGATCATGATTGCCTGCTGGAAAGCCCAGCGGGACGGTCACGCGAAGAAGGATGAACTCGATCCGGCCACACTCCCGCAAGTCGAGGAAATCGAGATGACCTCGTGCATCGGCACCGACACCATGGTCCTCGAAGCCGACGCCCTCCGCCTGGCCCGCGAGATGCGCTGAAACCACCACCAGTCGGTCATCAAGCCGTAACACGAGTGCAACAAAATGAGCAGCTTGAGGCCTATACTTGAGAAACTGCTTCCGGATCCTGCACGATGCCAATTCACACCATGACCCATCGTTTTCCGACGGAAAACTACCTGAACCGCGAACTCGGCCTGCTGGCTTTCAACCGGCGCGTGCTGGCCCAGGCGGAAGACGAGCGGATGCCGCTGCTGGAACGCCTGCGCTTCCTGTGCATCGTCTCCAGCAACATGGACGAATTCTTCGAAATCCGCGTCTCCGGCCTCAAGGAACAGATTCGCGCCCAGGCTTCGGTCGCCACCATCGACGGCAAGACGGCGCAGGAAACTTTCCGTCTCGTTTCTGCCGAAGCCCACGCCATCGTCACCGAACAGTACCTGCACCTGAACGACGTGATCCTGCCGGCACTCGCCGAGCGCGGCATCCGCTTCCTGCGCCGGTCGACCTGGAACGAAGCCCAGCGCGAGTGGATCCGCAACTATTTCATCCGCGAGATGGTGCCGGTGCTGACGCCGATCGGACTCGATCCCTCGCACCCCTTCCCGCGCGTGCTCAACAAGAGCCTGAATTTCGCCGTCGAACTGGAAGGCAAGGACGCCTTCGGCCGCAGCTCGAACATCGCCATCGTCCAGGCACCGCGCGTGCTGCCGCGCGTCATCCGGCTGCCCGAGGAACTGGCCGGCGTCGAATACGGCTTCGTTTTCCTGTCGTCGATCCTGCACGAGTTCGTCAACGAACTGTTCACCGGCATGACCGTGCTCGGCTGCTACCAGTTCCGCGCCACGCGCAACTCCGACCTGTTCGTCGATGAGGAAGAAGTCACCAACCTGCGCACCAAGCTGCAGGGCGAACTGCCGCAGCGCCATTTCGGCAATGCCGTGCGCCTCGAAGTCGCCGACAACTGCTCACCAGCCATCACCGAATTCCTGCTCTCGCAATTCGGCCTGCAGGCTGCCGACCTGTACCGTGTGCATGGGCCGGTCAACCTGGTGCGCCTGATGCAGGTGCCGGACTGGGTGGACCGCCCGGACATGAAATTCCGCCCCTTCGTCCCCGGCACACCGAAAGGCCTGCCCAAGGGCGCCAACATTTTCGACAGCATCCGCAAGGGCGACATCCTGCTGCATCACCCCTACCAGTCGTTCGCGCCGGTGATCGAGTTGCTCAACCAAGCCGCGACCGATCCCAGCGTCGTCGCCATCAAGATGACCGTCTATCGCACCGGCACCGACTCGGTGCTGATGCAGTCGCTGCTGCGTGCTGCGCAAAGCGGCAAGGAAGTCACCGTCGTCGTCGAACTGATGGCGCGTTTCGACGAGGAAGCCAACATCGTCTGGGCGACCAAACTCGAAGAAGTCGGCGCCCATGTCGTCTACGGTGTCGTCGGCTACAAGACGCACGCCAAGGCCCTGCTCATCGTCCGCCGCGAAGAAGGCGGCCTGAAGCGCTACGCCCATCTCGGCACCGGCAACTACCACCCGCGCACCGCCCGCATGTATTCCGACTTCGGCCTGATGACCGCCAACGAGGAAATCACCCATGACGTTTCCGAGGTTTTCAAGCAATTGACCGGACTCGGCAAGGCGCGCACGCTGAAGCACCTGTGGCAGGCGCCCTTCACGCTGCAACCCAATGTCGTCGCGGCGATCCAGGCCGAGGCCGAAGCCGCCCGTGCCGGCCAGAAGGCACGCATCGTCGGCAAGATGAATTCACTGGTCGAACCGGAAGTCATCAATGCTCTGTATGAAGCCTCGCAGGCCGGCGTCGACATCAATTTGATCGTCCGTGGCGTGTGCATGCTGCGTCCCGGCGTTCCCGGGCTGTCCGAAAAGATCCGCGTCCGCTCGATCATCGGCCGCTTCCTTGAACACCACCGCATCATGTACTTCTACGCAGGCGGCAAGGAAAACGTCTATCTCTCGTCCGCCGACTGGATGGACCGCAATTTCTTCAAGCGCATCGAACTTGCCTTCCCGGTCCTCGATCCGAAACTGAAGAAGCGCGTCATCACCGAAGGCCTCAAGTTCTACCTCGCCGACAACCAGCAAGGCTGGGACATGAACAGCCAAGGCAGCTACCAGCGCCGGCGCTCCAGCCGCAGCAAGCCGCACAATGCGCAAGGCGAACTGATGCTGACGCTGGGCAGCAGCTGAACGCTACCCGACCAATCTGCTGAGGGTACTCATTCGCCGATCACATCGGCCCCGGCCGGCGGCGTGAAGCGGAACAGCGTCGCCGGCAGCGTCGGATTGCGCTCGTTGCGCAACAGCCGGATGTGGGTCGTCTGGCCGAAGTTGTCGAACAGTTCCATGGCCTTCATGTCCTTGCCGGCCATGCCGATGCGGACCTTCTCGAATCCGCTGTCGGGGCTTTTCGGGATGGCTTCGACCCAGGCCAAGCCTTCCGCATCGCCGGCTTCCCGCAGCGTGAAGTTCTTTTCCAGTTCGTTGCTGCCGGCAAGCAAGGCCGCCGGTGAGCCACCGATGGCCTGCCCGGCCTTGCGCACGGTGACCTGCTGCAATTCCGGATCGTGAATCCAGATTTTTTCGCCGTCACCGACGACCAGTTGCGGATAGGGCTTGAGGATTTCCCAACGCAGTTTCCCTGGCCGCAGGATCGCCAGCGTGCCCGACGATTCCTGCGGTTTGCGGCCGTTGCGCGAAACCACGGCCTGTTCGAAATCAGCCTTGTAGCTGCGCGTTTCGTTGAGGAAGCCGCGTAGCTGATCGATGGCACCGGCGTGGGCGAACAACGGCAGGGCAGCGAATATTGCGGTCGACAGGAGTTTTTGAGCGATTTTCATGAGCGCAGCTTACGCCAGTGCGAACACCGGCGCTGTTTCAATGTGTAAGCGGATCCGAGCCGGTTCAACGTGATCAGGCATCATTCGGCAGCCGGCTTCTTCATCAGCACTTCGCGGCCACCGCGACCGTCCATCGCCGATACCAGGCCGGCGTTTTCCATGGCTTCGATGAGGCGGGCCGAGCGGTTGTAGCCAATGCGCAGATGGCGCTGGACCAGCGAGATTGACGCGCGCTGGTTCTTCAGCACGATGTCGACGGCCTGATCGTAGAGCGGATCGCTCTCGGCATCGGCCGCGCCGCCCTCGCCGGCTTCACCGCCGCCATCGTCATCACCGCCGGCGCCGCTGAGGATATCCTCGACATACTCCGGCGCGCCGGTGGTTTTCAGATGCTCGACAACGCGATGCACTTCATCATCGGAGACGAAGGCGCCGTGGACACGGGTCGGGTAGCCGGTGCCGGGTGCAAGGTAGAGCATGTCGCCCTGACCGAGCAGCGCTTCGGCGCCCATCTGGTCGAGGATGGTGCGCGAGTCGATCTTGCTCGACACCTGGAAGGACAGGCGGGTCGGGATGTTGGCCTTGATCAGGCCGGTGATCACATCGACCGACGGGCGTTGCGTCGCCAGCACCAGGTGGATGCCGGAAGCACGCGCCTTTTGCGCCAGACGGGCTATCTGCTCCTCGACCTTCTTGCCGACGACCATCATCAGGTCGGCCAGTTCGTCGATGATGACGACGATGAACGGCATCGTCTTCAGCGGCTCCGGGGCTTCCGGCGTCAGCGACAGCGGATTGGGAATGTGTTCGCCGCGCTTCTCGGCATCCTTGATCTTGGTATTGAGACCGGCGATGTTGCGCACGCCCATCGCCGACATCAGCTTGTAGCGCTTTTCCATCTCGGTGACGCACCAGTGCAGCGCGTTGGCCGCCTGCTTCATGTCGGTGACGACCGGCGCCAGCAGGTGCGGAATGCCCTCGTAGATCGACAGTTCGAGCATCTTGGGGTCGACCATGATCAAACGGACATTTTCCGGCTCGGACTTGTACAGCATCGACAGGATCATCGCGTTGACGCCAACCGACTTGCCCGAACCGGTGGTGCCGGCGACCAGCAGGTGTGGCGTCTTGGCCAGGTCGGCGACCACCGGCAGGCCGCCGATGTCCTTGCCCAGGCACACCGTCAGCGGACTGCTCATGTCGTTGTACGGCTTGCTGGAGATGATTTCGGAGAGCTTGACCATCTGCCGCTTCGGGTTCGGCAGTTCGAGCGCCATGCACGACTTGCCCGGCACCGTCTCGACGACGCGGATCGACACCATCGCCAGCGCGCGCGCCAGGTCGCGCGCCAGGTTGACGATCTGGGCGCCCTTGACGCCGACCGCCGGCTCGATTTCATAGCGGGTGATCACCGGCCCCGGCATCGCCGCCAGCACCTTGACCTGGACGCCGAAGTCGGCGAGCTTGCGCTCGATCAGGCGCGACGTGTATTCCAGCGTTTCCGGACTGACCGTCTCGGTCGCCGGCGGCGCCGGGTCGAGCAGGTGCAGCGGCGGCAATGTGCCGCCGACGATCGCCTCGGGGAACAGCATCGCCTGCTTTTCGCGCTCGACGCGCTTCTCGGCCTTCTTCGATACCGGCACTTCGACCGGCGCCGCGGGCTCGATGTAGATCGGCTCATGCAGTTCGACGCGGCGCTTTTCTTCCTCGACGACGACTTCCCGCTGCTGCGCAACTTCCTTGCCGATCTGGCGATCGCGCCAGGCGTCGATGCGGCCGTAGACGAAGCCGGTCAACGCTTCCAGCAGCAGGCCGAGTTTTTCGAAGGCCCACAGCCAGGACATCCCGGAAAACGCGCTCCAGGCAGCGGCCATCAGCGCCAGCAGGAACAGCGTCGCGCCGGTGAAGCCCAGGGTATCGGCAAGCCAGCGGCTGACTTCCAGCCCGAGCATGCCGCCCGGCGCCAGCGGCAACTGCGCCGTCATCGTGTGGAAGCGCAGCGCCTCCAGCGCACAACTGGCAAGCAGCAGGACGATGAAGCCGGGCAGCGCCAGATACGGCGAGTGGGCAACCCGTCCGGTATTGGCGTGCAGTTGGCGGAAGCCCCACCAGACGATCATCCCGAGCAGCACCACCCACCACCAGGCGGAGATGCCGAAAACATAGAGCATCAGGTCGGCAACCCAGGCGCCAGCACGACCGGCCGGGTTCTGCGTGCTGCTGGCGCCGACCGCATGCGACCAGCCCGGATCGCTGCGCTGGAATCCCCACAGCGCCATGATCAGGAACAGGGCCAGGGCGCCAACGCCAAGCCAGCGTGACTCCTGCAACAGGCTGCCGATCTTGTCCGGCATCGGACTGGGGTCGTTTCGTTTGGCCATCGGCTTTTTCCTCAACCGGCTTCAGCCCTGCTGAAATCGGTGTAAATCATTTTGAGTCATACAGTTAGCATGGAATTATAAACCGGTTTGATAGATTGGTTACGATCCTCTACAAAACGATCGTCCATCAGGAGGCTATAATTTTCCCCGTCCAACTTACAGGCAGAAAAACATGTCCAAGACCACCCGCCACACTCCACTGATCATTCTCGGTTCCGGCCCGGCCGGCTACACCGCTGCCGTTTACGCCGCCCGCGCCAACCTGAAGCCGGTGCTGATCACCGGCATGGCCCAGGGTGGCCAGCTGATGACCACGACCGAAGTGGATAACTGGCCGGCCGACGCCGATGGCGTCCAGGGTCCGGAACTGATGCAGCGCTTCGAGAAGCACGCCACCCGCTTCGATACCGAAATCATCTTCGACCACATCCATACGACCCAGCTCACCGAAAAGCCGTTCACGCTGATCGGCGACGCCGGCACCTACACCTGCGACGCGCTGATCATCGCCACCGGCGCTTCCGCCATGTACCTCGGCCTGCCGTCCGAGCAGGCCTTCCAGGGCAAGGGCGTGTCCGCCTGCGCCACCTGTGACGGTTTCTTCTACCGCAACAAGCCGGTCGCTGTTGTCGGCGGCGGCAACACTGCCGTCGAAGAAGCACTGTACCTGGCCAACATCGCCAGCCACGTCACCGTGATCCACCGTCGCGAGAAGTTCAAGGCCGAGAAGATCATGCAGGACAAGCTGTTCCAGAAGGAAAAGGAAGGCAAGGTCACGATCCTGTGGAACAGCACGCTCGACGAAGTGCTCGGCGACGATTCCGGTGTCACCGGCCTGGCGGTCAAGCACGTGCAGTCCGGTGAAGTGAAGAAGGTCGACGTGCATGGCGTGTTCATCGCCATCGGCCACAAGCCGAATACCGACATCTTCGCCGGCCAGCTCGAAATGGACCACGGCTACCTGGTCACCCAGGCCGGCCGCAACGGCAACGCGACGCAGACCAGCATCCCCGGTGTCTTTGCCGCCGGCGACGTCCAGGACCAGATCTACAAGCAGGCCTGCACCTCGGCGGCCAGCGGTTGCATGGCGGCGCTCGATGCCGAGCGCTACCTGGACAACCTGTCCTGAAATCCCTTGATCGACCCGGACGACCTGGCGGCCTTCCGGGCGGCGGTGGCGGATGCCGATCCGCTGCCGCCGGATAATCGCGTCCAGCTGACGCGTGCCAGACCGCGGCGCCAGCCGCCGGCTCGCCCACTGCACGAAGCCAGCAAACCGACGACGAAAGCTCGTCGCGGCACTGACCTCCCGGCCCACTGGCACAGCGAGGGCAGCGCTCCCCGGCCGCGCCTGCCGGACGATCCCGATGCGGCAGCCTTCGTCCTGGCGATGCAGGGCGTGCATCCCCTGCCGGCGGCCAACCGCGTCGTCGTCGGCACCCCGCCGCCGCCACCGCGGCCGCAGCAATTCCTTGCCGACGAACGGGCCGCACTGCATGAAAGCCTGCATGGCCGCATCGGCCTGCAGGACCGGCTCGAAGGCGGCGACGAACCGCACTACCTGCGCAACGGCATCGCCGGCAACGTGCTGCGCGACCTGCGCCGCGGCCGCTGGGTGATCCAGGATGAAATCGACCTGCACGGCGCCAATCGTGACGAAGCCCGGCAACTGCTGGCAACGTTCCTCGCTGAATGCCTGCATCACGGTGTCCGCTGCGTCCGGGTGATCACCGGCAAGGGCCTGGGCTCGCCGCAGAAGCTGTCGATCCTGCGCCAGCTGACACGCGGCTGGCTGGCCCAGCGCGAGGAAGTCCTGGCCTACTGCCAGGCACGCCCGCACGACGGCGGCGAAGGCGCCTTGCTGGTATTGCTGCGCGCGCCGAAAAAGACAAGGGCGGCCTGAGCCGCCCTGCGTTTTTGCCTGAATCCTGCGGTCGACCGCAGGATTTGCCAAAAAATCAGATTGCCGATTCGTTGGTTTCGCCGGTACGGATACGCACCACCTGCTCGACCGGCATGACAAAGATCTTGCCGTCACCGATCTTGCCGGTACGCGCAGCCTTGACGATGGCGTCGATGGCCGGTTCGACATGTTCGGTGGCGACGACCACCTCGATCTTGATCTTGGGCAGAAAATCGACGACGTACTCGGCACCGCGGTACAGCTCGGTGTGACCCTTCTGGCGACCAAAACCCTTGACCTCTGTCACCGTCAGGCCGGTGATGCCGACTTCCGACAGGGCTTCGCGCACTTCGTCCAGCTTGAACGGCTTGATGATGGCTTCGATTTTCTTCATGGATGCATCCCCTCTTCTCTGTTTGATCTCAAAATTCGTCGACGTAGCGATTGGTGACAGGATAACGCCAGTCCTTGCCAAAACCACGCGGCGTGATGCGAATGCCGATCGGTGCCTGCCGGCGCTTGTACTCGGCGATGCGCAGCAGGCGCACGACGCGGCGCACATCGGCCTCGGGCAGGCCGGCGGCGATGATCTCGCGCGGGCTGCGGTCTTCTTCCATGTAGGCGCGGACGATGGCGTCGAGCACCTCGTATTCGGGCAGCGAATCCTGGTCCTTCTGATCCGGCTTCAGCTCGGCTGACGGCGGCCGGACGATGATGTTCTCGGGAATCACCGGCTCGCCCTGGCACAGCGTGTTGCGGTAGCGCGACAGACGATAGACCAGCGTCTTGTACACGTCCTTGATCACTGCGAAGCCGCCGGCCATGTCGCCGTACAGCGTGCAGTAGCCGACCGCCATTTCGGACTTGTTGCCGGTGGTCAGCACCAGCTTGCCGGTCTTGTTCGACAACGCCATCAGGATGTTGCCGCGGATCCGCGCCTGGATGTTCTCTTCGGTGGTGTCCTGCGGCAAGCCGGCGAACAGCGGTGCCAGCATGGATTCGTAGGTGGCCATCGCCGGCGCGATGGCGATTTCGTCGTACGAGCAACCGAGCTGACGGATCATCTCGCGCGAGTCGTCGAGACTCATCTGCGCCGTATAGGGCGACGGCATCATCACCGCGTGGACTTTTTCCGCGCCCAGCGCGTCGACCGCAACGCACAGCGTCAGCGCCGAATCGATGCCACCGGAAAGGCCGATGATCGCGCCCTTGAAGCCGGTCTTGCCGATGTAGTCGCGCACACCGAGGACCAGCGCCGAATAGGCTTCGGCTTCCAGCGACAGCGGTTCGGCATGATCGTCCGACTGCAGCCGGCCGCGATCGAAATCGACGATGCCGAGCGCTTCCTCGAACTGCGGCAGGCGCATGCAGATCTGCTCGCGCTCGTCGATGGCGAACGAGGCGCCGTCAAAAACCAGTTCGTCCTGGCCGCCGACTAGGTTGCAGTAGATGGCGGGCACGCCGGTCGCCTCGACCCGCTCGCCGAGCACGCGGGCGCGCTCGTGGTGTTTCTCGAGATGACAGGGCGAGGCATTGAGCACCAGCACCAGTTCGGCACCGGCGGCACAACTCAGTTCGTAGGGACCTTCTTCCCAGATGTCGGCGCAGATGTTGATGCCGACATTGACGTCACCGAGCGTGACGACACAGGCTTCGTGGCCCGGCTCGAAATAGCGCTTCTCGTCGAAGACGTCGTAGTTGGGCAGGCGGATCTTGCGGTAGACCGCAGTTTTCCGGCCATTTTCAATGACCGAGGCAGCGTTGTGACAGGCGCCTTCAAATTCTTCCGGATGGCCGACAACCAGCGCAATCCCGTCAACACGGGCGGCCAGATCGTCGAGCGCCCGCTGGCAGGCCCGGTAGAAATCCGGGCGCAGCAGCAGGTCTTCCGGCGGATAGCCGCTGAGCGCCAGTTCCGGCGTCAGCAGCACCTGCGCGCCGCGGGCTTTCGCCTCGGCAGCGCAGGCGATGATGCGTTCGACGTTGCCCGTCAGGTCACCGACGACGGCATTGAACTGGGCAACGGCGATGCGCAGCATGGCTTACTTGGCTTCGGCCTGGTAACGGGCGACGCCTTCCATGACTTCCTTGCGGGCTTCTTCGATGCCCTGCCAGCCAACGACCTTGACCCACTTGCCCGGTTCCAGATCCTTGTAGTGCTCGAAGAAATGCGAGATCTGCTTGCGCAGCAGTTCGGGGATGTCTTCAAAGGACTTGACGTCGTTGTACAGCGGAGTCAGCTTGGAAACCGGCACGGCCAGCAGCTTGGCGTCCTGACCGCCTTCGTCTTCCATGGCCAGCATGCCGAGCGGACGGCAGCGGATGACAACGCCCGGCGGCAGCGGGAACGGGGTAACGACCAGCACATCGACCGGATCACCGTCACCGGCGATGGTGTTGTTGATGTAGCCATAGTTGCAGGGATAGTGCATCGCCGTGCCCAGGAAGCGGTCGACGAAAACGGCGCCGGATTCCTTGTCCACTTCGTACTTGACCGGATCGGAATTGGCGGTGATTTCGATGATGACGTTGAAGTCGTCGGGCAGGGACTTGCCGGAAGAAACGTTGTTCAGGGACATCGTGAGCTCTCTGCGTTTAGTTTGAAAACCTTGATTATAGCGCCGTACGGCGACGTCATCAGCCCCAGGCAGCAAGAAACTCCCGCCAGTGCGGCGCGTCGATCCTGCCCAGTTGGGCCTTGATGAAAGCGATTTCGGCCACTTCCTCGTCGGCCGTCAGTTCGCCACGCATGCGCCGGAAACGGTTATAGACCAGGTAGGTATTGACCACGTCGGTTTCGCAGTAATCGCGGATGTCGGCGGCCTGCCCGGCCTGCCAGGCTTCCCAGACCTTGCTGCCGTCCATGCCGAGCTTGCCGGGAAAACCGAACAGTTTGGCCAGATCATCCAATGGCGCATTCGCCCGGCCGTTGTACAGCGCCAGCAGGTCCATCAGGTCGAGGTGGCGGGTGTGGTAACGGCTGATGTAGTTGTTCCACTTGAAATCGCGTGAATCGGCGTAGTCGCCCTCGCCCATGTCCCAGTAGCGCGGCGCGACGACGCCGTGCAGCATGCCGCGATAGTGCAGCACCGGCAGATCGAAACCGCTGCCGTTCCAGGAAATGATCTGCGGCGTGAATTTCTCGATGCCGTCGAAAAAGCGCTGGATGATCGCGCCTTCGTCGAGATCCGGCTCGGCCAGTGACCACACCTTGAAACCTTCGAGCGTGCGCAGCACGCAGGAAATGGCGACGACGCGCTGCAGGTGCAGCGGCAGGAAATCGTTGCCGCTCTTCGCCCGGCGCTGCTGGAAGGCGAGTTCGGCAACCTCGGCGTCGGACAACTCGGAGGGCAGATCGTTGATCCGGCGCAGGCCGGGGACATCGGGAATGGTCTCGATGTCGAAGACGAGGACCGGCTTCATGCCGCGCCGCTCATGCTGGAAACACGCCCGTCGACAGATAGCGGTCGCCGCGGTCGCAAACGATGGTGACGATGGTCGCGTTCTCCAGCGTCTGCGCCAAGCGCAGTGCCACCGCCAGCGCGCCGCCCGACGAGATGCCGGCGAAGATGCCTTCCTCGGTCGCCAGACGCCGGGTCATCGTTTCGGCGTCGGCCTGCGACACGTATTCGATGCGGTCGACATTGGTCTTGTCGTAAATCTTCGGCAGGTAGGCTTCCGGCCATTTGCGGATGCCAGGAATCTGGCTGCCGTCTTCCGGCTGGCAGCCGACGATCTGAATCGCCGGGTTCTGCGCCTTCAGATAGGCCGAGGTGCCCATGATGGTCCCGGTAGTGCCCATGCTGGAAACGAAATGGGTGATCCGGCCGTCGGTATCGCGCCAGATTTCCGGGCCGGTGCCTTCGATGTGGGCGCGCGGATTGTCCGGATTGGCGAACTGGTCGAGGATGATGCCCTTGCCTTCGTCACGCATCCGTTCGGCGACATCGCGGCACAGCTCCATGCCGCCGTCCTTCGGTGTCAACACCAGTTCGGCGCCGTAGGCGCGCATGCTCTGGCGGCGCTCGATGCTCTGGTTCTCGGGCATCACCAGGATCATCTTGTAGCCCTTGATCGCCGCCGCCATCGCCAGCGCGATGCCGGTGTTGCCGGAAGTCGCCTCGATCAGCGTGTCGCCCGGCTTGATCTCGCCGCGCGCTTCGGCATGGACGATCATCGACAGTGCCGGGCGGTCCTTGACCGAACCCGCCGGGTTGTTGCCTTCGAGCTTGGCCAGGATGACGTTGCCGCGGCGCTCGTTGTCAGCGCCGGGAATGCGCTGCAGCCGAACCAGCGGGGTGTTTCCGACAAAATCCTGCAGGGTTTTATACATTGCGGTTCAGCCACTCGATATATTGGGAAACGCCTTCCTCAACCGTGGCCATCGGTGCAACGTAGCCGGCATCGCGCAGCTTGGTCAGATCCGCCTGCGTAAAGGCCTGGTACTTGCCCTTCAAGGCTTCGGGGAAGGCGATGTATTCGAGCAAGCCCTGTGCCCGGAGTTCCACCAGACCCAGCGGCGCCGCGTTTTTTGCCTCGCTTTTTCCACACAGACAGCCGTTGACCGCAGCAACGGCGACGTCGTTGAAGCTCTGCGCGCGCCCCGAGCCCAGATTGAAGATGCCGGACTTTTCCGGATGGTCGAGGAAAAAGAGATTGACCTTGGCCACATCGCCAACGAAAACGAAATCGCGCATCTGGCCGCCATTTTCGTAGCCGTGCGAGCCTTCGAACAGCTTGACCTTGCCGTCAGCGCGGAACTGGTTGAAGTTGTGGAAGGCGACCGATGCCATCCGCCCCTTGTGCGTTTCGCGCGGACCATAGACGTTGAAGTAGCGGAAGCCGACGATCTGCGACGACGGATTCTGCGCCAGCTTTTGCCGGACAACCTGGTCAAACAGGAACTTGGAGTAGCCGTAAACGTTGAGCGGCCCTTCGTACTGGCGCTCTTCCCTGAAAACGTTGCTGGCGCCGTAGGTCGCCGCGCTGGAGGCATAGAGGAACTGGACGTCCTGATCGAGACACCAGTCGAGCAGGATGCACGAATAGCGGTAATTGTTCTCCATCATGTAGCGGCCGTCGGTTTCCATCGTGTCCGAACAGGCACCTTCATGGAAGATGGCTTCGATCTCGCCGTCGAAATGCCCGGCCTGGATGCGCTCGATGAAATCCTGCTTGTCGATGTAATCGGCGATTTCGCAATCGATCAGGTTCTTGAACTTTTCTGCCTTGGTCAGGTTGTCGACCGCAATGATCTTGGTCACGCCGCGCTCGTTGAGCGCCTTGACGATATTGGCACCGATGAAGCCGGCAGCGCCGGTAACGACTGTGTACATGGTTTTTCCTTACAGGGCGCCCGCGATTTCATCGCGGGTCACAACGGCGGTTCCCAGTTTGCCGACAACGATGCCGGCAGCGATATTGGCGACTCGAATGGCTTCGGCCCAGTCGGCACCGGCAGCAAGCATCACGGCGAGGGTAGCGATGACGGTATCGCCGGCACCAGAGACGTCGAAGACCTCGCGCGCCTGCGCTGCCTGGTGGAAGGTCTGGCCGTCGGCGAAGAGCGTCATGCCCTCCTCGCTGCGGGTGACCAGCAGGGCTTCCAGGCCGAGCTCGCCGCGCAGTTTCTCGGCCTTGTCGAACAGCACCGCCTCCGACGACCAGCGGCCGACGACATCGCGCAATTCGGAGCGGTTCGGCGTGATTACCGTGGCGCCAGCATACTTATCCCACTCATCACCCTTCGGATCGACCAGCACCGGCTTGGCGGCAACGCGGGCAAGCCGGATCATCTCGGTGATGTGCGTCAGGCCGCCCTTGCCGTAATCGGACAGGATGACGATGTCGCAATCGGCGAGCCGGCGTTCGTACTCGGCCAGTTTGGCATCGAGGATTTCGTGCGAAGGCGTGGTTTCGAAATCGATGCGCAGCAGTTGCTGCTGGCGACCGATGACCCGCAACTTGACCGTCGTGTCGATCTCGCGGTCGACCTGCAAATCGGCGGCAATTCCACCTTCGGCCAGCAGACGGCCGAGCGTGCGCCCGGCCTCGTCGTCGCCGACCACCGACAGCAAGGTCGTTTGCGCCCCCAGCGAGGCGGCGTTGCGGGCGACGTTGGCGGCGCCACCGAGGCGCTCTTCCATCCGCGCCACCTTGACCACCGGCACCGGCGCTTCCGGCGAAATGCGGCTGACTTCGCCGAACCAGTAGCGGTCAAGCATCACGTCGCCGACGACAAGCAGGCGAACCTGCGACAGTTTTTCCAGCATCGAAGTCCTACAGGGATTGATCGAATTCTTCGCTGCGTCGCGGTGGATTGGTTTCCCAACCGCCGCACGCCGGACAACGCCAGTAGAACTGGCGCGCCTTGAAGCCGCAATTATTGCATCGATAGCGCGACAGGCGACGGGTATAGCCCTGGATGATGGTCTTCGCCAGTTCGACATCCGGCCGCACTTCCGGCGAGGCCAGCGGCAGACGCGCACTCATCAGCTTTTCCAGGCCAAGCAGCGACGGATTGCGCTGCAATTCGGCACGCACCAGACGGTAGGCCGCCTCGTCACCCTGACCTTCGAGCACCAGTTGATGAACGACATCGAGCAGGTCCTGCGACGGATAATGCTCGAGATAACCGCCGAGCAGCGCGATGCCCTCGCCCAGGCGCTCAAGCTTGCGATAGGCGTCAAGCAGACGCTGGGCAACCAGCGACAGGTAGGCGGGATCCTGCTGCTCGATCCCCTGCCAGACGGCGATCGCCTCTTCCAGCTTGCCTTCCTGAGCAAACAGGTCGCCCAGCAGCATGCTGGCACGGACGCACTTGCGGTTTTCCTGCATCGCGACATCAAGATACTGACGCGCCGAATCACTGCGCGAACGCATGATTTCACCGGCCGCCAGTTCGCAGAAATACTCGGCTATTTCACGGTGCGATGCGACATCCGGCAATTCACGGGCAATGTCGATGGCCTTCTGCCATTCCTTGCCGACCTGATAGATTTCCAGCAGCGAGCGCTTGGCATCAGGCTCGCGCGAAGTACCGATCAGCTTGTTGAAGATTTCTTCGGCACGGTCGAGCAGGCCGGCCTTGAGAAAGTCCTGGCCGAGTTCGACCATCGCCTGCAAACGGTGCTTTTCCTCGATTTCGGGCAAGGCCAGCAGGTTCTGGTGCATGCGGATGGCCCGCTCGGTCTCGCCCCGACGGCGGAACAGGTTGCCGAGCGCGAAATGCAGCTCGACGGTCTGCGAATCAACCTTGGCAACTTCGAGGAAGGAATCGATGGCCTTGTCCGGCTGCTCGTTGAGCAGGAAATTGAGGCCCTTGAAATAGGAGCGCGGCAACGCACGGGACTCGTGCACCACCTGGCGCATGTCGACACGGGCGGCAGTCCAGCCCATGGCAAAAAACACGGGTACCAGCAGCAGTTGCCAGTATTCAAAAAGTTCGTTCATGGTTGAGGCGGCAGTTCCGGCACAGGGGCGTGCTCAGCCTTGGCCAGCGCCCGCTTGAGGCGGGCGATTTCGCGGCGCTGCCGGAAAACCGGGCCGACCAGCGACAACACGCCAAGAATCGCGCCACCGGCAAAGAATGCCAGCAGAAGAATGACCAGCGGCGCCTGCCACTGGTAGTCGAGCACCAGGGTCAGGGTGACCGGTGCGGTGTTCTGGATGGCAAAGACCACCAGAAAGGAAAAGATGATGAAGCGCAGGAACCAGGTCAGGGCTGTCATGACATTCAATGAAAAGGGGCAGTGAAATTCACTGCCCCGAATCTACCACATTGGGCCAAGCCCGGCTTCAGATCGACTGGTCGACCCGCTCGCGCAGTTCCTTGCCGGCCTTGAAGTGGGGGACCCACTTCGCCGGTACGCTGACCTTGTCTCCCGACTTGGGATTGCGACCAACGCGCGGCGGCCGGTAGTTGAGCGCGAAGCTGCCAAATCCGCGGATCTCGATGCGGTCTCCGCGCACCAGCGCTTCAGACATCGCATCGAGAATCATCTTGACCGCGAAATCAGCATCCTTCGCCACCAACTGCGGAAATCGCTCCGCCAGCCGGGCGATGAGCTCGGATTTGGTCATGCTTGCCCTTATCAGCCTTGCTGGTTCAGCTTGGCCTTGAGCAGGGCACCCAGGTTGGTCGTACCGGTAGCAGCAGAGGTGTCAGAAGAGAACTTCTGCAGGGCTTCGTGCTGTTCGGCTTGATCCTTGGCCTTGATGGACAGATTGATGCCACGGGTCTTGCGATCCACGTTGATGATCATGGCTTCGATCTCGTCACCCACCTTCAGGTGCTGGGACAGGTCTTCGGTACGCTCGCGAGAGAACTCGGAGGCACGCAGGTAGGCTTCGTTTTCGCCATCCAGCGCAACCACGGCACCACGGGCATCAACCGACTTGACGATGCCACGGACGATGCTGTTCTTCTCGTGGGTAGCGATGAAGTTGGCGTACGGGTCGCCATCCAGCTGCTTGATACCCAGGGAGATGCGTTCCTTCTCGACGTCGATGCCGAGAACCACGGCTTCAACTTCGTCACCCTTCTTGAAGTTGCGGATGGCTTCTTCGCCGGTCGCGGACCAGGACAGGTCGGACAGGTGAACCAGACCATCGATGCCGCCAGGCAGACCGATGAAGATGCCGAAGTCGGTGATCGACTTGATCGCGCCCTTGACCTTGTCACCCTTCTTCTGATTCATCGCGAAGTCGTCCCAGGGATTGGCCTGGCACTGCTTCATGCCCAGGGAGATACGACGACGTTCTTCGTCGATTTCCAGGATCATGACTTCAACTTCGTCGCCCAGGGAAACAACCTTGGACGGGTGGACGTTCTTGTTGGTCCAGTCCATTTCGGACACGTGCACCAGGCCTTCGATGCCCTGTTCGATTTCGACGAAGCCGCCGTAATCGGTCAGGTTGGTGACCTTGCCGAACAGGCGGGTGCCAGCCGGGTAGCGGCGGCCGATGCCGACCCACGGATCGTCGCCCAGCTGCTTCATGCCCAGGGAGACGCGGTTCTTCTCGGCGTCGAACTTGAGGATCTTGGCGGTAACTTCGTCACCAACGTTGAGCACTTCGCTCGGGTGACGGACACGGCGCCAGGCCAGGTCGGTGATGTGCAGCAGACCATCGATGCCGCCGAGGTCGACGAATGCACCGTAGTCGGTGATGTTCTTGACGATACCCTTGACGGTGGAACCTTCCTTGAGGTTCTCCATCAGCTTTTCGCGATCCTTGTCGGCGGTCGCTTCGAGGACGGCACGACGGGACAGGACGACGTTGTTGCGCTTGCGATCGAGCTTGATGACCTTGAATTCAAGGGTCTTGCCTTCGTACGGGGTGGTGTCCTTGACCGGACGCATGTCAACCAGCGAGCCCGGGAGGAAGGCACGGACGCCGTTGGACATGACGGTGAGGCCGCCCTTGACCTTGCCGGTGATGGTGCCGCTGACCAGCGCGCCATCGTTCAGGGCCTGCTCCAGGAAGTTCCAGGAGGCGATGCGCTTGGCGCGATCGCGGGACAGGCGGGTCGAACCATAGCCGTCTTCCAGCATTTCGATGGCGACCTGGACGAAATCGCCGACGGCGACTTCAATTTCACCCATATCGTTCAGGAATTCTTCTACGGGAACGTAGGATTCGGATTTCAGGCCGGCATTGACCACAACGAAATTGTGATCGATGAGCACCACTTCTGCAGTGATGACTTCGCCTTGACGCATTTCCTGGCGAGCCAGGGATTCTTCAAACAGTTGAGCAAAAGATTCCATTACGGAGTGAGTTCCTTGCCACGAATCAAATGACCCGCAGCGGGTTGAGGGTTACAACAAATTGCCTGCCACATGGCCGGCAACACCTTGCTACGACAGCTTTACGACGATGCTTCCGAGTACCAGTCCAGAACCTGCTTCACCGCCTGTTCGATGGTGAGTTGCGTGGTCTCCAGCAGCCTGGCATCAGCCTCCTGCCTGAGCGGCGCCACGCTACGCTGCGAGTCGCGCGCGTCACGTTGCTGCAGGTCAGCCAGAAGGTCCGGGAGATTAGCAGAGAAACCTTTTTCGATCAACTGCTTATAGCGTCGTTCAGCGCGCGCCTCGGCAGTGGCTGTGAGGAAGACCTTGAGCACGGCACGCGGGAAGATCACCGACCCCATGTCGCGCCCGTCGCCGACCAGGCCGGGCAAGGTGTTGAAGACGCGCTGACGGAACAGCAACGCCTCGCGCACGGCCGGCAAGGCGGCGACTTTCGAGGCGCCGGCCGAGATGTCTTCGGTCCGGATGGCGTCGCCAACCAGCACGCCGGCCAGGCGGATGTCTTCACCGGTGAACACCACGTCAAGACCGGCGGCAATAGCCGCGACACCAGCTTCATCGTCCCAGGCGATACCGGCGCGTTGTGCGGCGAGCGCAGTCAGTCGGTAGAGCGCACCGGAATCGAGGTAGGCAAAACCGAGCGCCGCGGCAACGCGCGCCGCCACCGAACCCTTGCCCGACGCCGACGGGCCGTCGATGGCGATCACCGGCGCCGCCCGGGTGACCGTCGCGAAGCGTTCGAAGTAATCGGGGAAGGTCTTGGCCACGCACTTCGGATCGTTGATGCGCAACGGCGTTGCGAAAGCGGCGAGCGAGAAGCACATCGCCATGCGGTGGTCGTCGTAGGTGTCGATCGCCGCGGGTCTCGCGGTCGACGGCGTGATCTTGATGAAATCCGCGCCCTCCTCGACTACGGCGCCGATCTTGCGCAGCTCGGTCGCCATCGCCGCGATGCGGTCGGTTTCCTTGACCCGCCAGCTGGCGATGTTGCGCAGCGTCGTCGTGCCCTTGGCGAACAGCGCAGCGGTAGCCAGCGTCATCGCCGCGTCGGGAATGTGGTTGCAATCGAGGTCGACCGCAATCAGCCCGCCCTGTGGCGCGCATGCAGTCATCCAGTTCGGCCCGGTTTCGATGATGGCGCCCATCTGCGCCAGCGCCTCGGCGAACTTCACATCGCCCTGGATCGAATCACGACCGACGCCCTCGACCCGGACCGGCCCGCCACCAATGGCGCCGAGCGCAAGGAAATAGGACGCCGACGAGGCATCGCCCTCGACATACACCGTCCCTGGCGAGACATAACGGCTGCCGGCACGCACGGTGAAACGCTGCCAGCCGTCGCGCTCGACGACAACACCAAAGCGTGCCATCGTCGCCAGCGTGATCTCGATGTAGGGCTTGGAAATCAGCTCGCCGACGACGTCGACCGCAACAGTCTGACCGGTCAGAGGCAAGGCCATCAGCAGACCGGTCAGGAACTGGCTGGAAACGTCGCCACGAACGCTGACCACGCCATCCGGTCGGATCGTTGCCGGCTTCAGGTGCAGTGGCGGGTAACCCTCATTGCCCAGGTAGCTGACATCGGCACCGAGCTGGCGCAGACCATCGACCAGGTCGCCGATCGGCCGCTCGTGCATGCGCGCCACGCCCTTCAGCACGTAATCGCCACCAGCCAGCGCCAGCGCCGCGGTCAGCGGCCGGAAGGCAGTACCGGCGTTGCCGAGAAAGAGTTCAGCCTGCTTGACCGGGAAAGCACCGCCGCAGCCGACGATCTTCCAGTTTTCACCGCCCAGGTGCGTGACACCGATGCCCAGCGCTTGCAGTGCATCGAGCATGCGCTCGGTATCGTCGGAAGCAAGCAGATCGCGAACCTCGGTCTCACCATCGGCCAGCGCCGCCAGCAGCAGCACACGGTTGGAAATGCTTTTGGAACCGGGCAGACGGACGGTACCGGCGGCAGACAACAACTGGGGGAGATCAAGGAATTCCATGGCGGCGATGCCCAAAAATGCGGGAGGCAGGCACGCTAGGGCATGCTTGCACCTTTGTCAATGCGCCGTATCGACTTCCCGGCTTAGCTCGCTTCTGCCAACTGAGCCAGATGCACCCAATCAACGATCTCGCCAGAAGGCTCATAGCCGGAAACCAGCTCCTGCAGCATCAACCGCACCACACCGACATCGTTGACCTCCAGCGCTGCTTGCAGGGCGAGCAAACGCTGCTCCAACTCCACCCAGGCGAGGAAGTCCTCATGCGCCTTCATGATGCGTGGATGGCTGGTCGGCTTGGGGTTATCGCCGATCAGCAATTCTTCGTAGAGCTTCTCTCCCGGCCGCAGGCCGGTGATCTCGATCTCGATGTCGCCATCGGGGTTGTCCTCGCCTCTGACCTCAAGACCGGACAACTCGACCATGCGCCGGGCAAGATCGAGGATTTTCACCGGCTGCCCCATGTCGAGTACAAACACATCTCCGCCCTTGGCCATCGCGCCAGCCTGGATGACCAGTTGCGCAGCCTCGGGAATGGTCATGAAGTAGCGGGTGATCTCCGGGTGGGTGAGCGTGATCGGTCCTCCATCGCGGATCTGCTGACGAAAACGCGGCACCACCGAGCCAGAGGAACCGAGCACATTGCCGAATCGGACCATGGCGAATTTGGTCCCCGGAGATATCTCGGCCAACGCTTGCAGAACCATCTCGGCCATGCGCTTGCTCGCCCCCATGATGTTGGTCGGACGCACCGCCTTGTCGGTACTGATCAGGACAAAATCAGCCACCCCATTGCGCGCCGCCGCCTGTGCCGCGCGCAACGTGCCCAGCACGTTGTTCTTGATGCCCTCGGCCGGATTATGCTCGACCAGAGGCACGTGCTTGTAGGCGGCAGCGTGGTAAACCGTGTCTGGTCGCCAGGTCGACATGATCTCGTGCATCCGCTCATCGTCCTGCACGGAAGCCAGCAGGGGAACCAGATGCACATTCCGTCCGGCCAGTTTTTCTTCCAGCTCCTGATGAATCGCATACAGTGCGAACTCGCTCTGCTCGATCAGCAACAACTTCTGTGGCCCGATGACCAGTATCTGACGACACAACTCGCTGCCGATGGAGCCTCCCGCCCCGGTCACCAGTACCACCTTATCGAGAATATTCTTCGCCAGCAGGATGTGGTTCGGCGACACCGGATCGCGTCCGAGCAAGTCGTCAATATCGAGTTCGCGCAGATCGGAGATGCTGACCTTGCCCTGAGCCAGGTCGCTCATGCTTGGCAGCGTACGCACCGAGACGTGGGCGCGACGTATCTCCGCCAGAATTTCATTGCGGCGCTTGCGATTCAGCGAAGGCATCGCGAGCAACACATCGCTGATATTCAGCGCCGATTCAAGACTGACCAAATCCCCCGGGTTATAAATCCGCAGGCCGTTAAGCACATGACCATGCAAACGATCATCGTCATCGAGAAACCCGACCACCTGCATCTCATGACTGTTGCCCATGGCCGCAGCAAGTTGCCGCCCACTTCTCCCGGCACCATAGATCAGCGCCTTGGGGCGGGCCACCTCTTTCAGGATGCTCCGGTAACGATCACCCAGCCAAATCCGTGCAAAAGCTCTGGATGCACCGACGAACAGCAGCAACAGGATGGGCTGGATGATGCCGACAGTTCGCGGCACCTCGTTAACACCGATGGCAGCGAAGATGGATGCATACAGCACCCCGTAGATTCCGACAGCGCGCGCCACCGTCAGCAAGGCTGGCCAGCCGCTATAACGGAAGATTGCCAGATAAAGCCCCGAGGCAATGAATACAGGTATGGCAATACCTACCGATACTGCAACCGACCAGAGACCATTTCCCGATAACGCGACAAACTCACCCAAGCGGAGATAGTAAGCCAGCCAGACAGACAGTACGCACAACCCTATATCAACGAACACAACAATGAATCGCTTTGCAGATCTCGGCAGGCCGAGCACGGGAGCCGCAAACTTATTGAGCAATCTGATCATCGCTGCCATCCACCGAAACCTGTTTTCCGATTGCGCAATAGCGCCTCATTGACACGCCTCGTTCATTACCCGACGTAACGCGACACATGTCTCATTGATTTCCATCTGAGTCAGCGAAGGATGAACCATGAACATCATAGAGGTTTCTCCTAACTCATGAGCCACAGGCAACGGCGCCTCTGGCCTCCAGCCGGTGTTGTCAAAAGCTTTTTCCAGATATATCTCTGAACAGCTTCCCTGATTACAAGGAATGCCAACCTCATTCAGCGCATCCAGAATACGTCGCCGCGTCCAGCCAGCCTTCAGGCGCACTGGTTCAACAAAGACATAGCATTTGTATGCTGCGTGCAGGATATCACCGGGCAACTCCGGCACCCGCAACCCAGGGAGCTCACGTGCACAAGCCCATATCTGCTGGCAATTGTCAGTGCGCTTACGGCTCCACTCCGACATCCGCTGCAACTGGATACGGCCGATTACCGCCTGCATTTCGATCATTCGCCAGTTCGATCCAAAGCCTTCGTGCAACCAGCGAAAGCCCGCCGGGTGCTCCCGCTCGTAAACCGCTTGATACGATTTTCCATGGTCCTTGTAAGACCACATCGTCCGCCAGAGCGCTTCGTCCTGAGTCGTTACCATCCCCCCCTCACCACCAGTGGTCATGATCTTGTCCTGACAGAAAGACCAAGCCCCCACATGGCCGATGCTACCAACGGGCCGGCCTTTATAGCGTGCCCCGTGCGCCTGAGCGCAATCCTCGATCACTTTCAGGCCGCGCCGGTCAGCCAGTGCCATGATTGGGTCCATATCACACGGCCAACCAGCCAGATGGACACAGATCACCGCTTTGGTTCGTGGAGTCAGCACCGCCTCGATTGTTTGCGCAGTTATATTCTGGGAATCCTTGTCAACATCAGCAAATACCGGCTTCGCCCCAAGACTGACAATACACGACGCTGACGCAATGAAGGTTCTGGGCGTCACGATGACCTCATCGCCGGAACCAATACCTAGGGCGCGTAGCGCCAACTCCAGAGCTACCGTGCCGTTGGCCACAGCCACCGCATGAGCGCACCCGCACCAATCAGCAAACTCAGTCTCAAAACGGCGACAGTGATCGCCAGTCCAGTAGTTCACCCGGTTGGACAGGAGAACGGAACGGACAGCATCAGCCTCTTCTTCTGAAAAAGATGGCCACGGGGAAAAAGGTGTATTCAGCATTTCATCAATATCCTCAAGCAAGCGGGCGGGCCGGATTACCGACAACAGTCACACCGTT
Organism: Azonexus hydrophilus; assembly: GCF_001956855.1. Lineage (GTDB taxonomy): Bacteria > Pseudomonadota > Gammaproteobacteria > Burkholderiales > Rhodocyclaceae > Azonexus > Azonexus hydrophilus_A. The sequence continues at coordinate 107,223 of NZ_MTHD01000002.1, read as the reverse complement.
TGGTACGTCCCGTGTCACCACAGCCCCCATACCGACAACCGCCCCGGCGCCAATAAGCAATGGCTGCCCAGGCTTGCCCTGACGGATGATGGCACCGGAACCAACATAGGCATGGTCACCTATATGGATGTTCCCGTTGCATTTGACGCCAGGAGCGAAGGTTACGAAATCGCCGATCACGCAGTCGTGCTCGACGTAGCTATACAGGTTGGCGTGAAAATGCCGACCGATGATGATGTTCGAAGTCAATGTAACGAAAGGACTCAGGATCGCCCCCTCCCCGATGGAAACATCATCCATTATCGTCACGTTCCCGGCTGATATGGTCCAGGGTAGGATGCCATCCTGCTGGCAATGCAAGGCGATACGTTCCCGTACCTTGCCATTTGCCACTGCGATAACGGCATGACGGCTGCCGGCGGGCTCTGCAATGAACTGTGCGTGGCTGACAACGCGGTGACCGTTGATGATTTTGCCGGCCAGTGCATCGTCGACAAATACCAGTTGCTCCACACCTATCCCATCGGCGAGCAATTGCTGACGAGCCAGCGGCAGAACGCCGCGGCCGCAGCCTCCGGCTCCGATGACCCCATACAATCCATCCTTCATGACCCCTGGCTCCCGGTAAACTTGCTCATCGTTGCCTTTCCTGCCTCATTGATTCCTTCCCTGGCCAGTACCTTGCGGACAGTCAGGAGAAGTATCCTGAGGTCCAGCCAAAACGACTGATGATCCACATACCAAACATCAAGTCGGAAACGCTCATCCCAGTCGAGCGTGTTGCGACCGTTTATCTGAGCCCAGCCTGTTATCCCCGGCCGAACATCATGCCGACGCCGCTGCTCGGGAGAATACAGCGGGAGGTATTCCATCAACAGAGGCCTCGGCCCGACCAGACTCATGTCGCCCACCAGAACATTCCACAACTCCGGCAATTCATCGAGGCTCGTCGCCCGGAGAAAGCGGCCAAATCGTGTCATGCGCTGTGCATCTTCCAGCGGGCGCCCATCATCGTCATAGGCATCGAGCATGGTGCGGAACTTGAACATTCGGAACGGAACACCATGCAAGCCAGGCCGGACTTGCACGAAAAATACAGGTCTGCCCAAGGCACCAGCCACTGCCAGGGCAAGTACAAAAAGTAGAGGCCCGAGCAGCAGCAGCGAGACTGCTGCCACCGTGATATCAATCAACCTTTTAGTCATTCCTGATAATTTCCAGAACCGCTCCGTCTGCGCCGAAATTGCAATACCAATGATTTCGTCATGAGCCACATCCCGTTCAAACGCCTAGCTTGAGATTTCTATCGGACAAGGCAGGATTCGATGAAGGACAGCATCCCATCGGTCAGACGTTGCTGGCTGAATTCATTGACCGCACGATTGCGCGCAGCCTCTCCAAGTCGTTCCCTCAGCGCAGGATCAAGCAGTTGTTCCAGCCTGATTTTGATATCCGTCACATCCGCAGGAGTGTGCAAGACCCCGGTCACCCCGTCGACCACAGCGTCGGTCAAGCCGTAGATTCTCGAACATACGCTCGGCACACCACATGCAGCCGCCTCAATTACCGATGAGCCAAAACCTTCCCGATAACTCGGCAGGGCAAAAATATCGGCGGCCACCATGAAACGCTCAGGCTGATCGGTAAAGCCAAGCAGCCTTGTCCGCGAACTCACATCAGCACAGATCGCTGCGACATCTGCCTGGATGTTTTCCTCGTCAGGCCCAACCGCCAGCAACCAAAGACCCTGATTTTTGACCGCCAGATCGGCGTAGGCCCGCGCCAAATCCAATACGCCTTTGTCACGGTTCATCCTGCCCAGGAAGAGCACCACCACTGCATCTTCGGGAATACCAAGTTCCTGCCTGAGACTGTCTCGCATTCCGGGACGAGCCTGGAAGCGTTCAACATCGACGCCACAGATCGAGCCTCCCGCCAGTACCTGTATCTTCTCCGGACGAACCACGCCTTCGGCAATAAGAAATTCACGTTGCGACGGGCTGTCGGTCAGCAAATCGGTAGCCAGCCAAGCCATCAGCTTATCGATCATCTTGAGCAACCAGCGCTTCACACCGCTTCGGGTGACCCAGACCTGGCCGGTAAAGATGTGGATCCTGACCGGTGTCCTGCTGAAGAATGCCGCCAGCAGGGAAAGCAGGCCGGCCTTGGGCGTGACGGAACAAATCGCCCCGTAGCGACTGGTGCAAAAGTGACGGTATAGCCTCAACAGCGCCACCAAGTCTGCAAGCGGCGACACCTTGCGCTCGATTGCCACCGGAATAACCGCTACCTTGCCAGCCAGGCTATCTAGCGCCGCGCCGCCGTCGGCATGGCAGACCAGATCAACGGCATACCGGCGACTCAAGGCAAGCAGATGCCCAGTCAGGAATGCCCGTGCAGTCATCGGACTGGAAACAACGAAGCAGATTCGATCATTGAACATATTGCCCGTCGAGCCTTTCATCATTTCTGCTCTCTCGCGAACGTACCGGGCACTTGTCCGCTGGAACCCCTGTTTGCCAACAAAAAGCCGACAAGCCGGGGCAAGCCGGTTTTTTGGGCAACAAGCAAGAGCACTCTCGCCAAAGGCCATTCACCCAGCAATTGGAGATTCCGGCGTGTTGCTTCGATCAATCTTGGGTCCCGGCACTGCTCATAGCGAACGAAGTGCTTGAACAACCATATTACCAACGTGCTTGCCTCGCCTGACGGTTGTTCCCCCGCACGACGGTGCCGGGCGTAATGTTTCTTTACGACCTCCAGCTCCCAATAGGAAATATTCAGCAGATTCCTCGACAGCCCGTTTTCATTGACCCTATAGAGATACAGGGGCAGATCAATGTTGAATGCAGGCACCCCCGCGTCTAGAAGGCGTAGCCAGAGATCGAAATCCTCACACGAGCGCAGGGTTTCGTCGTAGCCTCCCAGCGACAGGAAGAGCTCCCGGGACACCATCAAGGAGGCGCCCGTCAGCGTATTTCTGCGGACCAGTACCGACGAGTCCGCGAGTACCGAGTGCCTGACCTCGCCGGCATAAGGCGCGACGCGGTCAATGCCTCGCTCGTCGCCAATGCGCTCGACGCTGCAGCTGACAGCCCGCCCCGGGCGATAAAGCGACAACTGCAGCTCAATTTTCTGGGGATGCAATTCGTCATCGGCATCGAGAAAGCAGACGATCTCCCCCGAAGCTGCATGCACACCCGCATTCCTCGTTGCAGCCAACCCAAGATTCGCCGCATTTACGACATATTTCACACTCGGGTAGGCAACCAGGACAGCCTCAATTTCTCTTGTTTCCGGCGATGCATCGTTGACCACGATGACTTCGTCTGCAGAACGCGATTGGGCAAACACGGAATCCAGTGCCCTGCCCAGCGTTGCAGAATCCTTGAAACAAGGAATGATAACGCTCACGCGCATCGAGTTTTCATCCGGGACCAGAGGGCCCGCGCAGCGAAATAGATCGCCTTTAGGCGATACCCCGGTTCTATAGGATGCGCCAAGGCGTCCCGAAAACAACTGAGCGCAGTGCCAAAATCCCCGTGCTGTTGCGCGATTCGAGCTACCCGATAGGCCAGGAAGCCTTCCGCCCGTTGCCTGACATCGGCCGGCAAAGCTTCCAGATGCCGCGCGTAGAGCGCCTTGATTCTTGTTTGCTGCCTGGGAGACGCGGCAGATATGTTGCCACCGCCGACCCAGTAGTAGCCATCACATGCATCCAGGCGCACAAAACGTTCAGTACAGCGTGCCAGACAAAGCCACGTATCGTAATCTTCAACCGAAATCAGTTCCCTGTCTTCGCAAACCCCGCCGATCTGCTCAAGCAGACTTTTCCTGACCACCGCGCTCGAATTCGGAATCGAAATACCTGTACACAGCAGCGACTGGAACATCGGCACCCTGGGCGGGGTGGATTCAACCCGTGCGCTGAATTCTTGCTGATGCTGCGAGCGAACGATGTACAGGTCGTGATAGACCACATCGGCACCTGCCTCCAAAACCGGAACGCTATTAGCCAGTTTTCCGGGTTTCCACCAGTCATCCGAATCAAGAAATGCCACGAATGGCGCCCTAGCAAGAGCAATCCCGCGATTTCTCGGTCGCGCCGGCCCGCCGAAATTCTCCGCAGTATCGAACCTGAGATCAAGCCTGTCCGCAAAATCTGCGGCCACCTCTGCGCTGTTGTCCGTAGATCCATCATCGCAAACCAGAACCTCGAAATCATCGAAAGTCTGGGCCACCAACGAATCCAGACACCGCTGAAGATCGCCTGCACGATTGTAGTTTGGAATGACGACGCTCACCCGGGGTTGCTTATTTCTTGGCATAGGCAACTTCAAATGTGCTTGCTGAAATACGCGATAGTCTCCTTCAGGCCATCCTCGAGCGATACCGTGGGCTCCCAATCCAGCGCCTGTTTCGCCAGACTGATATCAGGCTGTCGTTGCTTCGGGTCGTCTGACGGCAAAGGCTTGAACACCAGCTTGCTTCTGGAACCAGTGAGACTTATCACCTTTTCGGCTAATTCAAGCATGGTGAACTCTCCCGGATTCCCGATATTCACGGGCCCGGTTAAATCAGCAGGAGAGTCCATGAAACGGATTATCACCTCGACCAGATCATCAACATAGCAAAAGCTCCGTGTCTGCTGACCACTGCCATAGATTGTGATGTCCTCACCCCGCAATGCCTGGACGATGAAATTGCTCACCACCCGACCATCATTGGGATGCATCCGCGGCCCATACGTATTGAAGATACGGGCCACCTTGATTTCAACCTGGTGCTGCCGCCAGTAATCAAAGAACAACGTCTCCGCGCATCGCTTGCCTTCATCATAGCAACTACGCAAACCAATCGGATTCACGCGCCCCCAATAGCCCTCCACTTGGGGATGAATCTCAGGATCACCATAAACTTCGCTAGTCGATGCCTGAAAAATCCGCGCCTTGACTCGCTTTGCCAGTCCAAGCATGTTGATCGCACCATGCACACTGGTTTTGGTCGTTTGCACCGGGTCGAACTGATAGTGAATCGGCGAAGCGGGACAAGCCAGGTTATAGATCTGATCGACCTCGACATAAAGAGGAAAAGTCACGTCATGCCGTATCAGTTCAAAATAAGGATTCCCGATCAGGTGGGCGATGTTGTCTTTGCTGCCGGTAAAGAAATTGTCAACACACAGGACATCATTCCCGGCCGCAAGCAGACGTTCACACAGGTGCGATCCCAGAAACCCGGCTCCACCGGTCACCAGTATTTTTTTTGTCATCCCAACACTCTTTTTTTAGATGAGAAACCCAGTTTATGAAACACCTTCACCGCCAGTTCACTGGCGCGCACGATGCATGCAGGAAGAAAGAACAGCAAGGCCAATGGATCCAGACTGAAAATTCTGCCGAAATGATACGGCAGGTTGAAAACACCGTTCAAAGATGGCGAAAACAGATGCACTGTCCACAAATACATTACATGCGTTCTGAACTTGGCGCGTTCGACAACTGACAGATTGAGCCTTTTGATCTCACCAAGCAACAGACGGAAATACTCCTCAAACACTACCTTGTCCTTGGTCACGCTGCGGATCGTTTTCCGATGCTGCCGGAAGCGGTTCAACGGCTCTGCCACGTAGGCGATATCGTATTGAGCTGCAACCCTGAAAAACAGATCCCAATCGCAACAAACTCGGTAAGCAGATGACAGTTTGCCGACTTTGGCAAAACACTCGCGCCGGAACAACGCCGCGCTCAGATTTGGAATCACGCAGGAATGCAGCAGAAAACGACTGGCCTCACTGCCCGACAGCAGCGTGTCCTGCGCACAGCGCTTACGGAAACTCGCCTCGCGGATCGTGAAGTCATCTCCGAGCACCTGATCATCCTCGTCCACCATCAGGCTGCGGCAAAAGGCAATACCGGCGGAAGGATGCTGCTGCAGGGCATCTACCAGGCGCTCGACCATACGGGGATCACAATCGTCATCGCAGTTGGCGAACAGCACGTACTCTCCGGACGACAGATCGACCCCCTGGTTGCTGACCGTAACCCAGCCACCATTCTGATCGCGTAGCACCAGTCGGATCCGGGGGTTTGCCTCGTAGTGACGCAGTATCTCGACGCTGTGATCGGGGGATTTATCGTCGATGACCAGAATATCGACATCCGGATAGGTCTGGCCGATAAGGCTATCCATCCGGCGAGTAAGAAAACCGGCATGGTTGTAGCTGGCAACCACCAGACTGACCAGCCCCTGACGCTGGGGCACCATCACTTGAACAAGCCCTTTGCCCGCAATTCGTCCAGGCTTTCTTCGTAGCGATCATCGGCGATGCGTTCGCTACGAGCCCAATCGACAAAACGACGCAATCCTTCCTCGAACGAGACTTGCGCCTTGAAACCAAGCAATCGCGAAACCTTCTCCAGATCGGCCACGTTGTGGCGGATATCCCCGGCCCGATACTGCCCCGATACGGCTATATCCGAAATACCATCCAGATACTGACGCAGGGTCGTTGCAACGTTCAAGACGTCGGTCGCAACGCCGGAGCCGACATTGAACACCTCAACCAGCGGATCCTCATGCTCTATGCCACGCACCGTTGCCTCGACCACATCATCAATAAAGACAAAATCACGGCTTTCCTTGCCGTCCTCGAAAATATTGACCGGCTTACCCTGGCGTATCCGGGTCGAAAAAATGGACAGAATGCCGGTATAAGGATTCGAAAGCGACTGCCCCGGCCCATAAACATTCTGGTAGCGAAAAGCCAGTGCCGAAATGCCAAGCGCCTTGCCCACCGACAACACCAGTTGCTCCTGGGTCAGCTTGGTGACGCCATAAACCGAAGATGGATGCAGCGCCGACAACTCATCAGTCGGCAACACCTGCAGAACCTGCTGGCAAAGTGGGCAAGTGTGCTCGAACTGCCGGCCGGCCATCGCCGCATCGGAACGCGCACCTGGATACTGCACGCCGTGGACGGCGCACTGGTATTTTCCCTCACCATAAACTGCCCGTGATGAAGCCACGACCAGACGACTGACCGGAAAACGTTCGTTGGCGATCAAATCGAGCAACAGGGCGGTGCCACCCACATTGACCTCGGCGTAGTGCTGGATCGCATACATCGACTGTCCGGTCCCGGTTTCCGCCGCCAGATGCACCACGGTATCGACACCGGGCAAAACTTTCAGAAGGTCTTCCCGGGAGGTGACATCACCGCGAACAAAATCGACCTTGCCGCGAATCCTGGCAAACAACGGCGAAGCCTCCGCATCATCACCATGAATCTGCCGGGCCAGGTTATCCAGAACGGTAACCTCATGGCCACGGGCACTCAATGCGAGCGCAAGACTCGAACCGATAAAACCGGCACCACCAGTAATCAAGATTTTCTTAGTCATTGATCTTGTTCATCTCAATTGCTTTGCTCAAAAAAGCATCCACAGGCAGGTAGAACAACTCCATGTTCTCCCGGATGGTCTGTGGACTCCAATCCCACCACGCGACGCGCAACAGGCTTTCGATAGTCTCAGCTTCAAACCGATATTTGATCACACGGGCCGGCACGCCACCGACGATGGCATATGGCGGCACGGATTCGGTAACTACCGCGCCCGCCGCCACCACCGCACCATCTCCGATGGTAACCCCAGACAGGATTGTCGCATTTGCCCCGATCCAGACATCATTGCCTATCCGGACCGGCCCCTTTGAAAAGGTATCCCTGTCGATGTCCTGATTCAGAACAGCGGCGAATGGGTAGTTGGCAACGCCACCATAATTGTGCTCCCCACTGGAGACAATCGTGACGCCGTAGGCCACGCTGCAGTACTTGCCAATCCGTACCCTGTCGTCGTCGCGAAAGAGGAGCACCGTTTTCTCGCCGACACCATAAGTTCCATGACCAACGCTAACCCGCGGGTCCAGCATGGACACCCCGAGAAGACGCTTGACCCTTCTCCGAAGACGCGCTGCTATCGTGTTCAGCATACTGTCGCCTGCTATTTTTTGGTCAGCTTCACGCCGCACAGGATGAAACGTCCTGGCAAGGAAAAGGACTCCCATCCGAAACGCCTGAACAGCAGTCGATCCAGCCCGTACCAGAACCGCCCCAGCGGCTCATAGTATTTGCGAGCGCCCTCCCTGAGCGCTGTCACCTGCATCGAGAACCCCAGGCTATGCAAATGCCAGCCCTTGATTTCGGATATTTCGAATTCGTTCCCGCAGAATTTCCTGAGCAATGCCACGTCGACCGGGCGCTCGTGCGGACTGGTCATCTTGTAGCCACGCGCCAGTTCGGCCGTGTGCCTTTCACTGATCAAACCCAGCCACTTCGGAAATTTGTCGAGCAGCAGCAACAACCCCAGCGAAGACACGCGGTCAATCAACTTGATTGTCAGACGCCTCGGTCTTGCCGAAGTCAGCGGCTCATACAGGAACACTCGCCCCCCCTGTTTGACGACCGATGCAATTTTTTGAACAGTCTGCTCGAGTTCGACCTCCGGCAGGTGATGCATGAAAGCACTGACGAACACACTGTCGAAAGCCCCGACATATTGACTGCTGTCCCAGGCGATGAAATCTGCGCATTCGAAGCTGACGTTTTTCACCCCTCGACTCAGCTTCAACTCGTTGGCAGCATTGATTTGCTCTTTCGCTACGTCGATGCCCAGAACTGACATGCCCTGCTCAGCGAAATGAAACGACAACCAGCCACTCCCGCAACCAAGATCAAGCAAACGGCCGCCCGGCTTCAGCAGATAGTCGACATACTCGTTTTCGAGCGGAGTTCTGATGACATCATGCAAGTAAGGAGTAAGTTGCCACTGGTAAGTCATGTAGTCGCCATACATGTTCCACCAGGCTTTTTCATCCTGATGCCACTGCAGCAGCGGGTCAAGTTCTGTATTCATCAATTGTTCGCAGTATTTTCAAGTGCAATCAACAACTCTGCCGGTCTGGAAAAAAGATCGACGTGCGTTTCCAACCATTCATCAGGCATCTCCCACCAGCGTGACGCCAGCAGCCTGTTCCTCATCGGCTCCTCGAAGCGATAGCGGATGACTCGCGCTGGAACACCTCCGACGATCGCATAGTCCGGCACATCGCGGGTCACCACGGAACCTGCACCAACGACAGCACCAACCCCGACTTTGACACCGGCCATAACCAATGCGCCATGACCGATCCAGACATCGTGGGCAATCGATGTTCTTGGATTTGAGCCAATGCGGTCAGATTTGCAGAATTTTCTCACTAACGGCGTATTCCTGAGATAGAAAACCGGATGAGAACTGACTTCGCTCATTTGATGTTGCGGAAGTCCCATGTAGGCACGCATCGCAATCGAGCAGTATTTTCCGATATCACAGGACTGCGCGGTCGCCCCCATTTGCAGATAGGTATGGTCGCCTACAGTTGAGTCGAGCAAACGTGCCCCCTCAAAGAGAACATTAAACTTAGCGAGTCGCGAATCGCCGTCAACCACGACACCTTCGTACAGGCGGCAACTCGGATTGTCTTGAGACAATTTTGCATGACGGAGTTGGGATGACAAAAAATTGCCAAGTTTCCTCATCATGTTGCGGAGTACTAGCAGTATTTTCATATCCGTTTATCGCTTCCCCTGCTCACCAGAGCAAGCTGAGGAATGTTCAAGCAAGCCGATAACGTAATCGAAATTGCGCTCAAGGTTCTTCCCGTCAAGCGGACCGATATACTTCTCCATGACGCTTTTATCCAGAAATGCGTCAAAGCGATGGCTGCCCACCAGGAAATCCTGCAGCGCCTGTTCCAGATCGGAAACGTTATGGGTGGTCACCAATTCGGACTCACCATCGAATGGTGGATCCATGATTTCGCGATCATTCTTGTGATAGATCACCGGGATACCTAGACAAGATGCCTCAAACAAAGTCTGGGAATAAATTGAAATAAACAGGTCGCTCTCATGCAGCACTTCGCGCATCGGCACCTGATCGACGATCAGGTTGACCATCCCGGGGAAATATTCCTCGGTGAACTGCCGATACAGTTCGAGGTAACCATTGGGTCTAACCTTCAGCACCACCCGGAAAGCCGGTGCCGGATGCTCGAGATTTCGGATTGCCAACAAGACCTCATACAGGAATTCGAACTCGACCGCGAGGAAGGAGTTGAGGTCAATGTTGCTGAAGCCTGATGCACCGATAGTAATCGTCGGCGTGACACGATTGATCCGTCTGACAGGCGCGTGGGCGTAGGCATCCATGCGCGGATCGCCCAGGCAGACGATGTTGTCCATGCCGCGAAAGTAGTTCTCCCGAATGCTCTTCGAATACGCATTGATCACAGTCGCGTACTTGGCCTCATCCAGATAATCGTTACCCAACAAGCCGTTGATGATCATGTAGCTGGGAACCCCCCGGCTCTTGGCAACACTATCTACCAGCATGGCTACCTGCCCAATATTGGCGATCAGGATTTCCAGGCGTAGCGGATGCCGGTCCAGATAGTTGATGACGCAATCCAGTGCGCGCAGCACCTGCGGCAAGACTTCGACGATTTTTCGATTGATTGATCGGTTGACCGCATCAGTGATATCTACGCCGTTCGACAGTATCAAACGAGCCGAACGTCGCTGCCGAAATGCCTCCATTAACCTAGCAGACGGTTCTTGGTATGTTTTCAGCCGGCCATAGATCGGGATCGGGCGTTCGCGCAGGAACTTCATCAAGCCAGGGGCTGCAGAAAAATGCGCTTGCAACACCCTGATGCCCGGATGCTGCCGTAAGCGCTGCAACAACCGACGGGTCGGGTGGTATTCCTGGACAAACACACCGGCCTTGCCGCCAAAGCAATCCACCGCGCGATCCAGCCAACTCATCGCGACGCCCTGAACCGTCACGACGAGGTCCCGAAGCACGTGACGGGGCAGACGAATGCGAAGACGCTCGTTCATCCAGCGATGAATCGGAAAAAAATAGCCATCCGCCGCGCTTTCCGCAGAAGCTGAACATTCCAGTACTTCGAATGCGAGCCCCATGTCATCGAGTGTTTCGCGTAGCAGAGGGAGTCCGGAATCGAGATAAATCTGCTGGTAGACAAAGCCCCGAAGTTGCTCCAAGCAGAGCCGACTGCGTACATAAAACGTGTAGTCGTTCCAGATTTCGATGCGAAAGCTGAATCCGAAATCCACCTCACGATAGCGGAAGATGTCTGCCCCATCTGCATCAAGGTGCCAGTCACGGAAAAACCGGTACATCAGAAAATTGTTTTCCTGCATGAGAGACTGCTCACACAGGTGATCAACATAACGCGCAGCGCCGCCACTATCTTCGACCAGCTTGCGCAAGGCAAAGTCATAGGTCAGCACGAAATCTTGCACAGGATCAAAATTCGGCTGGATGGCCGACCATCCCTGGCGTGACTCAAGGATGAATATGTTCCGGAACACAGACCCGGAGGCAATGGACTTACTTGGCGTCAACTTTTATCTCTATCACGCTTTGCTTAATGGCCTGCTCAGGCAGCCCTGCAGACAAAATGAATCAATGAACGCCCCTTGCTACCCTTGACTGTCGGCATGCCGGTATCCATCACGGATTCGATGACAAAACCCGAGGCACGTAGCGCTTCTTTCCAGTACCAGACCGGATAATCCCTGTCGCCCAGAGCAGGGTCGTAGAGATAGCCACTGGCTGAGACCGACGGTGATACTGGTCGATAGCGCTGCAACGATAGATCGCGCAGGGTGCGCACGGAAGCAGCCAGCACGGATAGCAAGTGCCGATAACCCGGCCACGGCGTCTCGTTCAATACAAACAGTAAGCCTCCCGGCTTCAAGGTGCGTCGAATCTCCTTGAGCACCGACTCCAGGTTGTCGGCGTGATGAAGCGCCGATGAAGCAACAACGACATCAAGATGGGCATCGTCGAAAAGCAGTGGCTGAAACAGACCCTCGATCTCGACCAGCTTAAACTGATTCCCCTCCATTAATGCCATGACCTGTGGCAACAGACTCTGAAGAAAGTGCTGACTGGAATCGAGCGCGTAGATCGTCTCGACAGAATCAACTCGCGACAACATTGCACTCAACCACCCGCCCCCACAACCCATGTCGAGAACTTTGGCATTTGATGGAAGGTAGTTCTCCCAAGGCACCAGTTCACATGCTGCGATGTAATTGCAGGTTTCTCCCACCGTATCAAGGTAGTCACGTGCGCTTTTCAGATAAGCGTTCGATTCCGGATACATCTCCGTCATCGCACGGTCGAATTGGGCGACCCCACGACGAGTCTGTTCAACAATCCAGTTGCTTTTCATCGTTCATTCCCACCTAGACGTCCAATATTGCGTATTTTCTGAAGATAGCCTGTCACCTCATGTTGCGTCATTCCCGCCAAACGCGGAATCAGCATCAGCACCATGAGAACCCCACCAAGATAAAGCAGCCCAGCTCCGATCATCCCGATCAACATCCCTATCCGTGCAGAAGCACCGAATGAAGGCTGAATCCAAGCGAGCAATTGATCAACTGAAAACTTGCACGCATAGCCAATCAGCAAAAGAATTACTATCGCGCCGATCTGATTTCGCCATTGGAACTGAATTCCGTAGCAGCGTGATATCACCCAGGATTGAATATTGACGAACAAAAAATTCAGCCCAAGGATTTTCAGGGCCAAGCCCATGGCGCCAAGCCCCAATCCAACTCCCCCCAACGCACTCCCCGGTGCGATCAGCACATAAGAGACTGGAACACTCACCAACAACCCGGTCACCGTGAGCCTCATGTACACCGAATTCCGCCCTGTCGCCATGAACAAGGTGCCATTGATCTGCCCGATAGCCTGGTGAATAGGATAAAAAAGCATCAGGAACAGCACCGGCCAGGCCGCATGATACGCGCTGCCAAGCAGCACATCGACCAGCAGCTCTGCCCAGGGAGCCAGAAAACAGGTGACACCTGCCGCAAGAAACACCAGCGACTGTGTCGTTTTCAGATACAGTCCCGCGACACGCTCATGTGCTCCGCGCTCATTGGCTTCGGCAATCTCTTTCCAGAAGATATTCAATATCGACGAAGCCGCCAGAAGACTGATTGTCGATAACTGCGCAGCAACCTGATAAAACCCTTGCTGTGCGGCGCCTCCGTAACGCTGCAGCAGCCACCTGTCCGCCATTTCATAGCCGAACGAAAACACAGCGATCACAGCCATCGGCCGACAATATTGAATATATGCGAGAACGACTGATCTAAGGCCGTCCCGGGCTCCATCAACACCTGAAGGCTGAGGTTCAGTGATGCGTAGCCTGACCGACAACCAGACCGCTGCGACAAAGTACTCGCCTACGATAGCCCAGAGTACCGCACGAACACTGAGCCATTGGCTAACCAGCATCGATGCGACCAGAACGAGGTGGGCAAGGATGACAAACAGCCCGGCAACCTGAATCCGTATGGTCTTTCGCTCAGCTTCATGCATTTGCACCACAGTTAGCCAGACCTGGTTCTGCAGAAAAGTGGCCAGCAAAGCCAACAAAATCAACTCACGATCCTGCCCCAACCAGAAGCTCTCAATCACGGCCGAAGGCAATAGTAAAGTCACCAGCACCACGGAGAACAGGAACTGAAACGCAAGCCATGAGAAGTACACGAGATAGTAGTGGCTATCTCGTCCACGCTGGGCAATGAAAGTATAAAAAGCGCTTGAGCTCCCCATATCGAGCAAGGCGCGAATGGCCCAAAAACTGCCCAACAGGTAAGCAAGATTTCCGTAATCGGTCGGACCCAGGCCCCTTGCTACGAGCAGGCCGACAGCCAGACTGATTGCTGCCCGCGCGACGTTAGCGCCCGCAGAAAAGAGGAAGCGTTTCCGGATGGAACTCACACCAATGGCGACGCCTAGATTGAAAACCCGTCGTCAACGAAGAGGTTCTGCCCCGTCATGTAACGCGAGTCATCGGACAACAAAAAGAGCAGAGCCCCGACGACATCGCCCGCTGACAGCATTCCCTTGGAAGCGCAATGACTGTTGTACGCATCGAGGAAACTGGCTGGCTGGCTGGCTAGTATCCCCCCCGGACTCAGGCAGTTCACGCGAATCCCGGCACCTTTGAAATATTGAGCGAAGTAGCGGGTCAAATGCACGACAGCCGACTTGATTGCCGCATATTCAACGGGCATCGTCATCGGCGTGCCGTCGTAAACCTCGAAGCGGGGCGCCATCGACCCGTAAATCGATGACATGTTGATCAGATTGCCGTACCCCTGCACCTTGAACGCCTTGCAAAACTGCTGGGCAACCAGGAAATACCCTCCAAGATGGCTGTCGACGTTCTCGCAGAAATCCTCGTAGGTCACTTCCTCAAGCGGCCGCCCATAGTTCTTGTTGCGCGGGTAGGCATTATTGACTACAGCATCTATTTTCCCATGACGCCGCATCAAATCTTCAATAAGAGCAGTGATCGATTGCTTGCTTGTGATGTCAAGCTCGGCAGCCTCTACAGAACCAGGCCCAGTTTTCCGCAACTCTTCAGCAACCCGAACCGCAGCACTTGCGTTGACATCTGCCACTACCGCAATGCCGCCTTTTCTGGCTATCCCGGAAATGAAAGCCTGGCCAATAACACCAGCCCCCCCAGTCACCACGATCACCTTTTTATCCAGCATGGCTCCTCCTTGCACCGAACTCACAGCGAAGGGAGCGGCTCAATCCCCCGCTTGGAAAGAAGAATCTGATCCTCGATGAGCAAATGGTCTAGGCCGGAAAGTTCAAAAGTGCGAATGGCATCAGCTACCGTATCCACGATGGGTTCACCATGAAGATTGAAACTTGTGTTCAGCAGAGCAGGGATGCCCGTTATCTGACGGAAAGCGCTGATCAGTTGGTGATAACGAGGAGCCTCCTGGCACGATACAAATTGAGGGCGTACCGTCTGGTCGTAGGGGTGAGTACCAGCCTCGATCATTGAATGTTTTTCCGGCCGGACATCAAGACTGATCGCCATGAACGGCGAATGCAGTTTCTTGGGATTCAGAATGTACTCGTCCTGATACTCCTCAAGGATGGATAACGCGAACGGCATCCAAAAATCGCGATTCTTGATCGCCTCGTTGATTTTTTGAACGGTACTACGGCGGCTTGGGTTGGCAAGAATGCTTCGGTTACCCAACGCACGCGCGCCAAACTCAGCACGTCCGCGCACAACCGCAACGATATCGCCTCGCGCTATAAGACGTGCAACATGCTCTGGAGTGACGTTCTGGTTGATATCAAACCGACCTTGGCACCGATCCACATCAAACTGCTCAATTTCGTCCGCTATGTCGTAACCCAGGTACAGATTATTGAGTGGCTGATTACGCTTAGGGTCGGAATTCAGATAGTAACAACCACCAATACTGAGGCTTTCGTCGCCCGATGAGCCACAAACGAACAATGACTCAACTTCCTCGAGTTCGGATATCGCCTTGTTCATCTTGATGTTCATGGCAATGCCTCCGCCGATCACAAAGCGCTTGATGCCAGTTTCCTTGGCAATGCTCTTGATCAACTCGCACGCCAACTCTTCAGTGTAAGTCTGCACCGCCCCCGCAATGTTGTCGAAGCGATGATCCTTCCAGCGATCTTCGAGGTAGGAATAAAGGTCTGCGGGCCGATTCTTCGAGACCAAGCGCATTCCCTCGACCCCGCAGATGCCATCGAGCGCCTTCTTTGCCCGTGCGACATGCGATGCCTTGGCATAAGGCGCCAGGCCCATAACCTTGAACTCATGTTCGTCGGGGCGCATCGCTAGCAACAAGGTCGCCATCTTGTAGATCCGTCCGAGATCATTCTGACTCGACTCGGCCAACAGCGTGAACTTGTCGTCACTCACTTTCCAGACAGTTTGGTTACGCCCGTCGCCATCGCCATCGAGAGTCAGAGCGATACACTCCTGGCCACGAAACGGGGAGCCAAAGTATGCGTAGTAGGCATGGCAGGTATGGTGATCGACAAACTCGACCTTTTCAGGTGGAATACCAAGATGGTCACTCAACTTACGCCGCTGCGCCTCCCTCATCAGGACCTCATCCTGCTCCGAGTCGAGCATCACCTCGTCAGTCAAGTAGGAAAAGTCGTAGTACTGCTTATCCTCATTGAACTTTGCGTCTGAATTCAACCATTGCAGGTAATCCAGAACGCTTTCCCCGCGCATTTTTCGCTTGTAATAGCGTTCACCGTAGTAGTCGATGTAGTCGCGAATCGAGAACTGGGTAGATGTCTTGGCCTTCACAAAAACCGAGGCACCAATCGCCACTGTCGTATACGCAACCCTGGACAACTCCTCGCTTACGACACCTTCTTTCGTCAAGCAATATTCAATCGCCTGAAATGGATACCCGACGTAGTTCTTCTTGCGACAGAATCGTTCCTCTAGGGCTGCGGTTACAACCACCCCATTCCGCATCAATGCCGCCGATGCATTGTGGCCCGCGTGTACCGCCAGTATTAATTCGTTTCTCATTGTTAATCCAAGTTCTTGGTGTGTAAATGGTATGTCAGCGAGACTTGATCTCGGAATTGGCTGAGATCATCAAATGCTCGACAAATCGGAAATCCATTTCCGAATCAATATCGATCGAACGCTCCTCGGGCATCACGTACAGACGCGTATCCGCGTTGAACAGACCGGCACTCTGGAAAAGCACGGGCCTTCGCCAAACGTAGATGGAAGCATTCATGTCGTAGCACTTTGGTGCATCCTGGCGCCGGACAATCGCCTCGCTCAAGGGTTTAGAAAGATGAACAATTCCGTTTGCATCAACCTCGACCAGATTGAAATAAGGTGATCGCCGGGACGGCATGGCGGTCAGCACGTTACCAGCACCGCTTTCCTCGAGAAGTCTTACTGCGCCGGCAATGTCAGCCGGTGTCCGTAGCGGGGAAGTTGCATCAAGATCAACAAGCGTGTCAAAGGTCTCTTCCGAAAGCCGTTCCACTTCGGCAACGCAATGCCGAATCACTGGCAATTTTGCAGCCTGATCGGTTGCCAGTTCGTCCGGGCGTTTGATCAGGTAATCACATTCCCACTTCCTCGCTACCTCAAGTATCTCATCCGAATCGCTACTGACTGCCAGCGTATCGAACAACCCGGAAGCACGAGCCTGCTCGATGCTATGGGCTATCAGCGGTTTCCCCGCCAGCATGCGTACGTTCTTCCCCTTGACGCCTTTCGAACCGCCGCGCGCGCAAATGGTGCACAACCTTTTCATCGCCTGATCCATTCTTTTTGTTGATTCGCACGCTCTGCAGCTTCGATCAGTTGCAACGTGGCCAATCCTTCTTCAACCGTGCACAGCGCCGCCAAATTCCCGCTTAGCGCCGCACGATGCATTTCTCGGTATGTATGATCGCGTTCGACAACGACAGTCTCAACTTTTCCGTCGATCTGCAGCACCCCTGCAACCAAGTCCACCTCAATGGCATGATGCTGCGTATTGATCGTGACCCGCCGGCGCGGCACTCGGTCGAGATAGCTAACCTGTACGGAAACCACGGGGCAGCGATCAGTCTGCATCAACAGTACGAAAAGATCATCGCTATCGATTTCCAGCGAACTGAGGTGACCTCCCACCGCCGTTACGGCAGACCAGGTACCGAACAACCACCCCAGATAATCCAGCTCGTGACTCAAATCACGCAACGCACCACCACCTTCAGCAGCCTTGGCCGAATAGGAGCATCGGTAATCAGTGGCGGGACGCCAATCGGGAAGGAATTGGCCGACATAGGCCTGAACCGAAATGACCGTCTCGCCTGCCAACAGGTCATGCAATCGTTGGATCAGCGGATGAAAACGCAGGTTATAGGCGACGGACAAACTCCGGAAAGCATTCTGAGGAACAGGCATCGACCCGCCAAACAGTGGCTTTTCAACCAGCACCCGCCCAGAGTACCCGGCAGCAGCCAGCACCTGGAGTACCTGGTGATGCTGGTTGGTCGGATTTGCGATGACCAGATATTCTGGCTGATGTCTGGATAGTGCCGACTCCATTTCGCCAAACACGACGGGAAAGTCAACACTACGGCGGCTGATGACAGCCGTATCACAGCCAAGTTCCGACAGCACGCGCGCATGGCGCGAACCGATCGACCCATAACCAATCACGAGTGCTTTCAAGGCTACTCCACAGCAACGTGCGCTGCACGGGCCCGCTTCAGATCATCGTCGCGCCCGACATCAAGCCAAGGTTCGTGCATCGGATAAACGATGGTTCGCTCCGACTGTTCCTGCAGACGGGCAAACAAGGTCGGCATATCGCAATGCTCATCCCGCCTGAGAAGACTAAGGGCCGCCGGCTCCAGCACATACACCCCAGCATTGATGTGACTGCGGGTAATCGGTTTTTCCTCGAAGCCAATGATATCGACCCCCTGAGTACGCACTACGCCGAACGGGTGCTGCCATTCATGCAGACGAACTGCCATCGTCGCCATAGCTGCATGGCGGCAGTGAAAATCAAGCAGTTCACCATAGCGAATATCGGTCAGAACATCACCGTTCGATACCAGAAACGGCAACTCCGGACGCGGCGAGAGCAAGCCGATTGCTCCCGCAGTACCCAGCGGCGATTCCTCACGCAGATAATCAATGGATACTTGCCAGCGGCCACCATCACCGAAATATTCCTCAATCATGTGACCAAGATAGTGAATGGCAAGAACAAAACGGTTGAATCCTTCTCCCCGTGCGCGTTCGATGATGTGCTCCAGCATCGGCTTACCGCCAACTGGCAGTAACGGCTTTGGGCAGTTTTCAGTATGCGGGCGCAAACGCGTACCCTGCCCGCCTGCCATGATCACCATCAGGTTCTCACGTCTCTTCGGGACCATCAACTCATCGAGAAGATGCAAGCCGACAACATGCCGGCAATCATCGACGACCGGCAATTGATGAATGCGATTCGCCTGCATCAATTGCAGAACAGCTTCTCTCCCCAACTGAGGCGGAGCGACCAGTGGATCAAGATTGACCAGCGATTCAATCGAGCTATCAAGGCTCAAACCGCGCAACAGTCCCCTTCTGATATCACCGTCAGTCAGCGTTCCCTGCAAGACGCCATCTGAAGAGACAAGCAGCACAATCTGGAACGACGATTCGTTCAAGCAGGCAATTGCCTGCTGAAGACTGGAACCAGAAGGCAACACCGCCTTGCGCCAATCTTTACCACTGCGAACTGACTCGTTCATTTTTCCCCCTCTTGTTTCACCTACTGTCTCTCGCGCAGTAGTTCAAATGCTTCCGCTGCCAAATAGCCTGCGCTCGCCCCCCGCCACTCGGCAAGCGCCCGAATCGCGCGTAGACTTCGCGGAAAGGGGAATTCCCCAAGTTCGCTTCGATAGACGTTCAAAATTTCGAGCTTGCGCTCCAAATATTCGCTGATATCAATGAAATAATTTGGCTCAAAGGCACTTCCTCGGGCCAAACCGAACTCCGACTCGGAAACAGTTTCGTAGGCCAAAACGCGGCGCACGGACGGATAACGAAACCATTTTGCGCAAGCTGCAACGACATCGAAAGTCACCCGGTGATCAGAATGCACATCTCCGTGGTGAGGAACGAAAACCTCCTCCGGTGCAAACGATCTAAAAACCGAAGAAAAAGCCGAGACCACATCTGACATAGGCAAGGCATCCAGGCCCGTTGCCGGTAAGCGAAGGTTGAATACTTCATCGAAGCCGATCAATTTTGCAACCGCATCGATTTCGTTGTCACGCTGCAAGATTCGCTCAGCGGACCAACCTGTCTCGGTAGTCATACCCGTGACGATCAGCCAGCCAACCGTACCGCCCTCATTTTTTCGGCGCAACAGCGCGCCACCGCACCCCAGAAGTTCATCGTCGGGATGCGGAGCAACGACAAGAGTTCTTCCAGTCATCAGTAGGTAATATCCTTGATCAGCAATCGGTTATCGAGCGGGGTCGTGGCCAGAAGGTCGGCAATTCTGGACGACGACTTTCCATCGCCGTAGGGGTTCGAGCATACGGCAACGGATTTCCGATACGTTTGATCAGATATCGCCCGACGCAGAGCCTCAATTATCCTGTTTTTGTCATGTGGAACAAACTCGACATTTTCCGCATGTAAACGTCCACACTGTCGGTTACCGATGTTGATCACCGGGAGCTTGAGCAAGGGGGCTTCCAGTATTCCGGCGCTGGAATTCCCAATCAAGCAGGACGCACGCCGCATCAGATTGACGAACTCCAGGCGGGGAATGTTTTTTGCGGTATGCAGGAAAGGCAGCGATTCATATTCGCGAATCGCGCGAATCATTTGCTGGCCCCCGGCATCTGAGTTCGGATAACTGAGCACTGTCTTTATACCGAACTCTCGTACCGCTTCGAGGGTGGTCTTCATCTGCTCGTATGCCTGCTCGATCTCTGTCGAGATGACGTGCTGAATCAGCATGAGGAAAGGCTCGCCTTCCTCGATGAAAAACCCAAGCCGAGCCGACAATTCAGCGCAACTCAAATCTGGAACTTCAAGGAGACGGTCGAGCCCAGGATTACCCACATTGAATACCCTGAACGACTGCTCACCCAAGCGAATTATCCGTTCGGCGCTTTCATCATTGGTGACGAAATGTAGATGAGCGAGCTTGGTTACGGCATGGCGAATCTGGTCATCGACATTACCGACGACTCGGTCCCCACCAGCGATATGAGCAACCGGGATATTCATGTAGGCGCCGACAAGAGCAGTCGTCATGGCCTCCTCCCGGTCACCCAGTACCAGAAGGATATCAGGCTTTATGCGGGCTACCGTTTGCACCAGGCCTTGCAACTGAATTGCCAGCCCCTTGACGCGAAACGAAGCCTGATCACCGTTCAGCAGGCTCTCTATCTCTTCCGCGACGACAAAACCATCTGCCCGGACTTCGTCGACAGTACTTCCGAAAGCATCTGCAAGATGAGCGCCAGTCACCACCAACTGCAACTCGAGTTGCGGATGATTACTTATGGCGCGGAATACGGAAGACATGATGTCGTACTCTGAACGGATACCGGTCACACCAAGCACTAATCTTCTGGATCTCATGATCCCCTCTCCTCTTCCGGCAAATAGGACTTCCACGAGTCTCCGCAATTGAGCAAAAGATCGAGTGCAGACAAATGATTGATGAATCCGGCCTTGGGTGACAGTTGAGGATAGGCCGTTGGCAACACCGCCGCTCGGTAGACGATTTCGACGCCAGCCTGCCGAAATGCATCCTCATCGAGATAGTTTTTGCCGCCGACGCCCGACAGGTACTGCGTCGCCTGCACCTCCAGGCAAAGATTGAGCACGAGTTCGGATGCACTCCCCCCTGCTGTCATCTGACTACTCTTGAGGATAGGCGTGCGGACATCCATCCAGCGCATCATCGTGGCGATTATCTCTGTATTCAGATCACTCAGACTGGACCACTCGCCATCGAACCATGCCTGCATATCCTTCTTGTAGGTCTCGAATGCTGCCGCCTTGCCATAGCATTGGCAAAGCGTCTGCCAATGTTTGCGGCGCCAGTCAGCACTATTGTCGATCCTGGTATCGACAATCTTTTGGCCGAGTTGCTGCCGA
Source organism: Azonexus hydrophilus (assembly GCF_001956855.1). Classification (GTDB taxonomy): domain Bacteria; phylum Pseudomonadota; class Gammaproteobacteria; order Burkholderiales; family Rhodocyclaceae; genus Azonexus; species Azonexus hydrophilus_A. The sequence goes on along the minus strand of NZ_MTHD01000002.1, from coordinate 85,629 downwards.
ACGGGAACAGTCAGCCAATGTGCCCCCTGCGGCGTCTTGATCTGATTCCGGTTCTGCAGCCCATTTTTCTGGAAATCCACCGAATCGAGAAGAATGAACAGATCACTTTCCTCGATTTTGGTGAAATAAGGAAGCCACGGCAGATACTGCGGTTGATGGATGGCGACCTTCATCTTCCCAACCCGTGGCGAGCGCTACCTTCAATCGCTGTGCGAATCGCTTCCGCAACACGAATCGCATCGTCATCACTCATGCGAGGATGACATGGCAGACATAGGTGGCGACTCAGCAATTCCTCCGTTCGCGGAAGCAATCCTTCACTGGTTCCGTAGAGTGCACGAAATACCGGTTGCAGATGTAGAGCCGGCTGGTAGGCCCAATCTACGGCGATACCAGCGGCCGCCATATGCTCGGCAATCATTTCGCGATCCAGACCCGGTTCGAGTAGTAACGGGACTTTCCAGAATGACGAGCATTCCAGATCATCCGGCAGCAAAAGTTGCATTCCCGGCGCGCCGGCAAGCGCTTCACCGTAGATGGCAGCCACCCGACGCCGTCGGCCGAGAAACTCGTCGAGATGACTCAACTGGACTCTCCCGAGGAGGGCGGACATTTCTGTCATTCGTACGTTGCGCCCCGGGTTCAAATAGTGTTCCGCACGGGCTTCCATGTCTCTGCCGCGGTTCTGGTAACTTCGCGCAAAGGAAGCGACCGCGTCGTCGTCGGTCGTCAGCATGCCACCTTCGCCCGCCGTGATCACCTTGGTCGGAAAAAATGAAAAACAACCTGCGTGACCAAACGACCCTGCCTCTTTCCCGGCGCTACGCGCCCCGGGCGAATGCGCCGCATCTTCAATCAGGAACAGCCCCTCAGAGTCACAGTAGCGCCTAAACTCGGCCACCTCCGGCGACAACAGCCCTGCCATATGTACCAAAATGATACCCGCGGTACGGGATGTCACCTTGCGCTTCACGTCTTCCAGATCCAGGCACAGCGACGACGCCGAGATTTCCGCAAAAACAGGAATGCCCCCTGTCAAATGCACGGCCATGCCGGTCGCGATGAAAGTCTCCGCCGGGATGATCACTTCGCGCCCTGCCACCCCTTTGGCAAGCAAGGCTGCCTCCAGAGCCGACGTGCAGGAGTTCATGGCTATAGCATGGCGCACCCCGACGCGTGCCGCAAACTCGTTCTCAAATGCCCGAACATTTGGCCCCATGCTGAGCGCGCCGTCGAGAATCGCATCAATTTCCCGGTGAATCCATTTCCGGTCATCCTCATCGAAGTGAGGATCTGCCATATTGATTTTCTTCATCCTCTCCTCACCTCGTCCTTACGGAGCCGCGTATAACTACGGACAGCCTCTGCCAGGCTGCCCGGACTGAAATCGAAAAGTCTGCTTGCCAGATCGATATTGAAAACAAAATCACCTTGTGGCGACGGACTATCCAACAAATGGATCAGGCTGGGTGACTGCAGTTCGGTACAAACAAGTGTCGCCAACTCCTGCGCGCTGATTGCCTGCCCCGAACCGATGTTGACCGGCAAGAAATCCCTGCTTCCTTTGTAATTCAAGGCAGAAACCATGACATCAATGGCTTTTTCAACAGGCAGATAATCACGCCTTACCGTACCGTTGGCAAAAAGCTCTATTGTTTCTCCGGACAACCCCCGGTCGATCAGGTAATCGACAATCCCCCCGCCTTCGATAAAGCCGCAAAGACGCAGTGACAGATACTGACCGCCATGACGTTTCTGAAACCAGCGCAGCCAGTTTTCGCTGTTCAGCTTGCTGCAAGCATAGGCAGAGGAATCCGGCTGAAGCGGGAAGTCTTCGGTCACCGCCAAATGGCAGGGATTACCATAGACGACCTGCGACGACGCAAATATGAAACGGTCCGTCCGCTCCGCCAATGCCTGACACAAACGGACCGTGGTCTGCTCATTGGCGCGCAGGAACATCAATTCATCCTTGCCGGCCCCGAGCGTCGCTCCAGCCAGGTGCAGCACCGCATCGATGTGTGGCAGGCTGACGACATCGAGACCATCCTGAGCAATATCTCTTGTCAGCCAACGCACTCCGGGAAGCTTCTGAAACTCGGCCGGCACCTGACGGCGAGTCAATGCAATGACTTCGTAGCCACCGACGGACAAGCGTTCAATCAACCTGCGCCCGAGAAACCCGCTGGCCCCCGCGACAAGAATCGCCACTCGTCAAATCCTCTTGAGTATCAGGTGATAGCGTGATGCGTACCCACCTTGCAGGATGTTTTCTCGGCGAATGAGGTTGCATTCGACGATCTCGAAGGCCCCCTGGATCATCGCGCGTATCTTTTCGATATTGAAATAAAGCTGAATGGTCCCTTGCTCGTGCGCAGTCGTTACCAGTTCTTCGCCGCTGAATTCCCGGGCATGCTTTGAATCATCGCCAGAAATAAGATCGCAGTAGAACAGGCCATCTACCGGCATCACTCGCGCCAGTTCAAGGCAAGCTGCCCTGGCAATGTCGAAAGGCATGCTGTCCAGCACGCCGTGACTGATCGCATATCGGAAAAAACCATCTCCCCAGGGAAGTTGCCTCACATCTCCCTGGCGCACTCTATCTTCTGGACTTGGTAGCCCCTGCTGCTGCCCCCACTGGCGCGCAACTGCGACCGCGGCATCGGACAGGTCGACACCATAGGCTTCGAGGCCCATTTCGTGACAATAAACTACATGGCGACCGATACCGCAGCCCAGATCAAGGACCCGCCCCTCGACGCTATTCGGTGCGGTGTCCAGGAACTCAGTCAAGCCGACCCGCTTGCGTATGAACTTGGAGACAAACCGGATCACCTCTTCATGAGGGTAGAAAACAAAGTTGTCACGCTTCTCGTAAGATTTGTCCCACTCCGACTTATTGTTGTTCAATTTTCACTCCCGTTCAGCAGACTTCGTTTTTCAATCGCCACTGGCCATTCACCTTGTGCCAGATGTCGTGGTTGCGCCACCGTTCCTCGCATGCCCGAAACTCGGCTCCGGTCAGCTGGTGGTATTCGAGGAATTCGTTTAAATACTCGTGGGGGAACTCGTACTGTTTTTCGCGCACCAGTTCAACAGCCTGTTCCCGGGTCATCCGGCCATTCCAGATGTGGTAACAACACTGATCGGTCGGACGCCAGAAACCAAACTTCAGGAACTTGAACCAGATGTGGATCTCGCACAGTTTCTCGTCGATGTTGTCATAGTCGAGTACATTTCCGGAAAGCGGCCCCTTCTGACGAGGCTGAAAACCGAACTCTCTGGCGACACCGAGATGCTTGTAGCCATCCCACCAGTGGTAATACCCCAGATAGATACTTTTGATCCGGCGCCGCTGAAACTCTTCTTTTTCCGGATTGACGTAGAAAAACAACTCGTTCTCGTCGACACGCCCCTTGAGCAGGTCATCGAAGCTGCTTTCGCGGAAGAGATCGTTGCTGATCAGATCTTCCGCTGACCCCTCATCCTCAGCGCTTTTTGCAGTATTGCCGCCAAACTCGACCGCAATATCTTCCCCCCAGACTACCAGCGGGGCACCATAAAACAATGCCGCTCGAGCGACACCCGCAAATACGACGCGGTGATCTCCATAACCCGGATTGCCAATCTCTAGAAATGCAATACGACGGATTTTCTGCAGCGTACTCGGCCGAACCGAGACCTTCAACAGATCGATGCCCAGGTTACTCACCATGGCGTTCAGGTTAAGTACGCCCTCGCGGGTTTGCAGATGCGGTACCAGTACGATTCCCAACGTCTTCAATTTATAGACGCGGCTCATCATATATGCCTGATAAACACTATCCTTACCGCCGCTCACCGGAACCACACATTCGTAGCCGTTGCCGTTGGATCCGCGAACCTGGTCACACAAGGCTTTGAGCCGAGCGGCACGCCCCTCCCAGTCGATAAGGTGCTTTTTCTCGACCGACCGACAGGCGCTGCATATTCCTTCGTGATCAATCACCAGCCCGGGCTTCGTATCCGGCATCACGCATCGTGAGCAATATCGCATAGCCATTCTCAGTAAATCGGTTTCCGTTGCCAGGTCCGGGGAGTCATTCCTCCGGGCGGCTGATCTTCGACAGCGCCATAATTGTATCTGTCGATATAACCACGCCCCATCAACAAATATTGGTTGTCAGGCGTTTGCGGCTCTGCCGTCGGCGTCACCCGGTAATGGCACTCTTCCTTCTTTTCAAGGCGAACGGCGTCGATGCCTTCATCATTGATGTGGCGATCAACGCGGTCACGCAGAACCCATTCGCCGGATTTGTCGCGAGCCCAGATACGCCCATCCCGACGATTCCACACGCAATCGAGAAACTCCCGCTCACTCATTTCCGCCCAATCAAGAAACAAAGACAGGTCTGCTGGACTTCGTTCAGAGTATTCAAGGACTTTCGCAATACCCTCCTCGCGCGTCATCCGCTTCAATCGGATTTCACGGGTCGCATGGTCAGTGACTTTCGAATAGCCGTATTTCAGGTACTTGATGTAATCGTGCACACCCGCTGAATGAAAACAGTGAACGTCCTCATAAGTATTGAAAGTACGTTGCTGCACGGATGATTCGTACCCATAGGTGTCGATCATCGCCTCGTGCTGTCGCTTGGCATCCCAACGGATATAGTTGCTGAGATATAGACCACGCACGCCAACCGTCTCAAGCTCACTATCATACGGATAGACAAAAGGCTGAACATCGCCCCGGGTAACGCCGGCCGCCGAATCAACAATATCTTCGGCGGAGATCCCCATGAGACCGTGCTCCTTGCGACAACGCTCGGTCATCTCCACTTCGTCGAGGTGGGAAAACATCCCGGTTTGCTCTGACCACGGCTGAACACCCCAAATGATGAGCGGAATCCGGAAGCGCACGGCTACTTGAACCGGAAAGGTCAGATAACCGGCAAGCACCTGCCAGTACATGCTTCCGTATTTTTTTAGCGTATGCCGCGTGATCCGCTTGAGGAGATCCGGTGAGAGGGTCGATGTGACAATGTCGCAATCGAAGACGGTCGCCAGGTTGGCCAGATTTCTGACCCCTATCTTGGTATTGTAGTGAGCGTTGTAGTTAACCAGCAGAGGATTCATTCCAAGTACGTTCTTCACCGTGTGCACGATGAAATAGCTGTCCCCACCGCCGGTAACCGGGACAATGCAGTCGAAACCCTTACGCCCCATCCGCTGTGCATTGGTATGAACAATGCGTTCAAGCATGCGAAAACGCTCGCCCCAGTCGAGCGAATCTTTTTCCTCATGTATACGACAGCCCATGCATACGCCATGATCATCCAAAACCATGCCGTAAGGATGATTGACTGGATACAGGCAGCGCTTGCAGTAAATCATATAAGGTCCTTCGATCCGCGCTTGAATTCAATGTCCGACAAACGGCTGCCGGAGAGCATTATCAAACGCCCGCTTTCATCGAACTCCCTCCCGTCATAAGTCGCTTCGCTGTCAAGACGGATATCGACCCCTGATTTCAGGAGATGTGCCTTGGCAACGATGGTGCTGTGTTCGATGTAGTGAAAAATATTGGCAGCAGCAACAGCTGAGGCGCCACCTTCAATGACCCCGGGCGCGAAATGCGTGTAGTTGCCAACACCACCACAAGCAACAACCGGTATGGAGACAGATTCGCTGACTCGGCGAATCAACTCGAGGTCATAGCCTTTTTTCGAGCCGTCGCGGTCTATTGAATTCAGGAATATCTCGCCAGCACCAAGCTTTTCGACCTGTTTCGCCCAGGCCACAGCGTCCAGGCCCGTAGCCTTCGATCCAGAATGGGTGTAAATCTGATAGCGGCCATCGTTTTCCAGGCGGCAATCCATTGAGACAACGACGCACTGCTGGCCGAATACATCGGCAACTTCAGAAATCAGCGCCGGCCTCGCCACGGCATGCGCGTTGATTGCAGCTTTGTCTGCCCCCGCCCGGGTTATCCTGCGCACGTCGTCCACCGACTTGATACCGCCACCGACCGTCAAGGGCACGAAACAGGAACGGGACAGCATTTCCAGAACACCGGTATCCGGGGAACGATTTTCTGGTGTAGCGCTCATGTCGAGCAGGACGATCTCGTCCACATCCCACTTGACGACGAATTCAATCGGAAATTTCGGATGTCCGATCGGCAAGTAGCGATTGAACCCGACACTCTGAACAATCAGGCCGTCCCGTATCAGCAGGCAGGCAACCAGTCTTTTCTTGAGCACTTTATAACCCGATTATCTATCCAACGGACTCAACAAAATCAACAAAATTCCGCAACAGACGAAGCCCTTTGCGCTGACTTCTCTCCGGATGAAACTGAACTCCGAAGATACGCTCCCGCTGCACGGCAGCCACGACATCCGTTCCGTAATCAGTCATTCCCGCCACATAGCGAGAATCACACTCGAAACGATAGGAATGGACGAAGTAGAAGGCACTTTTCTCCGGGAGTTTGTCGAACAGCGGCTCTGGCAGACGAATCGAAATGTCATTCCAGCCGATATGCGGTAAACGGTAGCCGGGGACCACCGGAATTTCACGCACCTGCCCAGGAATCAGACCCAGCCCGGAATAGCTTCCCCGCTCAGCAGAGCTGTCAGCGAGCAGTTGCATGCCAAGACAGATGCCTAGCAGAGGTTTGCCTTGATTCAGTACAGCCTCTCGAAGCGGCTCGATCAATTGCCGTTCACGAAGATTGTTCATAGCTTCGCCAAATGCCCCCACCCCCGGTAGAACGAGGGCATCGGCATCTACCAGAGCTGAGGGATCTTCCGATACCCGAACTTCACACCCCAGGCGCTCAAATGCATTCCGGACGGACTGAACATTGCCCATCCCGTAGTCGATGATATCGATTCTTGTCGGTCTCATGTGCTTGCTTAGCCTTCGTCCACCGTGCTACGGGCGGACATCTCTACCATTCAATCAATTCGTCTACAGCAAAGTCCCGGCTGGCCTTTCGCCCGAGCACTTCATGCAATCGCATAGGCGAAATGCCGGTCCCAGGACGTTTGGCCGTCAGGTTGTCTTCGCTAAAAATTTCTCCTGCGCGAATCGCCCGCACCGCCACCAGCGATTTCCGGGCTATCGGCCGATTTCTCTCTTCACTGGCGCAGGGGCGCTTGATGCCATCCCCCAAGGCAAGTTCGACATTGCGGATCGAACTAATCATTCGGGCCAGTTCGTTCGGTTCGATACTTGCCCGATGATCAGGGCCGGGCAACTTGCGGTCGAGCGTGAAGTGCTTTTCGATCACACAGGCACCCAGCGCAGCGGCGGCAATAGCTATTTCGATACCTTCAGTATGGTCCGAGAACCCCACCTGCACACCAAAAGCCTGAGCGATGGACTGCATGGCGCGCAAATTCACCTCGTTCATCGGCACCGGGTACTCAGTATTGCAATGGAGCACGATGATCTGCTGGCGCGGTGTTCCAGCCTGTTCGAGCACATTCAGCGCAGCTTCGATATCACCGAGATTAGACATGCCTGTAGACAGGATCACCTGCTTGCCAAATGCTCCTATCCGTCGCAGGTAGGGCAGATTGGTGATTTCACCCGACGGCACCTTGATGCGTGACATGCCCAGGCTCATCAGGTAATCGAGGCTTTGCAGGTCGAACGCCGTCGAAAAGAACTCTATACCCCGTTGCGCGGCATGTGCGATCAGTTCGTCGTGCATTTGTCCGGTCAACTCCAGACGCCTGAGCATTTCATGCTGGGACTCGTCCGAAGCCGTATTGGCGGCCTGATAGTCTGCTTTCCGCGCCGCACCAGTGACCAGTCGGTCGGCGCTAAAGGTCTGAAACTTGACCAGATCGGCGCCAGCATCTGCCGCTGCATCGATGAGCGCCCGAGCCATGCCCATATCACCATTATGGTTTACGCCTGCTTCAGCAATGACGAGGATTCTCACTCTCCAACCTTTTCCGTATGACGTCAGATGTTGTAACGGCCTGCCTTGTAGCAAGCAAGGTTACTCTTGTCCAGGAACCATTCGACGGTTTCCTCCAAGCCTCGGCGGAAACCTTCCTGGCTGCCGTAGGACGGACGCCAGCCGAACAACTCGAAAGCTTTTTTATTGTCCGCCCAAAGCCGTTCCACTTCGCTCTTTTCCGGCCGCAAGCGGACAGTATCGGTCTCGATCTCCACCTCGGCGCCCATCACCTGAGCGATCAACTTCACGGTATCACCAATCGAGATTTCGAAATTCGAGCCAAAGTTGACTACCTCACCAAGGCCATCGGTACTGCGAAGCGCCGCAATGAATGCACCAACGGTATCGGCGACAAAATTGAAATCCCTGGTCGGATGGAGCGCGCCAAGTTTGAGGTGACGCACCCCGCTGGCAATCTGCGTGATGATCGCTGGAATGACAGCCCTGGCTGACTGGCGCGGCCCATAGGTATTGAACGGCCTGGCGATAACCACAGGCAAATCAAACGACGCAAAAAAGGAATATGCCAGCTGATCTGCAGCGATTTTCGAGGCAGAATACGGTGACTGACCCTGTAGCGGATGTTCTTCGGTGATGGGCACGAAACGTGCCGTACCGTACACCTCACTCGTCGACGTGTGAATGACACGGGAAACACCGAGATCCCTTGCTGCCTGAAGGACATTCAAGGTTCCCTTGATATTGGTATCAACGTAGGTATCTGGCGAATGGTATGAGTAAGGAATTGCGATCAGTGCCGCCAGGTGCAAAACCGCATCGCAACCTTGCATCGCGGTACGCACACCATGTGGGTCGCGAATGTCACCTGCGAACACATCAATCGCCGACTTGATCTCATCGGACGAATGGTCCAGCCATCCCCAAGACCCAAACGAGTTATAGAGGACAAAGGCGCGCACATCGTACCCTTGGCGAACCAGGGCTTCCGTTAAATGCGAGCCGATGAAGCCATCAGCCCCCGTCACCAGTATTTTCTTCATTTGCGTTTTTCCACCAAATTACTGCTTTATATCCAGCACCGTCAACCGGAAGCCGAGTAGTCAATAGTGTCGAAGCTCACAAAAATTTTCGAACCAAAGTACGTTGGCCTGACTTCTTGGGTTTGGCGCAAGCAGCAGAACGCTCCGAACCGAATTCCTCTTAGCGGAGTGGCTAGACAAGCTACCGCCATGCTGTTTCACGATCAGCAAGCGCGGTTCAGAGGTTTTGACATAGCATAGTGTCCGGACAAGACAAACGTGACGGCATACAAACCCGCTGGTTCAATGGACGAGCGGCATTGTGCCATAGCGCCATAATTTTGCGAAAAGGAATTATCTGCAAGCCGCGCACCATCAATATTGCTGTGGCGCATTCGGTTTTAGCTCGCTTTACGCAAGCTTCCAGGCGAAACCCTGACGATGACGGGTTTACTTAAAATATTGATCAACAGCATGGCTCGACGCTCGCCATCTGCCATCTGGTAAACCCCTTCGATGCCGGAAAAAGGAGTTTCTACCAGACGGACTCGCTCCCCGGGTTTGAACAGCGGCTCTGGCGCTGCCTGAATTGATGCCTCTCGTGCCCTCAGTTGCTCAATGAGTGCATCATCCACATTTGCATATTCCACACCAAAGCAGACGAGCCGACTGACCCCCTTGGTCGAGCGAATCGGCGACCAACTTTTGGCCCTCTCTCCTTCCCCGAGGCGAATGAATAAATAGCGTGGGAAAAGTGGCTCGTCCTCTGCCCGCAAAGTTTCTTGCCTGAACTTCTCTTGGCGGAGCATCGGTAGATAGCATTCGTAACCTTGGCGTGCCAGATTAAGTAAGGCCAGCTTTTCTTGCCTCGGTTTACAGTGAATCAAATACCAACGCATTCCACTCTCCGGATGAAAACGGAAAAACCCCAGTACACATGCTTATACCGGATCGTACTCGGCGAAGCTGGTGCCGCTCTTATCCTTATCTGAGATCGTGGGAGAGTGCAGCAGCGGCCACTGAATCGCCAACTCCGGATCATCCCAGCGAATGCACCGCTCATGCTCGGGCGAGTAGTAGTCTGTGGTCTTGTACAGGAACTCGGCCGTTTCGCTCAGGGTCAGGAAGCCATGCGCGAATCCTGCCGGAATCCACAACTGTTTCTTGTTTTCGGCAGAGAGGGTTTCACCCACCCACTGGCCAAAGGTTTTTGAATTTTTGCGCAGGTCGACCGCAACATCGAAAACCTCGCCCTGAACGACACGCACCAGTTTGCCCTGGGCTTTCGGCGGCAACTGGTAATGCAGGCCGCGCAGTACGTTGCGGCTGCTTTTCGAGTGGTTGTCCTGGACGAAATCGACATGGGCGCCAGCCGCCTCGTCAAAAGCACGTTGATTGAAGCTCTCGAAGAAAAAACCGCGCTCGTCGCCAAAAACCCGCGGTTCGATGACCAGCACCCCGGCCAGCTTTGTCTGCGTGACTTTCATCAGAACACCCGTTCCTTGAGCAGTCCGGCCAAATACTGGCCGTAAGGGTTTTTCAGCATCGGCTGCGCCAGCTTTTCCAGTTGTGCCGCATCGACCCAGCCTTTACGGAAGGCGATTTCCTCCGGACAGGCCACTTTCAGACCCTGGCGTTTCTCGATCGTGGCGATGAACTGGCTGGCGTCGAGCAGGCTTTCGTGGGTGCCGGTATCGAGCCAGGCATGACCGCGGCCCATGACCTGGACGTTGAGTTGGTCGCGCTCGTGGTAAAGGCGATTGATGTCGGTGATCTCGAGTTCCCCGCGCGGCGACGGCTTCAGTTCACGGGCCATGTCGAGGACCTGGTTGTCGTAGAAATAGAGGCCGGTGACCGCGTAACTGGATTTCGGCACGAGCGGCTTTTCCTCAAGGCTGACCGCCCTGCCCGCGCGATCGAACTCGACGACACCGTAGCGCTCGGGATCATGGACATGGTAGGCGAAGACCGTTGCGCCGGCAGTCTGTGCATCAGCCGCAGCAAGGTCATTGGCAAATTCATGGCCGTAGAAGATGTTGTCGCCGAGCACCAGGGCCGAATCACCACCAGCGATGAAATCGCGACCGATGATGAAAGCCTGGGCCAGGCCATCCGGACTCGGCTGCACCGCATATTGCAGCGACAGTCCCCACTGGCTGCCGTCGCCAAGCAGTTGCTGGAAGCGCGGCGTGTCCTGCGGCGTCGAGATGATCAGGATTTCCCGGATGCCCGCCAGCATCAGGGTGCTCAGCGGGTAATAGATCATCGGCTTGTCGTGGATCGGCAGCAGTTGCTTGGAGACCGCCAGCGTTACCGGGTACAGCCGGGTGCCGGAACCGCCGGCGAGAATGATGCCCTTGCGCTGAGTTTTTTGCTGGTTCATGCGTTTGCCCCATATTGCTTGCCCAGCCAGTCGCGATAGGCGCCGCTGGTGACGTTATTGACCCAGGCCTGGTTGTCCAGATACCACTGCACCGTCTTGCGGATGCCGGTTTCGAAGGTTTCGGCCGGCTTCCAGCCGAGCTCGCGTTCGAGTTTCGTCGCATCGATGGCGTAACGGCGGTCGTGCCCCGGACGGTCGGTGACGAAGGTGATCTGCGTCCGGTACGACTGGCCGTCGGCGCGCGGGCTGAGTTCATCAAGGATGGCGCACAACGTGTGCACGACGTCGAGATTGGCCTTCTCGTTCCAGCCGCCGACGTTGTATACCTCGCCGAGCTTGCCGCCTTCGAGCACACGGCGGATGGCGCTGCAGTGATCCTTGACGTACAGCCAGTCGCGGATCTGCTGGCCGTCGCCGTAGATCGGCAGCGGCTTTCCGGCGAGCGCGTTGTGGATGACCAGCGGGATCAGCTTTTCCGGGAAATGGTAAGGCCCGTAGTTGTTGGAACAGTTGGTGGTCAGCACCGGCAGCCCGTAGGTGTGGTGGTAGGCGCGCACCAGGTGGTCGGATGCCGCCTTGCTTGCCGAGTACGGGCTGTTCGGCTCGTAGCGGTTGTTCTCGTTGAAGGCCGGGTCGTCCTTGGCGAGCGAGCCATAGACTTCATCGGTCGATACGTGCAGGAGGCGGAAGGCATTTTTTGCTTCCGGTGCCAGTTGACCGTACCAGGCGCGCACCGCTTCGAGCAGCCGGAAGGTGCCGACGATGTTGGTCTGGATGAAATCTTCCGGGCCGTGAATGCTGCGGTCGACATGCGATTCGGCAGCAAAATTGATGACGGCACGCGGCTGGTGTTCGGCCAGCAGACGGGAAACAAGTTCGAAATCACCGATGTCGCCGTGAACGAAAATGTGCCGCGGATCGCCGTCGACCGCAGCAAGGTTTTCCCGGTTGCCAGCGTAGGTCAAGGCATCGAGATTGATGACCGGCTCATTGCCTTGGGCCAGCCAGTCGAGAACGAAATTGCTGCCGATGAAGCCGGCACCGCCGGTGACGAGGATCATGCCGGAACACCAGAATGTCGAAAGGCGCACATTTTATCGCAAGCCGGCATCATTCCTGACGAATACGCAGGAAACTGGCGAATCGCGGCAAGCCGTTTGGCGTCAGTTCGCGATAGCGATAGGTGACGGTGCTGCCGACCGGTGGCGGATTGCGGCGCTGTGCGTCGGTAAAACCGGTACCCAGGCGAAACTCGCGACCATCGGGCAAACGCACGCGCAGCGCGCCCATCTGCCCGGTGTATTTGCCTTTGCCGGGCAGATGGGCGACGACCAGCGCTTCGGCATCGAGCCAGGGTTTCAGCTTGAGCAGCGTATCGCTGCGCCCGGTTTCGTATGGCGCATCGGCGCGATGCAGCATCAGCCCTTCACCGCCGGCCTTGACCGTATCGGCGAGCATTTTTTGCAATTTATTGCGGTCGACCGCGAGAATCTGTGGAATTTCAGCCAGCCACGGCAGACCGGCGGCGGTGACGATCTCGCGGATGCGCACCGCCCGTTCGGCAAAACTGCCCGGCGCGCCGGGCAGTTCGAAGATCATGTAGCGGATCTGGCGCCATTCGGCGTCATCGGGAAAATCGCGGCGGACGATGCCGGAAGTGCGGTCGAACTGACCGCGGCCGATCCACAGTTCGCCATCCAGCGCCAACTTCGGCAAGGCATCGACAAACCAGCGCGGTGCGTTGACCGGATGACCGCTGCGAAAACGCAGCGTTTCGCCGTCCCAGACGGCGCGCACGCCGTCGAGCTTTTCGCTGACCAAGTATTGGTTGAGTTCGATTCCGTCGCGATAGACGTTGGCCAGCAGGAGGTCCGGCGGCGCGGCGCGCAGTGGCAAGGCCGACAGCAGCAACGCCAGTCCGCAGAGCAGCGCGCGCAGCCGGCCGGCGATCAACTGCTGCCCCACTCCCGGCGCGCCTGGCGGGCGATGCCGAAGATGTCTTCGAGACGTTCGCCGTCAGCCTGATCGAGCACCTCGCGCAGTTCATCGAGCTGGCTGCGATAGCTGTCGAGTTCACCGAGCAGCGCGGCGCGGTTGGCAAGGCAGATGTCCCGCCACATTTCCGGATGACTGGCTGCGATCCGGGTGAAATCGCGGAAACCGGAAGCGGCGAAGGTGAAGAACAGGTCGGCATCCGGGCGGACGGCCAGGTCATGGACCAGCGCGAAGGACAGCAGATGCGGCAGGTGGCTGACGGCAGCGAAGACACGGTCGTGCATTTCCGGCGTCAGCTCGTAAATGTCGGCGCCGCACAGCGCCCAGGCGCGCTTGACGTGATCGAGCCGCTCGTCGTTGTTCTCCGGCAGCGGCGTGACGACGACCTTCTTGCCCTGGTACAGATCGCGGCGCGCCGCCGACGGGCCGCTGTTCTCGGCGCCGGCGATCGGGTGCGCCGGCACGAACTTGCCGATATGGCCGCGAAACGCCGCCCGCGCTGCGGCGACGACGTCGCCCTTGGTCGAGCCACCGTCGGTGACGATGGTATTCGGCCCGAGATAAGGCGCGATGCGGGCAAAGATTTCCGGCATCTGCGCCACCGGCGTCGCCACCAGCACGATGTCGGCGTCGCCGATCTCGTGCGCCGGGTTGATCCCGGCCCGGTCGATGACGCCAAGTTCCTGTGCCACCCGCAACGTAGACGGCGTGCGGCCAAAACCAACGACCTCCTCGACCGCGCCGGCCGCTTTCAGGGCGAGCGCGAACGAGCCACCGATCAGGCCGGTACCGAAGACGACGATCTTGCCGAACTCGGGCTGGCCGGCGTCCATTTACAGGGCCTTTTCCAGCGCTTCGATGAAGCGGGCGTTCTCGGCCTCGGTGCCGATGGTCACGCGCAGCCACTCGGGCATGCCGTAACCGCCGATCGGGCGGACGATGACGCCCTGCTGCAGCAGTTTCTGATTCACCGCCGCGCCATCGCCGGCCTTGAAGGTGACGAAGTTGCCGTAGGACGGAATGTAGGTCAGGCCGAGTTTTTCCAGCGCCGCGACGAGCTGCGCCATGCCGCGGCGATTCAGGTCGTAGCTGGCCTGCAGGAATTCATCGTCGTCGAGTGCCGCCAGCGCGCCGGCCAGCGCCAGGTTGTTGACGTTGAACGGCTGGCGGACGCGATTCATCAGGTCGGCGACGACCGGCGACGCCAGCGCGTAACCGATGCGCAGCCCGGCCAGGCCATAAATCTTCGACAACGTGCGGCAGACCACCAGATTCGGGAATTCGCTGATCCACGCCGCGGTATCGACCCGCGCTTCGGGCGGGATGTATTCGTTGTAGGCCTCGTCAAGGACGACGACGACATCCGTCGGCACGCGCTGCAAAAAGGCACGCACCTCGGCGTAGGGCAGGAAATTGCCGGTCGGATTGTTCGGATTGGCGATCCAGACAATGCGCGTATCCGGGCGGATCGCGGCCAGCATCGCGTCGAGGTCGTGACCGAAATCCTTGGCCGGCACGCAGATCAGTTCGGCGCCGGTCGACTGCGTCGCCAGCGGATAAACGGCAAAGGCGTGCTGGGCGAAGATCGCCGAGCGACCGGCCGCCAGGAAGACACGGGCGATCATGTCGAGGACGTCGTTGGAACCGTTGCCGAGCACCACCTGATTGCTGGCGACAGCGCAACGCGCAGCCACCTTGGCGATCAATTCAAACTGATCGGGATAGCGCTCGACCCCGCCGATCGCTGTGGCAACGGCCAGCCTGGCTTTCGGACTCATGCCCAGCGGATTTTCGTTGGACGCCAGCTTGACGATGCGCTCGACCGGGATGCCCATTTCGCGGGCCAGTTCAGTGATCGGTTTGCCCGGCTGGTAAGGTGAAATTGCACGGACGCAAGACAACGCCTGTTCGACAAGACTCATGACGGATTCTCAATAAACAGCGATCGGGTAGGACCCGAGAATTTTCAGATAAGCGGCATAGCCGGACAGCTTTTCCAGCGCGGCCTTGACCGCCGGATCATCACGATGCCCCTCGATATCGACGTAGAAAACGTATTCCCACAAGGCATTGCGGGCCGGTCGCGATTCCAGACGACACATCGAGACACCGGCCGTGGACAGCGGCAGCAGCAGTTCATGCAGCGCGCCGGTGCGATTCGGCGCCGACATGATCAGCGAGGTCTTGTCGCGACCGGAAGGACCGGCATCGTGCTTGCCGAGCACCAGGAAACGCGTCGTGTTGTTCGGCTCATCCTCGATGTTCTCGGCCAGTTTCGGCAAATCGTAACGGGCCGCTGCAGCCTCGCCGGCGATCGCCGCGCTTCCCGCTTCGCTGGCAGCCAGCTGCGCGGCCTGGGCGTTGCTGCCGACCGAAATGCGCTGGGCGTTCGGCAGCACGCGGTTGAGCCATTCGTGACACTGCGCCAGCGACTGGGCATGCGAGTAGACACGGGTGATGGCGTTGAGATCGGTTTCCCGGGTCAGCAGGTTCTGGTGGATGCGCAGCACGACTTCGCCACAGATGCGCAGCGGCGTGGACAACAGCAGATCCATCGTCCGGCCGACCGCGCCTTCCGTCGAATTCTCGACCGGCACGACCGCGTAATGCGCGTGGCCCGATTCGACCTCGCGGAACACGTCGTCGATCGACGACTGCGGCAGCAAACGACCGGCGTGGCCGAAATGCTTGGTCGCCGCCGATTCCGAGAAGGTGCCGAGCGGCCCGAGAAAGGCAACGCCCAGCGGCTGTTCGAGCGACAGACAGGCTGACATCACCTCGCGGAAGAAGAAAGTGATGTTCTCGCCCGGCAACGGCCCGGGATTGGCTTCCTGCAACCGGCGCAAGACCTGCGCCTCGCGTTCCGGCCGGTAGATGAACCCGGCGTCGCCGAATTCGGCCTTGATCTCGCCGACCCGCTGCGCGCAACGGGCACGTTCGTTCAACAGGCGCAGGATGTCACCGTCGATGCGGTCGATATCGGCACGCACGCCGGCCAGGGCTTTGGAGAGATCGTCGCTCATGCGGTCAACCGTTCCTCTTGGCGAAATCATTCATGAAACCGACCAGCGCCTGAACTGCGTCAAGCGATACGGCGTTGTAGATCGACGCGCGCATGCCGCCGACCGACTTGTGGCCCTTCAGGCCGAGCATGCCGGCAGCCTTGGCGTCGGCGAGGAAAGCCGCATCCAGTCCGCCATCGGCGAGGACGAAAGGCACGTTCATCCGCGAGCGGCAATCGGGATCGACCGGATTGGTGTAGAAACCGCCGGAGTTGTCGATGCATTCGTACAAAATCCGCGCTTTTTCGGCGTTGACCGCATCAATGCCGGCCAGCCCGCCCTGCCGCTTCAACCACTGGAAAACCAGCCCGGCGATGTAGATGCCGTAGGTCGGTGGCGTATTGAGCATCGAGCCGTTCTCGGCCATCACCGCGTAATCCATCACCGTCGGGATGTTGAGCGGCGCCATGCCGAGCAGATCACGATGGATGATCACCAGCGTGACGCCGGACGGGCCGATGTTCTTCTGCGCCCCGGCGTAAATCACCCCGAACTTCTCGACCGGCACCGGCCGCGACAGGATATGCGACGACATGTCGGCAACCAGCGGCACACCGGTATCGGCGATGCGCTGGGCGGGAATCTCGACACCGTGGATGGTTTCGTTGGTGCATACGTGCAGGTAGGCGGCAAACGGGTCGAGCTTGATTTCCTCGGCTGTCGGCAAGCGTGTGAAGCCGCTTTCCTCGGTGCTGGCGGCACAACGCACCGTACCGATACGCTGCGCTTCCTTGTAGGCCTTCTTCGACCACGAACCGGTGACGATGTAGTCGGCCGAACGGCCTGCCAGCAGGTTCATCGGAATCTGCGCGAACTGCTGCGTCGCCCCGCCCTGCAGGAACAGCACCCGGTACTGCTCGGGAATGCCCATCAGCTCGCGCAGGTCGGCTTCGGCCTGGGCCAGGATGGACATGAATTCCTTGCCGCGATGGCTCATTTCCATGACGCTGCAGCCGGCGCCCTGCCAGTCGAGCAGTTCTTCCTGCGCCTGCTTGAGGACTTCTTCGGGAAGCGCAGCCGGGCCGGCGCTGAAGTTCCAGATACGGGTCATCAGGCCTCGCCTCCCTCGTTGTCACCACCTTCGTTGCCAGCCTCCGGCGCCGGCGTTTCGCCTGCAGCATCGGCCACCACTTCGCCTTCAACTTCGCCTTCGACCTCGGTATCAACTTCGACCACCGATTCGGCAACCTTCTCCAGGCCGGCGAGTTTTTCTCCTTCGTCGAGCGAAATCAGCGTCACGCCCTGAGTCGCCCGGCCCATGCCACGGATTTCCGAGACACGGGTACGGATCAGCACACCGCCAGTGGTGATCAGCATCACCTCGTCGTCATCGCCGACCAGCTTGGCACCAACCACGACGCCGTTGCGCTCGGAATCGGCAATCGCCTTGACGCCCTGGGTGCCGCGACCGGAGTGGCGGAAATCGGCGAGCACGGTGCGCTTGCCAAAACCGTTTTCGGTCGCCACCAGCACGGTCTGCTGGTCATCCTCGGCAACCAGCAGCGAGATCACCGTCTGCCCCGGCTGCAGCTTCATGCCGCGCACACCGCGGGCACCGCGGCCCATCGGACGGACGTCTTCCTCATCGAACCAGACTGCCTTGCCGGCGTTCGAGACGAGCACGATGTCGCTCTGGCCGGTGGTCAGTTCGACGCCGATCAAATAATCGTCATCAAGCAGGTCGACCGCAATAATGCCGGCCTTGCGCGGGTTGGAGAAGTCGGACAGCGGCGTCTTCTTGACCGTGCCGTCGCGGGTCGCCATGAAGATGAACTTGTCATCGACGAATTCCTTGACCGGCAAGACGGCATTGATCCGTTCGCCTTCTTCCAGCGGGAAGAGATTGACGATCGGCTTGCCGCGACTGGTCCGGCTGCCCTGCGGCGCTTCGTAGACCTTCAGCCAGTAGCAACGGCCGCGGTTCGAGAAGCACAGGATGTAATCGTGGGTGTTGGCAACGAACAGGTGATCGACGAAATCCTCGTCCTTGATCGCCGCCGCCTGCTTGCCGCGACCGCCACGGCGCTGGGCGCGGTAGTCGGCGAGCGGCTGGGCCTTGACGTAGCCGCCGTGCGACAGCGTGACGACCATGTCCTGCGGCGTGATGAAATCCTCGATGCCGAGTTCCTGCGTGTGCAGCACGATTTCCGAGCGGCGCTCGTCGCCGAACTGCTCGCGGATCGCCGTCAGTTCGGTGACGATGATCGCGGTGATCCGTTCCGGCTTGGCCAGGATGTCGAGCAGGTCGAGGATCTTGGCCATGACGTCCTTGTACTCGCTGACGATCTTGTCTTGTTCGAGACCGGTCAGGCGCTGCAGACGCAGTTCCAGAATGGCCTGGGCCTGCGCGTCGGACAGGCGATAGCCCTGCGCCGACAGGCCGAATTCGGGCGCCAGACCGTCCGGACGCGAGGCATCCGACGAAGCACGGACCAGCATTTCCTCGACCACCGGGCTGCGCCACTGGCGCTCCATCAGGCTGCGCTTGGCATCCGGCGGCGTCGGTGCGGCCTTGATCAGGGTGATGATTTCATCGACGTTGGACAGCGCGACCGCCAGACCTTCGAGGATATGACCGCGTTCGCGCGCCTTGCGCAGTTCGAACACGGTGCGCCGCGTCACCACTTCACGGCGATGCGACAGGAAGCACTCGATCAACTGCTTCAGGTTGAGCAGGCGCGGCTGGCCATCGACCAGCGCCACCATGTTCATGCCGAAGGTGTCCTGCAGTTGCGTCTGCTTGTACAGATTGTTGAGGATGACTTCGCCGACTTCGCCACGCTTCAGTTCGATGACCACGCGCATGCCGGACTTGTCCGACTCGTCGCGGATGTCCGAGATGCCTTCGATCTTCTTCTCGTTGACCAGTTCGGCGATCTTCTCGATCAGCGACTTCTTGTTCACCTGGTAGGGAATTTCGTCGACGATCAGTGCCTGGCGATCGCCCTTGCCGATATCCTCGAAGTGCGTCCGGGCGCGCATGACGACGCGGCCGCGACCGGTCTTGTAGCCCTCGCGCACCCCCATCACGCCGTAGATCAGCGCCGCCGTCGGGAAATCCGGCGCCGGGATCAGGTCGATCAGGTCATCAATGGAGATTGCCGGGTTTTCCAGCATCGCCAGACAACCGGCAATGACTTCATTGAGGTTGTGCGGCGGAATGTTAGTCGCCATGCCGACGGCAATACCGGACGAACCGTTGATCAGCAGGTTGGGAATGCGCGCCGGCATGACCAGCGGCTCGTTTTCCGAACCGTCATAGTTCGGCCCGAAATCGACAGTTTCCTTGTCCAGATCCTCAAGCAACTGGTGCCCGATCTTGGCCATGCGCACTTCGGTGTAACGCATCGCCGCTGCGCTGTCGCCGTCGACCGAACCGAAGTTGCCCTGGCCATCGACCAGCATGTAACGCAGCGAGAAATGCTGCGCCATGCGGACGATGGTTTCGTAAACTGCCGAATCGCCGTGTGGATGGTATTTACCGATGACGTCACCGACAATACGGGCCGACTTCTTGTAAGCCTTGTTCCAGTCGTTGTTCAACTCATGCATCGCGAACAGCACGCGGCGATGCACTGGCTTCAGGCCGTCACGGGCATCAGGAAGAGCCCGGCCGACGATCACGCTCATCGCGTAATCGAGATAGGAACGCCGCATCTCGTCTTCGAGGCTGATCGGCAGGGTTTCTTTGGCGAATTGGTCCATGTCTCTTGAGTCCGCGCCGAATTATTGGCGCTTTGTTTGGTTGAAGCACGCGTAATTTGCTAGTTTACCACGCCACCCACGGCGAACCGATGCCCTTTTCCATGACACCGACACCCGAAACCATAGACCTGTTGATCGAAGCCCGCTGGATTGCCACGGTCGACCAGGACGAAACCCTGAAAAACCACGCCGTCGCCGTTCACGATGGCCGCATTCTCGCCATCCTGCCAACGGCTGAGGCGCGCAACCGCTATGCGCCAGCAGCGCGCCACGTGCTCGACCAGCACATCCTGATCCCCGGCCTGATCAACCTGCACACCCATGCCGCGATGTCGCTGATGCGCGGCATCGCTGACGACATCCCGCTGATGGAATGGCTGCAAAAGCACATCTGGCCGGCAGAATCGGCGCTGGTTTCGCATCAGTTCGTACTCGACGGAACGCGACTGGCCTGTGCCGAAATGCTGCGCGGCGGGATTACCTGCTTCAACGACATGTATTTCTTCCCACAGGCCGCGGCGCAGGCAGCCGGCGAATTCGGCATGCGCGCCGCACTGGGCATCACGACGCTCGAGTTCCCGGGCAACTATGCCAGCGATGCCGACGACTACATCGCCAAGGGGCTGGCGGCGCGTGAAGCCTGCAGCGGCAATCCGCTGCTCAGCTTCTGCCTGGCCCCGCACGCCCCGTACACGGTCTCCGACCGGAGCTTCCAGCGCATCGTCACCCTGGCCGGTCAACTGAACCTGCCGATTCACTGCCACATTCACGAAACCTGCAATGAGATCGAAGACGCAATCAAGCAGCATGGCCGACGACCACTGGCCCGCCTGCAGGACCTCGGCTTGATCGGTCCGTCCTTCATCGGCGTTCACGCGGTGCACCTGAACGATGCGGAAATTGCCCAACTGGCCGCAGCCAGTTGCAGCATTGCCCACTGCCCGAGTTCCAACCTCAAACTGGCCAGCGGCTTTGCCCGCATCACCGAAATGCAGCGCGCCGGCGTCAATATTGGCCTGGGCACCGACAGCGCCGCCAGCAACAACCGCCTCGACATGTTCTGGGAAATGCGCATGGCAGCCCTGCTGGCCAAGGGCCTCAGCGGCGATGCCAGCACCCTGCCGGCCCTTGAAGTGCTGCGCATGGCAACCTTGAACGGCGCCCGGGCGCTGGGTCTGGATGATGTCACCGGTTCGATCACCCCGGGAAAATCCGCCGATCTTTGCGCCGTCTCGCTCGGCGACACCGACTGCCAGCCCTGCTTCGACCCGCTGTCGCATTTGATTCACGTTGCCGGCAGGGATCAGGTCAGCGACGTCTGGATTGCCGGGAAATGTGTGCTGGAGCACAAAACTTTACGGATAGGCAACGAATTTCACTTGGATGCCAGTACGGCGCTATGGCAGAATAAGCTGGAAGTTTGTACTGGCTCGAATGCTGCCTGATACAAGCCGCTGGATTCATCCATTTCTTCAACGAGGGAAGACTATGATCAAAAATATCGCCAAAAAGACCCTGGCAATCGCTCTGCTTGCCGGTATCGGCTTCTCGGCCGTTGCCCAGGAACGTGTTTATGTCATCGACCAGCGCGACGTCGTCGCCAAGAGCGGCTTCGGCCTGTGCTGGCGCACCGGTTACTGGACCCCGGCCGGCGCTGCCGCCGACAAGGCCGGTTGCGAGTGCGACAAGGACCTGCTGCCGAAGGCTGCTTGCGAAGGCAAGGCTGCACCGGCACCGGCTGCTGCCGTAGGCGGTCCGAAGCCGACCGGTGAGAAGATCACCGTCGCTGCCGACGCCCTGTTCGACTTCAACAAGGCTGTCCTGCGTCCGGAAGGCAAGGCCAAGCTCGACGAGCTGGTCTCCAAGGCTGCCGCGATCAAGCTCGAAGTGATCCTGGCCGTTGGCCACACCGACCGTATCGGTGGCAACGCCTACAACCAGAAGCTGTCCGAGAAGCGCGCTGCCGCGGTCAAGGAATACCTGGTTGCCAAGGGTATCGAAGCCAACCGCGTCTACACCGAAGGCAAGGGCGAAACCCAGCCGGTCACCGGCGACACCTGCAAGGGCAACGCCAAGACCAAGGCCCTGATCGACTGCCTGCAGCCGGATCGTCGCGTTGACATCGAAGTCATCGGCACCAAGTAATCTGCCGCTGCTACAATGCAAAGCCCTGCCTCGGCAGGGCTTTTTCTTTTTCTACCTTGCGAATCGAGCCATGATCAACGCCGACCCCGCCGAACTGGCAAAATTTGGTGACCTTGCCCACCGCTGGTGGGACCCCAACAGCGAATTCAAGCCGCTGCACGAGATCAATCCGCTGCGCCTGGGCTGGATCAACAGCGCCTTACCGCTGCGCGGCAAGCGCGTCCTCGACGTCGGCTGCGGTGGCGGGTTGCTGTCCGAAGGCATGGCAGCGCTCGGTGCCGAAGTGACCGGCATCGATCTGTCCGAGAAGCCGCTCGGTGTCGCCAGGCTGCATCTGCTGGAAAGTGGACACAAGGTCGATTACCGGAAAATCGCGGTCGAAGAGTTGGCCGACGAAATGCCGGGGAGTTTCGACGCCGTGACCTGCATGGAGATGCTGGAACATGTGCCGAATCCCTCCAGCACGATCACCGCTTGCGCCCGCCTGGTCAAACCCGGTGGCACGGTGTTTTTCTCGACACTGAACCGCAATCCGAAGTCCTACCTGTTCGCAATCATCGGTGCGGAATACGTCCTGCAAATGCTGCCCAAGGGGACGCATGACTACGCCAAGTTCATCAAACCTTCCGAACTGTCACGCTGGGCCAAGATGGGCAATCTGGAGCCGGCCGAAGTAATCGGCATGAGTTACAACCCGCTCACCAAGGAATACAGCCTCGGCCGCGACACCAGCGTCAATTACCTGATGCGCGCCGTCAGGAATGCTTGAGGCCGTTCTATTCGACCTCGACGGCACGCTGGCCGATACCGCACCGGATCTCGCGGCCAGCGTCAATTTTTTGCTCGCACAGGAAGGTCGACCGCAACAATCGTTCGCACACCTGCGCCCTTATACCTCGCAAGGCGTGCGCGGCATGCTCGGTGCCGGTTTCGGCATGACACCGCAGCATCCGGATTATGAACGCCTGGCTGCGCGTTTTCTCGACATCTATGAAACGCGACTGTGCGTCGACAGCCGTCTTTTCGATGGCATCGCGGACTTGCTCGACACCCTCGATGCTGCCGGATTGCGCTGGGGCATCGTCACCAACAAGCGGATGCGCTTCACCGACCCGCTGGTCCGCCTGCTCAACCTCGCCCCGCGCACACCCTGCGTGGTCAGTGGCGATACGACGGCCGAAGCCAAGCCGTCGCCATTGCCGGTAGTGCACGCCTGCGAACTGCTGGGCGTTGATCCTGCACACAGCGTTTATGTTGGCGACGACCGCCGCGATATCGTTGCCGGGCGGGCCGCGGGATGCAGGACAGCTGCCGTGCGCTGGGGCTATTTTGGCGACAGCGGTCCTGTTGAGGCATGGGGTGCCGACATCATCGTGGACCATCCGCAAGCCCTGGCCGCATGGTCGCTGGCTGCCTGCCGGACGATCAGCGCTCCCCGCTGACCGCCGCCCGCTCCCGCCGCCGGTAACCGAGCACGGCCGGTACGCCGGCCAGCACGACAAGCGCCAGTCCGACCAGCACCGGCCACAACACCGGGGCATTCCACGCGGACCTTGCCTGCGCCCGCTCGGCAGCGTCGATCCGCTGGTATTTCAGGGTGTTGTTGCCAACATCGTTCGGTTTGCGGTTCTTCAACCAGCGATGCGTCAGCGTGTAGCTCTTGGGGTGCAGGCCAAAGACCCAGGGCGCATCGTGGCGCAGGATGTCGTTCATCTGCCGGACGATGCGCAGGCGCTCCCGCGTGTTCTCCATGTGCTTCATCTGCAGGAACAGCCGGTCGTACTCCGGATTGTCATAATTGGCCGAATTGGCGCCACCTTGCAGCCGGCCTTCCGGCCCATGCAGCAGAAACAGGAAATTCTCCGGATCGGGATAATCGGCGTTCCAGCCAAGGTAGAAAAGCTGGAAGGCACCCTTGCGCAGCTTGTCCTGAAAGCGGTTGAAGTCGGTCGTGCGGACCACCAGTTGCACATCGATCTTGGCAAACTGACGTGTCAGCCAGTCGAGACGCGACTTGTCGCCCATGCCACCGGCGGTGGTATCGAGATTGAGCACCAGCGGCTCGCCGGTTTTCGCATCGCGCCCATTCGGATAACCCGCCTCGGCGAGCAGTTGCCGCGCCACTTCGACCGGTTTGCGTACCGGTTTGCCGTCGATCCAGTCGTAAACAACGCGATTGATCCCGGCCTCGCCTTCTTCATAGCCGAAAATACCGGGCGGAATCGGCCCCTGCGCGGCGATGCCGCGGCCGTTCTGGAAGATCGAAATGAACTCTTCCTGATCCAGCGCAATCGATACCGCCTGGCGCAGCTTGGCGCGGCGCTCCGCCAGCCCGCCGACGACGCCGTCCTGCATGTTGAAGCCCATGTAGAAGGTCGAGGTCCGCACCGAGGTCAACAATTCGATGCCCTTGTCGCGCATCTCGTCGGACAGGGCGACGTCACCGCCAACATTGACGCGTACGGCCTGGTCAAAGCTGTCGGAAGAAATGCCAGAGGCGTCGTAGTAGCCTTGCAGGAACTTGTTCCAGTACGGAATCGCTTCCTTCTCGCGGGTGAACACCGCCTGCTCGATGAACGGCAACGGCTTGCCGCAGTCGACCAGCAGGCCGGCCTCGGCATCACCGGCTTCACCTTCGCAGGGATAGGTCTCGCCACGGAAATTCGGATTGCGGGTCAGCACCATGCGCCGGTTCGGGTCGTTCTCGGTCAGCATGTAGGGACCGGTGCCGACCGGCCACCAGTCGAGCGTCAGGTTCTTTTCGCGCATCCCCGGCTGGGCAAAGAAGCGGTCAACCTCGCGCGGCACCGGCGCGAAGAAGGGCATCGCCAGCCAGTAAGCGAACTGCGGATACTTGCCGCGGATGCGGATGCGCCAGGTCCGGGCATCGACGCGTTCGACGCCGGCAAGCGGATGGCGGTCGAGATCGATCCACCCCTCGTCCGGCACCTCCTTGGCAGCACCGCGCAGGCTGTCACCAAGCTCTTTCAAACCGACGATCTTCTCGGCCATCATGCCGTAAATCGGCGAGTGCAGGCGCGGATGCGCCAGGCGCTTGAGCTGATAGATATAGTCGTCGGCGGTCAGCTCGCGCGTTCCAGTTTCTGGAAAATCGGCAATGCGCTGTCGTCCGATGGCAGCATTTTTGCCCAGATACAGCGGTTGACCGTACGCATCGAGGGCAAAGGCGGGATGCGGCTGATAACGGATGCCCGGCCGCAGGGTCAGTTCGTAGACGCTCTCGGCAATGCTCTCGGCTGGCGAGTCATCGGCCAGCTGGCGCCCGTCCGCCGCGAAATAACGCGGATGCGGCAGGGCGTCGACCGTTGCCGGAAGCAGTTCATAAGGCCGCTTGAGATAGTGGTACTGCAGCGGTGGCTCGTAAATCTGGGCCGTGAAGGTGGCTTCATCTTCGGTATAGGACTGCGCCGGATCAAGATGCTTCGGACGGTCGGTAAAGGCCGTGTAGAGAATGTCACGGCTGGCGTCCCCGGCGGGATACGGTGCATTCCACGACTCGCCGCACGCAGCAAGGCAAGTACAGAGCAACAAACAGGCAAAGAGTTTTCCCATGGACGGGAGTTTAACAAAGGCTTGACCGGGCTAGCGACCTCCGAACAAAATGCCCTGAAACCCATCACAGGAAGGCAACATGCTCGATACCAAGGTTCCCGACTTCACCCTTCCCGCCACCGGCGGCCAACCCTTCAATCTGGCAGCGCATGGCGGCAAGATCGTGGTCATCTATTTCTACCCCAAGGACAGCACGCCGGGCTGCACCACCGAAGGACAGAATTTCCGCGATCTTCACACCGAGTTTCTTGCGGTCGACGCGGTCATTCTGGGCATTTCCCGTGACAGCCTGAAAGCGCACGAGAACTTCAAGAGCAAGCAAGCCTTCCCGTTCGAGCTTGGCTCGGATGCCGACGAAACCGTCTGCAACCTGTTCGGCGTCATCAAGCAGAAGATGATGTACGGCAAGCAATGCCGCGGCATCGAACGCAGCACCTTCGTCATCGACCGCAGCGGCACCCTGCGCCGTGAATGGCGCGGCCTGAAGGTGCCGGGCCACGCCCAGGAAGTGCTCGATTACGTCAGGACCCTCTGATCGCAGTTCCCCCCAACCATCTCCGAGACCACCGACATGCCGCGCCAACCCGCCGTCAAGAAGCCCGCGATGACCAAGATTTTCGTGCTCGACACCAACGTCCTGATGCACGACCCCAGCTGCCTGTACCGCTTTGAGGAACACGACGTCTTCCTGCCGATCATGACGCTGGAAGAACTCGACAATCACAAGAAGGGCATGTCGGAAATCGCCCGCAACGCCCGTCAGGCATCACGCACGCTGGACGAGATGCTGGCACATGATGATGTCGACATCGACGAAGGCATCGATCTCTACGGCCCGTCGAGCAAGCTCGCCAGCGGCCGCCTCTACCTGCAGACCGAGGCGATCAGTGCCGAACTGCCGCAAGGCCTGCCGACATCAAAAGTCGACAACCAGATCCTGTCGGTGGTCATCCACCTGCAGAAAAAATTCCCGAAACGCCCGGTCATCCTGGTGTCGAAAGACATCAACATGCGCATCAAGTCGCGCGCGCTCAACCTGCTTGCCGAAGATTACTTCAACGACAAGGTCCTTGAGGATACCGACATCCTCTACTCCGGTACCCGCGCCCTGCCGGAGAATTTCTGGGACAAGCACGGCAAGGGAATGGAGTCGTGGAAAAAGGACAGCAAGACCTACTACAAGGTTACCGGCCCGCTTTGTCCACAATTTCTGGTCAATGAGTTCGTCTGGCTGGAAAAGGATGGCTTCACGGCCATCGTCAAGGAAACCGCCGGCAAGACCGCCGTCCTCGAAACACTGATCGACTACACGCATCCGAAGAATGCCGTCTGGGGCATCACCGCCCGCAACCGCGAGCAGAATTTCGCCCTCAACCTGCTGCTGAACCCTGACATCGACTTCGTCACCCTGCTCGGCCAGGCCGGTACCGGCAAGACCCTGCTGACGCTCGCCGCAGGCCTGACCCAGACGCTGGAAAGCAAACAGTTCGCCGAGATCATCATGACCCGGGTCACCGTGCCGGTCGGCGAGGACATCGGCTTCCTGCCGGGCAGCGAGGAAGAAAAGA
This sequence comes from Azonexus hydrophilus, assembly GCF_001956855.1. Taxonomy (GTDB): domain Bacteria; phylum Pseudomonadota; class Gammaproteobacteria; order Burkholderiales; family Rhodocyclaceae; genus Azonexus; species Azonexus hydrophilus_A. Next base: position 58,258 of record NZ_MTHD01000002.1, on the reverse strand, counting down.
TGGCGCCGTGGATGGGGGCACTCGAAGACAATCTCGAAGTGCTGACCCACACCGACGACAACAGCCCCTACGGCGGTGACTGGGGCAAGGCGGCGACGCACGACATCATCCGCTCGAAGATCAAGGTCAAGTCGCTCAACTTCATGCGCGGCCGCACCTTCCTGAAGAAATACCTGATCATCGACGAAGCCCAGAACCTGACGCCGAAGCAGATGAAAACACTGGTCACCCGTGCCGGCCCGGGCACCAAAGTCGTCTGCCTGGGCAATATCGCCCAGATCGACACGCCGTACCTGACCGAAGGCAGTTCCGGCCTGACTTACGTGGTCGATCGTTTCAAGGGCTGGACGCACTCCGGTCACATCACGTTACAAAGAGGCGAACGCTCGCGTCTGGCAGATCACGCAGCCGACGTGCTATAGTCATTTCGACCTAACAAGGCCGTGTCCTGGACACGGCCTTTTCATTTCGATCCCTGATCATTGCCCGAGGACAGCCTTGAAACGCAGAGATTTTCTTGCCGCGTCTGCCCTTTTTTCTCTTTTTGCCACGGAAGCTTCGGCTGCCCCGGCAAAAAAGGCGAGTACTACCAAGAAAAAGACCGCAGCCAAGCCGAAAAAGAAAAAAACCACCCAGGCCGCCCGCAATAATCGCAACACCAGCACCCAGGCCTCCAGAGCCCCCGTGCATAGCGCTAACACGCCACTGATCGACAGCCCACCCGAGGGCACATCCACCTCCCGCCTGCCACCGGTTAGAGCCCAGGAATTGCCCGGTGATTGGCGTACCTACGAAATCGTCACCACTGTGACGTTGAAATCCTCCGGACAAGCTGCACGATTCTGGCTGCCGCTACCGAGCAGCCAGGAAAGCATTTACCAGCGCACGCTAGGGCACACTTGGCAGGGCAACCCCAGCCGTGCTGGTATCTTGCGCCAACCGGACGGAGCGCTTGAATTGCTGCAATGCGAATGGCCTGACGCCGCCAACGCCAGCCTGCGCCTGGTCACACATGTCAGCATCGCAGACCGCCATTTCGACGTTACACGGCGCAGCATCGCCCCTGATCGGGACGACATCCTGCGCCGCAACCTGCAGGCAACAAGCTTGATTCCCAATGATGGACTGGCAAAGCAGTTGGGCGAACGCATCGTCGGCCGCATCAAGGACCCGGTCGCACAGGTCAAGGCCATTTACGACTGGATCTGTGAAAACACGATCTACGATCCCTCACTGCCAGGTTGCGGCAGCGGAAATATTCATCAGCAGCTGATCTCCGGACAGTATGGCGGGCGTTCGGCCGACATCAACGGCCTCTTCGTCTCGGTGTGCCGCAGCATCGGCATTCCCGCACGCTGTGTCTACGGCCTTCGCATTGGCCGCTCCCGGCTCTTCCGCAGTCTGGGTCTGCGCAGCGACGATGCAACCCAGGGCCAGCATGTCCGGGCCGAATTCTACCTACCCGGCTACGGCTGGATTCCCGTAGATCCCAGCGATGTCCGCCGCGCCGCAGCCTACGAGGCCATTCCGGAGCACGACAGCCGGCTCACTTCGCTGAAACGGATTCTCTTCGGTGTCTGGGAGATGAACTGGACGGCCTTCCATGTCGGCACTGACCTGCGGCTACCGGAGCACCCCGACCGCCTGCCTTTTTTCGTCATGCCCGAACTGTATCTCAATGGTCAGCGGGTCAATGAAGCGCACCCGGCAAAAATGGCCTATTCGATCAGCGCACGCCAAGTCGAACTTTAATCCGCCCAGAATTAATCTCTTGCGTCCTGGAAACCGCCCGACGCGAGGTTTTCAAATCGCGTGTATTCGCCCAGGAAGGCGAGGCGTACGGTGCCGGTCGGACCATTACGCTGCTTGCCGATGATGACTTCTGCCATACCCTTGTCTGGCGTGTCCGGCTTGTAATATTCATCGCGGTACATCATCAGGATCACGTCGGCATCCTGCTCGATAGCACCTGATTCGCGCAAGTCGGACATCATCGGGCGCTTGTCGGTACGTTCTTCAACCTTTCGCGACAACTGCGAGAGCGCAACGATGGGCACCTGCAGTTCCTTGGCCAGCGACTTGATCGAGCGGGAGATTTCGGAAACTTCAGTCGCCCGGTTTTCGCCCTGCTTGTTACCACTCATCAACTGGATGTAGTCGATGACCAGCAGGCCGAGTTTGCCGCCGTACTGGCGGGCCAGGCGGCGCGCCCGGGCGCGCAGGTTGGCCGGGCTCAGGCCACCTGTCTCATCGATATAGATCGGTGCTTCATGTAGTTTGCCGAGCGCGAACGACAGCCGGGACCATTCGTCATCCGACATCCGCCCCGTCCGCAAGCTCTGCGAGTTCAAACGACCAATTGACGCAAGCATACGCATGGCCAGCTGGGCACCACCCATTTCCATGGAAAACACACCGACCGGCAAGCCGGTATCGACAGCCACGTTTTCAGCGATGTTCAGCGCGAATGCAGTCTTCCCCATCGATGGGCGACCGGCCACGATAATCAAATCTCCCGGCTGGAAACCTGAGGTTTTCTGATCCAGGTCGACAAAACCTGTCGGCACCCCGGTGATGTCAGAGGGATTGTCCCGGTCGTGCAGCTCCTGAATACGCTCGACCACCTGGGTCAACAGCGGATTGATATGAACGAAGCCCTCGGCATGCCCGGCACCCGCTTCAGCAATCTTGAAGATTTTCGACTCGGCTTCGTCAAGCAACGAGGCCGCGTCACGCCCCAATGGATTCAGGGCATCGGAAGCAATTTCATCTGCCGTCGCCACCAGTTGGCGAAGCACGGCTCGCTCCCGGACGATTTCCGCATAACGGCGGATATTGGCCGCCGATGGCGTATTCGCCGCGAGTTCACCAAGATAGGCCAGACCGCCGGTCTGATCGCCCTCCCCTGCCGCATCCAGTGCTTCGGCAACAGTGACGACGTCGGCCGGTTTGGCCTTTTCCAGCAGATTGCGGATTTGACGAAAGATTCGCCGGTGCTCATCACGATAGAAATCCGTCTCGGCTACCTGATCGCCGATCCGGTCCCAGGCCTGATTGTCCAGCAGCAAGCCGCCAAGCACCGATTGCTCCGCTTCGATGGAATGCGGAGGCACCCGCAGCATATCGAGGGAGGGATCAGTATTTCTGGGCTTGTTCGGACGCTGGTTCATGGTGACTTAAAGTAAAAAGGCCTCGCAATTGCGAGGCCTTGAAGCGTAAGTTAAACCGTCTTACTCGGCAACAACGGTCACCGAAATATTGGCCAGCACATCGGTGTGCAGCGCAACATCAACCGGGAACTCGCCAATCGCCTTGAGCGGACCGTCCGGCAGGCGGATGGACGACTTGTCGACGGTGAAACCGGCAGCAGCCAGCGCCTCGGCGATGTCGGCATTGCCAACGGAGCCAAACAAGCGACCGTCCATGCCTGCCTTGCGGGCGACGGAAACGACAGTACCGTTCATCTTGTCGGCAACAGCCTGAGCAGCAGCAAGCTTCTCGGCAGCAGCCTTTTCCAGTTCGGCACGGCGTGCTTCGAACTCGGCCATGGCAGCCGGCGTGGCACGCTTGGCCATGCGTTGCGGAATCAGGAAGTTACGGGCGTAGCCATCCTTGACCTTGACCACGTCACCGAGGTTACCCAGGTTGACAACCTTCTCGAGCAGAATGATTTGCATGTTTCGTCTCCCCGGAAATTATTGATGGTTGTCGGTGTAGGGCAGCAGGGCCAGGAAGCGGGCGCGCTTGATCGCGGTGCCCAGCTGGCGCTGATAGCCGGCCTTGGTGCCGGTCAGGCGAGCCGGCATGATCTTGGCGTTTTCCTGGATGTATTCCTTGAGGACGTCGACGTCCTTGTAGTCGATCTGCTCGACCTTTTCCGCGGTGAAGCGGCAGAACTTGCGACGCTTGAACAGGCTGTTGCCGCGACGCTTTTTCTTGTCATCAACCTTCTTCTTGAAGAATCGTGCCATTTTCGTTTCCTTCCAAATATTCGATAGTGTTCGCGTGGATCACGGGTGTTCTGCTGTTGCGTCCCCGGGCAGCGACGAATCCTTCGATTCGCATCATGCCGCCGAGCGGTGCTGCTTCGAGCCAGCGCGCTGCATCTCCCAGAGCCAGGACTGCCATTTCAACTTCCACCTGTCTTTCGCTGCCGTTTTCGATCAGCGCCGAGTGGTGTTGCAGCCTGCCTTCACTGACCGGGATGCCTGCCGGTGTGTAGCGCAAGGGTTTGCGCTCGACCAGGCTGCCGGACAGGGTGATGTTGTTCAGTACGCTATTTCCCGTGAAACCCGGATCAGGCAGCAGCGACTTCGGCTGCAGCTTCGGTTTCGCCAGCCAGCAGCGACTTCGACTTTTCTTCCTTCATCATCGGGGAAGGCGTCGTCACGGCGGCCTTCATCTTGACGGTCAGATGACGCAGGACTGCATCATTGAACTTGAAGGAATGCTCGAGCTCGCCCAGCGTCTCGCCGTCGCACTCGATATTCATTAGCACGTAGTGTGCCTTGTGGATCTTCTGGATCGGATAAGCCAGCTGACGGCGGCCCCAGTCTTCCAGACGGTGCACCGAACCACCCTTGGTGGTCACGATGGAACGATAGCGCTCGACCATGCCGGGCACTTGTTCGCTTTGGTCCGGATGGACGATAAAGCAGATTTCGTAATGGCGCATGCAAACTCCTTTTGGGATAAGCCCCCCGTCATGCGATAGCGGTAGGGCAAGGTGGAAAAGCCCACGACTATAACATCAATCGTGGGCTTTATGAACAAAAACAAACCAGAACAATCCGCCAGCCAGTCCCTTAAGCTCAGCACACAGCATCACCCGTGCCTGGCAATTTCCTTCTCCATGCGATTGGCCGTCTCCTTGAGCTCGATCAGGAACAGGATTTCCTCCACAACCGGCAAGGCAAACCCCTGGCGCTGGCCGCCACGGTTGTCGCGCAACAACTGGTACAGATAACCAACCACATCTTCGGAATCCCACATCCTCACGACACCACTCATGATGCGTGGCATGTCTTCCAAGCCCTGTGCCTTGGGGGGCTGCGAGAGATTTTCGGAAGCCGTTCCATCATCCAGGACCAGATCAACCGGCGCACTTCCTGCGACATCCCAGGATTGCACCTCGACGTTGAACTGCTGGTTCAGGTTTCGGGCGACGGCATCGAATTCATCCCGCATGCCCGCCATACGGTAAACATCCATCAAACGAATCCACGGCTGCAGTGCCTCCTGGGGATTATTGTCGATGTATTCCTGAAGCGCCTGCGCTGCCCCCTTGACCCGCCCGAAAGAAAGCATGATGTCAGCCAGCTCCATCACTGGATTGGCTTCAAAGTGCTCGTCCAGCGTCGTTGCATTGATGGACAGTACCGAATCCCCCGGGCGTGCGGCAACTGGCGCGCGAGCGACAGGCGCGGCGACTTCCGAGGAAACATTGCTCTCAAGCTCCAGATCAACCTGCAGCGGCGCTCCCATGGCAGAAGGCTCAAGATGCAGGTCCACCCCGCCCTTTTCTTCAATTTCACCCTGCCGCGGCGCATCGACAATCGGCTCAGGAGAGACCGCAACAAATCCAGCCAGCCCCCCCTCTCCCGGACGATGCTCCCGGCGATTTCGCCAGAACAACCACCCACCAAGACCTAACAACAATCCCAGCAACAAGCCGTATAGCGTCCAATCAGAAAACCACGGCTCCTCAACCGGCGGTTTCAATGATTCATCAGGCGACTGTTTACGGGGCGCAGCATCAGTTGGCGGGGCACTTGCTACTGCATTGGCACTCTCGGTCATTGCCAACGCCTTGCCCTGCAACTCTCCCAGCGTCGCCTCCATGTTGCGCAGTTTTTCGGCCGCCTCCAACTGGCTGGTGGCCTGCTCATGCAACGCTGACAGCATGCGGAATTCAAGGCGCAGGATTTCCCGCTGGGCCTCGGCCAGATCACTGACAAGCATATGCTCGCCAAGCGCCGTGGAAAGACGCAAGAAGCTGTCACCATCACCATCTCCGGCAGACAGCAACAAACGATCTGATACAGGCTCGACCGGCATGGCCGGCGCTGCCGGAAGCAATTCCGGCGTGGGCGATTTCGGCTGTTGACGCGCAGGTACAGAAGCAGGCTTTCTGCGCGGAGCGACTTCACGCGCAGCAACATCCCGGCGCACGGGAGACTCCGTCTTGACTCGAGGGACGACAACGGGTTCTGCGAGCGGTACCTGATAAGGCGAGGCCAGCAGTGTGTACTCCCTGTACACCTCGTAGCCACAAGCCAGATGTACAGCGACCTGAATCACTGGCTCACGCAGTACCTGCGCGGAACGAATCCTCAGGACAGGAGGCTTGCCGCCCCCGACTAGGAAATCTGCCTGGCGAAGCCATGGCAGATCATCTCCTCCCTGCGGCTTGACCAAACGAAAACAGGCTGCATCCGGTGGAGTACGCTCGACACCAAGAATGCTGACGGTCAACTCAAGACGATCACCGAGAATGGGCTGCCCACGCAACTCGCCGAGACCAACGGCCGACACCGCGCCTGAAACAGCAACCATCAGCACACCCAGCGTGACGCGAAAGCCCAGTCGATTCAACGACGCACCCCTCAATGACGATCAAATATCCCGATTGTAGCGCTTATTTCCCGGAAAGATAACGAGAATCATCGAAAGATACCACCCATTGCGGCCGATAGACGACAAACAGGGTAATGATCATTCCCGATAACCATGCCTCCGAAAACGCGAGTAGAAAATAATAGGGGAAATATTCGTCAAACAGATAATCCCACGCATAGACACCAGCAAATCCGAGAACACCACTGGACACCAATCCCACACCAAGAATTACCAGCGCAGCGGCCAAAAATCCGTTGACGAAAATGTAGATGAAAAAATGTTTCGGCAGAATAGTGGAGAACATCCGGAATAACTGATAGCTCAGGAAGACGGGGAGCGCAGCCAGCAGAAGCGCATTGGCCCCGTAGGCAAAACTGCCAGCGGCCCCATTCAAGGTAATGCCCAATGTAACCAGACAGAGACCGATAAAGGCCAGATGCGGACCAAATGCCAGGGCAAAGACATTGGCACCCAGAAGATGCAGCGTGAGTCCCGGCTTGACTCCGGCTTTCAGGCTCCAGAGCAGGACCAGAAGAACCACCATGCCCAGCCAGAGATTCGACTGTTCCGAGTCGCCAAGACGTTTCCACGGCGCCCGCCAAACGCTGCGGGCGAAAAGAGGTATCCAGACGGCCCAAGCCACCCAGTACCACGTTTCGCCCAGCAGGTTATCGGTCAGATTCACGCGGCCATTTTAGCCGAGTGCGTTCTCCAGTTGCGGAACCGTTTCGAACAAATCAGCCACCAAGCCATAATCAGCAACCTGGAAGATCGGCGCATCCGGGTCCTTGTTGATCGCAACGATCACCTTGGAATCCTTCATGCCAGCCAGATGCTGGATCGCACCGGAAATCCCTATCGCCAGATAGAGTTGAGGCGCAACGATTTTTCCGGTCTGCCCCACCTGATAGTCATTCGGCACAAAACCGGCATCAACTGCTGCACGGCTGGCACCAAGCGCAGCACCAAGCTTGTCGGCCAGAGGCTCAAGCAACTTGTGATAGTTTTCACCACTACCCAGACCACGGCCGCCCGAGACGATGATTTTGGCCGCACCCAGCTCCGGACGCTCCGACTTCGTCAGTTCACGCCCCTGCAACTGGGTCATGCCGGCATCGGCCACTGCAGCCAGCGACTCAACCGGCGCATTGTTGCCACCCGCCACCGCATCAAACGCTGTCGTCCGAACGGTAATGACCTTGACGGCATCGCCACTTTGTACCGTGGCCAGGGCATTGCCCGCGTAGATCGGACGCACGAAGGTATCGGCCGATTCGACCGCGGTGATTTCCGAAATCTGAGCCACATCCAGCAGGGCTGCGACACGCGGCAGAAGGTTCTTGCCGTAGGTCGTCGCCGGCGCGAGGATATGCGAATAGCCGGCGGCATTGGCCACCACCAGCGCAGCAACGGTTTCCGCCGTCTGCGCCTCATAGTGCCCGGCATCGACGACAAGCACCTTGCTTACCCCCTGCAAGGCTGCCGCCTGAGCGGCGGCTGCAGCACAACCAGCGCCGGCAACCAGCACATGGATATCGCCACCGATCCTGCAAGCTGCCGCCACGGTATTGAGGGTGGCAGCCTTGATGCTGTGATGGTCATGTTCGGCAATTACGAGAATGGTCATTTCAGATCACCTTCGCTTCGTTCTTGAGTTTATTCACCAGTTCAGCCACATCGGCCACCTTGACGCCAGCAGAGCGCTTGGCCGGCTCGACAACTTTCAGGGTTTTCAGGCGCGGCGCGACGTCGACCGCAAGATCTTCCGGCTTGACGGTTTCCAGCGGCTTCTTCTTTGCCTTCATGATGTTCGGCAGCGTCGCGTAGCGCGGTTCATTCAGGCGCAGATCAGTCGTCACAACCGCCGGCAGCGAAAGCTGCAGCGTTTCCAGACCGCCATCGATCTCGCGGGTAACCACGGCCTTGCCGTCGGCAATGACGACCTTCGAAGCAAAAGTCGCCTGCGGCCATCCGGCCAGCGCGGCCAGCATCTGGCCCGTCTGGTTGGCATCATCATCGATGGCCTGTTTGCCACATACCACCAGCTGCGGTTGCTCCTTGTCGCACAGCGCCTTCAGCAACTTGGCCACCGCCAGCGGCTGCAATTCGACATCGCTTTCCACCAGGATGCCACGATCGGCACCGATGGCCATCGCCGTGCGCAGGGTTTCCTGACAGGCGGCAGGGCCGCAGGAAATTGCCACGACTTCGGTTGCAATCCCGGCCTCCTTGAGGCGAACGGCCTCTTCGACAGCAATTTCGTCGAAGGGATTCATGCTCATCTTCACATTGGCCAGATCGACGCCACTGCCATCCGCCTTGACCCGGACCTTGACGTTATAGTCCACCACCCGCTTGACGGGAACGAGAATTTTCACTGGCATCTCCTTTTATCGGTCAGTATTTTTCGAAACTATCGCCGTTTGACAGACGACTTGGCAAACCGCACAATCTCCATACTGTGTCGTATGGAAAAGCGTACGGTAGCGTATGGAAAATAAAGCTGTCAAGCTCCCTGCAAAAACATCCCGCATCCGTGCCACCGGCAAGGCTGCCAGCGCACGCACTCCACTCGACCCCGTACGCTGGGTCGATACCGCAATTGACGTCCTGGCCCGCGAAGGTGTTGCCGGATTGCGCGTTGAAGTACTGGCCAAGCGCTGCGGCGTCACCAAGGGGAGTTTCTACTGGCACTTCAAGGACCGTCAAGCGCTTCTTGACGCCGTGCTCGAACGCTGGCGCGAAGGACGCATCCGCGATATCGAGAAAACAACTGCGGTGCAGGCTGGGCAGGAACGGGAACAACTGCATTACGCGATTGAGGTCTACGGCGCCAGCAAGAACAGGAAAGGCATGTCGATCGAACTTGCGGTACGCGACTGGGCTCGCCATGACGCAAGGGCTGCCGCCGTCGTCGAATCGGTCGACCTGTACCGACTGGAGTGCACTCGCCGCCTGTTTGTCGCCTCCGGCATGTCGGATGCCGAGGCCAAAAGCCGCAGCTTGCTCCTGTACGCTTGCGTATTCGGCCTGTCGCTGATGCATTACACGCATTTCGATGACAACCCCGGCGATCTCAAGCAACGCATTGCCGAGCGGATCGTCGCCGGCTGACCCCGCCAATCAGACCAGCGGGCGAACGACGAACACCCTGCCGATCTGTTTCCAGACCACGGTTTCTTCACCCAGAGCGGCCGCAGTCCAGGGATTTTCCGCCAGCCACTCGTCCGGCAACTCAAGCAGGAAACCCCTGTCCGTTGTGGTTACACGCCATGCCGGCAACGCCCGGTCATCGCGCGTGCGATGGAGCGAGACTGCCAGGCGTAAACAGAAAACCAGTCGCCACATCGTGTCGACCGCAGGAACCGCACCCAGTTTTTCCAGCTTGCCACGATGTCCAAGCACCAGCATCGCCAGACGCGCCTGATCCTTCTTGGAAAACCCCGGCATGTCGGCATAGGTCAGAATATAGGCGCCGTGCTTGTGATAGGCGTTATGCGCCACCGAAATTCCGATTTCGTGCAACCGGCAGGCCCAGGACAGGAACTGCAGGTCCGACTCGTCGGGCGTACCGCCGCTCAACTGAGTCAGTGCCGACAATGCGGCCGTTTCGACGCGCTCGACCTGATCGCGCTCAACCTGATAGCGGCGGCGGAAATGCGCCACCGTCGCATCGCGCATGTCATGGTGATGGAAGCGGCCGAGCAGGTCGTAGAGTACGCCCAGACGCAAGGCACCATCGGCATAGGTCATGCGCTCGATATCAAGCTCCTCGAACACCGCAGACATGATGGCGATTCCGCCGGGCAGCACCGGCATGCGGTCGCCCTTGACCCCACGCAGATCCAGCTCGTCGGCTGAGCCGGCCTTGACCAGCATCGAACACAGGCGCTCCAGACCGGAGCGGGTGATACCACTCTCTCCGCCCGGGTTCATGTCGTTCATTTCCAGAATATCGGCGATGGCGCGCGCCGATCCGGATGAGCCAACCGCTTCCTTCCAGCCCAGACGCTGGTAATCGTGTGCGATCAGTTCAATTTCCTTGGCCGCTGCCACCTGAGCTTCGCGCAACCTGCGCTTGTCCACCCGTCCACCGGGAAAATAGCGCATGGTGAAACTGACGCACCCCATGTACAGCGATTCCATCAACTGCGGATCATGGCGTTTGCCGATGATGAATTCCGTTGATCCGCCACCGATATCGACAACGAGACGTTTGTGATTGGCCGTTGGCAGGGAATGCGAGGCTCCCAGATAGATCAGCCGCGCCTCTTCCCGCCCGGCAATGACTTCAATGGGAAAACCCAGAGCCTCTTCGGCCAACGGCAGGAAAGAACTACCGTTCTTCGCCACTCGCAGGGTATTGGTGGCGACGGCACGTACGGCACCAGCATCGAGTCCGCGCAAGCGCTCGCCAAAGCGGCGCAAGGCATTCAGCGCCCGCTCCTGGGCATCGGCATCGAGCATTTTTTCTGCGGTCAGGCCGGACGCCAGCCGAACAGGCTCTTTCAGTGAGTCGAGCGGGTAGATCTGGTCATCAACGACACGCCCGACCTGGAGACGAAAACTGTTCGAACCCAGGTCGACCGCAGCTACGGTTTCATAAATCATTGATAGGCATCATCGCTAAGATCAGGCAGTCGGCAATTTTAGCACCCCGCCCATCACCAGATTCTTACAAAGCGTCACATAAAAAAACCCGCCGGGTTCAGCGGCGGGTTTTCAATCACTGCAACAGCACTCAACTGGCCAGCGCGTTCCTGATCTGTTCCAGCGTGGATGGATCCTCGATCGTCGTCAGGTCACCCGGGTCGCGGCCTTCGGCCAGCGCTTGCAACGAGCGGCGCAGCATCTTGCCCGAGCGGGTTTTCGGCAGACCGGTGACGAAATGCACGCGGGCCGGCCGGCCGATCGCACCAAGAATGCCATCGACGGTCGAAAACACTTCCTTCTCCAGCGCCTTGACCAGTTCCGGCGTCGCCACCCGGGTAGCATCCTTGACCACGGCAAAAGCCATCGGCACCTGCCCCTTGAGCTTGTCCTCGACGCCAACCACGGCCACTTCGGCAATCGCCGCATGGTTCTGGATGGCCTCCTCGATTTCGCGCGTCCCCAGGCGATGGCCGGCAACGTTGATCACGTCGTCGGTACGGCCGAGGATGGTGAAATACCCGTCGTCGTCCTTGATCGCCCAGTCGTAGGAGGAATAAACCAGCGGCTCCTTGAACAGCGTGAAATAGGTACTGACGAAACGATCATCCTGCCCCCAGACAGTGGACAGGCAGCCGGGCGGCAGCGGCGGAATGACCGCAGCGATGCCCTTCTCGTTGGCACCACATTCGGAACCGTCCTCACGGAAAATCTTCAGGTTGTAGCCGTAGACCGGAAAACTCGGCGAACCGAACTTGATCGGCGTCTTTTCGACGCCGTGCAGCGCGGCCAGCATCGGCCAGCCGGTCTCGGTCTGCCAGTAGTTGTCGATGACCGGGCGCCCCAGTTCGTTCTGGAACCATTCGTGCGTCGGCTGATCGAGCGGCTCGCCGGCCATGAACACATGCTTCAGCGTCGACAGGTCGTACTTGTGCATGTAGGCCGGGTCCTGCTTCTTCAGCACACGGGCGGCAGTCGGTGCCGAGAACATCACGGAAACCTTGTACTTCTCGACGATCTGCCACCAGATGCCCGGGTCCGGACGCAGCGGCGTGCCTTCGTACATGATCGTCGCCATGCCGGCGATCAGCGGGCCGTAGATGATGTAGGAGTGACCGACGACCCAGCCGATATCGGAGGTCGAGAAGAAGGTCTCGCCTTCGCCACCGCAGTAAATATGCTTCAGCGACGAAGCCAGTGCCACGGCATAACCGCCGGTGTCGCGCTGCACGCCCTTCGGCTTGCCGGTGGTACCGGAGGTGTAGAGGATGTATGACGGCTCGGAGGATTCCAGCCATTCGCACTCGACCCGGGCATTCAGGTGCTGCTCGCGCAGCGTCGCGTAATCGACGTCACGACCGGCAACCTTGTTGAAACCCTTGTCCAACCCGCGATCGACCATCAGCACATGGTTCGGCTTGTGTTCGGCAATCTCGATGGCTTCGTCGAGCAGGTGCTTGTACGGCACGGCCTTGCCGCCGCGCATGCCGGCATCGCTGGAAACGATCAGCGCCGGCTTGGCATCGTCGATGCGGGTAGCCAGCGAACCAGAAGCGAAGCCGCCGAACACCACCGAGTGGATGGCACCGATCCGGGCCGCCGCGAACATCGCGAAGGCTGCCTGCGGAATCATCGGCATGTAGATCAGGACGCGGTCGCCCTTCTTGACGCCGAGACTCTTGTAGATCGCCGCCATGCGCTCGACTTCGGTCTGCAACTCGGCGAAGGAGTAAATCTTCTCCTCATCGGTCTCCGTCGACACGAAGATCAACGCATTGTCATTCGGACGCTTGGCCGCATGGCGGTCGATGGCGTTGTGGCACAGATTGGTCTTGCCACCGACGAACCATTTGGCAAACGGCGGACGCGAAAAATCGCAAACCTGGGTGAACGGTTCCTTCCAGTCGATGAGCTGGGCCTGCTCGGTCCAGAATGCATCCGGTTGCTCGATCGAATACTGGTGAAACTCCTTGTAAGTCGCCATATAACTCCCTCTAGCTAGTGGTTTCCTGCACTTCAAAACAAATGAACGGGCTATTTTTTATCGCTTTTCCGTTCGCCTAAATAATGTTCAAGCTCTGCAATCGGCAGAGTCACATCCAGTTCCTTGTCCATCAGGGAAAGCAGCGGCAGCAACTGTGCCAGCAAGGCGTCCAGGTGCGGCAAGACCGGGCCCTGACGATTGGCGCGCAGCAATTCCAGCGCATGTTGCAGCGAAATCGGCCGGGTTGCCGGCAGGATGCCGCCGGATTCGATCCGGTTGCCGCCAGCCTGCATGGCCATCTGCATACGTTGAGCGGCAAGATCAAGCAGCGCCCCCGCCGAACTGACCAGATCTGTCGGCACACTGGCCAGACCGATACTGACCGTCAGCGCCAACGACTTGCCTTGAACGGAGAGACGGGAAACCTCGACTGCCTGGCGGACGCGCTCGGCGAAACTGGCACAGTAATTTGGCGCAGTCCCCGGAGAAACAACTGCAAACTGCCCCTCACCCATGTGGCCAAGACTGTCTTCCTGGCGCACCTTGCCGGCAAGCATCTTGGCAAAGCGATTACCAACCTCTTCCGCCAGGGTTGGTCCCAGCTTGTTGCTCAGCTCGCTGTAGCCATCGAAGCCCAGCACCATCAGACTGACATCGATGCCGTGCCGGGCGGAATGAGAAAGGGCCTGCGCCGCCTGGAGTTCGAGGTACTTGCGGGTAAACAGACCGCTGGCCGGATTCTGCACCATGTGCTCGCGACCGGTATCGAGATGCTCCTGCGCCTGTTGCAGGGCCAGCAGATTGCCCAGGCGGGCGAGAATTTCGATGCTGCCGCTGCCCTTGGTGATGAAATCGGAAGCCCCCAAACCACGGGCTTTGCCCCGCTCCTCTTCCGTTTCCTCGCCAGACACGAGAATGAAGGGCATTTGCTGCAAACGGCGCAGACGCGACGAGCGCAGACGCTCCAGCAATTCGTAGCCGTTCATCTTCGGCATCTGCAGGTCGGAGACCACGGCCCGGATCGACTGATCAAGGACCAGCGTCTGCCACGCCGCCTCACCATCGGCCTCTTCCTTCACGTCATAACTCGCCTTGATGTGCTGCACCAGCGAAGCCCTGACGAGCCTGGAATCATCGACGACCAGGACGCGCGGCAGATCCGGCATTTCAGCCACCGGCAACTTCCACGACAACCCGCCCCTTGGCACGCCCGCCGATATATTCGTCGAACGTGGCCGGCAAGTCGGCAAACGGGATGGAACGCGACATTCTTGCCAGATGCGGCGGTCGCAGGTCCGTGGCCAGGCGCTGCCAGACACCACTCCGGTAAGGTTCGCGGATATAGCCTGAATCGACGCCGAGCAAGGAAACGCCGCGCAGGATGAAGGGCGCGACTGTTGTGTTCAGTGACATGCTCGCTGCCAAGCCGATACTGGCAATCGTACCGCCCTGCTCCATCGTGCTGGCAATCCAGGCGAGAACATCGCCACCGAGGTTGTCGACCGCACCAGCCCAACGCGCACGGTCAAGCGGACGAATCTTCGACAGATCAAGACTCTGGCGCAGCATGACTTCCGCCGCCCCGAGGCTGCGCAGGTAGTCGGCCTCGCTCTCCTTGCCGGTCAAGGCGACGACGCGATAACCGCGTTGCGCCAGCATGTCGACCGCCAGGCTACCGACGCCGCCGGTCGCACCAGTAACGATGACGGAGCCTTTCTCCGGCGTCAGTCCGTTTTCTTCCATGCGCACGATCGCCAGTGCCGCGGTGAACCCCGCCGTCCCGAGCGCCATCGATTCATACAGGGTTAGCCCGGCAGGCAAGGGCACAACCCAGTCGGCCGGCACGCGAGTCATTTCGGCGTAACCGCCATGATGTGCGACACCGATGTCGAAACTGGTCGCGATGACCTGGTCGCCCGGCTTGAAGCGCGCATCCGCACTATCAACGACGATACCGGAAAGATCGATGCCACCGACACAGGGAAAGCGCCGGATGATCTTGCCGCTACCGGTTGCTGCCAGCGCATCCTTGAAATTGATGCTCGAATAGGCAACCCGGATGGTCACCTCACCAGCGTCGAGATCGTCGACGCCCATGGTGACGAAACGGTTACCAACTTTGCCTTCCTGTTCCTCAATCAGCAGTGCCTTGAAGGAATCCATTGTGGTGTGCTCCTCGCTACTCAGGGGTGAAATTGTATTCATAATTACGGATTATGAACATAGTTGCGGCACACGCAGGTCGTTTGTTTATCAATCGACTTTACAGTACCGATGATTTCAAATAAATTACGCGCCCATGCACCAGAAAATCGCTTCCTTCCTCACCGCCACCTGCCTCGCCTTGGGCTGCCTAAGTGCCGCCCACGCGTCGGAAACCGGTAGCATTCAGGAAGCGCCGATGTCCTTCGTTGAACGTTACACCAACGCCACGCAGGATGTCATCCTCGAAGGCCTCAAACTGGTTGGCGTCCGTTACAAGATGGGTGGCAACAGCATTGAAAACGGCCTGGACTGCAGCAGTTTCGTGCAGACGGTCTTCAAGGAAAGCATTGGCGCCTACCTGCCCCGAACCGCCCGCGAGCAAAGCCTACTTGGCGAACAGATCGACCTCAGTCAGTTGAAACCGGGCGATCTGGTGTTCTTCAACACCATGCGCCGGGCTTTTTCGCATGTCGGCATTTATCTGGGCGACAACCACTTCCTGCACGCCCCGCGCGCTGGCGCGGAAGTTCGCGTCGAAAGCATGAACAACAGTTACTGGATGACGCGCTTCAACGGTGGTCGCAGGATCATCGAAGCCCGCTGAATCGACAAACGGCCGCCTGGCCGTTTTTTATTGCCACAAACCAATAACGGTTCTCATTAACAAGTCTTTACAGTAAACTGGAACAATTCTCATACCGCAAATACAGGAGTTGTCATGAAGCTAAAAGCCACGCTCGTCGCGCTGTCCATCGCCGCAGCCCTCCAGCCAGCCATCGCCCAGGAAAAGGTCCTCAACCTCTACTCGGCACGTCACTACCAGACCGATGACGCGCTTTATGCAGACTTCACCAAGCAAACCGGTATCAAGATCAATCGCATCGAAGGCAAGGAAGACGAGTTGCTCGAGCGCATCCGCAACGAAGGCGCCAACAGCCCGGCCGACATCCTGCTGACTGTCGATGCATCGCGCCTGGCCAAGGCCCGTGAGATGGGCCTGTTCGCCCCCTTGAAGTCGGCGGTGCTGGACAAGCGCATCCCGGCTCACCTGCGCACCGAAGAATGGGCTTCCTTCTCGACCCGCGCCCGGGTCATTGTTTACAACAAGGCTCGCGTTCAGGCTGCCGATGTCCAGAATTACGCCGACCTGGCTGACCCAAAACTGAAGGGCAAGGTCTGTTCGCGTTCCGGCTCCCATCCGTACAATCTCTCCCTGCTTGCCTCGGTGATCGCGCATGAAGGTGAAGCCAAGGCAGAAGCTCTGGCCCGCGGCATGGTCGCCAACTTCGCCCGTAGCCCGAAGGGTGGCGACACCGACCAGATCAAGGCAGTTGCCGCTGGCGAATGCGGCGTGGCGATTTCCAACAGCTACTACGTCGCCCGCCTGATGCGGTCGACCAAGCCGGAAGACCAGAAAGTGGTCGAGAAGATCGGTGTTGTCTGGCCAAACCAGGCGACGACAGGCACGCACATCAACATCTCCGGTGGCGGTGTGCTGAAGCATGCGCCGAACAAGGAAGCTGCGATCAAGTTCCTCGAATACCTGGCATCCGATTCGGCCCAGCGCTACTTCGCTGATGGCAACAACGAATGGCCGGTCGTCGAGTCGGTCAAGGTCGACAATCCCGCCCTGGCAAAACTGGGCAAGTTCAAGGCTGACAAACTCCCGGTCAACAGCCTGGCCATGTACCAGATCAAGGCGCAAATGATCTTTGATCGCGCCGGCTTCAAATAATCAGCCACGGCAGGGCTCGCCAAAGCGGTTGGCATCCCCTAGAATTCCCCCACTTCAAGGGAAGGAAACCATGGGATCCAACAGCTTTGGTGCCAGCGCACTGATTGAAGCGATCCGTGCCAATAGCCTGCACCGGGTCGTCTCCGCCCTCGACGATGGCGCCGACATAGAAGAAACCGACATCCACGGCTTTGCCGGCTTGCCGCTACGCACCGCCTGTTTTACCGGTGAGATTTCCATCATCAGGGAATTGATCAACCGCGGCGCCGATGTCAACGCACTGACGGCCGACGGCACCGGCGCCCCGCTTCGCCTGGCCATGCGCGCGGGACACACGGATATCGTGGCCCTGTTGCTGGCCAACCAGGCACAGGTTCCCGAAGACCTCGACATTCCGCCTTCAGTTTTCGAACGCGCCCGGGAAATCTCTGCCGGCCAGATCAACAGCCTGGACGTCCCCATGCTGGAATTCGAAAGCCACCCACTTCCGGAAACGCCGGCGCCGGGACCGGCAGACCTCTCGACTTCCGGCATGATTGGCGACAACATCATCGAGTTCGACAACACCGCCAGCGATGAACACATCGAACATGTCGACATGAAGGGCGTATACGGCGTGGACACGAATATCCTGGCGATCGATTTCGAACGCAGCGGTGGCGCCTGGGAAAAGGTCAGCCCGGCCAGCGACCCGGCCAAACCCATTAGCCCGGAAACGCCAGGCAGCAAGGAATAAGACGTGGCGCTCAGCGCCGGCGCGATGCCGATATCTGTCGCGACAACAGGACCAGCGGCAGCAACCCCACCAGCACGATGGCCAGCGAGGCTGTCGACGCCTCGGCAAGACGCTCGTCGGAAGCCAGCGTATAGGCCTGGGTGGCCAGCGTATCGAAATTGAACGGACGCATGACCAGGGTTGCCGGCAGTTCCTTCATCACATCGACAAAAACCAGCAGGCCGGCAGTCAGCAGGCTGCCACGCAACAAGGGCGTATGCACCCGGCGCAAGGTCTCGCCCTGCCCCAGGCCAAGGCTGCGGGCCGCGTCATCCATGCTCGGCGTGATTTTGGCCAGGCTCGATTCGACGGTGTGCAGCGCCACCGCCAGGAAGCGGACGAGATAGGCATAAACCAGCGCGGCGATACCGCCCGTCAGCAGCAGGCCGGGGTTATGACCAAACCACGTTTCCCATTGCCCTGACAGCCAGTGATCGAGCCGGGTCACCGGAATCAGTACACCGACGGCGATCACCGCCCCCGGCACGGCATAGCCGAGGCCGACCAGACGATTCAGCCCGGCGGAGAACGAAGTTTGCGAAAGCCGGGCACCGTAAGCCAGCAGCAGGGCAAGCAGGACACCGATGCAGGCCGTCGTTCCGGCCAGCAGGAAACTGTTGCGCGACAGGATCAGGAAACGCTCGCCGAACTGTGCGTCGCCATCGGTCAGCGCCATTTTCAGCAGCAGCAGGGCCGGCAGGACGAAACCCAGAAACAGAGGCATGGCACACGCGAATGTCGCGGCAACACCTTTGATACCGCGCAACTGCGCCCCGGCCATCGGCCGGTTGCGGCCGGTCGTGTTGTGATAGCGCGCACGGCCACGTGATATCCGCTCGGCCATCAGCAGGAAAAGCACGAAGCCGAGCAGCATTGCCGCCAGTTGCGCGGCGGCAATGCGGTCGCCCAGCGAGAACCAGGCGCGGTAAATACCGGTGGTGAAGGTGTTGACCGCAAAATAGGCCACCGTGCCGTAATCGGCCAGTGTTTCCATCAGCGCCAGCGCAATGCCGGCCACGATGGCCGGCCGTGCCAGCGGCAGCGAAACCATGAAGAAGGCCCGCCACGGTCCCATGCCCAGGGTCCGGGCTGCTTCCAGCATGCCGCTGGCGCGTTCGAGAAAGGCGGCGCGGGCCAGCAGGTAAACATAGGGGTAAAGGACGCAGACGAACATCGCCATCGCCCCCGGCAGCGTCCGGATGTCGGGAAACCAGTAATCGCCGAATTCCCAGCCGAACAGGTCACGCAGGGTGCTTTGCACCGGTCCGACGAACTGCAGGAAATCGGTATAGACATACGCCATGACGTAGGCCGGCACGGCAAGCGGCAGCACCAGCGCCCACTCGAAAAAACGCCGACCGGGAAAATCGTGCATTGCCGTCAGCCAGGCGGTTGCCACGCCGACCACGCCGACCCCCAGACCGACCCCCAGGCATAGCCACAGGGAGTTGGCGATGTATTCGGGCAATACCGTATGCGACAAATGCGACCAGGTTTCGCTGGTTCCGCCGGCAAACAGGTTGAGGCCGACGCTGGCGACCGGCAGGCCGGCCAGCAGGGCGACGGCAATGCCGATGATGAGCAGGGGAGAGTAAGTGGATGCGCGCATGGACATGAATGCGAATTATAATCGAGCACCATGACACAGCTCGAATTGATTGGCGTAATCCAGCGCTACGGCAAGCATACCGTCGTCGACGGCGTCGATTTTCGTCTTGAGGCAGGACAGATTGCCTGCCTGCTCGGACCCTCTGGTTGCGGCAAGACGACCTTGCTGCGCTGCATCGCCGGTTTCGAGGAAATTGCCGGCGGCGAAATCCGCCTGCACGGCGAAACCGTCAGTCGCCACGACAGCCGGGTCGCCCCGGAAAAACGCCGGATCGGCATGGTTTTCCAGGATTACGCGCTGTTTCCACACCTGACGATCGACGAGAACATCGCCTTCGGTCTCGACCGCAAGCAGCGCGAGGACGCCAGTCTGCGCGTACGCCAGTTGCTGGCCACCGTCGGCCTCGCCGGTCAGGGCAACAAATATCCGCACGAACTTTCCGGCGGCCAGCAGCAGCGCGTCGCCCTGGCCCGCGCACTGGCCCCTCGACCGGCGCTGATCCTCCTTGACGAGCCCTTCTCCAACCTGGACGTCGGCTTGCGTGAACGGCTGTCGGTCGAGGTCAGGGAAATCCTCAAACGCGAGGGGTCGACCGCAGTCATGGTCACCCACGACCAGAACGAAGCCTTCGCCATGGCCGACGAAATCGGCATCATGCACAACGGCCGGATCCAGCAATGGGATACGCCTTACAACCTGTACCACCGGCCGGCCAACCGCTTCGTCGCCGATTTCATCGGCCAGGGCGTGCTGCTGTCCGGTGTCGTCGGCGAAGGCAACAGCGTGCGCATGGAACTGGGCACGCTGATTTCCGACACCCCGGTCGAATGCCACGAAAGCTGCGACCATTGCGAGGATGGCTGCGCTGTCGACATCCTGTTGCGCCCGGACGATATCGTCCATGACGATGCCAGTGCGGTCCAGGCGGAAGTGCTGCACAAGGCCTTTCGCGGCGCCGACATCCTGTATACGCTGCGCCTCGCCAGCGGCAGCGAAGTCCTGTCGCTGGTCCCGTCGCATCACAACCATGCGCTCGGCGAAAAAATCGGCATCCGGCTCGATGCCGACCACGTGATTGCCTTCAAGAAGCACGACGCCTGCGGCGATGATCCCGAGTGCGAAATCCGGATCGAGCAAAACACCGCCAAGGCGGTGAGCTGGCACCGCTGATCGTCATCGCATGATTCCCTTCCTCGGCCCGCTCGACCCGTTTCCGCCGGTCGCCGCAGCGCACGCCGAGATGAACGGGCTGCTCGCCGTCGGCGGGGAACTGCTGCCGGACCGCCTGCTCGATGCCTACCGCCGTGGCATCTTTCCCTGGGGCACGGTCGAAGGACAGCCGCTATGGTACAGCCCCGATCCGCGCATGGTGCTGTTCCCGCCGGAGTTCCGGCTCACCCGTTCGCTGCGCAAAATCCTGCGTAACGGCCCGTTGACCGTAAAATTCGACAGCGACTTCGCCGGCGTCATCGACGGCTGCGCCGCGACACCTCGCCCGGGACAGGACGGCACCTGGATCACCTCCGACATGCGCGACGCCTACCTCCGCCTGCATGAACTTGGCTGGGCACATTCTGTCGAAACCTGGGAAGAAGGCGAACTGGTCGGTGGCTTGTACGGCCTGGCCATCGGTCGCATGTTCTACGGCGAATCGATGTTTTCCCGGCGCGACAACGCTTCCAAGTTCGCCTTCGCCCACCTGATCCGCTACCTGCAGCACCATGGCTTCGGCATGATCGACTGTCAGATGTACACCACCCACCTCGCCTCGCTCGGTGCCCGCGAAATCCCGCGCAGCCAGTTTCTCGACCGTCTGCAGCAACTGACGGCCGCTGGCGGCCGGGCCGACTGGTCGGCCACCGGCCTGCCTGCGAAATGGTGATCGCCATGGCCCAGCCCGACGACGCCGACCTGCCCTTCTCGCTGCTCCAGTTCTACGCGACATCGGCCTACCCGTGCAGCTACCTCGATGACCGCGAAGCCCGTTCGCAGGTCGCCACGCCGGCCCACCTGATCGACAGCGAGATCTACAGCACGCTGGTCCGCGCCGGCTTCCGCCGTAGCGGCATCTTCACCTACCGACCGCATTGCGACCACTGCCGGGCCTGCGTGCCGGTACGCCTGCCGGTTGCCGCACTGAATCCGTCGCGCAGCCAGCGCCGCGCCTGGAAACGCCACGCCGACCTCCACGTTCGCGAACTGCCGCTGATTTTCGTCCCCGAACACTTCCAGCTTTACGTGCGCTACCAGCGCAGCCGCCATCCGGGGGGCGGCATGGACGAGGACAGCAACGACCAGTACGCCCAGTTCCTGCTGCAAAGCCGCGTCGACACCCGGCTGATCGAGTTCTCCGAAAACGGCGTGGTCCGCATGGTCAGCGTCATCGACGTCCTCGACGACGGCCTGTCGTCGGTTTACACCTTTTTCGACCCGGATGTCGCCGGCGCCAGCTACGGCGCCTACAACATCCTGTGGCAGGCCAGGCAATGCGCAGCCCTGCAACTGCCTTATCTGTATCTCGGCTACTGGATCGGTGAAAGCCGGAAGATGGCCTACAAGGCGAAATTCCGTCCCATCGAGGGGCTGACCGACGGCCTCTGGCTCCCCCTGGAGACCGCATCACCCGCCGGGTAAACGGCATTCCTGAAAACCCCTGGCTGGCCTATGATGGCGGCTTGATCGACGACGGGTTCGCACCTTGCAATTTCTCAGGAAACTTTTCGGACTCCGGACCGCTGCGCCAGAACCGGCCACGCCGCTGACGAGCGCACCGCCGGTAACGACTGCGACGGTGGCAAAACCGGCGACACGCATCCTTTTTGCCTGGCAGGAAATGATCGATGGCAATTCGCGGATCGCCGGCTACCGCATCCAGCCCAGGGCATTCAGCGACTGTGACAACATCGACGGCGGCGCGCTGGAAGCATGCCTGCAGCAGGAGAATGCCCGTCAGTTCGCCAGCCGGCGCCCGCTGCTGATCCCGCTGACGACAAGCCAGTGGTCGGCCACCGACTTCTCCGCCGTCATTGCCACCAACACCTGTTTCCTGCTCACCGACCTGGCCCGCCAGCCCGAGCCGCGGCAATTGATCGATGCCATTCACGCGGCCGGCGCCAAAGTTGCGACCTACCACGGGTGGAGCACGGATGAAGAAGACGGCACCGCCGACTGGCCGGTCGACCTGCTGCTTTTCGATTTCCAGGAAGCACCGCTGGCTGCTCTCGAGCAGCGGCTGCGAGCCCTGCGCCGGCGCCGGCCCGAGGTACAACTGGTCGCCGACCAAGTGCACACCTGGCCCGAACACCGACTGTGCCAGCGTCTCGGCTTCACCTTCAGCATCGGCGGCTTCGCCGCCAGCCGCGACGAGGAAGCTCCAACCGGCAAGATCAGTGAAAGCCGGCTGGTCGTCATCGACATGCTCAACCAGATCCGCAGCGATGCCGAACTCAAGGACATCGCCTCAACCGCCATGCGTGACCCGGCGGTTGTCGTCAAACTGCTGGACATGGCCAATTCGCCGCTCTACGGACTGCCGCGCAAGGTCGCCGGCATCGAGGAGGCAATCACCCTGCTCGGCCGTGATGCGCTCTACCGCTGGCTATCCCTGGCGATGTTCCACATCGACGCCGACAGCGGCCGGGACCGCACGCTGCTCGTCATCGCCCTGTGTCGCGGCGCGCTGCTCGAAGGACTGGTCGGCAACGCCGACCGGCAACGTGCCGACGAACTTTTCCTGGTCGGCCTGCTGTCGGTCATCGACTGCCTGCTCGGCCAGCCGATGGCCGACATCCTCAACCGCATCCGCCTGCCCGAACAGGTCGCTGCCGTCCTGCTGCGCAACGAAGGTCCGTACGCCCGCTACCTGCAACTGGCGATCATGATCGAACGCTGCCGTCTCGACCAGGCCGTCGTCCTGGCCGGCGCCATGCAGATCGCCCCGGCCGCGCTGATCGACTGCTACCGCGAAGCGCTCGGCTGGGCCAGCGGCGAACTGGGCAAGTAAGTCCCACCAAAATTTACGTTCGTCGCCCCCTGCGGCTGCTAATCTTCCGCCCATGATGAATTCAGGAGTCCCTGCCATGCGCCTTCGCCTTTTTGCCCTTGTCGCCCTGTTGACCGCAATGCTCTCCGGCTGCGGCTACAACCAGATCCAGATCAACGATGAAGGCGTCAATGCCGCCTGGTCGGAAGTGCTCAACCAGTACAAGCGACGCGCCGACCTGGTGCCCAACCTGGTCGCCACCGTCCAGGGCTACGCCGCCCACGAGAAGGAAGTGCTGACCCGCGTCACCGAAGCCCGTGCCAGCATTGGCGGCATCAACGCGACGCCGGAACTGATCAACGACGAAGCGGCCTTCGCCAAGTTCCAGCAGGCCCAGGCCGAAATGAGCAGCGCCCTGGCCCGGCTGCTGGTGGTTGCCGAAAACTATCCGCAACTCAAGGCCGACGCCAATTTCCGCGACCTGCAGGCGCAACTGGAAGGCACCGAGAACCGCGTCACCGTCGCGCGCAACCGCTACATCGAGTCGGTCCGCGTCTACAACATCTCCGTGCGTACATTCCCGAACAACCTGACGGCGATGGTCCTCGGCTGGAAGCCCAAGGCCAACTTCACGGTGGATAACGAAAAAGCCATTGCCGAGCCGCCGACCGTCAAGTTCGACAGCAAGTAAGCCGCCATGCTGCGCTGGCTGTTCGCCTGCTTTCTCGCCCTGCTGCCGCTGGCCGGCTGGTCGGCCGATCCGGTCGCGCTGCCGGCACTGGTCGAGCGTGTGGTCGACAGCACCGGCACGCTGAGCGCTGAGGACCAGGCCGGACTGGTCGCCCGGCTGAGCGAACTGGAACAGGCCAAGGGCGCGCAGATCGCCATCGTCATGCTGCCGACGACGCAGCCGGAAAGCATCGAGCAGTTCGGCATCCGCCTGGCGGAAGCCTGGAAGATCGGACGCAAAGGCGTCGACGACGGTGTCATCGTCATTGTCGCCAAGGACGACCGGCAGATGCGCATCGAGGTTGGCTACGGGCTGGAAGGCGCGATTCCGGATGCCATTGCCAAGCGCATCATCGACGAACAGATGGTGCCGCGTTTCCGCGAAGGCGATTTTGCCGGCGGCTTGCGGTCGACCGTGGAATTACTGGCAAAAGCCATCGACGGCGAGCCCCTGCCGGCACCGAAAGATCAACCGGATGACAGTGGCGGCGCCAGCGACACCCTGCTCTTCGTCGCCATCTTCGTCGCCAGCATCGCCCGCGCGCTGTTCGGCATCGCCGGCTCGCTGGCCGTCTCGGCGCTGGCCGGCTGGCTGGCCTGGATGAGTTTCGGCTCGGTGATCGCCGCGCTGATCGCCGCGGCAATCACCTTCGGCGCCTCCTTCCTGCGCTCCGGCGGCGGCGGTGGCGGCTGGCATTCAGGCGGTGGCGGACGCAGTGGTGGTGGCGGATTTTCCGGCGGTGGCGGCAGTTTTGGTGGCGGCGGCGCCTCGGGGAGATGGTGAAATGGGCCTGCTGCGCAAACTGAAACACCTGACCGCCCCCGGCTGGCTGGTCCGGCGCGCCTTCCGCAAGGCCGACCTGGATGCCGTGACGGCAGCGATCAGCCAATCGGAAACCCGGCATCGCGGCGAAATCTGCATCGTCGTCGAAGGCCCGCTGCCGTTTGCCGCGCTCCGTCACGAAACCAGCAACCGCCAGCGTGCCGGCGAATTGTTCGCCCTTTATGGCGTCGACCGCACGCGTGAAGCCAGCGGCATCCTGCTCTACGTGCAACTGGTCGATCACTGCGTCGAAATCCTCGCAGACCGTGGCATCGCGGCCGTCGTCGCGCAGACCGAATGGGATGCGATCTGCCGTGAAATCGAAACCGATTTTGCCGCAGGTCGCTACCGGAATGGCCTGGTGAACGCCGTCGACCGCATGACTGCGCTGCTTGCCGCCCATTTTCCGGCCGGCGACGACAACCCCAACGAACTCGGCAATCGCCCCCGCCTGATCTGAAATTTCATCTGGATCAAAGCTGGGCGGAGCCAGCACGGCAACAATCGGAACCTTCCCCCGCTTGCCGAGGCCATCATGCGTTTCCTGTTTCTTTTCCTGCTCACCTGCCTGGGCGCCGCACCGGCATTCGCGGCTGACCAGGCCATCCACAACGCTGCCCGCCAGGGCAGTGGCGATGATGTACGCCGCGCCCTGGCGGCCGATCCCGGCGCACGCGACCTGCGCACAGCCCATGGCTCGCAAGCCATCCACCTGGCAGCCATGAACCCCGACCTCGGCGCGCTGCGGGCGCTGATCGCCGCTGGCGCCAACATCAACGCCCGCGACGGCGAAGGCGCCACGCCGCTGCACATGGCCGCCTACGCCAGCCGCGCGACGCACGCCCGCGTGCTGCTCGAAGCCGGCGCCGACCCGCTGGCGACCACCGACAATGGCCGCGACCCGACGTCGATGGCGCGCAAGGTCAAGGCCGACGAAGCGGCGGGCGTCATCTCGCTGTGGGTGCTCAAGGGCTGCAAGGCCGGCAAGCCATGCTGAAGCGCCTCGCCTGCACCCTGCTGCTCGTGGCCGCACAGCACGCCGGCGCTGGCGAACTGCCGCCGATCGCCGTCTACATGCCCAAGGTCTGCCTGGCCTGCATCGACTGGGCGGAACACCTGCGCCAGCACGGATTCACCGTCAAGGTCACGCAGACCGACGCGATGGACGCGGTCAAGCGCAAGCTGAAGGTACCGAAGGATCTCGAAGCCGTGCCCAGCGCCAGCATCGCCGGCTACTTCATCGAAGGCCATGTGCACGCCGACCAGATCAAGGAATTGCTGAACGAGAAACCCAAGGCCCTCGGTCTCGCCGTTCCCGGGCTACCGCTCGGCGCACCCGGCCGCGAATATTCCAGCCCGATCTGCCAGACCGCCTGCACCGTGCTCGATACGGAAACCGCAGCCCCGCGCATCCGCCGCGAATTCTACGAAACCCTGCTGGTCAAGCCCGACGGCCAGACCTCGACCTGGGCGCGCCACTGAGCGCTAGAGAAAACCTGCGTACTGGCCGGCGGCCCAGGCGACATCTTCACCCGCCGGGTTCGGTCGGCGGACCTGCCTGACCTCCTGCAACAGGAAACCGTCGCCGCGCAGGCGATAGGACGTTTCGATCCGCGTCCCGGCGTCCGGATCGACCCCGGAAAGCAGGTGACAGAGGCTTTCCGGCAACATCGGCGTTTGCCCGCCAGCAATCTGCCCGGCGACGATGGCGCCCATCCGGCTGGCGACATGGCCGGTCTTCGGGTAATGACCGAACAGCGGCGAAACCACCCCGGCGGCGTCGCCGATGATGAAAATCCGTTCGTCGTCACGACTGCGCAGGTCGAGCGCGCCCTGCGCCGCCCAGCCGTCAGGCGCGCCGGTATTGGCATCGGCGCGGATCAGCCCGGCCGGCCAGAGCAGCCCGGCGGCCTGTTGCGGCGGACTGAGCAGCGCCATGTCGAAACGGATGTCATCGATATCGGTGCTCAACGTGCGCCGCTCAAGATCGACACTGCGCACCTGCGCATGGTCAAGGTAAGTCACCTGGTCACGGAAACGTTCGAGCAGTGCATGGCGGAAAGCCGGCATCAGCGGATTCGGATCGACGATGATCAAGCGCCCGGGAATCCGCCGCGTCTTCAGCCACCAGGCGATCAGCAGCGCCCGCTCGTACGGCGCCGGCGGGCAACGGTAGGGCAAGGGCGGGATGGTCAGCAGCAGGTCGCCGCCGGTGAACGCCTGCAAGCGCGCCTTCAGTGCCGGCAATTCGCCGGCATGCACCATGGCGCCGGAAAATCGCTTTTTCAGCAGGTCGACCGCAGCAGGATCGCTAATCTGCCAGGCGGAAAAATCCTCGCGGATGCCCGGCGACAGTACCAGCCAGTCGTAGGGCAGCGCGCCGGCCGAAGTCATCAGGCGCTGCCCGGCACGGTCGATGCCGAGGGCTTCGGCCTGAACGAAGCGGTAGCCGCGCGCTGCGGCGACGGCAGCATAATCGCGCCGCATCGGTGCCGGCACCTGGCCGTGATCGACCAGCCAGCGATTGCCAAGTGCGAAGGAATGGAAGGCGGCCTGGCGGTCGACCAGCGTCACCGCGAGATCCGGCGCCTGCCGGCACAGTTGCGCGGCGGCCGCCAGGCCACCCCAGCCGCCACCGACCACGACAACCTGACGCACTGCCGCGCGCAGCGGCCGGTACAGCGGCAACAGACCACCGGCAAGCAGCAGACGGCGGCGAACGGGATTGATCATCAGCTATTCCACAACGAGGGGAATCCAGCTTAATGCTGCGGTCGACCGCGCCATAGCGGACAAATCAAAAAAAAGCGAAGCGGCCGGCCGCGCCGGGAATCACTGGTAGCGCAAGGCCTCGATCGGATCGAGCCGCGCCGCCTTCTGCGCCGGGTACCAGCCGAAGAAGATGCCGACGCTGGCAGCCACGACAAAGGCCAGTACGGCCGCCGTACCGGAAATGACGACGACCATGCCGGTGAAAAAATTGATGCCGAGGGCGATGGCGATGCCGAGCAGCAGGCCGAGCAGGCAGCCGGCAAAGGAAATCATCACCGCTTCCAGCAGGAACTGGCTGAGGATGTCCTTCTGACGCGCGCCGATGGCCATGCGGATGCCGATTTCGCGGGTCCGTTCGGTGACCGACACAAGCATGATGTTCATGATGCCGATGCCGCCGACGAGCAGCGAGATTGACGCGATGGCGCCGAGCAGGATCGACATCGTCCGGGTCGTCTCGGCTTCCGACTCTGCCGCTGCCGACAGGTTGCGCATGAAGAAATCGTTGGGCGTCCCCTCACGCAGGCGATGCCGCTGGCGCAGCAGCGACTCGACGCTGTTCATCGTCTTTTCCATGCCCTCGGCCGAATCGGCCTGGACCATGATCATCCGCACCGAGCCCACGAACGGCGTGCCGAAAACCTTGCGCTGCGCCGTACTCAGCGGAATGATCACGGTATCGTCCTGGTCACGGCCATCGAGGTTCTGGCCCTTGGCGCCGAGCACGCCGACGACGATGAACGGGCTCTGCTGGATGCGCAGCGTCTTGCCGACCGGGTCCTCGTCGCCGAACAGGTTTTCCGCCACGGTCTTGCCGATGACCGCCACCCGCGTTGCCGAACGCACGTCGGAATCACCGAAACTGCCCCCATTGACGATGTTCCACGCGCGCGCATCGAGATAGGCCGGGGTCGTGCCGATGACCTGGCTGCTCCAGTTCTGCGCGCCATAGACCAGTTGCCGCGAGCCCTGGTGCGTCGGCGCGACGTTGGCGACTCCATCGAGTTCGGCGATGGCTTCGCTGTCGCTGACGGTCAGCGTCGGCCCGCCACCGCTGCCGCTGCGCACGCCGGCGGTGGTCGACGAGCCGGCGAGAATGATGAACAGGTTCGAGCCCATTGTGTTGATCGTCTGCTGCACGGCATATTGCGCGCCCTGGCCGATGGCCAGCATGATCACCACGGCGCCGACACCGATCACCATGCCGAGCATCGTCAGCGCCGTGCGCAGGCGGTTGGCGCCCATCGCCAGCCAGGCTTCTCCGAGCATCGGACGGATCATGCGGCGGCTCCGGTGAGTTGGTCGCTGACGATCTCGCCATCGAGGAAGCGGACCTGCCGCCTGGCGTGAACCGCGATATCCGGCTCGTGCGTGACCAGCACGATGGTGATGCCGTCGGCGTTGAGTTCACCGAACAGGCGCATGATTTCCTCGCTGGTGTGACTGTCGAGATTGCCGGTCGGCTCGTCGGCGAGGATCAGCCGCGGCTCGTTGACCAGCGCCCGGGCAATCGCCACGCGCTGCTGCTGGCCACCGGAAATGCGGTTGGGCAGCGACTCGGCATATTGCCCCAGGCCAACCCGTTCAAGCAGCCCGCGCGCCCGTGCCCGCCGGGTTTCCTTGTCAAAACCGGCATAGACCAGCGGCAGCGCGACATTGTCCTGCAGGCTCATCCGCGGCAACAGGTTGAAGCCCTGGAAGACGAAACCGAGCGTCCGGTTGCGCAGGATGGCCAGCGCGTCCTTGTCCATCTGCGCGACATTTTCGCCGGCCAGGAAATAGTCCCCGGTGGTCGGCGTATCGAGACAGCCGAGCAGGTTCATGAAGGTCGACTTGCCCGAGCCCGACGGCCCCATGATCGCCAGGTAGTCGCCCGCCTCGATGCTCAGACTGACACCGCGCAACGCCGGAAAAAGGCCCGCTGCGGTCTGGTAGGACTTGCCCAGACCGCTGACCCGGATGACCGGTTCAGCCATCAGAACATCCGCATGCCGACCGAGGACGGCGGCTTGCTGCCATTGCTGTTCTCGCCGACGACGATGCGCGCACCTGCGGTCAGTTCGCCCCCCACGACTTCGGTATTGCGACTGTCGGTAATGCCCAGTTGGACGCTGACCGGCTGCAGTTTTCCGTCGGCCAGCACGTAAACCGTCGCCCGCTGGCTGTCGCGCTTCTTGCCATTCTTGCCCGCAGCGCCGGCCGGCGGTGTCGCCGCCGGACTGTCAGGCTTTTTGTCCACGGCCTCGGCCGGCTTGAAACGCAAGGCCGCGTTCGGCACCAGCAGCACATCCTGGCGCTGCTGCACGCCGATCGTGACATAGGCCGTCATCCCCGGCAGCAGCAGATGGTCGGGATTGGCGACGGAAATGCGCACGTTGTAGGTGACGACATTCTGCTGCGTTGTCGGATTCAGGCGGATCTGCTGCACGACCCCGTCGAAATTCCGGTTCGGAAAGGCGTCGACCGTAAACTTTGCCTTCTGGCCTTCGCGAATGCTGCCGATATCGGCTTCGGCAAAGCTGGTGTCGATGCGCATCTCGGCCAGATCGCGGGCGATCTTGATCAGCGTCGGCGTCTGGAAGCTGGCCGCCACCGTCTGGCCGAGATCGACCACGCGGTCGATGACGACGCCGTCCACCGGCGAACGGATCACCGTGAAACCGAGATTGGCCTGATCGCGGGAATTCTGCGCCTGCGCCTGGGCCAACTGGGCCCTCGCCGACTTGAGCACCTGGCTGGCCTGGTCATATTCCTGTTTCGAGACGAATTCCTGCGCCAGCAAGGCCTTCATCCGCGCCTCGTTGGCCTGCGCCAGATCCAGCGAGGCCCTGGCATTGGCGACCGTGGCTGCACTCTGGCGCTCGCTGGCGGAAACCAGCGCATCGTCGAGTTCGAGCAGCGGCTGGCCGGCCTTCACCTTGTCGTTGAAATCGACATAGAGCTTCTTCACCGTGCCCGAGACCTGCGTGCCGACGCTGATCAGCACCACCGGATTGAGCGTGCCGTTGGCCGATACCGTCTGCGTCACCTCGCCACGTTCGGCCGGCATCGTCCGGTAGCGTTTCTCCGGGTCCTGCTCGCCGCGCACGCCGAGATACCAGGCACCGGCGCCGGCCAGTCCGGCGAGGATCAGCACGCCAAGCAGCAGCTTGCCTTTAGTTTTCATGGTCTTCCTTCCGCTGCCTGCAGCAGCGAGTAATCAAGCGCGCCCATGGCCTGGGCCAGCGTGGCGCGGTAAATGTTCCAGTCGAGTTCGGCCTGGATGCGCTGCACGCGCGCACTGGCCAGCGCACTTTGCGCGCTCAGCAGATCAAGCACGGTGCCGACGCCGGCCTTGTAACGTCCGAGGGCAACCCGTTCGGATTGCTCGGCGCTGGCCAGCAGGTCGCGCGATGTCTGCACCGTCTGCGTTGCCGTCGTCAGGCTCTGGTAAGCCTGCCAGACATCGAGCGCCACCTGGTTGCGCAGGCGGTCGCGCTGGGCGGCGCGGGCCTCCAGTTGTGCCTCGGCCGAACGCACGCGGTAGGTATTCTCGAAACCGGTGAAGATCGGCACATTGAGCGTCAGGCCGATGCTGCCGGTGCGCGTCGTTTCGCCTTCGAAACGCTGCCAGTTCGGCCCGGCCGCCAGCGACAGCGTCGGCCGGCCCTGAGCCCGGGCCACGGCAATCGACGCATCGGCGGCACGCAGTTGGGCTTCGGCGGCCTTCAGGTCGGGCCGACGCACCTGGGCGGCAGCGATCAGCGCATCGACATCCTGCTGGAATTCGTTCGCCGCAGCGACTGCCGGCAAGGCGGCAAGCTGCAGCGGCGTCTGCGCCGGGAAGCCGAGCGCGTTGGCCAGCGCGCCTAGCGCATTGCGCGCATCGCCTTCAGCCCGTTGAGTGTTCAGGCGGGCCTGCGAGGCGGCGGTCTGCGCCTGCAGACGATCGGCCGGGGTGGCGATGCCGACCTGGTAGCGCAGTTCGGCCGCCGCCAAGCTTTCGCGGGCCGAACGCTCGGCATCGCTCGCCGCCTGCACCGCCGCCTGCGTGGCCTGGGCGCGGTAATAGGTCTGCAGCGCGGCAAGGAACAACGACTGCACCGTCGCGTCGCGCGTCGCCAGCGCGGCGTCGAGCAATTGCCGGGCATTGTCGATGTTGGCCGACCGTTGCCCGGAATCGAACAGCAGCCAGGACAGGCTCAGCGCCGCGTTGCGCTGGGTTAGCTGGCTGTCGTCTGTGAAATTGCGGGTCACGCCGGCCCGGCCGTCAAGCGACGGCAGCCAGCCGGAACGGGCAACCCCGACCTGGGCCGCCTGCAGTCGCGCCGAAGCCCAGACTTCGCGGGTCTGCGGGTGGTTGCACAGCGCCAGATCGACCGCATCAAGCGGCGTCAGCGGCGATGCCGGCAATTCGCTGGCGCACGGCCGCTCGCCGACGCGCGCTGCCAGTGCCGACGCCGAACGCAAGGGCAGCATGGCCTCGGTCGCCAGCGGATCGGCCAGCCTGGCGGACAAGGATTCCGCCTGCACGCAAAAACTTGCGGTCAACGTCGCCAGCAGCGGAAAAATTCTTATGAAAACTCGCATGGGCGACAGTTTAGCGTTGTCGCCGCAATCCGAGCTGTTACAAATTGTTTGCCAGCTGTTGTATCTTCGCCGCCATGTCCGCCACCTCTGATTCCTCATTCATGCTCGGCGCCCGCGAGGGCTTCGCCGCTTTCCTGCCGTTCTCCGTCGGCCTGGTGCCGTGGGCGCTGGTCATGGGCATGGCGATGACCAGCACCGGTTTCTCGCCGCTGGAAGCCATGGGCATGAACATCATCGTCTTTGCCGGTACCGCCCAGCTCGGCACGCTGCCATTGATCGCCGCCGAGGCGCCGCTGTGGCTGATCGTCGTCACCGCGCTGGCACTCAACCTGCGCTTCGTCATCTTCAGCGCCGCCATCGCCCCCGGTTTTCGTGGCGTCGGCCTGCCGGCCCGCTGGCTCTCCGGCCACCTGCTGACCGACGGCGTGTTCGCCACCTGCGTCGACCGGATGCAGCATGTCGACGACCCGCGCTGGCGGCTCGGCTATTACCTGGCGCCATCGCTGTGGTCGTGGCTGCTGTGGCAGAGCTTCACGCTGCTCGGCATCTACGCCGCCGCCATCGTGCCGAAAAGCTGGTCGCTGGAATTCATGGCGACCATCGCCCTGATCGTGTTGCTGGTACCGATGGCGCGCATCCGACCGATGCTCGTCGCAGCACTGGTCGGCGGCGGCAGTGCAACGCTGTTGCGCAACCTGCCACTGCGCCTGGGCGTGGTCGTCGCCATCGTGCTCGGCATCGCCGCCGGTTTTGCTGCAGAACATGTCGAACACCGGAGGAAACAGCAATGAACGATGTCTCACTGTGGCTGATTTTCATCCTGATCGGGCTGGCGACGACGCTGCCGCGCGCCAGCTTCATCGTCCTCGGCAACCGCGTCGCGCTGCCGGCGACACTGCAGCGCGCCCTGCGCTACGCCCCGGCCGCCGCCCTGGCGGCAATCGTCGCCCCCGACCTGCTGCTCGTCGGCGACAGCGTCGATGTGCTCAACGCCAAGCTCGGCGGCGGCATTGCCGCAGTTTTGGCTGCATTATGGTCGCGCAACCCGTGGCTGCCGTTCATCGTCGGCATGGCGGTGTTGCTCGGCCTGCGCCAATTCGGCGCTTAAGGGAAATCCACAGGCAAAACAGCCGCTTCCGGGCGGGCGCGACCGGCATCAATTGCGCTAAAATGCCGGCCACCATGATCTATCCGCTCATCCGCAAATTCTTCTTCGCGCTGGACGCCGAAAAGGCGCACGGCATCGGTCTCACCGGCATGTCCTTCCTTGAGGCGGCAGGCATGCTCGGCATCCTGGCCAAGCCTGCGCCGGCGTGCCCGGTCAAGGTCATGGGCCTGAGCTTCCCGAATCCGGTCGGCCTGGCCGCCGGCCTCGACAAGAACGGCGAGCACATCGACGCGCTGGCCGGCCTCGGTTTCGGTTTCATCGAAATCGGCACGATCACGCCGCGCCCGCAGGACGGCAATCCGAAACCGCGCCTGTTCCGCATCCCGGAAGCACAGGGCATCGTCAACCGGATGGGCTTCAACAACGCCGGTGTCGACCAGTTGCTGTTCAACGTGCGCGCGGCGAAATTCCCGAAGCGCGGCGGCATCCTCGGCATCAACATCGGCAAGAACGCGACGACGCCGATCGAGAAAGCCGCCGACGATTACCTGACCTGCCTCGACAAGGTCTACAACGACGCGAGCTACGTCGCCGTCAACATCTCGTCGCCAAATACCAAGAACCTGCGCGAACTGCAGAAGGACGAGGCGCTTGATGATCTGCTGGCGCAACTCAAGGCACGTCAGCAGGCGCTCGCCCAGCAGCACGGCAAATACGTGCCGCTGGCGCTGAAGATTGCGCCCGACCTCGACGACACGCAGATCACGGCGATTGCCGATGCGTTGCGCCGGCATCGTTTCGACGGCGTCATCGCGACCAACACCACGCTGTCGCGCGACGGCGTCGACAACCTGCCGAACGGCAACGAGACCGGCGGCCTGTCCGGCGCTCCGGTATTCCTGCGGTCGACTGCCGTTCTCGGCAAATTATCGACGGCGCTGGCCGGCGAAGTGCCGATCATCGGTGTCGGCGGCATTCTCAAGGGCGCCGACGCTGCCGCCAAGATCGACGCCGGCGCCAGCCTGGTCCAGGTCTATAGCGGCTTCATCTATCGCGGTCCGGAACTGGTTGCCGAAATCGGCCAGGCCGTCGCCCGCGCCCTGCAACAGAAAGGCGCATGAAGCCATAAACGGCGCGCGGTTGTTTGCTCAGCCGCAAAGCCCGATAATGACGGCCTTCGCTCCATCCCCAATCAATGAGCCACTACATATTCATCCTCGTCG
Organism: Azonexus hydrophilus; assembly: GCF_001956855.1. Classification (GTDB taxonomy): domain Bacteria; phylum Pseudomonadota; class Gammaproteobacteria; order Burkholderiales; family Rhodocyclaceae; genus Azonexus; species Azonexus hydrophilus_A. The sequence goes on along the minus strand of NZ_MTHD01000002.1, from coordinate 23,476 downwards.
GTGCGGTGCTGGTCAACAACGTCGTACTGGTGAAGATCCTCGGTCTTTGTCCGTTCATGGGCGTTTCCAAGAAACTGGAAACGGCTTACGGCATGGGCGCGGCAACGACCTTCGTGCTGACGCTGGCGACCGGGTCGAGCTACATCATCGATCATTTCCTGCTCATTCCGTTCGGGCTGGAATACCTGCGCACGCTGTCGTTCATCGTCACCATCGCGGCCATCGTCCAGATGACCGAAATGGTCATCGCCAAAACGTCGCCGACGCTGCAGCAGACGCTGGGCATCTACCTGCCGCTGATCACCACCAATTGCGCCGTGCTCGGCGTGCCGCTGATCAACATCGCCTACGGCTACAACTTCGTCGAATCGCTGTTGTTCGGCGCCGGCAGCGCGATCGGCTTCTCCGGCGTGCTGATCCTCTTTGCCGCCGTGCGTGAGCGCATCGAAGGCGCCGACGTCCCCCGCCATTTCCGCGGCTCGGCCATTGCGATGATCACCGCCGGCCTGATGGCGCTGGCCTTCATGGGCTTCGCCGGCCTGGACAAGTACCAGTAATGGATATCCTGCTCGCCATCGCCATCATGGCCCTAGGCGCCGTCGTCCTCGGCGCCGCGCTGGGTTTTGCGTCGATCAAGTTCAAGGTCGAAGGCGACCCGCTGGTCGAGAAAATCGAAGCCATCCTGCCGCAGACGCAGTGCGGCCAGTGCGGCTACCCCGGCTGCAAACCGTACGCCGAGGCCATCGCCAAGGGTGAATGCGACATCAACCTGTGCCCGCCGGGCGGCATGGAAGGCGTGCAGCGCCTGGCCGACCTGCTCGGGCGCGAAGTCAAGGCGCTCGAAGCCGAAGAGAAGCCGAAACAGGTGGCGATCATCGACGAGAACACCTGCATCGGTTGCACGCTGTGCATCCAGGCCTGCCCGGTCGATGCCATCGTCGGTGCCGCCAAGCAGATGCACACGATCATCGCCCAGCAATGCACCGGTTGCGAACTGTGCCTGCCGCCCTGCCCGGTTGAATGCATCCACATGGAAGTCATCCCGGAAACGCTGGACAACTGGAAATGGAAATTCCCGGTGATCGAGATCAAGTCGGCGCCGCACGATTCGGCGCCGGCCAAGGAAGCCGCGTGATGCTGAACAAGCTGTTCAAGTTCTACGGCGGGGTCAAGCCGCCGTCCAACAAGACCCTCTCCAACGCGCTGCCGATCGTCCAGGCGCCCTTGCCGTCGCGGCTGGTCGTGCCGCTGCACCAGAGCATCGGCGGCATGCCACGCCCGGTCGTCCAGGCCGGCGAACGGGTATTGAAGGGCCAGTTGATCGGTCAGGCCGACGGCTGGCTGTCGGCCGCCGTGCATGCGCCGACGTCGGGCACCGTACTTGAAGTCGCCATGCATGTCCGGCCGCATGTCTCCGGCCTCGATTCGCTGTGCGTCGTCATCGAACCCGATGGCCAGGATGAATGGATCGCCCACGGCCCGCCCGACATCGCAACGATGAGCCCGGCCGACATCTGCAATTACCTGCAGCAGCATGGCGTGGTCGGCCTCGGCGGCGCCGGTTTTCCGACCCACGGCAAGTTGACCGCAACACCCGCGGTGCCGATGGCTGAACTGATCATCAACGCCGCCGAGTGCGAACCCTACATCACCTGCGACGACCTGCTGATGCGCGAGCGCGCCGACGACATCGTGCGCGGCATCGCGGTCTTCCGCGACATGCTCAAGCCGCAAAGCGTCATCATCGGCGTCGAGGACAACAAGCCGGAAGCGATTGCCGCGATGCGTGCTGCGGTCGACGCGCAGAATGAAGCATTTTCCGTCGTTGCCGTGCCGACGCTGTATCCGGCCGGCGGCGCCAAGCAGTTGATCCGCGTGCTCACCGGCAAGGAAGTCCCGGGGTCGATGCGGTCGACCGCCGACATGGGCGTCCAGGTGTTCAACGTTGGTACCGCCTACGCCGCCTGGCGCGCCATCGGCCACGGCGAGCCGCTGATTTCGCGCATCGTCACGCTGACCGGCAATGTCCGTCAGGCACACAATGTCGAGGCGCTGATCGGCACGCCGATGAACGAACTGCTGCAACTGGCGCAGCCGCATCCGGACACCGACGGCATCATCATGGGCGGGCCGATGATGGGCTTCCTGGTGCCCAACGAGAGCGCGCCCATCGTCAAGACCAGCAACTGCCTGATCGCCCATTCCGAGCGCCTGTTCCCGCCGAAGGCACCGGAAATGCCGTGCATCCGCTGCGGCGCCTGCGCCCGCGCCTGCCCGCACGAGCTGCAGCCGTTCGAGCTGTACTGGCACGCCCGCGCCAAGGATTTCGGCAAGACCCAGCAATACAACATCTTCGACTGCATCGAGTGCGGTTGCTGTTCCTTCGTCTGCCCGTCGCGGATTCCGCTGGTCCAGTATTTCCGTTTCGCCAAGAGCGAAATCTGGGCGCGCGAACGCGAGAAGAAGGCCGCCGACGAAGCCAAGACGCGCTTCGAATTCAAGCAGTTCCGCGAAGAGCGCGAAAAGGCCGAGAAGGCTGAAAAGCTGGCCAAGGCCGCCGCCGCCCAGGCCGCCAAGAAAGCGGCGGAAGCAGCTGCGGCTGCGGCAGCCGCCGGCGATGCCCCCGACGCACCGCCGGCCGACAAAGCCCCGGATGTTGCGGTCGACCCGGCCCAGGCAGCAAAAAAGGCCGCCATCGAAGCCGCCATGGCCCGAGCCAAGGCCCAGCGTGAAGCCGCCCAGGTGAAAAATACCGATGACCTGACGCCCGAACAGGCAAAGGCCATGGCCGACATCGAAGCCCGTCGCCAGCAGGCCGGTATCGCCGAGCCGGCCACGACTACCGAAACGAAACCCGAATGATGTTCGCCCCCGCCCCCTTCCTGCTCAAGGATGCCAGCGTCAGCCAGGTGATGACCCAGGTCTGCCTGGCGCTGATTCCCGGCATCGCCGCCTACGCCTGGCTGGTCGGCCCGGCGATCCTGGTCCAGCTGGTGATCGCCTCGCTCACCGCCGTCGCCGCCGAAGCCGCGATGCTGAAGCTGCGCGGCAAGCCGCTGGCGATGTTCCTGTCCGACGGTTCGGCCATCGTCACTGCCTGGCTGATCGCCCTCACCTTCCCGCCACTGGCGCCGTGGTGGCTGGTCGTTACCGGCACGCTGTTCGCCATCGTCATCGCCAAGCATCTGTACGGCGGCCTCGGCCAGAACCCGTTCAATCCGGCGATGGTCGCCTTCGCCGCCTGCATCGTCTCGTTCCCGGCCCTGATGTCGCAATGGCCGAGCGTCGGCCTGCAGATGCCCTTGCTCGACCAGCTGAACGTCATCCTCGGCCTGGCCCCGCGCGTCGATGCGCTGTCCGGCGCGACACCGCTGGATGCGATGAAGACGGCACTGAAACTGGGCGAAGGCCAGATCGACATCGCCCACCTGCTGGCCAACCAGGACATCTACGGCAACTTCGCCGGGCGCGGCTGGGAATGGGTTGCCACAGGCTACCTGCTCGGCGGTCTGTGGCTGTGGCGGCGCAAGCTGGTCACCTGGCACGCGCCGGTCGCCTTCCTGGCGGCAATGGTGCTGGTTTCCGGAGCCCTCTGGCTGTATCAGCCGGCCAGCTTCGCCAGCCCGGTCTTCCATCTGCTGTCCGGTGGCACCATGCTCGGCGCCTTCTTCATCATCACCGACCCGGTTTCCGGCTGCACGACACCGCGCGGCAAGCTGATCTTCGGTTTCTCCGCCGGCCTGCTCGCCTACATCATCCGCGTCTTCGGCGGCTACCCGGACGGCGTCGCCTTTGCCGTGCTGCTGATGAACCTGTCGGCACCGCTGATCGACCAGCTCACCCAACCGCGCATTTTCGGCATGAAGGGCAGGCAGTCATGAGCAGCACCCCGCGCGAATTCACCGCCCCCGCGATGGCGCTGCGGACCGCAGCGATCCTTTTCGTTTTCGTCATCATATTCACCGCTTTCCTCTCTGCGGCCTACAACTGGACCCGCCCGGCGATCGAGGCTTCGGCCCTCGAAGAGAAGATGAAACTGCTGAACGAAGTGCTGCCGGCGGCCGATTACGACAACCGCCTGCTCGAAGACACGCTGACCCTGCCGGCCACGCCGGAACTCGGCCTGAAGGAGCCGAGCACGGTTTACCGCGCACGCAAGGCCGGACAGCCGGCGGCGCTGGTCTTCGAAGCGGCGGCCCCGGATGGCTATGCCGGGCGCATCAGGCTGCTGATTGCGCTGCGTGCCGACGGCACGCTGGCCGGCGTACGCGTCACCCAGCACAAGGAAACACCGGGGCTGGGCGACTACATCGATCCGCGCAAGGACAAGAACAAGGCAGCACCCTGGATCGGCCAGTTCGTCGGCCTGTCGGTCAGCGGCACCCCGGAAAAGGCCTGGCGCGTGCGCAAGGATGGCGGGCAGATCGACTACCACGCTGGTGCCACCGTCAGCCCGCGCGCGATCACCAAGGCCGTGCGCAAGGCCGTGCTGTGGGCCGACATCCGGCGCGAGCAACTGTTCTCAGAAGGAGGAGCCGCCCGATGACCCGCGACGAATTCACCACCATCGCCCACAACGGGTTGTGGAAGCAGAATACCGCGCTCGGCCAGTTGCTCGGCCTGTGTCCGCTGCTGGCCGTCAGTACCAACATCGTCAATGGCGTGATGCTGGCGCTGGCGACCATTCTGGTGATGGCGCTGGCCAACGTCGCCGTCGCCTCACTGCGCAATTTCATTCCGCACGAAATCCGCATCCCGGTGTTCATCCTCATTGTTGCAGCACTGGTCACCGTCGTTGACCTGCTATTCAACGCCAACCTGCACGAACTCTACGTGGTACTCGGCATCTTCATCCCGCTGATCGTCACCAACTGCATCGTGCTTGCCCGCGTCGAAGCCTTCGCCGCCAAGAATCCGCCGCTGAATTCGACGGTCGACGGCATTTTCATGGGCCTCGGCCTGCTGTGGACGCTGGCCGTGCTCGGCGCGATGCGCGAACTGCTCGGCAGCGGCATGCTGTTCGGTGGCATCGACATGGTTTTCCCGGGCCTCAGCCCGATCCAGGTGCTGCCCGAGTCCTATCCCGGTTTCCTGCTCGGCCTGCTGCCGCCCGGCGCCTTCATCCTGCTCGGCTGCATGATCGCCTGGAAGAACTGGATGGATGCGCGCGCCGCCGAGCGTGCCAAGCGTCAGGCACCGCCGCCCGCCGCCCCCGCCCCGACCGCCGAAGCCGGCGCCTGATCGCACACTCCATGCAGCTGGCCGATATCCGCCAGGCCCTGCGGGCGCTCGGCGCCAAGCCGGCGCACGAGGAACGCATGCTGCGCGCCTGGCTGCAGGCGAAGCCGCTGGACAGCGGCACCCGCCGGCAGGCCTCAGAAAACTGGCTGCCGCTGGCGATCCGTGAGGCACTCCCGGAACTGACCGACAAACTGGCCGCCCTTGCCCGCGTCGTCTCGGAACACCCGGGCGACGACGGCGCCCGGCTGCTGGTCGAACTGGGCGACGGCCAGACGGTCGAAAGCGTACTGCTGCCGCGCGACGGTGTCTGCATCTCGACGCAGATCGGCTGCGCCGTCGGCTGCACCTTCTGCATGACCGGCCGCGACGGCCTGCTGCGCCAGGTCGGCAGCGCCGAGATGGTCGCTCAGGTGGTGCTCGCCCGCCAGCGCCAGACCTTGCGCCGGGTGGTCTTCATGGGCATGGGCGAACCCTCGCACAATCTCGACAACGTGCTCGACGCCATTGATCTGCTCGGCACCGCCGGCGGTTTCGGGCACAAGAACCTGGTCTTCTCGACCGTCGGTGATCCGCGGGTGTTCGAGCGTCTGCCGCAGCAGCGCGTCGTCCCGGCACTGGCGCTGTCGCTGCACACCACTGACGCCGGACTGCGCACCCGGCTGCTGCCGAAGGCGCCGCCCCTGACGCCGGCCGAGCTGGTCGAGCTGGCGGAAATCTACGCTCGCCGCACCGGTTACCCGATCCAGTATCAATGGACGCTGCTCGAAGGCGTCAACGACAGTTTTGCCGAAATGGACGGCATCGTCCGCCTGCTCGCCGGCAAGTACGCGATCATGAACCTGATCCCGTACAACACGACGGCTGCGCTCGATTACCGCCGGCCGTCGACCGGGCACGTCACCGAACTGGCGCACTACCTGCACGCCCGTGGCATCCGCACGACCGTCCGCCAGTCGGCCGGCCAGGACGTCGACGGCGGCTGCGGACAATTGCGGGCACGCAGCCGCGATGGTTCGGCCGCGCCATTGCGTCGCCAGTGCCGGGCCGACTCAGGCGGCGTGGTCGAGTTGCCGACCGGCCAGTAAGGCGCCGAATTCATCGACCGGTTGCGGTCGACCGTACAAATAGCCCTGAAACTGGTCGCAACCATGCTCGACCAGATAACGCGCCTGAATTTCGTTTTCGACGCCTTCGGCAATCACCGACAGATCCAGCTCATGCGCCATGGCGATGATTGCCGAAGCCAGCCGCACCGACTCGCCATGCTCGCCGATCTGGCTGACGAAACTGCGGTCGATCTTCAGCGACTGCACCGGAAACTGGCGCAGATAGCTGAGCGATGAATAGCCGGTACCGAAATCGTCGATCGCCACCTGCACGTGCATCCGGCGCAGCGTCTGCAACACGGCGGCGGCCCGCGCCGAATTGCGCATCAGCAACGACTCGGTCAGTTCAAGTTCGATCAGTTGCGGCGGCAGGCCATATTCGGCGAGTACATGCGCCACCATGTTCGGTAGATCCTGCTGGGCAAACTGTTGTGCAGAGACGTTTATTGCCACCGGCACGACCAGCAGCCCGGCATCCAGCCAGGCGCGTTGCTGCGCGCAAACCGTGCGAATCGCCCATTCCCCGAAAGCATTGATCAAACCATTTTCCTCGGCCAGCGGGATGAACTGCTCGGGCGAGATCATCCCCCGCTCGCGATGGCGCCAGCGCATCAGCGCCTCGGCGCCGACAATCCGGCCATCCGCTGCATCGACCTTGGGCTGGTAGTACATCAGCAGTTCGGCGCGCTCCAGCGCGCCGAACAGATCGTTCTCGAGCAGCAATTCGCCGAGCGTTGCCGTGTTGATTTCCGCCGAGAAATAGCAGAACGTGTTTCGCCCTTCTTCCTTGGCGCGATACATCGCCGCATCAGCCTTGCGCAACAGTTCCGAAGCCGTTTCGCCATCTTCCGGATAAAGGGCAATGCCGGCACTGCCGCTGACCGTCAGTTCGTGCCCTGCCAGCAAATACGGCTGGCACAGCGCCGACAGTATCTTGCGACAGACATGTGCGGCATCCTGCCGGCTTTCCAGCTCCGGCAGCACGACGACGAACTCGTCGCCACCCTGCCGGCACAGCGTGTCGGTGTCGCGTAGCACGTGCAGTCCGCGCTGGGCAGCCTGGATCAGCAGCGTGTCGCCGACAGCGTGACCCAATGTGTCGTTGATGTTCTTGAAGCGATCGAGATCGATGAAGATGATCGCCATCTGCCGCTGGCCCCGTTTCGACTTGAGGATACCCTGCTCGATCCGGTCTTCCAGCAAAAGACGATTGGGCAAACCGGTCAGGGCATCGTGGTGCGCCAGGTGATGGATGCGCGCCTCGCTCTGCTTGCGTTCCGAAATATCGGTAAAGACACCGATATAGTGACCGGATTCGCCGCCATCGTCAGACACGGCGGCAATCGACAGCCATTCCGGAAAAATCCCGCCATCCTTTCGGCGATTCCAGATTTCCCCTTGCCATTGGCCGGTTTCGCGCAGCGACATCCACATCTTGCGGTAGAAGTCTTCGCCTTGACGCCCCGAATTGAGCAAGGCCGGCGTACGCCCGATGACCTCGTCGGGTGTGTAGCCGGTTATTGCACAAAATGCCGGGTTGACCGCAACAATCCGCGAATCGGCATCGGTGATCGTCATGCCTTCGGCGGCATGGGTGAAGACCGTGCCGTACAGCCGCAATTCGTCTTCGGCACGGCGCTGGGCTTCGTAACGCGCCTCCAGGTCGGCATGCGCCAGCAACAGCGCCCGCCGGTCACGCTCGATGCGGAACAGGGCATACAGCGCATAGCCGACCAGCAACATCGAGATGGCGTAGAGCAGCGTGCGGTAATAAGCAGCGGTGGCGGCTGCCGTCTGGTAAGCATCGAGATAGCTGCGCGCCAGATCTTCGTGCAGCACCGAGGTCGGCGCCCGGATGATCCGGTCGACCAGCGCCGCAACCTCCGGCCCGCGGGCCATGATGATTTCGGCATGGACCAGGACCTGCTTCATTTCCCTTCGCGCTTCATCTCCTCCCCCGTCTGCCTGCAGCCGCACCAGGCTGTCGCGCAGACTGGCGGCCTCGGCGTCATCCAGCGTACGGGTCAGGCCAAAGCCGATCAGGCGCCGGATGAAGTCCTCGAAGGCATCCGCTTGCGGCCAGGCCGGCCGGGCCAGCAAGGCATCGGCCGCCTGCGGCAGATAGAGCGTGGAATTGCGCAGGACCGAATTGGCCCGCTGGAAGCGATCGATATCGAGCGCTTTCGCCTGCCCGGCATCGATCAGCGCCTGAATCCGTGCCTCGATCCGCTGACGGTCGCCAGCATCGAGCCAGGCTGGCATCTCCCTCAACTTCACGCCGGTTTCGCGCAGCCGGCCGAGATAGTAGGCCATCCCGTCATAGTTCTGCACCAGCCCCGCGTAGCTGGCAACTACCTTCGAATTCAATTGCTCGTCGAACTGCTGGAACTGATGCAGCGTGCGGGTATAGCGATGATGCACCTCCGGCGATATTTCGCCGGCTTTGAAAAAGAGCCAGGTGAGCAAGCCGGTCAGGATTCCGATCAGCAGGATCTTCCAGGCACGGTGGGCGCGCAGCGCAGCCATCCGTCCCCTCATTGCTCGCTCGCTCTCTCCGGTATCTGTCCGGTCAGTGAATTCAGGAAGGCGACAATCGCCGTAACATCGTCGGGCAAGAGATCGCGGCCCAACTGGTAGCGGCCCATCACCGCCACCGCCGTCTCCAGCGAACTGGCCGACCCGTCGTGAAAATAGGGGGCGGTCAGCGCAACATTGCGCAGGCTGGGAACCTTGAAGACATGCCGGTCTTCCTCACGACCGGTCACATTGTAACGGCCCAGGTCGGCCTGGCTGACCGGACGGCCGGCAAAATAGTCACCGAGCACACCGAATTTCTGGAACATGTTGCCACCGACCAGCGCCCCCTGGTGACAACTGATGCAACCGAAATCGCGGAAACGGTGATAGCCGTCAATTTCCAGTTCGCCAATCGCCTGCCTGTCGCCACGCAAGAACCGGTCAAAAGGCGCGTCGACCGTCAGCAGCGACTGCTCGAAGCTGGCGATGGCATCGGCCACGTTGGCCGCAGTCAGACCATCCGGATAAGCGGCGGCAAAATCCCGGCGCATGCTGTCGTCAGCGGCCAGTCGCTCCAGCACCTGCGCCCAGGACGAGCCCATCTCCAGCGCATTGTGGATCGGTCCGGCAGCCTGCTCCTGCAGATTGGCCGCCCGACCATCCCAGAACTGCACGAAATTCAGGCTACTGTTGAAGACTGTTGGCGCATTGATCGGCCCTTCGGCGCCGTTGATGCCGAGCGAAACCCGACGCCCGTCAGCGCCCCCCAGATCAAAGCGATGGCAGGAGACACAGGCGACCGAATAATCGGCCGACAGGCGCGTATCGGTAAACAGGCGTTCGCCGAGCAATACCCGTTCAGGGGGTAGAGCAGGCAGCGGCGGCAAGGCGCGCAAGGGCTGTACGGTATCGTCAAAAACCGGCGCAAAGGCCTCCTGGATCAGCGTCGAGTCGTCGCGTGATGGACGGGAAAACCACGCCGAACCTAGCACGATAACCAGCAGCAACACAGATGCAACTATTTTCTTCATATCAGCCTAGGCCTGCACAACGCAGTTTTTCCCCTGTCGCTTGGCAGCATAAAGTGCCTCGTCAGCGCGCCGGATGAATGTCTGCTCATCCTCTCCCCGCTGCCACTCGGCGACACCGATGCTGACGGTGGCGGAAATCGTCTCGCCACCGGCCGCCGGCAAACGAACGGCGGCAAATCCGCTGCGCAATCGCTCCGCCAGTGCCATCGCGGCAGCGCTGCCGTTTTCCGGCATCAGGACGATGAATTCCTCGCCCCCGTAACGATAGGCGGTATCGCTGCTTCTCAGGCAATCAGCCACAACCTTTGCCAGCGCCTGTAAAACCCGGTCGCCTTCGAGATGACCGAAACGATCATTGATCACCTTGAAATCATCGCAATCGAGAACCAGCAGTGACAACGGCCGGCCATAGCGCTCGGCCCGGTCGATTTCCTGTACCAGGCTTTCCCACAGCGAACGCGAGTTGCGCAACCCGGTCAGCGCATCAGTCCGGCTCAACTCACGGTAGCGCTCCTCGCTGGCGCGCAATGCCTCTTCGGCACGCCGGCGCTCGGTAATGTCCTGCAAGGTCTCGATGGCACCGACGATCTCCCCGGCGTCATTACGAATCGCCGCCGCGGTGAAGAACAGCCAGCGGCCAACGTCGCCGAATGCCGGGAAGAAATCCTCGGCCTCGTAAGCGCCCTCAATCAGATCGGAACGCCTGAATTTTCCGTGATAGAACTCGTCGACCACAGCATCCATGGCCCCGTCGATGATCAGGTCAGCCATGATCGGACGTGGATCGGGATAAAAGGCTCGCCACTGCTCCCGGGTACCGACGATTTCCTCTGCCGGTACGCCAGTCATGACGGCACAGGCCCGATTCCAGTGAGTCACGCGATGCGCCGCATCGATGACGATGGTGGCAACCGGATTACCGTCGATTAGTTGCGCGAGGGCTATTTTTCCCCCGTTCGTTGTGAGGTACATAAACCCTCGTGGTTTCTCCGTCGGTTAGAATCGTCTTTACTGCAATATCGCGCATTCCTGAGACAGTTACAATCCCCCGAACAGCCTCCCGCCGTGAAAAAATCCGTCGTCGAACAGTTCTACCAGCGCCTGCGCGAAAACAATCCCGCACCGACCACCGAACTGGATTACGCCAGCCCTTTCCAGTTGCTGATCGCCGTCATCCTGTCGGCGCAGGCGACCGACGTCGGTGTCAACAAGGCAACCGCCCGCCTCTTTCCCGTCGCCCCGACGGCCGAAACCATGCTGGCCCTCGGTGAGGCGACGCTGACCGACTACATCAAGACCATCGGCCTCTACCGTACCAAGGCCAGAAATGTCATCGCCACCTGCCGGATACTGGTCGAACAGTACGGTGGCGAAGTCCCGGCAGACCGTACCGCGCTGGAAGCCCTGCCCGGCGTCGGCCGCAAGACCGCCAATGTGGTCTTGAACACGGCTTTCGGCCAGCCGACCATTGCCGTCGATACGCACATTTTCCGGCTCGGCAACCGCACCGGACTGGCCCCCGGAAAAACCGTGCTCGACGTGGAAAACAAGCTGCTGCGCGTCACCCCCCGGGAATTCATGAAGGATGCACACCACTGGCTGATCCTGCACGGCCGTTATGTCTGCAAGGCGCGCAAACCGGAATGCAGCCGCTGCTGTGTCGTCGACCTGTGCGAATTCCGGGGCAAGACAGTGTGATCGTCGCCAGCGGACAAGCCACCGGCCCCGCCCCGCTGCCGGCGCTAGCCGAAAGGGCGGTACAGGATGCGCTGGAACGGGCGGGCATCACCCGGGCCGAGCGCGTCCTGCTGCTGCTCAGCAAGGACTTTTGCCGCCAGGGAGCAGCAGCCCTGCGCGCAGCCGCCGGCGCCGCCGCCTGCCTGCAGATATCGGGTTGCACGGCAAACGGTTTGCTGACCGAGACGGGCTGGCAGATCGATCAACCGGCAGCGGCGGCACTGGTTTTTGCCCACCATCCATGTGTGCCAGGCGAAGATGAATCACCGCTACTGTCCTTCAGCGGGCAGGGGCGACTGGCCTGGGACTGGCTCGACGACACACCACGTGCCGGACTGGTCGATAGCGATGCAAACGCCTGGCAACAGGCGCGCGAATGCGGTGATGCGCGCAGCACGCTGGCGCTGCCGGGATGGCATGGCACACCGCTGTTGTCGCGTGGGCTGCGCTGGCTGGGCGAGACACAGGAGGTCACCGCCGCAGACGCCCACGAATTGCGCCGGCTCGGCACCGGGACAGCCGTCGACAGCCTGCTGCGCGCACTGCCCGGTGACTTGCGCGCCCGGCCGCCGCTGCATCAACTGACGCTGGTCCGCGCAGACCGGCTTCCCGGCATCGGCATCCTGTCGCTCAACAGCGATGGCTCGCTGACACTGGGCAGTCCGTTGCAGGCTGGCGACATGGTGACCTGGGCGATTCGCCAGCCACTGGCGGCGGAGCAGGAAATCCGTCAACAGTTCGCAGCTGCGGTCGACGCCGGAAAACGCCCGGAATTCGCCCTTATGTTCTCCTGCATCGGCCGCGGTCCGCTGTTCTATGGCAACGACGATCGCGACCTGCTTGCCTTTCGCGAACACTTTCCGCAAGTGCCGCTGCTCGGCGCCTACGGCACCGGCCAGATCGTTCCCGGCGACAAGGGCAACCAATTGTTCCAGAATACCGTCCTCACCCTGCTCTACGAAAGAAGCAATGTTCAATCCCACCCGTGACCAGGTCCGCGAGTTTTTCTGTTCGGCCTGGAAAAAGCATGTCGAACGCCTGCCACTGGTCGGTGCCGAAGTCACCGCTGCCGACATCGCCGCCCGCCATCCGGAATACCATGCCCTGCTCGCCAATCCCGACGCAGCACTCAACCAGGAATGGGCACCGGAAAGCGGCCAGATGAATCCTTTCCTGCACCTGTCGCTGCATCTGGCCATCCACGAACAGACCAGCATCGACCATCCGCCGGGTATTCGTGCCGCCTTTGACCAGTTGCGTGCGCGCATGGACGCCCATGACGCCGAACACGTGCTGCTCGAGTGCCTGGGCGAAACGATCTGGCGCGCCCAGCGCGAAGGTCAGCCGATGGATGCACTGGCCTATGTCGATACGATACGCCGCAAGGCCAGTCTGCTTTAAAATCCGGCTGTCTGCGGTCAACCGCCCAACGGGAGCAAAAATGCAACGTCGAAGCCTGCTGAAGAGCCTGGTCGCACTGACCCTCGCCGAACGACTGGACTTCCTGCACGGCGCCTGGGCGGCCGGCAACAAACTGGCAGCACCGGGGTTCTACAAGATCCGCGGTCAGGTCAGCATCAACGGCCAGCCGGCACGCGAAGGCATGCTGGTCAATGCCGGCGACACCATCGTCACCGGCCCGGGCAGCGAGGCCATCTACGTGATCGGCCAGGATGCCTACCTGCAACGCGACAACTCGGCCGTCGCCGTCGCTGGCGACATCCTGAAAAGCGGCCTGCGCGTACTCAATGGCAAACTGCTGTCGGTATTCGGCAAGGGCAACAAGCGGATCGAGACAGCGACCGCCACCATCGGCATCCGCGGCACCGGCTGCTACCTCGAAGCCAGCGCGGAAAAGACCTATTTCTGCCTGTGCTACGGCCTGGCCGACATCGCGCTGGCCAGGGACAGCCAGTCGGTACGCACCGTGCAAACCACGCACCACGAGCAACCGCTTTACCTGCATGCCGATCCTCGCCAAGGCATGGCCATGGCGCCAATGGTCAATCACAGCGATACCGAACTGGTCATGCTCGAAAATCTGGTTGGCCGCCTGCCGCCCTTTGTCGGCTTGCCGAGCTATGGCAGCTATCGCTAGTGAGGCACCTGGTAGCTGTTCTGCGTCATCAGGTCGACACCGCACTCGATGCCTTCGACCCAGGAAATGAAATCCCCGACCGCCTGCTTGCCGACAAAACGCGAGCCGTGCTGCGGCACGATCTGCTCGATATCGAGCTGGCGCACCATGTTGGCCCAGAAACGGCAGACCTTGCGTGACACGATGTAGCGTTTGTGAAACCCTTCCATGTAACGCACATGGCTGTAGAAATCCGTAACCGGCGTGGCCGCCTGTTCATGCGTGACCAGCGAAGCCCCGAGATCGCCGGAAAAGAGGATCTTGGCCACCGGATCGTAGAACTGGAAGTTGCCCTCCGCATGCATGAAGTGCGCTGGTAGTGCGAGAATTTTGCTCTGCCCCAACTGAATCACCGTACCCTGGTCGGGAATGCCGAGAATGCGCTGCGAAACATCCTTGCCGGTGGTGAAGTGCGGGACGAAACGCGTCCACAGGGACGAGATCATGACCTTGCAGTGCGAGGCAACAAACCATTTGTTGACCGACGCGATGATGTCCGGATCCGGATGCGATGCCAGGATGAAATCGAGATCCTTGGACGAGAAATATTTCTGCATGTCCATCAGGAGGCCGGTATAGGTCATGTTGCCACCAGGATCGACCAGCGCACCATGTCCGTGATCGACGATCAGGAACTGGTTGCACTGGACAGCACCACCCGGTGAATCATCGACCAGATCGTAAAAGGCGTGGACGATGTGCTTGCCGTCATTGAACAATTCAACTGCCATAACCCCTCCTGCTGACAAGGGTATGGATTATCCGCCCACTACCGCTTTGTGACTAGTCCGAAAGAGGTAGGATTCCTAATTGTCATCGGCTGGCGGCACTTGCTTGATCAATTCCTCGATGGTCGTCATCCCCTGCGCAACCTTCAGCGCCCCGGATACCCGCAAGGGGCGCATGCCTTCGCGGAAAGCCTGCTCCCGGACCCGGGGAATTTCCGTGCCGGGTTTGATCAGGCGACGGACTTCGGGCGAATTGAGCAGGATCTCGTACACACCGATACGCCCGCTGTAGCCCGTCATCCGGCACTCCAGGCAGCCGACCGCATGATGCACGTGCGTAGGTTCTGCTGCCTTCCAGGGATGTACGAGCGAGCGCCAGGCAGCACGCTCCTCCTCGTTGATCGGCTCACTCTTCTTGCAATGCGGGCACAGCGTCCGTATCAGGCGCTGCGCCATGATGCCGAGCAGCGTGGAGTTGATCAGGTAAGCCGGCACGCCGAGATCCAGCAACCGGGTAATAGCGGATGGGGCGTCGTTGGTGTGCAGGGTCGACAGCACGAGATGTCCGGTCAACGCTGCCTGAATGGCCATTTCTGCAGTTTCCAGATCGCGGATTTCACCGATCATGATGATGTCCGGATCCTGGCGCATCAGGGCGCGCACACCGTCGGCAAAGTTCAGCCCGATACCGTGGTGCACCTGCATCTGGTTGAAGGCTGGCTCAACCATCTCGATCGGGTCCTCGATCGTGCACACGTTGACCTCCGGGGTCGCCAGCTGCTTGAGCGTGGTATACAAGGTCGTCGTCTTGCCGGAGCCTGTCGGGCCGGTAACCAGCACGATACCGTTCGGTGCCGCCGTCATTTGCTGCCAGCGCGTCTGGTCCTCCTGCGAGAAACCCAGCGATCGGAAATCGCGCACCAGAACTTCCGGATCGAAGATGCGCATCACCAGTTTTTCACCGAAAGCTGTCGGCAAGGTGGACAGGCGCAGTTCGACTTCCTGCCCGCCCGGCGTCCGGGTCTTGATCCGGCCATCCTGCGGCCGTCGCTTCTCGATCACGTCCATGCGTCCGAGCAGCTTGATCCGGCTGGTCATCGCGTTCATCACCGTCATCGGTATCTGGTACACCTGATGCAGCACGCCGTCGATGCGAAAGCGGACGATGCCGAGATCACGCCGTGGCTCGATATGAATGTCCGAAGCGCGCTGGTCGAATGCGTACTGCCACAACCAATCAACGATGTGGACGATATGCTGGTCATTGGCGTCGAACTGGCGATTCCCCTTCCCCAGTTCCACGAGTTGCTCGAAGCTCGACAGTCCGGCAGTACTCTCGCCCCGGGCTGCCGCTTTCTTGACCGACTTGGCCAGGCTGAAGAATTCGACCAGATAACGGCTGATATCCTCGGGATTGGCCATCACCCGCCGGATATCCTTGCGCAGGATCTGGCGCAACTCAGCAACCCATTCGCTGACGAACGGCTCGGCCGTCGCGATGATGATCTCGCGCGCCGTCACCTGCACCGGCAGGATGCTGAAACGGGCAGCGTAGGCACTCGACATCACCTCGGAGACACCGGTGAAATCGATCTTGAGCGGATCGATATGGAGGTAGTCAAGCCCACAACGGGCTGCCAGCCATTCAGTCAGCGCATCGAGCGACAGCATTTTCTGCGGCGGGCGCGAACTACGCCACTTCTGCTCGGCAATGACCAGCAGCGGATGCTGCTTGTCGCCGTGCAGGCGCCGCTCAAGCTTCAGGGATTCAGCGGCGGCAGCATCAACAATGCCGTCCGTCACCAGCATCTCGAGCACTTCGACCAGATTGATTCGATGTTCCCGGATCGCTGTTTCTGTCATCGGTGGACTCGTCCTTCATCATCCGGAAAAAATGTGGGAAGCCCTGTTAACGGGCGTTGAATCCCTTCACCAGATCGTCCGGCATCATCGGTCTGGCAAACAAATAACCCTGGCCGATATTACATCCGATTTCGCGCAGGACCGCCAACTGCTCCTCACTCTCGACCCCTTCGGCAACAACCGAGAAGCCGAGGGTTTGCGACATGGCCATGATGGTCTGGGCAATCGCCCGGTCATCCAGATTCTGCGCGATGTCAGCAACGAATGACTTGTCGATTTTGAGCTCGTCCAGGGCAAACCGTCGCAGATAGGCGAGCGACGAGTAGCCAGTGCCGAAATCGTCGATGCTGAGCTGGATACCCAATGTTTTCAACTCACGCAGCATCTGCTGCACGCGCTCGACATTGTCGAGCAGTGCCGTCTCGGTCAGTTCGATGACGATTCGCGTTGCATCAAGGCGGTAGTGGCCAAGCAAACGGCGCATCAATGCCGGCAGATTGGTTCGCCGTAACTGGTCAGCGGAGACATTGATCGAAACCCGGGGAACCTGATGCCCCTGGGCAATCCATAGTGCCATCTGGCGGCAGGCAGTTGCTGCCACCCATTCACCAACCTGATCGATCATGCCGCTCTTTTCCGCCATCGGAATGAACTTCATCGGCGGAATCAGGCCATCTTCAGGATGCTGCCAGCGCAGCAGCGCCTCGACCCCGACCAGGCGACCGGTCGCGATATCGATCTGGGGCTGATACATCAGGAACAACTCGTTGCGCTCGATCGCACCGCGTAGACCGGTTTCGATCTTCAGACGCTCGTCAGCTGCCTGCTTCAATTCGTCGGTAAAGAAGTGATGCGTGCTCCGGCCGCTGTCCTTGGCCTGATACATCGCGCTGTCGGCATTCTTGAGCAGGGTTTCGGCATCAAGCCCGTCATTGGGGAAAAGGCAAATCCCGATGCTGGCGCTGGGATAAACACTCTGCCGACCGATCAGATGAGGTCTTTCCATGGCTTCGGCAACGCGGCGCGCCGTCATTTCGGCATCCTCGGCCGATGCGTCTTCCAGCAACATGGCGAATTCATCACCGCCAAACCGGGCCACGGTATCCGAGCCACGCACGCACTCACGCATGCGCCGGGCGATTTCAATGAGCAGGTCATCGCCTGCGGCATGGCCCATCGAATCATTGACCACCTTGAAGTTGTCGAGATCGATGAACAGCACGGCAAAGGTGGAATCGGTCCGGGTCGTGCGCGCCACGGCCTGGCGGACCCGGTCGAGAAACAGTGCCCGATTGGGCAGGCTGGTCAGTTCATCGTGAGTTGCCAGAAACTCGACCCGGCGTTGCGATTCCTTGACGATTGTAATGTCGCTGAAGATGCCGACAAAATTGACCACCTTGCCCTCGGAATCCTTGACCGAGTTGATGGTCAACCACTCCGGGTAAATCTCGCCATTCTTGCGCCGATTCCACACCTCGCCTTGCCACCATCCCTGGTTCTGCAAACGCGACCACATCTCCAGGTAAAACTCCTTGTCATGCTTGCCCGACGCCAGCACCGCCGGTGTCTTGCCGATGACCTCTTCACCTGAAAAACCAGTAACCTGGGTAAATGCCTCGTTGACCGTAAGAATGATCTGCTTGGCATCGGTCACAACAATGCCCTCGCCGGCCCGGTCGAAAACACGGGCAGCCAGACGCAACTGGTCTTCTGCATGCTTGTGTTCGGTCACATCGACCGACTGGGTGCAGATGCTGTATACCGTTCCATCCTCGGTCAGCAACGGGAAACGGATTGAATGCAGGAAACGGTCGCCCACCGACGGGAAAGACAGGTGATCCTCGAATTCAAGCGCCTTGCGCTGGCGGACGACATCAAGCTCCTTGGCCCGGAAATCATCGGCCACTTTCCGTGACAACACCTTGGCATCGGTCTTGCCGATGACTTTTTCGGCGTTTACGTCGAAGAACGTCTCGAACTGACGATTGACGAACTCGTAGCGACCTGCCAGATCCTTCAACGTGATGATCGATGTCGAATTATTCATGATCGCCAGCAGCATTTCGCGATTCTTTGTCAGCTCCCGTTCAGCAACCAGGCGTTCGGTATGGTCCAGCATCACCAGAATCGCTCCACGACCACCCCGCATCTTGGTTTCATAAGGGGAAACGTGCAGCAGATAATGACGCTCGCTGGAAAAAACCGGGCCTTCCACCGGCCGGTTGGACTCGATGGCCTGACGAACCAGCCCGGAAAAATCCTGCATGCCAGGCGGTAAACGCAGCATCGTCATGGGTTGCTTGATCGATGCGGAAGACAAGGAAAACAGTGCGGCAGCCGGACTGTTGAAACGCGACAAGCCAAGATCCTCATTGCACACGAGAATCGGAAAACCAACGCTGTTCTGGATATTTTCCAGGTCGTTCAGGGTATCGGCCAGTTCGCCGGTTCTGACCTGTAATTCCTCGTTGACCGTAGTCAGCTCTTCATTGGTGGACTGCAGTTCCTCGTTGGCCGCTTCCAGTTCCTCATTGGATGACTGGAGCTCCTCATTCGCTGCAACCACCTCTTCGTTGAGAGCCTGCATTTCCTCGTTCGAGGTCTCCAGTTCCTCGATTACCGTCTGCAGGCGCTCCCTGGTCGATACCAGTTCGTCTTCAAGCTCGCGGACATTTCTCCCGTCCTCGGCCACGGCACTCGTTGCTGCCCCGTTGGCGTCCACGGTTTCCAGCGGCGGCAGTATCTCGAACGACACCAGGAAGAAAGGGCTGACAACCCCGCGCTCGAGCGCATGCACTGCCAGGCGTATGTCGCGCTGACCATCCAGCGTCTTGATCGAATGCCGCCGGCCAAACACCGACTCCTGCTTGTGTTCGGCCTGATGCTGCAGCAATTGCAGGTCGGCCCGCATCTCCCGGCGCAACAGATGTTGCAGGTTGAAATTCGGCTTTCCCGGAAGAACGGTCAGATACTGGCTGACATCGCCGTGAATCTGCAGGATATCGAAGTTGCTGTTGATCAATACCGATGCCGGGACATAGCGCCGCACCGCCGCATCCAGCAAGCGCCGTTCGGCGTCAGGCGCAACAGCCGGCGCGGTGCGTTCGACATTTTCCGGCAAGCGGAATGACGGCATCGTCATGCGCGACTCACCATCGCGTCGACGATAAATGCGTGCTGACTTGTCGACAACATCGTACAGCGACTCTTGCTGGAAAATACCTTCCGACTGACCGAGGAACAGGATGCCGCCGGGATTCAGGCCATAGTGGAAGGTCGCCAGCACCTTGGCCTGCGGATCGTTCTGGAGATAAATCAGGAGATTGCGACAACTCACCACGTCAAGACGCAGAAACGGCGGATCCTGAATGATGTCCTGACGGGCAACGACGACCATGTCACGAATATGACGGGCAACTTCCAGACGATTGCCAACCTTCTGGAAATAACGCACGACCAGTCCAGGCTCCAGATCGGCCAGTGCGCTGTCGGCATAGGATCCCTTGCGGGCAATGGCCAGCGCGTTCAGGTCGATGTCGGTCGCAAATATCTGGATCCGGTATTGCGTGACGCTCGGCCCGAGTGTTTCGGCAATGATGATGGCGATGGTATATGCCTCTTCGCCGGTCGCACAACCGGGAACCCAGACCCTGATTTCATCACCTGGTTGCTTGGCTTGCAGGATGCTTCGCAGCATTTCGCGCAATGCTTCGAATGATTCGGGATCGCGAAAAAAGGCTGTGACCGAGATCAGGATATCCTTGCCCAGATGCTCCAGCTCCTCGGGACTGGCATCGACCAATGTCAGATAATCATTGAGACTGACCACATGCTTTGCCGCCATGCGTCGCTCGATACGCCGCCACAAGGTACCTTCCTTGTAGCCCGAAAAATCGATACGCGTCTGCTGCTTGACCTTCATCAGCAATTTTTTCAGCGCCGTTGCCGCCACCGGTGGCTTTGTCGTTACCGTGACCGTGCCATGCGAACGTGCGATGATCGCAATTTCCTCGGCAATGCCGTCAGGCGTCAATACCCAGTCTACGCAACCCGTATCAATCGCCGATTGCGGCATTCCGGCATACTTTGCGCTCTGCGGATCCTGGGCAAAGGTATACCCCCCTGCGGCCTTGATATCCCGCAAACCTGCAGCGCCATCACTGCCAGTACCCGAGAGCACGACGCCAATGGCATCCTCGATTTTTTCGGCCGCCAGCGAGGTGAAAAAGACATTGACCGAAGGCCGCGGCATGGCCTCACGCGGTCCCTCGATCAGGACGAAACAACCATCCTTGATGATCACGTTGCGGCTGGCCGGTGCTACGTAAATGGTATCCGGCTCCGGCTGTCCACCATGTTCAACTTCCTGCACCGCCATGGCCGTCTCGCGCCCAAGCAATTGCACCATCATGCTGCGATGGGTCGGCGAAAGATGCTGAAGCACCACGTATGAAATACCGAGATTGGTCGGCAGGGCAGCTATCAATGCTGACAGTGCCTCAAGCCCGCCTGCAGAAGCACCTATCCCGACCAGGTAAGGGCGTAGTGGAGGCAAGCTTCCAGACTTGGCCTTGCGGGGAGCACTCTTGCGTTTTCGTGGCACCGCTACCGATTCAATGGGATCGGCTTTTTTCTTGTCAGTTGTGGTCTTAGGCATCGAGTGAGCTGGAGTTTGTTGGTGGCAATAGCCCTTAATCCCCCAAGAGCAACAGGACTATAACGTAAAACCCCCAGCAGGACTCAGTGTTTGCGCAGTGGTTCAAGCAGTCCGGCCAGTGCGTTATGGTCGAGCTCGTACATGAGCGCGAGCAAGCGCCCCAGCTCTCCCTGCGGAAACCCCTCCCGGGCAAACCAGGCAAGATAGTGCCCTGGAAGATCGGCAATCAGCCGCCCCTTGTATTTTCCGTAGGGCATAGTTCGCGTCACCAGCAACTCGAGATCAGCAGGCTTCATATGAAAAACGGGGCCGTAGCCCCGCTCCATTACTTGGCCGAGATGGCCATCATCAAATCATTGATCCGTTTGACGAATCCAGCCGGATCATCGAGCTGGCCGCCTTCAGCCAGCGTCGCCTGCTCGAAGAGCAGGGCTGCCCAGTCATCGAAACGAACTTCTTCGTATTTCAGACGTTGCACGACAACATGATTCGGGTTGATTTCGAGAATCGGCTTGACGTTCGGCGCCGCCTGACCCGCGGCCTTCAGCAGGCGCGCCAGATTGCCTGACGGGTCGTGCTCGTCGGAAACCAGGCAAGACGGCGAATCAGTCAGACGATACGTTACGCGTACATCCTTCACCTTCTCACCCAGTGCGGCCTTCACCTTTTCCAGCAAATCCTTGTACTCGTCGGCGGCCTTTTCGGCCTCCTTCTTCTCTTCCTCGTCTTCCAGCTTGCCGAGATCGAGTCCGCCTTTGGCGACGGATTGCAATTGCTTGCCATCAAACTCGGTCAGATGTCCAACCACCCATTCGTCAACTCGGTCGGAGAGCAACAGTACTTCAATCCCCTTCTTTCTGAAGATTTCGAGGTGCGGGCTGTTCTTCGCTGCATTGAAGGTATCGGCCGTAACGAAGTAGATCTTTTCCTGGCCTTCCTTCATTCGGCCAATGTAATCGGCCAGAGAGACAGTCTGTTCCGGAGTGTCATTGTGGGTCGACGCAAAACGGATCAGCCCGGCAATCTTTTCCTTGTTGGCATGATCCTCGCCAACACCTTCCTTCAACACGGCACCAAAAGCCGCCCAGAATTGCGAGTACTTTTCCTTGTCGTTCTCGGCCAGATCTTCCAGCATGCCAAGCACCTTGCGCGTGCAACCGCTGCGGATACCATCGATATCCTTGCTCTGCTGCAGGATTTCACGCGACACATTGAGCGGCAGATCGGCCGAATCAACGACACCGCGGACAAACCGCAGGTAGAGCGGCATCAGCTGTTCGGCATCGTCCATGATGAAGACACGGCGCACGTAGAGCTTGATGCCATGGCGGGCATTGCGGTCCCACAGGTCGAACGGGGCACGCGCCGGGATATAGAGCAACTGTGTGTATTCCTGCTTGCCTTCGACGCGGGCGTGGGTCCAGGCCAGCGGATCCTCGAAATCATGGGCGACGTGCTTGTAGAACTCCTTGTACTGGTCATCGGTGATTTCGGACTTGCCGCGCACCCACAGCGCATTGGCCTGATTGACGGTTTCGTCTTCATCAGTGACGACTTGCTCGCCCTTCTCCTGGTTCCACTCCTCCTTCTGCATCACGATCGGCAGCGTGATGTGATCGGAGTACTTGCGGATGATCGATTTCAGTTTCCAGGCACTGAGGAACTCATCTTCCCCTTCCCGCAGATGCAGGATGACATCGGTCCCGCGACTGGCCTTCTCGACCATCTCGACGGTGTATTCACCCTCGCCGCCCGATTCCCAGCAGACGGCCTGATTCGATTCAAGGCCCGCGCGACGTGACACCACGGTAACCCTGTCGGCGATGATGAAGGAAGAGTAGAAACCGACACCGAACTGGCCGATCAGATGGGCATCCTTGGCCTGGTCACCGGTCAATGCCGTGAAGAATTCCTTGGTGCCGGATTTGGCGATGGTACCAAGATGGGCGACGGCCTCATCACGGCTCAAACCGATGCCATTATCGGAAACCGTGATGGTGCGCGCTGCCTTGTCGAAAGAGACACGAATCCTGAGTTCGCTGTCATCGCCATACAGCGCACTGTTGTTCAGCGCTTCAAAGCGCAGCTTGTCGCAGGCATCGGAAGCATTCGAAACAAGCTCGCGCAGGAATATCTCCTTGTTGCTGTACAAGGAGTGAATCATCAATTGCAGCAGTTGTTTGACTTCGGCCTGGAAACCCAGGGTTTCGCGATTTGCGGTGGCAGATTCGGACATGCGTGAAACTCCAAAGGACAGTAATGTGTCCCCGAAGATGGGGGCATCCCAAGGAATTTCAAGCCCGAGAGCAACGGATCTGATTAATTTTCTGTTGAGTAGACGCAAAAACCCCCTGCTGGTATGAGCAGGGGGTTTTGTAATGGGAGCCTGGCGGTGACCTACTTTCGCGAGCGGAAGCTCACTATCATTGGCGCTCATCTGTTTCACGGTCCTGTTCGGG
>NZ_MTHD01000001.1 GCF_001956855.1 Azonexus hydrophilus | reverse complement strand
CTATCGGTTGTCCAAACTTTTAAAGAACATCGCCGCGCCGTCTTAAACATCAATTCGTCTGCAGCAGAGAAGCGAGATTATGTAACACTTCCTCACTTCCGTCAAGCTTTTCAGTAAAAAATTTTCTACCGAACCGCCTCACTACTTTTCTCTGACTTCCACTCATACCAACGAACTTCGCTGGTTGCGGGGGCAGGATTTGAACCTGCGACCTTCGGGTTATGAGCCCGACGAGCTGCCAGACTGCTCCACCCCGCGTCCGTCAGAGAGGCCGAATTATGCCGAGCCTCCGCCCCCTCGTCAACCCCCTGCGCAAAAAAAACACGTACTTATTTTTCGAGCCAATCAACAAGGGGTTCCCACTGAGCAACTTCCCGCCGGTGTTTGGCTCGCGGCGGATCAAAAACAGTGGCTCCGGCTGCAGCGACGTTGACGTAGTTCTGGGTGTTGCGCAGATAGGCGACGATCGGGATATCAAAATGCTTGAGAAACTCTTCCAGCATTCCCGCCGCCTTGGTCCGCGGATCAACCCGCATTGCCACGATCCCCACCTTGGTCCGCTGACCACGTATTTCCGAACGGATCGAGTTGAGGAAATCTTCCGTGGCCGCCATGTCAAATACGGAAGGGACCAAAGGAACGACCACCTTGTCTACAGCACGGATGTAGTCAGTCAGCTTGTAACCCTGCAGACCCGCGGGTGCATCGACGACAACCCAATCCGCCTCCTTGGGCAAATTGAGGACTATTTGATTTCCTGCATAGTATCCACTCAGCGCAGCCAAGGCCGGGTCGCGAAAAGCCATCCAGCGCAATGCCGACTGCTGACGATCCAGATCGCACAGCGTTGTCACCTTCCCCTGATTGGCGAAGTACCCCGAGAGATTGGTAGCGAGCGTGGTCTTGCCAGCCCCGCCCTTTGGATTTGCCACGAGAACAGCCCGCATATCACCTCCCTGTATATTTGAAGGCTAATTATATTGCCGCACTCAAGGACGTCATAGATGCATAGAATATGGACTTTGATTCAGCCTACGCACCATGATCACTAAAGTTGCCAGCGAACGTCAGGGGATACAGTCCATCGAAGTCGGCTTTCGACTGCTGGATGTGCTCGCAAAGAACAACCGTCCAATGATGTTGCGCGACATCGCCAAAGGGGCTGGCATGGCCGCAGCCAAAGCCCACCGCTACCTGGTCAGCTTCATGCGCATCGGTATTGTGGAACAGGATTCGGGAACAGGCCGCTATGACCTTGGCGCCTACGCGCTCGAACTTGGCCTCTCCGGACTGGGAAGACTCGACCCCGTAAGGCTTTCCGGTCCTGTGCTGGACAACCTGTGCGAACAAATCCACGAAACGGTTGCCCTCGCGGTCTGGGGCACTCATGGCGCGACCATTGTCCGTATTGTGGATGCAGGCAGTCCGATCACGATCACCCTGCGGCCGGGCACCGTACTCTCCCTTAGCCGCTCGGCGACCGGACGCGCCTTCGCAGCATTCTGCCGCTCACCTTTCCTTAAAAAGATGGTCGACCTTGAATTGCACGAACAGGCAGAGTCGAGCAAGACCGCTATAACAACCTGTCGCCGACAATTGGAAAAGGTCCTGACCGAAATTCGCGAACATGGAATTTCCCGAGCCAGCGGCAGCCTGACACCAGGAATCAACGGCTTCAGCGCTCCTGTTTATGACCACACCGGTCACATGGTTGCAGCGATTACATCCCTCGGCTCAGTCGGTGAATTTGACGTCGAATGGGATAGCGCAACGGGGAAAGCCATGCTCAAAGCCGCTGCAGACTTGTCTCACCGCCTGGGCTACGGCAACATGCCTGCGTGATTGGTGCCCCCGGTCGGAATCGAACCAACACCTGATGATTACAAATCAACTGCACGACCTTCATGCTACGGGGGCTGAAACTGGGCCCGGATTATAGCTGATCAATAACATTCCCACATGACCAACCCAGCCACTCCATTCGAGATTGCCCGCGACACGTTGAAGCAATTGGCTCAGCGCAGGATAGCGCCGACGCCAGACAACTACCTGACGCTCTATCATGAAATAGCCGGGACAAAGCCAGCCTCGCAGGATTTCCCGGAACGACATCTGCGCTCGCTCGCAGCAGCCCTGCCCAAAGGCTCTCCGGATCAGATGCGACTGGCACGGCAACTAGACGATGCCGTCAAGAACGCCAACTGGGAATCGTATCAAAAGCACCTAACAACCTTTGTCGGCTCACTGGCAGAATCACAAAAGCTGGCCTGGGGAGAGCTGATCTCCGACCTCCTGCGTCAATGGGAGGCAAAACACCAGGGGCTCACCGCGGCCCGCAAGCGCGAATCGCTCGAACATGTGCTCGGTGCCAGCGCCAGCAATCCCGACAACCTGTTCAACCGCCTGCAAGGCCTGCTGCGCTCCTGGGGACAAGGACGAGAACAGGAAGGCAATGTTGCGGTCAACGACGTTGACACACCAAAAATTGATCTGGCAACGCCGTCGACCGCCAGCAGCGACCCGGAACTGCTCGCCGAGCTCAGGGAACTCTTTGCCTTCACACTGGAAACGGCAATCGCCACCCAGCTGATCGAAAGCCCCCAGCTCTCAAGCGATGCCAGGCAACTCGCCGCCGACATTCGCCAAGCCCGCAAAGCAGACGAGATGCAGGCTTTCCTGACGCGTCTCAAGCGCTTCGCATTCAAGCTGGAACTGCTGGCAGAGGACCAGGGGGAATTGCGCAACAGCCTGCTCGGCCTGCTACGCTTGCTGGTGGAGAACATGACCGAACTGGTCATCGACGATCGCTGGCTTCACGGGCAGATTGAAGTTGTCCGCGAAATTATCGACAAACCCTTATCCCAAAGGGCAATCGACGATGCCGAGCGCCGGCTGAAAGAGGTGCTTTTCAAACAAAGCCAGCTCAAGGCCAGCCTCTTCGAAACCCGCGAAGCGATCAAGCAGATGCTTACCGGCTTCGTTGACCATCTGGCCGACTTTGCCGACGCAACCTCCGACTACCACGACAAGATCGAAAGCTTCGCCGACAAGATCAGCGCCGCCGACAACATATCCCAGCTCGAAAGCGTGCTCGGGGAGGTAATGCGCGAAACGAGGAACATCCAGATCAACGCCCAGCGCTCCCACGATGAATTGCGTACTACCCAGCAAAAAGTCCGGGAATCCGAAACAAGGATTCGCGAACTGGAACTGGAGCTGGAAAAAACCAGCGTCCTTGTCCGCCACGACCAACTCACTGGCGTCCTCAACCGGCATGGCCTGGAAGACATGTTCGAGAAGGAAATTTCCCGTGCCCAACGCCACGACACCGTAATGTGTGTCGCACTTCTCGATATTGACAATTTCAAGAAACTGAACGACTCACTCGGTCATGACGCAGGCGACCAGGCCCTCATCCATCTGGCCACGGTCTGTCGTCACACCCTCCGCCCCCAGGACACCATTGCCCGCTATGGCGGTGAAGAATTCATCATCCTGCTGCCGGAGACCAACCTGAAAGATGCAGTTCTCGTCCTGACCCGCCTGCAACGTGAACTGACCAAGAAATTTTTCCTGAACGACAACGACAAAGTCCTGATAACCTTCAGCGCAGGTGTCACCCAGATGACTGAACAGGACAATCAAGGTAGTGTGATCAAGCGTGCCGACGAAGCCATGTACGAAGCCAAGCAGACCGGGAAGAACCGGGTAGTCAGCCGATGAAGGCGGTCATTCTTGCAGGGGGGCTGGGAACCCGGATCAGTGAAGAATCCCACCTAAAACCCAAACCGATGATCGAAATCGGTGGCATGCCAATCCTTTGGCACATCCTGAAAATTTATTCACACCATGGCATCAACGACTTCATCATCTGCCTGGGCTACAAAGGCTATGTAATCAAGGAGTTTTTTGCGAATTACTTTCTGCACACCTCTGATGTCACCTTTGATCTCAGCAAAAACAGCATGGAAGTGCACAAGCAACACGCAGAGCCTTGGCGCATCACGCTGATCGACACGGGCGACAACACCCAGACGGGAGGTCGCCTCAAGAGGGTGCGCAATTACCTCGCCAACGATGATGCGTTCTGTTTTACCTACGGTGATGGCGTGGGCGACGTCGATATAAGCCAAAGCATTGAGTTTCACCGCAAGCATGGCCTGTTAGCAACAGTGACCGCGGCAACCCCACCGGGACGTTTTGGTACGCTGGAAATCACGGGCTCGCTAGTCACGAAGTTTCACGAAAAACCCCCGGGTAGCGATGGCGTCATCAACGCAGGATTTTTTGTCCTCTCCCCAAAGGTAATCGACCTCATTGAGGACGACCAATCCTTTTGGGAAGCACGCCCGCTGGAAACCCTGGCCAGGCAAAATGAGCTCGCCGTCTGGCAACACCGGGGATTCTGGCAGCCAATGGACACCTTGCGTGACAAAACCCTGTTGGAACGACTGTGGAGTTCCGGCCAGGCGCCGTGGAAAAAATGGTGAGCAATTCAACATTCTGGCGGGGCAAGCGTGTCCTCATCACCGGACATACCGGCTTCAAAGGCAGTTGGCTGACACTATGGCTCAAGCAACTGGGCGCCGAAGTCACCGGACTGGCCTTGCCGCCAAATATCCAGCCCAGCGTTTTTGAACAGGCCCGAATTGCCGAATGCATCAGCAGTCATTTTTGCGATATTCGTGACGTTGACCGCACCAGACAAATCATTCACAACGCCAACCCTGAAATCGTCCTGCACCTGGCAGCGCAAGCCCTGGTCCGGACCAGCTACCACGATCCCGTGGCCACTTACGCCTGCAACGTGATGGGCACGGTACATGTGCTCGACGCCTTGCGCGACCTCGATTCAGTGCGCGTTGCCGTGATGGTGACAACCGACAAGGTGTACCGCAATCGCGAAGATTTCTATCCCTACCGCGAAGACGATGCCCTCGGCGGCCACGACCCATACAGCGCCAGCAAGGCAGCAAGCGAAATCGTGATTGCCAGTTACCGCGATGCCTTCTTGCGAGAACAAGGTGTCGCGGTGGCCTCAGCCCGTGCCGGCAACGTGATTGGCGGCGGCGATTGGTCGGAAGATCGCCTGATCCCCGACGCCGTGCGCGCCTGGCAAGCCGGCCAGGTGCTGAACATCCGACACCCGCAGGCCATTCGCCCCTGGCAACACGTCCTGGAGGCGCTGGCCGGCTATCTCGACCTAGCGGAGAAACTCTGGCAAGAGCCCGAATTGGCAGGTGCCTACAACTTCGGCCCACCCACCCACGAAGCCGCCACCGTGCAACAAGTCATCGAACTGGCGCGTACAGCGTATGGTCAAGGCAGGGTACGCTATGCCGAGCAAGCCAGTGGCCCGCACGAAGCTGGCTGGCTGGCTCTGGAAACAGCGAAATCACGCGTGCTGTTGAACGCTCGACCCAGATGGTCACTCCAAGAAAGCGTGCGCCGTACGATGGCCTGGTATCAAGCCCAAAATACCGGCGCCGATGCCCGAACTTTGTGTGAAGCCGAAATTGCGGCCCTGGAAGGCAGCCGACCGCGACAACCTACCAAGACTGCAAACTCATGAGCGACGACAACACAGCCCTTTTCGGCTCTCACTACCTTGACTTCCAGTGCATCGGCGATGCCTGTGAGGACACCTGTTGCGCAGGTTGGCGAGTCGATATTGATCGCGACACTTACCACCGCTACAAAAACAATCAGCACCCAGCGTTAAAAAAACTATTCAAGACTGCTGTCCTGCGTAAAAAAGATCAGACCAGCACCAAGCAGATGTTCGCAGAACTCAGTCTGAACTCACAGGGAGAATGTGCCTTTCTGGAAAATGGCCTGTGCAAAATCCAGAAAAATCTCGGCCACGCGCTGCTCTCCGAGATTTGCAAGAACTATCCGCGCAAAAAGAACCTGTTTGGCTCGCAACACGAATATTCCCTCTCTCTTTCCTGCCCCGAGGCGGCTCGACGCATCCTCCTTGATCCGGAAAAAATGTGTTTTCTGGAAGGCTCTCGCATTACCGAGGGCGATGAGACACCGCCAGCCGAAACCGAATCTCCAGAGCGCTTCATCATTCTGAACGACATCCGCGCCGTGATCATTTTCACGCTCCAGCACAGGGCACTCAGTCTGGACACCCGGCTTCTGCTGGTCGGGCTTTTTCTCGAAAGTATCGACAAGCAGGCCTATCCTTTCGACACGAGAACGATCGAACTGCTTCCTCAACTCACCGATGATTTTTGTCTGCTTTTGCAGCACGGTGACACAATCGAGCAAGAATTGCGGCAACTACCTTCCGAGGATGCGCTCCGCCTGAAAATTTTTGCCGAGATCATGAAGACCAACCCGGAAGGTACAAACCGCCGTTTTTCAACATGCATCACTGAAGCCGCGCAAGGCTTCCTGGCTCAGGCTAATACGCCCCTGGCATCTGAAGAAATGGTAAGCCGGATCAAGCATGCGGCGAAGGAGCAACTGGCGCCTTTCCTCAAGAACAACAGCCACATTCTCGAAAACTACCTGGTGCACACGGTCTTCCACAGTCTGTTCCCATTCACAAACGAACCGTTGTTGCAACAATATGTGAAACTCGTCTGCCACTACCTGATCGTAAAGACCTGTCTTCTTGGACTAACCGCCTTCTATGGTCAAATGACCGAGGAACTGACCATCCGCGTCATTCAAAGCTTCAGCAAACTCAGCGAACATAACGCGACTTACCCGGCCAGAGTACTTTCAATCCTCCAAGACAATGG
This sequence comes from Azonexus hydrophilus, assembly GCF_001956855.1. Lineage (GTDB taxonomy): Bacteria > Pseudomonadota > Gammaproteobacteria > Burkholderiales > Rhodocyclaceae > Azonexus > Azonexus hydrophilus_A. Next base: position 901,180 of record NZ_MTHD01000001.1, on the reverse strand, counting down.
ATTCACCGAGTTTCGCAGAATATTCCTGCTCATTCTTGACCCAGAATCTGCAGCTTGACTACGAAGATGGCGGCACGACTCCAGTTTGCCCAAGGGGCGTGAGATTAAGTCATCGACAACCCGCCACTGTGCGCCGGTATTGGAAAATTCGGTTAACCTACCTCAGCAGCCCCCAAGCATGATCCCTGCGCCCCACCATGGAAAAACCAATAATGTCGCTGAATGAAGAAAGACAACACATTCTCGACCTGGTCCGCAGTTACTCGGCACGAGCCTTGGCGAACGGTGGATTCAGCCCTGACGAAACCGCCATCCCGCCATCAGGAAAAGTGCTTGGCCCCGAAGAGTTCGTTAATCTTGTCGACGCCTCCCTTGATGGCTGGCTGACCACAGGACGCTTCAATGCCGCCTTTGAAAACAAACTAGCCGACTATCTTGCAGTCGAATACGCTTTAACCTGCAATTCCGGCTCCAGCGCCAACCTGCTGGCACTCACGGCGCTGACCTCTCCTTTGCTTGGTCAAAGCGCCTTGCAGCCGGGCGACGAAGTCATCACTGCGGCCGCCGGCTTCCCGACGACGGTCAACCCCATCCTGCAAAATGGCCTGACCCCGGTCTTCGTCGATTCGGAAATTGGCACTTACAACCCGTCGACCGCAGTAATCGAAGCCGCGATCTCGCCGCGTACGCGCGCCATCATGCTTGCCCACACCCTGGGCAACCCCTTCGATGCCGCCTCCCTGCGCGACCTGGCCGACCGACATGGCCTATGGTTGATCGAGGACTGCTGCGACGCCCTGGGCTCGACGCTGAATGGGCAAAAAGTCGGCACCTTCGGCCATATTGGCACGTTATCTTTCTACCCGGCACACCACATCACGATGGGCGAGGGTGGCGCTGTTTTTACGGTCGACTCGCAACTCAAACGAATTCTCGAATCGCTGCGCGACTGGGGTCGCGACTGCTGGTGCAACCCCGGCTGCGACAACACCTGTGGCAAGCGCTACGACTGGCAATTGGGCGAACTCCCGGCCGGCTACGACCACAAATACGTCTACTCGCACCTCGGCTACAACCTGAAGATCACCGATATGCAAGCCGCCATTGGGCTGGCCCAACTCGAGCGCCTCGACGGCTTCATCGCCACCCGCAAAGGTAATTTCGCAAAATTACACGGTCTACTGGCCAATTTGACCGATTTCCTGATCCTGCCAGAAGCCACGGAGGGCAGCGATCCTTCCTGGTTCGGCTTTCCGATCACGCTACGCGACGACGCTCCCTTCGACCGTGTCACCCTGCTGCGCAACCTCGACCAGCACAAGATCGGCACCCGCCTGCTGTTTGCCGGCAACCTGACCCGGCAACCTTACATGGCGGGTCGCAACTACCGCGTGGCTGGTACGCTGGATAACGCGGACCAGATCATGAAAAACACCTTCTGGGTTGGCGTTTGGCCGGGGCTGGGGGACGCTGAACTAGAGCACATCGCCGCTTGCCTGAGCGAGTTCTGCCAGCCTAGTTTCTAAGGTTCATCTAAATGAACAAGCAAAGCAATGCCCTTTTCGGCTCCCACTACCTTGATTTTCAGTGTATTGGCGACGCATGTGAAGACACTTGTTGCGCAGGCTGGCAAGTAGATATTGATCGCGATACTTACCACCGGTATAAAAGCAATCAACATCCTGAATTAAAGAATCTTTTCAAGACCGCCGTTCAGCGCAGAAAAGATCAGAGCTGCACCGAGAAGCGCTTTGCTGTGCTTAGCATGAATATACGTGGAGAATGTGCCTTTCTGGCAAATGGCCTTTGCAAAATTCAAAAAGAACTTGGCCATGAGATGCTGTCCGATACCTGCAAAAACTATCCCCGCCAAAAAAAAATATTTGGTTTGCAGTACGAATACTCCCTCTCACTTTCCTGTCCAGAAGCTGCTCGACGCATCCTTTTGGATCAGGAAAAAATGTGTTTTCATGAAGACCAGATCAGTAGCGACAAAGAACTGCCAATAGTCGAGACGGAGTCTCCTGATCGCTTAATAATACTGAACGACATACGCGCCGTAATTATTTTCACGCTACAACACAGGGAAGTGAGCCTGGATATCCGGCTGCTGCTGGTTGGTATCTTCCTCGAAGCGATCGACAATCAAGTCAATCCCCTCAACTCACAAACGATTGAGCAACTCCCTCAAATAACTCAGGAATTTTGTCAACTTTTACTGCAAAGCGACAAGATCAAGCAAGAATTGCGTCAATTACCTTCTGACGATGCACTCCGACTGAAAATTTTTGCAGAGATCATGAACACCAACCCGGAAGGCACAAATTATCGCTTTTCAAAATGCATCTCCGAAGCTGCGCAAGGGATCCTGGGACAAACAGATACACCTCCGACATCTGAAGAGATGGCAAGAAGGATCAAACATGTTGCACGGGAGCAACTCATCCCTTTCCTGTCCGACAACGGTCAAATACTTGAAAACTATCTGGTGCACACAGTCTTCCACAGCTTGTTTCCGTTCAAAAATGAACCGTTATTGCAGCAATATACGAAACTGGTTTGTCACTATCTGATTGTAAAAACCTGCCTCCTCGGACTAACCGCCCACCACGGTCAAATGACCGAGGAAATGGCAATTTGTGTGATTCAAAGCTATTGCAAGCTCAGCGAGCACAATGCCCCCTATCCAAACAGAGTGGTCTCAATACTCAAAAACAATGGATATGCCGAATTTCGTAAAATATTCCTGCTCATTCTCGACCCAGAAGCTGAAGTGAAATCAGAATGACGCCGAGTCAAAACAATGCCAAATGCTTGGAAAATTCAGCCAGCCCGGCTTCTAACACCCACACCATGAGCAAACCCCTTTTCATCTTCGAGATGGCCAACAACCACATGGGCGACACGGCCCATGGCGTTGCCATCATCCGCGCCATTCGTGAAGCCTGTGAAGGTTTCGATTTTGATTTCGCCTTCAAGCTGCAGTACCGCGACCTCGACAGCTTCATCCACCCGAGCTTCAAGGGTCGCGACGACGTCAAATACGTCAAGCGTTTCGAGGAAACGCGCTTGTCGCAAGCGCAGTTCCAGACACTGATCGACACCATGTGCGAATGTGGTTTCAAAACCGTGTGCACGCCATTTGACGAAAAATCGGTCGACCTGATCGAAGCCCAGGGCATCGAGATGATCAAGATTGCCAGTTGCTCACTGACCGACTGGCCACTGCTTGAGCGCATCGCGCAAAGCGACAAACCGATCATCGCGTCAACCGCAGGCGCGACACAGGAAGACGTCGACAACGTCACCAGTTTCTTCCTGCACCGAAGCAAGAACCTGACGCTGATGCACTGCGTCGCCGAATATCCGACACCCGACGCCAACCTGCATATTTCCCGCATCGATGCCCTGCTGCAACGCTATCCTGACGTACGTATCGGTTTCTCGACGCACGAGGCGCCAGACCGCAACGAACCCGTGATGCTGGCGCTAGCCAAAGGCGCCACGGTATTTGAAAAACATGTCGGCTTGCCCACCGGGCAATACGCACTCAACGCCTATTCGGCCAATCCGCAGCAAGTGCGCGCCTGGCTGAACGCTGCTGCAATGGCCCAAAGCATGTGTGGCAGCGAAGCCTGGCCCCCGGCCACAAAAAACGAAAGCGACAGCCTGGAAAGCCTGCGCCGCGCCGTCTTCCTGACCCGCGACATCGCAGCTGGCGAAACAATCAGCAACGACGCCGTCTGTTTCGCTTTCCCCCCCGTCCCCGGCCAGATCAGCGCCAACCAATGGTCGAAATACAACCGCTTTGTCGCCCGCCAGCCACTTGAAGCCGGAAGCCCCCTGCTTGCCGCGGAAGTCGATGTCAGCAACGAAAGGGCCGAGGTACGGGCTGCCGTAACCGCAGTCTGCCATCTGCTGAAAGAAGGCAATATCGTTGTACCCGGAAAATCCGACCTAGAAATTTCACATCACTACGGCATGGAACGCTTCGCCGAATACGGCCTGATCATGATGACTGTGGTCAACCGCGAATACTGCAAGAAATTGCTCGCCATGCTGCCGGGCCAGACCCACCCCGAGCAGTACCACAAGCAGAAGGAAGAAACCTTCGTCATCCTGCACGGCAAGATCACCATCTGGCTCGACGGCCAACCGATTGAGGCAGAGCGCGGCGACGTCATCACCGTGCAGCGCGGCGTCCGCCACAAGTTTCACACCCAGGAAGGTGTGGTCTTCGAGGAAATTTCCTCAACCCACTACCACGATGACTCCTTCTATACCGACGCCTCAATCCAGGCCAACAGCCGTCGCAAGACACTACTCACCCACTGGATGTAAGCGATGCGCGCAGCCGATTATCTAATGCAGCACCTGGCCGAGGCCGGCGCCACCGATGTTTTCCTGCTGCCGGGTGGCGGGGCAATGTTTCTCAACGACGCGCTGGTTTCTGAAAAACGCCTGAACCCGGTCCCCTGCCACCACGAACAAGCCTGCGGCATTGCCGCCGAAGCCCATGGCCGCGTCCGCGAGACCTTCGGCGTCTGCATGGTGACGACCGGCCCTGGTGCCACCAACGTCATCACACCGGTCGCCGGTGCCTGGATCGAGTCGATTCCGATGCTGATCATCTCGGGCCAGGTCAAGCGCCCGGACTTGCTCGGCACGCGCCCGCTCCGCCAGGGCGGCGTGCAGGAAGTCGACATCGTGCCGATGGTCAGCCACATCACCAAATACGCGGTAACCGTCGACGATCCGCAACAGATCCGCTACCAACTTGAGCGCGCACTGTACGAAATGAAAAACGGCCGCGCCGGCCCGGTCTGGCTCGACGTGCCGCTCGACGTACAGGCTGCTACGGTCAACCCGGAAAATTTGCCAAAATTCACGCCACCGGAAGCAACACCCGGCACCGACCTCAAGCTGGCAGCCAGCGAAGTGCTCACCCTGCTGGCAGCCGCCGAGCGACCGCTGATTCTGGCCGGCCACGGCGTCCGCCTGGCTGGCGGGGCAAAAGCCCTGCTTGACACAGCTGAACGCCTGCAAGTCCCGATGGTCACCACCTGGAACGCCCTCGACATCATCCCCGCCGATCATCCGCTATGCGCGGGCCGGCCGGGCGTTGTCGCGCTGCGCCCCGGCAATTTCGCCGTACAGAACTGCGACCTGCTCATTTCCATCGGCTGCCGCCTGGACAACATCATCACTGCCTACAACCCGCGCGGATTCGCCCGGGCGGCAAAAAAGGTCGTGATCGACGTTGACTGCAATGAAATCGCAAAACTCGACATGGATATCGCCTTGGGTATTACCGCCGATGCCGCCGACCTCCTTGGCGCACTGGAAATCCTGCCGGCACCGCCGCCAAAAGCCCGCGATGCCTGGCTGACCCGGATTGCCGACTGGAAACACCGCTACCCGGTAAACGACGGGAAGCCCTTCCCGGTCTGCGGCCCCATCAATCACTACCACTTCGTCTCGGTACTCGCCGACGCCGTTCCACCCGACACCCTGATTGCCACAGGCAGTTCCGGGCTGGCCGTCGAGGTCTTCTACACCGTCTTTCGCAACAAACCCGGCCAGCGTGTATTCCTGACCTCCGGCCTGGGCTCCATGGGCTACGGACTGCCGGCTGCCATCGGCGCCTGTCTGGCCAATGACCGCAAACCGATGGTTGCCATCGAGAGCGACGGCAGTTTGCAACTCAACCTGCAGGAACTCGCCACGCTACGCGCCCAGAACCTGCCGATCTGCCTGATCATCATGAACAACGGCGGCTACGCATCGATCCGTAACACCCAGCGCAACTATTTCGCCGAGCGCTACGTTGGCACCGGACCGGAAGCCGGGCTGCTGTTGCCTGATCTGGAACAACTCGCCACCACCTACGGCCTGCCCTTCCGGCGCATTACCGACGCCGCCGAACTGGCGCCTGTCCTCAACGAAGTCACCGCCCGGCCGCAGGCAATGCTCGTCGACGTCCAACTGACGCCCAACGAAACCCTCGCCCCAAAATGCGCGGCACTACCACAAGCAGACGGCTCGATGCTGTCAATGCCGCTCGAAGACATGTCGCCGCTACTACCACTGGCCACCCTGGCAGAGGAAATGCAGATCCCGCTGACCACCGCCTCATTCGCTGCACAACGCTGATGGAGCGGAGCTGCCCCTGCTGCAACGCTGGCGATGCTCAGAAGTTGGCCGATGACAGCCATGCGTTCCGCTGCCAGACCTGCGCCCACGTCTGGCAAAGCGCACGCTTGCCCGCCGGCTACTATGCAGCTTGCGCCGGACGCAACGATCAATGCCCTGATCTGGAGAAAAAGTACGCCGACCGGCTCAACGGCATCGCCCGGTATCTGCGACCGGGCCTGCGCATTCTTGAAATCGGTTGCGCCGACGGCGCTTTAGGCGCCCGGATCAAACAGCACTCGGCAGTCGACTATATCGGGATCGAGCCATCCCCCGATGCCGCGCTCGCCGCGCACCGACTAGACCGCGTCGAGCGCAGCGTGGCCGGGGTACCGGATCTCGCGCCCTTCGACCTGCTGCTGGCCTTTCACGTCCTTGAACATATTGCCGATATCGCAGCGGAAATCAGTCACTGGCGCAGCCTCTGCCGACCCGATGCCTACCTGATCATCGAAGTCCCGCATCGCTCGGGCAATCGGCTGCTCAGCCATGACCGGCACCCCGAACATCTGCACCAGTTCTCGCTTGCCTCGCTCACACTCCTGCTCTTCCGTGCCGGATTGAGCATCATTGAGGCCAGTACGGGCCACTTCGAATCGGCGGTCTATAACGACAGCCTGCGCGTCTTCGCCCGACTTGAAACAACACCGGAACAACGCCTGACCGAATTACTCTCCCGCTTCGCCACTCTTCTGAACGGCCCCTTTGTTATTTATGGTGTCGGCGGCGATTTTTGCAATTACCTGAAGCCATTGCTTGCACAGTTACCGGTAATCGCCATCTGCGACAGCGCCAGCGAGCAACAGGGAAAAATCTTTGGACGGCACCGGGTAGCAGCCTACGATCCGGCGGCTCTCGCCGGACTGCCGATCCTGATTGCCAGTACGCGACACGCCGAGGAAATCCAGAAAAATCTGCTGGCACAGGGGGTGTCACCTTCGAGCATGTTCCGTCTGGAGCAGATTTATGGCTGACTCCCAGCCAGCTTACCCTTGGCGTCGCCCATGCCCGACCTGCGGTAACAACGCTCCCCGACTGGTATTCGACAACCGCATGGCTCCGCTCGACGGACTGGACATGAGCTATCGCATCGGCCAATGCATGCAGTGCGGTTTCTGCTACGCCTATGAACTGCCACTCCCTGAAACCTACGAAAAATACTATCGCACCCTATCAAAGTACGATCACCCCCTGAACCAGCTGAGCCTTCGTCCGGTCGACCAGGCGCGGATTGCGAAAACGCTCGAACTCTGCCTGCCACATCTCTCACCCGATGCACAGATCAGCGACATCGGCTGTGGCTTCGGCGCTCTGCTCAACGCCTTCAAGATAGTTGGGTTCACCCGGCTACACGGAATTGACCCAGCCCCCGCCTCGGCTATCACTGCCAAAAATCTGCTCGGCCTCGAACATATCCGCACCGGTTCGCTGCGCGACGCAAGTGATCAATTACCGTTGGCCGAAACCGACCTGCTTTGCCTGACCGGTGTTGCCGAACACCTACCCTGCCTGAGCGATGACTTCAGCAATCTGCTGCAAGAATTGCCGGAGCACGCCATGGTCTTCATCGAAGTTCCGGCGCTCGAGCGTTTTCTCTCGCCACCAGCGGAAGCCTATGGCGAATTTTCGCTTGAACACATCCAGTATTTCAGTATCGAAACACTGACCGAACTAATGGCGAACTTTGGCTTCTCTCCTCAAACATTGACACTCTGCGAACTTCAGGGTTGCACCGACAGCCTGTTCGGACTCTTCTCCCGCCACCCCCAAGCCGTGATCGCGCCCGCCCCTGCGATGGACGGACTGGACGACTATTTGAACTACTCCGAGAGCACACTGGAAAAAGGCCTGCAAAAGATCGTTGACTGCGGCGCCCCCTTTGCAATCTTTGGGGCCGGCAGCCATACCGCCCGCCTTCTGCCGAGACTGGAGCAATTGGGCCTCACCGCGAAAATTCTTGCCGTCGTCGACAACAACCCAAATTTGCGTGGAAAAAAACTCGGCAATTTCATGATCCAACCCAGCAACTTCCTCATCACCCTCCCCGCCTGCACCGTCCTGATTTCCTCCTTCAACGCCCAGGGCGCCATTGCCCGGGAATTAGCCGGCAGCCACCCGACCATTCTTCTGTACGACCTCGACGAATGACAGCAAACCCTCACCGGGAAGCGCTTTTCACCCACCTGCTACAGGATTTCGATCGAATACTTACAGCCTTCCCGCTCCCGGAACTGACCGGCCAGCGAGTTTTCGTCACCGGTGGCAGCGGCTTCATCGGCTTCTGGCTGCTGCTCGCCTGCCACTGGCTGAACGAACGCGGTGCAGGAATCCGGCTGACGCTGCTCTCGCGCAACCCCGATGTCTTTCTCGCAAAACACCCGGAGTTCCGCGCCCGACCTTGGCTGGAATGGGTACGCGGCGATATCAAAAGCTACCGCTGGCCGGAGGGGAGTTTCGACTGCTTCATTCACGCCGCCGCCGACACCTCGCCGCTGTCTGCAAAGTCGCCGCAATTGTTCGACGACATTGTCGTCGGCACGCATCACGTCATAGAGCATGCAGCGGCTGCCAGCGCCGGACGGCTACTACTGATCAGTTCGGGGGCGATCTACGGCGAGCAACCGGAAACCCTGCCACACATGGCGGAAGATTTCCCCGGCCAAACTCTCGCGCTGGCGCCCGAGGACTACTACGGACGCGGCAAGCGGGCAATGGAAAGCGACGCCCGGGACGCCGCCACCAACAAGAATATCGAAGTGGTGATCGCCCGCTGCTTCAGTTTCGTCGGCTTCGGCCTGCCCGGGCACCTGGCGATCAGCCAGTTCATCGCCGATGCGCTGGCTCACGACAGTCTGCGCATCAACGGCGACGGGCGGGTCGTGCGCAGCTATCTGCATGCCGCCGACCTCGCCGTCTGGCTGCTCGCCCTGCTGGGTCGCGGCCAGGCCGGGCAAGCCTATAACATCGGCTCGCCGGATCCGCTATCGCTGCTCGAGGTGGCAAATCTGGTCCGCGACACGCTTTCACCGACATCGCGCATCGAAGTACTGAACCGCCAGGGCAATGCCGCCCCCCGACAACGTTACGTTCCGGATATCCGACGCATTGAACAGCAACTGCGGGTAAACTGCTGGACTCCGCTGGAGAACGCCATTCACAGCATGGCAGTAGCGCAACAACTTGAGCAGCAGGCGGCAAACGGCACGAAATTAAATACACCGAAGAATCTGCCGTAATTGACCCACCACCAATCGATTCCCTATGGCCAAAGACATTCTTCTGATCATGCTCGAATTCGACAACTGGGAGCAAGCACGCTCCTGGTCGTACACGGGTTCGTACGCTTTCATCGACGGCTTTCGCGAGAATGGTCACCGCTGCACCCTGTTGCCGGCCATCCATGGCCGGGCACCGGACGCCGCCGATAGTTTCATCGGCCACGCCGAAACCCTGCTCGCCGGCCGGACCTTTGATGAAGCCTGGATCTGGTGCAATCACGCCGCCTTCGACGAGCGCTTCTGGACCTGGTTGAAACAGGTCGCACCGGTTCGGGTGGGGGTCGTGCTCGAATCACTCAACCACAGCGATGAAGAACTCGAGGCCCTGCCCTTCCTCGCCAAGCGCCGCGACGACGCCTTCACTTGCCTGCCCCATTGCACCCACGCAATCGCCGCCGACGAAGCCGACGTCGCCGAAATTCAACAAGTTTTCGGCATTCCGACGCTATGGAATGTTTTCATGGTACCGGAGAGTTTCATCCGCGAGGATGCCCCGCCGGCCAGCGATATCGCCGCCTTCATCGGCGCCGCCTACTTCACCGGCCCGGCCTACAACTACCCGAAGGCGCACACCCTGCTGCGCAACCGCTTTCTCAGTGACCCGCGCCTGGAAGGCCTGATGAACCGCCCGCACTTCCAACTGCCGGAACGCAGCAGCGAAACACTGGTGCGCTTCGAAGCGCTGCATGGCGAAATGCGGCAAAGCTTGCTGGCCGGCGAAATCGATGCCGCGACACTGGCCGGCTTCGCCGACGAACTGCATCGCCTGCGCGCCGACCTCTTTGCGCTGTTTCTCGAAGGTCTTCGCCTGGGCATGGCCTGCGTCAACCTGCCGACTCTGGTCAAGGCGTTTTCAGGCCGGGTGATCGAGGCGATGGCTGCCGCCGTACCCAGCATCAGTTGGCTGCCACCGGACCGCCCGGAATGCGCCCGCCTGTTTGCGGATGGTGCAGACGTACTGCTGTTCGACAGCGTCGAAAACCTGGCGGGGAAAATCACCACGCTGCGCGCGCAGCCCGACTTTCGTAACCAACTGGTCCGGCAGGCCCGAACCGGGCTGCGCCAGCGCCACACCAGCCGCATTCGCTGCCGCCAATACGGCTGCTGGATCGACACTGGCGAAACCCCGATTTTTGAGGCCAACGTCACCCCATGATCATCACCCGCACGCCCTTCCGGATTTCCTTTTTCGGTGGCGGTACCGATTACCCGGCCTGGTATCTCGAACACGGCGGCCTGGTGCTCGCCACTACCATCGACAAATACTGCTACATCACCTGCCGGCACCTGCCGCCGTTTTTCGAACACAAGCACCGGATTGTCTATTCACATATAGAAAACGTCCGCGAGATTGCCGAAATCCAGCATCCGGCGGTGCGTGCCGTGCTCGACTGCCTGAAGGTCGAAGATGGACTGGAAATTCACCATGACGGCGACCTGCCGGCCCGTTCCGGGCTTGGCTCCAGCTCGTCGTTTACGGTCGGGCTGCTGCATGCGATCTGCGCCCTGCGCGGCCAGTACGTGTCGAAGGATGAACTGGCCAGCCAGGCCATTTATGTCGAACAAAAGGTCATTCGGGAAAATGTCGGCTCCCAGGACCAGATATCTGCCGCTTTTGGCGGCCTGAACCGCATCGAATTCCGCCAGAACGACAGTTTCGACGTTGCCCCGGTGATTACCGCACCGGACCGCCTGGCCGATCTGCAGGGCCACCTGATGCTGTTCTTCACCGGCGTTTCGCGGATTGCCTCGGAAGTTGCCAAGGCCAAGATCGACAACCTGAAGAACCGGGTAGTTGAACTGAAAGCCATGCACGCCATGGTCGATGAAGCGATCGCCGTCCTGCAGGACCGGCAGACCCCGATCACCGCCTTTGGCGAACTGCTCGACCGCAGCTGGCAGCTCAAGCGCAGCTTGTCGGATCGGGTGTCGACGCCGGAAATCGATGCCCTCTACAGCGCTGCCCGGGAGGCCGGAGCAACCGGTGGCAAGATCATCGGCGCGGGCGGCGGCGGTTTCCTGCTGCTGTTTGTCCGGCCGGAATACCAGGCACGGGTCCGCGAACGGTTGCACGGGCTGGTGCACGTGCCGTTCAAGTTCGAGAATTCGGGCAGCCGCGTCGTGCTCTACCAGCCGAACGGACTCTGAAGCGCGATGACCATGCATGCCGAAAGCCCTATTTACATCGCCGGACACCGTGGTCTGATCGGCTCGGCCCTCATCCGCCGCCTGACCGCGGCAGACCATCGCCACCTGATCACCCGCGACCGGAGCGATCTGGACCTGACCGACGGCCGGGCGACCGATGCCTTTTTCGCCACCACCCGGCCGGAATACGTGGTCCTCGCCGCCGGCAGGGTCGGAGGCATCATCGAAAACCAGCAATTTCCGGCCGATTTCATCACCAGCAACCTGGCAATCCAGCTCAATGTTGTGCAGGCGGCGAGGCGCCACGGCGTCCGTCGCCTGATCCTGCTTGGTTCATCCTGCATGTATCCGCGCGAATGCCAACAGCCGATGGCGGAAAGCGCGCTGCTCACGGGCCAGCCGGAACCGACCAGCCTGGCCTATGCGATCGCCAAGCTGGCTGGCGTCCAGCTTTGCCTGGCCTGCAACCAGCAAGACGGCGAACAACGCTTCGTCCCGCTGATCCCGAACAGCGCTTACGGCCCTCACGACAATTTCGATCTCGGGTCCGGCCATGTCCTGGCCTCGCTGATCCGGCGCTTCGTCGAGGCCGCGCAGCAAGGAGCGCCCAGTGTCACGCTGTGGGGGTCGGGCCGGCCGCGCCGGGAATTCGTTTTCGCCGACGACATCGCCGATGCCTGCGTGCAACTACTGAGCCAAGACCTGTCCACACTGGAACTGCCGGTCAACCTGGGCAGTGGCATCGACTATTCGATCGCCCAACTGGCCGAAAAAATCGCCGACCTCGTCGGCTATGCTGGCCAAATCATTTGGGATTCCGGCAAACCAGACGGTGCTCCGCAGAAGTTGCTCGACAGTAGCCGCCTGCGAGACTGGGGCTGGCAGGCATCGACCTCGCTCGACCAAGGGCTACGCGAAACCATCGACTGGTACCGAAAAACCTGCGCGCAGGAAGGACAAGCATGAATGCATCGACAATCGACCTGACAGCCAAGGCGCGCTGGGTCTGGCTCGAAACCCTGCGCATCCACCGCCGGGCGCCGGAAACCCGGCTCGCCTCGTCGCTGTCGCCCATCGAAATTTTCGTCTCTCTTTACTACGGCGGGATCTTGCGTTTCGATCCAGCCCAGCCTCTCGCCGAAACCCGCGACCGCTGCATCATCAGCAAGGGCCACGGTTCGATCTGCATGTACCCGATCCTCGCCGACCTTGGTTTCTTTGCCCGAGAAGAACTCGAGCACGTCTGCGAAACTGGCAGCTTTCTCGGCGGCATCCCGGACCCGGTGATCCCCGGCTATGAAACGGTCAATGGCTCGCTTGGGCATGGTCTCGGCGTCGCCACCGGAATCGCGCTAGGACTCAAGCGCAAAGGCAGCGACCGCGACATCTTCGTCGTCGCTGGCGACGGCGAACTGCATGAAGGCGCCAACTGGGAAGCCGCAATGTTTGCCAGCCAGCATCGCCTCGACAACCTCAACCTGATCGTCGACAACAACCGGATCAGCATGCTCGGCCACACCGACGACATTGTTTCCCACGGTCGGCTCGCCGATCGCCTTGGCGCCTTCGGCTGGTCCTGCGCGGAAGTCGATGGTCACGACGTCGACGCCGTCCACGCTGCGCTCCGTGCCATGCAGGGCAAACGGAACGGCGCCCCGAAGGCACTGATCGCCAATACGCTCAAGGGGCGTGGCGTGCCCGGACTGGAGGATGCCCCGCTGTGCCACATCATGAATCCCAAGGTGGAAACGCTCGACCAGTTGCTCGGGGAGGCACCATGACCGACCGCCCCCAGGCCATGCGCGACGCCCTGCTGCGGCGGATCTGCGAGGCGATGGCCGATGACCCGAAGCTGTTCTTTGTCTGCGCCGATTTCGGCTCGCCGGTGCTGGACACCATCCGCGAGCGCTTTCCGGAGCGCTTCATTAACGTCGGCATTGCCGAGCAAAATCTGATCAACATCTCGGCCGGCCTCGCCCTCGAGGGCTATACGGTTTTTGCCTACGCCATCGCGCCCTTCATCACGATGCGTTGCTACGAGCAGATCCGGGTCAGCCTGGCGCTGCTCTCGCAAGTCCGCCCGCTCAACGTCAACCTGATCGGCGTCGGCGCCGGCTACAGCTATGTGGTGTCCGGCCCGACCCACCAGTGCTACGAAGACCTGACGCTGATGCGCGCGATGCCCAATATGGCGGTCTATTCGCCAGCCGACCACATTACCGCCGCCGCGCTCTTCGAGCGCTGCCTGATGCTCGGCGGCCCGAAATACCTGCGCCTCGATGCCCAGGTACTGCCAGCCCTGTACGCTGAAGCGCCGCCGGATATGGAGTCCGGCTTCCAGTGCCATCGCACGGGCGACAGGCTATGCCTTGTCGCCACCGGCTACATGGTGCACACCGCGCTCAAAGTCGCCGAACGTCTGGCCACGGCCGGAGAACAGGTCGGCGTCATCGACCTGTTCGACCTCAGCGGTTTTGACCAGCAGCGCCTGGCCGAGACACTTGCCGCCTACGCTGGCGTCGTCAGCCTGGAGGAAGGCTTCCGCGGACGCGGCGGGCTCGATGCCATGCTGTTCGACTTCTGCGCCGGTCGGCGGCTGCCGCCCCGCCTGCTGAACATCGGGGTCGAGGGCGGCTATCGCTTCGAACTCGGCTCGCGCAGCGAACTGCACGAACAGGTCTCGATCGGAGAAAACGCCGTCACCGAGCGCGTGACCCGCTTCCTTGCCGAACTCTCCGAAGGTGAAACAAACCGCATGGGTAGCCGCTAATGGCAAGACAACTCGACGTTCTGTTCATCAACCCCGATTCGTCGGCCAAGGCCTACCAGGGGCTGGCCCAGGTCTACTCGGCGGTCGAACCGCCGACCTGGTCGCTGCTGCTGGCCGAATCCTGCCGGGCCAAAGGTTTCGGGGTAGCGATCCTCGACTGCGACGCCGAGAAGCTGACCCTCGAACAGGCCGTGAGCCGCATCGGCGAGACCGCGCCCCGACTGATCGTGATGGTCGTCTATGGCCAAAACCCGAATTCCGGCACGACCAGCATGATCGGTGCGCTGGCGTTGGCCCGCGCGATCAAGGCGGATGGCGGCCACGCACCGGTCTGCTGCGTCGGCTCTCATGTCAGCGCCCTGCCCATGGACGTGCTCGGCCACGATTGCATCGACATCGTCCTTCTGAACGAGGGAGTTTATGCCCTGCACCAGCTACTGGCCGGCAATCTGGGCAGCGACCTCGGAACGACCAAGGGGATCGGCCACAAGAGGCACCAGCTACCGACCCTCAACCCGCCACAGGACATCGTGCCGCAAGCGCGGATGGACATCGACCTGCCCGGCTACGCCTGGGACCTGCTGCCCTATCGGAAAAAGCCGCTCGATCTCTACCGCGCCCATTTCTGGCACGCCGGTTTCGATCATGCTCAGCGGACGCCCTTCGCGGCGATATACACCTCGCTCGGCTGCTCCTTCGGTTGCGATTTTTGCATGATCAACATCGTCAACCGTAGCAATAACGACGATGGCATCGACGCCTCGCATTCGCGCGGCATGCGCTACTGGAGCCCGCAGTGGGTCGCCCGGGAAATGCAGAAACTGGCCGGACTCGGCGTCCGCACGCTGCGCATCAGCGACGAGATGTTCTTCCTCAACCGGAAATACTACGCGCCGGTACTGCAGCAGGTGATCGACCACGGCTTCGACTTCAACTTGTGGACCTACGCCCGCGTCGACACCGTGCGCGAGGACCAGTTGGCCCTGTTCAAGCGGGCCGGCGTCAACTGGCTGGCACTCGGCGTCGAAGCCGGCAATCAGAGCGTTCGCCAGGAAGTGTCCAAGGGCTCGTTCCGCGACGTCAATATCCGCGAAATCTGCCAGACCGTGCGCGACGCCGACATCAACGTGATCAGCAACTTCATCTTCGGTTTCCCGGACGATACGCTGGAAACCATGCAGGAAACGCTGGACCTGGCCCTTGAACTGAATACCGAAATGGCCAATATGTACCCCTGCCAGGCCCTGCCCGGCAGTCCGATGTACTACCAGGCCAAGCGGAACGGCTGGGCCCTGCCGGATTCCTACGAAGGTTATGCCTTCCTGTCCTACGAATGCCAGCCTTTGCCGACCAAGCACCTGTCGTCGGCCGAAGTACTTGCTTTCCGGGACCGGGCATGGCACACCTACTTTACCAACCCGGCCTATCTCGACCTGGTCGAACGCCGTTTCGGCGGCGACGAGCGGTGCAATGTCGAACATATGGCCAGCCTCAAACTGAAAAGGAAAATCCTCGGCGACTGAGGCCGTGGATTTAGTGAGAACTGATGAAATTTCCGCTGATGCGTAACAACATTCTGCGCCAGGATCTCGATGCGGTGATCGAGCACCTGAAGCAGGACGATCCGATGCTCACTCACGGCGCCAACGTGCGCGCCTTCGAAGAAGAATGGTCCCGCTGGCTGGGGGTCAAGTACAGCGTCTTCGTCAATTCCGGCGCTTCGGCCAATCTACTGACGCTGGCGGCACTCAAAATCCGCCATCCAGAGGGCGGCGAAGTCATCGTCCCGCCGCTGGGTTGGGTCTCCGATGTCGCGGCCGTGCTGCAAAACGGGTTCACTCCGGTCTTCGCCGACATCAACCCGCGCACGCTGGCGATGGATACCGCGCAGATTCTCGCCCGGATCGGCGAAAAAACCCGCGCCGTGCTGCTCGTGCACGCCCAGGGCTTCGACGGCCTGAGCGACGAACTGCTCTCCGAACTCGAGCGCCGCGGCATTCCGCTGATCGAAGACGTCTGCGAATCGCACGGCGCCACGCACAATGGCCAGCGCCTGGGCAGTTTCGGCTGGGTCTCCAATTTCTCGTTCTATTACGCCCATCACATGAGCACGATCGAGGGCGGCATGGTGTGTACCAACGACCCCGATCTCTACCAGCAGATCCGCATCCTGCGTTCTCACGGCATGGTCCGCGAGGCCAACGATCCGGCCATCCTCTCGGCTTACCAGACGGACCACCCCGAGCTGAACCCTGATTTCATCTTTGCCTATCCGGCCTACAACGTCCGCAATACCGAGATCGGCGGCATTCTCGGGCGCAGCCAGTTGAAACGTCTGGACGCCAACGTCGTGCGCCGCACCGAAAATCTGCGGCGCTTCCTGAGCCGGATCGACGCCGGCAAGTTCCGAACCGATTTCGAACTCGCGGGGTCGAGCAACTACGCCTTCAATCTGATCCTGCGCGAGCCCGACGACGAACTCGTCCACCGGGTCATGGTGCAGATGCGCGCGGGCGGCATTGAGTTTCGCCGGGGCAGCGCCGGCGGCGGCAACCAGGTCCGCCAACCTTATCTCCGGGGCATCGTTCCCGACGGGCATCATTTGAACTTCCCGGAAACCGAGCACGTGCATTTCTACGGCTTCTATCTCGGCAATTTCCCCGACCTGCGCGACGAGGAAATCGACACCATCTGCACCATTCTGAACGCCGCCTGATGCACCGGCTGATCGTCGATACCGCCATCATTCTCGCAGGGGGGCTGGGCACTCGTCTGCGGGCGGCGGTTCCCGACCTGCCCAAACCGATGGCACCGATCGCCGGCCGCCCCTTTCTCGACTACCTGCTCGACTACTGGATCGCTCAGGGCATCCGGCGCTTCATCCTTTCTGTCGGCTACCGGGCCGAGACGATCCGCAGCCATTTCGGCAGCACCTACCGCGGCGCCCGCATCGACTACGCCGAGGAAACGACTCCCCTCGGGACCGGCGGCGGCCTGCTGCTCGCCGCCCGTCAACTGGCGGGGACGAACCCGGTGTTGGTCGTCAACGGCGACACCTTTTTTGCGGTCGACCTCGGTCAACTGGCTGATTTCCATCGCCGCAGCCAGGCCGACTGGACTTTCTGCACCTTCAGTACCAGCGAGAACGGACGCTACCTGGGCATGGATATCGCGCCGGACGGACGCGTCGAAGCCTTCCGGAGCGGGCGGAACAGTGGCGAGCGACTGGCCAACGGCGGCATCTACCTGGTCGCTCCGGGGCTTCTCGCCAACACTGGGCATTCTCCCGGCCAGGCGCTGTCGCTGGAAGACACGCTGTTCCCCACCCTGCTCGCCCGGGGCTGCCGTTTCTACGGCGCCGAATTCCCGGGCAATTTCATCGACATCGGCATCCCCGAGGACTACGCCCGGGCAGCCGCTATACTCGCCATCCGGCATGCCTAACAACATCAGGAGACTTCCTTGAGCTTCAACATTCTCGTTACCGGCGGCGCCGGCTATCTGGGCTCGACGCTGGTTCCCGACCTGCTCCAGGCCGGACACAAGGTCACCGTCGTCGACAACTTCATGTTCCAGCAGGCCAGCCTCAATCACGTCTGCCATCACCCCGACTTCAACGTGATCCGCGGTGACGTCCGGATCGAAAGCACCATCAAGCCGCTGCTCGCCAAGGCCGATATCATTATTCCGCTCGCCGCCTACGTCGGCGCACCGCTGTGCAACCAGGACCCGATCGGCGCCGAGACGATCAATCACGACGCGATCAAGCTGATGCTGAAACTGGTCTCGGCGGAACAACGCATCCTGATGCCGACCACCAACAGCGCGTACGGCAGCGGCGACGAAAACAATTTCTGCACCGAAGAGTCGCCCTTGCGACCAATCTCGAAGTACGCGATCGACAAGGTGGAAATCGAAAAACACCTGATGCAACATCGCAACACCATCAGTTTCCGACTGGCCACGGTGTTCGGCATGTCGCCGCGCATGCGCATCGACCTGCTGGTCAATGATTTTACTTACCGCGCCGTGCACGACCGCTTCATCGTCCTGTTCGAGGGTCATTTCAAGCGCAATTACATCCACGTCCGCGATGTCTCGCGCGTTTTCCAGCACGGTATCAATAACTTCGAAACAATGAAGGGGGAAATCTACAACGTCGGTCTCTCCGAAGCCAATGTCTCGAAAATGGAGCTTTGCGAACACATCCAGAAGCAGCTTCCTGGCTTCGTCTTCATGGAAGCACCGGTCGGCAAGGACCCCGACCAGCGTAACTACATCGTCTCGAACGCCAAGCTTGAAGCGACCGGCTTCCGCACCTCGGTCACGCTGGATGCAGGCATTGCCGAGCTGATCAAGGGCTTCACGATGCTCAAAAACTCGATATACGGCAACGTCTGAGCGATGGATTTCAAGCTCGTTTACGGCAACCATGGTCGCGATCCCTTCCACATCATGGATACCCTCCTGCTGATCAAGCTCAGCCTGGAGGCCCTCGGCTACAAGGCCGACCTGGAAGAACGGATGATTCCCGGCAAGATGAACATCATGCTCGAATGCTTCACTTACGACTTTGTCGAGGCGATGAAGGAAGCCCGGAAAACCCCAGGCACGGAATTCATCGTCGTCGCTACCGAATTCGTCACTGGCAATAGCTTCAACGACTTCAACAGCGGCGATAGCGAATCGGCTCGCAACTCGCATTACGATGTACCGGAATACTGGCGCAAGCGATTCCGGACCTTTCTGGTCGCCCAGGAGATGACGCGCGCCGTCTGGCATCTGGCTGAGAGCCAGGTGACCCCATTCAAGGAAGCGACCGGCAACGCCAGCGTCTTCTATCTGCCGCATGGTTACGTTGATGGCTTCGCCCGGGTAGGACACAAGCTGGCGCAGCACAAAGACATCGATGCCATTTTCACCGGCACGCTGACCGATCACCGCAACACCCTGATTCGCGAATTGGCCAAGCGCGGCGTCAACGTCGTCGCGACCAAGCCGTTGAGTTTCGTGCTGCGCGAAGACCTGATCGCCCGCGCCAAGATCGGCCTGAACATCAGGCAGACCGATAGCTGGCAACATCCGTCGAACTCGCGCTACCACTACCACCTGTCGAACGACTCCCTGCTGCTTTCCGAACAGACGCCAGTGCCATGCGATCTTTCGCCCTACATCGTCGAGGCGGCCCCGGAAAACTTTGTCGAACGCTGCTGCCAAATACTTGCCGATGGCCAATGGGCAAACGAAGCCCGCATACGCCGGGAGCGATTCATGGCCGAAATGCCGATGCCTGTGCTGATGAACCGGCTGCTCGACGCCACCTACAGCCAAGCCTGACCCGTCTAAAGGGAAACACATGATGAATTTTTTTGGATGGGCAACGGATGGAAAATTTAGTTGATTCAACATTCAACCCGAGTAACCCAAATCATCGACAAAGTCATGCACTGCAAATTTGATGATCCTACTGATTTACTAAAGCTGATTCTGATTGAAAAATCCGGCCACGTTCAAATTGATTCGATTGGCGCAATGCACCCCCTTGAACTGGAAGAGTTTGAATTGCACTGCATTGGTAAAAGAACAGGCTATTCGATGAGAATTGGTTTTTTTTGTCCCAATGAGGGGTTCGCAGGAAATTTCGGATATCTCCCTTTGGAACTAGAAAACCATGGCTGCGAAGTACTATGGCTATTTGGCACCATCGCCGGCTACCTCGAGTCCAATCACAAGAATAAATGGCTAATCATCAACGACATGGCGAGACGAATCTACGGGATTGACGCGATTGTGACAGCCAGTGTTATGGACTGTCTCCCGAACGGGCCGCTGCATGTACTTCACGATCATCTTTCCTTCGCGCACTTCGATCTTGAGGGACATATTGATCGCCTGCTACATTCTACGGGGCGGGAAAATCGGGCATTGTCATCGTTACGCGAACTATTCAATGATCTCTCGGCCTTCGTCGCATTTCTTCCGTTCTATGACCTGATACTAACACCGTCACAGGCAATCACGGACCTAACACTGAAGGCCCTCTATTTTTCCGGTTATGACTCCCTTCCCTTCCTATCAGGAGCCCCAGAAAACAAATTGAAACTTGATACGATTTCACATCTAGTTGATGTGAAATCGTATCGCGACAACATTACTGTTTTTCAGTCGGGATACTGCAAACTGGATGCCCCAATAAGGCAATACGGGAACACGCCGGCAGAAAATATCATTGTCTTTGCACCAACCCCAAACGACACCACTGGCAACAAGGAAAATCCGCTATGGACAAGCGTTCTGGTAGTGAATAGCCATGGCGTCGAATTGCTGCGCAATTTATGCCAAAATTTTCCTGATTACAAAATCATATTCAAGCCGTACAAGGACGAATTACCAGAAGTTGTAGAAAATATCCGCAGAAAACTATCTGACTGCACCAATCTAGAAATCGATGGATGTGGCAGCATGTATTGGGATTTATATTCGCGAACAAAAATTTTAATTTCTGATTTTTCGAGCACTGCTTATACCTTCGCACTAGGTATCGGTCGCCCCGTCGTCTTCTTTAGCCCAAACGAAGACTCTCTACCAGAAGAGGCTCTCAATAACACTTATTGCCGGAACCGCTGCAAAATAGGTTTGGTAGCCAAAACAACAAATGAAGTTGCCAAGGCTATTTCAATAATGATTGGTGATTACCATAAATTCCTTTCACGCGTTTCCGACTTCAGGCAACAAAACTGCGTACAACCAGGCTATGCAAGTGCAGCAGGGGCAGCAGCAATTGTTAGCGCCATCTCCGAGCGGCGAAAAGAGCAACCACTCGGCAATATGGGAATTCGACTAAAACGATCGTAGATAAAAATGAGCCTGCAATTATCTGGCAAGAAGTTGTTTGAGGAAGCCAGCAAAGTTATATGGATCACGGGCCTTTCCGGTGCGGGTAAGTCTTCGCTTGCCAGTGAGCTTGTGCCCCGACTCCGCGCTGAGGGCAAGGCAGTAATTCAACTGGATGGTGATGAGTTACGCGATGTCTTTGGCGCTGCTGCTACTAATGCACGAAACCATGGGCGCGAAGGCCGCTTAGAGCTTGCAATGCAATATGCAAATTTGTGCCGGATTATTTCTTCACAAGGGATTACGGTGGTAATCGCGACCATTTCACTATTTCGCGAAGTACATGATTGGAACCGTAAGAATTTACCTGGCTACTTTGAGGTCTATCTTAAAGTCCCCTTGGAGGAGTTGCGTCGACGGGATCCAAAGGGAATATACCGCCGCTTCGATGAGGGGGAACTCTCCAATGTAGCCGGTTTAGATTTATTCATTGACGAGCCAAAGAACGCTAACTGGGTCGCGGAGTTCTCCCCTTGGGAAACACCGCAGCAGTTAGCAGATAGTTTGATGAAGTCATTAAAGATAGGCGAATGAGATGATGCCAACACTCAAGGCGGGGGACTTCACAGGACTCGCCAAAGATTACTCCCAACATCGGCCAGATTACTGCCCATCGATTCTCAATGCACTACTCGGTTTGCTTAATAAGCCAAGTGTTGACATCGATTTTGTAGACGTTGGCGCTGGCACCGGCATTTGGACGCGCATGGTTTACCGCAAAGGCGTAAATTCAGTTATCGCCGTGGAGCCCAATGATGACATGCGAGCCAACGGCCTAGCTGATAGTATCGGCACTGGTGTGCAATGGCTAGCAGGTAGTGCAGAACAAACAGGACTGCCAGATGCTTGTTGTGATTGGCTATCAATGGCATCTAGCTTCCATTGGGCTGATTTTAATAAAGCAACAAAGGAGTTTCAACGGCTATTGCGGCCGGGAGGACGTTTCACAGCACTCTGGAACCCTCGTTTAATTGAGACCAACCCACTATTAGTCACAATAGAAGCCTATCTTGGCATGTTGCAACCGAACATTAAACGGGTTTCTTCCGGTCGATCAGGCCTTACAGAAATATTGACTGAACAACTTTGGCGTTCTCCTTATTTCGACGATGTCGTCTATCTTGAGGGACGTCACGTCATCGCAATGACAACTGAACGTTATCTCGGCGCTTGGCGTTCAGTAAATGATCTCAGGGTGCAACTTGGCCCACAGAAATTTGAAGCATTCCTGAAATTTGTAGAGCAGCAAATCGCCGGGTTAAATGTAATTGAGGCAACCTATCTGACTCGTGCTTGGTCCGCACGTCGCATGGGCTAATTGGCGATGCCTCTAACGTTCACCACCAAGGCCGGCACGCTATCACTGTTGCTTGGAAAATTAGATTCGGCACATATTGCCCCACTGATAACGTTTACGGTTGCTACTTGGAGGGCTGATCGTGGGAGGTGCATTGATAGGGTACTTCCCGACATCGGTGCTGGGCCATGGATTGTGCGTTCCAGTTGTCAGCGCGAGGACAGAGCGGGAGCATCTAGAGCTGGCGAATTCTTGACGCTACCCAATATTTACGCAGATGGGTTGGAAAAAGCCATAGAACAGGTTATCGCTTCGTATGGAGAAGCGGTTGCTGACGACGAAGTGTTGATTCAACCAATGTTGCAAAACGTTGTTCGTTCCGGAGTGGCTTTTTCACACGACCCGAACACCTGCGCCCCCTATCGTGTGGTGAATTGGGCTGAGGGTAGCGATACGACTGTCGTTACAGGCGGAATGGGTGGACGCACCTGGCAGCAAGCGGCACAGTCACCTCTCCCACCACCGGCAATTTTTGTAGGGGTGGTGACCTTACTAGAAGAACTGCTCGTTTTATTCGGTGATATACCGGTGGACTGTGAGTTTGCTGTAACCCACGAGAAAGACATTGAAACTCTGTGGCTGCTACAGGCTCGGTCACTGACCCTGCCCCATATATCGCTCCCCCCCTCCGTGCAAGCCCAACGGCTGCAACACATACAGGACAAAATAACACGGGGAATGCAGTCGCATCCTTTCCTGATGGGGCGGCGCACCGTTTACGGCGTAATGCCTGACTGGAACCCAGCAGAAATAGTTGGCATTCGACCAAAACCGCTGGCGCTATCGCTTTATCGAGAACTAATTACTGATACGATATGGGCATATCAGCGCCACAACTACGGCTACCGAAATCTGCGTAGTTTTCCATTAATGCCGCACTTCTTCGGTCTTCCGTACATTGATGTACGCTTGTCTTTTAACTCCTTCGTTCCCGCCGACCTGAACGAAGGACTGGCCGGGCGATTGGTAGATCACTACATAGACCGCCTACTTGCCGAACCGATGCTACACGACAAGGTTGAATTTGAAATTGTTTTTTCCTGCTATACCTTGGATTTGCCTCAGAGACTGGAACGTTTAGCGGCGGCAGGATTCTCTGTGAGGGAACGCGGGGCGATTGCTGACAGTTTGCGGCAACTTACCAATCGCATTGTCCATCCTAAGGATGGCCTTTGGCGTGAGGATGCAGCCAAACTGGAAATCTTGAACACCCGCAGGAAGAAGTTGCTGGCATCCAACGCTGATCCACTGGAACTGATTTACTGGTTGCTCGAAGATGCAAAACGCTATGGCACCTTACCCTTTGCCGGCCTGGCTCGCGTGGGTTTCGTTGCAGTACAGATGCTGAAGTCGCTGGTGGCTGTGGGCGTTTTCTCGCAAACCGACTATGAAACTTTCCTTGGTGGTGTTTCTACAGTCAGCGGGCAATTGGTGCGTGATCGAGCAAACTTGGATCGAAGCACTTTCCTCTCTAAGTACGGCCATTTGCGCCCGGGCACTTACGACATTCTCTCTCCACGCTACGACGAGGCGCCGGAAATGTATTTCGACTGGAGCCAAGAGACACCTGCAATAGAGCCAGTTCCCCCTTTCTCTGTGACTTTGCCGCAGATGCGCGAGGTGGTAAAACTTCTCGAAACACATGGTTTGCAGCCCAACCCAGTGAGTTTGTTTGACTTCTTGCAGGCGGGTATTGAGCTCAGGGAGTTTTCGAAGTTCCATTTCACGCACAATCTGTCGGATGTACTGGCGCTGATCACCGAATACGGTGCGCAATGGGGCTTCACACGCGAAGATTTGGCTTACTGTGATATTGCTGTATTTAAGGAACTGCATGTTGCGGCAGCTGATACACGAGATGTGCTTTTTCGCAGCATCGAGCAGGGGAAGGCGCGATATGCGGAAACGCTGAAAATTTCTTTACCCCCATTAATCTCCAAGCCAACGGATGTATGGGCTTTCGAGTGGCCAGAAACGGAGCCGAATTTCATCACACAAAAGCAGGTTACCGCACCAGTAGTTGGGCTCAACGAGCTTGAGCGACTGCAGGGAGCGATCGTTTGTATACCTAATGCCGACCCGGGGTTCGACTGGCTATTTTCCCATCCCATTGCAGGTCTTATTACTGCCTGGGGAGGAGCCAATTCACACATGGCAATTCGTTCTGGTGAGTTGGGACTACCTGCCGTGATTGGTGCGGGAGAGGTTTTATATCGCCGCTGGTCGTGTTCTCATCGCCTACACTTAGATTGCGTCGGACGACGGGTAGAAATATTGACATGAAAAGAGTTGTCGTCAGTCAGCGAGTAGACATATTCCCCGGCCAAAATGAACAGCGCGATGCTTTAGATCAAAGACTGATCGAATTTTTGCTTCATACCGATTGCATCCCAGTTCCTATTCCCAATAGTTTGTTTCCTAAACCTGACACATTAGCCCGCTGGCTTGCTGCTGTTGCACCGGCTGCAGTCATTCTATCCGGCGGCAATGATATCGGTAGCTGTCACTCTCGAGACCTCACAGAATATGGTCTTTTGGATTATGCAGAGCACAACCATTTACCAGTTCTTGGAATCTGTCGCGGAATGCAGATGATCGGGGTTCGTGCAGGCGTCAAACTGCGAACAGTTAAGTTGCACGTGAAGACGCGCCACACCATCCATGGTGAAATCGTCCGAGAAGTCAACAGTTATCACAAGCTAGCGCTATCCACATGCCCTATAGGATTCAATGTTCTCGCGCGCAGTACCGATGGAGAGATCGAAGCCATTCGACATGAGAAGCTATGTTGGGAAGGATGGATGTGGCATCCAGAACGAGAACCTAGCTTTGAGAATGATGACATCACCCGATTGAGGAAACTACTCGGTAGCAACTGAAAACGAGGCAAACAAACGATGTGATTCCAGATACCTGAGGCTAATGGCCTAGAGGAAAAATCCATACGCCATAACAACCCACATGGATACTATATTTCATGCTTATCCAACAGTGGACCGCAACCATACTCTCAGAACAAAGTCAGCAAAACCGGAAAAACATGAAAGCAATCATACTCGCCGCTGGACGTGGCAGCCGGATGCAAAATCTCACTGACAAAACCCCAAAGTGCCTTGTCGAATTGCACGGCAAGCCGCTCTTGCACTGGCAACTTGCAGCACTCCAAGCAGCCGGAATCGATGAAGTAGCACTCGTCACCGGATACCGCAGTGAACTTCTAGCTCTGCCCCACATCACCAGATTCCACAACCCGTGTTGGGCGGAGACGAATATGGTGTCCTCGCTCGCCTACGCTGAAGACTGGCTATTGGAGGGGCCATGCATCGTTAGTTACTCGGATATTTTCTACACTGCCGAAACAGTCCGCGCATTGATCGAAGCCCCCAATGCCATACTAACAATTACTTACGACCCTAACTGGCTTCCCCACTGGCAAGCTCGCTTCGCCAATCCGCTCGACGACGCGGAAACCTTCCGTCTTGGTATCGATGGTCGACAAGTAATCGAAATTGGCGGCAAACCGAAATCACTACTCGAAATTGAAGGGCAATACATGGGACTACTACGCGTCTTACCATCCGGCTGGCAAGCCATGAAGACCCTTCGTGAAACCATGACAGCCGATCAGCGGGACCGTATGCACATGACCGGCACCCTGCAGCAACTGATTGATGCGGGTGTCAAAATAACTAGTATCCCGTGCCATGGCGAATGGGGCGAAATCGACTCGCCTGACGATCTCCGTGTGTATGCAGCCCCAAAAAAATAGAATTGAGCTTCCGAACCATGTCTGTAAACATCAATTTATGCCCACTACCATACTCTGGAGAGGGTTTTGTCAACGCAGTGTTGCGTGAAGTTCTTGCAGAACATAGTTACGAAACAGAAGCAACATTCGCAAAGGAAGTAGGTCAGCCATGCTACAAAATAAAAAGCCCCGGCAACTTGAAGAATGAATCCTCTGCCTACGACAGTAACAATGGCTGGATATTCCTATACCGTAATCTGTGTGACATTATCCCTCTCTTCGCCCAGGCCATGATCAAAGCGGGAGAGCCAACAGTACCAGTGGGCTACCAGCTAGAAGATGCGATCGAGATGGTTATTTCACACAATCTCAGGATTGTGGTACCGCCACTGATCCGCTTGCAGCGAGAATGCAGAGGGGTTTCCATCCGTTACGAAGAACTCGTTGCAGACCCGCGAGGCACGCTGGAAAAGACGCTGCTCCATTTCGGGCTGGAGATCGACCGAACGCTACTGGCCCAAGCCATCGAACGACATAGCCAGAGCTTGCAGGCTCTCCACGAGAGCACCCAACTCCCTGGTGGCTACCGACAGTATTTCGACGTTCAGACCAGTAATCTGTTCCGGATATTTCTCGGCGATGAGCAATTGGCACTCGGCTACCACATGGACGATCTACCGGCATCGCCGACGCCACTATCGAAGGGGCTGAGTTTCTTCGGGACACGCCGCCGGCCTTACTACATCTCGGCTCAAGACTACCGCCATTCATCAGCCGGAATACGCTGCCTGCACTACCTCTGCCATGCCTTGAAGCAACTCGGTGAAGAGGCCTACATCGTACATGCAAGCGAACTCAATGAACGCCTGCAAACTCCACCACTCACCAGCGAAATCGTTCACAAACACTACCTTGCAGGCAAACACCCAATCGTAGTTTACCCGGAGGTGGTCAAAGGCAATCCGCTGTCCATTCCAGGGGTAGCACGCTGGCTGCTCAATCGCCCCGGGCATCTTGGCGGCGACACCGACTTCAACCCTGCAGAGGAAATATTTTACTTCGCAAGGTGGTGCCTACCAGAGGGAGTGAATGGAAAAATTCTCAACCTCCCGACTATTGATGGCGAAATATTCAACAACGAAAACAACCGCCACGATCAAGCTCGAAGCGGCCGTTATTATTATGCAAACAAATATTATTTGTCTGGCGCTCCTTTATGCCCGGAAATAACTGGTGAAGCAATAAGTCTAGGTCAGGAAAAATCATTAACACCAGAGAATATCGCAGACATCCTGAGAACAGCTGAGGCACTTTATTGTTACGAATTGAGCAGCATAATTCCGGAGGCCCTGTCTTGCGGCTGCCCAGTAATCATCGTCCCTTCGGAATACTGGAATAATCACGGCGACCCCCGCATTTTCCAGAATCCCGGGATTGAATTGGCCAGCACTCAATACGCACTGGCGATCGCAAAAGCAGAAATCTCTCTTTACCGAACATTCACGCCCGATCAGTTTAATTACTACTGGTGGCAAGTCGAAAGGTTTATTCAAACAACCCAGGACCAACCTCTCCCAAACAAAGAGAGCCTAGGCAACAACGCACCACAGGACATGCTCTTGGGGTTCTGGCTCCTGGACAAGGAAGACCGGCAGAAAAAAGCATCCACACTGGCCGCATTCTACGACCAGATTCTTAGCCAACCTGCAAGCAAAGCTTCAGCGAGGAAAACAGACACTTCAATCAATCTCTCCTCTCCCCTAAGCAATCAGGAGTGGCTGAAGAAAAGGAAAGCTTCTGAGTGGGACTATGGCACGACAAGCCATCAAGCAACCGCAAATTCACGCAACACCACATCATTCAGCCTCCTGATCAGACTGAACCAAGGTGAAATACCAAAGCTTGCAGATACACTGGACAGCCTCGCACAGCAGCTTTACGACAACTGGTCGCTTGACGTTATCAGCACACTTCCTGCACCAGATGCTGTTAAGGAAAACTCCCTTTTTGGTTGGCACACCATTGAGACAACAGAACAGGCCGATGCACTCATCCACTCGCTCGGCTTGCGAGAGGGATGCGACTGGATCGTAGAACTACCGCCCGGTGCCGTTCTCGACCCACTGTATCTATTGCGACTGGCCGATGAAATTCATCGCGCCCCGGACATCCGTGCATTTTTTGTAGATGACTACACAATTACCTCGGATGGTATTTGTAGCGAGTTGCGATTAAAACCGGGCCTTAATATCGAGCACCTGCGATCCATGGATCTAGCCGGGCCAATTTGCATCCACCGGGATAGCTGGGTAGTCGTACAAGGTCGTGGCACAAGTAACGGCAGCCCGTGGTTTTCTCAACTCCTGCAAATAACCGATAAATTTGGCTGGTCTTCGATCAAACACATTCCTGACGCCCTGATCAGCTATCCCGACACCTTTCCCACCAACACCGACGCCTGCCTACTGGCGCTCTACCAGCATCTCGCCAAAAACACCCCTGGCAGCGAGATTCTTGCCGCCACGGAAAAATCCTGGCGCATCCGGTATCCGCTCAGCAGAACGCCCCGGGTTGCGATTGCCGTATTGTCCAGTAACCAACCCGATCTACTTCGCCGCTGCCTAGAAAGCATCACCCAGAAAACGGGCTACCCTGATTTTGAAATTCTGCTCCAGCTTTCTCCGGAGGAAAAATCTGACCGATTCCTTGCCGAGTGGATTGCACAGCAACAGGATGGAAGCCGATTCCAGCTTACCGTCGTTGATCGGTCAGAGGCCGATGATCTTTCAGCACAATGCAATCGCGCAGTTCGAATTTTCTCCGGAGAGTTCCTGGCAGCCATCCGGGAGGATATCGTCATCATTCAACCAGAATGGCTGGAAGAACTGGTTCGTACCGCACTCCAATGCAACATCGCGGTAGTCGCCCCCCGCGTCATTCGCGCTGGCGATGCACACATAAGAAGTGTTGGGCAGGTTCTTGGCCTACGAGGGACGCTTACTTCCCCTTACGCCAATGAAGCGACGCTGAAGGACAACGGCTACCTTGACTATCTCCAGGTCGCCCGCGATGTCAGTTCAGTATCGAATGCTTGCGCTCTGCTCAACAAAGCAGCATTTGATGCACTAGATGGCATAGACACAAACCTGCCCGATCCGAATTTTGCTTGGGCTGATTTTTGCCTCAAGCAGCTGGCAGCCGGGCATCGTTTGCTTTGCCAGCCATTAGCCACGGTCGTCGATTGTGACACGCCCCCTCTTGATATCGAGGCTGATTTCGAACGCCACACCCACAGGAAGCTAGCAAAGGCTCAGGGGGAACGACTATTCAATCAGCGCTGGCTGGCGGCTTTTCCCGCAGACCCGTTCTGGAACCCGAACCTGTCACTGCACAGTGAACAAATCGTCCCTGAAACGGATTACCTGCCGCAGTGGCGCCACCTGCCCGATCAGGCATATCGGATTTTTGCCAGGCCAATCACCGGCGCGCAAGCCACTTATCGGATTACGTCCCCACTCCAGGCCCTCGTGAATGCCGGCAGGGTCGCACAGTGCGTGTGGCCGATGGGCAGCAGCCCGCGCGACGAACTCAGCATGGCTGAACTGGCGCGCCTGTCCGCAGATACCGTGATTGTGCAAAACTACATCCACGAGCACCATCTTGCAGCACTGGAAAACTGGCGAAGACTGCCAAATCGCCCGTTTACCGTTTACGCCCTGGACGATCTGATCACCCGCATGGCGGAGAACAGCCATTTCCAGAAGAATTTCCCGGTCAACAGCGCGGGCAGGCTGAAATTCGCCCTCGAACGTTGCGACCGACTGGTGGTGAGCACGGACTTCCTGGCCGAGATTTATGCAGGACTGAGTAAGGACATCCTTGTCGTTCCAAACCGGCTGGAAAGCGCATTGTGGCTCCCTCTTGTCAGTCGCAAGCGTACCAGCAAGAAACCGAGGATCGGCTGGGCGGGAGGATCCGGGCATTATGCTGACCTCACCCTACTCAAGGAAGTGATTGAACGTACACGTCATGAAGCCGACTGGGTTTTCTTTGGCATGTGCCCGGATGAAATCCGTCCCCTGATAACTGAATTCCATGGTCTTGAGCAATTAGCCGCCTATCCAGCAAAACTGGCCTCACTCAACCTGGACATTGCGGTCGCACCGCTCGAGCAGATTCCTTTCAATCAGGCCAAAAGCAATCTCCGCCTTCTGGAATACGGGGCTCTCGGCATTCCTGTGGTCTGCACCGACATCACCCCATACCGGAACAGCCCAGCCCATTGTGTCGCCAACACCACCGATGCCTGGGTCAACGCCCTGCGCGAAAGGATCAACGACCCCGATGCGCGTGAGCGTGAGGGAATAATCTTGCGCCAATGGGTCAGACAGCATTACTTGTTAGAGAACCATCTTGACGAATGGTTGGCAGCCCATCAACCGGAGTAGTCGTAGCATCAGAAAAGCACGGAACAGCATCGCTAAAATTTTTTCTAAAGTATTGCCCCCGGTGGTCGTTAAGTAATCTGTCAGCAAATTTTCACCGTACGAAAGAGTTGAAAGACCGGCCAGACAGGCAATCAGCTCAAGTACCCACTTATCAGGAGAAGCAAAATGAGCACGATCAACACCAACGCCTATTCCCTCAACGCACAGCGCAATCTGGCCAAGAACTCGCTTGGTCTGGGCTCTGCCCTTGAGCGCCTGTCCTCCGGCCTCCGCGTGAATTCAGCCAAGGACGATGCTGCAGGTTTGGCCATCGGCATGGACATGGAGAAGGAAGCCCGTGGAATTGCTGCCGATATCCGGGCCTCCTCCGACGTCATCTCCAAAGCCCAGGTTGCCGACGGTGCCCTGTCGGTGGTGGGCGACATGACCCAGCGTATCGCCGAACTGGTCAAACAACAAACCAACGCCAATCTGACCACCGCCCAGAAGGGTTACATCGGATCGGAAATCACCAAACTGGTAAGCGAAGCCAATACAATTCAGGACAACGCAAAGTTCAACGGTACGGTTGCTTTCACCAAGGTCACTATCTCCTGTGCCGCGGACATGAGCACCCAACTCAGCTCGATCGCAAGCGCGCGCGCCACAGAAGGCGCCACGATGAACACTGAGGAATTCAAGATCCAGTCCTACCGGGTCAGTTACGAAAACACCATGGCTGCAAAAAGCCGCATCATGGATGCTGACTTCGCTGAAGAAACCTCACGCTTGGCCCGCTTCCAGATTCTCCAGCAGGCTGGTACGGCGATGGTCGCTCAGGCTAACGCTGTTCCGCAGAACGTACTGTCACTGCTCCGCTAATAATCGCGCTTTCTGACGAGCACATCGGTGCGGTGGCAAAAAATTGCCACCGCACCATTTTGTTTTGGAGCAAATGATGAACATCGAATCGATCAACACCGCCGGTGCATCGCAACGCCCTCAGGAAGCAAGCGGGCAGACAGTTTCCCGACAAACTGCCGTCAAAAACGGTGCCAGCGTCAACAACCAATCAGAGAGCATCCAGCCGAGCAAGCAGGAAACGCAGAAAAAACAGGATCTCAGTGTTGAAAATGCGGTCGAACGACTAAGCAAGTTTGTCGCAAACACGAAAGCCGAAATCAGCTTCTCGATTGACCAGGAATCTGGTATACAAGTCGTCAAGGTCCTCGACAGTCAAACAAAAGATGTAATACGTCAGTTCCCATCAGAGGAAGCCATTCAACTGGCTCAGGCGCTGGACAAGCTGCAAGGATTACTTGTCAAGGACAAGGCCTGATTCAAGTTTTTTAGGAGTAGATATCATGGCAACAGTGAGTTCATTAGGCATTGGCGCGGGCGTTGACCTGCAGTCCATGCTGTCGTCGATCATCTCGGCGGAGAGATCCCCGATCAGGACACTTGAGGCCAAGATATCTTCTACGAATACAAAGATTTCACTTTACGGGGAACTGAAATCGAAACTCGACGCACTGAAGAGTGCAAGCCTTACCTTGGAACTGCCAAGCATGCTGGGCGCGATCACTGCAAAATCCAGCGATTCGACAATTCTGAGTTCCAGCGCAGCCTCTTACGCAACGCCTGGCAGTTATGCCGTCGAGGTTCAACAACTCGCTAGCGCACAAAAAAGCTTTTCATATGCTTACGACAGTGGCACCAGTTTTGGTCAAGGCACACTGAATTTTTCCGTTGATGGCGTACCTCAACCCGCAATTGAACTCAATGATCAAGCTAGTTACACGCTGACGGAAGTCAGCGCGCGAATCAATAACGCCAAGATGGGAATTACGGCAACGGTGATCGCTGGTGTGGATGGAGACCGTTTGGTACTTACCGGAGAAAAATCCGGAGCAAGCAACAGTTTTTCGTTCACTACTGACATCGCCGCCCCGGACTCAGTCCCCCCTGGCAGCACGCAAAATCTGCTGTCCGCTTTTGATCCATCGACAGACCTTGCCTCCACGCCCGCCCGGAACGCTCTCATCAGCATTGATGGCATCAGCGTCAGCTCGGCTACCAATACTTTTTCAGATGCAGTCCCCGGCCTCAGCTTCACAGCACAGAAGGAAGGCAGCGTAACCGTCTCGGTAGAAAACGACAGCAGCAAGATCAAGGATGCCGTCAAAAAATTTGTCGAGGCGTATAACAGTATTGTCACGCATATCAAGAACAACAGCTCATACGACCTGGAGACAAAAACGGCCAAGGGATTCAACGGGGACTCCGCCGCACGTTCGATTCGGGACACCCTGAACAGCGTTCGCAATACTGTTCCCAACGGCTTGTCTGGAAATCAGTTTCAGGCGCTTGCCGACCTCGGCGTAACAATTCAGCAAGACGGTCAGCTATCTATCGACGATACCATGCTGAATCAATCGCTTGAGCGATCTGCTGATGATGTCATGCAAACGCTTAGCAAGTATGGCGCTTCATTCAATAGTGCAATAAACGACCTTATGAGCCAGAATGGCGCGCTGACCAGCCGTGTCGAAGGTTTGAACAACTCGGTCAGTCGCTTCAAGGATAATCAGGCAGCTCTTGAAACGCGGGTTGCGTTGATTGAACAACGTTATCGCAAACAGTTCACTGCTCTGGATACCCTGATCAGTTCAATGCAGACGACCAGCAGTTATCTCACACAGCAGCTAAGCACCTTGTCGTAGTAATTTCATTCCTCTGAAACGATCTATGTTTTCAAATCCTATCGCCAGCTATCAGCAAATCGGAATCGAATCAGATGTTAGAGGAGCAGACCCTCATCGCCTGATCACTCTTCTGTTTGACGGCGCGGAGAGTGCCTTAGTCAAAGCACAAGCCCAAATCCTCGAGAAAGATTACGAAGGCAAATCCCATTCACTGAACAAAGCCATCGAGATTATTCTCGACGGCCTCTCATCCAGCCTGGATGTGGAGCAAGGCGGGGAGTTGGCGCAAAACCTGCGGGCGCTTTACGGATACATGGCCTCGCGGCTCATTCATGCCAACATTCACCTCGACTCGGAAGCGGTTGCGGAAGTGCAAAAATTGCTTGGCGAAATATCCGAAGCTTGGAAACAAATCCGCCAAGCGCCTAATAATTCCAAATGAGCGGAGATCGCCCCCCCCCGCAAGAACCGGACGTGCTTGACAGACTGCTTCAAGTTGAGCGCTTGTTGTCGCAACTTACGGATGTCGTCAAGAAGGGAAACTGGGAGACGATACCCGATATCGGGTTCGAGCTTGTCGAAAGACTGGAATGGCTGAAAACCATCGATAAAGGCTCCATGAATACCCCATTGCGCATCAAACAACTGGGTGAGATACAGCGCCAACTGGAACTCAACGCCAAATCCTGCTTGGCCCGGCTTGAGCAAATCAAGCCGTTGATCGACGCCTTTGCGAAGAAGCCAGCTCCTTCGCCAGACGACCACCGCTTGACATGATTCCGCCGGATGTTGCCAGTACGCTGCGCACAACCCTTGTCGATTCATCCAGCGCCCAGGCTCAGCAGACCCAACCAGTAGCACCAGCACAACGCATTGCTGACATACTCAGCAATCTTGTTCCTGGCCAGCGAATTTTTGCAGAAATTCAGGCCATGCTGCCGAATGGCAGTTATCGCGCAACGGTTGGCCAGCGGGATGTCACCCTTGCACTGCCTTTTTCTGCCAAACCGGGTGACAGCCTGGAACTGGAAGTTGCCGAGTCCGACGGCAAGCTGACCTTGGCGTTTGTCGCCAACCGCGCAGATACGCCGGCAAAGTCCGGCGATCCGTCAGTACCAACCTCCCTGAGTTCGGCCGGAAAGCTGATCGGCGACCTGATGCAAGGCATTGACGGAGAGGGCAAGCGCGCACCGGCAGCGCCGCTGAACGGCAATCAGGCTCTGGTAGCGACAATGCCTCGAGATGGGGCCCAGCTGGCGCCAATGCTCAAACAGGCATTGACACAGAGCGGCATGTTTTACGAAGCGCATCAGGCACGCTGGGTCGCCGGACAACTACCCACCGAACAATTGCGCCAGGAGCCCCAGGGGCGCTTGGTAGCCGAAGCATCTGGCCTGGGAAGTCCAGGACAAACCGACAAGAGCGGCGTCAACCAGCAGGTCGTCAGCCGCGAGGCTGCCTCACCGCAACAATTCCAGCCGCAGGGTGGCATTCCGCGTGACATTGCCCCCATTGTCCAGCAGCAACTTGACGGACTGGCCAGCCAGAACTTTGCCTGGCAAGGCCAGATCTGGCCGGGACAGAAAATGTGGTGGGAAATCGGCGAAAATCCTGAAGATCGCAATCTCGTCGGTGAAGAGGCTACAGCCCGCTGGCACACACGCCTGAAACTGACACTCCCGCAACTTGGCGGCATTGATGCCCGTTTGCACTTGCAGCCAGGCGGCGAACTGGGAATCCGCATTCTCTCCAACACAAGCGAAGGAGAAGGTCGTCTGCGTGAGGGTGTGACGGCGCTGCAGAATCAATTGGCAGCAGCGGGACTGAATGTTCGACAAATCCTGATTGATCATGACCCCGGCACCGAAAGCTGATCCGGCTCGCGAAGCTATTGCACTTGCTTACCGCCAGACGGATGCTGCACCACGCGTCGTCGCCAAGGGCAAGGGACTCGTTGCTGAGCAAATCATCGCCAAGGCGAAGGAGCACGGGGTTTACGTTCACGAATCACCCGAGCTTGTCGCGCTGCTGACCCAGGTGGACATTGACGAACACATCCCCCCACAGTTATACATGGCAGTGGCAGAACTCTTGGCCTGGCTGTACCGGATCGAACAGGGCGAAACCCCGGAACCACCTCCCTTATGAATCAACATGCTCGCGATAGCTACGGCACATGACAACCGCTTCTGAAGAAACATCCGTTCCGGTCTTCGAAATTGATCAGCCGGAAAATTACGGCCAGTACATCTTGAGCAATCCACTGGAAATACTGCGGCATCTGCGCACACTCCAGGAACAGCGCAATTTTGTGACACTCTACCTTGACGCCGGACGGGATTTTTTCCTGAGTACAGTGCTTGCAATCGACGAAGCGCACCAGCAGATTTTCCTCGACGTGCCGGGGCGACCGGAGCAATTCCAGCAGGCACTGAGTGCGCAGCAAACAACACTCTCCACGATGGTCGACCGGGTAAAGATCCAGTTGCGACTGGGAGTCTTGCAATCACTCCCGCTGGATGGCCGTCCGGTACTTGCCGGCAGCTTGCCGGAGCGCATGTTGCGCCTGCAACGACGGGAGTTTTTCCGCATCGAGACCCCGCGCCTTCCGCCATTGCGCTGCAAACTGGCCCGCCAGCATGCTGATGGCCGGGCCGAAGCCTTCGAGTTTCCGCTCTACGACATCAGCGGAGGCGGGCTTTGCCTGACCGGACCGATCGGTCATGCCGAAAAATTTTCGCTCGGAGAACTGTTTGCCGACTGCCGCCTGGAGATTCCCGGAGAGAGCATTTTGTCGGTCAATCTGCGGGTCCGCGAAATCTCCCGGGTCGAAACGGTCAGCGGGGAGCAGCAACTCAGGCTGGGTTGCGAATTTGTCAATCTTCCCGGGACACGGCTGACACTGATCGAACGGTACATCACCCGACTCGAGCGTGAACGCAAGGCCAAGGAAAACGGCCTGAGCTGAGCGCAAGCAACGGCATCGCCAGAGAAAGTGCCTTCTCGCTTGGCAAGAGCGAGATCTGACTTTAAAATCCGCGCCATTCGACGGAAGCCTTTTCACCACCATGCAAGCTAGCAGCATTCAATACCAGCATTTCTGGATTGAACTTATCCTCGGCGTTGTGATGATCATCGTCATTGCCACCAACCCGCTCGAAAAAGGTCTGGTCAGCACATTGATTCTCGGACTGGCGATAATGGCCAGCCGCACCATTCACCGTGGCCGGGTGGTCTCGGCCAAACGGGCACAGCAACGACGGGCACAGCAAGCAGAAATCGCGCGAAGGGAAGAGGAGCGCCGCCTCAAGCAAGAGGCGCTACGCCAAGCACAGCGGGAAGCCGCACTGAAATATCTGGACTGAGGGCAACCATCCCTCGGCCGTCAGACCTGCATGTTCATCATGTCCTGATAGGCGGTAACCAGCTTGTTGCGTACCTGAACCATTTCCTGGAAGGAAACGCTGGCCGTCTGCAGGGCGATCATTACTTCATGGAGGTTCTGGCTGGTATCGCCGGCGGCAAGTTTTTCCGCCATCTGATTGGCCGATTGCTGGGTCTCATTGACCTTGTCGATGGAATTCTTCAGGACTTCCGAAAAGTCGGTAACGCCAGCCGAACCCGCAGAAGGCTCTGCCGATTTGCCGGATGCCTGTGCTGCGGTCGACCGCAGTACGCTCAACATTTGTTCAATACCGTTGGTGTCCATTTTCCACTCCTTCAACCAAGCCTATCAGAGCAACAATCGGGCCAGAATCAATCCTGATAGTGCCCTTCCTCGCGGTATTGCTGCAACTTGTAGCGCAAGGTCCGCTCCGAAATACCCAGTCGTTCGATCGCCAACTTCCGCGAGCCACCGACCTCTGAAAGCGTCTGCAGGATGTGCTCGCGCTCCAGATCTTTCATGTTCATATTATCTCCTTTTTTATCGTTAACCGTGAAAGCCGGCGGCGCCACCGGTCTGACAGCCGCCTGCCCGCCCAGGTGCAGATGCTCAGGCTCGATACTGCTACCCGGCGCCATGATCAAGGCTCGCTGCATGACATTCTCCAGCTCGCGCACATTGCCGGGCCATGCGTGCGAAGCAAGTGCCCGCTCTGCCGCTGGTGACAGGCGTATGCCAGTTCGCCCGAAACGCCCGCCATGCTCGGCAAGGAAATGCCGGGCGATCGGCACGATATCGAGCGGTCGCTGGCGCAGCGCGGGTATCGCCACCGGGAAAACGTTCAGCCGGTAGTACAGATCCTCACGAAACCCCCCGCTGGCAACCGCTTCAGCCATGTCGCGATTGGAGGTGGCGACTATGCGGATGTTCAGGGCAACCGGCTTCTTGCCACCAACCCGCTCCACTTCCCGCTCCTGCAAAACGCGCAGCAGCTTGGCCTGAAGCCCCATCGGCATTTCCGTCACTTCATCAAGCAGCAAGGTACCTTCCTGCGCCTGCTCGAACTTGCCGGCCTGCGCCTGCTGGGCGCCGGTAAATGCGCCCTTTTCGTAACCGAACAGGGTTGCCTCAAGCAGACTGTCCGGAATCGCTGCACAATTTATGGCGACGAACGGACCGGCACGGCGCAACGAATTTCGATGAATGAAGCGAGCGACCACTTCCTTCCCAACCCCAGATTCTCCAGTCAGCAACACGGTTGCATCCGTCTGCGCAACCCGCTGCGCCATGGCGAACAGATCC
Source organism: Azonexus hydrophilus (assembly GCF_001956855.1). Lineage (GTDB taxonomy): Bacteria > Pseudomonadota > Gammaproteobacteria > Burkholderiales > Rhodocyclaceae > Azonexus > Azonexus hydrophilus_A. Next base: position 862,974 of record NZ_MTHD01000001.1, on the reverse strand, counting down.
CGGCTGGCGGCATCCTCGGCCACCACGCCACCATCATCACGGCTGGCCGCCAGTTCATATTTGTTGATGTGACCGAGCAAGGCCTTTGGTTCGAAAGGCTTGAGCAGGAAATCGCAGGCCCCTGAGCGCATCGCATCCACAGCTTTCTCCACCTCGGCGTAGGCTGTCATCAGCACCACCGGCAGATGCGGCAGGCGGGCACGGATTTCCTTGAGCAGGGCAATCCCGTCCATCGGCATCATGCGCACGTCGCTGACAACGATGGAAAACGCCTGGCGCTCCAGCGCCTGCAACGCCGCTTCTCCCCCGTCCACCGACACGTAGGCGCGACCGGCCAGTTCCAGGGTATCCCCGATTGCCTCGCGCAGACTGGGATCATCCTCGACCACCAGAACTGGCAAACTGTGTTCGCTCATTGTTTCAACTTTCGCTTTACGCCTCGCCAACCGGCAGCGTCATGACAAACTCGGCACCCGCAATCGTTGCCGTCGAAATTTCAATTGTTCCGCCATGCGCACGCGCCACCCCGAGCGCGATCGCCAGACCAAGACCAGTCCCCTGACCCTTGGTCGTGTAGAAGGGCTCGAAGATTCGATCCCGCTTCTCCGGCGCAATCCCGGGACCACTATCGCGCACCGACAGACTAAGGAATTCGCCGGAAAAATTGCCGGAGAGGCAAATTTTGCCGCCCGCCGGCGTTGCCTGCAGCGCGTTTTCCAGAAGATTCACCAGCGCACCGAACAGCGCCTTGCGACTGCCGACGATTATTGCCTCTGCACAGCCGTCGACCGCAACAAATTCGATCCCGTGTTCGCGCATCAGCGGTTCCATGGTCTGGACAACCTCACCGAACAACTCGCCAGCTGGAATGATGTCGCGCCCCATGCTTTCACCCCGGGCAAACAGCAACACATCCTGGATGAGGCGTTCAAGGCGGCGTAACTGGGCAGTTGCCTTGTCGGAAAACTTCGCCCGCGACTCGTCACTCATCCCCGCCTGACCGAGATTAACTGCATAGAGCAAAGCGGCGGCCAGCGGCGTACGCAACTGGTGGGCCAGGGAAGCCGCCATCTCGCCCATGGCTGCCAGCCGGTGGCTGCGCTCCAACTCTTCCTTCATGCGCTGCGCCGAGGAAATGTCGTGGATAAGCAATATCTTGCCATCACCGGAGGGCAGGACACTTTCGGCCATCGACAACCACGCTTCTCCCTGTCGCCATTCACCAACGGTCATTGCAGGTTCAAGCGTCCTGCTGACCACGTCCCCCCAATGCTCCCCGATGACACGTTCACCGAACATCGCGATGGCCACCGGATTGACCGCCGTCACACGGGCCGACGAGTCAAGCAGCACCACACCAGCCGGCAAGGCATCAAGCAGCGAAGACAAACGCTCGGAAAGCGCCTCCTTCTCGCGGTACTGTCGCCGCAACTCGCCATTCGCCACAGCCAGCTCTTCGGTCAGCGAGGCAACGCGCCCCTGCAACGCTTCGTAGGCCTGGGTCAACTCAGCCGAAACCTGATTGAACATCGCAAATGCGCGTTGCAACTCGGCAGTCTTGTCGGTAGCAGCGATGTCAACAGCGATAGGCTCAGGATTTGTCATTAAAAAGTTAGGGTGCATTCGGCGCCGGTAATAGTAGAATATTTCTAGGAAAATTTGGCTTCCTGTTTGATTCTTCTTCTGTTTCACCCTAAACGACTTGGCATTTGATGGCAGCAACAACCGAAACCACAGCAGGAACCGCACCACCGGAAAACCCGGTGGAACGCCTGCGCGAGGCTTTCAATCGTCTGAACGTGCAGCAAAAGATCGGACTGGCCGTTGCCATAGCTGCCATCATCGCGGTCATCGTTGGTTCCATTCTGTGGAATCAGCAACCTGACTTCAAGGTCCTTTTCTCCAACCTGAACGAACGGGATGGCGGCAATATCATTGCCAGCCTCGAACAGCAGAACATCCCCCATCGCATGTCCGACAGCGGAGCGATCATGGTGCCGAGCGAACGGGTTCACGAAATCCGTCTGAAACTCGCCTCTGAAGGTTTGCCACGCGGCGGCATGGTCGGCTTCGAGTTGATGGAAACCCAGAAATTCGGCATCAGCCAGTTTGCCGAGCAGGTCAACTACCAGCGCGGACTGGAAGGAGAACTGGCGCGCACCATCATGTCGATCGGCTCGGTGCAATCGGCCAGGGTTCACTTGGCTATCCCGAAACCTTCCGTGTTTGTACGCGAAGAGCAGAAGCCGACCGCATCCGTGATGCTCAATCTCTATCCCGGACGCGCCCTCGACAGCGCCCAGGTTGCCGGCATCACCCACCTGATTTCATCCAGCGTCCCGCAACTGCAGTCGGCTAACGTAAGCATCCTCGATCAGAACGGTGCCCTGCTGTCCACGCTCAAGAACAAGCTGACTGAAGCGGGACTCGACGCAACCCAGATAAAGTACGTTCGCGAGATTGAAAACAGCATTGTCGTGCGCATTGAAGAAATCCTGAAACCTGTACTGGGCACAGACAATTTCAAGGTCCAGATAGCTGCCGACATCGATTTTTCGCAAAGCGAACAGACAGCTGAGACTTTTCGTCCGAATGCGACCCCGGATGCGAGCACCATTCGCAGCCAGCAAAACAACGAGACAGCAAGCGTCAACCAAGCGGCCGGCGGAGTACCTGGTGCGCTCACCAATCAGCCCCCAGTACCGGCAACGGCCCCCCTGACCGATCCGGCCGTCGGCAACGTACCCGGCCAGCCAGCACGTCCCGGCGACATCCAGGGACGCATTGACGCAGCTGGCATCACTGCTCCGTTGAATGCTGCAGGGCAACCGATCAACACAGCCAAGAATTCGACCATCAATTACGAAGTTGACCGCACGATTCGCCACACCAAGCAGGGCATGGGTGCCATCCGCCGCCTGACCGCTGCCGTTGTCGTCAATCACCGCAAGGAAATCGATGCCAAGAGTGGCAACGAGGTCAACAAGCCGCTGGCCGATGCTGAGATGAAGCAGATCAACGATCTGGTGCGTGAGGCGATGGGCTTCAGTCAGGAGCGAGGTGACTCGATTTCCGTAGCGAACGCCCCATTTGCCGGAACCGAAAAAACCGATAGCAGCCTACCGGTCTGGAAGGACCCGGAAACAATTTCCTACGCCAAGGAACTGGTGAAATACCTGCTGATCGCTGCCATCATCGCGTTCCTGTATTTCAAGGTCATCCAGCCTTCGCTCAAGACCATGTTCCCGGCACCGCCTACGGATGAGGAGCTGGCCACTGCGGCAGGTGTCGCCGGCGCTGCAGGACACGTTGCAGTAATCGGCGATGATGGCGAAGAAGGCGAGGACCATGTGAAGATTGATCATTACGCTGCCAAGGTGCAGAAGGCGCGCGATATCGCGCAGGCCGACTCGAAGGCGGTAGCCAACATCATCAGGGACTGGATGGGCGCCAATGCCGGCTGACGACGGACTGGAAAAAAGCGCGACGCTACTGATCGCGCTGGGTGAGGATCACGCTGCCGAGGTGCTAAAGCATCTCGGTCCGCGCGAAGTCCAGAAGCTCGGCCATGCGATGGCAGCACTGAAAACTGTGCCACGTGCCGCAGTTGAAGCCGTCCTCGACGAATTCCACAAAGACGCCGAAGAGCACGCGGCCGTTCACGTGGACACGGACAATTACATCCGTTCGGTGCTGACCAAGGCACTGGGTGATGACAAGGCCTCCAATCTGATTTCCCGCATCCTGCAAGGTGGCGAGACCTCAGGCATTGAAGGCCTCAAATGGATGGATGCGCAAACCGTCGCCGATCTTATCAAGAATGAGCACCCACAAATCATCGCAACAATCCTGGTGCACCTTGAACACGACCACGCCAGCGAAATCCTCAACCATTTCACCGAGCGTTTGCGCAACGACGTCGTACTTCGCATCGCTACCCTGGAGGGTATCCAGCCGGCAGCCTTGCGCGAACTGAATGAGGCCATGTTGCGCATCCTGTCCGGATCAACCAGTGTCAAGCGCACCGCCATGGGTGGCGTACGGACGGTCGCCGAAATCCTGAACTTCATCGGCACGGCCAACGAAACCTCAGTAGTTGATGCCATCCGCGAATACGACCCCGATCTTGCCCAGAAGATTCTCGACGAGATGTTCGTTTTCGAGAACCTGATGGAAATCGACGATCGCTCGATCCAGATGATCATGCGCGAAGTGCAGTCCGATTCGCTGGTCCTGGCCTTGAAGGGGGCTTCGCCGGAATTGCGCGAGAAGATTTTCAAGAACATGTCGCAGCGTGCCGCCGAAATGTTGCGCGAAGACCTGGAGTCGAAAGGCCCCGTTCGCCTCTCGGAAGTCGAAGCCGAGCAGAAGGAAATCCTCAAGATCGTCCGGCGCCTGGCCGACGAAGGCCAGATCGTCCTCGGTGGTGCCGGTGGCGAGCAGATGATCTGACGCCATGTCCAGTGTCATCCCCAAGGAACAACTGGCAGCTTACCAACGCTGGCAGGCCAATGCGTTCGATGCGGCGCCGGCGGCGCCCGAACCAGCACCGCAGCCACCAGAACCAGAAGAGGCCGAGCCGCAGCAGGAGGGCGAGCCGGTCAGTGGCCCGCTCAATCTGCCAACAGCGGAAGACATCGAGCAAATTCATGAGCAGGCACGCAACGAAGGATTCCAGGCCGGGCTGGAGGAAGGACGAAAGGCTGCCGAAGCAGCGATGCAGGCAGACCGCGACTTGGGAATTGCCCGCATGGCAGAGTTGACCGCAAATTTCAGGGATGCTCTGGCTGAAATCGACCAGGTCGTCGCCGAACAGACGCTCGATCTCGCACTGGAAGTTGCCTCGCTGGTTATCGGCAGCACCTTGAAGGCTCGCCGCGAAATGCTACTGCCGGTGATTCGCGAAGCCCTGCAAGCATTGCCCCTGCACCATGGCAACATCACCCTGCATGCCAACCCCGAGGATATCGAGAGCCTCCGCGAAGGGATCGCCGAAATGAGCACGCAAGGCAGCATTCATCTGGCTCCGGACAGTACAGTCAGTCCCGGTGGCTGTATCCTGAAAGCAGGTCACAGCGAGGTAGACGCCAGTCTGGAAACCCGCTGGAAAAGGGTTCTCGAAGCCATTGGCGTTGATCCAGAGCAATGGCTGATTCGCTGAACGATACACACGACAGCCACCAGGCACGCTGGAACAGATTCCTTGAAAATTGCCAGCATGCCGCCGGCAATGCCCAGGCGATCTGGCCCAGTGGCCGGCTCACCCGCATCAACGGGCTGGTCATGGAAGCATCTGGTCTGAAATTGCCATTGGGCAGCACGTGCCGCATCTACCCGACCAGCGGCGCCCCCGTCGAGGCTGAAGTTGTTGGTTTTGCAGGTGAAAAACTCTACCTAATGCCCTCAGACGAAGTCTTCGGACTCGCCCCCGGCGCGCGAGTGGTGCCCTTCGACGCCCCCAACCCGCCACCTCAGGTTGACCAGCCTGGCCACATGAAGCGGCGCGCCATTGATCGAGCAAAGCAAGTCCCCGTCGGCGACGAGGTGCTGGGTCGTGTGCTGGATGGCGTTGGCCGGCCACTCGACGCCAAAGGACCGTTGCGTGCGAGCCAGGCACGGCCACTGCAAAGCCGTCCGATCAACCCGATGAGCCGGGCAGCCATCGAACAGCCACTGGACGTCGGAATTCGCGCCATCAATTCATTGCTGACGGTAGGACGCGGACAACGCATGGGACTGTTCGCCGGCTCCGGCGTCGGCAAATCCGTGCTGCTTGGCATGATGGCCCGCTATACCGAAGCCGAAGTCATCGTTGTCGGACTGATCGGCGAGCGTGGCCGCGAAGTCAAAGAGTTCATCGAGCACATTCTCGGCGAAGAGGGCATGCGACGAGCCGTCGTCGTCGCCGCCCCGGCCGATACAGGCCCACTGATGCGCCTGCAGGGTGCCGCCTATGCAACGACGATTGCCGAGCACTTCCGCGATCAGGGACGCCACGTACTCCTGATCATGGACTCGCTGACGCGCTACGCCATGGCACAACGGGAAATTGCGCTGGCCATCGGCGAACCACCCGCAACCCGCGGCTACCCACCATCGGTATTCGCCCGCCTGCCACAACTGGTCGAGCGAGCCGGCAACGGCCAGGATGGCGGTGGCTCGATTACCGCCTTTTATACCGTCCTTGCCGAGGGCGACGACCAGCAAGACCCGATTGCCGACTCGGCACGCGCAATCCTGGACGGTCACATCGTGCTGACCCGGACGCTGGCTGATGCCGGCCACTATCCAGCAATCGACATTGAGCAATCGATCAGCCGGGCCATGGTCAACCTGATCGAAAACTCGCAACTCGAGCACATCCGGCGTTTCAAAGTACTCTTTTCCCGCTACCAGCGCTCGCGCGATCTGATCGCTGTGGGTGCCTACGCCCCGGGTTCCGATCCGGTACTCGATCAATCGATCGCCATGTATCCACGCATGGAAGCCTTCCTGCAGCAAAAACTGAATGAAAAATCCGACTTTCCATCGAGCGTCGCCCATCTCGCTGGACTATTCAACTAACTAAGCCATGAGCCAGCCATTCACGCTTCAACCCCTGCTCGAATTGATGCAGAACCGTACGGACGAGGCAACACGCAAACTCGGCCAACTGATCGCCGCGGAACAAAATGCAAAGAGCCGCCTGCAGATGCTTGAACAATATCGCGCCGAATACGCCGACAAACTACGCGACGCGATCGCCCAGGGCATGACCCGCCAGGTTCTGGCCAACTATCAGGATTTTCTTGGCCGTATTGACGAAGCCATCCAGCAGCAAACAAGGGTGGTTCAACAAACCGAAAACAACACCCTGCACGGTCAACAGCACTGGAAAGAGCAAAACACTCGCCTCAAGGCCATTGATACGCTATCACTTCGACACGATGCCAAGGAAAAGCAGCGCGAGGAAAAACGCGAGCAAAAACTGCTCGATGAGTTTTCTGCAAGAAAATACGCTACCGACCCGGAGGGTCGAAACAACTGAAAAATCCGGGCACGCTGCTTGCTTTTCAACAAGCAAGCAACCTCGACCCAGGAAACAAGATGGCTATCACTGTCACCCCCACCGTACCCCTGTCTGGCGGCAGCAAAACCACGGCAGCATCCGGCAGCACCTCTTGGGGCGGCCCGACATCGGAACTGGCGGCAGGCGATTTTGCGGCATTGCTGGCCGGACAACTCATTGATCTCAGCCAGCCTATCCCCGGCATCTCGGGAGAACAGCCGCTCCCTCTTCCCGGCACAGACGTAGAAGATGCACAAGAGGAGCTGCTTGGTAAGACACGGGACGAAGAAACTGACACTACGCCGCTGAGTGCCATTGCACTATTCGACACCCTGGCCACCCGTCCCACTGGCAAAGCCGAACAATCCGACGTCAACAACAAGCGCAGCTTCGATGCACCAATCGGCGCACAACTCGGCGCAACGGACAAACAGCCTCAGAACCCGGGCGTATCCATTGCTGCCCTGCTGTCACCACGCGCCCAAGCTGCAGAAGCACTGCTCGGTAGCGGCGAAGCGGCAAAAGTTGCCGGCGAGAACCAACCCACGACCCCGACAAACTTCGCCAATACCCTGGCGGCGCAGGAGCGTACCAACAACACGATGCGTAGCGACAACCAGCAAAGCATCGCCACCCCGCTGCACGATCCGCGCTGGGCACAACAACTCGGTGAGCGCGTCGTCTGGCTGGCACGTGGAGACGTTCAAAATGCCCAGATCAACATCAGCCCAGCGCAACTCGGCCCAATCCAGATCAATATCAGCTTGAATGGCGACCAGATGTCGGCCCATTTTGTTACCGCCCATCAGGAAGTCCGCCAGGCGCTTGAAGATGCAATGCCGCGCCTGCGTGAAATGCTGTCTGGTGCCGGCATCAATCTTGGACAGGCCAATGTTGGTTCGCAAGCTCAGCAGCAACAGCAGCAGGCCGCATCGTCGCAATTCGGCGATACCCCCCGCTCCTCCAGTGAAGACGCTATACTTTCACCGGATAAGCACGCAGATTCCGGCATTGCGGGCCTTCCTGTCCAGCGGGGCAGGGGTCTAGTTGATCTGTTTGCCTGAACTCGAACCTAGAAAGGGAGAAGCATGGCCAAGGATGCAAAGCCAGCCGACGACGGGGCAGACGCCCCCCCGAAGAAAAGCAAGAAACTGTTGATTATCATCATCGTACTCGTCCTCCTGCTGCTTGTTGGAGGCGGTGCCGCTGCCTTCCTGTTGATGGGTAGCAACCATGATGAAGAACTAGACGAAGATGAAGTTGCAGAGGAAACCGTCAAGAAACCTGCCAAGAAAAAGGACAACGCGCTTCCGCCAACATTTGTGAATCTTGACCCGTTTACCGTGAATCTTGTTCCGGAGGTTGGCGATCAGTACCTGCAGGTAGCACTTTCCCTCGAACTGGACACCCCCGAATCACAGGCTCAGCTGGCCTTGCTGATGCCGCGTATCCGGAACAACGTGACCTTGCTGCTATCGAGCAAGAAAGCCTCGGAACTGCAGCCGAAGGAAGGCAAGGAAAAGCTGGCGACTGAAATCATGGACGAGATCAATGGCGGCATCAATCCGCCGACCAAGAACAAGCGAGGAGAACTCGTTCCCTCGGAAGGTCCCGTCGTATCCGTATTGTTCACCTCCTTCATCATCCAGTAAGGAGCCATGGCCGGCGATTTTCTCTCCCAGGACGAGGTTGATGCCCTGCTCAAGGGCGTCACCGGGGAGACTGACGAGCCAGAGGAAGGTGGCGGCGACGATGCGGGGATTCGTGCCTACAATCTGGGCACCCAGGAACGCATCGTCCGCGGCCGCATGCCGACGCTCGAGCTGGTCAACGAGCGGTTTGCCCGCTATCTGCGCATTGGCCTGTTCAACTACATGCACCGCAACGCGGAAATTTCGGTCGGCCCGATCCGCGTGCAGAAATACAGCGAATTCATCCGCAACCTGGTCGTTCCGACCAATCTGAATCTGGTTGCCGCCAAGCCACTGCGCGGTACTGCACTGTTCGTCTTCGACCCGAACCTGGTCTTCCTGGTGGTCGACAACATGTTTGGTGGTGATGGACGCTTCCACACCCGGGTTGAAGGTCGGGATTTCACAGCTACTGAACAACGCATCATTCAGGGGTTGCTGGGCGTCGTTTTCGGCGAGTATTCAAAATCCTGGAAACCCGTTTACGACATTCATTTCGAGTACATTCGCTCGGAAATGAATTCGCAGTTCGCCAACATCGCCACGCCTTCGGAAATCGTTGTTTCAACGTCGTTTACCCTGGAATTCGGTGGTGCGACAGCAGACATGCACATCTGCTTCCCCTATTCGATGCTTGAGCCGATTCGCGACCTGCTCTACAGCACGATGCAAAGCGATCAGTTATCCACCGACAAGCGCTGGATTGGAACCCTGCGCAAGCAGTTGCAGGGCGCTGAAGTCGAAATCGTTGCCCAACTCGGATCAGGCAAGGTTTCGCTACGTGAGATACTGAAACTCAAGCCAGGCGACGTCATCCCGATCAACATCCCGCAGCGCATCGAAGCACTGGTGGATAATGTCCCCCTGATGGAATGCACCTACGGCCAGCAAAGTGGCCAGTACGCACTGCGTGTGGAAAAATTCATTGCCACGCCACCTGAAATCAATGCCGGTGAGCCCGCGATGGGAGAAAAGAATGTCTGACGAAATGGAAAACATCGAAAACGCAGCGGAAGAACAGATCAGCGAAGACGACTGGGCTGCTGCCATGGCTGAACAGGTACCCATCGACGCAGCCCCGGCCGCCGCAGCGGCCCAGCCTGCCGACATTTTCCCCTCCTTCGGCGGCGCGATGGCTGCAGGCGGCGTGATGAACGAACTCGACATGATTCTGGACATCCCGGTCCAGATTACCGTCGAACTCGGCCGGACCAAGATCACCATCAAAAACCTCCTGCAACTGGCCCATGGCTCGGTCGTCGAGCTTGATGCCATGGCCGGCGAGCCAATGGATGTGCTGGTCAACGGCACGCTTATTGCGCAGGGCGAAGTTGTCGTCGTCAACGACAAGTTTGGTATCCGCCTGACGGATATCATCACGCCATCCGAGCGCATGCGGAAAATCAATCGCTGATAGAAAAATGGCTCGTGGGCGGCGTCGACCGCAAGAACGCTGAGGCAGGGCTTTTGGGTTTAAGATAGCGCTCCTAGCCAACACTCCAGCCAATCAACTTGCCGCGCACCGCCCTTCTCCTCTTCCTTTTGCCACTCTCCCTACAGGCCGCCGACAACCCTGCCCCGGGGATTCCTGCCGGCACTTATCTACAGGCGACACTGGCGCTACTGCTGATTGTCGGACTGCTGTTAGGTGCAACCTGGGCAGCGCGCAAGGTTTCCGGTGGAAAGATGTTCGGCCAGGGCAACATGCGCGTCATCAGTGGCATCGCGCTCGGCCCCAAGGAGCGTATCGTGCTGGTCGAAGTCGAGGATAACTGGCTGGTCATTGGCATCGTACCCGGACAAATCCGCACTCTACACACACTGCCCAAGGGGCTGGATATAAATCAGACGCAGGCAGACGATAGCCACACACCTCCGCCATTTTCCGAATGGCTCAAGACAATCCGGGAGCGGCGCAGCAATGCGGAATAAAGTAGTAAAGGCACTGCTCCCGGGACTGCTGTTCTTCAGCACCCAGGTTTTGGCCCAAGCCGCACTGCCGGCCTTTACCAGCACACCCGCCGGCGCCGGTGGCACGACTTACAGCCTGACCATTCAGACACTGCTGCTGCTGACGGCGATGACTTTCATCCCGGCAGCAGTGCTGATGATGACCAGCTTCACCCGGATCATCATCGTGCTCTCGCTGCTCCGTCATGCCATGGGCACCCAAACTGCGCCACCCAACCAGATCATTGTCGGCTTGTCGCTGTTTCTGACTTTTTTCATCATGTCGCCGACACTCGACCGCATTTATACGGAAGCCTACGTTCCGCTATCGGAAAACCGGATCAATGTCATGCAGGCAGGCGAGCGAACCATCGAGCCACTGCGCGCGTTCATGCTCAAGCACACACGAGAAGCCGATATCGCGATGTTCGCCGGGGTCGCCCGGATCACCAATATCGAGAAACCGGAGGATGTTCCCCTGCGCATCCTGATTCCCTCCTTCGTCATCAGTGAACTCAAAACAGCATTCCAGATCGGTTTCGTCCTGTTCATCCCCTTCCTGATCATCGATATGGTGGTAGCCAGCATCCTGATGTCGATGGGCATGATGATGATGTCGCCAATCATGGTTGCCTTGCCATTCAAGCTGATGCTTTTTGTCCTGGTCGACGGCTGGCATCTGATCATTGGTTCACTTGTTCAGAGTTTCAACATATGACCCCAGGCACTGTCATGGAAATCGGCCGCCAAGCCATCGAAACAACCCTGATGTTGGCGGCACCCATGCTACTGACAGCTTTGGTAGTAGGCCTGATCGTCAGCATTTTCCAAGCCGCTACCCAGCTCAACGAAGCAACGCTGCAGTTTGTACCCAAGCTGGTGGGGATATTCCTGGTCCTGATACTTTTTGGCCCATGGATGCTGCAATACATGATGGACTATATCCAGCGACTTTTTGGCAGCATTCCACAATTGATCGGCTAAGATGCTGAATATCAGCACGACGCAAATCGACGCCTGGATTGCTTTCTACGCCTATCCGCTGGCAAGGATACTCGGGCTTATTGCGACCGCACCGCTCTGGAGTACCGCCGGCATACCCAGGCAGACACGACTGATACTCGGACTGGGAATCACCATCGCCATCGCACCGGCGCTTCCCCCAATGCCTGCGGTTCAACCCGCATCACTGGCCGGCCTCTGGATACTCGGCCAACAGATCCTGATCGGGATCGCCATGGGATTTGCCGCACGCGTCGTATTTGCTGCCATCGACATGGCCGGCACGTTCATCGGATTCCAGATGGGTCTTGGTTTTGCCACCTTCTACGACCCTTTGGAAGGCGCTCAGACACCCGTCCTCGCCGAATTCATCGGCTTGCTGGCGTTGCTGCTGTTTCTGTCACTTGACGGGCACCTGCTCTATGTCTCGACCCTTGCCCAGAGCTTTCACGCCATTCCAGTCGGACCTGAAGCCTTGTCACCCAATAGCTGGCGCAACTTGACCGAACTCGGCAGCAAGATATTTTCGGCAGGATTGCTCTTGGCCCTACCGGTGCTAATTGCACTGATGATCACCAATGTGGCACTGGGGGTCCTGACCAAGGCCGCACCCCAACTAAACCTCTTCGCCCTTGGCTTTCCATTGACTCTGATGGGAGGATTTGCTGGCGTCGCACTCAGCCTGAACTATCTTGCTGTTCCCCTGCAGGCACTCTATGACTATGCACTGCGGGCGATGCTGGGATTTGCGCTACCCGCCGGTCAATAGGATCAGTTTAGTGCGAACGAATCTGCAACTTCATGCTTGATGAAGCGTATCGTACCTCCCGCCACACGGCGCGCACCAAGTGTCTGCGAATCTATCCCTTCGGTGTACTCGGCGATCTGATAACCCGCGTGACCGTTTTCCTGTTGTAACTGGCTGGCTCGGCGCTTCAAAACCTGCAATGCCTCGCCAGAGCCACCGGTATGAAAACGCTTCATTTTCATCGACAACCGATAAGTTTCGCCGGAGAGTTTCGCCTCTTCGATTTCCCAATTGGGCGCCAGGGGATCGTAAATCAGATAGATGGCGGCTGCCGCCCCCAGCGCAACATTCCAGGTTAGCGTGGTGTTGGTGGCCAGGGTAAAGGCATTGGCCCCTGTAGTGGAACACCCCCCCGTTCCCAGACTCAGCGCAGCAATACCGATGGCTAGATAGCGTTTCACAGGATATTGAAGAGGCTGAGTTGACTAGTCTGCTTGAAGGTCAGTTGTGTTGCCTCAAGCTGGGTCTGGTAGCGCATGAAGCGTGAGATCGCCTCTGTATAGTCAAGATCCTGCAATTCGGATAGCCGGACATCGTAAAGATAGTCGATGTCCGTTGCCGTGGTCGTCAGACCGTCCACTGAATTCAATCTTGCACCGAGTGTCGCCCGGACATTGGCAACATGATCAACGGCATTGCTCACATGATCGCGAACCTGCTGAAGTTCAGTAGCAGAAAAACTCATTCCGCTGGACGGATCAATGACATTGATCAGGTTCTGAATGGTATCAAACATGCTCTGACCAGTAACATTCCCCTGGGCATCCTTGACCTGCATAAATGCGTCAATACCACTCTCGGAAACCGCTATGGTTTTTGAGGCAGACACCTGCAAGACATGGCTACCAGCATCTCCGGCATAAACAACATGAGTATTCGTCAAATTGTAGCTAGGCACAGTAGCACCAGCGGCTGGCGGTACAGCGGCAGTATTTATCGAAAATGGCTCCGTGGTCGACTTGTGACCAGAAAAAATGTACGAACCAGTTCCGTCCTGGGTGTTTGCCAAGCCTACAATTGTGTCCAATTGCATTTTTATTTCTTTAGCGATCAGCCCCCTTTGCTCGGGGGAATACGTCGGATTTGCTGCTTGACCAGCAAGTTCCGAAATACGGATCAATGAATTCCCAACACTACCTACTATCCCTTCGGCCAAAGTCAATTTGACGTTAGCATTCGCCTGATTGTTGAGAAACTGTTCGTTAACGCCTTTCGACTGCGACACCTCCAACGCCTCAGAGGCCCCAATCGGGTCATCGGCAGGCGTCATGATCCGACGCCCCGTCGAAAGCTGGTTCTGGGTTTTGAACAACTCGGACTGCAGACTGGTAATGCCCCTCAGGCCCGAGTTAAACATCATTGATGTGCTGACGCGCATAACTATCTCCTCACCTGATCGACAGGATGGTGTCAAACAACGTATTACCGACCTGCAGTACCTTAGCAGCGGCTTGGTATGCCTGCTGGAAGCGCATCAGATTGGCTGCCTCTTCATCGATATTGACTGCAGACAACGAATCCCTTGCATTCTGTGCTTGGGCTAGCACGGCATCCTGTGCCTCCATCCGTACCTTGGCCTCACGCGTGCGGATACCATTTTCAGCCACCAGCCTGGCATAGGATGACTGATAGGTGGCCGTTCCGCCTGAAATCGTGTTCGATGTCTGAAGCTTGGCGAAAAGGAGTGAATTGCGCCCGTCCTGGACACCACCTGTATTCTTTTCTATCGTGAATGCGTCACCAGCCGCAGGTCGACCATTCACCGAGAAGGTCATTCCCTCTGTCCAGATCCCCGCCAAAGTTGCTGTGCCGTTAACTAGGTCTATAGGCCCAGCAGATAGAGGCGCCGCAGTCAGAGGATCGGCTGGGCCGGCCGGGATTGTTGAACCGTCCGAGTAAACGGCGCGCCACGGAGTTGTCAGACCAGTCAGCTGAGTTGCCGTGGCTGTCAGTGTCTGCGGCATATTAGCGATCGAGTAGCCAACCCCGACCACCCCTTGGGACAACACCATCGAACCGCCATTGGCGATATTTGGCATTGTCCGCACCGGAGCCCCAGCGTTGACAAGACGAGGATCGGAAACGATACGCGTATCAAGTTCAATATTTCTTGCGGCCTCGGAAACCGGCTTGATGGTGAAACTGTCACCACTTACCCCAACCGCGGTAATATTGATCGAGATACCGTCAATATTTACCGCACTAGGACCACTCCCGCCCCCGACAATCTGCTTGTCGCTCAAGCGTGTAACCGTATAGGCCCCTGCCGCGCCAAAAGTGACCAGATAATCGCTGGTGGTCAAGTCGGTATAGAAATTACCTTCGTATTTCGGTGCTGATGGCGCTGTCGGTGGAAGAAAGGAGGCTGTAAGGCTACCCGTTCCGGCATTCATCGCACCAGGCAAGACTTTCGGATCAGGCACCGAAAACAGTTCACCGACAAAACCAGTGTCACCGGCCACCCGACCACCCAAATCCATGCCAAGCCCGTATTGGGCATTGAACGTCATTGCCAGCGAAGCGGCAACCCGACCAAGTTCATTAATCGAAGGATCAAGGGAGTTGCTCCTGAAACTGACCAAGCCCCCCAATTCACCACCGACAATCAGTGACTCAGGCAATTCCTGGTTTCCACCGGCAGTCTGCATGCCGATCGCAATCCGGGTCTGATCAGCATTGGAAGCCTGGGCCGTAATTTCCATGGTTCTTCCACCAACAACCAGTTGCTGTCCGGTTCCGATGAAGACATTGAAACTGCCATCGCTATTGGTGCTGGTCTCTACCTTGATCAGCTTGTTCAGTTCGTTGACCAACTGATCCCGCTGATCAAGCAGATCGTTGGGCGGCTGGGAATAACCGGACTGAGCCACCACGATCCGCTGATTCAGATCGGCAATCTGACTCGCATAGGCATTGATATCCGAAACCGCGCTGACAATTCGCCCATTAAGTTGCGAGCCGATTTCGCTCAAACGCATATCCAGGTTCTCGAAACGAGTCACCAGTGTCTGCGCAGCCGTCAGCATCGATTGGCGGGCGGGCAGCGAAGACGGGTTTGCCGAAACCTGCTGCACGCCGGCGAAGAAATCCTGCAATGCAGGCGACAGCCCTGCATCCGGGTCGGCAAGCATGATGTCGATCTGGGATAACTGCGCGTACTGCGCCGACAGACTGCTCACCTGGGTTTGTGCGGTATTGACCTGTCCGGTCAGATAGCTGTCGTATTGGCGCTTGATGGTCACGACATTGACGCCTTGACCAATCGCCCCGGAACCGGTGTTGACGGAGATATTTGTCGCCTGCACCGTACTCTGGCGGGAATAGCCGGGCGTGTGCGCATTGACGATATTGTGCTCGGTCGCAAGCAGCCCCAACTGCGCAGCCTTGATACCGCTAATACCGATGCCTATTAATCCAGAACTCATGATTCACCTCATTGAGGTTTACGGCAGAAAAGCCGAAATGTTTAGGCCCGAATCAACCGATCAGTGCCTGACGCAGCGTTGGCCCGTTGATAATGCGTGCCAACTTGTCGGCATACATCGGATCGGTGGCATACCCTGCCTGTTGCAGTCGACGTGCAAACTCCGTGCCATCCTGCGACCCGATGACTCCGCTGTAGCGCGGACTATTGCGCAAAAGCCCGGCGTAATCGCGGAACGCCTCAGCGTAGGAACCATAAGCCCGAAATTTTTCGACGACCTGCTGAGGCTTACCATCCACGTACTCGGTGGTCACTGTATCTACCGTTGCCCCCGTCCAGCTCTTGCCTGCCTTGATACCAAAGAGATTGTGGGCACTGGAGCCGTCCGGATTGCGAATTTCGCTCTTGCCCCAACCGCTCTCCAACGCTGAGTGTGCGACCAGGAACTGCGGTGGAATACCAGTGGACCGAGAGGCTTCGACGGCATGCGGCCAGACCTGATTCACGAAATCACGCGCCGAAGCCGGCGCCTCAGTACTTCCTTGCGGACCGGTTACTGTCTGTGCAGCATACGCAGCAGAGGTCGGCAGACTGCTCAGCACCTCGCGATACTGCAGATTCCTGGCTACCGGCAGATCCAGCGGCAAGCCCTTGCCGGCAAGGATTGCCGAAATGTCGCCACCAGTCTCCCCGGAAGCCTCTCCAGCAAGATGCTGCCCCAACTGTTGTTCAATCAGTCTGGCGAAGCCGATGCCGTTACCGGAACTTGCCATGTTCTGAGCCATCTGCTGATCAAGCAGGCTGTTGTAGAAACGGGTCTGGTCGCTTTGGAGCAAGCCGTCGGCCGGCACCGTGTCACGCATGCTCTTGAGGACCATCTGCAGAAAGAGTGTCTCGAATTGCTGCGCAGCAGCCTTCAAACCAGCCTGTGGATCTTTCTGAAACTGGCTGCGCAAATCCTGCGATGCCTGGACATCAAAGGCCGCACGATTAGGCGAGTTCTGAATTTTGACCGACATCGCCAAAACCTCAGATCACTTCGAGTTCGGCGCGCAGCGCCCCTGCCGCCTTCATGGCCTGCAGGATGGCCAGAAGATCCATTGGATTGGCCCCCAGGGAATTCAGCGCCTTGACCACATCGGCCAGACTGGCCCCGGCCTTTACACTGACCAGACTCCCATTATCCTGGTTGACCTGAACATCCGGCCCCATGCCACCTGCCTGACCAGCATCGACCACCACCGACAAATTGCCGTGAGCCACAGCACATGGCTGCAACGAAACACGCTGATTCATCACCACCGAACCTGTGCGCGGATTGACAACAACCCTTGCCTGCGAAGCAGCTGCACGCACCTGGATATTCTCGACCCGGCCAAGGAAACTGACCCGCGCATCAGCTGAGTCCGGAGCCCGCAAGGCAATGCGACGACCATCTATGGCCTGAGCCGTACCTTCGCCCATCGTCTTGTTGATCGCCTCGACCATATTCATCGCTGTTCCGAAATCCGACTCGGACAACTCGTAATAGACAAACCCGCCTTGGCCCAATGCGGTTGCGACACTGCGTTCAACTGTCGCACCACCAGGAATTCTGCCGGCAGAAAGATGGTTGACCGTAACACTGGCTCCGCCCGCACCACCACCTGCGCCGCCAACCATCACGTTACCTTGCGCCATGCCGTAAACCTGTCCATCCGCCCCCTTCAACTGGGTCAGCAGCAAGGTTCCACCACGCAGGCTCTTGGCATTGCCGATGGACGAAACCGTCACATCAATAGCCTGACCCGGTTTGGCAAACGGTGCGAGATTTGCGGTGACCATGACTGCCGCCACATTCTTCAACTGCAACTTGGTCGCCTGGTCGGCCGTCAGGTTGATTCCCATCTGGGACAACATATTCCCCATTGCCTGGGTCGTGAACGGCGTCTGGGTAGTTTGGTCACCCGTACCATCGAGACCGACCACAATCCCGTAACCGATCAACTGATTGTTACGCACCCCTTGGAGAGAGGCCAGATCCTTGATGCGCTCAGCGTGGACCGGGGTAGCAAAGAGGGGCCCGAGGCAGCCGACCAGCAGCGCCACGTACATCATTTTCTTGGTGGCAGAGAAGGCGTTCATGACTGGACCATCCTGAAACAGTGACTAGAATGGCAAGACACTAAGAAAGAAACGTGCCAGCCAGCCCATGACCTGCCCTTCAGCCACCTGACCTGAAGACTTGTATTCGATGCGGGCATCGGCAATCTTCGCTGAATCAACCGTATTGGAGAAATCGACAAAGGCCGGGTTGACGACGCCGGAGATGCGGATGAATTCCTGCTCTTCGCCAATCGCGATCTGCTTCTCGCCGGAAACCAGCAAATTGCCGTTCGGCAAGACGTCGATCACCGTCACCGTCAAATTG
Organism: Azonexus hydrophilus; assembly: GCF_001956855.1. GTDB lineage: Bacteria > Pseudomonadota > Gammaproteobacteria > Burkholderiales > Rhodocyclaceae > Azonexus > Azonexus hydrophilus_A. Next base: position 844,641 of record NZ_MTHD01000001.1, on the reverse strand, counting down.
CCGCTGAAAACGGCATTGTTTGCCGCCTCACCTTTGCCGCTGAAGTTGGTAGTACTCTCGCCTGCCATTTGCAAACCACTCAGGCCGCTAACCGGCAAACCAGTAAGGGCACTGATCGATGCAGACTGGCTACCGGAACGATCAAGTTTGTTGCTGGCCTTTTTGGAGGCAGAGGTATTTTCGGTAATCTTGATGGTAATGGTATCGCCGACGAAGCGCGCCCGACGATCTTCGAACAAGGGGCGACTGTTTGCCGCCTGAAAAATTGCGCCGTTGGCCAGCGGTGCGACTTGCCTCACTTCGGGACGGGCAGTCATCGGCTGATGAACATTGGTTGGCGGTACACTCGTACACGCCGCGAGCAGAAAACAGGCGAGCAGGCAAAAGACTTTCATGACTTCACCTCACATCTGAGTCAGGCGGCCAAGCATTGCATCGGAAGTCGAAATCACCTTCGAATTCAGCTCGTAGGCACGCTGGGTCTGGATCATCGTTACCAGTTCCTCGGCCACATTGACATTCGATGTCTCAACATAGCCCTGATTGACAATGCCGGCACCGTTGGCTCCCGGCGCATTCGGCGTCGGAGCACCACTGGCCGCCGTTTCCAGATACAAATTCTGGCCGATACTCAGCAGGCCACCATTGTTGACAAAACTGGCCAGCTGGAAGGCGCCAATTTCAGTTGCCGCAGCACTTCCCGGCTGCGTTACTGTCACCGTGCCATCATTGCCGATCGACACCGTAAGCGCGTCGGCCGGAATCGTGATGTTGGGCTGCAAAGGGTAGCCCTCGGAAGTAACGATCTGCCCTTGATTATCCTTGTGGAAGGAGCCATCGCGCGTATAGCCGGTGGTCCCATCAGGCAGCAACACCTGGAAAAAACCATTGCCGTTGATGGCGACATCCAGCGGGTTATCGGTTTTTTGCAGATTGCCCTGGGTAAATATCCGCGCCGTCGCCACCGGCCGTGCCCCTGTACCCAATTGCAAGCCAGTAGGCACCTGAGTCTGTTGCGATGTCTGTGCCCCTGGTTGGCGCATGTTCTGATAGAGCAGATCCTCGAACACTGCGCGGGCACGCTTGAAGCCATTGGTACTGACGTTTGCCAGATTGTTTGAAATAACATCCAGCTGCGTCTGTTGGGCATCAAGACCGGTACGGGCAATCCACAGGGAACGTATCATTTTTCTTTCCTATCAACCATTAAGCGACAGCAACTGATCGGCGCGCTGGGCGTTCTGATCTGCGGTCTGCATCATCTTGATCTGCAACTCGAACTGACGGGAAAGACTGATCAGATTGACCATGGCGTCCGTCACATTGACATTGCTGCCCTCCAGCGCCCCGGAGGCCACGCGTACATTCTCATCAACCGGTGCCGGCTGGCCACTACGCAAGCGAAATAGCCCATCAGCCCCGCGGACGAGATCACCTTCCGGCGGATTCACCAGCTTGAGGCGGCCAACCGGGTTGACGTTGTTCGGTGTTCCGAAGGTAGGAATGATCGACACCGTTCCATCGGGCGCGATTTCCACATTGTTATCGGGCGGAATGGCAATCGGCCCACCATCCCCCAGAACCGTCTGACCGCCCTTGGTTTGCAACTCACCATTGACATTGACATCCAGGCTGCCAGCACGCGTATATGCTTCACTTCCATCCGGCAGTTGTACTGCCAGCCAGCCACGCCCCTGGACGGCCACATCGAGATTGCGCCCGGTAAACATCAGCGGGCCCTCCTCGAATACATCGGCGACTGAGGCATCAACCACGAATGCCCGCGTCGGCATTCCCTCTCCCTGCACCTCTACCGCCCGGAACCGGTGTTCCTGTGCCTTGAACCCGATCGTGCTGGCATTTGCCAGATTGTTCGCGGTACCAGCCTGCTGCATGAATACATGCTTGGCACCGGTCATCGCGGTATAGATCAGGCGGTCCATGTCAGTATCCCGTCACACTTAACGCAGGTTGACCAGCGTCTGAAGCACTTGGTCCTGGGTCTTGATCGACTGTGCATTGGCCTGGTAGTTACGCTGATTGGTAATCAGATTCACCAGTTCCGATGTCAGATCGACATTCGACTCTTCAACCGTGGACGATGAAAGTACACCGAGACTTGAAGTATTCGGAGCACCAACCAGTGCCGGCCCCGAAGTCGAAGTTTCGGCCCACTGATTATTACCTAGGGACTGCAGGCCATTTGGATTCGTGAAGTTGGCCAGTACAACCTGTCCCTGGGCGAAGCTTTGTCCGTTACTGTAGCGACCGAGGATCACACCGTCGTTACCAACAGCAAGACCAATCAGATTGCCTGCCGTATAGCCATCCTGTTCCAGGCGGTTGGTACCGGATGGACGACCGAACTGCGTTGTTCCGGTGAAGTCAACTTCGAAGCTTATGACCGGATCGGCTCCGTTGGTCGTCCCCAGCGCTCCCATCACGTTATTCAAATCGATCTGCAAGCTCATTGGGTTGCCACTGGCAATCTGCCCCAAGGTATTGAACTGCAGTGCGTTGGCCGGCGTCACCGTAACATACTGATTACTGGTACCGTCCACGTTGAATGCGACATTCCACTCGCCAGAAGCTGCAGTTTTTTCGAAAAACATCGTCAGGGTATGGGCATTACCTAGGCTGTCAAAAATCGAAAGAGCAGTGGAATAGTTGTAGGACTGCGGGTCCGGCGTATAATTGGCACCTCTCATCCCCGCCGTGCGTGCAGCGGTTGCTGCAAGCACAGAGCCACCAGCACCGATTACCGCGTCGTAGGCAGCCTGGGAAGCTTCCGCCTGGGTACTGCTGGCAGCAATCGCCGCATCATAAGCAGTAGCACCAGCAGTTGCCTGACCTGCCGTACCACCACTAGCCGTGACACCGGCAGTGATATCTGCGCCAGTCGGCACCGCCGCGTCCACCCATGGAATTTCCGGCACTACGCTGCGAGAATCGAGCTGCAGAACGGCCTTGACGCCTCGAAACGTGCTGCTGTCATTGGTGCCGGTAGCTACAGGAGCCAGATCGGAAGAGGATATCTGCAAGGGCATTGGCGTAGACGGGACGATGATCCCGGACAGCGCGGCATAACCGGTCAAACGCATTGACTGGTCGTTGATGATGTAGCCGTTCTTGTCGAGATGGAACTGGCCATTGCGTGTAAACGTCGTCGCACCATTACTATCCATCCGGAAAAACCCGGAACCGTTGATCGAGATGTCCAACGGGTTGTTCGTGGCAGTGATGTTACCCTGCGTAAACTGCTGCTGAACTGCTGCCAGATTAACCCCGATGCCAACCTGGCTGGCGCCGGCACCGCTGAGGGATGCTGCATAGACGTCCGAAAAATGCGCCGACGCTGCCTTGTAACCAACCGTGCTTGCGTTGGAAATATTGTGGCTGGTGACATCAATCGCCTTGCCGGCCACGTTCAGGCCGCTGAGTGCTTGCTGGAAAGCCATTTTCTAACCTCGCTCAGAGTATCTGCTGCACGTCCTTGATCGGCACCATTCCCATGCCGCCAAGATCAAGGAGAAATTCATTCTTCCCTCTTACAACAGCAGAAACCGTGCCAACCTGCGCAGTGGCAGCCTCAATATCCTTTCCACCCGAAGTCGCAGTAACGCTAAAAGAATAGTTGCCATCAGGCACGGCATTGCCGTCAGCGTCCTTGCCATCCCAGGCAAAGTAGAAGGTCCCGGCCTTGTGCTCACCGAGCTCTTCGGTCTGTATTTCCTTGCCGCTGGCGTCTTTGATGGTCACCTTGACCGAATCCGCATTTCCAACGAGCGCTATGCCGCCGAAGGCCTTGCCATCGGCAAGCGGCAAGCTGTTGCCGGCAATCATGACATTTTTGCCGATGATCGCTGCCGCCTGCATCCCCTGCGCCTCGTTGTATCCATTGAGCAGTTGAGTCATCGAGGTATTCAGCTTCTCGATCCCGCTGACCGTATTCAACTGAGCCATCTGGCTGGTCACCTGGGCGTTATCCATCGGATTCAATGGATCCTGATTCTTGATCTGAGCCATCAACAGGGTCAGAAAGCGGCCTTCAAGATCGGCAGCCGCACCGCTTGCCTTGGTTTCGGATTTGCCCGCCAGGGACGCAAACAAATCTGCCGGCGTAGTTGAGGTGGTATTGGAAACACTGGACATGATCAACTCCTAGAATTTATCTGTTTAGCCTTGCTGACCAATCTGCAAGGTCCGCAGCATCAGGCTTTTGGCAGTATTCATGACTTCAACATTGGTCTGATATGAACGCGACGCGGAAATCATGTTGGTCATTTCCTCAACCACATTGACGTTGGAAAAGGCCACGTAGCCCTTTTCGTCTGCAGCCGGGTTTTTCGGGTCATAGACCATCCGGGGAGGCGCCGCGCTATCAACCACGCCTCGCACGCGAACTCCTTTCGACATCTCCCCGGCGCCCCCCATCGGAGTTGCCTCGAAGACAACCTGCTTGGCCCGATACGGCTGCCCGTCCGAAGAGACGATGCTGTCCGCATTTGCAAGATTCGAAGCGACGGTGTTCAAGCGCATCGACTGCGCGGTCATCGCGCTGGAGGAAACCTGAAAGACGTTGAAAAGACTCATGATTTTTCTCCGTTAACCTTGGGTACTGCTCATTGCCGTGCGCAGCCCCTTGAACTTGTCACCGATCAATTGGGTAAGTATCTGGTACTGAATGGCGTTCTCGGCGATCTGGGCTCTTTCGACATCCATGTCGACTGTGTTGCCATCGACAGCCGATTGCGTCTCACTGCGAAACTGCAAGTGGGCTGCCCCGGTGCTGCCGCTGCCAGCGATATGAGCACGCGCCGTGGTTGCCATAGTCAGAGCACCACCCGCTTCGCGCCCGGCCATTGCATTCGCCATGGCTGAAGAGAATTCAAAATCGCGAGCCTTGTACTGGGGTGTATCGGCATTGGCGATATTGGAGGCAAGCACCTGATGGCGCTGAGCACGCAAATCGAGCGCCTTGCTGTAAACCCCGAAGTGACTGCTGTAATCTGCCATCTCATGCCTTTCTGATCTAAATCTGACGTTATAAAAGCATGGTTCATGCCAGGATTTTGGTTTCGCGCATTAACAAAGCTGGGGCACAATCACGCCATGATAGTTCGCACCATTCTCCTTCTTCTCGCAGCCCCAGCCCTTTGGGCGAGCGAAGCGAATCCGGTCATCGAAGCCGCAGAACGGCACGCCCGGCAACTGGTCGAGGGACAGCCGGGAGAAATCCGCATTGCTGCAGACCCGATCGATACCAGCCGTCTGATTCCATGCGCCACCCTGGAAACTTATACCCCCCCCAACACCCGCACTATTGGACGCACCCACATCGGGGTACGCTGCCAAGAATCAGCCAACTGGAATATCCTGGTTCCCGTACGCATTTCGATCATCAGCGACTACGTACGCACCAGTCGCTCGTTGCTGGCGGGCAAAACGTTGCGGGCAAGCGACCTGGTTATCAGCTCCGGCGACCTGTCCACACTACCCACAGGCACAGTTATCAGTATCGACCGCGCTATCGGCAAGACCCTGCGCAACTCAGTTGGCGCCGGACAAGCATTGCGTGCTGATCAACTGCAGGCCCCTCTGGTTATTCGCCAAGGGCAAAATGTCAAGGTTGTCTCCCGCGGCCCGGGCTTTCTCGTCAAAGCTGATGGCAAGGCAATGAACAATGCAGCGGAAGGTGAACTCGCTCGTGCCCGCATGCTCTCAGGAAAAACCTTGAGTGGCATTGCACAACAGGATGGCTCCATTCTTTTGGCAAATTGAGCTAAAGTTTCAGCCGCAGTGACCGTAATATCGAACAACACTTAAAGTAATGCGAGTTCAATCATGAAAATCGACACTTCGACCTTCAAGTCGCCGCCACTGCGTACCACCCCCCCCCCCAGAAAACTGCCGACAATGCTGCTCGCACCGCTGAAGCAGTCAGTCTGAGCGCGCCGGCCGCCCCGACCCAAGGCACCGAAAAACCACCGGTCAACGCTACAAAAATCCAGGAAATCAAGGATGCGATTGCTCAGGGCCGCTTCAAGATCAATCCGGAATCGATCGCAGACGGGCTGATCGAAACTGCCCGAGATTTGGTCAACAGCCAGCGCAAGGCCTGATGTCGGAACTGCAGCAGTTACTCGAGACAGAAAAGGGTTTGGTAACCCGTTTTCTGGATCTCCTTCGCGAAGAGCAATCTGCTCTCGTTGAGGGTCTTGCCGAGACCTTGAGCGTCTTGAACCAGACCAAGCTTGAGTTGATTGACACCCTCAACACCGCAGAAGCGGCAAGAGGCGCATTCATTGCGGCAAGCTCTACCGGCAACGGCAAGGCAGAAATGAAAGCTTGGTTGCTACGCCACCCTGCAGAAAAATCCGCTCGCTTGCTGTGGGAAGAGATTCTTGATCTCGCCAGGGAAGCACGGCAATTGCACGAAATGAACGGCGAATTGATCGCGATGCATCTGAGCAAGACCTCCGAAGCGATAGACATCCTGACTCAACGCCAGAAGGAAGCCGCGCTCTACGGCAGCAATGGGCAGGCGGCAAGCGGCACGGGCAGCCGCATCGTCGACTCCGCCTGACCCCGCCAGTCATTTACTGAGCAGGCTGCACCAAGGCCTGACTGGTCAATTCGGTGGGCTCTTCCGGTCTTTCGGAGTCTATCAGGATGCTGACCCGACGATTCCGCGCACGCCCTTCAATGCTGGTATTGGTTTCCACCGGTCGCGTTTCGCCGTAACCAATCGCAGTCAACCTCTCGGCACCAACGCCTGCGTCATTGAATAAACGCAACACGGTTGTGGCCCGCATTGCCGACAACTCCCAGTTCGAAGGAAACTGAGCCGTCGCAATAGGCACATTGTCGGTGTGCCCTTCAATTGTTATGGGAAAGTCCGAATCGGCGAGCACAATTGCCACCGCCTGCAATGCATTGATTGACTCCGACTGCAGACGCGCCTGCCCCAGGGAAAACAGGATACTGTCATTGATTTCAATCGTGACGCCGCGGCTGGTTTCAAGCAGCCGAACCTTGCCTTGGGCGACTAGTGGCTGCAAGGCCTGCATGATGTCTCCGGCAACATCGCGCATTTTTTCCCGCTTGACCGCCTTTGTTTCGTCAAGCTTCTGCTGCTCCATCAGACGATCAGGCTTGGTCACTGGTTTCGGCGGCAAAATTGGGGCCCCTTGCAGGATCGCCATCGGCTGCCCGCCAATTTCACCGGTTGTATTCTTGAAGGCGTTAACCAGCGAGTTGGACAAAACCTTGTATTTTCCTTCGTTGACCGAAGAAATTGCATACATCACGACAAAGAATGCAAACAACAGGGTGATGAAATCCGCATAGGAAACCAGCCAGCGCTCGTGGTTTTCATGCTCTTCTTCCCGTCGCTTCCGGCGGGCCATCAGCGCAAATAACCCTTCAGGCGACTTTCGATGATGCGCGGGTTGTCACCAAGCGCAATACCAACCAGACCATCGATCATCATTTCACGTGATGCAACCATCCTGGATATGTAGTACTTCAGCTTGCCGGCAATCGGAAGATAGATCAGGTTGGCCAGACCAACCCCATAGATCGTTGCGACAAAGGCCACCGCGATACCTGGCCCCAGTTTGGTCGGATCGGACAAGTTCTCCATGACGTGAATCAGCCCCATGACTGCGCCAAGAATTCCGATGGTCGGCGAGTAACCGCCGGCAGATTCCCATATCTTCGCAGACTGGCGCCATTCATCCTCAAAGGTATCAATATCCACTTCCAGAAGCTCCCGAATACGCTCCGGATCGGCTCCATCCACCAGAAGTTGCAGCCCCTTCCGGGTAAATTCGTCCTTGATGCCAGGAATGAAGTTCTCCAGCGCCAGCAACCCCTCGCGGCGCGACAACTGACTCCAGTTGAGTATCTGGTCGATTGTCCGCTTCTGCTCGATGACTGGTGGCACCCAGACCCACTTGGTCATTTTCAAACCGCGCTTGAAAACATGAAACGGGCTTTGCAGCAGCACCGCCCCCAGCGTCCCGCCAAGGACGATCAGCAAGGCGGTTGGCTGAACCAGCGAGCCCACGTGCCCCCCCTCCAGTATCTGACCGCCGATGATTGCAACCAACCCGAGAAGCAGGCCGGCTATGCTGATCTTATCCAAGCGTCTTCTCCTTGCGGCGCTTGCTGACGGCGACCTGGACATCGCCGACCAGCTGCCCTCGCAGACGGGCAATCGCCTGACTGTGCAACTGGCAGACACGGGACTCGGTGACCCCCATGACCTCGCCGATTTCCCGCAAATTGAGATCCTGCTCGTAATAAAGCGCCATCATCAGCTTCTCGCGCTCCGGCAAGCGGGAAATCGCACGAACCAGATTTTCGCGGATATCCTTGTCTTCTAGTATTCCCGCTGGATCGCCTTCAGAATCCGTGAAATGACGCGAAAGAAAGTCCTCGTCATCATCACCGCCGAAATCTTCGTAGTACACCAGTTGATGACCTCGCGCGTCCTGAAGCACCTTCTGGTAGTCAGTCAGAGTCATCCCGAGAGCATCGGCCAGTTCCTGTTCAGAAGGAGCACGGCCGTGTGCATGTTCCAGCTGATTGATGGCCTGCTCTATCCGCCGTAACTCTCGCCGCATGTTGCGTGGCAGCCAGTCATTGGCCCGCAGACCATCAAGCATCGCACCACGCACGCGCTGCGTCGCATAGGTTTCAAACTGCGCACCAAAGCCTTCCTCGAAACGGTCTATAGCATCGAGCAGGCCAAGCATGCCATTCTGAACCAGATCATCAAACTGGACATTAGCTGGCAACCGCGCCATCAGGTGATAGGCGATACGCTTCACCAGCGGCACGAAGCGCTGAACCAACTCATTCCGGTCTGGCTGCCCCGCTGCAGTGTACATCAGGCTCTTAATACGTTCGGTGTTATACGTTGGCTCAAGTGTAGCAGTTGCTGGAGGAAATGTTCGACCCCGCCTTGCTCGCCTTGACTCTGCTGCCAGTACTGCAGATCGGCGGCAAGGTCACGGAACGCTGTCGCCGATGGTGAATCCGGCGCCTGAAAAAGGACAGGGCGGCATAACTGGCTGGATAGCCGCAATGATTCGTCCAAAGGAATAGCCCCCGCATAATCGAGCGTCGCTACACCACGCTGGGTCGCCACTTGGGCGATATTTTCGTAGATCGATCGCGCATCAGCCTGGCTGCGCACCTTGTTAACCAGGATCCGGAAATGGCGGCGCGAAAAAGCGTGACTAACTTTTTTAATCAGTGCGTAGGCTTCGGTTATGGATGCACTATTTCCGGACAAGACCACTACCGTCTCCTGGGACACCAGGCCGAATGGTGAAAACCCGTTTGGGTGTGCCATGCTGGCATCAACCAGGATGACATCGATCGAACGCTCCAGGCCAGACATCGCATCAACCAGCGTCTGTTGTTGATGCAGTGACAGGCGACCGAGTTTCCGGGCGGCTTTGGCCGCAGGCAAGATGGAAAGCCCGTTCATCGGGCGCAACAGCACCTGCGTCAGGAGCAACTCACGTTGAACCACGTTCAGCAGGTCATGCGCCGATTGCAGACCGAACGATGCAGCGATATCGTCACCAGGAACATGCTCGTCGATGATCAGCACTTCCTTGCCCAGGCGCGCCAGTGCCACGCCAAGATTGGCCACAGTCACACTTCGCCCGACCCCCTCGCAGCCAGCAACGAAAGTGATGACCTGCAAACCCGAGCCTCCAAGCAAGCGACGCAGACCAGCCGCCTGATCAACCCGAAAATCAGCCACGACGGCCTCCCACTGCAAGCATGCCAGCATTGGCCATCATCAGACCGGGTTCGACGCCATTGTATTTGTGGGGCGAGGTTTCCGGCACATCCTTGAATGCGCGATGCAGCAAATAGCCACGGTTCGGCAGATGCAGGTCTTCCGGAACACGTTGACCATTCGAGACGTAGTACAGCGCCAGTCCATGCCGCATAATGACATCCAGAGGCGTTGCAAGACTGGCCGCCTCATCAATCTTGGTCAGAATACAGCCGGCAAGATTATCACCCGAATAGGCACGCACCACATCGTCCAGAGTATCGCCACGCGAAGTGGATGAAAGCAACAGCAAGCGCTGCACATCGCAACCTGCCAGCATGTCGGTCATCTCGGGCACCAGCTTGTCTTTCTGGCTCATCCCCATGGTGTCAACCAGGACCATGTGCTTGTGCTGCAGTTCGGACAACGTCTGGCGCAACTCCAGCGCATCCTTGACCAGATAAACCGAAACCCCAAGGATACGTCCGTAAATACGCAGTTGCTCGTGCGCGCCGATCCGGTAGCCGTCAGTAGTCACCAGCGCCACCTTGCTCGGACCATGACGCAACACACAACGGGCAGCCAGCTTGGCGGTGGTTGTGGTTTTACCGACCCCCGTCGGTCCTACCAGTGCATAGACACCACCACGATCAACGATGTCGCTTTCACTGCCTACCGTCAAAAGCGAACGATCAGCAGCCCCCTTGACCCAGGCCATGGCTTGGACGCTATCCATCTCCTGCGGCAGATCAGCAAGCAAATCACGCGCCAGTTGGGGCGAAAAACCTGCATCCAGCATCTGTCTCAGAACCTCGGTCTTGACCGGCTCCGTACGTGCGGCTTCCCCCCAGGCAAACCCTGCAAGATGCTGCTCCACAATTTTCCTCAGGGAGCGTATTTCGTCCATCACCACCTGCGGGACGACCTCCGCCTCCACTTTTCGTGTGGCAGTTGCCTGAGTCTGGGATGCAGGCGCCGGCCTTGCCGGTATCGCGCCAGACATTTGCGGGCGAGGCATCTCGCCATTCCGAAGCGCTCCGGTCCGAGGTATGCCGGCGTTCACCTGACCCACAGGACGTTGTGGCTGAGCTGCCGGACGTGGTGCCACTGACGCGGAAGCAGAAGGGGACGGCACGGACGCTGCACCACTAACCCTGGCACGCGCAGAACTGAGCAGCACCCGATAATCTTCGTCATCGGCTATCTGAGGTTTGCGCTCGACCGGTGGCGGGGCAATTTCTCCGGTTTGCGTCGGCACGATCATTGCCATGTCGCGCGCAGCGACCGCCATGATTTCCACGCCTCCCGGAATTCCACGGTTGGACAGAATGATCGCATCATTGCCCAGGGTTTCCTTGACTTTACGCAAGGCATCCCTGGCGTTGGCGGCGATGAATTTTCTGACGTTCATGTTTTACCTCCGATGATCGAGGTCACCTTGATGATTCGATTTTCTGGAACTTCGTTGTGCGACAGCACTTTCAATTGAGGAACAGTACGACGCAGGAATCTGGATAGAAGCAAGCGCAGGCTTGATGGAACCAGTAGCACCGGCGGCAAGCCGAGACTTTCCTGGCGCCCTGCCGATGCTGCAGTTTCGCGCACTAGCGTATCGGCCAGTCCGGGTTCGAAACTTGTATTCTCCGAACCACCGGCGACTGCTTGGGCGAGCAGTCGCTCCAGCGTGGGATCGAGCGACATGACCTGCATTTCCCCGGTACCCGGGAACATCTGCTGGACGATTGCCCGGCCGAGCGCGATACGTACCTGGGTGATGAGTTCGTCCGCATTCTGGGTACGCGTTGCGTGGTCTGCGACGACTTCGATGATCGTCCGCATGTCGCGGATATGGACGCCTTCTTCCAGCAAGCCCTGCAGGATTTTTTGCAGGACACCCAAGGACAGGGCCTTGGGTACGAGGTCCTCGACCAGCTTCGGCATTTCTTTCGCCAGATGATCCAGTAGTTGTTGCACTTCCTGTCGCCCCAGCAATTCACCGGCATGCGTCAGAATCAGGTGATTGAGGTGCGTCGCAACGACCGTCGAGGCATCTACAACGGTGTAGCCATAGGCTTGTGCCTGATCGCGTTGTGAAGCATCAATCCAGATGGCTGGCAAGCCGAAAGCCGGGTCTTTGGTTGCAGTCCCATTCAGCGTACCAGCCACGCGCCCAGGATTGATTGCCAGAAACTGCCCGGAAAACGCTTCGCCCGAGCCAATCTCCACCCCCTTGAGCTGAATGCGATAGGCATTCGGCTTCAATTCGAGGTTGTCGCGGATATGTACTGGCGACACGAGAAAACCGACCTCCTGGGCAAACTTTTTGCGAATACCGCGGATACGGCGCAGCAATTCACCATCTTGCGACTTGTCGACCAGCGGAATCAGGCGGTAACCGACTTCCAACCCAAGCACATCCAGAGGCGCCACATCATTCCAGCTGGCATCAAGTGCTTCGGGCATCGAGGGAGGAGCAACCTTGACCGGCGTATTGACGACGCGCTGCTGCGTATTGGCTAACTTCCAAGTAAACCAGGCGAGGGAACCACCAATCAGCAGGAACACAAGATTGGGCATTCCTGGAATGATGCCGATCAACCCGATGATTGCTGCCGTAATGCCCAACACTTTGGCATTGCTGAATATCTGAGCAACAAACTGTTGCCCCATGTCGCGCTCATCGGATACCCGCGTAACCACCAGGCCGGCAGCAATAGAAATCACCAACCCGGGAATTTGTGCAACCAAACCATCACCAATCGCCAGCAGGGTATAGACCCTGGCAGCCTCACCGATCGGCATGTCATGCTGAGCCATGCCAACGATCAACCCCCCGACGATATTGAGCAGCGTGATGATGATGCCGGCAATCGCATCACCCCGTACGAATTTCGACGCACCGTCCATGGAGCCGTAGAACTCCGACTCGCGGGAAATATCCGACCGCCGCTGCCGTGCCTCATCCTCACCGATCAAACCGGCATTCAGGTCAGCGTCGATCGCCATCTGTTTGCCAGGCATCGCGTCCAGCGTAAACCGCGCCGAAACTTCCGCGACACGACCAGCACCTTTGGTGATCACCATGAAATTGATGACCACGAGAATCAGGAATACGATGATCCCGACAGCAAAATTACCACCAACCAGAAAATGCCCGAAAGCCTCGATAACCTTGCCCGCAGCATCGGTCCCGCCATGCCCCTCGAGCAGAACGATGCGCGTCGACGCCACATTCAGCGACAGACGCAACAGGGTGGTCACCAGAAGAACGGTCGGAAAAACCGAGAAATCCAGCGTTTTCCGGGTATTGACCGCAACCATCAGGATCAGCACTGAAACTGCGATATTGAAAGTGAACAGCAGGTCGAGAATGAAAGGCGGCAGCGGCAGCACCATCATGGACAAGACCATGAGGATGAGAATCGGCGACGCCATCTGGATGACGTTCAAACGGCCGAACAGACTTTGAATACCCATGGAACCTGCAGCCATTTATGCAGCCTCCGGAACAAGTTCAGGGGGCACCGGCAACTGCCGGGGAGGCACCGGATAAGCACCACCCGCCTGTCGCCACTGAGCCAGCTGATAGATATAGGCGAGCACCTCGGCAACCGCGTTGTAAAGCGCAGCAGGAATCTCCTTGTCGAGGTCGGCATGTTTGTACAGCGCCCGCGCCAACGGCGGGGCCTCAAGTGTCGGGACGGCGTGCTCGGCAGCGACTTCCCTGATTTTCATGGCAACCGCCCCCGTCCCTTTGGCCACCACCTTGGGCGCTGCCATTCCGGCCTTGTATGACAGAGCTACGGAAAAGTGCGTTGGGTTGGTCACGATCACATCTGCCTGAGGCACAGATTGCATCATGCGCCGTCTTGCCGCCTGCATCTGCAGACTGCGAATCCGCCCCTTCACATGCGGATCGCCCATCATTTCCTTCATTTCCTGCTTGACCTCATCTTTGGTCATTTTCAGCTTGTGGTAGTAATGCCATAACTGGAAGGGCACATCCGCCGCCACGACAAGAAACAGCGTCAGAACCAACATCAGAAATGCGAACAAAACCATCCTGCCTGCATGCGCCAGAGCCGTCTCCAGCGGCTCGGCCAGCAGGCCGAAAATTTCGTCACGCTGACTTGATATCAGCAAGACGGCAACACCGCCGACCAGAAGCGCCTTGAGAATAGCCTTGCCGAGTTCCATCAGACTGTTCCAGGAAAACATCCGACCCAGACCAGCGAGCGGATTCATTCGCTTGATATCAGGAACAAGAGCAGTAGGTGAAAAAACCCAGGCATTCAAAAAGAAGGGAGGCAAGACCGAGGCCAGAACCAGCAGACCGAACAGGGGTGCAAACAGGAAAAAGGCATCCCCGGAAACTTCGGCCAGGCGCGGCACCATCATTGCCGGTTCATGCATGTAGCGCGGCTCGAAAGAAAAGGCCTTGCGGGTGATCTCGATGGCTCGCTCCATGAACCACCCACCCATCATCCACAACGTCGAAGCAGCGACGATAAGCACCAGAAACGTACCGAGCTCGCGGGACTGGGGAATCTGCCCCTTTTCCCGAGCTTGCTCGATCCGCCTGCCGGTAGGCTCTTCAGTTTTCTCGAGATCGCTATCTTCAGCCATGACCGTTATCTAACAAAGTTGTGGCTATTATAGAAAAAAACCAAGAAAATTAAATAGGTAGCGCTGTTTTTTTATTCCGTTTCGAGGTAAACCCTGCAAGCCAATGACAGACAGGTAAACACCAAAAAAGAAAGAGGGGGCAAAGCCCCCTCTTTAACTCGTTGACCTGCAAGGAATTAAGTATCGTCAGGAAAATTCAAAATTCCGGATGGCTGTACCCGCATCGGTGTGCTGCCCCAGATCGGTTAACAACTCCTTCATATCCAGAATCAGGACAATCTGGCCATTCGACAATGTGGTTACGCCAGCAACGCCCTTGGGACGAAAATCTTCAAGCGACTTGATAACTGCATCATCGCGACCAGCAAAGCTGTCAACGCCGAGAATGAAACTGCGCTCTGCCGTCTGCATGAACACCCCGTACTCAGGGGAACGATCCAGCGGCCAGCCGAGCATCCTGGCCAGAGAAATGACAGGCAGCACTTCGCCGCGAACCACCAGGGTTTCCTTACCGCCGACTTCCTGAATCCGCTGCTGATCGATCGGCAGGATTTCGCGGACCAAGGACAAAGGCAGCGCAAAGGGCTGATCGCCAAGAAGCACGAGAAGAACCGGCAAGATTGCTAGGGTCAACGGCAGTGAAATGAGGAAAACCGAACCCTTACCCGGTTCCGAACGAATTTCTACAGAGCCGTTGAGTTTCTGGATGTTGGTCTTGACCACATCCATCCCGACACCTCGACCCGAGACATCGGAAATCTGTGTCTTGGTCGAGAAACCGGGCAGGAAAATCAGGTTCAGGCTCTGACGCTCATCCAGAGTATTGGCTTCTTCCTCGGAAATCAGACCCTTGTCCACAGCCTTGGCACGAATCCGTTCGGCGCTCATCCCCTTGCCGTCATCGGCAATGATCAGAACGATATGATCGCCCTCCTGACGGGCTTCGAGACGCACCAGGCTCTTTGCCGGCTTGCCAGCCGCTGCACGCTCTTCCGGCATTTCCACGCCATGATCGACGGCATTGCGAATCAGGTGAATCAGGGGATCGGCGAGATCCTCGATCATCGTCTTGTCGACTTCCGTTTCCTCACCAGCCAGCACCAGTTCGACATCCTTGCCAAGCTGGCGCGCAAGATCACGGGCAATCCGCGGATATTTCTGGAACAGGCGCCCGATTGGCTGCATCCGTGTCTTCATCACGGAGTTCTGCAAATCCGACACCAGCAAATCAAGCTGGCTAACCGCCTGATCGAGCGCGTGCAGTGTTTCCGAGTCACTCTTGCCGGCGAGAATATCTGCTCGCAAGCTGGTCAGACGATTCTTCGTCAAGCCAATTTCACCGGACAGATTCAGCACCTGATCAAGACGCGAGGTATCCACTCGAATCGTGTTCTCCCGGCCCCGCTCCTCAGCGCGCCGAGAAGCTCCGGCCTGTCCTGAGGGCCGATCGCTGACCCGGCGCCCGAAAGGAGAAGGCGCCTGGGCGTCCTTGACAGAACCAGCAGGCGCCACGACCGGCGTAGCAGGCGCAGCTTCGGCCCGGGTAATCAATTCCCCCTGAGCCGCCGCCTGCACAGATTCGCCAGTAACCGCAGCCTGCAACTGAGCCCAGTCCGGTTCGCCAGAAGCTGCGGCCACTGCGGCCGGTCTCTCCGGTTCGGCAACTGCTGGCGCTACCGGTACCGGCGCTTCACCACTCAGCGCACCTTGCAGCGCAGCAATCACCCTCGCCTCGGCCGGTTGCGGCTGAACGCCCTGCCCCAACTCACCGAACATCTCGCGAACGCCCTTGGTGGCGTCCATGATGACATCCATCAATTCGGCAGTCAGCTCGAGTTCGCCATTACGCAAGCGGTCGAACAGGTTTTCCGTCAGATGACACAACGTAACCAGTTCGCTCGCATTGAGAAATCCGGCCCCCCCTTTGACTGTATGAAAGCCGCGAAAAATATCATTCAGCAGACCTTTGTCATCAGGCGTCTTCTCCAGGTCGACCAACTTGTTGTCGACATCGGACAAGAGATCGTGGGCTTCCTGCAGGAAATCCTGCAGAAGATCTTCCATTCCCGAAAAATCACTCATTTTCGATCCTCCTCAGAACCCGAGGCTATCGAGCAGGTCATCCACCTGCTCCTGATTCACCACGACATCGGTGCGACCTTCCGCATTGACGACAGGCCCGTTCATCAAACTGGTTACTTCCTCGGTCCGCTTGGCATCGGGCAACACTTCGATGAGCAACCCCATGAGACCACTTTCAAGATCCTGAGCCAAGGCAACGATCTTCTTGATCACTTGGCCAGTCAGATCCTGAAAATCCTGAGCCATCATGATTTCAGTCAACTGAGCATGCGTTCCCTGGGTCTTTTCCGGCATCTGCTGGTTAAGAAACTGCCGCGTCTCCACAGCCAGCTGCTTGAACTGCTCGGGCGTCATCTGATTGGCAAAGACCTTGTCCCATGATGCGCCCAGAGTCTTCGAGCGCGCCGCCATGTCATCGACCAGCGGCCCGGCGATATCTGTTGCATTGAGCACCCGGCACGCCGCCTGTTCGGTCAGGTTCGCCACATAGGCCAGACGATCCTTTGCGTCCGGCAATGCCGATACCGTTTTCTCGATCAATTTGTCGTAGCCGAGTTGCCCCAGTGTGTCATGCAGCGCACGGGCCATGTGACCGATGCGGTTGAACACGACTTCCTGCTGTGACCAGTTCTCGCCCTGGGCCTGCGCCGCTGCGGCTAACACACCTTTGGCAACCGGGACGGCGCTTTCGGCTGCAACACTGTCGAACAGGGCCTGCAGGTCATCGTTGTCACCATCAACCGATTTGGCAGGTGTCGCAACCGGTGCGGGCGCTGGTGGTGTCGGCGCAACCGGCTGATAATCCGTAGCAATCGAGTCAAAGAGCGCTTCGAGATCGGAGGAATCATTACTTGCTGACATGCTACCTCCTTACGCCTGACCGTATTTTTCGAAAATCTTGTTCAGCTTCTCGGACAAGGTTCCGGCCGTAAAAGGCTTGACGATATAGCCGCTGGCACCGGCCTGAGCTGCCGCAATGATATTTTCCTTCTTGGCTTCCGCCGTGATCATCAGAACCGGCAAATGCTTCAGATTAGGCGTCGCGCGGATGGTCTGCAACAAGGTCAGACCATCCATGTTCGGCATGTTCCAGTCGGTAACGACAAATTCGAAACCACCACCCTGCAGCTTCTGCAGCGCAATTGCTCCGTCCTCGGCTTCGTCGACATTGGTAAAACCAAGCTCCTTCAACAGGTTGCGAACGATACGGCGCATGGTCGAAAAATCGTCCACCACCAGGAACCTCGTTTTGGGATCAGCAGCCATGCAACACTCCAATATGTTTTCTGTTATCGCTCAATCAGCGGACGCAAGGTATCCGCCAGCGCCTCGGCGTCAAATTTTGCTACGTAGGCATCCACGCCGACCGATTTGCCCATCGCCCGGTTCGCTTCGGAAGAAAGCGAGGAGTGCATGACAACCGGAACGCCCTCGAAGCGGGGATCGGACTTGATGTTCTTGGTCAGCACGTAACCGTCCATTTCCGGCATTTCGGCATCCACCAGAATCAATCTGATTTCATCACGGATATTGGTGCCGATCTGCAAGGCATGTGCAGCGATACCCTGCAAGCGCGTCCACGCCTCCATGCCGTTGGTGGCATGCTTGTGCCGCACACCGAGCTTGTCGAGTACTTCGGAAATCTTGCGCCGGGCAACGACCGAGTCGTCGACAAAGAATATGCTGGTATCCGGATCGACGCGAGCCGGCGTGATATCCACGATCATTGCTTCGCCGAACGCATTGGCAAGAATCTGCTCGACATCGAGAATGGAGACCAGACCGCCCCCCTCCAATTCGATCACCGCGGTGATCAAACCATGATTTGCCGTCAAGACACTTTCCGGTGCCTTCACGCGTTCCCAATCTACCCGGATGATCCGGTCAACTTCGTGAACGAGAAAGCCCAGGGTACGCTTCGAGTACTCGGCAACCATCATGGTCTTTCCCAGACCGGGAGGAACACCATCCAGCTGCATGAACGGCGCCAGGGAAAGCACCGGGATCACGTTGCCGCGAAGGGAAATCAAGCCTTCAACACCACGCGGCATGTTTGGCGTCTTGGTGATGTGCGGCGTCCGTCCGACTTCACGCACCTTGAAGACGTTGATGCCAAAAATCTCACGGGTCCCGAGGGAAAACAACAAGATCTCCATCTTGTTGGAACCAGCGAGGCGGGTCCGCGCATCAACACTATCGAGCAGATTCTTGTTTTCGACCAGATTCATTTTTTGTCTCCCCGAAGCTCAAGTCCTGGCGACCAATTCGTCACCACCGACCCCCAACCGCCGGGCAAGTGTTTCCGAAAGCCGCTGCGGCTCGAATTTTGGCACGTACTCGTCAACACCGACCGACTGCCCGAGTTTCTGGTTGGACATCCCGGACAGTGAAGAGTGCATGATCACCGGGATGTTGGCAAAGCGTGGATCGGACTTGATCCGCTTGGTCAGGATATAACCGTCCATCTCTGGCATCTCGATATCGGTCAGCACCAGATTGATGATCGAGGAAACCGGCTTGCCCACTGACTTCGCATAAGCTGCGACTTTTTCCATCTCATCCCACATCTGCCGCCCGTTAACCGCGCTCAAACCCTTCAGTCCCATGGCATCAAGCGTACGCTCGATCTGCTTGCGGGCAACACTGGAGTCATCGCAATAGAAAACCGTGACATCAGGACGGTCGACCGTAACCACACTGCGGAACATGATTTCATTTTCGATGCTGGTCGTCTCGGCGAGTACCTTTTCCACGTCCATCATCATCACCAGGCGATTGTCTTCAAGCTCGGTGACCGCGGTTACCAGACCACCGGTCTGGGCTGTCAGCATTTCCGGCGGCACACGCATCTTGCTCCAGTCCAGACGCAGGATCGTGTCTACGCCTTCAACCAGGAAGCCCTGAGTATGTCCGTTGTACTCGGTGACAATCATGATCTCGCGGGGCGTTTCGGCAGAAATTCCCGAATATTTCGCCAGATCGATCACCGGCACCAGAGCGCCGCGCAAGCTGACCATTCCCTCGACTGAGGAGGGCATGTCGGGAGCGGCAGTAATCGCTGGCGTGCGCATGACCTCACGTACCTTGAACACGTTGATGCCGTAGGTTTCACGGCGCCCCGTCCGCTGGTCAACGCCGAGGAAAAACAGCAATATTTCAAGCTTGTTGGTCCCCGCAAGCTTGGTCCGCGCATCAATATTTTTCAACAATTCCGACATTATTATCCCCTCGCCTGACACGCTGCCCGACGTTCGCATCGAGTAAAGCTAACACGCAACCGGCCGTTAGGCCAAACACGCCATCCTGCACACTGCCCGCTACTCCTGTTCCACCGCACCGAAAAGCATTCAGGCGATGCGGAACAACTTGCTGAAATTCGCAATTTCCAGGACCTGCTTGACATTCCCCTGAACACCACTGAGCACGACATCCTTGCCACAACCACCCATCTTGTCCCGTAACATCAGCAACATGCCAAGCGCAGAACTGTCCAGATAATCGACGCCCGCGAAGTCCACCGTGATCGCCCGACAAGCCTCGTCGGTAACCAGCGGCTCATAGGCGGCACGAAAATCCCTGTGGGTATTGAAATCGAACCGACCGACCAGGGAAATTGTGGCCATCCCCGATTCCTGCTTGACGTTTGTCTGCATTGCAATTCCTAAAAAATACCAAATCCCGACCTAGTTTAATACTTTCGTCGATTCCAGCAAGCCCCGTCTTCAAATATCAGCGGGGAACCGCTGCAATCACCCGGCGCGCCATGTCGTCGAGGGCACATTGCTCTTCGACGGCGCCAATCAAAAATGCCTCGCGCGGCATCCCGTAAACAACGCAGCTGGCCTCGTCCTGGCCGAAGGTCTTGGCTCCCGCCTGACGCATCCGCAGCATGCCCTGAGCACCATCCTTCCCCATGCCGGTGAGGATGACACCGATGGCCTGCCGGCCAACGACCTGAGCCGCCGAATCGAACAGGACATCGACTGATGGCCGATGACGATTGACCGGTTCAGCAGCAGACAACTCCGTCACCAGACCAGCACCAGTCCTGCGAATCAGCATGTGCGAGTGCCCGGGTGCAATATATACGGTCCCGGCTTCAACACGCTCGTTGCCCTGTGCTTCAATCACCCGGGGAGCACACAGTCCATCAAGACGACGGGCGAACGATGAAGTGAAAGTTTCCGGCATGTGCTGAACGATCAGGATCGGAGGGCAATTGGCCGGTATCCCCAGGAGAAATTCCTTGATAGCCTCGGTTCCTCCGGTCGACGCCCCCAGAAAGATGATTTTCCCGGATCCGGACGCCATACCGGCAGGGGCGTGGCTCGACGTACTTACTGGCACGGTGCGCTGCGCCGGTGGCACGGAAGAAGTTGAATGGGGAAAGGAACGTCCCCGGACACGCGCCGTACGCGCCGCCCGAATTTTTTCAGCCAGTTCTTCTGCATAGAGCTCCATCGTTTGGGCTGCGTCGGTGCGCGGTTTGCCAATAAAATCCACCGCCCCCAGTTCCAGCGCCTTGAGCGTGGTTTCAGATGTTGCGTTGGTATACGACGAGACCATGACAACCGGCATGGGTCGCAGGCGCATCAGGCGGTCGAGGAATTCGAGCCCATCCATACCCGGCATGTGCACGTCGAGCGTCAGGACATCCGGATTGAGCGTCTTGATCAACTCGCGCGCGGTCTGTGCATCCGGTGCCGCACCAACCACTTCCAGGTCGGCAACGCCATTGATCATCGCGCTCAGCAAGCCGCGCATCAAGGCAGAATCATCCACAATCAGGACACGGGTTTTCGTCATCATCCGGCACCGAAACAAATTCCAAACATCAGATAAACAACTCCACATCGCCTTCCAGTGAAGAACCGGAGAGACGCGCCTTGTAATCGCGCTCGCGACTGAACAAGGTTTCGTTATGCACGCGGTGAAGTTTCTTGACCAGCACCCTCCCGTTTTGGGGAAAGTAATAAACCTTGCGCGGGTACGAGTCGAGCAGATCCTTGGCGACGATGGGAATTTTTTCCGTCTTCAGGTAATTGAGGACGAATTCCGCATTACGCACACCGACGTTGCTGCTCGCCAGACTGGCCATTACTGCGCCGCCACCAAAAACCTTGGCTTCCAGGCGATTGCGCCGGGCTCCCATCTTCAGCAGATGGTTGATCAAGACTTCCATGGCGTAGGAACCATAGCGCGCCGAGGTACCCACGGTTTCGCTGCGGCCGCCGTCGTCCGGCAGCATGAAGTGATTCATGCCGCCGATGCCGGCCTCGACATCACGGATACACGCCGCCACACAGGAGCCAAGGACGGTCACCAACAGCATGCCCTGGTCGGAAACGTAATATTCCCCAGGCAATATTTTGGCTGCATCTGCTTCGAAATGCCGGTCAAAGTAGCGGTTGGTCGCCAGATGTTCGTCGTAAGCGTGCTGCACGCGTGTCCTTTTTCAGCGAGCCCCGGCCAGCGCGTAAACTGTCTTGCCCAGCGACTTGAACAAGTCAGCCGCATGCAGGAAGCTTTCCGAATGCCCCGCAAACATCAGACCATCCGGCTGCATCATCGGGGCAAAACGGGACAGTATCTTGTACTGCGTCGGCTTGTCGAAATAGATCATGACATTGCGACAGAACAGGACATCGAGCGGACCTTTCACCTGGTAGCTTGAGTCCAGCAGATTGATCCGGCGAAACTCGATCAGGCGCTTCAATTCCGGGCGCACAGCGGCAAAGCCATCCTGGTTGCCGGTACCACGCAGGAAAAAACGCCGCAGTCGCTCCGGTGACATCTTGTCCAGACGATCCATGGCATAGACACCTTTTTGTGCCGTCGCCAGCACGTTGGTATCGAGGTCTGAGGCAATAATGCTGACGTGTGAAGCCTCGGTACCAAAGGTTTCCGCAACTGTCATCGCGATCGAGTAAGGCTCTTCCCCGGTCGACGCTGCAGAACACCAGATTTTGATCGGACGGCGGGTTCCCAGTTTGCGCAGATGTTCGGCAAAGATCGGGAAATGATGTGGCTCGCGAAAAAACGAGGTGAGATTGGTGGTCAGCGAATTGACGAAACGCTCCCATTCATCGCCACCGTTGCGTTCAAGTCCATCCAGATAGTCGCCGAAACTGGCCTTGTTCAAGGCCCGCAGGCGTCGCGCCAGACGCGAATAGACCATGTCCTTCTTGACCGGCGACAGGGAAATCCCAGCATGCTGATAGATCAGCTTGCGTACGCGCTCGAAATCCGCATCGGAAAACGCAAACTCGCGCGTGGCGCTTTCCCGGGGCGGCAAGGCCTTGCTCAACTCACTGCGCAGGCCACCAATCGGCGGGAGCGGTCGTTTCGGATCGATGGTCATCTCAGAACTCTTCCCATTCATCGTCAAGACTGGCTGGCAGGCTGCGCATTTTTTCACGCGGAGGAGTGCGGTGCTCGA
Source organism: Azonexus hydrophilus (assembly GCF_001956855.1). GTDB lineage: Bacteria > Pseudomonadota > Gammaproteobacteria > Burkholderiales > Rhodocyclaceae > Azonexus > Azonexus hydrophilus_A. The sequence continues at coordinate 821,692 of NZ_MTHD01000001.1, read as the reverse complement.
TGGTAGCAACCGCAGGCGCAGACAAAGCTGGGGCACGTTCGGCGGAAAGTTTGAAGACCGATACGGCTCGCGCCATCGACTCGGCCTGCTCTTCCAGGCTCTCCGCAGCGGCGGCAGCCTGCTCGACAAGCGCGGCATTCTGTTGTGTCACTTCGTCCATCTGACTGACTGCCAGGCTGACCTGTTCGATACCTGCACTCTGCTCACGGCTGGCCTCGGCAATATCCGTAACGATCCGGGCAACCCGCTTGATGCTGCTCATGATCTCGGTCATCGTCGCCCCGGCCTGGTTGACCAGCTTGCTGCCAGCCTCGACGCGCCCGACAGAATCGGAGATCAACCCCTTGATTTCCTTGGCTGCAGCAGCACTGCGTTGCGCCAGATTGCGCACTTCGGTCGCCACCACCGCGAAGCCACGTCCCTGCTCACCGGCCCGTGCCGCTTCCACCGCGGCATTCAGTGCGAGGATGTTGGTCTGGAAAGCGATTCCGTCAATGACCCCGATGATGTCGGCAATCTTGGCGCTGGCCTGATGGATCGAACCCATGGTATCGACCACCTTACCAACCACCTCGCCACCCTGCTCGGCAACACGCTGGGCACCACCAGCCAGCTCGTTGGCCTGACGGGCATTTTCGGCGTTCTGTTTGACGGTGGCCGTCAGCTCTTCCATGCTGGAAGCAGTCTCTTCGAGGCTGCTTGCCTGCTCTTCGGTACGGCTTGACAGATCCTGGTTGCCGGAAGCAATTTCCTTGGCGGCAACATTGATCATTTCGGCCGACCCCTGAATGCCGCCGACCAGTTCACGCAAACGCAGGACTGTCTGGTTGGCATCGGTTTTCAGGCGTCCGAAAGTTCCCTGATAATCGGTGTCGACCGTATGCATCAGATCGCCGGCAGCGATACGCGACAACAGATCGGCAATTTCATTGACCGCCGATGCCGTCGTTCCCAGCAAGCTGTTGATCCCGCTGCCGAGCTCCTTGTAGAACCCTTCCAGCGACTCGGCATCAAGACGAGCCTCCAGATTCCCCGCCGATGCCTGGTGAATCAGGTCAGCCACCAGTCGCTGCGCATTGAGCTCCGCCGTCCGGTCCAGCCATTCACCCACGGTACCGAGACGTTCGCCCCGATCGTTAACGATCGGATTAGTGACGACATTGAAAATTCGTCCGCCGATTTCCATTTCCGTGTTCCGCGTCCCCTGCAATTCACGCAAGCTGCGTAGCGCAGCCTTTGGATCAGCGTAGAAATCACCGATATTGCTGCCGACAAAGCGGTCGACCGAGAAACCGGGCTGGCGCTCGCGCATCGCCGGCTCGATCCGGCGCAGGGTACTCTGCAAACCCTTGTTGGCATAAAGCACGACACCATCATCATCGGCAATACGCAGGTTCGAACTGACACAATCCAGCGCGATACGAATCCGCAGATTGTCGTTGGCGACACGCTGTGCTTCCGCCACATTGAAGCCCTGCTGGATCTGCATGGACTGCAGACCCTGCAATATCTTGCCCATTTCATCGTTGCGCGAGATATCGACGTTTCGGGTGAAATCGCCGTTTGCCAGCGACTGGAAGGTGGCAATGATGTCGTTGATCGGCCGCGTGATCGAGCGGGTGATCGCCGTTGCGATCCAGACACCGGCGATCAGCGCCAGCAACAGGATGGCAACGATCCAGGTCAGTTCGGTGCGATACAAGGCCTCGCCATCCGCCACCAGTTGTTGCGCATCCTCTGCCTGTTTCTGAAAGAGCAGCTCAGCCTTGGCCGCCGCGGCTGTATAGGTCGGATTGATCTTGCCCAGCGTGATCATGTTTGCTTCATCAAAACGCCCGGCGAGTAAAGCCTCCTTGGCGGCCAACAGGCCTTCCTTGACATAGCGCATGCGTGCTTCCTGGAACTCATCCGCCAGCTTCTGCTGGCTTTCCGAGGATATCTGCTGCGTAAACAACGCCCACTGCCGGGATATTTCGGCAATGTTGGCATCGATCTGCCGGGTATGGAATTCGACATTGTGATCATGCAGACTGGCGTAACGACCTTCGGGATCGTGCTGCAGGGTCAACAGTACCTGGCTGCGGTTTTCCGCCATCAGACGACCGATCACGGCAAGCGCCTGGGTCGGCTTGATACCGTCATCATTCAGATTCACCGAGCTTTGATGGGTCTGTCCGATACCCCAGACACCCAGACCGGCAACCAGCACCATCGCCAGCAGCATGGTCGCAAAACCGGCAAACAGTTTCTGTCGCAGCGACCAACCGGCAAACAGCCCGGCCCCGCCGTTGACAACCGCGCCATGGCGGATGCGCAGACCGCCGGCACGCTTTTCGCGGAACAGACGATAGGCGCTTTCAGCAGCCTCGACCTGCTGCCGGGTCGGCTGACGACGCACGGACATGTAACCGATTACCTGGCCGTTTTCCCGAATCGGCGTGGCAGTCGCGAGAACCCAATAGAAGTCACCGTTCTTGCAGCGGTTTTTCACCAGCCCGGTCCATGGGCGCTCATCCTTGAGATCGCGCCACATGTCGGCAAAAGCTTCCGCCGGCATGTCCGGATGGCGAACGATATTGTGCGGTTGCCCGATCAGTTCCGCTTCCGAAAAACCGCTGATCTCGATGAAATCCTTGTTGAGATAGGTTATCTGGCCTTTCAGATCAGTCTTGGAGACGATCAGGCTGGTGGCAGTCAACAAGATTTCGTTCTGGCTAACAGGCTGGTTATTACGCATGGATCTGCCCTTCTTCTGAATTAGAACTCTGTCCAGCCGTCTTCACGGGCGGACACGACGGGGATACGCCCCGACGTCAATTTCTGTGGTTTTTTTGCGGTCAACATCGCTGGAGCAAGCTTTTTCCCGAGAACCTGACGGACATCCCGCTCCCGTTTCAAGGCTGCCGGGACCAGCGGCAGTGCCGGCTTCGCCACCGCCGACAGACGGAACGCTGAAACCGCCTGCGCCAGGCTTTGCGCCTGCTCCTGCAAGCTTTCTGCAGCTGCCGCGGCCTGCTCGACCAGGGCCGCATTCTGCTGCGTCACCTCATCCATCTGATTGATGGCGAGGCCAACCTGCTCGATCCCCGAACTCTGCTCCCGGGTCGCCCCGGAAATATCGCCCATCAGCCTCGCCACGCTTTGAATGCTCGCGACCACCTCATTCATCGTTGAACCGGCCTGATCAACCAGTTTGTTGCCGACTGCGACCTTGCTGACGGAATCGGCAATCAAACCCTTGATTTCCTTGGCCGCCGCCGCGCTGCGCTGGGCCAGGTTGCGCACCTCGGTGGCAACCACCGCAAAACCGCGCCCCTGCTCACCGGCCCGCGCAGCCTCGACTGCTGCGTTCAATGCAAGGATATTGGTCTGAAAGGCAATGCCGTCGATGACCCCGATGATGTCGGCAATCCGGCTGCTTGATTGTTGAATTGCGCTCATCGTCGTCACCACCTGACCAACGACTTCCCCGCCCTGTTCGGCAACACGCTGGGCATTGCCGGCCAGTTCGTTGGCACGACGCGCATTCTCGGCGTTCTGGTGCACCGTACCGGTCAGTTCCTCCATGCTCGATGCTGTTTCTTCGAGGCTGGAGGCCTGCTGCTCGGTACGCCCCGAAAGATCCTGATTGCCCTGGGCAATTTCCATCGCCGCGGTATTGATCGCATCCGTTGCGAGCTTGATCGAAAGCACGATTTCCTGAAGATTGTCGACGGTACCGTTCGCATCATCACGAACCCGACCCAGCAAACCCTGATAAGGCGTTTCGATCTTCTCGGTCAGATCCCCGCTAGCCAGACGCGACAACATGCGACCGACCTCTTCCAGCGCCTGGCTATTCACTTCGAGCAGGCGGTTTATCCCGGTCGACAGCTTCAAAAAGAACTCCTGCTTGTCGCCAAGTGCGATACGCCGCGAAAAATCGCCCGCAGCCGCGGCCTCGATGATGTCGCTCACCTCCTGTTCGATTGCCACCTCACCAGTACGATCCAGCCATTCGACCACCGTTCCGAGACGATCGCCCTGCTCGCCAAGAACCGGCGTGGCAACCAGGAGAAAGGTTCTACCTCCCACATTGATCTGGCTTCTGGTGGGCTCGCTCAGCCCCGCCAGCAGGTTTCGCTGATGCGCAGCATTCCGGTGATAAATGTCGAAATTGGCACCGAGAATGGTATCAGCACTGAAATCCGGCAGCTCCCGCCGGATATCCGACTCAGCTCTGCGCATCATTTCCAGGACTGCGCGATTGCAATAAATGATGATGCCATCGTTATCGGCAACCATCACGCAGTTCGAACCGACATCCAGTGCCACCTTGATTCGCATGGCCTCGGCCGCTATCCGGCGTTCGCTGGTACTGCGAACCTTGAGATCGGCCTGCATGCGCGCCAGCGTCTGCAGCAGATGGGCCGGTTCATCCTTGCCGTCCGAGTCGACCTGATTGTCGAAATTCCCTGCCGCAACCGACTCAGCAACATCAACCGCGGCCGACAGGGGGTTGGTGATCCCCCGGGTCACCCACAGACCAGACGGAATCATCACAACCACGGCAAGCACGATCAGGCCGATCAGGATCATTTGCACGTTGCCGCGAATCGCACCGATTTCATCAAGTGCCGCGAGGTTCGCCGCCTTCTGTGCGGCGACCAATTCGGTCACACCTGCTTCCCAGGCCTGCAGGTTCGGACCAAGTACCTCGGCGAAATGTGCTTGCGTTGCTGGCTGATTTCCCTCCCCGACCAGCACGAACAATCGCTTCAGGGCATCTTCGGCAGTAGCAGCGAAGGCCGGCAAGCGGACCAGGATCTCCCGGGCCTGCGGGGCCAACTGCATCCCAGCCAATTGCCCGGCACTTTCCCGATAGCGCAGCAAGGCACTCGCCACCCCCTGCTCCTCTTCCCGCTGACGGACAATTTCCTCGTAGAGCAGCGCATTGCGCGCATGCAGGCCAAGACTGTCAATATGGCCCTGCATTTCGCGAGCCAATTCCATGCCCTGGTTGTTGTCGACCGCAATCGTCTGCACTTTGTCACCAATCAACCCTAGGCTGATCAAAGCGACAAGTACAAAGGCGATCATCAAGCCAAGCGCGCCCACCGTCGTTGCGATCAGCCGGCTGCCTATCCTGAAATTGCGCACATTCAACATTTTGCCTCCCTCAGGTATCCGCTCACTCGGCAGCGGCCTCGATCAGTTCCATATCGGCACTGGTCATCAGACGCTCGATATCGGTGACGATCAACATGCGCTGATCGATGCTGGCCAGCCCCAGAATGTACTTGGTGTCGAATGAACCGGAGAAATCCGGCGCCTGACGGACCTGCGCCGAGGTCAAGGACAACACGTCGGAAACGCTGTCTACGACGGCCCCGATCACCCGCCCTGCGATATTGAGAATGATGACCACGGTGAAGGGCGTGTATTCGACCTTGCCAAGATTGAACTTGATACGCAGATCAACGATGGGGACGATGATGCCGCGCAGGTTGATCACCCCCTTGATGAAGGGTGGCGCATTGGCGATCAGCGTTGGCGTCTCGTAGCCGCGGATCTCCTGAACTTTCAGGATATCGATTGCATACTCCTCGCTGCCCAGCGTGAAGGTCAGGAATTCACTGGCCACCAGATCATCCTCGCCGGCCGCCGCCCCCTGCATCATGACTTCCATCATTCGCTCCTCATCTGCCGTTTATCCGGCTTTCTGCATATTTGTTCTGGCCATCCCGGCAATCGCCGAGACATCCAGGATCAGCGCCACATGACCATCGCCCATGATGGTCGCACCTGAAATCCCCGGCACCTTGCGGTAATTCGCCTCCAGACTCTTGATGACCACCTGGTGCTGTCCGAGCAGCGCGTCCACGAACAATGCGACCCGCGCGCCGTCGGCGTCAAGAACGACCATGATGCCCTGCGTGAAGTCATTCCATGCCGACTTGAGACGGAACATTTCATGCAGCACGACAACAGGCAGGTATTCTCCGCGAACCTGGACCACCCGTGCCTGGTTGGACAAGGTCTTGATGTCACCGGGCATCGGCTGCAGTGACTCGAGCACATAAGAAAGCGGCAGAATATAAATCTGATCGCCAACCGCTACCGACATGCCGTCAAGAATTGCCAGCGTCAGCGGCAGACGTACCGTCATGCGCGTACCAATGCCGAACATCGAATCGATTTCGACGCGCCCCCCCATCGATTGGATATTGCGGCGGACGACGTCCATGCCCACCCCTCTCCCGGACACATCGGTCACCTGATCGGCTGTCGAGAAACCGGCCTCGAAAATCAGGTGGAACACTTCCTGGTCGGTCATTTGCTCGGAAACCGGCAAGCCGCGCTCGCGCGCCTTCTGCAGGATTTTCTCGCGCGGCAGACCGGCACCATCGTCACCCACTTCAATGACGATATTGCCCCCCTGATGATAGGCTTTCAGGGTAATCGTACCGGTCGGGCTCTTGCCTGCCGCCACACGTTTCTCCGGCGACTCGATACCATGGTCGAGACTGTTGCGGATCAAATGGGTCAACGGATCGGTGATGCGCTCGATCAGGCTCTTGTCGAGTTCCGTGGTCTCGCCGAGAGTTTTCAGTTCGACCTGTTTGCCGAGCTTTGCCGACAGATCGCGAACAACGCGCGGAAAACGCGAGAAGACAAAGGAAATCGGCATCATCCGGATCGACATCACGGACTCCTGCAAATCCCTCGTATTGCGCTCCAGCTGGGCAAGTCCGTTAAGCAACCTTTCCGGTGCCGTTTCCTGCATCTGGGCAGAGGTTTGCAACAGCATGGCCTGGGTGATAACGAGTTCGCCGACCAGATTGATCAACTGGTCGACCTTCTCGATGCTGACCCGGATCGATGAGTCGCCAGAAGCAGCAACAGCGGTTTTAGCCTGACGCTCTGTCGGCTTGCCGAGCGCCACCTGCGCCGGCTCGGCCACCACACTGGCCACGGGCACTTCAGCGGGTACAGGCGGCGGCGGAATCGGCACGAAGAATCCGAAACCTTCCCCCTCCTCGATAACGGCAGGCGCTGACGGCAGGGGTTCAAAAAAGCCGTATCCGTCGTCCTTGGTTTCACTGGCTACCGGAGAAGCAGGCAACGGCTCGAAAAATCCGAAACTGTCGTCCTCAACCGGTGCAGCAGCAACGGCAGGCAGCGGCTCGAAAAACCCGTAGGCATCGTCCTCCTCTTTCGCCGCTTCATTTCGCTGCCCACTGCCACGGAAGAAACCATAGCCGCGCAGCTCGTCAGGGACGCCCGGGCAATCCGGAAAAAACCCGAATGCCGTTGTTCCATCGGCAGCAACCGCCTTGTCTTCGACAATCCGCCACGCACCATTCTCGGCGATGAAATCGATCTGATCGGCAAACACCTCTCGCGACTGATCGGTCAGCAAACGCAGGTCCCAGTAGGCGGGGCCGGTTTCTCCTGGCGCTGGGCGGCTGACAATCTCCAGATCCCCCAAGGAGCGCAGTTCATCGAGCAGATTCTCTATCCCGACGCCATTGGCTGCGATGTCGGTCGGCACGAACTGGATATCAAAAAGACGGCGTCCAGTATCTTCCGGAATCCGCACGGCCACTTCATCCTCTGCGGCCTGTGCAGGCACGGGCAACGACGGTGCGGCATTGCCACTGGAAAGCTGGCGCAAGCGGTCGCAAATGGCGATTACGGCCATCTGGTCGACCGCCCCCCGACCTTGATGGGCATCCAGCATGCTGCGCAACACATCGCCCGCCTGCAGAAAGGCATCAACCATATCTGCCCGCAGCGGCAGTTCCATCTTGCGAATCCGGTCGAGAAGATTCTCCAGGATGTGCGTGGTTTCAGCGAGGTCAGTAAAACCGAAGGTGCCGGCGCTTCCCTTGATCGAATGGGCGGCCCGGAAAATAGCGTTCAATTGTTCAAGGTCCGGATCACCGACATCCAGTTCAAGCAACAACGATTCCATAGCCGCCAGGTGCTCCTCCGACTCCTCGAAGAACACCTGATAAAACTGACTCATGTCGATTGACATGCTTCCTCCTCAGACGGTCACGATGCCAACGTGTGACCGGAAACAGATACGACCAGACACAGGCCGGCCGAACGGGGGGAAATCAGCCGATAACCTTGCGTACGACCTCGATAAGCTTTTGCGGATCAAACGGCTTCACCAGCCAGCCAGTAGCACCAGCCGCGCGCCCCTGAGATTTCATTGCATCAGACGACTCGGTGGTCAACATCAGAATTGGGGTCGTGGCGTACTGCGGGAGGCCTCGCAGACTCTTGATCAAGGTCAATCCATCCATGCGCGGCATGTTCTGGTCCGTCAGCACAAGATTCACGCTCCGCGATTTGGCCTTATCCAGACCATCCTGTCCGTCAACAGCTTCGACCACCTCGTAGCCAGCGCTTTTCAGCGTAAAGGAGACCATTTGGCGAATGGACGCGGAGTCATCAACTGCAAGAATGGTTTTGGCCATTTTTCCCTCATTTCTCAATCAGAACAATTCAATTTCATCACCGGCACAAACCTGCGACGATGCAAGCGTAACGAGTTCACATCCAGGTAGAAAACAACTAACCCGAGCGGCCGTTGGGTGTCGTTGGCAAATCAAGTACCGCAGGCACTTCGTCGCCGTTCTCGACATCAGCACTGTTGCCCTCCTCGTTGAGGATCGCCTGTTCGGTACGCTGATTCAAAACAACGATGCTGATCCGTCGATTGACGGGATTGAGCGGGTCATTCTTGTCGAACAGCAGCGTCGAACCCAAACCGACAACCCGCATGATCTTGTGCGCTTCCATACCACCGGCAACCAGTTCGCGCCGCGACGCATTGGCACGGTTGGCGGAAAGCTCCCAGTTGGAGAAGCCCTGAACGCCACCGACAAACGGGGCCGCATCAGTGTGGCCTCCCAGACTGATCCGGTTCGAAACGCCATTCAGTGCCTTGCCGATCTGACGCAAAAGATCCCGGGTGTAGGGCTTTACTTCGGCACCACCGGAATCGAACATCGGCCGATTCTGTTCATCGACAATCTGTATGCGTAGACCTTCGGAGGTGATGTCGAGAAGCAACTGTTTCTTGAACTGAGCCAACTGGGGACTCTGCTCGATCATTTTTTCGATATCTGCTTTCAGTAACTCCAGACGCTCCTGCTCCTTGCGCCGGAATTCCTGTTGCGCTGCTTTGGAGAAGGTGGTTTTCTTGGCCTCGACATCGCCCTTCTTGACTTGTCCGGACTGACGCGTCAAATCCTGCCCACCGCCCTTGAGGATACTGGTTGCATCGCCAGAACCGGCCCCACCGGACATCGAAACCTTCATCGGATTCTGGAAATAGTCGGCAATCCCCTGCAAATCTCCCTTGGCTGTCGACCCGAGGAGCCACATCAGCAGGAAAAAAGCCATCATCGCCGTCACGAAATCGGCATAAGCAATTTTCCACGCTCCACCATGCGAACCGCCCGCAACAACTTTCTTGCGTTTGATGACGATGGGGCGTGTCGAGTCGTCACTCATCGTGGTTCAGTCCGTTCGAGATGAGCACGCTTATTTACCCTTGCGCGCCTTGAGCTCTTCCTCAAGCTCACGGAAACTCGGACGATCATGGGAACCGAGCGTCTTGCGCCCGAATTCGATGGCAACCTGGGGAGCGTAACCCGACATTGATGCGAGCAGGACCATCTTGATGGTCTTGAAAATGGTTCCCGACTCCTGGGCTTTCTGGTCCAGCAAACCTGCTACCGGCGAAACAAAGCCGTAGGAAACCAGAATACCAAGGAACGTACCGACCAGCGCCCCCCCGATCATCTTGCCAAGCACCGCTGGCGGCTCACCAACGGAACCCATCACGTTCACCACGCCCATTACGGCCACGACGATACCGAAAGCCGGGGTCGCATCGCCCACCTTCGCCACCACATGAGCAGGCTCAGCCGCTTCGTGATGGTGTGTTTCCAGTTCGACATCCATCAGGCTTTCGATCTCGACGGTATTCAGGTTGCCGCCAACCATCATGCGCAAATAGTCGGTCATGAATTCGAGCACATGGTGATCGGAAACGATATTGGGGTACTTGGTGAAGATCGGGCTGGCTTCCGGATTCTCGACATCGCCTTCAATCGACATCAGGCCTTCCTTGCGGACCTTGGAGAGAATCTCGAACAGCAAGGCTAGCGCGTCGACGTAATACGCCTTGTTGTATGGCGACCCCTTGAGTACGCCGGGCAAGGCAGCCACTGTTGCCTTTATCACCTTGATGCTGTTGCCGGCAACAAAGCCGCCAATGGTCAGGCCGATGATGGCCACGTATTCGAGCGGGACCCACAGCGCCAGCAAGCTGCCATGCACGGCATAGGTGCCGAGCGATGAAGCCAGGATGATGACGTAGCCGACGATCAAAAACATGTGGAGCCCCTTTTAGCGCCGATAGCGGCGTACGGATATACCGTTTTATTGGTTGCCGCTATTGTATCCACAGGCTTCCGGGAAGCGCAAAGGAAGTTGGCAAACAAATCCGCCTTTATTGTGCGGGATTACGCAGTGATAGACTGCACCTTCACCACAGTTACCGATAACTTCCAATGTCGTTTTGCTCTCTTTGCGGTGCCGGCACACTTCTGCGAATTCCTCCCGGCGACAATCTGCCACGGCAGGTGTGTAGCCACTGCGGCCACATCCACTATGAAAATCCGCGGCTGATCGTCGGCTGCATCGCCGAGTGGCAAGGCCGCATCCTCCTCTGTCGACGCGCCATTGAACCGCGCCTGGGTTACTGGACGCTACCTGCAGGCTTCATGGAAAATGGCGAAACCACAGCTGATGCCGCTCGGCGTGAAACCATCGAGGAAGCTGGCGCACAGGTCGATATCGATGCTGCCTTCGCCATCGTCAGTATCGCCCACATCAACCAGATTCATCTTTTCTACCGTGGACAGATGCGGACTCCTGCTTATCAGGCAGGGGAAGAAAGCCTGGAGGTAGGATTATTTTTGCCGGACGACATCCCCTGGCATGACCTGTCGTTCCGCAGCGTCAAACTCTGTCTCGAAGCCTATCTGGCAGACCGTCGCTGCGGCAACTTCGGCTTTCATGAGCACGAACTTCATCCTGACCCAGGGGCACTTTGATTTGGCAGCACCTGCAGACGCAGGGAAAAACGAAATCTTCCGCCCCAGGCCGGCGGCAGCGGCGTCTGCTCTACGGCAACGCGCATGATTTCCAGCAGCCTTTCTGCAGAAATCATCGCCGCGGACTGCGAGGACAGGAGCAGCGTGGGATGGACCTGGCCAGGCTGACGATGCAAAACAAACACGATCTCACCGGGCGACAGGCTCGACAGGTTGGCAGCAGCAATAAGACGACTGGCGGAACGCCCTACTGCCAGACGATAGGCAGCGGCATCAACCCCATCCGGAAACACCGTGGATTCATCGACGCGAGAAACCTCATGCCGGTTGGCGCTTTTTCTTTTTTCCAACTTTTGCGGGGTTGACCGCAAATTTGACGCCCCACGCCTCAGCTTTTCATGGCGGGGCAGACTCTCTCTGACAGGGCTACCCGCTGCCGAAAAAACGCCCGGCATTTCGGGAATATCTTCCCGAACCAGCAAAACGGGCAGGCGATTCTTGATACTTCCTGCCCCGGAATGCGGAGCCCAATCATGTATGGGCAGCACGAACAGCAGCACATGCAGGACCAGCGAAATACAAAGCGTGTTGCGCAAGCAGAAAAGACAATCCCCGCAGCTCGCAGGGAGACAGCGGGGATTATCCATGTGCAGAACGCCAGGAAATTACTTGCCCTTGGCGCGCAATTCCTCATCCATCTTGTTCGAGTAAAGTTTCCCCATATAGGCCCCGATAACCAGAACACCGACGATTACCACCAGGCTCATCAAGCCGATATCACTCGTAAACAACAATTCCCAAGCCATAAGTCACCTCCCAGTAACAAAAAAATCAATCCGCCTTCGCATCAAGGCGAAACGGCTCCTCAAGATCGGCATGCCAAACCCCCTGCAATCGCCATTGACCTGCAGGATCTTCCAGCGTGACATGCCAGCGCCCATCCACATTAGCGGACAGCACGCCCCCATAGAAACCCGCACCTTCGGATTTCATTTCAACCAACTGATCCCTGCCGTCAATCGTCGGATGCGCGAGACGCAGGGTAATGGCGTCGGGTAACACAGCGCTATCCTTGGCCGTAATCAACAAACGAAGGTTCAGGCCGGCGCGCATCACGTCCGCATGCAAACCCAACTGCGTAGCCTGATGGTCGCGCTGCAAACGCTGATTAACCGTCAGCCCCTGCTTGTAGTAGTCATCGCTCACCAAGCCATCGGCACTCACAACCGCAATCCATGTGGTGATGATTCCGGCGACGATAACCAGACCAGGACCAGCCATCAATATCCACGGCCAGGGTTCCTTGTACCAAGGCTTGCTACCTGTTTTCAGTGTCATGCTTGCATTCATCTCAGGGCATCAGGAAAGAGGCCTTTTCGCGGATGGCGATTTTTTCGTCACCCTCGGCCTTGATATTGAAATAGATCGTGTGTGCTCCCTTTGCGCCAGCCTCAGGAGGAACACGAACGACTACGGTAACTTCACGATTCTCGGCGCTCGCCACTTCCACGGGAACATCTTCGGCCAGTTTCACGCCTTCCAGGCCATCTACTGCAACCCGGTAACGTTGCAACTTTTCCGTGGTGTTCATAAATTTCAGGTTATAAACGTTTTCGATCGATCCGTCATCCGCCTCACGCGACAACGTCGAGCGGTCCCGAATGACGTCGACCATCAAGGGGACGCGGGTCGCCAGCGACCACGCCGTTGCAGCACAGATCAGTATCAGGATGATTGTGTACAGGATGATGCGCGGTCGCATTATGTGCCCGACAACCTCGGCGGCACCAAAATGCTTCTCCAGCGCATTCTCGGTGGTATAGCGAATCAACCCGCGTGGCTTGCCGATTTTCTCCATGACCGGATCACAAGCATCGATGCAGGCACCACATCCAATGCACTCATACTGAATACCCTTGCGGATATCGATCCCGGTCGGGCAGACGACAACGCACAGCCCGCAATCGACACAATCACCAAGCGCCGACAGATCAGCATCCTTCCTACGTGCCCCCCGGGGTTCGCCACGCTCGGGATCATAGGTGATCACCAGCGTATCAGGATCAAACATCACCCCCTGGAAACGCGCATACGGACACATGTACTTGCACACCTGTTCCCGCAGGAAGCCGGCCTGCATGTAGCAGAACCCCGCATAGAAAAAGGTCCAGAAAATCTCCCAGCCGGACAGGCCGAACGGCAAAGCAGCCAAAAGCTCCTCAACCGGGGTGAAATAAGCGACCAGCGTGAAACCGGTCCATAATGAAATAGCTATCCACAGCGCGTGCTTGGTCAGCTTCAGTCGAAGCTTTCGCGCCGTCAGCGGCCCCTTGTCGAGCTTCATGCGAGCCGAGCGATCACCTTCGATGCGGTTCTCGACCCACATGAATATTTCGGAATAGACCGTCTGCGGACAGGCATAGCCGCAGAACAAGCGCCCAGCAATGGCCGTGAACAGGAACAAGCCATATGCCGAAACAATCAGAAGAACCGCCAGATAGAAAACATCCTGCGGCCACAACACCAACCCGAACAGATAGAACTTGCGCTCTACGAGATGGAACAGGATGGCTTGACGATCGTTCCATACCAGCCACGGCGCCCCATAGAAGAGAATCTGGGTGAGCCAGACGAAAGCCCAGCGCCAAGCAGTCCAGCGCCCCTGAATGTCACGAACGTAGATTTTCTTGTGCTTTTCGTAGAAAGAAACTGCAGCCGCCTGGGCGCCCTGTGTTTCCTGTCTTTGATCTTCGTTGGATTTCATGGGGTATCTCTTTATCAAAATTGCGCTGATGCCACGCTTTGTTTCATGGAAACAACACAATTTTGATAAATCAGCATGCGCTGAAAAACAAGGGGAGGCCAAAGCCCCCCCTCGTTCAATTACCTACTTACTTGCCACCCAGGCTCGTCACATAAGCAGCCAGCAGATGGACCTTGGCATCGCCAAGGAATTCCTTCCACGCCGGCATCTTGTTCTGACGGCCGTTGGTGATGGTTTCGACAATGGTCGCTTCGGAAGAACCGTACAACCAGACCTTATCGGTCAGGTTCGGAGCACCAAGCGCCTGCATGCCGGTACCGTCGACACCGTGGCAACCAACACAGCCTGCTTCGTTGAACGCAGTCTGACCCTTGCCGGCACGAACGGAGTCGTGCGGCAGACCGGACAGCGAGCGAACGTAGCTGGCCAGATCCTTGATCGTCTCGTCGCCAAGCTGAGCATGCGGGGGCATGACACCCATGCGGCCAGCCGAAATCGTCTCGACAATCTGCTCCGACTCACCACCCCACTGCCAATCAGCATCGGTCAGGTTCGGGAAGCCCTTCGCACCACGCGCATCAGCACCATGACACTGCATGCAGTAGGTCAAATACAGACGCTTGCCCATTTCCATTGCCTGCTTGTCGCCGGCAACCGCCTTGAGGTCCATTGCCATGTACTTGTCGTACAACGGCTTGACTGCAGCATCGACCTTGGCCACTTCTGCGGTGTGCTGTCCGACAGAGGTCCACCCCAGGACACCCTTGAAGTTACCGAGACCCGGATAAAGTGCCAGATACACGAGGGCAAAAACCACGGTGATCACAAACATCCAACTCCACCACTTGGGCATCGGATTGTTGTATTCCTCGAGGGTTTCATCCCAGACGTGACCCATGGTCTTGCCCGGCGTGAAGGTTGCCTTGCCCTGGACGATCAGGAGGACCGCACAAGCCAGAATACTGGCAAGCACGATCACGATGACGTACAGGTTCCAAAAATCGCTAACGAAATCGCTCATTTGCTTTCCTTTATTTCAGCGCGGGTGCGACGTACGGGACGCCGCACCATCATCATCACCTTCTGCAAACGGCAGGTTGGCAGCTTCTTCGAACCCCTTCTTGCTGCTCTTGCCGTAGGCCCACCACACGATTGCCAAGAAGCAAAGCAAACCGGCAACAGTGATCAGGGAGCGCAGATCGTTGATGTCCATGGCCATTACTTCATCGAGCTCAGTGCCGTCCCCATACCCTGGAGGTAGGCGATCAGAACATCCATTTCGCTCATGTCACCAATCGCAGCCTTGGCGCCCTTGATATCCTCGTCGGAATAGGTCGGGATGCCACGAAGGTTGGCGTAGCCACGCATCACACCCATCTTTGCTTCGATATCGGCAGCAACCGAATCCTTGGCCTTGGTATTTGCCAGGAAAGGATAGGCAGGCATGTTGGATTCCGGCACGACGTCACGTGGATTCGTCAGGTGGGCACGCTGCCACTCGTCAGAGTAGCGGCCGCCAACACGATGCAGATCCGGGCCGGTACGCTTGGAGCCCCACTGGAACGGATGGTCATAAACGAACTCACCAGCAACCGAATAGTGACCATAGCGCTCGGTTTCTGCACGGAACGGACGGACCATCTGCGAATGGCAGTTGTAACAACCCTCACGCAGATAAACTTCGCGACCTGCGAGCTGAACCGCACTGTAAGGCTTGAGGCCTTCGACCGGCGTTGTGGTGGATTTCTGGAAGAAGAGCGGCACGATTTCAAGCAGCCCGCCCCACAGAACCACAAACAAGGTCAGAACGAAAAGCAGGCCTACGTTCTTCTCAATTTGCTCATGCTTAAGCATTGTTTTCTCTCCCTAATCAGGCGTGATGAGCAACCGGAGCGATCACCGGCGCATCCTTGGTGTTACCGCCCGCCATGGTCTTGAACATGTTGTAGGCCATCAACAGCATGCCGCTCAGGAACAGCACACCACCCAACCAGCGGATCGCCCAGAACGGATAGGAGCCCTTGACCGATTCGACGAAGCTGTACGCGAGGGTACCGTCAGCATTGACAGCACGCCACATCAGACCCTGCATCACACCGGCGATCCACATGGAAGCGATATAAAGAACCGTACCGATGGTTGCGATCCAGAAGTGGGTCGTCACCAGCTTGGTGCTGTACATCTCGCTCTTGCCGAACAGACGCGGCAGCAGGTAGTAGATGGAACCGATGGAAACCATGGCCACCCAGCCGAGAGCACCGGAGTGCACGTGACCAACGGTCCAGTCCGTGTAGTGCGACAGGGCATTGACGGTCTTGATGGACATCATCGGACCTTCAAAGGTCGACATACCGTAGAAGGACAGCGAGGTGATCAGGAACTTCAGGATCGGGTCGTCACGCAGCTTGTGCCAAGCACCCGACAGGGTCATGATGCCGTTGATCATGCCACCCCAAGACGGCGCCAGCAGGATCAGCGAGAAGATCATGCCGACGGACTGGGTCCAGTCAGGCAGTGCGGTGTAGTGCAAGTGGTGCGGACCCGCCCACATGTACGTGAAGATCAGTGCCCAGAAGTGCACAACCGACAGTCGGTAGGAATAGACCGGACGACCAGCTTGCTTCGGCACGAAGTAGTACATCATGCCAAGGAAGCCTGCAGTCAGGAAGAAACCGACGGCATTGTGACCGTACCACCACTGGATCATTGCATCCTGAACGCCGGAGTAGGCCGAGTAGGAACGCGTCAGCGACACCGGAACGACAGCGCTGTTAACCAGATGCAGCAGGGCGACGGCAATGATCATGGAGCCGAAGAACCAGTTGGCCACATAAATATGGGAAACCGTACGCTTGGCGATGGTACCGAAGAAGACCAGACCATAAGACACCCAGACCAAGGTGATCAGAATGTCGATCGGCCATTCCAGCTCGGCATATTCCTTACCTTGGGTGATACCCAACGGCAAAGTAATGGCTGCCAGCAGAATGACAATTTGCCAACCCCAGAAAGTAAAGGGAATCAGCGGGCCGCCCCACAGGCGGGTGTGACCGGTACGCTGAACGCACCAGTAGGATGTTGCAAACAACGCACAGCCACCAAACGCAAAGATAACCGCGTTGGTATGCAGCGGGCGCAGACGCCCGTAAGTCAACCAGGGACCGATATTCAACTCCGGCCAGACCAGTTGTGCCGCAATGATGACACCGACAAGCATGCCGACGATGCCCCAGATGACAGTCATGACGGCAAATTGCCGTACGACCTTATCGTTGTATGTGGTTTGTGTTCCAGACATGAACCCACCTCTCGTTAGTGAAAAACGGAATGCCCACCTCCCTGAACCCAAGGGGGCACATAAAAGCGGATGGTATTCTAGTTGATGAGGGGCGTTTTGACCTAGATCAAGGTACCGACTATCTGGCGTGTGAATGGGTGATATTCCTACACCAGACAAGCGTTTTCCGGCCTCGGCGGAATTTTCAAAAACAGCAAAAGTGCGCCAACAACAAGTAATCGTCATGCGCAGCCCCTTGCTACCAGGAACCAGAAAAAGCAGAAAACGGTAGACAAAAAAAGGGTGCGTCGCAACGCACCCCAACCCCAACAGAGAATCATCGCGAGGCACTCGCCTCACATGGGGTCGGATATTGCCAGCGACCAACGCCCGCTGCGTTGACGCAGGTCAAATCTTGCCGGATTTCTCTTCTTGTTCAGCGATCTTGCCCTGAGGCGCCTCATCGTCATCCATCAAGACCTTGAACCCAGGCCCTTCGAGATCATCGAATTGGCCGCTCTTCACCGACCACCAGAAAGCGGCAGCAATCCCGAAAACAAGAAGGACAGAAATCGGCACCAGCAGGTAAACACTTTCCATCAATCATTCTCCAGACGCTGAATACGCAGTGAATTGACAACGACCAGCACGGAACTCAGGGACATGCCGATGCCGGCCATCCAGGGCGTGACGTATCCGGCAATCGCTGCCGGCAGAGCGACAATATTGTAGGCGAAAGACCACCACAGGTTCTGGCGGATGACGACTAGGCTGAACCCTGCCCGCCCCAAGCCCTTGTGCAGATGCCCGAGGTTTTCCGACAACAGCACGAAATCCGACTGCGTGCGGGCCAACTGAGCACCGCTCCCCATCGCCACGGACACCTGGGCCTGGGCGAGCACCGGCGCGTCGTTGACGCCGTCACCAACCATGGCCACGACGGCACCTTCGGACTGCAAGCCGGTCACACACGCGTATTTGCCGGCCGGCGTTACGCCAGCCCGGACATCGACAATACCCAACTCGGCGGCCACCCGAGCAGCCACCGCCGGCGCATCGCCGGTCAGCAACACCACGTGCTTGCCGGCCTTCTGCAACTCGTCAACCAGGCCTTTGGCCTCCGGCCGCAATTGATCACCGATGCGGAACAGCGCCAGCGCCCCCTGCGCATCGGCCAGCAAGACCACGGTATCGCCGCTTTCCAGCCAGTCGACCGCAGAATCCGGCAAGACAGTGCCACTCAGTGCCAAGGCATAATGCGGACGACCGATACGATAACGCTGCCCGCTGATCTCCGCCTCGATCCCCTGCCCCGGCTCACTGAGCGAGTCGACTGCCTGGAAACGCGCATCGCCTGGTGCCGCATGGCGCAGCGCCATGGCCAGCGGATGTTCCGAAGCCTGTTCCAATGCGGCAGCCAGGTTCAGACAATCGTCCCGCGACATGCCCCCCAGGGGCCGAACGTCCTGCAGGCGCATCTGCCCCGTCGTCAGCGTACCGGTCTTGTCGAAAACAAAATGCGTTGCCCGGGCCAGGGTTTCAATGGCATGCCCGCGCGTCACCAGCAAACCGTCGCGCGCCAGCGACCCGGCGGCAACGGTCAAGGCAATCGGCGTCGCCAGCGACAGCGCACATGGACAGGTCACGACCAGCACGGAGACGGTAATCCATAGCGCCCGCGAGGGATCGACGAAATACCAGCCGATTGCCGTCAAGGCGGCAACAACAAGCAGCGAGGCGACAAAATAACTGGCAATCCGGTCCGCCATTTCGACGATCCGCGGCTTCTCCAGCGAAGCCCGCTCCATCAATTCGATGATCGCCGACAGGCGCGTGCCCTGCCCGACCTTTTCGACCTGAACCACCAGCGGGCTCTCCGCGTTGATCGAACCGCCGGTCACCGGATCTCCCGGCTGCTTCGGTACCGGCAGGCTTTCGCCGGTGAGCAGCGCCTCGTTGGCACAACTGACACCTTCGATAACCCGCCCATCCGCCGGGACGATATCACCAGGCCGAACCAGAACGTAGTCGCCCACGTTCAGATCAGCGACCACTTTTTGCTCGGTTTCGCGGTCGACCGGAAAATTCGGCAGTTTTTGCGCGAAAGCCGGCAGCAACTTGGTCAACGCCTCGGTGACGCTGAGTGCCTTCTGGCGCGCTGTCATTTCCAGATAGCGTCCGCCCAGCAGGAAGAAAACGAACATGGTCACGGAGTCGAAATAGACCTCGCCTCCCTGGATTAGCGTCGCCCAGCAACTGGCGGCAAATGCCACACCGACCCCCAGCGCCACCGGCACGTCCATGCCGACCCGGCGCAGCTTGAGATCACGCCAGGCATTGCGGAAAAACGGTGCGGAAGAATAAAACACGACAGGCAGCGTCAGAATCAGGCTCGCCCAGCGCATCAGCAACTCGATGTCCGCCGTCATGTCGCCGTCGGCAATGTACACCGGATAGGCGTACATCATCACCTGCATCATCCCGAAACCCGCCACCCACAAGCGCCACATTGCGCCACGTCGCTCCTTGCGGGAAATTTCCTCGTTCTTCGCTGCATCGTAGGGATAGGCCCGGTAGCCGATCGCCGCCACGGCGCGCAGAATATCGGACAGCTTGATGCGCGACTCGTCCCAGCGGACACGGGCACGGCGCGATGCATAGTTGATGTCTACCGCGGTCACCCCCGGCAACTTGCCGATGTGCTGCTCGTTCAGCCAGATGCAGGCAGCACAGGTGATTCCCTCGAGCAACAGCGAAGCTTCGCGCTCGTTCTCGCCCAGATCCTTGACGAAACTCTTCTGGAAATCGGCATGATCGAACAATGCCATCTGTTCCAGGATCGCCGGCATGGCTTCGCGCGGCGACTCCGGTAGGGCATCACGACTGCGGTAGTAGTCTTCCAGGCCGTTATCCACGATGGACTGCGCCACTGCCTGACAGCCATAGCAACACATTGCCCGCTGCTCGCCATTGACGACAACCGGCAGATCGACTTCTTCAGGAATTGGCAGACCACAGTGATAGCAGGAAGCTTGGAACATGCAGCAAAAAAGGCACCGGAGTGCCTTTTTGGATTAGGACGGGTGCTTAGTATAGATTATTTGACGCCCATCCGGATCGCCCCATCCAGGCGAATGACCTCACCGTTCAGATAGGAATTTTCGGCGATGTGCCGGACCAGTGCGGCGTACTCGGCGGGCTTGCCCATGCGCGTCGGGAAGGGAACCATCTTGTTCAGCGAATCCTGCACTTCCGGCGGCATGCCAAGCAGCATCGGGGTTTCCATGATCCCCGGGGCAATCGTCAGACAGCGGATGCCACTACGTGCCAGCTCACGTGCTACCGGCAGCGTCAGGGCGACGATACCGCCCTTCGATGCCGCATAGGCGGCCTGACCGAGCTGCCCCTCGTAAGCGGCCACCGACGCGGTATTGACGATCACACCACGCTCGCCGCCGGCATCCGGCTCATTCTTCATCATCGCCTCAGCTGCCAGGCGGATCATGTTGAAGGTGCCAACCAGGTTGATGTTGATCACCCGGGAGAAACTTTCCAGACGATGCGGCCCTTCCTTGCCGACTACTTTCTCCGCCGGCGCGATACCGGCGCAATTGACCAGACCATGCAGGGCGCCAAAGGAAGAAATTGCCGTCTGGATGGTGTTGACCGCAGAAGTCTCGCTGCTGACGTCAGTCTCGACAAACAACGCGGCAGCACCCAGCTCCGCCGCCAGCGCCTCACCGGCAGCACGATTGACGTCCGCAAGCACCACGCGGGCACCAGCCTCGACCAGACCTCGCGCCGTCGCCGCACCCAAACCAGAACCACCACCGGTCACCACAAAAACTTTATTATTCAACTGCATATGCTTTCTCCTTTAATTATCAGCCAGCCCACACCAGACGGTAGCGTATGGACCGAGACAGCATATTAACCGGCCGGGCGTCGTAAAAAAAGCTGAATCCAGCTGACACATCCCGATGCTATGATTTGCCCATATCATCTTCCTCAGCATTTGATGCCCGCCGGCAAGTACAAACTTCTCGTCGTAGACAGTTCCAGCGCCAACCGTACGCTGATCGGCGAATGCCTCGCCCAGCTCGATGACGTCGATGTACTGCTCGCAGCCGACGGTGGCGAGGCAATTGACCTGATAGCCGGTGCGCATCCGGACCTGATCCTGGTCGACATGAACCTGCGCGACATGGACGGCATCAACCTCGTCCGCAAGATCCGTAATCGCGAACTGCTCGGCAGTGACGAGCTGACCCTGTGGATGCCAGTCATTTTCCTGTCCTCGGTCATGGATGACGACATCGTCGCCCAGGGCATCATCGCCGGCGGCGACGACTTCCTGCACAAGCCGGTCTCCGAAGTCATCCTGCTGGCAAAGATCCGCGCCATGCTGCGCATCGTCGGCATGCAGCGCGACATCCACGCGGCACACCGGCGGCTCAAGCAGATCTCGACACTCGACGGACTGACCTGCGTGCCCAACCGGCGCTACTTCGATGACACCCTGAACATCGAATGGAAACGCTGCCTGCGCACCGAAACGCCGCTGAGCCTGATCCTCATCGATGTCGATTTTTTCAAGCAGTTCAATGACGGGTATGGACACCAGGCCGGTGACCAGTGCCTGAAGGCCGTTGCCAGTGCACTGAACGAATCCCTGTTCCGGGTCGAAGACAGCGTTGCCCGCTACGGTGGCGAAGAGTTTGCCGCCATCCTGCCCGGCACAGATGCGGCTGGCGCCGTTGCAGTAGCCGAGCGCATGCTTGCTTCAACGCGGGAATTGCGCATTCCGCACGAAAAAGGCATCGAAGGATTGATTTCCTGCAGCTTTGGCGTCGCCAGTACGCATCCGGCCCCGGAACGGAATGCCCAGGAACTGCTGCAAGCCGCTGACAGCAGTCTTTACGCCGCCAAACATGCGGGGCGCAACATGGTGTTGCTGAACCCAACATGGCGAACCTGAAGGGGCTGGTGCCCATGAGAAGAATCGAACTTCCGACCTCTCCCTTACCAAGGGAGTGCTCTACCACTGAGCTACATGGGCCCGACGCCTGAAAAGCTGGCGGAGCCGGAAAGCAAAAAGGCCAGCCCCGAAGAACTGGCCTGACTGCTGAATGCTTGTGGTGCCGTTGAAGTGAATCGAACACTCGACCTACTGATTACGAATCAGTTGCTCTACCAACTGAGCTACAACGGCACTGTGACTCCCCTTGCGAGCAGCACAGCGTAGAATTATAGCTTTTCCCCCTGCCATCAGGCAACAAGGCTCTTACAAATGAATCTGCTGCGCGCGCTGGTCACGGTCAGCGGCATGACCCTGCTTTCCCGCATTCTTGGTTTTGTCCGCGATTTCGTCATTGCCCGCGCCTTCGGCGCCGGTGCGGCGACGGATGCATTCTTCGTCGCTTTCAAACTGCCCAACCTGCTCCGCCGGATGTTTGCCGAAGGCGCCTTCTCGCAAGCCTTTGTCCCGATTCTCGGCGAATACAAGAATCAGCGAACCCCCGAAGATACGCGGACACTGGTGGACCATGTCGCCAGCCTGCTGGCCATAGCACTGTTTTTCATCACCGCCATTGGCGTCGCTGCGGCGCCCTTGCTGGTATGGCTGTCCGCCCCCGGATTTGCCGCCGATGCCGACAAGTTCGAATTGACCGTCGCCCTGACCCGGGTCACTTTCCCGTACATCCTGTTCATGTCTCTGGTCGCCCTCGCCGGCGGCATTCTCAACACCTGGAGCCGCTTTGCGCTGCCGGCCTTCACGCCGGTCCTGCTTAACCTGTCCTTCATCGGCATGGCGCTGTTCGCCGTCCCGTATTTCGAGCCGCCGATCATGGCGCTGGCCTGGGCGGTATTCATCGGCGGCCTGCTCCAGTTGCTCATTCAGATCCCGGCACTGCGCCGGATTTCGATGCTGCCGCGACCGAGCATCAACTGGCGGGCCGCCTGGGCCGACCCCGGCGTCCGCCGCGTGTCCACGCTGATGTTGCCGGCTCTGCTCGGCGTCTCGGTGTCGCAGATCAGCCTGCTGATCAACACCATTTTTGCCTCCTTCCTGCAAACCGGCAGCGTTTCCTGGCTGTATTACGCCGATCGCCTGATGGAATTCCCCTCCGGCCTGCTCGGGGCGGCGCTCGGCACCATCCTCTTGCCATCGCTGTCGCGCTGTCACGCCCGGCAGGATTTCGCCGAATATTCGCGCCTGCTCGACTGGGGCCTGCGCCTGACCTTCCTGCTTGCCGCCCCGGCGGCGCTGGCGCTGGCGATCCTGGCCGTACCCCTGATCACGACACTGTTTTTCCATGGCGCCTTCACCGCTCACGACGTGCTGCAAACCCGCCAGGCACTGGTGGCATATTCGCTGGGACTGCTCGGCCTGATCCTGGTCAAGGTGCTGGCACCGGGTTTCTATGCCCGGCAGAACATCCGGACACCAGTGAAGATTGCGCTGATTTCCCTGGCAGCGACGCAGGCCATGAACCTCGCTTTCGTCGGCTGGATTGCCCACGCAGGGCTGGCGCTATCGATCGGTCTGGCGGCCTGCCTGAACGCCGGACTGCTCTACCGCGGCCTGCGTCAGGCCAACATCTACCAGCCGCAATCCGGCTGGATGGCATTTTTCATCAAACTGACTGTCGCCATGCTTATCATGGGCGGCGCATTGTGGTTTGCCATGGGCCCGGCAGAAAACTGGCTCAGCAGCACGTTGACCGCAAGAAT
This sequence comes from Azonexus hydrophilus, assembly GCF_001956855.1. Lineage (GTDB taxonomy): Bacteria > Pseudomonadota > Gammaproteobacteria > Burkholderiales > Rhodocyclaceae > Azonexus > Azonexus hydrophilus_A. The sequence goes on along the minus strand of NZ_MTHD01000001.1, from coordinate 797,793 downwards.
CCTGCACCTTGGCTGGCTGGTAGTCCTTGGCGCAACGGCATATTTCGCTACACTATGGTTACTCGGTTTCCGCTTGCGCGACTTTACCCGCCGGGCGGCAGAATGACAGGAGACATACCCATGAAACTGACCAGCACCAGCTTTGCCGACGGCCAGCGTATTCCCGGCGACTATTCCTTCTGCACACCGGACCCGGCACACCACGTCTGCCTGGGTCGCAACCTCAATCCGCAACTGACCTGGAGCGAGGTCCCTGCAGGTACGCAATCCTTCGTCGTCATCTGTCACGACCCCGATGTGCCGAGCCAGGGCGACGACGTCAATCAGGAAGGTCGCACGGTGCCGGCATCGCTGCCACGTGTCGATTTTTTCCACTGGGTGCTGGCTGACCTGCCGGCCACGCTCGATACCATCGCCGAGGGCGAATTCAGCCACCAGGTCACGCCGCGCGGCAAACCTGGACCGCAGGCTCCACACGGCGCCCGCCAGGGAATCAACAACTACACCGACTGGTTTGCCAACGATCACGACATGAACGGCGATTACTACGGCTACGACGGTCCGTGCCCGCCGTGGAACGATGAAATCGTCCATCATTACATTTTTACGGTCTACGCCCTGGATATTGAAAAATTGCCGATTGACGGCAAATTCGGTGGACCAGAAGTCCGCCAGGCGATGCAGGGCCACATCCTCGGCCAGGCCAGCCTGACCGGCACCTACACGCTCAACCCGGCGCTGGCAGGGTAAGCACCGGGCGCCGCCATGCCCCAACGGCTACGCATCCCGACACTTTTCCTGCTCGTCTGGATCGGGCTGGGGTCGGCGCTCGGCCTGGATTTCGAGCGCCTCCACCAATCATTGACCAGCCGCTTCGGCCAGGCTCCCGAAGCCCTGTTCAATGACTGGCGGCAGATGCTTGGCAGCAGTCAGGGCGGCAGCGAGCAGGACAAGATTCGTCGGGTCAACGACTTCATCAACCGACGCATCGCCTTTGACGACGATTTCTCGCTGTGGAGCCAGAGCGACTACTGGGCGACGCCGCTGGAAACCATGGCGCAGGGCCGTGGTGATTGCGAAGACTTTTCGATCATCAAGTATTTTTCCCTGCTCGATCTCGGTGTCCCGGTGAACAAACTCCGCCTGGTCTATGTCCGGGCAACGCAGCCGATGGCCGGCGGCGGCACGATCCAGCAGGCGCACATGGTCCTGGCCTACTACGCCCGGCCCAATGCCGACCCGCTGGTTCTCGACAACCTGAACAAGCAGATCCTGCCGGCATCGCAGCGGCACGATCTTTCCCCGGTTTTCAGTTTCAACAGTGCAGGCCTCTGGCAAGGCACCGGCAACCAGTCCAGCAAGAGCAACCTCTCGCGCTGGCAGGACCTGCTGGCACGCGCCCGGGCCGAAGGTTTCCAGTGAGGTAATCCATGTCCCTGTTCCGACAACTCTGGCTTGCGGTCATCGCCAGCACCATCATCGCCTTTGCCGGCAGCTTCATCGTCAGCATGGTGACCGCGCGCGATTATCTCGAACAGCAACTGGCGATCAAGAACAACGACAACGCCGCCTCGCTGGCGCTCTCGATGTCGCAACTGGACAAGGACCCGGTCACAGTCGAGCTGCAGGTTGCAGCCGTCTTCGACAGTGGTCAGTACGCAGCCGTCCGGGTCATCGACCCCAACGGCGCAACGATGATCGAAAAAATCAGCCCACCGGCCGCCGGCGACGTTCCGGCCTGGTTCAGCCGCCTGTTCCCGATCGAGTCGCATCCCGGCAGCGCTCAGGTATCCACCGGCTGGACCCAGTTCGGCACCGTCGAACTGATCAGCCACAGCCAGTTCGCCTATCGCGAGCTATGGAACGGCGCCTTCAAGCTGCTGCTCTGGTTCGGTGTCGGCGGCGTTCTCATGGGACTGATCGGCATGCAGATCCTGCTGCGCATCAAGCGCCCGCTCGATGCCGTCGTCGGCCAGGCCGAAGCCATCAGCGAACGCCGTTTCACCCGCATCGATGAACCGGCAACGCCGGAACTGAAGAGCCTGGCGCGCGCGATGAACGCCATGGTCGGCCGGGTCAAGGCCATGTTCGACGAAGAAGCGGCGCGCCTCGAACAGGTCCGCCGCGAAGCGACGCTGGACAGCCTGACCGGGCTGGCCAACCGATCCTATTTCATGAACCAGCTGGCCGCTTCGCTCAACGACGACGATGCACCGCCCAGCGGCAGCCTGATCATGCTGCGGCTGGCCGACCTGGCCGGCGTCAACCGCCGCCTCGGCCGCGAAAGCGCCGACGAACTGCTGCGCCGCATCGGCACCAGCCTGACCACCATGGCCGCCGAAAACCCCGGCGCCGCAGCCGCCCGCCTGAACGGCGCCGACTTCACGCTGCTGCTGCCCGGCAACGACAATCCCGAACCTTTTGCCGACCGACTGCTGGCGCTGCTGCGCGACCTCGTCTCGGCCGGCCTGATCGACGGCGAGCAGATCGGTCATATCGGCAGCGGCGTCTATCGTCACGGCGAAAGCCTGGCCAGCCTGCTCTCCCGCGTCGATGCCGCGATCGCCACGGCCGAAGGCGAAGGCAGCCTGGGCTGGCGTTGCGCCAACAGTGGCGACGCGCAGTGCGCCAACAACAATGCCGACTGGAAGAAGGTGCTCGAATGCGCCATCGAGTCGCACCGCCTGCGCCTGATCGAATTCCCGGTCGCCAACAGCAGCGGCACGCTGCTCCACCTCGAATGCCCGCTGCGCCTGCAAGCCGTTGAAGATGGCGAATGGCTGGCCGCCGGCAGCTTCATGCCGGTTGCCTCGCGCCTGGCAATGACCAGCGAACTCGATCTGGCCGCCGTCAACCTGGCGCTTGAGCGGCTGGCCATCGGCATCCCCTCGGTTGCGGTCAACCTGTCCGGCGAATCGGTTTTCGACCGCAGCTTCCGCCAGCGCCTGCACGACCTGATCGCCAGCCGGCGCGAACTGGCGCCGCGACTCTGGCTGGAAGTGGCCGAAACCGGCGCCTTCCAGCATTTCGACGAATTCATCACCTACACCCAGTTGCTGCGCCCGCTCGGCTGCCGCCTCGGCATCGAACACTTTGGCCGCCAGTTCAGCCAAATCGGCCGCCTGCACGACATCGGCCTCGATTACCTCAAGGTTGACGGCAGCTTCATCCGCGCCATCGACAGCCAACCGGGCAACCAGGCCTTCCTCAAGGGTTTGTGCAGCATCGCCCACAACATCGGCCTGACCGTCATCGCCGAAGGCGTACAAAGCGTGGAAGAGCTGAACATCCTGCCCGAACTCGGTTTCGACGGCGCAACCGGCCCGGCCGTCCCGAGAGGCTGACGCGATGGCCACCGAAATCGAACTCAAGCTCCGGCTCGACCCGAAAAACGTCCGCAAACTACTGGCGCACCCGGTACTTGCCGGCATCGCCTCGCAAAAGCAGCACCTGCTCAACACCTATTACGACACCCCGGAACTCGCCCTGCGTGCCCGACGCATTGCCATGCGCTTCCGCAAAAAAGGCTGGCAATGGCTGTTGACCGTAAAATCGGCGGAGCCGGCCAGCGGCGGGCTGGCGATACGCAACGAATGGGAAACCAACGCGACGCCGGGCGTTTTCGACTTCAGCCATGTCGACGCCCCCGAACTCAGGACCATGCTGGAAACGGCCCGCGACGACCTGGAAGCGGTATTCACCACCGACTTCCGCCGTCAGCTGTGGCAAGTACCCTGCGGCGAATCGCTGATCGAAATGGCCGTCGACCGCGGCGGCATTGCCGCCCGCGGCCGCCGCGAAGCCATTTGCGAAGTCGAACTCGAACTGCTGTCTGGTCGCATCGAGGACATCTTCACGCTGACCCGCCAACTGCAGCAACACATTAACCTGCACCCGGCGATCGCCAGCAAGGCCGAGCGGGGTTACCGGCTGTTCCTCAACGAACCCGAACGCCCGTTCCGCGCCAAACCCCTGCCCATCCACGCCGGACAAACACCGGTCGCAGCCTTCCGCACCATCGCCCTCGGCTGTCTCGAACACTTCCAGCGCAACGAATCCGCGCTGCTCGCCGGCGGCGCGCCGGAATTCATCCACCAGGCCCGCGTCGCGTTGCGCCGCCTGCGCTCGGCGATCAAACTGTTCGCCCCGGTCCTGCCGGAAGACTTCGTCGCCGCCTATGGCCAAAGCTGGAAAACACTCGCCGGCGCCCTCGGCGAAGCCCGCAACTGGGACGTCTTCCTCGAAGAAACCCTGCCCCCGATCCACGCCGCCTTCCCGCACAACCATGACATTCATCGCCTGCGCAACGAAGCCCGCCGGCGCGTCAAGGCCGCTCGCCGCTCCATCGTCAGACTGCTCGCCGTCAAGGAATATCCGCGCCTGATGGTCGAATTCACCGCCGCCGTACACGCGCTCACCGACAGCCGCCCGGTCGCCCTGAAAACCTTCGCCAAGGAGCGCATCGCCGCCCACACCCGCAGCGCGCGCAAGATGGCCGAGCAATACGCCGACCTCAACGCCGAAGAACGGCACATCATGCGCCTGCGCTTCAAGAAACTACGCTACGCGATGGAATTCATGGCGCCGCTGCTGCCGACCCGCCACATGAAAACCTACCTCACCGCACTCGGCCGCCTGCAGGAAGCCCTCGGCCTGATCAACGACCAAGTCACCGCCGAACTGCTGATCAACGAAGCCCTCGGGCAAAAATCGGCCACCGCCGCGCACGGTTGGGTGGCGGGAAGACAGGAAATCCTCGTGACCTACATCCCGGCAGCGCTGGCCGACTGGCTGAAAGCCCATGACCGGATGGCTGAGCAATAGTATTCAGAAAGGCGGACTTCAGCAGCAACCAATCGAATATTTCATTTCTCTTCGTGATACTGCTCATCGGCATTCACGTTCCAAATCTGGCTTTTGTCTACAGAACCAGAAAGAATTAGATCGACGGCATGCTTGGCAGAGAGCATCGAATGATCCTGATTATTATAACGATGCATACCATTTCGCCCGATCAGGAACAAATTATGGATGCTATCCGTCCAACTCGTAATTTCATCAAACCGGTCATAACTTCCAAAGTACGCCGGATAAGCCTTTGGAACTCGCACCACATGGTAATCCAGCACATCGCGAGAATCTAAAATTCCTATTCTGGAAAGCTCATCGACGGCCATTCGTGAAAAATCTTCGTCGCCCAAACACCACAAATCATCGCCCTCCTGACAAAAGTACTCCAAACCCAGCCAGATTGATTCCGGGTCCTTGAGCAAAGCAGGGCTCCAATTGTTGAATATCTGCAGCCGCCCGATACGTACATCAGGCTCCTGAACGTAGATCCAAGTATCAGGCAATAGATTTAGAGCGCTTTCCACCGAGGCATGGGCTTTCAATCGCTTTACCAGCAAACCCATTGTAATGAAGTCTCGATAAACCAGGCCCTTGGCCACTTCTCGAACGACAGTTGGTGGTTCCGGCGTGATCGCGTCAATCAGTTCGCGTACCGGCATGCTCGAAATAACTTGATCAGCCTCCCACCACTGTCGCCGGCCATCGCCAGTTTCCGTTTCGACACCGGCAATCCGTGAGCCATCAAGACGCAGTCGGATAACTCGATGTTGGAAATGGATTTCCCCACCTAAACTCTGTAACTCTTCAGCCGCAATATCCCACATCTGCCCTGGTCCCAGCTTAGGGTATAAAAACCGCTCAATCAGGCTGGTTTCGATATTTTCCTGTTTAACTCCCGTACCGGACCGAGAAACCATGCCCTTTATGGCATGTGCAATCGCCTTCCAAATCGACAAGCCCTTTATACGCTGAGCCCCCCAGGACGGTGATATTTCTTTGCAACGAACCCCCCAAACCTTCTCTGTATAGTCTTTAAAGAATGTGCGATATAACTCGCTGCCAAACCTGTTATACAGAAAATCCTCTAAATTACGCTCCGGCTTTCTCTGAAATATTGACGCCCTTATATAAGAAATGGCAATTTTGGAAAGTCGGAAAACACCGAGATTTTTTATTGTATTCAGTGACAACGATATCGGGTAGTCAAAAAACTTTCGCAGAAAATAAATTCTAGACAGGCGATTACGCACCAACAAGAAGCGATCTGCTTCTGGAATTTCCGTCGTTCCATCGTTCAGAAACACAGGAGCGATTGGCATTAACTTCCCCCACCAAGCCATCACCCAATCATTCTTGGAAAAAAAACGATGTCCGCCAATATCCATGCGATTTCCCTTGTAGTTAACTGTTCGGGAAATCCCTCCGGTTCCTTCAAGCGCCTCAAAAACAATGGCATGCAAATTGGAGTTTCTCATCAACTCCAGAGCGGCGGTCAATCCAGCAGGACCTGCACCGATAACTATCACATTTTTTTTACCAGCTGCATCCCGAGACATTTTACTTCCTAAACAAAATATACTTACGCATGCCAAAATTGAAGAAAAAAACAACAGCAACTGACCATAGCTTCGTCCACAAGTAGTGAACGCCAAAAATATCCGTACCTAGAAACATAACAATAACATTCAGCAACAACCCAAGCAAACCGATCATGATAAAAATAAAGAATTCGCGGCGGGGATCACTGCAACGCCGGGCCTCAAAAATCCAGCAAGTGCTAAGAAAATATATGCAGACAATCCCAAAAGAGAAACCCATGGCCGCTCCAACCAAATAATGCCAGCCCAGCAACTGGACCGCGGAATAGAGCGTTAAATAGTCAACAACAAACGCCAAACCACTTGAGACAAAATACCTTAAAAATTCTTTTGGCATACAGAGTCAAGTCGATTTTTTCAGATCAAGACCAGTTCGAAACAGAGCGCAATCATATAAGCGAAGATGTTTATCTTCATAGCTTGCGGTGTACATAGAAACCTGCTCATGCAATCCCGATCTCGGCAAAATCAAGTAATCAAGTTTATCGTCATGACACAAGTGTTCGATTACCTCCCGGGCCGGCAACTCATCAGGTAGTTGCGAGAGCACGGTTGACCACTCTTTCATTCCGGGCCAATAGGGATTCCCATCATGAAACCCTGCAGACCACAGGAGATCAAGCCTCCGATTTGACTCGATTGCGGTCTCCCTTGAAAACAACACCCCCGCCGCCTGCAAGCCACTGGCATAGTTTGCACGCTGCAAATAAAACCAGTTATATGCAAGCCCCCCCGGCTTGAATACCGTCGCCGTCGGCGGGATAACTCGCTGCAATTCTTCCACTGCCGCAAGATCAGTGGCATTGTGACTCGGCTTCTCTCCAATAAAGGATGCCGCACCGACAAAAAAAACACTAACACCAACGGGGAAAATCAGCGTTGCAATTTTTTTCCGGAAATTTATCAGTAAAACGCCTACGATAAAAACAACGCTGAGCATATTGAAAAACAGCATGTGCCAAGAAGGTCCATCCCATATGCGAAAAGAGAGTTCCATCATCAGGATATTGACTAACAGCGACACCACCAAAACAAACAGCACGATGGTCTTGGCAATAACAGAAGCTTTCCAGTTTTGATGGTATCGCTCAATCCATAAATACAATAGAAGGGCCAATATTGCGAGGGGACCAGACCCCGCCCCCGCAAGCAGGAGGGCGCTAACCAGAAGAATAACCAACATTTTCTGATTATCGCCTCCTTTGGCCATGGAAATAATCACATGTCCAAGCCCAGCCCAAGCAACAAGTTGAATCAACCACAGACCGCGCCACAGTTGTAGTTGTGTCAGTAAAACATTATTGAGGACGTCGCTGCCCAGCCATGTAGCAAACAGCAACAGTGATAGAGCACCCAAAGCAGCAAGTGCGAGTAACCCCCCTTTGCCACGTTCAACGGTCATGAAAGTTAACAACAGCACTACCGCAAGCATTACGACACGTGATATTCCTTCTACGCTCCATTCGCCAATGAAAACATAGGGATTTCGATTTTTAACAACAGTAAGCCATGCGCTATCATGGGTTTTTAGCAATTGCTCGAAGGGAGAGATTCCGCAAGCTGCCAAGACCATGATCAAGCCCGCAAAAATAAAAAACAAAAGCAGGATTCCCGCTTTCCGCTCCGAGCGAAATAAAACCATTATTCCCACAAGAACAGGAGCAATCAGCGCAATTAGTGGATGCAACAAAGCTGCGATAATAATTCCAATAGCGCCTGCCAGCATTCTATTCCTGAGAAACAGAGCCAGGCTACCCATCACAAAAGCTTCAGCGTAAAGGCGACTGGTCAGAAACTGTTCGCCGTAGGAAAAAACCTCGTGCCCGTCAAAAAATGGAGAGTAGCTTGTCGCGATGGCCAGAGCAGTCCAAAACGCAGCGCCAGAAAGGAATGACAAATAGAAAACAACGAGGCACAAAAACCACAGAAATTTCCCGAAAACAGTCAGAATTTTTGCTGCCGGGTAAATTCCAAACGCGTCAATCGCGTAGGCGTGCAAAACGGGGAAGATAGTATATTGGTCTTGTGATCCATAAAAGAAAAAAAGATCTCTGGAAAACGTTGACGGATTGAGTACTTTCAGGGCCTGGGCGGTATAAAGAATACTATCGTGCCAGATTCCGTCATAGGGCCGTGCAGCCAACCAGGCACCCAGCATGAACAAAATCAGCCCCAGCTCTTTCGGTCTCCATCTCGCTTCAGTTAAAACGTGCGTACCAACTCGGCGAATGAGAAACTTCATTTTGAATATTTAGCCCGACTAATCTTTGATATGCCAGAAATTTAAACAAACCCTGGCATTTGCCAAGTTTATTTTTGGCAAAAAATCTAGTTTAATATTCAATCCAAGGATGTTCATGAGACCGTCTGTTTCGCGCTACGCGACCTGTAATTCCACATCATCGCGAGTGATGAATTGATGCCAAATGAGTAAATCCCGAGTTTACCTTAAATGGTCACCCTTTCGTGAAAGTACAAGTTACGCGCAGGCAAAACAGCTGTCAAAATGCCGCGAAATACACAAGCTGACACTCCGTGTGGCTGGCGCCGACATCAATCTGCTCGGATTTGGCAAAATTGACGGCACTTGTGGCCTTTAACAGACCGACCACAGCGTCCAGACACAGCCCTGATAACCATGCACCCAACGTACTCAGGGAAGCCCTCTGTCTGCAAGACATGCAGGTACTGACAACTGTTCCCGAAAAATTCGAATCTGGCGAAAGCGCTTAAGAGTAGAAGCTCGCCGGTTGAATTTGCTTAGTTCTACGAACCATAAAAAACAAAACCCCAGCGGATTAGGCCGGGGTTTCAGGAGAGAGGAAGGCAACGAGCTATACCACAAGGCCTTCCCCGACTGATACTCTGCTATCAGCTACCGGTCAATGAGCAAGCACCCGTACCCAGGTCGCAAGTCACACCCTTCGTACCAGGGCTCTTTGCAGCCGCGGTAAAAGTTGCTACTGCGGTCGGAGCTGCCGCCAAGCTGAAACTCGCACACGAAGAAGCGGTGGGAATAGCGGTGGGACCTGGAGGAATATCCTGCAGGAGTGCTGCAGTAGCTTTGGTATAGGCCGCAGCCTCACCCAAACAAGCATTCTCAGCAGCCTTCTTTGTGTAGCTCTGATATTGCGGCAACGCGACAGCAGCCAGAATACCGATAATCGCAACAACGATCATCAGTTCGATCAGGGTGAAACCTTGTTGAGCTTTTTGCATTTGAATCTCCTTTTTGGGAAAGGCGGGAAAAACCGCTGATCATTACCATACAGATTCCGTGCCAGCCCAAAGCGCCCTTCTACAACCCCATTAAATTCAACGACCTAATAAACAAGCCGAACGTTTCAACAGACCTGCAACGCCGAACAACTGACAATTCTCGGCAGTCGACACTCGCCAATTTCGGCAGTCAGACAATACTCAGCAATCCACCTGCCCTTCGCCGAGAAACGCCTCACCATAGCGGCGATGCACGCCTTGCTGGAGGAAGACTTCAAACAGGTCCGGGTCGATGTGGCCGTTCTGGCGGAAGTTTTCCATGATGGACAGCGCCTGCGACAGTTTCATCGCTTCCTTGTACGGGCGATCCTTCGCCGTCAGGGCTTCGAAGATGTCGGCGATGCCCATCATCCGGGCCTGCCAGCTCATTTCCTCGCGCTTCAGGCCTTTCGGATAGCCCTTGCCGTCCATGCGCTCGTGGTGGCCGCCGGCGTATTCCGGGACGTTCTTCAGGTGTTTCGGCCACGGTAGCTGTTCGAGCATGCGGATGGTGGCGACGATGTGGTGGTTGATGATCTCGCGCTCGGCGGCAGTCAGCGTGCCGGCACGGATGGTCAGATTGAGGATCTCGTCGTCGTCGAGGCAGGGCACGTCGTCGCCGGCCGGGTTGCGCCAGCGGTAGGCGGCGGCGATCTGACGGACGCGGTCGACGTCCTCGTCGCGCATGCGTTCGCCGCCGATGTTGGCCTTGCGCAGGAATTCGCGGTCGACATCGAGTTGACCGCAATATTCGGTGCACCGCTGTTCGGCTTCGGCGGCGGGAACACCGGCGGCGATTTCCTGCCATTTGCGGATTTCCGCGTCGCGCCGCAGGACTTCGAATCGCGTGTCGATCAACTGGATGCGGTCGAAGATGGTTTGCAGCTTGGTGGCTTTTTCCACCACGTGCACCGGCGTCGTAACCTTGCCGCAGTCGTGCATCAGCGCGGCGATGCGCAGTTCGTAGCGGTCCTTGTCGCTGAGCTTGAACCCGGCCAGCGGTCCTTTTTCAACGGCATCGACGGCATCGGCCAGCATCATTGTCAGTGCCGGGACGCGCTGGCAGTGACCACCGGTATGCGGTGATTTTTCGTCAATCGCCAGATTGATGACCTGGATGAATGATTCGAACAGCGTTTCCAGTTGCTCGATCAGTTGCCGGTTGGTCAGGGCGATGGCGGCCTGCGAAGCCAGCGATTCGGCCAGACGCTGGTCGGCCGGCGAGAATTCGGTGACATTGCCGCTAACCGGATCGATGGCATTGATCAGCTGCAGTACACCGATGATCTCGCCTTCGTGATTCTTCATCGGCACCGTCAGGAAAGACTGCGAACGGTAGCCCGTACGTTCGTCGAAGCGGCGCGTGCCGGAAAAGTCGAAGCCTTCGGCGGTGTAGGCATCGGCAATATTGACGGTCTTGCCGGTGATCGCTGCGTAGGCGGCAATCATGCTTTCGTTCGCCGAACCATCCGGCTTGTACAGCGGCAGATCGGGGAAGCTGCCCGAAATGGGCTGACCGGACGAACCGCCGAATGCGATGTTCAGGGAGTCGGTGCGGACAATTTTGAAATGCAGTCGCTGACCATCATCGGAGAGCTGGTAAAGCGTTCCGCCGTCAGCCAGGGTGATGCCCTTGGCGGCCAGCAGTATCTTCTCCAGCAGGTGATCGATATTGCGCTCGACGGAGAGCGAGGCACCGATGTCGTTGAGTTGTTCCAGGCGACGGAACAGATCGCTCAATGTGTCCATGTTCTCTCCTATTTGATGCAGACCGAGCGGACCTGCTTCAGATCCGTGATGCCCTGCAGGACCTTCTCGATGCCGTCCATTTTCAGCGTGCGCATGCCTTCATTTAGCGCGCAGGCGAGAATTTCCGCAACCCTGGCTTTCTCCTGGATCAGCCGCTTCACCGGGTCGCTGCCGACCAGCAGTTCATGCAGGCCAACCCGTCCCTTGTAGCCGCTGTCGTTGCAGGCCGGGCACCCTCTGGCGCGATGCAGCGTGAACCGGCCGTCCGGCGACGCATGACGACTCAGCCACTCGTTGCGGATGGCTTCGCGGGCGGCGACCGGGTCGCGCTGCCAGTGTGCGGTGTGGCGTAATTCGTCACAGTATTCGTCGAGCAGATGCTCGATTTCACCGGCGTCCGGCGTGTAGGCTTCCCGGCATTCCTTGCACAGTCGCTTGCCCAGGCGCTGGGCGAGGATGCCGAGCAGGGCGTCGGCGAAATTGAACGGGTCCATGCCCATGTCGAGCAGGCGGATCACCGATTCCGGCGCCGAATTGGTGTGCAGCGTGGCGAAAACGAGGTGGCCGGTCAGCGAGGCCTCGATGCCGATGCCGGTGGTTTCCGGATCGCGCATTTCACCGACCATGATGATGTCCGGATCGGCGCGCAGAAAGGCCTTCATCACCGTCGCGAAATCAAGCCCGGCCTTCTTGTTGACCTGCACCTGGCGCAGGCCCTTCTGGGTGATTTCAACCGGGTCCTCGGCTGTCCATATCTTGGTGTCCGGCGTGTTCAGGTGGCCGAGCACGGAATGCAGCGTCGTCGTCTTGCCGGAACCGGTCGGGCCGCAGACGAAAAACAGTCCGTAAGGCTTCTCGATGCACTTGAGCAGGTTCTCGTGGTTGCGCGGCGACAGGCCGAGCTGGTCGAGCCGGATGGGTTCGCCGGCAGCCAGGATGCGCATCACCACGTCTTCGACCCCGCCGGCTGTCGGGATCGTCGCCACCCGTAGTTCGATATCCAGCGGGCCGTATTTCTTGAACTTGATCTTGCCATCCTGCGGCCGGCGCTTCTCGGAGATATCGAGATCGCACATGATCTTCAGGCGCGTGATCAGCGGCGCCCGGTAGGCGGCGGGGACCTCGATGTAATTGACCAGCGTGCCGTCCTTGCGGAAGCGGACGACGGTCTTTTCCTTGCCTGGCCGGGGTTCGATGTGGATATCCGAGGCGCCCTGCTGAAAGGCATCGACGATGATCTTGTTCACCAGACGGACCAGCTCGTTGTCGGCCGCTGCGGAAACATCGTCGCTGCTCTCCGTCGCCGCCTCCGGTTCGTCCATGCCGGACAGCAGCTCATCGACCGAGCCGCCCCCGGAAAAGCTGCCGAAATAGTGGTCGACCGTAGCAGCGAACTCGCGCTGCGTGGTCACCCGGTACAGCACGGTGCGTTTGGGAAAGATGTTCTCGACAACACGCGATGTCCGCAGTTTCTCGGGATCGGGCGTCATCACCAGCACGCCCTCGGGGGTATCTTCCAGCGGCAGCCAGTGGCTTTCATCGACGTATTCGCGCTTGATGTTGCGCAGCAGGTCGATCGGCTTGATGCGGTCCGGCCGGAAGGGCTCGTAGGGCACACCGAAAAACCGCGCCAGCGACTGCCCGATCATTGCCGGTGTCAGCTTGAAATCCTTGACCAGCACCTCCTCCAGCGTCACGCCCTTGCGCCTTGCGGATTGTCTTGCCAGGTCGAGTTCGGGCGCGGCCAGGATGCCGTCACCGACCAGATGATCGTAGCGGGTCAGGGCGACGAAAGGCGGATTGCGCCGCTGCTGGAAAGCCACGGCCAGCGTCTGCGCCAGTTCTTCCGCGCCCTCCTCGGCAGTAGCCGAAAAAGGCTGGTCCCCCTTGTGGTTGATCAGTTGCAGCACGCCAAGCAATTCACCGGCTTCGGTAACGATGGGCACCACCAGCATCTGTTTGGAGCGGTAGCCTGTCCTGCGGTCGACCTCGTTCAGGAAGTGAATTTCCGAACCACAACCACGCAATGCCGCTTCATCGTAGACATCGGCGATATTCAGGGTCTGGCGATGGACGGCAACGTGGCCGGCAATGCTCTGCGCGGAGATCGGCAAGCGGATGTCGCGAAACGAGTTGAGCCCGGTCTTCACCTTCGAGACGATGTGCTGTCCATCTTCGGCAACGACGTACAGGGTCAGGCGATCGGCAGCGAACAGATTGCAGATTTCCTGCGACAGCGACAACATGATTTCGTCGATATTGCTGGTTGCATGAATCCGGTTGGTCAGTTTCTGCAGGTTTTTCAGAAATACCAGGCGGCTGGCGACATTGCTCACGCGCTGTCTCCCCGGCCAAGCCCGCCCTGCAGCCACTGTGCATCGATCCCGTTCTGGGCCAGCAGGAAGGCAGCGGCCGAGCTGCGCCGGCCACTCTGACAATAGACGATGTATTCCAGACTGCGATCAATCAGCGGAAAAGCAGCACGAATTTCGTTCAAGGGCACATTCAGGGCACCGGGCAGGCCATCCTCGACAAATTCTGCGGGATAGCGGACATCCAGCCAGCGCGCCCGGCCGGCGGCCACGCGTGCATCCGCCGCAGCCCGCTGGATGGGCCGGAGCAACGGCGCCTGCAGCAACTCGATGAAATCCGGCTTGGCCAGGCGCAACAGCGCACCGTCGGTTTTCATCGTGACCGTCGCACCACGCGCCGAATCGGAAACCAGCGCCTCCTCACCAAAGGCGTTGCCTGGTTTGAGCTCGGCGACATCCATGCGCACACCACCGACCTGTTTGCTGATTACGCAGCGTCCACTTTCAATGAGGTAGTAGAAATCCCCGGGATCACCTTCACGAACGACACAGTCGCCACTGCGCACTGGAATACGCTGAAAGCGCTGGAACAATTCGTGGATATGCGCCGGCGGCAGCCGGGAAAAGGCCGTGGAAGTCAGCGCCGTGGCACTGAATGCCCCGCTCATCATGCTCCACGGCGGAGCCTCCGATGACTGGACGGAGGTATCGGCGACAGCCGCCAGCTCGTCCCAGGTCATCATGATGTCGAGCAGGTCAAAATCCAGCCCCAGCATCAGCACTTCGGTGATGGCCTTGCCGGCAAGCGGCGGCGCGGACTTGTAACCGATCGGCCAGTGCGCTGCATCGCAGCCACCAACCAGTACCTGCTTGCTGCCGTCGGGCAGGGACAGCCGCAGTTCGCCGGCGAGCAGGTAGACGAACTGCTCCCCCCGCTGCATGCTGGCCAGCGGGTCGCTGCCAAGCGGGAATGTCCGGCAGTTGCTGAGCGCGGCCAGCTCCTCCAGCCGACGCGGCGAAAGGCCGCGTATGGGTTCAAGGCGCTGCAATTGCTCAATGGATGGATTCATGATCAAAACTCGAAAATCTGGTTGTTCTGCAGCATGCGCGGCGAGAAATCGGCGAGACAGAGGGCGATTTCCTCCATCGTCAGTTCGACCTGCCCCGGCTTGAGATGGGTGATGTAGATGTCACATTCGCGTTCCAGCTTGAGCAGTTCACTGGCCAGCAGATCCGGACAGAGATGGCGCGACACCCGGGCCAGTTCCCGCTCTCGGTTGGAGAAGGCACATTCGATGATCAGCGTGCGCAGGTTGCCGATGCGATTCACCGCACGCCAGAAGGCATCGCAGGGCCCGGTATCGCCCGAGAAGACGAGGCTGCCGCGCCCGGAATCGATACGGTAACCGACTGCCGGTACCGTGTGATCAACCGGCAGGGGAGTGATCGTTCGCCCCCCGAGTTCGATCGACTGACCAACGGGCAGCGACTGATAACGCAGGAAGGGCTTTTCCGGGCTCGGCACTTCGGAAAAATCCGGCCAGATCGCCCAGTTGAAAATGTGATTGCGCAGGATTGTCAGGACCGAATCGGTGCCGTAGACAGTCAGTGGCTGGCTGCGCCGGTCGGCCACGGTGTCGATCATCAGCGGCAGCGAAGTGATGTGATCGAGGTGGGTATGGGTCAGGAAGACATGATCAATGACCGCCAGTTCGGCAATCGACAGGTCACCAACACCAGTGCCGGCATCGATCAGGATGTCGTGATCGATCAGCAGCGATGTCGTCCGCTGGTTGCGTCCGCCGATCCCGCCGCTGCACCCGAGTACGCGAAGTTTCATGGTCATTTGCTCTGGAAAGCCGTGACACCGTCCCAGTCGCTCGCCGGCGGCTGGCTGCGCAGCGTGGCAACCCGTTCCTGGTAAAGGGCATACAGGCGACGATCGGGAGCCTGACGCTGCAGGTTGAACAACTGCAACTCGGCCTGCTCCCAGTTCTGAGCCCGGTACAGGCGCAGGAAATGCTGCCACTCACGTAGCGCCTCAAGCGCCTCGGGCGGCACCTCGGCCGTCAGTCCCAACGGCTCGTAGATGGCTACCGGGACCTCTTTCCCCTTGACCCGGACACGGTCCAGTTCGCGGAAGGAAAAATCGTCGAGCTTGTTGCGTGTCGCCTCACCCACAACGATATCGACACCATATATCTTGGTGATGCTCTCCAGCCGCGAGGCCAGATTGACCGCATCACCCATCACCGTATAAGCCTTGCGTACCGGCGAGCCCATGTCGCCGACGGTCACCACGCCGGTATTGAGACCGATGCCGATGTGCAGTTCCGGCCAGCCGCGCGCCCGGAACGGCTCCGCCAGTTCGCGGACCACCCGCTGCATGGCCAATGCGGTCGACAAGGCGTGCCGGGCGTTTTCCGGATCCGCCACCGGCGCGCCCCAGAAGGCCATGATGGCATCGCCGATGTACTTGTCGAGCGTGCCGCGATTGGCACGGACCAGAGCCGTCATCGCCCCCAGGTATTCGTTCATCAACTGGGTCAGCTCGCGTGGGTTCATGCCCTCGGACAAGGCGGTAAAACTGCGGATGTCGGAGAAGAGAATGGTCAGCTCCTCGTTGCGCCCTTCCATGCTGTAGCTTTCCGGGTCCTTCGCCATCTCGTCGACCAGCTCCGGCGGCACATACTGGCCGAACAGGTCGGCGAACTGGCGTTTCGCATGGGTTTCGACAAAAAAGCCCCAGGACATGTTCAGTGCATAGAGCACGAGGATCAGCAGCAATGTTGGCGCCAGTGGCAGGACCAGTCCGGCGCCATACCACAGGGCATAATTGAAGCCGCTTGTCAGCGCCAGTGCCGCCAGAGCCAGCAAGCTCGCCCGGAACGGCGACAGCAGCGGCAGCAGCAGGACCAGCAGTATCCCGACCAGTAGCATGCCGACGAGCTCAAGTGCCATCAGGTAGCCCGGCCGGGCCTTGATCGTATCCGACAGCATGCCGCCAATCAGGTTGGCATGCACCTCGACCCCCGGATAGACGCCGCCTACCGGTGTCGTGCGCAGATCCATCAGCCCCGGCGCGCTGGCGCCGACAAGGACGATGCGACCGGCCAGGGTCTCAGGGGAAATTGCCCCGTTCAGGACGTCGACCGCAGAAATATAGGGAAAGCTCTTCGCCGGTCCCCGATAGGGCACCAGGGCACCAGCCTCGTCATCCACCGGAATGCGCAGCACTCCGCCATCCGAATGAACATCAACCCATTCGATCTCCGCCCCGTCGTCGGGAAAACCCAGGCTGAGCTGGCTGTTTCCGAGCAGGCGGCGAACAACCGCCAACGACAGTGCTTCGTAGTACGCATCCTGATATTTGACCACCAGCGGCACCCGGCGCGAGCTGCCATCCGGATCGACCAGCGGATTGAAGTGCCCGGCGCTGCCTGCCGCCAGCTGCAATTCCGGGAGATTGGCACCAAAACCCTGCCAGGAAAGGAAAGATTCATTGCGCCCGGCGAAACTGCCAGCGGGAAACACCGGTTCCGGTAACAGGCCAGCGTGTCTTGCGTGATGCTCGTGGGAAAAATGGTAGCCAAGAACGACTGGCCGCCCCCGCAGCGTATCCGCCAGTTGACGGTCGTAATCCAGCGTCGGCCGCAATCCGTTCAACGCACGCTGGAATGCCGCGTCCCCCTGCAGCGCCTCGCTGGCTATCCGGTCCAGCACCTTGAGGCCGGAACTGTCGTCCGGCTCGGCGAAAACCACGTCGAAGCCGATGACGGCGACCTGGTAGTCATCCGTCAGCTTGCGCACCAGTTCGGCAATGACATTGCGCCCCCAGGGCCAGCGCCCGATGCCAGCCAGGCTCTTCTCGTCGATATCGACGATAACGATGCGGTCATCCACGGTCCCGGGCATGGAAACCCGGACACGGGCATCGTAGAGATAGTCTTCCAGCACCGAAATAAACGGAATCCGCCAGTTCCAGCTGGCATGGCCGAGCAGGATGAACAGACAGAGCAGACCAAGCACGATGCGCGGAAAATGCTTCCTCATCACCGGGCTGCTTCCTGAAGGCTCAAGCCTTCAGGAAGAACTCCATCTTGATCCCGGCAATCTCGATCACATCGTGATCGCCCAGCGCATGCGCCTGGGCGTCGAGTTGCCGACCGTTGACCACCGGAAAGGTCCCTCCTTCGACATGGGTGATGAAGTAACCATGCGGTCGCCGCGCAATCACGGCAACCTGCGTTCCCGGCTTGCCGAGGGTTGTCAGGGTTTTCTGCAGCGCCAGTTCCTTGCCGGCATTGGGGCCGTTGAGCAACTGGATCGCCGCCGGCGGCACCGCGGTCGGCCGCGAACTGACGCCGACATTGGAGCGCACGCCGATATCGGTAGGCTCCAGTTGCAGTTCCGCCGCCTGCTTGGCAGGTGCAGCACGAACGACGGCTGACTGCTCTGTTTCCCCGGCCGTTGCCGTGACCTGCTGGTCGGACATGTATTTCAGCTTGTACTTGCCGAGCTCGATGACATCGTTGTTGCGCAGGAAGTGTTTCTTCACCGGCTGACCGTTTACCAGCGTGCCATTGGTGCTGTTGAGATCCTCAAGGAAGGAATCTGCCAGAATGGTGACAACGACTGCATGCTCGCCGGAAATCGCCAGATTATCGATCTGGATGTCGTTGTGCGGCTTGCGCCCGATCGTCAGACGCTCCTTGTCCAGCACGATTTCCTTGAGCACCAGACCATCCATGGAAAGAATCAGTTTCGCCATCTTGTCTTCCTCAACTCACTTCAACTTGGCCAGCAGCTTCTGCCACCAACCGCTGGGCGCTGCATAATCACCCCGAACCCGGACCAGGATGACCGACACGTTGTCCCGCCCACCATTCTCGTTTGCCCGTTCAACCAGTTGCGTTGCCGCCAGCGCCAGATCCCGGTCATGGTCAAGCAACACCTCGGCAATCTCGTCATCGACGAGCATGTCGTTCAGGCCGTCCGAACACAGCAGCAGCAGATCCCCGGGAAGCACATCATGCACGCCAATCTCGACATCCACTTCCGGTTCTATTCCGAGTGCCCTGGTGACCAGATTCTTGTTTGCCGAGAAGCGCGCTTCTTCCAAGCTAATCATGCCACTATCAATCTGTTCCTGTAAGAGGGAATGATCCTTGGTCAGTTGTCTGAGATCCTCCGCTCGCAAGCGATAGACCCGCGAATCACCGACGTGGGCCAGATACAAGCGGTTGTCGAGAAACCACGCAAAAACCAGTGTCGTACCCATGCCGGAATATTGGGGCTGGCTTTGCGAGGCATTGAAAATGGCCGCATTGGTACCGCATATTTCGTCGTTGATCAGTTGCTCGGGATGCGCCAGCACCTCTTCATCGGCACCTGGGCCCGTCAGCAAGCGGGAAAAGCTGGTCGACAACAGGGTCGTTGCCATCCCGCTGGCGACTTCACCGGCGTTATAGCCGCCCATGCCGTCGGCCAGTATGGCAATCCCCAGGCCGGCATCGGCGAACACGGCATCCTCGTTGTGCGAACGGATCACCCCCGGATCGCTACACACCGCCACATCCAGCGCATCAAGCAGATTCATTCAATCCCTCTCCAGTATTTTTCAGCGGTGGCCGTCATGCCACCACCCTCAGGCAACCGCGCAACGCCTCGGCCATCTCGCTGCCGCGTTGAAAGCGCCGGTCCGCATCCTTGTCCAGCGCCCGCTCGATGACAGTCACCATCGCCGCCGGCAGATCCGGTGCATACCCACGGATATCAGCCGGCGGCTCGTTGGCAATCCGGAACATCAATTGCGCCAGGGAATCGCCGGCAAATGGCAGTTGACCGCAACATAGCTGATACAGCGTCACGCCGAGCGAGAACAGGTCGGAGCGACCATCGATCTTCTTGCCGGCAAGCTGCTCCGGCGACATGTAGGATGGCGTCCCCAGGACCATGCCGGTTCTCGTCCGCGACGAATCGGTAAGGCGCGCAATGCCGAAATCGGTGACCTTGACCTGGTCGCTGTCCGGCTCGAACATGATGTTGGCCGGCTTGATGTCACGATGCACGACATTCTGTGCATGGGCGTAGTCGAGCGCATCGGCCACCCGCGCCACGATCGACACGACCAGCGGCAGGGGCATCAGCTTGCCGGGTTTGCACCAGGGCAGGAGGTCGCGCCCCTTGAGGAACTCCATCGCGATATACGCCAGATCCTGCTCCTCGCCGGCATCGTAGATGGTGACGATATTCGGATGATTGAGGCGGCCGGCGGTCTCCGCTTCGCGGAAAAACCGCTGCTTGACCTCGTCCAGTTCATCGGCTTCGAAGGTTTGTGCCAAAGCCATCGTCTTGATTGCAACGACCCGATTGATCTTCGGATCGCGCCCCTGGTAAACCACCCCCATCGCGCCCTTGCCCAGTTCCTTTTCGATCCTGTAGCGACCGAGCATCGGCTGCTCCACCTGCGCATCACCGAGGATCAGCGTGCCGGCAGCAGTCTGACCGCGCGCCCCCGCCAGCATCACGGTTTCCGACATCTGTTTGGCCCGGGCGATACGCTGCGGCAGATCGCGGAAACCGAGATCGTGCTCGGCCATGTGACGGAATACCGCCTCGGCCTTGTTGAACTGTCGCTTACGCTCGTAATCCAGGCCAAGATTGTAAAAATTCTCCATCAGCCCCTGGTCCATCGGACACTTGCGGAATTTGTCGAAGGCCATGTCGAGTTGCCCCTGGCCCTGGAAAGCCAGCGCCAGCATGCGGTTGGACTCGGCCGACTCCTGTTCGGAGCGCTCCTTGCCACGCTCGGTGCCGAGAAAACGCCGGGTCGTCAGCAACAGATGGCCGACCAGCAACAGGCTGAGCGCCCCCATCAACGGCACCCAGATACCGAGGCGAAGCATCAGGCCGAAGTGCGCGGCCAGCAACGAAGCCAGCAACACCAATGTACACACGGCGCCCATGCCGGCGCCCAGTTGCGGCAGGATCAGCGCCAGATAGATGCCGACCAGCAGCAGGACGCCAAGACTGACCCAGGGGGACCAGACGGGTGTCACGAAAAAATCTTCCTGCAGGATGCTGGATACCGCATGCGCCAGCGACTCGACCGGCGACATGGCTGGCGACACCGGCGTCACCTGCGCGGTACCGATACCGGCAGCAGTCGCCCCGATGAGCACGATCTTGCCCGCATACTTGGCGGCTGGAATCCGGCCGCTGAGCACGTCATAGAACGAATCCACCTGGAAAGGCGCCCGCCCGTCCACATCACGGTAGAAAAAGGTATTCATCCGGGTCGCCGGATCGGTGACGATGCGCAGGCTGCCGAGTTTCACTTCCTCGCCCAGCCGGACCTGGATGTCAGCCGGCCCGAGATTGAGACTGCGGGCAGCCAGGATCAACGACAGCGACGGGTAATAGGCATCGAAATACTGGACGACCAGGGGCTCGCTGCGCACACCACCATCGACATCCTGGCTGGCATTCAGATGACCGAGCGCAACCGCCCGGGTACCGAGGATGTCCACCGGCACCTGGACCTGCCGGGCCGGCAAGGCAAAGCCCTCGCCGGGCTGCACGCGGGTCAGGCGCCCGGCCGTGACGAAATCGGGCAGCGCCTTGTCCGGTCGGCCATGCGCCTCGCCCAGTTCAAACAGGATCGGCAGCGCCACATTGTTCGTCTGCGCAAAGCTGCCAGCCAGCTTCCGGTCGGTATTGAGCGCCTGTTCTGCAGCCCCCAGCACGTCGGTCAGTTCGCCGATTACCGGCAGCGGCTCACCGCCATCGATGATCGACTGATTGACGATGTCGATCAACCGGGTGATGTAGACGTAGCCGGGATCAAGCTGCGGCTCGGAAAAGAATATGGTGTTGCCGACAACTTTGGCCCCGGCAGCGCCAAGCAGGTCGTTCATGCGCGCATGCAACTCGCGCGACCAGGGCCAGCGGCCGATATTGGCGATACTTCGATCATCGATGGCAATTACCGCCACCTTGTCCGATGGGCTACGGCTCGCGGCCTGGACACCGAGATCGTAAGCCTTGCGCTCCATGCTCTGCAGCAGGTCTGATGCCCCGGCCAGCAACATCGCGACGGTCACCAGCAGGCCGAGGAACCAGTCCTTCTTCCAGAATGCCGCTTTCGCCATACCCTCCCCCATCGAATGCCGCTTCCCGCCAGCAGCCTCCCCTGAGACCGTCATGCCGGCGTATTGTTGACCGGACAGACTGCCCGGTCAAACCCTCATTGCAGCGGAATTTCCTGCCCCAGGCCTCGCGCCAGCGCCGCCTCGAGCACACGCAAGCCCACCGCCAGATCCTGGATGGCCAGCCCCTGCGACTCGAACAGCGTTATCTGTTCGGCATTGATGCGTCCCGGATGACGGCCAATGATGATTTCGCCAAGCTCGACCAGTTGCCGCACCTGCAACCGCCCCTTCTCCAGCAAGGGCAGCAGGTCACCGGCTTCGGCCAGCGCCGTCGCCACGGCATCGACGGCAATCACGTCGCAACGGCGGATCGCCCCTTCCGACAACTCCTGACGAATCAGCGCGTTGGAACCGGCGGCATTGACATGTACGCCTGGCTTCAACCAGTCAGCATCGAACAGCGGCGATGCGGCACTGGTCACCGTACCGACCAGATCGGCATCACGCACGACATCCTCGGCATTGCTCGCAGCCACCACCCTTCGTCCGGTCAACTCGCTCAAACGGGCACAAAAGCCCGCCAGCTTTTCCGGGTTGCGCCCGAAAACCTTGACCAGTTCGATCGGCATTGCCGCGCAGATCGCCCGGACATGGCCTTCGGCCTGCCAGCCGCTGCCGAAGACGCCGGCCACCGTTGAGTCCGGACGGGCCAGCCAGCGTGCTGCCACACCGCTGGCGGCGCCGGTGCGCATCATGCCGAGATAGTTGGCTTCGATCACTGCTTTCAATCGACCGCTGGCCGCATCGAACAGATTGACCAGGAAGCGGTTGCCGGAACGGTTGCTGGTGTAAGCCTTGTAGCCAATGACGCCCTGCGCCGGCAGCGCGCCCTGCAGGATGTGCAGCACGGTTTGCGGCAGGCGGCTGCGCTGGCGCGGCGTATCCAGCGCCTGGCCGAGCGCCAGGTCGCGGTGTGCCGATTCGACGCCGGCCAACGCCATTTCTGCGGTCAACACCTGCCTGACGTCACTTTCCGTAAGGAATACAGCCATGATCCAACCTCCACAAAGCGGACGTAAAAAAGGCGGACACAAGGCCCGCCTTCTTTGTCGAGCAAAGCTCGGAGTTTACAGCAAGGCCTTCAACAGCTTGGCCATTTCCGACGGGTTCTTGGTCACGGTGAAACCACAGGCTTCCATGATTTCCAGCTTGGCATCAGCAGTGTCGGCACCGCCGGAGATCAACGCACCAGCGTGACCCATGCGCTTGCCAGCCGGAGCGGTGACACCAGCGATGAAACCGACGATCGGCTTCTTCATGTTTTCCTTGCACCACATCGCGGCTTCAGCTTCGTCCGGACCGCCGATTTCGCCGATCATGATGACGGCGTCGGTATCCGGATCGTCGTTGAACATCTTCATGACGTCGATGTGCTTCAGACCATTGATCGGATCACCACCGATACCGACTGCGGAAGACTGGCCGAGACCGATTTCGGTCAGCTGACCGACGGCTTCGTAGGTCAGCGTACCGGAACGGGAAACGACGCCGATGCGACCCTTGCGGTGGATGTGACCCGGCATGATGCCGATCTTCACTTCGTCCGGGGTGATCAGGCCAGGGCAGTTCGGGCCGAGCAGCAGGGTCTTCTTGCCGCCCTTGGCTTCCTTTTCCTTCATCTTGTTGCGCAGCATCAGCATGTCGCGAACAGGAATGCCTTCGGTGATGCAGATGGCCAGATCGAGGTCGGCTTCGACAGCTTCCCAGATCGCCGCAGCAGCGCCCGGGGGCGGCACGTAGATGACGGAAACGGTAGCGCCGGTTTCAGCGGCAGCTTCCTTGACCGAAGCGTAGATCGGGATGTTGAAGATCGACTCGCCGGCCTTCTTCGGATTCACACCCGCGACAAAGCATTCCTTGCCGTTTGCGTATTCCTGGCACTTTTCCGTATGGAACTGACCGGTCTTGCCGGTAATGCCCTGGGTGATGATCTTGGTGTTCTTGTTGATCAGAATAGACATTCAATGCTCCTTACTTGACCGCAGCAACGATCTTGGTGGCGGCTTCGGCCATGGAATCGGCAGAGATGATGGGCAGACCGGAATCCTTGAGGATCTGCTTGCCCATGTCTTCGTTGGTACCCTTCATGCGGACGACCAACGGCACCGACAGATTGACTTCCTTGGCTGCGGCAACGACGCCGGTAGCGATGGTGTCGCACTTCATGATGCCGCCGAAGATGTTGACCAGAATGCCCTTGACCTGGGTGTTCTTGAGCATGATCTTGAAGGCTTCGGTGACCTTCTCGGTCGTGGCACCGCCGCCGACGTCGAGGAAGTTGGCCGGCTCGGCGCCGAACAGCTTGATCGTGTCCATCGTGGCCATGGCCAGGCCGGCACCATTCACCAGGCAGCCGATGTTGCCGTCGAGCGAGATGTAGGCCAGATCGAACTTGGAAGCTTCGATTTCGTCGGCATCTTCTTCGTCCAGATCGCGCATGGCGACGATTTCCGGCTGACGGTACAGCGCGTTCGAGTCGAAGTTGAACTTGGCGTCAATTGCCTTGACGGTGCCGTCGCCTTCGTGGATCAGCGGATTGATTTCGGCCAGCGAAGCATCCGTTTCCATGTAGCAGGTGTAGAGCTTCTTCAGCGTGTCGATACACTGCGGAATGGAGCTTTCCAGCATGCCCATGCCCTTGGCCAGTTCCAGGCCCTGCTCGTCGGTCAGACCAACCAGCGGATTGACGAAGACCTTGACGATCTTTTCCGGGGTATTGTGGGCAACTTCCTCGATGTCCATGCCGCCTTCGTAGGAAGCCATGATGGCCACCGACTGGGTAGCGCGATCGGTCAGCGCAGCGACGTAATATTCGTGCTGGATGTCAGCGCCTTCTTCGATCAGCAGGTGACGGACCTTCTGGCCTTCCGGACCGGTCTGGTGCGTGATCAGCTGCATGCCGAGAATCTGGCCCGCGTATTCGCGCACTTTTTCGAGGGAGGTAGCGACCTTGACGCCGCCGCCCTTGCCACGGCCACCGGCGTGAATCTGCGCCTTGACGACCCAGACCTTGCCGCCCAGGGTTTCAGCTGCCTTGACTGCGTCTTCGACGGTCGTGCAGTGAATCCCGCGCGGAACCGTAACGCCGAATTTCTTCAGGAGTTGCTTGCCCTGATATTCGTGAATTTTCATGCGCTTTCCTTGCGTTGAGTTGAGTTGCGAGCTTTGAGCGGCGCCAACAGTCCCCCAGCCCCGCCCGGTTATACTTCTTCGAGCCAAAAATCTTACCACAGCCGCAACGAATTATTGCAGGCCAAAATTCATAATTACGAACGACTTTCGGTCAACCGCATGACCTTGTAGAGCAAGGGCAGCAACAAGCCCGCCGCCGCCACCAGGCTGATCACTGCCGCCAGCCAGAAACCTGCGACGCCGAGCGCCGGCTGCGAGCGGTAACACAGCCAGGCACCAAGCCCCAGACCGATGCCCCAGAAGCAGAATGTCTGCACCAGCATCGGCAAAAAAGTCACCCGGTAGGCACGCAGCGCATGACCGGCAATCGTCTGCAGCGCATCAAAGAACTGATAGATCGCGACATAGGCGATCAAGCCCAGCGCCACGGCACGCACTGCCGGATCGTCGGTATAGCCGGCCACCAGCGGCACGGCCGCCAGCCACAGCAGGATGCCGAGCAGCAACGAACTGAGCGCAGCCATGACCAGCCCGGCCCGCACCGTGCATCTGGCCAGAGGCCAGTCGCGCGCGCCGAGGGCCTGCCCGACCGCAGCCATCGTCGCGATTCCCAGCGACAGTGGCAACATGTAGGTCAGCGCCGACAGGTTGGCGACGATGCGATGCCCGGCCACCACCGTCGCGCCGAGCGAGGCGATGAACAGGCTGACCAGCGTGAAGGCGGTGATTTCAACCAGATTGGAGAAACCCATCGGCAAGCCAAGACGCAGCAGTTCGCGCCAGCTTGCCGGGCGCGGCCCCTGCCAGTTGGAAAACGGCCGGTAGCGTCGCCCGAGCGAGCCGAAATGCAGCCACAGCGCGGCGGTTGCGCAGGCCAGCCAGCCGATCAGGATATTCGACAGCGCACAACCGACAACGCCCAGCGGCTCGCCCAGCCATCCCTGCTGCGCCAGCCCCCAGGCCAGCAGCGCGTGAATGCACAAGCCCGCCAGGCCGATACCCATCAGCACCCGCGGCCGTCCCAGCGCATTGCAGAAAGCGTAGAAGGTGCGATACAGCAGCGCCGCCGGCAGGCTCCAGGCAAGCAGCGCGAGATATTGCCGGACTTTGGCGTCGACCGCAGCATCCATGGCAAAAGGATCGAGCACGAAGCCTGGATGGGTCAGAAACAGGATACCGGGGATCGCCAGCAGCAAGGCCAGCCAGAATCCCTGCTGCAGGACGCCGGCCACTTCATCATCGCGCTTCGCGCCATGCAGGTGCGCCACCACCGGTGCCACCGCCTGGACCACACCGACCAGCCCGAACACCACCGAGACATGGATGCCGCCGCCAATCGCCACCGCCGCCAGGTCCACCGGGCTGACATGCCCGAGCACCGCGGTATCGACCACCATCATGCCGATGGAGGCCAACTGGGCGATCAGGATCGGAAAGGCATGGCCGATCAGGCCGCGCATTGCGGTCAACATGGCATTGGACCGAAAAAGCTCAGACGATGCGCGCCTGCAATCCGGGCAGGCCATCGACCCCGGCGACCAGCACTTCACCGCGCAGCAAAGGGCCAACGCCGGCCGGCGTGCCGGTATAGATCAGATCGCCGGCCGCCAGCCGGACCATCGTCGACAGGTTGGCAATGATGTCGGCAACCTTCCAGCCCATCTGTTCAAGATTGCCGTCCTGACGCAGCGTGCCATTGACCTGCAGCCAGATCCGGCCAGTTGAAGGATGGCCGACCTGCGCCACCGGCGCCAGCGGACTACAGACCGCCGACTGGTCGAAACCCTTGCCCATGTCCCACGGATGCCCCTTTTCCTTGGCCTTCGCCTGCAGGTCGCGACGCGTCAGATCGAGCCCGACGCCATAGCCAAAAACCAGCCCAAGCGCATCGTCGACCGCAACATTTGCCCCACCGCTGGCGAGCGCCACCACCATTTCCACCTCGTGATGCAGGTTTGACGTCAGCGGCGGATAAGCGACAGCCAGTTCGCCTTCGCCGCCAACCAGCGCATCACCGGGTTTGGTGAAGAAGAACGGCGGCTCCAGGCCATCGGCCTGCGCCGTCGCCCCCATTTCGCGGGCGTGATCGGCGTAATTGCGGCCGACGCAGAAAATGCGACGCACCGGAAAAACGGCGTCGGTATTGCTCACCGGCAACACCGGTTGAGCTTGAGGCGGAATGATGTAGTGCATGAATGACCCGGTCATAAATCGACAAATATGCAATACTTTAGGCATCGCATCCTGTCATGTTAGCCCGTTTCGCCTGATGAAGCCCAGCCCGCTGCTCGCCCTCTGCCTGCTTCTCCCCCCACTCTCCGGCACTGCTGCCGGCTTGGGAGAACTGGCCGTGCTATCGCGAATCGGCGAGCCGTTACAGGCCGAAGTCGGCATCATCGCCACGCCCGGGGAAAATCTGGAGGCCATCTGCTTCAGCCTCGAAAACGTCAGGAATGCCGACCTGCCGGTGATCACCCGCGCCCGCCTGACACTGGAAAAACATCGCGGCAGCTGGCACTTGCGCATCGCGGCCGGAACAGCGTTGAACGAACCACTGGCGACGCTGCGCCTGCGAGCAGGCTGCGGGGTCGAACTGCAGCGCGATTACATCGTGATGCCTTTGCCACCGGACAGTCGCATCGAACTGGCCGAGCCCGCACCACGCCCGGCGGAAATTGCCCCGCCGCCAAAACAGCCCCCGGCGCCACCCAGAGAATTGGCAAGCAAGCCTCGCAACCCCGTCGAAAACGCCCAACCGAAAGCCCTTCCGGCTCCGGCGAAGCTCACTCAGGCGCCAGTCAGAACACAAAGCGACCGGCTGGTACTCGGCTCATCGCCGATGCTCCTCGACTACACGCTGCCCAAAGCAGTCAGTGACGAAACCGAGGAACGCATGCTGCGCATGGAAACCAGCCTGGCCCGCCTGAACGAGAGCCTGCAAAGTCTGGACAGCGCACTGGCACTCGGTGTCGAAGCGCGCACCCTGGAGCAGGAACTGCAATTGGCCATTGCCCTGCAAAACCCACCTGCCGCCGGTCCGCTGCCTCCCGAGCAGGGAGAACCCGCCTGGCGGAAATGGCTTGAGCTGATTTTCGGCACCCTGCTGGGCGGCGTGCTCACTGCCTTGGCATTACAGTGGCTGAGTCGATTCAGACCGGGTTATCGAGATCGATGAATTCGCAATCGAGCCCGAAGCGCCCGGCCAGATGCCCGGCCAGCGCCTGCACGCCGTAGCGCTCGGTGGCATGATGCCCAGCTGCAATGTAGGCGACACCGCTTTCTTCGGCCAGATGCACCGTCTGCTCGGAAATCTCTCCGGACACATAGAGATCGACCCCCAGCGCAATCGCCTGCTCGAAGTAGCCTTGCGCCCCGCCGGAACACCAGGCGATACGCTTGACCGATTGTTGCGCCTCACCAATGACCAGCGGTTCACGTCCCAGGACACGTCCCAGATTTCCGGCAATCTGGCCCAGTGGCGCGGCATCCGGAAGATGGCCGAACCAGCCGATGTCCTGCTCGCCGAAGCGCCCGTCGGGCAACCAGCCACACAAGGCAGCCAGACGCGCGTTGTTGCCCAGTTCGGCATGGGCATCAAGCGGCAGGTGGTAGGCAAGCAGACTGATGTCATTGCGCAGCAAGGTCGCCAGGCGCTTGCGCCGGATGCCGGTGACCCGGCCATCCTCGCCCTTCCAGAAAAACCCGTGGTGCACGAGAATTGCCTGGGCACCGCGGTCGACCGCAAGATCGAGCAATTTCTGGCTGGCCGTGACGCCGGCGACGATCCGCCGCACCTCGCCATGTCCTTCCACTTGCAGACCGTTTGGGCAATAATCCCGGAACTTCGCAGCTTGCAGCAACTCATCCAGATACTGCGTCAATTCTTCAAGTTTCATCATCACGGATACTCATGCACAGGTTGTGGCTGATTTTTGCACAAACGGTCACCATTGCGTTGGCCATCGTCTTCACGGTTTCGACCCTGAAGCCTGAATGGCTGCCGCAAGGGCAACGCATCATCGCGTTGCAGGAAGCCTCCTCCAGCGCCGGCGGCGAGGCCCGCAGCGCCGGCTCCTATCGCGATGCGGCACGCGCGGCGCTGCCTGCCGTGGTCCATATCTACACGACGCAGCAGGTCCGCCAGCAACGTCACCCGCTGTTCGACGATCCGATCTTCCGGCACTTCTTCGGTGAGCGCCCGGAAGGACAGAACCAGCGCAACTCCGGACTGGGCTCTGGCGTCGTCGTCAGCCAGAACGGCTACATCCTGACCAATTTCCATGTCATCGACGCGGCCGACGACATCCAGGTCTCGCTCAATGACGGCAAGACCTACAAGGCCCGCATCGTCGGCTCCGACCCCGAATCGGATCTGGCCGTACTGCACATCGAAGCCAGCGGGCTGCCGGCAATCACCTTCGGCCAGATGGACAACCTGAGCGTCGGCGATGTCGTGCTCGCCATCGGCAATCCCTTCGGCGTCGGCCAGACGGTCACCATGGGCATCGTCTCGGCACTCGGCCGCTCGCACCTCGGCATCAACACCTTCGAGAACTTCATCCAGACCGACGCCGCGATCAACCCCGGCAACTCGGGTGGCGCGCTGGTCGATGCCCAGGGCAACCTGGTCGGCATCAATACCGCAATCTACTCGCGCACCGGCGGCAACCACGGCATCGGTTTCGCCATTCCCGTCTCCAGCGCCCGCAGCATCATGGAACAGATCATCGAAAACGGTTCGGTCACGCGCGGCTGGATCGGTGTCGAAGCCCAGGAAATCACGCCGGAACTGGCCGAATCATTCAGCCTGCCGGATACCGACGGCGCGCTGATCGCCGGTGTCGTGCGCGGCAGCCCGGCCGACAAGGCCGGCATCCGCCCGGGTGACGTGCTGCTGTCGGTCAACGGCAAGGCGGTCACCGATCCGCAGGTCATGCTCGACCTGATCGCCGACCTGAAACCGGAAGACCGGGCCGGCTTCCGCCTGCGTCGCGACCGCAGCATTCTCGAACTGCAGGTCCGCATCGGCAAACGGCCGCCGCTGCGCGCCGAGGAATAAGCCCGATGTGCCAGCTCCTCGGCATGAACTGCAATGTGCCGACCGACATCTGCTTTTCCTTCTCCGGCTTCCAGGCGCGGGGCGGCGCAACCGATGTCCATGCCGACGGCTGGGGCATCGCCTTTTTCGAAGGGCGTGGCACCCGCCTCTTTCTCGATCCGCAACCCTCGGCCAGCTCACCGGTGGCCGAACTGGTCAGCCATTACCCGATCCGCTCGAAGAACGTCATCGCGCATATCCGCAAAGCGACCCAGGGGTCGATCAAACTGGAAAACACGCATCCGTTCATGCGCGAACTGTGGGGCCGTTACTGGATATTTGCCCATAACGGCAATCTGCTCGACTTTACCCCGGCGCTCGACGGCAGTTTCGTGCCAGTCGGCAATACCGACAGCGAACGTGCCTTCTGCTGGCTGCTGCAGTCCTTCCGCCAGCGCTTTGGCGATCACATGCCGGATGATGCCGCACTGTTCGATGCGCTGCACGAACTGACGCTGGGCATCGCCGCCCACGGTGAATTCAACTTCCTGCTGTCGAATGGCGACTGCCTGCTCGTACACGCCTCGACGCGACTGAGCTATATCGTACGCCAGGCCCCGTTTGCCAAGGCACACCTGAACGACCAGGACATTACCGTCGATTTCAGCGAAGTCACCACGGCGCACGACCGCGTGGCGGTCATCGCCACCTTGCCGCTGACCGACAATGAAGCATGGACGACGATGCCGCCGGGAACGCTGTGGCGCTTCGCCGAAGGCAATGTCGAGGCTCAGCGCGTAACCCGGCCTGGGCCACCGCGCAACTGACTTATCGTTAGCGTTCCAGCTTGCGGAACTCGGCTTCGGCCTTGTCCAGTTCGGCATCCAGTTCGGCGTCGGTTTTTTCCGCCAGACCGGTGTCGACCGCAGCAGCGGCATCCGCCTCGGCCCGCGTGGTGCCTTTCGAAACCAGACTTGCCGCCAGGATACCCAGTTCGTACAGCAGGCACATCGGGATCGCCAGCGCCAGCTGGGACACCACGTCCGGCGGGGTCACCACGGCAGCGACGACGAAGGCGCCGACGACAAAATAAGAGCGCCACTCCTTGAGCTTCTCGACCTTGACCACCCCCAGCTTGACCATCACGACCAGGGCCACCGGTACCTCGAAGGACAGGCCAAACGCCAGGAACATGCTCATCACGAAGGACAGGTAGGCTTCGATATCCGGCGCCGGCGTGATGCTTTTCGGGGCGAAACTGTTGATGAAGTGAAAGACCTGACCGAACACGAAGAAATAGCAGAAAGCCATGCCAAGCAGGAACAGGATCGTGCTGGAAATGATCAGCGGAATGCCCAGGCGACGTTCATGCGCGTAAAGACCGGGGGCGACGAAGCCCCAGGCCTGAAAAAGGATGAACGGCAGGGCCAGCACGAAAGCGACCATCGCGGTGACCTTCAATGGCACCATGAACGGCGTGACGACGCCGATGGCGACCATCTTCGTCCCCTCGGGCAAGGCACTGGTCAGCGGTGCGGCGAGAATATCGTAGATTGCGCCCGGGCCGGGGTAAAGCGCCAGCGCGCCCATGACCACGGCAATCGCGATCAGGCTGCGCAATACCCGGTCGCGCAATTCGACCAGATGGGAAACGAAGGATTCTTCCTGCGGGGCGTCGCTCATGCGGCGTTCGTACTCTTGATGCTGTCCGCCACGGCCGGAGCCGGGGCAGGTGGCGCGATTTCCGGCGTGACGGCCGGGGCCTGGACCTGCGGTTCGGCCACACTGGCCGCCAGCTTGTCCACCTCATTGCCGGCTGCCCGGGCCGTCGCTTCCAGCTCGGCGACCGCCGACTGGACAGGACTTTCAAAACCGGTGCGTACCGTGTCGTACTCCTTGCGCACCGTATCCTCGAGCGAGCGGGCCGATTCACTGACCTGGGCCTGCAACTTCTTCAGTTCGTCGAGTTGCATTTCGCGATTGATGTCCGACTTGACGTCGTTGACATAACGCTGCGCGCGCCCGAGCAGATGGCCGAGCGCCCGCGCCACCTTGGGCAGGCGTTCGGGACCGATGACCAGCAGCGCAACAACGCCGATCACCATCAATTCGGAAAAGCCGATATCGAACATGTATGTTAGCCGTAGGCGAGCCGGCGTGACGCCGGCTCAAGCGGTCAGGACTTGGTCTTTTCCTGGACCTCGACGTCGATGGTCTGGCCACCGACCTGCTGGGTCGGCTGCGCCGCATCGGCCGGTTTGTCGGCGTTGGCTTCCTTCATGCCGTCCTTGAAGCCTTTGACGGCGCCGCCCAGATCCTGACCGACATTGCGCAGTTTCTT
Source organism: Azonexus hydrophilus (assembly GCF_001956855.1). GTDB lineage: Bacteria > Pseudomonadota > Gammaproteobacteria > Burkholderiales > Rhodocyclaceae > Azonexus > Azonexus hydrophilus_A. The sequence continues at coordinate 765,301 of NZ_MTHD01000001.1, read as the reverse complement.
GGTGCCGAACACGAGCATGACGATGACCAGGACGATCAGCCAGTGCCAGATGGAAAATGTACCCATGGTGATATCTCCTTAAATTCGCTTGAGCATGGGGCCGACCGGATCGGGTCCGCCCACGATGTGCATGTGCAGATGGGGCACTTCCTGCTGCCCGATCTCGCCAGTGTTGATGATTACCCGGAAGCCACCCGGGCTGCCCTGTTCTACTGCAATTTCGTTGGCCTTGACAAGCATCCGGCCAAGTACCTCGGCATCCTCGGCCGTCGCTGAAGCAAGCGAGGTAATGTGCTTTTTCGGCACCACCAGAACATGTACCGGGCGGGCCGGATGAATGTCCTTGAACGCCAGGATCAACTCGTCCTCATAGACCTTCTGCGACGGAATCGTTCCGGCGACGATCTTGCAGAACAGGCAGTCGCTCACTTGCCGGCGCTCCGCGCAGCCTTCTCGTCAATACCGGAAATGCCTTCACGACGGCGCATTTCCTGCGACACATCCTCGATCGACAAACCATAAAAAGCCAGCAGCACGAGTACGTGATAGATGACGTCGGTCGATTCCCAGACGATGTTCAGCCGCTTGCCGTCCTTGCCGGCCATGATCAGTTCGGCGCATTCCTCGCCGATCTTCTTCAGGATGGAATCCGGACCTTCGGAGAACAGCTTGGCCGTGTAGGACTTTTCCGGATCGGCATTGCGACGCGACGCCAGGGTTTCGGAGAGACGATGCAGAATGTCATGCGTACTCATTTGTATATTTCCTTCGGATCTTTCAAAACCGGATCGACGGCAATCCAGCGATCCCCACTCAATTCATTGAAAAAACAGCTTTCACGTCCGGTATGACAGGCAATGCCGCCAACCTGTTCAACGCTCAGCAACAGGACATCACCGTCGCAATCGGTACGGATGGACTTCACCTTCTGGAAGAAGCCCGATTCCTCACCCTTGCGCCACAAACGCCGGCGCGATCGGGACCAGTATACCGCGTTGCCGCAGTTCACCGTTTCTTGCAGCGACTCCCGGTTCATGAAGGCGAACATGACGATCCGCCCTTCCTGATCCTGGGCAATCGCCGGAATCATGCCGTCGGCGTCCCATTTCAGGGCTTCCAGCCAGGGCAAGGCGTTGTCGAGGTCGGCCATTACAGGCGCACCTCGATGCCGCGCGCAGCCATGTATTCCTTGGCCTGGCGCACGGTGTATTCACCGAAGTGAAAGATTGACGCTGCCAGCACCGCATCGGCGCGGCCTTCGCTGACCCCGTCGGCCAGATGCTGCAGGTTGCCGACACCGCCGGAAGCGATCACCGGAATCTTCACCGCGTCGGAGACGGCGCGGGTCAGCGCCAGATCGAAGCCGTTCTTGGTGCCGTCGCGGTCCATGCTGGTCAGCAGGATTTCACCGGCACCGAGCATTTCCACCTTTTTTGCCCAGTCGACCGCAGAAATCCCGGTGTCGTTACGGCCGCCATGGGTGAACACATGCCACTGGCCGGGTGCCGTCTGCTTGGCGTCGATGGCGACGACGATACACTGCGAACCGACCTTGCTTGAAGCATCGAAGACCAGATCCGGATTCTGCACTGCGGCGGTATTCATCGACACCTTGTCGGCGCCGGCATTGAGCAGACGGCGCACGTCCTCGACCTTGCGCACGCCGCCACCAACGGTCAGCGGAATGAAGACCTGCTCGGCGCAGGCTTCGACGATGTGCAGGATGATGTCGCGCTGATCACTGGATGCCGTGATGTCGAGAAAGGTGACTTCGTCGGCGCCCTGCTCGTTGTAGCGGCGGGCGATCTCGATCGGATCACCGGCATCGCGCAGACCAACGAAATTGGTGCCCTTGACAACCCGGCCAGCGGTGACGTCGAGACAGGGAATGATGCGCTTGGCGAGCATCAGGCGCCCAACTCGTCGGCCAGCTTCTGGGCGGCGGCGAAATCGAGCGAGCCGTCATAGACCGCCCGGCCGGCGATGGTACCGACGACGCCCTCGCCTTCAACGGCGCACAGCGCGCGGATGTCGTCGAGGTTGGACAGGCCGCCGGAGGCGATCACCGGAATCGTCAGCGCCTGCGCCAGGCGCACGGTAGCTTCGATGTTCAGACCGGAGAGCATGCCGTCGCGGCCGATGTCGGTGTAGATGATCGATTCGACGCCGTAATCCTCGTATTTCTTGCCCAGATCGACGACATCGTGACCGGTCAGTTTCGACCAGCCGTCGGTCGCCACCTTGCCGTCCTTGGCGTCGAGCCCGACGATGATGTGGCCGGGGAAAGCGACGCAGGCGTCGTGCAGGAAGCCGGGGTTCTTGACCGCGGCAGTGCCGATGATGACGTAGGACAAACCACCGTCGAGGCAGGCTTCGATGGTGTCGAGATCGCGAATGCCGCCACCGAGCTGGACCGGGATGTCGTCGCCGACTTCCGCCAGGATCGCCTTGATCGCCGCAGCGTTCTTCGGCTTGCCGGCGAAGGCTCCGTTCAGGTCAACCAGATGCAGGCGCCGGGCGCCCTGGTCAAGCCAGTGCCGAGCCTGTTCGGCCGGGCTGTCGGAGAAAATGGTGGCCTGTTCCATCAGGCCTTGTTTGAGGCGGACACATTGTCCGTCCTTCAGGTCGATTGCGGGGATGATCAGCATGGGGAATCAACGGAGAGTAAAAATTCGGCAGACGCGAATCAGGGGCGCCACTCGACAAAATTCTTCAAAAGCTGCAGGCCGTCGCGGGCGCTTTTCTCGGGATGGAACTGAACGGCAAAGATATTATCCCGGCCCACCGCACAGGTAAAGGGCACGCCGTAGTCGGTCGTGCCGACAGTCAGCGCCGGATCGATGGTCTGCACGCAGTAGCTGTGCACAAAATAGAAACGCGAGTTGTCGGCGATGCCGGCCCACAGCGCGTGCGGTGCCTGCCGGACTTCGTTCCAGCCCATGTGCGGCACCTTCAGGCGCAGGCCGTTGCGGTCGACCATCCGTTCGTCGGGAAAACGCTTCACCTCGCCTGGAAAAACCCCCAGGCCGGCAACATCGCCTTCCTCGCTGCGTTCGAACAGCATTTGCTCACCGACACAGATACCGAGGAAAGGCTTGTCCTGCGCCGCCTGCAGCACGACTGCGCGCAAGCCGCGGGCATCGAGTTCGCGCATGCAGTCGGGCATCGCGCCCTGACCGGGAAATACGACACGCTCGGCGGCTGCAACGACGGCCGGATCGGCGGTGACGACCACCGGCGTGCCGCCGGCAACATGCTCCAGCGCCTTCGACACCGAGCGCAGATTGCCCATGCCATAGTCGATGACGGCGATGGTCACAGCGAACCCTTCGTCGACGGCATGCAGCCAGCCATGCGCGGATCCGGCGTGACCGCCATGCGCAGTGCCCGGCCGAAGGCCTTGAAGATGGTTTCGGCCTGGTGGTGGGCATTCTTGCCGCGCAGGTTGTCGATGTGCAGCGTCATGCCGGCGTGATTGACCAGGCCGTGGAAGAACTCGGACACCAGGTCGACGTCGAACTGGCCGATCACCGCCCGCGTGAAATCGCAATTGAGCTCGAGCCCGGGCCGGCCGGACAGGTCGATGACGACCCGCGACAAGGCCTCGTCAAGCGGCACGTAGCTGTGGCCGTAACGGGTCAGGCCCTTCTTGTCGCCCCAGGCCTTGGCCAGCGCCTGGCCGAGCGTGATGCCGATATCCTCGACGGTGTGATGCGCGTCGATATGCAGGTCCCCCCGGGCGTCGATGTCGAGGTCGATCAGCCCGTGCCGGGCGATCTGGTCGAGCATGTGGTCGAGGAAGGGAACACCGGTGGCGAACTTGCCCTGACCGGTGCCGTCGAGATTCAGACGCACGGTAATCTGCGTCTCCAGGGTGTTACGGGTGACTTCGGCTTGCCGCATGACTTGTCTTCGAGCAGAGGGCTGCAAAACGTTGAAACGGAGGGGCATGATACCATTTCGTCCATCTTTTACGCCTTCCGTGAAAACCCCATGAGCCGTTTCTGGAGCCAGGTCGTCCGCGACCTCACACCGTATGTTCCGGGCGAGCAGCCCAAGATCGCCAACCTGATCAAGCTGAACACCAACGAACACCCCTTCCCGCCGTCGCCCGCCGTCGTCGCGGCAATCCAGGCCGAGCTCGGCGATGACGGTGCCCGCCTGCGCCTCTACCCGGACCCCAATGCCGACCTGCTGAAGAACGCCGTTGCCCGCCGCTACGCCGTCACGGCGGCCGAAGTCTTCGTCGGCAACGGTTCGGACGAAGTGCTGGCGCATGTCTTCATGGCCCTGTTGAAGCACGATGCGCCGATCCTGTTTCCGGACATCACCTACAGTTTCTATCCGGTCTATTGCGGGCTGTACGGCGTGGACAGCATCACCATTCCGCTCGCCGCCGACTTCTCGATCGATCCTGCGGATTATTGCGGTCAACCGGGCAAAAACGGAAAAATCGGCGGCATCATCTTCCCCAACCCGAATGCACCGACCGGCCGACTAATGGCGCTCGATGCCGTCGAGCAGATCGTGCGCGCCAATCCGGATTGTGTCGTCGTCGTCGACGAAGCCTACGTCGATTTCGGTGGCGATACGGCAATCCCGCTGACGCAGAAGTACGACAACCTGCTGGTCATCCACACGCTGTCGAAATCGCGCTCGCTGGCCGGCCTGCGGGTGGGCTATGCGGTCGGGCACCCGGCTTTGATCGAAGCGCTGGAGCGGGTCAAGAACAGTTTCAACTCCTACCCGCTGGATCGCCTGGCGATCGTCGGTGCCGTCGCCGCAATCGAGGACGAAACCCACTTCCAGACCTGCTGCCAGGCCGTCATCGCCACGCGCACGCAGTTGAGCGCAGATCTCGCCGCGCTCGGCTTCGAGGTACTGCCATCAGCCGCCAATTTCATCTTCGCCCGCCATCCCCAGCGTGATGCAGCGGAACTGGCCAGGGCGCTGCGCGAGCGCAGCATCATCGTCCGGCACTTCAAGCTGCCGCGCATCGACCAGTTCCTGCGCATCACCATCGGCAGCGACGCCGACTGTCAGGCACTGACCGACGGCCTGCGCGACATCCTCGGCTGAACGCCGAACTCAGACCAGGCCGAGCAGCCCGAGCAACGCACCCGCGCCGATGAACCACAGCGGGTGCAGTTTCGTCTTCAGGCTGGCGACCACGGTCGCCACCAGCAAGCCCCAGGCGGCGAGCCCCAAGCCGGCTGACTGGGCGATCAGCGTCGCGCCGGAGAAAACCAGACCAACGGCCAGCGGCGCCACGCCGAGACTGATCGCCTTCTGCCAGCGCTTGCCGGCAAAACTCTCCCAACGATCGATCAGCAGGTAGATCAACACGCTCATCGGCAGACACATCGCCAGCGTCGCCGCCAGCGCCCCGCCCAGGCCGGCAACTTTCCAGCCGATCAGCGTCACCACCAGCACATTCGGCCCGGGTGCCGCCTGCGCGATGGCGTAAAGATGGGTGAAGGTCGTGTCGTCGAGCCACTGGTGCTGTTCGACAACCACCCGGTGCATTTCCGGCAGCAGCGCCGTTGCCCCGCCGAAGGCAACGAAGGACAGGATCGCAAACTCGCGGAACAGCTCGAACATCAGGCTCATCGCCGCCCCAGCCGCCAGTACGCCAGCCCGCCCGACAGCGCCAGCCCGCCGAGCATGACCCACAGCATCGGCCAGCGCAGCCAGGCGATGCCGGCGACGACCAGCACGACAAAGGGCAGAAAGGCCGCCTTGTCGCGAATGGCCGTGCCCATGCGCCAGGCCATCGCGAACAGCAAGCCGGCGCCGACGGCGGCGACGCCCTTCAGCATCGACTGGGCCACCGGCAGATTGCCGTACGCGTCATAGAGCAGCGCCAGCAGCAACACGATGGCGATCGGCCCGGCCAGCAGACCAACCGGAGCGACAATGGCGCCGGCCAGACCCTGATAGCGCTTGCCGACGACCACCGCCAGATTGACCACATTCGGCCCCGGCAGAAACTGGCACAGCCCCAACTGGGCGTTGAATTCCTCGGCGGTCATCCAGCGCCGCTGCTCGACCAGCATGCGTCGGGCAAAAGGCAGTACACCGCCAAAACCGGACAGGCCAACCGATGAAAAGCCCAAAAAAAGCGCCCGGAGATCCGGGCGCGGGGGATTTTCAGGATTTATCACGGTCGACCGCAGAAATGGCTCAGTCTTCCAGCCGGAATTCCGCCGACTTCGCATGCGCCGGCAGTCCTTCGCCGTGCGCCAGCGTAGACGCGATACGCCCCAGCGTCTGCGCTCCGGCTTTCGACACCTTGATCAGACTGGTGCGCTTCTGGAAATCATAGACACCGAGCGGCGACGAAAAACGCGCCGAGCCGGACGTCGGCAGCACGTGGTTCGGCCCGGCGCAATAGTCGCCGAGCGATTCCGAGGTGTAGTGACCGATGAAGATGGCGCCAGCGTGGTGGATCTTGTCGACCCAGGGATCGGGATCGGCCAGCGCCAGTTCGAGATGCTCCGGCGCGACGCGGTTGGCGATCGCCACCGCCTCGTCCATGTCGCGAACCAGGATGAAGGCACCGCGATTGGTCAGCGAGGTGCGGATGGTTTCCTGGCGCGGCATCGTCGGCAGCAACTTCTCGATGCTCGCCTGCACCCGCTCGAGGAAAGCCGCATCGGTACAGATCAGGATCGATTGCGCCAGCTCGTCGTGCTCGGCCTGCGAGAAGAGGTCCATCGCCACCCAGTCCGGATTGCCGGAACCATCCGACACCACCAGGATTTCCGACGGCCCGGCCACCATGTCGATGCCGACGATGCCGAACACCCGCCGCTTGGCCGTAGCCACGTAAGCATTGCCCGGACCGACGATCTTGTCCACCTGCGGCACGGTCTGCGTACCGTAGGCCAATGCCCCGACCGCCTGCGCGCCACCGAGCGTGAACACCCGGTCGACGCCGGCCAGACAGGCCGCTGCCAGCACCAGCTGGTTCTTTTCACCGTCCGGCGTCGGCACGACCATGATCAGTTCCTTGACGCCGGCCACCTTGGCCGGAATCGCGTTCATCAGCACCGACGACGGATAGGCCGCCTTGCCACCGGGCACGTAGAGGCCGACGCGGTCGAGCGGCGTGATCATCTGGCCGAGCATGGTGCCGTCGGCTTCGGTATAGGACCAACCTTCAAGACGCTGCTTCTCGTGATAGACGCGCACCCGGTGCGCAGCCGCTTCAAGCGCGGCGCGACGGTCGGCCGGCAGCGCGTCGAGCGCGGCCTGCATTTCCACCCGGGTCAGTTCCAGATCGGCCATCGAAGCGGCCGCCAGGCGGTCGAAACGATTGGTGTATTCGATCACGGCAGCATCACCGCGCGTCTTGACGTCGGCCAGGATGCCGGCGACGGTGCGCTCGATACCTTCATCCGCCGCCGCCTCGAAGGCGAGCAGCGCATTCATTTTTGCCGAAAAATCGGCGTCGACCGTAGACAGGCGCTTGATCGCAACAGCCATTTACTTCTCCACCGCCCGGGCAAAGGCGTCGATGATCGGTTGCAGGGTCTCGCGCTTGACCTTCAGCGCCGCCTGATTGACGACCAGGCGCGAGGAAATGTCCATGATGTGCTCGCAAGCAACCAGCTTGTTGGCCTTCAACGTACCGCCGGTGGACACCAGATCGACGATGGCGTCGGCCAGACCGGCCAGCGGCGCCAGCTCCATCGAGCCGTAGAGCTTGATCAGGTCCACATGAACGCCTTTGGCGGCGAAATGCTCGCGCGCGGTCTTGATGTACTTCGACGCCACCTTGAGGCGATTGCCCTGGCGCACGGCGTTCTGGTAATCGAAGCCTTCCGGGATGGCGACCATCATCCGGCACTTGGCGATCTTCAGATCCAGCGGCGCATACAGCCCTTCGCCGCCATGCTCGATCAGCACATCCTTGCCGGCGACGCCGATGTCGGCTGCACCGTACTGGACATAGGTCGGCACATCGGTGGCGCGAACGATGACGACGCGCACATCGGGCTGATTGGTCTCGATGATCAGCTTCCGGGAGGTTTCCGGATTCTCGGTCGGCACAATGCCGGCAGCAGCCAGCAAGGGCAGGGTCTCGTCGAAGATGCGGCCCTTCGAAAGGGCAATGGTGATACCGGTCACGGGCGAAGTCTCGTGGGGGAAAAATGCGATTTTACCGCAAAGCGGCAAGGCCGCCGAAAGCTGCGGCCAAAAAGCAAAAAGCCCGGCAAGCCGGGCTTTTCGATACAGGCGTATCCGGTAGCTTATTCAGCCGGGCGGATGTTGGCAGCCTGCTTGCCCTTCGGGCCATTGACGACGTCGAACGTCACCTTCTGGTTCTCGGCCAGGGTCTTGAAACCATTGCCTTGAATTGCAGAGAAGTGAGCGAAGAGGTCTTCACCACCTTCAGACGGGGAGATGAAACCAAAACCTTTGGAGTCGTTGAACCACTTGACGGTACCAGTTGCCATTTTATAGCTTCCTTGGAAAAAATATTAATAAGAACGAGAACCAAGACCGAGGAGCTGACAAACCGATTACGGTGCAGGAACAACACACTGCCTGGAAATCCCGAACCTTGAGTATGGGGGCATAAGGGAAATAAGCAAAGCTTTTTTTAAGATTTTTTGCGGTCGACCGCAAAAAAACATTAAATTCGTCCATCAAGCAACAGCATCAACGAACCCGCCGTACGCTTGCACCGAGGCTCGCCAGCTTTTCCTCGATCCGCTCGTAGCCACGGTCAAGGTGATAAATCCGGTCGATCAGCGTTTCACCGCGCGCGACGAGCCCAGCGATGATCAACGAAGCCGAAGCACGCAGATCAGTCGCCATCACCGTCGCACCTTCCAGCTTGTCAGCGCCGCGGACAATCGCGTTGTTGCCTTCGATCTGGATGTTGGCACCGAGACGCATCAGTTCGCTGACGTGCATGAACCGATTTTCGAAAATGGTCTCGCGGATCGTCGCCACACCGTCGGCAACGCAATTGATGGCCATGAACTGCGCCTGCATGTCGGTCGGAAACGCCGGATAGGGTGCCGTGCGCAGGCTCACGGCCTTCAGCCGCGGCGGCGCGGAAAGACGGATCGCATCGCGCTCGACGACCACGTCACAACCGGCATCCATCAACTTGTCCACGACGGAATCCAGGTAGGCAGCCGAGGTCCTGGTCAAGCGGACATTGCCACCGGTGACAGCCGCCGCACACAGGTAAGTCCCCGTTTCGATGCGATCCGGCATGATCGAATGGCGCGCACCATGCAGCTTCTCCACTCCCTGGATGCGGATGATGTCGGTGCCGGCACCGGATATCCGTGCCCCCATCGAAATCAGGCAGTTGGCCAGATCGACGACTTCCGGCTCGCGCGCGGCGTTCTCGATGATCGTCTCGCCTTCTGCCAGGCAGGCCGCCATCATCAGGTTCTCGGTCCCGGTCACGGTCACCATGTCGGTGCAGATGCGCGCGCCCTTCAGCCGACTGGCCTTGGCGTGCACATAGCCCTGTTCGACGGTAACCTCCGCCCCCATGGCCTGCAGGCCCTTTATGTGCTGATCGACCGGCCGGGCACCAATCGCGCAGCCGCCCGGCAGCGACACGCGAGCCTCGCCACAGCGCGCAACCAGCGGGCCAAGCACGAGGATCGAAGCGCGCATGGTCTTGACCATCTCGTAGGAGGCCACCGGATTGTTCAGACCGCGGCCGTCAAGCGTCAGCCCGTCGGCACCATCATTGGCAACGCCGACACCCATATCGCCAAGCAGGCGGAGCATCGTCGAGATGTCGTTCAGTTGCGGCACATTGACCAGCTCAAGCGGATCGGCCGACAGCAAGGATGCGCACAAGATCGGCAAGGCGGCATTCTTGGCGCCCGACATGGCAACTTCGCCGGAAAGGACGCTACCGCCCTGAATCAACAATTTATCCACGCTGGGCGCTCCATTCTTCAGGGGTCAGTGTCTTGAATGACAAGGCATGCAGTTCGCCAGTCGCCAACTTTTCCTTGAGCGTCTGGTACACGCGCTGCTGGCGCTGGACACGATTCTTGCCGACAAACTCGGCGCTGACGACAAGAGCCTCGAAATGCTGGCCATCGCCATCCAGTTCAAGGTGGTCGCAGGCCATGCCGGCGAGGATGAGTTGCTTGATCAGTTCGGGATGCATGCGTATCAGTTTCTCAGTTTCCAGCCGCGCTTGAGCAAGGCCAGCGTTAACAGACTGGTCACCGCCAGGCAGACAGCGACCACCGCCAGACTACGCTCCGGCGCCACGTCCGAAACGCCGAAAAAGCCGTAGCGGAAGCCGTCGATCATGTAAAAAACGGGATTGTAATGGGACAACTGCTGCCAGAACGTTGGCAATGTGTAAATCGAATAGAAGACGCCAGAGAGCATGGTCAAGGGCATGATCAGGAAATTCTGGAAAGCCGCCAACTGGTCGAACTTCTCCACCCAGATACCGGCAATCACCCCCAGCACCCCGAACCATGCGCCACCGAATACAGCAAAGGCAAGTATCCACCACGGTGCCACGACCTGCAGTTCGACAAACCACACGGTGGCCAGCAACACCCCGACGCCTACCATCAAGCCCCGTACCAGCGCCGCCAGCACATAGGCAATGAAAAAGACACTGTAAGGCAAGGGCGGCAACAGCACGAATACGATGGAACCGGTAACCTTGGCCTGGATCAGGCTGGACGAGGAATTGGCGAAGGCATTCTGCAATACCTGCATCATCACCAGCCCGGGAATCAGGAAACTGGTGTAACCGACACCATGCACCCGGACATGATCCTCAAGCACATGCCCGAAGATCATCAGGTAGAGCATCGCCGTCAGCACCGGCGCCGCGACGGTCTGGAAGGCAACCTTCCAGAAACGCAGCACTTCCTTGTAGAAAAGCGTCCAGAAACCGATCATTGACGCATCGTCCGCATGAAAACCTCTTCCAGCGACGCACCGGGATGCGCCGCCATCAGGTTGGCCGTACTGTCCAGCGCAATCACCTGCCCCTGCTTCATCAGGGCAATCCGGCCGCACAGGGCTTCGGCCTCTTCCAGATAATGCGTGGTCAGGATGATCGCATGCCCCTCGCTGTTAAGCCGACGGACGAACTGCCACAAACCCTGACGCAACTCGACATCAACCCCAGCCGTGGGCTCGTCGAGAACGATGACCGGCGGTTTGTGCACCAGCGCCTGGGCCACCAGGACCCGCCGCTTCATGCCGCCGGACAGGCTGCGCATATTGGCATCGGCCTTGGTACTCAGATCCAGATGGTCCAGGATTTCGTCAATCCAGTCATCATTCCGGCGAATGCCGAAATAGCCGGACTGAATGCGCAAGGCTTCGCGGACACTGAAAAAGGGATCAAACACCAACTCCTGCGGCACGACGCCGAGGAGTCGCCGGGCGGCACGAAAATCACGCACGACATCATGCCCAAGCACCTTGATCTGCCCTGAATCCTGACGTGACAAACCAGCCAGACAAGAGATCAGCGTCGTCTTGCCGGCACCATTCGGGCCGAGCAAACCGAAAAATTCACCTTGCGCAATTTCGAGCGAGACACCGGCCAGCGCCTTCAGCGAACCGAAAGACTTGACGACGTCGACGATGGATACAGCAGGAACCATGAGGGCCAATCAGGCCTGGGGCAGCAGCGCGGTAATGCCGTAAAGCTCGGCAAGCGACAGAACACCGGCTGGCACACCGGAAAAACTTACCTTGGCGCCAATCCGCACAGCGTGACGCAACCAGCCCAGCATGACCGCGACCGCCGACGAATCTGCCTCGGCAACCGCAGAAAGGTCAAACACCACGTCACCTTTCGTCATTTGCGCGCAGCCCTCGCCCAGCAATACCCGCGCATTATCCATCACCATCGCGCCACTGACATTCAGCCGATCGGCCGAGCGTTCGATCATTTCCGGGCGGCCTTGGAGGCAGTTGCCTCAAGCGACTTGTTCTTGGCCGCCAGGCTCGCGATCAGCCCGTCAATGCCGCCGTCGCGCACTTCACGTGAAAACTGCTCGCGGTAATTCGTCACCAGGCTGATGCCAGCGACAACGACGTCATACACTTTCCACTTACCATCAGCCAGTTCCAGCCAGTAATCAATCTGCACCGGCTGACTGCCTGGCTGAATGACTTCGGAACGGACCAGGACATCAGTTTCACCATCCTTCATCCGGAACGGCTTGAAAACGATACGCTGGTTGCTATAACTGGTCAGTGCGTTGGAGTAGGTGCGCACGAGGAGCATCTTGAACTCTTCGGCAAGACGGTTTTTTTGTGCGGGATTCGCCCCCCGCCAGTCACGCCCGACAGCGAGCGAGGTCATGCGCTGGAAATTGAAATTCGGCAGGACCTTGGCATCAACGAGAGCAACAATCTTCTGCGTATCGCCATTCCGGATATCCTTGTCCTGACGGACGATATCCAGCACCTCTTCCGATACACGCTTGACCATGGCATCCGGCGCCTCGGCGGCCATCGCCGAAACAGAAACCAGACATACAAGGAGAGCGGCAAAAAATCGATTCATCATTGAAACCCGTCAGATTCAGTAATCTTCACGCGGCGGACGGCCATCGTGAATCAGATTGCGCCGACGCTGCAGATAAGCGTCCCGAATATATGCGTACTTGTCCAGCGAAGCCTCCTCGACAATTTTGTCAGCCGGCAACAAACCTGCGCGGATATCGACAAAACGCAGCACTGAAGTACCCACTCGCACGCTACCTGGACTGACAAACGAAACGGGATCAACCCACGTATCCACAGCCCAGCCCGCGGTATCGCGAGTGGTTCGCGGGCCGATCACCGGGAAGAAGAGGTAGGGGCCGTCATTGACACCCCAGACAGCCAGCGTCTGGCCAAAATCCTCGTTGTAACGTTCCAGGCCCATCTCACTGGCAACGTCGAACAAGCCGAAGATGCCGACTGTCGAATTGATCAGCAAGCGCGCGACACCCGTACCTGCATCACCAACCTTGCCTTGCATGGCATTATTGGCGCCGACCCAGACTTCACCGACATTGCCGAAAAAATTACCGACACTGGCCTTGACCGGCAACGGAACTGCTGCATCATAGGCTTGGGCAACGGGACGTGCAGCATACTTGTCCAGCACTTCGTTGGTCGAGAACATGGCACGATTGAAGCCCTCAAAAGGGTCGCGCTGGCTCTCCTGAGCATTGACCAGCCCTGTGCCGGCAACCGCCAAAGCCCCCCCGAAGGCCAGCAGGCCAACCAGTCGCCGAATCGAAAATCCTGCCATTACTGTCATTTGCTATCCTGTCCTTCAGCCGCCTTGTTGAAGAGGAATTGGCTAATCAGTTTTTCCAAGACTACCGCCGACTGGGTCATTTTCACCGAATCGCCCGGCTGCAACATCTTCTCGTCGCCACCAACATCAAAACCGATGTACTGCTCACCCAGCAAGCCCGCCGTATAAATGGAGGCAAAGGTATCGCGCGGGAAACGATAGCGTCCGTCGATATTCATCGTCACCTGCGCCTGGTAGCTCTCCGGATCAAAACGTATGTCCGAAATCCGCCCCACCAGCACGCCCGCACTTCTGACCGGGCCACGTACCTTGAGGCCGCCGATGTTATCAAACTTGGCTTGCAGCACATAGGTTTCAGACAGGTGCGCCGAGGAAAGATTTCCCACCTTGAGCGCTAAAAACAACACTGCTGCCAGACCCAAAGCAACAAAAAAGCCGACCCACAGATCGAGAACGGTACGGTTCATGAATTACCCCGGAACATGAACGAAGTGAGAATGAAATCCAGCGCCAATATGGTCATCGCCGAGGTAACCACAGTACGAGTGATTGCCCGCGACACCCCCTCTGCCGTCGGCACGGAGTCATAACCTTCGAAAACAGCGATCAACGAGACCGCAAAACCAAAAACAACACTTTTGATGATGCCATTCAGGATGTCATAGCGAAAATCAACACTCGACTGCATCTGTGACCAGAAGGCGCCATCATCGACTCCGATGAGGACGACGCCGACCAACCAGCCGCCAAACACGCCCATCGCCGAGAACATCGCAGCCAGCAAGGGCATCGAGATCACACCACCCCAGAAGCGGGGTGCAACGACACGGGCGATCGGATTGACCGCCATCATGTCCATGGCTTTCAGTTGTTCGGTCGCCTTCATCAAGCCGATTTCCGCAGTAATCGACGAACCGGCGCGCGATGCAAACAGCAAGCCTGCCACCACCGGCCCGAGTTCCCGAACCAGCGACAGGGCAACCAGTATCCCCAGCGCCTCGGTCGAACCGTAGCGCTGCAAGGTTTCGTACCCCTGCAAGCCGAGCACCAGACCAACGAACAGTCCGGAAACCAGAATGATCATCAACGACAGCACACCGCTGAAGTAGATCTCGCGCAAGGTCAGAGGCAGGCGCCGGAAAGCCGTTCCCGAATGAAGCAGGATGGCAAAAAAGAAACGTGTCGCGAAACCCAGTCGCCAGATACGGTCGACCGTGGCATGCCCCAGACTGCGTACCAGATCAAGCGGCCCCGACATGCGCGCCTCCCGGCATGAAATCCTGCCCCACCGACGGGGCCGGGTAATCGAAATGCACCGGCCCATCGGGCTCGGCGTGGACAAATTGATGCACAAAGGGGTCGCGCGAAGCGCGTATTTCGTCTGGCGTACCCTCGGCAACAACCTGGCCGCCGTTGAGGAAGTAAATGTAGTCGACGATCAGCAGGGACTCCTGAATATCGTGCGTCACCATGATCGAGGTCGCCCCCAAGGCATCATTCAGCGACCGGATCAGGCGGCCGATCACCCCAAGGGCAATCGGGTCCAGGCCGGTAAATGGCTCGTCGTACATGATCAACATCGGATCCAGCGCAATCGCCCGGGCCAGCGCCACACGCCTGGCCATGCCACCGGACAGCGAGCCGGGCATCAAGGCATGGGCACCGCGCAAACCGACAGCCTCGAGTTTCATCAGCACCAGGTCACGGATCATTTCTTCCGAAAGATTGGTGTGCTCGCGCAACGGGAAAGCCACGTTCTCGAAAACCGTCAGATCGGTAAATAACGCACCGAACTGGAAAAGCATGCCCATGCGCCGCCGCAAGCGGTACAACTCGGCCTCGGACATCTGGCAAACCTGGTGTTTTTCCAGGCGCACGCTCCCGCCGGTAGGATGCAATTGCCCACCGATACAGCGCAGCAAAGTCGTCTTGCCACAGCCAGAGCCACCCATGATGGCCACCACCTTGCCGCGCGGAATCTTCATGTTGATTCCCTGCAGCACGGGTCGGCCGTC
Source organism: Azonexus hydrophilus (assembly GCF_001956855.1). GTDB lineage: Bacteria > Pseudomonadota > Gammaproteobacteria > Burkholderiales > Rhodocyclaceae > Azonexus > Azonexus hydrophilus_A. Next base: position 750,001 of record NZ_MTHD01000001.1, on the reverse strand, counting down.
ATAGTTGAAGTGAAGGTCTTGGATATCGACCAGGATGTCGTCTGACAACGCACGCTTCCTCTAAAAGATTGCCGGCATTCTATCAGAACTGGATATCTCCATTTCGACGGATGGGGGAATAGCAAACCCAAGAAAACAAATGACAAATAGATTAAATGCATTTAGCATAAAGCAATCCTTCCTCTGCCCGGAAAGACATGCCCCGCCCGATGGTGTCATTCATTATTCTGGCCATTGCCCTCGTTGCCTGCAGCACTCCAGGCCCCAGGGAGACTCCGCACGGTCATTTGCAAAGAACGCCTGACCTGCATCCAGCAGAGATCCCTGCCATCGTGGAGGAAACAGGAGAGACGCCTGAAGCCCTCCTTCCGGCCTTGAAACCTCCAGAAAAATACAGCGTAACCGTCAACCGCATCCCCGTTCGCGACCTGCTTTTCGCCTTGGCTCGCGACGCAGAGATCGATATCGACATTGCCCCCGGGATTGATGGCGTGGTCACCCTGAACGCCGTCAGGCAACCGCTTACGACACTGCTTGAGCGAATTGCCCGACAGGCGCCACTACGCTTCGAATTCTCCGGCAAAAGCCTGCTGATCCTGCCCGATGAACCCTACCTGAGGCACTACCCGGTTGATTACGTCAATCTGAGCCGCAGCATATCGGGCACCGTCTCCAACAGCATGCAGATCGGCCCGGCAAGCGGCAACAACGCTGGTGGTGGCAGCCTCTCCAGCACCCGTATCGACAACACGACCCAGCATCGCTTCTGGGAAAGCCTCGAGAAGAATTTGCTCATTTTGCTGGTCGACCGCAACAAACCCTCCCTGGAGCCCGCAACAGAAGGAAACAGCAAGGTCGCGCAAGGCAAATCCGATGCACCGGGCCAACTCATCATCAACCCTGAAGCAGGATTGGTCTCGGCATTCGCAACCCGCACCCAGCACCAGCGGATACAGGCCTTCATCGATCGCGTAGGCATTGCCATCAGGCGCCAGGTGCTGATCGAAGCAACCATCGTCGAGGTCGCATTGCGGGAAGGGCACGAGCAGGGAATCGACTGGAGTGCGATGGTTCGCGGCGGCCTGTTCGAACTCGCCGGCAATACCCTCAAAGGCAGCATCAACCTCCGCTACAACCGCGACGACAATCCACGCGCGCTGATCAGTCTTCTCGACAGTTTTGGCACCAGTCGGGTGCTGTCCAGCCCGCGGCTCTCGGTACTCAACAACCAGACTGCCTTGCTCAAGGTGGTTGAAAACTACGTCTATTTCAATGTCAAGGCCGACACCACGACCACCGCCAATGTCGGCACGACCATCACCTATACGACGACACCGCAAACGGTATCGGTCGGCCTGGTGATGGGCGTCACGCCGCAGATATCAGCCGACGACTCGGTCGTTCTCAACATCCGTCCGACCATCACCAGCATCGGCCGCGAAGTCCCCGACCCCAATCCCGACCTGCGCAAGAACGGTATTGAAAACCTGGTGCCGATGATACGCACCAGGGAAATCGAATCGGTGATGCGCGTAGCCAACGGCCAGATCGCCGTACTGGGCGGGCTGATGGAAGACCGCGTCGACTACCAGACCAGCCGCGTTCCCGTACTCGGGGAGTTACCGGTCGCGGGAGAAGTGTTCAACAACCGGAACAACCGGGCCCAGAAAACCGAACTGGTCATTTTCCTGCGCCCTGTCGTCATCCGTGAAGCAAGCCTGGCGGGTGATTACGCAGACCTGGCGCCAAGCCTTCCCGACAGCGAGTTTTTCCGCCCGCCCAGGCATGCCCGGCCATTTCAAAATCATCCCCTGCCGGAGCATTGACTACCGATGAAACCCCTCATCCTCATGATGCTGCTGAGCCTCTCCGATCTTGCAGGTGCGGGAAGCGCCGCCGAACTATTCATACGCCATCAGGCCGAACATCTCACCGACTACAGTGCGCAGGAACAGGAAAGCCATTTGCGACTGCTGACGGCGGAGCATCCGGCCCAGGCAACACTTCATTTCCGCCTCGGCAACCTGCTCGCCCGCCAGCAGCGCTGGCCGGAGGCAAGGCTGGCCTACCAGACAGCCCTGGAGAAACACTCCGGCCATCCCGACCTGCACCACAATCTGGCCATTGCTCTTGACCATCTGGAGCAGTTGCCGACAGCGATCCATCATTACCGGGCCGCGCTGCAGGCGAGTGAAAGCCGCCAGCATCGCTTCCAGCGGGCGGCCGTACTCAAACGGCTGCGGCAGATCGAGGCAACGCAGCCATGAAGCACAAACCCTTGGGCCAACACCTGCTGGATGCCGGGCTGATCGACGACGACCAATTGCGCATCGCACTCGTCGAACAGCAGAAAACCAGGCAACCGATTGGCACACTGCTGCACACGCTGGGCTTTGCCGCCGAACCGAGGATCAACGACATCCTCGCTCAGCAACTCGGTCTCGGACGTTTCGATCCAGAACGCCACGAGGTCACGCCCGAAGCGATCCGGCTGATTCCCGCCGATACCGCGCGCCGCTTTCGACTGCTTCCGGTCACGATTTCTGCCGACCGGAAATACTGGCAACTCGCCATGGCGACACCGCATGACCAGCACGCCATCGACAGCATCCGCCATTACTCGCCGGCAGGCGTGGAGCCGGATATCCTGCTCGCCGGCCACGGCGAAATCGAACACGCCATCGACCTTCATTACGGCTACGCCCTGGCCATCGACGGCATTCTCGATGAATTCGAAGGCAAAGGCCCCGTTACGGCTCTCGGTGGCGACTCCCCGGCGGTTCGACTGATCGATGCCCTGCTTGCCGACGCCGTTCGCCGCCAGGCCTCCGACATCCATTTCGAACCGGAAAGTGCCAGCCTGCGCATCCGCTATCGCATCGACGGCGTACTCGAAACCGTACGCGTCCTGCACAAATCAACCTGGGCAGCCCTGTCCAGCCGCCTCAAGATCCTCGCCGGCATGAACATCGCCGAGACGCGCAGTCCCCAGGACGGCCATCTCAGCCAACACATTGCCGCTCGCCACATCGATTTCCGCGTCGCCAGCCAGCCCACCATCCACGGTGAAAACATCGTCCTGCGCATCCTCGACCGGCAAAAGGGCATCGTCCCGCTGGAAGCGTTGGGTCTCGACGAACCGCAACAGCAGTTGCTCGAACGCATGGTGGCGCGCCCGGAAGGGCTGCTGCTGGTAACCGGCCCTACCGGCAGCGGCAAGACAACGACGCTGTATTCGCTGCTCAACCGCCTCAACAACCCGGGCGTGCACATCATGACGCTGGAGGACCCGGTGGAATACCCGTTGCCGCTGCTACGCCAGACATCCCTGTCGGACAGCGTCAAGATGGATTTCGCCAGCGGTGTCCGCTCCATGCTGCGCCAGGACCCGGACATCATCCTGATCGGCGAAATCCGTGATGGCGAAACCGCCGCCATGGCGCTGCGCGCAGCCCTGACCGGGCACCAGGTTTTCGCCACCCTGCACGCCGGCAATGCCATTTCCGCGCTGGCTCGTCTGCAGGAACTCGGTATCGACAAGCGCATGCTGCACGGCAACCTGACCGGCATCGTCGCCCAGCGCCTGGTGCGCCGCCTCTGCCCACATTGCCGCACGACGCGACCGGCCAGCCCGAAGGAAGCCGCTCTGCTCGACAGCGATCACGCCCCCGCCGCCCGCGGTTGCGTGCATTGCAAGCAGCAAGGCTACAGCGGACGCCTGGCCCTGCTGGAAATCCTGCATGTCGACAAGACGCTCGATCTGCTGCTGGCCGATGCCGAGTCCCAGCAGAAACTGCTTGCGCATGCCAGACAGCAAGGTTTCCGGACGCTGGCCGAAAGCGGCCTGCTGCTGGCGCGAGCGGGCAAAACGACGCTTGAGGATGTCGCCCGGATCGTCGACCTGAGCGACTGGACATGAGCATCCTGTTCAGTTTCAAGGCGCTCGACGCCCAACAGCAAATCGTTACCGGGAAGATGCAGGTGCCAGACCGGGAAGTCCTGGCGCAGCAACTGCAGCAGCAGGGACTCGACTTGCTGAGCGCCCGCCGTCTGCGCTCCGCGGCAAGCGGCAAGCCTGCACGCCGCGACCTGATCGATTTCTGCTTTCATGTCGAACATCTGCTCAACGCCGGCATCCCGCTGATCGACGCCCTGCAGGATCTGGCTCAGGGCAGCGACAGCAGGAATCTGCGCCAACTGAGCACGCGCCTGGCCGCCGCCGTCATCGGCGGGAAATCCCTGTCGGCAGCCTTGCAGAGCGAAGTTGGCGACACCGAACCCGCGCTTGTCGGCATCATCCGGGCCGGCGAACTCAGCGGCCGTTTGCCGGACATCCTGCACCGTCTCGGCAACAACTTGCGCCAAAGCGAAGCGCTGGCCGCCGGCACCCGCCAGTTGCTGCTCTATCCGGCCGTGGCTGGCGGACTGGTAATGGCGGCAAGCGCCTTCCTGATGATCTTTCTCGTACCGCAAATCCGCAGCTTCCTGGGAGAAAGCGGCCTGCCCTTGCCGCTGCATACCCGTCTGCTGTTCGTCGTTTCCGACTTCCTGACCGGATACTGGCCGTACGTCATCGGCACACCACCACTGCTGTTGCTGCTCGGTGCCGGAGCACTCAGCTACCGGCCGGCACTGCGCTTGCGGCTGGACCGACTCGCGCTGAATGCCCCGCTGACCGGGCGGGTCAGCCGCAGACTTGCCGTCGCCCGCCTGGCTGACCTGCTGGCGCTACTCTACAGCACCGGCATTCCGCTGCTGGAAGCGCTCGAGGCGGTGCAGAAAAGCTGTTCCAACAGGGTGTTTGGGCAAGCCCTGCAGCGCATCCGCCATGCCGTCGAACAAGGCAGCAGTCTGGCCGAGGCCTTCGCCAAGCATGACATCTTTCCGCCGCTTCTGGTCCGCATGCTGCAAATCGGAGAAAAGACCGGCGGCCTGGACAAGGCGCTGAACAATATCGCCCAGCGCTACGAGCGTGAAGCCCGGGAAAGCATCGCCATCCTGCAGACCTTGCTCGAACCCGCCCTGACCCTGTGCATCGGCATCCTGCTCGGCTGGATCATGCTGGCAACGATGCAACCGATCTACGGCATCATCGGGCAAGTATCACCATGACTCGCCCGTGCCGACTTTATCTTGAAGGCAACGAGCTCACGGCCTGGCAGAAACAAGGAGCGTGCCTGGAAAAAACCGGGACCTTCGCAGACACCCCGGAAGGCGTCGCTGATTTTTCGCAATTTCTTGCGGTCGACCGCAAAAAACGCTTTCTTTTGCTGGTGAACCAGGAAGCAGAAAACCTGGTCTTCGACACCCACCCAGGCCTGCCTAGAAACGAACGCAAACAGCTGTTGCAAGCCCGCAGCAAGCGCCTGTTTCCCGACACCCCGTGGCGCTGCACGGCCCCGGCGGGGAAACAGCAGAACGGAGAGACTCCAGTCCTGTTCATGGCACTGGCCAACACACCCACGCTAGCCAGCTGGACCAGCCGATTGAGCAGCGCCGGGGCCGCCCTTGCAGGCATCTACAGCCTGCCCCAGCTTTTGCCGCAGCTATTGCGCCAGGCCATGCCGGCAGACGAATTTTTTCTGGCGATTTCCCGCCACAACCGCGCATTGCGGTTCAGCCTGCTCCGGCATGGACAGCTCTGCTTTTCCCGGCTGATCACCGCCGACACACCTTTCGGTATCGCCGAAGAACATCGTCGATTCCTGGAACAAACCGCCCGCCAGCGCGGATCGACGCCAACGCCAGCGCTTTGCCTCATCGGCGATGCGGAGTGGCTGGAACAGACAGTCTTGCCCAACATTGCACTGCGCATCACCAGTCCGGAGAGCAACAGCGCCAGCCTGTTCGTCTCGGTTTCCGACCGCCGCTGGCCGCGGGCGCAGTTCGCAGCACCTGAACACCTGCAACCGGCGCGCCGCCAGCAAGCCATCCGCTGGTTATGGCGCAGCACGGCGCTGGCTGCATCTCTCGGCCTGGCGCTGACGATGGAGCGGGAACTCCACAGCCGGGTGCAGCACCAGGCCAGCCGCGAGGAAAAACAACTGCACGAAAGCATCGATGCCGAAATCCAGCAGATCAATTCGACACTTGCGCCAAGCGGTCTGACGTCCGGCCAACTACTGCAACTGGCCAGCGACCAGCGAGCCCTGTCACTTCACCGTGGCGCCTTCGCCACAACACTGCATGCCCTGAGCCAGGTCATGGATGCCTCACCGAACATTGCGCTTGACGAGCTGCATTGGCAAACCGACACGGCGCTGCCGTTGACCACGACAACGCACCACATCCACCTCGGCGGCCGCGTCACCGAGGTGGACAGCACGACCGCCCAAACCACCTTCCAGCACTTCCAGGCGCAACTCGGGAAGACTTTCTCGACCACCCTGTCACGCTCTCTTGCGCCAAGCGCGGCGGAGCCAGGCTTCAAGTTCCAGCTTCAACTCGACCCAAGCGCTCACCGATGAGACAACTACGCAACCTCCATCCTGACTGGCGTTTCCCTCTCGCGGCATGCCTTGGCACCCTGTTGGGCAGCGCGCTGCTCAGCGCCTGGAGCTGGGAAAAAGCCGTACAAGCAGAAGCCGGGCATCAACAATTGCGGCTCGCGAGACTACGCGCCAGCAACGAACTCGAGGCGCTGCGCCGTAACGCCGACGACCTCTCGCGAGCGCTTGTTGTGTTGAAACAACTGAAAAAAACAGCACCAGACACCCAGGTTGCCGTAATCCCACCCCTGCTCCCCCAGGAAGCACGGATCAGCGAAATGCCGCCACGCCCCAACGGGAATGGTCCGTGGCGGGAACGCCTGATTCGCCTGCAGACACCGCTGCTCCACGAGGAAACCCTGCTTGAAATACTGAGCAGCTGGCACGACCAATCGGAAATCCAGCACCACCTGCGCAGTTGCCGGATCAGCAGGGATATCGGCGGACTGAAAGCGGACTGCCAGCTCGCCCTGTTGTATCTACACATGAACGAGTCACCGTGAACCGCCGGCCCTTGCTCATGCTATGCCTGCTGCTCAGCGCATCCTGCCAGGCGCAAACGCCAGGCCGGCTGTTCTTCAGCCCTGACGAACGCCGCTTGCTTGAGCAGGAAAAGGCGCATGGCGAGGCAACGACTCCCCCCGGGCGTCTGGATGGTGTCATGCGCAGCGAGCACGGCCGCCGCATTTACTGGGTAGACGGTCAGGCCAGCGATGCCACACCCCCTGCGCAGATCGTCGGCGACAGCCTGCTGCAACCATTATTGCCGCCCGGCAGCCTGCATCGCCATCACAGCGAGGGGTGGCCATGAATCCGCCAGCCACACGTCAACGGCAGCATGGTGCTGGGCTGTTCGCGCTGCTGCTGCTCGGCCAGCTTGGCATCGCAGCCTACCTGCAGACCACGCATGCCAGTCGCTTCAGCAATGCGAGAACAACGGAAGCCGACGTCCACGTCACGCTATCCATGGCCCGCGACATCCTGATTGCCCGCGCCGCCAACGACGACAACCGCCCAGGCAGCCTGCCCTGCCCGGACCTGCTCACCGACAGTCCCGGCTTGGCCAACATACCCGGCGATGGCAAAGCCGACATGCTCACGCGCAACCAGTGCCCAAGCCCCATCGGCCGCCTCCCCTGGGTCACGCTGGACATGCCGGAACCCCGCGACGACGGGAACAACACGCTCTGGTATGTCATCGCGCCCAATCTGCGTGACGACAACAGTGCAATGCCAATCAACAGCGATACGCCCACCGGCCTGGCACTGGACGGCAATGGCGAAATCGCTGCGCTGCTCATAGCCGGACGCACGCCCCAAGCCGGACAGCATCGACCATCGAACAACCCGAGCGATTACCTCGAAGGCGAACTGTCCGGGACCAGCACATTTGACTACATCAGCCCTGACAAGAACGGAAATGACCGGATGCTGGCCATCAGCCGGGAGGAACTGATGGCCGCCGTCGAGCAACGAGCGGTCAATAGCGTACGCCGCTGCCTGTCGGCCCACGCCCGGCAGGCCGGCCACTATCCGTGGCCGGCCCCATTTTCGGCGGCGGCGCGGCAAGGCAGGGCCGCCGCCCGCTTCGGCCGCCTGCCCCTGAGCCAGCCAGGCGAGGGTGCGACGCGGATGCTCGATATCGCTGCAAGTGCGCTGGCGACCGGGCAGGAAGCACTTGCCTCGGCACCAGATGCAGCCACTCAACTATCGGCCCTGGCGCAGCTTGCCGAAGCAAGCGTGCAGACAGCGAACCTGCTGACCAGCCTGGCGCAGGTCGGCGAGGCGCTGAAAACCTTGGCCGACGATACAAAAACACCACTGACGGGGCTGGAAAGCATAATTTCCAGCGCAGCGGCCAACGACCGGATCGCCCGCAGCGAGGGCAGCAGCATCCGTGCGGGTCTTGCCGCAGCAATTATTGCGGTCGACCACCTTGACGAGGCACTTTTGCACTACGGGCTGGATGCGCTTTCATGGCAGGCCGCAACCCAGGGCAAGCCTCCGCCCGAAGAGACAGCCAGAGCAGCGTTGCGCGCAGCAACCGAGCGTTTGCGCCAGGCCGGCGAATACTTCACCAGCCTGGACACGGCCGAGCCTCGCCCCCTGCAGCAGTCGCTGGTCGGACCAGCACGCGAAATCAGCCGGTGGGCTCAGCAAGCCGCTACGCTGGCCGGGCTGATCTCCACCCATGCCGAAGCTGTCGCCGGGACCGCCCGGGAACAGCAGGATGTCGCGACGACAAGCTTGCTGACAATCAGCGCCAAAGACGGGGCCCGCGACGCGATCAACATCTGGCAGGACAAGCCGACGACAGCCAACCACAGCAAGGCACTCGCCGCCCTGGCGGCGGCGGAACAGGCAAGCGTCCAGCTCAGCGCAGGTCTGCGCGAGCAATCGAGCGTGACCCACGGCGGCGAAGCAGCGGCCTGGCCCATGGTCTGGGCATCAATCCACTGCCGCTTCCTGCACGAAGAAGGCAGTTGGTGGAATACCAATCAGTGGGCGGACAGCATTTTCTACCAGACGTCATCACCGGCCGAGCCGACCCAGGCAACACTGCAGGCCGCCGGCCGAAAACAACTGTCCCTGATCGTCATCGCAGGCGGCTCCCGCCGGGACAAGCAAGCGCGACCGGGCGCTTCCATCCAGGACTACCTCGAAGGCCGCAACGCCGACCCGTCACGCAATGGCGATGCACTCAATCCCGTTCCATGGTTCGACATTCCGCTATCCAGGGCCCAGGGCAATGACCGGATCGCATTCTGATCGCCCCCGGCAAACCGGCTTTTCGCTGCTCGAACTGAGCGTCGTGCTGATTGTCTTCGGTCTGCTTGCCGGCAGCATGCTCGGCAATCTCTCCGGACAACGACAGCTGGCCGAAGAACAGCGCGCGCGGCGACAACTGGAACTGAGCCTGGAAGCCCTCTACGGTTTTGCCATCAGCCACGGCCGACTCCCCTGCCCGGCAGAGCCGGCGCTGGGCAGCGACCTGGCCGATGCCGGCAACGAAAGCTGCCCGCTGGAACACGGCGTCCTGCCCTGGCGCAGCCTCGGCCTGGCCGAGACCGATCCCTGGGGGCAGCGCCTGAGCTATTACGCACGCAGGGAATTCACCACGTCGCCGGCGGCCGACGCCCGAGCCGGCTTCATGCTCGACAGCGAGGGCAACGCCAACATCCGCCCTGCAGCCAGCGCTGGCAACAAGCTGGCGGACAAGCTCCCCGCCGTCATCGTCAGCCACGGTCGCAACGGATCGGGCGGCTATCGCCGCAACGGGCAACCAACCCCCGCCGGCCATCCCGACGAAAACGAAAACGCCGATGCCGACCTGATCTACGTCAATCGCCTGGCCGACGACCATTACGACGACCTGGTGACCTGGATCATCCCGGCCATCCTCAACGCAAGAATGCTGGCCGCTGGCCGCCTGCCCTGATTTTTTCAACCACCCGAGGAGCACACCATGCAGCAAGGACAACAAGGTTTCACCCTGATCGAAATCGCCATCGTGCTGGTCGTCATCGGCCTGCTATTGGGCGGTATCCTGAAAGGGCAGGAAATGATCACCCAGGGCAAGATCCGCAGCATCGAGAAGGAACTCGACGGTGTCGCCGTCGCCGTGCTCGGTTATCAGGATCGCTACAAGGCACTGCCTGGCGACGACAACGGCGCCAAGGCGCGCTGGTCTGACGCGACAGACGGGGATGGCGACGGCAGCATCGAGGGCAACTTCAATGCGTCCGAGGCAAGTGCAGAACCCAAAATACTGTGGAACCACCTGCGTCGTTCCGGTTTGATCGGCGGTGATGCCAGCTCTTTCGATCAGCCGTTCAATGCCGTCGGCGGCCGGACTGGGATCCAGACCAATCTCAGCGATGGTACCAAAACGCTGGTCACCGGACTGGTCGCGTGTACCACCAACCTGCCGGCAAAGATCGCCAACGCGATCGACGCCCAGCAAGATGATGGCAATCCCGGCAAGGGCAGCATCCTTGGCTTCGGCCAGAGCGCGGTCAACACGCCCGATTTCAGCACGGCCATCGCCGCCTACGTCGATGACGGCAGCACGAGCTACACCCTGTGCAAGGCTATCTGACTAGCGCTTGAGCAAACGTTCCTCGGCCGCCGCCACCGCCCCCGGCGTGCCGAGGACAACCACGACATCACCTTCATCAAGCCGGGTTTCCGGTGCGGGTTCGAGCGCACGGATGCCTCGCCGACGGATGGCGCTGACTTCGCAGCCAAGCAACTCAAGACCGAGCTCGCCCAGCGACTGGCCGATCGCCGCCGCCCCTGGCGTCAACCAGATGGAATGCAGACGCGGCTGGCTGCCTTCATCCTCGTCACGGTCGGACATGCCCCGATAAAACCCCCGCAACAGACGATAGCGCTGCGAACGGGTCTGCCGAATCCGCTTCAGCACCCTGTTGATCGGCACACCGACCAGCACCAGCGCATGCGAAGCCAGCATCAGGCTGGCTTCCAGCGTTTCCGGCACGACTTCCGCAGCACCGGCCTTGGCCAGACGCCCCATGTCCTTCTCGTCGGATGTCCGCACGACGACCGGCAGGTCCGGCCGCATTTCCTGAACATGGTGCAACACCTTTTCGGCCAGCGGCGTGTCGCTCATGGTCACGATGACCACGCTGGCCCGCATCAGCCCGGCAGCCATCAGCGCTTCCTTGCGCCCCGCGTCGCCGAACACCACGCTCTCGCCGCCGCCGGCAGCCTCGCGCACGCGGTCGGGGTCAAGATCGAGCGCTATGCTGTGGATACCCTCCTGCGCGAGAAAGCGCGCCAGATACTGGCCGTTTCTGCCAAAGCCGCAGAGGATTGCGTGCTTTTCCGAGGTCATCGACTGGGCGGCGATCTGCGTCACCTGCATCGAACGCATCAGCCATTCGCTGGCGACGAAGCGCATGACCAGCCGTTCGCTGTACTGGACGATGAAAGGTGCGATCAGCATCGACAGCACCAGCGCCGTCAACGCAACCTGCTCGACTTCCTTCGGCATATTGACAATGACCCCGAGCAGCACGAAACCGAACTCGCCGCCAGCACAAAGCCACAAGGCCGAACGGATCGAATTGCCCGGCGTTGCACCCAGCTTCCACGACAGCACACCAACGATCAACGCCTTGAATACCAGCAGCGATGTCAGCACCAGCATGACCTGCCACCACAGGCCAACGAGAATCTGCAGATCGAGCTTCACCCCGATGGTCACGAAGAACAGACCCATCAATACATCGCGGAAAGGCTTGATGTCCTCCTCCACCTGCATGCGGAACTCGGTTTCCGAAATCAGCATGCCGGCGACAAAGGCCCCCAGCGCCAGCGACAGGCCCGCATGCTCGGTGATCGTCGCCAGGCCGAGCGTGATCAGCAGCACATTGAGCACGAACACTTCCGCCGACTTGGCGCGGGCCACGAAATGGAACCACTTGCGCATCAGCTTCTGTCCGAAGACCAGAATCAAGGCCAACACGGCAACTGCCTTGAGCATGGCGATCCCCATCAATACCGCCAGTTCCTCCGGCGGCTGGGTCAGGGATGGCAGGAGGACAAGCAGCGGCACCACGGCCAGATCCTGAAACAGCAACACACCGATGACCTGCCGGCCGTGCGCCGAATCCAGTTCCATTCGTTCTGCCAGCAACTTGGTCAACACAGCGGTCGACGACATCGCAAAAACAGCGCCGAGGGCAATCCCCAGTTGCCAGCCAATGCCAAGCGCGATGACCAGTACCATCACCAGCAGGAGGGTCAGCACCACCTGCAGCAAGCCAAGGCCAAACACGATGCGCTTCATCGCATGCAGTTTCGGCAGCGAAAATTCCAGGCCAATCGAGAACATCAGGAAAACGACGCCGAACTCGGCCAGATATTCCACCCGGTGAATGTCCGACATCAGGTTCAGCGCATGCGGCCCGATGATGCTGCCAACCGCCAGGTAGCCAAGCACCGGCGGCAGATTGAAACGACGAAAGAGGACCACGGCGAGAACCGAGGCCCCGAGCAGGACGAGGACGAGGGAGAGTGCGCTCAAAGCGGGCCACTTGAAGTCGGGTATACTGCGGCCATCATAACCTCTGCCAGCCCATGAACCCAAATCAGCCTCCTGCCCGTTTTTCGCCGGAACGCGCTCTGGCGCTGGGTCGTCAGACGCTCGCCATCGAGGCTGCTGCGGTCGACGCCCTGAAAACGCGAATAAACGGGGAGTTTGCGGCTGCGGTCGAGCTGATCCTCAACAGTCAGGGGCGCCTGATCGTCAGCGGCATGGGCAAATCCGGCCATGTCGCCCGGAAGATCGCAGCCACCATGGCCAGTACAGGCACCCCGGCCTATTTCGTACACCCGGCCGAGGCCAGCCACGGCGATCTTGGCATGATCACCCGCCACGACATCCTGCTGGCACTGTCCAATTCGGGCGAATCCGAAGAACTGTTGCGCATCGTCCCGGCAGTCAAGCGGCAGGGCGCCCGGCTGATAGCGATGACCGGCTTCGCCGACTCGACCATGGCGCGCGAAGCCGATGTCCATCTCGATGCCGGCGTCGCCCAGGAAGCGTGCCCGCACAATCTGGCGCCGACCGCCAGCACCACTGCCGCGCTGGCACTCGGCGACGCACTGGCCGTCGCCCTCCTCGACGCCCGCGGTTTTGGTCCGGAAGATTTTGCCCGCTCACATCCTGGCGGCTCGCTGGGCCGACGTCTGCTCACCCACGTCCGCGACGTCATGCGCCCCGCCACCCAAGTCCCGGCCGTAGCGCCGGCAACGCCGATCACCGATGCCATCGTCGCCATGTCCCGCGGCGGACTCGGCCTGGTCGCCATCACCAATCCGGCCGGCTGCGCCATCGGCATCTTCACCGACGGCGACCTGCGTCGCGCCTTTGAACGCCGGGTCGACCTGCAGCAAGGCGTCATCGCCGACGTCATGCACCCGGCCCCACGCACCATCGGCCCGGATCAACTGGCCGTTGAAGCAGTCGAAATGATGGAACGGCTGCGCATCAACGGTCTGCTGGTCTGCGCCGAAGATGGTCAGTTGATCGGCGCACTCAACATGCACGACCTGTTCACCGCGAAAGTCATCTGATGGCTGCCGCCTTCGCCCCCGATCTCGCTCACCGATGAAAAACTGGTCAGCACAAATCTTCCCCATCGTGCTGCTCGGCATCATCGCCGCGCTCACCTTCTGGCTGCAGGCCGCCCTGACGCCCGATGAAGCACGCCCGGACCGCGCACTGACACACGAACCCGATGCGATTGCCGAGAATTTTGAAATTCGCCGGCTGGATGACAAGGGACAATTGAAATACCGGCTCAATGCGCCTCACCTGCAGCACTTCCCGGACGACGACAGTTCGGAAATCCGCGCACCACGACTGATTACCTACCGCCAGGATGCTCCGCCGGTCACCTTGATCGCCGGCCAGGCAAAAATCACCGCGCAGGGCGAAAACGTGATCCTGACGGACCAGGTGGAAATCACCCGGGCAGCAACGGAACAGGCGCCGGCACTCGTTGCCAGGACTCCAACACTAAATGTGCTGCCCGATGCCGGTACGGCACAAACCGACCAGCCGGTTGAAATCAGCCAGGGCGCCTCATGGGTCACCGGGGTCGGCGCCCGCATCGACAACAACGCATCGACCTTCGAACTGCTGTCGCAGGTTCGCGGTCAGTATGTCGCCTCAAGAGTCAAACCATGATCATCCGCATAGCCACGCTCGCCCTTGCCATTATCGCCAGCCAGCCAGCCATTGCCGAAAAGGCCGACCGCGACAAGCCGATGCTGCTTGAAGCCAGCCGCATCTCGATCGACGATGCCAAAAAGATCCAGATACTTGAAGGCGATGTTGTCATTACCAAGGGAACGCTGATTCTCAAGGCCGAGCGCATCATCATCAGCGAAGACCAGTACGGCTTCCAGAAAGGCACGGCTTTCGCCGCCCCCGGCAGCAAGGCGACCTTTCGCCAGAAACGCGAGGGGCGGGAAGATTACGTCGAAGGCGAAGCCGAGCGCATCGAATACAACAGCAACAGCGAGGTTGCCGAACTGTTTCACCGCGCCCGGGTTCGTAGCGGCGAGGACGAGGTCAAAGGTGACTACATCTGGTACGACGCCGTCAGCGAGAAGTTCCTCGCCAGCGCCGGCGAAACACGGGACCCGAAGGCAGCTCCCGCGCGCGCCAGGGCCATCATCCAGCCGCGTACCAAGGGCAGTGAGGCAGCCCGTCCGGAAGGACGGGGCGAACGCCTGGAATTGCGCGGATCCAGCACAATCAACCCGCTGGACTAGCCAAAACCCGCGACACAACGCTGATTCAAAAGACTTTCTCCGGATTGTGCACCGCACAAGGAAATTGTTGACAACCTGACAAGCTTATCTATAATCAGGGGCATGGTGCGGTGCAACATCGCCTGAACGGGTAAGCACTGCTACGGTAAACACTGTTCAGCACGACCTTTTCAATTAGGAGATACCATGTTCAAGACCCCCGAGCAATTCGCTGCCGCCAACAAGGCAACCGTCGATTCCCTGCTGTCCCTGGCCAACACCGCCCTGGCTTCCGCCGAGCGCATCGCCGCATTGAATCTGAACACCGCCCGTTCGCTGATGGAAGATTCCGTTTCCGGCGCCAAGGCCCTGATGGGTGCCAAGGACGTGCAGGAAGCCATGTCGATCCAGGCTTCGCTGGCCCAGCCGAATGTCGAGAAGGCTGTTGCCTACTCGCGCAGCGTCTATGAAATCTCCGCCCAGACCCAGGAAGAACTGTCGAAGATGGTCGAAGCCCAGTTCGGCGACTTCCAGAAGACCGTTGCCGGTCTGCTCGACCAGGCTGCCAAGTCGGCCCCGGCCGGCTCCGATGTTGCCGTTGCCGCCGTCAAGAGCGCCATTGCTGCTGCCAACTCCGCTTTCGACAACATGAACAAGGCTGCCAAGCAGGTTGCCGAGATTGCCGAAGCCAACGTTGCAGCCGCCACCAACGCGACCGTCAAGGCCGTCGGCGCCACCGCTGCCGCTTCCAAGAAGAAGTAATCAGTTGCATTCGGGCCTCCGCTCCGGCGGAGGCCTTGTTTCATCCGTACCAACCAAAACACACTGGAGATAATGATGAGCAACCCGAACCTCGAGCAACTGACCGCCGCACAAAAAGCCAACGCTGAAGTCATGACCGCCCTGATGCGCACCGCCTTCAATGGCCTGGAGCGCCTGACCGCCCTGAACATGGCAGCATCCCGCGAATTCTTCAACGCGACGGTTGCCAATACCCAGCAACTGCTGGCGGCCAAGGATGCCAATGCCGTCGCCAAGGTCAACAGCGAACTGGCCCAGCCGAATGTCGAAAAGCTGATGGACTACTCGCGCAGCGTCTATGACCTGGTTTCCGAAATGCAGAAGGAAGTCACTTCGGTCATGGAAGCCCAGTACAGCAGCTTCTCCAAGACGGCTGCGTCCGCCGTCGAAAAGGCCAAGGCCTCGGCACCGGTCGGTGGCGACGTCTTCGCCGCCACGATGCAGTCCATGCTCGGCGCCTCGACCAAGGCCTTCGACCAGATGACCTCGATGGCCAAGCAGCTGTCGGACATCGCCGAAGCCAACATGCAGGTCGCCACCAAGGCCACCGCACCGGCCAAGAGCAGCGCTACCGCCGCCGCCCGCAAGTCCGCCGCCAAGTAATTCACGGCCGTTACCGGCCAGCAAAAGCCCGCGAGCAAAATCGCGGGCTTTTTCACGTCGACCGCAATAATGACCTCAGGGGCGCCAGACCCAGCTGATGCCGCGCTTCTCGACCTCGATCCGGATTTCCTCCAGGGCCCGGTCAACCAGGGCCGGCGGGCCCTCGACGCCCAGTTCGAGATGCTTGCGCTCCTTGCCGACCAGCGACGGCAGCGAGAACAGGCGCAGCGTCGGGTAATCGGCGACGATGCGCTCCATCAGATCGAGCAATGCGCTCTCGTAGGCATTCGGCCCGGTCAGCAGGAAGGCTTTTTCGACCTTGTCGCCGAGCAGCTTGAACTCGTCCCGGTAAAAGGTATCGAGTGCCCATTCGATCATCGGGTGCGCCATCTGCGGGAAGCCCGGAACGAAGTAGTGATCGTTGGTCGTGAACCCCGGAATGCGGTTGAACGGATTGGGCACGATGTTCACGCCACGCGGAAAGGTCACCAGCAGTTTGCGCTTGTCGGTGATTTCCTCGTCGGCGAAGCGCACCTTCAGCTCCTCGAAACCTTCCGGGTGCAGCACGAGATCGACCCCCAGCGCCGCTGCCACCGCCTGCCGGGTATGGTCGTCTGGCGTGTTGCCGATGCCGCCGCAGGAGAAGACGACATCGCCGCTGGCCATCGTGCGCTTGAAGGTTGCGCTCAGGCGCTCGCGGTCGTCGCCCAGGTATTCGACCCAGGACAATTGCAGCCCGCGCGCACCGAGCATTTCGGCGATCCTGGCGAAGTGCTTGTCCTGGCGCTTGCCGGACAGGATTTCATCGCCGATGATGACGGCGCCAAAGGTACGATTCATAGTCTTTCTCCCTGAATGCTGACGATTGCGTCGCCACGCGAGCGACGCAGGGCTTCCAGCCCGTAATGAACGAATGCCAGCGCGGCCAGCGCCGGCACCAGCAGGCCGAGCACCGGCACATGAGCAAGCAGCGCCATGACCAGGCCCAGCATGAACAGCGGCATCTTGTGCTGCCGGCGCAGGCTGTCCCATTCCGCCTCGGTCGCGTGCATCGACAGCGCATCGTAAGCGAAGGTCCGGCGATTGAGCCAGGCCATCAGCAGCATCGGGATGAACAACGACATGCCGGGGATCAGCCACAACGGAATCGTCACCAGCCAGGCAACGACGAACAGAATTGACGCCAGCACGCTGTTGACCGCAGCAGCGACAAAACTGTCCTTGCCCATCGCTGCCAGATCGCGATATTCGGTTTCGGCCAGGTGCTTGAGCATCAGCGGCATGATGACGATGGCGGCGATCAGTAGCGCGAACAGGTAAGCCAGCGCAAACAGCGCCATCCAGCCACCGAGCCAGGCCAACAGATTGGCCAGCCAGACCAGCCCCCAGGCAACAAGTAGCGTCATCGGCGGAAATTCGAGCAGTTGCCCGACCAGCCAGCCGAGCGCGGAAAAACCCAGAACCATGCTCAGCAGCAAGGAGGCCAGGGCCGGCAACAACAGATACAACCACACCCGGCCGACGCGCAGGTTGGCCAGCGAGCGGCCCAGGGCCAGAACGACAAGATCCACGACATTACCCTTCGAAAAACGGAGGCAAGCGGCATTTTAAAGTTTTTGCCGGCGCCGCCGTAGAACAGAGTATGCCCCGACAAACCCAGCAAGGCGCAGCCTGATGAATCTGACCCCATTGACCACCGGCAAGACGACGCCCCAGCCATCGACGAGCGCTCGTGAAGCCTGGGAAAAACGTCAGGAAAAACAATGGCAGAACATGCAGGAAGGCCTGCAGCGCCTGCGCGCCATGCCCAGCCCGAAGGAAGCCGCCAAGGCCCGCGCCGAATCCCGGATCGAACAATTGAAGGAACGGATCAAGCAGTTGCGG
Source organism: Azonexus hydrophilus (assembly GCF_001956855.1). Taxonomy (GTDB): domain Bacteria; phylum Pseudomonadota; class Gammaproteobacteria; order Burkholderiales; family Rhodocyclaceae; genus Azonexus; species Azonexus hydrophilus_A. Next base: position 731,936 of record NZ_MTHD01000001.1, on the reverse strand, counting down.
GCGATGTTGATTGGCCTGCCGCCGGAACAAGCCAAGGCCATTCTTCGCCAGATCGGCGCCATCGCCAAGGAACTTGCCAGCCTGGCCAAGGCGGCTGGCGGCGACAGCGGCGGCACCGGCACCTCGGTACAGGTTCAACAGAGCGGCGGCACGACGGCCGAGACGGCAGGCGACAGCGCCAGTGCTGCGGCTGCATCGACAACAGCAACGGACACCGCGACAAATACCGACAACGGCGATGCCGAGCAGTCGCAGGACGGCGACAGCCAGGATAAAACACAGCCGGCCCAGGCAAACACGCCGGCCCGGAACAGCACCGGCAACGCCAAATCACTTCGGGACAAGCTGCAGGAGGTGGCCAAGCAACTGAAGGCCTTGCTCGAACTGGTCAAGGCGAAGATGCGCGACGCCCGCCAGCGGGAAGAGGACGAAGTCAGGCAGGCGGAAAACGCGCTGCACCAGGTCGACACCGCGCTCAATGGCGGCAGCAGCCTCTACAGCGGGCTCGGCGCCGCTGCCGGGATCACGCCGACGCTGACCACAGCGAGCGTGGCAATCGCAGGCAACATCAGCGTCCAGGCCTGAGATTCAGCGCGCCATTCCCTCCCACTGCTTCTGCAAGCGTTTCACCGACACCGGCACCGGCGTGCGCAACTCCTGCGCGTACAGGCCGACGCGGAGCTCTTCCAGCAACCAGCGGAATTGCTCGATTTGCGGGTCGACCGTGCCAAGTTTGGCCAGCTGAATCGCGCGCCGTTCGTAGTTGGTCCACAGCGGCCCGTACTCGGCCATCGCCCCCGCATCGCGGGCAGGATTGGCCTTCAGCTTGTCGAGCCGCACACCGACCGCCTTCAGGTAGCGCGGGTAGTGCTGCAGACGCTCGAACGGCGTGTCGACAACGAAGTTCTTGCCGATCAGCCGCTTCAACTGCGCCTCGATGTCGGCGACCGCCGCCGTATGAGCCTTGAACGCCGGCAGTTTCTTGACCACCGCCTGCCATTCGGTCAGCACCGTACCAACCATCCGGCAGACTTCCTGCATGATCAGCCCGAGCCGCGCCTTGGCCTCGGCACAGCGGGCCTTGAAGGCCTCCGGCGTGGTCGGCAGCGGCTCGGTCAGGCACGCACGCTCGAACGTCAGTTCGACGATCTGGCGCCTCAGGTCGTCGCTGCTGCCCAGCGTCATGTATTGCATCGCCATCTGGGTCAGGCCGGGGACGTTCTTGTCGAAATACTTCACCTGCTCCCTGAACTGCAGCATGAACAGCCGCGACAATCCCTTGCGGTGCGCGTCGGCGGCTTCTTCGGCGGAATCGAAGACCTTCAGGCTGACCGTCTCGCCGTCGTCGATCAGGGCCGGGTAACCGATCACCGTTTGCTTGCCGACCGGCACCTCCATCAGTTCGGGCAATTCGCCGAAAGTCCAGTCAGTCAGTTTGGTGTATTCGGACGGCGTTTCATGCAGTTCAGCAAACTCTTCCTTGGCTTCGCGGCCCCACTCGCCGCGCAGCGCGACCAGGCTGCGGTTCATGTCCAGTTGCCGACCATGCTCGTCGATCAGCTTGTAATTCATCGAGAAATGCGGCGGCAGCGCGTCGGGGCGGAAGGCGTCGGGCGTCACCGCCCAGCCGCGCGCGTTCAGGCCGCGGGCTTCGAGGATGTAGTCAATCAGCGGCTGAATGATCCCCTGATTGAGCTTGCGGTCGTTGCCGGCCACGGCAGCCAGGAATTCCTCGACGAATTCCGGCACCGGCACCAGCTTGGCGCGGATTTTCTGCGGTAGCGTCTTGATCAACTGCACCAGCTTTTCCTTGATCAGCCCGGGCACCAGCCATTCCATGCGCAGCACCGGAATCTGGTTGAGTTGCGCCAGCGGCAAGGTCAGCGTCACGCCATCACGCGGCGAACCCGGCTCGAAGTGATAAGTGAGCGCATACTCCACGCCGCCGGCCTTGATCTGGTGCGGGAAGGCTTCCGTTGTCACGCCGGCCGCCGAATGGCGCATCAGGTCGTCCTTGGCGAGGAACAGCAGCTTGGGGTTTTCCTGCTCGGCGCCTTTGCGCCAGTGGTCGAAAGTGGCGCCGTTGTGAATGTCTGCCGGAATGATGTGGTCGTAGAAGGCGAAGATCAGCTCGTCGTCGACCAGCACGTCCTGCCGCCGCTGCTTGTGCTCGATCTTCTCGATGTCGCGGATCTGCTTCTGGTTGTGCTGGAAAAAAGGCCAGCGTTTGGCGAACGACTCCTCGATTTCCTCGCCGACCAGGCCCTGGCGGATGAAGATCTCGCGCGCTTCGGATGGCGCCAGCGGACCATAGTGAATGCGCCGCTTGGGATTGATGACGATCCCGTAGAGGGTTGTCCGTTCCCAGCCGGCCACCTGCATGGCCTTCTTTTCCCAGTGCGGATCGAAGTACTGGCGCTTGATCAAGTGAGCGCCCACTTTCTCGATCCAGTCCGCTTCAATCCGGGCGACACAGCGACCGAACAAGCGCGTCGTCTCGGTGATCTCGGCGGCCATGATCCACTTGCCGGCCTTCTTGGTCAGCGGCGACGACGGGTGGATCAGGTAGCGGATGCCGCGCGCGCCAAGGTAATAGCCGGATTCGTCGGACTTGCAGCCGATGTTGCCGAGCAGCCCGGACAACAGCGCCATGTGGATGGCGTCGTAGGTGCCGGGAATCTCGTTTTCCTTCCAGCCGAGTTCGGTGACCATCGCGTGCAACTGCCCATGCACCTCGCGCCATTCGCGCAGGCGCAGGTAGGAGAGGAAATGCGCGTGGCAGGTATCGACCAGCGATTTGTTCGATTTCTTGTGGTCGACCGCAGATTTGAACCAATTCCACAGCTTGACCCAGCTGAGGAACTCGGACTTCTCGTCGGCGAACGCCTTGTGCTTCTCGTCCGCCGCCTGCTGGCGTTCCTGCGGCCGCTCGCGCGGGTCCTGCGTCGCCAGTCCGGCGGCGATGATCAGCACTTCGCTCAGACAACCGAGATCGCGCGCGGCAACCAGCATGCGGCCGATGCGCGGGTCGAGCGGCAGTTTGGCCAGCGCCTCGCCGACCTTGGTCAATTTATTGTCGTCGTCAAGCGCTCCGAGTTCCTGCAGCAGCGCGTAACCGTCGCTGATCGCCTTGGCCGGCGGCGGTTCGATGAAGGGGAAGCTCTCGACATCGGTCAGGCGCAGCGACTTCATGCGCAGGATGACGCCGGCCAGCGACGAGCGCAGGATTTCCGGATCGGTAAACGGCGGCCGGGCGTTGAAATCGGCCTCGTCGTAGAGACGGATGCAGACGCCGGCTGCAACGCGACCGCAACGGCCGGCCCGTTGGCGCGCCGCCGCCTGCGAAATCTTCTCGACCTGCAACTGTTCGACCTTGTTGCGGTACGAGTAACGCTTGACCCGCGCCAGCCCGGTGTCGATGACATAGCGGATGCCGGGCACAGTCAGCGAGGTTTCGGCAACGTTGGTCGCCAGCACGATGCGCCGCCGGCCGCCCGACGGCTTGAAGATGCGGTCCTGATCGCCGGCCGACAGGCGCGAGAACAAAGGCAGGATTTCCGGCGCGTGCGTGGTGGATAAACCAGGCCTAGCCAGCGCATGCTTGCGCAAGGCTTCCGCCGCCTCGCGAATTTCCCGCTCGCCGGGCAGGAAGACGAGGATGTCGCCGGGGCCGAGCCGCGCCAGCTCGTCGGCGGCATCGACAATCGCGTCGTAGAGATCGCGCTCGTCGTCCTTCTTGTCGATGTCCTCGACCGGGCGATGACGCACCTCGACCGGGTACAGCCGGCCGGATACCTCGATCACCGGCGCGCCGTTGAAATGCTGCGAGAAGCGCTCGGCGTCGATGGTCGCCGAAGTGATGATGACCTTCAGGTCCGGCCGCTTCGGCAGCAACTGCTTCAGGTAGCCGAGCAGGAAATCGATGTTCAGGCTGCGCTCGTGCGCCTCGTCAATGATGATCGCCTCGTAGGCGTTCAAATACGGATCGGACTGCGACTCGGCGAGCAGGATGCCGTCGGTCATCAGCTTGACCCAGCTTTCTGCGGTCGACTTGTCGTGGAAGCGGATTTTGACGCCGACACCTGCGCCGACCTGGGTCTTCAATTCCTGCGCCAGCCGCGTCGCCACCGACCGCGCCGCCAGCCGGCGCGGCTGCGTGTGGCCGATCAGGCCACGGGCGCCGATGCCGAGATCGAGGCAGATCTTCGGCAACTGCGTCGTCTTGCCCGAACCGGTCTCGCCACAGACGATCACCACCTGATTTTTGGCGATCAGCTCGGCGATATCGGTACGCCTTTCGTTGACCGGCAGATCAGGCTGGAACTCCGGCTTTGGCAGCTTGCCGCGCCGTGCGGCAACAGCCGTCTGCGACTGTGCCAGCAGCTTTTCCAGATCGGCTTGCAGTTTTTGTCGTTTTTCGCCGGTCGACCGTGGCAATTCGCGCTGCAGGACGCGCAGGCGACGGGCGTCGGCAGTCAGGGTGGTGCGGGAGATGTCGTCGCGCGACGAAGGCTTGCTGGATGAAGAGGACATGGGGGCGAATTATATTCGCCTGCCAAAACAAACGCCGCCCGCAGGCGGCGTTCAGGCAAGGAATCGCAAAGGCTCAGTGGCCGGCGCCCATCCACTGCGCGCTCTTGCCATCGCTGGTTGCCTTGCAGCTGACGGCAACGCCGGAGATCGTCGCCTTGGTACCGACATCCTGGAAGGCGCTGGCGTCGCCGTTCCAGCATTGCGGTGCCTTGGCAGCAGCGGCCGGGGCTGGTGCGGCAGCCGGCTTGGCCGGGGGCGTGGACTGGCTGGCGCAGGCCGAAAGGGCAAGAACAAGGGCGGATGCAACAAACACGTGACGCATGGTTTTCTCCAGAGCTGGGTTGATATGAACCCGCGCATTCTCTTACCCGGATGTTTCAGTTTCGTTGCAAGCGCCAGCGCACCGCTGCCGATTTGATCAACAGCCTGTGAGTAGCCATGGACAAGGCAAAATCCCTGTCATATGCTGGGCGTAAAAAACAAAGCTGTCGAAAACTGCAAAAATTCTTCGGAGGCAAAATCATGGGTGTTTTCAATTTCACCAGCATGAAGGGTCGCCTGACCCTGTCAGTGCTGGTCGCGCTGCTGGGCCTGATCCTGCTCGGCACGTTCCAGGTCCTGCATCTGCGTGCGCAACTGCTGGAAGACCGCAAGGCGACACTGAACGCCGCCGTCGACATTGCCGTCAGTACGATCAAGGCCTTCCAGGAAAAGGAAGGCAAGGGCGAACTCAATCGCGAGCAGGCGCAGCAACTGGCCAACGACGCACTGCGCGGCATGCGCTACCTCGGCCCCGAGTATTTCTACGTGTACGACAGCAAGGGCATCGGCGTGATGCACCCGATCCGCCCGGAATACGTCGGCAAAAGCCACTGGGACCGCCAGGACAAGCAGGGCAACTACACCGTCCGCGACCTGGTCAAGACCGCCCTCGACAAAACCGGTTTCACCGAAACGCACACCGCCAAGCCGGGCAGCGAGGCCCTGGTTCCCAAGCTGCAACGCGTCGAGCATTTCGCCCCGTGGGACTGGGTAATCGGCACCGGGCTGTACATTGATGACATTGATGCGCTGTTCTACCAGCAATTGCGCAACGCCGGCATCGTCATCGGCCTGATCCTCCTCTTCGTCGGTGGCATCACCTGGTGGGTGGCGCGCTCGCTGCTCGCCCAGATCGGCGGCGAACCGGCGCTGGCGGTGGCGACGATGAGCAAGGTCGCGGCCGGCGACCTGACCGTCTCGATCGAACACACCCGCCCGGGCAGCCTGCTCGGCGAGCTCAACCTGCTGGTCGAATCCCTGCGCCGGATGATGGCCAACATCTCGCAGAACGCCACGCAGGTAGCATCAGCGGCCCAGGAAATTTCCGACACCTCGGCCCGCGTCGCCGACGCGGCAGCCGCCCAGACCGACGCAACGCAGACCATGGCTGCGGCGATGGAAGAACTGACCGTCTCGATCACCCACGTCTCCAGCAACGCCAGCGAAACCGAGGAACACGCCAGCAGCGCCGCCGAGCTCGCCAACCAGGGCGAGCGCAGCGTCGAAACCGTTGCAGACAACATCGCGACGATGGCCGAAACCGTCGGTCAGGCCGCGGAAAAGGTCCGCACACTGTCGACCAATACCCAGGAAGTCGCCCGCATCGCCTCGGTGATCAAGGATATCGCTGGCCAGACCAATCTGCTTGCGCTGAACGCTGCGATCGAGGCCGCCCGGGCCGGCGAACAAGGCCGCGGCTTTGCCGTCGTCGCCGATGAGGTGCGGGTGCTCGCCGAGCGCACCGAAAAGGCAACGCTGGAAATCTCCGGCGTCGTCGACCGCATCCAGGGCGAAACATTGAATGCGGCCAAGGTCATGGACGCCGCCCTGCCGGAAGCGGAGCAGGCCAGGGCAACTGCCGGCGAAACAACAGAACTGCTGCACCGCATTGCCGAAGGTTCGCGCGCAGCCCAGGGCCTGGTCCGCGACGTCGCCGCCTCGACCCGTGAGCAGAGCGAGGCCAGCACCTCGCTGGCACAACAGGTCGAACGCATCGCCAATCAGGTCGAAGACACTGGCGTCAGCATGCGCACCACCGCGCTGGCCGCCCAGTCGCTGCTCGACACCGCCCGCAACCTGAGCGCAGAAACTGCACGCTTCAAGGTCTGACGGGCAGCCCGAAAAGATCATTGGCGACAACACGAAGGAAACAATCACCGATTTTCCTGCAACCACGGCCTTAATTTGATACTGACCGAACGCCTGCAGGTTGGCGCTGTCTCACGCAGCGTCAACAGCGCGCACGGGAGGCCACGCTTGTACTACGGAGAACGGTTCAACGCCTGGAGCCACCTGTTCGGCGCGCTGCTCGCACTGGGCGGCGCGACCTGGCTGATCGTCGCGGCGGCGATTGCGGGTGATGCCCTGAAGATCGTCGGCGTCGCCGTGTACGGCGTCACGCTGGTCTTGCTGTACAGCATCTCGACGCTTTATCACAGCCTGCGCGGCCGGGTGAAACGCGTGCTGCGCAAGCTCGATCACCTGTCCATCTACCTGCTGATTGCCGGCAGCTACACCCCGTTCTGCCTGGTCAGCCTGCGCGGTCCCTGGGGCTGGTGGCTGTTCGGCATCGTGTGGACGCTGGCCGTCATCGGCATGCTGCAGGAAATCAAGCCGCGTTCGGAAGCCCGCGTGCTGTCGCTGGTGATTTACGCGCTGATGGGCTGGATCGTGCTCGTGGCGATCGAGCCGCTGCTGGCCAGCCTCGGCCTCGCCGGCTTCCTGTGGCTGGCCGGCGGCGGCATCTGCTACACCGTCGGCATCGTCTTCTTCGCTTTCGACGACCGCTTCCGCCACTGGCACGGCATCTGGCACCTGTTCGTCATCGCCGGCAGCCTGATGCACTTCATCGCCATCCTGCTTTACGTCGTCTGAGCGGCGCTCAGTCGCTCAGCTTTTCCCGGAGTAGCGGCAGCACCTGCGCCAGCCAGGCGTCCATCCGTTCGTCGGTGTGCATGCCCTGCGTGCGCTGGTCGATGATCAGGCCGAGGAAACGCCCATTGACCAGCGCTGCCGACTGCTCGAAGGTGTAACCGTCAGCCGGCCAGTCACCGACCACTTCGGCGCCCCAGCCCTTGAACTTGTCCACCAGCGGCAGCAACGAACTGCAGAAGCGGTCGGCGTAGCGCTCCTGGGTGCCGAGGCCGAAGAAGGCGATGCGCTTGCCGGAAAAATCGGGGCTCTCCGGCATCTGCGCGAAAAACTCGGCCCAGTTCGGCTCGAAGCAGCCGGAAACACCATTGCCGGGAATCTCGCCTATGCCGTAACTCGGCGTGCCGAGAATCAGCGCGTCGTAGGCCAGCATGTCGGCCGGCGTGATGCGGTTGACGTTGACCGGCTTGTCGCACAGTTCGTCGCCCAGCATTTTCTGCATTTTCTTGGCCACCAGCCTGGTCGTGCCGGTCTCGGTGCCGAAAAACATGCCTATCCTGTTCATGTTCGCTCCTTGAAAAACCCCGGGTGGCACGCCCATTGCACGCCCCCAGTAAAAGTCCCTGCCGGCGTCGACTTTGCGACAAGCCGCCCACCCCACCGGAGCCAGCCATGCCCGCCACCACCCTCGACTGCAAGGGCCACACCGTCGCCGCCGGCGACCGCGTCCGCATTCTCGCCATCACGCCCGATCCGGATCTCGACGAGGACGATCTCGATCTGTTCATGGACATGATCGGCTCGACCTGTGACGTCGAGCGCATCGACGAGGACGGCGCGGCGTGGGTCGCGGTCTGGTGGAATTGCAGCGAGGGCAACCTGATGACCCAGGTTGGCCTCTATCCGCGGCAGATGGAAAAGGTGGCCGGCTGAGCCAGCGGTTTTTGCCATTTATTCGTCGTCGACCGCAGCACTGTAGTTTTTCAGGCGCTTCTCGGCCGCTACGCCGAGGATCTTCAGCAGCCACGGCGGCGGCGATTCGCGCATGGCCACCTGGAACGGCCGGATGATGTCGAGCGCCGGCCCGCCATCGGGCACCTTGATCGGGTAGATGTCGGCGCGGATCACCTTGGCCGCGGCCGGCCCGCCGATCGACACAACGTAGCAGACCTGACAATCGCCGATCAACTGGGCGCGCCACAGATTCCTGTCCTCGGCGAACTCGGCGTCCATGGTGTCGCGGATGTCGATCAGGCGGACTTCGTCCGGCGACACCTGGTAGACCAGGAAACGCAGGCAGGAGCCGAAATGACCGGACAGCGTGTCGCCCTTGTCGGAGGCGATGGCGATACGCACCGAACCAGGCATTTCGCCCGCCGCGTAAGACTCGATCCGCGGCAGCGAATCGTCGCCCTGGGTCTCGCCCCACAGGATGCGCACCGCCAGCTTCATGGCTTCCAGACCGATGCCGATATCCTCGCCGTCCTCTTCGCCATCGACGCTGGCGAAGCCGGTCTTGAGCATGGTCACGGTAACCTGGCGCAGGGTTTCCTCGTCGATCTCGTCACCGAGCCGGCGTTGCAGCAATTCGAGCAGGCTGCGCAGCGTCACCGAAGGCATCGCCCGGGCGGCCAGCGCGACACGCAGCGCTGCTTCGCGGGTAATCGGAGGCGTGGTTGTTTCCATCATGTTCTCCTCTGTTGATCAGGTTGGGGTTTGAACCTTCTTGCAGAGATGGTGCCAACGCAGGCAAGCCCATGATTTCAAATGGGCATGCGCCTTGCTAAAGGCAATCAACCAAGGAAAAAACCAGCATCGTGTCGGATACCCCACAAAATCCCCTGCGCGCCTATCACGCCCGCACCAAGCACCGTTTCGAGGCCTTTGCCGAAGGCCCCGGCCAGCTCGACTGGGATGCCCAGCCGGCCGCCTTCCGCCATTACCCCGGCGCACCGGTGTGCGAACTGCCGCTGAGCGCCGACCGCTTCGATCGTTGTTACGGTCAACTGCCGGAAAAGCCGGAAAATGCCGTCGCCCCGGATCTCGCCAGCCTGGGCGCGCTGTTTGAACTGTCGTTTGCCATTTCCGCATGGAAAAGCTGGGGCCCGAGTCGCTGGGCGCTGCGCTGCAATCCCTCGTCGGGCAACCTGCACCCGGTCGAAGCCTGGCTATTGACCGGCGGCCTGCCCGGCGTGGCCGACGGCGTGCATCACTACGACCCCGAACAACATGCGCTCGAAGGCCGGGCACTGACTGCGCCGACCGGCGACAGCCCCTGGCTGGCGGTGGCGCTGAGCAGCGTCATGTGGCGCGAGGCGTGGAAGTACGGCGAACGCGCCTTCCGCTACTGCCAGCTCGATGTCGGCCATGGCGTCGGCGCCCTCGCCTGCGCCGCCGCACTGCTCGGCTGGGAAGTGCGGCCGCTGGCGATCGCCGGCGACGACCTCGGCCACCTGCTCGGCCTCGATCGTCCCGACGATTTCCCGCCATCGCGTTATGCCTTCACCGAGAACGAGGAAGCGGAAATCCTGCTGGCCATCCACGCCCCTGGCCTGGGCGCGGTGCCATCGCTCGAGCAATTGCGCCAACGCCTGGCTGGCCTTACCTGGCATGGCCAGCCGAGCCGGATCGACCCGTCGCCCGGTTACCGCTGGCCGGTGGTCGACCAGGCGGCGGTTTTCAGCCGATTCTTGCGGTCGACCGCAGAAAAACCCGAATTTCCAGCGCTGCCGCCACTTGACCCGCACCCGACCACCGCCGGCGCCGCGCAACTGATCCGGCAACGGCGCAGCGGCCAGCGCTTCGACCCGAAATGCAGCCTGTCCAAGGCCGCTTTCTACCGGATGCTCGACGCCGTACTGCCGCGCCCGAAAGTCCCGTTCGCCGCCCAGGAAGCCTCGCCGCGCATCCATCTGCTGTTGTTCGTGCTGCGTGTCGACGGCCTGTCGCCCGGCCTCTACCTGCTGCCACGCACGCCGGCTGCGAACGATGAACTAACGGCAACTATGCGCACCCACTTCGACCAATTGCGTCGGGTGGACGACGCGCCGCCACAGCTCGGCCTGATCCAGCTCGCCGAACTCGGCCTGCAGGAAATGCAGCGCCTCGCCCGCAGCCTGTCCTGTCACCAGGACATCGCGTCGACCAGCGCCTTCTCGCTCGGCATGCTCGGCGAGTTCGAGGCCGCCACCGGCGACGGTTACGGCTACCGCGAATTGCTGCGCGAAGCCGGGCTGATCGGCCAGGTGCTGTACCTCGAAGCGGAAGCCGCCGGCGTACGCGGTACCGGCATCGGCTGCTTCTTCGACGATCCGGTCCATGCCGCCTGCGGCCTCACCGACACGCGCTGGCAAAGCGTCTATCACTTCACTGTTGGCACACCGGTCACCGACGCCCGCATCGAAACCTCACCGCCCTACCCGCAACGCACTCAGGAACGAACATGACGCCCGATCTCGCCGCCTTCCTCGATCAACACGCCTTTCCCCACGACCAACTGTCGGCCACCGGGCCGGACGGCCGCTTCACGCCGCTGATGCGCGCCTGCAAGGAAGGACGGCTGGACATCGTCGAGGAGTTGCTGACGCTCGGCGCCGATCTGGCCGTGCTCAACGCCGACGGCTGCAACGCACTGTGGCTGGCCTGCTACAGCGGCAGCCAGGCAATCATCCAGCGCCTGATCGACGCCGGCATCGCCATCGACAACCAGAACGGCAACGGCGCCACCGCGCTGATGTATGTGGCGTCGAACAGCAAACCTGATCTCGTGCAGTTGCTGCTGAACAACGGCGCCAACCCGGCGCTAAAGAATTTCGACGACTTCAGCGCCCTCGACCTGGCCGCGTCGATGGCCTGCCTGAAACTGCTGAAGAAAGCCGCCTAGGACCAGATCCGGGTCGCGCCGACAGTCATCAGCCCAAGCCAGGTGGCGGTCAGCGAACCAGCCAGGTGGATGGAAGCCATGCCAATCGCCAGCGCCGGCTGGCCCGCCAGCATGCGCTCGATCACTTCGGCGGAAAAAGTGGAAAAAGTCGTCAGACCGCCGAGAAAACCGGTGATGACGAACAGTTTCAGCGCAATCGGCAAACCGGAATTGAGGTGAAAAACGCCAACCGCGACGCCGACCAGATAGCCACCGATCACGTTGGCCGCCAGCGTTCCCAGCGGCAAGGCAAGGAACAGCGGGTTGAGTGCCAGCCCGAGCAGCCAGCGCGCCCAAGCCCCCAGTGCGGCGCCCAATCCTACAGCGGCAAATCCGATCGCGTTCATGCATTCTCCTTTGCAGGGGATTCTAACGCGACTCGTTGAATCAACGACCGAGAGAAGAGCCATAACAAAACCGAAACTTCAGTGTCACAATAACGCCTTTTGCAATCTGGAGCGCCGTCGACCGCAAAAATCGGCGCCAGCAACCGCAGGACGCGCCCTTGTTCGGGCCAGGGAGAAAGCATGGAGCTGAAAAACTTCAACGATATCGAAAAAGCAACCAAACGAAGCCGGCGGGAATTCTCCCGCCTCGGCATCGGCCTGCTCTTCGTTGTCTGCATCATGATCTACACCGCCCTCGGTATCGGCGTCACCGGCACACAGGGCATCATGCTGGTCGTCGCGGCAATGATCGGCGGCTACATGGCGATGAACATCGGTGCCAACGACGTGGCCAACAATGTCGGCCCGGCGGTCGGTTCGCGGGCGATCACGATGACCGGCGCCATCGTCATCGCCGCCATCTTCGAAGTCATGGGCGCGCTGATCGCCGGTGGCGACGTGGTATCGACCATCCGTGGCGGCATCATCAATCCGGGAGCGATCGCCGACAGCAACCGTTTCATCTGGGTAATGACCGCCGCGCTGCTGGCCGGCGCCCTGTGGCTGAACTTTGCCACCGCGGTCGGCGCACCGGTATCGACCACCCATTCCATCGTCGGCGCCGTCCTCGGCGCCGGCGTTGCTGCCGGCGGCATGGGTGCGGCCAACTGGTCCACGATGGGCAGCATTGCTGCCAGCTGGGTCATTTCGCCGGTGCTCGGCGGTGCCGTCGCCGCTGCCTTCCTGTACTGGATCAAGCGCTCGATCACCTACAAGACGGACATGGTGGAAGCGGCACAAAAAACCGTGCCCATCCTGATCGGCCTGATGGCCTTTGCCTTCAGCACCTACCTGATCTTGAAGGGGTTGAACAAGATATGGGAAGTCGATTTCTGGACTGCCAGCGCCATCGGTGCCGGTATCGGCTTGCTCACCTGGTTCCTGATGGGGATTTCGGTCAAGGGCCGGGCCGAACGCCTGACCAATTGCAAGGCCAGCATCAATTCGCTGTTCACCGTGCCACTGATCTTTGCTGCCGCCCTGCTCAGTTTTGCCCATGGCGCCAACGACGTGGCCAATGCCATCGGTCCGCTGGCCGCCATCGCCGATACCGTGGCCCACGGCCAGGTTTCCGGCAACGCCGGCATCCCGCTGTGGATCATGCTGGTCGGTGCCCTGGGTATTGCCATTGGCCTGGCGCTGTACGGTCCGAAACTGATCCGTACCGTCGGCAGCGAAATTACCGAGCTCGACCAGATGCGTGCCTTCTGCATCGCCATGTCGGCAGCACTGACCGTCATCATCGCTTCGCAGATGGGCCTGCCGGTCAGCTCCACGCACATCGCACTCGGCGGTGTCTTCGGTGTCGGCTTCCTGCGCGAGTTCATCAAGAGCAGTTACTCGCAGATGATCGACGAGATCAAGGAACACCACCTGGGTGCCGACAAGGAGGTTGTCGAAACCTTCCTCAATCGCTTCGCCAAGGCCAGCTTCCAGGAAAAGCAGGAAATGCTCGACCAGTTGAAGGCGCGCACCGCCCAGGCGGACCTGTCGAAGTACGAACGCAAGCAGATGCGCAAGGTCTATCGCCACGAACTGGTCAAACGCTCAGCCGCATTCCGGATTGCCGCAGCCTGGATCATCACCGTACCAGCCTCGGCGCTGATGGCGGCAATGCTCTACTTCATGATTTTCGGCATCGTACACGCCTGAATCGGGGCTGGCGGCTGGTAAAATCGGGGCTTTGTGGCTTGACCACATTGCCCCCCGAACAGCACCCCATGTCAAAAGAACATTCCGCGCCTGTCGCGCCCGCCGCCAATTTCATCAAGAACATCGTCGAAGCCGACCTGGCTGCCGGCAAGCACGCGCAGCGCCGCTGGTGCGGCCAGCCCGGCACTGCCGCCGACCACGCTGCCGCCCCGCTCGACCCGGCAAAGATCCGTACCCGCTTCCCGCCCGAGCCGAACGGCTACCTGCATTTCGGCCATGCCAAGTCGATCCTGCTCAACTTCGGCCTGGCCGAAACCTATGCTGGCCGTTGCCACTTGCGTTTTGACGACACCAACCCGGAGAAGGAAGACCAGGAGTACGTCAACGCCATCATCGACGCCGTCAAATGGCTGGGTTGCGACTGGCAGCAGCAAGGCGAAAGCAATCTCTACTACGCGTCCAACTACTTCGACTGGATGCTGGCATGCGCCGAATACCTGATTTCCGCCGGCTACGCCTACGTCGATAGCCAGTCCGCCGAGGAAATGCGCGCCAGTCGCGGCACGCTGACCCAGCCCGGCAAGGACTCGCCGTTCCGTACCCGCTCGGTAGCCGAGAACATGGACCTGTTCAAGCGCATGCAGGCCGGTGAATTTGCCGACGGCACGCACATCCTGCGGGCGAAGATCGACATGGCGGCGGCCAACATCAACCTGCGCGATCCGGCGATCTACCGCATCCGCCACGCCACCCATCACAACACCGGCGACAAGTATTGCGTCTACCCGATGTACACCTTCGCGCACCCGATCGAGGATGCGCTCGAATGCATCACCCATTCGATCTGCACGCTCGAATTCGAAGATCAGCGCCCGTTCTACGACTGGCTGCTCGAACGCCTCGCCGAAGGTGGCCTGCTGCAGCGCCCGCTGCCGCAACAGATAGAATTCTCGCGCCTCAACCTGACCTACGTCGTGCTGTCCAAGCGCAAGCTGATCCAGCTGGTCGACGAAAAGCACGTCGATGGCTGGGACGACCCGCGCATGCCGACGCTGGTCGGCGCCCGCCGGCGCGGCTACTCAGCCGAAGGTTTCCGCCTGTTCGCCGAACGCATCGGTGTTTCCAAAAACGACTCGCTGATCGATTACGTGTTGTTTGAAGACGCGATGCGCGAAGTGATGAACGAATCCGACCAGCGTCGCGTCGCCGTGCTCGATCCGCTCAAGCTGATCATCGACAACTATCCGGAAGGCCAGGTCGAAGAGTGTCACGCCCCGAACCATCCGCTGCACGAGGAACTCGGCCAGCGCACGATGCCCTTCTCGCGTGAGCTGTGGATCGAAGGCGAAGATTTCCAGGAAGTGCCGCAAAAGGGTTTCCGCCGCCTGTTCCCGGGCAACATGGCGCGCCTGCGCTACGGTTACGTCGTCGAATGCACCGGCTGCGACAAGGATGAAAACGGCAAGGTGATCGCGGTGCACTGCAATTACCTGCCCGAAACCAAGTCCGGCACCCCCGGCGCCGACAGCGTCAAGGTCAAGGGCAACCTGCACTGGGTCTCGGTGGCGCACGCCTACCCGGCCGAAGTCCGCCTTTACGACCGCCTGTTCAAGGTCCCGGCACCTGGCGCCCGTCGTGAAGGCGATGCCCCGGACATCGAACGCAATTTCCTCGACGACCTGAATCCGGATGCCAGCCGCAGCATTACCGCCCAGCTCGAACCGAGCCTGAAGGAAGCCCGGGCCGAGGAACGCTTCCAGTTCGAACGCCACGGCTACTTCGTCGCCGACCGCGTCGACTCGCAACCCGGCGCACCGGTATTCAACCGGACGGTGACGTTGAAGGATTCGTGGGGCAAGGGCAACTGATATGGCCGGTAGCTGGGGTTGTCCGCACGAAGTCAATGATCGCTGCACGAAGATCAACAACCTGCCGTGCAACCCCGGCATGAAAGGCTGCGAGCTCGCCGGCCGCTACCGCTTCGTGGACGAGAGCAAGAACGAGCGCTACTGGGAAAAGAAGGCGCGTGAGCAGGCGGCAGTCCGGCCAGCCGAAACAGACTGACATGCCGCTCGACGTCGAACGCCTCGGACAGGTCTTCACGCCGCCCAGCGTGGTCGACTTCATGCTCAGCCTGTGCTGCAACAGCGGCCGCGTGCTTGAACCATCGGCTGGCGATGGCGCCTTCTACACCGCGCTGGCTGGGCGTGGGGCCGACGTCACCGGCATCGAGATCGATCACCGCGTCGCACCGGCCGGCGCCCGCGTCATGGATTTCTTCGACCTGCCGGACAGCGAGCGCTTTGCCAGCATCGTCGGCAACCCGCCCTACGTGCGTTACCAGGATATTGCGGTCGACACCCGGAAAAAGCTGAAATCGCCGCTGTTCGACCGGCGCAGCAACCTGTTCCTGTTCTTCATCGAAAAGTGCATCCGCCACCTCGAACCGGGCGGCGAGCTGATCTTCATCGTACCGCGCGAGTTCATCAAGCTGACCTCGGCACGCAAACTCAACGCCTGGCTGTTCACCCAGGGCAGCATCACGCATTTCTTCGAAACCGGCGACGTTCGCGTGTTCTCCGGGGCGACGCCGAACTGCTGCATCTTCCGCTTCGAGAAGGGCCGTTTCGACCGGTGCATGGACGACGGCCGGATCTTCACCGAAGTCGACGGTCAACTGATGTTCCTGCGTGAAAACCACGCTGTCCGCCTGTCTGACCTGTTCGAGGTGCGCGTCGGCGGCGTTTCCGGGGCCGACCCGGTGTTCCGCCACGCCGACGGCAATCTTGATTTTGTCTGCTCGAAAACCGCCGACACCGGCGAAACACGGCGGATGATCTACGGCATCGAGCACGCCCACCTGCTGCCGCACAAGGCACGCCTGCTCGCCCGCCGCGTGCGCAAGTTCGACGAAAGCAACTGGTGGCACTGGGGCCGCCATTTCCCGATCAACGACGACCCGCGCATCTACGTCAATGGCCGCACGCGCAAGCGCGACCCGTTCTTCCTGCACGATTGCCCGAACTTCGACGGCGCCATCCTGGCACTGTTCCCGAAGAACCGCCGGATGCGCCGGCGCGACCTGATCGAATGCACGATGATGCTCAACCACGAAGTCGACTGGCAGCAACTCGGCTTCGTCTGCGACGGCCGTTTCATCTTCACCCAGCGCAGCCTGCAGACCTGCCTGCTGCCCGACAAGTTTTCCCGCTATCTGCCGAAGGAAGCCCCATGACCTTTACCGAACAACTCGCCGCCGCCTGGCAGAAGAACAACTCGCTGCTCTGCGTCGGCCTCGATCCCGACCCGGCGAAATTCCCGGCGCACCTCAAGGGTCGCGATGACGCGATCTTCGAATTCTGCACGGCCATCGTCGACGCCACCGCCGACCTTGCCTGCTCGTTCAAGCCGCAGATCGCCTACTTCGCCGCCCGCCGTGCCGAAGATCAACTGGAAGCGCTGATCGCCCACATCCACGAAAAGCACCCGGGCATTCCGGTGATCCTCGACGCCAAGCGCGGCGACATCGGCTCAACTGCGGAACAGTATGCAGTCGAGGCCTTCGAGCGCTTCCGCGCCGACGCCGTCACGGTCAACCCCTACATGGGCCGCGATTCCGTCGAGCCCTACCTGGCCTTCCCCGACAAGGGCGTGATCCTGCTCTGCCGGACATCGAACGCCGGCGGTTCGGACCTGCAGTTCCTCGACGTCGGCGGCGAAAAGCTCTACGAGCGCGTCGCCCGTCTGGCCGCCGAAAAGTGGAACACGACCGGCCAGATCGGTCTCGTCGTCGGCGCCACCTTCCCGGCCGAAATCGCCCGGGTACGCGAGATCACCGGCGACATGCCGTTGCTGGTGCCGGGCATTGGCGCCCAGGGCGGTGATATCGAAGCTACGGTCAACGCCGGAAAAACAGCAAAAACCACCGGCCTGATGATCAACTCCTCGCGCGCCATCCTTTACGCCGGCAAAGACGAGAACTACGGCGAAGCCGCCCGCTGCGCCGCACTGGAAACCCGCGACGCGATCAACCGTTACCGCTGAGGACACCGCAATGCGCATGGACGACCACCGCGAAAGCGACAACATCGAGGATCGCCGCGGCCGTTCCGGCGGTGGCGGACTACGTCTCGGCGGCGGCAAGATGGGCCTGGGCACCATCGCCATTGCGCTGATCGCCAGCTACTTCCTCGGCATCAATCCGATGACCGTGCTCAGCATGCTCGCCGGCGGCGGCATGCCGGCGATCGAGCAGCAGGCCCCGGCCAGCCGGCCGCCAGCCGACGACCCGACGGCGATCTTCGTCTCGCGTGTCCTCGCCTCGACCGAAGACACCTGGAACCAGGCCTTCCGCGAAATGGGCAAGGAATACCAGGAACCGAAGCTGGTCCTTTTCTCCGGCTCGACACCGACCGCCTGCGGCACCGGCCAGTCGGCGATGGGCCCGTTCTACTGCCCGGGCGACCAGAAGGTGTACATCGACCTGACGTTCTTCCGCGAACTGAAAGATCAGTTCAAGGCCCCGGGCGAATTCGCCCAGGCCTACGTCGTCGCCCACGAAGTCGGCCATCACGTCCAGCACCTGCTGGGCATCGCCGATCAGGTACAGCAGGCGAAACAGCGGGTCGGCGAAACCGAGGGCAATGCGCTGTCGGTGCGCATGGAACTGCAGGCCGATTGTCTGGCCGGCGTCTGGGGTAAACGTACCGACACGATGAAGAGCGTGCTCGAACCGGGCGACCTCGAAGCCGCGCTGACCGCCGCTTCGGCCATCGGCGACGACCGTCTGCAACAGCAGTCGCAGGGCCGCATCGTCCCGGAAAGCTTCACCCACGGCAGTTCGGCGCAGCGCATGCGCTGGTTCCGGCGTGGTTTCGACAGCGGTGACTTCAACCAGTGCAACACCTTCAAGACGAAACAGCTGTAGGCCGATGAGCGAAAACACCGCAGTTCCCAAGCCACCGCGCTGGCGCCGCTGGGCCGTCGAAATCAGCATTTTCATCGCCGTCTTCATCGCTTTCCAGATGTGGCAGTTGCGCGATACGACGCGCGGTCCGGCCCCGGAATTCTCCGGTCAACGCCTCGATGGCAGCCAATTAGACCTGGCCACCTGGCGCGCCAGCCACCCCGGCCAGCCGGTACTGCTTTATTTCTGGGCCGAATGGTGCCCGGTCTGCAAAACGACTGCCGGCAGCGTCAGCGACATCGCCGCCGACTGGCCGGTCACCAGCATCGCCATCCAGTCCGGGCCGGCCGCCGACGTCGGCAAACTGATGCAGGAGCGCGGCTACCACTGGCCGACGCTGGCCGACCCGCCCGGCGCCATCATGAAACAGTACGGCATTCCCGGCGTGCCGGGCTTCGTCATCATCGCCCCGGACGGTGAGATCCGCTTCGTCTCGGTCGGCTATACCAGCGAAATCGGGCTGCGCCTGCGCCTGTGGTGGGCGGCGCGGACATGAAACAACTGAGCGTACTGATCGCTGCCCTGCTGCTGGCAGCCCAGGCCTTCGCCCTGCCCGCACATGCGCCGGTGCCGGGTGGTGTCGCCGTCATCGACCTCGGCCCGGCCGCCGGCGCGAAACCGCAAGCATATTGGGACAAGCAGCCGCTGGCTGTCGTTGGCGAGCGCGGCCGCTGGTTTGCGCTGCTCGGCATTCCGCTCGATGCGCTGCCGGTACCACTGGAAATTCGTGTTTCCGGCACGTCGACCGCAACAACGATCAGCGTCCCGGTCGGCACGAAAAAGTACCCGGAACAGCGCCTGACGATCAAGGAAAAACGCAAGGTCGAACCGTCGCCTGAAGACATGGCCCGGATCGAACGCGAACAAGCACATACCGCCGAACTGAAACGCCGCTTTTCCACCGCCAACCCGGACACCACTTTCGCCCGCCCGGCCGATGGCCGGCTGTCGTCACGCTTCGGCCTGCGCCGTTTCTTCAACGGCCTGCCACGCAACCCGCATAACGGCCTGGATTTCGCTGCACCGACCGGCGCCCCGGTACGGGCACCAGCCGATGGCACGGTGATCGACACCGGCGATTATTTCTTCAACGGCAACAGCATTTTCATCGACCATGGCCAGGGGCTGATCAGCATCTACATGCATCTGTCGCGCATCGCTGTGCGCAACGGCCAGAAGGTCCGTCAGGGCGAGCGCATCGGCGCCGTCGGCGCCACCGGCCGGTCAACCGGCCCGCATCTGCACTGGACGGTCATCCTCAACGACACACCGGTCGATCCCGAACTGTTTCTCGCCCGCCCCTGAGGGCGGCGCCTACATCCCGAGCGAGTTGAGCAGGTCGTCGTGGTCGTTGGCCGATGACTGGACGACAGCAGGCTTCGCCGCAGCGGAAGCGGCCTGGGCGATCAGTTCGTCCGGGTCGGTGACTTCCTGGGCATCGAAATCGAAGAGCTTGATGAACTCGGTGCGATCGATCGCCAGCTCAAGATAGAAGATGTTGTTGCGGCTGGTGTAGAAAGTGACGCGGCGCGCTTCCGGCTTGTCGAGGTTGGTATCGACGCTGAGCATGACCTGCTTGTTGAGCACCAGCATCTTCGGCTGGTTCTGCGTGATGTGCGTCTGCAATTCGCGCCCGACCTTGCTGGTGAAGTTGCCGACGATCTGGTTCATCAGTTCGCCCATGACATTGCTGACCTCATCGGCCGTATGCGAAGTGGCCAGTTCGTCCTTGGCCATGCCCATGCTCAGCAGGTAGGTCTCGTAGAGTTCCATTGCCGCCGAGGCGGAAAAGTTGATGACGACCAGGCCGGAAAAGCCGCCGTCGAACAGTACGAAACAGCCGATATCCGGCTTCAGGCAGGTCTTGGTGATGCGCTGGACCATCCCGGAATAGCGGATCTGGCTTTGCGTGGCGACATTCAGGACATCGGTCACCGAATTGCACAGGCTCATCAGGATGTCTTCGGTTCCGAAGACGACAGGTTTATCTTTTTCGTTCATGATCCGGCAAAGTCTCGGCGAATTGACAATAACCGCATATATAGCACAGTCTTTCACCTGAAAACGCATTGCCGATCAACGCATATACGATACTTGCCGGCATTCCCGCCGATGCCGCATCATGAGCCATGCGCGAAATCATCCTGGAACTGCATCACGAGGCGCCGGCCAAGCCCGCCGAAGGCCAGCCCTGCAACGGTTGTGGGGTCTGCTGTGCCCTCGAAACCTGTCCGCTCGGCCGGCTGCGCTTCCTGCAGCGACGCGGCCCGTGCCCGGCGCTGACCTGGTCGGCGGACGCGCAGCGCTACCACTGCGGCCTGCTGCTGGCCCCCGGCTCCGACAGCTTGCTCGGCTGGCTCTGCGCCCGCTGGATTTCTGCCGGCAGCGGCTGCGACTGCAACGCCGAAGTTCAGTCCTGAATGATTGCTGCGGTCAACGCGATTTCGACGCGATATTCCGGTTTCGCCAGCCTGGCCTGGACGCAGGCACGGGACGGCGCAAAACCTTCCGGCACCCAGGCATCCCAGACGGCGTTCATGGCATCGTAGTCGGCCATGTCGGCCAGGTAGATGGTGGCCATCAGCAACTGGCGCTTGTCACTGCCAACCTGCGCCAGCAGGCACTCGACGCTGGCCAGCATGTCCGCCGTCTGGTCGGCAACGCCGGCATCGGCCAGTGCGGAAACTTCGACAAGATAGACGGTGCCGTTGTGCACCACGGCGTCGGAATAACGGCGAGTGGTGCCGTGACGTTGAATCGACATTTGCGTTCCCGAAAACGTGAAGCCCATGCGGTTGAGGCATGGGCTTCGTTTGCTGCAACCCTGGCACACCAGGCCGGGGTGATCGGCTTTACGCCGTAGGTGGAGTACTACACGGTAATCTCAAGAAAAACTTCCTTTGACAACTGCCATAGAATCTCCTGCAACGCAGCATTCACTGCCACTGCATGTCGGGCTTGCTGCACACCCGACACAGCTTCAGCTTACCACCATGAAATAAAAAAGCCAGCCTGTTATTTTCTCCAGCGAATTACCCTACACAGCGTTTGGTCAAACCCGGGCAATCAGGGAGAATGGCAGGATTCGCACCACGCCAACGAGATCATGGACAACCTGATCAAGGACACTGCAACGCTGGAGCTGTTCTGCTGGCTCGACGCAGGCGCCGACCTGCCGGGCTGGGACATCCTCAAGGGCAGCCCCTTCGGCGCCACGCTGGCGGCGCCGCAGGGCGGCGCACCGAGCGCCGGCGACCAGCTGCTGTCGGTCCAGAACTATTTCGCCGAATACCATCTCGAGTACTTCAGGCAACGGCGCTATAACCATTTCCCCAGCCGCCTGCATGCGCTGCTGCAGTTCGCCACCCGCACCGATGCGATGACCTTCCGCCACAAGCACCCGGATCGGGTCTTCGGCAAGAATCTCTCGTGCTCCCGGACCAAGGGCGCTTACCTGTGTTCCTTCCACGATGCCAGCTGGCTTGATTACCTGCGCCTGCCGCACAGCCTGTCGCTCGAGGCGCTGGACGAAGTGGCCGATTATTACTGGTCGGGCAAGACTGTCGAAGAAGTCGGCCTGACCTTCATGAACGAACCCTGGCAGGAACCGCCGGTGATCGAAGCGCTCTACCAGGGCACGCTCGAACCGGTGTGGGGCCACGAACAATCCGGCTGGCTGCCCGGCTTCAGATAGGAAACCGCATGCGTCGCATCGTCATTGCCCTGCTCGTCATCGTCATCCTGGCCGCTGCGGCATTCTGGATCAGCCGCCCGAAACCGGTCGCCGTCTTTGTCGAGACCGTCGGCAGCGGCAGCGTCGAAGCGACGCTGGCCAACACCCGCGCCGGTACCATCGAAGCCTGCCAGCGTACCAAGCTGTCGACGATCATTGGCGGTCGCATCGAATACCTGGGCGTCAAGGAAGGCGACAAGGTTGAAAAGGGCCAGTTGCTGCTCAAGTTGTGGAATGACGACCAGCAGGCCAGTTCGGCACTGGCTTCCGCTCAGGTTACGCTGGCCGCCAAGCGCAGCGAGGAAGTGTGCATTGCTGCGGTCAACGCCGAAAAAGAGGCAAAAAGGCAGGCCGAACTGCGGGTTCGCGGCTTCGTCTCGCCCAGCCGCGAGGAAACCGCCCGCACCGACGCCGAAGTCCGCCGGGCCGCCTGCGCCACCGCACAGGCCGACATCGCCCAGGCCGAAGCACGACTCAAATCGACCCGCGTCGACCAGGGCCGAGTCGCGCTCTACGCGCCGTTCGCCGGCACGGTGGCGAAGATCGTCGGCGAACTGGGCGAATATTCGACGCCCTCGCCACCGGGCGTGCAGACGCCGCCGGCCATCGACCTGTTCGACGATTCCTGCCTCTACGTCAAGGCGCCGATGGACGAGGTCGATGCGCCGAAGATCAGCGTCGGCCAGACCGTGCGCATCACGCTCGACGCGCTGCCCGGCAAGACGCTGCCCGGCACCGTCCGGCGCGTCGCCCCTTATGTCTCGGCGGTGGAAAAGCAGGCACGCACCGTGGACATCGAAGTGGACTTTGCCCAGCCCGCCGACGCTGCCGGTTTGCTGGTCGGCTACAGCGCCGATGTCGAAATCGTCCTGGCCACGCGGGAAAAGGTGCTGCGCATTCCGACCGCAGCGATCCTCGAAGGCGGCAAGGTGCTGCTGCTGGAAGACGGCAAGCTGGTCGAACGCAGCATCAAGGCCGGGCTCGCCAACTGGGAGTACACCGAGATCAGCGAAGGCCTGCAGGCCGGCGAACGCATCGTCACCTCGCTCGAACGTACCGGCGTCGTCGCCGGTGCCGCCGCAGTGGAAGAGCAAGCGGCCCGCTGAATGGCACTGATCGAACTGTCCGGCATCGAACGTCGCTTCCTGCTGGGCGACACCACCGTGCATGCGCTGGCCGACCTGAACCTGAGCATCGCCGCCGGTGAATACGTCGCAGTGATGGGGCCATCCGGCTCGGGCAAATCGACGTTGCTCAACCTGCTCGGCCTGCTCGACCGCCCCGATGCCGGCAGCTACCGGCTGGAAGAGCGCGACGTGACGACACTGAGCGCCGATGAGCAGGCGCAGGTGCGCAGTACGCGTATCGGCTTCGTCTTCCAGAGCTTTCACCTGGTGCCGCGCCTGACTGCCGCCGAAAACATCGCGCTGCCGATGATGCTGGCCGGCATCCCGCGCAGCGAGCGCGACCGCCGGGTGGCCGAGGCGTTGAAGAATTTCGCCCTGGACAACCGCGCCGACCACAAGCCCGACCAGCTCTCCGGTGGCCAGCGCCAGCGCGTCGCCATCGCCCGCGCGACGATCATGCAACCGGCGCTGATCCTCGCCGACGAACCGACCGGCAACCTCGACCGCCACACCGGCGAGGAAGTGGTCAATCTGCTCGAAGCCCTGAACGCCAGCGGCGTCACGCTGGTGGTCGTGACCCATGATCCGCAGATGGGCGAGCGCGCGCGCCGCCAGCTGGTGATGGAAGACGGGCGCCTCAAGCACGACAGCGCCGCGCATGCGCCTGCCTGACATCCTGCGTTTTGCCCGCGATGCCGCCACCGGCTACCCGGTACGCACGGCGCTGTCGGTGCTGGCGATGGCCATCGGCGTCGCCGCCGTGGTGCTGCTGACGGCACTGGGCGACGGTGCCCGGCGCTACGTCGTCGGCCAGTTCTCGGCGCTGGGCAGCAACCTGGTCATCGTCCTGCCCGGGCGTACCGGCACCGGCGGCTTCAATCCGGCGACGGCGATCACCAGCACGCCGCGCGACCTGACCATCGACGATGCCGGCGCCCTCCGCCGCGCGCCGGCCGTGCAGCGCGTCGCACCGCTCGCCGTCGGCACGTCGGAAATCAACTTCGGCGGCCGGCTGCGCGAAGTCATGGTCGCCGGCACCACGCGCGAGTATTTCGCCATCCGCGACTTCGCCATGGCCCAAGGTGAAGCCCTGCCCGAGGAGGACTGGAACAATGGCTCGGCGGTCGCCGTGATCGGCGCCACTGTTCGCGCCGAACTGTTCGGCAGCACGCCGGCAGTCGGCCAGCGGGTACGTATCGGCGACCGGCGCGTGCGCATCGTCGGCGTCCTCAAATCAACCGGCCAGGGGCTGGGCATGGACACCGACGAACTGGTCATCGTCCCGGTGGCGCTGGCCCAGTCGATGTTCAACAGCAACACCTTGTTCCGCGTGCTGGTCGAAGCGCGTAGCCGCGACGCGATCCCGCAGGCACGCGACCAGACGCTGGCGATCCTGACCCAGCGCCATCGCGGCGAGGAAGATGTGACGGCAATCACCCAGGATGCCGTGCTCGCCACTTTCGACAAGCTGCTCGGCGCGCTGACGCTGGCCGTCGCCGGCATTGCCGCGATCAGCCTGGCGGTGGCCGGCATCCTGGTGATGAACGTGATGCTCGTCGCCGTCACCCAGCGCACCGGCGAAATCGGACTGCTCAAGGCCCTCGGCGCACCGGCCCGGACCATCCGCCTGGCTTTCCTGGCCGAAGCGGCGATGCTGTCGGCGGTCGGTGCGCTGCTCGGCTACCTGCTCGGCCAGCTTGGCGCCTTTGCCTTGCGTCAGGCCTTCCCGGTCTTTCCCGCCTATCCGCCTGACTGGGCGGTGATCGCCGGCCTGTCCACCGCCATCGGCACCGGCCTGCTGTTCGGCTTCCTGCCGGCGCGGCGCGCCGCCCGGCTCGATCCGGTGCAGGCGCTGATGAAGCACTGAGCATGGACATCCGCGACGCCATCCGCCTGGCCGCCCGCGCCGTCACCGCGCAGCGGCTGCGCAGCTTCCTGACGCTGCTCGGCATCGCCGTCGGCATTGCCTCGGTGATCCTGCTCACGTCGATCGGCGAAGGCATACACCGCTACGTGCTGGGCGAATTCACCCAATTCGGCACCAACGTCGTCACCATCGCCCCGGGCAAGACGAAGACCGGCGGCGCGCCGTCCGGCCTGCCATCGAGCGCCCGCCCGCTGACGCTGGAGGATGCGCAGGCGCTCGGCCGGCTGCCGAATGTCGTCGCCGTCACCCCGAACGTTCGCGGCAATGCCGAAGTCCAGGGCAACGGCCGTACCCGGCGGACATTGATTTCCGGGGTCAACGCCGATTCGGCAACGGTTTTCCGGTTGACCGCAAGAAGCGGCCAGTACCTGCCCGACGACGATGCCGGCAGCGCCCGCGCCTTCGTCGTCCTCGGCGCCAAACTGAAGGACGAACTGTTCGGCCCGGACAACGCCCTCGGCCAGCGCATCCGCATCGGCGGCCTGCAGTTCCGCGTGATCGGCATCATGGAAGCCAAGGGCCAGTTCCTCGGCATCGACCTCGACGATACCGCCTTCATTCCCGCTGCCCGCGCCCAGGAACTGTTCAACCGCGAAGGCGTGGACGAAATCAACGTTGCCGTTGCCGAAGGCGCACCGTCGGCAGCAGTCGCCAGCCAGATCCGGCGCCACCTGATCGAACGTCATGGGCGCGAGGACTTCACCATCGTCACCCAGGAAGAGATGCTGAAAACGCTGTCCAACATCCTCAACGTGCTGACCATGGCCGTCGGCGCGCTCGGCGGCATCTCGTTGCTGGTCGGCGGTGTCGGCATCGTCACCATCATGACCATCGCCGTCACCGAACGGACCAGCGAAATCGGCCTGCTGGTCGCCCTCGGCGCCCGCCGGCGCACCATCCTCGGGCTGTTCCTCGGCGAAGCCATCGCCCTCTCGGCAATCGGCGGCGCACTCGGGCTGCTGCTCGGTTTCGGCCTGGCGCAACTGATCCACCTGCTGGTGCCGGCGCTGCCGGTGCATACGCCGATCAGTTTCGTGCTGCTCGCCGAAGGCGTCGCCATCGCCATCGGCCTGGCCGCCGGCGTGCTGCCCGCCCGGCGCGCCGCCGGTCTCGATCCGGTTGAAGCATTGCGGTCAGAATGACGTGCTACAGTTCTGCTTCCAGATCAACAAGCAACAACAGGAGCCCAGCAACAATGTCCTACTACATCGACCAACTCGAACCCGGCATGTCCGCCAGCACGTCCAAGACCGTCACCGAAGCCGACATCATCCTGTTCGCCGGCATCTCGACCGACGTCAACCCGGCCCACCTCGACGAGGAATACTGCAAGGGCACGATGTTCGGCACGCGCATCGCGCACGGCATGCTGTCGGCCGGCTTCATCTCGGCAACACTGGCCAACAAGCTGCCCGGACCCGGCACCATCTACCTGTCGCAGACGCTGAAGTTCAAGGCGCCGGTCAAGCCGGGTGACACCGTCACCGCCACCGTCACCGTCCGTGAAGTCAATACGGCCAAGAATCGCGTCGTGCTCGACACCGTGTGCACGGTCGCCGGCAAGACCGTGATCGAAGGCGAATGCCAGATGATGCCGCCGGTCCGCCCGGCTGCCTGATTTCTGCTGCCACATGAAAAACGCCGGCCGGGTAACCCGGCCGGCGTTTTTTGCCTTTTATTGCGGTCGACCGCAGCAATCGGTCAAAAAGCTCAGAACGCCTCGTCGGCGCGCAGGAAACGCCACTGTCCCATCGGCAGGTCGCCCAGGCGGATACGTCCGATGCGCACACGCTTCAGGCCAACCACCTGCAAACCGACCAGTTCGCACATGCGACGGATCTGGCGCTTCTTGCCTTCCTTCAGGATGAAGTGCAGCTGATCTTCGTTTAGTTGCTTGACCCAGGCCTGTTTCAACGGCTTGCCGTCGAGTTCCAGCCCGTGCCGCAGCAGTTCCAGACCACCCTTGATCATCTCGCCGGAGACGCGCACCAGGTATTCCTTCTCCGCCTCGCTGTCCTCGCCGATCAGGCGCTTGGCCACCCGGCCATCGCTGGTCAGCACCAGCAGACCGGTCGAATCGATGTCCAGCCGGCCGGCCGGGGCCAGGCCGCGGAGCATCCACGGCTTGAACTCGGGACCGCCCGAATGTGGCAACTGGGTTTCAGCGGTGATCAGCGTCACCGCCGGGATGCAACCCGGCTCCGGCTGGCCGGAAACGTAACCGACCGGTTTGTGCAGCAGGATGGTAACCGCCTTGGCCTGATCCTTCTTGGCTTCGGTCGAAATCGTGATCTCGGCCGCCGGATCGATGCGCGAACCCAGCTCGCAGACCTGCTCGCCATTGACGAAAACCCAGCCGCGCTCGATCCACATGTCGGCCTCGCGGCGCGAACACATGCCACGCTCCGACATCACCTTCGACAGACGCGTCCCTTCGGGTGGCGGACCGGAGCGGACGACGGGCGCCGCCGCTTTTTTCACCGGCCGGGCAGCCGGACGTTCAACCGGCGCCGCAGCAGCCATCGGCTTGCGTACCGGCGAACCACCGCGCAAGGGTGTGCGCTTGCCCGGCGCGTCCGAACGCAGACCAGCCTTGACGCCCAGCGTACCAGCCGGTTTGCTTTCCACCGGCAACGCTTCAGCCTTCGGAACACTCGCGACGGGTTCGACCGGCGCCGCTTTCAGCTTTTCGGTTTTTGCCGGTTTTTCGGCGTCGACCGCAGCAGCGTCGGTCGGCTGGCGCCATTTAGCCCAGGGATCGTCGGACTGGGTCATTGCACGTCGAGCAGTTCGACCTCGAAGACCAGGGTCGCGTTCGGCGGGATGACGCCGCCGGCGCCACGGGCACCGTAGCCGAGTTGCGGCGGAATGGTCAGCTTGCGGGTACCGCCGACCTTCATGCCCTGGACGCCTTCGTCCCAGCCGGAAATCACGTGACGCTGGCCGAGCGGAAACTGGAAGGGATCGTTGCGATCCTTGCTCGAATCGAACTTGCTGCCATTGGTCAGCCAGCCGGTGTAATGCACGGTGACGAACGCGCCAGCGGTGGCTTCGACGCCGCTACCCTCGACGGTGTCTTCGTAGATCAGGCCGGAGGCCGTGGTAATTTCAGCCATGAGAAGCTCCTTTGCGAAAGGCGGCAATTCTAGCACAAGGCCTTGACAAGGCTTTGACTTTCATAATCTTTTGCGTATAATGCGCGGTTCTTCGTAGTACCCTTTAGATTTATTTTCGGAGTCCAACCCATGTATGCGGTCATAAAAACCGGCGGCAAGCAGTATCGCGTTTCCGCTGGCCAAAAACTCAAAGTAGAACAGATACCGGCAGACGTTGGCGCAGAAGTTACCCTTGACCAGATCCTCATGGTAGGCGAAGGCGAGTCGGTAAAGATCGGCGCCCCCTTCCTTGCTGGCGCCACCGTCAAGTGCACCGTGGTTTCCCACGGCCGCCACGACAAGGTCCGGATCTTCAAGATGCGCCGTCGCAAGCACTACCAGAAGCGTCAGGGCCATCGTCAGAACTACACCGAACTGCGCATCGACACGATCGCTGCCTGAGTTCAGACAAGGAGCTAACAAATGGCACACAAAAAAGCAGGCGGCAGTTCGCGTAACGGCCGCGACTCACAGGCACAACGACTCGGCGTCAAGCGCTACGGTGGTCAATTCGTCCTGGCTGGCAACATCATCGTTCGTCAGCGCGGCACCGAATTCCACGCTGGCGAAAACGTCGGCATGGGCAAGGATCACACCCTGTTCGCGCTGAAGGATGGCACCATCCAGTTCGCCATCAAGGGCGAGAAGAAGCGCCGCACGGTCACCATCGTTCCGGCTGCTGAATAATTCAGCACAGCGGAATCGCAAAGCCCTGTCCGCTGGATGGGGCTTTTTAGTTTCAAGAGGCGGAAAAAATGAAGTTCATCGACGAAGCAAAGATCTACGTTAAAGCCGGCGACGGCGGCAACGGCATCGCCACTTTCCGCCGCGAGAAATACATCCCGATGGGCGGCCCCAACGGTGGCGACGGCGGCAAGGGCGGCAGCGTCTATGTGGTTGCCGACCGCAACATCAACACCCTGGTCGACTATCGCTACACCCGCAAATTCCTCGGCCAGCGCGGCGAGAACGGCGGCAGCGCCGACTGCTACGGCAAGGGTGGTGACGACATCATCCTGCGCATGCCGGTCGGCACCGTCATCAGCGACCTCAACACCGGCGAAATCCTCGCCGACCTCGACGTGCACGATAAAAAAGTGCTGCTGGCCAGGGGCGGCAAGGGCGGCCTCGGCAACACCCATTTCAAGTCGTCGACCAATCGCGCACCACGCCAGTGCACCAAGGGCGACCAGGGCGAAGAATTCGAACTGACGCTGGAACTGCGCGTACTCGCCGACGTCGGCCTGCTCGGCCTGCCCAATGCCGGCAAGAGCACGCTGATCCGCGCCATCTCGGCCGCCCGGCCGAAGGTCGCCGATTATCCTTTCACGACGCTGCACCCGAATCTCGGCGTGGTCCGCGTCGATGCCGAGAAGAGCTTCGTCATGGCCGACGTCCCGGGCCTGATCGAGGGCGCCGCCGACGGCGCCGGCCTCGGCATCCGTTTCCTCAAGCACCTGCAGCGCACGCGCATCCTGCTGCACCTCGTCGACATCGCACCGATCGACCCGGACTCCAATCCGGTCAAGGACGCCAAGGCCATCGTCGGCGAACTGATCAAGCACGACCCTGCACTGGCCGACAAGCCGCGCTGGCTGGTCCTCAACAAGCTCGACCTGATCCCGGAAGAAGACCGCGAAAAAGCCATCAAGGACTTCCTCAAGGCCTACAAGAAGGCGACCAAGTACGACGGCCCGGTCTTCCCGATCACCGCCATCACCGGCGAAGGCACCAAGCCGCTGATCTACGCGATCCACGAAGCCCTGGAGCAGATGGCCCGCCCGGAAATCAGCGACGACGAAGACGCCACGGACAACGCCAGCCCCACCGAGGAATAATGAGCCGAACCCGCCTCGCCACCGCCAAGCGCCTCGTCGTCAAGGTCGGCTCGGCACTCGTCACCAACAACGGCAACGGCCTGGATCTGGCAGCCATCGCCGGCTGGGCCCGCCAGATCGCCCTGTTGCGCGCACAGAACCGGGAAATCATCCTCGTCTCTTCCGGCGCCGTCGCCTGCGGCGTCCAGCGCCTGGGCTGGGGTCGCCGACCGAAGAACGTGCACGAAAAACAGGCCGCCGCCGCCGTCGGCCAGGCCGGGCTGGTCGAAGTCTATGAAGCCGCGTTCAGCAAGCACGGCCTGCACACCGCGCAGATCCTGCTGACCCACGACGATCTGGCCGACCGCAAGCGCTACCTGAACGCCCGCTCGACGCTCAATACGCTGCTCGCCCTTGGCGTCGTTCCGATCATCAACGAAAACGACACGGTAATCACCGACGAGATCAAGTTCGGCGACAACGACACCCTCGGCGCTCTGGTCGCCAATCTGATCGAAGCCGACGCCCTGATCATCCTGACCGACCAGCAAGGCCTATACACCGCCGACCCGCGCAAGGACCCGACCGCCACGCTGATCCACCAGGCCACGGCCGGCGATCCCGCACTTGAAGCCATGGCTGGTGGCGCCGGTAGCCGCGTCGGCACCGGCGGCATGATCACCAAGATCATCGCCGCCAAACGCGCCGCCCGCAGTGGCGCCGACACCGTCATCGCCAGCGGCCACGAAGCCGACCCCATCCTGCGCCTGGCTGGCGGTGAAGCCATCGGCACGCTGCTCGTCTCGCAAACCCCGGCGCTGGCAGCGCGCAAGCAATGGCTGGCCGATCACCTGCAACTGGCCGGCCGCCTGATCCTCGACAATGGTGCGGTCAACGCCCTGAAATCGGGAAAAAGCCTGCTGCCCATCGGCGTCACCGCCATTGAAGGCGAGTTCGAACGCGGCGCCGCCGTCGCCTGCATGACCCCGGACGGCCATGAAATCGCCCGCGGCCTGTGCAACTACGGCAGCGGCGAAGCCCGCCTGATCGCCCGCAGGGCGACCACCGATATCGAAGGCATCCTCGGTTACATCGAGGAGCCGGAAATGATCCATCGGGACAACCTGATACTGGGCTGAAACAAATCCGGCAAAAAAAAACCACGCATCAGCGTGGTTTTTTATTGCCCTTTCCTGAGGGAAGCCATCAAGCCCCCCCAATAGAAAACGGCCACTCCGAAGAGTGACCGTTTCAGGCTTTCTAAACTAGCGAGGCTAGATTAGAAGGAGTGACGCATGCCAAGACCGAATTGAGCAGCGTTCTTGCCGTTGGAGGTCAGAGCACCGGTGTTCAGGTTGGTGAAGGCGGTGTTCGAACCGTTGTTCAGACGACCGTAACCGACGTAAGCAACGGTACGCGGCGACAGGCTGTGCTCGTAGTTAACACCCCATGCCTTTGCATCCAGGTCGGCACGGCCGTTGTCACGATCGTTCTTGTAACGACCGTAAGCAACTTCGACCATACCCTTGGCGCCGACCGGCACGCCAACGCCAACTTGCCACAGCTTGGTGGAGTCGTCGTCGCTGCGAACGTTGCCGACGTTGTCATCGGAAGCGCGCTGATACAGGGCAGACAGCTTGACAACCTTGAAGTCGTAGGAAGCGCCGAGAGCGTATTCAGCACGATCGTGCTCAGCTTGAGCGGAGTCGGTACCACCGATGTCGTTCAGCTTGTGGTAAACAGCGCCAACATTCAGGTCACCCAGGGTGTATTCAGCAGCCAGAGCCCAGACAGCTTGCGGGTCGGTGTCAGCACCACGAATCGGGTTGTTCTTGACTTGTTCGCCGAAAGCGTGAGCGGCGATGATGGTCAGACCCGAGAAGCTCGGCGAGATGTAGGCAACGGCGTTGTCCAGACGACCCAGGCCGTCACGGGCGGAGATCGACAGACCAGCATTGTCAGACAGCTGACCAACCGGCGACCAAACAGCAGCACCCAGAACGTCGTACTTGGAAGCGAAGTTGTAGCCCGGGTTCTGCAGACGACCAGCAACGGCGGTACCGAAGTTACCGGTCAGGCCGAGGAAGGACTGACGTGCGGTACCGGTCCAGCTGCCAGCGCCGACATCAGCGTTCAGGCCGTATTCCAGGGTGAACAGAGCCTTCAGGCCGTTGCCCAGATCTTCCGTGCCACGGAAACCGACGCGCGAACCCATCTGGTTGCCAGACTGGATGCCGGAGAAGGACTGCTTGCTGGTGCCAGCGTTGTTGGCCTTGGCATTGATGTAACCCATGTCAACGATGCCGTAAACGGTAACGTTGGTTTGTGCGAAAGCTGCGGTAGAAGCCAGACCAGCGATGGCCAGGGCAATAATCTTCTTTTGCATCAGAAAATCTCCTTAGTGGTTAGTTTTTAACCAGCCTTTCGGGCCGGTTAAGCTTTACCTCTCGGATCGAGAAGTTGAAGGGCATTGTGCAAGGGCGATCCGCACAGGGCAAGGCTTAATCCCGGACAGGTCTACACAATGTGAAGCTTTGTTGCATCCATGCAACAGCGATCAGGCGAAAAGCCTTGCCAACTCTTCACCCGGCTCGTTTGCGCGCATGAATGCTTCGCCGACGAGAAAGGCATGAACATCGTGGCCGCGCATCAATGTAACGTCTTCGGACTTGAGGATGCCGCTCTCGGTGATGACGACACGCCCGGCCGGAATGCGCTCGAGGAGGCCCAGCGTCGTGTCCAACGTCACGTCGAAGGTGCGCAGGTTGCGGTTGTTGATCCCCAGCAGCGGGGTTTGCAACTGCAGCGCGGCGGTCAGCTCCTCGCCGTTGTGTACTTCGACCAGCACGGCCATCCCATATTCCATGGCCTGGCGTTCCAGTTCCTGCATCTCCGCCAGCGTCAGCGCAGCGGCAATCAGCAGGATGGCGTCGGCGCCCATCGCGCGGGCTTCGGCAACCTGGTAACGATCGACGATGAAGTCCTTGCGCAGCACCGGCAAGTTGCAGGCAGCACGGGCAGCCTGCAGATATTCCGGGGCGCCCTGGAAATACTGGCGATCGGTCAGCACCGACAGGCAGGCGGCGCCATGCTCGGCGTAGCTGCGGGCGATGTCGGCCGGGCGAAAGTCTTCCCGGATGACGCCCTTGGACGGGCTGGCCTTCTTGATTTCGGCAATGACCGCCGGTTGACCGCAAGCGATCTTCTGCCGGATGGCGCCGACAAAGTCACGCGCCGCCGGTTGTGCGGCGGCATCAGCCTCGACGACAGCCAGCGGCCGACCGACGAGGGCGGCGGCGATTTCTTCGCGCTTGGTGGCGATGATCTTGTTGAGGATGTCGCTCATGCCGCCCCCAAACGCTTCGTGCATTCGACGAACTGCGCCAGTTTCGCCCGTGCTGCGCCGCTAGCGATCGCTTCGCGCGCCTTGGCAATACCGTCGCCGATGCTGTCGGCCACGTTGGCCACGTAGAGCGAGGCGCCGGCATTCAGACAGACGATCTCGCGGGCGGCGCCCGGCTGGTTGTCGAGCGCGGAGAGCATCACTGCCTTCGATTCCTCGGCGCCGTCGACGCGCAAATTGCGCAGCGACATCATCTGCAGGCCGAAATCCTCCGGATGCACTTCGTATTCACGGACCTGACCATCTTTCAGCTCGCCGACCAGGGTCGCAGCGCCGAGCGAGATTTCGTCGAGATTGTCCTTGCCGTGCACGACCAGCACGCGCTCTGCACCGAGGCGCTGCATGACGCGCACCTGGATGCCGACCAGGTCAGGGTGAAAAACGCCCATCAGCGTGTTCGGCGCGGCGGCCGGGTTGGTCAGCGGACCGAGGATATTGAACAGGGTGCGCACACCCATTTCGCGGCGCACTGGTGCGACGTGCTTCATCGCGCTGTGGTGGTTGGGCGCGAACATGAAGCCGATGCCGCATTGCTCGATGCAGGCGGCGACCTTTTCCGGCGACAGGTTGATGTTGGCGCCGAGCGCTTCGAGCACATCGGCACTACCCGAACTCGATGACACGCTGCGCCCGCCGTGCTTGGCCACCTTGGCGCCGGCAGCGGCGGCAACAAAGATCGAGGTGGTGGAAATATTGAAGCTGTGCGCGGCATCGCCGCCGGTGCCGACGATATCAACGAAGTGACGGTCGTAGGGCACCTTGACCGGCGTCGCCAGCTCGCGCATGACGCTGGCGGCGGCGGCTATCTCGCCGATGCTTTCCTTCTTGACGCGCAGGCCAGTGACGATGGCGGCGATCATCACCGGCGAGACTTCGCCGCTCATGATCTGGCGCATCAGCGAAACCATTTCGTCGTGGAAGATTTCGCGATGCTCGATGACACGCTGGAGGGCGGCTTGCGGGGTCATTGCTGGTGCTCCTCGAGGAAATTCTTCAACAGGTCGTGACCACGCTCAGTCAGGATCGATTCCGGGTGGAACTGGACGCCTTCGACGGCCAGCGTCTTGTGGCGCACCCCCATGATCTCGCCGTCCTCGGTCCAGGCAGTGATGTCCAGGCAATCTGGCAGCGTTGCCCGCTCGATGGCCAGCGAATGGTAGCGGGTACAGGTCAGCGGATTCGGCAGGTTACGGAAAACACCCTCGTTTTTGTGGTGGACCGGAGAAACCTTGCCGTGCATCAGGGTCTTGGCGTGCACGATGCGCCCGCCGAAGGCTTCGCCGATGGACTGGTGGCCGAGGCAGACGCCGAGCAACGGAATCTTGCCGGAAAACTCCTTGATCGCCGCCAGCGACACGCCGGCCTGCGCCGGTGCGCACGGCCCCGGGGAAATCACCAGATAATCAGGCTTCAGGCGGGCAATCTCGGCCAGCGTGATGGCGTCGTTGCGGAAGACTTTCACATCCTGGCCAAGCTCACCGAAATACTGGACCAGGTTGTAAGTGAAGCTGTCGTAGTTGTCGATCATCAATAACATGGCGTCTTCCTCAGTCGATCCGGGTATCCAGGCCCTGCTCGGCCAGCTCGGCGGCACGCAGCACGGCACGCGCCTTGTTCAGCGTTTCCTGCCATTCGGATTCGGGATTGGAATCGGCGACGATGCCCGCACCGGCCTGCACGTACAGCTTGCCAGCCTTGAGCACGGCGGTACGGATGGCGATGGCCAGGTCCATGTCGCCGTTGAAGCCGAGGTAGCCGACCGAACCGGCGTAGATGCCGCGCTTGACCGGCTCCAGTTCGTCGATGATTTCCATCGCCCGCACCTTGGGCGCACCGGAGACGGTACCGGCAGGAAATGTTGCTTTCAGCACGTCGACCGCATCAAGCCCCTTTTCCAGCCGGCCTTCGACATTGGAAACAATGTGCATCACGTGCGAATAGCGCTCGATCAGCATGTTCTCGGTGAGCTTGACGCTGCCGATCTTCGCCACCCGGCCGCAGTCGTTGCGACCGAGATCAAGCAACTGGGTGTGCTCGGCCCTTTCCTTTTCGTCGGCCAGCAGTTCCTCGGCCAGCGCCGCATCCTCTTCCGGCGAGGCGCCACGCTTGCGCGTGCCGGCGATCGGGCGGACGGTGACGCGGTCACCTTCGAGACGCACCAGGATTTCCGGCGAGGCGCCGACAACCTGATAGTCCTCGAAATCAAAATAGAACATGTAGGGCGACGGATTCAGGCTGCGCAGCGTCCGGTACAGGGACAGCGGGCTGGCGTGGAAGGGCTTGGTCATCCGCTGCGACAGCACGACCTGCATGACATCGCCCTCGGTGATGTAGTCCTTGGCTTTTTTCACCGCCTGCTTGAATGCCGCTTCGCCGAACACCGAAACCGCCGGTTCCGAACGCGCCGGCGCCTCCGTCGGAATGCTCACCGGCAGGCGCAGCTTGCCCAGCAATTCCTTGAGGCGGGCACGTGCCTTTTGATAGGCGCCGGGAAAACCGGGTTCGGCATAGACGATCAGCGTCAGCTTGCCGGACAGGTTGTCGACGACGGCGATTTCCTCGGACAGCAGCAACTGGATGTCAGGCGTGCCAATTTCGTCCGGGCGCTGGGTGCGCGTCAGCTTCGTCTCGATGTAGCGGATCGTGTCATAGCCGAAGCAACCGACCAGACCACCGAGGAAACGCGGCAGGCCGGCCGCCTCGGGCGCCCGGAAGCGCTTCATGTAGCTGTCGATAAAATCGAGCGGATTGGCGTCGTGCTCGCGTTCGGCGATGCGGTTGCCGGTCAGTACTAGCACTTCGTGGCCACTGACGACGATGCGCGTCGGTGCGGCCAGGCCAATGATGGAATAGCGGCCGAAGCGTTCGCCGCCCTGCACCGATTCGAGCAGGTAGGTGAACGGCCCGTTGGCCAGTTTGAGGTAGATTGACAGCGGCGTATCGAGATCGGCAAACGTTTCCAGCGTGACGGGAATACGGTTGTAGCCTTGCGCCGCGAGCGCGTTGAATTCGGTTTCAGTCATGGGAAGCCTCGGGTGTGACGAATGACAGGGATGCTGCAAACTGGGTGCGCCAGCAGATGGCGCCAGACGGACGAGTGGTTACGGACGCCAGGGGCGCCAACGCGGCTCGATGTTCCAGTTATGCAATGCAGTCATTTGGTCAGGAGGTCTGAAGAAGGGGTCAGCCGAACAAGGTGACAGACGCGGCAGACGAAGCGCAGTCTAGCGCATGCGCTTTGTCGCTGTCCACCCGGAGCGGCCTCAGACTTTCGCCAGTTCACCGCGCAGGGCGCCGATGATCGAATCGTAGCGATGGGCATCGCTGTCCTTGCCGGCACCGTAGACGGCCGAACCGGCAACGAAGGCATCGACGCCGGCGCGGGCGATTTCGGCGATGTTGGCGGTGTTGACCCCACCATCGATCTCCAGGCGGATGCGCCGGCCGGTTTCCTGCGCGTAGGCGTCAAGCCTGGCTCGGGCGGCACGCGCCTTGGCCAGTGTGCCAGGAATGAACTTCTGTCCGCCAAAACCGGGATTGACGCTCATCAGCAGCACCACGTCGATCTTGTCCATGACGTAATCGAGATAGTCGAGCGGGGTTCCGGGATTGAAGACGAGACCAGCCTGGCAGCCGGCATCGCGAATCAGCGACAGGGTCCGGTCGACATGTTCTGAAGCTTCCGGGTGAAAGGTGATGATGTTGGCACCGGCCTTGGCAAAGTCCGGGACAATGCGGTCAACCGGCTTGACCATCAGATGCACGTCGATCGGGGCGTCGGTGCAGGGCCGGATCGCTTCGCAGACCAGTGGCCCGATGGTCAGGTTGGGAACATAATGGTTGTCCATGACGTCGAAGTGAATCCAGTCGGCGCCGGCGGCGATGACGTTGGCCACTTCTTCGCCCAGCTTGGCGAAATTGGCGGACAGAATGCTCGGCGCAATGACGAAATCCCTGGCTGACATGATGTATCCCTGAAAAAAGAGACGAAATTATCCCATGACCGACCCCGACAAGTACCAGATCGAAATCATCCCGACCCCGCAATTCATCCCCGAACAGTCCGACCCGGACGAAAACCGCTACGTCTTCGCCTACACGATCAGCATCCGCAACGTCGGCAGCGTGGCGGCGCAACTGGTTTCCCGCCACTGGATCATCACCGATGCGCACAACACCGTGCAGGAAGTCCGCGGTCTCGGCGTCGTTGGCCAGCAACCCCTGTTGCAGCCGGGCGAACGTTTCGAATACACCAGCGGCTCGTCGCTGACGACACCGGTCGGAACAATGAAAGGCGCCTACCAGATGGTCGCCGAGGATGGCACGCACTTTTCGGCCGAAATCCCGGAGTTCGTTCTGGCCATTCCGCGCTCGCTGCACTGATGGGACTGAAGCAGAGCTACCGCCTGATCGCGCCGTTCTACGATCTTGCGGTCGACCGCGCCACCCGCGGCATTCGCCGGCACAGCCTGCTGCAGCTTCCCGACAAACCGGGGCGCATCATGCTCGCCGGCGTCGGCACCGGACTGGATCTGCCGCACCTGCCGGGGCAGCATCACTACGTCGGCATCGATCTGACCGGTGCCATGCTGCGCCGGGCCCTGCCGCGCGCCGGCCATCTGGATTTCGTTCCGCTGCAGGGTGACGTGCATCGCCTGCCTTTTGCCGATGCCAGTTTCGACGGCGTCGTCGCCCACCTGATCCTGGCCGTCGTGCCGCAACCGGCGCTGTGCCTGATGGAAATCGCCCGCGTACTGAAGCCCGGCGGTCAGGCGCTGATTCTCGACAAGTTCCTGCGCCGCGATCAGCGGGCGCCGTTACGGCGTCTGCTCAATCCGCTGGTGCGGCGTATCGCCACCCGGCTCGACGTGGTTTTCGAGGACCTGCTCGATGACACTCCCGGCTTGCATCTGGTCGACGACCGGGCGGCTCTCGCCGGCGGCTGGTTCCGGCACATCCGGCTGAGCCGGCGCTGAGTCGATGTCGTCGCCGAGTGCATCGGCGATCCAGGCCTGCAGCAGCGTCCAGGTAATGGCCAGCACCACCGGCCCGACGAAGATGCCGACCAGACCGAAGCCGAGCATGCCGCCGATGACGCCGGCAAAGATCAGCAGCAGCGGCAGATCGGCGCCGCGGCGAATGAGCATCGGCCGCAGGAAGTTGTCGAGGCTGCCGACGATGACACTCCAGACGACGAGGAAAATCGCCCAGCCGGTATCGCCCATCCAGAACAGCCAGCCGGCAGCTGGCAGCAACACCAGCACCGGACCGATCTGGGCGATGCACAGCATCAGCATCACAGCCGACAGCAGCGCGGCAAAGGGCACGCCGGCGACGACCAGGCCGAGGCCGCCAAGCACCGTCTGCACCAACGCGGTGACGCCAACTCCCAAGGCCACACCGCGAATCGCCTGGCCGGCCAGGATGACTGAATTCTCGCCACGGATACCGGCCAACCGGCGGCCGAAGCGGCGCATCAGACGCGCCGCCGGCTCGCCACCGGAATACATGATGGCGGCGATGGTGACGATCAACAGGAACTGCACCAGCATGCCGCCAAGGCCGCCGACCTGAGCAAGCACCCACTTCCCGGTATCGGCCGCATAAGGCGTGACCTGGGCGATGATGCCATCGGTACCGCCAGCCGCCAGTTGCGCCCACAGACCCGCCAGTGTGCCGCCGATCAGCGGCAAGCCACTGATCCACGCCGGCAGCGGCGGCAACCCGTTGGCAATGAGGTAATCGGCTGCTGCGGTCAACGCGTCGGCGTTGCCGGAAATGGTGTCGATTGCCAGCCACAACGGCAACACCAGCAACAGGAGCATGCCCAGCGTCATCAGCGCGATCGCCGGCAGACGCCGGCCACCGAGACGGGCCTCCAGCGACAGGAAGAGCGGCCAGGTGGCGACGACGATCATCGCCGCCCACACGCCCGCCGCCATGAAGGGCCGCAGCACCCACAGCGACAGCCCCGCCAGACCGACGATGAAGAAGATCGCCAGGGTGTTCCGGGTCAGGTCGCGGTGGATGTCGCGCATCGCTTACGACCGGTAGTCGGCGTTGATCTTGACGTAATCGTACGAGAAATCGCAGGTATAGACATTCGCTGCGGCAGCGCCGCGACCGAGGTCGACACGCACGGTGATCTCGGCCTGCGCCATCACGCGGGCGCCGTCTTCTTCCTTGTACGACGCGGCACGGCCGCCGTTTTCGGCAACCAGCACATCATCCAGCCACACCTTGACGCCATCGACGTCGAGATCGCTGATGCCGGCATAACCAACGGCAGCGAGGATGCGGCCGAGGTTGGGGTCGGAAGCGAAGAAGGCGGTTTTGACCAGCGGCGAATGACCGATGGCGTAGCCGACCTGGCGGCACTCCTCGATCGACTTGCCGCCCTGCACGGCGACGGTGATGAACTTGGTCGCACCCTCGCCGTCGCGGACGATGGCCTGCGCCAGCTCGACCGAAACGGCGATGATCGCCGCCTTCACTTCCGCCCAGCCGGCGTCGGTGTCAGCGGCGAAGCTGGCGCCCGACTGGCCTGAGGCGATCATCACGAAGGAATCGTTGGTCGAGGTATCGCCATCGACGGTAATGCAGTTGAACGACGCGTCAGCGGCTTCCTTGACCAGTTTGTCGAGCAGCGGCTGGGCGATGCCGGCGTCGGTGGCGAGGAAACCAAGCATCGTCGCCATGTTCGGCTTGATCATGCCGGCACCCTTGGAGACACCGGAAATCGTGATTTTTTTGCCGTTGACCGCAACAACGCGCGATGCAGCCTTGGCGACGGTATCGGTGGTCATGATGCCGTGCGCGGCAGCGTGCCAGTTGTCCGCCTTCAGATCGGCAAAGACCGCCGGCAGGCCGGCCTTGATGCGGTCGACCGGCAACAATTCCAGAATCACGCCGGTCGAGAACGGCAACACCTGTTCCGGTGCAACACCAAGCAGTTCGCCGACGGCGACGCAGGTCTGCTGCGCTGCCTGACGACCGGGCTCGCCGGTACCGGCGTTGGCGATGCCGGTGTTGATGACCAGCGCGCGGATTTCCTGGCCGGACGCGAGATGCTTGCGGCACAACTGCACCGGTGCGGCGCAGAAGCGGTTCTGGGTAAACACGCCGGCGACGGTGCAGCCTGCATCGAGCGCGACCAGCGTCAGGTCGCGACGGTTCTTCTTGCGGATTTCGGCCTCGGCGACACCAAGGCGGACACCGGCGACCGGAAACAGTTGATCGGCAGTCGGGGTAGCGTAATTGACAGGCATGGATGAGGCTCCAACAGCATCAAGGCACCGCGCAGGGTGCCTTGGATCGAGGGGTTATCGAGAAATCAGGAAAGCTTGCCGTGACAGTGTTTGTATTTCTTGCCGGAGCCGCAGGGGCAGGGATCGTTGCGCCCGACCTTCGGCCCGTTGTGCGCCGGTTGCTGCGGATCGTCGTTTTCGTCCGCGAGCGCCTCGTCGTAACCGGCATGCTGGTACTTGACGTTGCTGACATCGGCATGCGGCACGGTTTCCTCGACGTCTTCCGGCGAACGGATCTGCACGGTGAAGACAACGCGGGTAACGTCGCGACGCACCTGGTCGAGCAGGGTTTCGAAAAGTTCGAACGCCTCGCGCTTGTATTCCTGCTTCGGGTTCTTCTGCGCATAGCCGCGCAGGTGAATCCCCTGGCGCAGGTGATCGAGCGCCGACAGGTGCTCGCGCCAGTGCGTATCCAGGCTCTGCAGCATGACGTTGCGTTCGAACTGGTGGAAGGTCTCGTTGCCGACCAGATCGACCTTGGCCTGGTAGGCCTCGTCGGCGCCCTGGATGATGCGCGCCAGAATTTCCTCGTCAGCCAGCGTCGGCTCATCCTTGAACCACTGGGCGACCGGTGCGGCAATCTGCAGATCGGCAGCCAGCGCCCGTTCCAGGCCTTCCATGTCCCACTGCTCCTCGACCGAATCCTGCGGCACATAGAGGCGGAAGGTGTCGGTAATGACGCCGTGGCGCATGGCCGTGATTGTTTCGGAGATGTCGTCAGTTTCCAGCAACTCGTTGCGCTGCTGATAGATGACCTTGCGCTGGTCGTTCGAGACGTCGTCGTACTCGAGCAACTGCTTGCGGATATCGAAGTTGCGGGCTTCGACCTTGCGCTGCGCCGATTCCAGCGAGCGGGTGACGAGCGGATGCTCGATCGCCTCGCCTTCCGGCATCTTCAGCTTGTCCATGATGGCGCGCAGGCGCTCGCCGGCGAAGATGCGCAGCAGCGGATCATCGAGGCACAGATAGAAGCGCGAGGAGCCGGCATCACCCTGACGCCCGGCACGGCCGCGCAACTGGTTGTCGATCCGGCGGGATTCGTGGCGCTCGGAACCGATGATGTGCAGACCGCCAGCGGCCAGCACCTGCTCGTGCACCTGCTGCCAGTCGGCCTTCATCGCGACGACCTTGGCGTCGCGCTCGGCCTGCGGCAGGGTTTCATCGTCACGCACGGCGTCGAGCAGCTTCTCGATGTTGCCGCCAAGCACGATGTCGGTACCGCGACCGGCCATGTTGGTGGCAATCGTGATCATCCCCGGGCGACCGGCCTGGGTGACGATTTCCGCCTCACGGGCATGCTGCTTGGCGTTGAGCACCTGGTGCGGCAGTTTTTCCTTGTCGAGCAGCGCCGACAGCAACTCCGACGATTCGATCGAGGTCGTGCCGACCAGTACCGGCTGATTGCGCTTGGCGCAATCGCGGATGTCGGCGACGATGGCGGCGTTCTTTTCGTCCATGGTCTTGTAGACCAGGTCGTTCATGTCCTTGCGGGTCATTGGCCGGTTGGTCGGGATGACCACGGTTTCCAGGCCGTAGATCTGCTGGAACTCGTAGGCTTCGGTGTCGGCCGTACCGGTCATGCCGGACAACTTGCCGTACATGCGGAAATAATTCTGGAAGGTGATCGAAGCCAGCGTCTGGTTCTCGGCCTGGATCTGCACGCCTTCCTTGGCCTCGACAGCCTGGTGCAGGCCGTCCGACCAGCGGCGACCGGCCATCAGGCGACCGGTGAATTCGTCAACGATGATGATCTCGCCGTTCTGCACGACGTAATGCTGATCCTTGTTGAACAGCGTCAACGCCCGCAGCGCGGCGTTCAGGTGATGCATCAGCGTGATGTTGGCAGCGTCGTAGAGGCTGCTGCCTTCGGCCAGCAGTCCGGCTTCGGCGAGCAAGGTTTCGGCGCGTTCATAACCGGATTCGGCCAGATGAACCTGATGCCCCTTCTCGTCGACCCAGTAGTCGCCCTCGCCCTTTTCCTCCATCGCCCGCGTCAGTTGCGGCACGACGTCCTTCATGCGCAGGTAGAGGTCGGTGTGATCGTCGGCCTGACCGGAAATGATCAGCGGTGTGCGCGCCTCGTCGATCAGGATCGAATCCACTTCATCGACAATCGCGTAATTCAGGTTGCGCTGGACCCGCTGGTTGGCCGCATAGACCATGTTGTCGCGCAGATAGTCGAAACCGAATTCGTTGTTCGTGCCGTAGGTGATATCGGCAGCATAGGCGGCCTGCTTGGCCTCGTGATCCATCTGCGACAGATTGATGCCGACGGTGAGCCCGAGGAAGCGATGCAGACGCCCCATCCATTCCGCGTCGCGGCGGGCCAGGTAGTCGTTGACCGTGATGACATGCACGCCCTTGCCGGAAATCGCGTTCAGGTAGGAGGGCAGCGTGGCGACCAGCGTCTTGCCTTCACCGGTACGCATTTCGGCAATCTTGCCGTAGTGCAGCACCATGCCACCGATCAGCTGGACGTCGAAGTGACGCATGCCGAGCACCCGCTTGCTCGCCTCGCGAACGACGGCGAAAGCCTCGGGCAGAAGATCGTCGAGGGTTTGGCCATCAGCGTGGCGCTGCCTGAATTCCTCGGTCCTGGCCTTGAGCTGCTCGTCGGAAAGTGCCGCGATTTGCGGCTCCAGCGCATTGATGCGCTTGACGGTCAGGGAATACTGCTTGATCAGCCGATCGTTGCGGCTGCCGAAAATCTTTTTGAGTAGGCCGGATATCATCGCGATGGAATAAGGTTTTGCGCAGACGAGAGCAAAGGAGCCGGGATTCTAGCACGCCCGGTCCACGTGGCGGAGGCGCAGCCTCCGCACTGGACGACAGCGAATATCAGCGCCGTTGCAGACCGGCGAAGTCCTCGCCCCGCTTGAGGAAGGCCGCCGGATTTTGCGGCACGCCA
The DNA here is from genome assembly GCF_001956855.1 of Azonexus hydrophilus. Lineage (GTDB taxonomy): Bacteria > Pseudomonadota > Gammaproteobacteria > Burkholderiales > Rhodocyclaceae > Azonexus > Azonexus hydrophilus_A. The sequence goes on along the minus strand of NZ_MTHD01000001.1, from coordinate 688,126 downwards.
AACATGCGCACCTCGAAGTGCAGATGCGGCCCGGTGGACCTGCCGGTGCTGCCGACCGCACCGATTTTCTCGCCGCGCCGGACGATTTTCGACTCGGCGACATCCAGTTGGGAAAGGTGCGCATAGCGCGACTGCAAACCATCGCCGTGATCGATGTCAATCATGTTGCCGAACTCCGGATGCCAGGAAGCCGTCAGCACAACGCCGTCGGCCGCCGCAACCACCGGCGTGCCGGTCGGTGCCGAGAAATCCAGGCCATCGTGGCGGGAGCGCAGACCGGCAAATGGGTCGTTGCGATAACCGAATCCGGAACCGAAGACGGCATTCTTGACCGGCAGCGTCGTTGGCATCAGACGCTCCTCGACGCGTTTCTCCAGCAGCTTGAATTCCATGAAGGCGAGATCATCGGCCCGACGGTCAACGGCGGCGGCCAAGCGCTCGATCTCCTGCTGCAACTCGGTTGCCGACATCGGCGCGGGAATGTAGGGACCGCCCTGCCCCGGCTTGGCTTCACCTTCAGCGGGCTTCTGCTTGATACCCGCCAGATTGGAAACCCGGTCGCCCAGCGAGTCCAGTTGCAACAGGCGCCCCTGCAATTCGCCCAGACGCGAGGCCATCAGATTCAGGTTGTTGGTGATGTAGTCGCGCGTCTTTCGGGTTTCCTGCTGCTGGATGGAGAGCAGGATGTTTTCCACGATAGGCAGCCGAAAATGCAGCGACATCATCGAGAAAAAGGCTGAGGTCAGGAACACCAGGGCGAAAAAAACGGCCACCGCCCCGAGGACGTGGCGAGGCATAATGGTAATCGTGCGCGCCGATTTGAGATGGCGTGAAACAACAATAATCTGCACGGATCCTCCTATGTACAAAGCGCCAGAGCAATACCTCGACGCCGATGCCGCTGCCGGCCGGGTAATGGCCCACGCGCGACTTCTGATGAAGCTGACCAACCGTTTCGAGGCAGTTGCTCCCGGTGCATTACGCCATGCGGCGCATGTCGCCAACTACAAGTCGGGAAAAATCGTTATCCACGCCGACAATGGCGCGGTCGCCGCGAAACTCCGCCAGATGAACCGGCGACTTTGTGACGAGTTATCTTGTGAGGGGGTCGAGTGTAACGAGATCGAGGTAAAAGTACAACCTCGACAAATTCCTTCCCGATCAATGAGTTCCACGATCAAGCCGATTTCGGACAAAGCAGCGGGAATGTTGCGGTCGACCGTGGACAAACTGCCAAAAGGCCCACTGCGCGCTGCGCTGGACACATTGTTGCGGCGCGCCGCTAGATCGGAATGATGGCCAGACGCTCGATGAACATCAGCGCAAAGACCAGCAGTGCGAAAACGATGCCGTAACGGAAAAGACGCCAGCTGAAGGACAGATATTCCCGCCGCCCGGTAAAAACGTAGAGCAGCAGGCCAACGCCAATCGCGATGACGAGAATGGCTGCAAGCAGGCGCAGCAGCCACATGGCCGGATCAGGCGGCCTGAGCCAGCCAGCGGGTCACGCCCTGCGGGGCGCTGGCCGACTCGGCAAAACTGACCAGCTCCCACGCATCCTGCTGCAGGAGCAGCGCACGGGCCAACTGGTTGTTCAGCGCATGCCCGCCCTTGTGCGACGAATAGGCGGCAAGCAACGGATGACCAAGCAGGTAGAGATCGCCAACAGCATCAAGGATCTTGTGCTTGACGAACTCGTCGCCGTAGCGCAATCCATCCTGATTGAGAACACGGAATTCGTCGAGGACGATCGCGTTCTCCAGGCCACCACCCAGCGCCAGCCCGTTTTCACGCAGGTATTCGACTTCCTGCATGAACCCGAAGGTGCGCGCCCGCGATACTTCGCGAACGTAGGACTGCTCGGCAAAGTCGATTTCCGCGCGCTGCGCCGACTTGTCGATGGCCGGGTGATTGAAAACGATGGAGAAGCTGAGGCGATAGCCTTCGTAGGGCTCGAAACGGGCCCACTTGTCGCCATCCGTGACCTCGATCGGGCGGGTAACGCGGATGAATTTCTTGGCGGCATTCTGTTCTTCGATGCCGGCCGACTGGATCAGGAAGACGAAAGGCGCAGCGGAACCGTCGAGAATGGGGACTTCCGGTGCGTCGAGATCGATCCAGGCGTTGTCGATGCCCAGGCCACAGAGGGCGGACATCAGGTGTTCGATGGTGCCAACCTTGACCCCGTCACGCTCCAGACAGGAGCACATGCGGGTGTCGCCGATCAATACCGCCTGCGCGGGAATGTCGACAGGCTCTGGCAAATCCACGCGACGGAAGACGATACCGGTATCCGGTGCGGCCGGCCGCAAGGTCAGGTTGACCTTGACGCCACCGTGCAGACCGACGCCTGAGGCATTGATCACGGTCTTCAGCGTGCGTTGCTTGAGCATTTTTATTTTAAGTTGTTGAATGATTGGGGAAGGCGGCGCATTTTAACACAATGCGCCGCCACCCTTTTTCAGAGAGATTTTTTCTTACGTATCAGTCCGCCTGTTTTCTCAGGAAGGCCGGAATGTCGTAACGATCGACCCCGCTGTTGGCCAGCGCCTCGACGGTAACGTTGCGCTTGCGCACGACGGCCGGCACATCGGCAATCTGGTTGTAGTCGATCGACGGGCCGCTGGAGAATGCCACGGCATCGTGGGTTCCGGTAGCAACTGCCTCGACCATCGGGGTATTGATCACTTCGAAGGTCTGACGACGGGCAGCCGCCTGGCCGAGGCCGGTGGCGACAACGGTGACGCGCAGCGCATCGCCCATCAGTTCGTCGTACACGGCACCGAAGATGATGTGCGCGTCGTCGGCAGCAAACGCCTTGACGGTGTTCATCACTTCGTTGACTTCCTTCATCTTCAGGTTGCCCTTGGCGGCGGTGATGTTGACCAGCACGCCGCGCGCGCCGGACAGGTTCACGCCCTCGAGCAGAGGCGAGGCGACTGCCTGCTCGGCAGCGATGCGCGCCCGGTCGACGCCGGCAGCGGCGGCGGAGCCCATCATCGCGCGCCCCATCTCGCCCATGACCGTGCGCACGTCTTCGAAGTCGACGTTGACCAGGCCCGGGTAGGTAATGATTTCGGCGATGCCGCCGACCGCGTTCTTCAGCACGTCGTCGGCCGCCTTGAAGCAGTCGTCGACATCGGCGTCGTCGCCCATGACTTCCATCAGCTTGTCATTGAGGATGACGATCAGCGAATCGACATGCTTGGAGAACTCGGCAATGCCGGCTTCGGCCGATTTCATGCGCTTGCCGCCTTCGAAGCTGAACGGCTTGGTCACCACGCCGACGGTCAGGATGCCCATTTCGCGGGCGATCTCGGCGACCACCGGCGCTGCACCAGTACCCGTACCACCACCCATGCCGGCGGTGATGAAGGCCATGTGCGAACCTTCCAGCGCGGCACGGATCTCGTCACGGTGAGCATCGGCGGCCATCTTGCCGGCTTCCGGCTTGGCCCCGGCACCCAGCCCGGTCTTGCCGAGCGACAGCTTGCTCGACGCGGCATTGCGCGCCAGCGCCTGCGCATCGGTATTGGCGGCGATGAACTCGACGCCATTCACACCTTCGCGAATCATGTGCTCGATGGCATTGCCGCCGGCACCCCCGACCCCGAATACCTTGATGATGGTACCGAGTTCTTCTTCCTTCTCGATGATTTCAAACATGACGACCTCTCCTCTGAAAAAACCGTTAAAAACAAATCAAAAATTCTTGGAAAACCATTGCTTCATGCTGGAGAAGACATCCTTGATGCCCTGCTTCTCCTGAATTTTCTGCCCCCGCTTGCGTTGTGCCTGGGCTTCCAGCAACAGCCCGTAGGCGGTCGAGAAGCGCGGGTTCTGGACAACGTCGGACAGGCTGCCTTCGTACTTCGGATTGCCGAGACGAACCGGCATGTGGAAGATTTCCTCACCCAGCTCGACCATGCCCGGCATGACGCTGGCACCGCCGGTCAGGACGATGCCTGACGACAGGACTTCCTCGAAGCCGGCGCGGCGCAGTTCGTGCTGGATCAACTCATAGAGTTCCTCGACCCGCGGCTGGATCACGTCGGCCAGCGCGCGCCGGCTCAATTTCCGGCTCGGCCGGTCGTCGACCCCGGCAACATCAAGATTTTCGGCAACGTCGGCCAGTTGTGACAAGGCGCAGCCCGACTTGCACTTGATGTCTTCGGCTTCGCGCGTCGGCGTGCGCAACGCCATCGCGATGTCGTTGGTGATCTGATCGCCGGCAATCGGAATCACCGAGGTATGACGGATCGCCCCCTGCGTCCACACGGCGATGTCGGTGGTACCGCCACCGATGTCGATCAGGCAGACACCGAGATCCTTCTCGTCCTCGGACAGCACCGCATAGCTCGAGGCCAGCGGCTGCAGCACCAGGTCGTTCACTTCCAGGCCGCAGCGGCGCACGCACTTGACGATGTTCTGCGCGGCAGAGACGGCACCGGTGACGATGTGCGTCTTCACTTCCAGGCGCATGCCGCTCATGCCGATCGGCTCGCGGATACCGTCCTGGCCGTCGATGACGAACTCCTGGGTGAGGATGTGCAGGATTTCCTGCTCGGCCGGAATCGGCATTGCCCGTGCCGTTTCAATGACGCGGTCGACGTCGGCGGAAGTCACTTCCTTGTCCTTGATCGCGACCATGCCGTTCGAGTTGAAGCTCTTGATATGGCTGCCGGCAATCCCGGTATAGACGTTGCTCACCTTGCAGTCGGCCATCAGTTCAACTTCCTGGATGACGCGGCTGATCGTGTGCACCGTCTCCTCGATATTGACCACGACGCCCTTCTTCAGGCCGCGCGAATCCTGCGAGCCCATGCCGATGACGCTCATCCGGCCTTCGTTGTCGAGATCCGCCACCAGCGCGACGATCTTCGATGTGCCGATGTCCAGGCCAACGATCAGTTCCTTGTTGTCCCTGCTCATAGTCTTACTTTCCCTTCCCCTCGCCCGCGACCTTCATCGCGAAACCATTCGGATATCTCAAATCCACTACCGCCGGTCGCACCGGCAAATTCGCCACCATCGACGGATACACATCCACGAAACGTTGCAGCCGATCGACAACCGGCGACTTTGGATGCTCGCGCCCGATTTCCACGCGCATCCCGTTGTCCAGTTTCAGTTGCCAGGCCAGTCGCGGCGACAGCGAAACCTGCACCGGCCGCTCGCCCACGGCAGCAAACGCTTCGGTAAATTCGACATGCCGCTCCAGCACTTCCCGCGCCGTCCCGCTCGGCCCAGCCAGCAAAGGCAACTGCGCCATTTCGGCTTCCGGCAGCAGGGCGGCAAAAACCTCGCCATGACTGTTGACCATCTCCGCGTAACCCTCGCCCCAACGCGCGACCGGCCGATGTTCCTCGACCGCGATTTCCAGACGCGCCGGCCAGACGCGCCGCACCTTCACCTTGCGCACCCAGGGCAATTGCTCGAGCGCCAGACGCACCGCCTCCAGATCCAGGCTGAAGAAATTCCCGCGCAAGGCCGACGGCAACACCTGCTCGACCTCGCCGCGCCGGGTATGCGCCAGCGGCTCGACGAACACCACCTGCTGCACCGGCAACGACGGCACGCGCACCAGCCAGACCGCACCAGCGGCCAGCAGGGCAGCGGCGGCAACCAGCATCAGCAGGTCCGCCAGCGCGTTGAGCAGTTGGGGTTTGTGCCACATTCATCGTCTCAGTCGTTGGCCGCCAGTTCGAGGACGCGCCGCACCAGCGCCGGGTAGTCCATGCCGGCTACGCGTGCGCCCATCGGCACCAGCGAGTGATCGGTCATGCCCGGGGCAGTGTTCACTTCCAGGAAATAGTGATTGCCGTCCTCGTCCATCAGAAAATCGACCCGCCCCCAGCCACGGCCGCCAAGCATGCGGAATGCTTCCAGGGCCTGCGCCCGGATCTGCATTTCCTTCGCTTCCGGCAATCCGCAGGGGCACAGGTATTGGGTATCGTCGCGGTTGTACTTGGCTTCGTAGTCGTACCACTCGGTTGCCGGCACGATCTTGATGATCGGCAGCACCTGGTCGCCAACAATGCCGACCGTGTATTCACCGCCCATCACGCCTTTTTCGGCGATCACCAGTGGATCGTGGCGGGCGGCTTCTTCATAGGCGGCTTTCAGCGCGCCCGGCGTCTTGACCTTGGTCACGCCGATCGACGAGCCTTCGCGCGCCGGCTTGACGAACAGCGGCAGACCCAGCTCGTCCTCGACGTCGGCGAAATCCGAATCGGCGGTGAGCAATGCGTATTCCGGTATCGGCAGACCGGTCGCCTGCCACATCAGCTTGGTCCGGAACTTGTCCATCGCCAGCGCCGAGGCGAGCACGCCGGAACCGGTATAGGGAATGTGCATGACCTCAAGCGCCCCCTGGATCGTGCCGTCTTCACCGTGCCGGCCGTGCAGCGCAATGAAAGCACGGTCGTAGCCCTTCAGCGCGTCGAGCGGCTGCTCGGCCGGATCGAAGGCGTGGGCGTCAACACCCTGGCCGAGCAATGCGGCCAGCACGCGCGCACCACTGTTCAGGGAAACCTCGCGCTCGGCGGAGGTTCCGCCGAAGAGGACTGCGACCTTGCCGAAACCGCTCATTTGCCTTCCACCAGTTTGCCGGGCACCGCACCGATCGAACCGGCGCCCATCGTCAACACCACGTCGCCATCGCGGGCGACATCCATGATCGTTTGCGGCATCGCCGCGATATCTTCAACAAAGACCGGCTCGACCTTGCCGCCAACACGCAGCGCCCGTGCCAGCGAGCGGCCGTCGGCAGCGACGATCGGCGCCTCGCCGGCGGCGTAGATTTCCGCCAGACAAAGCGCGTCGACCGTGGACAACACCTTGACGAAGTCCTCGAAGCAGTCGCGGGTGCGCGTGTAACGGTGCGGCTGGAAGGCCAGCAGCAGGCGCCGACCGGGGAAGGCGCCGCGGGCCGCCGCCAGCGTCGCTGCCATTTCCACCGGGTGATGGCCGTAGTCGTCGACCAGCGTGAAGCTGCCACCGGCCGCCAGCGCGACTTCGCCGTAGCGCTGGAAACGGCGGCCAACGCCCTTGAACTCGGCCAGCGCCTTGACGATGGCCGTATCGGCGACACCGACTTCGGTGGCGACGGCAATCGCTGCCAGCGCATTGAGCACGTTGTGCATGCCCGGCGTATTCAGCGTGATCTCGAGACGGGAGGTCGTGCCATTGACGCGAACACAGGTGAAGCGCATCTGGCCGCCATCGGCAACAACGTTCTCGGCGAAGAAATTGCATTCCGGATTGAAACCGTAGGTGACGATCTGCTTGCTCACTTGCGGCATGATCGCGCGCACGTTGGCGTCGTCGCCGCAGAGCACGGCGACGCCGTAGAACGGCAGGCGGTTGAGGAAATCAACGAAGGCGCCCTTAAGCCGCTCGAAATCGTGGCCGTAGGTTTCCATGTGGTCGGCGTCGATGTTGGTGACCACCGAAATCACCGGCGACAGGAACAGGAAAGATGCGTCCGACTCGTCCGCCTCGGCTACCAGGAAGTCGCCGCTGCCCAACCGCGCGTTGGCGCCGGCGGCATTCAGGCGGCCGCCGATGACGAAGGTCGGATCGATGCCGCCTTCGGCCAGGATGCTGGTGACCAGGCTGGTCGTCGTCGTCTTGCCGTGGGTGCCGGCGATGGCGATGCCGCGCTTCAGGCGCATCAGTTCGGCCAGCATCTGGGCGCGCGGCACGACCGGGATGTGTTTGGCACGTGCCGCAATCACTTCCGGATTGTCTTCCTTGACCGCCGTCGAAACCACCACTGCGTCGGCTCCGGCGATGTTTTCGTCGGCGTGGCCAATGGTGACGCGCACGCCCTCGCCCTCGAGACGACGGGTCGTCGCGCTGGCCGCGATGTCCGAACCACTGACCGTGTAGTCGAGGTGAGCGAGCACTTCAGCGATACCGCTCATGCCCGAACCGCCGACACCGACGAAGTGGATGTGTTTGACCTTGTGTTTCATTTGGCGACTTCTGTGCAGAGATTGACCACGTCCAGCGTGGCATCCGGCTTGGCCAGACTGCGGGCCTTTTCGGCCATTTCCAGCAGTTGACCGCGCGAATAATTGCGGATCAGCGCAATAGCGTCCGGCGTCAGTTCGGTTTGTGGCAGCAGGAAGGCACCGCCGACGTTGACCAGGAAACGCGCATTCGCCGTCTGGTGGTCGTCCACCGCATGCGGGAACGGCACCAGGATGCTGGCAACGCCGACTGCCGCCAGTTCGGCCACAGTCAACGCGCCGGCGCGACAGATGACCAGATCGGCCCAAGCGTAGGCGCCGGCCATGTCCTCGATGAACGGAACACAGTGCGCCTGCACGCCAACTGCCGCATACGCAGCCTTCAGCGCGTCAATATGCTTCTCGCCTGCCTGGTGGACAATCTGCGGCTGATTCTCTGCCGACAACAGGGCCATGCCCTTGGGCACCATCTCGTTCAGGGCCTGGGCACCCAGGCTGCCGCCAATGACAAGCACCCGCAACGCACCGCTGCGTTCGGCAAAACGCTCGGCCGGCGCTGCCGCGGCAGTGATTTCCGGACGTACCGGATTACCTAGCCAGACCGCTTTCTTCAGCACATCCGGAAAGCCGGTGGCAATCCGGTCGGCGACACCGGCCAGCACCCTGTTGGCCAATCCGGCCACCGAATTCTGTTCGTGCAGCACCAATGGCACACCGGTCAGCGCGGCCATCATGCCCCCCGGGAAAGTGATGTAGCCGCCCATGCCCAAGACAACATCGGGCTGCACCTGACGGATGGCCTGCCAGCCCTGCCAGAAACCGCGCAGCAGATTGACCGGCAACAGCAATTTGCGCAACAGCCCCTTGCCACGCAGGGCCGAGAACTTCACCCAGACCATTTCGAACCCGTGCTGCGGCACCAACCGCGCTTCCATACCTTCCGGATTACCCAGCCAGACGACCCGCCAGCCGGCATCGCGCATCTTGTGGGCGACGGCCAGCGCCGGGAAGATGTGGCCGCCGGTGCCGCCGGCCATGATCATGATGGTTTTACTCATAACTTCCCTCCACGCATCAATTGGCGATTTTCCCAGTCCACTCGCAGGAGAATCGCCAGTGCCACGCAGTTGGCGAGGATGCCCGAGCCGCCGAAGCTCATCAGCGGCAGGGTCAGGCCCTTGGTCGGCAACAGGCCGACATTGACGCCCATGTTGATGAAGGACTGCACGCCCATCCAGATGCCGATACCCATGGCGACCAGCGCCGGATACAGACGATCAAGTTGCACGCACTGACGACCGATGGCGAAGGCGCGCTGGACCAGGACGGCAAACAGTGCAATCACGGTCAACACACCGACGAAGCCCAGTTCCTCGCCGATCACGGCGAGCAGGAAGTCGGTATGCGCCTCCGGCAGGTAAAACAGTTTTTCGACGCTGGCACCGAGACCGACACCGAACAGCTCGCCGCGACCAAATGCGATCAGCGAGTGCGACAACTGATAGCCGCGACCAAAGGCGTCCGCCCACGGGTCCATGAAGCCGAAAATGCGGTCGCGCCGGTAGGGCGATACGATGATCATCACGGCAAAGGCGATCAGCAGGCCGACGATCAGCAGCGCGAACATCCGCGCCTTCAAGCCGCCGAGAAAAAGAATGCCCATGGCGATCGAGATGATGACGACGAAAGCACCGAAGTCCGGCTCCTTGAGCAACAGGATGCCGACCAGCGCCATCGCGCCGAACATCGGCAGGAAAGCCTGTTTCAGATCATGCATGACGTTGATCTTGCGGATCGTGTAGTCGGCGGCGTAAAGCACCGCGAACAACTTCATCAGTTCGGATGGCTGCAGATTGGCAAACCCCAGGGGCAGCCAGCGGCGGGCGCCATTGACGTCGCGGCCGATGCCGGGGATGAGCACGATCGCCAGCAGCACGACGCCGACCATGAACAAAAGGGGCGCGTATTTCTGCCAGGCGGTCAACGGCAGCTGGAAGGCGACGGCACCGGCAACCAGCCCGATGCACAGGAAAATACTGTGACGGATCAGGTAGTAACCCGGCTGGTGATTGGTGAACCGACCGGCCTCGGCAATGGCAATCGATGCCGAATAGACCATCACCAGACCGCCGAGCAGCAGCAACAGCGCCGACCACAGCAAGGCGTGGTCGATCTCGGCCAACTGCTGGCGCGGCGAATCGAGTGCGGAGAGCATCATGGCTGAAGCTCCTTGACGGCATCGATGAAGGTCTGCGCGCGGTGGGCGTAGTTGCGGTACATGTCGAGGCTGGCGCAGGCCGGCGACAGCAGCACGCAGTCGCCCGGCTCGGCGCGGGCGGCCAGCCAGCGGACGGCGGCATCCATGTCGCCGACGATGGCGGTCGGCACGCCGCAGCCCTCAATGGCCATGCCAATTGCCGCTGCATCGCGGCCAATCAGCGCCACTGCGCGGCCGTGCTTTGCCAGCGCCGGCTTCAGCGGCGAGAAATCCTGGCCCTTGCCGTCGCCGCCAAGGACGATGGCAACCTGGCGGCCCATGCCCTCGATCGCTGCCAGCGTCGCGCCGACGTTGGTACCCTTGGAGTCGTCGACATAAACGACACCATTGATCTCGGCCACCTGCTCGACCCGGTGCGGCAGGCCGCGGAAGGTTTTCAGCGGGGCGACCAGGCGGGCAGCGGCGACACCGATGGCATCGCACAGTGCCAACGCCGCCATCGCATTGGCGGCATTGTGCAAACCGGCCAGCTGCAGCTCGTCTACCGCGACAATCATTTCCTTGCCGCGCCAGATTGCACCATCGGCATAACCATAATCGGTCCCGCGCGGCGCTGCAGCGAGGCCGAAAGTGATCATCTTGCGGCCGCAGCGGCCATTGGCCATCGACCAGTCGTCGTCGCGATTGAGGATCAGCGTGCCCTTGCCCTGGAAGACGCGCGACTTGGCCGCGGCGTAATTGGCCAGACTGCCATCGTAACGATCCAGGTGATCTTCAGAGACATTGAGTACGGTCGCGGCGGCGGCATTCAGATGATGCGTGGTTTCCAGCTGGAAGCTCGACAGCTCAAGCACCCAGACGGCGGGCAGCGTGCCGGCATCCTGCGCATCCATCAATGCATCGAGCGCCGACGGTGAGATGTTGCCGCAGGCAATTGCCGGCACATTGGCGCCGTTGAGCAGATGGGCGGTCAGCGCGGTGGTTGTCGTCTTGCCGTTGCTGCCGGTGATGGCGATGATCTGCGAAGCCGGCACCTGTTCGCGCACACCGGCGGCAAACAGTTCGATTTCCGAGATCAGCGGCAGGCCACAGTTGGCAATCGCCGGCGTCGCCTTCGGCACACCCGGCGACAGGGCAACGATGTCCATGCCGGCGAATGTCGCTTCGGCAAACGCCCCGGCCAGCAGTTCGGCGCCGGGCGCCACAGCTTGCAGTGCTTCAACATTCGGCGGATTGTCGCGCGAATCGGCGACACGGACGAACGCGCCCTGGCGATGCAGCCACTTGGCCATCGCCAGTCCGGACTCACCGAGCCCGATCACCAGAACGCGTTTGCCCCGAAGTTCCATTTACCGCAGCTTCAAGCTCGCCAGCCCGATCAGGACCAGCATGATGGTGATGATCCAGAAGCGGACGACAACCTGCGTCTCCTTCCAGCCCGTCTGTTCGAAATGATGGTGCAGCGGTGCCATGCGCAATATTCGCCGGCCCTCGCCATATTTCTTCTTGGTGTATTTGAACCATGACACCTGCAGCATCACCGACAGCGTCTCGACGACGAAGACGCCGCCCATGATCAGCAGCACGATTTCCTGGCGGACGATGACGGCGACGGTACCGAGTGCGGCGCCGAGCGACAGCGCGCCGACGTCGCCCATGAAGACCTCGGCCGGATAGGCGTTGAACCACAGGAAGCCGAGCCCGGCCCCGGCGATGGCGCCGAGCAGGATGCACAATTCGCCGGCACCGGGCACGTACGGCACCAGCAGGTACTTGGCATAGACGGCGTTACCGGCGACGTAGGCGAAGATGGCGAAGGCTGAGGCGATCATCACCGTCGGCATGATCGCCAGGCCGTCGAGACCGTCGGTCAGGTTGACCGCATTGCTGGTACCGACGATGACGAAGTAGGTCAGTGTGATGAAGCCGACGATGCCCAGCGGATAGGCGACGCTCTTGAAGAAAGGCACGATCAGTTCGGTTTGTGCGGTCGACGTCGCCGAAAAGGCCAAAAACAATGCTGCACCCGCACCAAGAACCGACTGCCAGAAGAACTTCCAGCGACTGGCCAGCCCGTTCGGATCGCGATAGACGACCTTCTTCCAGTCGTCATACCAGCCGATGATGCCGAAGCCGAGCGTGACGACGAGTACGGTCCACACGTACTTGTTGCTCAGGTCACCCCACAACAGCGTCGTGATGCCGATGGCGATCAGGATCAGCACGCCGCCCATGGTCGGCGTCCCGGATTTCACCAGGTGTGTCTGCGGACCGTCGGTACGCACCGCCTGACCGATCTTCTTGGCCGCCAGCCAGCGGATGACGGCCGGTCCGGCGGCAAAGGAAATCAGCAGCGCGGTCATTGCCGCGAGTACCGTACGCAGCGTGATGTAATTGAAGACATTGAAGAAGCGAATGTCCTGGGCAAGCCATTGGGCCAATGCGAGCAGCATCAGTTTTTCTCCCCGGAAGCGAGGGCATCGGCCACTCTTTCCATTTTCATGAAGCGCGAACCCTTCACCAGCACGGTGGTTTCTGGGCCCAATTCCTTGTCGACCGCAACAATCAGCTTGTCGATGTTGCAGAAGTGACGGGCGCCTTCGCCGAAGTTGCGTACCGCCTGCTGCACGGCATCGCCGAGCGCAAACAGCCGGTCGACACCCTGACTCTTGGCATAGCCGCCAATCTCGTCGTGATACTGGCCGCTGGCCTCGCCGATCTCGCCCATGTCACCAAGCACCAGCACCTTGCGGCCGATGGTTGCGGCAAGCACGTCGATGCCGGCACGGACCGAATCCGGATTGGCGTTGTAGGTATCGTCGAGGATCTCGGCACCGTTCCTGCCGGCACGTCGCTGCAGGCGCCCCTTGACGCCGGCGAAACGCCCCAGGCCTTCGCCCACGGCGGCCAGCGGAATACCTGCTGCAAGGCATGCAGCGGCGGCGGCCATGGCGTTGCGGGCGTTGTGGCGCCCGGGAATGCCCAGCGTGAACGCTGCCTGGCCTTCTGCGGCCGTCAGTTCCATCGTGATTTCCAGGCCATGCTGACGTACCACGCCATGCACATCGGCCGGCCGGTCGATGCCGAAACTGCGTACCGTACGGTTGCCGACCATGCCGCACCAGAACCCGGCGTAGCTGTCGTCTTCATTGATCACGGCAATGCCGCCGGCGGACAAGCCATTGAAGATCGATCCCTTTTCCCGCGCCACCTCGTCAAGATCGCCCATCCCTTCAAGGTGGGCACGCTGGGCATTGGTCACCAGCGCCACTGTCGGTGCACCGATATGCGTCAGATAGTCGATTTCGCCCGGATGGTTCATGCCCATCTCGATGACCGCCGCGCGGTGACTGGCATCCAGCGCCAGCAGCGTCAGCGGCAAGCCGATGTCGTTGTTGAGATTGCCGCGCGTCGCCAGCACTGCGTCACCGAAGGCCGCCTTGAGGATCGCGGCGATCATTTCCTTGGTCGTCGTCTTGCCGTTGGAACCGGTCACGGCGATCACCGGCAGGTCGAACTCAGCCCGCCACGCTGCTGCCAGACGACCGAGCGCCAGGCGCGTATCGTCGACGACAACAGCGGGCGCGCCGGCCGGAATGCGTGCCGCATCGGCGACCAGCAGCGCCCCGGCACCGGCAGCCACAGCCGCATCGAGGAAATCATGGGCATCGAAGCGTTCGCCACGCAGAGCGATGAACAGTTGCCCGGCGGCGACGGCGCGGGTATCGGTCGTCACGCCATGCAGCGACAGGTCCTGGCCGACCAGTTGACCGCCAGTTACTTCAGCAACGCGGGAAAGCAGCCAGTTCATCATGCGTGCTCCCTGGTTTCGCTACGCAGGAGCAAGGCATCCCGGGCCGCGTCGATATCGGAAAATGGCAGCCGCTCACCGGCAACCTCCTGATAGTTTTCGTGCCCCTTGCCAGCCAGCAGGACAACGTCGGCATCCGCCGCTTCATGGATCGCGCGGCGGATTGCCTGTGCCCGGTCAATCTCGACCTCGGCATGCAGCATGCCTTCCAGGATCGCTTCGATGATTGCCTGCGGCGACTCGCTGCGCGGGTTGTCGCTGGTCACCATGACGCGATCGGCAGCGGCCTCGGCGATGCTGCCCATCTGCGAGCGCTTGCCCTTGTCCCGGTCGCCGCCGCAACCGAAAACCGCAACCAGCTTGCCGCCACGCGAATCGGCCACCGGCTTCAGCGCGGCCAGCGCATTGCGCAATGCATCAGGCGTATGGGCATAGTCGACGACGACCAGCGGTTCGCCGATGCCACCAAGCCGTTCCATCCGCCCCGGCGGTGGCGTCAGTTCCGACAGGCGGCGAGCGATTTCCGCGGGCATCACGCCGGCATCGTGCAGCACGGCCGCACAGGCCAGCAAATTCGAAACGTTGTAGCGGCCAACCAGCGCCGTATCGACCATCGCCCGACCATTCGGCATGACGATCTCGAAACGCTGCCCGAATGGCGTGTCCGTCAGCTTTTCCGCCCGCACCAGCGCGGGAAAATCGCGACGCGGCGCTGCCAGCGAATAGCCGATCACCCGCATCGCCGTCGTTTCGCGCATCAGGCGCAGACCGAATTCATCATCGAGGTTGATCACCGCCGTCCGCAGGCGGGGCCACAGGAAGAGTTTTTCCTTGGCTGCCGCATAAGCTTCCATGCTGCCGTGATAGTCTAGGTGATCACGAGTCAGGTTGGTGAACACTGCAACATCGACGCGCAGACCGTTCATCCGCCCTTCCTCGATGCCGATCGAACTCGCTTCCAGTGCGCAGGCTGCCGCCTTGTGCTCGCGGAACCCGGCCAGACAGCGCATCAGCGTCGTCGCTTCCGGCGTCGTGAACCCGGTTGTCGTCAGCGCATCGGGAAAGCCGACGCCAAGCGTACCGATGATCGCGCACGGACGCGGGTAGACGCGACCCAGACACTGGCTGACCGTGGTCTTGCCGTTGGTCCCGGTAATCGCAATCAGCGACATGCCTTCGCTCGGATGGCCGTAGATCGCGTGTGCCAGCGGACCGGCCAGCGAACGCAACTGCTCGGCGGGGAAATTTGCCACGGTCCACGCCGGATTCCAGACAAAATCACCGCCCGGCTGCCAGACCACCGCCTTCGCTCCACGCGCCAGCGCGTCGCCGATGTACTGTCGACCATCGGCGAGGTCGCCGGGATAGGCCAGAAAGATATCGCCGGCAACCAGCTGGCGACTGTCGTCGGCAATCCCCGAGGCTTCGACGCCAAGGCTTTCCAGACGATCGAGAATTTCACGCGGCGTCATCACATCCGCCCCTTTCCATCATTGACCGCGGCCACCTGTAGCGGCGCGTCCGGCGCGATGCCAAGCGTCCGCAATGCGCCACCCATGACACCGGCGAACACCGGCCCGGCGATCTGTCCGCCGTAATACTGGTTGCCGCCCGGCTCGTCGATCATCACGGCGACCACCAGGCGGGGATTCGAAATCGGTGCGATACCGACGAAAGAAGCGATGTACTTGTTGGCATAGGCACCGCCCTCCAGCTTGTGCGCGGTGCCGGTCTTGCCGCCAACGCGATAGCCGGGCACGGCCGCCTTCGGCGCCGTACCACCGGGACCGACGACCATTTCCAGCATGGCGCGCATTTCGCGGGCGGTCTGTGCGGAAAAAACCGGCGTGCCATGCACCACCGGCTGATCGACGCGCAACAGCGATGCCGGCACCAGATCGCCATCACGGGCAAAGACGGTATACGCACGTGCCAGCTGGATCAGGCTGACGGAAATGCCATGACCGTAGGACATCGTCGCCTGTTCGATCGGGCGCCAGTTCTTCCAGGGCCGCAAGCGCCCACCGACCTCGCCGGGAAAACCGAGCTGCGGCGCCTTGCCGAAACCGAGATCATCGAACATTTCCCACATCCACTCAGCCGGCATGCTCAGGGCAATTTTTGTGGTGCCTACATTCGAGGACTTCTGGATGACCTGAGCCACCGTCAACTCGCCGCTGGAATGCGCATCGGTAATTACCGAACGGCCAATCGTGATACGTCCTGGCGCGCAATCAACAATCGAATCGTAACGGTACTTGCCCTTCTCCAGGCCGAGCGCAACGGTGAATGGCTTCAATGTCGAACCAGGCTCGAAGGTATCGGTGACGGCACGGTTGCGCAGTTGCTCGCCGGACAGCTTGGCCCGGTTGTTCGGGTTGTAGGTCGGCCAGTTGGCCAGGGCCAGGATTTCTCCGGTACGCGTATCAAGAACGACAATACCGCCACCCTTGGCCTTGTGCTCGCCGACCGTCGCCTTCAAGTGGCTGTAGGCGAGGTACTGGATCTTAGAGTCGATGGCCAGCGTGACATCGTTGCCATCACGCGGCGGCCGGGTTGCACCGACATCCTCGATGATGTTGCCGCGCCGGTCGCGAATCACCGTCCGGGCACCCGGACGACCCAGAAGGGATTGCTGGAAGGCCAGTTCGACCCCCTCCAGCCCCTTGTCATCGACGCCGGTAAACCCAACCAGATGGGCGGTCATGTCACCCGCCGGATAGTAACGGCGATATTCCTTTTCCTGATGGATGCCAGGCAGCTTCAAGGCGGCAATCTGCTCGGCGGTCTGCGGCGGCACCTGACGCTTGACGAAAACAAAGGTCTTCTCGGAAGCCAGCCGGGCATCCAGTTCGCGCGGCTTCAACTCGACCAGTTCAGCCAGCAGGCGCTTCTGTTCGCCGCTCATCGTCCGCGCATCGGCCGGAATTGCCCAGATCGAACGCATTGGCGTCGACACCGCCAGCATGTCGCCATGGCGGTCCGTCACCTTGCCGCGTGAGGCGGAAATTTCGATATCGCGCAGGTAACGTGAATCGCCCTTTTCCTGCAGGAAATCGTTGTTGATCACCTGCAGATAGAAAGCGCGCATCAGCAAGGCGAGGAAAGCCGCCATCAGCAGCAGCCCGACCATGCGCGAACGCCAGCCCTGCAGGGCCAGTTGCAGGATCGGGCTCTCGGTGTAGCGATGACCGCGCTGCGGGCGACGACGCACAACCATCAGCGAGCCTCCTGCAGATTGACCGGCACCACCGCCTGCGGCGCCGGCACAACCATGCGCAGACGTTCACGGGCAATCTTCTCGACGCGCGGATGGGTCGCCCAGGTCGACATCTCGATCTGCAACTGACCGTACTCGACGTCAAGCTGGCGCACCTTCTCCTGCTCGGCTTCGAGTGCCTGGAACAGCTTGCGCCCGCGATGCTGCGAAGTGACCACCGCCAGGGCACAAAGCACGATGAGCAACAGGAGAAAAAGATTGAGCCGGAACATCAGAGCTTCTCGGCTACCCGCATCACCGCGCTGCGCGCCCGCGGATTCGCCGCGACCTCGTCGGTCGACGGGCGCAGCGCCTTGCCGATCAAACGCAGCTTCGGTTTGGGCAATTGATCGGCGCGCAACGGCAGTCCCTTGGGCAAGGAATCTGCGGTCGACTGCGCGCGCATGAAGTTTTTCACGATGCGGTCTTCGAGCGAATGAAAGGAAATGACCACCAGCCGGCCACCGGGCTTGAGCAAGTCCAGCGCCTGCGGCAGTGCTACCTCCAGCTGGCGGAGCTCTTGATTGATATGAATCCGTAGAGCTTGAAAGCTGCGCGTCGCCGGGTCCTGCCCTGGCTCACGGGTGCGCACGGTCTCGCGAACGAGGGCCGCGAACTGAGCTGTTGTGACAATTGGTTGTTCGACCCGAGCAGCCACAACCTTCTTTGCAATCTGGAAAGCAAACCGTTCTTCGCCATAATTTTTGATGACCTCCGTGATATCCCTTATTTCGGCCCGCGCCAGCCATTCGGCCGCCGTCTCGCCCTGCGTCGTGTCCATCCGCATGTCGAGCGGCGCGTCATGGCGAAAGCTGAAGCCGCGCTCCCCGTCGTCGATTTGCGGCGACGACACCCCTACATCAAACAAAATCCCGTCCACGGCAGAAATACCCGCCTCGGCAGCAGCCTCCGACAACTCACCAAAAGCCCGATGCACCAGCCGGAAGCGACTGTCGCCAATAGCCTCGCCAGCAAGAATTGCCTGCGGATCGCGGTCGACCGCAACCAGACGACCGTTTTCACCCAGCGAGGAAAGAATGCGACGACTGTGCCCACCGCGACCGAAGGTCGCGTCCATGTAAACACCGTCGTTCTTGATCGCCAGGGAATCCACCGCCTCTTCGAGCAGCACCGTGACATGGGCGCCGCCGGGGCTCACAGCACGAGATCCCCGAGTCCGGCCGGCAGATCGCCCGTAAGCGCCTCGGCTGCCAGGTCGTTCTGCTGCTGCCAGCCCGCCTCGCTCCAGATTTCGAAATGGCTCCCCATGCCGACTAGGTAAACCGTTTTCTCGAACTTCGCGTAAGTACGCAGCTCGGGCGCAATCAACAGACGACCAGCCGAATCCGGGGCTTCGGTGCGGGCATTACCAACCATCACGCGCTTGATCGCAGCCGCCCGCGGATCAAGGCTGGACGCTTTCAGTATCTGGTCGCGGATCGGCTGCCAGGCCGGCGCCGGGTACAGCAGCAGGCAACGATGCGGATGCGCGGTCAGCACCAGCGATCCCTCACCGGCGGCGAGCAGGACGTCACGATGCCTTGCCGGTATGGCAAGCCGTCCTTTCGCATCCAGATTGAGCGCCGCAGCCCCCTCGAACATCCCGTTTACCCACTTTTCAACACGTTTACCCACTTTAGAGCAACAACCATGGCGCGTCAATAGAGAAATTGGGAATTTTTCTTACACAACAATGACTTACAGGGCTTTTTGCAGACATCAAAGGCAACAAAAAACCCTTAAAAATCAATACAAGGAAAACACTAGTTAAAGTGAAACATCAGGAGTTTTTACGCACAGCACCCAGACCCGGATGACATGCTCCGCGTGGACATTTGTGGGAAAAAGAAAACGGCATGCTTGTCGTCCCGCGAGACGAAAAGCATGCCGTTGCTCAAACGGCCCACCAGGGCCGTTTGTACCGGGATTACTTCTGCTGGTTCAGTTTCTGCTCCAGCGCATTGAGCGGCAAGGCACCAGGGACGCGCTCACCATCGGCAAAGACGATGGTTGGCGTTCCCGTGATATTGAGCTTGCGCCCGAATTCCTGGTTGCGCGTAATCGCCGTCGTATCGCAATTGTCGCGACCGCCCGGTGTCTTGCCATCGATGATCCAGTCATTCCAGGCCTTCAGGCGATCTGCGGAGCACCAGATCTGACGCGACTTCTTCAGTGAATCTTCGGACAAAATCGGGTACAGGAAAGTGTAGACCGTAACATTTTCGAGCTTCGCCAGATCCTTGGCCAGACGCTTGCAATAGCCGCAGTTCGGATCCTCGAATGTTGCCAGCACGCGCTTGCCGTCGCCACGAACCTGCTTGATCGCCCGCTCCAGCGGCAGGTCGCTGAATTTGATCGCGGTCAACTTGCGCAGGCGTTCGTCGGTAATATTGCGGTTGTTCTTCAGATCGATCAGGTTGACTGCCTGCTGGGCGCGAATCATGTCGCCGCCGATCAGCATCGCACTGACCTTGTCGTCGGTATAGAAGATGTGCCCGTCGGCATAGACCTCATACAACCCGAAATAGCCGGCCTTGGTGACGCTCTCGACCTTGACGCCAAGCTTGGCCTCGATCGCCTTCTGGATTTCTGCCTCATTGGCCGAACAGCCGATGGCCAGCAAGGACAGCAGCAAGGCGGACAGGTTTTTGACGAACATTCAATTCTCCTAGATGGCCCCAAGGGCATAACGCACCAAAAAGCTCTTGGCGACGGGCAAACGATTGGTCAGATCCAGCCCGGCATTGCGCAGCGGGCGCAACAGCGGGGAACGATCAGCAAACAGGCGACGCAGCGTATCGGTCGTTGTCTGCAGCAAATGGATTTCCTCGCGCCGGGCTCGCTGATAGGACTGCAGGAAACGCAGCTGGCCGATATCCTCCCAGGGCTTCGCCGCAAGCAGACGCCCAGCCAGTTCCTGCGCATCCTGAAACCCCAGATTGATCCCGTGCCCCGACAGGGGATGGATACCGTGCCCGGCGTCCCCCACCAGCGCAAGACGCGGCGCGACAATTTCGGGAACACGCATCAGCCGCAACGGAAAGGCCAGTGGCGGCGTGATCAGCGACAACTTGCCAAGCACCCCGCCCCCGGCCTGAGCAACAGTTTCGGCAAGGGCTTCGGGAGACATCGCGCACAGCGCATCGGCAGCTTCATCCGGGGTAGACCAGACGATGGAGATACGGTTCCCCGGCAAAGGCAACCAGGCCAGCACGCCGTCGTCGCGAAACCACTGCCAGGCCACATTCTGATGTGGCTTTTCGACGGCGAAATTGGCGACGACACCTTTTTCTCGATAATGGCGATTGACCGCCGACAAACCGGCCGACTCGCGCACCCAGGAATCACGCCCGTCGGCGCCGACCAGCAAGGGCGCAGACAAAACCTGCCCGTCCGCCAGTCGCAAAACAGCCACTTCGTTGCGGAACTCCAGCCCGGCCGGCTGCTGCGGCACAAAAAGCTGAAGATTGGCCTGACGCTTGAGATTTTCCCAGAGCTCGCAAGCCATCAGCGAGGATTCGAGAATGCAGCCAAGGTCGGGCACGCCAGTCTGGAAAGCGGAAAATTCCAGCTGTCCGCCGGCATCGCCAAACACGCGCATGGCCCGGATCGGCGCCACCCGGGTGCCATCCAGGTGTTTCCAGACTCCGATGGATTCCAGATAGGCAACATTGGCCGGGCTGACTGCGTAGATCCTGGCATCCCAGCCGTCCGCGCGCTGCGGCGGCCGCGCCTCGACGAGCGCAATACGCAAGCGACTGTCGCGCAGGGCAACGGCCAGACTGGCACCCGCCAGCCCGCCTCCCACAATGATCAGATCAAAATGCTGCATGCCGGAACCGGCCTGAGAGTTTCGCGCCGGTCAAACCGGCTCGCCGCCTGAACCACCACCAGGCTTGCCGCCCGGACGTGGGCGGCGGTTGTTCTTGGTCCGCGGACGATGTTTTTTCTGCTGGGCGCCAGCATCCGCACCACCACTGTCAGCAACGGGGGCTCCGCCGCCCGGCTTGCCGTGACGCGGCTGATTATGCCGCGACTGGTTGTTGCGCGGCTGGTTATGGCGCGGCTGATTTGCCGAGGGTTCATTGCCGGCGATACGGTTGCCGGGCGCAAGCTGGATTTCCAGCTCGATGATCTCGTCCCATACTTCATCACTGCGATCCCGCTCGGGAACCGAGAGCAGCTCGCGCAGACGGCGACGCATGTCGAGCGGCTGGAATTCCGGCTGCGGGACTTCTGCCACCTGAATTTCAGGCGACGGGGTTTCAGGCGACTGAGTTTCAGCCGGCGTGTCTTCGATCTGGATTTCGCTGTTCGGATTATTCATTGCAAAGTAAAAAGCGGAGCCCGTCAATGACGGCCCCCGCATTGGGTGAAACCACGATTATTTTTTCTTGGCAGCGCTTTTCTTGGGCGCAACAGCCGCCTTGAAGGCAGTACCCGCCGTGAACTTCGGCACGGTCGTGGCCGGAATCTTCAACGTAGCACCCGTCTTCGGATTCTTGCCGGTACGCGCCGCACGCTGTGCGGACTTGAAAGTACCGAAACCAACGAGCGTTACCGACTCGCCCTTGGCCACGGTCTTGACGACCGCGCCGATGATGGCCGACAGCGCTTTGTCTGCGGCGGCCTTGGTAATACCAGCTTCTTGTGCAGCAACTTCGACCAGCTCGGATTTATTCATCTAAGT
Source organism: Azonexus hydrophilus (assembly GCF_001956855.1). Lineage (GTDB taxonomy): Bacteria > Pseudomonadota > Gammaproteobacteria > Burkholderiales > Rhodocyclaceae > Azonexus > Azonexus hydrophilus_A. The sequence continues at coordinate 666,172 of NZ_MTHD01000001.1, read as the reverse complement.
GCCTCCTAGTTACCCATTCAAGTTAAGAAAACTGGCCGTTGGAACGGCAGCGGGATAAAAGTAGCACACCTTTTTGAATAAGTGTTGCCCGGACAGCCCCTTATGCTGGCATTCGGCGTGATTTTTTGCATTCCAGACACGTAGCCGGAAAACCGGAAACACCATGCCGGTAATTGACAAAAATAGCCGAGGGCTATGTATGCTATTTAAGCAATCAATTGGATCAATGAATAACTCAGTCCTAACATTGCTTCGTTCCAAACAAATTCATCAACCCGTACAGGAGATACCTCGAATGTCCCTCATCAATACCCAAGTGCAACCGTTCAAGGCCCAGGCTTTCCATAACGGCAAGTTCGTCGAAGTGACCGAAGCCAACCTGCAGGGCAAGTGGTCCGTCATCATCTTCATGCCGGCTGCCTTCACCTTCAACTGCCCGACCGAAGTTGAAGACGCCGCCGAGAACTACGCCGAATTCCAGAAGGCCGGTGCCGAAGTTTACATCGTCACGACCGACACCCATTTCTCCCACAAAGTCTGGCACGAAACCTCGCCGGCAGTCGGCAAGGCCAAGTTCCCGCTGGTTGGCGACCCGACGCACCAGCTGACCAACGCTTTTGGCGTGCATATTCCGGAAGCCGGCCTGGCCCTGCGTGGCACCTTCATCATCGACCCGAGCGGCACGATCAAGACGCTGGAAGTCCACGACAACGCCATCGCCCGTGACATCGCCGAGACCCTGCGCAAGCTGAAGGCTGCCCAGTACGTCGCTTCGCACCCGAACGAAGTCTGCCCGGCCAAGTGGAAGGAAGGCGAGAAGACCCTGGCTCCGTCCCTGGACCTGGTCGGCAAGATCTAAGTTCCACGAAAACCTGCCGCGCCTTCGGGTGCGGTACGGATTTCACCGCAAAGCTGCGGTCGACCGCAGCTTTCCAGTGCATTCCAAAAAACAATACAGGGAGAACATCATGCTCGACGCCGCCATCAAGGGCCAGTTGAAGGCCTATCTCGAACGCCTGCAACGCCCGATCGAACTGGTCGCGACGCTGGACGACAGCGCCAAGGGCGAGGAAATGCGTTCCCTGCTCAACGACATTCTCGACTGCTCGACCAAGGTTAGTCTGCGCGAAGACAATGGCAGCGAACTGTGCCCGTCCTTCGCCATCGGCATCCCCGGCGAAGCGCCGCGCATCCGTTTCGCCGGCCTGCCGATGGGCCACGAATTCACCTCGCTGGTGCTGGCACTGCTGCAGACCGGCGGCCATCCGCCCAAGGTCGAGCAGGCGGTGATCGACCAGATCAAGGGGCTCGAAGGCAATTTCAATTTCGAGACCTTCATCTCGCTGTCCTGCCACAACTGCCCGGATGTCGTGCAGGCGCTGAACCTGATGGCCGTGCTCAACCCGAACGTGACCAGCACGATGACCGATGGCGCGATGTTCCAGGATCGGGTCAATGAACGGCAGATCATGGCCGTACCGACGACCTACCTGAACGGTGAGGAATTCGGCGCCGGACGCATGCTGATCGAAGAAATCCTGGCCAAGGTCGACACCGGCGCCGCCGCCCGTGCGGCCGAGGAACTGGCTGCCAAGGCCGCCTTCGACGTGCTCGTCGTCGGCGGTGGCCCGGCTGGTGCCGCGGCTGCCATCTACGCGGCGCGCAAGGGCATCCGCACCGGCGTGCTGGCCGAGCGTTTCGGCGGTCAGGTGATGGATACGCTGGGCATCGAGAACTTCATCTCGGTCAAGGAAACCGAAGGACCGAAGCTGGTCGCCGCACTGGAACAGCACGTCAAGGCCTACGAGGTCGACGTGATGAACCTGCAGCGCGCCGCCAAGCTGATCCCGGCTGCCGAGGAAGGCGGCCTGCTTGAAGTCCAGCTGGAAAACGGCGCTTCGCTGAAGTCGAAGTCGGTGATTCTGGCTACCGGCGCCCGCTGGCGCGAGATGAATGTGCCTGGTGAAAAGGAATACAAGGCCAAGGGTGTCTGCTTCTGCCCGCACTGCGACGGCCCGCTGTTCAAGGGCAAGCGCGTGGCGGTGATCGGCGGCGGCAACTCCGGCGTTGAAGCGGCGATCGACCTGGCCGGCATCGTCGGTCATGTGACGCTGCTCGAATTCGGCGATGCCCTGCGCGCTGACGCGGTATTGCAGAAGAAGCTCTACAGCCTGGCCAACGTCACCGTGATCAAGTCGGCGCAGACGACCGAAGTCACCGGCGACGGCCAGAAGGTCAACGGGCTGGTGTACAAGGATCGCGTCAGCGGCGAAGAAAAGCGCGTCGAACTCGAAGGCATCTTCGTCCAGATCGGCCTGCTGCCGAACACCGACTGGCTCAAGGGCACGGTCGAGCTGTCGAAGTTCGGCGAGATCGTCATCGACGCCAAGGGCCACACCTCGCTGCCCGGCGTCTTTGCCGCCGGCGACTGCACGACGGTGCCGTACAAGCAGATCATCATCGCCATGGGCGCCGGCGCGACGGCTTCGCTCAGCGCATTCGATCACCTGATCCGCAGCTGATCCGGTTTTTGCTCAAATTCAGCGGTCGACCGTAAAAGTCGGCCGCTTTTTCATTTGGCAGCGAGCCGCCACACCGACGTCACTTCGGCGGCGCGCGCGGCGTGCAGCGGATCGCTGCGATCCTGCGCCTTGGCGTGCGTCGGCCGGGTGTCGATGCGACCAACGACGCGCAGGCCGGCATTTTCGACCCATTGCAGCAACTCGGCGCGACTGCGCAGACCGAGGTGTTCGGCGAGATCGGAAATGATCAGCCAGCCCTCACCGCCCGGCGCCAGGTGTGCCGCCAGGCCGTCGAGGAAGCCGCGCAGCATGCGCGAATCGGGGTCGTAGACCGCGTATTCGACCGGCGAACTCGGTTGTGCCGGCAACCAGGGTGGATTGCAGACAACCAGCGGTGCGCGGCCGTCCGGAAACAGGTCGGCCTCGATGATTTGCACTTCTGCGGTCAACCCGAGTTTTTCGATGTTTTCGGTGGCGCAGGCCAGCGCCCGCGGCGCCAGGTCGGTCGCCACGACATGCAAACCGCGGCGGGCCAGCACCGCGGCGATGACGCCGGAACCAGTGCCGATGTCGAAGGCCAGATCGCAGCCCGCCTGCAGCGGCGCTTGCGCGACCAGGTCGACGTATTCACCGCGCACCGGCGAGAAGACGCCGTAATGCGGATGGATGCGCCCACCGGCCGCCGCCACCGGCACGCCTTTCTTGCGCCATTCATGGGCGCTGATCACCGCCAGCAGTTCGCGCAGCGCGACGACGCTGTTGCTGCCGTCAGGCTTGCCCCAGGCTTCGCGACAGGCCGGGCGGACATCCTGGGCGCGGCGCAGCGGCAGCTTGTAGTCAGGACCGAGCGGCACCAGCAGGCGGGCGAGCAAGGCGGCACGCCGCCCCTGACGCTCGCGATGACGGGCAAAGGCCAGGACCGGCGATGAAGTGTTGTCCGATGTCGCGGTGATATGCCGATCGACGCGACGAGTCAATGCCTGCATCAGTTGCCGGGCGTTCATCCAGTCGCCGCGCCAGAGCAGCGCGTGACCGTCAGTCAGCGCCGCGAAGGCGGCGTCGGCGGACAGGCTGTCGTCGACGACTTCCAGGGTTTGCGGCGCCGCCAGGCCGGCTTCGGAGCGCCAGCGCGCACGGCGGGTCTGGCCGTTCTCCGGCCATTCGATAAGGGGGTTCATGGACAGCATTGTAAGTGGTGGAAAGCCGGCCGATAAGCCGGGTTCTGTTCCCCTCTTGCGAGGTTCGGCAATCATTCCTCTAGGCCTGCCGTCACCGACAGGCTCAAGCAACCTACCCGGAAGCAGCGCGGGCCACGCCTCAGCTTCCCTATTTGGTCTTGCTCCGGATGGGGTTTGCCGTGCCGTCCGCCGTTACCGTGGACGCGGTGAGCTCTTACCTCGCCGTTTCACCCTTACCTGTGCGTCTTGCGACGCCATCGGCGGTCTGTTCTCTGTTGCACTTTCCGTTGCCTTCGTCTTGCGACTTATAGCACCCAGCCGTTAGCTGGCATCCTGCCCAATGGAGCCCGGACTTTCCTCCCGACACTTGCGTGTCCAGCGATTGCCTGGCCGACTTTCCGGGGCGGATTATACGCGCCGCGGAGCGTTCAATACGGCAGCAAGCGATAAAGACGCAATTCTATGCATTGCGGTGGATTGCCGTCGGCCTCGCGCCGGGTTTCCAGGCGGCGCTCCGAATGTGCCAGGTCGATGGCGAAGCGGGCACTGTACAGCTGGGTGATTTCGCTGGAAATTTCCGGGAAACGATCGTCGGTTTCGCCCTCTTCCGGGTCTTCTGCGGTCAACAGGAAAACCGGGCAATTTTCCGGCGTCAGCTGGCGCAGGTGTTCGACATAGCCGGCGCGCGCGCTTTCCGGTAGCGCGGTCAGCGCGGCGCGGTCATAGACGGCGGCGATGGTGCCGAGATGTTCCGGCATCAGCGCAAAGAAATCGCCACAGTAGATACGAATCGCGCCGTGCTGCCACAGCGTCAGCGGCCCGAGCGTTGTCTGCGTCGGCGTCAGACGCTGCTGGCGAAAGAAATCGCGGACGGCGACCGGGCTCAGTTCGCAGCCGACCACCTGGTGCCCTTGTTCGGCCAGCCAGACCAGATCGAGGCTGCGCCCGCACAGTGGCACGAAGACCGTCCCCCCTGGCGGCAAGCCGAGGCTGGACCAGTAATGCGCGAGCAGCGGATTGACTTCCGCCTGGTGAAAGGCCATCCGGCCGTCGCGCCAGGATTGCTGCCAGAGTTCGTTATCGGGGCTGCTCATGCGGGTCCTTGGCGGGAAACCCCGAGCCTAACACCGTTTCACCAGCCGCCCGGACCGGATCAGGCGAAGTCGAGCGGCAGCGCGGTGCGGTCGACCACCTTGCGCAGCACAAAACTGGTGTGCACGCCGGTGACGCCCTGGATACGCGTGATCTTGTTGAGCAGCAGATCCTGGTAGGCATCCATGTCGCGAACCACGACCTTCAGTTGGTAATCCGACTGCTGGCCGGTGATCAGCAGGCATTCGAGCACTTCGGGAATGTCCGAGATGGTCGCCTCCAGATTGGCGAAGCGCTCCGGCGTGTGCTGGTCCATCGAGATGCCGATCAGCGCCATCAGCGTCAGGCCGAGCTTCTTTGCATCGAGCAGGGCGCGGTAGCCGGCGATCAGCCCGGCCTCTTCGAGCGTACGCACCCGGCGCAGACAGGGCGACGGCGACAGGCCGATGCGGTCGGCCAGCTCCTGGTTGCTGATCCGCCCATCCTGCTGCAGGACGGCGAGAATTTGCCGGTCGTAACGATCTATCGTCAACGAGTTGCTCATGATTTCGAATCCACGCAATTTTCTGCCAAATTGATTGCAAATCATGCCACAAAACGCAAGCACCTGCCGGGCGCTTTTGCTTAATATTTCGCCATCGCAACAGTTTTCCGGAGCAACCCCATGTCGCAGCAGAAATCGTCCAAGTACACCGCCTTCCCGCCGGTCGGGCTCACCGACCGCCAGTGGCCGAGCCGCGTCATCACGCAGGCGCCGATGTGGATGAGCACCGACCTGCGCGACGGCAACCAGGCCTTGTTCGAGCCGATGAACGCCGACAAGAAGATGCAGATGTTCAAGACGCTCTGCCAGATCGGCTTCAAGCAGATCGAAATCGCCTTCCCGTCGGCGTCGGAAACCGAGTTCGGCTTCGTCCGCCGGGTCATCGAGGAAAAGCACATTCCCGACGACGTCACCATCGAAGTCCTTACCCAGGCGCGCGAGCACCTCATCCGCCGCACTTTCGAATCATTGAAAGGCGCGAAACAGGCCATCGTGCACGTCTACAACGCGACCTGCCCGACCTTCCGCGACTTCGTCTTCGGCATGAGCAAGGCCGAAGTGGTGAATATGGCGGTCGACGCCGTCAAATTGATCAAAACGCTCGCCGCGCAGATGCCGGAAACGAAGATCACGCTCGAATACAGCCCGGAACTCTTTACCGCCACCGAACTCGACTTCGCCAAGGAAGTCTGCGACGCGGTCACCGCCGCCTGGGGCGCGACGCCGGACAATAAGGTCATCCTCAATCTCCCGACCACGGTCGAGATCGCCACGCCCAACATCTACGCCGACCAGATCGAGTGGATGCACCGCAACCTCGAACGCCGCGACAGCGTCATCATCAGCCTCCACCCGCACAATGACCGCGGCACCGCCGTCGCCGCCGCCGAACTCGGCTTGATGGCCGGTGCCGACCGCGTCGAGGGCTGCCTTTTCGGCAACGGCGAGCGCACTGGCAACGTCGATCTCGTCACCCTCGCGCTCAACATGCACACCCAGGGCGTCGACCCGCAGCTCGACTTCTCAGACATCAATGCCGTCGCCCGCACTTTCGAACACTGCACCCAGCTCCCGATCCATCCGCGCCACCCGTACGTCGGGGATCTCGTTTTCACGGCCTTCTCCGGCTCCCACCAGGACGCCATCAAGAAGGGGTTTGCCGCTCAAAAGGCGGATGAGACTTGGTCAGTGCCCTACCTCCCGATCGACCCGGCCGACGTCGGCCGTTCCTACGACTCGGTGATCCGCGTCAACAGCCAGTCGGGCAAGGGCGGCATCGCCTACCTGATGGAAACCGAACACGGCGTGGTCATGCCGCGCCGCCTCCAGGTCGAGTTCTCCGGCGTCGTCCAGAAGCACACCGACACGCATGGTGGCGAAGTGAGCGCCAACGACATCTGGCAACTCTTCGCCCGGACCTACCTCGACGCCGGCGACAGCATCCGCTACCGCGAGCACCATCTGTTCGAGCACGGCACGCAGCAGGGCATCCGCCTCACCGTCGACATCGGCGGCACCACGCACGTGCTCAGTGGCGAAGGCAACGGTCCGATCAACGCCGCCATGCACGCCCTGGCCAGCGCCGGCATCCAGGCCCAGGTGCGCAGCTACGAGGAGCGCTCGATGGTGCCGATGGGCGAGGACGGCAACGCCCGCGCCTGCGCCTTCATCGAAATGGCCGCCAGCGGCCGCGGCGAATGCTACGGCGCCGGCATCGACGGCAACATCGTCACCGCCTCGATCAAGGCCCTGATCAGCGGCATCAACCGGCTCGGCATCGGCACCCTGGCGGTTGTGGCCTGAGCCGCCGGGCTCTTGCCATCAAACGTGGCAAGAGCCTGAATTTCCGGCATTTTTTCTTGCCAGACGAGGGATGGCGGCGTAAGATGCAGCCTCCATTGAAGCCTTGATGCTTCATCGTCACCGTTCTGCCGCGCAAATGCTGTCCCCCTGCCGTTCTCGCCACGCGATCTTCCGGCAAGCCGAACCGTTCATTTCCCCGTAGCAAAGCGCCGTCCCACCGCCCGTCTGAGCGCCCGACAAGGCTGCACAGCGCGCTGCACAATATGGAATTGCATGGTTCGCATACAGTTTGCGATCGACCTCAACTACGCACTGAACTTCCCCGGCGCCGATTTCGTCTTCAACATCCACGCCGCTCAAACCGCCAGTCAACGCATCGTCAGCGAGAACCTGCAGATCAATCCGCAGATTGTTCCGGCGATCCAGACCGAGCCGCAGACCTGCGCGCGCTTCATGCGCCTCAATGTCACCACCGGCCCGCTGCACGTTGGCTACCGGGCCGTTCTCGACATTGACCAGTACATCGGCAATCCCGACGAAATTCCGGAAACCCCGATCGACCGCCTGCCGCTATCGACCCTGACCTACATTTACCCCAGCCGCTATTGCCAGTCGGATCGCCTGGCGACGCTGGCGATGACCGAATTCGGCCAGCTGCCCAAGGGTTACCGCCGGGTCGAAGCCATCTGCAACTGGGTCAATCGCCACGTTGCCTTCCGCTCGGCTACTACCAGCTCGACGACATCAGCCGTCGACACCATTGTTGACCGCGTCGGCGTCTGTCGCGACTTCGCCCACCTGATGATCGCCCTCTGCCGTGCGCTGAGCATTCCGGCACGGTTCACCACCGGCATCGACTACGGTGCCGACCCGGCCCTCGGCCCGACCGATTTCCACGCCTACGTCGAGGTTTTTCTCGACAACCGCTGGTACATCTTCGACCCGTCAGGCACCGCAATTCCGATGGGCTTCGTCCGCATCGGCACCGGCCGCGACGCCGCCGACGTGTCCTACGCCACGATTTTCGGCAGCGTCAGCTCGCCGCCCCCGCTGATCTCGATCAGCGCCATCACCGAAAACGGACGCCCGTGGGAAATGCCGCGCCGCCGTCCGGAAGCCATCTCGACCGATGCTGCGGTCGACCGGCTGCAAACCAGTCAAACCAATCACTGAAGGAGCACAACACTTGGCCAAAGAAGAACTACTTGAAATGATGGGCGTCGTCGAAGACGTCCTGCCCGATGGACGTTATCGCGTACTGCTGGAAAACGGTCACAAGATGATCGCCTACACTGCCGGCAAGATGAAGAAGCACCACATCCGTATCCTGCTCGGCGACAAGGTCAGCCTGGAGCTGTCACCCTACGACCTGACCAAGGGCCGGATCACCTTCCGCCACCTGGAAACGCGTGGCGGCGGCACCCCGCCCCCGCCCCGTCGCCGTCACTGAGCGACCGGCTCACTCGTCGTCGCCACCAGCCTGATCGGGCTTTTCGGCGACAAACGTGAGCTCGCCGTTGCGCGTCCGGAAAACGCCGCGCAACTCTCCCAAGCCACCTTCCGGCTCTTCGTCCAGCCGAGCCCAGGCCTCGCAGGTCTGCGACTCGGTTGCGTACATGCGCCGGCCGGCCTTGACGATGAAGGCACCGGACGGCACCTGCCAGATCTCCACCCGCGTGTTCTCCGTGCCCGCCCCCAGCGAATGGCGACGGGTGCAGGCCGGCATGCGTGAGACGACCACGTAGAGATTCACCTTCTTGTCCCAGACCAGCGGCTGTTCGCGAATCAGCGACAGCGTGTGCTCCCGGGTATCGTCGATCTGCCACGACGCACGATCATCCACGCAGGCAGCAAGCAGCGGGACGGCAAACAGGGCGGTCAGCAGGGCACGCAGGCGCATGGTTGGTTTCCTCAGAGCATCTTCCAGGTCAGCGACTCGCCCGCACGCAGCGGCACGATGTCATCGGTACTGACGTAAGGATAGCTTGCCGGCACCGTCCACGCCTCTTTCGCCAGCGTGATTTTGTCGGTATTGCGCGGCAGGCCGTACCAATCCGGGCCGTTGAAGCTGGCAAAAGCCTCCAGCTGGTCGAGCGCGCCGGCATTCTCGAACGCCTCGGCGTACAGCTCGATTGCCGCATAAGCCGTGTAGCAGCCGGCACAGCCGCAGGCCGCCTCTTTCGCGCCCTTCGCATGCGGCGCCGAATCGGTGCCGAGGAAAAATTTCGGATTGCCGGAAATCGCCGCCGCCACCAGCGCCTCGCGGTGCGTCTCGCGCTTCAACACCGGCAGACAGTACCAGTGCGGGCGCACGCCACCCTGGAAGATCGCGTTGCGGTTGTACAGCAGATGATGGGCGGTGATCGTCGCCGCGACATTGGCGGCGGACGACACGACGAACTCGGCCGCATCCTTGGTCGTGATGTGCTCCATCACCACCTTCAACTTCGGAAAGCGCTGCGTCAGCGGCAGCAGCACGGTATCGATGAAGACTTTTTCGCGATCGAACAGGTCGACCGCAGGATCGGTGACTTCGCCATGCACCAGCAGCGGCAGACCGACGCGCTCCATCTCGGCGAGCGTTGCATCGGCCTTGCGGATGTCGGTCAGGCCGGCATCGGAATTGGTCGTCGCGCCGGCCGGGTAGAGCTTGACCGCCTTGACGAAGCCGGAGGCCGCCGCCCTGGCGATCTCGCTAGCCGGCATGTTGTCGGTCAGATACAGCGTCATCAGCGGCTCGAAAGCCATGCCAGACGGCAACGCGGCGAGGATGCGCTCACGGTAGGCCGCAGCCTGCTCGACCGTCGTCACCGGCGGCTTGAGGTTGGGCATGACGATGGCCCGGCCGAACTGGCGGGCGGTATGCGGCAGCACGGCGGCAAGCGCCTCGCCGTCGCGCAGGTGGAGGTGCCAGTCGTCGGGGCGGGTGATGGTCAGTTGCATGGTGTCTCTCTGGGTAATTTCTGCAATTTTAACTTTTCAGCGCCAAAGCGCGCTCGTACAGCGCATTTTTCGCCTCGCCGCTGATCGCTGCCGCCAGCTTGGCCGCCTGTTTGGTGCCGAGGCCTTCGTCGAGCAGCAGCTTGAGCACGCGTTCGCCATCGCCGCTGGCGGCGTCGGCCGCGGCGCCGGAGACGATCAGGACGAATTCGCCGCGCTGGCGGTTGGCGTCTTCCTTGAACCAGTCGAGTGCTGCGGTCAACGGCAGCGAATCGACATTTTCGAACAGCTTGGTCAGTTCGCGGGCGACGACCAGCGTGCGTTCGCCGAAGACGGCGGCCATGTCCTCGACTGTTTCCAGCACGCGATGCGGCGCTTCGTAGAAAACCAGCGCGTACGGATGACCGCGGAGGCCTTCGAGCGCCTGTTTGCGCTGGCCGGATTTGGACGGCAGGAAACCGTAAAACAGGAAATGCTCGTCGTTCAGGCCGGCGGCCGACAGCGCCGTCGTTGCGGCGCATGGACCGGGTAGCGGCACGACCGGGCAGCCGGCAGCGCGGACGGCAGCGACGATGCGCGCACCGGGGTCGGAGATGCCGGGCGTGCCGGCGTCGGAAATCAGTGCAACGGCCTCGCCAGCCTGCAGTTTGTCGACGATGCGGGCAGCAGCTTCGTGTTCGTTGTGCTGGTGCGCCGGCAGCGTCCGGGCACGGGCGCCGAGCTGCTTGAGCAGCGGCCCGCTGTGACGGGTGTCCTCGGCGGCGATCCAGGGCACGGCAACGAGGATTTCCTCGGCCCGCCGGGTCAGGTCGCCGAGGTTCCCGAGCGGCGTCGGCACGACGTACAATGCCGCTTTCAATTCGTTTGTCATAATTCGGCCATGCAGGCAAAAACCAACGATACCACCGTGGCGCGCGGTCGCGAAGCCGAAACGCGGGCAGCTGCCTATCTGGAAAATCAGGGCTTGCGGCTGGTCGACCGCAACTTTCGCGTCCGCGGCGGCGAAATCGACCTGATCATGCGCGATGGCCGGACGCTGGTTTTCGTCGAGGTACGCCAGCGCAGCCGCACCGATTACGGCGGCGCTGGCGCCAGCATCACCGTGCACAAGCAGCGCCGGATCATCCTCGCCGCCCGCCATTACCTGGCCCGGCGCGGCGATTGCGAGTGCCGTTTCGACTGCCTGCTGATCGACGACGGCCGCATCGAATGGCTGCGCCATGCGTTTTCTGTGGACGCTTAGCCTGCTGCTGTGGCTCGGCGGTGCCGACGCCCAGTCGATCCGTCTGCTGATCCAGGCATCGCCGCTGGCCGGCAGCCAGTACTACGCGCTCGGCACCTTCTGGCCACAGATCCGCGTCGGCGACGAGCTGACGCTGCGGCGCGAGCCGGACAACCGCCACGACCGGCTGGCGATCCGCGTCGACTGGCAGGAACATCAGCTTGGCTATCTGCCGCGGGCGCAGAACCGCGTGCTGGCCGAGGCGATGGATCGCGGCGACCGGCTGCGCGCCCGCGTCGCGCAACTGACCGAGCATCCCGACCCGTGGCGTCGGGTGGTGGTCGAGGTCTATCTCGAGCTGTGATGTAGAATCATGAACCGTCCACCAGAAAGAAACCGCTTCATGGATTTGATTGCCCGCGTCGCCAAGCATTTCGAGGACAGCGCCCAGACCAAACTGAACGCCGTCGATGCGATGTCGGCGCCGATCGCCGCCGCCATCGAAACAATGACCGGCTGCCTGCTCAACGGCGGCAAGATACTCGCCTGCGGCAATGGCGGCTCGGCTGCCGACGCGCAACACTTCGCCGCCGAACTGGTCGGCCGCTTCGAGGCCGAACGCCAGGAACTGGCGGCCATTTCACTGGCCACCGATTCCTCGATCCTGACCGCGGTCGGCAACGACTACGGTTTCGCCCATATTTTCTCCCGCCAGGTGCGCGCGCTCGGCCACGCCGGCGACGTGCTGCTGGCGATTTCCACCTCGGGCAATTCCGGCAACGTCATCGAGGCGATCCGGGCGGCGCACGAACACGACATGCACGTCATCGCACTGACCGGCAAGGGCGGTGGCGAAATCGGCGAACTTTTGCGCGATGACGACATCCATCTCTGCGTTCCCGCCGACCGCACCGCGCGTATCCAGGAAACCCACCTGCTGATCATCCACTGCCTGTGCGATGGCATCGATGCACTGCTACTTGGAGTCGAATGACATGAAAACCAGACTGAGCCTTTCCCTTCTTGTCCTGGCGCTGGCCGTCCCGGCGCTGCAGGGCTGCTTCCCGGCCGTCGTTGCCGGCGCCGCCGTTGGTGCGATGAGCATCCACGACCGGCGCTCGACCGGTACGCAAACCGACGACGAAACCACCGAATGGCGGGCCAAGGGCACCATCCCGGAACAGTACAAGGCCCAGTCGCGGGTCAATTTCACCTCCTACAACCGCCGCCTGCTGCTCACCGGCGAAGTGCCGAACGAAGACGCCAAGGCAGCCATCGAGGCCGGCGCGCGCAAGATCGAAGGCGTCCGCGAAATCTACAACGAACTGGGCATCGGCCCGGTTTCGCCACTGGCCAGCCGCAGCAACGATTCGTTCATCGATTCCAAGGTCAAGGCACGCCTGGTGGACAGCAACCAGATTTCGGCCAATCACATCAAGGTAGTGACCGAACGCGGCATCACGCACCTGATGGGTATCGTCAACGAGCGTGAGGCCAAGGTCGCAATCGCCGTGGCACGAACCACGGCCGGCGTGATCAAGGTGGTCAACATCCTGGAAGTGTTGCCCGAGGAAGACACCCGCCGCCTTGATTCGCAAGCACTCGGCGCACGCAAGACACCGCCACAGACGGCACCGGTGGAAAAACGCTGATTTCTGCGGTCGACCGCAGCACAGGGGAAAAAATGAATCTTGAGAAAGTCGTTTTCGGTTTCTTCATCGTCCTGGCGGCGACCCTCAACTTCGGCTTTTTCCTCGGCGACATCGACCGTCCGGAACTGCATCACATCTATGAACTGGCAGCGGCACTGGTCGTCAGCCTGATCGCCACCGCGCTGAAGTTCGGCGACCGCACCCAGATCGGCGCCATCCATCTGGCCACCAGCCTGGTCGCCGACCTGCAGCTGATCGCCGCTGCCGTGACCTGGGCCATTGCCGTCCATGTCACCGGCGAAGGCATGACCGCCTCGGTCACCTCCAGCGTCGTCTCGCTATCCGGCGGCGCGCTGTTCGCCAATGTCGTGTCGGTCATCATCCTGATCGTCGAAACCGTGATGCTGCGCCGCTGACGCGGAGCCGACGGTGGTCAACAACACCTTCTTCCTGGTCCTGCGGCGCATGCGTGCGCCGATCATCGCGCTGATCGTCATCTATGCGATCTCGGTCTTCGGCCTGACGCTGGTCCCCGGCATCGACGGCGACGGCAATCCGGCGCCGCCGCTATCATTCTTCCACGCCTTCTACTTCATCAGCTACACAGCAACGACCATCGGCTTCGGCGAAATCCCCAACGCCTTTTCCGACGCCCAGCGCATGTGGGTCATCGTCTGCATCTACCTGTCGGTGGTTGGCTGGTCGTATTCGGTGATCACGCTGATCGGCCTGCTCCAGGACAAAGGCTTCCAGAATACGCTGACCACCAGCCGCTTCGTCCGCCGCGTGCGCCGACTCAAGGAACCCTTCTATCTCGTCTGCGGCTGCGGCGAAACCGGCAGCCTGATCTGCCGCAACTTCGACCGCCTCGGCCAGGCTTTCGTCGTGCTGGAGAAGGATGAATTGCGTGTCGAGGAACTCGACCTGCTCGACTTCAAGACCGACACCCCGGCCCTGGCCGCCGACGCCAGCCTGCCCGACAACCTGCTGCTGGCCGGGCTGCAGCACCCGAAATGCCGCGGCGTGCTGGCGGTCACCAACGACGAGCAGGCCAACCTGGCCATCGCCATCGCCGTCCATCTGCTCGCGCCGAAACTGCCGATCATCGCCCGTGCCCGCAGCCAGTCGGTCACCGCCAACATGGCTTCGTTCAATACCGACCACATCATCAATCCCTTCGAGCGCTTCGCCGATCACCTGGCGCTGGCCGTCGCCGCGCCTGAACGCTTCCGCCTGATCGAACTGCTGACCAGCCTGCCCGATTCGCCGATTCCGTCGCCGCACCGACCGCCACGCGGCCACTGGATACTCTGCGGCTACGGCCGCTTCGGCCAGGCCGTGGCCGACCGGCTGCAACGCGCCGGCATCCACCTGAGCATCGTCGACCCGACGGCCCCCAGCGGCGGCGACCACATCGTTGGCGACGGCACCGAAGCAAAAACGCTGATCGCCGCCGGCATCGCCGACGCTACCGGCATCATCGCCGGCAGCGACAACGACGTGAACAACCTGTCGATCGCCGTCACCGCCACCGAACTGAAACCCGACCTGTTCGTCGTCACGCGCCAGAACCATGCTGCCAACAGCGCACTGTTCAAGGCCTACGGGCCGGAATTTGCGATGGTGCCGAGCCACATCGTCGCCCACGAATGCATCGCCATCCTGACCACACCGCTGCTCGCCCGCTTCCTTGACGAACTGGGGGCGCGCGACGAAGCCTGGTGCCACGCCCTGGTCGAACGCCTGCAAACCCTGTGCGATGGCCTGACACCAACGGTCTGGAGCATCCGCCTGAATGTCCTGGAAGCACCGGCCGCCCGCCTGTCACTGATGCGCGGCCGGGCCTTCAGCCTGGCCGAAATCCTCCGTGACGACAGCGACCGCAACCGCCAGTTGCCGGCCATCCCGCTGCTGGTCGAACGCAGCGACCGCATCCACCTGCTGCCTCAGGGCGATTTCGAGCTGGCTGCTGGCGACCAGCTGCTGTTCGCCAGCTCGCTGCCTACCCTCGCCCGGCTCAAGCTGACGCTGCAGAACGCCAACGAGATCGACTACGTACTCGACGGCAAGACTCATTCGGGTAGTTGGCTGTGGGAGAAAATCGAAGCCTGGCGGGCGCCTCAGAGACCGGCCACGGAAGGTAGCCAGGTGGCCAGGAAAGGCAACAGCGAGATGGTCAGCACACCGAGGAAAATCGCCAGCGCTGCCGGCAGCACCGATACCGCCACCTCGCGCAGCGATTTGCCGAACATCGCCGAGGAAAAGTAGAGGTTCATGCCCGACGGCGGCGTCAGGTAGGCGAGTTCGAGGTTGGCCAGGAAGATGATGCCGAAATGCACCGGATCGATGCCGTAGGCGAGCGCGATCGGCAGCAACAACGGCACCAGCACGACGATGGCAGCGTAGATTTCCATTAGCGCGCCGGCCAGCAGCAGGAAGAGGTTGAGCGCGATCAGGAAGGTCCATTTGTTCGGCAAGACCGACTGCACCCAGTCGATGCCCTGATCCGGGATGCCGGCGTCGACCAGGTAATTGGTCAGGCCGAGCGCCATGCCGAGAATCAGCATGATGCCGCCGATCACCTGCGCGCATTCAACCAGTGCGCGCATCACCCCGCGCCCGTCAATCTCGCGATGCAGCAGCGATTGCGTCAGCAGCGCGTAGGCAGCAGTCAGCGCCGCGCTTTCGGTCGGCGTCGCGAAACCGCCGACCAGCGAACCGACGGCGACCACCGGCGCCAGGATTTCCCATTTGGCCGCCCAGGCGGCGCGGCGCGCGGCGGCGAAATCGGGGCGGCTTTTTGCCGTTTCGGCATGGTCGACCGCAACATTGCCGCGGCGCAGGAAACCGCCGACAACCAGCAGGAAGAAAACCATCACCAGCGCCGGTAGCACGCCGGCGAGGAACATCGTGTTGATCGGCACACGGGCGATGATCGCGTACATGATCAAGGGCACCGACGGTGCCAGCAGCACGCCCAGCGCGCTGGCGCTGGTCACCAGACCGATACCCCGGCGTTCCGGAAAGCCCGCCTTCATCAACAGCGGCAGCAGCAGGCCGCCGAGCGCCAGGATGGTCACGCCGCTGCCGCCGGTCAGCGCGGTGAAGCAGGAGCAGAGCACGGCCGCGGCAATCGCCGTACCGGCCACACCACCGCCGAACAGCGCGGTGAACAAGGTACCCAACCGGGCGGCGGCGCCAGTCCGGGCAAACACCAGGCCGGCCAGCGTGAACAACGGCAGCGCCGGCAACGACGGATTGACGGTGATCTGGTAATGGCTGAGCGGCACTGCGGCGAGCGGCTGGCCTTCGCTCCAGAACAGCGCCAGCCCCAGCCCGCCGAGCACGGCGAACACCGGTGCGCCGCACAGCAGCAGGAGCAGCAGGCCGATGGCGAACGGCCACAGCGCCAGCGTCTGGCCGTCGAAATGCCCGGCAAACCACCAACCCAGCACCGGCAACAGCAGCGCGGCGAGCCAGCGCAGCAGCGGTGCGCACTCCACTCGCCTGGCGAGCCTGGCACCAAGCAGCAGGAAGCCAAACGGCATCGCCAGCATGAACCACCAGCCAGGCACCGCGTAGGCGATGGCGCGCGGCACTTCCATTTCGGCGGTGACAAAGGTCCAGCTGGCCTGTGCCAGCATGCCGCACAGCAGCGCCGAAGCGATCAGGGCGTACCAGCGTGCGGCCTGCCGGACGCGGGCATCGCGCGCACCGGCAAAGCCGGCACCAAGCGAAGTCAGATGACCGCCGCGCTCGGCAACCAGCGCACCGAACATGGCCAGCACCAGCCCGGCGTGCTGGACGAAAACCGGCGCGTTGGCGATGCCGACGCCGAACAGCGGCCGCAGCACGATCTCGATCAGCGGCAACACCAGCATCAGCGCCAGCGCGGCCCCGGCGAGCACGGCGTCGAACGACGCCAGGCGACGCAGCACGGAAATCATCGCCTAGCGCTTGCCGGCACGGTAATCCTTCAGATGCCCGACCACCTCGTCGAAAGTCGCCGCCGGCACCAGCGTGCCGCGAATCTGCGGGTAAAGGCGCTCGGCCAGCGCGTTCCATTCCTTCATTTGTTCGCCATTCGGCGTGTTGACCGCAAGACCGCGCTTCTGCATTGCTGCCACCGCCTCGTCGACTTCCCGCCGGGCCTGCGCGCGGATTTCGCCGCCGGCCCTGGCGCCCGCCACGCGAACCTGCTCGCGGGCCGCCGGCGACATCTCGTCCCAGGCCTTTTTGGTGACGATCAGCGCGCCGACAATCGGTGCCCAGTTGAGATTGAGCATGTTCGGTGCCGTGTTGTAGATCTGCGTCGCCAGCACGAAATACGGCGTGGACGGCACGGCATCGATCATGCCGGTCTGGATCGCCGGCAGGATGTCGGCGGTTTCCAGCGGCACCGGCGTATAGCCCAGGCGCTTCATGATTTCCTGCTGCTCGGACTCGCCGCCCCAGGCAAAGAACTTCATCGTCTTGTAGTCATCCGGACGCAGTGCGGCCTTTTTCGAGAAGAAACGCACCCAGCCGGCATCGCCCCAGGCGAGCACGATGAACCCCTTGTCGAGGAATTTCTGCTCCATCGCCGGCCGCAGTTTCTCGCGCACGTAATCGACCTCCTCCCAGCTGCGGAACATCAGCGGCATCGTCTGCAAGGCAGCAATCGACGGCTCGATCTCGCGCAGGCCGACGACCGACAGCAAGCCGCCCTGCAACTGGCCGATGCGCATCCGCCGGACCATGTCGGTCTCGCCGCCCTGGCTGCCGTCCGGATAGATCAGGTACTTGCCGCCACCCTGCGCCGTGCGCCAGGCTTCACCCAGCGCCATCAACTGGCGGTGGTAGAGCGAGTTCTTCGGCGCCAGCGTGCCGATGCGCAACTGTTTCTCCTGCGCGGCAACAAACGGGGCGGCCAGTGCCAGCAGGCTGCCGAGGCACAGGGCGGTGAGCATTTTCTTCATGGATTTTCCGGATCAGAACAGGTCGGGCGCCTGTTCGAGCAGCCAGGCCGCACGGCGGCGCATGACTTCGTTTTGCAGGGTGCGCGGGCTGCCGCTCGCCTCTTTTACGGCCAAGGCCTGGCGCAGCAGGTTTTCAAAAGCGCTGCGATCGCCGGCCGGCAAGGCGATGCTTTCCGCCTTGGCGACGTAGGCGCCGGCACTTTGACCGCCCGCACGGGCAATCGCCGCATCGAACCAGCGCCCGGCCTGCGCCTTGTCGCCACCGGGGCGCGCTGCCTCCAGCGTCGCGCGCAGGCTGGTCAGGGCGCCGTCGCTCCAATCCGGGTCGGCGACCTCGGCAACGGCAGCAAGCCGGACGACCAGCGGCAGGTCGGCGACGGTTTCGGGATTGTCCTTGGCCAGCGCGATCCAGCTGCCCCACGCTGCTGCGGCCCAGTAGGCGAGCCCGGCGTCGGCCTTGGGCAACACCGGCGTCGCCGCCGGATCGGCCAGCGCCTGCATGAAACCGGGATTTCGCCGTTCCAGCGCGTTGACCGCATGCTTGCGCGCCCGCTGGTAGAGACCGGCGGCGCGCTGGCGCAGACGTTCGGCAGCGCGGGCGTCACTGGCTTCGATGCGGTCGGCCTCGAAGGCGACGAAGGCGTAGCTGTATTCGGTCATCCGCGCCGCCACACTCTCGGCCAGCGCGGCGTGTCCGGGCTGTTGCGCAAGCACGGCTTCGGACAGCTTCAGGTAGAAGGGCGCGGCATCGCGCGCCAGCTCGGGATCGGTTTCCGCGCCCTGCCCCTGTCCGGCCAATTCATCGGCCAGACTGCTGACGACCAGTGCCCGCGGCGAACAGCCGGCCAGCGCGAGCGCCGTCAGCAGGCATAGCAAGGTCGAAATCAGGCGGGCGGGGCGGATCATCGCGGCAGCATAGCCGGGCGATGTTACGGCGCCGTTACCACTGTAACAATGCGTACCCATCCGCGAGTTTGTCGCCAATCCGGGGCACAATGAAGGCCTTGCCTCACCTCCAGCCGCGATGACCCAGATTCTCCCCCTCACCGCCCTGCTCCTCGGTGTCGCCCTGCTGCTGCTCGGCAGCGGCCTGCTTGGCACGCTGCTCGCCGTGCGCGGCGGCATCGAAGGTTTCGACAGCCAGACGCTGGGCACCATCGGCGCCATGTACTTCGTCGGCTTCCTCGCCGGCACCTATCTCGGGCCGATGATGATCCGCCGCGTCGGCCACGTGCGCGCCTTCGCCTTCTTCACCGCCGCCATCGCCTGCGCCGCACTGCTGCACGAACTGCTCGCCAATCCCTGGGTCTGGGGCCTGCTGCGCCTGATCACCGGCATGGGCATGGTCGGGCTGTACACGACCATCGAAAGCTGGCTCAACAGCCATGCGGCACCGGCGCAGCGCAGCCGCATCTTCGCCACCTACATGGCGGTCAATCTCGGTTCGCTGGCGCTGGCCCAGCAACTGCTGCACTGGAGCGACCCGGCCGGACACGTGCTGTTCGCACTGGCGGCGCTGTCGATCTGCGCCGCGGTGATGCCGGTGGCGGCAACGCGTCTGGCCCAGCCGGTAGTCGAGGAAGTGCATGGCATCGGCCTGCGCACGCTCTACCAGCGTGCACCGGTAGCCTGCGCCGCGGCCCTGCTCTCCGGTTTCGCCCAGGGCGCATTCTGGGGACTGGCGCCGGTCTGGGCCGATACCAGTGGCCTCGGCAACACCGGTGTCGCCTGGTTCATGACCGTTGCCATCATTGGTGGCGCGGCTTTCCAGTGGCCGATCGGCGTCGTCACCAACCGCCTTGATCGCGGTCACGTGATCAGCGTCATCGCGCTGATCGCCGCAACCTTTGCCGGTGGACTGCTGCTGGCCGCCGGACACGGACTGAACCTGGTGCTGCTGGCAGTTTTCGCCTACGGTGGCTTCGCCTTTGCCATGTATCCGCTGGCTGTCGCCCGGATGATGGACCGGCTGGACAAGCGCGAGATCATCGCCGGCTGTGGCAGCCTGCTGCTGTTGCACGGCATCGGCGCCAGCATCGGTCCGGTACTGGCCGGCACGCTGATGCACCATTTCGGCCCGGCGGCGCTGCCGGCCTGGTTCATCGGCACCCAGTGCCTGCTTGCCGGCACCGCCTGGTGGCTGTCAGCCAGAGCACCGGCCGACATCGAACATCAGACGCCGATGACGCCGATGGTACGGACCACACCGGGGGTTATCGAAATGCTGGAGCCGGAAGTAGCGCCGGAGGCGCGCTAGGCTCCATCTCCCCCGCTGCCAGGTGTACGGTCCGCGTCGGGAGGGCAATTTCGGCACCGTGGGCGGTAACAATCCCGGCGATCTTCAGCAGCACATCCTGCTTGATCTCGTGGTACTCCACCCAGACCGTGGTCCGGGTGAAGGTGTAGATCAGGATATCGACCGACGATGCGCCGAATGCATCGACATTGACGATCATCGTCTGCGACTGCTCGATGTCCGGGTGCCCCCGCAACATCGCCTTGATATCAGTAACGATGGCGGCTACCACAGCCATGTCGCCGTAGCGCACGCCAACATGCTCCTTGATCCGGCGATGGCTCATGCGCGACGGATTCTCGACGGTGATCTGGGTGAATACTGCGTTCGGCACATACAACGGCCGCTTGTCGAAGGTCCGGATGCGCGTCAGACGCCAGCCGATTTCCTCGACCGTACCTTCGATCTCCTTCTCCGGCGAGCGTATCCATTCACCCACGGCAAACGGGCGATCGAGGTAAACCATCAGCCCACCAAAGAAGTTGGCGAGCAGATCCTTGGCCGCAAAGCCGACAGCAATGCCGCCGATACCGCCGAAGGCAAGCACGCCGGAAATCGAGAAACCCAGGCTCTGCAGGCCGACCAGTACGGCAGTGATCAGTACCGACACCCGCAGCAGCTTGCCGATGGCGTCGACCGTCGTCCGGTCCACCGTCTCGCCACGGGTAATCTGGCGCTGCAACAAGGCCTCCTGCATATTGCCGATGACCCGAACCAGGAACCAGGTCAGGCAGCCAATGACGCCGATCGTCCGGACCGGGCTGATGGCTTCGAACAAGGGCGCGTCAGCTTCGCTCTGCACGATGCGTGCGGCGAATGCCAGACCGACAATCCAGGCCAGCAATGGCAATGGCCGGCGCGCGGCCTGTACCAGCGCCGTATCCCAGGGATTGGCCGTTTGCGCAGTCCGGGCGGCCAGGCGATCGAGCAGGCGGCGCAACAGGAAGTTGCCGACGACAACCACCGTAACCACGACAAAAACCTGGAGCACCAGCGTCAGCGTGGCATCACCGCCGGTCAGGCGGCTCAGCCAGGACTCAAGTTGCTGCATGGATGGCAAACCTCATTACGAACAATGCTGCATTCTAGTCGCAGCAGATGACAGCCCGCGGACCGAACCTCAGGATGAAGCCCCCACTGCGGCTACAGCATCGAGAAACTCCCGCCCCCAGCACTCGATATCGTTGTGACAGACGATTTCGTTCAGGCCGCGCAGGCGCGAATCGCGTTCGACCGGGTCCATCTCGATGGCCTGGCGCAGGCGCTCGCGCAGGTCGGCCGGATCGTGCGGATTGGTCAGCAGCGCGCCGTGCAGTTCGGCAGCCGCGCCGGCAAATTCCGACAGCACCAGCACGCCGCGCCCGTCGGTCTGGCCCTGCGTCGCCACGTATTCCTTGCACACCAGATTGAGCCCGTCGCGCAGCGGCGTGATCCACATCACGTCGGCTTCCGCGTACCAGGCGACCACTTCCTCGAAGGGCAGCGGCCGGAAAAAGAAACGGATCGGCGACCAGCCGACTTCAGCGTACTGGCCGTTGACCCGGCCGACAGCCTGTTCGATCTGCACCTGTAGTTCGTCGTAGATGGTCATTTCCTTGGCCGCCGGGACGCAGACGACGACCAGCGATACCTTGCCGCGCATCTGCGGATAGCGTTCGAGCAGATCACCGAAAGCACGGATCTTTTCCAGCGTGCCCTTGGTGTAGTCGAGCCGTTCGACCGACAGCACCAGACGCTTGCCGGCGAACTC
Organism: Azonexus hydrophilus; assembly: GCF_001956855.1. Classification (GTDB taxonomy): domain Bacteria; phylum Pseudomonadota; class Gammaproteobacteria; order Burkholderiales; family Rhodocyclaceae; genus Azonexus; species Azonexus hydrophilus_A. The sequence continues at coordinate 644,215 of NZ_MTHD01000001.1, read as the reverse complement.
GTTACGGATCGCCGCCCGCCGCCCCGGCGTTTTTGCATGCTGCAGCGACTGCCGGATGCGGCCGAGATCGAGCCCGACCGGATGCGCGCCGAGACCGATCTGCCGGCCATGCACCTCGATCCGCGTGGTCATCGTCTCCAGGCCGACAGCACAACCGTAAGTCAGGTAGCGCGGCGCGCAGGCCCGGCGTTCGAGTATCTGCAGCGAGGCGACGCCGGCGGCGACATCGACGAAATTCTCCGCCTGACGGGGAATATGGAAACCGATGTAGTCGCATTGCAGCAGACTGCCGACAATTTCGCGGCGCCAGGGCAGGACGTTGAAGGCGTCGGCCGACGGGAAATAGGTGTGGTGGAAGAAGGCGATCTTCAGGTCCGGGCGCAACTCGCGCAGCGCCGCCGGTACCATCCACAGGTTGTAGTCGTGCAGCCAGACGGTCGCCCCTTCGGCAGCCTCGGCGGCGGTTCTTTCGGCAAACTTGCGGTTGACCGCAACAAATACCGCCCAGTCTTCCTCGCGGAACACCGCCCGCTCCCAGAAGGTATGCAGCGTCGGCCAGAAGGCTTCCTTGGAAAAACGCTTGTAGAAGACGTCGACCTCCTCCTTGGACAAGGCGACGCGGGCGGCGAGCAGGCCGGGATAGGCCTTGGCATCGACCGTGGTGTGCACTTCGAAAGGCGGGTCGAGCGCCTCGTCGTGGATGCTCCAGGCAACCCAGGAACCGCGCTGACCGGCGGCAAAAAACGAAAGCAGCGTCGGGATGATGCCGTTCGGCGATTTCGGCCGCCGTTGCACGATGCGCCCGTTGATCCGGTGTTCCTCGTAGGGCAGGCGATGATAGACCATCACCAGTTCGGCCCGGCCGCGCTCGGCGCTGACCGTTGCCGCGTCGAGATAGCCCGGCCGCAACAGGGAATAATGGACGATCGCCTGCAGGATGCCACCGCAACCGGGATCGCTCGCGTGGAATGCATTGGGCAGCGCCTGTGTCGCCGCCAGCAGCGCCGGCTCGGATTCGCCGACACAGACGCCCTGAAAACCGGCTTCGTACATCGCCAGGTCGTTCAACGTGTCGCCTGCCACCAGCACCTGCGCGTGCGGCACGCCCAGATGTTCGACCAGCGCCTTCAGCGTGCTGCCCTTGTTCACCCCGGCCGGCAGCAGATCGAGATAACGGCTGGCCGAGTACATGACCTCGCAATCGAGCGCGCGAGCCACCTCGATCAACTCGGGCGTCACTGCATCCTGGTGGCAGAAGTAGGAACAGCGTCGCTGCTGCGGAACTTCCTGGCGCTCCAGCTCGGGAAATTGCGCCATCGCATCGGCAACCGTGCGCTCGCCCGGCCAGCGCAAATCGATTCCGGCCTGCAGGGGCTGCACCGGCTGCAACGAGCCGCCCTCGACAACCGTCCCGCCAACATCGCAAATGATGTAGTCGGGCGTCGGCACCATCGGGTCGGACAGCAGCGGCATCACCGCCTCCAGCCCGCGCCCGGTGACGAACACCAGCTGGATGTCCTGGCTGCCGGAAATCAGTTGATAGAGGGCCTGGCGCTGCTCTGCCGAACCACCGAGAAAAGTCCCGTCGAGATCTGTTGCCAATAACATCGTGTCACTCCCGGACGCCCCCCGGAGCGGCGAAACCACAGGACATCAAATAACCAAAACCGCCGTGCCGGATCAGCACAACACGAACAAATTACATTGAAAAACAATGTTAAATTTTCGCCGCGTCAAGCATTGTAACAATCCAATATGTTGATTTCAAATATGATTTATAAAAACACGAGTTTTTAACAAGCAAATTCGATTTAAAACCAAATAAATCGGCCGCATCTGAAGCCGATGGCACCCGAGAGAAAATCATGTTCCCAGCCGACCCGGAATCCCTGCAGATGCTGGCCAGCCAGTTCGCCACACCGCTGCGCATCGTCGTCATCATCAGCCTCGCACTTTTCCTGCAGCACCTGATCCAGCGCATCACCCCGCGCTTCCGCGAATTGATCGCCAGCCGCCAGGAAAGCCTGGAAGGCGCCCAGCGGGTGCGCACGCTGTCGCGCGTGCTGCGTTACGCGCTGACCGTCGTGCTGTCGGTGGTCACCGTGCTGCTGATCCTCGGTGAAGTCGGCATTTCAGTGGCGCCGCTGCTCGGAGCCGCCGGTGTTGCCGGCATCGCCGTCGGCTTTGGCGCGCAGAGCCTGGTCAAGGATTACTTCACCGGCTTCTTCCTGCTGCTGGAAAACCAGATCCGCCTCGGCGACGTCATCGAGGCCGGCGGCAAGACCGGTGCCGTCGAGGAACTGACCTTGCGTTACCTGCGCCTGCGCGACTACGCCGGCAATGTCCATTACGTGCCCAACGGCCAGATCACCGTGGTCACCAACATGAGCCTGGGCCACGCCTGCGCCGTCATCGACCTGGGCGTGGCCTATGGCGCGGATGTCGATGAAGTGGTGGCGGTGATGCAAGAGGTTGGCGACGAACTGCGCCGTGACGAAAACTTCGGCCCGAAAATCCTCGACGCGCTGGAAATTGCCGGCGTCGACCAGTGGGCGGCATCGTCGGTGGTCATCCGCGGCCGCTTCCGCGTCGCCCCCGGCGAACAGTGGGGCGTGCGCCGCGAATACCTGCGCCGGGCCAAAACCGCGTTCGAGCGTCGGGGCATCGAGATTCCGTTCCCGCACGTCAAGATCGTCACCGCCGAAGCCGCGCTGACGGCGCCCTGATCAGGCCGCCAGCAGCCGCCGCAAGCCGCGCCACAAGCCGCCCAGCACCGGCAGCTTCATGTACAGCTCCTCGCCGGTGTCCCAGTAATCGCGGTGCTGACAGACCTTGCCGGCGGCATCGAACCTCAGGTGCGAGACGCCGCGCATGACCTGGGTTTCGCCCCGCCCCCACAGACTGACCCGATAGCAGAACTCCCAGACCAGCACCGCGCCGCCATCGTCGGCAACCGTTTCGGTGACGACGAAACGCGGCTCGCCAACCTGCGTGAACATGTGGCGAAAGATGCGCTCGATGGCCGGCAGGCCGCGCACATCGTTGAACGGGTCCTTGAACCAGGCGTCGGCACTATAGAACTCGGCGAAGCGGGCGACCGATTCTGGCGTCAGCGTCTGGTAAAAATCGATCAGGGCAGCATGTTTCATGTCAGCCTCCGGTAAAGCGCCGGACGAGCGGGAAATACCAGCTGTCGGGCAGCAGGGAAAGGAACTTCAGCACGCGGGTGAAGCGTTTCGGGTAATGAATCTCGAAGCGGCCGCTGGCCAGGCCATCAAGCGTGGCCGACGCCGCCGCTTCTGCGGTCATCAGCGCCGGCATGGCAAAATCGTTGCGGGCGGTCAGCCGGGTGGCGACGAAGCCGGGATTGATCACCCAGACGCCGATGCCGCGCGGCGCCAGATCGAGGTGCAGGCATTCGGCAAAATGGATCAGCGCCGCCTTGCCCGGCCCGTAGGCCAGCGCCTTCGGCAGACCGCGATAACCGGCGACGCTGGCAACGAAGGCGATGCCGCCGCCGGCACGCAAGGCGGGCAGCACGACACCGGTCATTTTTGCCGCGCCAAGGAAGTTGACCGCAAAAAGCCGCTCGGCCACCGCGATGGAAAAATCGTCAGCGCTCATCGGCACATAGTCGCCGGCCAGGTAGATGACCAGGTCGGGCCCGCCCCAGTGACCGACCTGGGCGGCCAGTGCCTCGCCCAGGCTGGTGCTGTCGGTGGCATCGCACGGCAGCAGCAGCGCCCCGGGCAAGCCCAGTTCCGCCAGCTTGTCGGCACTGCGCGCCGAAAGGACAAGACGGGCGCCGCGAGCGGCCAGCGCCTGCGCCAGCGCCGCCCCGATGCCCGCCGAGGCTCCGACCAGCCAGACGCGCCGGCCCTGCCAGTCGGTGATTTTCGGATTCAGCGCCATCGCCGTCTCAGCGCTTGACGAAGGTCAGCGTGACCTCGCCGAGATTGACACCCCATTTCGACATGTAGGAGCGGTTGAGCATGACCTTGTCGTCCATCAGGAACATCCAGTCGTCGAAATCGACGTTGTATACCTTGCCATCCACCGGCAACGCCAGCACATAGCGCCAGCGCAAGGCGTTGCCGGCAACTTCGCCGATCGCCTCGCCGATCACATCGTCGGCAGTGCCGAGATAACGCCCGTCGGGCTGACGCACCAGCGTCCACACGCGCCGCGAAGTCGTTCCGTCGGACCAGGTGAAATGCTCGTCGAGAACGCCGGTGCCGTCCTGCCAACGGGCGTCGATGCGGACGTGAAAGCGCTTCTTCACCTCGCCCGAGCGCCCCTGAAAAATGCCCCAGGCGTCGAGTTGACCGGAAAGATACTGTTCCAGTTTCAACACCGGCTGTTCCGCCCGGTATTGTTCGACACCCGGCGCGGCACACGCCCCCAGACCCAGCGACAACGCAGCGACAGCCAGCAGTTTCATGATTCGATCTCCAGTGAATGCCGCCAGCGCCACAGCAGCGCGGCGGCGATGGCCTTGAAGGCCAGCGGTAACAGGGCGTAGGCGAAGACCAGCGCCGGCAGGCCGGCACCGCTGCCCGGCACGTAGCCGAACAGGCCGATCAGCGGCAAGGCCAGCCCGGCCGCCAGCGCCAGATTCAGTTTGGCGACAAGATTCCAGACGCCGAAACAGGCACCGACCTGTCCGCGTCGCTCGCCCAGATCGGCGGCGATTGCCGCCGGCAGCGCCAGGTCGGCGCCGAGCGCCAGCCCGGAGGCGACGCAGATCAGCGCGAACGCCACCAGTTGATCCGGCCCGAGCAGACCGGCGCCGGCGAAGGCCAGCATCGCCAACCCCATCGCCGCCAGCCAGGCCAGCGGCCGCCCCAGGCGTGTCGCCAGCTTCAGCCACAGCGGCAGGGACGCCGCCCCGGCGAGGAAATAGATCGCCAGCAAGGCGCCGCTGGCCGCTTCGCGCTGCAGCACATCGGCAACAAAGAACAGGAACAGCGTCGCCGGCAAGGCCGAAGCGATGCCGTTGCACATGAACACCAGTAGCAGGCGGCGAAACGCCGGATCACCCAGCACCCCGCGCATGGCCGGGCGCAAGGCCAGCACCTCGACCACTTGCGGTCGACCGGCCCCAACCCGCGAAAATGCGACAACGGCGGCAAGCAGCACGATTGGCGGCAGCAGCCAGGAAAGACGGGCAATGCCGTCCTGCAGGTTGCCGGCAAGCACCGTCGGCAACGCGGCGGCGAGGACCACGCCGAGCAGGCCGAAGCCTTCGCGGGACGCAGTCAGCCGGGTACGCAAGGCAGAATCGCCGCCGACATCGGCGCCCCAGGCCTGATACGCCACGGTCGCTGCGGAGAAGCCGAGGTAGGTCAGCAGCAAGGACGCGAGCAACCACGGTGCCGCCGGGCCGGCCGGCGGATTGAGCAGCATGACGAAACCCAGCACGAAGGGCAGCAGCGCCACTGCCAGCATCGGCCGGCGCGGCACGCGGTCGGCCAGCCAGCCCAGCCACGGATCGATGCCGGCATCGGCCAGCCGGGCGCCGAGCAGGATGAACCCGAGCAGCGCCAGATCCATGCCGGTGACCAGCGCATAGTAGTTCGGCACATGCACGTAGATCGGCAGCGCGGCAAATGCCAGCGGCAGGCCAAGCAGGCCGTAAGCGAAGGTTGGCGTCGGTTTCATGGCGGGGCGCCCGGCGCCTCAGACCGCCTCGAGCAAGGCTGCGCGCAGGCCGGGCGCGCTGCTGCGCGGATCGAGCCAGATGGCGAAGAAGGCCCGGGCGAATTCGGCATCGCGGATGCTGCCGATCAGCCGGTCGCCCTGATAGAAATACGCACCGTCCGGACGCCACACGCCGAGCAGGTGATCGCCATCGCGCACATCCGGGAAGATCCGCGCCATCTGATCGCCCCAGGCGTCGAGCCGGGCGGCATCGGCAACGAAGCGGGTCATTTCCCGGACGCTGGCCTCGGCGATGTCGCGTCCGCTGATGCTGCGCCGGTAATCGAGGCGCAGCGCCAGCGGCGGCCCCGGCTGCTTTGTCGATTCATCGCCGGACCACAACGTGGCTTCGTAAACCAGGAAGCCAAAGCGGCGGAAACTGCCGGAACCGCGGCGGCGCAGTCCGTATAACGGCGGCGCGCTGCCGGCACGGGCCAGCAACGGCCAGCCGAGCAGCGCCAGCAGCAGGCTACGCCGGTGCATGCGCCAGCTCGAACTGGACGACATCGATATTGCCGGCCAGGAAACCGGCCTCGCAATAACAGAGATAGAGACGCCACAAGCGACGGAAGCTATCGTCGAAGCCCTGCCCGGCGATCTGCGGCCAGTTGCGCTCGAAGGCGGCGCGCCATTCGGCCAGCGTGCGCGCGTAATCGTGACCGAAGGCGAATTCGTCGGTGACGGCCAGCCCGGCTTTTTGCGCCGCCACCCGGAAAGCCTGGCGCGACGGCAGCATGCCGCCCGGGAAAATGTACTGCTGGATGAAATCGGTACCCTTGCGGTAATCGGCGAACAGGTCGTCGGCGATGGTGATGCTCTGGATCACCGCTTTGCCGCCCGGGCGCAGGGCTTTCGCCACGCTGGCGAAATAGGTCGGCCACCAGCGCTCGCCGACGGCCTCGAACATCTCGATCGACACCACATGGTCGAAGCTTTCGTTCAGGTCGCGGTAGTCCTGCAGGCGCAAATCGGCCGCCGGCGCACTGTTTTGCGCCCACGCCAGCTGTGCCGGCGACAACGTCAGGCCGGTCAGCGCCAGGCCGTCGGCAGCAGCCATCCGGGCGAAGCCACCCCAGCCGCAGCCGATTTCCAGCACCTGCTGGCCGGGCGCCGCCTGCAGGCGGTCGAGGATGCGCCGGTACTTGGCCTGCTGCGCTGTCTCCAGGCTGTCATCTTCACCGCTCCGGTACAGCGCCGACGAATAGCTCATCGAGCGATCCAGCCACAGGCGATAGAAATCGTTGCCCAGATCGTAGTGGGCCATGATGTTGCGCTTGCTGCCGGCACGACTGTTGCGGTTCAGCCAGTGGCGGATGCGGGCAGCGACCAGGTTGGCCCAGGAGCCATACACCGCCTGCTTCAGCGCCGGACGATTGCGCGCCAGCAGGAGCAGCAGCGCCGTCACGTCCGGCGCATCCCACTGGCCGTCGAGGTAGGCTTCAGCCAGCCCGATGTCGCCACGCGCCAGCACCCGGCCGAACATCGCCTCGTCGTGCACCTGCAGCGTGACGCCGTGCTCGCCGTTGCCGAACAGGGCGCAGTCGCCATCGGGCAGACGGATTTCCAGCAGGCCATCGTGCAAGCCTTCGAGCATGCCGAAGACGGTTCGGGTGTCGCGGGCCAGCGTCGTGCCACCGCGCAGGGTCATTGCCTGGGTCATTTTGTCGTCTCCTGTAGAACCTGCGGCGGGCGGGCGCCGATGAAGGGCACGCCCTTCATCCAGAGCCGCAGGGCCTGCCAGTGAATGCGGGCGATCACGCCCAGCGTGAGTAAAGGCATGCGCAGGAAGGCGCGCAGCAGGTTTCCTGCGGTCCACGCCTGCGCCTTTCCGGAAATGGAAGTGAGCAACAACTCACCCTGTGCATCGTCGTAGTCGATGCGCGCCAAGTGCACGGCGTGAGCCTGGCGGAAACGGAAGCGATACGCGCCGTCGACGGTGCAGAACGGTGACACGTGAAAAGCCTTGCCGGCGTGGATCTCGCCCCCTTCCGGCAGGGCCCGGCCGCCATCGTGCAGCAGGTAGCTGTGATGGCCACCAAAGGTGTTGTTGACCTCGGCCAGCACGGCGATCAGCGCGCCCGCCCGGTCATGGCAGAACCAGAAGCTGACCGGATTGAAGACGTAGCCAAGCACGCGCGGGAAGGTCTGCAGCATGATCTCGCCGTCGTCGGGCAGGCCATGCTCGCGCAGGATGCCGGTGATCCACGGCAACAGCGGGCTGCCGTCGCGCGGACCGTGGTCGGCCGTGCGAAAACTCAGCAGATTTTTGCGGTCGACCGCAAAAATGCCGCAATTTCCGGCCGCTAGGTCGCGCACCGGCAATTGCACGTAGAACACCGGATAGACGAAGGCATTCACCGCCGGCCGCAGGCGCCGGTGCATGACATGGCCGAGGAAGAGTTGCGGGCGGGCGCTCATTTGCTCACGCCGTTTCCGTTTCGCGCAGCAGTTCGGCCACGCCCTGCCACGGCGCCTGGACACCGAGTCCGTTGGCGACCCGCAGCGCCGATTTCAGGCCGTCCTCGTGGAAACCGTAGCTGCCCCAGGCGCCGGCCAGCCAGATGCCGTTCTCGCCCTGGACATCGGCCAGACGCTGCTGGGCGGCAATCGCTGCGGCGTCGAACACCGGGTGGGCGTAATCGAATTCGGCGAGCACGGTGGCCGGATCAGGTTCGCGGGCCGGATTCAGCGTGACGACGACCGGCGTCGTAAAAGGCAGCGGCTGCAACTTGTTGATCAGGTAGGAGACGCCGACCGGCTGCTCGCCGGGGTCGCCTTCGCCGGCAAAGTAGTTCCACGCCGACCACAGCTTCTGCTGGCGCGGCAGCAGCGCCGGATCGGTGTGCAGCACGGCGCGGTTGGGCTGGTAGCGGATCGCCGCCAGCACTTCGCGCTGCGCATCGCTGGCGGCATGGCCGAGGATGGCCAGCGACTGATCGCTGTGACAGGCCATCACGACCTGGTCGAAATATTCGCTGCCCTGCGCATGCGTGACGCGCAGGCCACTGCCTTCATGGGTGACGGCAGTCACCGGACAGGCCAGACGGATGTCGTCGAGTTGCCCGGCCAGCTTGCGCACGTACTCGCGCCCGCCGCCCTTGACGGTGCGCCATGCCGGCCGGTCGAAGACCTGCAGCAGGCCGTGGTTCTGGCAGAAGCGGATGAAGGTGGCGAGCGGCATGTCGCGCATCTGGCCGGTCGGACACGACCAGATGGCGGCCGCCATCGGCAGCAGGTACCAGTCGGCAAAAGCCGTGGAGTAAGCGCCCGCTTCAAGAAAATCGCGCAGCGAACGGTCCTGCTCCGGATTCGTCAGCAACCATTCGCTGCTCTCGCGGTTGAAGCGCAGGATGTCGGACAGCATCTTCCAGAACGTCGGCCGCAACAGGTTGCGCTTCTGGCCGAAGACGGTGGCCAGATTGCTGCCAGCCCATTCGAGGTCCGGATCCTGCAGGCTGACGGCGAAGGACATTTCGGTTTCGACCGATTCGACGCCGAGCAGCGCAAACATCGCGATCAGGTTGGGATAGGTCTTTTCGTTGAAGACCAGGAAACCGGTATCGACCGGATGCGTTTTTCCCTCCAGCGTGACGTCGACCGTATTCGTGTGGCCACCGAGGTAAGCCCCGGCCTCGAACAGCGTCACGTCATGGCGACGGCTCAGCAGCCAGGCACTGGCCAACCCGGAAATACCGGCACCGACGACGGCGATGCGCTTGCGCTCCATCCTGTCCATGATCCGGCCTCAGGCGTTGCTGCCGTAGAGTTCGGCGTAGGCGGAATGGTTGTGGATCGACTCGAAATTTTCCGAAGCCACCTTCCAGTGCTTGATCCGCGTTTCCTTCATCAGGCGCAGGGCGATATCGCGCACCAGATCCTCGACGAATTTCGGATTGTCGTAAGCGCGCTCGGTCACCCACTTTTCGTCCGGCCGCTTGAGCAGGCCGAAGACCTCACAGGAAGCCTCTTCCTCGGCGATGCGCACCAGTTCTTCGATGCTCATCAACGAGCGCAGCGTGGCTTCGAGCGTGATGTGCGAACGCTGGTTGTGCGCACCGTAATCGGAAATCTTCTTCGAGCACGGACACAGGCTGGTCACCGGTGCGGTCACGCGCATGGTCAGCGTCGGATAGCGCCCTTCCTGCTTGTCGATGATCAGCACTGCATCGTAGTCAAGCAGGCTTTCGACACCGGACACCGGCGCGGCCTTGCGGATGAAGTAGGGAAATGCCATTTCGATGCGGCCGCTGAAAGCGTCGAGACGCAGCAGCATTTCCTCAAGCATGCGGAACAGGCCGTCCTGGCTCAGCACACCGCGCCGGGCTTCGAGCAGTTCAACAAAGCGCGACATGTGCGTGCCCTTGACGTCGGCCGGCAAGCCGACGCTCATTGCCAGCGTGGCCACGGTGGAGATCGTTTCGCCATCGGCCGCCTGCAACTGCATCGGGTAGCGCAACCCCTTGACGCCGACGTTGTGGATCGCCAGCAGGCGATGATCTGCGGTCGACTGGACATCGGGCAGGAAAATCTTTTCAGGGGCGTTCATGTTTTTCTCCGTCAGGTCAGGGTGAGGGGTGATGCATAACCAAGGCTAGACAACTAGCTTATTTGTCCTGGACAAACAAAGCACTTGTTCGTAAGATAGCGACCAACGATCCACTTGTCAACGCTTTGTCTAGCTTTTGTTCAGGACAAATAATGAATACTGCCAATTTCAACATTGCTGCCGTCGAACGCGATACCGGCCTGTCCAAGGACGTACTGCGGGTCTGGGAACGCCGCTACGGCTTCCCCCTGCCGGAACGCGATGCCTGCGGCGAACGGGTCTACAGCGCCGACCAGGTCGATCGCCTGCGCCTGATCAAACGCCTGATGGATCAGGGACATCGCCCCGGCAAGCTGATTGCGGCACCGCTCGAGGAACTCAATGCGCTGGCGCCGAGACGGAACCGGCTCGCGGAAGTTCTGCCGCCGGCGAACGACGCCAGCGAACTGGAGGAACTGCTCGACCTGATTCGCCAGCACGACGCCGGCGGCTACACCCAGGCCATGCAGCAACGTATCGCCCGCCAGGGCCTGCAGCGTTTTGTCCAGGACACGGTCGCACCGATCACCTGGCGCGTCGGCCAGGCCTGGGAAAGCGGCAACATTGAAGTCTTCGAGGAACACCTGTTCACCGAACTGACCAAACGCGTGCTGCGCCAGAGCATCGCCGCACTCCCCGGCGGCAAGCGCCGGCCGCGCATCATCCTGACCAGCGTTCCCGAAGAGCAGCATGTGCTCGGCCTGCTGATGGTCGAAGCCCTGTTTGCCCTCGAAGGTGCCGAATGCATCCCACTCGGCACGCAGATGCCGCTGCTCGAAATCGCCCGTGCCGCCGCTGCTCACCAGGCCGACATCGTCGCGCTGTCGTTTTCCGTCGCCTTCCCGGCCCGTCCGATTCCTGGTCTGCTGCAACAGTTGCGCGGGCTGTTGCCGGCCAGCATGGCGCTATGGGCCGGCGGCGCCGGCGTCCAGCGCACCCCGGCGATGGCCGGTGTCGAACTGCTGCACACGCTGGACGACGCCGTGAGCACGCTGGCCGACTGGCATCGCCAGCACCCGTAAGCTGCCGCTGCACGCGTCGCCGGCTTGTCGGTTTTGATACGTCAAGAAACCGACAAGCCACGCAGGCATTTCGCGAAAACCCGCTGCCAGCATGGTTTCGTCATTTCGGCGCATTTATTGCTTCCATAGCCCGTTCAACAAAAACGGCGCAGACCGCTCGAAAATCGAGAAACCGGAGGCAAACAATGACGATCTACAAGGGCATCGAAATCGATGAAACGCTGAACGGCATCATCCGCCACATGCAAGGCGTCGAGGATTACCGTGAAGTGCTTGGCAAACTGCAGGTCACCTGGGACACCCTCGGCCTGCTCGGCCAGTTGACCGGTGCCGCGACCGAAATGGCCGGTACCCGCGAAGCCTTCCAGCAACTGACCGGCGACCTGCTCAACCACCTCGGCCGGGAAACCCGGCACAAGGCCGTCGCCGACCTGCGGGCCAAGGCCCAGACCAGTATCGACATACTCGTGCGCAACCTGTTCGAGCGCACCGCCGACATCGGTTTCCTCTCCGCCGACGACGACATCCGCGAATTCCTGCTCGCCAGCGACGCCCCGGCAGACGCCCTGCAGGCGCGTTTTCGCGAATATGTCGACAAATACACGGTCTATTCGGACATCGTCCTGTTTGCCGCCGACGGCAGCATCCGCGCCCGCCTCACCGAACATCCGGCGAGCGCCAGCAGGCACCCGCTGATCGACGAAGCCTGTTCGACCTCGGCCTGCTACGTCGAGTACTTTGGCCCGGCGGATTTCCTGCCCCCCGGCAAACACCTGCTCTACGCCTACCGTGTTGAAAATGCCGAAGGTCGCTGTCTTGGTGTGCTGGCATTGGTCTTCCGCCTGGAAGACGAAATGCAGGGCATCTTCGCCAACCTGCTCAATGACGGTGACTTCACGCTGCTGGCAACACTGGATGCGAGCGGGCTGGTCGTCGCCAGCGCTTCCGTCATCCAGTTACCGGTCGGCACCCGGCTGGACCGGCAACTGCTGACGGCCGGCGGCGAGGTCATCCGGCTCGCCGGCCGCGAATACCTGGCCTTTACCTGCGCCGCCCATGCCTACCAGGGCTACCCCGGTCCGGGCTGGCTCGGGCTGGCACTGGCGCCGCTGGAATTCGCCTTCGAACGCAACGAAACCCGCCTGTTGCAGCATATCAACCGCCAGGCACTGGATGCCGTAACCCATCACCCGACGCTGTTTTCGGACGAACTGCGGATGATTCCGGAGCAAGCCGAAGGCATCCAGGAAGACCTCAATCGCTCGGTATGGAACGGCTCGGTTCGCCAGGTCGAAGCCAGCAGCCAGGGCAATGCGGCGTTTGCCAAGACCCTACTGTGGGAGATTTCCAATACCGGGCGCAAAACCCAGGCGATTTTCGAGCAGTCGATCGGCAATCTGCACGAAACCGTCGTTGCCGCCTTGCTGGAAAATGGCATCTCGCGGGCAGCCTTTGCCATCGACGTCATGGACCGCAACCTGTATGAACGTGCCAACGACTGCCGCTGGTGGGCGCTCAATGCCACCTTTCGGCGCGTCCTGGCGCACGCCCCGGTATCCCCGGAAGATGCCGTACGCTGTGGCGAGATACTGCGTTACATCAACGGCCTGTACACCGTTTACAGCAACCTGATCCTGTTCAACGCCCAGGGCCAGGTGATCGCCGTCTCCAATCCGGACAGCGACGGCTTGCGCGGCACCCGCCTGAGCGAAGAGTGGGTCGGCCGCTGCCTGGCCATCGGCTCATCGCAGGGCTATGTATTTTCGCAATTCGTGCCGAGCCCGCTGTATGACAACCAGCCGACCTATATCTACAGTGCCGCCGTACGTGCTCCGGACGGCAGCAAGGTCGTCGGTGGCATCGGCATCGTCTTTGACGGCCAACCGCAATTTTCGGCCATGCTGCACGACGCGCTGCCGCGCGATGCTGCCGGCGACCCGGCTGACGGCGCCTTTGCACTGTTCGTGCACCGCGACGGCAAGGTCCTGGCCAGCACCGATGTGCGCTATCCGGCAAACAGCACCTTTCCCCTCGGTGAAATGCAGCGCAAGCTCGGCCGGGGCGGCCGCAATTCCGACATCGTTGCGCTGGACGGCAGCTACTACGCACTGGGTACCGCCCAATCCGCCGGCTACCGGGAGTACAAGACCAGCGATGGCCAGGTCGACGACATTCTGTCGCTATCGGCCTTCCCGCTGGGCAGCATCGCCGGCGTCGGGGAAGACGGACAGAAGAAGGCCAAAGCCTCCGTCCAGGGGCGAGCCCGTCGGGTCGGCACCGGCAACGACGTGCTGGAAATCGCGACCTTCTACATCGGCCGGCAATGGCTGGGCATTCCCGCAGGCGATGTCATCGAAGCCATCGATACCGACGACCTGACACCGGTCTTCGGCGGCAAGAGCGACCTGATCGCCGGCGTCAAGATGTACCGCGGCAACCTGATTTCTGTGCTTCACCTTGAACGCATCCTGACGCCGGGCGCCGCGATGCCGGAACGGGCACGGCAGATCGTCGTCGTCCGTACGCATGGCAAGACCTGCCTGGGACTGCTGGTCGATGAACTGGGCGAAATTCCCGAAGTGGCCCGCGAGGAAATCCAGCCGGTCAGCCACATGGCGGCGGCTGGCGACGCCCTGACCATCGGCGTCGTCGAAGGCATGCGCCGGGCCGGCGACCGGCACAGCATGCTCTCCATCCTGGGTGTCGACCGGCTGTGCAAGCGCATCGGCTGCCGCTGCCCGGCCGAGGAGAGCACGCCGCGACTGGTCTTGCCGATGCATTGAGCGCGCTACAATGCCGGCCGTACACCACGACCGACCGACCATGAACTACCTCGCCCCCGCATTCGAAGCCAAAATCTGCCCGCCCGACCAGTTGACCGCAAGAACCGCCGCACTGGCGCGGCCGCTGGTCTTCACCAACGGCTGTTTCGACATCCTGCACCGCGGCCACGTGACCTATCTGGCGCAGGCAGCCGCACTCGGCACGAGCCTGGTGGTGGCGCTGAACAGCGACGCCTCGGTGAAGCGTCTGGGCAAAGGCGACGATCGCCCGGTCAATGCGCTGGCCGACCGCCTGGCAGTCATGGCGGCACTGGAGTGCGTGGCACTGGTGACCTGGTTCGACGAGGACACACCCTTGCAGCGCATCCTCGACTGCCGCCCGGAAGTGCTGGTCAAGGGCGGCGACTGGCCGGTGGACAAGATCGTCGGCTGCGCCGAAGTGCGCGGCTGGGGCGGGACGGTGCACTCGATCCCGTTCATCCACCACAAATCAACGACGGCACTGCTGGAAAAGATCCGCCGGCTGTAGTCCGGCCTACTGGACGATCTGGCCGCCGCGACCAAGCATCGCGAAATCGACGTAGGTCGAACCGGTGCGATCGGCCGCCGAGAAATCGAGGCTGTAGCCGCCCAGGTCGAGCTTGCGGATGGCAGCCACCGCCTTGCCGGCTTCGGGACCACTGGCAGCACCCTTGCGCAACGCGGTGACCAGCGCCTTGGCGGCTATGAAGCCCTCCATCGAACGGGCGCCGAGGTCGGGATGCCTGCCCTGCGCCTTCAGCTTTGCGTACTCGCGAACCAGCGGCAACACCGCCTTGCTCTCCGGCGGAACGACCACCGAGAAGGCAAAACCACGGGCAACGTCTGGCCCCAGCTTGTCGAGCAAGACCTGTGAATCGATGATCGAGAGACCGTAGATCGTTGCAAAACCGCCGCGCTCCCGGTACTGGCGAACGAACTCAACCGCCGCCAGCGTCGTCGCGCCGAGGAAGATCGACGCCGGGTTGGCCTTCAGCATTGCCTCGACGGCAGCCTCGACCTTGGTCGAATTACGCTCGTAACCAGCACGGGCAACCAGCTCGATGCCCCACTTGCCGGCCTCGGCATCGGCACCGGCGAGCACGTCGTCGCCCAGCGCATCCTTCTGGAAAACCAGGCCGACGCGCTTCTGTCCGATCTGGCCGAGTTGCTGGAAGAGACGCCCGATCTCGGCACGGTAGCCGGCCTTGACGATGAAGATCGACGGCTTGCCGGTCACCGAACTGGCGCCGGAGACGGCGCCGACCAGCGGGGTGCCGCTGCGCGCCAGGCTGCCGTCGCGAACCAGTGCTTCGACGTTGTTGGTACCGACGCTGCCGACAAAGGCCACCGGCGCCTCGCGCTCCAGGCTTTCGCGGACGAGACGGACGGTGGTTTCCGGATTCTGGCCGTCGTCGCGGCTGACGAAACGGATCGGTGTGCCGTTGACGCCGCCGCTGGCGTTGATGTGATCGAAGTAGAGCCGGGCACCGGCGCCGATGGCGCGGCCGGTGACGCCTTGCGGCCCGCTCAGCGGCGCGACCTGGACGACCAGCAGATCCCGGGCGGCAAGAACCTGCTGACCGGAGAACAGGAAAAACAGCGCGGCAATGCTGCGCACGGTGCGGGAAAAAGCAGCCATGGGATTTTCGTGAATTGTGGTTTTCCCGCTTTTCAGGCGGTCGACCGCAAAAAACGGCCGGATGGATAAATGACAGGTCAATTATCCATGCCAGCCGTCATCAGCCAATTACGGAAATCACCTATGGAATCCGCCGTTGCGCGGCGCGAAGCCGCCAGCGCCCCCCGTCAGCCGCCGAGCGCCGTCTTCAGCGAAGCCACTTCCTCTTCCGATTCGTCGACGATCCCGGCCAGGGTTTCAGCATCGAACAGGCTGTCGAGCATCGAGGTATCGACAGCGCCATCGAATTCCGGATCACGCCAGCTGGCCGTCCGGTTGGCAATCTTGTTGGCCACGTAGAGGACGTCCGACAGCGTCTTGATTTCCTTGATCTCGCGGTCGGTCTCATGCTCCTGCACGGCAAGCAGCACCGATTCCGGCGAACCCAGTGCCGACAGCAGCGCATGGCCGATATTGTCGTGCCAGCCGACCAGCAGCGCATGCAGTTCAGCCTTGTCGGCAACCAGCTCGGGGAACCCCGCGGCGCGCGACATCAGGTAGAACACGCCGATATCGTGCACCAGCCCTGTGAACATCGCCTCGTCACCGTTGATCCGGGCGATCTTGCGGGCCAGGACGCGGGCCAGCGCGGCAACGTGCGCCGTGTGCTCCCACAGGCGTCTGGAAATACCCTCGAACGGCTGCATCTGCTTCGACTTGAGCAACTGCTCCATGGCCACGGCAAAGGACACCGTCCGCACCGCCTCCATGCCGACGCGGATGATGCCATTCTTGACATCGGCGATCTCGCGACCGGACGGATTGAGCGCCACCGAATTGGCCATGCGGATGATCTTGGTACTCATCAGCGGCTCGGCGCCGACCAGCTTGGCCAGCTGGTCGACGTTGAGATTCGGATCCTTCAGTGCCGTCCGCACCTGGAAGGTGATGTCGAGAAAGGTCGGAAAGGTGATCTCGTCGCCGGACAAATCCTTGGCGATATCCTCGAGAACCTTGAAGGTGACGGCATTGCTCATGCTTGCTTACCTCGCGGACTGATCAGAACGGTAATAAGAAGTTAATCTGCGTACGCATGAGTGAGTGGAAGACAGGAAACACAAATACTTGTTTATTTTCAACGCAATACACAATACACACCACTCACTTAGACTTCGTTTTCTTACCAATGCCATCTTAAAAGTAAAAATAGCAACCTAACACATGCTTTTCAGGCTTCTATTTTTACCTTTTTCCAGCTCTTTGCATACCTCAGCAGAGCCTTATCGCTCAAAGGGGCGACCGCAACAGGATCGATGCCTAAGACTAAATGCCAAAAGCAGCCGGGCCAGAGAGCTTCATATTTGACACTGGGATACCATATAGAAAATTGAAAGCGAAAGCAGGGGAGCAGGTTATGGCAGAGCGATACGATTTTTTTGGTCATGTGGAAAATGCCATTGCCACAGGCGAAAAGGGGCGGCTTGAAGGCTGCTACGCAGCAGCAATATCTCTCAAAGCCAAGGACCCAGACCTATCCAATAAAATTTTGTTCCGGCTACTTGAAGGTGGCTATCAGGATGTAAATCGTGAGCTTTTTGAGCGGTATTTGAACGGCGACTCTTTACCAGTCGACCATGCAAAAGCGCTCTCTCATTTGGTCGCATGGGCGGAAAGCGGCTCTGCCCCCGGAATGTTCTTGCTGGGTGAGGCTTATGAGCACTGCGGGGAATCCCGAAGAGACGGGGTGAAGCTGGTGGAACACGACATCGAAGAAGCAAAGAAGTGGTATCGACGATCCGCTGAACTTGATTACAGTTTGTCAGCCAAGAAATTGGCAGATTTGCTTCTTGATGGACGGCGAGCACGAGATTGCACCCAGAAAGAACTGGAAGACATCGAAAAGTATTACATCAAAGCAGGCGAATACTTCACGCTTGGCAATATCTATTGCTCAGACAAGCACTCCCCCGATTGCACGCCCGAAGAACTACTAAAAGCAAAGCAATGGTATGCAGTGGGGCGGAAAACCGGGATGGGGTCTTTCCAGTGCCAAGAGTGTACTGAGATTTTGCGAAAGTGGGATGAACCTGAGTACGTGCCGCCGAGAGACAATTCCATCACAGCTACTGAAGTCATTGTTGCGCCTATTGCATTGTGGCTATGGGGTGCCATCGGAACTGCCTTGCTTGGCGTAGTAATGGCTATCAACGCCGTGACCATCCCATTGCTGATTGGCGGAGCTATTGTTTATGGCCTGTATAAGTTGTTCAAGTCCTCGCGCTGACGCAGCCAAAACGATAAGCACTCGTATTACAGAGGAAAAAACTCTTGGAGATACCCCCACGGCTCTGCTGGATTCCGCCTCACTGTGAGCTCCATATAGGGGAGCTCAAGGAAGTCTGGGTTATACATACCAACCCCAGTTTTTTGTTGAAGCGGCACCGATGTATCGCACTCTGAGGAATTGGAGTTAAGTGAATGATGAACCCTACAGATCATCGGTCGGACCTCATATACAGAGCACTGACCTTGGTCCAAAAATGGGCATGGACTTCCGTAAAATTTGAGCCCTTTATCAAGCACCTCCTTATGCGGTCGATACGGCACTACCGAGATTTTTCTCCCTGAGGCAGCGGCCAATCTCTGAGCTTCGTGCTGAAAAATTGGCGTAGACATATGGCAACACTGATCACATCCACGACGACATGCAGCATATGGTGCCACGGCCTCAACAAATTGGTCGGCAACACCGATGAGTTTTGCACTTTTCGCTTTATAACTACTGTTCTCATTGGCAATGAGAGCAATTTGACGCTCCAGTAAGTCGGCACGCATCCAAGGTTTTTCATCTATCAAAGCAGCTACTTTCGCCTCCAGTGCCGCCCTGCCATCAACATCATGAGCCATCAAGTGCTTTCAAAGTAAGCAACGGAAAATATCCTATTTTGGGATTATCCCGTTACCGGATTATTTCTTCAAGCCGTCACCACTATTCAGGCGCCGGTTGCAATGAAGAGCATCTATTCCGAAACATACCGAACCTTGATTGGACAACTCATTTGCGCTCGGAAAAAAAGGGGCATCACCCAAGCCGCACTAGCTGGGAAACTTGGGAAACCGCAATCTTTCGTAGCAAAAATTGAAACTTGTGAACGACGACTGGATGTCGTGGAATTTCTGGTCTTATCTCGCCTAATTGGGGAAGATCCGTGTCAAATAATCTCTGCACTTGACCTTACAGGGTGCTAGCCAATGCATGCAAAACGTTTCGATTCCCTTTAGAAGCCCCGCTGTGGCTGGAAGATAGGCTTGGGTTTCGTGAGGTTCCTGATACCGGATATATGGTCCAGAACCCCGAGACGAAACTCCCATCCGTCGAAGAACTTTCTCCCTGAAATTGTTGCCAGCGGGAGTTGTAACGGGCAAAATGTCCGCTGTTTTTCCCAGCGACGATAACGGAGGATAAGATGGGTGACCCGATGGAAGCAGTTGCGCTGCTGGAAGAGGCTCTAAAACACAAGACGCAGAAAGAAGTTGCCGCCCTGCTGGACGTGGACGCCAAGACCGTCTCGCGCTGGAAATCGGGCAAGATACAGCCTTCCTCCGTCGTTGCCCTTGCCCTTCGTGAAATCGTCACGAAGGAACCGAAGAACGCGTCCGGATGCCATGACTTTACCTTTATCGACCTATTCGCAGGCATCGGCGGCATCAGAATGGGCTTCCAGCAGCACGGCGGAAAATGCGTATTCACCTCCGAATGGAATACTTGGTCCCAAAAGACCTATGCCGCGAACTTCGGTGACGACCATGAAATCAATGGCGACATCACGAAGATAGACGAGCACGAAGTCCCCGACCATGACGTGCTGCTCGCAGGATTTCCTTGCCAGCCGTTCTCGATCGCTGGCGTCTCCAAGAAGAATGCCCTCGGTCGTCCTCATGGCTTCGAATGCACCACTCAAGGCACCCTGTTCTTTGATGTGGCTCGAATCATCGCAGCAAAGCGTCCGAAGGCTTTCCTGCTCGAAAACGTGAAGAATCTTGTGTCCCATGACAAGGGCAACACCTTCCGCGTGATCATGGAGACACTCCGCAACGAGCTTGGATACAAGGTCGAAGCCCGGGTCATCGATGCCAAGCACTTCGTTCCCCAGCATCGCGAACGGATCATCATCGTAGGGTTCCGTGAAGACACGGGATTTTCCTTCGATGCACTGCGGATTCCGGAGGAAGGCCCGAAACTGGAAAGCATTCTGCACCCCGAGAACGGAACCGAGGTTGCCGATGGCGTGTTCACGATCGGGGAAAAGGCAAAGGTTCCCCCGAAGTACGTCCTGACGGACAAGCTCTGGGCGTACCTGCAGAACTACGCTGCCAAGCACAAGGCGGCAGGCAACGGTTTCGGGTTCGGTCTGGTCAACAAGAACATGATTTCCCGCACCCTGTCGGCTCGGTATTACAAGGATGGTTCGGAAATCCTCATCGACCGGGGCGCAGGCAAGAATCCGCGTCGTCTGACTCCACGGGAGTGTGCTCGCCTGATGGGCTTTCCGGAAGACTGGAAGATTCCCGTCTCCGACACCCAGGCTTATCGCCAATTTGGCAATGCGGTCGCAGTCCCCATCATTACGGAAGTCGCGCGAATCATGAAACCCCACATCATGGCTCTCGTCCAACAGGAAGAGGAAACCCCGCAGGCTCGACTCTTCGCAGCCTGATGGCAGATATTGTCTCCCCCGACATCAGGAGCAGAATGATGACGGGGATCAAGGGCAAGAACACGCGCCCCGAGATTGCCGTCAGGAAGGAAATGTTCAGACGGGGCTTCCGCTACCGTCTGCACGCGAAGGAGCTGCCGGGGAAGCCCGACATTGTGTTTCCCCGATTCCGTGCGGTTGTCTTTGTCCATGGCTGTTTCTGGCATGGGCACGACTGCCACCTTTTCAGGTTGCCTTCGACTCGCCCTGAGTTCTGGAAAACGAAAATAGACCGCAATAGACAGAACGACGCGAAGTCCATCGAAGCCCTGCTCTCTTCAGGATGGCGAGTTGCCGTCATCTGGGAATGCTCGACGAGGGGAAAGAAGGAATCCGGACTTTTGTCTGTCGCCGATGAGTTGCAATCCTGGCTCAAGGGAGTCGGAAAGACCCTTGATATCAGGGGTTAGCAAGCATACGCAGGGATGCAAGACCATCATCGGTAGCCCTTGCCGCCTTCGTGCCACGTATCTCCGAGACCATCCTCTCCGCAATTGAGGATGGTTCATCGGAAAACCGCCCGAACATCCCGAAATCGGCAACGGGAATCCGCTTGAACTTCAATTGCCCACCCGCAGCCCCTGTGATCGTAGTATCCGAACCGCTGACGCCCGATGCCTGTCCATCGAGCTTCTCGATGGTGACGGAATCCAGCACCTTCCCGATGACTGCGGTGTTCTTCCGGGCTTTGAGGTCCGTCAGCATATAAAGCGAGCCTACATCCTTGGACCATTTCGGCTTGACCATGATTGAGAAGATACATCCGATTCCGCACTCAGACAGAAGACGGAATATCGCGACCTCACCGTCGTTGAGTCCGAACTTCAGGACGGGGGACTGCTGATCGCGATATGGGAACTTGTGCTTGACCTCGAAAAGCCAGGGTTTCCCGTCGATGATGAATATCTTGTCGAGGTTCCAGACGAACCTGAACCAAGGCTGCACACCACAATTGATGAGTATCCGTGGCAGGAGCACATTCGAAGCCAGTTTTCCCCCATGATGTGAAAAGAGGAAGCCGTAGATGGCTTCGCGCTGCCTCTCTTCATCCCTGACCGCTTCCGATACCGCAAAAGGCTTGTAGGCGACAGCCGCAACAGGTTTGAGGAGGTCTTCGATGGACATCACGCTCCCCGAGCGTTTCCCGTCCCTGATTGCCGTTCCGAAGAATCCCTTGCCTTTCTCGTACTCCACGAGAAAAACACGGAAACGCTTTTCGAGAGCGGCGAGATAGCGCCCCAGTCCATCCTTCTTATCTCTTGCCCAAACGACCGCGATCTTCCTGTCGCTCCACTTCGTGGCTTGGGCAATTACGGTCTCGACATCAAGAGCAATCACATCGGGGACATGCTCAGGCAGGCTATCGAGTATCTGGTCGTAAAGGCATTCGACAATCATGCCTTCGACCAACTGATGCTTGTCCGCTGTCAGTATCCTTTCAGCAAGCTTCTTATCGGAAAGGTCGAGACCTTCCAGTTCCCCCCACGGTGTTTCCATGCTCAGATTTTCCCGCAGTCGCCCCGGGCGGAAACCAGCGCCGCAGCGATACCCCCGGGGAACGAGACCAAATCCCTCAGCAGGGGCTTGCCGTTGATGTTGGTGTTGGTGATTGCCCTATCGGCTATCGTCGGTCTTGGCATATCTGCTTTGTCTTGTCCTGTGGGCATGTCACAGCCCTTGTTGTACTATTTCATGAGGGTAACAGATCAGTACGGACTGCAAAAGAACATGAAAAGCGGCTATCTCTCCGAGTTCTTCTCCGGCGTAGCGTTGAAGACGCTGAGCGCGGTCGAAGCCGACCTCGTCAGATCGCATCAGCACGAATTCAACGGTGTCGATGGCTTGAAGAAGCTCTTCGGACAGGCGGTGGGAAAGCAGAAGTTTGATGCGAAGTTCATCTACCTGACGGACCATGACGACGAACCCGTTATTTCGGAGGGCTTCCTGACGTGGTACGACGCTAGGGAAGCCCATCCGACGCGCTCCGAGCATCGCCTATACTTCCCGACGACAGAAGTCTCCAATTGCGCCGCCGAAGGTGATTTGCTGCTCATCGGCAGGCGTCAGGACGGTTCCGTTCTCGTCGTCGTTGCCGAGGCGGAATCGACGGTCGCCAATCAGGTCAGGTGGCTTTTCGGATTCTCTGACCTCGTGCATCCGGGCTTCTCGGTGAAGGCGGAAACCGAATCCGACCAGGTCAAACTCGAATTCGCCTCACGGCTCATCCTTGATGAAATCGGGGTCGCACAGGAAGAGGAAGCGCCAAACTTCCTCGACATCATGCTCGACAGGTTCGGCAAGCGATTCCCTTCGACGAGAATCTTCTCGGACTTCGCCCGCAGCACCATCGATGACCTGGACCCGCGCGACGATCCGGATGCCGTGCTTCTTGCATGGATGGACAGGGAGGAAGTTCTTTTCCGCACCCTCGAACGCCACATCGTCGGAGACCGTCTGGTCGAGGGCTTCGCTCATGACGTGGATGGATTCCTCGCTTTCTCGCTTTCCGTCCAGAATCGCAGAAAGAGCCGCGTCGGGAGCGCGTTCGAGAACCATCTCGAAGAAGTCTTCCTCAAGCTCGGCGTCAGGTACGACCGCACCAAGGTTACGGAGAACAAATCCAAGCCCGACTTCATCTTCCCGAGCATCGATGAATACCGGAATCCGGCTTTCCCTCCTGAGCGGCTGACCATGCTCGGCGTCAAATCGACGTGCAAGGATCGTTGGCGTCAGGTTCTGGTGGAGGCAGACAGGGTAGAAGAGAAGCACCTCCTGACCATGGAACCCAGCATCTCCACGGCTCAGACCGACGAGATGAGGGACAAGAAGCTGTCGCTCGTCCTTCCCACGGCGCTACACTCTTCATACACTCCGGCGCAGCGTGGCTGGCTAATGAATCTGACCGAGTTCATCGGTCTCGTAAAAGGAAGGCAATGAACGGAATCAGGTCGTTTCTCGTCTCCCAAGGGGGAAAGCCCATCGCATGCGTCGAAGCATCGGACAAGGATGCTGCCTTGACCAGGGCCAAGGGACTTGGGAACGTATTGGATTTCTCGCCTTCCCTACCCCTGGAAGCGACTGAGATGGAGTCACGGAATGAAGACGTTCCGTCATTCCGTAATGATTACTTCGAGTTGCTGGGTTTTACGCGATAGCCCCTGATCCGGGCTACGGCTCGACAAGCCACCCCCTTATCGTTGTAATCCAGCCCGGAACCACATGTTCAGGCGTGAGTCCTGAAATGTATATTTCGGAGAAGATGAACTTGTTGTTCCCCGTATCGAAGAACTGCTCGATCGCCGTCCGCTCGCTATCCCTCAGGTCGAGTGCGAAGAAGGTAGGCTCCTCGGTCGCATCTTCATAATCGTTCAGGAATTCGAGACCCGGATTGTCGGGAAGGAACGTCCTCAGGGTGTCGTAGAAGAGCTTTCCGTTGAGGACATCCTCGATTTCGGTCTTCGGCGAAACCGGATTCGAAGTGATATTGACCAGCGAAACGGACCTTGTCGCCTTATCGGTCACCATCCGGCGACAAAGCAGGTTGTCGAAACTCCTGACTTCGTACTGGACCAGCTCGGCATCGGTGTCGGAGAGGAGATAGATTTTCCCCTTCACCTCCTCCTTGAATTCCTCGTAGGAAACCGAGAGATGCTGGTAGAGACGCTTCACTTCCTTCGCTCCGCCCACCGGAATGATACGGAGACGCTTTTCGTCAATCAGGTCCTTCAGATAGGCGGACAGGTACACCTTTTCGGAACTGCCCTCGCAGATGAGCCAGTTGTAGGGTTCACTGGCGATGGCGCTCGTTATGATGGACTGGACGAAGTCGTTGATGCTCTTGAGCCTGACGTCGTAGGGCAGCGTCCCCTTGGTTCCCCTGGCCAATTGCCTGACCTGCTCCCTGTGGTTGGCGAGATTGATTAGGTCGACGACATGTTCATCGCCTGTATTGGTGATGACCGCTGCGCTGCCGGATTCGATGGTCGGAAAGAACCCGTACCAGTGCGTAGCGAACAGCAACTGGCGGCAGGACCGACTGATTTCGTACAGAGCCGCGAACTGGTCGAAGCAAGCCGACATATGCAAAGAAGATTCGGGCTCATCAACGGCGAGGATGAGGTTTTCGCCGCTCGTGCGATGGTTCTTGATCAGGCTGTGGGCGACATCAATGATCGCCTTCTGCTTTTCTCCCGAACTCAGGGAGTTGATTTCAAGCCATGCGCCACCGGATTGCTGCTTGTGCAGCATGCGGATGTTAAAGAACGCTTGGACGATGAGGTTGTAAACATCCTGCTTTTTCAGGTTCTGCTGCCGGTCGGTCCGTGTCCGGTAGGAGTAGTCGACAAGTTCGGTCGAAAGATTGTCAAGGAAGCTGTTCAGGCTGGTGTTGATGTTTCGCACCACATCTCCGGAAACCAGATTCTCGATGATCTGGTTCAGGCTCTCCCCCATCAGCGACTGAATTTCCTTCGTTTCAAGCTTGGTGAAGGCATCCGAGTCGATTTCTTTGGGGATATAGATGTAGTCGGTCGATGACTTGATCTTATCGAGCAGCGGCGTGAATTCCCTCAGTTGAGACTCATCGAGGGCTGTTACCGACGCTTCCGTTTCCGCTCCGAGTCGAAGCTCCACCAATTTCCTGCAATTGAACAGGCTCAGTGCGACCACATGGTTCCGGTCGATTCCGAGAGGGAGGAGATAATACTCATCCATCGAGAAAGCCGCTGCCAGCATGGTCCGGTGCTGGATGAACTTGCGGATTTGGTTTTTGGGACTCCCTATAGGAACATCGGATTCGGCGATGCCCATCGCCAACGTATTCAGGGTATCCGCCAGTGCGGCAAGGTTTCCGGAAAAGTCTTCCCGACGCACGAGGAACACCGGAACCACATGCGGATTGGTCTCGGAGAATCCGCTCCGCTTGGTGACGATGTTCAGGTTCAGTTGCTTGTCGTTGAACAGGGCATCTAGGGCTTCGAGAATGGAACTCTTGCCTATCCCGTTGTTCCCGACAAGTCCGCAGAACCTGTCATCGCTGACGAGTGGGATGTAGTTGTAGCCGCGATAGGTCTTGATGTATCTGAGGAATATTCCGGCGATCATGTTCGGGAACCCTAAGCCTTGCCGAATTAAACACGTAATCATACATCATGAACAATGCCTTCCTCGACAAGTCGCCGCATGAGTTCTGCCTCGAAGCTCAGGTTACGGGCAGGCCCCGATTGAGGCGCCACATTGGCGAGCCAAACTGCTGGTTTAACTTGGCGACCAGTTGGACATGAACCGCATACATTTTGTCGGTAGCAGCTCCTAAACCATTCGGAATCTCGTCACGCCGATCAACGTACAAATTAGTATTCGCAACTACAGAGGAGTCTGACGGAACGTCTCTGGCCTATCGATTTGTGAGGCTCAGGAGTATTTTGCTCGCAGCAAAAGAAGAGGCCCCAAACAAGGGGCCTCTTGGCGTTACGTCACAAGGTACTCTTCTCCCACTCCGGGTGGGACCACGAATGGCGGTGAGCAGCTGCTTTGGGCATCCTTGCGGTGCTGCTTCTTCTCACGAAAAGGCTCACCCTCTCGCCGTAACTGCCGGCACGATGCCTCAAGGACAATCGGCTGTCAGTCCGCTTGAATGAATTTTGGAAGCCAAAAGATCACACGTCAAGACTTCTTGCACACACATCCAGGTTCGGAATAGCGCTTTGGGCATTATTACGACGCCGCCACCTCTGATCAGGCGGACTTTAGCAACACAAGGATGCCGACCAAAACAGGTGGGAGGAGGCAAGATACTTTAAGCAACTCAGGCCAAAGAAATGGTGCCTCTCCAATCAGAGAACTCTTGCACTGAATCGGCCCGGCTTTACTAGACACAGAGGGATGAATAAAGTTCGGATTTCTTGATTGCCATGGGCTGGTTTCATATTGGTTTAGTGCCAAGCACCGGAAAACACGTACTTTAAACCAATCGCACCTGCCGCGCTCCGCTACTCTCGCTTGCCTCCTGGCTCGTTCGGCTTCGCCGAGCCGGGCTAGGTTGAGTTCACAGCAAAAATCGGTTGTTAAATCTATTGAAGCGCCTTCGATGCACCAACTGCGGCACTCGTTCACCTACAAATCATATAGCATTACTAATCGCTAAATTTTGGGACATGGGGAAGCCATGAGGCTAGAGTCATTTCAAGTACAAAACTATCGCTCCATCAATGACAGTGGAGAAATTTCCGTATCTCGAATTACTGCGCTCTTGGGCAGAAACGAAAGCGGCAAGTCAAACCTATTGCGAGCTCTCCATAGCCTGAACCCGATTGATGGCTTTGAGCCGCTGAAACCAATCAAGGATTTCCCTCGGCACAGGCGTCTCGAAGAGTGTACGGATGGCACTCCTGTTGTTTCGACGACATGGGTGCTGGACGACGACGACAAAGAAAATCTACTCGAAATTCTTCCGCGTGCAACCGATGTATCGAAAGTAACCGTTAGTCGGAGCTATCAGGGAGAAACCAGAACCGTTGGCTTCCCTGAGCTGAAGCCGATTTCGTTCGAGGATGGAGAAATCAAGACCTCCGTTAAGAAGGTCGCGGCATCGGTTCGCGCCTTAGCCCAGAAGCACGAGACTCCTGCTGTACTAGATGCCGCAGCCGATGCTTTCGAAGCGGCCGCATCTGCCTCAAAGGTACGCGACACATGGGCAACTCAGTTCACTCCGGCCGCTAAGGCCCTGCGGACAGCCCTTGCCGGAGCAGATGCTGAGTTAACAGAGAAACAGGAAGAGATTTTCTCGGAACTTGAGGAGTTAGCTGAAAGCATTTCAGGCGACAAGGAAGCCCAGAAAAATGCACGGATCTGGGCTTTAGGTGCCATCCCCAAGTTTATTTATGTAGATGAATATCCAGAACTCAGTGGTCATCAAGATATTGCTGCTTACATTCAGCGGAAATCTCAGAACCAGCGGAACGAGTGGGACAAAAACTTTGAAAAACTCTGCAAGGTAGCCGGGCTTAAACCAGACGAACTCCAGACGTTGCTCGGTCAGAACGAACACGAGACCCGCAATCAACTAGCGAACCGAGCCAGCGCAGTAGTTACATCAGAAATAAAACGGTTGTGGAAGGATAGAGCACTTAAGATTCGCTTCAATCTTGATGCTCACCATTTGGACACGATCATCTCTGATCCAACCAGCACTTACGACGTCGAGGTCAATCTCAACGATAGAAGTCGCGGATTCCAGTGGTTCTTTGCTTTCTACATCACTTTCTCTGCCGATACCGATGGTGGGCATGCAGAGAACGCAGTCATCCTGTTAGATGAACCCGGCTTATATCTACACGCGAAGTCCCAAACGGATCTACTTCATCACTTTGAGAACGATTACACCAACCAGATTCTCTACTCGACACACTCGCCATTCATGGTGCCGACCCACGCGCTAGACTCGGTACGTACCGTCAACATCGCTGAAGAAACTGGCACAACCGTTACCAACGATCCGACTGGCGACGCGAGAACGCTGTTCCCACTTCAAGCAGCACTTGGCTACGATCTCGCACAGAGCCTTTTTATTGGGCCAAACAATCTCGTAATCGAGGGCGTTACAGATTTCTGGATATTGAGCGCTGTGAGTGCTTACCTTTCAGAAAAAGGAAGGACTGCACTCAGGGCCGACCTAACGATGACGCCCGCAGGTGGAGCTCAAAAAGTTTCATATATGGTTGCATTGCTGACATCAGAGTCACTTAACGTACTGGTGCTTCTCGACTCAGAGCGCGATTCAAAGGCCACCAAAGATGAGCTTTTGAAGGCGAAACTAATTCGGGACCAGAACGTCGTCTTCGTGGCAGAGGCGTTCTCGTCTCAACCGAACGAGGCGGACATCGAAGACCTGTTTGATCCTGCTGCTTATGAGGCTTTGGTGCGCGAAAGCTACAAGGCAGAACTGAAGGGCAAAACCCTGACACTTAACGCAAATATTCCACGAATTGCAAAGCGCATTGATATTGCTTTGGGCGAAATTGGCATTCCATTCCACAAGACCCGGCCCACTCGCTTGCTCCTCAAGAAGATGGCATCGGAGCCAGAGAATATCTTGTCAGAACAGAGCCTAGCGCAGTTCGAGGCATTGTTTGGGGTGATCAATGGTCGCCTGTTTACGCAAGTCACAAGGGATACACGGCCATTCGCAGGCTAAACAGCATTAGTCGCCGCTCATGCCGTGAGTTGTCACGTTATGGCCTCAAAGGCTTGCCATGTACTGAATCCGCTTTGCTAAAGTTGTCAGCCGCTCAAGGCTCGCAGGCCCTCTAGCTATCCCAATTTCAATTAGCCGAGGATCACCAAATAGCAGAGCGCGCTTCTGCGCCCGTGTAACGGCGGTATACAGTAGGGACTGGTCAATCATTCTTGATGCGTTTCTCGGAAGGGTTATGAAACACGTTGGCCACTGGCTACCTTGACTCTTATGCACAGTTACGGCGTAGCCGAGACTCAACTTGCCAAGCAAGTCGAGGTTTACTTCAATTGCTCTGCCGTCGCCCATCCTTAGCACTCCGAAGAATTCAGAATCCGTCAGGGGGTCTGTGATGTTCTCCAGAATGCCCAAGTCTCCGTTTCGAACGTCTGCGTCAACGTCATAATTATTCTGGGTAACCAGCACCGGGTCACCCAATAACAACCGCAAGCCGTCATTTGTGACCCACGGCTGACGCCTCCGTTCGGAATCTTGGTAATACAACTGCGGCCGCTCAAGTCCAACAGTACGTTGCAATATGACATTAATGTTATCGACCCCGAGCGGACCCGACTTAACTGGACACAAAATCATCACGGCACCGATCCCTCCCGCCTCCCGCCACAACTCGGCCAAGCGATTCGGATCGGTTGATTCATCCAATGAGCAATCAGCGCAGTCCAACAAGCGAGTTGCCGCTGCCGGAGGAAGCGTAACAATCCCATTTCTCAGGTCGGTTGCTAAGCGGTGAATACCGCTTTGCTCATCTTGCCGCATGACCTGTTTCAGTTCAAAGAACGGCACCCCTGAATCTTGGATCGCATGGAAGATTAAGCCCTTTCCTACCGGAAGAATCTGCATAGAATCACCGACAAAGATAATTCTTGCTGCATGTGGCAAGAAGCGAACAAGCCTGTACATGCTCAGCAGATCCAACATTGACGCTTCATCAATGATCAGCAACAAATGATCTGGCAGCTCAGGCTTTCCGTCGCCCATGTGTTCTGCAATGAACTTAGCGATCGTCTGCGCAGGTTTGCCGGTACTTTCGGCCATTCTCTGTGCAGCCCGACCAGCTACCGCCACTTGATACGAAGGGAGTTCCGACGCTAGCTGCTGATAACATCCCAAGACGGCCCGAAGAATGGTGGTTTTCCCGGTACCGGCGCCACCACTAATGCCACATACCGGGGCCAGCACCGAACCAATAACGGCTTCCCGTTGCTCTGGTAGAAGTTGAAAGTTGAGGAAGTGAGCTTCGTATCGTTGCAGTGCTCTCTCAACGCTCCTGCGGTCAATTTGGGTTTCCCACCACGCTGCCTGAGCAGCACCTTCCCCCGGCGCCCGTAACAATGCTTTGAGCATAAAATCCGCCACTTCATGCTCCATCAAGGCACATCCGTAAACTTGATAGGCAGCTTCACCACACTTGACCATAAGGCCCTGATTTACCGCTGTATCACCGAGGCCATCAGGCACCGAGCGTTGCATCAGAAGCTCTGCATTCCGGTGCAATGTTGCTGAGTCAATCACCGTAGAGCCAGTTTCCTCCGAATGCACAAAGGCCACATGTGCCGCAATGCCACCTACGTACTGCGGATCGTTGATGTTGAAGCCCATTTTCGTGGCGAATTCGGCCACCTTCTTAAAAGGCACTCCTTGTCCAAGCAGCATGAATGGATTCTCCTGGAGTAGAGGGAGCGCTTCCTCATTCAACGCGTTTATGATCGACTTAGCGATACCAAGAGGGATCGAGTGCTCGTCAAGAAACGTAATCACCTTAAACAACTCAGTTGACGGCCAGCTCTGCAAGAGCGCATCCACTGTCGTATCAGACATACCCTGAATGCCCAGCAGCGATTCTCGATCCTCTGCCTCAACCCACTTCGCAAGATGTTTATTCCTGACCAGCCTATTCGAGAGGACATCGCCGATACCCGTAACGTTTTGTTGTAACCAGCGAGCCAAGGTCTGGCCTGTCGGTTTAACGAATGTCGCCGTCGTGGCCTCGATAGTTCGTTCATAACGCCGGTCACCGGCATGCACATAGCTGCTAATGACTTCCGGCCCATCCACCAGCCAAACCGTCCCTGGTGCAACAAGCCCCATGTCAGACTCGGGAAATCTTACGACCAGTGGCAAAGGAGAAGGGGAAGGACGTATAGAACCATCTCGATTGATGGTCGAAACCAATGCGTAACGGCCGCCTTTACGAATTCGCTTGCCTACCTGCACCTGAGTACCGACGTGGTAGATCCTTGCCATCAACGTTGCATTGCCGTTCATTTTGGCAGCATGAATCCCGGCAAACCCATGGCAACAAGGTGACTCTGTTCTTCAAAAGAACGCACAATCTTTCTCAACATCCTAACTTCGGCCTCTAATTCGCTGACCTTGCTTGCCAAGCGATTGGCATCGGCTGATGTGCCTTGGACATCCTTCTGAGAACGATCAAGCGCCGCATTGACGCTTTCGACTCTGCGCGAATTTGGCCCACCAAACCACTTTTTCTCAACCAGACTCATGGCCTTTTTGAGCCGATCATTTTGATGAAAAGGGTTTTTGTTTTTCCAACCGAGTCCTTCGATAGCAATCTTTTCCCTGCTTGCCGTACCTGCGAATTTGCCTTTCCAGTGAGCCATCGATTCTGCGTGTTCAATCTCAGCCACCCAGGCTTCAAATTCTTCGAGCTTTTTCTGGCCGATCTGTGCGCCACTTAAGCCATCGTAGTTTTCATTCCGCAACTGCTTTTTTTTCTTGCCGGCCATCACTACATTTCCCGGCTGTGCTTATGCTTCGCCGTTAGTGGAATATCCAATTTGGACAGATCGAACGAGGGGGCATTCTGATAAATAACACTTAGCCAGCGTACAAATTTTTCTTTGTAAGCGCGGTTTTCTTCCGATAAGCGCCTAACCTGCTCAGCGAGATTTTTGACCTGTGTTTGATACGAAGCAATAGTATGATCGCTTGATTCTGTCGAAGACTTTGCCTCACGCAGAAACGCTTTACGATCGGCGAACGCCTTCTTTATGATCTCGTAACGAAGAAAGGTTTGCTTGGTGACTACCCTTTCGAGGCCGAGCTTGCTGGTGACGCATTCGCAGTAGAGCTCCCAAGTAAGATCGCCTTGCCAGTTGTTCAAAATGGCCAGCAACTGGTCTATGCTTTCTTTCGTGACTATCTTCTTAGGCATTGCGACTCCATCCCAAGAATTTTTTTGTCGACGCGGTTAGAACGGATTGTTGATCTGCCACTGAAGCCCCCTGAATCACCGTTGACCTTGCGCGCTGAAGTGGGCTGGGGTCTAGCTCTGGAGGAACCCCTATAATTGCTCCAACCGGTGTATCCGAGTCCTTTAATCGCGAGATTATGGTTCTGATTTTTGCTAAACGGAATCCTAGAAAGCGGTACCAATTATTTGCACCGAAAGTCTTAACATCCAATTCCTGCGCTGCGCGAGATAGCTCTCTAGTCATTCCAGCTTCTAGAGACTCAAGATTTTCGAGCTTATCATCGAGCCCCTTAATACATTTGTGATCATCGCAGCCGGGGCAGGCTTCGCCCCCCCCTTTCATGCAGGGGGCCATTGCCCAATCCTTGACACAGTATCCATATAGTGTGGCGTGGGCGACACCAGGACGATCAACGCCTAAGGACTCATAGGTCACAGGTAAATTTAGCCGAACGGCTTCGATGGCAGTTGGTGCCTTATTAAACCGAAGAACAGCCTTTGCAGCTTCGTGCTTTTCCTCCCTCGTTCTGAGGTCATAGGCTTTATTGTCATCGATTCGAGCCCTACCGGCCCATTGTGCGATTTGCCACTCGCTCATGCCGCCACGCTCAGCCCAAGTTGACAGCCAGACCCTCAGCTGATGGCTGGTAAGCTCAATTGGGGTCTTGCCATCCTCGTCCAGCTTGCCAAACCGCTCAAAAATTGACGTCTTCCGAACCCAGCTTCCATCTTTGGATTCCTTGAAATCTCTGCCGCCAAGTTCGTCATTCAATGCGTTGATGTTAGGAATCACCCAACTAAATCTAACCGGCAAACGGTCGGTATAAAACTGCCTATCGAGCACAAGCAATAATGAATCGCTAACAGGTCGATTTGTTTTAGGTATGTTCGGCCAACTGATAGTGCGGTACTTAGCCAAGGTGTGCTCAGCCAGTTTCCGGTAAGTCACCGGCCCCGAGGCACGCAAATGTGTAATCCACTTGGTCGCATCCGCATTAATCTTGGACCAAGCGCCATTGTCGGAAAGACTTTTTCCCTCGTCTTCACGGAGCTTAAGTTTATTAATAGTAACTTCATTAAAATTCATTGCGCAGGTAAATTCCAGCACATCTAGAGGGCCATCCTCATCGAAATCGGGTGGCGTAATACAATCTGGATGGCGTAAAAACTTACCCGAATTCTCGAACGCGAACTTAGCTGCTTCCCTTGCAGGTTCTCCTATTTTGGTAAGCCGTGCAAACGCTTCACGCACCACAGGTTCCATCTGAATCGGAACAATTTTTTTTGTCCATTCCGCCTTCTTTTTGGCGTACCAAAGTACCTTAAGTCGCCCATCCTCTTCGATCAAGCTATCAATCATAAGAGAACTGGGTTCGCTACCACGACCCGGCGCAAACATTAGCAGCACGATGACCGAAGACCAATAAAGATCTTTTTCTTCCGCTGCCAAGCGGAAAATGTCCGCCAATGCGAGCATTTGATGAATGCTTGGGCAGCGCTCCTCCTGCCATTCCCTATCGTCTTTGCTGGTACCTTGCGCCCTGTAGGGCTGACGAGAGTACGGATTTTTCCAAACCGGCAAAGAAGGACAAATGCATTTGTCGCGCAAGAAATTACAGAGTATTTCCAGCTCATTCCCGATGTGATAACACCTCGCCTCCGAGTTACGCTCACGGATCAGCTCAGCGCTTCTTTCAACCACAACCCCATCAAGGTCGAGAATATCGAGTGGGCGACTAAGTTCTCGCAATGCATCGTAGATTGTCGCAAGTACAGATGTCTTATTTCCGATTGAGGTCTTCTGCTGCTGCTCTTGGTGAAACCTAACGTAACCTTTGGCAAAGCTTAGATAAGGCTCGGAAAAGGGAACGTAATTGTATGTGTCAGTTTTCGCGGAATATTGCGCGAACCGCATCGCATGTTTTTTACCATTGCTATCGGTGTATATCCATTGATCGACAGCGAATCCCCCTTGATCTTCATAAAGCGCAAGCGTATCTCGACAGTAAGCCACGAAATCGGCGAGGTTCCGCTCAGGATCATCAGCAGTGGCTGGAATAAAGGTGACGACATTACTCATAACAGTTCACCCCCTCAATCACTTGCAACTCAGCCTTCCTGGCTGCGCACATTTGAATAACCTGGGTTATCGCCAACAGAACTCTGTCCGACGCACCGATAATCACTTGGGATACCTTGGCGTCTTTCTGTATCTGCCTCTCCTTGAGCAACTCATCCAACGCACTCTGATGAGGCCCGTCGAGCCATGGCTGAAAGCTCTTGCACAGGTAACAACCTTTCCAACCGTCCGCACAAAACCGAAAACTTCCACAATTTCCAATGCCAATCTCAGTTTTCAGCTTTACTCTGCTGTGAGGATCACCCCCTCTCACCGCGTCTCTTTCAGAGTCCAGCAATTTGCCGGCAAAGGCCATGGCCAGAGGTGCCAAGACCCGAGCCATTACCTCGTCCACCACCTTCGCCGTTTCATTTTCCGGTCGTGCATACACAGGAACCTGTTGCGTATCGCTATGATCAAGCGCTTCAGCTAAAACCAACGGCCCAAATCCTTCAGCCGCCAAGTTCGACGCAAAGGTTCTGCGCAAGCGAGTGAACCCGATGATCAAAGGCCCTCCCGTACGCTCGCTATGTGCATTTACTACGGAATTGAGTTTTATCCTCAGGCTACGCACAGAAGCCGAAGTTTTGTGCAGGTAATCTGTGTTTAGATAGGACGATATCTCGGTGAGGGCGCATTCCCCTAGTCGACTATGTTCAGGAAAAAGAGGAAGCAATGACTCCACGTCAGCATTTTGGCTTTCGAAAGTGCGCCTCACCCAAGAAATGACATCGTTTCGTTGGTCGTTCAGCGCATCATAGAGATCCTTGCAAATCGTGATGCGCTTAAACTCTTTTCGGAAAACACTCTGCCCCCGCTGCTTGGCCCTTGGAATATCCAAGTAACAGGAGCGCGAACCGTCATTGTCCGTAAAGCCAAGATCGCACAATTTCAGATGACGGATCTGCACAGGCCGTCTTCCGGTCATGCTCACAGCCAACAGGAAACTGTAACCCTCCTGGGACAACTCTCTTGATTCATAGGCATTCGCCAAGCCACACAATAGCGAGAGGTGCTCTTGCGAAGTGTAGGGGCCGGAGTATGGGCAACTAGTCAGTACGGCAACACCCTTAACGTTTCCTTTTATTGTCAGCCCGTCGAGATAATTGATTGTTTTCCTTGAAACACCTGGAAATCCATACTCGCTCCAACTGTCCAGAAAACCTCTTATAACGCCCAAGTACCAAATGTGCTCGTCATCCAAACTTGCGCGATAGCTGGATAAGGCTTCCGCAGAAAATTCTTTGACGCCTGTAGTCCTGAAGAAGTGCAGAATTCGATAATAGATATTTTGGCAATGGCAGGAGGATAGTTCCTGCGCATAACGAGACAGTGTTTTTCGGAACCCAGCGGACGCCTTTTGCCCAAGCCCTAATTCCGACAAGATACTGAGCTTTAACTGAATAGACCCATCAAGCCTCCATTCATCACTAGTTTCATCAAACTCGTAACCCGCTGTTGATTTTCGCAGCACCGATTTGGCATTTAAATCTCCCTCCAGTTTAAATGTCGTCATCGTCCACTATCCCCTTTCCTTGTTTCGCTTGTGTCAGGGCCTCTTTCAGCACAGCAGCCTGCTTACCCTGGAACCCCGACATCGCCTTCATTGCCTTGGCACGAGTCGCATTTCTTTCGTAGACATCCCCGGAGCCATCACCTTTGTGGCCGTTCAGAGTCTTCCGGATATCAAGCCTTTCCTTATCGGAGAGGGGTTTTCCCTGTGCTGAATAAATATCCAACTTATCAGTGAGGTGAACATTGAAATTGTGACGAAATCCATGTCGGCGTATGTCTTTGAATCGATCGGGACGAACAGCAACAACTCGTTTCACCTCAAGCTGAAAATTCTTGTCAGTCATTGGAGAACCCTGATACTCCCCACCCCTATGATTGACGAACAGCAATGGGTGAGTCCTTGCATTGGGCGTGTAAAACCGCACAGCAGAGATGTAGTGCTGAAGTTTTTCGTATAGCTCATGGCTAATTGGCAATTCTCGCTCCAAGGTTTTTACCTGAGGCGGATTTATGCGTGGATCATTTGGATCATCACGTCTATCGACGATCCGAACGATCGGATCACCGTGGTCATCATAGGTCACGTCACCAACATACAGAGACAGCAACTCCCCAGACCTCATTCCCGTCTCAAAGAGTATTCTGAGCATCGTAAAATTTCGGTGACGTATTTTTTCCGATTTGAACGGGTTATCAGGCGAACCTTCAGCAACGACTGCCATGAACTCATCGAAGTGTTGTGGGAATGGATGTACTGCCAATCCAGATCTGTTAGTTTTTCCTTTTGGCCGTTGCGCTAGCACGGCTTCACGCATTGCTTTGGCACGCGCGTTAAGTTCTCCAACATTTGGGCGCCCGCGAAAAATTGCCAATGCACAGAAGTACAAAAACTTCCCAACGGTCGTGATGCGGTTATACGCATGGCTTTGTTCAACTGTCTGCAACGAAATCATTTGGATCGGCGCAATAAGCGCAATCGCGTTGCTAGGCATCGACTTGACCCTGTCCATGTAGCTTTTTAGGTCACGAGCATCGGAATAGCAGTGATCCCTCAGACTTAAGATGTCACCTTCAGTGGGAAACTGTTGATTAGCAATCTCATCAAGCAGGTTTCGCTTGTGTAAGCATTCCCAAATACGAAGATGAGAAATTGCAGCCAACTCATTGCGAATCGTGTTCGCTTCTTTGGTTTTCCTTGACTCAGCAATCGTAAACAGCGTCGGCCATAGACTCATAAGCCCATCCTGATCCTCTAGGTATGGGAAGCGCTCACCGTCAGAAAATTGTGAAATTCGAGGAGATGAATGCATACCTTAATGTTACTTTTTTTATATACCACCACACCGTAACACAAGGAATTTATTTTTTACCAAAAATTTTAGCTTCAAAAAAGAAAAGCCCCGCTTTCACGGGGCTTTGCAGACAAAAGTCTGACTCTATTTTTTACCTTTAAATTTAACTCGGACCTAGAACGGGATGTCGTCGCCCAGATCGTCGAAGGAGGGTTTCGGACGATTCTTCGGCGGCGCCGGCGCGTAATCGGTCGGCTCGTCATAGCCGCCACCGCCACCACCGGAAGAAGCCGGCGAGCCCATGCCCTGGCGCGAGCCGAGCATCTTCATTTCGTCACCACGAATCTCGGTGGTGTAGCGCTCCTGACCGTCCTTGTCAGTCCATTTGCGGGTGCGGATGCTGCCCTCGACATAAACCTGCGAACCCTTCTTCAGGTACTGACCGCAGATTTCAGCCAGCTTGCCGAAGAACGAAATGCGGTGCCATTCGGTCAGTTCCTTCTTTTCGCCGGTTGCCTTGTCCTTCCAGCTTTCGCTGGTGGCCACGGTGATGTTGCACATTGCCTCGCCGCTGGCGGTGTAGCGGACTTCCGGGTCCTTGCCCAGATTACCGACGATGATTGCCTTGTTGACCGATGCCATCGTACTTATCTCCTAGATATCTTGATCCGCAGGCACCGGCGCCGGGCGCCGCTGCGGGAAATTCATCGAGCCGGCAACGACCAGCCAGATCAGGGCGAGGACGGTGCAGGCGGAAAACACCGCATTATCGCCGAAATGTTGCGCAATGTAGCCGCCGACTGCGCCCCCGATGAACAGGCCGATCGCCTGCGTCGTGTTGTACACACCCAGCGCCGCGCCCTTGGCGGCCGGCGGCGCGGTGCGCGAAACCAGCGAAGGCAGCGTCGCTTCGAGGATATTGAAGGCAACGAAGAACAACAGCAACCACAGTCCCAGCGTCCACAAGCCGTCGCTGAACAGGAACAGACCGACCTGGACGATTGCGGTCAACCCGATCGCCGCAAGAAAAATCGGCCGCATCTTGTCCTTCTTCTCGGCCGCGATGATCGCCGGCACCATGATGGCAAACGAGACCAGCACCGCCGGCAGGTAAACCTTCCAGTGTTCGGCCGCCGCCAGTCCGCCCCGGTTGAGCAGCGCATGCGGCAGAACGACGAACATCGCCATCTGGATCATGTGCAGCGTGCCGATGCCGAGGTTGAGCTTGAGCAGGTCGCGATTGGCCAGCACCGCCCGCAACGGCAGCTTGTCGTGCCCCTGCGGCTTGGGCACGGCCGGCACAGCCTTCAGCAGCAAGGCGATCGCCGCCAGCGCCAGGACTCCGGTCAGCGAGAACAGGCCGGCCATGCCGACCCAGCCGTAAAGCAAGGGCGCGCCGACCAGCGACAGCGCAAAAACGAGACCGATCGACGAACCGATCATCGCCATCACCTTGGTCCGGTGTTCCTCGCGCGTCAGGTCGGCGGCCAGCGCCGTCACCGCCGCCGAAATCGCGCCCATGCCCTGCAGCACACGGCCGACGATCATCCATTGCATGTCCGGCGCCCACGCAGCAACAAAGCTGCCAACGGCAAAAATCAGCAGGCCAGCGACGATCACCGGCTTGCGCCCGACGATATCGGAAGCGATGCCGTAGGGAATCTGGAACAGCGCCTGGGTCAGGCCGTAGGCGCCAAGCGCCAGCCCGACCAGCAGCAGGTTGTCGCCGCCGGGAATGGTTGCCGCGTGCACGGAGAACACCGGCAGGATCAGGAACAGGCCGAGCATGCGCAAGGCGAAGATGGACGCCAGGGAAACGCCGACACGGCGTTCTTCGGGGCTCATGCGGTCGGAGGGGACAGACATTTTTATAGGAGTTGTTGCGTTGCAGCGAGGGGGACGATATTAGCAGGTTTGCCTGGCTGCCGCGTCCGCAGCGCGAACCCGGCGCCGCCACCTTCGGTTATAGTTGCCGATATCTTTGCGTCATTTCCGGTTCAGAAAAAATCCGACAAGGAGCGTACATGGTCCAGCATGCAAACAAGGTGAGGCAAGGCCTTACCGCCGGTCTCGTTGCCCTGGCGATGGGTGGCACGGGTTGCAGTCACACGATGTCCGAGGTATTCGATGCACCTGAGCCGCCACCGATGGAGCAGGAAGCGCCCCCCGCCCCGCCCGTCGCAATCGCGCCACCGCCCGCCCCGAGCGCGCCGATGCCGATGCCGGCACCCAGCGCTGCACAGGCAGCACTGGCCCCGCAAGCCGAGCGCAGCTTGCGGGAATTCCTCGATGGCTGGCGTAATGCCTGGGCCGAACGCGACATTGCCGCCTACCTGCAGCACTACCACCCGGATTTCAAGGGCCAGGCCGCCAGCCCCGAACAATGGCGGGCCGCCCGCCAGCGCATCATCAGCCGCGCCGGCGAGATCGAATTGCAACTCGGCCAGCCGGAAATACGCCTGGAAGGTAGCGACCGCGCCTGGCTCACGTTCGCACAGCGCTACCGCTCGAAGGCCCTCAACGACGAAGGCATCAAGCAACTGCAGTTGCGCAGGACGGATGGCCGCTGGCTGATCGAACAGGAAACCTTCACGCCAAATCGACGCAAATAGCTGTACATTCATACAGCTTATCGTGCAAGCTGCGCCGCTTTTGCGTATAGTCTCCGCTTTCTCCCAACCCCAGGCAGAACGGCGATGGAAACACTCCGCATCCGCGGCGCCCGCACCCATAATCTCAAGAACATCAACCTCGACCTGCCGCGCGATCAACTGATCGTGATCACCGGCCTGTCCGGCTCCGGCAAATCCTCGCTAGCTTTCGACACGCTCTACGCCGAAGGCCAGCGGCGCTATGTCGAGTCGCTGTCGGCCTACGCCCGGCAGTTCCTGCAGTTGATGGAGAAGCCCGACGTCGATCTGATCGAGGGTTTGAGCCCGGCCATTTCCATCGAGCAGAAGGCGACCAGCCACAACCCGCGCTCGACCGTCGGCACCGTCACCGAAATCCACGATTATTTACGCCTGCTCTACGCCCGCGCCGGCACGCCCTACTGCCCGGACCACGACAAGCCGCTGGAAGCACAGACGGTGTCGCAGATGGTCGATCACGTGCTGGCGCTGCCGGCCGAGACCAAGCTGATGATCCTGGCGCCGGTCGTTGCCAACCGTAAAGGCGAGCAGCTGGACCTGTTCGCCGAACTGCGCGCCCAGGGCTTCGCCCGCGTGCGCGTCGACGGCACGGTCTATGAAATCGACGCCGTGCCCAAGCTGGCCAAATCGCAGAAGCACAACGTCGATGTCGTCGTCGACCGCCTGAAGGTGCGCGACGACATGCGCCAGCGCCTCGCCGAATCCTTCGAAACGGCGCTGCGCCACGCCGAAGGCCGAGCCATCGCGCTCGAGATGGACGGCAACGTCGAGCACATGTTCTCCGCCAAGTTCGCCTGCCCGGTCTGCTCCTACGCGCTGCAGGAACTGGAACCGCGCCTGTTCTCGTTCAACAACCCGATGGGCGCCTGCCCGAAGTGCGACGGCCTCGGCGTCATCCAGTTCTTCGACCCGAAGCGCGTCGTCACCGCGCCGCAGCTGTCGCTGGCCGCCGGCGCCATCCGCGGCTGGGACAAGAAGAACCAGTTCTATTTCCAGATCATCGAATCGCTGGCCGAACACTACAATTTCACGGTCGACACGCCGTTCGAGCAACTTTCCGACGACGTCCGCCAGATCATCCTCTACGGCTCCGGCAATACCGCCATCAACTTCCGCTACGCCAACGAGAAGGGCACGCGCTTCGACCGCAGCCACAGCTTCGAGGGCATCATCCCCAACCTCGAACGGCGTTACCGGGCCAGCGATTCCAACGCCGTGCGCGAGGAATTGTCGAAGTACATCAGCAACTCGACCTGCCCGACCTGCAACGGCACCCGCCTGCGCGTCGAGGCCCGACACGTGCGCGTCGGCAGCAAGACGCTGCACGAGATCAGCCGCCTGCCGCTGGGCGAGGCGCGCAACTACTTCAACTGCCTGCAACTGCCC
Organism: Azonexus hydrophilus; assembly: GCF_001956855.1. GTDB lineage: Bacteria > Pseudomonadota > Gammaproteobacteria > Burkholderiales > Rhodocyclaceae > Azonexus > Azonexus hydrophilus_A. The sequence goes on along the minus strand of NZ_MTHD01000001.1, from coordinate 603,298 downwards.
GGCCACAAGGCGCAGATCGCCGACAAGATCCTCAAGGAAATCACCGCCCGGCTGAGCTTCCTGATCGACGTCGGCCTCGACTACCTGTGCCTTGAACGCTCGGCCGAAACGCTGTCCGGCGGCGAGGCGCAGCGCATCCGCCTGGCCTCGCAGATCGGCTCCGGCCTGACCGGCGTCATGTACGTGCTCGATGAACCGTCGATCGGCCTGCACCAGCGCGACAACGACCGCCTGCTGCAGACCCTGCGCAACCTGCGCGACATGGGCAACACCGTGCTCGTCGTCGAGCACGACGAGGACGCCATCCGCAGCGCCGACTACGTCGTCGACATCGGCCCCGGCGCCGGCGTCCATGGCGGCTACGTCGTCGCCGAAGGCACGCCGGCCGCGGTCGCCGCCAACCCGGCCTCACTGACTGGCGCCTACCTGTCTGGCCTGCGCGAGATTTCGGTGCCAAAAACGCGTCGACCGCAGAATCCGGACAAGCAGCTGAAAGTCGTCGACGCCTACGGCCACAACCTGCGCGACGTCACGCTGGAAATCCCCGGCGGGCTATTCACCTGCATCACCGGCGTCTCCGGCTCGGGCAAATCGACGCTGATCAACGACACGCTGTACGCCGCCGCTGCCCGACACCTCTACGGCTCAACCACCGAACCCGCGCCGCACAAGGAAATCATCGGCCTCGACCTGTTCGACAAGGTGATCAACGTCGACCAGTCGCCAATCGGCCGCACGCCGCGCTCCAACCCGGCCACCTACACCGGCCTGCTGACACCGATCCGCGAACTGTTCTCGCAGGTGCCGGAATCGCGGGTGCGCGGCTACGGCCCCGGCCGCTTCAGCTTCAACGTCAAGGGCGGACGCTGCGAAGCCTGCCAGGGCGACGGCATGATCAAGGTCGAAATGCACTTCCTGCCCGACATCTACGTCCCGTGCGACGTCTGCCACGGCAAGCGCTACAACCGAGAAACGCTGGAAGTGCAATACAAGGGCAAGACCATCCACGACGTGCTCGGCATGACCGTCGAGCAGGCACGCGAATTCTTCGATCCGGTCCCGGTCGTCGCGCGCAAATTGCAGACACTGGTCGACGTCGGCCTCAGCTACATCACCCTCGGCCAGGCGGCAACCACGCTATCCGGCGGCGAGGCGCAGCGGGTCAAGCTGGCCCTCGAACTGTCCAAGCGCGACACCGGCCGGACGCTGTACATCCTCGACGAACCGACCACCGGCCTGCACTTCGCCGACATCGAACTATTGCTGAAAGTCCTGCACCGCCTGGCCGACCACGGCAACACCATCGTCGTCATCGAACACAACCTCGACGTCATCAAGACGGCAGACTGGCTGGTCGACCTTGGCCCCGAAGGCGGCGACGGCGGCGGCCGCATCCTCGTCGCCGGCACGCCGGAACAGGTCGCCAAATGCAAGACCAGCCATACCGGACGTTTCCTGAAACCACTGCTGGAGAAAAAGGCATGAGCGCCGCAGAATTCAAGGGCAAGAAAGGGCTACGCCGCCTGTGGAACGCCCTCGGCTACTCCCGCGACGGCCTCGGTGCCGCATGGACGAACGAAGCCGCCTTCCGCGAGGAAGTCATGCTCGCCGTCGTCGCCATCCCGCTGGCGCTATTTCTCGGCGAAACCGGTGTCGACCGCGCACTGATGGTCGGCAGCATCCTGCTCGTGCTGATCGTCGAAATCCTCAACTCTGCCGTCGAGGCCGTCGTCGACAAGGCCTCGCCGGAGAAGCACGAACTCGCCAAGCGCGCCAAGGACATGGGCAGCGCGGCAGTGCTGCTGTCGCTGGTCAACGCAGCAGCGGTCTGGGCTTGTGTGTTGTGGCCTGCGGGGTAACACCAGTCAGGCTCGTGGTGCTAGCCGGCCTTATCTTTTACGCGGCCGCTGAGAATCGCTAGCCGTCAGCTTCGGGGTGCTTTCTACCCTTAATCAAAGTTCGACCAGCCTTCCCTGCAACGGAAACCACACCGCCAGCCTGAGCGGCAACGGATCGCCGGCAAACAACCCGGCATAGCGTTCAAGCTGCAGGCGGAAGCCTTCGGCGCGGGCGGGTAGTTCTTCCGGCGGTACGCGCACGGTCTTGTAGTCGATGATCCAGCGGACACCTTCGGCGATGAAAATCCGGTCGATCACGTGGTTGACCGCAACATCGCCGTCGCGGCTGCTCCAGGCTTGCTCGGCGGCGCCGGATTCGTGGTCGGCGAGCAGCCAGCGGCCGGTGGTGGAGTCGAGCGTCGTGCGCAGCGCAGCCAGGGCTTCGCTGGCGCCTTGCGCGGCCTGGGTTTCGTCGTGGCCCTGCGCCTGCAGCCAGCGCCGCCAGCCGGGCGTCAGGCTGTCCAGCCGGTGCGCCGGCCAGGCAGGCAAGCCCTGGCGGACGATCAGTTCCAGGCAGCGATGGACCAGTGTGCCGATCGAGGCTTCCAGCGAGGCGGCGCTTGCTGCCTCGTTTTCGTCCAGATCCTCCGGCCGGTTGCCGGCCGTGCGCAGGCCGGGCGGCGGCGCATCCAGCGGCGCCGGCACGCGCAGTTCGGCGAGGCGGACCAGCGGCGGGATGAAGGTGGCGGGGTCGATGGCCGGAAGATCGGCCGGCGCGGCGACGTCGTTGGCCAGCGCCGCAGCGAATACCGGCTGGGCGACGGCGGGCCACAGCAGTTTCAGAAAGCTGCCGGATGGCGGCTGTTTCAGGCAGTCGTCGCTTTTGTCGCTGGCTTCGGCGAGGCCGACCAGGTGCAGCCGGCGGATCGCCCGGGTGGCGGCGACGTAGAGCAGGCGCTCGGTTTCGTGGCCGGCGCGGGCGTTTTCCAGGCGACGCAGGTAGTCGTAGACGCTCGGTTCGTCGGCCTGGTCGCCCTTGGCGCGCATCGGCGCAACCAGCAGACGCTCGCGGCCGTCGTCGCCGATCACTTCGTCCCACAGCAGCAGCGCGCTGTCGTTGCCGCCGGTGTCGCGTTGCAGGCCGGGCACGATGACCGTCTCGAATTCCAGCCCCTTGGCCTTGTGGATGGTCATCATCTGCACCGCGTCGCCGAGCGGGTCGGCCGGGGCGTAGAGTTCGGCGGCCTGGGCGGCGAGCGTGTCGGGATCAAGGCGGCGACTTGCGGTCAACGCATCAACCAGGGCAAAAAAGGCGTCGACATCGGCCAGTGCGCTCGGCGCTTCGAGACAGCGCGGGCCGCCGAGCATCAGCCAGATGCCTTCGAGCCAGCGCCGCGGCGGCTGGCGGTCGCGCTCGGCGAAGGCGAGTTCGAGAATGCCGCGCACATGCAGCAGGCGCTGACGGCCGTCGGCGCTCAACGCGGCCAGCCGGCTTTCGTCGTGCATCAGTTGCCAGATGGTGCGCTGTTTGTCGCCGGCTGCCAGCGCGTGCAGATCGGCCAGGCACAGGCCGCACCACGGCGCGCGCAGCAGCGCCAGCCAGTAGACGCGGTCGGCGCGGTGGTGCAAGGCCCGAAACAGCGTCAGCAGGTCCTGCACATGCTGGCGCTCGGCCAGGCCTTCGATTTCGACCGCCTGGAAACGCAGGTCGGGCGCATGCCGGCGGATCTCGCCGACCAGCGCGTCAAGATGCTTGCGCGCGCGCACCAGCACGGCGATGCGGCCTTCCGGGTCGGTGCGCCGGGCGTTGCGGATCAGGTCGAGCGCGATGCGCGCTTCGTCGGCGGCGCCGTCGCTGCCGTCACGGACGATGACCGGATGCACGCTGACGCCGCTGTCGGCGACCGGCGGCTTGGTTGCCGCCGATTCGGCGTAGCGCACGGCGCCGGCAGCCGGTTCGTCGCGCGCCGGGAAGATCGCCGGGAAGGCCGTATTCACCCAGTCGACGATGCCCGGATGCGAACGGTTGTTGCGATACAGGCGCAGGTGTTCGAGGCGCAGGTCGCCGATGCCGCGCTCGCGCACATTCAGGAACAGACCGACGTCGGCCTTGCGAAAACGGTAGATCGACTGCATCGGATCGCCGACGACGAACAGCGTCCGCCCGTCGTCCGGCATCCACCCGCGCATCAGCTTCTGCAGCAGCGCCACCTGGCTCGGGCTGGTGTCCTGGAATTCGTCGACCAGCAGGTGACGGATACGGTAATCGAGCGCCTGCGCCAGGTCGGTCGGCGCTTCATCGTCGCCCAGCGCCAGCCCGGCGCGGGCGGCGATTTCGATGAAATCGACCTCGCCGGCTTCCTGGAAGGCCAGCCACAATTGCCCGGCGGCCAGCCGCAGCAGGCGCGAGAAGTCTTCCACGGTCGACCACTCGGCATCGCTCAATGCTGGCGGCGGCAGGCCGGCCAGCTCGCCCAGCGCGCTTTCCAGCCCGGAAATGCTGGCCAGGTCGGCGATCAGTTCGGTCATCGCCTTCTTCTGCTCGGCGAACTCCTTGCCGGCCGGGAAGCCGACGTTCTTGTTCAGCGCCTTGCGGAAAGTCCCTTCGCCGGTCAGCAGCAGCCGGGCCAGTTGCCGCCACGCCGCCATGTCCGCGATGTCGCCGTGCAGCGGTTCGCACCAATCGAGCAGCAAATCGAAGCTGCCGGGCACGTTGACCGCAGCAAAGCGGACCAGCGGCATCAGCCGCGCCTGCCAGCCGGCGTCGAGCAGCCCGGCGACACGCGCCAGATCGCGTTCGACCAGCGCCGCGAAACCGGCCTCGACCTCGTCGCGCAAGACCCCGCCATCGACCCGCGCGGCATGCTGCAGCCACTGGTCGCGCCGGCCGAGCATGGCGATCAGCAGGCGTTCCAGCCGGCCGGCGTCGTTGTCCATGAAGGCCAGCGCCGCGGCGACGACCTCGCCGTCCGCCGTCTCCGACTCGACCATTTCCAACGTGTGCCGGGCGGCCGTCGCGTAGTGCGCCTCGGCATCGTCGGTGACCCCGGGCTGCGCGCCGAAGCGCGACAGGAAGGGCATCTGCCGGGCCAGGCCGGCGCACAGCGCATCCAGCGTGGTGATGCGCAGGCGGCCCGGATGCGCCAGCAGACCCCAGCCCTTGTCGGCATCGCGCGCCAGCACGGCGAGCGCCCATTTGCGGGTTTCCAGCTTGTGTTCCGGCAGCTCGCCGGCTGGACCGGTCGCCGCTTCGAGGCTGCCGAGGATGCGGTCGCGCATCTCGGTCGCCGCCTTGTTGGTGAACGTCAGCGCCAGCACTTCTTCCGGGTGATCGACGGTGGCCAGCAGGCGCAGCGTGCGCTGCGTCAGCAGTTCCGTCTTGCCGGCGCCGGCCGGCGCTTCGACGATGAAGGAAGCAAGATCAAGCGCCCGCTGGCGGCTGGTTTTGTCTTCCTGCAGGCGGTCGACCGCAAAAACCTCCGCCATTTCAACGCTTCTCCGGTAGCGGCTGGATCGTCATCCGGGTCTGCGCCCGGACATCACCCATCCGTCGCGACCAGGGCTTGCCGGCGCGCAGGACAGCCGGCAGTTCGACCATCGCCCGCCGCGCCGCCGCCACATCCGCGAATTGCCCGTAGAGCAGCACATGCCAGGTGCGGCCATCCCGCTCGAACTCGAGCAGGGCAAGCGGACGCTTGTAGGGATGGCGGCCAGCCACCGCCCGGGCCTCGGCCAGGCTGCTTGACGCGAAAATCTGGATCGTTGCCGAATCGTCCGGGGAATCGAGCCACGCAGACTTCGGCTTCACTGCGGTTGAAACATTGTCGGCGACAGGCGGCGGCTTTGGCGCCGCGGGCGTGACCGTCTCGGTTGGAACGGGCGCGGCAGAGGCTTCTGCCGGCGCGGCAAAACCCAGCGCCGCCGCCTGCCGGTAATAATCCGCCGCCGATTCCCCGGCCTGCGCCGGCACCAGGCCGGCGGCGAGCATTTCGGCCAGGTTGAACAATGCCTCCGGATGATCCTGCTGGCCGGCCATGCGCCACCAGCGCGCCGCCTCGGCGTAGTCTGCCGCGAACATGTTGTGATAGTTGCCGAGATTGAACTGCGCCTCCGCGTGCCCGCCCTCCGCCGCCTGGCGCAAATACGTCAAGCCGCGGGCATTGTCGCGTGGCACGCCCTCGCCGGCAAAGTAGCGCAGCGCCATCTCGAAATCGCCGCCCGGGTCCTGCACCACGCCCAGGCGCGGCGCCCCGCCGTCGTCGGGCATGGCGAGCCCCTGGGCCAGCGCCCAGCAAGGCAGCAAAACAAGCAGCGCCAGGCCGGCGCAGAATTTTTTCATGAAGGTTTCCTGTTGGGCCAACCGGAGTCAGGCAGCACGCCCGGTATTCTATGACTTGCCCGCACCGCAGTGCGAACAGATCGAACAAAAGCATTCATTCCGCATGAATTCCGGTTTTCACGATACGGCCGAACAGCCCTTTGATGCCGGTGCTACAATCTGCTGCAGCGCAACATCCATGGATCCAGAACGACCATGCACCCTCGCCTGACCCTTGCCGAACTGGAAGAGCATCCGCTCCGCCAGCGCCTGAACAACGAATTCCACGCCCGCCCGTCGACTGCGTTGACCGGAGCGGTACTGGTCTCGCACCTGGTCTTCAAGCACAGCGCGAGCACCGGCGAAGTAGAGCGGGAAAATCTGTCCAAGCTTTGCCAGGGACACGTCTGCAGTGCCATCGACAGTTCCGATTCGCACCTGATGATCGAGACCGGCGCTTTCCGCATGCGCTGGGAACTGCACACCGAGTTCTCGACCTATACCTTCTACCGTTCGCTGGTCAGCGGCGAGAAGCTGAACCCGGACGCCACCGCCTTCGATGCGGTCCATCCGGAATGGTTGCGTGGCATCCCGGGCAAGCTGATGGTCGCCACCCACGTCGAGCTGCGGCCGACCAGCGAAATCAGCCCGGAATCGGTTCTCGCCGGCCTCGCGCCGAACGGGCGCACGCTCGGCGGCGCGCGTGTCGCCGACGACGCCGCCTGGGTGTTCACCGACTTCATGATCGACAACGGTTTCTCGCGCTTCCTGGTGCTCAACGACAGCATGACCCAGCGCCAGGCCGGGCGCACGGTACAGCGCCTGGTCGAGATCGAAACCTACCGGATGATGGCCCTGCTCGGCCTGCCGATTGCCAAGGAAGTCAGCCGCAAGCTGTACACCGGCGAAAAACAGCTGGCCGAACTGATGGAGCGCATCGGCCAGGCCAGGAATCCGGAAGACGAACGCAGCGTGCTTGCCTCGCTGTCGGCACTAGCTGCCGATGTCGAGAACTCGGTCGCCCGCACGACCTTCCGTTTCGGCGCTTCCCGCGCCTACCACGGGCTGGTTACGCAACGCATCGAAGAACTGCGCGAAGTCCGCATTTCCGGACTGCCGACCCTGCATGAATTCATGCAACGGCGACTGCTGCCGGCGATGAATACCTGCGAAGCGATCAGTCGGCGCCAGGAAGAACTGTCAGCCCGCGTCGCCCGCAACAGCCAGTTGCTGCGGACACGTGTCGACATCGAACTGGAACGCCAGAACCAGGAACTGCTGACGCAGATGAACAGCCGCGCCAAGCTGCAACTGCGCCTGCAGGAAACGGTGGAAGGCCTGTCCGTCGTCGTGCTGACCTATTACGGCTCGCAACTGGTGCAGTACCTGGCCAAGGGCACGAAGGACCTGCACCACCTGAATCCTGACATCATCACGGCGATTTCGATCCCGGTGATCGCCGGCGTCGTCGCCTGGGGCACCCGCCGCATGCGCAAGAAACTGGCCGCCGAAGAAGCCGCGCCCCACTGAGATTCAGTGCGCGGCCACTCCTGGGCGCGCGGCCGCCATCGCGGCCGGCATATCCGCCAGGGCAACGGCGAGGACTTCGCCATCGACCCGACCCTGACTGCGCATCTCTTCCATGAAACTCCGTACGGCATCGGCCGGCAAACCGGCACGATAGGGCCGGTCCTGGGCCATCGCCTGGAAAATGTCGGCCACCCGCAGGATGCGTGCTTCCAGGCAAAGACGCCCGCCATCGATACGGAAGGGATAGCCGTCGCCGCCGGGCTGTTCATGGTGATAGGCCGCCCATAGCGCGATTTCCTCGAAACCCGGAATCAGCCGCAGGATCTGGTAGGTCTCGAAACTGTGCGCGTTCATCATCTTGCGCTCGCGTTCGTCGAGCTTCGCCGGCTTGTCCAGGATTTCGTCGGGTACGCGCAGCTTGCCGATATCGTGCAGCAGGCCGGCAATTTCCAGCTGATCACAACGCGCCGGTGGCACACCCAGGCGCTCGCCGAAGAAACGCGCCAGCCTGGCGACACCGAGCGAATGTTCGGCAGTAAACGGACTCTTGGCATCGACGATACGGGAAAAGATCGTCGCCAGTTGCTTCAGCTCGGCCAGCGTCACGCGCTGCGTCCGGCCGCGCGCCCGCATGTCGTTGAGATAGGACTGGATGCTGCGCGGCTCCAGGTTCAACCAGAACGATTCGGAGCGCGAGGTTTCCAGGAACAGCGTCACCAGTTCCGGCGAGAAATACGTTCCGGCACGGGCAGCGATTTCAGTGCGGATGCGCTCGGTCTGCATGAGCAAACTGCCGTCGGCGTAATGCGGCGCCGCCAGCGCGTCGACGCGATCGACCAGGTAGATCTGGTTGGCCCGGCGCGCCACCTGTGCATCGACACCCTGCGCCAGCAGCGCGTCCCAATGCGTATGATGGAAGCGGACCGGCAGCGCCATGTCGGCCAGCGGTGCGAAATCGCGCAGCAAGAGGTAGCCGGTTTCGCAATGCAGTTGCGAGCTTTCCCAATCGAACTCGGAAACCAGGTGGCCGTGGGTGACCGTGGAGGAGACGCCGATATCGTGCAGCAAACCGAAATCGAACAGGAAGAGTACTTCTTCCGGATCCAGCCCCTGCCAGCGGGCACATTCGGCCGCCATGATGCCGACCCGCTTGCCATGGGCCAGATCGTCGATGCCGACGAGGTCCAAAGCATCCGACAGGGCGTAGATGACGTAACGAAGATCCGCGCTCAGGGCGCTGTTTGCTGGGCCTGTGGTCATGCAGCGATTATGCACCAAACGCGGCACGGTGCCTTGGCGGGCGCGCTCCCTTATAATCCCGCCTTTGATCTCTCGGGAACACGACCGTGACCGCTCCGCTTTTCGAATCTTCCATCACCAGCCTGCCGCTCCTGTCCAAGGGCAAGGTCCGCGACATCTACGCCGTCGACGCCGACAAGCTGCTGATCGTCACCACCGACCGCCTCTCCGCCTTCGACGTCATCCTGCCGGACCCGATTCCGCGCAAGGGCGAAGTGCTGCAGGCCGTGGCCAACTTCTGGTTCGACAAGCTCGGCCACATCGTCCCCAACCAGCTGACCGGCATTGACCCGGAGTCGGTCGTCGCCGCCAACGAGCGCGAGCAGGTGCGTGGTCGTGCCGTCGTCGTCAAGCGTCTGAAGCCGCTGCCGATCGAGGCCGTCGTCCGTGGCTACGTCATCGGTTCCGGCTGGAAGGATTACCAGCAGACCGGCGCCATCTGCGGCATCGCCCTGCCGGCCGGTCTGAAGATGGCGCAGAAGCTGCCGCAACCGATCTTCACGCCGGCGACCAAGGCCGAAGTCGGCGACCACGACGAGAACGTGTCCTACGAGCAGGCCGCTGCCAACTGCAACGCTACGTTGGCCGACGCGCTCAAGGGCACCGGCAAGACCGGCGCGCAACTGTGTGCCGAAGCCCGCGACGCGGCCATCCGCCTCTATGAAGAAGCCGCGGTCTATGCGGCAACGCGGGGCATCATCATCGCCGATACCAAGTTCGAGTTCGGCATCGACGCCGCCGGCACGCTGCACCTGATCGACGAGGCGCTGACGCCTGATTCCTCGCGCTTCTGGCCAGCCGACCAGTACGCCGAAGGCAGCAACCCGCCGTCCTACGACAAGCAGTACGTCCGCGATTACCTGGAAACACTCGACTGGGGCAAGGTCGCCCCCGGGCCGAAACTGCCGGACGAAGTCATTGCCCGGACCAGTGCCAAGTACATCGAGGCCTACGAGAAGCTGACCGGCAAGACACTGTAACAAAGCGCCGGGAACCCCAGCCCGGCGAGATGGTCTGAGCGGTGTGTCTGTTATGACCAAGGAGTCGAGCCATGCACACCGTTTCCTCGCTTCGCGCCGGACAGGATGGCGCCAGCGTCGCCATCCGCCGGATTGATGCCCGCGCCCCCAGCCGCTGGCTGGAAGCGGGCTGGCAGGACATCAAGGCCAACCCCCTGCCATCGCTCGCCTACGGCCTGCTGTTTGCGCTGGGCGGCGACCTGATCCTGCTTTCCCTGGTCAGCCACCCGCATCTGCTGACCTTCGCCATTTCCGGCTTCTTCCTCGTTGCCCCCCTGCTCGCCGCCGGCCTGTACGAACTAAGCCGCGCCCGGGAAAACGGCGAGAAGCTGATGTTCATCGATTCGCTGCGCGCCTTTCGCCGCAACGGCCAGTCGCTGGCGCTGTTCGGCCTGCTGCTGGCGCTGACTGCCCTGCTCTGGGAACGCTTCACCGCGATTGCCTTTGCCATGCTCAGCGGCGGCGGCGCCTTTGCCAGCAACGCCCTGCTGACGGGAATCCTGCTCGGCGGCGAACATCTGGCCTTCGTCACCACCTGGCTGCTGCTGGGCAGCGTGCTGGCGGCCTTCGTCTTCACCCTCGCCGTCGTCTCGGTACCGATGATGCTCGACCGCGATTGCGACCCGGTTACCGCGATGGCCTGCAGCCTGCGTGCCGTTGCCGCCAACCCCGGCCCGCTGGCCTTGTGGGCGGTGCTGATCGTGGTGCTGACGCTGACCGGTTTCGCCACGCTGCTGTTCGGCCTGGTGGTATTGATGCCCATGCTCGGCCACGCATCGTGGCATGCCTACCGCGAGCTAGTAGAATAGCGGGATTGACGCCAAAACCCGGGGCGGCTACGACCGCCCCTTTTTCTTGCCCCCGAAAAGACCATGACCGCCAACAACCCGCTGCTCGATTTCTCCGACCTGCCCCGCTTCGACCTGATCCAGCCGGAACACGTCAAACCCGCCATCACGCAACTGCTGGCCGACGGCCGCGCGCTGGTCGAAAAACTCACCGATGACAGCACGCCGGCCACCTGGGCCGACTTTGCCGGCGCACTCTCCGCCGGCCTCGAAGGCTTCGGCCGCGCCTGGGGTGTCGTCGGCCATCTGCATTCGGTCAACGACGTGCCGGCCTGGCGCGAGGCGTACAACGAGATGCTGCCGGAAGTCTCGCGCTTCTACACCGAACTCGGCCAGAACCTGAAGCTGTTCGACAAGTACCGCGCGCTGCGCAAAAGTGCCGAATATTCGACGTTGACCGCAGAACAGCAGAAGATCGTCGACAACGAAGTCCGCGATTTCCGTCTTGGCGGTGCCGAACTGCCGGAAGACCAGAAACCGCGCTTCCAGGCGATCATGGAAGAATTGTCGCAGCTTTCCGCCAAGTTCTCGGAAAACATCCTCGACGCGACCAACGCCTTCGCCGAGATCGTCAGCGACGAAAGCCTGCTCGCCGGCCTGCCCGACTACGCCAAGGACGCCGCCCGTGAAGCCGCTGAAAAAGCCGGTGTGGAGGGCTGGAAATTCACGCTGCACGCACCGTCTTACGGTCCACTGATGCAATACGCCGAAAACCGCGACCTGCGCGCGCGCATGTACCGCGCCTACGCAACGCGCGCCGCCGAAATCGACAACGGCTACTCGAAACCGGAATGGGACAACGGCCCGCTGATCAAGCGCATCCTCGAACTCAAGGCGGAAGACGCGCAGATGCTCGGGTTCAACAATTTCGCCGAAGTCTCGCTATACACCAAGATGGCCGACACGCCGGCACAGGTGCTCGACTTCCTGCGCGACATGGCAAAGAAAGCCAAGCCCTTCGCCGAAAAAGACATCGCCGAACTGAAAGCGTTTGCGAAAGACGAACTCGGCATCACCGACTTCCAGCCCTGGGACGCCGCCTACGCCTCCGAAAAGCTGATGCAGGCGCGCTACGCCTTCTCCGAGCAGGAAGTGAAGCAGTACTTCACCGAGCCGAAGGTCATCGCCGGCCTGTTCCAGGTCATCGAGAGCCTGTTCACCGTCAAGGTGAAAGAGGACAAGGCGCCGGTGTGGCACGAGGACGTGCGCTTCTACCGCATCGAAACGCCGGCCGGCGAACTGGTCGGCCAGTTCTACATGGACCTCTACGCGCGCGAGACCAAGCGCGGTGGCGCCTGGATGGACGAAGCACGTTCGCGCAAACGCACCGCTACCGGCATCCAGAAGCCGATCGCCTACCTGAACTGCAATTTCGCCCGCCCGGTCGCCGGCAAGCCGGCAACCTTCACCCACGATGAAGTGATCACGCTGTTCCACGAAACCGGCCACGGCCTGCATCACCTGCTGGCGCGCGGCGAGGAAATGGGCGTTTCCGGCATCCACGGCGTCGAGTGGGATGCGGTCGAACTGCCGTCGCAGTTCATGGAAAACTACTGCTGGGAATGGGACGTCCTGCAGGGAATGACCGCCCACGCCGACACTGGCGAAACGCTGCCGCGCGTGCTCTACGACAAGATGCTGGCGGCGAGGAATTTCCAGAGCGGCATGATGACCGTGCGCCAGATCGAATTCTCGATCTTCGACATGCGCCTGCACTATGAATTCGACCCCAAGGGAACGTCGACCGTGATGGACGTCATCGACGAAGTCCGCCGCGAAGTCGCCGTACTGATCCCGCCGGAATGGCACCGTTTCCCGAACAGCTTCTCGCACATCTTCGGCGGCGGCTACGCGGCCGGCTACTACAGCTACAAGTGGGCGGAAGTACTGTCGGCCGATTGCTACGCGGCTTTCGAGGAAGCGGGCGACCCGTTCGACCCGGTCGTCGGCAAGCGTTTCCTCGAGGAAATCCTGTCGCGCGGCGGCGAGCGCCCGGCGCTGGAGAACTTCAAGGCTTTCCGCGGCCGCGAGCCCAGCCCGGATGCATTGTTGCGCCACAGCGGTATGATTGCGGCCTAAGTTCGCTCAGGGAGAAAACCATGCAACGACTGCTCGTCCTTTGCCTGGCGCTGTGCTGCGCCGGGGTCCAGGCCCAGACTTACCGGTGGACCGACGCCAACGGCCGCACCGTGGTTTCCGACACGCCGCCCCCCGGTCAGGCACGCAATGTCGCCAAGGCCGGCGGCAAGGCACAGGCCGACGACGGCCTGCCGTTTGCGACGAGAAAGGCTGCCGAGGCCTTCCCGGTCATCCTCTACACCTCGGCCGATTGCGTGGATACCTGCAAGCAGGCGCGCGAACTGCTGTCCGGCCGTGGCATCCCCTTTACCGAGAAAATGGTGCAGACGGCGGAGGAGCATGAAGAGCTGAAGAAACTGATCGGCGAAGTCTTCGTGCCTGCCATCAAGGTCGGCAACCAGCGCTTCCGCGGCTTTCAGTCCGCTGCCTACAACAACCTGCTCGACCTGGCCGGCTACCCGAAATCGGCGGGAGGCAAGCCTTGAAGATTGCCGCCTGGAACGTCAACTCGCTGAAGGTCCGCCTGCCACACCTGCTTGACTGGCTGGCAGAAGCGGCGCCCGACGTCGTCTGCCTGCAGGAACTGAAGCTCGAGGACCACAACTTCCCGCGCGCCGAGATCGAGTCCGCCGGCTACCAGGTCGCCTTCTCCGGGCAGAAGACCTACAACGGTGTCGCACTGCTGGCGAAGTCGCCGATTGCCGATGTCGTCTGCGGCAACCCGCTGTTTCCCGACGAGCAGAAGCGGCTGATCTCCGGCACCGTCGACGGCGTCCGCGTCGTCTGCGCCTACATGCCGAACGGCCAGGAAGTCGGCTGCGACAAGTACGACTACAAGCTGCGCTGGCTCGCCGCGCTGGCCGAATGGCTGGACGGCGAACTCAAGCAATACCCGCAACTGGCGCTGTGCGGCGACTACAACATCGCCCCCGACGACCGCGACGTGCACGACCCCAAGCGCTGGCGGGACTGCATCCTGGTTTCCCCCCCCGAGCGCGCCGCCTTCCAGCGCCTGCTCGACCTCGGGCTGAGCGACAGCTTCCGGCTGTTCGAGCAGCCGGAAAAAACCTTCTCGTGGTGGGATTACCGCATGCTCGGCTTCCAGAAGAATCTCGGCCTGCGCATCGACCATATCCTGCTGTCGCCGCCGCTCACCGAAAAATGCACCGCCGCCGGCGTCGACCGCGCGCCGCGCAAGCGCGAGCGCCCTTCCGACCACGCCCCGGTGTGGGCGACGCTGAGCTGAAAAAGTGCAAAATTCTGCGGTCGACCGCAACAAACTGCTTTTTCTCTATCCGGCCCTGGCCGGAGTGGCCGACGAACGCCTCGACCGATTGCTGCAGCCACAATCGCTGATGCGGTTGCCGGCAGGCACCTGCGTCTTCTCCGAAAACCAGCCCTGCTCGGGCTTCCCGCTACTCCTCGACGGCAGCATCAAGGTCGTCAAGCAGGCTGCCAGCGGCCGCGAACTGATGCTCTACCGGGTCACCCCGGGCGGTTCGTGCATCATCTCGTCGTCCTGCCTGCTCGGCCGCAGCGACTACAACGCGCGCGGCATCGCCGAAGCGCCGCTGACGCTGCTCGCGCTGCCAGTCGCTGAATTCGGGCGACTGCTGGTCGACCACGCACCGTTCCGCGACTTTGTCTTTCACCTGTTCGCCGAGCGTATCGGCGAACTGATGCAACTGGTCGAGGAAGTCGCCTTCGCCCGCCTCGACCAGCGCCTGGCCAAGCTGATCCTGGCCCGCCAGAGCGACACGCTGGCCGTCACCCACCAGCAACTGGCCGACGAACTGGGCAGCGTCCGCGAAATCGTCAGCCGCCTGCTCAAGGGCTTCGCCGCGCAGGGTCTGGTGGCACTCGGGCGTGAACAATTAACGGTGATCGACCGCGACGGACTGCAAAAGCTGGTTTCTGTGTGACCCAAGTTACATACCCGGTCACACAAGACAGTTAAATTGGCGCTGTCTACAAACCTCTCGGAGAACACATCATGAAAAGCAATGTTGGCGGCATCGACAAAATCCTTCGCATCGTGGCCGGCATCGCCCTGATCGCCTGGGCACTCACCGGCGGCCCGGTCTGGGCGTGGATCGGCATCGTTCCCCTGGCCACCGGCCTGATGGGCTGGTGCCCGCTGTATCCGCTGATCGGCCTGAGCACCTGTCCGCTGAAGAAGGACTGAGGCAGGCGCCATCGCTCAATAATGAAACCCGCTACGGCGGGTTTTTTTTTCGAGGTAAGGCTGCGGGCAGAATGACCGGGATCCGATTGTGAGCAAACCACCGGCTTGTCACTGATTGGACATGTGAACTGCGTAGACTCCGGTCAGGTAACGCAAATCACCCCGCCCGGAATGCCCATCTTGGAAACATCATCCCCCCTCCCGCCCGATTGCCGCCCACGCTTTCAACAACCGACGGCAGAGGATCTTTGCGTTCATGCCCCCTCGGTCACCGCCGAGGACAGCAATGAACTGGTCATGGAGATATTCGCCAAATACCGCGACCTCACCAGCCTGCCGGTGATTGACAGCGGCAAGCCGATCGGCCTGATCAACCGCGGCATTTTCCTGTCGCAGATGAACAAGCCCTTCCACAAGGAGGTTTACAGCCGCAAGAGTTCCATCGCCTTCATGGACAAGGAGCCGCTGGTGGTTGAAGCCAGCATGGACATCGAGGCGCTGACCTTCAAGGCTGTTGAATACGGTGAAAAGGCACTGGGCGATGGCTTCATCATCACCCAGGGTGGGCGTTTCGCAGGCATCGGTCACGGCCTGCAATTGATGCGCGTGGTGGCCGACATGCAGGCAGCCCGCAACCGCCAGATCATGCACAGCATCGAATACGCGAGCGTGATTCAGCGTTCCATGCTGCGCACTTCGCGTGACACCATGCTGCACACGCTGAAGGATGCCGATCTGGTGTGGGAACCACGTGACGTGGTGGGTGGCGACTTCTACTATTTCGTCGCGCGCAGCGACGGCTGGTTCGGCACGGTCGCCGATTGCACCGGCCACGGCGTGCCCGGCGCGTTCATGACACTGATTGCTTCCAGCTGTCTGGGCCAGGCGATTGACCAGCACGGACCCACCGACCCGTCGCTATTGCTGGGCAGTGTCAACCGGGGAATCAAGCAGATGCTTGGTCAGGTGAACGGACAGGACGAAACGCCCGAGTCGGATGACGGCATGGATGCCGCCTGCTTCTGGTACGACGCCAGCACGCGCCGCTTGCTGTTCGCCGGCGCCAAATCGAGCCTGTTCGTGCTGCATCCTGGCGCCGATGGCGTGGAGATGGTGGACGGCGACCGCAAGTGTGTGGGCTACGTCGACAGCGGCCTGGATTTCACCTGGCAGCAGCGGGTGGTGCAGATGCAGACCGGCAGTCTGGTGTTTGTCACCACCGACGGGCTGATTGACCAGGTCGGCGGTCCCAAGTCCATCGCCTTCGGCAAGCGCCGTATCCGTGATCTGATCCTGGCCAACCGCGACCGTCCGGCCCATGAGATCAACCGCGCCATGCAGGCGGCGATGAGCGACTGGCAGGGTCCGAACCACCGCCGCGACGACGTTACCTTCTTCTGCTTCCGGGTACAGGAACCCCAATGAACACACCACGCATCATGAAAGACTTCAGCACTTCCTTCGAAATCGCATGCCAGCAACGGGTGATTTTCTACTACGTTGGCTACTTCTCGCAGAACGTCGTGGCGGCCATGGCCGACGCGGTCAGGCTGCAGCTGGAAATGAGCGGAGTCAACGGCCCGACCCGCCGCAAGCTGTTCTCTTCCTTCATCGAGATGGCACAGAACATCATTCACTACTCGGCAGACTCGCTGACCCCCGGCGACCAGGACAATCACGAGATGCGGCACGGTTCGGTCTGCATCAGCGAGAAGGAAGGGCAATACCTGCTGCAATGTGCGAATCCCATTGATGCCACAGTCGCGGAAGACCTGCGTGAGCGACTGCAATCACTGCGCAGCATGACGCTGGAGGAAATCAAGCAGGCCTGCCGGGAATCACTGCGCGCCGAGACGCCCGAGGGCAGCAAGGGTGCCGGCCTGGGCTTCCTGACGATGGCACGCGACTCGAGCGAACCATTGGAATTCGACTTCCAGCCTTTGCAGGATCACCCGGAGACGGTGGTGTTTAACCTCAAGGCCACTATCTGAACACCGATACGACAATAGCGAGAAATATGTATGGAAACCTTGTATATCGCCGCCACACCGAGTTCACCGGAAGTGAATTTCGATTTTGGCCAGCACCAGCTGAGCATACGTGGCGAGTCCTACCCCGAGAATGCCGCGGCCTTTTACGGCGACATCATCAAACGCCTGCGTGAGTATCTGGCCAACTGCACCAAAACCCGCATCAACGTGGACATCTCGCTGGCCTATTTCAACAGCTCCAGCACCAAAATGCTGTTCAATATTTTCGAGGCACTCAATAGCGCGGTAGATGCCGGCAACGAGGTCATACTCAACTGGTATCACTACGAAGAGGACGACACCATCCTTGAATTCGGCCAGGAACTGCATGTCGACTTCCCGGAGATCAGCTTTTTCGACCGTCCGGTAAAAACCGCCTAGGCCCCCCTCATGTCCCAGCCCAATCCGGATCTGTTCGACCAGGAGAACTGCGCACTACTGGCCGCCCAAGCTGTTTACAACATCGAAGCCGGCGCGGCCGACACGTACCGTACGGCCCTTGGCGAGCTCATCAGTTGCTACGATCAGTTGCTGCGGCAAACCCGCCGGCTGGTCCGCCGCAGCGACCGCCAGGAGTTCGAAATGAACCAGCTCAACCATCGCCTCGCCGATCTGGCCAATGAACTGGAATACAGAGCCACCCACGATTCGCTCTCCGGTGCGCTGAACCGCGCAGCGGTGATCGAGCGTGCCCAGCATTTCCTGGCTCGGAGCGACATGGCCATGATCGTGCTGGACATCGATCACTTCAAGCAGGTCAACGACAGCTTCGGCCACCCGGTCGGGGACACCATCATCTGCGGGGTAGTCGATTGCCTGCAGCGAACACTGCAGACACCCGGCGAGATTGGCAGGGTGGGCGGCGAAGAGTTCACGGTGATACTGCCGCAACAAAACTACTTGCAGGCGCAGCAGATCGCGGAGCACATGCGCGCAGCCATCGCTGAGCGCGACTTTGCCCTACCCGATGCGAGTCGCATCACAGCCAGCTTCGGCGTCAGCTGGATGCCGGCCGGTGCCGACTTCGGAACAGCCTACAGCGAGGCCGACGAGGCCATGTACGAGGCCAAGCGATCCGGCCGCAACCGCGTGATCCGCGCCGACCAACTGCTTCGGGCTTAGCCGAGCCAACGTCGCCCGGCCCGGACTACTTCGTCAGATAGTTGGCAATCCGCACGTAATCGTCCAGCGGCAGGTCTTCCGGACGCAGCGTCGGGGCGATGTCGAGGGCGGCGAAGCCGGCGTCGCCGAGGATGCCCTTGAGATTGTTGCGCAGCATCTTGCGCCGCTGGGCGAAGGCTGACTGGACGACGGTCGAGAGTTTGCCCGGGTCTTTTGCGGTCAACAGTGCCGGATCCTTGGGAATCAGCCGGACGACGGCGGACTCGACCTTGGGCGGCGGGTCGAAGCTTTCCGGCGGCACGTCGATCAGCCATTCCAGCCAGAAGCGGTACTGCAGCATCACCGACAGCCGGCCGTAGTCGGCGCAGCCGGGTTCGGCGACCATGCGCTCGACGACTTCCTTCTGCAGCATGAAATGCATGTCGCGCACCAGCGGGCCGTAATCAGCCAGGTGGAACAGCAGCGGCGTCGAGATGTTGTACGGCAGGTTGCCGACCAGGCGCAGGTCGCGGCCGATGCTGGCGAAGTCGAAGGCCAGTGCGTCGCCTTCGTGGATGGTCATGCGTGCCGGCGGATGCTGTTTCTTCAGCCGGGCGATCAGGTCGCGGTCGATTTCGACGACGTGCAGGTGATCAACGCGTTCGAGCAGCGGCACGGTAATCGCGCCGAGGCCGGGGCCGATTTCGACGACGGTGTCGGTGCGTGCCGGATTGATCGCCGAGACGATGGCGCCGATGATGCCGCCATCGACGAGAAAGTTCTGGCCGAAGCGTTTGCGGGCAACGTGTCCCTTCATGTTTTTTTCCTTGCAGCCATCCGGGCCGCTTCCGTGACTGCCGCAAACAGGCTGCCGGCGTCGGCCTTGCCGCTGCCGACGAGCGCCAGCGCGGTGCCGTGGTCGACCGAAGTGCGGATGACCGGCAGGCCGAGCGTGACATTGATGCCGTTGCCGAAGGTGGCGTACTTGAGCGCGGTCAGGCCCTGATCGTGGTACATCGCCAGCACCGCGTCGCCACCGGCGAGCACCGGCGGGGTGAACATCGTGTCGGCCGGATGTGGGCCGGAAAGCTGCATGCCTTCACCGCGCAGTCTGGCCAGTACCGGTTCGATGATGTCGATTTCCTCGCGGCCGAGATAACCGCCTTCGCCGGCGTGCGGGTTGAGGCCGGCGACCAGGATGCGCGGTTCGGCGATGCCGTACTTGCTGCGCAGATCGGCGTGCAGGATGCGCAAGGTGCGTTCGAGCAGGTCGGCGGTGATCGCCGCCGGTACGTCCTTCAGCGGCAGGTGCGTGGTCGCCAGCGCTACGCGCAGCGGGCCGGCCGGGGTGTCGCCGGCGAGCATCATGACCACCAGCGGCGTGCCGGTTTTTTCGGCGAGATATTCGGTGTGGCCGGTGAAGGCAACGCCGGCATCGTTGATGACGCCCTTGTGCACCGGCGCCGTCGCCATCGCGGCGAATTCGCCGGACTGGCAACCGGCCAGTGCGCGGTCGAGCAGCGCCAGCACGTAGGCACCGTTGGCGGCGTCGAGTACGCCGGCTTGCGCGGGCACGGCCAGCGGAATGGGCAAAACATCCAGAATATTGCGGTCGACCGCAGGATTTGGCAAAAATCCGGGAACGAAATCGCGCAGTTCGACGTCCAGACCAAGCTGGTCGGCACGTTGTTGCAGCAGTTGCCGGTCGCCGAGCACGACCGGCCGCCCTTCACCCGGCCAGCCGGCCAGCTTCAGGCAGAGTTCGGGACCGATGCCGGCCGGCTCGCCGCTGGTGACGGCGATCAGCGGACGGTTCATTCCTGCTCCAGGCGATTCTCGACGTAGGTGCGGTCGCGCAGCTGGCGCAGCCAGTCCTGGTAGGCGTCGTCGAGCTTGCGTTCGCGGATGGCCTGACGCGCGACCGAACGCTGGCGCTCGGCCGAAACATCGCGCTCGCGGCGTTCGATGACCTGGATCAGGTGCATGCCAAACGGCGACTGGATGACCGGGCTGAGTTCGCCCGGCTTCAGCGCGTCCATCGCGCGCTCGAAATCGGGCACGGTATCGCCGGGATTCAGCCAGCCGAGATCGCCGCCCTTGGCGGCCGAGCCATCCTGCGAGAACACCCGCGCCTGTTCGGCGAAATCCATGCCGTTGACGATGCGCTCGCGGACTGTTTGCAGACGATGCCGGGCTTCGGCTTCGGAAACCACTTCATTGACGCGGATCAGGATGTGCCGGGCATTGGTCTGCATGACCGACGCCGGCGCATTGCCACCGCGCTTGCCGACCAGTTTGACGATGTGAAAACCGGCCGACGAGCGCAACAACTCGCTGATGCCGCCATCCGGCAGCTTGGCTGCAGCTTCGGCATAGAGCGTCGGCAGGCGGTCCAGCGGGCGCCAGCCGAGGTCACCGCCCTGCAAGGCATCCGGCGCATCGGAAAAGGTTGCCGTCAGTTCGGCAAAGTTATCGCCGGCACGCGCCTTGGCCAGTGCCTGCTCGGCGCGCTGGCGCAGCTTCTGCAGTTGTTCCGGCGTCACCGACTCGGGCGCCCGCAACAGGATGTGGGCCAGATGATATTCATCGCCACCGCCGCTGGCGGCCTGGTTGGCCAGGTAATTGTCGATTTCGCTGTCGGAAACCACCAGCCGGCTCTCGACTTCGCGCTCGCGCAGGCGGGCCATGATCATCTCGCCACGGATTTCCTCGCGGAATTCGGCGTAGTCCACACCATCCTTTTCCAGCGTTGCCCGGAACTGCGCGACGTTCAGCTTGTTGTTGGCGGCAATGCGACCGATTGCCTGGTCAAGCTGGGGATCATCGATACGCAGGCCATTTTCCTTGGCGTAGGCAAACTGAGCCTGATCCATGATCAGGCGTTCGAGCATCTGGCGCTCCAGGACATCCTGCGGGGGCAACGGCGTTCCCTGTTTTTCCAGTTGCTTGAGTGCCACCGCCAGACGTGCCCGCAATTCGTTGCGGGTGATCACCCCATCGCCTACTACAGCGACGATGTAGTCGGCTTCGACCACATCCGCCGGTGCCGCGTAAACAGTTGGCATCAGCAGACAACACAAGGATAACAGCAGAGTACGAATGGTCTTTTGCATGAGGGTCATTGGTTGGATATCAGGCTGCGGTCAGTCGGCAATTCGTTGGTTTTACCATATCCGGGAATACTGCGGCGCAGCAGGCCAAGCGGATTGGAACCGATACTGGTGAAATCCTGCAATTCCAGTTGCAGGAAGAAGCTGGTATTCGGCGAGCCGGAGGTCGCTGCAAGCCGCTGGACGACACCGCGCACGGCCCAGCAGCCAGCGTTGTATTCAAGACCACCGATGGTTTCCAGCATCTTGCTGTCGCGCAACGAATAGTTGTAGCGGCCGACAGCGTACCACTGCGGCGCAATCGGCCACTGGCCGGCAAAATCGACCTGGTCGACCACCGACTTGTTGGTCAGCGGATCGCGCGTGTAGCGATAGCTGGCCGACAGAACCTTGCCGTAATCCGGCTGGAAACGGATACCGGTGGAAAAGCGCTCGTTGATGCGCTCTTCGTTGTTGTATTCCCAGGTCGCCTCGGCATAGGTTTTCGGCGCCACCAGGCCATTGATCGAGGCAATGATGTTGGAGAAATTATCCTCGCGCGAAGTCTCCCCCGGCAATGCCACGCGCTGTTTGGAAAAATAATAGCGCTGGCCGAGCATTGCCTTGAAGCGCTCGGCCCCCGTCGTGCCGTCGAGAATCCGCGTTGTCAGGGCAGCCGTCAGCTGGTGGGCATCATTGATCCGGTCATAACCGCTGTAGCGGTTCTCGGAAAACACCTGGGCAAAATTGAAATCGGTCAGGCCGCTATCGAAAACGGGAATCCGGCTCTGATCCTTGTAAGGAATATTGACGTAGTACAGGCGCGGCTCCAGCGTCTGCACAAAGGCGTTGCCCAACAGTTCGCTCTCGCGCTCGAAGATCATCGTCGAATCGAACGTGAACGTCGGCAAGACACGGGAAATACGCTCCGTATCTGCGCCTGAGAGCCGGGAGCGATCGATGGCATAACTGCTCATGTGCAAACCGAGCTTGGGTATGATCTGGAAGGCAGGCGAAATGATCGGCAAGCTGACCTGTGGGTACAACACCAGCCGCTCACCCTGGTCCTTCGTCTGCCGGTCCTCGTGGACGAAGCGGGAATACTGGCCGATCACGCTCAGATCAAGCCCCATCACGTTTGGCCGGTAACCGACAAGACTCAGTTGTGGCTCGAGGAAATAGGGGCGCTCGATCGGGTTTTCCGGATCCGGCTGCAGCGTCTGGTAACGCAATACCTGCATCGAGGTTTGCAACCACGGACTCGGCGCGTAGCTGATCGAGGCCTGCCGCGGCAACTGGACCTGGGAGGTCTGCAACAACTGGGAAGACATGTCTTCCCAGTAAAGATCGTCCGATACACCATTCCAGTTCAGTGCCGCCGAAAAACCGTGCTCGAAACTCTGCTGATGCTTGATCGCGTAAGCATAGCGACGACGACGTTCCTCCTTGTCATCGGGCATGTATTCGGTCCGCCAGTCACCGCTATATGACGTTCCCAGGTAACGGGTCTCGAGGCCAAGCTGAACTCCCCGCTTGCTCATGTAGCGGGGATGGAAGGTCGCGTCGTAGTTGGGCGCGATATTCCAGTAGTAAGGCATCGTCACATCGAAACCGGTCTTCGAGGACTGTTTGAACGAAGGCGTCAGGAGCCCCGAACGGCGCTGGTTGTTGAGCGGAAACCAGGCCTTGGGCGTATAGAAGAGTGGCACGCCCTGGAACCACAGCGATGCATTGTCAGCGGTGCCGTAGTTCTCGTCATAGTCCAGATTGATCTGGGCTGCCTGCATGTACCAGTCGGGATTCGCCGGCTTGCACGTGGAGAAGGTGCTGGCCGTCAGGCGCATGTGATTCTCGCCCTCGAAATCGATACGCGCCGCTTCACCACTGGCCGTCGTCTGGCGTTTTTCCGGCAGCTCGGTCGGCAGACCATAAACATTGGCCACGTTGAGCATCATTGGCGCGCCACTGTTTGCGCCATTGACGCTAGCCACGGTGACCACCGTCTGGTTCTTCACGTAAAGCTTGCTGTCGACTTCCTTGGCGATCGAATAGCTGGCCTGATCGGCGAAACCAATCTGCTCGGACAGTTTCATGCGCAGATGCTCGGCCTTGATCTCGGCGCCATCCTCGAAAAGACGGACATTGCCCAAGGCATCGACTTCGTCGTCAAGCGGACGGTAAGTCAGGCGATCCGACTGCAGCAGCATGCCGGATTTGCGCAATTCGACATTCCCTTCGGCCACTGCCAGCTCGTCGGTCTGCCCTTCGAGATTGTCGGCAGTCAGGAACAGCGGATAGGCATCATCAGGCCTGCTGACCACGGGCAGCACGGTGCCGGCAGATGCCAGTTTGCGCGCTGCCTTCTGCCGTTCCAGTACATTGAAGCGCCGCTCGAGGCGCAACCCCGGCAAATTTTCCACGGCAGACTGCACGCCGCCGGTGCCGGCAACAGGGGCCGGCGAGGCCGCTGGCAAACCACCCAGCGCTGCGTGCGAGACCTGCGCGCTGGCAAAAAGGCAGCAGACCAGCGCGGCAATCGGACGTCGGGAGAAACCTGTCATCGGAGCATTCTGGGCGGGACGGGACCGGAAAGGCCGGTGCCCGGGTGTTAAAATCGTGCCATTTTACAACGAACCTTCCCCTACTCGATGTCGCGCGATCAACTTGTTACCGACTGGGTTGCCAGTCGCTTCCCGAACCAATC
This sequence comes from Azonexus hydrophilus, assembly GCF_001956855.1. Classification (GTDB taxonomy): domain Bacteria; phylum Pseudomonadota; class Gammaproteobacteria; order Burkholderiales; family Rhodocyclaceae; genus Azonexus; species Azonexus hydrophilus_A. The sequence goes on along the minus strand of NZ_MTHD01000001.1, from coordinate 579,258 downwards.
CGTCACCCTGGCGCCAGCTTCCGCCGACGCCAGCTTCCGCCGCTATTTCCGTCTGACCTGGCCGGACGGCAGCACGCGCATCCTGATGGACGCACCACCGGACAAGGAAGACTGCAAGCCCTTCATCAAGGTCGCCGGGCTACTGGCCAAGGCTGACCTGGCCGCACCGCGCATTCTCGACCAGGACCTCGACAACGGTTTCCTGGTACTCACCGACCTCGGCCGCATCGGTTACCTCGACGCGCTCAACGCCGACCTGTCGCTGGCCGATACGCTGATCCGCCCGGTGCTCGATGTGCTGGTCAAATGGCAGCTGTCGTCGACCGCCGCCACGCTGCCGCCCTACGATGCAACGCTGCTGCGCCGCGAGCTCGACCTCTTCCCGGAATGGTTCGTCGGCCGCCACCTCGGCGTCCAGCTCGACGCCAACGAGTTGCTGATGCTCGACCGGACCTTCAAGTTCCTCATCAACTCGGCGCTGAACCAGCCCAAGGTCTTCGTCCACCGCGACTTCATGCCGCGCAACCTGATGGTCGTCGAAAGCGCCGAAACGTTGACGCCGGGCATCATCGACTTCCAGGACGCGGTCTACGGGCCGATCACCTACGACGTCGTCTCGCTGTTCCGCGACGCCTTCATCTCCTGGGAAGAGGAACAGGAAATCGACTGGGTCGTCCGCTACTGGGAAAAGGCCCGTGCCGCCGGCCTGCCGGTACGCACCGACTTCGGCGACTTCTGGCGCGACTACGAGCTGATGGGCCTGCAGCGCCACCTCAAGGTGCTCGGCATCTTCTGCCGCCTGAAGTACCGCGACGGCAAGGACAAATACAGCGAAGACCTGCCGCGCTTCATGAACTACGCGCGCAAGACCGCCAGTCGCTACATCCCGCTCAAGCCGCTGCTCAACCTGCTCGACAAGCTCGAAGGCAATACCGAGCAGATCGGCTACCGCCGCTAAACGCCGATGAAAGCGATGATCCTCGCCGCCGGCCGCGGCGAACGCATGCGGCCGCTGACCGACCACACGCCGAAGCCCTTGCTCCAGGCCGGCGGCAAGCCGCTGATCGTCTGGCACCTGGAAAAGCTGGCGGCCGCCGGCTTCCGCGAGATCGTCATCAACCACGCCCACCTCGGCGCGCACATCGAAGCTGCGCTAGGCGATGGCGCGAAGTGGGGACTCACAATCAATTACTCGCCGGAACCACCGGGTGCGCTGGAAACCGCCGGCGGCATCGCCCGGGCCTTGCCACTGCTCGGCGATGCGCCCTTTCTCGTCGTCAATGGCGATGTCTTCTGCGACGTGGATTTTGGCCAATTCTCGCGGTCGACCGCAGAAAACGAACAAAAATGCCCTGACACTGGCGCCCGCCTGCTGCTGGTCAGCAATCCGGCGCACCACACGGCCGGCGACTTCGCGCTGGCCGGCGACCGGGTCATCCCGGCGAGTGGTGGGCAAACATTCACCTATGCTGGTATCGGCGTTTTTTCGCCGGCCATGTTCGCTCATGTTCCGGTCGGCCAGCCGATGAAACTACGCCCACTGCTCGACGCAGCGATTGCCGCCGGCACACTGGCCGGGGAACATTACACCGGCCGCTGGGTCGACGTGGGTACGCCACAAAGGCTCGCCGAACTTGACCAGGAACTGAAAACCGCATGAGCCACGCCCCCTTTCTCGCCCGCCGCAAGCGCCTGCTGCAGACCATCGGCAGTGGCGTCGCCATCATCCCGACGGCACCGGAAGTCGTGCGCAACCGTGACGCGCACTATCCCTACCGTTTCGACAGCTATTTCTGGTACCTGTCCGGCTTCCCTGAGCCGGAAGCGGTGATCGTGCTGGTCGGCGGCAACGGTCGCACGAAAGCGAAATCGATCCTGTTCTGCCGCGATAAACACGAAGAACGCGAGATATGGGATGGCTACCGCTACGGCCCGAAGGCGGCGAAAAGTGCCTTTGGCTTCGATGCGGCGTATTCGATCGAACAGCTCGACAGGAAATTGCCGGAATTGCTGGTCGACCGCGACACGCTGTGGCACGCCATCGGCCATGACGCCGACTGGGATACGCGAATCGCCAAAGCCCTGAACGAAGTCCGCGCCCAGGCCCGCGCCGGCAAGCGGGCGCCACGCGCGGTGCACGACCTGCGCGCCGAACTCGACGCCATGCGCCTGCGCAAGGACGAAGCCGAACTGGCGATCATGCAGCGCGCCGCCGACATCGCCAGCGCCGGCCACGCCCGTGCCATGCACGCCTGCCGCCCGGGCATGGCCGAGTACGAGCTGGAAGCCGAACTGTCCTACGAATTCCGCAAGCGCGGCGCCGACGGTCACGCCTACTCGCCGATCGTCGCCGGTGGCGCCAACGCCTGCGTGCTGCATTACGTCGACAACAACAAGCTCTTGAACGACCACACGCTGGTGCTGATCGACGCCGGCTGCGAGGTCGAAGGCTACGCCGCCGACATCACCCGGACCTTCCCGGTCAGCGGCCGCTTCACGCCGGCGCAGAAGGATGTCTACGAAATCGTCCTGGCCGCGCAGACTGCCGCCATCAATGCCACCGCTCCCGGCCGCCACTTCATGGAAGCACACGACGCCGCCGTGCGCGTGCTGACGCAGGGACTGGTCGACCTCAAGCTGCTGACGGGCGATGTGGACACCCTGATCGAAAAAGGCGATTTCCGCCGTTTCTACATGCACCGCACCGGCCACTGGCTCGGGCTGGACGTGCATGACGCCGGCGAATACAAGATCGGCAACGATTGGACGACGCTGCAAGCGGGCATGACCGTGACCGTCGAACCCGGCCTGTACATCCGTCCGGGCGCCGACATACCGGCCGAACTGGCCGGTATAGGCATCCGCATTGAGGATGACGTGCGCGTCACCACCGACGGCTGTAATGTCTACACGACGGCACCAAAAACGGTCGCCGAGATCGAGGAAGTGATGCGCCATGACTGAAGCTGTTGAACAGACCGACATCCTGATCGTCGGCGCCGGCCCGGTCGGCATGACGCTGCACCTGGCGCTCGCTGCCGGTGGCCAGAAATCGCTGCTGATCGACCGTCGACCGCAACAGGCGCTGCAAGCCGACCCGCGCGCGCTGGCGCTGTCGCACGGCGCCCGCGAACTGCTCGAACAGATTGACGGCTGGCCGACTCGGGCAGCAACGCCGATCGAAACCATCCACGTATCGCAAAAGACAGGCTTCGGCCGGACGCTGATCGACCGCGCCGACTACCGCTTGCCGGCGCTCGGCTACGTCGTCCGCTACCGCGACCTCGCCGCCGCACTGGCCGCCCGGCTCACCGACGGCGCGCTGCTCGCCGAAACCGAAATCCTTGACACCACGCCGGATGACAACGGCGTCACCGTCGCCCTGCGCCACGCCGGCACGCTACGCCGCATCCGCTGCAAGCTGCTGGTGCATGCCGAAGGCACGCCAGCCGACGACCCTGAAGTCACGGTCAGCGACTACGCCCAGCACGCAGTGATCTGCGAAGTCACGCCAACACCGGGACACGGCCGGCGCGCCTGGGAACGGTTCACGCCGGACGGCCCGCTGGCCTTGCTGCCGCTCGGCGACGAATACTCGATCGTGTTCACGCTGCCGCCGGCCAAGGCCGACGCCGTGATGGCGCTCGACGACGATGCCTTCGTCGCCGCACTGGCCAGCCAGTTCGGCCGCAGCATGCGTTTCTCGAAGCCCGGCAAACGCAGCCGTTTTCCGCTCGCCTTGCGCCTGCGCACCAGCCTGCACCGCGGCCGTGAAGTGTGGATCGGCAACACCGCGCAGACGCTGCACCCGGTCTCCGGCCAAGGCTTCAACCTCGGCCTGCGCGACGCCTGGCAACTGGCGGAAATTCTGCTGAAAGACGGCGTCGACCGCAGCAATCTGGCCGCCTACGCCGCCAGCCGCCGACTCGACCGCGACGGCGGCGCCTTCTTCACCGACAAGGTGGTCAAGGCCTTCTCCAACGACTGCGGCCCGCTCAAACTGGTCCGCGGCCTCGGCCTGCTCGCCCTCGACGTCTTCCCGCCGGCCCGCCATTTCGTCGCCAAACGGATGATCTGGGGCGCCCGCGCCTGGCCTTGATCCATACCAAGGGCGAATCCGCGATGCCCACGCTAAAGTCGCGCCATTCGCCCATGGTTTCCGCCGCATGAAGAAAAGCACCGCCTGGTTCCTCGCCTGTCGCCCGAAAACACTGACCGTCTCGCTGTCGCCGGTGCTCGTCGGCACCGCCATCGCCTGGCAGCAAAGCAGCCAGTTGCTCTGGCTGCCGCTGCTGGCGGCGGCCTTCGGTGCGGCCTTCATCCAGATCGGCACCAACCTGTTCAACGACGTCGGCGATTTCCTGCGCGGCACCGACCAGCCCGGGCGCATCGGCCCGCGCCGCGCCACCGCCGAAGGCTGGCTGACGCCGGCCACGGTCAAGGCCGGTGCGTGGACCAGCTTCGCACTGGCCTTCGTCTGCGGCATCTATCTGGTCGCCCATGGCGGCTGGCCGATCATCGCCATCGGCCTGGCCTCGCTGGCCGCCGGCTGGAGCTATACCAGCGGCCCGAAGCCGATCGCCTACGGGCCGCTGGGCGAGGTTTTCGTACTCGTCTTTTTCGGCCTGGTTGCCGTCGCCGGCAGCCATTACCTGCAGACCCTCAGCCTGTCACCGGCGGCGCTGCTCGCCGGCACGCTGCTCGGCCTGCACGCGGCGGCGGTGATCACCGTCAACAACTACCGCGATCTCGACGGCGACGCCGCCAGCGGCAAGCGCACGCTGGCCGTACGGCTCGGCCGGCCAGCGACGCGCTGGCTGTACACCGGCGAAATCCTCACCCCCTACGCGCTGCTGCCGCTGCTCGACGGCACCACCTGGCTACCGCTGCTGTCGCTGCCGCTGGCGCTGTGGCTGATCCGGCGTTTCCACCGCGAAACGCCGGGACCAGCGTTCAACCGGCTGCTCGCCGCCACAGCCGGCCTACAACTGCTGTTTGCCCTGCTGTTAACCCTGAGCCTGACGATTTGACTATTTTTTAGGCGCCGACTCGGGTAAAATGCGCGGCTTCCCCGCTTTATCCCGCACCCGCTTTTACCCCTCGGCCGCCCATGGAATTCGTTGGTTTTCAGCTCCGCAACAACCTGTTCGTTGCCCCCATGGCCGGCGTCACGGATCGTCCGTTTCGCCAGTTGTGCAAGAAGATGGGCGCCGGCCTGGCCGTGTCCGAAATGGTCACGTCGAACTCGCTGCTCTACGGCAGCGCCAAGACGCTGCGCCGCGCCAACCACGTCGGCGAAGTGGCGCCGATCTCGGTGCAGATCGCCGGTGCCGACCCGAAGATGATGGCCGAAGCCGCCCGCCACAACGTGGATAATGGCGCGCAGATCATCGACATCAACATGGGTTGCCCAGCCAAGAAGGTGTGCAACGTCATGGCCGGTTCGGCGCTGATGCAGGACGAGGAACTGGTCGGCAAGATTCTCGACGCCGTCGTCGGCGCCATCCCGAACACCCCGGTGACGCTGAAGTTCCGCACCGGCTGGAACATCGCCAACAAGAACGCACCGACCATCGCCCGCATCGCCGAATCCGCCGGCGTGCGCGCCGTCGCCATCCATGGCCGGACGCGCTGCCAGCAATACACCGGCGAGGCCGAGTACGACACCATTGCGCTGGTGAAAACACTGATCAGGATCCCGGTGATCGCCAACGGCGATATCACGACGCCGGAAAAAGCCAAGCACGTGCTCGACGTCACCGGCGCCGATGGCATCATGATCGGCCGGGCCGCCCAGGGCCGGCCCTGGCTGTTCCGCGAAATAGAACATTATCTGAAGACCGGCGAGCACCTGCCGCCGGCCGAAGTCAGCGAGATCCACGAGATACTCAAGGCGCATCTGGCTGACCTCTACGATTTCTACGGCCCGGAAACGGGGTTCAAGGTCGCCCGCAAGCACATCTCCTGGTACACCAAGGGATTGGTTGGCTCGGCAGCCTTCCGCAAGGAAATGAACGTCCTGCCCAGCATCGAACAACAGATGCAGGCAGTGAACGACTTCTTCCTCCGCCTGGCGGAAGAGCATCGACACCTAAAATACGCAGAGGAGGCGTTGGCAGCATGAGCCAACATGATTTGGGGCGGTGCGTGATCAACGCACTGGAGCAGTATTTCCGGGACCTGGATGGCGAAAAGCCGGCCGCGATTTATGACATGGTCCTGAAGAGCGTCGAAAAACCGATGCTGGAGGTGGTTCTGGCCAAGGCCGGCACCAACCAGACGCTGGCGGCGGAGATGCTGGGCATCAACCGCAATACGCTGCGCAAGAAACTTACCGAACATCAACTACTGTAATCGCCATGACCATCAAGCAAGCACTGATTTCCGTCTCCGACAAGACGGGTGTACTCGAATTCGCCCAGGGCCTGGCGGCCCAGGGCGTCAAGCTGCTGTCCACCGGCGGCACCGCCAAAATGCTGCGTGACGCCGGGTTGACCGTCACCGAGATCGGCGATTACACCGGTTTCCCGGAAATGCTCGACGGCCGCGTCAAGACGCTGCACCCGAAAGTTCATGGCGGCATCCTGGCCCGTCGCGACCTGCCGGAACACCTGGCCACCATCGAAGCCCACGGCATTCCGACCATCGATCTGGTCTGCGTGAACCTCTACCCGTTCGCCGCGACCATCGCCAAGGCCGGCGTGACCCTGGAGGACGCCATCGAGAACATTGACATCGGCGGTCCGGCCATGGTCCGCTCGTCGGCCAAGAACTACAACGGCGTCGCCATCGTCACCGATCCGGAAGACTACGCACCGCTGCTGGCGGAAATGAAAGCCAACGCTGGCGCCTTGCAACTCGCCACCCGCTTCAACCTGGCGAAGAAGGCGTTCACGCACACCGCCCGCTACGACAGCATGATCGCCAACTGGCTGACCGGCCTCGACGAAGGTGCTGAAGCCAAGCCGGCTGAAGCTGCACCGGTTCCGGCAATCTTCCCGGCCAGGCTGCAACTGGCCTTCGACCGCAGCGAAATCCTGCGCTACGGTGAAAACTCGCACCAGCAAGCCGCTTTCTACCGCGACACCACCGCGCTGCCGGGCAGCATCGCCAATTACACGCAGTTGCAGGGCAAGGAACTGTCGTACAACAACATCGCCGACTCCGACGCCGCCTGGGAATGCGTCAAGGCCTTCGATGTCCCGGCCTGCGTCATCATCAAGCACGCCAATCCATGCGGTGTCGCCATCGACGGCAGCCTGCTCGGCGCCTACGAAAAGGCCTTCAAGACCGATTCGACCTCGGCCTTCGGCGGCATCATCGCCTTCAACGGCGAAGTCGGCATCGACGTCGTTGAAGCCATGAACCAGCGCAAGCACTTCGTCGAAGTGCTGATCGCCCCGTCCTTCACCGCCGAAGCCAAGGCCGCGCTGGCGGCCAAAGCCAATCTGCGCGTGCTGGTCGTGCCGCTCGGTAAAGACCTGAACAAGCTGGAGCTCAAGCGCGTCGGCGGCGGCCTGCTGGTGCAGACGGCTGACGACTTCACCGCCCAAGCCAGCGGCCTGAAGGTGGTCACCAAAGTGCAGCCGACCGCCCAACAGATCGAAGACCTGCTCTTCGCCGAGCGCGTCGCCAAGTTCGTCAAATCCAACGCCATCGTCTTCTGCGGCGGCGGCATGACGCTCGGCGTCGGCGCCGGCCAGATGAGCCGCGTCGATTCGACCAAGATCGCCAGCATCAAGGCGCAGAACGCCGGCCTGCCGCTGAAGGGCTCGGTCGTCGCATCGGATGCCTTCTTCCCGTTCCGCGACGGCCTCGACGTCCTCGCCGAAGCCGGCGCCACCGCCGTCATCCAGCCGGGTGGCTCGATGCGCGACGAGGAAGTCATCGCCGCTGCCGACGAACACGGCATCGCGATGGTGTTTACGGGTGCGCGCCACTTCAGGCACTAACAAGGAAAAACCATGAAACTACTCGTCATCGGTTCCGGCGGCCGCGAGCACGCCATGGCCTGGCGCCTGGCAAAAACGCCGGGCCTGCAGAAGGTTTTTGTCGCCCCCGGCAACGCCGGCACGGCGCGCGAGCATGAACTGGAAAACGTCAATATCACCGCCCCGGAAGCGCTGGCGGATTTTGCCGAGCAGAACAATGTTCATCTCACCGTCGTCGGCCCCGAGGCGCCGCTGGCGGCTGGCGTGGTCAATGTTTTCCGTAACCGTGGCCTGAAGATCTTCGGTCCGACCAGGGAAGCTGCCCAGCTTGAATCCTCCAAGGATTTCGCCAAGCGCTTCATGGCCCGCCACAACATCCCGACCGCCGGCTTCGAGACTTTCTCCGACGCTGCCGCGGCGCACGCCTACATCGACAGGCAGGGCGCGCCGATCGTCATCAAGGCTGACGGCCTCGCCGCCGGCAAGGGCGTCGTCGTTGCCATGAGCCTCGATGAAGCGCACGCCGCCATCGACGACATGCTGTCCGGCAACAAGCTGGGCGATGCCGGCGCCCGCGTCGTCATCGAGGATTTCCTCGACGGCGAGGAAGCCAGCTTCATCGTCATGGTCGACGGCAAGAACGTCCTCGCGCTGGCCTCCAGCCAGGACCACAAGCGCATCGGCGACGGCGATACCGGCCCGAACACCGGCGGTATGGGCGCCTACTCCCCGGCCCCCTGCGTCACGCCGGAAATCCACGCCAAGGCGATGCGCGAAATCATCCTGCCGACCGTGCGCGGCATGGCCGCTGACGGCATTCCCTTCACCGGCTTCCTCTACGCCGGCCTGATGATCGCCAAGGACGGCAGCGTCAAGACGCTGGAATTCAACTGCCGCATGGGCGACCCGGAAACCCAGCCGATCCTGATGCGGATGAAGTCCGACTTCGTCAAGCTGCTCGAACACGGCATCAATGGCACACTCGACCAGGTCGAAGCCGAATGGGACCGCCGCGTCGCCCTCGGCGTCGTGCTGGCCGCCGCCAACTATCCGGACACCCCGAAGAAGGGCGACGCCATCCACGGCCTGCCCGCCGGCAACAGCTTCAGCGAAGACGCCCATGTCTTCCATGCCGGCACGGCAGACAAGGACGGCCAGGTCGTCACCGCCGGCGGTCGCGTGCTCTGCGTCACGGCGCTGGGCGAAAACGTCAAGCTGGCGCAGAAGGCAGCCTACGAGGCGGCCGTACAGATCGGCTGGGATGGCATGCAGTTCCGCAAAGACATCGGTTATCGGGCGATCAGCCGCTGAACCGGTTTTCTGCCAGCCGGCGTGACGGGATTCTGTTACGCCGGCTTTGGTTTTCTTGAGCAGGGGTTTCGCGCTTGCAGCGCCAAAACCCGCCATGGAACCGACTATTGTGGTCGACCCGAGAAAACCCTCAAAAACCGGATCGTTCTTCCGGGCCCCTTGGGAGGTGCCGAGTAACGCGGGGAACCCAACAGCAAAACCACAGCCCAACCAACTCACAAAAAAGACAGCGCCCCCATGGACACCAAGCAACTCAAAACCTTCTTCACCACCCTCCAAGCAGGTATCGTCGCCGAGCTCGAAGCCTTCGACGGCCAAGCCTTCCGCACCGATTCCTGGACACGTCCCGAAGGTGGCGGCGGCATTTCGCGGCTGATCGAGGAAGGCGATTTCTTCGAGCGTGGCGGGGTCAATTTCTCGCACGTCACTGGCAAATCGCTGCCGGCCTCGGCCACAGCCGTGCGCCCGCAACTGGCCGGGCGGGCCTGGGAGGCGATGGGGGTGTCGCTGGTGCTGCATCCGCGCAATCCCTACTGCCCGACGGCGCACATGAACGTCCGCTGCTTCGTTGCGACCAAGGAGGGTGAAGAGGACGTCTGGTGGTTTGGCGGCGGCATGGACATGACGCCTTATTACGGTCAACGCGAGGATGTGGCGCATTTTCACCGGACCTGCCGGGATGCGCTGGCGCCCTTCGGCGACGATGTCTACCCGAAGTACAAGCAGTGGTGCGACGAGTATTTCTTCCTCAAGCACCGCAACGAACCGCGCGGTGTCGGCGGCGTCTTCTTCGACGACCTCAACGAGGGTGGTTTCGAACGCTGCTTCAGCCTGACCCAGGCTGTCGGCAACGCCTTTACCAAAGCCTATCTGCCGGTACTGGCGAAACGCCGCGACATGCCTTACGGCGATCGCGAGCGCGACTTCCAGGCGTATCGCCGGGGCCGCTACGTCGAGTTCAACCTGGTCTGGGACCGCGGTACGCTGTTCGGGCTGCAGTCCGGCGGGCGCACCGAATCGATCCTGATGTCGCTGCCGCCGATCGTCAAATGGCGCTACGACTGGCAGCCGGAAGCCGGCACGCCGGAAGCGGAACTCTACGAAGTCTTCCTGCAGCCACAGGACTGGGTGTAAGCCTTACTTCAGCTTGCCCCTGACGGCCCGGACGCGTTCCGGGTCCTTCATTTCCATCTTCCCGCCGCCCCCCTGAAGGTTGCCGCAAGCGCAGGCGGCCTTGATATGCGGGACGGAGTTGACGATGACCGAACAGTCGAGGCATTCGTAGTAGATGTCGCCCCCGGTCGGCAAGGCGCCCGCTGCGGGTGCCGGATCGATGGGGTAGAAATTGTAGATCTTGCGCATGTCGATGTTCAGCACAGCCCGCTCCTCTGCGGTTATTTTTCGTCATTGGCCGGCATGACCGCAGCGCGGTAATGCCGGTTGGCGTCGTCGACCCGTTCGAGCTGATCGCCCAGACGTGCCAGTTCAAGGTGCCCCGCCTGCGTCTCCTCAACGGATAGCGAAGCCTCCAGATAACTTTGCGCCTTACCCCACAGGCGCTGCCGGGCGCACATGCGGCCCAGCGCCAGCAGCAAGCCGGCGTGATCCGGCCGTTGGCGCAACCATTCCTCGGCGCGGGCGATGCGCGACATCTGGTCGCCACCGCTCAGGCGCCCGTAGATCGCGGCCAGATCGCTCTGCCACACCTCATCATCACCGTGATCGAGCATCCCCTCGATCAGTTTCTGCGCTTCCCCATCGGCCCCGGCAAGCGCCAGACCACGGCTGGCGGCCAGCACGACATCGGCACTGCGTTCCGCTGCAGGGACTGTCCGCAGGTAGGCGGTCAGCGCGGTGCTGTCATCCGCACAACGAACGATGTTGGCCAGATGCGCCTTGACGGCCAGGGTATGCACCGTCTCCGCCGGCAAGGCATCGCGCTTGGCCAGTTGGCGCAACAGTTTGAGAACGCCATCCCAGTCACCCAGACCCTGGCGTGCGCGCAACTCGATGCGCAGCGCAGCGATATGACGCCCCAGCTTGCCTTGCAGGCGCGCCAGCGCTGCCAGCGCCTCGGCGAAACGCCGCTCCTCGTTGAGCATCTCCGCTTCCAGCATCAGCGTTGCCGGCTCGTTGCGGGCATCCTGCTGCTTGGCCTTTTCCAGCCATTCCTGCTGGCGCGACGGCTCACCCAGGCGCTGCGCCGCCCGGGCGGCGATCAATGCGGCCAGGCCGGGCGCACGCCCGGCAGCATAGGCTTCACCGGCACGCTTCAGCGCCTGGCCGTAACGGCCTTCGAACAGGAAACGCACAGCCTCCTGGAACACCACGCCCGATTTCTCGCGCTGCCGCCGCCGGCGATATTCCTGGACACGCCGCGGCATGCCCATGGTCAGCGACCAGGCACGCAGGATGACATGGAAGGCAATGAACAACAGCACCAGAGCAAGCACCAGGAAATTCAGCGAAATTTCCAGCCGCCACGGATGCAGCACGATCAGCGCATAGCCATCGTTCAAACTGGCACCGAGCGCGACAGCAGCCGCCAGCGCGAACAGCGCAAGGATCCAGAACAAGCCTCTCACCGCGTTTCCCTGCCTTCACGCAGACCGACCAGCGCCTGCTGGCTGGCCCGCAGGTCGGGAAGCTCGATGATGATTTCCGCCGCCGACAACTCCTTGAGCTGTTCGATGGCAGCTTGTACGGCCCGGTCCTCGGTGGAGAAATAGCGTTCGAGCCAGGAGCGTGCGACGCTCAGCTCGTTGCGGAAAGTCCATTGATCGCGGGCGAACAGCGCCAACCGGGCACTCAGCAGCCGCAATTTAAGGTTCTCGCGCAGGAAAAATCCCTGCCCCGGCGCCAGCAGCGCCGGCTCCTCGCGGTCGAAGCGCTGGATGCGGATCAGCGTCCGCGTTTCCTGCCAGAGATCAGACAACACCAGTCGCCACCAGGGCGCCGGTGCATCATCCGGTTCGACGGCGGCACTGGCCTCCTCGACCGGCCGGCCATGAACGATGAACGGAAACTTTTCGACGCCGCTGACGATCTGCTCCAGACGCAGGCTGATGCCCGGAATGTCGGCCAGCGGCAGTTCGTTGAGGTGGCTGATATCGGCCGCCAGCGCCTTGCGCAGCGGCAGATGCCGGGCCTTGTCCAGACGTGCCAGCTGGGCGTCGGCCGAGCGCAGCGCGAGCAGCGCGACCGGAACATTGCCGGCAAGCTGGATCTGCTGCGCGGCAAGCGTTATCGCCTGCTCGATTTCGAGCAGCTGTGCTTCTTCCCGCCCCTTGGCGACATCCTGGTAGAGCGCCTGCAAGGCTTCTTCCTGATCCCGCCCCTCGGCCAGCGTGGCTTCAATGGCGTCAAGGCGTCCGGCCAAGGCCGTGCTGCGCTCCAGCAACTGCTGGCCGGCCTGGGCCTCATTGCGGGCGACGACAGCCGCGTCGGCCAGACGTCGTGCGACGTCCTGGCGCAATTCGGTCATTTGCTGGCGTGTGTCGTACCACTGCCAGGCCAGGAGGCCGCCCAGGATCGCAACCGGCAGCAGCCACAGGGCGCCGCCCTTGTTGTTGCGCCGGGCCTTGGCAACAGGTGCCGTGACCGGTTCAGCGGGAGGGGTGGAGGATTGTTCGACGTTCATGCTGACCAATTATAAGCAAGTAATCCCTGAATCAGGCCGCTGTCGGCGGCTTCCGTCAACTCGACCCGATTCAGGCCGAGTTCCCGGGCGATGCCGGCAATGCGTTCGTGCGGTACGAACAGCGGGGTTTGCCGGAGAAAGTCGCGACCTTCGGCCGACAAGCCATCGACCAGGTAACGCAGGCCTTCGCTGCTGGAAACGACGATTGCATCAAGGCGAGCGTCACGCCAGGCATCGAGCAGTTGATCGAAACCGGCAGCCGGGCCGCTGCGCCGGTAACAGGTGATGCAGTCGACGATAGCCCCGCGTTCCCGCAAGGTGTCGGCCAGCAGTTCGCGCCCGCCATCGCCGCGGAAGATCGCGACCCGCCGACCGGTAAGCCGTTCGGCAACGAGTTCGGGCAGCGCCAGCAGGCCTTCGGAATCAAAGCGCTCGGCAGGTGCCAGGCAGTTTGGCACCCCTTCTTCGGCAAGCGCCCTGACGGTTCCCGGACCGACCGCCAGTGGCTGCAGATGCGCCGGCCACGGACGATCGGCAAGCAGCAGCGGCAAGGCATGGGCAACCGCGTTCGGACTGACGAATACCGCCAGCGAATAATCAGCCAGCCGCCCGGCAGCGCTGGTCAGCGCTGCCGTATCGCCAGCGGGCGCAATTTCGAGCAGGGGGAACAACAGTGCATTGCCGCCGCCGGCAGCAATCATCTTGGCCAGCGGCGCCGCCTGAGCGCGCGGCCGGGTTACCACGATGGTACGGCCGGCAAGCGGGCCGGTCGTCATCACACTACCTTACTTGCAGGCCAGCCTGGCCAGGATGGCTTCCGCCCCCTGAGCCCGCAGCATGTCGGCCAGCTGACGGCCGAGTGCTTCGTCATCGGCCGGGTTGCCGCGCAATTCGGCGGACACCATCTCGCTGCCATCGACACTGGCAACGAAACCGCGCAACCACAACTGACCGTTGTCGATGATCGCATAGCCGCCGAGCGGCACCTGGCAACTGCCGCCGAGGGCGCGCGAGAAGGCGCGTTCAGCCTTGACGCAATGGGCGGTTTCCGGATCGTTGAGCGGGGCAACAACATCAGCCATGGCGGCGGCGCCATCGATCAGTTCGATGCCGAGCGCGCCCTGTCCCGGTGCCGGCAGTGACTGTTCTGCGGTCAACACCGCCTTGATGCGGTTTTCCATGCCGAGGCGGATCAGGCCGGCGGCGGCGAGGATGATTGCGTCGTAGTCGCCGGCATCGAGCTTCTTCAGCCGCGTGTCGAGGTTGCCGCGCAGGCTCTTGATCACCAGTTGCGGATATTTTGCGCGCAGGATCGCTTCACGGCGCAGGCTGGAGGTGCCGACGACGGCGCCTGCCGGCAGTTCGTCAAGGCTGGCGTAGTTGTTCGAAACGAAGGCATCGCGCGGATTCTCGCGGGCAGAGATGGCGGCCAGCACGAAGCCGTCCGGCATCACCATCGGCACATCCTTCATCGAATGCACGGCCAGATGCGCCTTGCCTTCCTGCATCGCCACTTCGAGTTCCTTGATGAACAGGCCCTTGCCGCCAATCTCGGCGAGCGGCCGGTCGAGAATCTGGTCACCCTTGGTGGTCATCCCGAGAATGACAACTTCCGTCCCGGGATTTAAACTCGATAAGCGTTCTCTGACATGCACCGCCTGCCACATGGCCAGACGGGATTCGCGGGAGGCAATGACAATTTTCGATGGAGCGGACATGAGGCAATCCTGGAAGACATGGCGTGGGCTGTTCGGGGGGCTGATTCTAGCATGCCTGCCCCTGGCCTCCCTGGCGGCGGCCGAATTGCCACGGGCCAGCCAGCTCGACGCCGAAGCGCGCCAGGCCGCGCGCGCTGGCGCGCCGCTGATCGTCATCTTCAGTCGGGCCGATTGCAGCTTTTGCCAGACGATCAAGCGCGACTACCTGCAGCCGCTGGCCGCCGATCCGCGCTACGCCGGTCGCGTCGTGATCCGCGAGATTGGTCAGGACACCGAGGCGCCGCTGACTGATTTCTCCGGTCGACCGACCACGCACGCCCGTTTTGCCGCCACCGAAAAAATCCGCCTGGTGCCCGTCGTGGCCTTTTACGGGCCGGGCGGCCGGAAACTGCACGAATCGATCGTTGGCGCCAGGTTGCCCGACTTCTACCAGAGCTACCTTGAGGATGCCATCGAGCAATCGGCGAAGGCGCTGAAAAAACCATGACCGACACGCAGAAGCCACCGAGCCAGCGCCCGGAACACCCCGATTTCTGGTGCCAGCGCTTCGGCGAGGGCATCACCCCTTGGGATGCCGGCCGGGTGCCGGCCGATTTCGCCGCCTTCGTCGCCCGCCAGCCGGCGCCCTTGACCACGCTGATCCCGGGCTGCGGCAGCGGCTGGGAGGCGGCCTGCCTGGCTGAAAACGCCTGGCCGGTGACGGCGCTCGATTTCTCGCCGGTCGCTGTGGACAAGGCACGCGCCGTACTCGGCACTGCTGCGGTCGACCTCGTCTGCGCCGACTTTTTCACCTTTGAGCCAGCCCAGCCACCGGCGCTGATCTACGAACGCGCCTTCCTCTGCGCGCTGCCGCGCAAGCTGTGGGACGACTGGGGCCGCCGCGTCGCCGAACTGCTGCCAGGCGGCGGCCTGCTTGCCGGCTATTTCTTCGTCTGCGACCAGGTCAAGGGACCACCGTTCGGCATCCTGCCCGAACAACTCGCGGCGCTGCTGCAACCGGCGTTCGAGTGCATTGAGGATACTGCGGTCAACGACTCGATTCCGGTATTTTCCGGCCGCGAACGCTGGCAGGTCTGGCGCCGGCGCTAAGCTTTGGCAATGCCGGACAGGTGGCGCAGCAACATTGCGCTGAGGCGTTCCGGCACCACCGGCTTGGCCATGAAATCGTCCATGCCGGCTTCCAGACAACGCGCCTTGTCCTCGGCGAAGGCGTTCGCCGTCATCGCCAGGATCGGCGTCCGCGCATGCGCCGGCAGGCGGCGGATGTGCTGCGTCGCCTGCAGACCGTCCATGCGCGGCATCTGCATGTCCATCAGGACCAGGTCGTAATTGCTCGCCGCCGCCATGGCCACCGCCTGCTCACCGTCCTCCGCCTGATCGACCTGCAGCCCGAGATCCTCCAGCAGGATCACCGCGATCTCCCGGTTGATCGGCTCGTCTTCGACCAGCAGCACCCGGCGCCCGGCAAAATCACTGCGCAGGCGCTCCCCGGGATTGTCACCGGCAGCCGGCAAGGTGACAGGGGCCTGATCATCCTTGTCCAGGCAGACCGTGAACCAGAAGGTGCTGCCAACGCCCGGCTGACTGCGCACGCCGGCATCGCCACCCATCAGGCGCGCCAGTTTGCGGGTAATTGCCAGACCAAGGCCGGTGCCGCCGTAATGCCGGGTCGTCGATGCATCCGCCTGCTCGAATGCCGAGAACAGCCGTGGCAACGCCTCTTCGGGAATGCCGATACCGCTATCCTCGACTTCAAAACGCAGCGTCATCGATTGCGCATCCTCCGCCTCGACGACGAGACGGATGACAATGCCGCCGCGCTCGGTGAACTTCACCGCGTTGGTCACGTAGTTGAGCAAGGCCTGCTGCAGTCGCGTCGGATCACCCAGCAAAGCACCCGCCAGATGCGGCACCTCGCTGAGCAGCGCCAGGCCTTTCGCCTGCACCCGTTCATGCACCATCGACAGGACATTGGCCACCAGCGCTTCGATCTGCACCGGCACCGACTCCAGCGAGAAACGGCCGGCTTCGATCTTGGACAGGTCGAGCACCGCATTGATGATTTCCAGCAAATGCGCGCTGGCCGTCTCCAGCTTGCCCATCTGCGCGATCTGCTCGTCGCTCAAGCCCCCTTTGCGGACCAGCCGGGCCATGCCGAGAATGGCATTCATCGGCGTCCGGATTTCGTGGCTCATGTTGGCCAGGAAAGCGCTTTTCGCCACGCTGGCAGTTTCGGCAAACTGCTTGGCTTGTGCCAGTTCGCCGGTGCGCAGCTCGACCAGCTCCTCAAGGTGCTCCCGGTACGCAGCCAGTTCGCGCTCGGCCTGCCGGTGCTGGGTGACGTCGCGCAGGCTGCACTGGATCAATGTCCGCTCGCCCAGCCTGATCCGGCTGATGATCAGTTCGGCGATGAACAGCTGGCGGTTGTCGATCCGCCGGTGCGTCCATTCGAAACGCGGCAGTTCGCCGCGCAGTGCGGCCGCGATCAGCCGTTCGGCGGCCGGCAGCGAAGCCTCGCCATCCGGCTGCACGGTCGGCGAGAAGTCCACCGGCGTGTTGCCGAGCAGTAGTTCCTGCGACTCGGCACCAAACATCTGCATTGCCGTCGGATTGCAATCGACGATGGTCAGCCCGTCGAGAATCAGGACGGCTTCGGCCGTCGATTCGAACAGCGTCCGGTAACGCACTTCGGACAGTTGCAACGCCTGGGTTCGCTCCTGGACCCGCAATTCGAGTTCATTTTTGGCTGCCAGCAGCGCCTGATCGGCGCGACGCCAGCGACGGCTGAAATGGAAAGCCAGCAACAGCCCGATCAGGCAAGGCACCAGCACCATCAGCGAAACCAGTTGCATGACCCGATGCACCTGCGGGGTGATGGCAGCATTCAACGCCGCCTCACTGCGCATCAGGCTGAGATGCCAGCCGTGGCGCAGCGGGGCAACGAAACGCAGCCAGGGTTCGCCATCGGCGTCCACACGCGTCATTGCCGTCGCCCCCGGGGACCAGGCTTCCGCCATTTCATCTCCGGCAATGACGCCCAGTCGCGAATCGGCAACCCGCTGGCCTGCCCCGTCGAACAGCGCCGCACGCTCGAAAGGCTCGATTTTCCCGGCACGCAGCAGATCGGCCAGGCGGGTCAGGTGGAGAACCCCGCCAAGGTGCAAAATGACCTTGCCCGATGCATCCAGCACCGGGATATCGATGGCCACCGCGGGAACCCCGTCGGCCCCGGTAAAGCCATCTGAAACCACCGGCAACCCGGTGCTGGCGGCTTGCTGGAAATAGGCACGATCAGCCAGGTTGTACTTGCGCAACGCACGCTGAACGCTGAACGGATGGGAAATATAGTGATCGCCTTCCGGCGTCAGCACGAACAGCACTGAAAAACCGCCAGCCTGGCGCAGAGCTTCGAGAATTTCGTGCTTTTCCGGATCGAGTTCACCGGGGATGCCATTCAGCGCCAGGTCGATCGACGAACGTTCGGGCAAGGACTGAAAAGCCCGGCTTTTCGCCGCCAGCCGCAACAACTGCAACGGCTGTTCGATTTCCGCGTCGAGGCGTGCCGCCAGCGAATCGACAAAGGCCTTGTTGTCCTCGGCCCAGCGCTGGACGGCCCATTCATGCAGCGAACCGCGCAGGAAGAAGAGCAGCAGCGCCAGCGACAACAGCGTCGGCAACAGCACCAGGGCAACAATATGTCGCCGCTCTCCCTTCATCCCCAGCCCTCCCGTTATATCCGGCTGAAGGGATTATGCACCGACCGGCCGGCGACGCAATGGCGGGAATCCCCTAGGGCCCTGCCGGATCGCTGATGAACCCGATCTTGGCCAAGCCGTTGCGGGCCGCAATCGCCATCACCTGTGCCACCTTTTCGTAAGGCACCAGACGGTCGGCACGGATGTGCAGCTCCGGCGGCATTTCCTGACGGGCAGCCGCGGCGCAGCGTAGCGACAGCTCATCGAGCGTCACCGGCTCGCCGTTCCAGAACATCTCGCCGTTCTCGCGCAGGCCGAACTCGATGTGTTCGGGCTTGGTCAGGTTGACCGCGCTCGACGCCTTCGGCAGGTCGATCTTGACCGCGTGCGTCAGCAGCGGCGCGGTGACGATGAAAATGACCAGCAGCACCAGCATCACGTCAACCAGCGGCACCACGTTCATCTCGGCTTTCGGGCCATCGCCGGCCTTGCCGCGGTAGCGGCGGAAATCGCCCCCGCCAGCCATCACGCGCCCCGCTGGCTGTTTGCGGTCGACGTGCCGGCGGACTCGTTTTTCACCGTCAGCAGCACGTAGAGATCGTGGGCAAAGCCTTCCAGGCGGGCCAGCCACAGCCGGTTGCGCCGGCTGAAGGCGTTGTAGGCGAGCACCGCCGGAATCGCCACGGCCAGGCCAAGCGCAGTCATGATCAAGGCCTCGCCGACCGGCCCGGCAACCTTGTCGAGCGTACCCTGGCCGGACAGACCGATCTGCACCAGCGCGTGGTAGATGCCCCAGACCGTGCCGAACAGGCCGATGTACGGCGCCGCCGACCCGGCCGACGCGAGCACCGTCAGCCCGTGTTCGGAGGCCGCCGCCTCCTGGTCGATCGAATTGTTCAACGTCCGCGTCAGGTATTCGGCAAGGCCGCCGGCCGTTGCCAGGTTGTCATCGCCCTGCGCCGCTTCCTCGGCCGCATCGACGGCGCTCAGCGCCAGCCGGGCGAAAGCGTTGTCGATCTTCTCGGCCCGGATACGTTGCCCCAGACCGCTGCGCGACCCGCCCTGCCAGAAACGTTTGAGAAAACCCTCGGCCTGACGCTGCGCCAGGTAGTTCGCCAGCCACTTGGTCACGATCAGGTACCAGCTGGCCAGCGACAGCGCCAACAACATGCCGAGCACGATGCGCCCAACAATGTCCGAATGCGCAAGAAAGTGGGCAAAACCCAGACCTTCGACAACGACCGACTGCTCCATGAATCAGTTTCCTTCCAGAACGAAATTAAAGGGTTGCACCGCGGTCGCCTCGACCGGCCGGCCATTGCGCGAAGATGGCGTACACCGCCAGTTGCGCACCGCCGTCAGGGCCGCCTCGTCGAGCCGGGCAAAGCCGCTGCTGCGGTCGACCGTCGCTTTGGCGACTTTTCCGGATTCATCCAGCGTCACCCGCAGGACAACCTTGCCGGTTTCGCCGAGACGCCGCGACAGCGCCGGATAGGCCGGCGGCTGCCGGGCCGGGCAGACGACCGACAACTCGCCACCGAGCGCCACCGGGCCGACCGGCAGCGGCATCGCCGGTGCCGGCGGCGCAACTTCGACCGGCGGTACCGGCGGAGCTGGCGGCGCCACCGGTTCGGCCGGACTGAGCACCGGCGCCTCGGCAACCAGTTGCCGGGGCGGCTGCTTCGGCAGCGGCTTCGGTTCCGGCGGTTTCGGGACGGGCTTGGGAGCCGCCTGCTGCGGTGCCGGCGGGGCGATGAAATTGACCATCAGCGTCACCGCCTCGTTCGGCGTCGGCAACAGGCGATGCGCCATCAGCGCCCAGACGGCCAGCCCGTGCACCGCCAGCACGAAGGCAATGCCCAGCCAGCGGGTGGCTGATGCCTGGGGCGGAACGGAGGAAAATGACCGAGGCGACACGATGGACAGGGAACGATGTTCGAAGCCACCGGATGATACGCAAGAAGCGCCCTGCTGGCACCCGCCCGGCGCCCACCGGGCTGCGGCAAATCGTCGCAGGTACAGCGCTGTCACCGTTGGCGGCGCAGGCGGCGCCAGCCAAGCACCACACCACTGACACTGACGGCAAAACCACCGAGACTGCCAAGGACCAGCAGCACATCCCATAGCGGTCGACGTTCCAGCAAGGGCAGCCAGTCCCAGCTGTGCAGCAGGGCGAACAAGCAGCGCTTGACCCGGGTATGGCTGTCCAGGCGAAGGACCACGGCACCACTGCGCGGATCGAGGTAGAGCCAGGTCTGTGCGGCATCGTCGAATTGCAGACGCAGCACCGGCAACGGCCGGTTCTGGTTGCCGCCCATCGTATGCGCCGCCCGGGCGTAGTAATGCCAGTCGTAGGCCTGCTGGACGAAGGCGTCGCTCACCCGCGCCGTCGGCAGCATGGCCGCACCGGCCGCCTGCAGGCCGGCCAGGTCAAGAGCGGCGAACGGCGCACATTCGGCGGGCGGCAGCAGGCGGCTGCCGCCCCCGGCATCGCGGGCAAGAATGAAGGGCGCGTCGGCCAGGCGCGTCCACTCCAGTTCGCTGGCGGCAAACCCCGCCTGGCGAAGACAAGCGAGCAGCGCACCCGGCGTCATCCCGTCAGCAGGCACCAGGAACGCCGGACGCTGCGGACGCGCTGCACCGGCATCGAAGATCCTCCACGGGTTCATCGAAAACAGGCCGCTGGCGATCCAGGTGACGATCAGCCCGCCGAATACCAACCCGAGCCAGTGATGCCAACGCGCCCACGGTGCCCGGTAAGGACTGTGGCTGCCGTTGGCGTAGGGGCGCCAGCGCCAGCGCAGGCAACCGGCCCAGATGCCGGTCAGCCCGAGCAGGGTCGCCGCCAGCGAACCGTAAATGACGATGCCGCTCCACCAGGCATCGACCCAGCCGCCGCGCAGCGGATACAGCCAGTGCAGCCAGGCGCCGATCCAGTTCCAGATACGCTCCGTCTGCGTCGCATCGCGCACCACTTCACCGGTGACACCTGAAACATACAGCCGGGTCCGCGCATCGTCGTGCATGTCGACCTTGTGCAAGGGGCGATGCCCATCCAGCGCCCGCGAGTGTGTCCAGGCATCCTCGTCGACCTGGCCGGCATGGCTTGCTGCCACAGGCAGGAAAGCCTGTGCCGATTTCACCGCCAGCGCCGCGTCGACCGCATCAAGCCGCGCGCCGCTGCGCCCGTCGATGGCAGCGAAACGGTTTTTGTCCAGCGTCGCCACATAGACCGGCGCACCGGCAATCGAGGTCAGACGCAGCCCCCGCACCACGCTGGCTGGCGGCAATGCCGCCAGCGCGTCGGCAACAGGCAGGCAGCACGCGGCGTCATCAAGTACCGGCAGGTTCTGCAGATGTTCCTGCGCTGTCAGTTTCGGATAACCGACGTACATCATGACGACACCGGAAAGGAACCAGAGCGCCATGACCACGCACAACAGGATGCCCAGCCAGCGATGTGCCAGGTAGAGATAACGCTTCATGGCGGATTCAGAAACTGGTCTGGATCGACAGGTCCACCGTCCGCGGGCGCCCCAGGTAGATCATGTTCGTGCCGGAGAAGCTTTCGGCGTAGATCTCGTCGGTCAGATTCTTGCCGCGCAGCACGATGCGCGTCCGTCGATCCACTTGGTAGCTGGCGTAGGCGCCCAGCAAGGTGTAGCCCTCGTCGCTCAGCGTGTTCGCCGAATTGGCGTAGCGCGATGAAACCTGGCGCAGGTCGCTCCCCAGTTCGACGTTCGCCAGCGGACTGTAAGTCAGCCACAGGTTGGCGACCCGCTTGGGAATATTCGTTGGCCGGTTACCGGCCCGCGATACGGCAACACCGCCGACCGTTTCGTTGAAATCGTCGTACTGCGCATCGACCAGCGACAGGTTGCCGGCAAGCTGCAGCCCGGAAGAGATCCGGTAACCAAGTGCCAGTTCGATCCCGCGCGACGATTGCTGGCCGACCGGGATCGTCGTGCCCGGGTTGTTCGGATCGCTGACGGCAATATTGCGCCGGGTGATGTCGTAGTAGGCCAGCGTGCCGCTGCCTCGACCGTCGGCAAAGGAGAATTTGCTGCCGATTTCCCACTGCTTGCCGGTGGTCAGATCGAAATCGCGGACCTGGGTGAAGGTGGCGGTGGTCAGGATGCCGGATGGCGGATCGGCAGCCGTGCTGTACTGGACATAGACATTGGCATGCGGCGTCAGCTCCCAGGCCAGCGCGATGCGTCCGGTGGTCGGCGTATAGCGGCGCTCGAAATAACCCGGATTGGTTGCCGTCACTGCCCGGTGGTTGGTCACCTCAAGATCGATGCGATCATGCCGCAACCCCGTCAGCAACGACAGCGCCGGCGTCAGGAAGGTCCGGTTCTCGAGGAAGACAGCCAGCGTCTTGACCCGGTTGCTCCGATCCGGATTGTAGCCCGGCGTCACGCCCGGCAGGCTGAAGAAATCTTCGGTGCTGAAATCATAGGGATTGACCGTACCGAACGGCCCGGCAACCGACAGCGGGAATCGCGTCTGCTTGTTGACGCTGTAGTCAAAACCACCGGCCCAGGTACTGGGGCGTCCGCCCAGGCTGTCCTGCCAGGTGAATTCGAGACGATTGCCGTTCAGCGACTGATCGTGGCGCTGCAATAGTGCATTCGAGCGGATGACGCCGGTATTGGTGGCGTTGAAGGCATAGGTTTCGACGTTGCGATAATCGCGCAATGCATCGTAGTGGTAGAACGTGTTGCGCAGATTCAGCCGGTCGCCGGCCTTGTATTCGAGAATCGAACGCCCCCAGCGCACGGTCTGTTCATAGACGCCATCGGCCGAGTTGTAATTCTTGAAGCGCGTGCCCTCGTCGATCGCCACACGACTGCCGACCGGCTTGAGGATCGGGGTGCCCCAGTAAGGACGATCCACTTTTTCGTTCTGGTACTCCAGTGCCAGCGTATGACTCAGCGTGGGTGTCAATTCGGCCAGCCAGGACGCCGCCACTTCGTGGGCATTGCGCTTGGTGCCATCGCTCCAGCCGTTGACGGAACTGCGGTTGAGGTCGAGCCGCAGCACGTTGCTGTCGCCAATCCGGCGGTTGGCGCCAAGCGCCAGCTGGCTCGCATCAAAGCGCCCGTAAGCCGCCTTCATTTCAGTCAGATCGCCATCGCGGCTGGCCAGCTTGGTGACGTAATTGACCGTACCACCGACCGCCCCCGCGCCATGAAGGAAACCGGAAGCACCGCCAATGGCTTCGACCCGGTCATAGATCCAGCTATCGACCGCACGTCCGGCAATTGCGTCGTATTGCACGGTGATGCCGTTGAACAACTGGGTCACGCTGGCCCCGGAAAAGCCACGATAGAACACCGAACCCGGCGACCCCGGCGCGGAGGAGGAAGTCATCCCGGGCACATTTTTCAGCGCTTCCTGCGTCGACTCGACACCACGCCGCTCGAGGGTTTCGCGATCGACCACGGTGACCGAGGCCGGTGTCTCACGCACCGTCAGACCCAGCCGGCTGCCGGTCTGGTGCTTGCGCGTCAGGTCGAGCGGTTCGCCGAGGACACTGTCGGTCACGGTCATCTCGTCGAGCACGCTGTCGGCTGCCGCCAGACCTGTCGAAAAAGCCAGCCATAGCGCCAGCGACAAGGGTTTCAGGGCATTTCGCCCGGTCGATTCGTGAAGCAGCATCCGTTCCCCCGGAAAAACATCGCCGACCAGGCGACCGGCACCGTACCGATCGCTGTCAGAAGGAGGCGGATGGTAGCGAGCCGGGGGGCCGGGGAGAATGTGACATATCGTCGCACCGACTGATTTGCAACGCCTTTCGCGACAATTCAGGGAACTGGCAAACCCCGGTTACGCAGGAACCTTGCTGGCGACATCCTGGAACTCACCCACCGCATTGCCGACAATTTCACGGGCGATGGCCGTCTGGTCCTCGCTCCGGGTCTGGGCAACCAGAACCACCTGACCATTGGCGACGGCATCATGAATCAGATCCGCCAGCCAGCCCTCCTTGTGCTCGACGCCCGTGTTGGCACCGGCGGCAGCGCCGACAAAGGCACCGAGACTGGCGCCCCAGCCCAGCATGACCAGCGGCGCAACCAATGGACTGGCAACAAACAACGTGACACTGCCGGCCACCAGCGCCAGCTGCGCCAGGGCGCCGATGCCGGCACCGACCGCCGTGCCGATGGCACCATCCACCAGCACCTTGTTCAGCACCTCGTTGCTTTCGCCCTTCGGCTGGGCGACCACCGGCCCTGAATCGGCATCGAAAAGTTGCAGCTGATCGCGCGGTATGCCGCGCGCTGCCAGCCGGTTGACAGCACCTTCAGCTTCCTCGCGATGGGCAAAAAATCCGGAAATGTGGTGACGGTATTCGTCCATGGTTTTCTCCTTGGGATAAATCCGCAAAAAAACGGATGAATCTGGACGATATTTGCCGCGGCAGGTGGCGTCTGTGCGTCAGGGTACCGACCCGCCCATGCCGCAAGCCACTTCAAACCAGCTGGCCGGCAAGTTGATGATTGACATCGCGATGTCCGGCCTCGTCGGCACGGACGGCGATGATGACCTCGCGCAAGCGGGCATCGGCAGCCAGTTGCCAGTAATCGATGGCGATTGCCGGCGCCGGCACGTTGGCGTAAGTGCCATCGTCCACGCCGGCCAGATAGGTTGTGTAGCTATGAACCGCTTCTTCCTCGAGGTAACCCACGACGCGATGTGCCGTTGCCGGAGAAAGCAGATAGAGCAGGAAGTAAACGTTGTAGAACGCCCCTTGAACAAGCAGGATCAGCAGGCGTTCAAGTCGCGATGGCCGGGCCACGAGAATGAAGGTCAGCAAATGCATGCGCTCGTTTTCTGCTTCGTCCAGCAGCGTGCGGATCACGCCATGATCGGATTCCATGCGGCGCAACGATTTCAGATGCTGCAACGAGCCACCGACCATGCCCGGCACCGCAGCGATGGTTTCCAGAACGACGGCTCGATGGCCATAGCGTCGGGAGAAGAAACTATCCGCAAAGAAGCGCAGGAACTTGACGAACAGATAGGCAAGCCGGTCGCGCAGGTTCGCGGGAATGTGATGCTGCACCTGGCTCACCTGATCAGACATGCCGCAGCACCGTCATTGCACGCGTGCCGGCATTCGCCCTGCATTTCATTCCGCATCCTCATCTCCTGCAGGCCGCCGGGGGCCTGGACAATTGAAGGTAACGCAACAAATTGCACTTTTCTGTGTGCTCGCACACCGAGCGAGCACGTTCATTGCGCGCAAGATGAGGCCAGGACGAACTCAGGAGCAAACCATGAAACCGAACATTCTGTTGTTACCAGGCCTGCTCAATGATGCGAGCGTTTTTACCGACCAGGTTGCCGCCCTGGCGACGGTGGCCACCGCTGAAGTTGGCGACCTGACCCTTGCCGGGTCGATCGCCGATCTGGCTGCCAGCGTGCTCAAGGAGGCTTCGGCCAAACGTTTTGTGCTGCTCGGCCTGTCACTTGGCGGCTACGTCGCTTTCGAAATCATGCGCCAGGCCCCCGAGCGGGTGGCTGGACTGGTGCTGATGGACACGACGGCACTGCCGGATACGCCGGAAGCCAGTGCCAAACGTGAAGCGCTGATCGCACTCGCCGCAACCGATCTCGATGCGGTGATCGAACAATTGCTGCCACTGCTCTCGCATCCCGACCTGATGAACCTCCCGGCAGTACGGGGCAATATCCAGTCGATGGCGAACGGGCTGGGGAAGGAGGTTTTCGCACGCCAGCAACGGGCGATCATCGGCCGCCCGGATAGCCGGCCGACATTGAAAAGCATCACTTGCCCGACGCTGGTGATCTGCGGCCAGGACGACCAGATCACCCCGCCGCCACTGGCAAAAGAGATTGCCAGCGGGATTAGGCATGCCAAGCTGGAGATCATCCCACAGTGCGGCCATCTGGCGACGCTTGATCAGCCGGAAGCGGTCTGCGAACTGTTGCTGGCATGGATCAAGCACAACAAGTTCTGACGAACTGCTGAATCAACTCAATCAAACCCGCCACGACTGGAACAACAATGGAAGCTCAGACACACTCCATGGCCAGCCTGTTTGCCCAACTCGGCCTGCCGGCAACACCCGCAGACATCGACAACTTCATCGCCGAACGGCGTCACCTGTGCCAGGGCATCACGATCTGCGACGCGCCATTCTGGACAGAAATGCAGCGGCGCTTTCTCAAGGAAGGAATCATTCTGGACGCCGACTGGACAGGCGTCATCGATCAGTTGAACGCCCGTTTGTCCGGGTAAGGCCCCAACGCGGGGTGACTCATCCCGGGTAAAAAACAGGCCGGCCATCTGTGCGCGCCGGCGTACAGATGGGCCTGGCAGTAGCGGGTAATGTGAAGCCGGATGGACAGCACGAACCGCCCCCCAGAGAAAAGGAAAGACTAATGAACAACATCATCTACATCGTCGGACTGGTCGTCATCGTGATTGCCGTGATGTCATTTTTTGGCCTGAGATAAAGCGCCGACTGGCGCACCGAAGGAGTCGTGATGAAGGGTTTTGTCCAGGATATCGAAAGTCTCGCGGTCAAGAACACCAAGTTTCGCCAGGTGCTTTACACGGCCAAAAACGCCCAACTGGTCCTGATGTCGCTGAAACCACAGGAAGACATCGGGGCCGAGATTCATCAGGTCGACCAGTTCTTCCGTGTTGAAGAGGGTTCCGGCGAAGCCGTACTGAATGGCTTCCGGACCCCGATTCAAGCCGGTTTTGCGGTACTCGTCCCGGCTGGCGTCACTCACAACATCATCAACACCGGCAGCGTGCCGCTGAAGCTCTATACGCTCTATGCGCCCCCGCATCATCGCGACGGCGTCATCCACAAGACCCGCGCCGACGCCGAAGGCGACGCCGAGCATTTCAGCGGCAAGACGACTGAATAGCTAGCCGGCCGTCCTGGCAAACTGCCGGGCGATGAATGACCAGATCATCCGCGACGCATCCGGCCCTTGCGGATCGCTGTAGGGCTGGCCCGCGGCCCCGCCGCTCCAGGCGTGGCCGAGCCGCTCGATTTCACAGAGTGTTGCGGTCAACTGCCTGCTTTTCCGAAAATCGGTGACGGTCGCCGCATAACGCGCGCCGCGCTGCACCCGGCGCGCTTTGCCGGCCTTGGCACTGACCCGCTCCGCCCAGCGCAGGGCGGCTTCCCGGCCATTCCCCGGCGCCACCACGTGGTCTGCCGCACCGTGAATGACCAATAAGGCCGGCAGTCGCACATCGGGCGCAATGACCGGCAGCGGCGAAGTGGTCACGGTTTGTCCGAACATGGCCTTGATGGCGGTCGCCGACGAATGGGCGACGCCCGGCGCGATCCCCGAATGCATGGCGATTGCCCGAAAGCGCTCCGGATGCAGCGTCGCCAGCAAGACCGCCATGCCGGCGCCGGCTGAAATCCCCGCCAGCGCAATCCGATTGCGGTCGACGGCCTGGGTCAGGCAAATCCGTTCGATGGCGGCACCGATCGAACTGGCTTCGGCTTGCGCCCGACCCGTCCGCGTGTCGTACCAGTTCCAGCATCCCTGTACATTCGCCAGGCGATCCTGCTCCGGATAAAGCACGAAAAAACGTTCACGGGCGGCAACTGCATTCATCCGGCTGCTGGCGGCCAGGGCCTCGGCATCCTGTCCGCAGCCATGCAGCATGACCAGCAACGGCAAGCGTTCGTCGCGTTGAATGCCGGACGGCTTGTAGAGCCGATAGCGGCGCGGCCCCGCCGCGCCAATGGCAATCCCCGCCGTCCAGTTGGCCGACGGGACCAGCGCCTTTTTGCTCACGACGCGCTTTCCCGCTGGCGGTGCGGCCCGCAAACCGGCCTTGATCGCCTTGCTGCCGACGTTCATTGCCGTCCGCGTCATCGTCTTCAAAACGCGCTGCAATGATCGGCTCCACGCAGTTTTTCGTGTTCGCCTTGCCATTAGCTGCCCCTTGAAGCGTTCCCGTCGATGGCCCCGATTATCAGCCAGGACTTGGCGCCGCTTTTGTCTGTTCGCGCACATTGACCGGACCTGATCGCGTTATGGGTGCCAGCGCACCGATTGCCGGCCGCGCCTTGTCTATGCTCTTCATCACGGGTGCCGGATCAGTACATGGGTACCCGATCCATTCATTCAATTACCAGGAGTTCACCATGAACAAGGATCAAGCCAAGGGTCGTGTCGAAGAAGCCAAGGGCAAAGTCAAGGAGGTCACCGGCAAGCTCGTCGGCAACGACGAACTGGAACTGAAAGGAAAGATTCAAAAATCCGGTGGCAAGGTCCAGGCCGCCTACGGCGATCTGAAGGAAGACTTCAAGGATGCCGCCAAGGGCAAGTAAAGCCACGAAGCGCTGGCCGAAACCCTGGCCAGCACTCCGTTCCCAGCCGCCAATCCACAAGCAATTCAAGGAGCATCAAATGAACGACACGATTAACACCGCAGTCATCAATACCGGCCGTCTTGGCTCACGCGTCCTCAGCGCCAGTTCGCTCGCCAGCGACGATGTCTACAATCCGAAAGGCGAAAAACTGGGCAGCATCAAGGAACTGATGCTGGACATCGATAACGGCAAGATCTGCTACGCCGTCCTGTCATTCGGCGGCTTCCTCAGCCTGGGCGAAAAGCTGTTTGCCGTGCCATGGAGCGCGCTGACGGTCGATACTGAAAACAAGCGCCTGGTCATGGACACCAGCGAAGAACGCCTGCAGAACGCACCGGGCTTCGACACCGACAACTGGCCCAACATGGCCGACGCAACCTGGGAACAGAGCGTCCACGCCTATTACCGCACATCGATCTGAGGCGGTTTGATTCAACTTGCTTGAACCTGATGCGCCCGCCCCGGGCTGCATCAGCCGCAGCGCCTGGACAAGGCGACGCTGCTTTTCCCGTATGATTCCGTGCTTGTCTCCCTTTGCCACAAGCACAATGAAAACCGATACCCCGCAGACGATCTACCTGAAGGACTACACCCCGCCCGCTTACCTGGTTGATACGGTCGACCTCGATTTTTCGATCGAAAGCGGCGGCACCGTCGTCACCAGCACATTGGCGATGCGCCGTAACCCGCTCGTCAGTGCGCGACCGCTGGTGCTCGATGGCGAGGAGCTGGAAACACTCGATGTTACGGTCGACGGCGCAAAAGTGCCCTTTTTGGCCAGCGCCAGCAGCCTGACCGTGGACCACCTGCCCGACGCCTTCACACTGCGCACCGTCGTCCGCATCAAGCCGGACGGCAACACCCGCCTCTCGGGCATGTACCGTTCGAAAGACGGCTATTTCACGCAATGCGAAGCGCAGGGTTTCCGCCGCATCACCTGGTTCCTCGACCGTCCGGACGTGATGTCCACCTACACCGTGACGCTGCACGCCGACAAGGCGACCTACCCGATCCTGCTGGCGAATGGCAACCCGGTGGCCAACGGTGAAGAAGCCAACGGCCGCCACTGGGCGAAATGGGCCGATCCGTTCAGGAAGCCGGCCTACCTGTTCGCGCTCGTCGCCGGCAAGCTTGACGGCCTGTTCGACACCTTCACCACGGCCTCCGGTCGCACCGTCCAGCTCGCCATCTACGTCGAGCCGGGCAAGCTCGACCAATGCCCGCACGCGATGGCGGCGCTGCAGAAATCGATGCTGTGGGACGAGGAACGCTTCGGTCTCGAATGCGACCTCGACCACTACATGATCGTCGCCGTCGGTGACTTCAACATGGGCGCGATGGAGAACAAGGGCCTCAACATCTTCAATACGAAGTATGTGCTCGCTCGCGCCGACGTCGCCACCGACGTCGATTTCGAGAACATCGACCGGGTCGTCGCGCATGAATACTTCCACAACTGGACCGGCAACCGCGTCACCTGTCGCGACTGGTTCCAGCTCTCCTTGAAGGAAGGCCTGACCGTGTTCCGCGACCAGGAATTCGGCGCCGACCTGCACAACCGCCAGACCGCCCGCATCCGCGAGGTGCGCGGCCTGCGCGCAGCACAGTTCCCGGAAGATGCCGGGCCGATGGCGCACCCGATCCGGCCTGCGAGCTTCGTCGAGATCAACAATTTCTACACGGCGACCGTGTACGAAAAAGGCGCCGAAGTCATCCGCATGATCCAGACACTGATCGGCCGCGATGCCTTCCGCGCCGGCATGGACGAATATTTCCGCCGGCACGACGGCCAGGCCGTGACCTGCGAGGATTTCGTCGCTGCCATGGCCGCCGCCAGCGGTTTCGACTTCACGCAGTTCATGCGCTGGTACAACCAGCCGGGCACGCCGCGTGTTGCGGTCGACGGCCATTTTGACGAAGAAACGAAAACCTTCACGCTGACCTGCACGCAAGCCAACCCGCGCGCCAGCGACGAATCACCTTATCTGATCCCGCTGCGCGTCGCACTGTTCGCCGCCGACGGCAACTTGCTGCCGGGCAGTGAGCGCCTGCTGCAACTGACGGCCACGACGCAATCCTTCGTCTTCGAGAACATCGCGGTCGAACCGGTACCGTCGCTGCTGCGCGACTTCTCGGCGCCGGTCTATCTCGATTTCGACTACACGCCGGAACAACTGACCGTATTGCTGGCCCACGAATCCGACCCGTTCAACGCCTGGGAAGCCGGACAAAGGCTGGCAACACAATTGATCCTCGACGCCGCTGCGGCCATCGCCGCCGGTCAGGAACCGGTCTGGCCGGCCAGCTTCGTCGACGCCGCACGCAAGCTGCTGCAAACGCAAGCTGGGGTTGGCAACTTCGGCGGCGCCGCCTTCGTCGCCGAAGCGCTGACCCTGCCCGGCGAAACGACGCTCGCCGAATTGATGAGCGTGGTCGATCCGGATGCCCTGCACGCCGCCCGCAACGGCCTGCGCCGGCACCTTGCCGAACAGCTCGAAGGCGAGTTTTCCGGCCTCTACGCCGGGCTGACCGTCAACGAGCCCTACGCACCAAGCAGCGAACAGGCCGGCCGCCGCGCACTGCGCAACCTCTGTCTCGCTTACCTGCTTGAACTCGACACCCTGTCCGTGCGCCAGCTGGCGCTGCAGCAGTTCAAAACGGCCGACAACATGACCGACCAGTTCGCCGCGCTCGCTGCACTGGCCAACGTCAATGCCGCCGACTGCCCGCAACGCGAACAGGCGCTGGCCGACTTCTACGCCAAGTGGAAGAACGAAGCGCTGGTCGTCGACAAGTGGCTGCAGGCGCAATCGACCAGCCGCCGCCCGGACACGCTGGCCACGGTGAAAGCGCTGACCGCCCACCCGGCTTTCGACATTGGCAACCCGAACAAGATCTACGCGCTGATCCGCGCTTTCGGCGCCAATCTCGTCCGCTTCAACGCCGCCGATGGCAGCGGCTACGCCTTCATCGCCGACCAGATCATCGTCCTGCACGACCGCAACCCGCAGGTTGCTTCGCGCCTGGCCCGCTGTTTCGACCGCTGGACGAAGTTCGACGCCGGTCGCCAAGCACACGCCCGCCGCGCACTCGAACGCGTCCGCGACCACGCCGGCCTGTCGCGCGACGTGCTGGAGGTGGTAACGCGTGCGTTGGGCGCAGCATAAATCCATATTATTTTTAAGGAAATTGCACACACCCCGTGATCAAATGCAAATAGCATCCTAAAATATCTTCCTCGGGCGTCAGGGAGCGTAGCCCGAGGACAGATACAAACATCAGTGATCAGGTGGAGGAATGCACGTGGGAATACTTGAGCAGATCATGGCCGTATTCAGGCGCGGCCCGCAGCTACCGCAACAACAGCCCCAGACCGCGCAGCAACAGCCGGTAGAACGCCGGCAGCGCTTGCGGATCAATGCCCGTGAAGGCACCCGCGTCCTGATCATTGACGACTCGAAGACCGTTTGCGCCGTCCTGCGCAAATTCCTGCGCTCCGCAGGTTACGAAACCATCGAGTGTCTCGATGCGGAAAGCGGCCTGGTTGCGCTGAAGGAACGGCGGCCGGAGCTGGTCTTTCTCGACATCATGCTGCCCGGCATGAATGGCTTCGCTGCCTTGCGCGCCATTCGCCGCGACCCGGCGACACGCGATACGCCGGTGATCATGATGAGCGGCAACGAGCAGGCCATGGAGCAGTTTTTCGGGACGCGCATCGGCGCTGACGATTTCATGAAAAAACCCTTCTCCCGCTACGAGGTGTTTTTCCGAATCGAGCACCTGCTCGACGACGATTTCATCCCACGCCGGGCGACGCCGCGTACCGCTGAAAGCCATTTGCAACCAAGTACTGAACCGGCCAGAGCCTAAGCCATCAACTCAGCTTTCGCCGCCGCCCACTGGCGGCGACTGACCGGCAGTTTTTCGGGAACCCCGCGCAGCAAGGCCCAGCCGTAAGCCTCGGCATCATCGTCGGCGGCCTTTTCAAAACCGGCGAGCGCCGGCCGCGCGACCAGCACGGCCCGATGCAGGCGCAGAAAACGGGCGGCAAATTCGTTTTCCAGATGGGTCAGCGATTCGTCGAGCAGGTATTCGCGTTCGACCGTACGGGCCGTCACATATTTGAGATCGGCCTTGAAATACAGGACCTCGTTGACCGGCACCAGCAACAGGCGGCCGCGTTCGTGACAGGACAGATGTGTCCGCCCGCCGCCCCGCACCGTCTGCCCGATATCGTTGAGCAGACTGGCTACCGGGCGCTGTGCCGGCAGCTTCTGCAAGGCCGCCAGCAGGCGCTGCGCACGCACCGGTTTCATCAGGTAATCGATGGCGTTGAGGTCAAAGGCCTGCACCGCGTAATTGTCGTAAGCCGTCGTGAAGATCACCGCCGGCGGCTTTGCCATGCGGCCGAGGTGCGATGCCAGTTCGATGCCGTCCATGCCCGGCATGCGGATATCGCTGAGCACGACATCGACAGCTGTTTCACGCAGGATGTCGAGCGCCTGCATCCCGTTGCCGGCTTCGCCAACAACAGTCGCCGGACATTGACCGGCAATGTCGCCGAGCAGCGCCCGCAGCCGTTCGCGGGCGAGCGGTTCGTCGTCGACCAGCAGGATGTTCAATGGCGTTTGCGTTGGCATGGCAGCACGATGTGGACTTCGTAACGGTTGTCGGCAAGCTCGGTTTCGAGGCGCGCTTCGAGATCGTAATACAGCGCGAGCCGTTCGCGGATGTTGGCCAGCGCCATGTGGTTGCCAGCGGCATGCGCCGCCTGACCGACGACCGGGTTGGCGATGCGGATATGCAGTTCATCGCCGCGTCGGACAATGGCGATGCTGACCGTACCGCCCGCTGGGGCCGGCTCGATGCCATGATAGACCGCGTTTTCCAGCAAGGGCTGCAACATCAGCGGCGGAATCGGCAGGTCCAGGGAAACCTCGCCAATTTGCCAGTCGACCGCAAGACGCTCGCCCAGGCGCAACTGCTCCAGTTCGAGATACTGCCGGCCGAGCGCCACTTCGTCGGCGAGGCTGACCAGTTCAGCCGGATCGCGCATCGCCGCCCGGAACAGATCGGACAACGACTCCAGCGCCGCTTCGGCCTGTTGCGGCCGGGCGCGGATCAGCGACAGCACGGCGTTGAGCGAATTGAACAGGAAATGCGGCCGGATGCGCGCATTCAGCGCCGCCAGCCGGGCCTCGGCCTGCGCCGGCGAGAAGGCCCGCGAACGCAGTTCAAAATAGAGCAGCAGCAAGGCGGTGCTCGCCAGCGTCAGCAACAGGCCACGGCCGATAGCCGAGGCGTCAATGAGATGAAGCGAACTCGCGTAGCTGAACATCAGGGCCGCCAGTACAGCCGCCAGCGCCATCACGCAGGCCTGCCCGGCACGCAGGCGCAGGCGCCACAGCACGTCGCGCAGCAGCGAAAGCAGGCCGAGACAGATCAGCAACAGGGGCTCGACCACTGACGCCAGATCGACGAAGCGTTCGCCCCAGCCGGCCAGATCCGGCGCCTGAACAAGTGCCGCCAGCGCGGCCAGCACGTTGACGCCGAGCAACACGCGCAACATGACGCCAAAATTGCGCCAGTCGGGCAGCGGGTGAGTCGCCGGAAAGTGCCGTATACTTGCCATCTTTGTGCGGGTTTCTTCGAAATTCGTCGCTTAACAGCCCCATTCTAGACCAGAGTCATGACTTCCAACGCCAATCAATACACCTGGGCCGGCCGCTTCTCCGAGCCGGTCTCCGATCTCGTCAAACGCTACACGGCCTCGGTCGATTTCGACCAGCGCATGTGGCGCCAGGACATCCGCGGCTCGCTGGCGCATGCGCGCATGCTGGCCAAACAGGGCATCATCGCCGCCGCCGACCTGGCCGATATCGAGCGTGGCATGGCGATCGTCACCGAGGAAATCGAATCGGGCAAATTCGAATGGTCGCTCGACCTCGAAGACGTGCACCTCAATATTGAAAAGCGCCTCACCGCCCTCGTCGGCGACGCCGGCAAGCGCCTGCACACCGGCCGCTCGCGCAATGACCAGGTCGCCACCGACATCCGTCTCTACCTGCGCGACGCCATCGACGACATCCAGATGCTGCTGAAGGCCTTCCGCAGCGCGCTGGTCGACCTCGCCGAAAAGGAAGCGGCGACGCCGATGCCCGGCTTCACCCACCTGCAGGTCGCCCAGCCGGTGACTTTCGGCCACCACATGCTGGCCTATTTCGAAATGTTCGGCCGCGACAGCGAGCGCTTCGCCGACTGCCGCAAGCGCGTCGCCCGCCTGCCGCTGGGTTCGGCCGCGCTGGCCGGCACCACCTACCCGATCGACCGTGAATTCGTCGCCGAACAGCTCGGCTTCGAAGGCGTCTGCGAGAACTCGCTCGATGCCGTCTCGGACCGCGACTTCGCCATCGAATTCACCTCGGCCTGCGCGCTGCTGATGATGCACATCAGCCGCCTGTCGGAAGAACTGGTGATGTGGATGAGCCCGCGCGTCGGCTTCATCCAGATCGCCGACCGCTTCTGCACCGGCTCGTCGATCATGCCGCAGAAAAAGAACCCGGACGTGCCGGAACTGGCGCGCGGCAAGACCGGCCGCGTCTACGGCCAGCTGATGAGCCTGCTGACGCTGATGAAGTCGCAGCCGCTGGCCTACAACAAGGACAACCAGGAAGACAAGGAACCCTTGTTCGACGCCGTCGACACCGTCACCGACACGCTGCGCATCTTCGCCGACATGGCCGGTGGCATCACGGTGCGCGCCGACAACATGAAGGCCGCGCTGACCCAGGGTTTTGCCACGGCCACCGACCTCGCCGACTACCTGACCAAGAAAGGCCTGCCCTTCCGCGACGCACACGAAGCCGTCGGCCATGCCGTCAAGGCCGCCGAGTTCAAGGGTGTCGACCTGCCGCAACTGACGCTGGAAGAACTGCAGCAGTTTTCACCGCTGATCGAAAACGACGTTTTTGCCGTGTTGACCGTGGAAGGCTCGCTGGCTTCCCGCAACCACATTGGCGGAACGGCGCCGGAGCAGGTCAGGGCGGCGATCGTTCGCGCCCGCGCCCGCCTCGGTTGATCGCCTGCCGCCGGCTGCGGCCGGCGGCGTGGCTTGTTGCGCCGCAGCATATTAGACGTTTAATATATAAGCGGATATCAATAAAAAGGAAGGCAGAACAGCATGTACAGCACCACCGTCGACAACACCCCGCTGATCAAGGTCAGCACTGGCAAGCACGAAGCCATCTACGCCGTGAACGGTTCGCAGATGAATCCGCTCGAAGGCTTCTACGCCACCCTCGCCGCCTGCGCCGCGGTTTACGCCAAGAAGGCGTGCAAGGAACTCGGCATTTCCGCCGAAGGCATCGCCATCGACTGCAAGCCCTTCGCCGGCCCGAAAGGACCGCTGACACTGGCCAAATTCAAGACCGACGTGCGTTTCCCGGAACACTTCACGGCCGAACAGAAAGCCGCCGTGCTGGACAGCATTGGTCACTGCGCAGTCAAGGAAGTGGTCAAGGACGGTCTGAGCATCGACTTCCAGGTTGCCGAGGTCTGATTCCCGGCTGACCAAAAACAAAAAGCCCGCCGATCGGCGGGCTTTGTCATTGTGGCCAGCGAAAACTCAGACCTGGGCAATGCCTTCGAGCATCTGCTGCAGTTCGCCGGTCTGGTACATTTCCTTGACGATATCGCAGCCACCGACGAATTCGCCCTTGATGTAGAGCTGCGGAATCGTCGGCCAGTTGGCGTATTCCTTGACGCCGTTACGGATTTCCTCGTCGGCCAGCACGTTGACCGTGACGAAATCGGTGACGCCACAGACCTTGAGAACCTGCACGACAGTCGCGGAAAAGCCGCATTGCGGGAAACGGGCATCGCCCTTCATGTAGAGGACGACCGGGTTGCCGGTCACGGTGGCGTGGATGCGTTGCTGAACGTCGGACATGCTGTCTCCAGAAATTACAATTGGCCGCCGGATACGCGATCGGTACCGGCGAGGTCGGGATGGGTGAACGCCGCTTTGAACCCGGCGGCGGTCAATAAGTTCCGGCTGGCTGCGCCCTGGTCGTAACCGTGCTCGAACAGCAGCCAGCCGCCGGGGTTGAGGAAGGCAGGTGCGGCGGCGACGATGCGGCGGATGCAGGCCAGGCCGTCGCCGCCCTTTTCCAGATCACTGAGCGCCATCTGCGGCTCGAACGGGAGACCGTCCCGGCTCAGGTGCGGGTCACCGTCGGCGACGTAGGGCGGATTGGAGACGATCAGGTCGAAGCGTTCGCCGGTCAGCGGCGCGAACCAGTCACCCTGGCGAAAATCGACAGCGGCACCGAGCCGGCCGGCGTTGTTGCGGGCGACGGAAATTGCCCCGGGCGACAGGTCGACCGCAACAATCCCGACCTGCGGACATTCGAGCGCCAGCGAGATGGCGACGATGCCGGAACCGGTGCCGAGATCGACGACGCGGGCGGTTTTCTGCGTTTTCAGACGGTCGACCGCAAGATCGATCAAGACTTCGGTTTCCGGACGCGGGATCAGCACCTCGGGCGACACCTGAAACACCTGGCCGCGGAATTCGGCTTCGCCGACCAGATAGGCCAGCGGCTCGCCGGCGGCGCGGCGCTCGACCCACTCGGCGAATTGGGCATACGCCGGCGCGATCACCGGCGTTTCCGGCCGCGCCAGCAGGTCGGCGTGCGTGCAGCCGGTGGCGTATTGCAGCAGCAACCGGGCATCGAGCCGGTCGATCCGCTGCCGCGCGGCAGCCAGCGCTTCGCCGAGCGTGGTCATTGCTGCTCGGCGAGTTCGGCCAGCAGGTCGGCCTGGTGTTCGGCAGCCAGTGCGCCGAGCAGTTCGTCCATGTCACCGTCCATGATCGCGGCGATCTTGTACAGCGTCAGGTTGATCCGGTGATCGGTGATCCGGCCCTGCGGAAAGTTGTAGGTGCGGATGCGCTCGGAACGGTCGCCGGAGCCGATCAGGCTCTTCCGGGTACTCGAGATATGCGCCTGCTGCGCGCGCACCTGCACATCCTTGATCCGCGCCGCCAGCACCTTCATCGCCGAAGCCTTGTTGGCGTGCTGCGAGCGGCCGTCCTGACATTCGGCAACGATGCCGGTCGGGATGTGCGTGATGCGCACCGCCGAATCGGTCTTGTTGATGTGCTGGCCGCCGGCGCCCGAGGCGCGGAAGGTGTCGATGCGCAGGTCGGCCGGATTGAGGTTCACGTCCTCGACTTCATCGACTTCCGGCATGATCGCGACGGTACACGCCGAGGTATGGATGCGGCCCTGGGTTTCGGTTTCCGGCACGCGCTGCACGCGATGCCCGCCGGATTCGAACTTGAGCCGCGAATAGGCGCCGTTGCCGCCGATCCGGCAGATGATTTCGCGGTAACCGCCGAGTTCCGATTCGCTCGCCGACAGCACCTCGACCTGCCAGCGCTGACGCTCGGCGTAGCGCGAATACATGCGGAACAGGTCGCCGGCAAACAACGCCGACTCGTCACCGCCGGTACCGGCGCGGATTTCCAGCAGCACGCTGCGCTCGTCGTTGGGGTCCTTCGGCAGCAGCAACTTCTGCAGCTCGATTTCGAGTTCGGGCAGGCGCGCCTTGGCGGCGGCGATTTCCTCTTCGGCGAAATCGCGCATTTCCAGGTCGGCACGCATCGCTTCGGCCTCGGCCAGGTCGTTCTCGGCCTGGCGGAAGGCGTTGAACTGCGCGATCACCGGGTCAATTTCGGCGCGTTCGCGCGACAGCTTGCGAAACTGGTCCATGTCGCCAGCCGTGCTCGGGGCCGACAACATGCGGTCGATTTCGTCGAGACGATCGACCAGCAGGTCCAGTTTTTGGCGAATGCTCGGTTTCATTGCGTGTAGCCAGCCGGCCGGGGTTGAAGGGGCGTAATGGTAACCGAGTTCACTTGCCCCCGGTAATCAGCCGAGATTGCCATGGCGACGTTCCATCCGCATAATTGCCCGATTCCGAAACCGACGCGATGTCCAACTTTCCCAATTCCATTGTTGCCCTTGCCGCCATGCTCGAGCGCGGTTGGGAAAGCTATCGAGCACAAGGTGAATTCGACCTCTTCGTCGAATTCACGCTGTCGCTGAACGGGCTGACCGAACAACTCCATCGCCAGCACCTGCCGGGTCTCGTCCGGGCCTGCCAGGAACTCGAAAACACGGCGCTGACCTTCTTCGCCGATCGCGAGATGCATCCAATCCCGCTCGATCAGGCGATTGCCATCGAGCGCAAGCTGAGCATCATCCTCGGCGAACTGCGGCGCCACGAAACCCCGGCCATCCTTGCCCGGCGCGTCCTCGACACGGCCGAAGGCAATACCGGCGAAGGCTGGAAACAACCACGACGCGTAGTCATCGTCGCCCGCGACGGGCACCCCTGGTCAGCCTCGCTCGCCGAACAACTGGGATTTTTCGGGTTCACCCCGGAGGCGATTTCCTGGGATGCGCAACCGGCCAGCGAAGAACCACCTCTGGCCATCACCTTCATTCCCGATACCGAAGGCCGGGCCTACCCACCAGCGGCAATCGCCGCCATCGTCGCCCTGCGCACCCGCTTCCCGACCAGCTACTTCTACTGTCTGTCGGTGCCCTCCAACCTGCAGAGCATCGTGCTGCTGCAACGCGCCGGCGCCGACGCCTGCGTGCCGGTCGGCAACAAGGTCAGCGATGTCCTGTCGCGCATCCTCGATCTGGTCGAAATGCACGAACAGGAAATGCACCGCGTGCTGATCGTCGAGGACTCGGCCACCGCCGTCGCCCACATCCGCCGCTCGCTGTCGCAACACGGCATCGACAGCCGTGCTATCAACGACCCCCGCCAGCTGCTGGAGGTTGCCAACGAATACCGCCCCGACGCCATCCTGATGGACATGTACATGCCCTTCTGCACCGGCGTCGAGGTCACCAGCGCACTGCGCCAGATTCCGGAATTCCAGGCGCTGCCGGTGATCTATCTGTCGAGCGAAACCGACATCGTGCAGCAGGTCGAAGCACTGCGCCTCGGCGGCGACCAGTTCCTGACCAAGCCGGTCAATCCGATCATCCTGGCGTCAGTTGTCAAAACCAAGATCGAACGCTACCGCGAGATGCTCTACTCAGGTCAGCACGACAGCCTGACCGGGCTGCTCAATCACTCGACCTCGAAGAGTCAGGTCGAACGCCTGCTGCAGGCTGCCTTACCGGATGGTGAACTGGTTGTCGCGATGATCGACATCGACCGCTTCAAGATGGTGAACGATACTTACGGCCACCCGGTCGGGGACCAGGTCATCCGCAGCATGGCCTGGCTGCTGCGTGGCCGGCTGCGCAATACAGATCTGATCGGCCGTTACGGTGGCGAGGAATTCATCGTTGCCCTGGCCGACATCGAACCGGCGCATGCGATCCGGCTGCTTGAGCAGATTCGCGAGGATTTTTCCCAGTTACCACACGCCCATGCCCAAGGTACGCTGCGCACGACCTTCAGTTGCGGTGTCGCCGCACTACCCACTTACCGCAGCGCCTCCGCGCTGATCGGTGCCGCCGACGACGCCTTGCTCGAAGCCAAGCGAGCCGGGCGCAACCGCATCATCAGCGCCTAATCGCCACTGTGCAGGTGGAACAGGCGCTCCACCGCCACCTGCAGATCCCGGCGATCCGCGCCGTCAGCCGCATTCAGCGTGCTCGTCGGCGCATGCAGGAACTTGTTGCTCAAGCGCTGCGATAGCTGTTCGACGACCTTTTCCGGCGCCTCGCCACGCGCCAGCAGTTTAAGTGCGTGCTCCATTTCATTGCGCCGGATGCGCTCGGCGGAATCGCGCAAGGCCCGGATCACCGGTACCGTATCGCGGGCCTGCAACCAGCCGATGAAATCCTGCACGCGCTGACCGATGATCCCTTCGGCCTCGACCACGGCAGCCTGGCGCGACTCCATGCCGCTTTCGACGATCTGCGCCAGATCATCCACGGTATAGAGGAAGACGTCGTCGAGTTCACCGACTTCTTCCTCGACATCGCGCGGCACGGCCAGGTCGACGATGAAGATCGGCCGATGCCGGCGGGCCTTGATCGCCCGTTCGGCCATGCCCAGGCCGATGATCGGCAACGGACTGGCGGTACAGGAAACGACGATGTCGTGCTGCGGCAGCGCATCGGCCAGTTCATCCAGGCGAATGGCCGAGCCGCCGTAGCGGTCTGCCAGCTCCCGACCGCGTTCGACGGTCCGGTTGGCAACCGTGACCTGCTTCGGCTTCTCGGCGCAGAAATGTGCCGCGCACAGCTCGATCATCTCGCCGGCACCGATGAACAGGATGCGCTGACCGGCCACCGACTCGAAAATACGCTCGGCCAGATGCACGCCGGCGGCGGCCATGGAAACGATGTTGGCGCCAATGGCTGTCGTGCTGCGCACTTCCTTGGCGACCGAGAAGGCCCGCTGGAACAGCTTGTGCAATTGCGTACCCAGCGTGCCGACCTCTTCCGCGGCGCGCACCGCATCCTTGACCTGCCCCAGTATCTGCGGTTCGCCAATGACCATGGAATCAAGACCACAGGCAACACGAAACGCATGCCGGACAGCCGCTGGCTGATCATGAACATAGAGGAAGGGCGACAGATCGTCGTAGGTCACCTGATGGTAGGCACACAACCAGTCGACGACGCGCTGCGCTGACTCGGCAGCGCAATAGATTTCAGTCCGGTTGCAGGTCGACAGGATGGCGACCTCGCGTACCACCTTGGCATTAGCCAGTTCGGCCAGGGCATGGTGCAGTTTGTCGGCACCGAAGGCGACGCGCTCGCGGATGGCAAGCGGGGCTGAATGATGGTTGATGCCGAGGGTGAAGATCACTGGGATGCGCCAGGTGCAGAATTTGGTGGGCGATTATATCACTGGCCAAACGGCACATTTTTTGCGCCGGCGCAAAGTTGACCGCAAGTCAGAACTGGCTCTGAAACAGTAGAGCGGATATCATTCCCCGCTTTCGTCGACGCCTGAAAATCATGCGCAACCTGCCCCTCGTTCTCCTGCTTGCCTCCCTGCTCAGCGCCTGCGCTGCCACCAGCGACCCATCGGCCACCCGACAGGTTGCCCAGAGCGGCACACTCAAGGTTCACCCCGGACTGCTCGGCCAGCCCGTTCCCGCCGAACTTCAACCGCAGCAGGCCATGGCCGCCCGGGAAACCGAACAGGCACCGATCCGGATGGACGAAGAAGGTTTGCGCACCCAGCGTAGCGTCTATTTCGACCTCGACAAGGCCGACATCAAGGCCGACTACGATCCAATCCTGATGGCCCATGCCCGCTACCTGGCGCGCAACCCGACTGCCCGCGTCCGCATCGAAGGTCACGCCGATGAACGCGGCAGCGCCGCCTACAACAACCGCCTCGGCCTGAAACGCGCGCAGAGCGTTCGTGCCACCCTGCTTGGCCATGGCGCGGAAGCCACCCAGGTTGCCGTCAAGACCTGGGGCAAGCGGAAGCCGAAACTGCTTGGCCGGGACGAGGAAGCCTGGGCGGAAAACCGCCGTGCCGACGTGATTTACGAGCGCGAACAATAAACAGGAACATTCCCCGCAACAGAAAAAAGCCCGGCAAATCCACCGGGCTTTTTTATTACCTGCATGAACAGTGTCACAGGACAGTTACATTCCACACAACGCACCACTAAAGTTATATATTCAATTCTCTAAGGCATTGAGCGGCCTTGAAAACAATGTTTTGAATAACGCCAACCGGTTTTCAAAAGCATTCTCCGCAACGTTTCCGGACCAATAATGAAAAATAATCAGCCCGTAACCCAGCATGAAGTGCACTTCCCCCCGAATACCTATCTGGTTTCCCGTACCGATCTCAAGGGCATCATCACCTATGCCAACGACGCATTCGTCGAGATCAGCGGTTTTACCCGCAGCGAACTGATTGGCAAGAATCACAACATGGTGCGCCATCCGGACATGCCGGAGGCCGCCTTCAACGACTTGTGGACGACGGTCAAATCCGGCCTGCCCTGGCGCGGCCTGGTCAAGAACCGCTGCAAGAACGGCGATTTCTACTGGGTCGAGGCCTTTGTCGTCCCGGTCAAGAACAATGGCCAGATCACCGGCTACATGTCGGTGCGCACGCCAGCGAACAGCACCAAGCGCGCAGCCGCCGAAGCGGCCTATGCGGCGGCCGGACAAAAGGGCAAGCTGCCGACGACCGGCCGCAAGTCGCTGTCCCTGCGCACCCGCATCTGGGCAACGATGGGCGTGCTCGTCACCTTGATGGCCATCGTTGGCGTCGTCAGCATCAACGGCCTGAAGAGCACCGACGAAGAACTGAACGCGATGTACCGCGAAGACCTGCTGCCATCGAACACC
This sequence comes from Azonexus hydrophilus, assembly GCF_001956855.1. Lineage (GTDB taxonomy): Bacteria > Pseudomonadota > Gammaproteobacteria > Burkholderiales > Rhodocyclaceae > Azonexus > Azonexus hydrophilus_A. The sequence continues at coordinate 536,218 of NZ_MTHD01000001.1, read as the reverse complement.
ATCAACCGGATGATGTTCCTGCTGTCGGACAACCGTTCACAGATCATGCTCGGCCTGCAGCACAACCCGGAAAACTCGTTTGCCAAGCTGCACGATCACCCGATCGATGCACACATTGACGCCACGCTGAACAACCGCAAGGAAATCAACGAACTGCTGGAGAAGCTCAAGGCGGCGCCAATGAGCGACAAGCAGAAGGCACTGCTCGAGAAATTCGGCGAAACGCGCGAGCGCTTTTCCCGCGAAGGCGTCAATGTCGCCCGCGACATGCTGAAGCAGGGTAATTACATGGATGCCAACATCACCCTGTTGCGCAACATCAATCCGCTCTATGCCGAAATGCAGCGCGATGGCCTGGCCCTGGTCCAGGAACTGGCCGACAGCGCCAATACCCGCTATACAACAGCCGAGGCTGAATATCACACAATCCGCAACCTGAGCATCGGCCTGCTGGCACTGGCTATCCTGCTCGGCATTGTCGGTGGCGCCTTCCTCGTTGCCGCGATCGTCGGTCCGATCCGCAAGGCCATCACCCAGTTTGACCGCATCGCCGAAGGCAAGCTGACCGACGAAATCGACATTGAAGGCCGCGACGAAACCGGGCTGTTGCTGTGCAACCTCGGCCTGATGCAAGGCACGCTGAAAGCAATGCTCGACGAAATCAATACCGCCTCGAAAGCCATCGACTCCCGCAGCAAGCTGCTCGAATCGCAGATGAGCCAGGTCACCGCCCAGTCGGAACAGCAGCAGGCCAGCGTCGAAGGGGTAGCGGCAGCCACCGAGGAGTTCAGCCAGTCGGTGCAGGAAGTGGCCGCCAACGCCCAGGACACGGCAAGTGCAGCCCGCGAGTCGCAGACACAGGTGAACGAAAGCAATGCCAACATCAGCCAGAGCATGGCTGCCACCACCCGCGTCGTCGATGCCGTCAGCGCCTCGAACAGCACCATCGACCAGCTCAACCGCTCGATCGCCAAGATCGGCGACATCACTGGCGTGATTGCAGACATCGCCAGCCAGACCAACCTGCTGGCGCTCAATGCCGCCATCGAGGCAGCGCGGGCCGGCGAACAGGGCCGCGGTTTTGCCGTCGTCGCCGACGAGGTACGCAAGCTGGCCGAGCGCACCACCACCTCGACCGCCGATATCAACAAGACGGTCAACGAAATCCAGTCGGTGACGGCGCAGGCGGTTGCCAGCATGGATCTCGCGTCGCAGGAAGTGGAAACGGGCATCGGCAAGCTGCGCGAAAGCGTCGCCGGCCTGGAGGGCATCACCCAGTCGTCAAGCCAGGTTTCGCTGATGGCCGGGCAGATTTCCGATGCCGCACGCCAGCAAGGCATCGCCAGCGAAGAGGTCGCCAGCAGCATGCAGCAGATCACCGACCTGATCGAGCAGAACACCAACTCGGCACGCTCGGCCCGCCAGGCGGCCAACGAATTGCTGCAAACCTCGAAAACCCTGGCCGACCTGATTGCCGGCTTCGATCTTTACAAGCGCTGAACGCGCGCTGACAGCGGCAACGTAGAATGGGAGCCTTCGGGCTCCCATTCCCGTTCACCAACACCAGCCACATGATCCATCGACCGCTTTTCCTGCTTTTCTGCCTAATCGCCCTGATCGGCGCCACGCCGGTCCGCGCCCAGCTACCACCCGCCGTGACCCAGGCCCTGCAGGCCGCCCAGATCCCCGTCGGCAGCGTCGCGGTGATCGTCCAGGCAGTCGATTCGGGGACATCGCTGATTGCCCACAACGCAGCCGCGGCAATGAACCCGGCGTCGGTAATGAAGCTGCTCACCACCTACGCTGCACTCGACCTGCTCGGTCCGGCCTACACCTGGCAGACCGTGGCGCTCGCCGACAATGTTGCGGTCAACGGCGTTCTTGAAGGAAATCTCTACCTGCGCGGCAGCGGCGACCCGCGTTTCGCCATCGAGCATCTGTGGCTGCTGTTGCGCCAGTTGCGCGTGCGCGGCATCGAGCGCATCAACGGCGACATTGTTCTCGACCGCAGCATCTTTGCACCGGTCGACTTCGACCCGGCGGCCTTCGACAACAAGCCACAACGTCCGTACAACGTCGGCCCCAACGGCCTGCTGCTCGATTTCCAGTCGCTGCGCTTCACGCTCCAGCCACAGGACGGGCAGCCGCGCGTGCTGCTCGAATCGCCCAGTGCCGGACTGTTCGTCGACAACCGGCTGCGCAGCACTACAGGCGCCTGCGGCAGCGACTGGAAGGATCGCATCACGCTCGCCGTGATCCCGGATGGCCACCGGCAGCGCCTGGAAATTCAAGGCAGTTACGCCAGCCAGTGCGGTGAACGCACGCTCAACCTGGCCCCGCTCTCCGCCGATGCGCACGCTGCAGGGCTGATCCTCAGCCTGTGGCAGGAACTCGGTGGCCGGCTTGGCGGCCGGGTACGTGCCGGCGCCACCCCGTCGGCGGCCTTGCCACTGGCCCGCCACGAATCGCCTCCGCTGGCCGATGCCGTGCGTGACATCAACAAGTACAGCAACAACGTCATGGCCCGCCAGGTCTTCCTGACGCTCGGCAACAGCGGCGCCCCGGCCAGCGCCGAACGCGCCACCCGGCGCATCGGCGAATGGCTGGCCAGTCGCGGCCTCGATTTCCCCGAACTGGTCGTCGACAACGGCTCCGGCCTGTCGCGCAGCGAACGCATCAGCGCCGGCAGCATGAACCGTTTGCTGCTCGATGCCTGGAAGAGCCCGGTCATGCCCGAATTCATCGCCAGCATGCCGCTGGCCGGCGTCGACGGGACCATGAAGAAACGCCTGAACGGCGCGCCGGCCACCGGTCGCGCCCATATCAAGACGGGCACGCTGAATGGCGTCCGCACCGCCGCCGGCTACGCCCTCGACGCCCGCGGCCGGCGCTACGCCCTCAGTTTCTTCATCAACGACCCGCGCGCCCAAGGCGGCGCGGCGGCGATGGATGCGCTGCTGAACTGGCTCGCCGAAAAGCAATGACCGACTTTCCCGGCCACTTTCTCGACGACGCCGGCCTCAACCGGCAACATGTCTTCAACCTCGCCGGGCTGCCGGCAGAAGTCCTGGCACCACTCGCCGTGACACCGGGCGAACGCCAGCTGATCCTGATCGGCCACGCCGGCCGGCGGCTGTGGGACTGCGTCCAGGCCGCCGGTCAGCGTGGCGAACACCCGATCGACGACTACACCATTGCTGCGGTCGACCGCTGGTTTGCCGGATTTTTGCCGGACCGGCGCTACCGCATCGTCTACCCCGGCACCTGGCGGGTTGGCCTGCAGGCGCTCGGCGCGCTCGCCGGCTGGCACCATCCGTCGCCCTTCATGGTCGGCGTCGATCGCCACTGGGGCAGCTGGTTTGCCTACCGCTGCGTCGTCATCGCCGACACCGATTTTTGCCCGACAGTAGCCGTCGACCGCAAGATTCCGGAAAACACCAGCCCATGCCTCGACTGCGCCAGTCGCCCCTGCATCACCGCCTGCCCGGCCGGCGCCTGCGGCGAGCCCTTCCGGCTCGATGCCTGCAGCGACGAACGTCTGCGCCCTGCATCACCCTGCGCACAGGCCTGCCTGGCCCGCCAGGCCTGTCCGGTCGGGCAGGCGCATCGCTACGATGACGCGCAGATCCGGCACAGCTATTCGCGCTCGCTGCAGATGCTCGAAAACTGGCGGCGAATGCGTTAGAGTTGAGCCATTGGTCGCGACGACGTCAGCAGAAGCGTCCGCACCAATACGACAAGGGAGTTTCATCATGCACCGCCGGCAATTCACGCTGCTCGCCCTCGGCCTGAGCGCTGCCCCCAGGCTGTTCGCCGCCCCGCCGGCAAAACGCAAACATGTCGTCGCCTTTGCCCAGGACACCATGTCCAACGACTGGCGCGCCGCCCAGGTACGTGATCTGCAGCAGGCACTGGCAAAACGCCCCGACATCGAATTCGTCTTCAGCGACGCCGGCGGTGACACCGCCCGCCAGGTCCAGGACATCGAGAATTTTGCCGCGCGCGGCGTCGACATCCTGATCACCAGCCCGCGCGATGCCGAGCTGATGCGCGAACCGATCGCCCGCGTACACCGCCGGGGCATCCCGGTCATCCTGCTGTCGCGCCGGGTCAGTGGCGAGGAGTTCACCCATTTCGTCACCGCCGACAATCGCGCCATCGCCCGCCAGGCCGCGCAATATCTGGCCAGACGCCTGAACGGCAGGGGCCGCATCCTGGTGCTGCAGCACATTCCGACCTCGACGCCGGGACAGTTGCGAACCGAAGGGTTTCTTGACGAACTGAAGAAGCACCCCGGGCTGGAAATCGCCGCGATCAAGCGCGCCGACTCGCAACGCGCGCTGGCGATCCAGAAAATCGAGGAAGCGCTGGCTGAAAAACTGCCCTTTGACGCCATCTATGCTCAGTCGGACAGCATGGCGCTGGGCGCGATCATGGCGCTGAAAAAGGCCGGACGCAATGTGAAGGACCTGCCGATAACCGGCATCGATTTCATCAGTGAGGCGCGTGCCGCCATTCGGGCCGGCGATCTGGCTGCCAGCTTCACCTACCCGACCTTCGGTCGCGAAGGCGCCGAAGCCGCGCTGAAACTGATCGACGGCGGCAAGATCGCAACCAGGGAACGGATCGTGCCGTCGATCACGGTGACGCGCGACAACGTGGAGCGGGTCGAACCCATCTTCTGATCGTGCCCAAGCTTTCGCTGGCCCACCGGCTGCTCCTTCTCTGGTTTGCCGCAACCATCGCCGTGCTGGTGGTCGCCGGCGCGCTGTTTTCGCTCCTGCGCGGACAACAGCAATGGGCCGAAAGCAACCGGGCCCTCGACGCCGCCCTGCAGCACCTCGATACCGAAACCGAATACCGCGCCGACGAGCTCGCCGGCATGGGCCGCTCGCTCGCCGAGTCACCGGCCCTGCAAGCCACGCTCAACCTGTTTCATGGCTATTTCGACAGCGAACACGGCAACCCGGATGTCTTCGACGCTCCCGCCCGCGACCTGGCCGTCCTGCTCGGCGAGCGCGGTCGTGCCAGCGGCAGCGACTGGCTGATCGTTTCCGGCAGCCACGGCCCGATCGCCGGCTATGCCGATCAGCAGAACCTCTACTGGTCGCAACGTGCCGACGAAGCGCAGCAACTGTTCGCCAGCCAGGCCGGTCTTTCCCCATTCGAGCCGGTGGCACCGCGGGATGACCTGATCGGGCCGACCGGACACAGCGATGTCGTTTATTTTGACCGCTGCCGCAGCCGCCCGGGCATTGCGCTGGTTCTCGACATGCCGGTACACAATGCCGGCGCGACGGAAATCGGCCGCCTGTCGCTGGGGCGATGCCTGGACATGAGCTTCATCGAACGCACGGCGGGCGAAACCGGGCTCGCTTTCGCCATCGAAGCCGATACGCTCCAGCGTTCGGCGCAAATGCCGGACCTCCATGCCGCAAGCGACGCCGGCACGCCGCTGGAAAAAAAGCTGCGCTGGTTCAGACGCACGCAGCTCGGGAAAACCGGCGAGTACGCCCACGCAACGACCCAGGTTGATCTGCCGGACGGGAAAACGGCGACATTCCGTTTCGTCCGCTCAACCCATCCTGGCGACACCCCGACCGCCACCTTGATCAGCGCCGGTTTTGCCAGCCTGGCCGGCGTCTCGCTGCTGGTTTTCATGATTGGCCTGATTTTCATGCGGCGCCAGGTCACCAGTCCGCTCAAACAGCTGATGCTGGCGGTCGACTCGGCCCGGGCAGGTCATTTCCAGCCGCTTTCCGGACAACTGCCGGACAACGAACTCGGGCAGTTGGCCAAGGTGCTGAACGAAACAATGATGGCGCTGACCCGCGAGCGCGCCCACCTGCACACCCTGGTCGCCACCATTCCCGACCTGGTCTGGCTGAAGGACCCGAACGGCGTTTACCTTGCCTGCAACCCGCGCTTCGAACAATTCTTCGGTGCCAGTGAAGCGGAAATCATCGGCAAGACCGACCACGACTTCGTCGGCAAGGAACTCGCCGATTTTTTCCGCGCCCACGACCTGGCGGCAATGCATGCCGGCGAGGCAAGCAGCAACGAGGAATGGATCACGTTCGCCAGCACCGGCTACCGCGGACTCTTCCTGACCACCAAGGTACCGATGCGCCTGGAAGATGGCAGCCTGATCGGCATCCTCGGAATTGCCCATGACATCACCCGGCTGCGCAGCGCGCTGGACGAGGTTGCCGGTCATCGCGACCAGCTTGAGGAGAAGGTCCGGGAACGGACGGCACAACTGGAAAACACCCATCGCCAGCTGGCCGAAACCCAGTTCGCGATGGACAGCGTCGGCATCGGCATCAACTGGGTAGACCCGGAGACCGCCCGCCTGACCTATGTCAATCGCCATGCAGCCGAACTGCTCGGCTACAGCCAGGAGGAAATGCTGGCGCTGCGCGTGCCTGACATCGACGAAAACTACAACGACGCAGCCTTTGACGCGGTCGTTGAACAAGCCCGCGCAGCCGGCAACCTGAAATTCGAAAGCAGCCTGATCACCCGCCACGGCCGGCGCATACCGGTCAGCATCAGCCTCAACTATCGGCCGGCTGCGGCAGGACAACCTGCCCGACTGATTGTCTTCATCACCGACATCCGGCGCCAGAAGGAAACCGAGGCCGCGCTGGAGCAGGCCAAGAACGCTGCCGAAGCAGCCAGCGTGGCGAAGAGCGCGTTCCTGGCCAACATGAGCCACGAAATCCGCACCCCGCTCAACGCCATCACCGGCATGGTCCATCTGATCCGGCGCGCCGGCATTCCGGCGGAACAACAGGATCGCCTGCACAAGATCGACATGGCCGGCCAGCACCTGCTCAACATCATCAATGCGATTCTCGACCTGTCGAAAATCGAGGCCGGCAAGTTCGAGCTCGATGAGGGCGACCTGCAACCCGGCATCATCCTCGCCAACATCTCGTCGATGCTGCTCGACAAGGCCCAGGAAAAAGGGCTCGATCTGCGCATCGAAAACGGGCTGCCCGGCATCGTGCTTCGCGGCGATGCCATCCGCCTGCAGCAGGCCCTGCTCAACTTTGCCAGCAATGCCGTGAAGTTCACCGAAGCCGGCAGCGTCATCTTGCGCGTTCGCGCCGAACAGGAAGCACCGGAGGAAATGCTGGTGCGCTTCGAGGTCGAAGACACCGGCATCGGCATCGAGAAGGCGGCGCAAACCCGGCTGTTCAGCGCCTTCGAACAAGCCGACAACACCATTACCCGACGCTTCGGCGGCACCGGCCTGGGCCTGATCATCACGCGCAAGCTGGCACAGGCCATGGGCGGCGACACCGGCGTCAGCAGCGAACCCGGACAGGGCAGCACCTTCTGGTTTACCGCCCGCCTGCAGCACGGCCGGCCAGTCGTCACGCCACCACCGAAACTCCCGGCAAGCGGCGAATCGGCGGAAAGCATCCTGGCCCGCGAGTTTGCCCAATGCCGCCTGTTGCTGGCCGAGGACGAACCGATCAACCGGGAAGTCGCACTATCGCTGTTTGCCGACGTCAACATCGTGCTCGACGTTGCCGAAGACGGCCAGAGCGCGCTGGAACAGGCCAGCCGGAACGACTACGACCTGATCCTGATGGACATGCAGATGCCCCGGCTCGATGGTCTGGAAGCCACCCGGCGCATCCGCGCACTGCCGGCACGCCAGCATGTGCCGATTCTGGCGATGACCGCCAACGCCTTCGCCGAGGACCGCCTGCGCTGCCTGGATGCCGGCATGGACGACTTCATTGCCAAGCCGGTCGATCCGGAAATCCTGTTCGCCACCGTCCTCAAGTGGCTGCGCAAGGACGCCGCCTCAAGCGCTGATCGGGCTTGAGCTGCCGAGCGCCAGCCAGCCGCGGACGACGCGGTAGGCAACCCAGAAACCCAGCACCAGGATGACGCCGATGGCGATCGGGATGCCGATGATGGTGATCAGGAACAGACCGTAGACGCACAGCCACAGCACGGTGAACCAGAAGGTCCGGATCTGCCAGCGGAAATGACTTTCCAGCCAGGTGCCACGGACTTCGCTGCGCATCCAGTAATTGAGGAAAACGGCGAGCAACGAAGGCAAGCCGAAGACAAAACCGCCGGCAATGGTTGCCGACGAAGTGACGCCGACAACGACGGCGATCGCATGCAGCCCGTAAATCAGATGCGTGACGTTGACCAGCGACGGGCGCACGCCCTGCGTGCCGCCCGGAATGGGTTCGTTCATGGCTTTTCCTCGTTCAGGAGTTTCTGCATCAGCAACGCATGCCCGGCCGCCGGGTCGAGCACGTAAGGCGCAAAACCGGCCTGTGCATAGGAAGCGAGCGCTCGCTCATTGTTCGACAGGACTTCCAGCGTCAGCTTGCAGCAACCGAGTTCGCGCGCCCGCGTCACCGCCCAGTCGAGCAGCGCCTGGCCGATGCCGGCGCCGCGCCGCTCGCGACGGACGACGATGTCGTGGATGTTGAGCAAGGGCTGCGCGGCGAAGGTCGAGAAACCTTCGAAGCAGTTGATCAGGCCGACGGCATTTTCGCCGTCCCAGGCCAGTGCACCATGGAAGGTCGGCAAGGCGCGCAGGCGTTCGGCCAGATGGTTTTTCGCGTAATCCGTCAGCCCGTCACCGCCGCCCATCGGGTCGTGCGCGTAGTGGTCGAGCAGATCCAGCCAGGCCGCGGAAATTGCCGGATTTTCGAGGTCGACCGCAACAATGCGCAGACTCATAGCCCGAGGCTGTCCCACATCGCATCGACCTTCTGCTTGACGCCCGCATCCATGACGATCGGCCGCCCCCATTCGCGACTGGTTTCACCCGGCCACTTGTTGGTCGCGTCGATGCCCATCTTCGAGCCGAGGCCCGCTACTGGCGACGCAAAGTCGAGATAGTCGATCGGCGTGTTGTCGACCAGCGTCGTGTCGCGCACCGCGTCGAAGCGCGTGGTCATCGCCCAGATCACTTCCTTCCAGTCGCGGATGTCGATGTCGTCGTCCACGACGATGATCGTCTTGGTGTACATGAACTGGCGCAGGAAGCTCCAGATGCCGAACATCACGCGCTTGGCATGACCGGGGTAGGCCTTCTTGATCGAGACGATGGCCATCCGATACGAACAACCTTCCGGCGGCAGGTAGAAATCGACGATCTCCGGGTACTGCTTCTGCAGCAGCGGCACGAACACCTCGTTCAGCGCGACGCCGAGGATCGCCGGCTCATCCGGCGGCTTGCCGGTATAGGTGCTGTGGTAGATCGGGTTTTTCCGCATGGTGATGCGGTCGACCGTAAAAACGGGGAAATCCGCCTGCTCGTTGTAGTAGCCGGTATGGTCGCCATAGGGGCCTTCGAGCGCCAGCTCGCCCGGCTGGATATGGCCTTCGAGAACGATCTCGGCGGAAGCGGGCACTTGCAAACCTGAACCAATGCACTGCGTCAGCTCAGTCTTGCCGCCGCGCAGCAGGCCGGCAAACTGGTATTCGGACAGCGAATCCGGCACCGGCGTCACGGCGCCGAGGATGGTCGCCGGATCGCAACCGAGCACCACCGCCACCGGGAAAGGCTGGCCGGGATGGGCGATCTGGTGTTCGCGAAAATCGAGCGCGCCACCGCGATGCGCCAACCAGCGCATGATCAGCTTGTTCGGTCCGAGCACTTGCTGGCGGTAGATGCCGAGATTCTGCCGGTTCTTGTGCGGCCCCTTGGTCACCACCAGTCCCCAGGTGATCAGCGGTGCGACATCACCCGGCCAGCAATGCTGGATCGGCAGCCGCGACAGGTCGACGTCCTTGCCCTCCCAGACGATTTCCTGACAGGGCGCGTTACTCACCTTCTTCGGCGCCATGTTGAGCACCTGTTTCAGGATCGGCAGCTTGTCCCAGGCATCCTTCAAGCCTTTCGGCGGTTCCGGCTCCTTCAGGTAGGCGAGCAGCTTGCCGACCTCGCGCAGCGCCTGCACCGATTCCTCGCCCATGCCGAGCGCGACGCGCTTGGGTGTGCCAAACAGGTTGGCCAGTACCGGCATGTCGTGGCGACGGGCGCCGGTCACCGGTTTTTCGAACAGCAACGCCGGGCCGCCGGCGCGCAGCACACGGTCGCCGATCTCGGTCATTTCCAGGTGGGTATCGACGTCGACCGCAACACGCTTGAGTTCGCCGGTTTTTTCCAGTTGCGACATGAAGTCGCGCAGGTCGTGGTATTTCATCGGAGCAGGAAGTCCAGGGCAATGCCGGCGAAGATGACACCGCCGACCCAGTTGTTGTGCAGGAAGGCCTTGAAGCAAGGCATGCGTTCGCGGCCGCGGATCCAGGTGTAATGCACGCCCATGATCACGGCAGCGATGGCCAGGGCGGCGTAGAACGGCCATCCCATCGCGTAGGCGTTGCCGACCCAAGCAATCAGCGCCAGCGTCACCACGTAGCAGAACATCACGGCTGCAACATCGAAGCGGCCGAAGGTGATCGCCGAGGTCTTGATGCCGATCTTCAGATCATCGTTACGGTCGACCATCGCGTATTCGGTATCGTAGGCAACCGCCCAGAAGACATTGGCCAGCAGCAGCCACCAGGCTTCTGCCGGCACACTGCCCTGGTGCGCGGCGTAGGCCATCGGGATGCCGAAGCCGAAGGCGATGCCGAGGTAGGCTTGCGGAATGGCGAAGAAGCGCTTGGTGAAGGGATAACTGGCGGCGAGGAAGACCGCCGGAATCGACAGCCAGATGACCAGCGGCTTGCCGAGTACCAGCACCAGCGCAAAGGCAAGCAGGCAGAGGAAGGCGAACAGCGCCAGCGCTTCCCGGGTGGTCACCCGGCCGGCGGTCAGCGGGCGTTCCTTCGTCCGTTCGACGTGCTTGTCGAAATCGCGGTCGGCATAATCGTTGATGACACAGCCGGCCGAGCGCATGACCACGGTGCCGAGAATGAAGACCAGCGCCACCGCCCAATCCGGCCGACCGTCGGCCGACAGCCACAGCGCCCACAGCGTCGGCCACAGCAGCAGCAGGATGCCGATTGGTTTGTCCAATCGCATCAGCTTCTCGTAAAGATCCAGTCTTTCCTTGATTGCGGCCAGTGTCATGCGTCGATTCTACCCTCTGCATCGCGGGCCCGCCGCGCTTGCTGCCAGGCGACGACAGCCTGCCCGGAATGGGCGAGGATGGCCTGGTAGCGCTCGCCCGGCAGCGCGTGACGGAGCGCGGCGAACAACTGCTGGGTTCCTTCCTGCGCCCGCGCCGACGCGGCCGGATCGGCGAGCAGCGAAATCTGGATGCTGGCCAGCGCGTCGGCAATCAGCCGCCAGCCAAGTTCCGGCATCTGCTCGTTGAGCCCGAGCAGCAGGCTGCCCAGCGGCCGGACCAGCCCTTCGGCCTGCTCTGCGGTTTCACAGGCGGCCATCGCGTGCCATAGCGCGAGGTGGATGCTGCGCCGCAGTTCGACCTTGAAATCGACGGCGGCGAATTCGTTGTCGGCCAGCGTCGAAAACTGCTGCAGGAAGCGCGCATCGGCGGTCGCATCGAGACGCGTGCGCAGGCCGCCGATCAGCGCCGTCAGCGCCGGGATCGCGTTGAGGTGAAACGCCTGCGTGTAGGCCAGCCCCCAGGCATCAAGGCCGGCGACCAGCAGGGCCAGGCGCAGTGCCCGCGCCTCTTCGTCAGCGCCGGCCTGGCTCCAGTTGTAGCAGCGCCCGGCCAGTTCGCCGAGCTCGCCGGCTTCGCCATCCGGCGACACCGCCATCCGGAAGGCGGCGGCAAAGGCATCCTGCGCCATGCGCGCGGCAAGTCGCTGGGTTTCGGTATTCGCCAGGGTGGCGAGCGGGTCGACAGGAATCTGGACGGCGGTGGTCATCGTGACCTTTCGGGCAAAGTCCGTGATTTTACCGCCGCCCCGACTATTTGACCGCGCCGCGCAGCGTCAACACGCGCTCGTGCAGCACCGGCAGCGTCGCCGCCTCGGGTGCCAGCGGCGCGCCAACGCGCAGGCCGATGCGCGAGAACATCCCGCGGCGGAACGGCGTCTTCATCGCCTTGCCGTCAATGCGCGAGAAGTAACTGCCCCACAATCCGGACAAGGCCATCGGCACCACCGGCACCGGATTGGCGGCGAGGATGCGGGCGATGCCCGGGCGGAAAGGCTGCAATTCGCCATCCAGCGTAATCCCGCCCTCCGGAAAGATGCCGATCAGTTCGCCGTTGGCGAGTGCGGTCGACACCCCGGCGAAGGCTTTTTCCATCAGCGCCGGGTTGTCCTTGGCCGAAGCGATCGGGATCGCGCCACAATGGCGGAAGACGAAGCCGAGCAGCGGCGTGCGGAAGATGCGGTAGTCCATGACAAAACGCACCGGCCGGGGCGACGCGCCCATCAGGATCACCGCGTCGGCGAAGCTGACGTGGTTGGCCACCAGCACTGCCGGCCCGGCCAGCGGAATGTGCTCGACCCCCTCGCTGCGCAGCCGATACACCGCCTTGACCAGCAGCCAGGCGACGAAACGCAGCAGGAATTCCGGCACCAGCCCGTAGATGTACACCGCCACCGCCGCGTTGAGCAGCGCCGCGATCCCGAACAGCGCCGGGATCGACAGCCCGGCGCCGAGCGCGGCCGCCGCGCCGAGCGCACCAACGACCATGAACAGCGCATTGAGGATGTTGTTGGCGGCGATGATCCGGGCCCGGTGGCTGGCCTCGCTGCGCGTCTGCACCAAGGCGTACAGCGGCACGATGAAGAAGCCGCCGAAGACACCGATCATCAGCAGGTCGAACAGCACCCGCCAGATCGCCGGAATGCTGAGCAGCGCCGTCAGTTCGTGCGCCGTCGTGCCGACCAGGCCGACCGGCGAGGCAAAGTACAGGTCCAGGCCGAACAGCGTCAGGCCGATCGAGCCAAACGGCACCAGGCCGATTTCGACATGCTTGCCCGACATCCGCTCGCACAGCAGCGAGCCGAGCCCGATGCCGACCGTGAAGATGGCCAGCAACAGCGTCACCATCGTTTCGCCGCCGCCGAGCACGTTTTTCGTATAGGCCGGGAACTGCGCCAGGAACAACGCACCGTAGAGCCAGAACCAGGAGATGCCGAGAATCGACAGGAACACCGTACGGTTGCCGCTGGCAAAGCGGATGCTGCGCCAGGTTTCGGTCAGCGGATTCCAGTTGACCGCAAGATCCGGCTCGGGCGGCGGCGCATCGGGAATGCCACGACTGTACCAATAGCCGAGCACCGCCACCGCCAGCCCGCCGACAGCGATCCACATCGGCTGACTCACCGCCCCGGCGAGCAGGCCGCCAGCCAGCGTGCCGATCAGGATGGAAACGAAGGTGCCGGCCTCGATCAGCGCATTGCCGCCGACCAGCTCATCCTCATGCAGGTGCTGCGGCAGGATGGCGTATTTGACCGGACCGAACAGCGTCGATTGCAGCCCGAGCAAAAACAGCGCGGCGAGCAGCCAGCTCAAGCTGTGCAGCCAGAAACCGGCAGCGGCCACGCCCATGATGATGATTTCCAGCACCTTCGACAGTCGCGCCAGCCAGGCCTTGTCGTACTTGTCCGCCAATTGCCCGGCGGTCGCCGAAGACAGGAAGAAAGGCAGGATGAACAGCCCGGCTGCCAGATTACCGAGCAGTTCGACCGGGATCGTCGTCCATTGTGCCGCCTGGAAAGTCAGCAGCACGACCAGCGCATTCTTGAACAGGTTGTCGTTGAAGGCACCGAGAAACTGCGTGCCGAACAACGGCGCGAAGCGCTTTTGCTTGAGAAGTCCGAATTGTCCGCTCATGACTGGTCGACCGTAAAAATGCGGCGGGTATCGAAGACCGCCGGCGAGAAGGAATGACCCTGCCACGAGAGCAGGCGCTTGAGAACGAAATCGAAGAGTAGCGGGTTGTGCTCGCGCAGCGCGTCGAGATCGGCGACCGCATCTTTCGGCAACAGGCCGGCACGCGCCAGCGTCGCCGACGAAATCAACGGCAGCACGCCCGGCAGCGGGTAATCGGAACCGTGGAGCAGGCGCTCGTGCAGGTCCTCGCGTTCGAGCAGCGTGCGGATCACCGCCGGCTGGCGGTTGCGCAAGGTGATTGCGGAAATGTCGCCGTACAGCCGGTTGACCGCACGCGGCTCGGCCATCGCCTTGAGGAAGAGATCGAAGCTGGAACGCACGCTGCCATCGTCGTCGACATCGCTGCCCATCGTCGCACAATGAGCGACCACGACCTTGACGCCAAGATCGAGCGCCCGGCGCAGCCGCAGCGGGTTGCCGAAGGCCTGCGTGTCGCTGCCCTTGACCGCCTTTTCCTCGCCGCAATGGACGATCAGCGGCGTGCCGGATTCGGCGAGGACGCGGTAGAAGGCATCGCACTTCGCCGACGCCGGGTCCATGCCCTGCGCCGCCGGCAGCCACTTGACCGCGCGCGCGCCGCCGGAAATTGCCTGTTTCAGGTCGTCGACCGCAGCAGCGTGATAAGGATGCAGCGACGCCACCCACTCGAAGCGCGCCGGGAACTCGCCCGCCAGTTTCGCCGCCCAGGCGTTCGGCACGTAGAACGCCGAATGCTCCGGATGCGCGTGGCCGGCCGTGTCGTGGAAACGCTCGAAGGCGAAGAGCATGACCTTGAAGCCTTCGGGCATCGCGTCGCACAGGTTGAGCAGACGCGCGACGTAGGCGGCATCGACGGCACCCGGCGTATCGTGAGCGCAGCCGGCGTTCATGTAGAACAGGCGCTGCGCGTAATGCACCGGTTGCAGCGGCGACGACAGTTGCGGCCCGATCTCGATGCCGCTGCCACCATCGCCCAGCCCGGCCAGATGGACGTGGCAGTCCCACAGCCCGGCCGGGTCGATGCCGGCCCAGACCTGCTTCAGCCACGGGCTGTCGAGCAGCCGGACCGGAATCGCAGCGCGGCAGGGATTGACCACCACCGGCCTGGCCAGGCTGGCGCCGGCGGCGGCCAGCGCGGTGCCGCCGGCGAGGAAGCCGAGCAGCCGTCGGCGTTGCGCATTGAACGTCATCATGCCGCCTCCGCCATCTGCTTCAAGGTCACGTAATCGATTTTGCCGGTGCCGAGCAGCGGCAGCGCATCCACCAGCTTGATCTTGCGCGGCACCGCCAGTTCCGGCAGGCCGAGTTCGCGCGCTTTGGCCGCCAGCATGTCGCGGCTCAGCGCCGGATCGGTGGTGAATAGCACCAGGGCTTCGCCCTTGCTCTCGTCCGGCTGGCTGGATGCCGCGTGCGGCTTGTCCGGCGCGCTGGCGACGGCGAGTTTCTCGACCACTTCCAGGCTGACCATCTCGCCGGCAATCTTGGCAAAACGCTTGACCCGGCCGACGATCTTCACGAAACCCTCGTCGTCGATCTCGACCACGTCGCCGGTTTCGTACCAGCCGTCGCCGGCCGCTGAAACCGGCGCCTGCAGCACGCCCGGCTGCTCGGCCTTGAGGTAGCCGGCCATGACATTGGGGCCGCGCACGTGCAGTATGCCGCCGCTGGCGATACCCGGCACGGGCACCAGCTTGTGCTCGATGCCCGGCAGCAGGTTGCCGACGGTGCCGGTTTTGTAGGCCATCGGCGTGTTGACCGCAAGAACCGGCGCGGTTTCAGTGGCGCCGTAGCCTTCGAAGATGCGCACACCGAATTTCTCGAACCACTGGTTGCGCACCGCTTCGGAGAGCTTTTCAGCGCCAGCGACGACGTAGCGCAGCCGGTAGAAATCGTAGGGATGGGCGAATTTTGCGTAGTTGCCGAGGAAGGTCGAGGTACCGAAGAGCACGGTGCAGCCACGGTCATAGGCAACTTCCGGAATCACCCGGTAATGCAGCGGTGACGGGTAGAGGAAGAGGTTGGCGCCGGTCAGCACCGGCAGCAGCGCGCCAGCGGTCAGGCCGAAGCTGTGGAAGATGGGCAGCGCGTTCAATACCTTGTCGTCGACCGAGAAATCGATGACTGCGCGAATCTGCGCAATGTTGGCGAGGATCGCCCGGTGCGGCAGCACGACGCCCTTCGGCTTGCCTTCGGAACCTGAGGTGAACAGCACCACCGCCGCATCCTCGGGCGAGGCGTAGAGTTCGAAGGCACGGGGGAAACGCAGCCCCCACAGCACCAGCCACAGCTTGTCGCCGAGGCCGATGCGGTCGCGGATGTCTTCCAGGTACATGAGTTCGACACCGCGCAGCCCGGCCAGCTTGTCGCCGAGCTTGGCCTGCTCGACGAAGGCGCGCGAGGTGACTACCGTCTTCACTTCGGCAGCGTCGCAGGCCGCCTGCATGGCGTCGGTGCCGGCGGTGTAGTTGAGCATGGCCGGCACGCGCTTTCTTGCGGTCAACCCGAAAAACAGGCCGATGGTCGGCACCAGGTTGGGCAGCAGCAGGCCGATTTTCTCGCCCGGCACCGACACGCGTTCGATCTGCCGCGCCAGGATCAGCGCCATCTTGAGCAGGTCATTGTACGAATACTCGATCTGCTTGACGTCCTCGAGCAGCCGCCGGCCGCGCCCGAACAGCGTTGCCGCGTCGCACAGCGCGCCGTACAGCGTCTGCGTCGGGCGCGAGGCGAAGATCATTTCCTGCATCAGCTTGCGCATCTGCTCGCCCGCCTTGCGCCGGCGCAATTTTGCGGTCGACGCCACCGGCATCGGAAAATGCGCTTCCGGCAATACCGTCAGGCGGATTTTCGGGAAGATTTCCTTCGGATACTTGCCCGACAGCCGTGAGAAGTAGGAACGCGAAGCCCCATCGACCCGCACCGGTATCACCGTCGCGCCGGTCTTGGCGGCGACGAAGGCCGGGCCGTCGTAGACCTTCATCAGCGAACCGGTCAGCGTGATCCGCCCTTCCGGGAAAATGACCACCGGCCGGCCGGATTCGATCAAGCGGATGACCTTCTTCATCGCCATCGGGCTGGTCGGATCGACCGCCAGATAATCAACCTGCGACAGCAGCAGGCGGAACCAGAAATTGTTGGCGACGCCGGTATGCACGACGAAAACCGGATCGACCGGCAGGAACAAGCCGAGCAGCAGGCCGTCGAGAAAGGATTCGTGATTGGCGACGATCAGCAGCTTGTGCTGCGAAAAATCGGACTGACGGAACTGCACATCGACACGGAACAGCAGGCGGGCGATCACCCGCAGGATTGGACGCAACACGGCACGCATCAGGTGGACTCCCGGACGTAATCGAGGACATTGGTGAAAGTGGTTTCCAGCGCCTGGCGGTCGATCCAGAACCACACCTCCTTGCCGATCTTCTCCGAGGCCAGCACGCCGGACTCGTGGAGAACTTTCAGGTGGTGCGACACGGTCGACCGCGCCAGCGTCGATACTTCGGCAATCTGCCCGACATTCAGTCGTTCGCCCGGCTCGAACAACAGCAGGATGCGCTGACGATGTTCATCGCCCAGGGCAACGAACATCTTGGACATGACGGCCCACTGCGGGGGAATGGTTTGGCTGTAGTCAGATTTCATGTCGATGAGTTTAGTTATATCGACATGACGAAGTCAAGAATAATTTCCGGAATTTTTTCTTGCCACCGTTGCGGCTAAACTGCGCCTTCCAGCGCCCAAGGCGGCGCCTCAAACAGGACCCGCACGTGAGCTTCTTCGCAACAGCCGTCCGATTTCTTGCCCTCCCCTTTACCCCGGCCAATTACCGCAACGACCTGCGGCGCACCCTGCTGGCGCTGGGCGCCGTGGGTGCCCTGGCGATGTTTTTGCTGCTCGGCGCCACGCTGCTGAGTATCCTGCCCAAGCTGACAACGCTCGATGTCGTCACCGATTACCGCCCGAAAATCCCCTTGCGGATCTATACCGCCGACGGTGCGCTGCTCGGTGAGTTCGGCGAGGAACGCCGGGACTTCACGCCGATCCAGGAGATTCCGCCGGTGTTGAAGGACGCGCTGCTGGCGATCGAGGATGCGCGCTTCTACGAGCACGGCGGTGTCGATTACCGGGGCGTGGCGCGAGCGATCACGGCCGGCCTGACCGGCGGCATGCGCCAGGGCGCGTCGACGATCACCATGCAGGTGGCGCGCAATTTTTTCCTCACGCAGGAAAAAACCCTGACGCGCAAATTGACCGAGGTGCTGCTCTCCTATCGCATCGAATCGGCGCTGAGCAAGGACCAGATCCTCGAGCTCTACATGAACCAGATCTATCTCGGCCAGCGCACCTATGGTTTCTCCAGCGCCGCCCGCACCTATTTCAAGAAACGCCTCCCGGAGCTGACGCTGGCGGAAGCCGCGATGCTGGCCGGTATCCCGCAGAACCCGGTCAAACACAACCCGGCGGTCAATCCGGTGCGTGCCAAGGCCCGCCAGGAACTTGTCCTGAAACGCATGCTGCACCTGGAAAAAATCACCCAGGCGCAATTTGACGAGGCCATCGGCCAGCCGCTCGAAATCGGCCGCAGCCTGCAGTTCGAAGCCCATGCCGACCATGTCGCCGAACTGGTGCGCCAGGAGTTGTATGCGCAATACAAAGAAGAGACTTATACCCAGGGCTTCATTGTCCATACCACGCTCGACAAGGCCGAGCAGAACGCTGCCTACGACTCGGTCCGGCGCAATGTGCTGGCCTACGACCAGCGCCATGGTTACCGTGGGCCGGAAGGTTTTGTCACCCTGCCGACCGATGCGGACGAACGCGAGGATGTCATCGACCAGACCCTGGCCAGGCATCCCGGCAGCGACAACCTGATCGCCGCCGTCGTTACCGAAGTTTCCGCCAAGCTCGTACGCGCCGAACCCGCCACCGGCGACACGCTGGAAATCACCGGCAACGGACTGCGCTTCGCCGCCCGTGCGCTGCAGCCGAATGCCAGGACGGATATCAGGATTCGCATCGGGTCGGTCATCCGCGTCAGCCAGGACAGCAAGGGTCGCTGGGCTATCGCCCAGATGCCGGAAGTCGACGCCGCATTCGTCGCCCTCAATGCCGAGGACGGTTCCTACCGGGCGCTGGTCGGCGGCTTCGATTTTTACCGCAAACAGTTCAACCGCGTCACCAGCGCCTGGCGCCAACCGGGATCGATCATCAAGCCCTTTGTCTATTCGGCCGCACTGGAAAAGGGCTTCTCGCCGGCCACGCTGATGAACGATGCGCCGCTGTCGCTGCCCGGCGGCGAAAACGGGCAACCCTGGGAGCCGGGCAATGACGACGGTTACGATGGCCCGATCAGCCTGCGCCGCGCGCTGGCCCGCTCGAAGAACGTCGTTGCGGTGCGCCTGCTGCAAGCCATCTCGCCGCAATATGCGCAGGACTATCTGCAACGTTTCGGATTCGAGGCCGCCAAACATCCAGCCAATCTGACCATGGTGCTGGGCAGCGGCTCGGTCACCCCGCTGCAGATGGCCCGCGCCTACGCGGTGTTCGCCAATGGCGGCTTCACGGTCACCCCCCGCTTGATCGAGAAGATCACCGACGCCCGCGGCAACGTGCTGTGGGAAGCGCCACCGCCACCGGTCAGGCAGGAGAATCAACGTGCCATCGACCCGCGCAACGCCTTCATCATCGACAGCATGCTGCGCGAGGTGGCCAGCAGCGGCACCGGCGCCGCAGCCAGCCAGCGCCTGGGCCGCCACGACCTGGCCGGCAAGACCGGCACCACCAGTGATGCGGTCGACGGCTGGTTTGCCGGCTATTCCGGGAACATCGTTGCCGTTTCGTGGATGGGGCACGACCAGCCCAGATCGCTCGGCGCCCGCGAATTCGGCGCCACGCTGGCCTTGCCGATGTGGACCGACTACATGCGTCAGGCGCTGTCCGGCAAGCCACCCAGCGAAAGAACGCCGCCGCGAGGCGTCTCTTACGTCGATGGTGACTGGTACTACGATGAGTTCATCGGCGATGCCGGGGTCAAGGCGCTGGACGTGGAAGTATCGCCGCTCGATTCCGTCTTCGATGCCATACGGAAGGTGTTTGGCGACTGAAGGACCCACCACCTCACAACCCCGCCCAGCAAAAGCAGATAAACCTCAACCCTTCAACAGCAACCGGATATCCGCGACGATATCTTCGACGCTGGCCGAATCCTTGACGTAAAGACGAATCCGTCCGGCCGGATCGAAGACGTAGGCGCCCGTCGAATGATCGAGCACGTAGCCAAGCTCACCTTCAACCTCCTTGCGCGCGCTGAAGATGCGGAATTCCTCACTGGCTTCCTTGGTCTGCGCCGCGTCGCCGCGCAGGCCGAGGAAGCTTGGGTGAAACCAGGGCACGTAGGTTTTCAGGTGCTCGGCGCTGTCGCGCTCGGGGTCGAGGCTGACGAACAGCACCTGGACCCGCTCGGCCTCCGGCCCCAGTTGCTGCATCACCCCGGCCAACCGGGCGAGGGTTCCCGGGCAGATGTCCGGACAAGCGGTATAGCCGAAAAAGACGACTACCACCTTGCCGTGAAAATCGGCCAGCGTGCGTTTGTGACCGTGATGATCGTCCAGCGCCAGGCGCTGGGCGAAGGTCGCGCCGGTTAGATCGGTATTGGCGAAGCTCGCTGGCGGCGTCGGTGAACAGGCCGCCAGCAGGGCGATGCAGAGAAGGAGGCAGAGTCGATTTTTCATGGCGTTAAATATTATTGAACTAATTACGCAAAATTGTTTCTGAATTTTCAAGTCGGTTCTCATAAGGGGGAGGGAACGGAATGGAAAGCTCAGCGCTTCATTCCCGGGCTGTCGGATCAAGCCGGGTGTCGGCATGTCTCCGACGAACCTCCTCTCGCGCCCTTGCCGCCAGCTTGTTGCTTCCGGGCGCCGCAGCAGCGGAATACAAATTCAATTTTCCCGAACCGGTGACACCGATCGCCCGGGAAACGCTGCACATCCACAACGAGTTCATGCTGATCATCACCATCCTGTTCGTGGTGGTGTTCGCCATCATGATCTACTCGATGATCAAGCACCGGAAGAGTGTCGGCCACGCGCCATCGCAATTCAGCGGACCAAGCAGTGCCATGCAATGGTTCTGGGCATTGATCCCTTTCGCCATCCTGCTCTTCATCGATTTCGTGCTGATGGGCATTCCGGCAGTGCAGGCGATCATCAGCATGGAAGACACCAAGACCCGGGCCGACATGGTGCTCAAGGTTACCGGCATGCAGTGGAAGTGGCAGTACGAATATCCGGAAGCCGGGATCAAGTTCATCAGCACCATGTCCACGCCGCGCGCCCAGATCGCCAATGCCGAAGCCAAGGGCGAGCACTACCTTCTGGAAGTCGACAAGCCGGTGGTGCTGCCGGTCGGCAAGAAGGTGCGCATCCTGCTGACCTCGACCGACGTCATCCACACCTGGTGGGTGCCGCAGTTCGGCGTCAAGCGCGATGCCATTCCCGGCTTCCTGCGCGAAACCTGGGTGCTGATCGAGAAACCCGGTATCTACCGCGGCCAGTGTGCCGAACTCTGCGGCAAGGACCACGGCTTCATGCCGGTGGTCGTCCATGCCGTACCGGAACCTGAATACCTCGCCTGGGTCGAGCAACAGAAGGCCGAAGCTGTCGCCACTGCCGGCAGCGCCGACCGTGCCTGGAGCAGCGAGGAGTTGATTGCCGAGGGCAAGGCGGTGTACGACAAGGTCTGCGTTGCCTGCCACCAGGACCAGGGCCAGGGCGTACCCCCGGTCTTCCCGGCGCTGGCCGGCAGCAAGATCGTCGCTGGGCCGCTGCTCGACATGAACGGCAGGATCATCCCCGACAGCCATGTCGACCGCGTCGTCAACGGCAAGGCCGGCACTGCCATGCAGGCTTTCCGCGAGACCTTGTCCGACGTCGAGCTGGCGGCGGTGATCACCTATGAACGCAACAGTTTCGGCAACAAGGTGGGCGACATGATCCAGCCTGCCCAGATCAAGGCCCTGCGCCAGGAGGCCAAATGAACACTGCCACTACCGCCAACGGCCACCCGGCCCCGCACGGCGCCGGCCACTACGGCGGCGTCCTGCGCTGGCTGACGACGACCAATCACAAGGACATCGGCACGATGTACCTGACCTTCTCGCTGCTGATGTTCTTCGTCGGCGGGTCGATGATCCTGGCCGTGCGCGCCGAGCTGTTCTCGCCCGGCCTGCAGCTGATGCAGCCGGAATTCTTCAACCAGCTGGTCGGCGTGCATGCGCTGGTGATGATCTTCGCGGCGCTGATGCCGGCGGCGACCGGCTTTGCCAACTGGATGCTGCCGCTGATGATCGGTGCCCCCGACATGGCCCTGCCACGCCTGAACAACTGGGGTTTCTGGCTGTTGCCGCCGGCGGCCCTGCTGCTGACCCTGCCCTTCTTCCTGGCCCTGTTCGGCATTGGCGACGGGGCGCTGGCCACCGGCTGGACCTTCTACGCACCGCTCTCGGTGCAGGGTGGCATGGGCGTCGATTTCGCGATACTCGCTGTACACATCTTCGGCATCTCGTCGATCATGGGCTCGATCAACGTCATCGTCACCATCTTCAACATGCGCGCCCCCGGCATGACACTGATGAAGATGCCGCTGTTCGCCTGGGGCTGGCTGATCACCGCCTTCCTGCTGCTGGCGACGCTGCCGGTGCTGGCCGGCGCGGTGACCATGCTGCTCACCGACCGCCATTTCGGCACGCAATTCTTCGATGCCGCCGGCGGTGGTGATCCGATCCTGTTCCAGCACCTGTTCTGGTTCTTCGGCCATCCCGAGGTGTACATCCTGCTGCTGCCGGTGTGGGGATTGATGCCGCACGTGCTGGCAACTTTCTCGCGCAAGCCGGCCTACGGCTACAAGGCCCAGGTTTACAGCTTCATCGCCATCGGCGTGCTGTCGCTGGTCGTCTGGGCCCACCACTTCTTCACCGCCGGCCTGCCGGTACCGGCGCTGATCTACTTCATGTTCAGCACCATGGCCATCTCGATTCCGCTGGCCGTGCTCTTCTTCTGCTGGATCGCGACGATGTGGAAAGGGGCGATGACTTTCGAGACGCCGATGCTGTTCGCTGTCGGCTTCATCGTGCTGTTCGGCATTGCCGGGCTGACCGGGCTGATCCTCGCCGACGTCGCCGCCGACGCGCAGTATCACCACAGCTATTTCGTCGTCGCCCACTTCCATTACGCACTGTTCACCGGCGGCATCATGGGCGTGATGACTGGCGTCTATTACTGGCTGCCGAAATGGACCGGCCACATGTACAGCGAGAAACTGGGCAAGCTGCATTTCTGGCTGACGGTGTTTTCCTTCAACCTGACCTTCATGCCGCAGTTCTTCCTCGGCCTGGCCGGCATGCCACGGCGCATTCCCGACTACGCGCTGCAGTTCGCCGAGTTCAACGCCATCTCCAGCGTTGGCGCGATGATTCTCGGCGTCAGTCAGTTGCTCTTCGCCTGGAACATCTGGTCCTGCATCCGCGGCGGCGAGAAGGCCGAAGCCCGGGTCTGGGAAGGTGCCGATGGCCTGGAATGGGAGCTGCCATCGCCACCGCCGCACCATAGCTGGGAAACCCAGCCGGTGATCAAATGACCGACCAGCCCGCCGACCTCCCGCCCGCCGAGCTGGCCCGCCGGCGCAGCGCAGCCCGCCGCCTCGCCTGGCTGCTTGGCCTGGCGGTCGTCGCCCTCTACGTCATCGGGCTGTTCATCAAGCGCTGATGCCATGGAACAGGTCCAGCCCACCCCGCGCAATCACAACCGCCTGGTCACCCGACTGTTGCTGCTGGTGGCCGGCGCCTTCCTCTTCGCCTTCGCGATGGTGCCCTTGTACAACGTACTGTGCGAAGTCACCGGCTTCAACGGCAAGACCTCGGCCGGTTTTGTTGCCGGCGGCTTGAAGACCGGTGCGGCACCGGAGCCGGTCAGCCGGGTCGATACCGGGCGCTTGATCCGCATTGAATTCACCGGCACCGTGATGCCCGGCCTGCCGTGGGAAATGCGGCCGCTGAAAGTGAGCATGGACGTGCATCCGGGCGAGCTGCAGCAGGTCAGCTACCTGGTCCGCAATACCGCCGACCGGACGATCACCGGCCAGGCCGTGCCCAGCGTCACACCGGGACAGGCGGCGCAGCATTTCGAGAAGATCGAGTGTTTCTGCTTCGACCAGCAGACACTGGCCCCGGGCGAAGCGCAGGAGATGCCGCTGGCTTTTATCGTCAGCCCGGAGGTTGACCGCAACATCAGCCACATCACCCTCTCCTATGCCTTCTTCAGCATCGAAGGCCAACGCCGGACCCTGAGCGCCACTGCGGAGGCACGATGAAAACCACGACCGACCACGCCCATTCGACAGCGCACTATTTCGTTCCCGAACCCAGCCTGTACCCGGTCATCCTGTCCGCCGGCATGTTCCTGCTCGCCCTCGGCTTCATCCAGATGCTGAACGATTTCGGCGCCGGCAGCTGGGTCATGCTGGCCGGCACTGCGGTCATCCTCACCGTGCTCTTCGCCTGGTTCGGCAAGGTCATCGGCGAATCGCAGAGCGGTGCCTACCGCGACTGGGAGGATCGCTCCTTCCGCCACGGCATGATCTGGTTCATCAGCACCGAAGTGATGTTCTTCGCCGCCTTCTTCGGCGCCCTGTTCTACGTCCGCGTGCTGTCGGTGCCGACCCTCGGCGGCATGGAAGCGGCGCACGGCTTCAGCCTGTGGCCGGAGTTTGCCGGCACCTGGCCGACCAGCGGCCCCGGCGGGGCACCATTCACGCCAATGGGCGCCTGGGGCATCCCGGCGCTGAACACCGCGCTGCTGCTCAGCTCCGGCGCAACGATCACCTGGGCGCACTGGGGTCTGCTGCGTGACAACCGGCGTCAGTTGATCCTCGGTCTGGCGGCGACGGTATTGCTTGGCGTGGTTTTCCTCGGCTTCCAGGCCTGGGAATATCACCATGCCTATACCGAGCTCGGCCTGACCATGGGCGCTGGCGCCTATGGCGCGACTTTCTTCATGCTCACCGGCTTCCACGGTTTCCACGTGACGCTGGGCACCATCATGCTGGCGGTGATCCTGCTGCGCAGCATCAGCGGCCACTTCACGGCAAAACGCCACTTCGCCTTCGAGGGCGTCGCCTGGTACTGGCACTTCGTCGACGTCGTCTGGCTGATCCTTTTTGTCTTCGTTTACTGGGTGTAACCGGGAATGAGACCGAACCTGAACCCGAGCAGCAGCAACACGAACAGCGTGATCGACAGGCCGATGCGCCAGGTCAGGACGCGCGCCATGCGTTCCCCTTCACCCCGGTCGCGATAAAGATAGAAGAGCCCCGAGAGCAAGCTGCCGACTATGGCCACCAACAACAAAACCACCACCACCCTGAGCATGCTTGATTCTCCGGAAAGTTGCGCCGCACCTCAGTATGCTCGCCCGCCAAGCCGGCCGACAAGGGCCAGCCGGATGCGCGTGGCGATCCTCGGCGGCCTGCTGCAGTTGCTGCTGATTCCGGCCTTCATCTCGCTTGGCCTGTGGCAATGGAACAAGGCCGAAAGCAAGACGGCACTGCAAGCCTCACTCGACACGCGCAGCCACGATGCCGCCATCGCCATGCCGACGACGCCAGCCGACATCGAGGCGCTGCGTCATCGGCGGGTCATCCTGCGCGGCCACTTCGATGCGAGCAGGCAGGTGCTGATCGATAACCGCCTGCACCGCGAACAAGCCGGCTACCACGTGATCACGCCGTTGCGCCTGGAAGGCAGCGACATGCACGTGCTGGTCAATCGCGGCTGGCTGCGCGCCCCGGCCGACCACGCCCGGCAGCCGGATGCCCCGGTACCGGCCGGCGAAGTGGAACTGACCGGCATCGTCGCCGCCCCGACCAGCCGCTTCTTCAATCTGGCGGCTCAGCCGAGCAGTGGCTGGGAACCGGTGTGGCAGAACCTTGACCTCGAACGCTTCCGCTCGGCCGTGGCCTACCCGCTGCAGCCGCTGATCGTCCAGCTCGACGCCCAGTCTCCCGGCGGTTTCGTCCGCGAATGGCCGCGCCCGGACGAGCGCGCCGACCGTCACCGCAGCTACGCCCTGCAGTGGTTCGGCTTCGCCGTCGCCAGCCTCGGCATCTGGGGTTATTTCCTGGTGCGCAAACCATGAACAGCGCGACCATGCCTGCCCCCCGCGCCAGCGGACTGCCGATGTTGCTGCTGATCGTCGGCGTGCTCGTGCTGCCCTTCGTCATTGCCACCGGCCTCTACTTCGGCGGCTGGCAGCCAACGCGCACCCTGCAGCACGGCCAGTTGCTGACACCGCCGCCGGCGCTGCCGGGCAGCGGCCTGGCGGATGTTTCCGGGCGGGCGGTTGCGACAGCAGAACTACACGGCAAATGGCTGCTGGTACTGAACCTCGACGGCCCCTGCGCCACCGGGTGCGCTGCCCGACTCGACGAATTGCGCCGCATCCAGGTATCGCTGAACAAGGAGATGGGCCGCCTGCGCCGCGTCGTGCTCGCCCCTAGCACCAGCGATCCGGCGCTGGCCGACGCCGCCCGCCGCCAGCCCGACCTGCTGCTGTTCGCCGCCCCGCCGCACTGGTTGGGCACGCCCGCCGCCGATGGCTACCGCCTGCACATCATCGACCCGCTCGGCCAGCGGGTCATCGACTACCCCGCCGCCGTCGGTGGCAACGAGCTGCGTTTCGATCTCGATCGCCTGCTCAAATTCGCCTGGACTGGTTAGGAGACCCACCATGCAAACCATCGCCGCCCCCTCGCTATCCTTCGGCCAGCGCCTCGCCGCCTTCTCGCACCTGTGCAAGCCGCGCGTCAACAGCCTGATCGTTTTCACCGCGATGATCGGCATGTTCCTGGCGACACCGGGCTTTCCACCACTGCTGCGCTTCCTTGTCGCGGCCCTCGGCATCGCCCTGGTCGCCTTCTCGGCCGCCGCGCTGAACTGCCTGGTCGAACGCACCATCGACGCCAGGATGACGCGTACCAGCTGGCGGGCGACGGCACGCGGCGACATCTCGCCGCTGGAAACCGTGACCCTGGCGACGCTGCTCGGCGCCGCCGGTCTGTGGCTGCTGCATACCTTCATCAACGACCTGACGATGTGGCTGACGCTGGCTACCTTCGTCGGCTACACGGTGATCTACACGCTGATCCTGAAGCCGGCGACGCCGATGAACATCGTCATCGGCGGTGCTTCCGGCGCCATGCCGCCGCTGCTCGGATGGACGGCGATGACCGGCCAGGTCTCGGCCGAGCCGCTGGTGCTGTTCCTGATCATCTTCCTGTGGACGCCGCCGCATTTCTGGGCGCTGGCCTGCTACCGGCGCGACGACTACGCCCGCTCCGGCCTGCCGATGCTGCCGGTGACGCACGGTGTCGCCTTCACCTGCCAGCACATCCTCTGGTACACGCTGATGCTCGGCGCTGCCAGCCTGATCCCGGTGTCGCTGGGCATGAGCGGGACCTTCTATCTGGTCGCCATCAGCCTGCTCGACCTGGTCTTCCTCGGCTACGCCATCGCCCTCTGTCGCAACTACAGCGACGACCTGGCGCGGCGCACTTTCCGCTATTCGATCCTGTACCTGACATTGCTCTTCGCCGCGTTGTTCGCCGACCGTCTGATCGCTTTCTGAGCCATGCGCCTCTACGCCCGCCTGCTGCTCGCCGCCACGCTGCTGGCGGTGGTCGTCATCGGTCTCGGCGCCTATGTGCGCCTGTCCGACGCCGGCCTCGGCTGCCCTGACTGGCCCGGCTGTTACGGCCACCTGCTCGGCGTGCCGGACGGCAGCTCCGCGGCGGTCGCCGCCTGGCCGCAGCAGCCGTTCGATGCCGGCAAGGCGTGGAAGGAAATGATCCATCGGTATGCCGCCGGCAGCCTCGGCCTGCTGGTCCTCGCCATCTGCCTGCTGGCCTGGCGACCAAAAATGCGCCAAGAACAATCGCCAGCACTGCCGACCTTGCTGCTCGGCCTGATCGGTCTGCAGGCAGCACTCGGCATGTGGACGGTGACCTTACTGCTCAAACCCTTGATCGTCACGCTGCACCTGCTTGGCGGCATGGCGACGCTGGCTCTGCTGGTGACCCTGCTGTTGCGGACAAGGACCAGCGGCACCTTCGCCCCGGCCATCCGCTGGCCGGCCGCCCTGGCGCTGTTCGCCGTGGTCGGCCAGATCGCCCTCGGCGGCTGGGTCAGCAGCAATTACGCGGCGCTGGCCTGCCCGGACTTCCCGTTCTGCCAGGGCCAATGGCTGCCGCCCGCCGATTTCGCCCACGCCTTCACCCTGCACCGCGAACTCGGCCAGACAGCCCACGGCGAACTGATTTCCGGCGAAGCGCTGACCGCAATCCACCTGACCCACCGCCTTGGCGCCGTGCTCGTGCTGCTCGTCGTCGGCACGCTGGCGGCGCGCCTGCTGGGCCACGGCCAGCGCCGCTGGGGTGGCCTGCTGCTGGTGCTGCTCGGAGTGCAACTGGGGCTGGGCATCGCCAACGTGCTGCTGTCGCTGCCACTGTTGCTGGCGGTCGCTCACAACCTTGGTGCGGCCGCACTGTTGAGCGCGGTGCTGGCGGTCAACCTCCGTTGCCAAAGCCGGCAGGGACAGCGTGTCAGGCAAACGGAAACCGTCCTGACCTGAACGGGCGCGCCTGAATTCAGGCGGAATACCCCATCAACCTGGCAAACGATCCCAGAACGGCAGCGCGCCGCCGAAACGCTCGACCAGGAAATCGAGCAGCAGACGCAGCGCCAGCGGCTGGTACTGGCGAGACAGGAAGAGCGCGTGGATGCCGAGGGTGTCGAGTTCACAATCGGGTAGCAGGCGCTGCAGGCGGCCCTGGCGCAGGTCTTCACCGACATAGTAGGTCGGCAGCACGCCAATGCCGCCACCAGCGAGGACAGCGCTGCGCATGATCGCGGTTTCGTTGGTCGAGAAACTGGCGCTGACCGGCACTTCGATGCGCTCGCCCGCGCGCTGAAAGTTGAAGCGGGCGCCGCTGGCGAAGGCGTGGCTGAGGCAACGGTGTTGCTGCAGATCATCGGGGTGCTGGATCGGCGGGTGCGCGGCGAGATAGCCGGGCGCGGCGCACAGCACCGAGCGGCAGACGGCCAGCGGACGGGCGATCAGCGTTGGTTCGAGCGCGTTGGTGATGCGCACGGCAAGGTCGATGCGCTCGGCAGCAAGGTCGACACTGCGATCGGTGGCCGAGAGGTTGACGGCGACTTCCGGATGCCGTGCCTGGAAGTCGACCAGCGCCGGCGCCAGTTGCGCTTCAGCGAAGGACAGCGCGCTGGTGATGCGCAACGTGCCGCGCGCCACCTGGCTGGCGGCGCCGGCCTGCTGTGCGATGTCGTCGGCGAGGCCGAGCAGTTGCCGGCACGAATGCAGCGCCGACTGGCCGGCATCGGTCAGGCTGACGCGCCGTGTCGTCCGGTGCAGCAGACGGGCGCCGAGCCACTTCTCGATGGCGGCGAGATAGCGGCTGACCATGGCCACCGACATGTCGAGTTGTTCGGCTGCCTGAGTCAGGCTGCCGTGTTCGGCAACGCTGACGAAGACACTGGCGGCGGTCAGACGGTCCATACTCGCTCCCAATTACATCGATTTACGCAATAAATATTAAACTGAAACGCTGTTTTTTGCTTGATACGACGTCAATAGAATTCACTCCGTCACTGATCAACACTCACGGAGAAAACCATGTCTGCATCCTTCAAGCTCCTGCGCCTGGCGCTGCCCGCACTCAGCTTCGGCCTGATCGCCGCCGGCAACGCCGGCGCCCAGGAAACCCCGCCGCTCAGCCTCAAGGTCCATAACACCGACGCCAGCAGCTTCCACATCAATGCCGTCGTCGTCAGCGGCAAGTCCGAAGCGCTGGTCATCGACACCGGCTTCACTCGCGCCGACGCACTGCGCGTCGCTGCCAACGTGCTCGACAGCGGCCGCACGCTGAAGACGATCTTCATCAGCAACGCCGATCCCGATTTCTATTTCGGCGCCGAAACGCTGAAGGAAATCTTCCCGCAAGCCCGGGTACTGACGACGCCGGCTGTGCGCGAGCGGATTGCCGCCAAGCTGGCCGGCAAACTCGCCTTCTGGGGACCGAAGCTCGGCGCCAACGCGCCGCGCCAGCCGATCGTGCCGGAAGCCATCACCGGCAACACGCTGACGGTAGACGGCGAAACGATCGAAATTCACGGCACCACCGGCGTGCTGGCACACCGGCCGTATGTGTGGATTCCGTCGCTGCAGGCGATTGCCGGCAACATCGCGGTTTTTGGCAATCTGCACGTGTGGACCGCAGATACGCAGTCAGCCGCCGAGCGTCAGGCCTGGCTGGCCCAGCTTGACGAGATGCAGGCGCGCCGCCCGGCCATCGTCGTCCCCGGCCACATGGCCCCCGGCACACCGCTGGACGCAAGCGCGATCAACTACACCCGCAATTACCTGCAGCGCTTCGAAGGCGAACTGGCCAGGGCGAAGGACGCCGCGGCGCTGATCGCCACGATGCGTCAGGCTTACCCCGAAGCCGGCCTGGGCATCGCGCTGGACATCGGCGCCAAGGTCAACAAGGGCGAGATGAAGTGGTAAGTCCGGCCCGAAGGAGACAAACATGAGCACGACGACCCTGCACTACATCTACGATCCGCTGTGCGGCTGGTGCTACGGCGCCGCGCCGCTGGTCCGCGAAGCACGCCGGCATCTGCCGGTCGTTGCCCACGGCGGCGGCATGATGACCGGTGCGCAGCGACAGCCGGTAACGTCGCAACTGCGCGAGTACGTCATCACGCACGACCGACGGATTGCCCGGATCACCCATCAGCCATTCGGCGACGCCTACTTCGAGGGCCTGCTGCACGACACCGATGCCATCTTCGATTCGGCACCACCGATCGCGGCAATGCTCGCCGCTGAACAACTCGCCGGGCGCGGGCTTGATCTGCTCGCCCGCCTGCAACAGGCGCATTACGTCGAGGGCCGCCGCATTGCCGAGAACAGCGTGCTGATCGCCATGGCCGCCGACATCGGCCTCGACGCTGCGGCTTTCGCCGCGGCCCTCGATGCCGTCAGCGGCGCCGCCACGGCCAGCCATATCAGCGCGAGCCGGCGCCTGATGAACGAGGTCGGCGCCGCCGGCTTCCCGACTTTCGTGCTGGAAACGGATGGCCAGCGGGAGCTCATCGATGCCGGCCAGTTCATCGGCAACCCAGCCGGCTTCGGCGCGTGGCTGGCTGGCAGACTGCCGCAAACGGCAACGGCCGGCACCGGCAGCGAATTCGTCTGCGCTCCGGATAGTTGTCAGTTGCCGGAGAAGCGCGCATGAAAAACAGTTTGCAGATCATCCGCGAGCACTATGCCGCTTCGGCTCGTGGCGATATCGCAAGCATGATGGCCAAGGTCGCCCCCAATGTTCACAGGAAAGACCGCGACTCAAACGTGCTCAGATAGACGCGCCGCCAAGACTTTCCAGCCACGCGGCAAAACAATCAACCGCCTCGCCGCGCGCCGCCGGAGCTCGCAGCAACCAGTAGCTGTAGGGACTGACGAAAGGCGACACGCCGGGCCAACATATCAGCCGGCCGGCGGCCAAGGCCTGAAACAGCAACGGCAGGCGGCCGAGCACGACACCGTGGCCGGCCAGGGCCGCCTGAACAGCCTGATCGTACTGATTGAAGCCGAGCCGGCGCGGCACCCTGCCCTGCAGATCCAGGGTCGCCAGCCACGGCGTCCACTCAAGCCCCGGCAAACTTCGCTCCTGGTATTCGATCAGCGTCGGCAATTCGTCCGCTGTTGCCGCATATTTTTGCCACAGCCCGGGAGCCAGTACCGGCGCGATACTCTCCCGGAACAACAGGCGATCGCCACGACCGATGGTCGGCTCAGGCTGGTAGCGGATGGCCAGGTCGATATCCGATTGAGCCAGATCCACGGGTTTGTTGGCGGCAACCACACGCACATCGATCTCCGGGTACGCCGCCTGGAACTCGCCCAGACGCGGCAGCAACCAGAGACTGGTAACGCCGATGCTGGCGGTGATCGTGACGCTGTTGGCGACTTCGGCGCGCTGGCGCAGGCTGGCGGCGATCTCGCCATATTCGCCCAGCCAGGGAACTGCGGCTGCGAGCAGGCGCTCGCCGGCTGCGGTCAGTTCGATGGCGCGGTGTTTGCGGACGAACAGCGGCACGCCGAGCGCATTTTCCAGTACCTGGATCTGCCGGCTGATTGCCGACTGGGTCAGGCACAGGTCGGCGGCGGCCAGTGTGATGCTGCGGCGGCGGGCGGCGGCGACAAAGCCGCGCAGCGGTTCCAGCGGCGGCAGCGAGAGCAGGTCTTTTCGCATGATTTTTACGCATCCATTTAATGCAAACATTGCGTTTGAAACGACCGGTTTTTTAAGAAAAACTACGGTCGACCGCAAGAAATGGCAAAAAACCATCATGCGGAATTTGCAACCGAAAGGCGTTTCGATGCTGAGCCTTTGCCGGCTTTCCGTCAAGCCGGCAAAGGCCAGTGAAGCGCCGCCCGCAGGAGAAGATCATGTCCGAGCGCCCCATCCTTCCGCTACCCGGCACGCTGTTCTGTCAGTTGCAACTGTACCCGGACAAACTGCTCACGCTGTCACCGCACCGGATCGCCGCACTCACGGTGGAAGAGGGCCGCGCCTGGATAACGAGCAGTGGCGACAGCGCCGATCTCGTCCTCGACGCCGGCCACCGGCTGGCCCTGCCCGGAGAAGGCAAGCCGCGCCTCGTCAGCGCTTTCGATACTGGCAGCTGCGCCAGACTGCGCATCGAGTTCCGGCCGGCAACAGCCTGCTGGCGCCTGCGTCTGGCAGGCTGGCTACTCAACATCGGCGCCCCTTATCCCATTTCCATCGCAACCGGAGACCTGCAATGAACACGCTGCACGAATGCGACAACTTCCGCCACCTGTCGAGCAATCCTCTGGTCCGCCTGGACGGTGGCGACGCCAACATGTCGTTCAAGGTCGGCAAGCGCCACCTCAACGGCGCAGGCACCCTGCATGGCGGCGTGCTCGCCAGCGTCTTCGACAGCGCCCTCGGGGAGAGCGTCTATCGCCTGGCACACCGCAGCGGCCGGCCGGCGGCGCTACTCGTGACCACTCAGCTCGACATCCACTACTGTGCCCCGGCCCATGTCGGCGAGCGGGTCGCTGTTGCCGTCGAGGTACTGCGCCTGGGTGGACGGCTGGCGGTGGCCGAAGCCCGGGCGTCGGTTGCCGAACGCCTGGTCGGCACAGCCATCGGCTCTTTCTATCTGACGCGCTGATCAGGGTTTATAGTCAAGCGCACGAGGAGGAATAGACGATGACAACACCCCCTTTCGTTCACCTGGATACACTTGAATTGCACCCAGAATCACACGGCGAGCGCTTCGCCTCGGCCAACGCCGGCATCGGCGCACTGCTCGGCCTGAAGGGGTTGGGCTGCCGCCTGAGCGAGATACCGCCGGGCAAGTCGGCCTGGCCGCGCCATGCCCACCTGGCCAACGACGAACTGGTGCTGATCCTGAGCGGCAGCGGCCGGCTGCATCATGCTGACGCCGAGTATGCGGTACGCGCCGGCGATGTACTCGGCTTCCCCGGTGGCGACCCGGCAGCCGCCCACCAGATTGTCAACGACGGCACTGCTCCGCTGCGTTATCTCTGCGTGTCGACACAACATGCGCCCGACGTGATGATCTATCCCGATTCAGGGAAATTCTTTGTCGTCGCCGGTAGCGCCCCCGGCGGCGACAAGGCGGCACGCACTTTCGCCCATGTCGGCCGGCAGGCCGACGCGGTCGATTACTGGGCGGACGAATAAGCTGCCCGCCGCTCGCCTCACACCTGCGTGCGCATGCGCTCGGCGCGAGCTTTCGGGCTGGGATGCGTAGACAGCCAGGAGGCGCCACCACCGCCCAGCGCATCGAGTTTTTCCAGGGCGCTGACGCAGGCGACCGATGGGTAGCCCTTGGTTTTCATGAACCGCATCGCCAGATCGTCGGCCTCGTTCTCGTTGGCCTGCGAATGTTGGGCACGGACCACCTGCTCGAACAGATCGCCCAGTTGTGACTCGGCCAGTTCGGCAGTCTTGCCGCCGGTCGAGGCCAGCGCACTGCGCAAGGCACTGGTGCGCATCGCCGTCTGGATCCGGGCCTTGGTATGACCAGCCTTGACGTGACCGATTTCGTGACCGATCACGTAGCGGATCTCATCGTCGGTGAATTTGTCCATCAAGCCGCTATAAACGCGGATCGTGCCATTGGCCATGGCGAAGGCGTTCACTTCCGGCGTCAGGTAGGCCTTGATGTCGAGTTTGAGCCCGTCGTAGCTGTCCAGCCCCTTGGCCAGTTTGGCGATACGCTTGCCGTAGGCATCCTTCGGCCCGGCCAGCTTGTTCTTGGCATCGGAATCGGCTGCCATCTGGTCGAAATATGATTGCAGGTCGGCATCGGACAGGGTTTCCGATTCCAGCAGGCTTTTACCGGCTTCCAGCGCCTTGCCGAAGTTGAATTGGGCCTGCGCCACATTGACGGCACTGACGCCTGAAAACAGCGTGGCCAACAGGACGAAATCTCGACGTTTCATGAAAACTCCCGAAAAGGAAACGAAAATGGATGCGGCGCGGATTATATGCCATTGACACGACCACTGACACACACCGGATGCACCAAACCGCCCGCAGGTCTTAAAATCGAGGCCCGATTCCCGTTCCGTCAGTCCATGCGCCCATCCCGTTCCGAATTCCTTGACCACGCCGGCGTCCGCCTGCATATCCGCCGCTGGGGCAATCCCGAGGCGCCGACACTGTTCCTGCTGCACGGCTGGATGGATGTTTCCGCCTCCTGGCAGCTCGTCGTCGACGAACTGCAGCAGGACTGGAACATCATCGCCCCCGACTGGCGCGGCTTCGGCCCGTCGCAATGGCTGGATCGCCCCTATTTCTTCGCCGAACACATGGGCGACATGCTGGCCATCATCGACCGTTACGCGCCGCAAGGGCAGGTTCGGCTGGCCGGCCACAGCATGGGCGGCATCATCGGCACGCTGTATGCCGGGCTGTATCCGGATCGCGTCGAAAAGCTGATTTCACTGGAAGGCTTCGGTATTGCGCCGACCACCCCGGACATGGCGGCCGACCGCTATCGGCACTGGCTGGGCGAACTGAAGAATCCGCCGCGCCTGCATGTCTATCCGGATCGGCCGGCCTTTGCCCGGCGCCTGATG
Organism: Azonexus hydrophilus; assembly: GCF_001956855.1. Lineage (GTDB taxonomy): Bacteria > Pseudomonadota > Gammaproteobacteria > Burkholderiales > Rhodocyclaceae > Azonexus > Azonexus hydrophilus_A. Next base: position 501,151 of record NZ_MTHD01000001.1, on the reverse strand, counting down.
AAGACCGATCCCTACCTGACGCAGGAGCGCGCTGATTTCCTGTCGCGGCACCTGGCGCGGATCGGCGATGGCACGACCAAGGGTGGCGAGTACCGGCACGGCATCATCTGGAATGGCGACCGCTGGCACAAGGCGATGTCGCCCAACCTGTTCCGTCTGGAGGAGTCGATGGCGATCTGGCGCGAAATCACCTGTCCGGTGCTCTGGGTCGCCGGCCGGCAATCGTGGATCGTGCGCGATTTCGCCACCCGCCCCGGCGACTGGGAAGCCCGCCGAGCCTGCTTCGCCGATGTCCGCGAAGCGTGGATCGACCAGGCCGACCACATGCTCCACCACGACCAGCCGGAACAGGTGGCGGCGTTGATCGAGGACTGGTTTACGACTTGAGCAATTCCTCGCGGGCGCCGAGCCAGCGCTGCAGGTGTTTCTCGGCCAGGTCCGGATGCTCGGTCAGCATTTCCTCGGCGACTTCGCGCGCCATCTCGACCAGGTCGGCGTCCATTTCGAGATCGGCGTAGCGTAGCAGCGGCACGCCGCTCTGGCGAGCCCCGACGAATTCGCCGGGGCCGCGGATCTGCAGGTCCTGGCGGGCAATCTCGAAACCATCGGTATGCTCGAAAATGATCTTCAGGCGCTGGCGGGCGATCTCGCCGAGCGGTCCGGCGTAGATCAGCACGCAGCTCGATTCGTACTGGCCGCGCCCGACGCGGCCGCGCAGCTGGTGCAGTTGCGACAGGCCGAAGCGTTCGGCGTGCTCGATGACCATCAGGCTGGCATTCGGCACATCGACGCCGACTTCGATCACCGTCGTCGCCACCAGCACATCGATGTCGCCGGCGGCGAAGGCGGCCATCACCGCCTGCTTCTCGTCGGCCTTCAGCCGGCCGTGCACCAATCCTACGGTCAACCCCGGCAAATCGACAAAAAGCTGTTCATAGGTTTCCTGCGCCGTCTGCAACTGCAGCGCTTCCGATTCCTCGATCAGCGGGCACACCCAGTAGGCCTGGCGGCCTTCCTCGACATGCTTCTTGACGAAGCCGACGACGTCCTGGCGGCGGTTGTCGGCGACCAGCCGGGTTTTGATCGGCGTCCGGCCGGGCGGCAGTTCGTCGAGCACGGTGACGTCGAGGTCGGCGTAGTAACTCATCGCCAGCGTGCGCGGGATCGGCGTCGCCGACATCATCAACTGGTGCGGGTTGCTGCCCTTCTTGCGCAGCGCCAGGCGCTGGGCGACGCCGAAACGGTGCTGCTCGTCGACGATGGCCAGGCCCAGTCTGGCGAAGTCGACGCCGTCCTGGATCAGCGCGTGCGTACCGACCACCAGTTGCGCGTCGGCCGCCGTCGCCGCCAGTTGCTCGCGCTTGGCCTTGGACTTCAGGCTGCCGGACAGCCAAGCAACGCGCACGCCGAGCGGCTCCAGCCAGTCCTTGAGTTTCAGGTAATGCTGCTCGGCGAGGATTTCGGTCGGCGCCATGAATGCCGCCTGCCAGCCGGCGGAAATCGTCTGGCAAGCAGCCAGCGCGGCGACGATGGTCTTGCCGGCACCGACGTCACCCTGCAGCAGGCGCTGCATCGGGTAGGGCTGGGCGAGGTCGCCGGCAATCTCGGCCATCGCCCGTAACTGCGCGCCGGTCAGGCCGAACGGCAGGCGGTCGAGCAGGCGGGCACCAAGGTCGTCCTGCGCCACCAGCACCGGTGCGCCCTGCTCGCGACGGGCAAGATAGGCGCGGCGCAGCGACAGTTGCTGGGCCAGCACCTCGTCGAACTTGACCCGCCGCCAGGCCGGATGATTGCGGGCGTGCAGCGTATCGACGTCGGTGCCCGGCGGCGGCCGGTGCAGGAAATGGATGCTGCGGGCCAAGCCAGGCAGCTTGAGGCGCTGGCGAATCTCGTCAGGCAGCGTCTCGGACAGGTCGCCGTCGGCCAGCGCCCGGCCGATCAGCTTCTGTAGCGCGGAAGTGGCCAATCCTGCGGTCGACGGGTAAATCGGCGTCATTTCCGCCGGCAGCGGATCGCCCTCGGCGATCTTGTGAAAGCGCGGATGCACCATCTCCAGCCCGAAGAAGCCACCGCGCACCTCGCCGAAAACCCGCACCCGCGAGCCTTCGCTCAGCGCCGCCTGCTGGTTCGGATAAAAGCTGAAGAAGCGCAGCGTGATCTCGCCACTGTCGTCGCAGGCGCGCACGACCATCTGCCGGCGCGGCTTGAACTGGATCTCGTTGTTCAGCACTCGCAGTTCGAGTTGCACCGCCTCGCCGGTAAAGGCGCGGGCGAGTTCGGTGATGCGCGTTTCGTCCTCGTAGCGCAGCGGCAGATGCACCAGCAGATCGGCCTCCGTGTGGAGACCGAGCTTGGCCAGCTTTTTCTTCAGCGCATCGGAGGCGCGGATCGGCGCCAGCGACATCCGGCAATCAGCCGATGAACATCACCGCATCGGCCTCGACCTGGGCGCCGCGCGGCAGTTCCTTGACACCAACGGCAGCACGCGCCGGGAACGGCTCGCTGAAGTAGCGCGCCATCGTTTCGTTGACCTTGGCGAAGTTGCCGAGGTCGGTGAGGAAGACATTGAGCTTGACCACGTCGGCCAGCGAACCGCCGGCGGCCTCGGCAACCGCCTTGAGATTTTCGAAGACGCGAACGATTTGCGCGTCGATACCGTCTACCATCTGCATGGTCGCCGGATCGAGACCGATCTGCCCGGACAGGTAGACGGTATCGCCGACGCGCACGGCTTGCGAATAGGTGCCGATGGCAGCCGGTGCGTTCGGCGTGGCGATGATGGTCTTGGCCATGTGGAATTCCTTCTGATGATTGGCGAAAGCCGCTATTTTAGACCCGAGCATCAATGAACCCGCGTATCGAATCCCTGGAAAAAATGATCGACGGCCCGCGTGACGGCGCCCTGCTCCGCTTCTCGCTGGGCAATGAGTACCTCAAGGCGGCGGCGCCGCAACAGGCGGCAAATTGCTTCCGTGCAGCAGTTGAACGCGACCCGCAGTATTCGGCGGCATGGAAGGCGCTGGGCAAGGCCTTGGCCGAGAACGGCGACGCTGCTGGCGCAGTGCAGGCCTATGAGGCAGGCATCGCCGTTGCCGAAGCCAAGGGCGACATCCAGGCGGCCAAGGAAATGAAAGTCTTTGCCCGCCGCTTGCAAAAAAGCGCTTAGCGGGCGCTTTTCGGCGCCACCAGGATGGTGTCGATACCGAGTTCGTGCAGTCTGGCCTGCGCCTCTGCGGCTTCCTTGCGCGTCCTGAACGGCCCGACCTGAACACGGGTCTCGATCTGCGACGGCACACCGCTCAAGGTCAGCTTGGCATGCAGTTCCTCGGCACGCTGGGCACTGGTAAAAACTCCCGCCTGCAGCACGAAGCCCGAGAACAGCCGCGGCGCACCGGCCGGCGTGACGGGAGCAACCGGCGCGGGAGACGAAGCAGGAACGGACTCGATCACCCGAGCTGTCGGCGGCACCGGTTTGCGGCTGGGCTGATCGACCGGCGTCGGTGCAATGGGCGGTGCAGAGGTCATTTCCGGGACCACAGCGGGCTCTTTCGCCGGCGTTGCAGTGCGTGCTGCGGACCGGTTTGTGGCTGCGGGCACCCGGGCGGGTTCTGCCGCCGGCTCTGCTGCAACCACCGGAGGTGGCGGCGTTTCCGCTTCGGCGACAGGCGCCACGGCCGCTGTCTCGAGCGGTTCTGTCGTCGGCTCTGGCACAATCTCCGCCGGCGTTACCGGCTGCGTCACCATTTTCTTCGGAGCAACGGGAACCGGTTGGGTAAAAACCTGCAGTTCCCGTTCATCAGCCGGCTGAGAGAAATGATCGAAAACGGCCAGCATGCCGAGCAGGATGGCCACCAGACCACCCGCCACCGCCAGGCGCTTGGCCAGCTGATTGCGTAGATCGGGGCTCACATCCGTTGTTTCGGTCTTTTCCGGCATCGTCATCCTCACTGAACCTGACTGCGTGCCAGCGCCACGACAAGCTCGGCTTCTGCACGGGCAATCCCGCAGCGCTCGGCAATCATTGCTGCATCGTACCCCGCTGCGGCCATCTGCATCGCGTCACCATAGATCGGTGACACGGTTTGCGTCGCCCGCAGGTGCGCCATTTCCTGAAGCATGTCCTCGCGCAGCGCCGACAATTCACCGCGCATGATGTCCACTTCATTGCGCAATTGCGCCAGTTCGCGCTCCAGGCCGTCATTCAGCAGTTCATTGGCCATCCGCGACGAGGTCATTTGAAAGGCAGCGGCATCCTCGTCATCGGAATGCGAAACCGCTGGCTCCGGCGAGCTTGCAGCGACATCCTGGCTTGCTGCACCGACAAGCGGCGGCTCACGATCCTCAGTTGATCGAGGCTGGCCGGTCAGGCGCCGCATCCGGAACAGCACAAGGCCGATATACAGCGCGACGAGAAAAATCAGCGCAAGCACACCCTCGCGAACGCCGATCGTCAGACCGGCGATTTCAAGCGAGGGCAAGCCGGCTCCGAACACGACCCCTTAGAACCCGACGGAGTACTGGACGCCAACCACGTGGGCACCGCTCTCGTACTTGCCGACCGCTGCACCGTCGGCAATTTTCGCATCCCGCATGTAGCGATAGGCGTAACCGGCATCAATGACACTGGCACGACCGAACTTCCACTGACCACCAAGCGACAGCCAGAGGCGGTCGTTATCCGGCAGACGGACGCTGCGATTGCTGTCGCTCACCGGCGAACGATCATAGGCAACGCCAAACTTGAACTTGCTGGTATCGCTCATCTTGTAGGCAGCGCCCCAGGCAATTCGCCAGGCATTGTCGGCATTGAAGACTTCGTTGGCCAGCACGGCGCCAGTGGCGCGATTGACTACGGCGACACGATCAACCGAACTCCAGCGCGTGTAGGACAGGTCACCCATCGCCTCCCAGCGATCAGAAACCTGTTGCCAGACCGACAGCGTGAAAACGCCGGGCAACTCGACATCGGCCTTGGCGGCAACGCCGTTGCGCCGACCTTCGAGTTTGTAATCAATGCCGGAACGATAGGCAACCCCGACGCGCATCGCCGGAGACAGGGTAAACAAGGCGCCGACATTCCAGCCCACAGCGCCGTCATCTGCCTTGAAGGAGGCGGTGCTGTCGGTCAGGCGCACATCCATGGTCTGATAATTCAACCCGAAGCCGAGAGCCAGCTTGTCGTTGACCTTGTAAGCCACCGCCGGGTTGATATTGACCGTACTGATTTCCGACTCAATACCTTCCGCAGCACCTGTCCAGCCGGCGTTATAGTCCGTCGCCATCTGGAATGGACGGGAAATACCCAAGCCGGCGCTCAGACGCGGATTGATCTGCCAGGTCAGATAGGCATTCGGCAGCATCGCCGACTCACCTGCATCGCCACCCGAGGAAACGCCGGCGACACTGCGGAACTTGTGCGATTCGCTGACGCCGACAACCCCGGCAGAAAAATGGAAGCCGCCGAGCTGCGTCATGCCGGCCGGGTTGTAAAACACGGTGCTGGCATTATCGGCAATCGCTGCCGAGCCTGCGTAGGCAACCCCGAGCCCGCTGGCATTCTGTTCCAGGGACTGGAAACCGGCAGCCGACGCCAAGCCGGAAAAAGCCAGCAGCATCAGGGCAGGCAGGGTACGCATAGTGGTCTTGATCATTGCTTCGTTCCTCGAAGGCTTCGGAATTATTTAACCGCGCGATTTTATTCCATTTTGCTCATTTTTCGGCGGGGACTTCACGCTTGCCGCCGGATTCGTCTATCGCCACATAGGTCAGCTCCGCCTGGGTAACCCGGACGGTGATCGGATCAGCGTGATTGCGCTCGGCAAAAACCTCGACACAGACGGTGATCGAGGTCCTGCCGACATGGACGATCTCGGCGTAGAAGCTGACGATATCACCAACGGAAATGGCCTGCCGGAACTGGAACGAGTTCACCGAAACAGTGGCGACCCGGCCACGCGCACGCCGCATTGCGGGTATGGCCCCGGCAACATCGACCTGAGCCATGACCCAGCCGCCGAAAACATCGCCGTTCTGATTCAGGTCGGCAGGCATGGGTACGACGCGCAGTGCGGGTTGGCGTTCGGGCAACTGGACAGGTTCAGACTGCATGCGACTTCCTTCAAGAGATAACAGCCACGATTCTCCCGGAAACCCGGCGCATTTCATATACTCGCGCTTTCCCACCAAGGATTTTCTGCCACCATGCGTCGCGCCACCGCGTCACCCAAGCCACCGGCCGGCCAGCCGCTGCCGGAAACCCACGTCTGGCAAACCTTGCGCACGCTCTTCCCCTACCTCTGGCAGTATCGCTTCCGCGTTGTCGCTGCGTTGCTCTGCCTGATTACCGCCAAGCTGGCCAACGTCGGCGTCCCGCTCGTCTTCAAGGACATGATCGACGGCATGTCCGGCGAAGTGCTGGCGCTGCCGGTACTGCTGCTGGCGCTGTACGGTGCTCTGCGGTTTTCCAACTCGCTGTTCACGGAATTGCGCGAGATCCTGTTTGCCCGGGTGACCCAGCGCGCCATCCGGCAGGTGGCGCTGGAGGTCTTTCGCCATCTCCATGCGCTGTCGCTGCGCTTCCACCTGGAGCGCCAGACCGGCGGCATCTCGCGCGATGTCGAGCGCGGCACGCGTTCAATCTCCAGCCTGATTTCCTACACGCTGTATTCGATCCTGCCGACACTGATCGAAATCACCCTGGTCCTCGTCATCCTCTTCGTTCAGTACGACATCGGTTTCGTGCTGATCACCGCTGCTTCGTTGCTCGCCTACGTGGTGTTTACCGTCAAGGTCAGCAACTGGCGCATTGCCATCCGGCGTGCTGTCAACGAAAACGACTCGGCGGCCAATACACGTGCGGTGGACAGCCTGCTCAACTACGAAACGGTCAAGTATTTCAACAACGAGGCCTGGGAAGCACGGCGCTACGACGAGCAACTGCTGAAGCTGGAGGACGCCAGCACGCGCAGCCAGACAACGCTGGCCTTCCTCAACCTCGGCCAGCAAGCCATCATTGCCCTGGGCGTGACAGCGATGATGTGGCGTGCCGCCCACGGCGTCGTCGAAGGCACGATGACCATTGGCGATCTGGTACTGGTCAATGCCTTCCTGATCCAGCTCTACATGCCGCTCAACTTTCTCGGCATCGTCTATCGCGAAATCCGCCAGGCACTGACCGATATCGAACGCATGTTCGGTCTGCTCAAGGAAAACCGCGAGATCGCCGATGCCGCCGACGCCCACGACCTGCCCGCCGAACGCGCCATGGCGATCGAGTTTGCTGCGGTCGACTTCGGTTACGAGCCAAATCGGCAGATTCTCCGCCATGTCAGTTTCACGATCCCGGCCGGTCACACACTGGCCGTCGTCGGTCATTCCGGCGCCGGGAAATCCACGCTGTCGCGCCTGCTCTACCGCTTCTACGATGTCACCGGTGGCGCCATCCGGATCAACGGCCACGATCTGCGGCAACTGACCCAGCACAGCCTGCGTTCGGCCATCGGCATCGTGCCGCAGGACACCGTGTTGTTCAACGACTCGATTCTCTACAACATCCGTTACGGCCGCCCCGAGGCCAGCCTCGAGGAAGTTCTGGCAGCAGCCCGCGCGGCCAGCCTGCATGATTTCATCGAGTCACTGCCGGACAAATACGAAACGCGCGTTGGCGAGCGCGGGCTGAAACTATCCGGCGGCGAAAAACAGCGTGTCGCCATTGCCCGTGCGCTGTTGAAAAATCCGCCGATACTGATTTTCGACGAAGCCACCTCGGCACTGGATTCAGCGACCGAGCGCGCCATCCAGCGCGAGCTTGAACTGGCAGCGCGCGGACGCACCACGCTGACCATCGCTCACCGGCTATCCACGGTCATGAACGCCGACTGCATCCTGGTCATCAGCGACGGCAGCATCGTCGAAAGTGGCACCCACGCGGCGCTGTTGGCGAATGATGGCGAATACGCCAGGATGTGGTTCCTCCAGCAACGTGAAATTCAGGACGAGCGCGGGCAAGCCATTGCCGCCGTGGTAGGATGATGCCGTTCCGGGAGCAGATCCTTTCCGTTGCAACATCAGTGTAGAGACCGCTCTCGTGATGATTGGCTTCCCGACAGAAACAGGCCAGTAACGATGAACACCGCATTCGACAAGATGAGCGTTCTCGCGGTAGATGACAACCGCACCAACCTGCACATATTGCAGGTCTTCCTGAAAAAACTCGGGCACGATGTCATCCTCGCCGAGAACGGCGAGCAGGCCGTGCAGCGCTTCGAGCAGTTGCAGCCGGATCTGGTCCTGCTCGACATCATGATGCCGGTCATGGATGGTTTCGAGGCGGCACGGCGGATCAAGGCGGCCTGTCGCGACAAGTGGGTACCCATCATCTTCCTGTCGGCACTGAATCGCGACGAAAACCTGGTCGAAGGACTCGAAGCCGGCGCCGACGACTACCTGACCAAACCGATCAATTTCGTCGTCCTCGAAGCCAAGCTGCGCTCGATGCAGCGCTCCCTGACCATGCAGCAGAGTGCAGCGGTCGCCCTGGAAAGGTTACGGGCAATTTCGGACAACGTCCTCGATGCAATCGTCACCGCCGACACCAACGGCCAGATTCTTACGGTCAACCAGGCTACGGAGCGTATTTTCGGCCGACCATCCAGAGAGATGATCGGCCAGCCCGTGACCCAGTTGCTGCCGGAAATCTTCACCGGTAGCGATGCGGAAGGCAGGAACGGGAGCAGTTGCAAGCTTGCTACATTCAAGGGACGCGACCGCGAGGGCATAGCTGTCCGGCGGGATGGACAGCAGTTTCCGGTCGAGATTGGTGTATCCGAGGTATGCATTGACCAGGAGCGACTGTTCGTTGGCGTCATCCGTGACATTTCGGAACGCAAGCGCTCGGAAATCCAGCTCCAACAGAATGCGACCTTGCTGCAAGCGTATTTCGATCACAGCCAGAATGAGCAACAACTGGCCATACGGCTGATGGAAAAACTGCTGCACCGCCCCGGCCTGCGCGATCCGCGCCTTCGCTACAAGGTGACGGCAACGGAGAACTTCAGCGGCGACATCGTCGCCGCCTCACGCTCGCCGGAAGGCCGATTTTATGCCCTGCTCGCCGACGCAACAGGACATGGCCTGCCGGCAGCAATCAGTGTCCTACCGGTACTGGCATTGTTCTACCGGATGACACGTCTGAATCGCACCATCCGCGAACTGATCATTGAAATGAATCAGCAATTGCGGGAATCGATGCCGGTCGGACGTTTCGTCGCGGCGACCGTAGTCTGCCTGGATGAAATCAGCCTGTCAGGTGAAATCTGGATCGGCGGAACACCGGAGGCCTATCTGATCAATGCCCAGGGCCACCCGACCGACCGCTTCGCCTCGGAGAATCTGGCGCTGGGCATCCTCGACAGCGACCAGATCGAGATCAAGCCGCGCTGCTTCGACTGGACCACAGACAGCCAGCTTCTCATGTACTCCGATGGCTTGCTGGAAGCCGCCAATGCAGAGGGGGTGCAATTCGGATCGGCAGGGGTGCTGGCAGCGATCGCCGACACCCTGCCAGTGAATCGATTCGCTGCACTCGAGGACGCACTCGCCGCACATCTTGGTGAAATTCCGGCGGCTGACGACGTTTCGCTGATGATCATCGACTGCCCATGAGCAAAACTGATCAGATGTGACAGACGAAAAAAAAGGCCGGAAACCCGGCCTTTTTTGATGAAGCGTCGATTACTCGGCAGCTTCGTCGGCAATTTCAACCGCTTCGGTGGGTTCCGGGCGATCGAGCAATTCGACGAAAGCCATCGGTGCGTTGTCGCCAACGCGGAAACCGCACTTCAGGATGCGCAGGTAGCCACCCGGACGGGTTGCATAGCGCGGGCCGATTTCAGCAAACAGCTTGACGACGATCTCGCGGTCACGCAGGCGATCGAACGCCAGGCGCTTGTTGGCCAGCGACGGGTTCTTGCCAAGCGTGATCATCGGCTCGACGACACGACGCAGTTCCTTGGCCTTCGGCAACGTGGTCTTGATGGCCTCGTGACGGAGCAGGGAAACGGTCATGTTGCGCAGCATCGCCAGGCGATGGCTGGTGGTACGGTTCAGTTTGCGAAGTCCATTGCGGTGACGCATGGTTAATCCTTTCTATGTTCTGCAGGCGTCCCTTGACTGCCCGGATCGGGAAAAGGCTTACGCCTTCTCCAGACCGGCGGGCGGCCAGTTTTCCAGTTTCATGCCCAGCGTGAGACCACGCGCGGCAAGAACTTCCTTGATTTCGTTGAGCGACTTGCGACCCAGATTCGGCGTCTTCAGCAGCTCATTTTCGGTGCGCTGGATCAGGTCGCCGATGTAGTAGATGTTCTCGGCCTTGAGGCAGTTCGCAGAACGAACCGTCAGTTCGAGATCATCGACCGGACGAAGCAGCACCGGGTCGACCTGAGCCGGCTTGGAAGCCTCGGCAACGGGTGCCGTACCTTCCAGGTCAGCGAAGACCGACAGTTGCTCGATCAGTACGCGGGCTGCGTAACGGATCGCTTCTTCCGGCTCGACAACGCCGTTGGTTTCAATATCGACAATCAGCTTGTCCAGATCGGTACGCTGTTCGACCCGGGCATTCTCGACCGAGTAGGCAACGCGACGAACCGGGCTGAACGAGGCGTCCAGCACGAGCTGACCAATGGTTTTGGCATCGCCGAGATTGCGCACGTTACCGGGAACATAGCCACGGCCTTTTTCGACCTTGATTTCCATCGACAGCTTGCCGGCGGTGGAAAGGTGGGCAATGACGTGCTCCGGATTGATGATTTCGACGTCGTGCGGCAACTCGATATCGCCAGCACGGATCACGCCCTCGCCTTCCTTGGCCAGCTTCAGGGTGACGACTTCACGGTTATGCAGCTTGAAGACGATTCCCTTGAGGTTCAAAAGGATGTCAACGACATCTTCCTGAACACCGTCGATAGTCGAATATTCATGCAACACGCCGTCGATCGACACTTCCGTCGGTGCGTAGCCAGGCATCGAGGACAGCAGGATGCGACGCAGGGCGTTGCCGAGGGTATGTCCGAAACCGCGTTCAAACGGCTCCATGACAACCTTGGCTTCGACCGGCGAAACACTCTGCACGTCGATGATGCGGGGCTTAAGAAGTCCACTGCTCTGCATGGGCTTGATTCCTCTGCTTGCGGGTTACTTCGAATAAAGTTCGATGACCAGACCTTCGTTCAGGGTTGCCGGCAGCTCCGAGCGCTGCGGCATGGCCTTGAACGTGCCCTTGCCTTCCTTGACATCGACAGAAATCCATTCCGGGAAGCCACGTGCTTCGGCAGCTTCGAGAGCGGCCTTGCAACGCAGGGAAGCGCGGGAACGATCGGTCAGCTGGACAACATCACCCGGCTTGACGAGGTAGGAAGGAATATTCACGCGCTTGCCGTTAACCAGAACGCCGTTGTGACGGACGATCTGACGGGATTCAGTGCGCGAAGCACCAAAACCCATGCGGTAGGCGACGGAGTCCAGGCGGGCTTCCAGCAACTGCAGCAGGTTTTCACCGGTCTGGCCCTTGCGGCGGTCAGCTTCGGCAAAGGTGCGACGGAACTGGCCTTCAAGAACGCCATAAACGCGACGGATCTTCTGCTTGGCACGCAGGTGGACGCCGTAGTCGGAGAGACGGGCGCCAGACTTCTGGCCATGCTGACCCGGTGCGTACGAGCGACGCTCGATGGCACACTTGTCGGTAAAACACTTTTCGCCCTTCAGGAACAGCTTTTCGCCTTCGCGGCGGCACTGACGGCATTTCGGATCGAGATTACGAGCCACTTGTCTTTCTCCTTAGATGCGGCGCTTCTTGGGCGGACGGCAGCCGTTGTGCGGCACCGGCGTCACGTCGGAAATCGCGGTGATCTTCATGCCCAGTGCATTCAGCGCACGGACAGAAGATTCGCGGCCCGGGCCTGGGCCCTTGATGCGCACTTCCAGATTCTTAACGCCACATTCCTGCGCGGCTTTGCCGGCAGCTTCCGCAGCGACCTGGGCAGCGAACGGGGTGGACTTCCGCGAACCGCGGAAACCGGCACCGCCGGAAGTTGCCCACGACAGCGCGTTGCCCTGGCGATCGGTAATGGTGATGATGGTGTTGTTGAACGAAGCGTGAATGTGGGCAATGCCCTCGGCAACGTTCTTCTTAACCTTCTTGCGAACTTTGGTAGCAGTCTTGGCCATGTTCAGTCCCTATTACTTCTTGCCAGCAATGGCCTTGCGCGGGCCCTTGCGGGTACGTGCATTGGTCTTGGTACGCTGACCGCGGCAGGGCAAGCCCTTGCGGTGACGCAGACCACGGTAGCAACCGAGGTCCATCAGGCGCTTGATGTTCATCGTGACTTCGCGACGCAGATCACCTTCGACGGTGAACTTCGCCACTTCATCACGCAGACGGTCCATATCCGTATCGGAAATGTCCTTCATTTTCGTGGTACGACCAACACCGGCCGCGTCACAGATCTTCTGTGCGCGGGTACGGCCGATGCCATAAATCGCCGTGAGGGCGATACAGGCATGCTGATGGTTCGGAATGTTTACCCCTGCAATACGGGCCATTGACTCACTCCAATATTTCTAAAATTAACGAATGCCGACTTCGTCAGGAATTAACCCTGGCGCTGTTTGTGACGCGGATCCTTGCAAATGACGCGAACGACACCCTTGCGACGGATCACCTTGCAATTGCGGCAAACGCGCTTCACTGAAGGTTGCACTTTCATGTTTTACTCCTCGTCTGCGAGAGCTTGGAAGCAGCCGTGATTCCTTGCCCTGCGGTTTATTGCGTAGAGAACTTTTACTTTGCCCGGAAAACTATCCGGGCCTTGCTTAAATCATACGGAGTCAATTGCACAGTGACCTTGTCGCCCGGCAGGATACGGATGTAATGCATCCGCATCTTGCCGGAGATAAAGCCAAGGACAACGTGTCCGTTTTCCAACTTGACCTTGAAAGTTGCGTTGGGGAGGTTCTCAACGACCTCGCCCTGCATCTCGATATAGTCTTCTTTAGCCATTGCGCTTACTTGATCATCGGGGACCCCTTGAAGTTTGCTTTCTTCAAGAGACTTTCATACTGGTGGGACATGACATAGGCCTGGACCTGAGACATGAAATCCATGGTGACGACAACGATGATCAGCAGCGAGGTACCCCCGAAATAGAACGGTACGTTCCATTTGAGAATCAGGAATTCCGGCAGCAGACAGACCACGGTGATGTACGCCGCACCGATCAGCGTCAGACGCATCAGAATCTTGTCGATGTAACGCGCGGTTTGCTCACCCGGACGAATCCCGGGAACAAAGGCGCCGCTTTTCTTCAGATTGTCAGCCGTTTCCTTGGAATTGAACACAAGGGCGGTGTAGAAGAAACAGAAGAAGATGATCGCTGCAGCGTAGAGCATCACATAGATAGGCTGTCCTGGCGACAGGACCGCAGCCATATCCTTCAGCCACGTCATCGATTCGCCGGAACCAAACCAGCCAGCCAGCGTGGCCGGAAACAGGATGATCGACGAAGCGAAGATCGGCGGAATGACGCCCGACATGTTCAGCTTGAGCGGCAGATGGGAGCTCTGACCGCCATAAACCTTGTTGCCAACCTGGCGCTTGGCATAATTGACCAGAATCTTGCGTTGACCGCGCTCGACGAACACCACAAAGGCAGTGACGAGAACGACCAGCAGACAGATGACGATCGCCGTCAGCGGATGCATCGCACCGGTACGAACCAGTTCGAGCAGGCCACCGATCGCGCTTGGCAAACCAGCAGCGATACCGGCAAAAATGATGATCGAGATACCGTTACCCAGACCACGCTCGGTAATCTGCTCGCCCAGCCACATCAGGAACATCGTCCCAGTCAGCAGGGTGGATACCGTCGTCAGGCGGAACATGAAACCCGGATCATTGACCAGCCCGGCCTGCGCTTCCAGCGCAACCGCGATGCCGATACCCTGGAAGAGGGCCAGCACGACAGTACCGTAACGGGTGTATTGAGTGATCTTGCGTCGTCCAGCCTCGCCCTCTTTCTTGAGAGCTTCGAGCTGCGGGCTGGCAACACTCATCAGTTGCATGATGATCGACGCCGAAATGTACGGCATGATCCCCAATGCGAAGATGGTGAAGCGCGACAGGGCGCCACCCGAGAACATGTTGAACATGCCCAGGATGCCGCCTTGCTGCGAATTGAACAGATCGGCCAGAACGTTGGGGTCGATACCGGGAACCGGGATGTGCGCGCCAATGCGGTACACAACCAGGGCGCCAAGCAGGAACCACAGCCGGCGCTTGAGGTCGCCGAACTTTCCACCCTTGCCAACGGTATTGGGATTTGCAGCCAACGTTCTAACCTTTCCTGTCTTACTCGGCGATCGAGCCGCCGACTGCCTCAATGGCAGCCTTCGCACCCTTGGTCGCACCAACGCCCTTGAGGACAACCTTGCGGGTAATGGCACCCGACAGGATCACCTTCGCGGACAGTGCGTCACCCGGAACAATACCGGCAACTTGCAGAACCAGCAGATCGATTTCCTCGACCGGCAGGTTTTCCAGCTCGTTCAGACGAACTTCGTAGTTGCGGGCACGCGTCAGCGAGTTGAAACCGCGCTTCGGCAGGCGGCGTTGCAAAGGCATCTGACCGCCTTCGAAACCGACCTTGTGGAAACCGCCGGAACGGGACTTCTGACCCTTGTGGCCACGACCACAGGTCTTGCCGAGGCCAGAACCGATACCGCGACCAACGCGCTTGGCGTTCTTCTTGGAGCCTTCAGCCGGCTTGATGGTATTCAGACGCATGGCTTAACCCTCAACCTTGACGAGATACTGAACCTTCTGGATCATGCCGCGAACACACGGCGTATCCAGCAGCTCGGCAGAGCTGTTCAGCTTGCGCAGGCCGAGACCACGAACGGTGGCGCGGTGGTCCTGCTTGGTGCCGATGATGCTCTTGACGAGCGTCACTTTGATTTTCTTGTCAGACATGACTTACCCCAGGATCTGATCAACCGACTTGCCGCGCTTGGCAGCAATTTCGGCCGGCGTATTCACCTTCGACAGACCGTCGATGGTGGCACGCACGATGTTGTAGGGATTGGTCGAGCCGTGTGCCTTGGCAACCACGTTGGTCACGCCGACCACCTCGAAGACGGCGCGCATGGCGCCGCCGGCGATGATGCCCGTACCTTCCGGTGCCGGCTGGATCATCACGGTCGTTGCGCCATGACGGCCCATCACGGTGTGATGGACGGTACCGTTCTTCAGGCTGACCTTGGCCATCTTGCGACGAGCCTCTTCCATTGCCTTCTGAGCGGCCACCGGCACTTCGCGGGACTTGCCCTTGCCCATGCCGATGCTGCCATCGCCATCACCAACGACGGTGAGTGCTGCGAAACCGAGAATCCGGCCGCCCTTCACCACCTTGGTGACGCGATTGACCGCGACCATCTTTTCGCGCATGCCGTCATCACGCTCTTCAGCTTGCTGCGGCTTCTTGTTTCTTTCAGGTTTAGCCATTTTGTAACCTATTCCTTTCGCGGCGATCAGAACTTCAGACCGGCTTCACGCGCAGCTTCCGCCAACGCTTGAATACGACCGTGGTACTGGAGCCCGGAGCGATCGAAAGCCACCTGCTCAACACCGGCGGCCTTGGCGCGCTCGGCGATCAGCTTGCCAACAAAAGTGGCTGCAGCCTTGTTACCGCCATTCGCGACATCGCCACGAACGTTCTTGTCCAGCGTGGAAGCCGAAGCCAGGACCTTGCCGCCACACGGCGAGATGATCTGGGCGTAAATGTGGCAGTTCGTGCGGTTGATACACAAGCGCACAGCCTTGAGCTCGGCGATTTTGGCCCGGGTTTTGCGGGCACGACGCAAACGTGCTTCTTTCTTGTTAAACATATGCCACCCTTACTTCTTCTTGGTTTCCTTGATAACCACCACTTCGTCCGAGTAACGCACACCCTTGCCCTTATAGGGCTCCGGCTTGCGATAGGCACGAACTTCGGCGGCAACCTGCCCGACTTGCTGCTTGTCCGAGCCCTTGATCAGGACTTCGGTCTGGGTCGGACATTCGACTTTCACACCGGCCGGCATCTTGTGCGCGACAGGGTGCGAAAAGCCGAGCGAAAGGTTCAGGACATCGCCCTGAGCCTGGGCGCGATAGCCCACGCCGACCAGTTGCAGCTTACGCTCGAACCCCTTGGAAACGCCAACGACCATGTTATTGAGGTTAGCACGCATGGTGCCCCACATGGCGGATGCATTTTCCACGCCTTCAACCTTGGAAACGACGATACTCTGCCCTTCCTGGCTGATCTTAACGGCGGGGTTCGCGGCCGTCTTCAGGGTACCCAGGGGCCCCTTCACGACGATCTGCTCACCGATGGCGACTTCAACACCAGCCGGCAGCACGATTGGATTTTTACCTACACGAGACATTTTGCTTCGCTCCTTACGCCACGATGCAGAGGACTTCGCCCCCGACACGGGAAGCGCGCGCCTTGCGGTCGGTCATCACACCCTTCGGCGTGGAGACAATCGCCACACCAAGGCCGTTCATGACGCGCGGAATGTCCTCTGCACCCTTGTAGATGCGCAGACCAGGCTTGGAGATACGCTCGATGCGCTCAATAACCGGACGACCGGCGTAATACTTGAGTGCGATTTCGAGAGTCGCCTTGCCATCATCAGCCTGACGGACAGCAAATTCTTCAACGTAACCTTCATCCTTGAGCACGGCAGCAATAGCCACCTTGAGCTTGGACGACGGCATGGACACAGACGCCTTTTCGGCGAGCTGGGCGTTGCGGATGCGGGTCAGCATGTCCGCGATGGGATCGCTCATAGCCATTTCTGTATCTCCTCTTACCAGCTGGCCTTGACAACACCCGGAATCTCGCCATTGAAGGCAAGTTCGCGGATCTTGTGACGGCACAGGCCGAATTTACGGAAAACACCACGCGGACGACCGGTCAGCTGGCAGCGATTGCGCAGACGCGACGGGCTCGAATTACGCGGCAGCGCCTGGATCTTCAGACGGGCTTCGTAACGCTCCTCGTCCGACAGGCTCACGTCGTTGATGATCGCCTCAAGGGCAGCGCGCTTTTTCGCGAACTGCTCCACCATCTTGCGGCGCTTCTCTTCACGGTTGATCAGAGCAAGTTTTGCCATGATTGCCTCAATTCTTGAACGGGAACTTGAACGCGGCAAGCAGGGCCTTGGCCTCTGCATCGCTCTTCGCGGTCGTGGTGATGCTGATATTCATACCCCGGAGAGCATCGATCTTGTCGTACTCGATTTCCGGGAAAATGATCTGTTCTTTGACGCCCATGTTGTAGTTACCCTGGCCATCGAAACCCTTGCCAGCAACGCCACGGAAGTCGCGAACACGCGGCAACGCGATGGTGACGAGACGATCAAGGAATTCAAACATGCGCGGACCGCGCAGGGTAACCATGCAACCGATCGGGTAGCCATCACGAATCTTGAAGCCAGCGATCGACTTGCGAGCCTTCGTGGTAACAGGCTTCTGACCAGCGATTTTCTGCATGTCGCCAACGGCGTTCTCAAGCACCTTCTTGTCAGCAACCGCCTCGCCAACACCCATATTCAGGGTGATCTTGGTGATGCGCGGCACTTCCATGATGGACTTGTAACCAAACTGCTTGGACATCTCGCCAACGACGGAGTCCTTGTAAAACTGCTGCAAACGCGCCATGACTGCCCCTTATGCGTTCACCAGTTCGCCGTTCGACTTGAACACGCGAACCTTGCGACCATCTTCCAGAGACTTGAAGCCGACACGGTCAGCCTGCTTCGTCGCCGGATTGAACAGCGCAACATTGGAGATATGGATCGGCATGTCCTTATCAACGATGCCACCCTGGACACCCTTGATCGGATTCGGCTTGACGTGCTTTTTCGCACGATTCACACCTTCAACAAGGAGATGCTCCTCGTCGATGCGCGCCAGCACGGTTCCGCGCTTGCCTTTATCCTTGCCGGTAATGACGATGATTTCGTCGCCCTTGCGAATTTTTTCCATTGCGCTCTCCTTACAGAACTTCAGGAGCCAGGGACACGATCTTCATGAAGCGCTCGGTACGCAGTTCGCGGGTGACCGGGCCAAAGATGCGCGTGCCGAGCGGCTCGAGCTTGTTGTTGAGAAGAACTGCGGCATTGCCATCAAAGCGCACCAACGAGCCATCAGGACGACGAACACCCTTGGCGGTACGAACCACCACGGCGTTATAGACGTCACCCTTCTTGACGCGACCACGCGGCGCAGCATCCTTGATGCTGACCTTGATGATGTCGCCAATGCCGGCGTAGCGGCGCTTGGAGCCGCCAAGCACCTTGATACACATAACTGAACGGGCGCCGGTGTTATCGGCGACGTCCAGCGTCGTCTGCATCTGAATCATTTAAATAAACTCCAACTTAATCCGCTGAGCGGTCAGTCTTGGAACCCGTGAGGGTCGAACAGATTTGCATGCTAGTTTGATAGCTGCAAAAAAGAAGCCGGATTATACCGGCTTCTTTACTGACTGCGCAAGCATTTTGAAGAAAAATCGTCAGACGACGATAGCCTTCTCCAGAACAGTGGTCACCGCCCATGCCTTGGTCTTCGAAACCGGACGGGTTTCGACGATTTCAACCAGGTCACCGGCCTTGGCCACATTACCTTCGTCGTGCGCGCTGTACTTCTTGGAACGAACCATGACCTTGCCGTACATCGGGTGCTTGACCTTCCGCTCGACCAGGACGGTTACCGTCTTTTCCATCTTGTCACTGACCACACGACCGATCAGCGTACGCTTGATGCTGGAGGATTCGCTCATTGCTGCACCGCCTTTTCACGGATGAGGGTGCGAACGCGAGCGATGTCGCGACGAACCTTGGACATTTGGCTGGTGTTGGACAGTTGTTGCGTTGCAATCTGCATCCGCAGGCCAAACTGCGCCTTCAACAGGTCCAGCAATTCCGTCTTGAGCTCGTCCACGCTCTTGGTTCTCAGTTCACTAGCTTTCATGATTACCCCAGATGACGAGTCACGAAGGTGGTGGCAATCGGCAGCTTGGCGGCAGCAAGGGCAAATGCCTCGCGAGCCAGCGCTTCATTGACACCATCCATCTCGTAAAGAACCTTGCCCGGCTGGATTTCGGCAACCCAGTACTCCGGATTACCCTTACCGTTACCCATACGAACTTCTGCCGGCTTCTTGGAAATCGGCTTGTCCGGGAAGATACGGATCCAGATGCGACCACCACGCTTGATATGGCGGGTCATCGCACGACGGGCTGCTTCAATTTGTCGCGCGGTCAGACGACCACGGCCGGTAGCCTTGAGGCCCCACTCACCGAACGACACCTTGGTGCCGCGGGTAGCCAGACCTTCATTGCGTCCCTTGTGCTCCTTGCGGAACTTGCGACGATTAGGTTGCAACATGTTAAGCACCTGCCTTTCTTACGCGCTTGGCCGGGTCGCCAGCACCGTCGGCCTTCTTGACCGTACGGGTGCGCGGCTTGTCGCCTTCAGGCTTGCCCGGGTTACGGCGCGGACGACGATCGTCGGCAACCGGCTCTTCAACTACCGGCTGCTCGTTGCGATCAAGCATGTCGCCCTTGTAAACCCAAACCTTGATACCGATGATGCCGTACGTGGTCAGCGCTTCAGAGGTTGCGTAGTCGATATCGGCACGCAGGGTATGAAGCGGCACGCGACCTTCGCGATACCATTCGCTACGAGCGATTTCGGCACCGTTCAGACGACCTGCACTCATCACCTTGATACCCTGGGCACCAAGACGCATCGCATTCTGCATCGCGCGCTTCATGGCACGACGGAACATGATGCGCTTTTCGAGTTGCTGGGCAATCGAATCGGCGATCAGTTGGGCATCGATTTCCGGCTTGCGGATTTCTTCGATCGACACATGGACAGGAACGCCCATGATCCGCTGAAGATCCGTACGCAGTTGCTCGATGTCCTCGCCCTTCTTGCCGATGACCACGCCCGGACGGGCGGAGTAAACGGTGACGCGGGCGTTCTTGGCCGGACGCTCGATCAGGACACGACCAACGGAAGCGTGAGCCAGCTTGCGCTTGAGATACTCACGAACCTTGACGTCTTCCTGCAGCATGCCCGGGAAGTCCTTGCTGTTGGCAAACCAGCGCGAACTCCAGTTCTTGGTGACGGCCAGACGAAAGCCAGTCGGATGAATTTTCTGTCCCATGGCTCTTCCTTAGTTACCAACGGTCAGATAGATATGGCAGGTCGGCTTACTGATCCGATTGCCACGACCTTTGGCGCGCGCAGTGAAGCGCTTGAGCACCATGCCTTTTTCGACGTAGATGGTTTTCACCGTCAGTTCGTCGATATCGGCGCCGTCGTTATGTTCCGCGTTGGCAATTGCCGACTCGAGAACCTTCTTGACGATACCAGCGCCCTTTGTCGGGCTGAAGGCCAGGATGTTGAGAGCCTGACCAACCGGCTTGCCGCGCACGAGATCCGCCACCAGACGGCCTTTTTGCGCAGAGAGGCGTACGCCCCGCAGACTTGCACGAGTTTCCATGTCAGCTCCTTACTTCTTGGCCTTCTTGCCGGCGGTGTGACCCTTGAACGTCCGGGTCAGCGAGAACTCGCCGAGCTTGTGACCGACCATATTTTCGGTGACGAACACCGGAATATGCTGCTTACCATTGTGGACCGCAATCGTCAGGCCGATGAACTCGGGGAGGATCGTCGAACGACGCGACCAGGTCTTGATCGGGCGCTTGTCATTGGTGGCGCGAACTGCCTCGACCTTGTCGATCAGATGCGCATCAATAAACGGGCCCTTTTTGAGAGAACGTCCCATTTCCTACCCCTTAACGCTTGTGACGGCGCTGAACGATCATGCTGTTCGTGCGCTTGTTGCTGCGGGTGCGGTAACCCTTAGTGGGCTGACCCCACGGATTGACCGGCACGCGACCTTCGCCAGTGCGACCTTCACCACCACCGTGCGGGTGATCGATCGGGTTCATCGCCGTACCACGAACCGTCGGACGAACACCACGCCAGCGCATGGCACCGGCCTTGCCGATCTTGCGCAAGTTGTTTTCTTCGTTACCGACTTCACCGATGGTGGCGCGGCATTCGACGTGAACGCGGCGAACTTCACCGGAACGCAGACGGATCTGGGCGTAGGTACCTTCACGCGCCAGCAACTGAACCGAAGTACCAGCAGAGCGAGCAATCTGCGCGCCCTTGCCTGGCAGCATCTCGACGCAGCAGATCGTCGTACCGACCGGAATATTCCGGATCGGCAGCGCATTGCCGGACTTGATCGGAGCTTCGGAGCCGCTCATGACCTGCTGACCGACCACCATGCCCTTGTTGGCAATGATGTAACGGCGCTCGCCGTCGGCGTAGCAAACCAGCGCGATGTTGGCAGTACGATTGGGATCGTATTCCAGACGCTCGACCTTGGCCGGGATACCGTCCTTGGTACGCTTGAAATCGATGATCCGGTAAGCCTGCTTGTGACCGCCACCCTGGTGACGCACGGTAATGCGACCATTGTTGTTGCGGCCGGCGTTCTTGGACTGGCTTTCGACCAGAGCCGCAAACGGCTTGCCTTTGTGCAGATTGGCATTGACGACCTGGACCACGGCGCGACGGCCGGGGGAAGTCGGCTTGACTTTAACGAGAGCCATCAGGCGTTACCCCCTTCAACGAAGTTGATTTCCTGGCCAGCCTTGAGGCAGACGTAGGCCTTCTTCCAACCCTTGCGGCGACCGGTGGCGCCCTTGAAGCGCTTGACCTTGCCCTTGACGTTGGCGACCTGGACGGATTCGACTTCAACCTTGAACAGAAGCTCGACCGCGGCCTTGATCTCCGGCTTGGTTGCATCGGTAGCAACGCGGAAGATCACCTGATCGTTCTTCTCGGCAACATAGGTTGCCTTTTCGGAGATTTGCGGTGCCAGCAGCACCTGCATCAGACGTTCCTGGTTCATCCCCACATCTCCTCGAACTTGGCCACGGCGTTCTTGGTGACCAGCACCTTGGCGAAGCGAACGAGCGAAACCGGATCGGCTTCCTGAGCTTCAAGCACCAGAACATTGGGCAGGTTGCGCGACGACAGATAGAGGTTTTCGTTCAGTTCGTCGGTGATGACCAGCAGGTTGCCGTCGAGACCCATGCTCTTCAACTTGGCGGAGAAAAGCTTGGTTTTCGGTGCGTCGACCGCAAGATCGTCAACAACGATCAAACGGTCCTGACGGGCCAACTCGGAGAGGATCGCTGCCATACCGGCGCGGAACATCTTCTTGTTAACCTTCTGGGAGTAGTTTTGGTCCGGGGAGTTCGGGAAAATCCGACCGCCCCCACGCCACAACGGCGAACCATTGGAGCCGGCGCGAGCGCGACCGGTACCCTTCTGGCGCCACGGCTTGGTGGTGGTGTGACGGACTTCGGAGCGATCCTTCTGCTTGCTGTCGCCGGAACGCGCATTCGCCTGGTAGGCGACGACGATCTGGTGAACCAGGGCTTCGTTGAATTCGCGACCGAACAGCACGTCGGAAGCCTGCAGCTTCGCTGCTTCCTGACCTTGTTCGTTAATAACCTTCAGTTCCATGTCGCCCCCTTAAGCCTTGACTGCCGGACGCACGACGACGTCGGAACCCTTGGCACCCGGAACAGCACCCTTGACGAGGAGCAACTGACGTTCAGCATCAACGCGAACGATCGTCAAACCCTGCATCGTGGATTGCACATCACCCAGGTGACCGGCCATGCGCTTACCCGGGAAAACACGACCCGGATCCTGCGCCATACCAATGGAACCCGGCGCATTGTGCGAAACCGAGTTACCGTGGGAAGCACGGTTGGAGCTGAAGTTATGGCGCTTGATACCGCCCTGAAAACCCTTACCGATGGACATGCCGGTCACGTCAACCTTTTGCCCTTCGGCAAAAATGGTGACAGCAACCTGATCGCCCGCCTTGAAGGTAGCGAGTTGATCAGCATCGATCTGGAATTCCTTGAGCACATGCCCGGCTTCCACGCCCGCCTTGGCCAGATGGCCAGCGAGGGGCTTGGAAACGCGCGAGGCACGGCGCTGGCCGAATGCGACCTGAATGGCTGCGTAGCCATCGATCTCCGGCGTTTTTACTTGGGTCACTCGGTTATTGGACACGTCAAGCACAGTTACCGGAATGGACGCGCCATCCTCGGCAAAAATGCGAGTCATGCCAACCTTGCGACCAACAAGGCCTAGACTCATGGTTATTCTCCTCATCGCCGGCTGCGATTGGCCGGTCGATGTAAAACAACAAATGGGCAACCGTTGCCGGCCACCCCCGAAAGGCGCGGATTATATCCGCAATACCACAATTACTGCAACTTGATTTCGACGTCCACGCCAGCCGGCAGGTCCAGCTTCATCAGTGCATCGACCGTCTTGTCAGTCGGATCAACGATATCCATCAAACGCAGATGGGTACGAATCTCGAGCTGGTCACGGGAAGCCTTGTTGACGTGCGGCGAACGCAGGATGTCAAAACGCTGCTTGCGGGTCGGCAGCGGCACGGGACCACGAACGACAGCGCCGGTACGCTTGGCGGTTTCAACGATTTCCTGAGCCGACTGATCGATCAGGCGATAGTCGAAGGCCTTGAGACGGATACGGATTTTTTGGCTTTGCATTTTTGGCTTCCAAAAGAGCAATGGGGCAGCAAGCTTGCCGCCCCGGGTTTTTTCAAAAGAGCAATTACTCGATGATCTTGGCGACAACACCGGCGCCGACGGTACGACCGCCTTCACGGATGGCGAAGCGCAGACCTTCTTCCATGGCGATCGGAGCAATCAGCTTGACCGTCATCTGGATGTTGTCACCCGGCATGACCATTTCAACGCCTTCCGGCAGCGAAATCGCACCGGTCACGTCCGTCGTGCGGAAGTAGAACTGCGGACGGTAGTTGTTGAAGAACGGGGTGTGACGACCGCCTTCGTCCTTCGACAGAACATACACTTCGCCCGTGAAGTGGGTGTGCGGAGTGATCGAACCCGGCTTGCACAGCACTTGACCACGCTCGACATCTTCACGCTTGGTACCACGCAGCAGCGCACCAACGTTGTCGCCAGCCTGACCCTGATCCAGCAGCTTGCGGAACATTTCGACGCCGGTACAGGTGGTCTTGACCGTCGGACGGATACCAACGATTTCGATTTCTTCGCCAACCTTGACAACGCCGCGCTCGATACGACCGGTCACAACGGTACCACGACCCGAGATCGAGAAGACGTCTTCAACCGGCATCAGGAACGGCAGATCAACAGCGCGCTCCGGGGTCGGAATGTACGAATCCAGTGCGTCAGCCAGGCGGAAGATCGACGGCTCGCCGATTTCGGACTGATCACCTTCCAGCGCCTTCAGGGCCGAACCATGAATGATCGGGGTGTCGTCGCCCGGGAAGTCGTACTTGGACAGCAGCTCACGCAGCTCCATTTCGACCAGCTCGAGCAGCTCGGCATCATCAACCATGTCGCACTTGTTCATGAACACCAGAACGTACGGCACACCGACCTGACGGGCCAGCAGGATGTGTTCGCGGGTCTGCGGCATCGGGCCGTCAGCAGCGGAACAAACCAGGATCGCACCGTCCATCTGGGCGGCACCGGTAATCATGTTCTTCACATAGTCAGCGTGACCCGGGCAGTCAACGTGAGCATAGTGACGATTGGCAGTTTCGTATTCGACGTGGGCGGTGTTGATGGTAATACCGCGCGCCTTTTCTTCCGGCGCCGCATCGATCTGGTCGTAGGCCTTCGCCGCACCACCGAACTTCGCTGCCAGTACCGTCGTGATTGCTGCCGTCAACGTCGTCTTGCCGTGGTCAACGTGACCAATCGTGCCAACGTTTACGTGCGGCTTCGTACGTTCAAATTTTTCCTTGGCCATTATCGGATCTCCAATAAAGCATTACTTCTTGTTGATAACCGCTTCAGCGACGTTCTTCGGCGCTTCGACGTAGTGCTTGAATTCCATCGTGTAGGTAGCACGACCCTGCGACAGGGAGCGCAGCGAAGTAGCGTAGCCGAACATTTCGGACAGCGGCACTTCGGCACGAACTTCCTTGGTACCGCCAGGCAGATCTTCCATACCCTGAACAATACCGCGACGCGAGGACAGATCGCCCATGACGTTACCCATATAGTCTTCCGGCGTTTCGACGACGACCGCCATCATCGGCTCCAGCAGGGTCGGGCTGGCCTTCTTCATACCTTCCTTGAAGGCCATCGAAGCTGCCATGCGGAATGCGTTTTCGTTCGAGTCAACGTCGTGGTAGGAACCATCGAACAGCGTGAACTTGACGTCAACCACCGGGAAGCCGGCCAGCACACCGCTGGTGACAGCATCCTGCAGCCCCTTGTCGACCGCCGGGATGAATTCGCGCGGAACGACACCGCCCTTGATGGCGTCGACGAACTCGTAACCCTTGCCGGCTTCGTTCGGCTCGATCTTGAGCCAGACGTGACCGAACTGGCCGCGACCACCGGATTGCTTGACGAACTTGCCTTCCTGTTCGACGGCCTTCTTGATGCATTCGCGATAGGCCACCTGCGGCGCACCGACGGACGCTTCGACATTGAATTCGCGACGCATGCGGTCGACGATGATATCGAGGTGCAATTCACCCATGCCGGAGATGATGGTCTGACCAGACTCCTCATCGGTACGCACGCGGAACGACGGATCTTCTGCAGCCAGACGACCAAGCGCCAAGCCCATCTTTTCCTGGTCAGCCTTGGTCTTCGGTTCGACGGCAACGTGAATCACCGGCTCCGGGAAAATCATGCGCTCGAGAATGATCGGCGCATCCGGATCGCACAGGGTTTCACCCGTCGTCACATCCTTGAGACCAACGCAGGCAGCAATGTCACCCGCCAGAACTTCCTTGATTTCTTCGCGGTTGTTGGCGTGCATCTGCAGGATACGACCGATGCGCTCCTTTTTGCCCTTGATCGAGTTGTAGACCGCGGCACCAGACATCAGAACGCCGGAGTAAACGCGAATAAACGTCAGCTGGCCGACAAACGGGTCAGTCATCAACTTGAAAGCCAGTGCCGAGAACTTTTCGGAATCGTCAGCCTTGCGCGAGACTTCGTTATCGCGCTCGTCAAGACCAGTGACCGGCGGAATATCAACCGGCGACGGCAGCAGTTCGATGACGGCGTCGAGCATGCGCTGAACACCCTTGTTCTTGAACGCAGTACCGCACAGCATCGGCTGAATTTCACAAGCCAGGGTACGCAGACGCAGACCTTCACGGATCTTGTCTTCCGGCAGTTCGCCGTTTTCAAGGTATTCGTTCATCAGGTCTTCGGAAGCTTCTGCGGCCGCCTCAACCATCTGCTCGCGCCAGGTTTTCGCAGTTTCCAGCAAGTCAGCCGGAATCTCGCGATAGTCAAACTTCATACCCTGGGAAGCCTCATCCCAGTAGATCGCCTTCATCTTCAGCAGATCAACCACACCCTCGAAGTTATCTTCAGCCCCGATGGGAATAACGATCGGCACCGGAGAAGCCCGCAGACGGGTACGCATCTGATCGACGACCTTGAAGAAGTTGGCACCGGAACGGTCCATCTTGTTCACAAAGGCCAGACGCGGCACCTTGTACTTGGTTGCCTGACGCCAGACGGTTTCCGACTGCGGCTGAACGCCGCCGACCGCACAGTAAACCATGCAGGCGCCGTCGAGAACGCGCATCGAGCGCTCGACTTCGATGGTGAAGTCGACGTGTCCCGGGGTGTCGATGATGTTGAAACGATGCTCCGGGAAGGAACTGTCCATACCCTTCCAGAAACAGGTCGTTGCAGCGGAGGTGATCGTGATGCCACGCTCCTGCTCCTGCTCCATCCAGTCCATGGTTGCGGCGCCATCATGCACTTCACCGATCTTGTGATTCACACCGGTGTAGAACAGGATGCGCTCGGTCGTGGTGGTCTTGCCGGCGTCGATGTGCGCGCTGATACCAATGTTGCGGTAGCGCTCAATAGGGGTTTTACGTGCCACGGTAGATACCTTCGAAAATAATCGGATTAGAAGCGGAAGTGAGCGAAGGCCTTGTTGGCATCAGCCATGCGGTGAACTTCATCACGCTTCTTGACAGCACCACCGCGATTTTCCGAGGCTTCCAGCATTTCAGCAGCCAGGCGCTGACCCATGGACTTTTCCGAACGCTTGCGGGCGAACTCACGCAACCAGCGCATGGCCAGGGCGGCGCGACGCGCCGGACGCACTTCGACAGGCACCTGATAGTTGGCACCACCAACACGACGGGACTTGACCTCAACCATCGGCTTGACGTTGGACATGGCAGAGCCAAACACTTCCAGCGGATCCTTGCCAGACTTGGTGGTGATGATGTCAAACGCACCGTAGACGATACGCTCGGCAACCGACTTCTTGCCGCTCTGCATCACTGCATTGATGAACTTGGAAACTTCGACGCTACCGAACTTTGGGTCCGGAAGAATGTCACGCTTAGGTACTTCACGACGACGGGGCATACTAACCTCACTTGATCACTATTCAGTTGAAAAGCCGGGAAGGGGTTTTCACCCCCCCGGCCCTCTCGGCCACCCAGCAGAGTGGCCACTTACTCAAACCACCTGATGAATCAGGCAGCCTTCGGACGCTTCGCGCCGTACTTGGAACGGGACTGCTTGCGATCCTTGACGCCCTGGGTATCCAGGGAGCCGCGCACGGTGTGGTAACGCACACCGGGCAAATCCTTGACACGACCACCACGGATCAGGACCACTGAGTGCTCCTGCAGGTTGTGGCCTTCACCGCCGATATAGGAGATGACTTCGAAGCCGTTCGTCAGACGAACCTTGCAAACTTTACGCAGCGCGGAGTTCGGCTTCTTCGGGGTGGTGGTATACACGCGGGTGCAAACGCCACGCTTTTGCGGGCACTTTTCCAGCGCAGGAACCTTGCTCTTGGCCTTTTCGGCGACGCGCGGCTTGCGCACGAGCTGGTTGATGGTCGGCATATCAAACTTCCTTCAACAGCCAGGCCCCGAAACGAGGGGCACGACGGCAATTTTGTTATCCATAGCAGAGACAATGATTAGTCTCTGCCGACAAAGACCATAGATTCTATGGTTGATCAACCCCCATGTCAACGAGACACGGGGGTTGGCTTACTGCATCAGAGACCTTGATCGACCTCTTGTGTTGCATTTTCGACAACAGCTTCCTCGATCGGACGTGCTGCCGCGATGTCCTCGCCTGCCAGTTGGGCCTTGCGGCTGCGATGGTAGGCCAGGCCAGTACCGGCGGGAATGAGGCGACCGACGATGACATTTTCCTTGAGACCACGCAGTTCGTCGCGCTTGCCCATGATGGCAGCCTCGGTGAGAACACGGGTGGTTTCCTGGAACGATGCCGCCGAGATGAACGAATCGGTGGACAACGATGCCTTGGTGATACCGAGCAGCATGTGATCGTAGACCGCCGGCAGCTTGCCTTCGGCGACGATGCGATCGTTCTCGGCAAACAGCTCGGCACGCTCAACCTGTTCGGACTTGATGAACTTGGTGTCGCCCGGCTCGACGATGGTCACACGACGCAGCATCTGGCGAACGATCACCTCGATGTGCTTGTCATTGATCTTCACGCCTTGCAGACGATAGACGTCCTGAACTTCGTCGGTGATGTAGCGGGCCAGGGCCTCGACACCTTGCAGACGCAGGATGTCGTGCGGATCCGGCTCGCCTTCGACGATCTTCTCGCCCTTGTTGACCACCTGGCCATCGTGCACCAGAACATGCTTGTCCTTGGAAATCAGGAACTCGTGCTGCTCGCCGTCGAGATCGGTGATGACCAGACGCTGCTTGCCCTTGGTGTCCTTGCCGAAGCTGATCGTACCGGTAACTTCAGCAAGCACCGAAGCATCCTTCGGCGTACGGGCTTCAAACAACTCGGCAACCCGCGGCAGACCGCCGGTAATGTCGCGAGTCTTCGCAGACTCCTGCGGCATGCGGGCCAGCACGTCGCCAACGCCAACCTTCTGACCGTCGACCACGGAAATGATCGAACCCACCTGGAAAGCGATGGATACAGCGTGTTCGCTGCCGTGAATCCGCACTTCCTGACCGGATTCGTCGAGCAGCTTGACAACCGGGCGGATGCCCTTGGTTGCCGCCTTGCCACCACGCTTGTTGTCGATGACGACGAGCGTGGACAGACCGGTCACATCGTCGATCTGCTTGGCGACAGTAACGCCTTCTTCAACGTTTTCGAAGCGGACCGTACCGGCATATTCGGTGATGATCGGACGGGTGTGCGGATCCCACGTTGCCAGCTTGGTGCCGGCCTTGACCGACTTGCCTTCATCGGCAGCCAGCATGGCGCCATACGGCACCTTGTGACGCTCGCGCTCACGACCATGATCATCGGTAATCAGCACTTCGCCGGAACGGGAGATGACAACCTTCTCGCCCTTGGCGCTGGTGACATAACGCATGTTGGAGGTATAGCGAACGGTACCAGCCGACTTTGCTTCGACCTGCGAAGCCACGGCAGCCCGCGACGCCGCACCACCAACGTGGAAGGTACGCATGGTGAGCTGGGTACCCGGCTCACCAATCGACTGGGCGGCGATGACGCCAACCGCTTCGCCGGCATTGACCATCATGCCGCGGCCGAGGTCGCGACCGTAGCACTTGGCGCACAGACCGTAACGCGTGTCGCAGGATAGCGGCGTGCGCACCTTGACTTCATCGATGCCAAGCTTGTCGATCAGGTCGACCAGATCTTCATCAAGCATGGTGCCGGAGAAGATCACGGTTTCCTGGGTTTCCGGGTCAATCAGGTCGTCGACCGTGACACGACCAAGGATACGCTCGCGCAGAGCCTCGATGACTTCACCGCCTTCGACCAGCGCCTTGACGACGAAGCCGTTCTTGGTACCGCAATCATCTTCGGTGATCACCAGATCCTGCGTCACGTCAACCAGACGACGCGTCAGGTAACCGGAGTTGGCGGTCTTCAGCGCGGTGTCGGCCAGACCCTTACGGGCACCGTGAGTCGAGATGAAGTACTGGAGAACGTTCAGACCTTCACGGAAGTTGGTCGTGATCGGCGTCTCGATAATCGAGCCGTCCGGCTTCGCCATCAGGCCACGCATACCGGCCAGCTGACGGATCTGGGCAGCCGAGCCGCGGGCACCGGAGTCAGCCATCATGTAGATCGAGTTGAACGAGTCCTGCTTGACCTTCTTGCCGTGGCGGTCGATGACTTCCTCGTGACCGAGTTCGTCCATCATCACCTTGGCGACCTGGTCGCCGGTGCGGCCCCAGATATCGACAACCTTGTTGTAGCGCTCGCCCTGGGTGACCAGACCGTTGGTGTACTGGGTTTCGATTTCCTTAACTTCAGCTTCGGAAGCAGCGATGATCTCGTACTTCTTGGCCGGGACGCGCATGTCGTCGGAGCAGAAGGAAATGCCGCCGCGGGTTGCCAGTGCGTAGCCGTTCTGCATCAACTGGTCGGCGAAGACGACGGTTTCCTTGAGGCCGCAGCGACGGAAGGACTCGTCGATCAACTTGGAGATTTCCTTCTTCTTCAGCGCCTTGTCGATGGCCTTGAACGGCATGCCCTTCGGCAGGATGCGCGACAACAGCGCGCGGCCCGCCGTGGTTTCGACACGGAGGATTTTTTCGTCAAATTCACCGTCGACCGCAGCAGCGTCGTACTGCTTCAGACGCACCGAGATACGGGCGTGAATGTCGAGCTCGCCGGCCGCCATGGCGCGGTCGATTTCGGCGACGTCGGCAAAATACATGCCTTCGCCCTTGGCGTTGATCTTTTCGCGGGTGGCGTAGTACAGACCAAGAACGATATCCTGCGACGGCACGATGATCGGCTGGCCATTGGCCGGCGACAGCACGTTGTTCGAGGCCAGCATCAGCGTGCGGGCTTCCATCTGCGCTTCCAGCGACAGCGGCACGTGAACAGCCATCTGGTCACCGTCGAAGTCGGCGTTGAAGGCCGCACAAACGAGCGGGTGCAGCTGGATCGCCTTGCCTTCGATCAGGGTCGGCTCGAACGCCTGGATACCCAGACGGTGCAGCGTCGGTGCGCGGTTGAGCATGACCGGATGTTCGCGGATGACGTCTTCGAGCATGTCCCAGACGATCGGTTCCTGGCCTTCGACCATCTTCTTGGCTTGCTTGATGGTCGTGGCGTAGCCACCGACTTCAAGCTTGTGGAAGATGAAGGGCTTGAACAGTTCCAGCGCCATCAGCTTGGGCAGGCCGCACTGATGCAGCTTGAGTTGCGGACCGACCACGATGACCGAACGGCCGGAGTAGTCGACGCGCTTGCCCAGCAGGTTCTGACGGAAACGACCGCCCTTGCCCTTGATCATGTCGGCCAGCGACTTCAACGGACGCTTGTTGGCACCGGTCATCGCCTTGCCGCGACGGCCGTTGTCGAGCAGCGAGTCAACCGATTCCTGCAGCATGCGCTTTTCGTTGCGCACGATGATGTCCGGCGCCTTCAGTTCGAGCAGGCGCTTGAGACGGTTGTTACGGTTGATGACGCGACGGTAGAGGTCGTTCAGGTCGGAGGTCGCGAAACGACCGCCGTCCAGCGGCACCAGCGGACGCAGGTCCGGCGGCAGTACCGGCAGCACTTCGAGGATCATCCAGTCGGGCTTGATGCCGGACTTCTGGAAACCTTCGAGAATCTTCAGACGCTTGGCCAGCTTCTTGTTTTTGGCTTCCGAACCGGTCACCTCGAGTTCGCCGCGCAGCGCTTCGACTTCGCTGTTCAGTTCGAGCGAACGCAGCAGTTCGCGAATACCTTCCGCGCCCATCAGCGCCTGGAATTCGTCGCCATGCTCTTCCATCATCTCCAGGTACTGGTCTTCGGTCAGCAGCTGACCGCGCTGCAGGTTGGAGACCATGCCCGGATCGGTGACGACGAATGCTTCGAAGTACAGGACGCGTTCGATATCACGCAGCGTCATGTCGAGCACCATGCCGAGACGGGATGGCAGGGACTTGAGGAACCAGATGTGGGCGACCGGCGAAGCCAGTTCGATGTGACCCATGCGGTCACGGCGAACCTTGGCCAACGTCACTTCGACGCCGCACTTCTCGCAGATCACGCCACGGTGCTTGAGGCGCTTGTACTTGCCGCACAGGCACTCGTAATCCTTGATCGGGCCAAAGATCTTGGCGCAGAACAGGCCGTCACGCTCCGGCTTGAAAGTCCGGTAGTTGATGGTTTCGGGCTTCTTGACTTCACCGTAGGACCAGGAACGGATCTTCTCAGGCGAAGCGAGGCCAATGGTAATCGCGTCGAATTCTTCTTCGGCGGTTACCTGCTTGAACAGATCGAGCAATGCTTTCATCGTTTAACTCCTGAGCCCTGAATCAGTAACGTTCCAGATCGATATCGATCGCCAGCGAACGGATTTCCTTGACCAGCACGTTGAACGACTCCGGCATGCCGGCATCGATCTTGTGCTCGCCCTTGACGATGTTTTCGTAAACCTTGGTACGGCCATTCACATCATCGGACTTCACGGTCAACATTTCCTGCAGCACATAGGATGCGCCATAAGCTTCCAGTGCCCACACTTCCATTTCACCGAAGCGCTGACCACCGAACTGCGCCTTGCCGCCCAGCGGCTGCTGGGTGACCAGCGAGTACGGGCCGGTCGAACGGGCGTGCATCTTGTCATCGACCAGGTGATGCAGCTTCAGGTAGTGCATGTAGCCAACCGTCACCTGACGCTCGAAAGCATCACCGGTACGGCCGTCAAACAGGGTCATCTGACCGGACGATGGCATGCCGGCAAGCGCCAGCATGGCCTTGATTTCGGCTTCCTTGGCACCGTCGAACACCGGTGTGGCAAAAGGCACGCCGCTGGTCAGGTTACCGGCCATTTCAATGATCTCGCCATCGTTGAGCTCATCGAGATTTTCCGACTTGCCGCTCGAGTTGTAGATCTGGTCGAGGAAACCACGCACTTCCTTGACCGTGGCTTCACGCCGCAGCATGTCGCCGATCTTGTGACCCAGCCCCTTGGCAGCGAGGCCCAGGTGAACTTCGAGAATCTGACCGACGTTCATCCGCGACGGCACGCCGAGCGGGTTCAGAACGATGTCGACCGGACGGCCATCAGCCATGTACGGCATGTCCTCGACCGGCAGGATGCGGGAAACCACACCCTTGTTACCGTGACGACCGGCCATCTTGTCACCCGGCTGCAGGCGACGCTTGACGGCGACGTAAACCTTGACCATCTTCTGCACGCCCGGCGGCAGTTCGTCGCCTTGCGTCAGCTTCTTGCGCTTGGCTTCGAAAGCAACGTCGAAGTCCTTGCGCGCTTGTTCCAGGCCATCCTTGACCTGTTCCAGCTGCAGGGCTGCGTCGTCTTCAGCCAGACGAATGTCGAACCAGTGATGCGGGTCCATGCTGTCCAGGTAGGCTTGGTCGACGACCGTGCCCTTGGCCAGTTTCTTCGGACCACCATTGGCCTTCTTGCCGACGATCAGGCGACCGACACGCTCGAATGCGTCGCGTTCGACGATACGCATCTGGTCGGCCAGATCCAGCTTGTAATGGCGCAGGTGCTCGTCGATGATCGACTGGGCACGCTTGTCGCGTTCGATGCCTTCGCGGGTGAACACCTGGACGTCGATGACGGTACCGGCGATACCGGCCGGTACGCGCAGCGAGGTGTCCTTCACGTCAGACGCCTTTTCACCGAAGATAGCGCGCAGCAGCTTTTCTTCCGGCGTCAGCTGGGTTTCGCCCTTCGGCGTGACCTTGCCGACCAGTACGTCACCGGCGTGGACTTCGGCACCGATGTACACGATACCGGCGTCGTCCAGACGGGACAGCTGCACTTCGCCCAGCGAGGCGATGTCGCGGGTGATTTCCTCAGGTCCAAGCTTGGTATCGCGGGCGACGACCGTCAGCTCCTCGATGTGGATCGAGGTGTAACGATCTTCGGCAACGACGCGCTCGGAGATCAGGATCGAGTCTTCGAAGTTGTAGCCGTTCCACGGCATGAACGCGATCAACATGTTCTGGCCGAGCGCCAATTCGCCCTTGTCGGTCGAAGCACCGTCAGCCACGACGTCGCCCTTGGCGATGACATCGCCAATCCTGACCAGCGGACGCTGGTTGATGTTGGTGTTCTGGTTGGAACGGGTGTACTTGACCAGGTTGTAGATGTCGACGCCAACTTCACCAGCGATGGTTTCGTCATCATTGACACGGACAACGACGCGGCCGGCATCGACGTAGTCGACGACACCGCCCCGCAGCGCTACAACCGCAGTACCCGAGTCGACGGCTACGGTACGTTCGATACCGGTACCGACCAGCGGCTTTTCCGGACGCAGGCAGGGAACAGCCTGACGTTGCATGTTGGCGCCCATCAATGCGCGGTTCGCGTCATCGTGTTCCAGGAACGGAATCAACGAAGCAGCAACGGAGACGATCTGTCCGGGAGCAACGTCCATGTACTGGACACGCGCCGGTTCGGCCAGGATCGTTTCGCCTTTTTCGCGACAGGTCACCAGATCGTCGGACAGACGACCTTCCTCGTCCAGCGAAGCGTTGGCCTGGGCAACCACATAGTTGCCTTCTTCGATGGCCGACAGGTAATCGATCTCGTTGGTGACCTTGCTATCCACCACACGGCGGTAAGCGGTTTCAATGAAACCGTAGCTGTTCACCCGGGCAAACAGCGCCAGGGAGTTGATCAGACCGATGTTCGGACCTTCCGGCGTTTCGATCGGGCAGACACGACCGTAGTGCGTCGGATGCACGTCACGGACTTCAAAGCCGGCACGCTCGCGCGTCAGACCACCCGGGCCAAGTGCGGAAACACGACGCTTGTGCGTGATTTCCGACAGCGGATTGGTCTGGTCCATGAACTGCGACAACTGGCTGGAACCGAAAAACTCCTTGATGGCAGCGCTGATCGGCTTGGCATTGATCAGGTCGTGCGGCATCAGGTTGTCGGATTCGGCCTGGCTCAGACGCTCCTTGACCGCACGCTCGACACGCACCAGACCGGCACGGAACTGATTTTCAGCCAGTTCACCGACAGAGCGGACGCGACGATTGCCGAGGTGATCGATATCGTCGATATCGCCACGGCCATTGCGCAACTCAACGAGGATCTTGATGACCTCGACGATATCACGCGGGGACAGGGTCAGCTGTTCGCGAACTTCGACATTGGCACCCAGGGGCTTGATCTTCCCGGCCAACGCATCGGCATCCGCCTTGGTCATGTTTTCGCACAGGGCGCGCGGGCCAAACGGCAAGCCGGCTACCATGTCCTGGATCGTAGCCAGTGCAAAGCCCGAGGCTTCAGCCAGATTCTTCAGTGCTGCTTCGGCACGCGACGCAAGACTGCGCACCATGACCTTATGCTCGATGACATCGGCACGGCTCAGGCGACGGTTGAATTTCATCCGGCCGACACCGGACAGATCGTAGCGGTCATCGGAGTAGAACAAGCCGTTGAAGAGAATTTCCACGGCTTCTTCAGTCGGCGGCTCACCTGGGCGCATCATCCGATAGATCGCGATGCGAGCAGCCTGGCGCGAAGCAGTTTCGTCGCCACGCAGGGTGTTGGAGATGAACGAGCCACGATCAAGATCGTTGGTGTACAACGTCTCGACGGTGGCAATCCCGGCTTCACGCAACTTGGCCAGCAGGGTCTCGGTGATTTCGTCATTGGCGTTGGCCACCACTTCGCCGGTGGACGTATCAACGATATTGTGCGCAACCACACGCCCCAGCAGGAATTCTTCCGGCACGGCGATCTGCTTGACACCAGCAGCGGCGATATCGCGGATATGCTTGGCGGTAATCCGCTTGTCCTTGGCAACGATGACCTTGCCATCCGGGGCGACGAAATCGAAGCGGGCCACTTCGCCACGCAGACGCTCGGGCACCAGCTCGAACTCGATCTTTTCGCCGTTCAGCTTGAACAGGTCGAACTCGAAGAATTCGGCAAGAATTTCTTCCGAAGACATGCCCAATGCCTTGAGCAGCGTCGTGACCGGCATCTTGCGACGGCGGTCGACACGGAAGAAGAGGGAATCCTTGGGATCGAATTCGAAGTCCAGCCACGAGCCGCGGTAAGGAATCACGCGGGCCGAGAAAAGCAGCTTGCCGGAACTGTGCGTCTTGCCGCGGTCGTGCTCGAAAAACACGCCGGGCGAACGGTGCAGTTGGGAAACGATGACACGCTCCGTGCCATTGATCACGAAAGAACCATTGGTCGTCATCAGGGGAATTTCACCCATGTAGACTTCCTGTTCCTTGACTTCCTTGACGGTGTCCGGAACTTCACGATCCATCAACACCAGGCGGACCCGCGCCCGCAGCGATGCGGCAAAGGTCAGACCACGCTGCTGGCATTCGACGACGTCGAAGGCCGGCTCACCAAGCGCATAGCTGACAAACTCCAGCCTCGCATTTCCCGAATGGGAGATTATTGGGAAAATCGAGGTGAACGCAGCCTGCAGCCCCTCGTTCTTGCGCTGAGGAACAGGCACTTCGGCCTGCAAAAACTCGGTAAAGGACTGGAGCTGCGTAGCGAGGAGGAAGGGCACCTCAAGTACGCTTTCGCGCTTGGCGAAGCTCTTGCGGATACGTTTCTTCTCGGTGAAGGAGTAAGTCATGGTAACTCCGTGAGGGTGGAATCAGATGTCGGACCTGAGCAAACAGGCAAACGCAAACCCGCTCCCCTTGTCGTTTCCGACAGGGAACTCGTGATTTGCGTTTGCCGGCTGGCGTGTATTCAAGCGTATTCGTTCAGGCAGTTAAACCGTTTTGACAAGCACAAAAGGGCTGGCGGCAAAAGCCACCAGCCCGCAGGGCACCGATCGATTACTTGACTTCGACCTTGGCGCCAGCGTCTTCCAGCTGCTTCTTGAGGGCTTCAGCGTCAGCCTTGGAAACGCCTTCCTTGACCGGCTTCGGCGCACCGTCGACCAGATCCTTGGCTTCCTTCAGGCCCAGGCCGGTAACGGCACGGACGACCTTGATGACTTCGACCTTCTTGTCACCAGCGCCGGTCAGGACGACGGTGAATTCGGTCTGCTCTTCAGCAGCGGCAGCACCACCAGCAGCCGGGCCGGCAACGGCGACGGCAGCGGCAGAGACGCCAAACTTCTCTTCGAATGCCTTGACCAGGTCATTCAGTTCCATAACAGTCAGGGAGCCAACGGCTTCCAGGATGTCTTCTTTGCTAATTGCCATTTCAATAAACTCCTAAATCAGTTCGTATGCGGTAAGTATCAAGCGGCGGTTTCTTCGCGCTGCTTCGCCAGGGCGTCGAGGCCGCGGACGAAACCGGCAACCGGAGCTTGCATGACGTACAGCAGCTTGGAGAGCAGCTCTTCGCGGCTCGGCACGGAGGCAAGCGCCTGCACACCAGCCTTGTCGAGCACCTTGCCGGCATAGGAACCGGCCTTGAGAACCAACTTGTCGTTGGTCTTGGCAAAGTCGTTGAGGACTTTTGCCGCAGCCACCGGATCAGCGGACACGCTGTAAATCAGCGGACCCACCATGTGCTCGGCCAGGTCGGCAAACTGCGTGCCTTCCACGGCGCGACGCACCAGGGTGTTCTTCAGCACACGCAGGTAAACACCAGACTCACGCGCCTTTTTGCGCAGCACGGTGAGATCACCCACCTCAATGCCACGGTATTCGGCGATCGCGATCGTCTCGGCGTTGGCCACTTGTGCCGACACCTCAGCCACGACGGCTTTTTTGTCGTTCAGATTGAGACCCACAGGTCTTTCCTCCTTTCAAGTCATAACACGACGGGAGAGATTTCCCGCCGCACTTACGGCGACCTGAACCAGAAGCTCGCCATTCAAATGAATGGCAGAAAATCCGTTTCGGGAGCACCGTCTGCGCAGGCTTTCACGATTAAGCACAATTGCTTGTGCGCCTGCGGTCTTTGACGATTCGCGCTGGCCAGCAAATGCCGACCGACGCGACCCAAAGTACTTTTAGCCTGCCAGCGTGGCCTGATCGACGCGAACGCCGGGGCCCATGGTGGCAGAAACAGCAATCTTGCGCAGGTACTGACCCTTGGATGCAGCCGGCTTGGCCTTCTGCAATGCTTCGATCAGTGCCTTCAGGTTAGTTTCCAGGTTCTCGGCAGAGAACGAGGCGCGACCGATGGTGGCATGCACGATACCAGCCTTGTCGGTGCGGTACTGAACCTGACCAGCCTTGGCGTTCTTCACGGCGGTGGCAACATCCATGGTCACGGTGCCGACCTTCGGATTCGGCATCAGACCGCGCGGACCGAGAATCTGGCCCAGCTGACCAACGATGCGCATTGCATCCGGCGTAGCAACGACGATGTCGAAATTGAGGTTGCCGGCCTTGACTTCAGCAGCCAGGTCGTCAAAACCAACCACATCGGCGCCAGCAGCCTTGGCGGCCTCGGCCTTTTCGCCCTGGGCGAAGACGGCGACACGGACAGTCTTGCCGGTACCAGCCGGCAGCACGACGGAGCCACGAACAACCTGATCCGACTTGCGAGCATCAACACCAAGATTGATTGCAACATCGATGGATTCGTCGAACTTGGCGACGGCAGTTTCCTTGGCCAGAGCCAGTGCTTCCTGCAGCGGGTACAACTTCTGCGCA
Source organism: Azonexus hydrophilus (assembly GCF_001956855.1). GTDB lineage: Bacteria > Pseudomonadota > Gammaproteobacteria > Burkholderiales > Rhodocyclaceae > Azonexus > Azonexus hydrophilus_A. Next base: position 462,407 of record NZ_MTHD01000001.1, on the reverse strand, counting down.
ACCACCTTGCTGGCGAGCGCCTTTTGCTTCTTCGTGAGCTTAGCCATGATTACAGGCCCTCCACGGTGATGCCCATCGAACGGGCGGAGCCAGCGATGGTGCGAACAGCGGCTTCCATATCGGCAGCAGTCAGGTCAGGCATCTTGGTCGTGGCGATTTCTTCGCACTGGGCGCGGGTGATCTTGCCAACCTTGTCGGTATGCGGCTTGGCGGAACCGGACTTGATGCCGGCAGCCTTCTTGATCAGGATCGTTGCCGGCGGCGTCTTCATCACGAACGTGAAGGACTTGTCGGCAAAAGCGGTGATCACGACAGGAATCGGCAGACCCGGCTCGACGCCTTGCGTCTGGGCATTGAAGGCCTTGCAGAACTCCATGATGTTCAGACCGCGCTGACCCAGCGCCGGACCGATCGGAGGAGACGGATTGGCCTTGCCGGCCGGAACTTGCAGCTTGATGAAGCCAATAATTTTCTTGGCCATAAAACACTCCTTTATTGAGTTGTAACGCGCGTTGACCGCAATTGGCTACTGACGCTCCTCTTGCCGGAATCAGGGCTTCCGGCAGACCCTTGAAAACATGCCGCTCAGGACTTCTCGACCTGGGCAAACTCCAGCTCCACCGGCGTAGCCCGACCAAAGATGGTCACCGACACACGCAGGCGATTCTTTTCGTAATTCACATCCTCGACCGAACCATGGAAGTCGGTAAACGGACCTTCCTTGACCCGCACGACCTCGCCGACCTCGAACAGCACCTTCGGACGCGGCTTCTCGACGCCTTCCTGCATCTGCTGCATGATCTTGTCGACTTCCTTCTGGGAAATCGGCGCCGGGCGGTTTGCCGTACCACCGACAAAACCGGTGACTTTCGGCGTGTTCTTCACGAGATGCCAGCTATCGTCATCCATCTCCATTTCCACGAGCACGTAGCCCGGGAAGAACTTGCGCTCGGAAATGGACTTCTGGCCGCCCTTCATTTCGACGACCTCTTCCACCGGCACAAGAATCTGGCCGAATTTGTCCTGCATACCCAAACGGTTGATGCGCTCCTGAATGGCGCGCATCACGCTTTTCTCGAAGCCGGAATAGGCATGTACGACGTACCAGCGTTTACTCATGATTTTTTCCAGCCCAGGACCAGGTCATAGAGAACCCACTCGAGGCTTTTGTCAGTGAGATAGAGAAACAGCGCCATGACGACCACGAAGGCAAATACCATTGCCGTGGTCTGCACCGTTTCCTTGCGCGACGGCCAGACGACCTTGCGGGCCTCGACCACCGACTCGTTGGCGAAATTGAAGAAGCGTTGACCCGGCTCGGTTTTCCAAGCCACGACAACCGCCAGCGCCACCCCAACGAGCACCGCCAGGACGCGCAAAATCATTGCCTGCTCGGAGAGCAGGTAGAAGCCAGCCACGCCAGCTGCCAGAATAACCAGCGCCAGCGAAAACTTGATCTTGTCAGCCATGACGTTCGCGATCTTTAAAGAGAGTGGCAGGGGCGGAGGGAATCGAACCCCCGACCTACGGTTTTGGAAACCGTTGCTCTACCAATTGAGCTACACCCCTGCTGCAGAAACATCAAAGCGCTTCGGTCTCCCGAAGCGCTTTGATTGCAAAAATTACCAATTACTCGATGATCTTGGCGACGACGCCGGCGCCGACGGTACGACCGCCTTCACGGATGGCGAAACGCAGACCTTCTTCCATGGCGATCGGAGCAATCAGCTTGACCGTCATCTGGATGTTGTCACCCGGCATGACCATTTCAACGCCTTCCGGCAGCGAAATCGCACCGGTCACGTCCGTCGTGCGGAAGTAGAACTGCGGACGGTAGTTGTTGAAGAACGGGGTGTGACGACCGCCTTCGTCCTTCGACAGAACATACACTTCGCCCGTGAAGTGGGTGTGCGGGGTGATCGAACCCGGCTTGCACAGCACTTGACCACGCTCGACATCTTCACGCTTGGTACCACGCAGCAGCGCACCAACGTTGTCGCCAGCCTGCCCCTGATCCAGCAGCTTGCGGAACATTTCGACGCCGGTACAGGTGGTCTTGACGGTCGGACGGATACCAACGATTTCGATTTCTTCGCCAACCTTGACAACGCCGCGCTCGATACGACCGGTCACAACGGTACCACGACCCGAGATCGAGAAGACGTCTTCAACCGGCATCAGGAACGGCAGATCAACAGCGCGCTCCGGGGTCGGAATGTACGAATCCAGTGCGTCAGCCAGGCGGAAGATCGACGGCTCGCCGATTTCGGACTGATCACCTTCCAGCGCCTTCAGGGCCGAACCATGAATGATCGGGGTGTCGTCGCCCGGGAAGTCGTACTTGGACAGCAGCTCGCGCAGCTCCATTTCGACCAGCTCGAGCAGCTCGGCATCATCAACCATGTCGCACTTGTTCATGAACACCAGAACGTACGGCACACCAACCTGACGGGCCAGCAGGATGTGTTCGCGGGTCTGCGGCATCGGGCCGTCAGCAGCGGAACAAACCAGGATCGCACCGTCCATCTGGGCGGCACCGGTAATCATGTTCTTCACATAGTCAGCGTGACCCGGGCAGTCAACGTGGGCATAGTGACGATTGGCAGTTTCGTATTCGACGTGGGCGGTGTTGATGGTAATACCGCGCGCCTTTTCTTCCGGCGCCGCATCGATCTGGTCGTAGGCCTTCGCCGCACCACCGAACTTCGCTGCCAGTACCGTCGTGATTGCTGCCGTCAACGTCGTCTTGCCGTGGTCAACGTGACCAATCGTGCCAACGTTTACGTGCGGCTTCGTACGCTCGAATTTTTCCTTAGCCATTCCAGTTCCTCAATAATCAAATTAGCAAACAATCCAGAATCAAAGCTAATCGGTGGTGCCCATGGGCAGGATCGAACTGCCGACCTCTCCCTTACCAAGGGAGTGCTCTACCACTGAGCCACATGGGCCTACCTTAAAACTCCAGCCGTACCGCGTCGTGGAGCGGGTGAAGGGAATCGAACCCTCGTCTTAAGCTTGGAAGGCTTCAGCTCTACCATTGAGCTACACCCGCTTAACCCCTGCCCGCAGCACTAGCCGCTACAGCATCAATCTGGTGGAGGGGGAAGGATTCGAACCTTCGAAGGCAGAGCCGACAGATTTACAGTCTGTTCCCGTTGACCGCTTGGGTACCCCTCCGGGAGAAGCCGGGATTATCCGGACCCTCGACAGGTGTGTCAACAGCCAGCACAACAATTTCACAATAAAAAAAGCCGGTAGCTACCGGCTTTTTCTTGAACTGGAACACCCACTCACTTCGTGGCGAGCACCCAGGCAGCCAACTTCTTGGCTTCGTCATCCGTCACCTTGTTCGGCGGCATCGGGATTGCACCCCAATTACCCTTGCCACCTGTCTGGATCTTGGCTGCCAGCGTTGCCACTGCAGCCTTGTCACCCTTGTACTTGGCGGCAACGTCATGATACGACGGACCAACCAGCTTCTTGTCCAGCGCATGGCAGGTCATGCAGTTCTTGGCCTTGGCCAGGGCTTCGTCGGCGTTTGCCTGACCAGCCATGACAACACCGGCGGCAGCCATAATGGCAATGTAAGCAGCTTTCATTTTCTCGCTCCGTTTTCTGGGTGGGTTAATGCCTTGACAGCTTGACAGTAAATCATGAACGGATGATATAGCCCTTCACTACCAACCGCAAACAATCAAATGCAACAAGAGGTTTCACTTCAACGGACCGCCAGCAAGCGGTCCGGGTTCGAATAATAACGGCAGATGACGCCAAAAGTTGACGTTCACCCCTTCGAGCGGCGCTGAATTTGACTGACGTCGCGGACCGCACCCTTGTCTGCCGAGGTAGCCATCAGCGCATAGGCCTGCAGCGCTGCAGAAACAACGCGTTCGCGATCAACCGGTTTCCAGGCCGACTCACCCCGCCCATCCATCGCCGCACGACGGGCAGCCAGCACCTCGTCACTGACCGCCAGATGAATCCGGCGACCGGGAATATCGATCTCGATCACATCCCCTTCTTCGACCAGACCGATCGCCCCGCCATCCGCCGCCTCGGGCGATGCGTGACCAATGGACAACCCGGAAGTCCCGCCGGAGAATCGCCCGTCGGTCAGCAAGGCGCATTCCTTGCCCAAACCCATCGACTTCAGGTACGAGGTGGGATAGAGCATTTCCTGCATGCCCGGACCACCCTTCGGCCCTTCATAGCGAATCACCACGACATCGCCGGCGACGATTTTCTCGCCCAGGATCGCGTCGACCGCAGCATCCTGACTTTCAAACACGCGGGCCCTGCCGGTGAACTTCCAGATTGATTCATCGACACCGGCAGTTTTCACGATACAGCCGTCGAGCGCGATATTGCCGTACAGAACCGCCAGACCACCATCCTGTGAGTAGGCATTCGCCTTGTTGCGGATGCAACCATGGGTGCGGTCGAGATCGAGTTCATTGAAGCGGCGATCCTGCGAGAACGCGACCTGAGTTGGCACGCCGCCCGGCGCCGCCTTGTAGAAATCATGCACCTTGATGTCGTGTCCACGGACGACGTCCCAGAGATCGATGGCTTCGCCGAGATTCTTCGCATGCACCGTCGGTTGATCGCGGTTCAGAAGACCGGCGCGATCCAGTTCACCGAGGATCCCCATGATGCCACCGGCACGATGCACATCCTCGATGTGATACTTGTCGGTCATCGGCGCCACCTTGCACAGGCAGGGCACGGAGCGCGAGATACGATCGATGTCGGCCATGGTGAAATCAACACCGGCCTCCTGGGCGGTCGCCAGGATATGCAGCACGGTGTTGGTCGAGCCGCCCATGGCAACATCCAGCGTCATGGCGTTCTCGAAAGCCTCCTTGGTGGCGATCGCACGCGGCAGCACCGCAGCATCGTCCTGCTCGTAATAGCGCTTGCACAGCTCGACGATCTGGCGGCCGGCACGCAGGAACAACTGCTTGCGGTCGGCATGCGTGGCGACAACGGTGCCGTTGCCGGGCAGACTGAGACCGAGGGCTTCGGTCAGGCAGTTCATCGAGTTGGCAGTAAACATGCCGGAACACGAGCCACAGGTCGGGCACGCCGAGCGCTCGATTTCGTCAAGGTCAGCCTGGGAAACAGCAGCATCGGCCGCCTTGACCATGGCGTCGACCAGATCCAGATGGACGACCTGCCCCTGGACCGTAACCTTGCCAGCCTCCATCGGACCACCGGAGACGAAGATGACCGGGATGTTCAGGCGCATGGCGGCCATCAGCATGCCCGGGGTGATCTTGTCGCAGTTCGAGATGCAGACCATGGCATCGGCGCAGTGCGCATTGACCATGTATTCGACGGAATCGGCAATCAAGTCGCGCGACGGCAGCGAGTACAACATGCCGCTGTGCCCCATGGCGATGCCGTCATCAATGGCAATGGTGTTGAATTCCTTGGCGACGCCGCCGGCCGCCTCGATCTCGCGCGCCACCAGCTGCCCCATATCCTTCAGGTGCACATGCCCCGGCACGAACTGGGTAAAGCTGTTGACGACGGCAATGATCGGCTTGCCGAAATCGCCATCCTTCATGCCTGTGGCGCGCCACAGGGAACGGGCGCCGGCCATGTTGCGGCCGTGGGTGGAGGTGCGGGAACGATACTGGGGCATGTTGACTCTCCGTGTCGAATTTGGCGCCGGAATCCTGTTGTCACGGTCGCGATCTATAATCGGGCAATTCTAGCCGAATCACTCTGACTATGCTGACCCACCCGCAGTTCGATCCCGTTGCAATTTCACTCGGACCAGTATCCATCCACTGGTACGGACTGATGTATCTGGTGGCCTTCGTCCAGTTCATCGCTCTCGGCCGCCTGCGCATCCGAAACGGGCGGGCGCCGATGAATGCCGAACAGCTCGACGACCTACTGTTCTACGGCGTGCTTGGTGTCATCATCGGCGGCCGGCTTGGCCAGGTGCTGTTCTACGAACCGGCCTACTACCTGGCCAACCCGCTGGAAATTGCCGCCGTCTGGAAAGGCGGCATGAGCTTTCACGGTGGCTTTCTCGGCGTCCTGATCGCGATGGCCCTGTGGGCGCGCAAAAGCCGGATGCGCTGGTTGACCATCACCGACTTCATCGCCCCGCTGGTCCCGCTCGGCCTGGCCGCCGGACGGGTCGGCAACTTCATCAACGGCGAACTGTGGGGCCGCCTGGCCGACCCGACACTGCCCTGGGCGATGGTTTTTCCGCAATCCGGCAGCCTCGACCCGCGCCATCCATCGCAGCTTTACCATGTTGCGCTCGAAGGCCTGGCGCTTTTTGCCCTTCTCTGGCTGTGGACCGCAAAACCGCGCCCTACGGGTGCCACGTCCGGTGTTTTCCTGATCGGCTACGGCAGCTTCCGCTTCATCACCGAGTTCTTCCGCGAACCTGATCACGGAATTTTCGGCCAGTCCTACCAGGTCAGCATGGGGCAATGGCTGTCGTTGCCGATGGTGCTCGCCGGTGTGGCCATGCTGGTCTTGGCCTACCGCCGGAAATCTCTATAATTATGGATTACTCGACTTGATCACCACAGGAATCCATCCATGACACGTCCTTTCAAGGTTCTCGGCATCCAGCAAATCGCCATCGGCGGCCCTTCCAAAGCAAAGCTCAGGACGCTGTGGGTCGACATGCTCGGCCTCGAAGTCAGCAGCACCTTTGTTTCCGAACGCGAAAACGTCGACGAAGATATCTGCGCCATGGGCAAAGGTCCGTTCAAGGTCGAGGTTGATCTGATGCAGCCGCTCGACCCGGAAAAGAAGCCGGCCGTGCACACCACGCCGCTGAACCACGTCGGCCTGTGGATCGACGACCTGCCGAAAGCGGTAGAATGGCTGTCAGCCAACGGCGTGCGCTTCGCTCCGGGCGGCATCCGCAAGGGTGCTGCCGGGTTCGACATCACCTTCCTGCACCCGAAGGGCAACGAGGAATTCCCGATCGGCGGCGAAGGCGTGCTGGTCGAACTGGTCCAGGCCCCGCCGGAAGTCGTGGAGGCCTTCGCAAAACTCGCCGGATAAGGAGACACGGCCGATGGCAGACATTCCCGACAAGGACCTTGCGGAAACCCGGGCTGCCCTCGCCCCGACACTGGATGCCATGGCATCCATCCTGCCCTGGGTCGGCAAGTCGCAACCCCTGCGCTTCTCTCCCGAACTCAACAAGCGCTGGCAGGATGCCTGCCGGACGCTTGCCGAGCACTGGACGACCCATGCGGGCAGCGACCCGACAGCCATCCGCCCGGCCGTTTTCTCGCTTCTCGGCATCGCCATCGAAGCCGGCGATGCCGACTGCCTGCATCTGGGCGAAACCCTGGCCAGTGTTGCCGATCACCTGGAGCAACGCGCGCCCGGCAACCGCCTGATTGCCGCACTGACCGCAACCACCGAAGCCCTGCTCGACGAGGGCGGACTGGAAAATCCGAAGCTCGCCGGCCGCGCCCGCCATTTCTCGGAACGCCTGGCCAGCGCCATGCGGCCATCGGCCAAACCCGGCGAACGCTCGGACGTGCTCGACCGCCTGTTCGTCCAGGATGCCGACGAACGCCTCGCCCGCATGCATGAAGCGCTCGACGTGCTGCCGATCGACGTCTATGCGCTTGAACTGGAAAGCAGCGAACTGATCCAGCACGCCGAGCAGATCGAGATGTGGGGCATCTACCACCTGGCCCGCCAGGTGCAGAATTTCGTCCTGCAGTTGAGCGACGCCAGCGAAGCCGCACAGGATCAGGCCGCACAGGACATCGTCCATCAGCTCGACCTGATCGAGCAAGCCCTGCGTGCGGTCGACTGCTGAAAAACACCAATTTTCACTCACAAAAAAGGGAGGCCGCGGCCTCCCTTTTTGCTGACTGCTGCGAAATCAACGCCCGGACAAGGCGGCGATGCGCTCTTCCAGCGGCGGGTGCGTGGCGAACAAGGCCATGAAACCGCCCTTGCCGCCGGCGATGCCGGATGCCGCCATGTTCTGTGGCAGCGGCTCGGTGTGCAGGTTGCCGAGTCGGCGCAGCGCATTCTGCATCGGCGTCGGCGAACCCATCAGGCTGGCCGCACCGGCATCGGCACGGAATTCACGCTGCCGCGAGAACCAGGCGACGATGGTGCTGGCGAGAATGCCGAAAACGACTTCGCAGATCATGCTGGTCACCATGTAGGCAATCCCCGGGCCACTGCTTTCCGAATCATTGCGGCGCAGGAAGGAGTCGACCAGGTAACCAACGACGCGCGAGATGAAGATGACGAAAGTATTGACCACGCCCTGGATCAGCGTCAGCGTCACCATGTCGCCATTGGCAATATGCGCCACTTCATGCGCCAGAACCGCCTCGGCCTCTTCCCGGGTCATGCTCTGCAGCAGCCCGGTCGATACCGCGACCAGCGAACTGTTCTTGCTGGCGCCGGTGGCGAAGGCATTCGGCTCGCCGTCGTAGATGGCAACCTCGGGCATCGGCAGGTTGGCCCGCTTGGCCAGCTTGCCAACGGTATCGACCAGCCAGACTTCGGTTGACGACGAAGGATGTTCGATGACCCGGGCACCGGTGCTCCACTTGGCCATGGTCTTCGACATCAGCAGGGAAATGAAGGAACCACCAAAGCCGATCACCGCGGCGAACGCCAGCAGCATGCCGAGATTGAGGCCGTTGGCCGTCAGGAAACGATTGACGCCAAGCAGGCTGGTCACCACGCTGAGTACGAGCATGACCGCCAGATTGGTCATCAGGAATAGCACGACGCGTTTCATGTTGAACTCCGTAGGTGATTGAAACGGGGCAATGATACAACAATGGAAATGATCAAAAAAACGGAGCAAAATTGAGCTGTCATCCGATTTTTACGAAATGAACATGATCAACTACAAACACCTTCATTATTTCTGGGTCGTCGCCAAGGAAGGCAGCATCACCCGTGCCGCCGAGCGGCTTGGGGTTGCCGTACAGACCATCAGCGGCCAGCTGAGCCTGCTCGAGCGGCAACTCGGCAAGGCGCTGTTCAACAGCCAGGGGCGCGGACTGGTCCTGAGCGACGCCGGACGCAAGGCGCTGGGCTACGCTGACCAGATATTCCAGCTCGGTGAACAACTTGAAGATGCGCTGCTGCACAGCGACAGCGAAACCACCTTGCGCCTGCGCGCAGGCATTTCCGACGGCATCCCGAAACTGCTGGCCTACCGCCTGCTCAGCCTGGTCACCGCAATGCCGGGTGACGTGCGATTGATCTGCGACGAGGGCGAGTTTGAAAACCTGCTCGCCGAACTGGCGCTGCATCGCCTGGATGTCGTACTGACCGACCGTGCCGCGCCGATCGGGGGCAATCTCAAGGTATTCAGCAGCCGTCTCGGTGAGTTCCCCACCGCCCTGTTCGCGGCACCCGCCTTGGCCGAACGATACAGCCAGGATTTTCCAGCCAGCCTGAACAATGCCCCGATGCTCCTGCCAACCCGGCACAACGCCTTGCGCGGCCGGATCGACCGCTGGCTGGAGGAACAGCAACTCCACCCCCGCATTGTCGGCGAATTCGAAGACAGCGCTTTACTCACCACGTTCGGCCGGGGCGGCCTGGGCATTTTCCCGGCACCGCTGGCACTGGCCAGTCAACTGGCCAGCGAATACGACGCGCGCCAGGTCGGCGAACTGGATGGCGTCAGCGAACACATCTATGCAATTTCCAATGAACGACGCATCCGTCATCCGGCAATCGAGGTCCTTTGCGCCAGCGCCCCGCAAGTCGCCGCAACGACGGCGTTATAATGGCTCTCCCCCCCGCCCTGCAGAGTCTCCATAAAATGTTGTTTCGCAAGTACCTGTTTCTCGTTTTTTCGCTGCTGCTTTCCGTCAACGTCCTCGCACAAAGCCGCCCGGTTCCGCCAGTCCTGGCAGCCAAATCCTGGCTGCTGATAGAAATGGGCTCAGGTCAGGTCCTGTCCGAAGAGAAGGCCGACCAACGCCTGGAGCCGGCCTCGCTGACCAAGCTGATGACCGCCTACCTGACCTTCTCGGCGATCCGCCAGAAAACCCTGGCCATCAACCAGTCGCTGCCTGTTTCCGAAAAAGCCTGGCGCATGGGTGGCTCCAAGATGTTCGTCCGGGTCAATACGCAGGTCGCTGTCGAAGACCTGATCAAGGGCATGATCGTTCAGTCGGGCAACGATGCCTGTATCGTGCTGGCCGAAGCCATCGCCGGCAGCGAGGAAAACTTCGCCCAGATGATGAACCGCGAAGCCAGACGCCTGGGCATGACCAGCACCAATTTCCGCAACTCAACCGGCATGCCGGACCCGGAGCATTACACCACCGCCCGCGACCTGGCAAAGCTCGCCACAGCGCTGATCAAGGAATTCCCGGAAGAGTACAAGCAGTATTACTCGATGAAGGAATTCCGCTACGCCGAAATCACCCAGCCCAACCGCAACCGCCTGCTCTGGAGCGATCCTTCGGTCGACGGCCTGAAGACCGGTCATACCGACGCCGCCGGCTATTGCCTCATTTCCTCGGCCATGCGCGACCAGCGCCGTCTGCTGTCGGTCGTTCTCGGCACCGGCTCGGATGCCGCACGCACCAGCGAATCGCTCAAGCTGCTCAACTGGGGTTTCCTGTCCTACGATGCGGTCGTGCTCTACCGGAAGGACCAGGCAATCTCTTCGCTGCGTGTCTGGAAGGGTGCGCAGAACCGGATCAAGGCCGGCTTCCCGAACGACTTCATTCTCGCCGTCCCCAAGGGCCAGGCGAACAAGCTGCAAGCCCAGCTGGTTTCCCAGCAACCGCTGATGGCACCGGTACAGGCAGGGCAGACCGTAGCGACCTTGAAGATTTCCGTCGATGGCAAGGCCTACGGCGAATATCCCGTTCCGGCGCTTGAAAATGTGCCGGTCGCCGGCATATTCGGTAGAGCCATCGACTCCGTCAAACTCTGGTTCAACTGATCTCATGACCCCATACGTCGCCGACCCCGTTTACCTGAACGGTCAGTATCTGCCGCTGGCCGATGCCGGCATCTCGCCACTCGACCGGGGTTTCCTGTACGGCGACGGCGTCTACGAAGTCATTCCGGTCTATTCGCGCCAGGCCTTCCGCATCGATGAACACCTGCAGCGCCTGCAGGCGACGCTGGCCGGCATTCACATGACCAACCCGCTTGCGGTCGACGACTGGAAAACGGTGATTTTCAAGCTGATCAATGCCGCCCCGTGGGACGACCAGTCGATCTACCTGCAGGTCACACGCGGCGCCGACAACAAGCGCGACCACGCCTTTCCGTCGCCTCCAGTCGCGCCGACCGCCTTCGCCTTCGCTTCGCCGCTGGTGACGACGCCAGCCGAGACCCGGGCAACTGGCGTTGCGGCGATCACGGTCCCCGATCTGCGCTGGGGACGTTGCGACCTCAAGGTGATCTCCCTGCTGGCCAATGTACTGGCCCGCCAGCAGGCGGTCGAGGCAGGCTGCGCCGAGGCGCTGCTGATCCGCGATGGCCTGCTGAAGGAAGGCGCCGCGTCGAACATCTTCGTCGTCAAGGATGGCGTATTGCTGGCACCACCGAAGACGCAATTGATGCTGCCCGGCATCACCTACGACGTCATCCTCGAACTCGCAGAATCTCGCGGTCAACCACTGGAAATCCGCGAAATTGCAGAAACTGAACTTCGCGCCGCCGATGAGGTCTGGATGACCTCATCGACCAAGGAAGTGCTGGCGATCACGACGCTCGACGGACAACCCGTCGGCAGCGGGCGCCCGGGCCCCGTGGGCGAACGGATGTGGCAGTGGTACCAGGATTTCAAGAACACGGTAATGCGCAAAGGCTGACATGGCTTCGTACAAGGACACCCTCCTCGAATTTCCCTGCGACTTTCCCCTGAAGATCATGGGCAAGGCGCACGATGAACTCGCCCAGGTCGTGCTGACCATCGTCACCCGGCACGCCCCCGACTTCGACGGTGCCAGCATGGAAATGCGCGCCAGTTCCGGCGGCAATTACCTGAGCCTGACCTGTACCGTCGTCGCCACCTCAAAGCCGCAACTCGATGCGCTGTACACGGATCTGACCGCCCATCCGCTGGTGAAGGTCGTCCTTTAACGTGAACATCACCGTCAAACGCCTGGGGCGGGTCGCTTACGAACCGACCTTCCAGGCCATGCAGGATTTCACCGCCACCCGGACAGCGGAAACGCCGGACGAGTTGTGGATCGTCGAGCATCCGCCGGTGTACACGCTGGGCCAGGCCGGCAAGCCGGAGCACATCCTGCGCGACGTCGGCATTCCCATCGTCAAAATCGATCGTGGCGGCCAGGTCACCTATCACGGCCCTGGGCAGGTGCTGATCTATCTGCTGCTCGACCTGTCGCGCCTGAAGATCAAGGTGCGTGAACTGGTCACCGCCATCGAGCAGGCCGTCATCGACCTGCTTGCCGAACACGGCGTGACCGCCGAACGCCGCGACGGTGCCCCCGGCGTCTACGTCGCCGACGCGAAGGTCGCCGCGCTAGGCCTGCGCATCAGGAACGGCTGCTCTTACCACGGCGTGTCATTGAACGTGGACATGGACATGACGCCATTCGCCGCAATCAATCCCTGCGGCTACCCGGGTCTGCAAGTGACCCAGACCCGCGACCTGAACATTCCGCTCACCACTGACGAGGCCGGCGAGCAACTCTCGCAGCACCTGCTGCAGCAACTGGACCGACAAAATGGCTGAAATCAAGCAAAAAGGCGTCAAACAAAAAGGCGAACTGAAGACCGCACGCATCCCGATCAAGATCGTGCCGGTCGCCGAACCGCTGCGCAAACCGGATTGGATCCGCGTCAAGGCCGGCAACAGCGCCGGCCGCTTCGGCGAGATCAAGACCATGCTGCGCGAAAAGAAGCTGCACACCGTCTGCGAAGAAGCGACCTGCCCGAATATCGGTGAATGCTTCGGCCGCGGCACCGCCACCTTCATGATCCTCGGCGACATCTGCACCCGCCGCTGCCCGTTCTGCGACGTCGGTCATGGGGTACCCCTGCCGCCCAACCCGGACGAACCGCGCGAACTGGCCGAATCGGTCGCCGCACTGAAGCTGCGTTATGTCGTCATCACCAGTGTCGACCGTGACGATCTGCGCGACGGCGGTGCCCAGCACTTTGTCGACGTCATCAGCAACACGCGCGCCCTGTCACCGACGACCACCATCGAAACCCTGGTGCCCGACTTCCGCGGCCGCATGGACGTCGCCCTCGACGTCCTCGGTGGCGCCCTGCCCGACGTCCTCAACCACAACATGGAGACGGTGCCGCGGCTGTACAAGCAGGCCCGCCCCGGTGCGGACTACAAGCACTCGCTCGAGTTCCTGAAGCAGTTCAAGGCCCGCTACCCGAAGGTTTCCACCAAATCCGGCCTGATGGTCGGCCTCGGTGAAACCGACGAGGAAATTCTGGAAGTCATGCGCGACCTGCGCGCCCACGACGTCGAGATGCTGACCATCGGCCAATACCTGGCGCCGTCCGGCCACCACCTGCCGGTAACGCGCTACGTCCATCCCGACATCTTCAAGATGTACGAGGAAGAAGCGAAGAAGATGGGGTTCACCGGTGCCGCCTGCGCACCGATGGTCCGTTCAAGCTACTGGGCCGACGAGCAGGCGCACAGCGCCGGCGTCGCCTGAGTCAGCGCACGCCGGGTGGCGGAGCCGGCGGTTTGCCGGCCGGCGGGACAGGAATCCCCGCCTCCGCCGCCCTCACCGGTTTGGCATAGCTGACGTTGCCAGGCACCGGCACCCGGTGGCCCTTGGCATACATGCACTGGATATAGGCGTTGTCGTACTGCTGCTGGGTGCCCACGCCTGACCGCCGCCCGGCATCACCGCCGGCGGCGCTGCCGGCCAGCAGGCCGACACCGGCACCGACTGCGGCACCACGGCCATCACCACCAATCGCGGCGCCAGCGAGCGCACCGACTGCCGTCCCTACCGCTGCACTGGTTACGGCTGATTCCCGCTGCGCCTGACCGGCCGTTTTGCCACCGATCTGACGCATGGCATCATCCCTGCACCATGCTTCGTCGGCCCGGAAGCGTTCAATACTCTGCCCCGTCCCGGGCAGGACCATGACGCTGGGCCCGGTCGGAATGACCGTACAGGCGCCGAGAAACAACAGGGAAGACAGCAGGACACATGGCGTTCGCAAGCGTTGCATGACTGACACCTTTCATTTTTCCGGCACGGGCAGGACGGGCAACCAGTCCTCGGGACATGTCGTGACCGCCGGGTAATAGGCTCGGGCACTGTGACAGAAATACCAGTAGTCGCCGGTCGCTTCCGCATTGCCCGACGACTGCTCGATATACACCGGCGGAGGCGGCGGTGGCGCAGGCGCGACAACGATCGGCGGCGGATAGTAGGGCCAGGGCGACGGGTACCAGAACGGCGACCAGACCGGGCCGAAGAAGACGCCAACCCGGGCCCGTGGCGCGTGCGCCCATGCATTCTGGCCGGCCAGAATGCACAGGCAGAGCAATACCGGAAAAATCCTGGCGAGTTTCATGTGCGTCCCCGTGCTTGTGGATCAAGCATAGTCCAAGGACAACCGGAACAGCAGCGGGAAATTGCTACAGTTTGTAAGCCGCCGGCTCAGTAAACGTCGCGCTCGATCATTTCATTACGCTTGCGCCGCAAACCTTCCGGCATTTTCAGCGTACTCCGGTCCCAGCCTTCGATCGCGAGCACCCGCTCCATGCAGTCTTCCATCAGCGCGTGCGCGCGCACCGCAGCTTCGGCGATCGTCCGATGCACCTCGATATCGTTGCTAGGCTCGATCTCGCAATTGCCCTGATAACGGTGCAGTTCACGCAGAGCGCGCAACTGCACCGCCACCTGCCCCGGACAGGCACACATGTAGATCGTCGCTTCTTCTACGATCTGCTCAAGTTCCTGGTCGGAAAAGCGTTTAGGCAGGTGCATCAGTTCCTCACAACAGGTTCATCTTCTTCGCGGTTTCACGCAATTCTGCACGGAAAGCGGGGTGAGCGATGGCAATCAGTGCTTCACACCGCTGCTTGGCGCTCTTGCCGCGCAACTGGGCAACACCGTGCTCGGTGACGACGTAGTTGATGTCGTTCTTGCTGGTCGACACATGCGTCCCCGGCGTCAGCGTCGGTACGATGCGCGAGATGGTGTCATCCTTGGCCGTCGACGGCAGCACGATGAAGGCCTTGCCACCGTTGGAGCGGTTGGCCGCACGGACGAAGTCGGCCTGACCACCGGTGCCGGAATACGGCTTCGCGCCGAGGCTTTCGGAGCCGCACTGGCCCATGAAATCGATCTGCATCGTCGCATTGATGCAATGCAGGTTGTCGTTTTGCCCAGCCAGATACGGATCGTTGGTGAAGTCGACCGGGTGCATTTCCAGCGCCGGATTGCGGTGCATGAAGTCGTACAGCTTCTTCGAGCCCAGCGCGAAGGTCGCCAGCATCTTGCCGCGGTGGTAGTTCTTCTTCAGGTTGTTCACAACGCCGGCTTCGACCAGCGTCATGATGCCGTCACCGACCATTTCGGTATGGATGCCGAGGTCGTGCTTGTTGGTCAGCTGCATGACCACGGCGTCGGGAATGCCGCCGTAGCCGATCTGCAGCGTCGCACCATCGGGGATCATTTCGGCGACATAGCTGCCGATGGCTTCCTGGACCGGACCAATCTTGGGCAGGCCGACTTCGAGCAGCGGATCGCTGCTTTCGGTCAGAGCCGCCACCTGAGAAATATGGATGTGGCAATCGCCGTTGGCGAACGGCACGTTCGGATTGACTTCGAGCACCACCGCGCGCGCCTTTTCGATGGCGGCCATGGTGTAGTCCGGCGCCAGCGACAGCGAGAAGAAACCATGTTCGTCCATCGGCGAGGCCATCGAGAACACCACTTCCGACGGCGTCAGGCCGCGCTTGATAAGCATCGGCAGTTCGGAGAAGTAGGCCGGCACGAAGTCGATCCAGCCCTCCTGGCCGCCCGGACGGGTCGCGCCACCGAAGAAATAGGCGCTGTGGCGGACATGTTCGGTGGTTTCCGGGTCGATGTAACCGTACTTGCGCAGCGGCAGGATCTGCGACACCTTGATGTCGCGGTAATTGCGGCGCGCGTCCGAGAGGGCCGTCAGCAGGCTGGGCGGTTCGCCGACGCCGGTCGGGACGACGATGGTGTCACCATCCTTGAGCACCTGGATGGCGTCGGCGGCCGACATGCGTTTGGACTGGTAAAGGGATTGGACGGACATGCTGTTCTCCTGAGCTTTTTTATTGGAAACGACAAAAGTCGCCCAGCATTGTCTGCGGAATTCCGCACGGAATCAAACACCTTCCATGGCGCAGTGCAGCATTCAGACCTTGCGGTTACTCCCGCTCACCATGCGGATCTCGAACAGCCGGCATTCGAGCGGCCCGTTGAACAGCGGTGTCTTGCGGCTCGGCTTCAAACCGACCAGCTTGGGCAAGCGCAGATCGGCGGTGAAGAAGAAACAGTTCCAGCCAGCCCAGTGCCGCTTCAGCGCCGTCCCCAGTTGCGGGTAGAAAGCGGCCAGATCGTCCGCTTCGCCAATGCGTTCGCCGTACGGCGGATTGGTGACGAGGATGCCGGTTTCGTTGAGCGGCGCGATTTCCAGGATATCGCCCTGGTCGACCGTAACAATATTGCCGAAACCGGCTTCCTGCAGGTTGCGCCGGGTCGCGCGCACGGCGCGGTCGTCGTTGTCCCAGCCACGGATGTCCATGCGCTCGGCCGGCTTGACGCGGGCTTCGGCAGCGGCGCGGATGCGTGCCCATTCCAGAGCTTCGAACTTCTTCAGCAGTTCGAAGGCGAAACCACGATCCAGCCCGGGCGCGCGGTCGAGCGCCATCTGCACGGCTTCGAGCAGGAAGGTGCCGCTGCCGCACATCGGGTCGATCAGCGGCATGCCCGGCTGCCAGCCGCTCAGCTTGAGGATGCCGGCAGCGAGATTCTCCTTCAGCGGCGCATCCACGCTGGCCTTGCGGAAACCGCGTTGCCACAGCGGCTGGCCGGAAGTATCGAGGTACAGCGTGCAGGTATTCTCGGTCAGGAAGACATGGACGCTGACATCCGGGTTGCGCGTCTCGATATTCGGGCGCTCGCCGAGGTCCTCGCGGAAACGGTCGCAGACAGCATCCTTGACGCGTAGCGTGACGAAATCGAGCGACTTCAGCGGGCATTTGATCGCCGTCGTCACCACGCGCATCGTCCGCGACACGGCGAAATGGTTGGGCCACAACTGGCGCACGGCCAGGCGGTAGATGTCGTCTTCCTTGGCGTACGGCCCGGTGACGATGTGCAGCAGGATGCGGGTGGCCAGCCGGGATTCCAGGTTGGCGCGGTAACAGACCGACCAGTCGCCGGAAAAATGCACGCCGCCGTGGGTCGACCGCAACTCTTCGGCGCCGATGGCGCGCAACTCTTCGAGCAGCAGTTCTTCGAGCCCGCGCGGGCAAATGGCGAAATATTTGTTCATGTCAGAAAGGCTTCAGGACGACGAGGAAAAGAACGACCAGCAGGACGATCACCGGGACTTCGTTGAAAAAGCGGAACCACACGTGCGACTTGGTATTGCGCCCGTTCTTGAAGTTTTTCAGCAGTTGACCGCAATAAACGTGATAGATCGCCAGCACCGCGACCAGCGTAGTCTTGGCGTGCAGCCAGCCACCCTGGAAACCGTAGGCGAACCACAGCCACAGGCCGGTGGCCACCGCCAGAATGCCGAGCGGGGTCATGAACTTGTACAGCTTGCCCGACATCAGCAGCAGCCGTTCGCGCTCGGCGATGCTGTCAGCCGGCACCATCGCCAGGTTGACGTAGATGCGCGGCAGGTAGAACAGGCCGGCGAACCAGGAAATGACCATCCAGATATGCAGGGTCTTCAGAACGAGCATGCGTTTCTCCTTGAGACGGCCTCGGCAATTCCGACGTCCACCGTCGGATAGGCGAGGCTCAGTTTTAATTCCTGTTTCAAACGACGATTGCCGATCCGCCGCGATTCGCGCATGAACGACATCTGTACCGGCGACACGACTGCCGCAAGTTGCGTCTTTGCCAGGCGCGGCGGGCGCGGCAGCGCGAAGGCATCGGCCACCTTGTCGAAATATTCGCCCATCTTCAAGTCGCTGTCGTCGACCGCATTGTAGGCACGATTGCAGGCACCGCGCCGCAAGGCGGCGATGCAGGCGGCGGCAAGATCTTCGGCGTGGATGTGATTGGTGAACACGTCCTCGCGGTCGACCAGCGCCGGCAGGCCTTTTTCCAGGCGCTCCAGCGGCAGCCGGTCGGCGGCGTAAATACCCGGCGCGCGCAGGATGCAGACATCGACGCCCGAGCGCCGCCCCCATGCGCGCAGGCAGTTTTCGGCATCGACCCGGCGTACGGCACGCAGGTTATCCGGGTTCAGGCGCTGCGTTTCATCGATGACGGCACCGGCACAATCGCCGTAAACCCCTGTCGTGCTTACGTAAACCAGGCGCCGTGGTAGACTTTTCGCCTTGCCCAGTGCCGCCAGCAGATGCCGGGTACGCGGATCGGTCTCGCCGCTGGTCGGCGGCGGTGCCAGATGCAGGACGATGTCGGCCAGCCCGCCAAGACGTTTCAGGCTGTCCGGGTTGTCGAGATCACCCGGCACCGGGATCGCCCCGGCCAGACGCCAGGCGTTGCTGCGTGAAATGTCGCGCAGCAGGGCGTAGACGCGATAATGCGGGGCAAGTTGGGTAAGGATGCGGCGGGCGACGTCCCCGCTGCCGACAATCAGGATTTTTTGCACGTCGGCATTGTAGCCGACGACCAAGGGGAACCGATGCGCTACCAAGTGACAGTCCAGCCGAGCGGCCGCCAGTTCGCGGCCGAAGCCGATGAATCCCTGCTCGACGCCGCGCTGCGCCAAGGCCTGAGCATGCCCTACGGCTGCAAGGACGGGGCCTGCGGGGCCTGCAAGGGGCAGGTTCTCGAAGGCAGCGTCGACCACGGCAAGGCGCAGCTTTCCGATGCCGACAAGGCCGCCGGCCTGGCGCTCTACTGCTGCGCCAAGCCAACCGCCGATCTGGTCATCGAATGCAAGCAATTACGCTCAGCGCACGACATCCCGGTAAAAACGCTGCCGGCACGCATCGAGAAGCTGGACAAGCTGGCCCCCGACGTCATCGACATGCACCTGCGCCTGCCGGCCAGCGAACACCTGCAGTTCCTTGCCGGCCAGTACATCGACATCCTGCTCAAGGAAGGGCGCAAGCGCAGCTTTTCGCTGGCCAACGCCCCCGGCGAAGACAACCTGCTGCAATTGCACATCCGCCACGTGCCCGGCGGTTTCTTTACCGAGCAGGTATTCACGACGATGAAGGTCAAGGACATCGTCCGTTTCAGCGGCCCGCACGGTGGTTTCCACCTGCACAACGACGCCGCCAAACCCGTCATCCTGCTCGCCGGCGGCACCGGTTTCGCACCGATCAAGTCGATTGTCGAGCAAGCCATCGCCGACGGCTATCCACACCCCATGCATATCTACTGGGGCGCCAAGACCCGCGTCGATCTTTACCAGAATGCACTGCCCGAGCACTGGGCTGCCAGCCACGCCAATATCCACTATGTTCCCGTGCTCTCCGAGCCGGCGGCGGATGACCAATGGACCGGGCGCACCGGCTTCGTGCACCAGGCGGTGGTCAGCGACTTCCCCGACCTGTCGGGCTACCAGGTTTACGCCTGCGGTTCGCCGGTGATGATCGACATTGCGCGCAAGGATTTCGTCGCGCAATGCGCTCTGCCGGAAGAGGAATTCTTCGCCGACGCCTTCACCTTCTCGGCCACCTGAGCATGTTCGGCGTTGCCGACTACCCCGCCTTCGTCGTTGCCGTGCTGGTTTTCCTGGCCATTCCGGGGCCGGGCAACCTGGCGCTGCTGACCTCGACCACCAAGGGCGGCGTTCGTGGCGGACTGGCGGCGACCTTTGGCGTCATCCTCGGCGATCAGGTCCTGATGTGGCTGGCGGTTGCCGGCGTTGCTGCAGCCCTGGCCGCCCATCCGGCCGTATTCACCGCCATCCAGTGGGGCGGCGCCGCCTATCTGGCCTGGCTCGGCACCCGGATGCTGCTGACCAGGCCCGGCGCCACGCCGATCCTCGACATCAAGCCCTACCATTATCTGCGTCAGGCGATGATGATCACGCTGCTCAATCCGAAAGCGATCATTTTCTACATGGCCTTCTTTCCACTGTTCGTGGACCCGGTGCAGCACCGCGGGCTGGCGACCTTTGCCTTCATGGCCGCAAGCATTGCCGGCCTGACCCTGCTCTACTGCCTGACGGCGATTTTCCTGGCCCGCACGCTGAGCCGGCGGATGCGCGCCAATCCGGGCATCGGCAAGCTGCTGGAAAAGCTCGCCGGGATGGTCCTGATCGGTTTCGGCATCAAGTTGCTGAGCGGCCGCTGAAGCTCATTCGGCACTGACCCGCATGGCCGGCAGGACCAGCCCGGCCAGTTCTTCGGCCAGCACCTCGGGCGGCGGATCGTCACCGGGCGAATACCAGTGCACACTCCAGTTCAGCGCACCGAACAGCAGACGATGCAGCAGCGATTCGCGGACCGGCCCGACCGGAACCGTCGCCAGACCTTGCAGGCAGGCTTTCCAGATTTCCTCGTAGCGCGTCATCAGCAACCTGACTTCCTTTTGCGCTGCGACAGACAGTGCCCGCGATTCGTACAGCAGCACCGTCACGAAATCCCGGGCCGGCGGGTCGTGGAGGAATCCGATGTGCTGGCGCATCAGCACCCGCAGGCACTCTTCCGGCGCCAGACTGCGCCTGACGACGGCCTCGGCCCCCGAAAGCACATGGCGCATGCCCTCGATGGCAACCGCGTCAAGAATCTCCCGCTTGCTGCGAAAATGGCAAAAGGTCGAGCCCGAGGCAATGCCGACCGCCGTGGTGATGTCGCGAATGGTGGTTGCCTCGTAACCCTTCGCCCGGAACAGCTCGGCTGCTGCGACAAGAATCTCGCCGCGCCGGCTGCTTTCCAAATACTGACCATTGCTTTTCTTTTTCATCGGTCCATCTCCCTTGCCTGGGGTGTCCCGGCGCTTGTTGAAACGCGTCGCATCCGGCTCAACACTAGATGAGAATGCGTCGCAAGGCCAACTATTTCGCGAGTAGGGTTATTGCCTGGCCGGCATGAATGCTGCCACCGATCCGGCCGGCATGGGTCTGGCATACAGGAAGCCCTGCGCCTTCAGGCATCCGCTGCCGACCAGAAACGCCCGCTGCTGCAGGGTTTCAACCCCCTCGGCCACGACCTCCATGCCAAGCGCCTTGGCCAGGGCAACGACAGCGAGAATGATCGCCGCATTGTTCGGCTTGTTTTCAATATCGCGCATGAACGAGCGGTCTATTTTCAGCCGATCCACGGTGAACGTGCTCAGATAGGCGAGAGAGGAGTAGCCGGTACCGAAATCGTCCAGCGTCAGATGCACGCCAAGTGCCTTCAGATCGCGCAGGGTCTGTTGTACCCGTGGCGTATTGCTCATCAGCGCGCTTTCGGTCAGCTCAAGCTCCAGTCGCCCCGGCGCCAGTCCGGTTTCACGCAGAATCCGGGCGACGATGCCAGCCAGATCCCCCTGCTCCAGTTGACGGGCAGAAACATTGACTGCCACACGTTCATTGCCATATCGCTGGTCAGTCCACTTCACGGCTTCCCGGCAGGCTGCCTCCAGCACCCATTCGCCGAGCGGCAGGATCAAGCCGATATCCTCGGCCACCGGAATGAAATCAGCAGGCTCGATCCAGCCATGCAGCGGGTGTTGCCAACGCAACAGCGCTTCCCAGGCGATCACTTCGTCGCCGTCGACATCGAACTGCGGCTGGTAATGCAACTGGAACTCACCGCGTTCCAGCGCCAGTCGCAGATCCGTTTCCAGGCGGTGACGAATGCGCACTTCGTCGTTCATGCGCGATTCGAAGAACATCCAGGCATTCCTGCCGGCTGCCTTGACCTGATACATGGCAATGTCCGCCGCCTGCAGCAGACTGTCCAGATCGCCGCCATCCCCGGGAAACAGGCTGACACCAATACTCGGCGAGGTATGCAGCAGATGCATGGGTGTATGCACTGCCTGCACCAGTGCCGCCTGGATCTTTTCGGCAACCGGCACGACATCCCGATGACTCTCGATACCAGCCAGCAGGACCACGAATTCGTCACCGCCGAGACGGGCAACCGTATCGCCGGCGCGAACGCTGACATTCAGGCGGCGCGCCACCTCGACCAGCAACTGGTCACCGACCTGGTGGCCGAGGCTGTCATTGACCTGCTTGAAGCGATCCAGATCGATCAGCATCAGCGCCACCCCTTCGTCGCTGCGACGGGCTGCCGCCAGCAATTTGGCGAAACGGTCTTCGAGCAGCCGGCGATTGGCCAGCCCGGTCAGCGCATCGTGGCGCGCCAGGTAATCGATCCGCTCTTCGTGCGCCTTGCGCTCCGAAATATCCGCAAACAGGGCGACATAGCGGGTATTTCCCTGCGCCAGGCGTACCGCGTTGATGCACAGCCACTTCGGATAGGTTTCGCCATTCTTGCGCCGGTCCCAGATCTCGCCGTGCCAGTGGTCCTCGTCGGCCAGGCTGCGCCACATTTCCCGGTAGAAGGCCTCATCATGGCGGTCGGAACGGAGAATGCGCGGATTGCGGCCAATCGCATCTTCCGGCGGATAGCCGGTAATCAGCGTGAAGGCAGGATTGACGCGCAGGATGGTGCCGTCGCCATCGGTCACCAGAATGGCTTCCGGGCTGTATTCGAACACCTGCTCGGCCAGGCGCAGTTGTTCCTCGGCCTCCCAGCGGCTGGTGACATCCTGCACGGTAAGCACGATCAAGCCGCTCTCGTCGAGCGTGTGCGACGACACGAATTGCGCCGGGAACGGCATTTCCCGACCCGGCGTTGAAATCATGCATTCGAAGGTCTGGCCATGCACCAGCCGGCTGAGCAGGCACTCGGTCTGCCCTGGCGCATCGGGAAAACGCCGGATGATGGCGGCCAGCGGCTGGTCAATGACCTCGCCCTCCCTGACGCCGAACAATTCCTGTGCCGCCGGATTGAGAAAACGGATGCGATGCGGCGCCACGTCCTCGACGCCGACCACGCCTTCACCGATGGCATGCACGATGCTCTGGCTGATCTCGTTGGCCCGGGCCAGCGCTGCCTGGATTTCGAGCATTTTCTGCGCCTCGTTGAGCCTGGCCACCTTGTCGTCATGGATTCCCTGCTCAAGTTCATGACCAATCCATTGGGCCATCAGCTTGATGAACAGAAAATCCTCTTCCGGATGCGGATGATCCACGCGTTCCCGGCTGGAAAAACTCAGCGTCCCCCAGGGCACGTCGTCGACCAGGATGCGCGCACCGAGGTAGGCTTCAAGACGGAATTCGCGAAAACAGGGGTGGCTTTCCCAGTCGGACCCGGTGGCCCGGTCGAAACCGACCGGCTCGGGTGAGGCAATGGTGCGGCTGCAGTAAGTCCGGCGCAGCGGCAGGCAGGTACCGGGCATCAGCAGGCCGTTGTCCGGCGAGACAGCAAGGACTTCGTACGTATCATCGGCAATGTGCGCAATGCTGGCAAAATCCAGCTCGAAAGTCTGACGCCCGAGATCAAGCAGGGCGCTGAACTTTTCGTCCATGGCCGACTGGTGATCGGCCGTTATCGCATAGAGGGCGGTAATGCGCTCGTAGGCAAGGGCGTGCGTCATGAGAATCGGGCCGGGCGGCAACGTGATTGCATCTGATGAAAAGGGATTTTGAATGCCGGGGCGAATTCTGTCCCGTCACATTGTTACAGGCAACCGCCAAATCCCATTTTTCAGCCGTCCGGCATGCTTTGTTGCCCGAAGGTAACAAGCACCTGCTTGCCTTAGGGGAATACCGATTTATTCGCCCAGATAGGCCGCCTTGACCTTGGGATCGTGCAGCAATGCCGCCGATTCGCCATTCAGGGTGATTTCACCGCTTTCCATGACGTAGGCACGCTGGCTGCTTTCCAGCGCCAGCTTGGCATTCTGCTCGATCAGCAGGATGGTCATGCCGGCCGCAGCCACGTTGCGGATGACCTCGAAGATCTTCTGCACCATGATCGGCGCCAGACCCATCGACGGCTCGTCGAGCAGCAACATCTTCGGCCGGCTCATCAGCGCCCGGCCGATTGCCAGCATCTGCTGCTCACCGCCTGACAACGTGCCGGCCAACTGGTCGGCACGTTCCTTCAGCCGCGGGAAATAGGCGTACATGCGGTCGATGTCGGCCGCGATCCCGGCCTTGTCGTCGCGGACAAAGGCGCCCATGCGCAGGTTCTCGAGCACCGACAGGCGCGGGAAGACGCCGCGCCCTTCCGGCACCAGCGCGATGCCTTTACGGATGATCTCGTGCGGCGCGACGCCGATGATTTTCTCGCCGCAGAAATGCACATCGCCACCGACCGCGTTGACCACCCGCGAAATCGCCTTCAGCGTCGTCGTCTTGCCGGCGCCGTTGGCGCCGATCAGCGCCACCGTCTCGCCTTCGTTGACATGGAAGGTGATGCTGCGCACCGCCTGGATGCCGCCATAGGCGACGTGGAGTCCGGTTACTTCAAGCACCTAGGTAAGCCTCAATGACACGTTGATCTTTCTGTACCACCGCCGGTACATCCTCGATGACCAGCGCCCCGTAGTCAAGCACCGCGACGCGGTCGCACAGGCCCATGACCAGTTTGACGTCGTGCTCGATCAGCAGCACCGTCGTGCCGTCCTTGCGGATGCCTTCGATGAGCACGCGCAGTTCCTCGGTTTCGGTGGCGTTCATGCCTGCCGCCGGTTCGTCGAGGCACAGCAGTTTCGGTTCGGTGGCCAGCGCCCGGGCGATTTCCAGCCGCCGCTGGTCGCCGTAGGACAGGTTCTTGGCCAGGTCGTCGGCACGGTCGGCGATATCGACGTAATGCAGCAGGTCGATGGCCCGCTGGCGGATCGCCGCCTCTTCCGCACGCGTCGCTGCGTTCATCAGCATCGCGCCAAAGACGCCGGCCTTGGTCCGCACATGACGGCCGACCATGACGTTTTCCAGCGCCGTCATGTTGCCGAACAGCCGGATGTTCTGGAAAGTCCGGGCAATGCCGCGCTCGGCGGCGCGGTCAGGCGCGTCGGCCTTGAGCGGCTGGCCGTCGAAAACAAAGCCGCCGCCGTCGGGAATGTACAGCCCGGTCATGCAGTTGAAGAAAGTCGTCTTGCCGGCACCGTTCGGTCCGATCAGGCCGTAAATCTCGCCGCGCCGGATGGCCAGCGAAACATCCTGCAATGCCTTGACCCCACCGAAGTGCTTGGCCACCGCTTTCGCTTCGAGAAGGATGTCGCTCATTTGACGGCCTCCACCGGCTTGTCACTCAGTTCCCGGCTGCGCTCCGGCGACGGCCACAGACCGGCCGGCTTGAAGCGCATCACCAGCACCAGTGCCAGGCCGAAGATCAGCATGCGCAGACTTTCCGGATCGATCAGGATCTTGCCGAACAGGGCCATCTGCACTGGCCCCACCGCGTAACGCAGCACTTCGGGCAGGAAAGTCAGCAACACGGCACCGAGGATGACGCCGGGGATATGACCCATGCCGCCGAGCACGACCATCGCCAGTACCATGATGGATTCGATCAGCGAGAAACTCTCCGGCGAGACGAAACCCTGCATCGCTGAGAAGATGCCGCCGGCGATACCGCCGAACGAAGCCCCCATGGCGAAAGCCAGCAACTTGATGTTGCGGGTGTTGATGCCGACCGCCTTGGCGGCGATCTCGTCCTCGCGGATGGCCTGCCAGGCGCGCCCGATCCGCGAATGCTGCAGGCGCACGTTGATGATGATGACGAGGATCGCCAGCGCCACCAGCAGGTAATAGTATTTCTGCGGTCCACTGAGCGCAAAGCCGAAAATCTGCGTCGTCCCGGAAAAACTGAAATCGCCGATCTTGACCGGATCGATCAGGGTGATTCCCTGCGGGCCATTGGTGATGTTCACTGGCGAATTCAGGTTGTTCAGGAAGATGCGGATGATTTCGCCGAAGCCGAGCGTGACGATGGCCAGGTAATCGCCGCGCAGCTTGAGCGTTGGCGAACCGAGCAGCACACCAAAGACGCAGGCCATCAGCGCGCCGATCGGCAGGATCGCCCAGAGCGGGAAATGCAGGCCGAAGTGAGGACTCGCCAGCAGCGCCCAGGTATAGGCGCCGACCGCGTAGAACGCGATGTAGCCGAGATCGAGCAGGCCGGCAAAGCCGACGACGATGTTCAGGCCGAGCGCCAGGAAAACATAGAGGATGGCGAAATTGAGGATGCGCACCCAGGCCTGGCCGCCCATGCCGACCACGTGCGGCAGCACGATCAGGGCGATGGCAATCAGCGCGATGCCGGTCATCGATTTGGGATTGAGCCAGTTCTTCATGCGCGGTCTCCCGTCTTCTCGCCGAACAGTCCGGAAGGTTTGAACATCAGCACGCCGATCAGCACGACGAAGGCAAAGATGTCCTGATAGTGACTGCCGAGGAAACCACCGGTCAGATCGCCGATGTAACCGGCGCCCAGCGCCTCGATGACGCCGAGCAGCACGCCGCCGGCCATCGCCCCGGCAAGATTGCCGATACCGCCGAGGACGGCGGCGGTGAAGGCCTTCAGGCCGAGCATGAAGCCCATCTGGTAGTGGGCGATTTCGTAATAGCTGCCGACCATCACGCCGGCGACCGCGGCCAGTGCCGAGCCGACAACGAAGGCGGCGGCGATGACGCGGTTGATATTGACCCCCATCAGGCTGGCCACGGCCGGATTCTGCGCCGTCGCGCGCATCGCCATGCCAAGCTTGGTGCGATAGACGAGGAAGACCAGACCACTCATCATCGCGGCCGACAGCAGCACGATGGCCACTTGAACCAGCGTGAAGTGAGCGCCCGCTACTTCGAAATTGACTTTCGGCAGCAAGGGCGGGAAGGTCAGGTAGTTGCGTCCCCAGATGATCATCGCCAGGTTCTGCAGCACGATCGACATGCCGATCGCGGTGATCAGCGGCGTCAGTCGTGGCGAACCGCGCAGGGGCCGGTAGGCAATGCGCTCCAGGCTCCAGCCAAGCGCCATGCACACCAGTATCGCAGCCACCAGCCCGAACAGGCCGGCCAGTCCGATCGGCATGCCGGCGGCAGCCAGGGTACTGGTGACGGTAATGCTGACCAGGGCACCGATCATCACCACTTCGCCATGTGCGAAATTGATCAGCCCCATGATGCCGTAGACCATGGTGTAGCCCAGCGCGACAAGCGCGTAGATGCTGCCCTGGACCAGGCCGTTGATGATCTGCTGCAGGAAAATATCCATTTTGAATCCGTTGACCGCAAGATATGGAAACGGCACCTTGCGGTGCCGTTTCTCTGAGCAGACTGGCTGCTTACTTCTTCTCTTCGACCGCTGCAGCCGGAGCTGCTGCCGCATCGGCTGCCGGTGCTGCCGCTGCCTCGGCGGCCGGGGCCGGCGCGCCACCCAGCGTCTCGACGTAGGTCAGCGTGCCGCCCTGGTACTGATAGACGGAAATCGCGCCGCCCTTCAGGTCGCCGAATTCGTCGAATTCGATCTTGCCGCTGACACCTTCCATGTTGGTCTTGCCGATTTCCGGCAGGTACTTGGCCGGCTCGATGGAGTCGGCACGCTTCATGGAATCGGCGATGACCATCACGGCATCGTAGACGTTCGGGGCGTAGAGCTGGATTTCATAACCGAACTTGGTCGTGAACTTGCTCTTGAACTCCGGTCCCTTGGCCAGCTGTTCGAGCGGCATGCCCGGCAGCGAGCAGTACTGGCCATCAGCAGCCGGGCCACCCAGTTTCATGAACTCCGGCGTACACACACCGTCGCCGCCGAGGAACTTGGCCTTGATGCCGAGATCCTTCATCTGCTTGACCAGCGGGCCGCCCTGGGCATCCATGCCGCCAAAGAAGACGAGATCGGCCTTCTTCGACTTGATCTTGGTCAGGATGGCCTTGAAGTCGGTCGCCTTGTCGTTGGTATATTCGTTGGCGACGACCTTCAGGCCGGCAGCTTCAGCAGCCTTGCGGAATTCGTCGGCGAGACCCTGGCCGTAAGCCGTGCGGTCATCGATGATGGCGACGGTCTTGGCGCCCTGCTTGACGGCGAACTCACCGAGCACCTTACCCTGCTGGATGTCGTTGGCCATGACGCGGAACGCGGTGTTGAAGCCCTGCTGCGTGTACTTCGGATTGGTCGCCGACGGCGAAACCTGCGGCATGCCGGCATCGAAATACAGCTTGGAAGCCGGGATCGTGGTGCCCGAATTCAGGTGACCGATGATGCCATTGACCTTGGCATCGACCAGCTTCTGGGCAACGATGGTGCCCTGCTTCGGATCGGCCTGGTCATCTTCGGAAACCAGTTCGAACTTGACCTTGGCGCCGCCGATTTCGAGACCCTGCGAATTCAGTTCCTCGACGGCGAGAATGGCGCCGCTCTCGTTATCCTTGCCCAGGTGAGCCTGCGGACCGGTCATCGGCGCGACATGGCCGAGCTTGACGACGACTTCCGGCTTGGCGGCGGGCGCAGCAGGTGCGGCGACAGGCGCCGGCGGCGCTTCCTTTTCGCCACAGGCGGAGAGTGCAAAGGCAGCAGCAACGGAAAGGGCAACTACGGAAAGCTTCGCTTGCATCGGTAAGTCTCCTGTATCGGGGGATGGGGTCAAAACAACAGATGTCGATTCTGCGCACACGATAGTCCAACGTCAAGGCGTAATTTGGCGCCGTTCCGCCTGCCAGCGCACGGACGGATGACTTGTGATAGCGTTGCCGGCCGCACATTTCCCCCTGACAACGATGACCTCAAGACTTCCCGAAGCCCTGTGCAACGCCCTCAGGACGCTATTCCGACAACGCTTCTCGCAAGGCGAATCGACCCGCCTGCAGCATGGCCGCGACGAATCCGTACATCAGCCACAGATGCCGGACGGCGTCGTGCTCGCGGAAAACATCGAAGAAATCGTGTCGACCGTAAAACTCTGCGCCGCGCACGGTGTGCCGCTCATTCCCTACGGCGTCGGCAGCTCGGTCGAAGGCCACGTACTGGCACCGGGCGGCGGCATCTCGCTCGACCTCTCCGGCATGAACCAGGTGCTGGCGATCCACGCCGAAGACGGCGACGCAACGGTGCAGGCCGGCGTCACGCGCAAGCAGTTGAACGACGCGCTCAAAGGCAGCGGCCTGTTCTTCCCGATCGACCCCGGCGCCGACGCGACCATCGGCGGCATGGCGGCGACCCGTGCCTCGGGCACCAACGCCGTGCGCTACGGGACGATGAAGGACAACGTGCTGGCGACCACGACGGTGCTCGCCGACGGCCGCGTCATGAAAACCGGCGGCCGCGCCCGCAAGTCGTCGGCCGGCTACGACCTGACCCGGCTGCTGGTCGGCTCGGAAGGTACGCTCGGCATCATGGCCGAACTGACCGTCAAGCTGTACCCGATTCCCGAAGCCATCTCGGCCGCGGTGTGCACCTTTCCCGACATCGAATCAGCGGTGCAGACGGTGATCCAGACCATCCAGCTCGGCGTGCCGGTGGCACGCATCGAACTGCTCGATGCGCTGTCACTCAAGGCCATCAACCAGTTCAGCAAGACCACGCTGGCGGAAGCGCCGACGCTGTTCTTCGAATTTCACGGCAGCCCCGCCGGGGTCGAGGAACAGGCCGAAACCGTGCAAGCCATCGCCGGCGATCTCGGCGGCGCCAACTTCGAGTGGGCAACCCGGCCGGAAGACCGCACGCGCCTGTGGCAGGCCCGCCACGACGCCTACTTCGCCTGCCTGCAGCTGAAACCCGGTTGCCGCTGCTTCCCGACCGACGTCTGCGTGCCGATCTCGCGGCTGGCCGAATGCATCGCAGAAACCAACGAGGACATCGCCCAGGTCAGCATCCCGATCGCACTCTTCGGCCATGTCGGCGACGGCAATTTCCACCTCGTCGTGCTGGTCGATCCCGACAACATCAAGGAAATGGAAGAAGCCGCCTGGATCAGCCGGCGCGTCGTCGAACGGGCGATTGCGATGGAAGGCACCTGCACTGGCGAGCATGGCATCGGGCTGGGCAAGCGGAAATATCTTGTTGCCGAGCATGGTGAGGTGGCGGTTGAGGTGATGCGGGCGGTGAAGCGGGCGCTTGATCCGGCGGGATTGTTGAATCCGGGGAAGGTTTTGCCGTAGGGGATTCTTGAATTGGCTGGGGGTTCCGCCTGAGGGCGTCTTACTTTCTTCTTGCTTCGCCAAGAAGAAAGTAAGCAAAGAAGAAGGCGACCCCAGGTTACGCGGTCGGCTGCGCCGACTCCCCTGCGCTACTCGCTGTCGGCGGGGGCTGCGGAACTCGCCGCTACGCGGCTCAGACAGTCCTCGCCCTTTTTCCGCCGCCAGCTCCGTTGCTCGGCGCTGCACATGGGGGCCCCAAATGCGTCGCAGATCAAGCAGCAAGCTTTTGTATTGAATATTGCGGTCAACAAGCAAAAAAGCCCAAAAATCAGTTCCGTCCGCTGAGCCCGGACGCCTTTCCGGGCCCCTTGGGAGGTGCCGAGCAACGCAGGAACGCCGGGGGCAGTCGGCGAGCACTGTTTGAGGGGCGCAGCCCCGAGTTGCGCAGCCGCCCGGCGTTTCGAGTAGCGCAGGGAACCGGCGCAGCCGGCACCGACCCAGGGTCGCCTTTTCTTTGCTTACTTTCTTTTGGCGAAGCAAAAGAAAGTAAGACGCGCCTCAAGCGCGGAACCCTCAGCAAAAACCCTTATTGCCCGAACCATCCCCCCTCCCCGATACTCCAATCTCCAACGCCCGAACACCACCACCCCCGGTGTGCGGGAACACAGTAACCGGCCCACAAGGCCGAGAAAAAATGGAGACAAAACATGGGCAAGCCCGATTTGCCGGCGTCGGTATCCGCGACGCTGGATGACAAGTACACCCGCAACACCGGCCGCGTCTTCCTGACCGGCACCCAGGCGCTGATCCGCCTGCCGATGCTGCAGCGCGAACGCGATCTCGCTGCCGGACTGAATACCGCCGGTTTCGTTTCCGGCTATCGCGGCAGTCCGCTGGGCAATCTCGATCTCGGCCTGTGGAAAGCCAAGGCGCACCTCGCCGACCACCACATCACCTTCCAGCCCGGCGTCAACGAAGACCTCGCCGCCACCGCCGTCTGGGGCAGCCAGCAGGTCGGGCTGTTCCCCGGCGCGAAATACGCCGGCGTATTCGGCATGTGGTACGGCAAGGGGCCGGGCGTCGATCGCTGCGGCGATGTCTTCCGCCATGCCAACGCTGCCGGCTCGGCGCAGTTTGGCGGCGTACTGGTCATCGCCGGTGACGACCACGCGGCCAAATCCTCGACCTTGCCGCACCAGACTGAACACGTCTTCAAGGCGGTGATGATGCCGGTGCTGTACCCGGCCAACGTCCAGGAATATCTCGACTACGGCCTGCACGGCTGGGCGATGAGCCGCTATTCCGGCTGCTGGGTGGCGTTCAAGGCGCTGGCCGACACCGTCGAAACCTCGGCCTCGGTGAATATCGATCTGAGTGCGGTCGACATCAAAATCCCCACCGATTTCAGCCTGCCGGCCGACGGTCTCAACATCCGCTGGCCGGACCCGCCGCTGGTTCAGGAAGCCCGCCTGCTCAACCACAAGCTGTACGCGGCGCTGGCCTACTGCCGGGCGAACAAGCTTGATCGCGTGATCATCGATTCGCCAACGCCCCGCCTCGGCATTCTCACCGCCGGCAAAAGCTACCTTGACGTGCGCCAGGCGCTCGACGAACTCGGCATCGACGAGGCGCTGGCCGCGCAGATCGGCATCCGGCTGTACAAGGTCGGCATGGTCTGGCCGCTGGAACCGGAAGGCGTGCGCCACTTTGCCGAAGGCCTGGAGGAAATCCTGGTCGTCGAGGAAAAGCGGCAACTGCTCGAATACCAGTTGAAGGAAGAGCTGTACAACTGGCGCGACGATGTCCGCCCGCGCATCGTCGGCAAATTCGATGAAAAAGGCGAGTGGACCGCAGGCGGCGAAGGCGGTTACCTGGCGCACAGCGACTGGCTGCTGCCGGCCGCCGGCGAACTGCCGGTGGCCGTCATCGCCCGTGTCATCGCCCGGCGCATCGGCCGCTTCTTCACCTCGCCGGCCATCCAAGCGCGGCTGCAACTGATCGAAGCCAAGCAGCAGGCAGCAAAGACGCCGATCGTGCTGGCCGAACGCAAGCCGCACTTCTGCTCGGGCTGCCCGCACAACACGTCCACCAAAGTGCCGGAAGGCTCGCGCGCCGTCGCCGGCATCGGCTGCCACTACATGGTGACGTGGATGGATCGCTCGACTGCGACCTTCACCCACATGGGCGGCGAAGGCGTGCCCTGGGTCGGCCAGGCGCCGTTCACCGAGGAAAAGCACATCTTCGCCAACCTCGGCGACGGCACCTATTTTCATTCCGGACTGCTCGCCATCCGCCAGTCAATCGCGGCGAAAGTGCCGATCACCTACAAGATTCTCTACAACGACGCCGTCGCGATGACTGGCGGCCAGCCGGTCGATGGCATTCTCAGCGTCGCCCGCATCACCCGGCAGCTGGAAGCAGAAGGCGTCGGCAAGATGATCATCGTCGCTGCCGAACCAGAGAAATACGCGCAGATCACCGATCTCGCCCGACCGGGAGGAAATGCGGTTCCAGTCCGCCATCGCGACGAACTCGACGCCGTCCAGCGCGAACTGCGCGAGTTTCCCGGCGTTTCGATCCTGATCTACGACCAGGTCTGCGCCACCGAAGCCCGCCGCCGGCGCAAACGCGGCAAAATGCCGGCGGTGAGCAAACGCGTGGTCATCAACGAAGCCGTCTGCGAAGGCTGCGGCGACTGTTCGGTGCAATCCAACTGCCTGTCGGTGGTACCGGTCGAAACCGCCTTCGGCACCAAGCGCCAGATCGACCAGTCATCCTGCAATCAGGATTTCTCCTGCCTCAAGGGCTTCTGCCCAAGCTTCGTCACCATCGACGGGGCGATACCAAAGAAAGGCAGCACGACTGCGGTCGACGCCAACAACTGGGCAATTTTGCCGGCGCCGCAACTGCCATCGACCGAACAGCCGTACAACCTGTTGATCACCGGTGTCGGCGGCATGGGCGTGATCACCCTCGGCGCCCTGGTCGGCATGGCCGCCCACCTCGACGGCAAGGGCATCTCGACACTGGACATGACCGGCCTGGCGCAGAAATACGGCGCCGTCTTCTCGCACCTGCGCATTGCCGACCGCCCCGAAGACATCCACGCCGCCCGCATCGCCACCGGCGAAGCGCACGCCGTGCTCGGCGGCGACCTGGTTGTCAGCGCCAGCCCGGAAGCGACGGCCAAAATGCTCGAAGGCCGGACCCGCGCGGTGGTCAGCAGCACCGAAACCCCGACCGCCGAATTCACCCGCAACCGCGACTGGCACTTCCCGCAAACCGGCCTGCAGCAGCAACTTACCGACACCCTGGGGCGCGAGCAGATCCAGTTCATCGACAGCAATCATCTGGCCAGCGCGCTGATGGGCGATGCGCTTTACGCCAACATGCTGCTCCTCGGCTACGCCTGGCAAAAGGGACTGGTCCCGGTATCCGCTGCCGCCCTCGACCGCGCCATCGAACTCAACGGCACGGCCATCGATGCCAACCGCCAGGCCTTCATGTGGGGCCGTCGCGCCGCCGCCCAGCCTGCTGCGGTCGACGCCATCGCCGGGGCAAAAACCACCCGCCCCGGCAGCGCCGAACAGACGCTGGACGAACTGATCGCCAGCCGCCGCGAACACCTTACCGCCTACCAGGACAGCCACCTGGCTGAGCGCTATGGCCGCCGGATCGAAGCCATCCGCCAGCTCGGTGACGACGCCCTGACCCGCGCCGTCGCCACCCAGTACGCCCGTCTGCTCGCCCCCAAGGACGCCTGGGAAGTCGCCCGCCTGTATACACAAACCGATTTCCTCGACAGCCTGAACCAGCGCTTCGACGGCGAACTGCGCCTCAACTTCCACTTGGCCCCGCCCGGCCTGAGCGGCAGCTGCCCCGACGGCCGGCCGAAGAAAATCCGCTTCGGTCCCTGGCTGCTGCCCGTACTGCGCGCCCTGAGCCTGGCCCGCCGCTGGCGCGGCACCTGGCTCGACCCGTGGAAAAACAGCGAGGAAAGTCGACTTGACCGCCAACTGCTGGCCGACTACGAAGCCGACCTCGACAGTATTTCCGGACAAGCCCCCGGCCCCGAACGCCTGGCCCTTGCCACCTGGCCGGAAGCGGTCAGGGGTTTTGGCCCGGTGCGCCAGCTTGCCGCCGAGCAGGCTGACAGGAAGCGAAAACAGTTGCGCCAGGCTCCGAAATAACCAGCACTTCAGGAACTTGCCAAGGGAGGCGTGCGATTGCAGCGCGCAGCCTCCCTGAGTTCAACGCAACCTGCGTTCCAGCTGATCACCAGACGGCTGTTTTTCACTAGCGCTCAATATTGTTTGATTTAGCGCAAAAGCATGACAACAACTGCAGTTACCATGACGTTTCATTGATCAGGGCAAACCCGTCGAAAGGCGGGGACGCAAAGCTTCCAGTCTAATGAACCAGGATCTTGGTTCGATGATAGTGGGGTCGCCAATATGGCTTTATGGCAGCACGCGGGCACGATGCCCTTGATCTCCGAATGGTTCGTTATTTCCGGAGGTTGTTGCCATGCAGATGCTCAATAAAGCCGTCAATACCGAAGTTGCCGCCGAGTCGGTTTCCGATATTCTCAAGACCATATTCATTCCACCCTGCCCAGTGGTGGTCGCCGCGCTGCTCGACGAGGCACGCCGCCCGGAAGTCGATTTCAACAAGATCATCCGTCTGATTACCGGCGATCTTGGCCTGGCAGCGTCGATGATGAAGACTGCCAATTCGCCGATCTTCGCGCTGCGCAACAAGGTCGAGACGGTACAAACAGCGGCGGCGGTGCTTGGCTTGAAGAACATCCTGTGCATCGTCAACGGCCTGGCACTGAAACGTTCGCTATCCCCCGACGACGTCAGCGTCAGCATGGAACGCTTCTGGGAACGCTCGAATTACCACGCGACCGTATCGACCCGGCTGGCGCGGCGAGTACCCGGCATTACCCGGGAAGACGCCTATACCTTCGGTCTCTTCCATGATTGCGGCATTCCCATCCTGATGCAGCGTTTTGCCGACTACAAGGAGACGCTGCTGCTGGCCAACCGTTCGGCCAGGGCGGTCTGGGAAGTGGAAACCGAGCGGCATGGCACGGACCATGTGGCGGTTGGCGCCATGCTCGCCCACAACTGGCATTTGCCGGAGCTGATCGTGAAGGCGATCCGCATGCATCACAATTTTGAAATCCTTGCCGACACCTCATCAAGTGTGAGCGACGAGGTGCGTGCGCTGACCGCCATCTCCCTGCTTGCCGACCACCTGATCGCGCGTTTTCTCGATGTGCCGGACGAGGCGGAATGGATGGCGCATGGCGCCGCCGCACTGAACTACCTGAACTTCGACGAAGAAGAACTGGCAGAGCTTCAGTGCGACGTCGAAGAAGACCTCAACGCCATTCGCCTCGACCGGGGTTAAACGCTACCCGCAGTCTGCAGCCGGCTATAGCGCCTGCACCACCGCCGCCTCGAACTTGCCGTCCCGGTAGTCGCGCAAGGTCTGCTCGATCTGCTCGGCGGTGTTCATCACGAACGGCCCGTACTGGGCGATCGGCTCATCCAGCGGGTGGCCGGCGACGAGGATCAGGCGGCTGTCCACCGGCGCCTCGATGACCACGCCAGCCGCGCCATCGTTGGCCAAAATTGCCATCTGACGGTCGTCGACCGCAGTACCGGCAATTTCGGCCCGGCCGCGATAGACATAGGCAAAAGCATTGTGCCCGGCTGGAATGGCCTGCTCGAAGCGGCTGCCGGCCAGCAGGTGGATGTCGAGGTAGAGCGGCTCGGTCACCGGTCGCTGTACCGCACCGACCGTGCCGTGGCTTTCGCCTGCAATGACGCGGACGTGCACACCGCTGGCGCTGGTGTATTCCGGGATCGCCGCCGACGGCACGTCGCGGTAGTTGGGCGCCATCATCTTGTCCGCCGCCGGCAAGTTCAGCCACAGCTGAAAACCTTCCATCAGCCCGGATTCCTGCTCCGGCAGTTCGGAATGGATCAGGCCGCTACCGGCGACCATCCACTGCATGCCGCCGGGGCCGAGCAGGCCCTGGTTGCCGGCGCTGTCGTGATGGCGCATGCGCCCGGCCAGCATGTAGGTGATGGTTTCGAAACCGCGGTGCGGATGGTCGGGAAAGCCGCCGATGTAGTCGTCCGGGTTTTCGTTGCGGAAGGCGTCGAGCATCAGGAAGGGATCGAGACGACGTTGCAGGTTCTGGGTCAGCACGCGGGTCAGGCGCACGCCTGCGCCGTCGGCGGTCTGCTGCCCTGCGACGAGACGTTCGACACCACGGAAGGCGGTGGATGTTTGGCTCATGCTCATGCTCCTGTTAACGAACCGGCTCTGGTCAGACGCCGGTTCAGGCAAAAAGTTGGTCGAGATGCGCATCGGCTTCGGCAAACGCCTTGTCGGCGGATTCCGCGCCCAGCGCCAGGCCTTCGGCGTAGATGAACTCGACATCTGTCAGACCGAGGAAGGCGAGCACGCTCTTCAGGTAGGGCACTTGCGAATCGGCCGGGGTGTCGCGGTAGAGACCGCCGCGCGCCAGCGCAACGTAGACCTTCTTACCCTTGAGCAAGCCTTCCGGACCGTTGGCGGTGTAGCGGAAGGTGACGCCGGCGCGGGCGATGGCGTCGATCCAGGTCTTCAGTTGCACAGGGACGCCGAAGTTGTACATCGGCACGCCGAGTACGATCACATCGACAGCCTGAACCTGGGCGATCAACGCATCGTCGAGCGCGACCCGGTCAGCCTGCGCCGGGGTGCGCTGATCGGCCGGGGTGAACAACGCGCCCAGGGCCGGCTCGTCGAGTACCGGGTGCGGGTTGGCGGCGAGGTCGCGCAGTTCGACGACAGCCTGCGGGTTGGCAGCCAGCAGACGGGCAGTCACTGCGTCGGCGAGACGGGTCGAGTTGGCGCCGGCAGAGCGGGCGCTGGCGTTGATTTGCAGGATCTTCATGATTTTTCTCCGTGGGGTTGAGGTTTCGGTTTCGGCCTAGCCGACACCATGGAGCAGATGATATTTGCAACAATGCCGCGCCAGAAGCCGTTGAAATGGGTAACATTGTTCCATTATTGAACCAATGGCCAAGACATGAAGCTGGATGCCAACGATCTGCTGCTGTTCGCCCTGATCATGGAGACCGGCAGTTTCGCGCGCGCCGCCGAGCGCGCCGGGCTGCCCAGGTCGACGCTGTCGCGGCGGCTGACCGCGCTTGAGGCAAAACTCGGCGAGCGCCTGCTCAGCCGCAGCACGCGGCGCCTGAGCATCACCGAATTCGGCGAGCGCATCCTCGATCACGCCAAGCGACTGCTCGAGGAAACCGAGGCAGCGACTGCCATCGCCCAGCACCGGCAGGCGACGCCGCGCGGCGTGCTGCGCGTGTCGATGCCGCCGGATTTCGTTGAGCTCGACCTGACCCGCCTGCTGCTGCAATACGCCGCCACTTACCCGGAAGTGCGGCTCGAACTCGACCTGTCGCCCCGACGCGTGGACCTGCTGGCCGAGCGTTTCGACATCGCCATCCGCGCCGCCAGCCGCCTGCCCGACGATGCCGGCCTGGTCGCCCGCCAGATCAGCCGGCTGGACAACCGCCTCTACGCCAGCCCGGCCTACCTGGCGCGCTACGGCGAGCCAACGAGCCCGGACGATCTGGCGCGGCATGTGTGCCTCGGCCTGATCGGCGGCAACGGCGAGGCCATTCCGTGGCGCCTGTCGCGCGGCGACGAATCCTGGGAAGGCATGCCGAACGGGCCGCTAGCCGCCAATTCGCCGGCGCTGCAGCGCGACCTGGCGGCGCATGGCCTGGGCATCGTCGCCCTGGACCAGCGCTTTGCCGGCACGCGGGTTGCCGAAGGACTGCTCCGCCGCGTACTGCCCGACTGGCAACTTCCCGGCATCACGCTGTGGTGCGTCACGCCCGGCCGCCGTCTGCTGCCGGCACGCACCACCGCCTTCATCGACTTGCTGCGCGGCGTTCTCGGCCATGCGCCATAAACTGTCGATTATTGCGGTCGACCGCAATAAAACGGCAAAAACCACGCATGAGCCGGCAAAACTGATTTCGCCGACATATTTCCCTTAGAATCTCGCCATGTCTGCCACACCCAAGCGTCAATTCGCCCTGCAGGGGGCTGCCGTCATCCTCGTCCTCTCCGTCGCCTGGCCGTATTACGGCTGGCAGGCGGAAGCCATGCCCTGGCTGCAGACCAGCCTGCTGATCGGCGCCGTTGCGCTGGCGCTGGCCACGCTGAGCCGCCAGCCATGGTGGTGGCGCGTCATCCACGCATTTTTCATGCCGCTGGTCTGGGTGACCTACAGCCTGGCCATCGACCCGGGCTGGTTCCTGCTCGCCTTCGTGCTGTTGCTGCTGGTCTATCGCGGCGCGCTGAGCGGCCAGGTGCCGCTCTACCTGTCCAACCGCGAAACCGTCGCCGCCCTCGACGAGTTGCTGGGCAAGGAAGAAGCGGAACATTTCCTCGACCTCGGCGCCGGCCTCGGCAGCACCGTCATCCCGCTCGCCGACCGCTGGCCGGACAAGCACTTCACCGGCGTCGAGAACGCCCCGTTGACCTGGCTGGCCGGTCGCATCCTCGGCGTCGGCCGCAGCAACCTGGACTGGCGCTGGGACGACCTGTGGGCAACACCGCTGCACAACCACGACCTGGTCTACGCCTTCCTCTCGCCGGCCCCGATGCCCGAATTGTGGGAAAAGGTGAAAGCCGAGATGAAGCCGGGCAGCCTGTTCGTCAGCAACAGTTTCCCGGTACCCGGCGAAGTGCCGCTGAAGGTCATCGAGGTCGACTGCACGCCGCCGCGACCGCTTTACTGCTACCGCATCTGACCTGAAATGCTTACACGCAAGCCGGAAAAGCTCGCCCTGATCGTTGCCCTGGCGGGGACACTGACGGTATTGCTCGTCTTCCTGACCGACCTGACGCTGTCCTACCAGCGCGACATCGACAGCGGCGAAAAACGCCTGCAGCAGTTCACGGTGATGATGGCCGAACACACGGCGCGCTCCTTCGAGGCCGTCGACGTACTGGTCAAGGAAGTCGCCACCGACCTCTCCAGCA
This sequence comes from Azonexus hydrophilus, assembly GCF_001956855.1. Lineage (GTDB taxonomy): Bacteria > Pseudomonadota > Gammaproteobacteria > Burkholderiales > Rhodocyclaceae > Azonexus > Azonexus hydrophilus_A. The sequence continues at coordinate 423,092 of NZ_MTHD01000001.1, read as the reverse complement.
ACCGCATCGACTGGCCCGAATGGGAGTCCGTGCGCGGCTGGGAATACATCGCCCAGCGCCACTCGCGCGCGATGCCGCAGTTGCGCGACCTGATCGTCTTCGACGAACAGGGCAACCAGCGGTTCATCTCGACCTATTTTCCGCCGCCGCCGATCAACGTCCGCGACCGCCCCTATTTCATCACGCTGGAAAACGGCGCCCTGTGGTCCACTTTCGGCCCCTATGTCGGGCGCAACTCGGGACGCTACACCTACGCCATCGCGCACCGCATCAACGGTCCGGAAAAACGTTTCGCCGGCGCCGCCTTCGCCGCCATCGAACCGGCCTACATGCAGGATTTCTGCTGGGCCAACCGCCTGTCGGACAATTTCGATGCGGTGCTGACCAATCTCCGGGGCGAAGTCATCGCCTCCTGCCGCCCCGCCGACCTCAGCACACACTCCGGCATTCTCGGCCGGCCGGCCGGTGACATCCTGTTTGGCGGCCGGCCGGCCGGGCGGATCCCGGAAACCGGCCTGGCCCGCGGCAACGGACTCCTGATCTCGACCTCGCCGGTACCGGGCTTTTCCGATCTGCGCCTGGTCGCCATCATGCCGACCGAATCGGTGCTGACCAACTGGTACAACCGGCTGTTCGAGATCGGTACGCTCGGCGCCATGCTCAGCGCACTGCTGTTCTTCGGTGCCCTGCTGGTCCGCCGCCAGGTCGGCGAATTGCGCGCCATGGCCGAAGCGCTGGCCGAAAGCCGCGATCAGCTGGAAGACCGGATCGACACTGCCACCGCAGCGCTGGCGGCTGAAAAGGATGCGGCAGAACGGGCCAATGCAGCAAAAAGCCGCTTTCTGGCTGCAGCCAGCCACGACTTGCGACAACCGCTGCACGCGCTGTCGCTGTTCACCACCGACCTGCTGCGCCAGGCCAGTGCCGGCCGCCTGCGCGAAGTTCCCCGCATTGCCGAACAGATCAGCGCCTCGACCCAGACGCTGGGCGAAATGCTCAACGCCCTGCTCGACATTTCGCGCCTTGATATCGATGGTGTCCGGGCCGACATCCAGGCCTTTCCGCTCGACGCGGTCTTCCGTCACCTGCACGACGCCTTCCACCGCCAGGCCGATGCCCAGCAGTTACGCCTGCGTTTCCATCCGACCCGCCTGTACCTGCGTACCGACCCGCGCCTGCTCGAACGCATGATCGGCAATCTGATTTCCAACGCACTGCGCTACACGCCAGCCGGCGGCTCGGTACTCGTCGGCGCCCGTCTGCAGGGCGACAAGGTGCGCATCGAAGTCCGCGACAGCGGCATCGGCATCGCCCGGGAATACCGGACCGCCGTGTTTGCCGAGTTTTTCCAGGTTGCCAATGTTGCCCGCGAACACGACGGCGGCCTCGGCCTCGGCCTGTCCATTGTCGAACGCCTGGCCAAGGGGCTGGACATCCAGGTCACACTGGCTTCGCAGATCGGCAACGGAACCCGATTCGGTCTGCTGGTCGCCCGGGAAAAGAGTATCGCGAGCAGCAGCCAGCGCCAGAAAGCCAGCGTCGGCCTGGTGCACCTGATCGGCAACTCGGCCGAACTTGCCGCCTGCCGGGAACTGATCACCTCGTGGCATTACGAAACCAGCAGCGGCGACCGCCAATCGGTCGAGCGGCTGCGCAGCGACACCATCGTCATCTGCGACGCCGACAGCATCCCGGACATCGATCCGGAAATGGCGCTGATCGTTCTCGGCAGCAATCCGGCAACGGCAGCACCGCGCGGCACCCATACCCTGACCCTGCCGCTGCGTCCGGCCCGCCTGCGCGCCCTGTTGCGCGCCAGTTCCTCGCGCAACCCGGCGGCGGCACAAACCGTCTAGAAAACGTCGGCGAAGTCGATGCGGTAGCGTGCGGCTGTCACCAGCGCCTGCGTCCGGCTGTTCACGCCCAGCGCCTTGAATACCGCCGTCGCGTGGATCTTCACGGTACCTTCGGAAAGATCCAGCTGTTCGGCGATATCCCGGTTCGACAAGCCACGGACCATCAGACACAGCACCTGCGCCTGGCGATCGGTCAGGCCGATATCCTCGGGCCGGACGCTGACGCTCGATGGCGGCACCGGCACGGCGTCGTCCATCCGGGCCAGGGCTTGACCGCTCGGCCGGAAGATGTTGCCGGCCAGCACCTCGCGCACGGCTTGCAGCAGGCATTCGCCGTTGAGCGCCTTGGGAATGAATCCGGAAGCACCGAGATTGATCACGCGTGTCACCGTCGGCATGTCGTCGAAGGCGGAAACGACCGCCACCGGCATCGCCGGATAACGTCGGCGCAGGATGTCGAGACCGGCGAAGCCGTCGATGCCGGGCAGTGCCAGGTCGAGCAGGACCAGGTCGAAGTCGCCTTCGCTGTCGAGCACCCCCAGCGCGCTCTCGAAATCGGCGCTTTCAAAAACGCTGGCGCCCTCCTCGATCTGCGACAGCAATCCGACCAGGCCCTCCCGGACCAGCGCATGATCTTCCACCACGAGCAATTTAAGCATCTATTCCCCTTTCATAACGGCGGCTAATTTATCATTTTGCGTTACAAAGTGGTTTAAGATCGTTGAATACAACCCGAAGGAGAGAGACATGGCTGACCAACAAGCAAACGATCCGCTCAATTTCATGCGCAACATGTGGGGCAACATGGGCTTCTCCCTTCCCGGCATGGTCGCGCCGACATTCGACCTTGAAGAACTCGACAAGCGCATCAAGGACCTGAAGGCGGTTGAAGGCTGGCTACGCATGAATCTCTCGATGCTGCAGATGACCATTCAGGGCCTGGAGATGCAGCGTACCACCGTCAGCACCGTGCAGGCGATGGGCCAGATGGCCACCGATGCCGCGCGCAAGATGAACGAGGAGCCGGCCCCCGAAGCAGCCCCGGCGGAAGCGCCGGGCGGCCTGTCCGAAGCGGCGATGTGGCCGTGGCAGATGATGCAGCAGATGCGCGAGCAGATGCAGCAGAATGCCGAAGCCGCAGCCCAGGCCGTCGAGGCGGAAACGGAAAAACCCAAGGCCAAGCGGTCGACCGCAAAAAAGTAGTCAGCCGATCAGCCACGCTGCCCATAGCGGCAGCGTGAGCATCGCCGCCAGCGTGCTTGCCGAAATCAGCCAGGCGACGCTGCGGCCGTCGCCCCCCATGCGCATCGCCAGGATGTAGGCCGACGACGCCGTCGGCATCGCGGCAAACAGCACCACCACCTGGAAATACAGGCCCGACAAGCCAAGCAGGCTGCCAACACCGACCGCGATCAGCGGCAGAGCCAGCAGCTTGACGGCGAGCAGCCAGCCCGAGAACAGCCGGACACCGCTGGTGCCGTCCAGGCGCAGCGCCGCGCCGACGGTGATCAGGCCGAGGGCGATCGAGGCATCGGCCAGACGACCGAGAAAAGACTGCAATGGTGCCGGCGGCACGAAGCCCGCGAGGTTGAGCACGAAGCCGGTTGCGGTCGCCCAGATCAGTGGATTGCGCGCCACTTCGCGCCACAGGCCGACATTGCCGTGACGGGCGAGCATCCAGACCGAGGCCAGGTTGGCGAAAGGTACGGCGGCACCGACGATCAGGCCCATGGTGGCGATGCCGGGCGAGCCGAAAAGCATACCGGCGACGGCCAGCGCGATATAGGAATTGAACCGGTAGCCGCACTGGAACATCGACGCGTAGGTCAGCGCCGGCATCCGGGTGAACAGTTTCGGCACCAGCGCCAGCAGCATGCCGCCGAACATCGCGGCGAAGGCCGTAGCCAGCAGCGGCATGGCAGCGCCCAGGTCAAGCGTCGTGCGCAGGATGGCATTGACCAGCAGGGCCGGGAAGAGGATGAAATAGACCAGTTTCTCGACGCCATTCCAGAAATGGTCGCCCAGATGCATCCAGCGCCGGATCATGGCGCCGAGCAGGATCAGGGCAAAATCGGGGAGCAGCAGCAGGACGGTTTGCATGCGTCGATTCTAATCCTGCGGTCAACCGCCAATAATCCGTGAAAACCACAATTCGCCTTGACCCGCTCCGGCAAACCCGAAATACTCGACACACATGGAGATCAACATGCATCCTGAATGGTGGCACTGGATCGTCGTCGGCATATTGCTGACCCTCGCCGAACTGGCCATACCGGCCTTCTACGTCATCTGGTTCGGCCTCGGCGCGCTGCTCGTCGGCGGCCTGCTGGTTTTTGCCCCGGATCTGTCGTCGACCGCACAAGTCATGCTCTGGATCGTCGCCTCGCTGGCCATGGTCATACTCTGGTTCCGGGTCTTCAAGCAGAACTTCGATCGGACCCGCAGCGGCACCGCCGATGGTGAAGCCATTGGCGAAATCGGCTTGCTGGTCAGCGCCATCGTGCCCTTCGGCAAGGGCAAGGTCCGTTTCCAGCGCCCCCTGCTCGGCTCGGACGAATGGATCTGTCTGGCCGATGACGCCATCCCTGCCGGCGAGCGCGTCCGCGTTGTCGGCGTCGAAGGCAGTTTTCTCAAAGTTGCAAAAACCCGGGAGTAAAACATGGAAGCAGGACTCATCGTCAGTCTGGTACTACTGGTCTTTGTCGTCGTCACCATCGCCAAGGGCGTGCGCATCGTGCCGCAGGGCGAGGAATGGATCGTCGAGCGGCTGGGCAAATACCATGGCACGCTCAAGCCCGGTCTCAACGTGGTCATTCCCTACATCGACAAGATCGCTTATCAACTGGTCACCAAGGACATCATCCTCGACGTCCAGGAACAGGAAGTGATCACCCGCGACAATGCGGTGATCCTGACCAATGCCATCGCCTTCATCAAGGTCACCGATCCGGTCAAGGCGGTCTATGGCATCACCGATTTTTCCGAAGCCATCCGCAACCTGATCATGACCACGCTGCGTTCGATCGTCGGCGAAATGGAGCTCGACGAGGCACTGTCATCGCGCGACAAGATCAAGGCCCGGCTGCGCGAAAGCATCGCCGACGAGGCCGTCGACTGGGGCCTGACGGTGAAGTCGGTGGAAATCCAGGACATCAAGCCGTCACCGTCGATGCAGAAGGCGATGGAAATGCAGGCGGCGGCCGAACGCGAACGCAAGGCTGTCGTCATCCGGGCCGAAGGCGCCAAGCAGGCGGCCATCCTCGAAGCTGAAGCACGGCTGGAATCGGCCAAGCGCGACGCCGACGCCCAGGTCATGCTGGCCGAGGCCTCAGCCGAAGCGATCCGCCGCATCACTGCCGCCATCGGCGACCAGACCGGCCCGATGTCCTACATGCTCGGCGAAAAGTACATCGCCGCGCTGGAGCGCATGGGCGAGAAGGACAATGCCAAGGTCGTCGTGCTGCCGGCCGATCTGCAGGAAGCAGTCAAGGGCTTGTTCGGGCGCCGGGGCTAGGGCTGCTTGCCGTCGCCGTCAGTCGGCTCGTCGTACTGGCGGCGCAAGCGATTCAGCCCCTGCTGAAAGGCTTCGGCGTCGCCATAATCGAAGAACTTCGGATAGCGGTCATGCGCCGCCTTGATCCGCCGTGCGTGCTTGATCGGGCACCAGTACTGCTCGGTCCGCGCCGCCACTTCCCGCGTATAGGCGGCAACGCCGTTGCCGTATGAGCAGTAGAAGCAGTTGAACTTCTCGACCAGGTTCAGGTAAGGCAGATCGGCGCGATCAAAGACAATGTAGTCGCCACGCCGGACCCGCGGAATGCGATACACCGGAAAGCAGATCGTCTGGTACAGCGTGACGAACAGGTCCATCAGCAGGAAGGGAATCCAGCCGGCGTAGATCACCGGCGCGGTCAGCAGGACCAGGATGCGCGAGCGGATGAGGAAGCGGAACAGCCCGGTCTTGTAGCGGCGCTGCTGGCGGGCCAGTTCGTCGGCCAGCTCGGCTTTCTTGCGCGCCCACTCCTCGCGCGTCTTGAGATACTCGCCCTCCAGTTCATTCTGCAAGGCCTCGATACGGGCCAGCAACTCGTCGATTCTGCTTTTCATAACCATCCTCCGGAAGCCCCGAATCATGCCCGAAGGCCGCTGCCGCAGGCAAACGCCGACGTGCGATACTGCGGTCGACAGCCCTTTTGACGAGAAAAAGAGAGAACCATGGAGACAGTCCGGACTCAGGAAAAGCGCGGCCCGCTGGCCGGCATCAAGGTCGTCGAATTCGCCGGCATCGGCCCCGGCCCGTTCTGCGGCATGCTACTCGCCGACATGGGGGCCGAGGTAACGCTGCTCGAGCGTGCCGGCGGCACCTTTGCCTCGCAGTTGTTCGGCGGCGGGCGCAAGGCGGTGGCCAATCGCGGCAAGAAATCCTTGTGCATCGACCTGAAGAGTCCGGAAGCCCGACCGCTGGTACACAAGCTGATCGCCGACGCCGACGTGCTGATCGAGGGTTTTCGGCCCGGGGTCATGGAACGCCTCGGCTTCGGTCCGGACGAATGCCTGGCGCTGAATCCACGCCTGATCTACGGGCGCATGACTGGCTGGGGACAGGATGGTCCGCTGGCGCCGCGCGCCGGCCACGACGCCAACTACGCCGCGCTGGCCGGTGTGCTCGACAGCGGACGCCGGCACGGTGGCGCCCCGTGGGCGCCACCGACGCTGGTCGGCGACATGGGAGGCGGCGGCCTGGTGCTGGCCTGGGGCATCGCCTGTGCACTGCTCGAAACGCAGCGCAGCGGCCAGGGGCAGGTGATCGATGCGGCGATGTGCGAAGGTGCGGCACTGCTCGCGCACGGCCTGTTCAATCTCGACGCGCTGGGCGAGTGGCAGGGTCAATGCGCGATCGATTCGAGTGCCCCGTTCTACGATGTCTATGCCTGCGCCGACGGCCTGTGGCTCAGCGTCTGCCCGCTGGAGCCGCAGTTCTACGCGACCTTCATCCAGCGTCTGGGTCTGGCGGACGACCCGGATTTTTCCGGCGCCCAGTACGACACCACGCGCTGGCCGGCGATGAAACGCCGGCTGACCGCAATATTCTGCGGTCAACCGCGCATCTACTGGGAAAAGCTGTTCGCCGACAGCGACGATTGCGTGTGGCCGGTGCTGACCATGAAAGAGGCGACGGAACACCCGCACAACCAGGCGCGTCAAGCCTTCATCGACATTGCCGGCGTCCGCCAGCCGGCCCCGGCCCCACGCCTGTCACGAACGCCCGCATCGGTCAGCAACCCGCCGCCCTTGCTCGGCGAACACACCCAGGAACGCCTGGCGACGCTGGGACTGTCGGCAGCGGAAATTACACGGCTGGTCGCGCTGGGTGCCGTTTCACTGGCTCGCCCCAGCAGCGGCGACTGATCCTGTTACGGCTCGCAGGCCCCGAGCAGGTCGGCCTCGAGCTCGATTTCCATGCCCTTCTCCAGCGGCCGGTCGAGGAACATGCCGCGATACAGGCGACCGGCGTTCTCCGCCTTGCGCACATGCGGCGTTTCCCAGTCGCTGACGCTGACGCGGACCATGCCGATCTGCTCGTCGCGATCCGGCACGCCGGGTGCCAGGCAAGGGGTCGCCCGCACGTGGCGGACGAATTCCTCACGGTTGTACTGATCAACGGTCTTGCCCGGCACCACCGGGCACTGCCCCAGTTGTCGGGTACTGACCGCCGCACCGAGGACTTTCCCCTTCAGGAAGAACAGCGGCTCGGTCAGTATCCAGCCGGCACCGCCTTCCCGATAGACGACGCAGGTACCCGGGCGCAACAGGTCCGGATGCTTGAACAACAGCCCGGCGGAGGGTCGCAAGGCGGGCTCGTCGGCCACTGCCGGCAGGGCCAGCACGGCCAGTGCGAAGGCTAAAACACGCATCACAGGATTCCAGGTCAATAGACCCGCTTATCTTCGATCACCTTTCCATCATTCGGCAAGCCCCCCGGTGCAACAAATTCGACCGTACCGCGCAATTTCGTCTGTTCGCGCAGCGCATCGACCAGCTTCTCCCTGAGTCCGCCGACCGCATCCGCTGCTTCACAATGCAGCACCATCCGGTCCTGGGCATCCGGGTTGTCCACCACCAGACGCAGGCGCGACACTTCCGGATTGCGCCGGGCAATTTCTGCGACCTGCTCGGGATGCACGAACATGCCCTTGACCTTGGTCGTCTGGTCGGCCCGACCAAGCCAGCCACGCAAGCGGATATTGCTGCGCCCGCAGGGCGAGCGCCCGGGCATGATCGCCGACAGGTCGCCGGTGGCAAAACGGATCAATGGATAATCGGCATTGAAAGTGGTTACCACCACCTCACCGACTTCACCATCGGCAACCGGGTCGCCGGTTCCCGGGCGGACGATCTCGACCAGCACGTCCTCTTCGACGACCAGCCCTTCTTCCGCCTCGGTTTCATAGGCGATGACACCAATATCGGCGGTCGCGTAACACTGGCGCACGGTAATGCCGCGCTCGCCCAGCCAGGTACGCGTGACGCCAGGCAGCGCTTCGCCGGAAACGCAAGCTTTCTTCAGCGAACCGAGATCCGCCCCCATTTCCTCGGCCTTTTCGATGATGATGCGCAGGAAGGACGGCGTCCCGACATAACCGTCCGGACGTAAATCGGCCATCGCCTGGACCTGCTGCTCGGTCTGTCCGGTACCGCCTGGAAAGACCGAACAACCCAGCTTGCGGGCGCCACCCTCGAAAATGAAGGCACCCGGCGTGAAGTGGTAGGAAAAACAGTTGTGGATCAGGTCACCATGGCGAAAACCGGCGGCGTACAGCACGCGGGCCATGCGCCAGTGGTCGGTTTCCATGCCCTGCAGTTCGTAGATCGGTCCAGGTGAAGCAAACACCCGCTTGGCCCGGGAACGCGGCAAGGCGTTCAGGCCGCCGAACGGCGGGTGTTGTTTCTGCAGATCGATCAGGTCGCGCTTGCGGGTCAGCGGCAACTTCGCCAGTGCCTCGCGGCTGGCGCAGTCGAACGGATTGATGCCGGCCAGCAATTGGAAGTAGTGGTGCGTCGTTTCCTTCGCATGCCCCACCTGACGCGCCAGCCGGTCCATCAGATGCGCTTCGCGCTCCTCGGGATCGCGGGTTTCCAGCGGATCGTAGTAGCTCACGAAAGCCACCGCTTTCTTCTGCGATAGTGCTTGACCTCGCGGAAGGACTTGCGCCCGGCTGACGACAGGCCAAGATAGAACTCCTTGACGTCCTCGTTATCGCGCAGATCGGCCGCCGCCCCTTCCATCACCACCCGGCCGTTTTCCAGGATGTAGCCGAAATCGGCATAGCGCAGGGCAATGCTGGTGTTCTGCTCGGCCAGCAGGAAAGTCGTGCCTTCCTTTTCGTTCAGTTGCTTGACGATACTGAACACTTCCTCGACGATCTGCGGCGCCAGGCCCATCGACGGTTCGTCGAGCAGTACCAGTTTCGGCTTGGCCATCAGGGCGCGACCGATCGCGCACATCTGCTGCTCGCCACCGGAGGTATAGGCCGCCTGGCTGGTCCGCCGGGTTTTCAGCCGGGGAAAGAAGTCATAGACCTTGTCCAGGGTTTCCTGGACGGCCGCCTTGCCATCGGTGCGGGTATAGGCACCGGTCAGGAGATTCTCTTCAATGGTCAGGTGACCGAAGCAATGCCGGCCCTCCATGACCTGAACCACGCCGCGGCGAACCAGGTCGCCCGGGGTCAGCGCTTCGACGCGCTCGCCCTTGAGCTCGACCGAGCCCTTGGTCACCTCGCCGCGTTCGCCGTGCAGCAGGTTGCTGACGGCGCGCAGCGTCGTCGTCTTGCCGGCACCGTTGCCGCCGAGCAGCGCAACAATGCGCCCTTCCGGGACGGAAAACGAGACACCCTTGAGGACCAGGATCACGTGGTTGTAAATGACCTCGATGTTGTTCACATTGAGGAATGCTGTGTTGGGAGCGTTCATCGTCGACTCTCGAATAGAACGCCTGCGCCCGGAGGCGCAGGCGTGATTCACCTTACTGCTTGCACTGCTCCGGCGTACGCGGCGTGATCTTCTTCTCTTCGGCATACTTGCCGGAAGCCAGCATCGCCATCGGACGCAGCACCTTCTGGTCAGCCTGGTACCAGTCGGACGTGAAGTTCCACTTGGCGCCATCCCAGGTGTGGACACGTACCCAGGAAGATCCCAGGTGGTCGGTGCAGGAAGTCTGGACCGGCCGCATCACGCCGGCAAAGCCCATGTCATCAAGCATCTTCTGGTCGAGATTGAGATTCTCCAGACCCCAGCGAACCTGCTCGCCGGTCATGACCTTCTTGCCATAGCGCTCCTGCGCCTTGCGCACGCCTTCGACACCCAGCATCGCGGAAATCAGGCCACGCATGTAGAGCACGGAACCGACTTCATCCTTCGGGCCGGTCCCCTGGCCCTTGGCATGAACCATCGCCAGCATGTCCTTGACCACCTTGCTGTTCGGCTCCGCGCCGTGCTGCAGCGTCAGCGCGCTGTAGCCCTTGGCCCCGGCACCAACGTCCTTGACATCGGGTTCAGCACCGGCCCACCAGATACCCAGCATCTTTTCCCGCGGATAGCCGGTTGCCTGGGCTTCCTTCAGCGCGGTCGAATTCATCACACCCCAGCCCCATAGCAGCACGTTGTCCGGGCGGTCGCGACGGATCTGCAGCCAGGTCGCCTTCTGCTCGACGCCCGGGTGGGCAACCGGCAGCAACTGCAGGTCGAAACCATGCATCTTGGCGCGCTCCTGCAGTGCCGGGATCGGCTCCTTGCCGTACGGACTGTCGTGGTAGACCAGTGCAATCTTCTTGCCCTTCAGCTTGTCGAGGCCGCCGGCCTGTTTGGCGATGTGCTGGATGGCAACGTCGGCACCGACCCAGTAAGTGCCCAGCAGCGGGAAGTTCCAGGTGAATACGGCACCGTTCTGCGATTCACTGCGGCCATAACCGGCGGTGATGACCGGAATCTTGTCGATCGGCGCCTTTTCGGTCAGGGCAAAGGTGATACCGGTGGACAGCGGCTGGAAGACAGTCGCGCCCTTACCCTTCAGACGCTCGTAGCACTCGACGCCACGGTCGGTGGCATAGCCGGTCTCGCATTCTTCGAACGATACCTTGACGCCGTTGATGCCGCCCTTGGCGTTGACCAGCTTCAGGTAATCGACATAGCCGTTGGCCCAAGGTGCACCGTTGGCGGCATAGGCACCGGTGCGATACACGATCACCGGGAAGTACTGCTCCTTTGCCTGGGCGTAGGCAGCGGGACTGACGACAGCGGCACTCAGGCCAACCGAGGCGATGGCGGCCGCAAGGGCCAGGGAACGAAATTTCATGGGTTGTCTCCTCCTGTTATTAGTGAAGCGTGGGTACTACGCGTGCCGCGTCAGTGGGGGAATGGCCACAGACGCAGTTTCTCCTTGGCGATCGACCAGAGACGGGCGAGGCCATGCGGTTCGACGATCAGGAAAAAGACGATCAGCGAACCAAAGATGATGAGCTCGGCATGCGAGATGCCGGCAGTCGAGATCTCGATACCGAACAGATGCCCCAGTGCCGGCAGGACCTGATTCAGGAAAATCGGCAGCACAACGATGAAGGCTGCGCCGAAGAAGCTGCCCAGGATCGAACCCATGCCGCCGATGATGACCATGAAAAGCAGCTGGAAAGAACGGTCGACCGAGAAAGCCGCCGGCTCCCAGGAGCCCAGGTGAACAAAGCCCCACAACGCACCGGCGACACCGACGAAGAAGGAGCTGACGGCAAAGGCCGAGAGCTTGGCCCACATCGGCCGGATGCCGATCACCTCGGCAGCCACATCCATGTCGCGGATGGCCATCCACTGACGACCGATACTGGCCCGGGTCAGGTTCTTGGCAACGAAGGCAAAGACCACGATGAAGCACAGGCAGAACAGGTATTTCTCCAGCGGCGAATCAATGCCCCAGCCGAAAACGCTGAGATTGGAAATCGACACCGAGCCGGAGGAGGAATAGTTGGTGAACCAGCCCAGCCGCAGGAACGCCCAGTCGCAGAAGAACTGTGCCGCCAGCGTTGCCACAGCGAGATAAAGGCCGCGCACCCGCAGACTTGGAATCCCGAACAGGATACCCATGCCGGCCGACGCCAGCCCGCCGAGCAGCAGACCGAAGATCAGCGGCATGCCGTCGATGCGGATCATGAAGTTGTACGCCGCATACGCCCCGATCGCCATGAAGGCGCCCGCCCCCAGCGTGATCTGGCCGCAATAGCCGACCAGCAGATTGACCCCGAGTGCTGCCAGCGACAGGATCAGGAACGGGATCAGGATGGCCCGGAACATGTATTCGTCGGCCAGCAGCGGAATGCCGATGAAGGCGAAGGCGATCACGCCGAGGACGAATACCTTGTCCTGGGCAATGGTGAAGATTTGCTGATCGGCCGCATACGTTGTCTTGAACTGGCCGTTTTCACGATAAATCACTTTGTTCTCTCCCCGTTAGACGCGGTCGATGATCTTCTCGCCGAACAGCCCTTGCGGACGGAACAGCAGGAAGACGAGGGCCAGCATGTAGGCAAACCAGATTTCGATGCCACCGCCGACATAGGGACCGAGGTAGACCTCGGAGAGCTTTTCGCCGACACCAATGATCAGGCCGCCGACGATGGCGCCCGGGACCGAGGTCAGGCCGCCGAGGATGACGACCGGCAGGGCTCGCATGGCGACGGTCGCCAGCGAGAACTGGACGCCCAGCTTGGAGCCCCAGATGATGCCGGCGACCAGCGCGACCAGGCCGGCAACGAACCAGACGATGACCCAGGTGCGATTGAGCGGGATGCCGATCGACTGGGCGGCCTGATGGTCGTCGGCCACTGCCCGCAGCGCCCGGCCGACCGGTGTCTTCTGGAAGAAGATGGTGAGTACGGCGACCAGGATGGCGGCGATCAGCGCGGCAATGAAGTCCTCCTTGTTGATCATGATGCCGCCTTCGAACAGCGACTCGAACATGATCACCGGGTCCTTCGGCATGCCGACGTTGATCGGATAAACCTCGCTGCCGAAGATCGTCTGGCCGATGCCTTCCAGCACGTAGGCGATGCCCAGCGTCGCCATCAGCAAGGTCGCTCCTTCCTGGTTGACCAGGTTGCGCAGCACCAGGCGCTCGATGGCCCAGGCCGCAATGAACATCACGACACCGGCCGCAAAAAAGGCGATGACGTTGGCCAGGAACAGGTTGTCACCACCCAATGCGATGTTCGCCCATTCGGAAAAGCGTGCCATCGCCAGCGCAGCGAACAGCACCATCGCGCCCTGGGCAAAATTGAATACTCCGGAAGCCTTGAAAATGAGCACGAAGCCCAATGCCACCAGGGAGTACAGCATGCCGGCCATGAGGCCGCCAATCAGTGTTTCAACGAAAAATCCCATGATCTGCTCCGCTTAGTGTCCGGCGCCCAGGTAGGCCTTGATGACTTCGGGACTGGCACGTACTTCGTCCGGTACGCCGTCACCGATCTTCTTGCCGTAGTCGAGTACGACCACGCGGTCGGAAATATCCATGACCACGCCCATGTCGTGCTCGATGAGCACGATGGTGGTGCCGAACTGGTCATTGACGTCGAGGATGAAGCGGCACATGTCCTGCTTTTCCTCGACGTTCATGCCGGCCATCGGCTCGTCAAGCAGCAGGATCTGCGGTTCCATGGCCAACGCCCGACCGAGGTCGACGCGCTTTTGCAGGCCATAGGGCAGGCGGCCGACCGGCGTCTTGCGGATGTGCTGGATTTCGAGGAAGTCGATGATTTCCTCGACTTTCTTGCGATGCTCGATTTCTTCCTTCTGCGCCGGACCAAGCCACAGGGCCTGGAGCAGCAGATTGCTTTTGATCTTCAGGTTGCGCCCGGTCATGATGTTGTCGAGCACGCTCATGCCCTTGAACAGCGCGATATTCTGGAAGGTACGGGCAATCCCGGTGCTCGCCGCCATGTGCGGCTCCATCTTCTTCCGCTCCTTGCCGCGGTACATGATCTTTCCGTCCTGCGGGTGATAGACACCGTTGATGACGTTGAGCATCGAACTCTTGCCCGCCCCGTTGGGGCCGATGATCGCCCGCACTTCATGCTCGCGGACGTCGAAGGAAATATCGGTCAGTGCATTGACGCCACCGAAACGCAGCGAAATGTTCTGCAGATCGAGGATGACGTCGCCAATTTTTCTGCTCACGTTCTGTTCTCCTTACGCCGTCTTGCCAGCGACCGGGAAGGTCCTGGCGTCGACGATCTTCAAGTCGGCTGATACCTTGCCGCGGCGTCCATCCTCGAACTTGACCTCGGTTTCGATGAACTGCGAGGCTTTGCCCTCGTACAGCGCATCGATCAGCACCTTGTATTTATCCGAAACGAAATTGCGCCGCACCTTGCGCGTACGCGTCAGTTCGTCGTCATCGGGATCGAGCTCCTTGTGCAGCACCAGGAAACGATGTACCTGCGAGTCGGCGACCATGACGTCGCCAGCCAGCGCCTCGTTGACCTCTTCCAGACATTCGCGGATCAGTTCGAGCACCTGCGGCTTGGTCGCCAGGTCGGTATAGCCGGCGTAGGCGATGCCGCGCCGCTCGGCCCAGTTGCCGACGGCGCCGACATCGATGTTGATGAAGGCACAGACCATGTCGCGATTGCTGCCGAAGCAGACGGCTTCCTTGATGAACTGGAAGAACTTCAGCTTGTTTTCGATGTAGTTCGGCGCGAACATGCCGCCGTTCGACAGCTTGCCGACATCCTTGGCGCGGTCAATGATCTTCAGCTGGCCGTCGGCGTCGAGGAAGCCGGCGTCGCCGGTCAGGAAATAACCGTCGGCATTGATCGACTCGGCCGTGGCATCCGGGCGCTTGTAGTAGCCCTTGAGCAGCATCGGCCCCTTGACCAGCACCTCGCCGTTATCGGCAATCTTGATCTCGACGCCCGGCGCCGGTGCGCCAACGGTATCGGACTTGACGTGGCCATCGGGCTGCAGGCAGACGTAGGCACAGGTTTCGGTCTGACCGTAAAGCTGCTTGAGATTGATGCCGATCGAACGGTAGAAGCTGAACAGCTCCGGCCCGATCGCTGCGCCGGCGGTATAGGCGACGCGGATGCGGTTCATGCCGAGCACGTTGCGCAGCGGGCCGTAGATCAGCAGGTTGCCGAGCCAGTACTGCAGCCGATCGGCACCGGAAACCGGCTTGCCGTCGAGAATGTCGGCACCGCAGCGCTTGGCCACCGCCATGAAGTGGTGAAACAGCTTCTGCTTGATCTTGCCTGCATCTTCCATGCGGATCATCACCGAGGTCAGCAAGCCTTCGAACACCCGCGGCGGGGCGAAGTAATAGGTCGGCCCGATCTCGCGCAGGTCGGTCATCACCGTCTCGCCGGATTCCGGGCAGTTGATGGTGAAGCCGGCGACCGTGGCCTGGGCGAAGGAGAACAGATGGTCGCCGACCCAAGCCATCGGCAGGTAGGAAAGGATGTCCTCGTCGGCCGTCAGCCGGTCGACCTCGATGCCGCCGCGGGCGGCGGCGATGAAGGAGGCGTGCGTCTGGCAGACGCCCTTGGGCTTGCCGGTGGTGCCTGAGGTGTAGAGCATCACCGAGACATCGTCGAAATGCCCCTGTTCGATCTCGCCATTGAGGAAGTCCGGATGGTTGCGGTCGTGAATGCGGCCCATCTCCATCAGTTCATGCACGTCATGCAGGAAGGTCTGGGTGTAATGGCGCATGCCGCGAGGATCGTCATAGACGATGTGTTCGAGGGCCGGCAACTGATCCTTGATTTCCAGCAGCTTGTCGACCTGCTCCTGATCCTCGACCAGCGCGAAACGCACTTCGGCATCCTGCAGCACGAACAGCATTTCACCGGCCACCGCATCCTGGTAGAGCGGCACCGGCACGCCACCGACACTCTGGGCAGCCGCCATCATCATGTACAGGTGTGGCCGGTTGTCACCGATGATCGCCAGGTTGTCGCCGCGCTTGAAACCCAGCGCCGACAGGCCGCAAGCCAGCGCACGGACACGGTCGGCGACATCCGACCAGGTCCAGGTCTGCCAGATACCCAGCGACTTCTCGCGGATCGCCGGGGCATCGGGACGGGTTATTGCATGATGCAAGATCAGCCGCGGGAAGGTGTGCAAACCATCCAGCGCGGCGTAGTTCGCCTGCGTGGGCATATATTTGTCTCCTCTTGCCGCGCTTCTGGGTAACGCGGTCTAACGTTCGTTTGAAGCATTGTGGGTGTTACTGCCAGGCCCGTAAACCTTGCGGTGCACCAAGCCCTACGCCCACATTTGCAGTCCAGTGTAGGGACAAGGGCGTCGTATAATTGTCATTGAGCAGACAATCCAGGAAAAAAATGAAAAACGCTGAGGAGCTGCTGCGAACCTCGCAGTGGGGACAGGCGCTGAGCGAAGAGGAGATGCAGCGGGCGCTGGCCGGCACGATGGAGCGCAGCTACGCCGCGGGCGCCTTCATCTGCATGAAGGGCGAACCGGTATCGCACTGGATGGGCATCGTGGACGGCCTGGGCAAAATGGCCAGCCACTGGACCAGCGGCAAGACCACGTCGTTGACCGGCATCAGTACTGGCGGCTGGTTCGGCGAAGGCTCGCTGCTCAAGGAAGAGCCGCGCCGTTACGACGTCATGGCGATCCGTGAAACGCGCGTCGCTTTCATGAACCGCGCCACCTTCCTGTGGCTGCTCGATCACAGCATTCCCTTCAACCGCTACATGATCGCGCAGTTGAACGAACGCCTCGGCCAGTTCATCGGCATGATGGAAAACGAGCGCATGCTCGACATCGACACGCGCATTGCCCGCGTTCTCGCGGCGCTGTTCAACCCGGTGCTGTACCCGGGCACCAACCGCCTGCTGCAGATTTCCCAGGAAGAACTCGGCTACCTCGCTGGCGTCTCGCGCCAGCGCGCCAACCAGGGATTGAAGGTGCTGGAGGAGGCTGGCCTGGTGCGCAGCGAATACGGCGGCATCAACGTCATCGATCTCGACGGACTGCGCAGCTTCGGCGACTGATTTATTGCGGTCGACCGGCGTCGACCGCAATAATCCGCTTCACTTCACGTAACCCCAGCCCTTCAGGCGGCTGTAGGCATACTCGGCCGCCTTGCCCTGGCGATTGTTGCGCAGGAAACCCGCGTACTGGCTGGCCGCATCCTGGCGGCGCCCCATACCCTCGAGCGCGACGCCCTTGAGGAAACCGACGCCAGCGTCACCGGGCAGCATCCGGTCGTAGCGATCGAGGCCGGCATAGGCGGCAGCCGGGTCTTTCAGCCCCAGCGCCAGCACGCCGGACAGCTTGTGCGCCTGCGCTTCCTGCGGATAGATCTTCTTCGCCGCTTCGGCGTAGCCCAGCGCCTCGCGATCCTTGTCCTGCGCCTGCAGGCACTGCGCCATCAGCACATTGGCTGCGTAATCACGCGGCGTCTTCTGCAGCGCCGCGCGGTATTCACCCTCGGCCTTGCCGTACTGCTTGCCGGCCATCGCCACCTCGCCGTTCTGGCAGGCAGTAATGGTCGGCTTGATGCGGCGCATGCTGGCGGTGCTATCCATGAAACGCTCGCGCCCAACATCGCGTTTCAGGGTCGATGCGTATTTCGTTTCGGCGAGGCGTTGCGCGGTATCGCGCCGCTCGCGATTCATCGGATGCGTCGAGAACATGGTCTGCAGCAGCCCCGGCTCTTCCTTTTGCTGATTGACCAGCAGCTGGTGCAGGCCGGTCATGCCGCTGGCCGGATAACCGGCCCGGACCATGTATTCCTGGCCCAGCTCATCGGCTTCACGCTCGTTGTCGCGGGAATAGCTGGAGAGCATCGCGCTGGCGCCGAGCTGGCTGCCGATGGCGACCAGGCCGCCCCACTCGCTGCCGGAAGCGGCAATGTTGGCCCCCATCACCGCCACCTGCGCGACCATCGCCTGGCCCTGGCGCTGCGCCGCGTGGCGGGCATTGACATGGCCCATCTCGTGACCAAGCAGCGCCGCCAGTTCGGCTTCGTTGTTCAGGTCGACCAGGATGCCGCGGGTGACGCCCATGGCGCCGCCGGGAAAGGTGTAGGCATTGACGTAATTGGCGTTGAGCACGCGGTAGGAATACGGCATCTGCGGCCGATGCGTCAGCTTGTCGAGGCGCTGGCCGACCGAACTCAGGTAATTGTTGACCTGGGCATCCTGGACCGGGCCGAGATCCTGGGAAAACTGCTGTGGCGCCACCTGCTGGTCGACGGCCTTTTCCTGCGCTTCGCTCATGCCGACCAGGATCGACTTGCCGCCGACCGGCGACTGGGCACAGCCGGACAGGGCCGCTGCACCGAACAGCCAGAGCACCTGGCGACGGGTCACACAATTGCGTTGCAGGCTGGCGGCGAGTTCGTCGTACTCATGCATGGCGATTTCCTTGGCTGTTATGCGACAAGCACCGATTGTCCGGCAAAAGGGGCAGCGGAGAAAGTGCTGGATTCCTGCGGTCGACCGCAGGAATCAGGGAAAATTCAGCGCTCGGCCGACAACCAGCGCCACAGCGCCGCGTACAGGATGTCCGGATCGACCGGTTTGCCGACATGATCGTTCATTCCGGCAGCAAGACAGGCCTGGCGATCCTCGTCGAAGGCATTGGCCGTCATCGCCAGAATCGGCAACTGCGCCTTGCCCGGCAGAAGACGGATGGCACGCGTCGCCTCCAGCCCGCCCATCACCGGCATCTGCATGTCCATCAGCACCAGCGCATAATCGCCCGTCGCCACCTTGCGCACCGCCTCGCTGCCGTCCTCGGCGGTATCGACAAGCAGTCCGGCAAGCTCCAGCAAATCGACCGCCACTTCCCGGCTGATCGGCTCGTCCTCGACCAGCAACACCCGCTTGCCGGCATGCAGGCCGGCAATCTGCACCTCCAGCGCCGGCACCCCACCGTTGTCGTGCCACACCTGCGGCGCGGGATCAACCGGATCGACACAGAAGCGCATCCAGAAACGACTGCCCTCACCCGGCCGGCTATCGACGCCGACTTCGCCGTCCATCATTTCCGCCAGATGCCGGTTGATCGCCAGCCCGAGCCCGCTGCCGCCATATTTGCGCGTCGTCGACCCGTCAGCCTGGACGAAGGCGGTGAACAGCCGGGCCTGCTCGGCCTCGCTCAGACCGATCCCCTCGTCCTCGACCACCATGCGCAGGCAGACGCGTTCACCGACATCCGGCAACCGTTCGAGGGCAATGCGGATTTCACCGCGATCCGAGAACTTGATGGCATTGCCGACAAAATTGACCAGCGCCTGCTCGATACGCAAGGCGTCGCCGAGCAGACGGACAGGCACTGCCGGATCGATGCGCAAGCTCAGACGCAAGCCCTTGGCTGCGGCGCGTTCGTCGAGCATGTCGAGCGACTTGTCAAACAGCGCCTGCGGGGAAAACTCCACCGCCTCCAGCCCGAACTGACCGGCCTCAATCTTCGACAGGTCGAGAATGCTGTTGATGATCCCCAGCAGATGCTGGGCAGCATCGCCGATCTTGCCCAGACGGATGCGTCGGCCATCGTCCACCTCATCGCGCCGCAACAGGTGGGTCAGGCCGATGATGGCATTCATCGGCGTCCGGATTTCATGACTCATGTTGGCCAGGAAGGCACTTTTTGCCCGGCTGGCAGCCTCTGCCGCATCCCGGGCCTCGGCCAGTTCGGCAGTACGCAGGCTGACCTGGGTTTCCAGTTGCTGCCGGTGCTCCTCGAGCGCAGCCTCCGCCTGTCGGCGGGCAGCCACGTATTCCAGGAAGAAACGTCGCGTCCACCGGGAAAACAGCAGCGAAGCGATGACCCCGACAACCAACATGCCCAGCAGGACAATCAGCAATTCGTTCCAGTTCGACAATCCGGCATCGGTATTGCGGCGCAACTCCTCGGCCATCGCCGAATGTACCTCGTCGTCGTACATCGTCGCGATGACGATCCAGCCCCAGGGCTCAACGATCCGGACCTGGGCTGTTTTCGACTCGAAGGCACCGGTCGCCGGATTGCGCCAGTCGTAACGGACGAACGCCCCCTCCGGCGTTGCCGCAGCAACGATCCGATCGACTGAAACGCGTTGCTCCGGCGTCAACTCGGTCACCGACCGCCCCTCGATTTCAGGGATGGCAGGCGACAACAGCCCGACCCCGTTGCGATCGATGACCCCGATGTAGCCGCTGCTGCCGAAACGCAGGGCGCGCAGGCGGGCCAGCGCCGCCTGCTGCTGCAAGGCATCCCATTGATAGAGATAGTCACCGGTCCCGATCAGCCAGTCGTAGGGCGCAAAATACCGGACATAGGCCAGCTTGTCGGCCATTTCCTGCGGCCTGTCCGGCATGTACCAGCGATAGCGGGAAAACCCCTCGCCGCGGGGTTTGCCGGCAGCCTCGATCAGGCCGCGCATGATGTAATGACCGGTATCGTCCCGGTTGTCCAGATTGGTCGTTCCTTCCAGTTGTGGCGCGGTTGGCAACAGGACGAACTGCCCCTGCATGTCATCGATGAAGTAATAACCGCGACCGTCATAGAAGCGCGCCGAGCGCAGGGACTCGACGATCAGCCGCTTGACCTCGGCCGGTGGCCGCCGTCCCGATTCGCGGGCATGCACTGCCTCGACGATCTGGAAGGCGGTATCGACCTGGGCCACCAGACTGCGGCGCAGGACCTCCTCGGTTCGCTGGCGGGTGAAATCGATGAAACTGACGGCACTGTCCATTTCCGCCTGCAGACGGTTGCGAACCTGCTGGCTGGCCAGCTGCTCGATCCGCTGCAGCGATGCCTGGCCTTCGCTGAGATGTTTCCAGGACAGAAAACCGCCCAGCCCCAGCGCCAGCAAAACGACGATGAGCAAGGTACCGGCCAGATGGACCCTGGGTATGGTTTTTTCGTTGGCAACAAAGGGCACGGCCGGACAACCTCAATAGCACATAGGCTTAAAATCTATCACGAAAGTCATAGTTGCAGCAGATAAAGCAACGGCGAGGCAGATCGCCTCGCCGTGCTGTCGCGTCGACGCCCGGAACGGGGAATCATCCGTGCTGCGGCC
Organism: Azonexus hydrophilus; assembly: GCF_001956855.1. GTDB lineage: Bacteria > Pseudomonadota > Gammaproteobacteria > Burkholderiales > Rhodocyclaceae > Azonexus > Azonexus hydrophilus_A. The sequence continues at coordinate 402,158 of NZ_MTHD01000001.1, read as the reverse complement.
CCCGGCTCATACCCGGAAGCGGCGCACGCTTTCCTTGAGGGTATGCGAAAGACTGACTAGGACGCCAGAGCGTCGGCTCGATTCGGACGATGCTGCGTGCGTCTGGTCGATACCCTGCGCAATCATCTCGACACGCTGGGCAATGTCAGTACTGGCGGCCGTCTGTTCACGCAGCGATTCGGCAATCGATTCGATGGTCTTGCCGACACGGACCGATGACTGGTCCATGCTGTCGACCGCGCTACGCACCTCCTCCGTCCGGCTGGCACCAGCCAGCGCGCGCTCCTTGGCTGATGACATGGTGGCGAAGGCGGCATCGGTCGTTTGCCGGACACCACTGACGATCACCGAAATCTCCTGGGTCGACTTCGTGGTCAGTTCTGCCAGCTTGCGCACCTCATCGGCAACCACGGCAAATCCGCGCCCCTGCTCACCGGCTCTTGCCGCTTCGATCGCCGCATTCAGGGCGAGCAGGTTGGTCTGGTCTGCAATATCGCGAATGGTCTTGACGATGCCGGTGATGTCGGCAACCCGGGCCGACAGTTCATCCATCGTCGCTGCTGCGTCAGACATGCCGGCAGCGACCTGATGGATGATCTCGGTGGCGTTGGAGACCACATCGAGGCTGTTGTGCGCCTGATGTTCCGACTGTTCAGACAATCGTCCGGCGTCATTGGCATTTTCCGACATGACTCCGATGCTGACGGTGAATTCCTCCACTGCAGCGGCGATGGCGGAGGTTGCCGTACTTTGTTCCTCGGCCGTTTTCGCCAGGCGCGAGGCATCCGCCAGCATCGATTCGCTCTCCTGTACGACCGAATCAGCGCTTTTGACGGTATCGGCGATCAACTGGCGGATCTGGCTTTGCATGGCCTGCATCGCAGCAACGATACTGGTACTGTCTCCAGGCAGAACCTGCAGCCTTTCAGTCAGGTCACCCTGGGCAATCCGGTTGAGTGCTGCAGCCGTAGCCACTGGCTCGCCACCAACCTGACGGTAGATGCCACGCCCGACCAGAACGATGATCGCGGCCACCGCGAACAAGCTGACAATACCAAGGATGATCGCCAGCTTGCCGGAACGCTCGAGACCGGAGACCAGCGCCACCCGATCCTTTTCAGCTTCGCTTTCAGCCAGTTTGCCGATTTCCAGCAGATCGTCGCGGACCTTTCGCCAGGCTGGTGTTTCCTGCTCCACCAGCAGCGCCTGAGACTCATCCCTGTTGCCGGCCTTGACCAGTTCGATGACCTTGCTCTGCAAGGGCTGCCACTGTTCGACATTGGCTTTCAGACGCGTCGCGATGTTCTGTGTTTCGCTGTTTGCGGCAAGCAGGGGAAGCAATTTGTCGATTTCCCGGGTGAACACTTCATGCGCCTTGTCGAAGTTGTCGTAGGCGGTCTTCCTGCCCGGATCGAGCAAAATATTGCGGATCGCCTGACCTTTCTGCAGACCATTGGCGTAGGCGAGCGTCGCCGTATGGCGGGTAGCGATCCGTTGATCAACGAAGCTGACGAAAATGCCTTCACTGCTGACAGTGAACATGATCGAAGAGATTGCCAGTATGCCCATACCGAGAGCTGCGGCAATGCCAAGCAGCCACAGACGCCCTTTGAGTGACAGATTCGCCAACATGATTCCCCCTGTTGCATCTGGCTTCGCCAGATTCTGAAAATTACGATGGTAGCCTAAAGCACTATCAAGATTGCGTTGTCGCAAGACAAGCGCATGGCAAACCGAACGACAGACTTCCAGCCCTCATGACATGAAAACGGCGAGGTACATAGCCTCGCCGTGTTGTCGCTCCTCCGCCCTGACGGGTCCGGGATGGTTTGCTGTTCCCCTTTCGGGGGCTTGCTTACATGCTTCTGCGGTACTGACCGCCAACTTCGTAGAGCGCGCTGCTGATCTGACCGAGCGAGCAATATTTCACCGCATCGACCAGCACGGCGAAGACGTTGCCATCCTCGATCACCGTCTGCTTCAGCTTCTCCAGCATGGCCGGTGCCTGGTCGGCGTTACGGGCCTGGAAGTCGCGCAGGCGCTGGATCTGTCCCTGCTTTTCTTCTTCGGTCGAACGCGCCAGTTCGATTTCCTGCTGCGCCATGCCCTTCGGATTCAGGAAGGTATTTACGCCGATGATCGGGTACGAGCCGTCGTGCTTCTTGTGCTCGTAATACATCGACTCTTCCTGGATCTTGCCGCGCTGGTAGCCGGTTTCCATGGCCCCGAGCACGCCGCCGCGCGAGGCGATGGCTTCGAATTCCTTGAGCACTGCCTCTTCGACGAGGTCGGTCAGTTCGTCGATGACGAAGGCGCCCTGGCTGGGGTTTTCGTTCTTGGCAACGCCCCATTCGCGGTTGATGATGAGCTGGATGGCCATCGCGCGGCGCACGGACTCCTCGGTCGGCGTGGTGATCGCTTCGTCGTAGGCGTTGGTGTGCAGGCTGTTGCAGTTGTCGTAGATGGCGATCAGCGCCTGCAACGTCGTGCGGATGTCGTTGAAGTCCATTTCCTGCGCGTGCAGCGAACGACCGGAAGTCTGGATGTGGTACTTCAACTTCTGGCTGCGTTCGTTGGCGCCGTACTTGTTCTTCATCGCCACCGCCCAGATACGGCGGGCGACGCGGCCGATGACCGAGTATTCCGGGTCCATGCCGTTGGAGAAGAAGAACGACAGATTCGGCGCGAAATCGTCGATGTGCATGCCGCGCGCCAGGTAGCTTTCCACGTAGGTGAAGCCGTTGGACAGCGTGAAGGCGAGCTGGCTGATCGGGTTGGCGCCGGCTTCGGCGATGTGGTAGCCAGAGATCGAGACCGAGTAGAAGTTCTGCACCTGGTTATGGACGAAGAACTCCTGGATGTCGCCCATCATCTTCAGCGCGAATTCGGTGCTGAAGATGCAGGTGTTCTGGCCCTGGTCTTCCTTGAGGATGTCGGCCTGAACAGTGCCGCGCACGGACTTCAGCACCCATTCGCGAATCTTCTCGGCTTCGTCTTCGGTGGGCTGGCGACCGTTGTCCTTTTCGAACTTGGCCAGTTGCTGGTCGATCGCGGTATTGAAGAAACAGGCCAGGATGATCGGCGCCGGGCCGTTGATCGTCATAGACACCGAGGTGGTCGGGCAGACCAGGTCGAAGCCGTCGTAGAGCACCTTCATGTCGTCGAGCGTGGCAATCGAGACGCCGGAATTGCCGATCTTGCCGTAGATGTCCGGGCGCTCGTCGGGGTCGCAGCCGTACAGCGTCACCGAGTCGAAAGCCGTCGACAGGCGGTGTGCCGGCATGCCTTCGGAAACGCGCTTGAAGCGGCGGTTGGTGCGGAAGGCATCGCCTTCGCCGGCGAACATCCGGGTCGGATCCTCGCCCTCGCGCTTGAAGGCGAAGACGCCGGCAGTGTAGGGGAAGGAGCCGGGGACGTTTTCCTTCATCAGGAAGCGCAGAATCTCGCCGTCATCGGTGAAGGTCGGCAGGATCACCTTGCGGATTTTCGTGCCGGACAGCGACTGGCTGGTCAGCTGGGTACGGATTTCCTTGTCGCGGATCTTCACGACGTATTCGTCGCCGCTGTAGGCTTCGACAGTCTGCGGCCACATGTCGAGCAGCTTCTTCGCCTTCGGGTCCTGCTGGCTGTCCTTGAACGCGGCCATTTCGTCAAAATCTGCGGTCGACTTGTCGCAGGCGGCAAAAATGCCCTTGGCGATGCGCAGCGACTGACGTTCGCGGGCAATCTTCACCTGTTCGCCGGTATGCGCGTGGTAACCGCGGACGGCGTCGGCAATTTCGGCCAGGTAGCGCACGCGCTGGGCCGGCACGATGGCGCGCTGGCTGGACGACTGCTTGACGGTGACCAGCGGCAGCTTGCCGGCAGCCAGTTTCAGGCCGCGTTCGCTCAGCGCCGGCACCAGCGCCTGATACAGCGCGGTGACGCCATCGTCGTTGAAGCGGGCGGCCTGGGTGCCGAACACCGGCATGTCTTCGGTCGGCGTCATGAAGGCTTCGCGGTTGCGCTGGTACTGCTTGCGCACGTCGCGCAGCGCATCCTCGGCACCTTTACGGTCGAACTTGTTGATGGCGACGAAATCGGCGAAGTCGAGCATGTCGATCTTCTCGAGCTGGCTGGCAGCGCCGAACTCCGGCGTCATCACGTACAGCGACAGATCGACGTAGGGCACGATGGCGGCGTTGCCCTGACCGATGCCGGAAGTTTCGACGATGACCAGATCGAAACCGGCCAGCTTGCAGGCGGCGATGACCTCGGGCAGCGCGGCGGAGATTTCGCTGCCGGTATCGCGGGTGGCCAGCGAGCGCATGAAGATGTTCGGATGCTCGATCGCGTTCATCCGGATGCGGTCGCCGAGCAATGCGCCACCGGTGCGCTTGCGCGACGGATCGATGGAGACGATGCCGATGTTCACCGTATCGCCCTGGTCAAGACGGAAGCGGCGGACGATTTCGTCGGTCAGCGACGACTTGCCGGCGCCACCGGTGCCGGTGATGCCGAGCACGGGAATCGTCATTTCGGCGGCAGCCTTGAGCAGCGGCTCCTTCAATTGCGGCGCCGAACCGTTTTCGAGCAGCGTGATGACCCGCGCCAGCAGCCGGCGATCACCGGCACGCAGGCCGGCCAGCACCTGCTCGGCACTGGGCACGCCCTGGTCGGCGACATCGTAGTCGGAGTGTTCGACGACTTCGTTGATCATCCCCTGCAGGCCCATCTGCACGCCGTCTTCCGGCGCGTAGATGCGGGTCACGCCGTAAGCGTGCAGTTCCTTGATCTCGGACGGCACGATGACGCCACCGCCGCCGCCGAAGACCTTGATATGCTCGCCGCCGTTGGCCTTGAGCAAGTCGATCATGTACTTGAAGAATTCGACGTGGCCGCCCTGGTAGCTGGTGATGCAGATGCCCTGCGCGTCTTCCTGCAGCGCCGCATTGACGATTTCCTGCACCGAGCGGTTATGGCCGAGGTGGATGACCTCGGAACCGGTCGACTGCAGAATCCGCCGCATGATGTTGATCGATGCGTCGTGGCCGTCAAACAGCGAGGCGGCGGTGACAAAACGCACTTTGTTCTTCGGCTTGTAGGGAAGCAGCTTCTTGGCAACGGAAAGATCGGTCATGACGGCAACCTCGGCAATGCGGATGGAAAGGGCTTCATCTTAGGCCGCTTTCCCCCTCGCACCATTGTGGGGATTGACGTCGATCGTGCAAATTCCGCCAAGGTGATAAGCTGTTGCGGTCAACCTTCCAGAAGCAGCAATAATGCTGCAGCGCAACATGCAAACCGCCGGAAACCGAACGCAAGCTACTGTCGCAATGGGATTTGTCACCGGCATGCTGGCCGGCCTGCAGCGGCGCAAGATTGATCCGCAGGCGCTACTTGCCAGCAGCGGCATCGATATTGCAGACACCGCCAGAAGGATTCCCGTTGCCAGCTATGCCAAGCTGTACAACCTGCTCAACCGCGAACTCGATGATGAAGGTTTTGGCCTCTTCGCCCAGCCGATGCGGGTCGGCAGTTTCGAATTCCTCTGTCGTGGCTGCCTGTCGGCACCGACGCTGGCCGAAGCGCTGCAGCGCGCCTGCCGCTTCCTGCATGTCGTACTGCCCGATCTCGCCGTCAGCGTGCGCCGTTCGCACGGCCACGCCGAACTGGTCATCAGCGAAACGCGCAAGCTGTCCGACAACCCCGACGATCCCGGTCGCATCTTCGCCTTCGAGTGGCTGCTGCGCCTGCTGCACGGGCTTTCGTGCTGGCTTGCCGGACGCGGCCTGGCACTCGACAGCGTCATCTTCCCTTACCGCAAACCGGCGCATTTTGCCGATTACGCACTGATCTTCACCGAGGATTCCCGCTTCGCGCCGACCGTGCCCGGCGGCACCGGAACGCTGGTCGCCGCCTTCAACGCCAATCTGCTCGAACTGCCAATCCGCCGCGACGAAGCAGCGCTGAACAGCTTTCTCGACGGCGCCCCGGGCAAGATCACGACGCTGTACCGGCGCGACCGGGAAATGGTCACCCGTGTCCGCGACCTGCTGCGCGCAGCCCTCCCGGAAACCCTCAGCCTGGACGACATTGCCGGGCAGTTGTACCTGTCACCGCGCACCGTCCACCGCCGGCTGGAAGAGGAAGGCTCAAGCTTTCGCAGCATCAAGGATGCGCTGCGCCGCGACATGGCGCTCGCCCGCCTGGCCAAGACCCGCGATCCGATCGCCCGGGTCGCTGCCGATCTCGGTTACGCCGACACATCGGCCTTCTACCGGGCCTTCGTCGAATGGACTGGAATGGCCCCGGCCCATTACCGGCGCCAGTGGGAGGCACGGCAGCACTGAAAATACAATTTTCAGGAAACAGTATGGCGAGACATTGCCCGAATCCCCGCTCTGCGCCACAATCCCCTTAATTACTCCATGGATACTGCCATGCCAGCACTGTTTCGCCTTACGGGCATCCTGCGTCGAGCAGCACTGCTCTGCCTGCTGGCAGCCACACACACCATCGCCGCCGAGCCGCTCCCGTTGAAACTCGGCATCATGCCGTTCAACAGTCCGCTGGCACTGATCAAGACCCACCAGCCTTTGACCGCGCACCTTGAACGGGCGCTGGGCAGGAAAATCATTGTCCATACCTCACCCGATTACTTCACCCACATCAACCAGTTGCTCGCCGGCGATTTCGACCTGGCCATCACCGGGCCACACTTCGGTGCCATGGCTGCAGACAAGGACATGCTGCTGCTTTACCGTTACGCCATCGAACTGCAGCCGATTTTCGTCGTCCGCACCGATTCGGCCATCCACACGGCCGCCGATCTGCGTGGCAAGACCCTGGCACTGTCGAGCCGACTGTCGATTGCCTCGATCGGTGGCGTCAAATGGCTGCAGGATCACGGTTTCCTGCTCGCCCGCGATTTTCGCGTCGTCGAATACAACTCCCATGGAGCCGCAGTCGCGGCCGTCACTGCCGGCGAGGCCGACGCCGCGATCACCACGCACACACCGCTGCGTCAGATTCCCGAGGACATCCGGGCCCGCACCCGCCTGCTGGGCAGCGACATCAACGTCCCCCACGTAATGACGCTGGCCCACGCCCGCCTGGGCAGCCGCGATATCGAACGCATCCGCAAGGCACTGGCGGAGTTCCCGCTGACACCAGCCGGCCAGGCCTTTTTCCGCGATACCGGCTACCGGGGTTATGTTGCCGTCTCGCCGGATGACCTGGAAAAACTCCGCCCCTTCATCGACCTGACCGTCCGGATGATGAGGTAGATGCCTTGAAACTCCCGGCCTTCACCCGCAGTCTGCGCTTCCGCCTGTTGATCGCCAGTCTGGCGATCGAGATCTTGGTGCTGACCATCCTGATCGGCAACGGCCTGCGCCTGATCGACCAGCGCCTGAGCGAACAGACCTTGCGCCACCAGGAAACCATCCAGCAAGCCTACAAGGTCGCCGTTGCGGTACCGCTGGCCACGCGCGACTACGCCACCCTGCGCGACATCCTCGATGGCTGGCAGCAGAACGAGGAAATCGAGTACCTGGTGCTGAGCGATCCGCAGGGACACCGCCTGGCCAGCAGCCGCTGGCCGGAAACCCAGGCCCTGCCTGAACCCGGCAGCGATGTCCGGGACGATGGCATCCTGCATACGCGCTTTCCCATTGAAATCTACGGTCAACACTATGGCGAACTGCAATATGGCCTGTCGCTGAAATTTCTTGCCGAGGCGCGCAGGGAACTGTTGCTGCAGGGCGTCTTGATTGCTCTCGCCGGCATATTGCTGACTGCACTCGTGCTTTTTGCCGTCGGCTACTGGCTGACCCGCCACCTGACGACACTGGCCGCCGCCAGCAGCCGCATCGCCGCCGGCGATTTCCGGGCCCCCCTCCCGCTGACCGGCACCGACGAAATCGGTGAACTCAGCCAGAACTTCTCGGTCATGGCCCGCGCCATCGAGGCCCGGGTCGACGAACTGGCCACCCACCTCGCCCGTCAGCACTCGATCCTGGAAGCCCTGGGTGAGGGCGTCTTCGGTCTGGATGCCGAACAGCGCTGCATCTTCGTCAACCCGACCGCCTGCGAATTGCTGGGCTACAGTGCCGAAGAAATCCTTGCCGCCGACATCCACGCGCTGTTTCATCACAGCCGCCACGACGGTACGCCCTACCCGAGCTGCGAATGCCCCGTGCACAAGACGAGCATGGACGGCATCCGGCGCAGTGGTGACGAGTGGTTCTGGCGCAAGGACGGCAGTTGCTTTCCGGTGATCGTGACCATCAATCCCCTGTGGCGGGAGGGAGAACACTGCGGCTCGGTAGTGGCCTTCCGCGACATTACCGACATCCACCTGGCCACTGCCGCACTTCGTGACAGCAACGCCCGTCTCTCCAGCTTCATCGACGCCCTGCCTGACAGCGTCGTGCTCAAGGACGGCCAGGGTCGCTGGCAACAGATCAACCCGGCGGCAGAAAAGGTACTCGGACTGCGAAACTTTCCCTGGCTGGGCAAGAGCAATCGGGAACTGGCCAGCGAGCGGCCGGCTTATCGGGCCTTCCACGAAAATGCCGCGATCACCGATGAAAAAGCCTGGCGCACCGGCAGTATTGCGCACAGCATCGAATACCTGAATGCCGGCAACGAGGCGCAACGCATCTGCGACGTCCGGAAAATCCCGTTGTTCACCGAGGATGGCGCACGCCTCGCCCTGATGGTGATCGCCCGCGACGTCACGGAAGCACGACAGACCGAAGCCGAACTGGCGCATTACCGCCAACACCTGGAAGAACTCGTTGTCCGCCGCACCGGCGAACTGGAAATTGCCAAGGAAGCCGCAGAAAGCGCCAATATCGCGAAGAGCGCCTTCCTCGCCAACATGAGCCATGAAATCCGTACGCCGTTGAATGCGATCACCGGCATGGCGCACCTGATCCGCCGCGCCGGACTCACGGAAGAACAGAACCTGCGCCTGGAAAAGCTGGAGACTGCAAGTACCCACCTGCTGGAAATCATCAATGCGGTACTCGACCTGTCCAAGATCGAAGCCGGGAAATTCACGCTGGAAGACCTGCCGCTGAACGTCGACAGTCTCTTCAGCAACATTGTCTCGATGCTGCAGTCTCGCGCCGACAGCAAGGGCATCCGTCTGCTGGTCGAACACCCGGGGCTGCCGGACTGCCTGCACGGGGACCCCACCCGGCTGCAACAAGCCCTGCTCAACTACGCCACCAACGCCGTCAAATTTACAGAGCAAGGCAGCGTCCGCCTGTCAGCCGAGCTCAAGGAAAGCGACGAACACTCGGTACTGCTGCGCTTCACGGTCACCGACACCGGCATCGGCATCGATCCGGATGCGCTGGGGCGGCTGTTTTCGGCATTTGAACAAGCCGACAACACGACCACCCGTAAATACGGCGGCACCGGCCTCGGTCTGGCCATCACCCGCAAGCTGGCGGAGTTGATGGGCGGACAGGCAGGCGCCGATAGCGTCCCGGGTCACGGCAGCACCTTCTGGTTCACCGCTCGCCTGCGCCGCGACAAGGCTGCCGGCAATGGCGCAGCACCGGAACATAGCGTACTGGCCGCAAGCACGCTGTCTTCGCGCCAGCACCGCGTACTGCTCGCCGAAGATGAGCCGATCAACCGCGAAATCACCCAGATACTGCTCGACGAAATCGGCCTGCATGCCGATTGCGCCGAAGATGGCCGCGAGGCCCTGCGCATGGCGTCAGCCCAGAGCTACGACCTGATCCTGATGGACATGCAGATGCCGAACATGGACGGACTGGAAGCCACCCGGCGCATTCGCGAATTGCCGGGCTATGCCAATACGCCCATCCTGGCAATGACGGCAAATGCCTTCGTTGAGGATAAAGCGCGCTGCTTCGAGGCCGGCATGAACGATTTCATTGCCAAGCCGGTTCGGCCGGAAGACCTGTTCGCCACGCTCGACAAGTGGCTGGCTTCGCCCGCGCTCCATTGATTGGCGCCGACTCTGGATGTCCAGGATCCGGCTCCAAGCCTTTATCAGGCAACGGCCAAGCCTTCGCGGATCGCATAGCGAGTCAACTCGACCACCGAATGCAAGCCCAGCTTTTCCTTGATGTTCCTGCGGTGCACCTCGACCGTTGTCGCTGCGATGCCCAGTTCCTGGGCGATCTGCGTACTGCGCATGCCCCTGGCCAGCAGGCGCAGCACTTGCTGTTCGCGCGGACTGAGCACACTGCGCGGCGGCGTGTCTTTCTGGACAACCCCCTGCATTACGCTGTTCTGGGCATCGGAAGACATGTAGCGCTCACCGAGCGCCACCGCCCGGATGGCTGCCACCAGTTCATCCGCGCCGGCTGACTTGACGACATAGGCAGCCGCCCCAGCCTTGAGCATTTCCTCGACAAACATCCGGTCTGCGTAACCTGACAGGGCGACGATCCCCAACGCCGGGAAACTCTGTTTCAGTTCCTTTGCCACTTCGATGCCATTCATGTCCGGCAGGGCGATGTCCAGGATCAGGACATCCGGCCGGGTCGCTGTGACTGCAGCCAGCGTTTCAGCCCCAGAGCCCGCCTCACCGACCAGCAGGATGTCTGCAACAGAACTCAATGACAGTTTCAGGGCTTCCCGAAACATCTTGTGATCATCGGCAAGCACTATCGTGATCGGTTTCATCAATCCGTCTCCCATCGTTGCGGGATGCTCAGGGTCACTTCGCTACCTTCTCCCGGCACCGAGCGATAGCGGGTTTGCCCGTTCAGGTAAGCGATCCGCTCGCGAATGCTGGACAGGCCAAACCCCCCGCCAGCCGCTGCCGCCGCGTCAAGATCGGGACAGCCCTTGCCCGAATCACGGACATGCAACACCCATGAGGCTTCATTTGAGGTCAACTCGACCTGAGCCTCCGAACACGCGGCATGCTTGGCGACATTGACCAGCAGTTCCCGGGCGCAGCGAAACAATATGAATGCCTGAACCGGCGCAAATTGTTTGGGCAAGCCATCGTCAAGCACCTGGATGTCGATTCCGTAGGCATCCCCGAACTCCGCCGCCAGCCAGTAAAGCGCAGGCACCAGCCCGAGACGTTCGAGTACCGGCGGACTGAGCTGGGCCGTCAGCGAGCGAACCCGCGAACTCGCATCACGAACCAGGTGATCGATCTGACGGACCAGACTCTCGCCGTCTTCAGTTGTCTGCTGTGGCATCAGCATTTCCAGCTTGATCTTGACGACGTGCAGCAGTTGCCCGAGATCGTCGTGCAGATCCCTGGCGATTACCTGGCGCTCCTTTTCTTCCGCCAGGGTCATGTCGACCGCAAGTTTTCGCAACTGCTCGGTGCGTTCCGCCACCCGCTGCTCCAGTTGTTCCGTCGCCAGTCTGGCTTGCGCTTCGGCAGCCTTGCGCTCGGAGATATCCCGGGCTACCGACTGGATTTCCAGCAGCTTGCCTGCCGCATCGAAAAAACCGCGATTGACGAACTGCATCCAGCGCAGTTCACCAGAAGCCGCAAAGACCCTGTTCTCAACCGTCACGACCGGACAATCCCGGGACAAGCGGGTCAGCGCCTGTTCAATCATCGGCAGATCATCCGGATGGGTAACCGGGTGCCAGCGACGCCCGATCAGCTCGGTTCGCTTTCTGCCGAAGAAACGGCAGTAGGCTTCATTGACGAACAGGAAGCCACCATCGGCGCGCAAGCGGGAAATCAGTTCCGTCTGATCCTCCAGCACGGCCCGGTAACGCGCCTCACTGACCTGCAGGCGACGCTCCGTCTCCTTGATCACGGTCACATCGGAAACCAGGACATAAAATCCGCACACTTCGCCGTTGACGACGTCCGGAATGTAGTTGGTCAGTGAATGCCGCATGTGCCGGCCGTCGGGCGACGGAATCTCCCGTTCGAACAACTGCGCCTCACCCCGCAACACCGCCTCGATGTACGGTAGATTTGCCAGATAACGCTCTTCCCCGATCACCTCACGGATATGCTTTCCCGGCAACGTTGCCGGATCCAGACCAAACCACGCACGATAGTGCATTGTTGGCAAAACCGTTACGCAATTCACGGTTCCAGTAACCGATCTTTGCCGGAACATTGTCGAGAATGCTCTGCAGCTGTTGTTCGCGCCGGTGCGGATGCTCGTGCGTTTCGACCTGGCGCTGGAAGTCACCAGGCTGATGGCGCGAAATCTCTGCAGTCATGCTTCGCTTCAGGCGACGGTCAACACGCTCTCGTCCCAGACAGGATGTTTCTGGTAGCCGACCAGATTGGCCACGGTCGCGGCGATATTCGACAAGCCACAGGTTTCCGTCTGCTGCAGCCCAAGCCTGCCGCCCGTCGCTGCATCGAACAGGATCAGCGGCACCGGGTTGAGCGTGTGCGCGGTCTTGGCCTTGAACGAACCATCCGGGTTCTGCGCCGGCTGTCTGGTTTTCTTGTCCAGCTCGAACATTTCGTCGGCGTTGCCGTGATCGGCCGTGATCAACGCTACCCCGCCGGCAGCTTCGACGGCCTGCAACAAGCGGCCGAGCGCCAGATCGACGGCTTCGACAGCCATCGTCGCGGCGCGGAAGTTACCGGTATGGCCGACCATGTCGCCGTTGGCGAAATTGCAGCGGAGCAGCTTGTAGCTGCCTGACTGGATTGCCGCGATCATCGCATCGGCGATTTCGGCAGCCTTCATCCACGGCCGCTGCTCGAACGGGACGACGTCGCTCGGCACTTCCTGCCAGGTTTCGCCGGCGAACTTGCCGGAGCGGTTGCCGTTCCAGAAATAGGTGACGTGACCGAATTTCTGCGTTTCGGAGCAGGCGAACTGGGCCAGCCCCATCTTGCTGAACCACTCGCCGGAAGTGTCACGGATCGCCGGCGGCGCCACCAGGAAACGCTTCGGCAACTGCAGGTCGCCGTCGTACTGGAGCATGCCGGCAAAAGTGACCTGCGGATGGCGGACGCGGTCGAAGCGGTCGAAATCGGCTTCCACGAAGGCGCGGGTGATTTCGATCGCGCGGTCGCCGCGGAAGTTGAAGAAGACAACCGAGTCGCCATCCTCGATGGTGCCGATCGGCTGGCCATCGTCGGCGATGACGAATGCCGGCAGATCCTGGTCGATCGTCCCCGGATTTTGCTCGCGCAGGCCGTTGACCGCAGCAGTCGCATTGGCGAACTGCGGCCCCTGACCGAGCACGTGCGTCTTCCAGCCCCTGTCGACCATCGCCCAGTTGGCATCGTAGCGATCCATCGTGATGTACTGGCGACCGCCACCGGAGGCGATGCGGGCATCGAAACCGGCGGTCGATTGTTCGGCGAGGAAGGCTTCGAAGGGCACAACGTAGTCGAGCGCACTGGTTTCCGGCACATCGCGACCATCGAGCAGCGCATGAATGCGCACGCAGGCAACGCCTTCCGCCTTGGCACGCAGCACCATGGCCTTCAGGTGATCGATGTGGCTATGCACGTTGCCGTCGGAAAACAGGCCGATGAAGTGGATCACACCGCGCCCGGCCTTCGCACCGGCAACGATCTGCTGCCAGGCTTCGCCGGCCCATATGGCACCGTCGGCAATCGCATCGGCAACCAGCGCCGCCCCCTGGCTATAGACCTGGCCGGCCCCGATGGCATTGTGGCCGACTTCGGAATTGCCCATGTCGTCGTCGGACGGCATGCCGACGGCCGTACCGTGGGCACGCAACCGGATATTCGGACAGCTGGCGAAGAGACGGTCGAGATTGGGCTTCTGCGCGGCGGCAATGGCACTGCCGACGTCGCTTTTCGGCAAGCCATAGCCGTCCATGACGATAACGACGACCGGACCGGTAACGCCGGGGAAGGAAGAGAGTTTTTGCAGCATGGGCGTTCCTGCGAAAAAATGAGCCGGGCGTGCCATTCAGCAACCGGCCGAGCAGTTGCTGAATGGCACAGAAAAGTTGCACATTTTAACCGTTAGCGCTTGCCTCGACAGAAACACGGAGCCAAACTAAAAACACTGACAAATCTGCAAGGAGTGCCCGATGGCAGAACCGGATTCCCTGATCGGCAAAGCGTCTCGACCGGTCGTGCTCGCCGTCGACGATGTGCCGGCCAATCTGGCAGTCGCTTCGGCCATGCTGGAGGCCCTTGATGTCGATATCCGGCTGGCCGAAGACGGACCGACCGCCTTGCAATATGCCGAACTGGAACCGCAGCCCGACCTGATCCTGCTAGACGTCATGATGCCCGGCATGGACGGACATACCGTGCTCGCCCGGCTACGTGCAAATACCGCCACACGGCACATCCCGGTCATTTTCGTCACCGCCCTTGATTCGCCCAGCGACGAGCAGTCCGGGCTGCTCGAAGGCGCCGTGGACTACATCACCAAACCGCTGCAGGCCGCCGTCTTTCGTGCCCGGGTACAGAACCACATCGAACTGAAACGGGCGCGCGACCAGCTGGCCCGACAAAATGCCGGGCTGGAACAGGAAGTAAAACGCCGCCTGCTGGAAAACCAGCAACTTGCCACCCGGCTGCAGCTCACCCTGTCCGCATCCGGACTCGGCATCTGGGAATACCACTACGCCAGCGATCGCATCGAATGGAATCACGACCTCTGCCAGATGCTCGGACTCGAGCGCTCTCCCGTAACCCTGGCCGAAAGTTTCGAGCACATCCATCCGGAAGACCGTGCGCGCATCGAACAGGCGATGCGCCACCCACCGCCGCCAGGCGCCGAAATCCGGATCGAGGAATTCCGCATGCAGCACGCCGACGGCCACTGGCTGTGGGTTGAGGGACGCGGTCAGGCCCTGCATCTGGATAGCCAGGGAAAAACACTGCTGACCGCTGGCACGATCTCCGACATCAGCCAGCGCAAGCAGGTAGAAATCGAGCAGCAACTGGCTTCCGTCGTATTTACCGGCATCAGCGACGGCATCTGCATTACCGATCGCGACACCCGCATCCTGACGGTCAACGATGCCTTCATGCGTGTCACCGGCTATTCGGCACAGGAAGCCATCGGCCGCACCCCTGCCATGCTCAAATCCGGCAAGCACGGCACCGCCTTCTACCAGGGCCTGTGGGAAACCCTGAACAAGCAGGACAACTGGCAGGGAGAAATAACCAACCGGCGCAAGGACGGCGAACTGGTCACCGAATGGCTGAACATTTCGGCCGTCCGCGACAAGGCCGGATCCCTGACCCACTATGTCGGCCTGTTCAGCGACCTGTCGGAACGCCAGGAGGCCGCCGAGCGCATCCAGTACCTGTCGAGTTTCGATCCGCTGACCGACCTGCCCAACCGCAACCTGCTGACCGACCGTCTGTCGCAGGCGCTGATCAACGCCAACCGCTTCGACCGGCAGACGGCCGTGATCCTGCTCGACCTCGACCGCTTCCGCCTGGTCAACGAAAGCTTCGGCCCACCGGTCGGCGATTCGCTGCTGCAGGAAGTTGCCCGCCGCCTGATGCTGCAGGTGCGCGATGGCGACACCGTCGGTCGCCGCTCCGGCACCGAGTTCGGCTTCGTCATGGCCAACATGGGCCACGAACGCGATGCCTTCGCCCTGGCCCAGCGCCTGCTGGAAGCCATCGCTGTTCCCTTTTCCGCCAACGGCCAGTCACTGTTGTTGACCGCCAGCATCGGCATCAGCCTCGCCCCGCGCGACGGCGACACCCCCGACACACTGCTGAAAACCGCCGACATCGCGCTGGCCCGCGCCAAACAGGCCGGCCGCAATACATTCCGCTTCTATTCACCGGAGATGGATGCCGATGCTGCCCGTCGCCTCGGCCTGGAAACGGCCTTGCGCGATGCCCTCGCCAACAACGAGCTGGCCGTTTTCTACCAGCCGCAAGTCAGCCTCGACAGTGGCAAGGTGATCGGCATGGAGGCCCTGCTGCGCTGGAACAATCCGCAGTTCGGCTCGGTCTCGCCGGCCGAGTTCATTCCGCTGGCGGAAGACAACGGGCTCATCCTGCCGATCGGCGAATGGGTCCTGCACACCGCCTGCCACCAGGCCCGGCGCTGGCATGACCTGGGACTGGCCTCGCCGCTGCGTCTTGCGGTCAACCTCTCCGCCAGGCAATTTCGCCAGGCCAACCTGGCGCAGACGGTGGCCCGGGCACTGGCCGAAAGCGGCCTGCCGGCCAACGCGCTGGAACTCGAAATCACGGAAAGCGCCTTCATCGACGACGTCGACGAAGCGATTGCGATGTGCCACAAGTTGAAGAAACTCGGCATCAAGCTCTCGCTCGACGATTTCGGCACCGGCTACTCGTCGCTGTCCTATGTTTCGCGCTTTCCCTTCGACAAGATCAAGATCGACCAGAGCTTCGTCCGCGACATCATCGAAAACCCCGTGAATGCGGCAATCGCCACCTCGGCGATCGTCATGGCCCGCAGCCTGAACCTGTCGATCCTTGCCGAGGGCGTCGAGACCGAAGCCCAGGCGCGCTTCCTGCGCGGGCGACGCTGCGACGCCATCCAGGGCTACCTGTTCAGCCCGGCCTTGCCCGCTGCCGAATTCGAACAACTGCTGGCCGGACGCTGCAGCCTGCCGATTGCCGACTTGCCGTCAGATGGCAAGCAGACACTGCTCATCGTCGACGACGAGCCGAACATTCTCAATGCCCTGTCACGCCTGCTCCGCCGCGAAGGTTTCCAGATCCTGACTGCGACCTCGCCGCTCGATGCGTTCGAACATCTGGCCAAGCAACCGGTTCACGTCATCCTCTCCGACCAGCGCATGCCGGAAATGTCCGGCACCGAGTTTTTTTCGCGCGTTCGCCAGCTCTACCCGGACACCATCCGCATCGTCCTCACCGGCTATACCGACCTCGACTCGGTCACCGGTGCCATAAATCGCGGTGCCATCTACAAGTTCCTGACCAAGCCCTGGGATGATGATCAATTGCGCGAGGAAGTCCGCCAGGCATTCCGGCTGGCCAAGGAAAACCAGCGCCGCAACGCAGGAGAGGAACACTGATGCCGGCAGCCAGTTTCGACGCCCACTGGCCGGTCATCGTCCTGATCGGCGTGATGGCCTTGTTGCTGCCCGGTGTCCTGCTGGCCCGCCTGCATCGCGAACAGAAGCATTTCCGCGCCATCTTCGAAAACGCCATGGTCGGCATGGCCCGCTCCTCGGTCGAGCGACGCTGGATCGAGGTCAATCCAGCCCTGTGCCAGATGCTCGGCTACTCGGCCAAAGCGTTGACCAGTTGCGACTGGATCGACCTGACGCATCCCGACGACCGCCAGACCAACATCCAGCTGTTCGAATCCGTTCTGCGCGGCGAATGTGACGGGTTCGCGCTGGAAAAACGTTTCCTGCGCCCCGACGGCAGCGTCGTCTTCGTCAACCTGGCGGCGCAAGCGATCCGCCTATCCAACAAGCAGGTTGATTACTTCACCGTGGTCATCGAGGACATCACCCAGCGCCAGCTGGCGGAAAAGCAGTTCGCCAACCAGGTCGATCGCTCGATGGTCCTGATCGAACTGCCGCAGAAGGCGGAAACCCTCGACGAGCACGGCTTCATGCAATACGCGCTGGAGCGCGCCGAATCCTTGACCGGCAGCCGCATCGGCTTCATGCATTTCATCAACGATGACGGCGAAAGCATCGAACTGATTGCCTGGTCGCGCAACACGCTGGAAAAATACTGCACGGCCGTCGCCGATCGCCATTACCCGCTCAGCAAAGCCGGCATCTGGGCCGATGCGGCGCGCACGCGCGAACCGCTGATGGTGAATGACTACGCCACTGCCACCAATCGACATGGACTGCCCGACGGCCACTCCAAGATGACCCGCCTGATCAGCGTGCCGGTCATCGAAAACGGCATCGTGCGCATGATGACCGGCGTCGGCAACAAGGACGAAAACTACACCACCTACGACATCGAAACCGTCCAGCTTATCGGCAACGAAACCTGGCGGATCGTCCGCCGCCAGCGTGCCGACAAGGCACTGCGCCTGGCCATGCAGGTGGTCAACGCCAGCCCGGTCGTCTGTTTCCGCTGGGCCGCCAGCAATGGCTGGCCGGTCGTCTTTGTCTCGGAAAACGTCCGCCAGTGGGGGTACACCCCGGAACAACTGCAATCCGGACAGCCCGGTTTTGCCAGCATCGTCCATCCTGACGACCTCAGCCGCATCGCCGACGAGGTGATGAAACACACGGCCGCCGGCGCCCCCGGCTACGAACAGGAATACCGCCTGATCACCGCAGAAAACAAGGTGATCTGGGTCGTCGACCGCACCAAGGTGACGCGCGACGAGCACGGCCTGCCGGTGTTCTACGATGGCGTGCTCACCGACATCACCGAACGCAAGCAGCAGCAGTTGCTGATTTCCGACAACCTGACCCACCAGAGGCAATTGAACAAGCGCCTGGAAGAAGCCAACAACCAGTTGCTGCAGTCGGAAAAAATGGCCTCGATCGGCCAGCTCGCCGCCGGTATTGCCCATGAGCTGAACAATCCGATCGGCTTCGTCCATTCCAACCTTGGCACGCTGGACGGCTATCTCCACGACTTGATGACCATCGTCGATGCCTACTCCACGGCCGCCGAACAGCAGGACGAAAGCCGCCCAAACCTGAGGGCCATCGAACAGCTGCGTGAAGAGCGCGATTTCGACTTCATGCGCGAAGACATCTTCAAACTGCTCGCCGAGTCGAAGGACGGGATCGGCCGGGTACGCAAGATCGTCCAGGACCTGAAGACCTTCTCGCGCGTCGGCGAACAGGAATGGCAGGAAGCCGACCTGCATCAGGGCATCGATTCAACGCTGAACATCGTCTGGAACGAACTCAAGTACAAGTGTCAGGTGATCAAGGAATATGGCGACATCCCGCCGGTCTATTGCCTGATATCGCAACTCAACCAGGTTTTCATGAACATGCTGGTCAATGCCGGGCACGCCATCGAAAAGAAGGGCACGATCACCATCCGTACGCAACGGGCTGGCGACGACAAGGTCTGCATCGAGTTTTCCGATACCGGCAACGGCATCGACCCGGAAAACCTGCGCCGCATCTTCGAACCCTTCTTCACCACCAAACCGATCGGCAAGGGCACCGGCCTCGGGCTGTCGGTCTCCTACAATATCGTCCAGCGGCATCAAGGCGAAATTGCCGTCGACAGCATTCCCGGACAAGGCACCACCTTCCGCATCACGCTGCCCATCCACCCGACCACCAGCGCCGCACAGGAGAATCCACAATGACCGAGGCGAGCGACGCGCCCACCCTGCTCCTCGTCGATGACGAGCCGAGCATCCTGTCAGCCCTGCGCCGGCTGTTCCGGCCCCACGGCTACCGCATCTTCACCGCCGAAAGCGGTGCTGCCGGACTGGCCATCCTGGAACAGGAAAGCATCGACCTGATCATTTCCGACATGCGCATGCCAGAAATGGATGGCGCCACCTTCCTCAAGCAGGTTCGCCAGCGCTGGCCGCAGGCGATGCGCATCCTGCTCACCGGCTACGCCGACATCACCTCGACGGTATCGGCGATCAACGAAGGCGAGATCTATCGCTACATCGCCAAGCCCTGGGACGATACCGAAATGCTCACCGTCGTCCGCGAGGCGACCGAGCGGCAGCGCCTGGAATCCGAAAACCGCCGCCTGACCGCCCTGACCCAGGCGCAGAACGAGGAACTGAAATCGCTCAACGCCAGCCTCGAACAGAAGGTTGCCGAGCGCACGGCCGAATTGCGTCAGGCGCTGAGCTTCGTCGAACAGGCGCATAGCGAACTGAAGAAATCCTTCATGACCAGCGTCCAGGTCTTCGCCGGCCTGATCGAACTGCGCAGCGGCCCGGTCGGCAAACAGCTGGCCGGCCATGGCCGGCGCGTGGCCGAGCATGCGCGCGCCGTCGCCAAACGCATGGGACTGAACGACAGCGAAGTGCAGAACATCATGCTCGCCGGCCTGCTGCACGACATCGGCAAGCTCGGGCTGCCCGACGACCTGCTCGGCAAACCCTACAACATGCTCGGCGCCGAGCAGCGTGCGCTGGTCATGAAGCACCCGGTGATTGGCCAGAACATCCTGATCGGTATCGACAAGTTCAAGGACGCCGCGCTGATCGTCCGCCACCATCACGAATGCTACGACGGCAGCGGCTACCCGGACCGCATCGCCGGCATCGCCATTCCGCAGGGCGCGCGCATCCTGACGGTGGTCAACGAATATGATTCACTCCAGATCGGCACGCTGGTCCAGCGCCCGCTGAAGCCGACCGAGGCCATCGACTTCCTGATCGAGAACCGGGGCAAGCGTTACGACCCTGCTGCGGTCGACGTCTTCGTCAAGCTGATTTCCGAAACCCTGAAAACCGGCCCGGTCGAACTGCCGTTGCGCACCATGCACCTCAAGCCGGGCATGACGGTGAGTCGCGACCTGATGCATCGGGACGGCTACCTGCTGCTCGCCACCGGCAGCGTCCTCAACGCCGAAATCATCGGCCAGTTGCTGCGCCTCGAGCAGGCAGAACAACAGAATCTTACGGTCTACATCCGCCAGGAGGAAAAATGAGCCGCATCCTGATCGTCGACGACGAGGCCTCCATTCTCAAAGCCCTGCAGCGACTGCTGCGCGTCGCACCATGCACGTACGGCAGCAAGCAGTTCACGCTCGACGTGGTCGCTGCCAATTCTCCGTTGGAGGCGTTGAAGATCGCCCGCCAGGAAGATTTCGACCTGTTCATCAGCGATTACCGCATGCCGGAAATGGACGGCATCGAATTCCTCAAGGCGGCCAAGGCGATCCAGCCCGATGCCGCGCGCCTGATCCTGTCCGGCTATGCCGACCTCAATGCGCTGGTCCGTGCGGTCAACGAAGTCGGCATCGAACGTTTCATCGGCAAGCCATGGAACGATTACGACCTGATGTCGGCCATCGGCCAGGCCCTGGCCCATCGCGACCTGCTGCTGGAAAATCGCCAGCTGGCCGATCTGGTGCGCCTGGAAATGGGTGACAAGACAGCGGAACAGCTGGAAGCGGAACGCCTGGAACGCCTGGAACCCGGCATCACCAAGGTTAACTGGGGTGCCGATGGTTCAGTGGTGCTCGACCCCGGCGTGGATTGACGCATGCCCGAACTGGACGACAAGCGCCTGAGTTTCAAGCTGGTCTATTACGGCCCGGCGCAAAGCGGCAAGACGACCAATCTCCTGCGCCTGCATGATCTGCTGGCGCCGGAATTGAAGGGCGAGGTGATGACCATGGAGACACAGGACGACCGCACGCTGTTCTTCGACCTGCTGCCCCTCGGCTTTCGCGCCCCTTCCGGCCTGCTGATCAAGTGCCGCTTGTTTACCGTGCCTGGTCAGGTCGCTCATGACGGCACACGCAAGGCCGTGCTGTCGCGGGCAGATGGCGTTGCCTTCATCGCCGACAACCAGCGCAACCAGGAAACCAACAATGCCGAGTCTTTCCGCAGCCTGACCGAAAACTGCGCCCGCGTCGGCATCGACATCGAACACCTGCCGCTGCTTGTCCAGTTCAACAAATGCGACCTGCCGACGGCCGTCCCCGAAGCCGAAATCCGTAGCCGCTGGGGCAGCACCCCGTGGCCGCTGCAATTTGCCTCGGCACTGAACGGGCTGGGCGTACGCGAAAGTTTCGCCACCCTGCTGGCCCTGCTCTACCGGCGCCAGAATGCCGAGTACGCCCTGGCCGAACAACATGGCCTGAGTGAAGCGGCTTTTGTCGCAGGTTTGCTGGGGCAAGCATGAATCCGTCCGGCTTCGACCGCGAATGGCAACTTGGCGAACTGCTCGACAGCGCGCAACTGAGCCGCCTCGGCGCAGCCCTCGCCAGCCTCCTTGGCGGTGACTGCGCCATCGCCGACGGCAACGGGCAGCCGCTGCTCGGCCACATTGCACCGACTGCCCGACGCCAGGCCATCGCCCTCGAACTGGAACCGGTGGCCATCCTCCACAGTGCCAGTGCCGACGACCGGCAACTCGCTGCTGCCGGCGAATTGCTGCACGCCGTGCTGCGCGCCCAGGTCCGCTTCCGCATGGCATCGGCGCTGCACCTTGAAGCCATCGCCGAGGATTTCGAATCGCTGAAGCGGGAACATGCCCACCTGCTTGAATCGGAAGCCCGTTACCGCAAGCTCGCCGCTGAACTCGATGCGCGCGTCAAGGCACAGGTGGCGCAACTGGAAGAGCGCCAGCAGATGCTCTACGAAGCGGAAAAACTGGCGTCAGTCGGCCAGCTCGCTGCCGGCATGGCCCATGAAATCAACAACCCGCTGGGCTTCGTGCGCAGCAACCTGGCCAGCTTCCAGCGCTACCTGACACAGTTCGCTGCGTTGCGCGGGCGCCTGAGCGCTGATCTGGCAGCCTGGCAGGAACTGGATCTCGATTTCCTGGTGGAAGATGGCGGCGACCTGCTGCGCGAGAGCGATCAGGGGCTTGAGCGTATTGCCCGCATCGTTGGCGATTTGAAGGCTTTTTCCAATGTCGACCGCGCCAGCGAGGCGTTCACCGATCCCAACGACTGCATCCGCCAGGCAGCAGCCGTCATTGAAGCCCAGCTGCCCGCCGGCATCAGCCTGCAACTCGACCTGCTGCCGCTGCCGTCCATCGTCTGCCTGCCCGGCCATCTCAAGCAGGCGCTGTTCAACATTCTGCGCAATGCCATGCAGGCGATCACCGACAGTGGCCAGCCCGGTACCATCAAGGTCAGTTCGGAAGCCACGGTGAGCGGACTGTACATCCGCATTCACGACACCGGCATCGGCATGCGCCCGGAGCAGATCGAGCATGCCTTCGAACCTTTCTACACCACGCGACCGGTCGGCCATGGCGTCGGCCTCGGACTGTCCACCGCCCGCAGCATCATCCTCGCGCACAGTGGAACAGTTTCGCTGAGCAGCCAGCCGGATGCCGGCACCACCGTCACGATGACCTTTCCGGCCCCGCCATGACCGATTATTCAGCCCTGTTCACCGGCAAGACCCCTGCCCCCCAGGCCCCGGCAAGCCATCTGACACCACCGCGCTACCGCCTGCTGCTGGTCGATGACGAGCCAGGCATCGTGCGCGCGTTGAGCCGCGTCTTCCGCCAGGAAAACTACGAGGTGGTCACTGCCGGAAACGGCGAGGAAGGCCTGCAACGCATGGCCGAAGGCAGCTTCCATCTGGTGATCAGCGACTTCATGATGCCCGGCATGGATGGCGCCCGCTTCCTGCGCGAGGTCAAGCAGCGCTCGCCGGACACCATCCGCATCATGCTCACCGGCCATGCCAACACTGATGCGGTGATGGGGGCAATCAACGAGGGGGCCGTCTACAAGTTCATTCTCAAACCCTGGAACGACGACGACCTGCGCATCACGGTCGCCCTGGCCCTCGAACAGCACGACCTGATCAGCCGCAATCGCGCGCTGAAGGCCGAGAACGACAAGAAGAGCAAGGAGATATCGGCGCTTTCCCGCCTCGCCGCGTCGAACCGCAGCCGCCTGGGCATCATGCTGCACAAGCAGAACCTGCTGTCCTCCGCGCAACTGCAGGAACTCAGCCAGCTCCAGGAGCGGCGCAAGGAATCACTGATCGTCCTGCTGCTGGAAAAGGACTGGGTCCCGGAAAGGCGCATCCGGCAATTGCTGAAGAGCGAAATGCTGATCGACGAGGTGCAGTTGCCGGAGTTCCAGGTCGACAGCGCGCTGACCGAATTGATTCCGCACAGCTTCTGCAGCCGGCAACTGGTGGTGCCGCTGAAACTGCAGGGACGCCGCCTGCTGCTGGCCATGGCCGATCCGCTCGACGAGGGCCTGATCGACGAAGTCCGCTTCACCGCCGGCCTCGACATCGACGCAGTAACTGCCGATGTCGCTGCGATCCGCAAGAAGATCAACGAAATCTACGGCGGCGACGACGTCGATTTCAAGGATCTGGAAACCCTGGTCGGTTCTCCCGATCCGTACGAAGGCATCGAGATCGTCATCGAGGACAGCGACGATGCCCGCCTTGAAGACCTGCTGCGCGACACCGAGGCGCCACCGGCCATTCGTCTGGCCAATGCGATCATTCTCGAAGCCATTCGCCTGGGCGCGTCGGACATACACATCCAGCCGAGAACCAAGAGCGTCGTCGTCCGTTACCGCATCGACGGCGTGCTCACCGACAAGATCCAGATCCCGCACCAGTTGCATCAGTCGCTGGTGTCGCGGCTGAAGATCATGGCCGAGCTCGACATTTCCGAACGCCGGCGGCCGCAGGACGGACGAATCACGGTGAAGACCCCGATGCGCATGGTTGACCTGCGCATCTCGACGCTGCCTACGATCAATGGCGAAAAAATCGTCATGCGCATCCTCGACCGCAATGCTGCGGTGCACTCGCTCGACCGGCTCGGTTTTGCCGCCAGCGACCAGCGCCGTGTCGCCGACATGGTGGCCAGACCGCAAGGCATCATCCTCGCCACCGGCCCGACCGGCAGCGGCAAGACGACGACGCTGTACTCACTGCTGCAGCACGATGCGACCCCGGAAAAGAACTACGTGACGATCGAGGACCCGGTCGAGTACTACCTCGACATGGCCGGCCAGGTGCTGATCCGGGAAAAGATCGGCCTGACCTTTCCGGCCGTGCTGCGCTCGCTGCTGCGCCAGGACCCGGACGTCATCCTGCTCGGCGAGATACGCGATTTCGAAACTGCGGAAGTCGCCTTTCACGCAGCGCTGACTGGCCACCTCGTCTATTCGACGCTGCACACCAACTCGGCCATTGCCACCATCGCCCGCCTGTTCGATCTCGGTCTGAAACCCTATGTCATCGCCACCGCCCTGGAAGGCATCATCGCCCAGCGCCTGGTCCGCCGTGTCTGTCCCGAATGCAGTACAACCAGGGCTGCTGACCCGATGCTGCGGGCCCGCCTCGGCGGCGTCTTTTCCAGCATCGTGGAAACCAGCCACGGCGCCGGCTGCAACCATTGCCACGGCAGCGGCTACAAGGGCCGTGTCGGCATCTACGAGGTGCTGACGCTCGACGATGACCTGCGCGACCGTATCGGCAGCAGCGCCAGCATCCTGGAAATCCGCCGCCTGGTCCGCCAGAAGGGGCTGCGCAACATCGCCCACCACGCCGCCGAACGCATCGCCGCCGGCGCCACCACTTTCGAGGAAGTCCTGCGTGTGCTCGGCCCGCAGGCAGGAGAGGAATGACCATGGACGCCTTCGTCTGGGACCAGCGCTACGTGACGGGAGAAACCCTCGTCGACGGCGAGCACCAGGAACTGGTGCGCCTGATCAACACGATCATCGAACTGCAGTCGAAGTACGCCGATACGGCAACCGTCGCCGGCGTGCTCGACCAGCTTGTGCAATACGCCGTCGTGCACTTTGCCCATGAAGAAGAGTTGATGGTCGCCAGCGGCTGCGATCCGCGCTTCACTGCCAGGCACACGGCCATCCATCGCAGCTTCGCCGAGCAGGTGAGCAAATTGCGCGCAATGCCGGATGGCAGCGTCGAACTGGAGCAGTTGCTGAACTATCTGACCAGCTGGCTGGCCCAGCACATTCTCGGCATGGACAAGGCAATGGCCCGCCAGATCGCCCGTATCCGCGCCGGCACCAGCGCCCAGACCGCCTACGAGGAAGAGGCACAGCACGCCACTGATCCGGCAACCTCCAGCATGCTCGACGCCATGGCTGCGTTGTACCGCATCATCAGCACGCGTAACGATGCGTTGACGGAACTGAACCGCAATCTTGAGGGCAAGGTCGTCGAACGCACCAACGCCCTGAAGGAAAGCAACCGCAAGCTACTAGAGTCGGAGCACAAACGGGCCAGCGATTCCCGCCGCAACCTGCAGCTGTTCCTCTCCCAGATCATCGATGGTGACCCGGTGCCGACACTGGTGATCGATGCCAGCCACCGCATCACCCACTGGAACAAGGCCTGCGCTGCAATCAGCGGCCTGCCGGCGGAACAGATGGTTGGCACCTGGGACCAGTGGAAGGCTTTCTACCCGGAATCGCGCCCGATCATGGCCGACCTGATCGTCGACGGCAGCCTGGAGGAACGTTTCGACAACTATTACCACAACCTTTTCCGGCGCTCGAAAACCATCGCCGACGCCTTCGAGGCCGAGAGCTTCTTCCCGCATCTCGGCAGCAGCGGCCGCTGGCTGTTCTTCACCACAGCCCCCATCCGCGACAGTGACGGCAAGATCATCGGTGCCATCGAAACCCTGCAGGATGTCACCGAGCGTCGCCTGGCCGAAGAACAGTTGCTGCAATACCAGGGGCAACTGGAAGCCCAGGTGGAAAGCCGTACGCAGGCACTGGCACGGGCCAACCAGCAACTGGCAAAGGAACACGAGGAGCTGACCAACCTGCTGCGCAAGATCGAGGAAGCCCAGCAACAGTTGCTGCAATCGGAGAAGATGGCGGCGATCGGCCAACTGGCTGCCGGCGTCGCCCACGAAATCAACAACCCGATCGGTTTCGTCAATTCCAACCTGGGCTCGCTGAAAACCTACACGACCAATCTGCTGCACCTGATCGATGCCTACGAATCCGGTCAAGCGGCGGCAATTGCCGAGGCAAAGCGCCAGGCCGACCTGGAGTTCCTGCGGGAAGATCTGCCGTCGCTGCTGGCGGAATCGCAGGAAGGGCTCGACCGGGTCACACGCATCGTCCAGGACCTGAAGGATTTTTCCCGCGTAGATCAGGCCGAGCGGCAGCGCGCCGATCTCAATGCCGCATTGCACAGCACGCTCAATGTCGTGCGCAACGAACTGAAATACAAAGCCGACGTCATCATCGAACTTGGCGAAATTCCAGAGATCGACTGCGTTCCGGCACAGTTGAACCAGGTCTTCATGAACCTGCTGGTCAATGCCGCCCAGGCCATTCCCGAACGCGGCAAGATTTTCGTCCGTTCAGGACTTGAGCGCGATCATGTCTGGTTTGAAATCGAGGACACCGGTAGCGGGATGAGCGAAGAAACCCGGCATCGCATCTTCGAACCCTTCTTCACGACCAAACCGGTCGGCAAGGGAACCGGTCTCGGGCTGTCGATTTCCTACGACATCATCGTCAAGAAACATCATGGCCGGGTGGATGTGCGCAGCGAACCGGGCAAGGGCACCTGCTTCCGCATCTGGCTGCCCATCGACGCCCCCGCCAACGACTAGAAAAGCTCGGCGTCGCCGTAGGTCGGATTGGCGAAAGTGCCGCGTTCGACCAGTTCGTGGAAATCGTACACCCGGTTCCGCCCGTCCTGCTTCGCCTGGTAGAGACTGCGATCGGCACGGCTGAGAACCTCGACCGGCAGGATCGTGGCATCGACCTCGGCGTAGCCGATACTTACGGTCAACGCCTCGATCCGCGGGAAAATGTGCGCCTCGATGGCCAGGCGCACACGCTCGAAGACATTCCGGGCAATCGCCTCGTTCTCGGCCGAGATGATGGCGACGAATTCTTCGCCGCCGTAGCGGTAAAGCAGGTCCGAAGAACGGAAGGTGGTCTGCATCAGGCGCGCAGCCAGCAACAGGATCTCGTCACCGACCATGTGGCCGAAGGTATCGTTGATCCGCTTGAAATGGTCAATGTCGATGACTGCCAGCCAGAACTTGTCGGGCAACTGGCTGCGCCGACCGTCTTCGCGCTCGTTGAAGGCATCGGGACGAACCATTGCCGACCAGATGCGCTCGAAATTGTTTTCCAGCGCCTGGCGGTTGAGCAGGCCGGTCAGCCGGTCACGCTGGCTGACATCGAGCAGCGCGTAGTAATTCGAGAACACTTCGAGGACGCCACGTATCGTCGCATCTTCGTTTGGTGACGCCTCCCGGTCACGCTGGAAAACGAAGTAACCGCACACTTCATCGCCTCCCAGCAACGGATAGGCAATCAGCATCTGGCCATCGAGCGCGCGCGTGCACGGCTTGCCGAGCAGACGAACATTCTCGGTCAGGGCAATGACTTCAGGCGGCACTTCGGATAGCTGGACGATTTCCTCGATGCGCTCGACCATGCGCGCAACCCCGTCACCATCCACCACCTTGGAACGATGATAGTGGATGACGCGCGCCAGCAACTGGCCATCGTCGAGCCGGTACAGCGAGGTGTCGAGAACACCGAGCAGCGGCCCCAGCGTACGCAACAGGCTTTGCTCGAGCAGCTCGGTATCACGGATCGAAGTCATCACCCCGAGTTTGCCAAGCAGGCCTGGCACCCGAAGTTGGCTGGGGTTGTTCAACATGCGCATTTTCAAGGCCTTTATTGCCTGCTTATGACCGGGTTCGTATCTTAATCCCCGGCATCGATCGATTGATCAATTTTTGTAAAAAATGACACAAAAAAAGGGGCCCGAAGGCCCCGAAAGGAAAGAGATCCAAGTCGTTTGCTGTTCTCCCTGGTCTCTTACGCAGAGTACGCTTACATGTTCGGGTAATTCGGCCCGCCACCGCCCTCCGGCACCGTCCACACGATATTCTGGGTCGGGTCCTTGATATCGCAGGTCTTGCAGTGCAGGCAGTTCTGGCCGTTGATCTGCAGTCGCGGCTGGCCTTCGTCCTCACCGAGGATTTCGTAGACGCCGGCCGGGCAGTAACGCGTTTCCGGCGCACCGTACTTCGCGTAATTGAGCGACACCGGCACCGACTCGTCCTTCAGGCGCAAGTGGCACTGCTGGTTTTCCTCATGGTTGGTCGCCGACAGGAAAACCGACGACAGGCGGTCAAAAGTCAGCTTGCCATCCGGCTTCGGGTAATCGATCTTCGCGTAGGCCGTCTTGTAGCCAAGCTGGCTGTGATCGTCGTGATGCCCCATGGTCCACGGCGCCTTGCCGCGGAACACGAAGGTGTCGAGCGCGCCGTAAGCCAGGCCACCCCACAAGCCCCACTTGAACGCCGGACGGATGTTGCGCACGCCGTGCAGTTCGTCCCACAGCCAGCTCTTCTTCAGTTGCCCGCTGTATTCGACCGCTTCCATGCCCCAGTCTTCCTTTTCCAGCAGGGCAAAAACGGCATCGGCAGCAAGCAGGCCTGACTGCATGGCCATGTGCGTGCCCTTGATCTTCGGCACATTGAGGAAGCCGGCGGTGTCGCCAACCAGCAGGCCACCGGGGAAGGTCAGTTTCGGCACCGACTGGATGCCGCCTTCGGACAGCGCCCGGGCACCATAGGAAATGCGCCGGCCACCTTCAAAGAAGCCACGAATCGCCGGGTGCGTCTTGTAGCGCTGGAATTCCTCGTACGGCGACAGCCAGGGGTTCTTGTAGTCGAGGCCGACGACGAAGCCGACGGCGACCAGGTTGTTTTCCAGGTGATACAGGAAGGAGCCGCCGTAGGTGTCGTTGGCCAGCGGCCAGCCGACCGAGTGCACGATCAGGCCCGGCTGATGCTTCGCCGGATCGATTTCCCACAATTCCTTGATGCCGATGCCGTAGGTCTGCGGATCGGCGCCATCGCGCAGCTTGAAGCGCTCGAACAGCTGGCCGGTCAAGGAACCGCGGCAGCCTTCGGCAAAAATCGTCTGGCGGGCGATCAGTTCCATGCCCGGCTGGAAGTTGTGGCCGGGCTGACCGTCCTTGCCGATGCCGAGATCGCCGGTGGCAACGCCCTTGACCGAGCCATCCTCGTGGTAGAGGACTTCAGCGGCAGCGAAACCCGGATAGATCTCGACGCCGAGCGCTTCCGCCTGCTCGCCGAGCCAGCGGCAGAAGTTGCCCAGGCTGACGATATAGTTGCCGTGGTTGGCCATCTGCGGCGGCGTCGGCAGCTTGAACGAGCCGCCCTCGGTGAGGAACAGGAAACGGTCCTCGGCGGCCGGCGTGTTCAGCGGCGCGCCGCGCTCTTGCCAGTCCGGGAACAGTTCGGCCAGCGCCCGGGTTTCGATGACGGCGCCGGAGAGGATGTGAGCCCCGATTTCCGAGCCCTTTTCCAGCAGGCACACCGAAACTTCACGACCGGCCTTGGCCGCCAGTTGCTTGACGCGGATCGCCGCCGACAGCCCCGAAGGGCCGCCGCCGACGATCACGACATCGTATTCCATCGCATCGCGATCAGTCCGCATGATGGCGCCTTAGAAAAGGTTTTCCGGCAAGCCGAATACCGCCGCCGCGCCACCGGTGACTTCGCTGGCGTAAGCCGCCGCGAACGGCAGGCGGTGCGTGGCGAAGTATTCGGCGGTTGCCAGCTTGGCCTGGTAGAAGGCATCGCTGTCACCGGCAGCAATACGCTGCGCGGCGATGGCTGCCGACTTGGCCATCAGCCAGCCGCCGGCAACGATGCCGGTGAGGTGGAGGAAGGGCACCGAACCGGCGTGCACGGCCTGCGGATTGCTCTCGTAGTTGGCAATGACCCAGTCAGTTGCGGTCGACAGCGAATTTGCCCCGTTTTTCAGGTTGACCGCAATATTCGCCAATGACGGATTGCCGGCGAGTTCGGCGGCGGTTGCGTTGATTTCGGCCAGCATCGCCTTCATGCCGGCGCCCGGCACCTTCTCGCGGGCCAGCTTGCGGCCGACCAGGTCGTTCGCCTGGATCGCCGTCGTGCCTTCGTAGATGGTGGTGATGCGCGAATCGCGGTAGTACTGGCAGGCACCGGTTTCCTCGATGAAGCCGACGCCGCCGAAGACCTGCAGCGCAGCGGACGACAGTTCAACCCCTTGCTCGGTGCTCCAGCCCTTGACCACCGGCGTCAGCAGGTCGATGCGGGCCTGGGCGACGGCATCGCCGGCATGTGCCTTGTCGATCTGGGCAGCGGCGTAGTAGGCCAGCGTACGCATCGCCTCGGTACGCGCCTTGACGTCCATCAGCAGACGGCGGACATCCGGGTGATGCAGGATCGGTTTCTTGACGCCGGACTTGTCGCCGACGATCGCCCCCTGGATGCGTTCGCGGGCGTACCACAGCGCATGCTGGTAGGCGCGCTCGGCGATGCCGACGCCTTCGAGGCCGACATTGACGCGGGCGTGGTTCATCATCGTGAACATGTAGCCGATGCCCTTGTTTTCCTCGCCGATCAGGTAGCCGACGGCGCCTTCCTTCTCGCCGTAGGACATCACCGCCGTCGGGCTGCCGTGGATGCCCATCTTGTGTTCGATTGAGGCGCAGATCAGGTCGTTGCGCTGGCCCAGCGAACCGTCGTCATTGACCAGGAACTTCGGCACCAGGAACAGCGAGATGCCCTTCAGTCCCGGCGGCGCGTCCGGCAGACGGGCGAGTACCAGGTGGATGATGTTTTCGGCGCAGTCGTTCTCGCCCCAGGTGATGAAGATCTTGGTGCCGCTGACCAGATAGGTGCCGTCGCCGACCGCCTTGGCCTTGGTCGAGATGGCGGCGAGATCGGAGCCGGCGGCCGGTTCGGTCAGGTTCATCGTCCCGGACCAGGTGCCTTCGACCATCTTCGGCAGGTATTTCTGTTTCAGTTCATCCGAAGCATGGTGGGCGATCGCCTCGATGGCGCCGCCGGTGAGCATCGGACACAGCGCGAAGGCCATGTTGGCCGACTTCCACATTTCATTGACCGCCATCGTGACGACCGCCGGCAATCCCTGACCGCCGAATTCCGGCGAGAAGGGCATGGCGTTCCAGCCGGTCTCGCAGAACAGCTTGTAGGCATCCTTGAAGCCGGGTGCGGTGGTCACCACGCCATCCTTGCAGACGGAACCGACGGTGTCGCCGGCGCGGTTGATCGGATCGAGCACGCCGGTGGCAAACTTGGAAGCTTCGTCGAGAATGGACTCGACCAGATCGACCGAACATTCCTCGTTCCCCGGCAGGGCGCAAATTTCGTCCAGACCGGCCACGTCGTTGAGAATGAACTGCATGTCGCGCAGCGGGGCAATGTAAGTACTCATTTACAGCTTCCTTTCAGGGTAGGCGACGTCCGGTGGACAGACGTCCGGATGCCCGCCTCGCGCGGGCCCGACTACGAAATTGACTGAAAAGGATGGCCGGACCTGATGGCCCGGCCTATCTCCTCTCGACACTTGCTGGAGTGCTGTTCTCCTTTTACGCAAGCATTCTTTTTTGTTGGCCGAAGCATCGCAGAACACTCTTGCGCAACTATTGGTGCAATGTAACGAATCATTGCACACTCGAACACCCGTACCCGCTTGATCTAGAATCCTGCGATGCCGCATTTCCCACCCACTGCCGATCCCTCACGCTGCCAGGACATGCTGCAGGCCGGCCTGGACCTGCTCGACCAGGGCATCAGCGTGTTCGACGGCGAGTTGCGGCTGGTTGCCTGGAATCGCCCGTTTCTCGAACTACTCGACTTCCCGGCCAGCCTGGCCCGCGTCGGCACACCCTTCGTCGATTTCATCCGCTACAACGCCGAACGCGGCGAATACGGACCCGGCGACCCGGCAGCCCAGGTTGCCGAGCGCCTGGCCGAGGCGCGGAATTTCCAGGCCCACATCCGCGAACGCCGGCGTCCGAACGGCAGCTTGCTGCTGCTGCGCGGCGAACCTTTGCCGAATGGTGGCTTTGTCACGTTGTACAGCGACATCACCGAGCAACGTTATCTCGAGCATCTGACCGAGCACCAGAACATCCAGCTCGACGAACGCGTGCGCCGGCGCACCGCCCAGCTGGAAAACGCCAACGCCAACCTGCGCCGCGCCAACGCCGATAACGCCCGGATCGCCGCCGCGCTCGGGCGCAGCGAAGCCCGCCTGCGGCTGATCAACGACACCATTCCGATCCTGATCGGCTACGTCGATCACAACGAGGTCTATCAGTACGCCAACAAGAGCTACTCGGACTGGTACGGCTTGCCGGAAGGCAGCGTCACCGGCCGCGCCGTGCACGAGGTCACCGGTGCCGAGGTGTACGAGCAGGTGGTCGATTCGGTGCGCAAGGCGCTGTCCGGACAGCAGGTCACCTACGAGTACCGGATGTTGCGCCAGGGCCAGCCGGCATTCGCCCGCAGCACGCTGGTTCCGGAGATCGGTAGCGACGGCAGCGCCCTGGGTTTCTTTGTCTTCTCCTACGAAATCACCGAACAGAAACGCATGCAGGCCGCGCTGCTGCAGGCGCAGAAAATGGAAGCCATCGGCCAGTTGACCGGCGGTCTGGCGCACGATTTCAACAACCTGCTGACGGTCATCATCGGCAATCTGGCAGCCTTGCAGGATCAACGGCCGGACGATCCGGCGATCGGCGATTTCGTTGCCCCCGCGCTGCAATCCGCCCGCCGCGGCGCCGAACTGATCAAACGCCTGCTGACCTTCTCCCGGCAGCAGCCGCTGGAACCGCAGGCGGTCGACATCGGCCAGCTGATCGGCGACCTGACCCGCCTGATCCGGCGTTCGCTGCCGGAAAATATTGCGGTCGACAGCCGTTTCGAGGGAAATTTGCTGCATGCCCGCGTCGATCCCGCGCAGTTCGAAAGCGCCCTGCTCAACTTCGCCCTGAATGCCCGCGATGCCATGCCCGACGGCGGCCAGCTGGAAATTTCGGCCGCCCCGTGCACGCTGGCGACGGATGCCGCCGACTTCGATGTCGCTCCCGGCGATTACGTCCGGGTCATCGTCAGCGACAACGGCTGCGGCATGGATGCACAGACGCTGGCCCACGCCTGCGAGCCCTTCTTCACGACCAAGCGCCTCGGCCTGGGCAGCGGCCTCGGCCTGCCGATGGCTTGCGGTTTCATCCGCCAGTCGGGCGGCGGCCTGCGCATCGACAGCGAACCAGGACACGGCACCCGGGTGAGCATCGTGCTGCCACAGACGACACCGCCGACCGCCAGTTCGCCGATCGACGAACCGCTGCTGCCCGACGCCAACGGCGCGCTGGTGCTGCTGGTCGAAGACGATCCGAATGTCCGCCGCGTCGTCCGCCAGCAACTGATCGATCTCGGCCACCCGGTGATCGAGGCGGAAGACGCCGACCAGGCGCTGACCATGGTGGCGCAGATTCCCGACATCGCGATTGTCGTCAGCGACATCCTGATGCCGGGCGAACTCAACGGCCGGCAACTGGCCGAACGGATACAACAGGCTTACCCGCACATGCAGATCGTCCTGATGAGCGGCTACACCGACGAAGAAGGCGTGATCGAAAGCTGGCCGCTCCTGGCCAAGCCCTTCGTCCGCCAGGATCTGGCCCGCGCCCTGCAGCGCACGGCCAGCAAGGAGAAGGCATGAAAGAGAACGACAGCGGCAAGCTGATCGCCATCGTCGAGGATGATCCCGACGTCGCCCGCATCATCGAACAGGTCCTCGCCGATTTCGGCTTCCGCACACTGTGGTGCCGCAGCGGCGGCGACTTGCTGCGGCGCCTGCGCAACCTGGCGCCGGCGCTGTGCATCATCGACCTCGGCCTGCCCGACATGGACGGCATCGAGGCAATGCAGCGGGTCCGCGCGCAGACCGCCTGCGGCATCATGATCCTGACCGGTCGGGCGCACGTCAGCGACCGCGTGATGGGCCTGGAGCTGGGCGCCGACGACTACATGCTGAAGCCGTTCGAACCGCGCGAACTGGTCGCCCGCGTACGCAGCATCCTGCGCCGGCGCGAAAGCGTCAGCGACGATCCGCCGAGCCAGACCGCCACGTTCGCCGGCTGGCGCTTCAACCTCGGCAACAACACGCTGACAGGTCCGGCCGGCGACGAGCATCTGCTGAGCACTGCCGAAGCCGAATTGCTGAAGGTCTTCGTCAGGCATCCGAACCGCATCCTGCAACGGGAAAAGCTGATGGGCACGCGCGACGTCAGCCCCAGCGACCGCGCCATCGATGTCCGCATCTCGCGGCTGCGGCGCAAGCTGGAGCCGGATGCGCAGAGCCCGTCGTTCATCAAGACGGTCTACGGTGCCGGCTACCTCTTCCTGGCTGCGGTCGACTGGTCGGATGAGCCAAAAACCGGGGATACCCCGGCCTGAGGGCTGGCCTCAGTCGTCCTCGTCGTGCAGCCGGAAGCGGCTGGCCAGTTGCTGCTGGATGTTCGGCGGCACCGCGGCGTAGCGGGAGAACTCGATGCTGTAGCTGCCCTGGCCGCCGGTCAGCGATTTCAGGCGTGACTGGTAGTCGTTGAGTTCGGCCAGCGGCACTTCACCGGTGATCGCCGCCATGCCGTGGCCGCGCCCGTCGGTACCGGTGATATGGCCGCGCCGACCGGCCAGATCGCCGCTCAGATCGCCGATGGCGCTTTCCGGCAGGACGATCTCGATGCTGACGATCGGCTCGAGCACGATCGGCCGGGCGTTGCGGATGGCGTCGACCGTTGCCTTGCGGGCGGCGATGGAAAATGCCACTTCCTTGCCGTCGACCGCATGCGTCTTGCCGTCGAACACCGTGACCTTGATATCCTCGACCGGATAGCCGGCAACGACGCCACCGTCCAGCGCCTGACGCACGCCCTTTTCCACGGCCGCCATGAAGACGCCGGGAATGACGCCGCCCTTGACCGCATCGACGAACTCGAAACCCTCGCCACGTGCTTTCGGCTCGATGCGCAGATGCACCTCGCCGAACTGGCCGGCACCGCCCGACTGCTTCTTGTGCCGGTGCATCGCCTCGGCGTGGCCGGTGATGGTTTCGCGGTAGGGAATGCGCGGCGGCCGGGTGTCGACTTCCAGCTTGTACTGAGCGGCCATGCGCGCCAGCTTGGATTTCAGGTGGATTTCGCCGAGGCCGCGGATGACCGTCTCGTTGCTGTTCGGATGACGCTCGACGATGAAGGTCGGATCTTCGGCCGCCAGCTTGCCGAGAATGTCGAACAGGCGTTGCTCGTCGCCTTTCTTTTTCGTCTCGACCGCCAGCCCGGCCATCGGCCGCGGGAATTCCAGCGGCACCAGATGGATGTGATCCTCGTCGTGCGAATCGTGCAGGACGCAATCGAACTCGATTTCATCGACCTTGGCGATGGCCCCGATATCCCCCGGCAACAGCGCCTCGACCTCGATGCTGTCCTTGCCCTGCAGGCGATAGAGATGGGTTACCCGGAACGGCCGCTTGCCGTCGCCGACGAACAGTTGCATGTCTTTTTTCAGCGTCCCCTGATGCACGCGGAAGATGCCGATCTTGCCCATGTAGGGATCGGCGACAACCTTGAAGACATGCGCCAGCACATGCTTTTCCGGGTCCGGTTCGGCGGCGAAAGCTTCGCTCTCGTTGCCCGCCTGGCTGCGGAAGAAAGGCGGCGGATTGCCCTCGGCCGGATTCGGCGCCAGCGTCGTCAACACATGCAGCAGTTCGCGGATGCCGGCGCCGGTCTTGGCCGAAGTGAACAGGATGGGGATCAGATGACCTTCACGCAGCGCCTTCTCGAACGGTGCATGCAAGCGGGTAAGCGCCGGATCGGCACCGTCTTCCAGGTATTGCGCCAGCAGGTCTTCGTCTTCCTCGACGATCTGGTCGATCAGCGCCCGGTGCGCCGCTGCGACCGAGGCGAAATCGGCATCGCCGGCCACGTGCTCGAGGACTTCGACGACATCGGCGCCGCCATGTGCCGGCAGGTCGAGCAGCATGCACTCCTTGCCGAAACGTTCGCGGATGTCGGCGACCAGCCCGGGCAGGTCGAGATTGTCGGCATCGATGCGGTTGATGACGATCATCCGGCACAGCTTGCGCTCGCCGGCATGGCGCATCATGCGCTCGCTCATGACCTCGATGCCGGCCTGGGCATTGATCACGATCAGTGCGGTGTCGACGCCGGCCAGCGCGGCAATCGCCGGGCCGGCGAAATCGGGATATCCCGGCGTGTCGACCAGATGCACGCGGGTGTCGGCAAGGGAAAAGCCGGCCAGCGCAGAATTCAGCGAGTGACCGGCTTCCTTTTCCAGGGGATCGAAGTCGCAGACGGTGTTGCCCCTGTCGATACTGCCTTTGGCGGGAATCGCGCCCGCCGCATGCAACAGGGCTTCTGCCAGAGAGGTCTTGCCGGCGGCACCATGGCCGACAAGTGCGATTGAACGAAGGGCTGCGGTAGCATATCCGGACATTTTCTTGTTCTCCCTCTATGGCTGAAAAGCGTTTCAGGTCATTTTACGCCCGGCATCATGCGTTCGACAAAATAGGGGCCGAAGCCGAGCAGGAGGGCGCCGGCAATGACCAGCAGGATGACCCCGAGCAGCAATTGCAGGCCGGGCCGGTTGAACTCCGGCGACTGCCGCCGGACGAACCACAACGGACCGGCAATCGGCAGCAGGACGGTCGGCACCCAGACCCGCCAGCCGTGATCGAACGACGCCGGCAACGTGCCGAGGTAGCCGACCAGCAGCAGCGCCCCGCCGACCGCGACGACAAGCGCCACCAGCGTGACGAACAAGGTGAACCAGATATCCATCACTTCTTCACTTTCTGCGGTCGCTGCCAGCCGGCCAGCGTGACCTGTTTTGCCCGTGATACGGTCAACGCCTCCGGCGGCGCATTTTTGGTCAGCGTCGTACCGGCGCCGAGCGTCGCCCCGCGACCGACGGTCACCGGCGCCACCAGCTGCGTGTCGGAGCCGATGAAGACATCGTCTTCGATGACTGTCTTGTGCTTGTTCACCCCGTCGTAATTGCAGGTGATCGTACCGGCACCAACATTGACCCGCTCGCCGATCTCGGCATCGCCGATGTAGGCCAGGTGATTGGCCTTCGACTGCGCGCCGATGCGGCTCTTCTTGATCTCGACGAAATTGCCGACATGGACCTCGGGCCCCAGCTCTGCCCCCGGACGCAGGCGGGCGTAAGGACCCAGCACCCCGTCCGGGCCGATCACCGCGTCCTCGAAATGGCAGAACGCGGCAATCCGCGTCCCGGCACCGATCTTGACGTTCTTCAGCACGCAGTAAGGCCCGACATCGACGGCATCGCCCAGCTCGACACTGCCTTCAAAAACGCAGCCGACATCGATCGCGACATCGCGCCCATGCTTCAGCTCACCGCGGACGTCGATGCGCGCCGGATCGGCCAGACGGACGCCGGCGACCAGCAGCCCGTCGGCGATATTGCGCTGGTGCTGGCGCTCCAGTTCAGCCAGTTGCACCTTGCTGTTCACGCCGAGCACTTCCCACTCGCCCTGCGGCTGCGCGGTATGCACCGGCAAGCCTTCGGCGACGGCCAGCGCAACGATGTCGGTCAGGTAGTACTCGCCCTGGGCGTTGTCGTTCTTCAGCCGCCCCAGCCAGTCGGCCAGGCGCGCCGTCGGGATCGCCATGATCCCGGTGTTGACCTCGCGGATCGCCTTCTGCGCTGGCGAGGCATCCTTCTCCTCGACGATCGACAGCACCTTGCCGTCAGCATCTCGAACGATGCGCCCGTAACCAGACGGATCGGCGAGGTCGACGGTAAGGATCGACAGGCCGTCGCGGCCCGCCTGCAACAGGCGTTTCAGCGTAGCCGCCGTGGTCAGCGGCACATCGCCGTAAAGCACCAGCGTCTGCGCGCCCGGCCCGAGCAACGGGATGGCCTGCGCCACGGCGTGCCCGGTCCCCAGTTGCTGCGCCTGCTCGGCCCAGCAAATATCGTCGGCGGCGAGGGTCGACCGCACGACGCTGCCGCCATGGCCATACACCACCACCAGTTTTTCCGGCGCCAGACCACGCGCGGTATCGATGACATGCCCGGCCAGCGGCTTGCCGGCAACCGGGTGCAGGACCTTGGGCAGATTGGAATGCATGCGCTTGCCCTGGCCGGCAGCGAGAATGACGATGTTCATGATTAAGCAGTCGTTGGGGCGACTGAGGTCGCCCGGTTGTCAGGCTGAACGCTTTTCACCCTGGGCGCCGACCAGTTCATCGAGCACGGCCTTGCCGCGGGTCGATACGAACCAGTGCAGGACGTTCTTGTCGTTGATCCGGGTTTCGATGACGCCCAGCGACTTCATCACCGTCAGACGCTGGCTGACGAAATCGCGCGGCAATCCGGTACGCTCGCAGACACCGGCCAGATTGCCGTAGACGAAACGCTCTTCGGCCAGCGCGCGGAGAATTTCCACGTCGTTGTACGACAGCACTTCGCGCGGATCGGGTTCGGCTGCCCTGGCAGGTTCGGACTCGGCCTTGACCGGCATGACCAGCGGCGCTTCGTCACGTTTCTGCTTGAGCTGACCGACATCGCGCCGGACCTGTTCCATCTGTCCGAGCAGGCGCTGGACGATGTTCTCGAACAGCCGGCGCGAGGCCACCACGTAGATCAGGCAAAAACCGGCAAACACGTAGAAGTCGACAGGTTTGGTCCGCGCGCCTTCAAGCAATGTGCTGGAGATCATGTTCAGGAACAATGGTACGGTCAACGCCGCCACCATGCCGAAAACCGGATACTTGATCCAGTCTTTGGAACCCTGCTCACCCTGGCGTTCGGCCAGGAAATAGTTGGCGGCGCCACCGAGGATGCCGGCCAGCACCATGATGGCAAAAATCAGCAGCATATGACCGTCTAGTGCGCCGCTGGGCATGCTGATCTGAAACGCCGATTGCAAATCGTTGGACATCGGTTTCCCCCCTTGGATCGATTCCGCATTTTCACACAAACAAAACCCCGCGGGTCGAAACCGGCGGGGTTTTGCAACAGTGTCCGGGGAAAATCAACGCGGCAGGGTCGACGATCCCATCAGGAAGACATCAACCTCACGGGCAGCCTGACGGCCCTCGCGAATCGCCCAGACCACCAGCGACTGACCACGGCGCACATCGCCAGCAGCAAAAACGCCGTCGACGCTGGTGCGGTAGCAGCCTTCGCCATCGGTCGTCGCCTTGGCATTCTGACGGGCATCCTTGTCAACGCCGAAGGCATCGAGCAGGCTGCCGACCGGATTGACGAAGCCCATTGCCAGGAAGGCAGCATCGCACGGCAGTTCGAATTCTGAACCGGCGACTTCGCTCATCTTGCCGTCCTTCCATTCGACACGCACGCCCTTCAGTGCCTTGACATTACCCTGGCCGTCCTCGACGAAAGCCTTGGTCGCCACCGCGAATTCACGCACCGTCGCACCTTCCTTGTGGGAAGACGAAGTACGCATCTTCAGCGGCCAGTACGGCCAGGTCAGCGCCTTGTTTTCCTGCTCCGGCGGTGCCGGCATCAATTCGAACTGGGTCACCGACGCCGCACCGTGACGGTAGCTGGTGCCGACGCAATCGGAACCGGTATCGCCGCCACCGATGACGATGACGTGCTTGCCCTTGACGCTGATCGGATTCTTGATGCCCTGCTGGACTTCCTTGCTCTGCTGGATGAGGAATTCCAGGGCAGCGTAAACACCCTTGTATTCACGCCCCGGAACCGGCAGATCGCGCGGAACTTCAGAACCGGCAGCAAGGATGACGGCATCGAAATCCTTCTTCAGCTGTTCGGCGGAAATGGTCTCGGTCGCATCGTTGTTGATGCCGGCCGGGAGATTCCTGTCGCCGACGATGACCTTGGTGCGGAAGACCACACCTTCGGCTTCCATCTGCGCTACGCGACGGTCGATCACCGACTTGTTCAGCTTGAAGTCGGGAATGCCGAAGCCGAGCAGACCGCCCACCCGGCTGCTCTTCTCGAACACCGTAACGGCGTGCCCGACGCGTGCCAACTGCTGTGCCGCAGCCATGCCTGCGGGGCCGGAGCCGACGATGGCAACCTTCTTGCCGGTCTTGGTCTTGGCCGGTTGCGGCACGACCCAGCCCATTTCCCAGCCCTTGTCGATGATGAAATGCTCGATCGACTTGATGCCGACCGGCGCTGCATTGATGCCCAGCGTACAGGCAGCTTCGCAGGGGGCTGGGCAGATGCGGCCGGTAAAATCCGGGAAGTTGTTGGTCGAGTGCAGGACATCCAGCGCCTGCTTCCAGTTGCCCTTGTAAACCAGATCATTCCAGTCCGGAATGATGTTGTTTACCGGGCAACCGTTGTTGCAGAACGGAATGCCGCAATCCATGCAGCGCGCGCCCTGTGTCTTGGCAGCGTCGTCGGACAAGGTCTGGACGAACTCCTTGTAGTGCGTCAGACGCTTCTCAACCGGTTCGTAAGCCTCTTCGAGACGTTCGAACTCCATGAAACCAGTCGGCTTGCCCATTATGCGGCCTCCTTCCGTGCAGCAGCGGCCATTTCGGTCAAGGCGCGCTTGTATTCGTGCGGATAGACTTTGACGAACTTCTCGCGGTAGACATCCCAGTCGGCAAGAATTCGCTTGGCGGTTGAACTGCCGGTGTATTCGGCTTGACGGGTGATCAGCTCCTTGAGCTGAGTCTCGTCGGCCTGATTGCCGTGCAACGGCTCACCAGCAACATGGCGACCTGCTGGCACAACCTTCTCCAGCGCCACCTGGGCAAGATTGCAGCGATGCTTGAAGCTGCCATCCTCATCCAGCACATAGGCGATACCACCCGACATGCCGGCAGCGAAGTTCCGCCCGGTCATGCCGAGCACGGCCACGGTGCCACCGGTCATGTATTCGCAACCATGATCGCCAACACCTTCGACCACCGCAGTACCGCCGGAATTGCGCACGCAGAAGCGTTCACCACCGACGCCGGCAAAGAAGGACTCGCCATCCGTCGCACCATACATCACGGTGTTGCCACAGATGATGTTGTGCTGCGTATCACCGCGGAAGTCCGGGCTCGGCTTGATGATGATCCGGCCACCCGACAAGCCCTTGCCGACGTAGTCATTGCCTTCGCCGGTCAGCTCCAGCGTCACGCCACGTGCCAGGAAGGCACCGAAGGCCTGACCGGCGGTACCGGTCAGCTTGACGTGGATGGTGTCGTCCGGCAGACCAACATTGCCGTAGCGCTTGGCAACTTCGCCCGACAGCATGGTGCCGCAGGTCCGGTTGACGTTGATGATCTTCGTCTCGATCTGGACCTTCTGCCCCTTTTCGAGCGCCGGCCTGGCCTGCTCGATCAGCTTGTGGTCGAGCGCCTTGTCGAGGCCGTGATCCTGGCCTTCGGTGTGGCGCCGCGGCACATCGGCAGGTACGTTCGGCTGGTGGAAGACCTTGGAGAAATCCAGGCCCTTGGCCTTCCAGTGTTCGATACCGGGACGGGTGTCGAGCAGGTCGACCCGGCCAACCAGATCGTCGAACTTGCGGATGCCCAGTTCGGCCATGATTTCGCGTACTTCTTCAGCAACGAAGAAGAAATAATTGACCACATGCTCCGGTTGACCGGAGAAGCGCTTGCGCAACTCCGGATCCTGCGTCGCAACGCCGACCGGGCAGGTGTTCAGATGACACTTGCGCATCATGATGCAACCTTCGACAACCAGCGGCGCCGTGGCAAAGCCGAACTCGTCGGCACCGAGCAGCGCACCGATGACGACATCGCGGCCGGTCTTCATCTGGCCATCGACCTGCAAGCGGATACGCGAACGCAGGCGGTTCAGCACCAGCGTCTGCTGCGTTTCGGACAGCCCGAGTTCCCACGGCGTACCGGCGTGCTTGATCGACGACACCGGCGATGCACCGGTACCACCGTCAAAACCCGCGATCACGACGTGATCGGCCTTGGCCTTGGCAACACCGGCGGCCACCGTACCGACGCCGACTTCGGAAACCAGCTTGACCGAGATCGAAGCCTGCGAATTGGCATTCTTCAGGTCGTGGATCAGTTGCGCCAGATCTTCGATCGAGTAGATGTCGTGGTGCGGCGGCGGCGAGATCAGGGTCACGCCCGGCACCGAGTGACGCAGCTTGCCGATGTATTCGGAGACCTTGGTCCCCGGCAACTGGCCGCCTTCGCCCGGCTTGGCGCCTTGCGCCATCTTGATCTGGATCTGGTCGGCATTGACCAGATACTCGGCAGTCACGCCAAAGCGTCCCGAAGCAACCTGCTTGATCGCCGAACGCAGCGAATCGCCTTCCTTGAATACGTAGTCACGCTCGATGCGCGACGCACCGACGATTTCCGCCAGCGTCTGCCCGGCCTTCAGCGGCTGGAAGCGCTTGGCATCCTCACCGCCTTCGCCGGTATTCGACTTGCCGCCGATACGGTTCATGGCAACAGCCAGCGTCGTATGCGCTTCGGTCGAAATGGAACCGAGCGACATCGCGCCAGTCGCAAAGCGCTTGACGATTTCCTTGGCCGGCTCGACTTCATCCAGCGGAATCGCGACACCCTGCGGCTTGAACTCGAACAGGCCGCGCAGCGTCAGGTGACGCTTGGTCTGGTCGTTGATCAGCTTGGCGTATTCCTTGTAGGTCTCGTACTTGTTCGAACGCGTTGCGTGCTGCAGTTTGGCGATCGAATCCGGCGTCCACATGTGCTCTTCGCCGCGGATGCGGAAGGCGTATTCGCCACCGGCATCCAGCATGCTGGCCAGCACCGGATCGGCCGAGAAGGCATCCTTGTGCATGCGGATGGCTTCCTCTGCAACTTCGAACAGACCGATGCCTTCGATGTTCGACGGCGTACCGGTGAAATATTTTTCGACAAAGTCCTTCTTCAGACCGATGGCTTCGAAAATCTGCGCACCGGTATAGGACATGTAGGTCGAGATGCCCATCTTGGACATGACCTTGCACAAACCCTTGCCAACCGCCTTGATGAAGTTCTTGACGTACTTGTCGGCCTTCTCGGCATCGCCCTTGGCCAGCGACTCGATCGTCTCCAGCGCCAGGAACGGATGCACGGCTTCGGCACCAAAGCCGCCAAGCAGGGCAAAGTGATGCACTTCACGCGCAGAGCCGGTTTCAACGACCAGACCAGCGCTGGTGCGCAGCCCCTGCTTGACCAGGTGCTGATGAATGCTGGAAGTCGCCAGCAGCGCCGGAATCGCTACATGTTCGGCATCCAGCTTGCGATCGGAAACGATCAGCACATTGGCACCGGAACGCACGGCGTCTTCCGCATCGGCCGCCAGGGAGGCGAGACGCGCCTCGATACCTTCCTTGCCCCAGGCAACCGGATAGCAGATATCCAGCTCGAAGGAACGAAACTTGTTCGAGGTGTACTTCTCGATATTGCGCAGCTTTTCCATGTCGGCACAGGTCAGCACCGGCTGGGCAACCTCGAGACGGATCGGCGGATTGATGTCGTTGGTGTTCAGCAGGTTCGGCTTCGGCCCGATGAAGGACACCAGCGACATGACCAGTTCCTCACGGATCGGGTCGATCGGCGGATTGGTCACCTGGGCGAACAACTGCTTGAAGTAGGCGTAGAGCGTCTTGTTCTTCGCCGACAGCACCGGCAGTGCGGAATCCGTCCCCATCGAACCGGTCGCTTCTTCACCGTTCTGGACCATCGGCTCCAGAATGACCTTGATGTCTTCCTGGGTGAAGCCGAAGGCTTGCTGGCGATCAAGCAGGCTGGCGCTGGTGGCATTGCACGACTCGACAGCCGGCGGCACTTCGTCGAGCTTGATGCGAATCTTGTCGATCCACTCGCGATACGGCTTGGCGTTGGCCAGCGAATCCTTGAGTTCCTTGTCGTCGATGATGCGGCCCTGCTCCATGTCGATCAGGAACATCTTGCCCGGCTGCAGACGCCATTTCTTGACGATCTTCTTCTCGGGAATCGGCAGCACGCCGGACTCGGAAGCCATGACAACGAAATCGTCATCGGTCACCAGGTAACGCGCCGGACGCAGACCATTACGGTCGAGCGTCGCGCCAATCTGGCGGCCATCGGTGAAGGCCACGGCGGCTGGACCGTCCCACGGCTCCATCATCGCAGCATGATATTCGTAGAAGGCGCGACGATTCTCGTCCATCGTCGAATGCTTTTCCCAGGCCTCCGGGATCATCAGCATGACGGCCTGAGCGAGCGAGTAGCCACCACCCATGACCAGCAGTTCGAGCGCGT
Source organism: Azonexus hydrophilus (assembly GCF_001956855.1). Taxonomy (GTDB): domain Bacteria; phylum Pseudomonadota; class Gammaproteobacteria; order Burkholderiales; family Rhodocyclaceae; genus Azonexus; species Azonexus hydrophilus_A. Next base: position 357,516 of record NZ_MTHD01000001.1, on the reverse strand, counting down.
TGTCGAATGCGGCGGAGTCGGACTGACCCGGATAATGCAACGGCCAGACCTTCTTCAGATCATCGCCGAGGATCGGCGAAGAAATTGCCTGTTCACGGGCCTTGAACCAGTTGACGTTGCCACGCACCGTATTGATTTCGCCGTTATGGGCGATATAGCGGAACGGATGCGCCAGGTCCCAGGTCGGGAAGGTATTGGTCGAGAAACGCTGGTGCACCAGCGCCAGCGCCGAAACCGTCCGCTTGTCCTGCAGGTCGAGATAGTACACGCCAACCTGATCGGCCAGCAGCAGGCCCTTGTAGTTGATCGTGCGCGCCGAGAAGGAGGGCACGTAGAATTCCTGGCCGTGCTTGAGGTGCAGCGACTTGATGGCGTTCGCGGCACGGCGGCGGATGATGTAAAGCTTGCGCTCAAGCGCATCGGTAACGAACACATCCGGACCGCGCCCAACGAAAACCTGACGGATCACCGGCTCGGTGGCACGCACCACCGGCGACATCGGCATGTCACGATTGACCGGGACATCACGCCAGCCAAGCAGGCGCTGGCCTTCCGCAGCGATGGAACGCTCGATCTCTTCCATGCAGGCGTGGCGGGACGCTGCTTCCTGGGGCAGGAAAACCATGCCGACACCGTATTCGCCAAGCGGCGGCAATTCGATGCCCTGAAGCGCCATTTCTTCCCGGTAGAACAAGTCCGGGATCTGGATCAGCAGGCCGGCGCCATCGCCTTGCAACGGATCGGCCCCAACCGCGCCACGGTGATCGATATTTTTCAGGATCAGCAGACCCTGCTCGATAATGCCGTGACTCTTCTGACCCTTGACATGGGCAACGAAGCCCACGCCACAGGCGTCGTGCTCGTTGGCGGGGTCGTACAAACCCTGCCGATCAGGTACAGCCGATTCCATCACACGCGTTCCTTCAATTAATTCGGCCTTTAGGCTGGCCAATCATGAAAAAGCCGAGCGACGATTCCTTCGCTACGGCCTGTACGAAATAATAGGCAACCGTCGATTGTAGCGGATATACCCCTTGCAATTCAACCAACTGCGCCGCACCAATGTCGTGCGCATCTTTTCGCTGCAAAACCCAATCAGGTGCACATCAACTCTATTGCCTCACCAATCTGATCCTCCCTGGCAACATCGGAAAGCACCGCTTGCCCGACACTGCGCAACAGAACCAGGCGCAAACGACCGTCCTGTACCTTCTTGTCGTGGCGCATCAGCTCAAGATAGCGCGCCACGCCCAGCCCGGGAGCCACAACCGGCAAACCGGCCCGGGAAAAAATCCTGCGCACTCTTTCCACGTCATCTGCGGTCAACCAGCCAAGAAGCCTGGAAAGCTCACTTGCAATCATCGTGCCCGCAGCAACCGCCTCCCCATGCAACCACGCCCCGTACCCCATTCCGGTCTCGATGGCATGCCCGAATGTATGACCGAGATTCAACAGGGCCCGCTCGCCACTTTCCCGCTCGTCCGCGGCAACCACCTCGGCCTTGTTGGCACAGGAGCGATGAACGGCGTAGATCAACGACTCCCTGTCCCGAGCGAGCAGCTTTTCGAGATTGCTCTCCAACCAGACTAGGAAGGCCGGGTCACGAATCAGGCCGTATTTTATGACCTCTGCCAAGCCAGCCCTCAGTTCACGCTCCGGCAAGGTATCCAGAGTCGCAATATCAGCCAGTACAAGCCTCGGCTGATAGAAAGCGCCGATCATGTTCTTACCCAACGGGTGATTGATCGCGGTCTTGCCACCAACCGATGAATCCACCAGCGAAAGCAGGGTTGTCGGCACTTGTATGAAAGGCATGCCGCGCTGGTAACAGGCAGCTGCAAACCCCCCCATATCACCGATGACACCGCCACCAAGCGCGATGAGCGGGGTACTCCGCTCGCAGTGAGCGCCGAGCAAGGCATCGAATATCAAATTGAGCGTTTCCCAGGTCTTGAAACGCTCGCCGTCTGGCAGAATCACCGGAATTACTGAAACTCCGGCTTTTTCGAGGGTGTTTTTCAAGCGCTGAAGATAAAGCGGCGCCACCGTTTCATTGGTTACCACCACCGCTTGTGCAGCCTTGACATGCGGCGCGAGCAAGTCGGCGCGATCAAGCAAGCCGGAGGCAATATGGATCGGGTAGCTGCGCTCACCCAGGGAAACCTGCAAGGTATGCATCAAGTCTTTGCACATAGACGACCAAATTCCCTCATCAAATATTGAACAACCCCCGAGGCGACAAGTTGCCCGCCCTCCACCACCATATGCGCAGCTTCACGGTACAAGGGATCGCGCGCAGCATGCAAACCTTCAAGGCGCGCCAGCGGGTCCTCAACCTGCAGCAGCGGCCGGTTCCGGTCGTGACGGGTTCGCTGGTACAGCATGAACGGCGGAACATTCAGATAAACGACCCAACCGGTATCGTGCAGACGCTGCCGATTTTCCGGATCAAGCACGACACCGCCACCTGTCGCCATGACAATGTTGCTCATCGCCGTCAGCTCTGCGATGGTCTGCACTTCACGACGCCGAAATCCATCCTCTCCCTCGATTTCAAAAATCGTCGGAATCGGCACCCCGGTCCGCTCCACGATTTCGTGATCGGAGTCATGAAAATTTCGCCCGAGACGCCTGGCCAGTTGCCGCCCGATGGTCGTCTTGCCAGCCCCCATGAGGCCGACCAGATAGATGTTTGTATGAGTATCCACGGCGTGATTCTAGCTGACTCCAGCCAAGGGACAAAAAAAGGGCCGGCATTGCCGGCCCTTTTCATCTATCAGACAGCGCTCAATCGAGACGCAATTTTTCGGAAATAATCCGCGGCGTGATGAAAATCAGCAACTCCCGGCGATTACCAAAGTCATTCTTGTATTTGAACATCCAGCCAAAGAACGGAATATCGCCAAGCAAGGGGACTTTTTCCACAGCACTTTGCTGGTTGGTCACATACACACCACCGACCACGACGGTTCCGCCGTTTTCAACCACCACGTTGGTTTCAACGATTGAACTCTTGATTGGAGGATTACCCAGAACAGCCCGCGTCCAATCAGCCTCTTCCTTCTTGACCACCAGCGCCATCTTGACAGTACCTTCAGGCGTGATTTGCGGGGTCGCTTCCAGCGAGAGCTTGGCCGGCTTGAAACTCACCGTTTGAGTCACCACACCACCACTGCTCGACGTGGTGACGTAAGGAATCTCTGTGCCATCCTCGATTTTCGCCTTGACGTTGTTGGCAGTGACAACTCTGGGGCTTGAAATCAACTTGCCCAAACCATCCGCCTGCAAGGCCGCAATTTCCATGTTGAGAATTCGTGTGAGACTGGAATTGAACAGAGAAAAAGCCAGTGTCCCACCAGTCGACTCGAAAGAAGGAAGATTGACGCCAACCATATTGCCTGTTTGGGTTGCAGTAAATCCGTCGGTCGTATTTCCCGTGACATTGACTGCGCCGCCCGAAACTCCTATTCCGCTACCACTGCCATTTATGAATTTTTTATTATTGGCAAATCCCAGCTTGACACCAATGGATTTATTGAAGTCGTCACTGGCTTCAACAACCCGCGCTTCAATCAAAACCTGCCTTGCACCAATATCAATTGTCTTGATAAATGACCGGATTTCTTCAAGCTTGGACGGAATGTCGTTCACAAACAGGATGTTTGACTGCGGATCAGCAACCGCATTACCGCGCTTGCTCAGGATTTGCTGCGTAGTCGTAGGGCCCGCTCCAGCAGCGCCCGCACCTGCAGCCCCTGCCGAACCGTCAGAAGAAGCCCCCGACAGGAGCCGCGCCACATCGACGGCTCGCTGGTAATTCAGGACAAACTGCTCCATCTGCAGCGGCTCGAGCTCGTTGATTTGCTGCTTCGATTCGAATTCCAGCTTTTCTCGGGTCGCAATTTCATCACGCGGCGCGATCATGATGATGTTGCCATTCTTCCGCATATCAAGGCCTTTTTGCTGGAAGATGATGTCAACTACCTGGTCTGCCGGCACATCCTTCAGCACCAGCGTCGTCGTGCCCGTCACCGTTTCGCTGATCACTGCATTCAATCCAAGCTCTTCGGCCATCAGACGCAGCAGCGCCCGAACATCACCATTCTGGTAGTTGATGCTGACCCGCGGACCCTGATAGCCAATCTTGCTACCCTGGACAAGCTTGTTCGGGTCTTCGACTATTTTCTTTACTTCAACTACAAACTGGTTGTCAGTCTGATAAGCGTTGTGTTCCCAAAGGCCCTTCGGGGAAATGGTCATGCGAACGTTTTCACCCATCGCCCGGGTTTCAACCCCCAGAACCGGCGTAGCGAAATCAGTCACATCGAGCTTCCTGCGCAGATGTTCCGGAATACCCGTTTTCATGAAATCAACAATCAGATTGGAGCCCTGCTTGCGGATATCGATTCCGGTTCCCGAATCGCCAAGCTCGACGACGACCCGTCCCTCTCCGTCCTTACCACGACGAAACATCACATCCCGGACAGTATGCTTGGCACCAACCAGACTTTCCTCGGCAAAGCGGACCGATCTTTCGGCCACAGCATCAGTCAAGCGCTCGATCGGCGAGAGCGTTACGTAAAGCGCCTTGCCTTCAATCCGGGTACGGTAATTCATGTTTCGTACAAGGTTCAGCACCAAGCGCGTCCTGTCAGCCACCTGAACAACATTCAGACTGCGCAAATCACCCTCGTTAAGGACCTGAGTGGTTTTCCCCAGCGCATTTGCGGTCAACGGAAAATCAAAAGCAATTTTTGCAGGATTTGCTACTGCAAAGCCAGCGGGAGGCGCACCCAAGGCTTCACGCATGTCTATCTTCACGGCAATTTCATTACCCTGCTGAGCAACATTCACCGCTTCGATGGCATTTGCCGGGACCGTCTCCGCTTTCAGAGGAGATATCATTGCAATACAGGTTGCCGCAACGACAGCTGCGTAGTTGAACAATTTCATTTACCGCTCCCCTCCGTGGTCTGCAGGTACAACGAGCTCTGACGCTCGCTCCAGTCCCCCGCAGAATCCTGAATCAATTCTCGCAATTTCAGTTCGTTTTCGCCGATTTCGGTCACCATGCCAAAATCCAGCCCGAGATAATCGCCAACCTTTACCTGCCTGACATTATCTTCATACTTGATCACCGCAATCGGACGATTGTTCATGACCAGTCGCCCAATCATTGAAAGCGACTCCAGCGGATATTTTTCAAGCACGCTGTTACGAACCTCACGTGCCTCGAAATCCGGCTGAAACTGCCCCCCCTTGCCAGCCCCCTGACGAAACTTCGAGTCCGGCTCTATCTTGCTGGCCCGGAAAGGATCAACCTGTGCCTCGACTTCATAAGGAACCGGCTCATACGGCTTGACCTCAGGAAGAGGGGTGATCCTGCCGCGCAGATCCTTGGTATTGTCTTCCATCCATTGGCGCAGATCTTCATGCTCTCCACCCGAGCACGCAACAAGCGCCAGGCACAAGCTTACAAGCGCAACGTGTTTCACTTGGCAGCTCCTTTCACCGGCTTTTTACTGCCATCCGGTTCGGGTTTTTTCTGCTGTGCAATCTCGTTTTCGTCCAGATAACGGAATGTTTTTACTGTTGCATCGAGGGTCAGCAACTCGCTACTCTTGAGCGGCGCAACGGAAACCCCATTGAGCGTGACAATACGGGGCAACTTGGCAATATCTGCGGCAAACGTACCGATATCATGATACGAGCCATTGATCTTCACTGTGACCGGCAATTCAGCGTAAAAATCCTTGATTTGCTCGGCACCAGGGCGGAAAAGCTCAAATTGCAAGCCTCTTCCCAGCCCCGCCTGATTGACCTCGATCAACAGCGCCTCGATCTCGGATTTATTGGGCAACTGCTTCAGCAACGCGCCAAAAGAACGATCAATTTCGGCAAGTTGCTGGGTATAAAGATCAAGATTAACCGCTTGGCGCTTTTTAGCGATGAACTGATCCTTGAGCGTCAGTTCCTCCTGCTCACTGCGCTCAAGCACGCTCAGTTGATCGCTCCACAGGAACCACCACCCTGCCAGCAACAACGCAAAAAACAATCCGACAAGAATTGTGACCTTGGGCACGACCGGCCACGCCCCCGGATCATTCGGGTTCATGTAGCGGAAGTCGTCAAGGATTGCCTGAATGTCTACTTTGGGCATGGTGGATGGCAGTCCGAGCTTTTTCGATTTCATTGCTCAGCCCCTTCAGTAGCCGTTCGACTCAAGGTGAAATCCATACCGAATTCATTGACCCGACGCCCGTTCAGGACCACTGCTTTTGTCTCGATGAGACGTGGATTTTCCAGCCAGGGCGAACCATCGATATTGCGCATCAGCGCAGAAACCCGGGCATTCGATTGGGCATAGCCGGTGACATTGATGTTCAGCCCATCCTGCTTCAGGGACTTGAGGTAAACGCCTTCGGGAACCTGGCCGACCATCTCGCTCAACAGATGAACGGTTTCACCACGATCACGCTGCAGATTCTCGATAACCTGCTTGCGCGCCAAGAGTGCCTGGGTCTGCTCCTTGAGGCGCTTGATCTGATCCAACTGCTTGTCCAGAACGGCAATTTCCTGCTTCAGAAATGCATTCTTCCCGTTTTGTCCCTGAATACTGGCATCAATTAGCGAATAAACCGCAAAGATGACAACCACGCCCAACAAAACGATCAAACCTGCCAGAACGACAAACTGTTCACGCCGGGCTTTCCGGGCCTCTTCACGGTGCGGCAATAGGTTGATACGTATCATGCTGGGTCAAACCTCCGCAGCGCCAGGCCACAGGCAACCATCAAGGACGAAGAATCAGCCAGCAGATTACGCGCCCTTACTCGATCCGACAGAAGCATGTTGGCAAACGGGTTTGCTATCAGGGTATTGAACTGTGTTCTTGTCGCGACAACCTCGTCAATCCCCGGAATGACAGCACACCCACCGGCAAGGACGACGTGATCCACCTGATTGAACTGGGTCGAGGTAAAGAAGAACTGTAGCGCACGGGAAACCTCAAGAGCCAGATTCTCCATGAACGGATTGAGCAATTCTGCCTCGTAGCCTTCCGGCAAATTGCCTGCACGCTTTGCCACTTCAGCATCTTCGATGGTCATGCCGTAATGGCGGGAAATATCCAGCGTCAACTGGCTGCCCCCAAACGCTTGCTCCCGTGCATACACCTGAAGACCGTTACGCATGACGGTGAGATTCATCACATTGGCGCCAGCATCAATCAATGCCACCACCTGATTTTTCCCACCATCGGGCAACTGACGCTCAATCAACTCGAATGCTGACAAGGTGGCAAAAGATTCGACATCGACTACGACAGCCTTCAAGCCTGAAGCATCAGCGACCGCAACCCGGTCTTCGACGCGCTCCTTCTTGGAGGCTGCAATCAGCACTTCAACCTCGTCCGGAACGGATGGCGCGGGGCCGAGAACCTGATAATCCAGATTTACATCATCGATTGAAAACGGAATGTACTGGTTTGCCTCGGTTTCAACCTGCACCTCCAGTTCTTCCTCACGCAAGCCACTCGGCACGATGATTTTTTTGGTAATTACTGCCGAGGCGGGCAGGGCCATGGCCACATTCTTAGTGGAAGTACCAAGGCGCTTCCAAGCTCGCCTGACAACCTCTACAACCGCCTCAAGATTGGCAATATTGCCGTCCGAAACCGCATCTTTGGGCAACACCTCTATGGCGTAGCGCTCGACGCGATACCCTTCTTTACCGTTGGCAGTCAGTTCAACCAGCTTCACCGCCGATGAACTGATGTCGAGCCCCAGCAAGGGACGCGCCTTCGGATTTAGCAAAGCGGAGATATCGAAGCCCACCAGACCCCCAAAAAGTCCTTACAGATTACGATCTTAGACGGAAAACCAATAATTCACTTCAGATGCTAGCAACAAGCATTGGTAGTGTAAAGCACTTTTATACCCCCCAATGACCTCAGCGTATAATGCGCCCACGCTTGCCACACTCGTGACTGTTACTCCTGATGCCCTCTGCGCTTCGCCTGCTTGCCTACCCCATCCTCGCCCTGACCGGATTGATCGCCATCGCACTGGCAATCATCGCCATTGTGGTCGCTTTGGCATACCCCAACCTTCCGTCGCTCGAAGTACTGACCGACTACCGCCCCAAGGTCCCGCTGCGTGTTTACACAGCAGACGGCCACCTGATCGGAGAATTCGGCGAAGAACGACGGGCTGTTGTAGCCATCAATGACGTTCCGGAAATCATGAAACAAGCGATCCTGGCTGCTGAAGATGATCGTTTCTATCAACACATCGGCATTGATTATACCGGGATCATACGTGCAGCCAGTTCAAATCTGCTCAGCGGAGGAAAAAAGCAGGGAGCATCGACAATTACCCAACAGGTGGCCCGCAATTTTTTCCTGACCACCGAAAAAACTTACACGAGAAAACTCTACGAGGCGCTGCTTTCACTCAAAATTGAAAGCAATCTGAGCAAAAACCAGATTCTTGAGTTGTATATCAACCAGATATTCCTCGGACAGCGCGCCTATGGCTTCGGCGCTGCGGCCCAGATTTACTTCGGAAAACCCCTCCAGCAAATATCCATTGCCGAAGCTGCAATGCTGGCCGGCCTTCCCAAAGCGCCGTCAGCCTACAATCCGGTCGCCAATCCGCGCCGGGCAAAAATCCGGCAGCAATATGTCCTGCGCCGGATGCACGAACTGTCTTTCATTTCCGACGAGCAGCACGAACAGGCGCTCAAGGAACCGCTTGTTATCAAGCGCGAGCTTTCCGAATATGCGGTCAACGCCGAATTCGCAGCAGAAATGGCCCGCCAGATTGCGGCCGAAAGCTTCCCTGAAGACGTCTACACCCGGGGCATGAAGGTCTACACAACCCTGATCAAGGCCGACCAGGAAGCAGCCTATCGCTCACTGCGCAAGGGAGTGCTCGATTACGACCGGCGCAATGGCTATCGCGGGGCGGAATCCTACCTCGACATGAAGAACATCACCTCGGAGCATGACGAGACCATCGACGTCATGCTTCAGGACGTCAACGATGCAGGCGATCTCCTCCCGGCGCTCGTCATGCAGGCTGACAAAAAGCAGGTACAGGCCTACATCAAGGGAGGAGAAACAGCCATTTTGAGCGGCGACGCCATCAAATTTGCCGCCCGCATGCTGGAAGAGCAGGCCCCACCGAACAAACGCATCAAACGAGGCGCGATCATCCGCGTCCAGAAGGATGGCAACGGCAAATGGCAGATCAGTCAGTTGCCGGAAGTGGAATCAGCCTTTGTCGCGGTCGACCCGAGCGACGGTGCCATTCGCGCGCTGGTCGGCGGCTTCGACTTCAACCGCAACAAATTCAACCATGTCACCCAGGCATGGCGCCAGCCAGGCTCGAGCTTCAAGCCGTTCATTTATTCGGCGGCGCTGGAAAAGGGGTTTCACCCGGGCAGCATGATCGAGGATGAACCCCTTGTCATTTCGGCGGGAGAAACTGGGTCCCAAGCATGGCAACCCAAGAACTATGATGGCAAGTACGATGGCCCGATGAGCATGCGGACTGCCCTCGCCAAGTCGAAAAACATGGTTTCCATCCGGCTGCTGCAGGCGATCGGCCCCCAATATGCCCAGGACTATGTCAGCCGCTTCGGTTTCGATGCCGCCAAGCACCCGCCCTATCTGACGATGGCACTGGGTGCCGGCTCGGTTACTCCATGGCAGATGGTTGCCGGCTATGCGATCTTTGCCAACGGTGGCTATCGCATCACCCCATATGTGGTTCGGGAAATCCGCGATGAAAAGAATCAGGTTGTAGCCATGGCCAATGCACCCCAAGCCGGCGATGAGGCCAACCGTGCGATCGATCCGCGCAATGCTTTCCTGATGGATTCAATGATGCGCGACGTCACCATCTACGGCACGGCCGGCCGCGCTTCCGCCCAATTGAAACGACGTGACCTGGCAGGCAAGACCGGAACGACCAACGAGTATGTAGACGCCTGGTTCTGCGGCTATCAGATGACAGTTGCCGGATGTGCGTGGGTTGGCTTTGATCAGCCGAAAAAGCTCGGTAGCCGGGAAACCGGTGGCGTTGCTGCGCTGCCAGTCTGGATCGGCTACATGGCTACTGCCCTGAAAAATGTTCCGCACCAGGTTCCGGCCGCTCCGTCAGGACTCAGCACCGTCACCGACGCAGCAGGAGAAGGCGGCAGTTTCATCTATACCGAGAACCTGCCCAGGACGCCGCCGCAAATCCCGGACACCATCCCACCGGCAACGTCCCCGTCACCGGGACAACAAGGCGGCACGGCTGCCCCCCCCAACGGCTGGCCAGCCGAGTTACGTCACCTGACCGGCGGCAACTGATCAGGCAAGGACGATGGACTCGCCGGCCTGCTGGCTGGCAAGTCTCGACAGTTTTTCCATCAGTTCCGCACCGTCCCGGGTATCACGCCACACTTCACCATCCCGGCGGAAGTGGAAGCCGCCGGCACGCGCAGCGACCCAGATTTCCCTGGCGACGCCGTGACGATTGACGATGATCTTGCTGCCGTCGGAAAACTCGATTTCCAGTACACCGCCTGCTGCCAGTTCGAAGTCGATATCGGCCGTACAGGCCTCAAGGGCGGCATCGATCCGGCTCAGTGTCTGGTCGGCCAGGGTATTGAATTCGCTGTCATCCATCGTGTGCTACCATCCCGAATTCCGCAGACCGCGACCCGAATCATGTCCAGAATCGCAGCCGTACTGATCATCCTGAGCCTTGCCGCCTGTGGCATGAAAGGCCCGCTCGAATTGCCGCCACAAGCCGGCAAGCCGGCATCTGCCGGTGCCGGGGATGTTAGCACGGCTCAACGCAGCAATACCCAATGACCCACTTTGCCCTGAACGACGGCGTCCTGCACGCCGAATCCGTTGCCCTGCCGGCAATTGCCGAACAATTCGGCACCCCGGCCTATGTTTATTCGCGGTCAGCGCTGACCGAATCACTGCGCGAGTTCCAGGATGTCCTCGGCGCCCATCCAGCCGGTACTGATGCACTGGTCTGCTATGCGGTCAAGGCCAATTCCAACCTGGCGATCCTGAACCTGTTTGCCCGCCTCGGCGCCGGTTTCGACATCGTTTCCGGTGGCGAACTGAAGCGTGTGCTGGCTGCCGGTGCCGATCCAAAAAAAGTGGTCTTTTCAGGCGTTGGCAAGACGGCTGCAGAAATGCAGCAGGCCCTTGATGTCGGCATTTTCTGTTTCAATATCGAATCGATCCCGGAACTTGAGCGCCTCAATGAGGTGGCTGGTCGCAGCGGCAAGAAAGCCCCGATCAGCCTGCGCGTCAATCCGAACGTCGACCCGAAGACGCACCCGTATATTTCGACCGGCCTGAAGGAAGCCAAGTTCGGCGTCGCCTACGACGACGCGCTGGCACTCTACCGTCGCGCCGCCGCGCTGCCGAACATCGCCATTGCCGGCATCGACTGCCACATCGGCTCGCAACTGCTCGATCCGTCGCCGTTCGTCGAGGCGCTTGACCGCATTCTGGTGCTGATTGACCAGTTGACCGCAGAAGGCATTCACATTCACCACCTGGATCTTGGTGGCGGCCTCGGCATCAAGTACAAGGCCGACCAGGTCCAGCCAACCGTCGCTTCCTATCTCAATCCGCTGCTCGACAAGTTGCAGGGCCGTGGCCTGCAGGTCGTGCTCGAACCGGGCCGCCGCCTGGTCGGCAATGCCGGCCTGCTGCTGACCCGCGTCGAATTCCTCAAGCATGGTGAAGCCAAGGATTTCGCCATCATCGATGCGGCCATGAACGACCTGATGCGGCCAGCGCTGTACGAAGCCTGGCACGACATCGACCCGGTCGTACCGCGCGCAGGCGCGACGCGCGATTACGACGTCGTCGGCCCGGTCTGCGAAACCGGCGACTTCCTCGGCCAGGCCCGTCCGCTCAACCTGCAAGCGGGTGATCTGCTGGCGGTAATGTCGGCCGGCGCCTATGGCATGGCGATGGCGTCGAACTACAACACCCGCCCGCGTGCCGTCGAAGTCATGGTCGATGGCGGGCAGGTTCACGTCATCCGTCAGCGCGAGACGGTTGAACAGCTTTACGCCGGCGAATCCGTCCTGCCGCAGTGAGCGGCGTCCGCATCGACAAATGGCTGTGGGCCGCGCGTTTCTTCAAGACGCGCAGCCTGGCCACCGACGCCGTCAGTGGCGGCAAGGCCAGACTCAACGGCGCGCCGACCAAACCGGCACGCGACGTCAAGCCTGGCGACCGGCTCGACATCTTCAACGGCGAAACACGCTGGCAAGTGATCGTTCTCGGTCTGTCGGAAAAACGTGGCCCGGCTAGCGAGGCGCGGCAGCTCTACGAAGAAACGCCGGACAGCATCGCCGCGCGCGAGGCGGAACAGATGCGGCGCAAGTGCACCAACGAACCGGCTGCCGAGATCCACGGCCGCCCGACCAAGCGCGATCGGCGACGGCTTGGCCAGGTAGGCCGCCAGTAGCCAATTACAAAAATTTACGCATTTGGGGCAGACACTGCCTAAGCTACAAGCAGAAGCGCTGTTTAAGGCCACCCACGGAGAAAGCCATGAAAACTCACAACTACCTTCTCGCTGCCTTGCTTTGTTCAGCCCCGCTGGCTCATGCCAGCAGTCCCTCGTCCGTTGCCGCAAAGCAGGGCGTAAACCCCAGCACAGTAAGCAGCAACGGCGGCTTCGACTTCAAGGCACGCGACAACGGCAAGCACACCGGCTGGTGTAAAGGCAACGGCCATATCGAAGCACCGGGGAACAAGGCTTCCGGTCATCGCAACCATTGGGAATGCGTAGCCGAGGATGTCGATTACTGCGTCGCCAACCCGGACGATCCAGCCTGCGCTGAATAGTGCCAGGAAAATAACCGGGGCGCTGCGATCCAGCACCCGGTTATTTTTTGAGCCAGCTACTCAAGCACCATTGCCAACGCCAGCGGCAGGAAGATCAGCGCCGCCAGGTTGCCGACCAGCACGATCGACGCCACCCGCTGCGGCTCCTGCTTGTAACGTTCGGCAAACAGGAAGTTGAGCACGGCCGGCGGCAGCGCACCAAACACCAGCAGCATTGCCGCATCGCGCCCTTCCAGGCCGAGCAGCTGAATGACGCCCCAAGCGATGAGCATGCCGCCGAGCGGGCGCAGCAGCGCGCTGCCAACCGACAGCTTCCACTCGCCAAATGAAACGTCGGTCATCCGCACGCCGAGCGAGAACAGCAGCAGCGGCACCGAGACATCGCCGAGCATCTTGATGGCGATGACCAAGGGTTGCCAGACCGGAATTTTCAGAACTGCTACGGTCAACCCGGCAATTGCGGCAAAAACCACGGGAATGCGCCAGAGCATCAGGATGCGCGTTTTCGGGTCAAGCAGTTTGGCACCGAACGAGAAGTGCAGCGTGTTCTCGACCATGAACAGGATCACCGCCGCCGGCAACGCCGCTTCGCCCCAGGCGAGCACGGCCAGCGGCAAACCGATGTTGCCGGAGTTATTGAACATCATCGGCGGCGCCAGGGTCTTCGCCTGCACGCCGCAGACTTTCGCCAGCGGCCAGGCGATCAGACCGCACACGGCGAGCACGATGAAACCGCCAAGCGCCAGTGGCGCGTAGGCAGCGAGGTCGAAGGACTTGCCGGCCATCGCCGCGAACACCAGCGCCGGCACGAAGACGTCCATGTTCAGCCGGTTGGCCACTGCCATTTCCGGCTTGTGCTTGCGGGCGTAGAAATAGCCGGCGGCGACGATACCGAAAATCGGAAAGAGGATGGCCAGCAGGCGGAAGGTCAGGCTTTGCTCATCCACCGTGTGGCCTCGCGAAATCAGGAAAAAAGGAATTGTGCGGGCGAAAAGACCACCCGCACATCAGGGAATGTCCCTAGAGGACGTAGCGCGACAGATCCTCGTCCGCTGCCACTTCGCCAAGCTTTTCATTGACGTAGGCGGCGTCGACCGCAAGATTTTCAAAACCGGCCTTGCCAGCCTCGAATGACACTTCCTCAAGCAATTTCTCCATCACCGTGTGCAGGCGACGGGCACCGATGTTCTCGGTCTTCTCGTTCACCTGGTAGGCGATCTCGGCCATCCGGCGGATACCGTCGGCAGCGAAGTCTACGCTCACCCCCTCGGTCGCCAGCAAGGCCTGGTACTGCTTGGTCAGGCAGGCGTCGGTCTGGGTCAGGATGCATTCGAAATCGGCGACCGACAGCGACTCGAGCTCGACACGAATGGGGAAACGACCCTGCAGTTCCGGAATCAGGTCCGACGGCTTCGACAGGTGAAAAGCACCGGAAGCGATGAACAGGATGTGGTCGGTCTTGATCATGCCGTACTTGGTCGACACCGTCGTGCCCTCGACCAGCGGCAGCAGATCGCGCTGCACGCCCTGACGCGAAACGTCGGCGCCCTGCACGTCGGAACGGCTGGCGACCTTGTCGATTTCGTCGAGGAAAACGATGCCGTTCTGCTCGACTGCCTTGACCGCCTCCAGCTTGATTTCCTCGTCGTTGACCAGCTTCGCCGCTTCCTCGTCGGTCAGCAACTTGAAAGCTTCCCTGATCTTCAGCTTGCGCGATTTCTTCTTGCCGCCGCCAATGTTCTGGAACATGCCCTGGATCTGCTGGGTCAGTTCCTCCATGCCAGGCGGCGCGAAGATTTCGGCCTGCATCGACGGCGCGGCGACTTCGATGTCGATTTCCTTGTCATCGAGTTCGCCTTCGCGGAGCTTCTTGCGGAATTTCTGGCGGGTCGCGTTATCGGCATTCGCCGCCGCATCCTCGGCATAAAAACCCGGGCTGCGCGCCGGCGGCAGCAGCGCGTCGAGGATGCGTTCTTCGGCGGCGTCCTCGGCACGGGCGCGGTTGGCTTTCATCGCCCGCTCGCGGTTCGACTTGATCGCCATCTCGACGAGGTCGCGGATGATCGTCTCGACATCGCGGCCGACATAGCCGACCTCGGTGAACTTGGTCGCCTCGACCTTGATGAAGGGCGCATCGGCCAGCCGCGCCAGACGGCGGGCGATCTCGGTCTTGCCGACGCCGGTCGGGCCGATCATCAGGATGTTCTTGGGCGTGATTTCCTGGCGCAGCGGCTCGGCCACCTGGGCGCGCCGCCAGCGGTTGCGCAGGGCGATGGCCACCGCCTTCTTGGCCGCATTCTGGCCGACGATGTGCTTGTCGAGTTCGGAGACGATCTCCTTCGGGGTCATCGTGGCGCCACTCATTCCAGCGTCTCCAGCGTGAAGTTGCGATTGGTGTAGATGCACAGATCGCCGGCAATCTCCAGCGACCTGGTGACGATGTCGAGCGTGCTCAGTTCGGTGTTCTCCAGCAGCGCCCGCGCCGCACTCTGCGCGTAGGCGCCGCCCGAGCCGATGGCAACGATGCCGTGCTCCGGTTCAAGCACGTCGCCGTTGCCGGTGATGACCAGCGACGATTCGCGATCGGCCACCGACAGCATCGCTTCCAGCCGACGCAGCGCGCGATCGGTACGCCAGTCCTTGGCCAGTTCGACGGCGGAACGCACCAGATTGCCCTGATGCTTCTCCAGCTTGGCCTCGAAACGCTCGAACAGCGTGAAGGCATCGGCGGTACCACCAGCAAAACCGGCGAGAATCTTGCCTTGATAGAGACGACGTACCTTTTTCGCGGTGCCCTTGATGACGATATTGCCCAGCGTCACCTGACCATCGCCACCCATCGTGACGACATTGCCCCGGCGCACCGACAGGATTGTCGTGCCGTGATATTGCTCCATGGAATGACCTTTAAGACTTGGGAACGATGATGCGTGCCTGCTTGTTGAGACCAACCACGGCCATCAACTCGGCGACCAGATGGTTCGGACTGCGGATGATGATTTCCTTGCCAGCCGCCTTGAATGGTGCCAGCCGGTTGACCAGCTGACCAGCGGAAAAGAAATCGACGCGACGCACACAGGAAAAATCGACGATGGGCTGTTCGCTGCCTTCCAGCAGGGGCAACAACTCTTCGAAACGCTGATTCCTGAGATCACCGGACAGATAATGCACGCCAACGACATTGCCAGCGCCGGCACCGGGCTTTTTCTCGGCCAAACCCACCGGTAAGGTTTCCCAGGACGGCGGGGAGCGCTCGAAGGTGACCGCGTAATCGACCGCCCGTTCCTCGAAATGCGCTTGCGTTCCCTGTCGCTGCAGCAGCTCCAGCAGCAGATGCCAGGACGGCTCGTGGGTTTGCTCGCCGGCTTTCAGACGCTCATCGAGACGGGTGATGAAGGCATCGGCGCCTTGCAACGCGACCAGTTTGCGCGCACCACGTGCAGCGATCAGGGCATCCGCCAGAATACCGGCAGCCAGATCGTCGCAACCCGCAAGGCGACTGCAATCAAGCAGCAGATCACCCGGCTGGGCCAGCAGGGTCGCCAGATTCTGCAGAGGCTTCCGGTCATCATCGGTCAACACGCCCTGCAGCGCAAAAACCTGGCCGGCACTGACCTGCCCCGCCTTGATGCACTGTTCATCGCGCCAGGCGGGAGGCGACATCTCGAAACGCTCGGCAAACTCGACACCGAAGCGATCGAATGCCGCACGATCCCCGAGAATCTGCAGCAAGTCGAACAGCAAGCGCCACAAACGCACACCATCATCATTCGGGTAGGCTTTCAGCAAGCCTTCGAGAATGCTCCGGGCGGCAGCATCCTGACCATTGGCAAACAGCACGGCGACCTGTTCGACATCCGCCTGCAAGGGATCGATGTCATGTTCGACATCGATGGCCATGACGCTCGACTCGGTGAAGTCGGCCTCGAAATCATCGATGGCCATCGCCAGGTCGATTTTTCGCTGCGGCGCGCTGGCGGCAACCAGTGAATCGTGCCGTCCCGCTACAGGTTTCGCCGGCGTCGGCAGCTTCTCGACCGAAAATTCCAGATCGGGCAGTGGTTCGGCCAGCGGCGTGGACACTTCGGCCGGCGCTGGCGCCAGCTTCATTTCCGGCAGCGGCGCGCGCGGACGGGCCGCCGTCCGTTCCGGCATTTTCTCGGGCTGTTTCTTGAAGAAAGAGAAAACCATGACCACTCCGCGTGCTGAGTGATTGTTTTAGCATGCACCGACCGTTTCTGGCAACGGTTGGCGCCGGCAAATGTCATCAACCCCGCTTTAGTCGACTTGAACCAACAAGCCCTTTAGGTACTCGCCTTCAGGAAAGTTCAGTGCCACCGGATGATCCGCCGCACCGGACAGGCGCTGAACGATACGCGCCGGCCGCCCGGCGTCGTGCGCCGCGCCGGCGACGATCTTCTGGAACAGCTCAAGACCGATGCCGCCGGAACAGGAATAGGTCATCAGGAAGCCCCCCGGACGCAGCAGACGGCAGCCGAGGACGTTGATGTCCTTGTAGGCGCGCGCCGCCCGGTCGGCATGCGCGGCCGACGGAGCGAATTTGGGCGGATCGAGGACGATCAGGTCGAACTTCCTGCCGGCCTGGCGAAAATCGCGCAGTGCCTGGAAGACATCGGCCTCCAGCCATTCGGCACGCGCCGCCGGCAATTGCGGATTCAGCGCCAGATTAGCCCGGGCCTGGGCGATCGCCGGCCCGGAGGAGTCGATCGACAGGACGCTGGCAGCACCGCCGGCCAGCGCCTGCAGCGAAAAGCCCCCGGTATAGCAAAAGCAGTTGAGGACATCCTTGCCGGCGGATAACTGACCGAGAAGCTGGCGATTGTCGCGCTGGTCGAGATAGAAACCGGTTTTATGCCCGCCAGCGATGTCGACCGCAAGACGCACGCCGTTTTCCTCGATTGCCAGCACTTCTCCTGAGGCCTCGCCGTGCAACCAGCCGGTGGTCGGCTCCAGGCCTTCGAGGCCGCGCACTTCGGAATCCGAACGCTCGTAGATGCGGGCACAACCGGTCGCCTTGATCAGGCCGGCAACGATAGCCTTGCGCCACTTGTCGGCCCCGGCCGAAGTCAGCTGCACGACCACGGTATCGCCATACTGATCGGCAATGATCCCGGGCAGGCCGTCGGACTCCGCGTGGATCAGGCGCAGTCCCTGCTGGCCGCGCAAGCCCGGCAATGCCCGGCGACGCTCGACGGCAGCCTCGATGCGACGCTTGAAGAAGGCATCGTCCACCGCCTCTTCCGGATCGAAGGTCCAGAAACGCGCCCGTATCTGCGATTGCGGGCTATACGCGGCGCGCCCCAGCGGACGCAGGTTGTCAGCCAGCACCTCGACCGTGTCGCCGGGACGGGCACGCCCTTCCAGGCGCCCGACCGAGCCGGCGAACAACCACGGATGATGCTGTTTGAACGCGGAACGTTCCTTGCCGGGCATGAGTATCAACTGAGCCATGATTTCCTCGACTGCAAATGCAAGAAGCCCCGGTTACCTTGCGATAACCGGGGCCCTGAATGACGGTTGCTGCTTAGTTGCCCAGCTGCTTGCGATTGCGCTGATGGCATTCGACCGCATACATGGTCTTGAACATGGTCTTGCCCAGGCCCTTGAACAGGCGCTTGACGGACTTGGAAACGCAGCGGCGTTCCAGAATGTTGCGGCGGGTACGGTTGATGGCCATGGATGACTCCGGATTTCGGCAGAATTTTGAAAGACGCGAATTATGGGGCTTGCGGCGGAAGAGGTCAATTACAGCTTGATTTTTTACGCTTTTTGTTCGTTGACCGCAAAAGGCTCAACGCCGGGAGCGCGGGTGCGCCTTGTCGTAGACACTGGCCAGATGCTGGAAGTCGAGATGGGTATAGACCTGGGTTGAGGCAATGCTGGCGTGGCCGAGCATTTCCTGCACCGCCCGCAGGTCACCGGACGACTGCAGGACATGGGAAGCGAAGGAGTGACGCAGCATGTGCGGATGGACATGCCCGGGCAGTCCGAGACGGATCGCCCGTTGCGCCAGGCGCAATTGCACCGTGCGCGGACTGATGCGACGCCCGCGCTGATTGACGAACAAAGCCGGCTCATCCGGCGCCGCCAGTTGCTCGCGCACCTGCGCCCACGCCGCCAGCGCCTTGCGTGCCAGGGTGCCAACGGGCACCAGACGCAACTTGGCACGCTTGCCGAGCACCCTGACCTCGCCTTCGTGCAGGATGCTGTCGAGCGCATCGCGGTCGAGACCCACCAGTTCGGCCAGACGCAAGCCCGATGAATAGATCAGTTCGAACATCGCCGCATCGCGGGCTTCCAGCGGCTCGTCGCTACTCTCAGCCGGCTGCATCAACTGCGCCGCCTCGTCGACCGACAAGGCCTTCGGCAACAGACGCGGCGATTTGGGTGCCCGGATGGTTTCACAGGGATTGGCGCGAACCAGCCCGCGCTCGCCCAGCCAGGCAAAGAAGCCGCGCCATGCCGAGAGCGTGCGGGCGAGCGAGCGCCCGGACAGTCCCTGACCATGAAAACGGGCGACAAAGCGACGGACGTGATGCACCAGCAGACTATCCAGCGGCTGCTCACCCGCCGCTGCCAGCAGCTTTGCCAGATCGCGCCGGTAGTTGGCCACGGTCAGCGGCGACAGGCGGCGCTGCTCGGCCAACTCGGCCAGCCAGGCATCAACCGCCTGCTGTGGGGTCACAGCGCGCTCTTGGTCACCCGCGCCAGCGCGGCAGAAACCATTTCGCCGATGCGTTCGAGGTAGAGGGTGCCCATGTCGGCGTAGAAGCGCTGCGCTTCCTCGCTGCCCAGCGCCACCATGCCAATCGTGCCGCCCCCGTTGCGCAGGGCAATCAGGGCCTGCGAGCGGATATGCGGTGCCGCTTCGCCAAACCACGAAGCCGTGCCAAATCCTGCGGTCGACCCGCAATATGGACGGGAAAGCGTTTCGGCGAACACCTGCAATTCCTCGCTGACCGCCGCAAATTCCGGCAGATCCTCGATCCCCGCCGGCTTGTCCCACAGGCGCAAGGCAACATGCGGAACGGAGAAGTCGTCGCGCAGGTGGAAATTGAGCAGGTGAATGACCGCCTGGAAGGTTTCGGCAGCGATCAGGCCGACCGCCAGCCGATGCACCTTTTCGCTGATCTGGTCGTTTTCCTCGCCGAAGGCGATCAGTTCCGCCAGCTTGCTCTCGCTCGCCCGGTTCTTCTCGCGCAACGTCAGCATCTGGCGCTCGGCCAGCGAAACGGCGCGGCCGCCGTGCGGATGCGGGACGAAGATCTGCGCCATCAAATCGGCGTAATGCTCGAAGAAACCGGGATTGTTCTTCAGGTAGTCGGCAATTTCGTCGGGAAACATGGCACTCATAATTCGATTTCTCCGGAAAAGACGGTCATGGCCGGCCCGGTCATCAGCACCGGACGCCCTTCACCGCCCCAGGCAATGGTCAGGTCGCCGCCGCGCGTGGTCACGCGTACCGGCGATTCAAGCAGGCCGCGACGAATGCCGGCGACCGCTGCAGCACAGGCACCGGTACCACAGGCCATGGTCTCGCCGGCGCCGCGCTCATAGACCCGCAGCTTGATCGCATGCCGGTCGACAACCTGCATGAAGCCGGCGTTAACCCGTTGCGGAAAGCGTTCGTGCGACTCGATCAGCGGCCCATGCATGCCGACCGGCGCCAGGTCGACGCTGTCGACCACCTGGACCGCGTGCGGGTTGCCCATCGAGACGACGCTGATTTCCAGCGACTCGTCAGCAACATCGAGGTTGTAGATCAGCACATCGTCGTCATGGAGAAAAGGGATTTCCTGCGGCGAAAAGCGCGGAATTCCCATGTCGACCGTAATATTTCCATCGCCTTCGAGACGCGGTGCGATGATGCCCTTCATCGTCTCGACGCGGATCTCGCGCTTGTCGGTCAAGCCCTGCTCATGGACGAAACGGACGAAGCAGCGGGCACCGTTGCCGCATTGCTCGACCTCGCCACCGTCGGCATTGAAAATCCGATAACGGAAATCGACATCAGGCTGCGTCGGCTTCTCGACCAGCAGTATCTGGTCACAACCGACGCCGAAGTGCCGGTCGCCGAGATAGCGCAATTGCTCCGGCGTCAGGGAAACGTGTTGACGCACGCCATCGAGCACGACGAAGTCGTTGCCTAGGCCGTGCATCTTGGAAAATTTGAGCTTCACAAACCGCTCCGCTATTGAGTTGAAAAAAGGATAACAGAGACAGAGGGTTATCTCAAATTCCTAAAGTTTTTTCTCCATCACGAAATCGTCCATCACATAGCCCTGGCCGATATCGTCGACGGTCGAGGCGCGGATGGAAAAACCGTATTTCATGTACGAGTTGATGGCCTTTTCATTGCGCTTGTTGACCTGCAGGATGACACAGGGATAACCCTGCTTCCTTGCCCGCTCGGCAACGTGCGCGATCAGCTGGCCGCCGACACCGCGCCGCTGGACATCCGGATGAATGTAGAGCTTGTCCAGCTTGAACTCGCCCTTGTAGATTTCACTAAAGGCAAAACCAACCCGGCGTCCTTCGTGGAAGGCTTGATCCAGCCATTTGTGCAGGTCTTCCAGATCGTCATACAAGCGCTCATGCCCGTAACGCTGCTCAAGCATGAAGTCGATCTGCTCCTGGGTGATGATCCCGGGGTAACTGGCCTGCCAGATTTCGCGCGCCAGCAGGGCGATCGCGGGGACATCGGGCGGGGTAACGGGGCGAATCTCGATAGTCAGGCTGCTCATGCTGTAAACCTATGTTCTCCGTTCGGCCTGGAAATTGTCATCCCGGCACAGGCGTGGCCCTGACCTGCACGCGTCATATGATAACAGCCCGTCACAGCGGCGGCGGCTCGGCACCGCGCGGTTGCTTGTAGCGGTTGTAACCCCACAGGTACTGCGTCGGACACTGGCGGATCAACGCCTCGATTTCGTGGTTGATCTGTTGTGCGCGCTCGATCGTCGTTCCAGCCAGCGGCTGACTCGGCAACTGGAAATGGATGCGATAGCCGCGCCCATCGGGCAAGCGCTCGCCCCAGGTCAGCAGCGAAGCGGCACCGGTTTCCGTCAACCGGGCAGCCAGCGTCATGGTGTAAGCCTTGCGGCCAAAGAAATCCAGCCACACGCCCTCACCGGTTTTCGGCGCCTGATCCGGCAGCATGCCGACCATCTGCCCCTTTTTCAGGGCCTTGATCAGGGCGCGCACGCCGGACAGGTCGGCCGGTGCCAGGTGCAGTCGGGCGCGTTTGCGACCGGTCAGGATCAGTTCCTGAGCGGCGGCCGACTTCGGCGGCCGGTAAAGCACGGTGATGTCACCGAACGATGAAAGATACTGCGCGGTGATCTCGAAGCAACCAAGATGCGGCGTCAGGAAAACAATGCCCTTGCCAGCATTCAAGGCTGCGGTCAGATGCTCCTGCCCGGATACCTCGACGACCTGGGCATTGGCTTCCTCAAGCGTACGCATCCAGATGCGCGACAGCTCGAGCATCTGCTTGCCGGCCTCAAGCGCTGCCGGCCGGTTGAGCGCAGCATCGATGCCGGCCTGCGCCATGTTGCTGCGCAGATTGCGCCGATAGCTTGGCGACAGCAGGTAGGTCAATTGCCCGAGTACGGCGCCCAGCCTGTGAATTACTGGAAGCGGCAGATGCGACAGCAGGCGAAACAGAAAAACCATGAGACCCCGGGGGTTGAAAGAAAGCAGCAAAGGCTTATCATTATGGGATCGCCGAGTTAAACAGACAACTTGCGGGGCGATTCACAAATGCCGCTAAAGCGTCGCCCGCTCGTGGTCCGAAGCCGGTAACGCCGGATCAAAGGACCGCTGGAGCCACCAATGAGTGACTATCTCTTTACTTCCGAATCCGTTGGCGAAGGCCATCCGGACAAGGTCGCCGACCAGATTTCCGACGCCATCCTCGACGCCATCCTGGCCCAGGACAAGCATTCGCGCGTCGCCGCCGAGACCCTGTGCAACACCGGCCTGGTCGTTCTTGCCGGTGAAATCACCACCAACGCCAACGTCGATTACATCCAGATCGCCCGCGATACGATCAAGCGCATCGGCTACGACAACACCGACTACGGCATCGACTACAAGGGTTGTGCCGTGCTCGTCGCCTACGACAAGCAGAGCCCGGACATTGCCCAGGGCGTCAACGCCGCCTACGACGACAACCTCGGTCAGGGCGCCGGCGACCAGGGCCTGATGTTCGGTTATGCCTGCGACGAAACGCCGTCGCTGATGCCGCTGCCGATCTACCTGTCGCACCGTCTGGTCGAGCGCCAGGCCATGCTGCGCAAGGATGGCCGCCTGCCGTGGGCACGTCCGGATGCCAAGTCCCAGGTCACCATCCGCTACGTCGATGGCAAGCCGCATTCGATCGACACCATCGTGCTGTCCACCCAGCATTCGCCGGACATCAGCCTGGAAGACCTGCGCGAAGCGACCATCGAACAGATCATCAAGCCGGTGCTGCCGAAGGAACTGATCAAGGGCGACATCAAGTTCCTGGTCAACCCGACCGGCCGCTTCGTTGTCGGTGGCCCGCAGGGCGACTGTGGCCTGACCGGACGCAAGATCATCGTCGACACCTACGGCGGGGCTGCCCCGCACGGTGGCGGCGCCTTCTCCGGCAAGGACCCGTCCAAGGTGGACCGCTCGGCTGCCTACGCCACCCGTTACGTTGCCAAGAACATCGTCGCCGCCGGACTGGCATCGCGCTGTCTGGTGCAGGTGTCGTACGCCATCGGCGTCGCCGAACCGACTTCGATCATGGTCGAAACCTACGGTACCGGCAAAGTCAGCAACGAAACACTGACGACACTGGTGCGCAAGCATTTCGACCTGCGCCCGAAGGGCATCGTCAACATGCTCGACCTGCTCCGCCCGATCTATCAGAAGACTGCAGCCTACGGGCATTTCGGCCGCGACGAACCGGAATTCAGCTGGGAAGCAACCGACCGCGCCAATTTGCTGAAAAGCGACGCCGGTCTTTGATTTGCCAGGTTTGACGGGAAGGGGGCCTTGCGGCCCCTTTTTTTTCGTTATAATTGGCAAATATGCTAAAAAAAATCCCCGTCGAACATGTTCGTCTTGGCATGCATCTCCAGGCCTTCTGTGGCAGCTGGCTGGAGCACCCTTTCTGGCGAACGAAATTCATCCTCACCGATCCAGCCGATATCGTGTTGATCCGCGAAAGTGCAATCCGTGAAGTCTGGATCGATATCGCCAAGGGGCAGGACGTACTTGTTCAGGCGGGCGCCGCCGAAGAAAACTTCGAGACCGTCGAAACACTTCCGCCCCCTGTACGCCAGCTCCAGGAAAAAGCCACCTTTGCCAATGAGGTGAAACGCGCCTCACGCATCGTCGAAAAAGGCCGGGAAGCCGTCGTCTCGATGTTTCAGGAAGCACGCATGGGCAAGGCCATCGAAGCCGATGCCGCCGCCCCGCTGGTCGAGGAAATTTCCAACTCGGTCATGCGCAATCCCGGCGCACTGATCAGCCTGGCCCGACTGAAAACCGCTGACGACTACACCTATCTTCACTCTGTCGCCGTATGCGCCCTGATGATCGCCCTGGCCCGCAAGCTCGGCCTTGATGAACAGGAAACGCGGGAGGCGGGCATGGCGGGATTGCTGCACGACCTGGGCAAGGCCGGTGTTCCGCTGGAAGTTCTCAACAAACCCGGCAAATTGACTGAGGAAGAATTTGCTCTGGTGAAGAGACATCCGGAACAGGGCTACAAGCTGTTGAGCGAAGGCAAAGGTGCCAGCCAGGCAAGCATGGACGTCTGCCTGCATCACCACGAAAAATTTGACGGAAGCGGCTATCCGGAAGGCCTTGCCGGCGAAAACATCAGCCTGTTAGCCAGAATGGGCGCGGTTTGCGATGTTTATGACGCGATAACCTCGAATCGCCCCTACAAGGCTGGCTGGGACCCGGCCGAATCGATCAAGCGCATGGCCGAATGGAAAGGACATTTCGATCCTGTCGTATTCCAGGCATTCGTCAAGAGCCTGGGCATTTACCCGGTCGGTTCGCTGGTTCGCCTGGAATCGGGCAAGCTCGGCGTCGTTACCGAGCAGGGCGAACAGTCGCTGCTCAAGCCCAAGGTCAAGGTATTCTTTTCGACGAAATCGCAGGCTTACATCAAACCCGAAACCATTGACCTCGGCCGCAGTGCCGAGAAAATCGCCGGCCGCGAGGACGCCGAAAAATGGGGCATCAAGGACGTTGACCGCTACTGGGCTGCCGAAACGGCCTGAAAGCGGTTTATAATCCGCAACCTACCGAGGGGCGCTGCAGGAGATCTCTCCCAGGCTCGGTTTAAAACGGCGCTCACTGATCAACCCTGCCGGGCGCAGGGGGCCGCCGGTGAGCAACAACGCCGTTATTCCCCTCCCCGTCACAGTTATTTAGGAGCTTACTGTGGCTGAATTCAAAGACTACGTTATTGCCGATCTTTCCCTTGCCGACTGGGGTCGCAAGGAAATCCTCATTGCCGAAGGCGAAATGCCGGGCCTGATGGCCATTCGCGAAGAATTCGCGAAGACCCAGCCGCTCAAGGGCGCGCGCATCACCGGTTCGCTGCACATGACCATCCAGACCGCCGTGCTGATCGAGACGCTGACCGCGCTCGGCGCCGAAGTCCGCTGGGCCTCGTGCAACATCTTCTCGACCCAGGATCACGCTGCCGCCGCGATCGCCGCGCAGAACATCCCGGTCTTCGCCGTCAAGGGCGAAACCCTGGTCGATTACTGGGATTACACCCACCGCATCTTCGAATGGGCCGATGGCGGTTATTCGAACATGATCCTCGACGACGGCGGCGATGCCACCCTGCTGCTGCATCTCGGCGCCCGTGCCGAGAAGGACATCTCGATTCTGGCCAAGCCGGGTTCGGAAGAAGAAACCATTCTTTTCGCCGCGATCAAGGCCAAACTGGCCGTCGATCCGACCTGGTATTCCGTGCGTCTGGCCCAGATCAAGGGCGTCACCGAGGAAACCACCACCGGCGTGCATCGCCTGTACCAGATGCATGCGCGCGGCGAACTCAAGTTCCCGGGCATCAACGTCAATGACTCGGTGACCAAGTCCAAGTTCGACAACCTCTACGGCTGCCGCGAATCGCTGGTTGACGGCATCAAGCGCGCCACCGACGTGATGATCGCCGGCAAGATTGCCGTCATCGCCGGCTACGGCGACGTGGGCAAGGGGTCGGCCCAGGCAATGCGCGCCCTGTCCGCCCAAGTCTGGGTTACCGAAATCGACCCGATCTGCGCCCTGCAGGCCGCGATGGAAGGCTACCGCGTCGTCACCATGGAATACGCTGCCGACAAGGCCGACATCTTCGTCACCACGACCGGCAACTTCCACGTCATCACGCATGACCACATGGCGGCGATGAAGAACAACGCCATCGTCTGCAACATCGGTCACTTCGACAACGAAATCGACGTCGCCTCGATCGAGAAGTACCAGTGGGAAGAGATCAAGCCGCAAGTCGATCACGTCATCTTCCCGGACGGCAAGCGCATCATCCTGCTCGCCAAGGGCCGCCTGGTTAACCTCGGCTGCGGTACGGGCCACCCGTCCTACGTGATGTCGTCGTCCTTCGCGAATCAGACCATCGCCCAGATCGAACTGTGGACCGAAGCCATCAAGGGTTCCAACAAGTATCCGGTCGGTGTCTACACGCTGCCCAAGCATCTTGATGAGAAGGTCGCCCGTCTGCAACTGAAGACGCTGAACGCCCAATTGTCCGAGCTGACCGACGAACAGGCCGCCTACATCAGCGTACCGAAGGAAGGCCCGTACAAGGCCGACCACTACCGCTACTAAGCCGAGCCGCCACGAGGCCGACCACCCCATGAGCATGAACTCATTCCATGCCCGCCAGGGTGGGCGGTCGCGTGACGCTCAACCGGTTAAAACGCCGGTTGAGCGTCATGGCATGTTGCGCGCCGATGCCCTGCTCGTGCACCGCGGGCTGGCGACATCGCGTACGCAGGCGCAAAAGCTGATCGCCGCCGGCCGGGTTTTCGTCGATGGCGCAGCGATCACAAAACCAGCGCTGGAATTGCCGCCAGACGCGGGGTTGACCGTAAGCAGCGACGACAGCGACCGCTACGTCTCGCGCGGCGGCCTGAAGCTGGCCGGCGCCCTCGACAAAACAGGCATTGCCGTCGATGGCAGGATCTGTCTCGACGTTGGCCAATCCACCGGCGGTTTCTCCGATTGCCTGTTGCAGGCTGGGGCCCGGCGTGTTGTCGGTGTCGATGTCGGGCACGGTCAACTGCACGGCAAACTGAAAACCGACACCCGCATCACCGCTTTCGAAGGCATCAACTGCCGCGCACTGACTGCGGCCGATCTCGGCGACGCAATGCCGGCCGATGGTTTCAACCTGATCGTCGGCGACGTCTCGTTCATCTCGATGGCGCTGATCCTGCCGCAACTGCCAGCGCTGCTAGCCACCGACGGCGACCTGCTGCTGCTGATCAAGCCGCAGTTCGAGGTTGGCCCGCACAACATCGGCAAAGGCGGCATCGTGCGCGATCCGTCGCTATACCGTGAAATCGAGGGGCGCTTCCTGGAAATTGCCCGAAAACTCGGGTTGACCGCAAAAGCCTGGCTCGACAGTCCCATTACCGGCGGTGACGGCAACCGCGAATTCTTCATCTGGCTGACAAAATGAAACCTGAAATCTCCATCGAGTTCTTCCCGCCGCAAACGCCGGAAGGCATCGAAAAGTTGCGGTCGACCCGCGCCGAACTGGCAAAACTGAATCCGCAATTCTTCTCGGTCACCTACGGTGCCGGCGGCTCGACGCGCGAGCGCACCTTCTCCGTGGTCAAGGAAATCGCTGCCGAAGGCTTCGACGCCGCACCGCACCTGTCGTGCATCGGCTCCAGCCGCGACTCGATCCGCGAAATCCTGGGTGAATACAAGGCTGCCGGCATCCGCCGCACGGTCGCCCTGCGCGGCGACCTGCCGTCGGGCATGGCCGAAACCGGCGAATTCCGCTACGCCAACGAACTGGTCGAATTCATCCGCGCCGAAACCGGCGACTGGTTCAGCATCGAAGTTGCCGCCTACCCGGAATGGCACCCGCAAGCCAGAAGTCCGAAGGATGATCTCGATGCCTTCGTGCGCAAGGTCAAGGCCGGCGCCAATTCAGCGATCACGCAGTATTTCTATAACGCCGACGCGTATTTCCATTTCGTCGATGAAGCCCGCGCGCTCGGCGTCGATGTCCCCATCGTGCCCGGCATCATGCCCATCGTCGGCTTCACCAAGCTGGCCCGTTTCTCGGACGCCTGCGGCGCCGACATCCCGCGCTGGATGCGCAAGAAGTTCGAAAGCTACGGCGACGATACCGAATCGATCCGCGCCTTCGGCCTCGACCTCGTCACCGAACTGTGCGAACGCCTGCTCAAGGGCGGCGCCCCAGGCCTGCACTTTTATTCGATGAACCAGTCAGCGCTGACGACCGAAATCTGCAAACGACTGGGCTGAGATGCACACATCCGGCATGTCGCAGGTTAAGATTTGCCGATGGAACGCATCGACGCCCTCAAACTGATTGCCGAGCAAGCCCGGAACGGAGAACTGGTTTTCCCGACCGGGCTTGATGTCTCGCTGAAACTGCTGCAGCAACTGGACGACCCGGACTGCCACATCGATCGCGCCGTCCAGTTGATCAAGAACGATCCCCTGCTCGCCGCCCGCGTCGTCGCCGTTGCCAACAGTGCTGTTTACAGCCGCGGTGGCCAGGCCATCACGGATTTGCGCAATGCCGTATCGCGGATCGGTCTGCGCACCACCCGGACCCTGACCATGGCCATCGCCACCCGGCAGATGGCTGGCACGCCAGCGCAACCGGCGCTGCGCGCGGCCAGCGAACAACTCTGGGCGCACACGGCAAGCGTTGCCGCCCTGGCCCAGATCATCGCCCGGCGCATCACCCGACTTGATCCGGAAACTGCCTTCTTTGCCGGCATCATCCACGAAATCGGCGGCTTTTACCTGATCTCGCGGGCGACCGAGTTTCCTGAACTGCTGCAAGGCGAACCGGCTGACTGGAGCGAACAGGCCGAGCCTGCCGTCGGCCGTGCCATCCTCACCCGCCTGTCCATACCCGAGCCGGTCAGCCAGGCCATCGAAGCCCTGTGGGACGGCCTGCGCTCGCTGCCCCCCGTCACCCTCGGCGACACCCTGCTGCTGGCCAACGAACTGGCCACCGTCGCCTCGCCGCTCAACGAAAGCAGCGCCACCCGCGCACCCGACTCGGCTCCGCTGATCGATGCCGTCGTGGACGACGCAACACTGAGCAGCATTCTTGAAGAATCTGCCAGCGAAGTCGAATCGCTGGCCGCCGCGCTGCGCTTCTGAACGGGGCCGCACCTGCGGCCCCGGACGACATCACCCCGCCTGCGTCACGATCACGCTCTGCGCCGGCATCGGCGCCGGGAAACCGGCATCGGCCAGCGACTCGCGAATCACCTTGTTGCTATCGAAATAGACCTGCCAGTAGTGATCGTTGTTGCAATACGGGCGCACGGCCAGCACCGGCCCGACCAGCGTGAAATCCAGAATTTCGACATCAACCGCCGGCTGCTCCAGCACATTGGGGATCGCCGCAATCTTTTCCTTGAGCAGCGCAATCGCCGCCTGATGATCGGCCGCGCCGGACAACTGGCATTTCAGATCAACCCGGCGATAGGGATTGTTGGTGAAATTCTGGATGTTGTCGCCAAAGATCTTGTTGTTGCCGATCACCGTCGAGACATTATCCGGCGTGTTGATCGTCGTCGCGAACAAACCGATTTCGGTCACCGTGCCCGTCGTCCCGGCCATCGTCACGAAATCGCCAACCTTGAACGGCCGCAGCACGATCAGGAAAGCCCCGGCCGCGAAATTCGCCAGCAGGCCAGCCCAGGCTGCACCGATGGCAATACCGGCACCAGCCACCAGGGCGGCAAAAGTCGTCGTCTGGACGCCGAAATAGCCAAGAATGCCGATGACCAGCAAGATGTTCAACGTCACATTGACGATGGAGCCGACATAGCGCAGCAAGGTCGGATCGACCTTCTGGCGCTCCAGCGCGCCACGCACCAGGCGAATTGCCAGGCCGATCAGCCAGCGACCGATGACCCAGAAGGCAATCGCAGCCAGCACCTTGACCCCGACGTCGGTCAGGGTCGTCACCAGAATGTCCTGATAACGGGAAATATCCTCTTCTTTCATATGCCCTCCAGCACAGTTGGAAATGTGTCGGAAATTCTATCCAGTCCGTCCGCAAAAAATCCGTTGCGGCACATATCTTCACAATTTCCCGAACAGCGTTGACGCCTGGCAGAGGCATGGCTATAATGCGCGCTTCCCGTGTGGGCCGGGTCGGTAGCTCAGTCGGTAGAGCAGCGGACTTTTAATCCGTTGGTCGCGAGTTCGAATCTCGCCCGACCCACCAAAGTTGGAAATTCTGGGGCGTTAGCTCAGTTGGTAGAGCAGCGGACTCTTAATCCGTAGGTCGAGTGTTCGAATCACTCACGCCCCACCAGAATTCAAAGGCTTGCGCTTAGGCGCAGGCCTTTTTTGTTTCCGGCTGCCCTGGCATCCAGCGCCCCCCCACCCACTTGTCCGCTCCAGGAAAAAACCGCCCGTGTGTGCGGCAGCGGACAGTGACGGCTGCCCACCCTCTCTATCCTTGAACCATCCAAGCCTATCGCAGTGCTTTCCAAATGCTGCGGGGAAGCGATGCGGCAATGACGCTGCCCGCTACCGGCAAAGAAAGCGGTCCCTCACCGCGACAACAACACACCCAAGGACTGACATGCAAAATCACACTCTCAAGGCCATCGCCCTCGCGATCACTCTCTCGTTTTCTCATGCTGCACTGGCGGCTGACATGTCCAAGGCCGACTATCAAAAGGGCCGGAACACCATCTCCCAGGAATACAACACAGCCAAAGCAAACTGTGATGCCCTGTCGGGTAATGCCAAGGATATCTGCGGTGCCGAAGCAAAAGGCAAGGAAAAGATCGCCCGGGCAGAACTTTCGGCGGCCTACCAGCCGTCAGCAAAGAACAGCCAGGCGGTGCACGTCGCCAGGGCTGATGCCAACCATGAGGTTGCGCTGGAAAAATGCGATGACCTGGCCGGCAATGCCAAGGATGTATGCGTGAAGGAGGCGAAGGCTGCCCAGACCAGCGCAGTGGCAAATGCCAAGGCGCAGAAGACGACCGCAGAAGCACGCCAGGAAGCCAGCGATGACAAGGCGGATGCCCGCTATGCCGTCGCCAAGGAAAAGTGCGACAGCTATTCCGGCACTGCCAAGGATAGCTGCCTGGACAAGGCCAAGGCGCAATACAACAAGTAATTATCGCTACGGGCGCCCTGAAAACGGGTGCCCGTTCAATCTTGCAGAAGAGGCAATCTCATGAAATCAATCCGTAAATCCACGACGATCACGCTGGCAACACTTGCACTGATCAGTCTCAGCGCCTGTTCGGGCATGTCTTCGCAAGACAAGAGTACGGCCATCGGGGCTGGTGCCGGTGCTGTTGGCGGCGCCGTCCTGACCGGTGGCAGCGCAGTGGGAACCATCGGTGGCGCAGTCGTCGGTGGCGTCATCGGCCACGAAGTTGCGAAGTGATCTGTACTGACACCAAATTTCCGGAAGGAACCAACATGAATCACGCAATTGTCATTTTCGCCATTGCGGCCGTGCTGACACAAGCGGGCTGCGACAAACCACAGGCCGTCACCCCGACGATCATTACCGTTCCGGTCGCGGGCCCGGCCGGCCCCACCGGTGCAACCGGACTGAGCGGGCCAACCGGTTCAACAGGCACAACCGGCACGCCAGGCATCTCCGGCGCCACCGGCGAAACAGGTGCCACCGGGTCGACGGGAGAACAGGGACGTACCGGCGGCAATACCGTTGTCGTTGTCCCGACCGAACCTGCAGAACCAGCGCGCTGAACGAAAAAGCTGGCTGACAGGAAGCAATCCCTGCCAGCCAGCTGACTCAGCGTATCCCTTGCCTGATGAAAGACAGCAGGTCCTGGCTCAGACGCAGCTTGTCGGTGGCGAACAGACCGTGCGGCGCCCCCTCGTATTCGATGAAGCGACAGCCTGTAATGCCGCTGGCCGTGGGCCGGGCGGAGGCAGCAATGGGCACGGTCTTGTCGTCGGCGCCGTGAATGATCAGTGTCGGCACCTTGAAAGCCACCAGATCTCCGCGGAAATCCGTCGTCGAGAATGCTTTCAGACAACCCAGCACAGCCGGCAACCCGGCTTGCATGGCGAGGCCACGAGCCCATTCCAGCACTTCGTTGCTGACCGGGCTGGATAATATTCCCACGCCGAAAAAATCCCTGAAGAAACCGGAAAAGAAACCCGCCCGGTCATCATTGATCGCCTGCACCATCAGATCGAAAACCTCCTGCCCGGTCCCGGCAGGATTGTCATCGGTTTTCAGGCGGAACGGCAGTACGGATGAAATCAGCACCGCTTTCTCCACTGATGCACCAGCATGACGCGACATGTAGCGGGCCACTTCGCCGCCCCCCATCGAAAAACCGACCAGCGTTGCATCCTGGGCACCGGTCTGTTCGATCACCGCAGCCAGGTCATCGGCCAGCGTGTCGTAGTCGTATCCGCTCCACGGCTGCGAGGAACGGCCAAAACCGCGGCGGTCATAGGCAATCGCTCGATAACCGGCCTGGGCAATGGCCATTGCCTGCTCGTCCCAGCTATCGGCGGATAGCGGCCAGCCATGAATCAGGATGACCGGTTTGCCCGTGCCCCAGTCCTTGACGTGCAGCCGGGTATTGTCGGGAGTGATGACGCAGTTCATGGAGGTATCCGTTCGTAGAGTTGGACGGCCAGTATCAAGCGCGTGTTTTCAGCTGTCTGCTACCCAGCCGTCTTATGCCATACGAGTTTTACACCGAGCCACTGCGATCATGACTCGGTGCGTTGGCACACAGACATGCCAGCACATACACCCTAGCCTGAATGCTCGTCCGTGATTGCGGAACATGCAGCATCATTTTCAACTGGCATCGACAAGAGATGGACATGAACTATGAAGAACACGATTCCTACGGGATGTACAAGGCGGCATCCGGTGCTTCTACCGGCCCTGACAGCAGCCACGGCCCAGGACCGCACCTGATGGGTGCCGATACGCTGATCGGCAACACCGTAGGCAACCAGAACTCGGAAACGCTGGGCGACATCAAGGAAATCATGATCGACATGCGCAGCGGCTGTGTCAGCTATGCCGTACTCTCCTTTGGCGGCTTCATGGGGATGGGCGAAAAGCTGTTTGCCGTTCCCTGGGAAGCACTAAAGCTCGACACCGAGAACAAGTGCTTCAAACTCGATATCGACAAGGAGCAGCTCGAAAACGCACCCGGGTTCGACAAGAATCGCTGGCCCAACATGGCCGACCCGAGCTGGGCAGCAAGCATTCACGCTTACTACGGCACGAAGCCCATCCACTGAGAGGGACTTGGGCTGAAAACGAAAAAGCCAGTCATCGGACTGGCTTTTTTACTTTGTTGCGGTCGACCTTACCTGCGGCCGAATTTCTCCGTCAGCTGCTGCAGCTTCTGCTGCTTCAGCGCCTCGGCCTTGGCCGCAGCCTCGGTCGCCTTGCGCTGTTCGGCCTGTTTCTTGAAACGTTCCTTCAGCAACTCCGTCGCATGCAGGCGGTTTTCGTCGGTCACCTCGCCGGCCTGGCTGCCGTCGAGATTCAGACGGTGCGTGGCTTTTTCCATTTCGCGCAGGTAGCGCGTCGCCATCGTGTGGCTGCGCATCGCCAGGCGGACCGACTTCTTGCTCAGTTCCGGCAGCGCAGCGAACAACTGCTTGTCGATGCCGATGGCCAGCGGGCTGTAGTTGCGGAAAACATCGAAACGGGCCTGCAGGTCTTTGAGCAGGACGCGGATATCGGTGGGCTTGTCGGAAGCGACGGGCGTGGCGGATTCGGCAGTGGTCATGATGAAGGCGGTCGGATCAAGTCGCGAAGGTTAGCACGAATGCGCCCCTTCGTGCCTTGCGATGGCGTTCACACGCCATTCTTGCGGAACCAGGCCAGCATGCGCTGCCAGCCGTCCTCGGCTTCTTCCTTGTGGTAGCTGGGCCGGTAATCGGCGTGGAAGGCGTGCGGGGCGTTGTCGTAGAGGTGCATCTGCGATGCCTGCGCTGCCGGGCTGCCCTTTTTCAATGCGGCTTCCATGGCGTCGACGGTTTCCACCGGAATCCCGGTGTCGACCCCACCATAGAGGCCAAGCACCGGCGCTTTCAGTTCGCCGACCAGGTCGATCGGATGCCGCGGGTTGTAGGAATTGACCGGACTGACCAGTCGACCGTACCAGGCAACACCGGCCTTGACGCCCGGGTTGTGCGCGCTGTACAGCCAGGTGATGCGGCCGCCCCAGCAGAAACCGGTGATCGCCAGGCGCGTCGTGTCGGCGCCCTGCTTCGCCGCCCAGGCAACGCTGGCGTCGAGATCCTTCATGACCTCGGCGTCCGGCGTCTTGCTGCTGATCTTCTCGATGATCTCGGCGACGCTGTCGATCTTGCGCGGATCGCCCTGGCGGGCGAACAGTTCCGGGGCAACGACGAAATAGCCGAGCTTGGCCAGCCGGCGGGCGGTGTCGCGGATGTATTCATGGACGCCGAAGATTTCCGAAATCAGCAATACCACCGGGGCTTTTGCGACGCCTTCCGGCGCGGCACGGTAGGCGACCATTTCACCGTCGCCGACCGGCACCCGGACTTCGCCGGCGAGCAGCCCGGTGGCATCGGTGCGGATCGCCGTCTGCGCGGCAACCGGCATCGTCGCCAGGGCAAAGCCGGCGCCCAGACTGGTGACCAGGAAGCTGCGCCGGTCGAAGCCTTGTGCCGGCACCAGGCTGTCGAATTCTGCTTTGTTGTCCATAGTTGTCTCCTCGGTGGGGTTACATCAGAACGATGTCGAACTGCTCCAAACAAAAAATATTTTTTCTATATATTCAATTAGATAAACATTCATCAACTTGGCTTTCTAGCCACTAGCTACCCGTCTAGCTACCCATCTATCACAAGCATCACTGTGTTTCGATTTTAGAGTGCTTTCAACTGAATAGTACTCACCTCAGGTTGATGCTTCTCGAACGACCACAGAGTAAACGTTCACATTTTACCCCACTGACCACCGCACCTTTTCTAGGCGCGGTCGGCCGCGTACGTCCCAATCATCAGCAGCCGCGATTTGTCAAGACGCGATATCCGTTGGTATTGGCGTTTCGACTTGATCCCTG
The DNA here is from genome assembly GCF_001956855.1 of Azonexus hydrophilus. Lineage (GTDB taxonomy): Bacteria > Pseudomonadota > Gammaproteobacteria > Burkholderiales > Rhodocyclaceae > Azonexus > Azonexus hydrophilus_A. Next base: position 322,293 of record NZ_MTHD01000001.1, on the reverse strand, counting down.
AAGCTCTTCAGAATCGGCTTCACCGTGAAACGCCACAGATAAAGGAGGACAAAGCGGATGCAAAGCAAGGATCTAACGAAGTTTGACGAGTTGCCGAACGCAGCACACGTTGATGTAACCGTCGTCGCAGCACTTTTCGGATGCAAGACACCAACGATTTGGGCTCGTCTGCGCCGAAATGAGCTGCCGCAACCAAAGAAGTTCGGTTCTCACACTCGCTGGAATGTCGGCGAGCTACGAACTGCTCTTAACACCAAGAAAGCCTGAAGGAGAAAACGACCCAGAAATTGATGAACCAGATCTGATTCGCTGCAAGGGCCCTGCCGCGCAACCAGAAAACTCAGTCGAAAAAATCCACTTGACGAATCGTTAGCCAGAAAGGGCACCACATGTCATACCCATTTCAACACTCAACCCGTATACCGTTCCCAACTGATGCGCTTCCTCCCAAGATTAGGAATGCAGTAGAGGAAGGCATCCGGGTTATGCAGGCACCGCCAGCACTGATTGCTAGTTCAGCGTTGGCCGCAACCTCTCATGCCGTTCAATCCAAATTCGAAGTCGAACGACTGAACGGTCTCAAGGGACCCTGTTCAGCATACTTCATCATCATCGCCGAATCTGGAGAGCGCAAATCCACTGCTGACGCCATGTATTTTCGCGCCGCTAGAGAATTCGAGGAAACTGCTTCAAGAAAATACAAGTGCATTGTATCTGTGCTCGTCGGGGATAGCACCCCGGCTGGCACCATCGCACACATGGACCATTACTCACCTTCTGTATGCCTCTGCGAAGATGAAGCAGGGCGGATTTTCAGTAGCAACCTCGTCAATGACCTCGGATTGTTGAACAAAATATGGGGAGGAAACAGCATTACCGTGGATCGCAAGTACGAGCGCCTTGTTGTGCTATCCCCGAGGTGTTCATTGATCTGGATGGTGCAACCGACCATCTTTGAGAAATTCATGCAAAGGCGTGGTGACAATGCACGTGGAATTGGCTTTCTTGCTCGCTGCCATGTCTGCTATCCCGAATCCACCCAAGGCTCTCGCTTTATCAAACCGCGACCAGAAGAACTTGTTTACGTGAATGACTTCAATCAGCGGTGTTTGGATTTGCTGCACGAGCAAGTCGAGCGTTTTCTTCCTGGCGCAAATCAGAAACGATTTGAAAACGTAACACTGACCTTTGCCTATCCGGCTCAAATTGCCTGGGAGCAAATTTACGACAACATTGAATTCGCCTGTGCAACAGGTGGTGTCTTCGCTCAAAACCGCGATTACGCCTCAAAAATCGCAGAGAACATCGCGCGCATGGCCGGAGTATTTCACGCCTTTGAAGGACATGAAGGAACTGAAATTTCGGAAGAGACACTCCATCGTGCCGCTCAAGTCGTTCTCTGGTACGCAGCGGAATTTTTGAGGTTATTCACGCCACCAGGACCGGTCGATATCCTGAATGATCACGCATTGAAGCTGGACAACTGGCTGATCGAGTATGCCTTTAGAACAGGTTCATACACAGTTGCGAAGAGCTTCTTACTCAGGTACGGACCAAATAGCCTGCGAAATCGAGACACATTAGAGCTCGCTATTCAACGACTGATGGAGACGAATCGAATCAGCCATTTTCCCGCCCACATGCTTTCAAACAATCAAATGAGCAGGAAGGCAACCAAGATGCTGTTCTTGCACGACAACTACTACGGCCAGATCGTCCGTGGGCAGCAAGTCATGCACGTTCTGCCACTGCTGCAGTAGCACTCAACAAGCTGCTAATCCGCGAATCATTCGCGGATTAGCCGTAGTTTTAACCGGAACATACGCCAAATAGTTTTTTCCGAGAGTGCGCTTTATTTGCAAGCGCACCTGCAATCCGGCACTTGATGAAAACAAATGCGCCGGAACGCCAACAGCCAGAATTTCGGCATTAGTAATATAAATCAATAAGATAAAACCAATAGAACATCAGATAACTGAGACTTTCATGAAACGACATCCCCAAAACAATAACCTGAAGCTGTTCTTCGAAGATCAATTCGAGGGATTCACAGTATTCCAGCAGCGCGGACCGCTGGTCGAAGAATATCTATCGCGAGCGTTGAACGTCGCTCGACTTGCATTGCTGAAACATCCGAGGACTTTTGCATTCCGCGTCGACCTCCGATTTCCTTCTGATTGGGGTTTTGGTGACTCAAGCGGCAACGAGCCACTGGAGCGATTCTTCGCATCACTAAGGGCAAAGATTCTGCACAACCGAAAGTTACGAGCAGAAGAGTCTGAATATGCTCACAGCACCGCGCTGAGCTACGTCTGGTGCAGAGAAATCGGGGAACATGGAGTTCCGCATTACCACCTAGTCATACTGCTCAACAGGGACGCTTTCTTCAAGCTCGGCAAGTTCCAAATCGGCAGGAAAAATCTCTTCAATCTTTTGGTTGAAGCATGGGCAAGTGCCTTGGGGTTGCTAGCACAAGAGGCAGTTGGTCTCGTTCACATACCGGAAAATCACGCCTACAAGCTGACCCGCGATGACCGAGATACCTTCAACGATTTTTTCTATCGAGTCAGCTACCTCTGCAAAGCAGAAACCAAGCATTTCGGCGACGGTGTGCACAGTTTCGGAACCAGCCGCATTTAGCCGCTGACAGCCAACCAAAAAATAACTGCTTGGCATTGAACCGATCATGAAATGGCAGTACATTGGCAGTCATTGCCAATGAGGCTCATCATGCCACGCCAAAAGAACGAAACGCTGACCATCAGAACCACTGTTGAGATCAAAGACTTGCTACGACAAGCAGCAGATCGTGAGCATCGCTCCCTGGCTTCCATGATTGAGGTTTTAGTCATGGAATACGCAAAAAAAGCCAAACTGGAGCCAGCAGTAACATCCCAGAGCCAAGGTGAGAGTTAATCAATGCGCTTACTTAAAAACTCTGGCACTGATCGCCTCATTGACCTGCTTGATCCCAAGTTGGAGAAGGATGGCCAGCTCGATCTCATTACCCCCGAATTTTCGTTATTTGCTTTCTCATCGTTGCAGTCCAAGCTGGAGACTCTGAATCAAAGCAAGATCGTGATTCCCGCTGTTGATGGGGAACTGAGGCTACTAGGTAATGAGGCTGACCGCGCAGCAAGAAACCAGCTGCAGTCACGCTGGTTGGCAAATCGGTGTGCGGAATGGACCAAAGCCAAGGCAGATATTCGCCTGGCTACTGGCAAGGTTCCACAAGGCGTTGCGGTTGTTCGTGATGCAAGCGGCGCGGCGCAGCAGGTTGTCATGGGTTCATTTGGGATGACCAGTGATGGCTTGGGTATTACACCAGGCAATCCGCTAAATCTCATTCAAGCATCAGACACAGCCGACGAAGCGGCGATGTTGAGCCAATGGTTCGACATGCAGTGGAACAGCCTTTCAGATGACGCAAGCAACAAAACAGCGTTTATCGAAGCCTTGGAGTCGTTGGCTGCTGACACCCCGCCATTTACCCTTTACGCGCTGATTCTCTTCCACCTCTTCAGCAACACCGAGGATGAGATGGATGAGGAACGCATCGTCAAATCAGCCACGGGTATCCGCAATACACTGGTCTGGAAAAAGCTGTACAAGTTTCAACGTGATGGCGTTGTCGGTGCTATCGACAAGCTGAGTCGCTTCGGCGGCTGCATCATCGCCGACAGCGTAGGTCTTGGAAAAACCTTCGAGGCTCTCGCCGTCATCAAGTACTACGAGCTTCGCAATGACCGAGTGCTGGTGCTGTGTCCGAAGCGTTTGCGCGACAACTGGACGATCTACAAGGCAAACGACAAGCGCAACGTACTGGCTGCCGACCGCCTCAACTTCGATGTGCTCAATCACACCGATCTGTCTCGGGATGGCGGCACATCGGGAGATATTGACCTAGCCCATGTGAACTGGGGCAACTACGATCTGGTTGTCATCGACGAATCGCACAACTTCCGAAACAAGGCAACTCACAAGGGACGAGAGTCTCGCTACGACCGTCTAATGCGCCGGATCATCAAGGAAGGCGTAAAGACTCGTGTGCTGATGTTGTCAGCTACGCCGGTCAACAACCGCCTTGCTGATCTGAGGAATCAGATCGCCTTTGCTACCGAAGGCGACGACATGGCGCTAATGGAACATGGCATTGCCAGCATCGAGGCCACAACGCGCAAGGCGCAAGCTCAGTTCAATCGTTGGCTGAGTCTCGACGATGAAGAGAAAACTCCCAATCGCCTGATTGAGATGTTGGGCTTCGACTACTTTACATTGCTGGATCACCTGACGATTGCACGGTCACGCAAACATATTCAGAAGTATTACGGCACAGCAGAAACCGGCTCGTTCCCGCAGCGACTGCCGCCGATCAACATCAAGCCTGATGTTGATCGAGCTGGCGAATTTCGTTCGATTCGAGACATCAACCTTGAGATTCGTCGGTTGAACCTGGCTTCCTATGCACCACTACGCTACGTTTTGCCGCATAAGCAAGCCGACTACGACGCCAAATACAGCACCCAAATTCGCGGTGGAGAAAGCTTCTTCCGGCAAGTTGACCGTGAAGAAAGCTTGATTCACCTGTTGCGCGTTAACGTGCTCAAACGCATGGAAAGTGCGGTCTCATCCTTCACGCTGACCGTTCATCGGCAATTGAAGGATGTCGAAGGCACCCTGGCGCGTATTGAGGCACACGATCCCGAATTTGAGGAATTGGACATTGCCGATGTCGATATTGACGATCCAGCCTTTGAAACCCTGTTGGTCGGTCGCAAAGTAAAGGTGCTGTTAAGCGATGTCGATTTGCTGCGCTGGCGACAAGATCTGATCGAAGACCGCAATCGCCTGGCTGCACTGTATGCAGCAGCCAAGCAAGTTGATGCAAGTCGGGATGCCAAGCTGATTGCTTTGCGAGAAGTCATTGCTCACAAAATCGAGCATCCAGCCAATCCAGGCAACAAAAAGATCATCATCTTTACGGCGTTCGCTGACACAGCGGCTTACCTATACGAACAACTCTCCATTTGGGCTAAAGCCGACCTGGGTATCGAAAGCGCGTTGGTCACCGGTACTGGGAGAAATCAAACCAGTCTTCCGCATCTTCGTAAGGATCTTGCCTCCATCCTGTCCGCGTTTTCACCCCGCTCCAAGGAACGTCCCGCTGATCTGGCACATGAAGGCGAACTGGACTTACTAATTGCCACCGACTGCATCAGCGAAGGTCAGAACCTGCAGGACTGCGACTGGCTGATCAACTACGACATCCACTGGAATCCGGTTCGCATCATTCAGCGGTTTGGTCGTATCGACCGGATTGGTTCGCCGAACGAGCGAATTCAGCTTGTAAACTTCTGGCCTAACATGGAGCTGGATGAGTACATCAATCTCGAACAGCGGGTTAGCGGTCGCATGGTATTGCTCGATATCTCGGCAACCGGCGAAGAAAACCTGATCGAACAGCAGTCCGGTAATCCGATGAACGACCTGGAATACCGGCGCAAGCAACTGCTCAAGCTGCAAGACACGGTGATCGACCTCGAAGACCTGTCTTCCGGCGTATCGATTACTGATTTGACACTGACCGACTTCCGCATCGACCTGGCGCAATACCTGAAAGCACATCCCGGCAAGCTGGAATCCTTACCGCTGGGTGCTTGCGCCGTCACCACGAGCATGGATGCCGATATCACGCCGGGAGTCATTTTCTGTCTTAGGGCAGAAGGGACGGCTGCGCAGAAAATTACTGATGCAGGCTATCCGTTGGCACCACATTTCCTCGTTCATGTCAGCGAAATGGGATCAGTCGAGCTTCCCTATACCCAAGCCAAGCGCATCCTGGACTGGCTCAAGCGAGTCAGTCTGGGACGTGACACCCCTGATTCGGCGGCTATTAACCGCTTCGACAAGCAGACCAAGTACGGTGCAGACATGGCATCAGTTCAGCAATTGCTGGCTACCGCTGTTAGCTCGATTGTTGGCAAAAGTGAGGAAAGAGCGATTGCCAGCCTGTTTTCACCGGGTGGAACCCATGCCTTGAAAGGCGAATTCGCTGGCAGCAACGATTTCGAAGTCGTCGGGTACATGGTGATTCTGCCGGAGCTGGCGAATTGACAGTCAGCTTCGACCTGTCTCGCCTCTTCGCTGCGCTGGGTTTTCCAGACGGTGCTACGGTCAACCAGCGTATTCCCAAGAAAATGCTGATCGAGACGGGGATGCCAACAGCAGCAGATAAACGCGCCATCACCGACGGCATCGACGATATTCAATGGCTGGCAGCATTGAAGCCAGTGACGGTTGGCATTCCGGCCTATCAAGATGAGGCGCGTGATTACCTCGAAATCGCCGTCTTGAGCCTCAACCTTCGTCCGGACGCCAAAGCCAGTCGCATCGCCGAGCTGGTACATCGTGCCATTCCCTATCCAACTTTCTTGATGGCGTATTCCCCATCCGGTGTAAGTATCTCGCTGGCGCATAAGCGTTGGGCACAAAACGAAGCTGGAAAAACGGTACTCGATGGCGAGGTGTTGGAAGCCAACCTGCACTCACCTGGACGATCCGATCTCGTACAGCAATTTGTCGAAGCCCTTGCGCTCGACAACCAGCCGCGCCTTTCGCTGCATGCCCTTTATCAAGGGTGGATGGATACCGTAATCGCCTTGCAAGCGGCCTTCGTTACTGGGGTATTTGCTGCTTCGGTTTCTCGGGAACATGCGGCAGAACGCCATCAGGCAGTGCTGGAATCCAAACGCCTGCAAACTGAACTTGGGCGTCTCAGAAGCTTGGCGTCCAAGGAAAGACAGGTTGCTAAACAGGTGGAAATGAACCTCGAAATCAAGCGGACTCAAGGCGAGTTGGGGGTGATTCTTGGAAAACTGTAAGGACAAAACAAATAGCCAGCATAGCGAAATCTATTTAAATGCGATTGATTCGCTTCAGGTCGGGATCGACTACTTCATGCGTGATTCGAGCTATTCGAGCCGGAAACACGCCATCATGACGGTTTTCCATGCGATAGAGCTTTTTCTCAAGGAACAACTCCATCGTGTTAATCCCCTGCTCATTTATCGGGATATCGACAAGCCTGTTAAGGATGACTCAATCACGGTAGGTGCAAAAGAGGCAATGAACCGTCTCGACAACCTTGGGCTTGGACTTTTCAAGCAGTCGCGTGAGGTTATTGAGAAAATGCAGGGTCGGAGAAATCGTATCGAGCATCACCGTTACGATCATAAAGATGAAGACAACCAAACTCTGTCAGACTCGCTGGCATTTATCCTGTTTTTTGTTGGCGAAGTGCTCAATGAAAGACTGGACAATGATCTAACGCCTGAGCGACTGCGCGCCATCCAGGATCACGTCTATGACAGGCAGGATCTTTACTGGATTGCGAGCCATCGCCTCGAACGGTGGATGCACCAACACTGGCCGCAATGGAACGAGGAAGAGACAGATACCCCTGATGAGTTTCGTGGAACGCTAGACTGCCCGATTTGTAGGCAAGAGTTCCTGGTCATTGGCTATCACGAAAGACCATTTTGTTTTTGTTGCAACACAGATATCGATGCCGCCGAATGCGAGTGCTGTGGCAGGAGCTATCTAGCGGAAAAAACTTGTTGCGAATACGAAGAGCAGGCGCAGAAGTAATACCAAGATGCAAGACACACCAAGAATTGAACCGAGAATTTTATGAGTATCAAAAAAATAGAAGCCAACAGTCCTGAAGCGCAATCTGCCGACATCATGGCCGACAATCTGGCGCAGCTAAGAGCATTGTTTCCTGAACTGATCACGGAAGGCACGAGCGGTCCAGCCATCAACGTCGATGTGCTGAAAGCCTTGGTTGGTGACCAGATCGTGACCGACGCAGACGAAAAATATGGCTTGAACTGGCACGGCAAGAAAAAGGCACGGCAGATCGCTTTGACCCCGAGCATCGGCACGCTGCGTCCATGTCCGGATGAAAGCGTTGATTGGGAGACGACGCAAAATCTGATGATTGAGGGCGATAACCTAGAAGTACTGAAGTTACTGCAGAAGAGCTACGCGGGAAAAGTAAAGCTTATTTATATCGACCCACCTTACAACACTGGTAATGATTTTGTTTACCCCGACAATTTCCAAGACAACATAAAGAACTACCTGGAACTAACAAGGCAGACAGAGGGTGGTACGAAGATCACCAGCAACACAGAGGCCAGTGGGAGGTTCCATACCGACTGGCTGAACATGATGTATCCGAGGCTAAAAGCTGCGAGGAACTTGCTTCGTGAAGATGGAGTTATTTTTATAACCATTGACGACGGTGAAGCATCTACATTGCGCTTTCTTTGCGATGAGATTTTTGGTGAAGAAAATTTCCGTGCTTGTGCTTCATGGCAAAAAAAATATGCAGTAAGCAACAACTTTAAGGGCATCGCCTCTATTCGAGACTATGTCCTGATTTATTCAAAATCAGAAAGTTTTGATAACGGCTTGTTGCCACGCGATGATGATTCACTCGCTAGATACCAAAACCCAGACAACGATCCTCGGGGACCTTGGAAACCTGTTGATTATTGGAATATGGCCTCTGTTGAAGACAGGCCAAACCTTGTCTATCCAATCAGAAACCCAAATACTGGACTAGAAATCAATCCAGATCGCAAAGCCTGGAAATTTTCTAAGGAAACGCATGATAAGCACGAGTCAGAAGGGCGAATCTGGTGGGGTTTGCAAGGAACAAATGCAGTACCTGCCCTTAAACTTTTCCTAGCAGATGTCAGGGACGGTCTTATTCCTCACAATTGGTGGCCTCACGTCGATGTTGGACATACTGATGAGGCAAAGAAAGCCTTGGATCGTCTATTTGATGGTGTCGCACCGTTTGATACCCCTAAACCGCTACGTTTACTAACCCGGATATTTCAGGTTGGAGCATTAGGGAGTGATGATCTCGTTCTTGATTTTTTTGCCGGCTCAGGAACCACAGGACAGGCGGTCTATGAAGCGAACAAAAAAGATGGCGGTAATCGGCGATTTATTTTGGTTCAAATTCCTGAACGCACGAATAATGAAAACTATCCAACCATAAGTCGTATTACCGCAGAGCGACTGCGTCGAGCCGGCAAGGCTATTAAATTTGAACACCCAATGTTTACTGGAGATGTAGGCTTTCGAGTTTTTCAGCTTGATACCTCCAATATACGAGCTTGGAATCCTAAGGTCGGCGATATGAAAGCCGCATTGTTCGATCATCTTGAACACCTAGAATCGAACCGCAGCAGCGACGACATCCTCTACGAAATCCTGCTCAAGCTTGGTCTGGACCTCTGCGTTCCCATCGAGAAGCGAGAAATTGTAGGCAAACAGGTCAATAGCGTTGGTGCTGGCGTACTGATGGCCTGCTTGGTCGAAAACATCAAGGCGGCAGAGGTGGAAGCTTTGGCTCTCGGCATAGTCGCTTGGCGTGAAGAACAAGGTACGGTCGGTGACACCACAGCGGTATTCCGCGATAGCGCCTTCGAGAACGATGTGGCCAAGAGCAACCTGGCCGCAATCCTTGAACAACACGGTATCAAGCAGGTGCGGAGCTTGTAAGCATGCCTATGCCAGCCCAACCCAAGATTTACCACATCTGTCACGTAGACCGACTGCCTTCGATCCTGGATTGCAATGGGCTTTTCTCAGATGCGAAGGTGTTGGAACTTGATTTGCCGGGAACTGTGGTTGGCATGAGCAACATCAAGCAACGTCGCTTAAATGAATTGCGCCTTGATAGCCATCCGACACTGTTTGTCGGGCAATGTGTTCCGTTTTACTTCTGTCCGCGCTCGGTGATGCTGTATTTGATCCATCGCCGCAACGCCGAATTAACCTACCAAGGCGGGCAAACTCAGATCGTTCACCTTGAATCCGATCTATACGAAACCGTAGCTTGGGCGAACGCCAATAATCGTCGTTGGGCATTTACGTTGTCTAATGCAGGGTCTTACTACTTTGAAGACCGAGCGGACTTGGCGAATCTCAACGAAATCGACTGGGATGCCGTGCAAGCTAGGATTTGGAATCAGTGTAAAGAAGCCAAGCAAAGCGAATTTTTGTTTGAGGAGAGTTTTCCTTGGGGACTGGTCAGGCGAATTGGAGTCAGCAACAATATCGTTTACGGCCAAGTATTGAACGCTTTGCAGCAACAAGAACATAAACCAACGGTCGAAGTTAAGACCGATTGGTACTACAACTAACGCGGGGGATCGCCATGATTGAATTGACAAGCGGCGACATTTTGAAGGACGAGGCAGACGCCATCGTCAACACAGTGAACTGTGTTGGCGTGATGGGACGCGGCATTGCCCTGCAGTTCAAGAACGCCTGGCCAAAGAACTTCAAGGCTTATGAAGCAGCCTGCGCACGCAAGGAATTGCAGCCGGGTCGTATGTTCATTTTTGAAACAGGACAACTGACCACGCCGCGCTACATCGTTAACTTTCCGACGAAACGCCATTGGCGTGGCAACAGCCGCATTGAAGACATTGAATCTGGATTGGTGGCACTGGCATCGGATATCAAGTCGCGTGGCATTCGATCGATTGCCATTCCTCCGCTGGGTGCCGGCCTAGGCGGCCTGGACTGGGATGATGTGCGTCCGTTAATCGAGAAACACCTGTCGCCATTGGCCGATGTGACTGTCCGCATCTATGAGCCGAAGGGAGCGCCGCAAGCCGACAAAATGCAGCACAGCCGTGAAGTGCCGAAAATGACGCCGGGTCGTGCCGCTCTAGTCGAGTTGGTGAGTCGCTACATGAAGGGACTGCTCGATCCGACGATTTCCCTGTTGGAGGTGCATAAGCTGATGTACTTCATGCAGATAGCCGGTGAGCCACTTCGTCTGCAGTACATCAAAGGTCCTTACGGTCCCTACGCAGAGAATCTTCGTCACGTTCTTCGTACCATCGAAGGGCACCTGATTTCGGGTTATGCCGATGGTGGCGATGACCCGGCAAAGCCGTTGAACTTGGTACCGGGTGCAGTTGAGGATGCCAATGCCTTCCTGGAGTCTCATCAGGAAACGCGTGCTCGTTTCGAACGTGTCGATTCACTGGTTGAAGGTTTTGAAACGCCTTTTGGCCTGGAGCTATTGGCGACAGTGCACTGGATCACCCAGCAAGATCAAACAGTTCGCAACCAGGCTGATGTCGTTGCTCGAACCCACGCATGGAATGAGAGAAAACGGCAGTTTTCCCCGAGGCAGATCGGTATTGCGATGAATGTCTTGGCAGATAAGGGCTGGATTCACCCCGTAGCAACTGCATGACCTTTGACCCTCACTCTGAAGCCGAGTGAGGCCGTGGGGAATGAATTAGATGGATGCTTCAGTTGTTCGGTTTCTCCGAACAACTGAAGCCGACAGCAATCACGAAGAGGTGGAACACCACTGCCTCGACTTGGTGCTAGTTTCCAAGAAGAGCAAATAATGAAACTGCATTTTGAATCCGACCTACCGTATCAAATCGATGCCATTGAGGCCGTGTGTGATTTGTTTCGAGGCCAGGAGGTTTGCCGATCCGTCTTCACAGTCACTGCTCAGTCCTTGGGTGGTGCCGGGACTCAGCAAGGTTTTGAAGGCAAGCAATTCACCGAGAGCGGCGGTATCGGCAATGCCTTAAAGCTGCTGGTGGATGAGCACGTCAATGAAAACCTGCAGAACATCCAGCTCCGTAACGGCTTACCCCCTTCCCTACCCTTGAAGGACAACCAACCGCTCGATTTCACGGTCGAGATGGAAACGGGGACCGGGAAGACCTACGTTTACCTACGCAGCGTGTTTGAGCTGAACCAGCGCTATGGTTTCACTAAGTTCGTGGTGGTCGTGCCCTCCGTGGCGATCAAGGAAGGCGTGAACAAGACGCTGCAGATCACCCGTGAGCATTTCGAGAACCTCTACCCCGCAGCCAAGGGATATGAGTTCTTCCAGTACGACTCCGACAAACTCGGTCAGGTCCGTAACTTTGCGACCAGTCCGAATATTCAGATCATGGTCATCACGGTCGGCGCCATCAACAAGTTTGGTGATGAAGCGGCAGCGCAAGCGGAAGAATCCGACGAAGCCAAGCGCCGCGAGAAGTCCAAGAACAAGATGTACCGTGCCAGTGAGAAGACGGGTGGTGAGCGTCCCATTGATCTGATTCGCCAGACCAGTCCGATCCTGATCGTCGATGAGCCGCAAAGCGTTGATGGCGGCATCGATGGCAAAGGGAAAAAAGCACTGGCACACATGTCGCCGCTTTGCACCCTGCGTTACTCGGCAACCCACGTAGACAAGCACCACATGGTGTATCGCCTGGATGCCGTGGATGCCTATGAACAACGCTTGGTGAAGCAAATTGAGGTTGCAGCAGCCACGGTTCAGGGTGGCAACAACAAACCTTATGTGAAGGTGCTTGCAATCAATAACAAACGCGGCGTGATCACGGCCAGCATCGAGGTTGACCGTGAAAACTCCGCAGGCGTGGTGCGCCGGGACACAATCACCGTTCAGGACGGCTTCGATCTGGAACAGGAAACCGGCCGTGCGCTGTATGCCGATATTCGCATCGGAGAAATCCGCGCTGGTAGCGGGAAAAAAAGCAGCGATCAGTTCCTTGAACTGAAAATGCCTGGCAACGAAGTATTTCTGCTAGTAGGTGATGCCTGGGGGGATGTTGATGCCAGCGCCGTGCATCGGGAAATGATTCGTCGCACGATCAAGGAACACCTGGACAAGGAAAAACGACTGCGGCCTCTTGGCGTAAAAGTCTTGAGCCTTTTCTTCATCGACGAAGTGGCCAAGTACCGGCAATACGACGAGCAAGGCAATACGGTAAAGGGCGAATACGCTGTGATCTTCGAGGAAGAGTACAAGCGTTGGGCACGTCACCCTGACTACCAGAGCCTGTTTGGTGAGATCGACCTGGCAACGGCTGCCGACGAAGTACATAACGGCTACTTCTCCATCGACAAAAAGAAGGTCGGTGGAAGAACGGTCGAAATGCTCAAGGATACGAGCGGTACGACGGCTGCCGACGACGATACCTACAACCTCATCATGCGTGACAAGGAAAAACTGCTTTCCTTCGAGTCGCCGTTGAAGTTCATCTTCTCCCACTCTGCGTTGAAGGAAGGCTGGGACAACCCGAATGTCTTCCAGATTTGCAACTTCTCGACCCGCGAGACCGAACGCTGGCGCCGGCAAACCATTGGCCGTGGCTTGCGTCTTTGCGTCAATCAGAAGGGTGAGCGATTGCGTGGTTTCGAAATCAATACGCTGACGGTGATTGCCACGGAAAGCTACGAGCAGTTTGCCGAAAACTTACAGAAGGACATTGAGAAGGACACCGGGATTCAGTTTGGTGTGGTACATGACCACGAATTTGCCGGCATTCCGGTGACCTCTGATAGCGGCGAGGTTTCGCCCTTTGGCTTTGAGGCATCCAAGACCTTGTGGGAACACCTCCAGGCACAGGGCTACATCAGCGACAAGGGCAAGGTTCAGGATTCACTGAAGACGGCTTTAAAGAGCGGCAACCTGCAACTGCCTGCTGAGTTTGAGGCGCAGCGCCATCAAATCGTGGCGGTACTGAAGAAGCTTTCCGGCAAGCTGGAAGTGAAGAATGCCGACGACCGCAAACCGATTTCGGTCAGGAAGTCAGTCTTGCTCAGCCCTGAATTCAAGGCGCTGTGGGACCGCATCAAGCACAAGACAACGTATCGAGTTCAATTCGACAACGAAAAACTGATCGAGCGCTGCATTGAAGCGCTGGACAATGCTCCGCCCGTGTCCAAGACCCGCTTGCAATGGAAAAAGGCCGGCATGGCGATTGGCAAAGCAGGGGTCGATGCCTCACTGCTCTCCGTATCCGAGCCTATCGCCCTGTATGAGGCGGATATCGAGTTACCCGACGTGCTGACGGAGCTGCAGGACAGAACCCAACTGACCCGAAAAACGATTGCTCGCATTCTGACCGAAAGCACTCGGCTGAACGACTTCAAACGAAATCCGCAGCAGTTCATCGAAATCGCCTCGGACGCAATTAACCGCTGCAAGCGCCTGGCTCTGGTGGATGGCATCAAGTACCAGCGCCTCGGCGACGAGCACTACTACGCACAGGAAATGTTCGAATCCGAAGAGCTGTCCGGATATCTGCAGAACCTGGTGCTCAACACCGAGAAATCGGTTTACGAGCACGTCGTCTATGACTCTGCTGTTGAGCGGGATTTTGCGGAATCGCTGGAGAAGAACGAGGCGGTCAAGGTGTACGCCAAGCTGCCAGGCTGGTTCAAGGTGCCAACGCCGCTGGGTACATACAACCCCGACTGGGCTGTTCTGGTGACGCTGGATGGCCAGGAACGACTGTACTTTGTCGTTGAGACCAAAGGCGGCCTATTTGAAGATGAGCTGCGTGATCGCGAAAGCGGAAAAATCAAATGCGGAACTGCTCACTTTGCTGCCCTAGGCACGGAAGGGAAGACAGCAAGGTATGTTGTCGCCCGGAATATTGATGATTTGATGGCGAAGGCTGACGCCTAAAACCATCGAGCTCGTAGAGGCCGTTCGGAAGCGTTAGATCGCTTCCGAACGTTCTTATCGCCGTGATCGTCAGTGATTAGCGCGGGGTACGCAGAACTTAACAGGCAGAACCCGAATCCGCTTTCTGTTTTTTCTTAATTCTGCGCGCCTTGCTCTGTAGCTTTCTGATTGCTCGCTTCTCGTCCTGTATACGCAAGGCAACCTGCTCCGCCGCATCTCCGGCGCTAGGCAATACCTCTGTCAATTTGGCGAGTTTCTGTTCGTGCTCGACCAGCAGAGATCTTTGCTCGTCTGTCAGAAACCTCAGTACCGACTTTCCAAGTCCCTTACCCTTGCCACGAGAAATTCCTGACGCCTTTTGTTGGGTTGCCGTTGGCTGATCTGGCTTTTCAGGTACCGCCAAGCCAGCCGCTTTTTTGGCCGCCTTCGCCAACTTGCGTGCTTTGAGACTAGCTGCCTCCATGTTTGAAGAACTCCGAGGGATAGAAAAGCCACCTTTGACCTGAGCAATAAGAGGCTTCTTTCTCCCTGCATCGAATTTCTCCGTGCTGGGCTCCGGCATGCGCGAATAGTCTTCAAGGACAGGGGGAAAGACGATGCTTGCATCCTCGGCACCTTCCTCAGGCTCATCCATCCAGCCTTTGCCATCGCATTTGAAACACGTCTTTTGTCCGCCGCAAGTACAGTAGATCATCTAAAGGGTATGCATATTCTCAAGGGACTAAAGCCAAGGATAACTTCAAAAACTGAAACGGACCTCCTGCCTGGGATAGCCGGGATACGGTTTATAAAGGGTCTCCGAAAAGTAGCTTGCAACAGCTGTTGCGGTTTTCTCTAGCGTAACCACCACTCCCTCAATGACATCATTCGCCAGCATATGGCGATACGGCTTTTCATGATCACGAGGACTGAGTCGCCGATTAACAAGGGATGCTGCGAAACAGTCGCGCGCTATCTCCCCTCTCATTGAGCCGCAATTACGCTCAGCACTGGCATCAAGCGCCGCCCTAAACAGGTTTGCTGCCAACTTGAAGTCATTTTGTGCAAGATGATGTTTTGCTTTGTACTGCAACAATGCAGCTTCCCACTCTGTTTTTCCTGGGCTAGCTTCAGCTTCTGCAAGCAAGGATTTCACGCGACTTTCCACGTCGGCGGGTCTCTCCTTAGGTCCAGCATTCAGTAGCATATGCAGTTCAATCAAGATGGCGCTGACCAATTGACCTGGTGTCGCGGCCAATTCTCGCATCCGCTTAATCACGTTCTCACGTGCGCTTGCAGACAGGTTGTCGTCTAGTGCCACTTGGCCAACAACCCAATAGCTGCTTTCGCTTTCCAATGGACTCCAGGGGAGCGATGTTTCGACACATCCACGCAGGTAACCTACACGTTTGGCCTCATCGATAAGGCTCTTTAACTGTTTCAGTTTTGCTTGGATGATTCGCTGTACATTCCCTTCATCCATCGGAACAAGATCCTGCAAGGGTGTGGTTGGATCGAGCTTGGCAAATTCCCTTGTCAGCAATTGAGGAACTTCCTCAAATGCCGACTCGAATCGTGAAGGAAGAATAGACAGAAAGATTGTTTCTTTGTCCCATGGAGCGAGCTTGCTTTCGAACCATGCATCCTCTTCGGCACGACTGTCACAATTTTTGTAAGCGCCAATGCTGAGGTTGTATATCGTTTCTACAATCCCAATCAGCTGAAGCACCTTGTTGTGATAGGGATCGGTGCAAGCTGGATCGATTCCAGGGCACAGAAACTTAACGAGACGTTTGTATCCATCCTGCACCATACGTGCAATTCGCAAGCGCTGACGAACAGTCTGCATAGCAGGCTTACCATAGCGGATAGACAGTAGTTGTATGAATTCTTGCTCGATATCGACAGGCGACTCTCCAGCAAGAATTGCTTCGATGACGCCAGGTTGCGTAATCGGAATTTGATCTCTTAGCGCATCTGCATCTAGCCCTTTGCGCTGCAAGAATGCCTTGGCATCAGCAAATTGCTCAGGATGCGATTTCTGGCTGTCTGGTTCAAAGGTTCCTTTGAATTCGAGCTGTGCATCGTCGGGAAAATAGCTGTCAATAGACTGAATGTGCGGGGTCTTGCCATCAAGCCAGTTGTAAAGCGACCGTTCCATTGAGTCGTATGTATCCCCATCGATGCGCTTTGCTCTCTTACCACCCAAGTCAAGTTTCAATTTATCCATTGGCAGATCGAGCAGATCCATCAGCCAGGAAACAACCTTTTGTACCGGTAGCACTAGGCTTTGTGTGCGCTCATCGTTGCTGGGCAAAAACCAGAATTCACCTCCCGGCATTCCTTTGTCAAAAGCACCCTCCAGATTCCAGTTGGCCAGAATTCGTCCAATTGCGGGCGCGTAGCAGTAGCCACTCATGTACCAAGCGACTTGCTGAGGACTCGCATTACAGGTCCAAGTCCGCTGAATAAGCGCTTGTTGAAAGTTGTTCCAGTCGAATAGGTTCAGTGAAGCGTCGCGCCGGGCATCGGTGTCCAATTCGAGCGCATCGAAAACCTTTTCGAGTTCACTTTCGAGCAGTGCGCGATAGGTCGTCAGAGACATATCCAGGTTCAATAAGTCTTCCTGCTTCTTGGAGGACAACCGCTCAAGTCCAAGACTCTGACGGACTTCTAGAAGTAGAGATTCGAAGTTTGGGATAACAGCCATGATCGTTAGGTGCGTAGTTAATGACAGGGAGAATACTGACTAATCGCAGCCTCTTCCAACAGTGAAACATCCCGTCCCTCTTGATGAACCCCATGTACGAGACAAGGGACGGCATCTTTCATTTCGATCACCGTGCATGCTCGGCAAAGTAGGCGCCACCTAGACATTACAGGAGGCCTACATGCTGACAAACAGCTCACCAATATCCGTGCAGGATGAACTCGTCATCAACTGGCACATTACAGAGGCATGCAACTTTGCTTGCCGTTACTGTTACGCAAAGTGGGAAAAGCCAGATGCGTCGCGAGAGCTAATTCACGACTTGCCGCGAAGCACTCAACTTATGGGTGAGCTTCGTACATTTTTTGCCACAGCCAACCTGACAAATCCCCTCAGCCAGAAGATCCAATGGCGCTCGACCAGGCTGAATTTTGCGGGCGGCGAACCCTTACTCTATGACCAGCAGGCTCTCCGAACCATAAAAGTGGCGCGTGAGCTTGGATTTTCAGTATCTATGATTACCAATGCCAGTAGGCTCAATACCGACCTCATCAGAGAGTTAGCGCCTCAGTTGTCGCTCCTGGGCGTGAGTGTCGACTCCACGAATGCTACCAGGAACAGAAAAATTGGTCGATGTGACAAGCAAGGACAAGTTTTGTCGGTCAATACCCTGGCGAAGAACATCAGGACTGGGCGGGAGATCAATCCTGATCTGCGGCTAAAGATAAACACCGTCGTCAATGCACTCAACTTTGATGAGGACATGACGGATTTGATTCGTGAACTTGATCCAGAGAAATGGAAAGTTCTGCGCATGCTACCAACCGTCACGAATGACCTGAATATTTCTGACGCACAGTTTTCAGCATTCATCGACAGGCATGCCTCACTTCCGCTCAGTATTGAAGACAATGTCGATATGACAAAGTCTTACATCATGATTGACCCTCAAGGTCGCTTTTTCCAGAACGATGCGGACACCAGAGGGTATCGATACAGCCACCCGATCATTGATGTCGGCGCAGAACAAGCATTTTCCCAAGTCTCGTTATCTACAGATCGATATTTGGCGCGTTATCGCTCAATTGCGGTGGCGAAATGAGGTACTCATCGGAAAAAGAGATAAATAAGCTGGTGCGTCGGCTTGTAATTAGCGGCTGGGAGTTCTGGCATGGCGGTCGGCACGGGCGTTTACGGGCGCCAACCGGGCAATCAACGATTTCCGTGCCTTGTACGCCCAGTGACCATCGAGCAGTTCGCAACTTTCGTTCGGAGGTTCGCAGGTTGAGTCATGAGCTGCTTAACCGAGCAAAAAACAATCTGGCAGGATAGGAATTGAAATTACGAGAGGGATGCTTTGCGCATTCCCCTCGTAATTTATTGAATCAAACTGCACTCGTCTCCCTGCCGAGTCTCACGACTTGATCCTCAAGTTTACTGACCAAACTTGGCAAAGTCGCCTTTTCAGACGAAAGAGCTGATCCGGCATCTCCATTGGCATCCGCCTCCGGATAGAACTCCACCACCACCGAATCCCCTTCCTCATCGCTTTCCTCAAACGCGCCATTGGAGAAGCCCTGCCGAGCAGCCGTTTCCAGCGCAACCTGATCAAACCCAGCTTCCTGGCGATCAGCCTCCAGCCGTTTGGCCTCCGTAAGAGCATCCTCAACAGAAACACCGCTGCGCACCGTGAGATCGACGTAATAAATCGGGGTACCCATGCTCTGCCGAGTCGACTTTCCTCTCAGCCGCAATTCCAGCGGCAAGTACGCCAGCCGATTCCCGGAGATCGCCTGGAAGTATGCCAACCGTGCCGACAACGTCCGGATGCTATTGAACCCGGTCGTCCGAAAGACAAAACTCCCGAGCGGATCATCGTCGCCTATTAGCACATTCAACCGGCCATAAGGTTTGCAGGCACCGTTCTGCACCAGCGTACAACCTTCAGGAGAAGGACAAGGCAATGACTGAACCCCCGACTCCGTCCGTCGCTTACAATTCTCACCATTGCCGACACAAACTGGCCGACCGGTCCTCCGGTCAAACAGGGCATATTCAGCCCGGAAGTTCAGATCAGGATCGTTGAACAGCAGCCTAATCGGAATCGAACGAATCTTCCCACCCTGTGCTTTCCGG
Organism: Azonexus hydrophilus; assembly: GCF_001956855.1. GTDB lineage: Bacteria > Pseudomonadota > Gammaproteobacteria > Burkholderiales > Rhodocyclaceae > Azonexus > Azonexus hydrophilus_A. The sequence continues at coordinate 302,923 of NZ_MTHD01000001.1, read as the reverse complement.
AACCCCTCATCAAACGGATGAGGCAGCCAGCCGTCTGCACCTTGTACCTGGCTGGTAATCGTGAACTGGTCGTCCTTTTCCGGAAGACGCTTACCGGCCTTCTCGACGACCTTGCCAATAGAAATCCGCCCGAGTACCGGCGGGGTGATAACTAGACCTTTCAACATGATTGCTCCTCTCAAATAAAAAACTCCCCACCGGCACCGGATGACTATCCGGTTGCCGATGAGGAGTTGGTGGGTTGGGTACTGATCCGTTGGCTTTTCGGTGGTGAATCAAGCGAGCACAAATCGCCGCGATCCCTGGCGCTGCATTCCGTAGGTCTTTAGCAAATCCGGTTGATCGGCCAGCAGTCGCGCGGTATCGAGCACTACGCTGTCCTTGGCTTTCTTCCAGCTCACCTCGCCCGTCTCGAAGATGGCGCGTGACGCTTCGCCCATGGCCTGTTGCAGGTATTGCTTCAACTTCGACTCCAGCTTCTCGGTTTCAGCCAAGGTCTGACGGACACTGACCCAGTCGGCAAAGGTCGCTGACAGGTTTCGGTCCGTACTGAAGTCGACTGCGATTCCCTTGTCCTGCGGGTAGAGACAACGCAATGCCTGTTCTGCTGATTCCGAACCATCTGCCGGCGGAGGGGTATCCGTCTCGACGTAACGCCAGAAGGCAGCTTCCAACTGGATCAGCCGCGCAATCAGGGCTTCATCCCGGTGAATACGATGAACCTCCAGATGCTGACCACCGAGCAGAACAGCCACATCGGCAGCAGCTTTTCCGGCAACCGCCAATTGATGTTGAACCTGTAGCTGAACGTATTCCGGCACACCTTCTTTCCAGAGCCGACTGCCGTTGATCCCGGCGGTTTTGCATTCGAGGATCTGAACGTCCGGTGCGCCGATAACTTCCCGGTCGATGTTGGCCAGCATCCAGTGCAGCTGGGGGTCGGGATGCTGAAGGACCGCATTGATCCTACGCACGCGATTGCCTGAGCGCCTTGTGTAGTGCGCAGCCACAATCGGTTCGAGGATATTCCCCCAATAGGCTGGACTCTCCTCGTCGAGCGGATCTGTCTTCGGCAACAAGCCATCACGGCCGGTTTTTTCCAGCCAGAGTTCGAGTTGGGATTTGTAGGGGTTGAGACCGATAGCGGCAGCAGCATCGGAACTGCCGATGCCTTGCCGGCGGACATTGAGCCAATCTTCCCGAGGCAATGCCTTGGTACTGACGAGCCGCAACGCTGGCCGACTGGATTGTGAGGGTGAAAACGGTACAGATGGGAGTGCCATGACAATCTCCAGAATGTAGGTGGGAAATAGATAGGCCTCACGAATTCCGGACAACAAAAAGCCTGGCCAGCATTCACCGCCCAGGCTCTCGAAGCGGAAAAATCGTGAGGCAACTGGAAGCGAACTACGCCACCAGTTTTAACGCCGTATCCAGTGCGCGCTGTTTGATGACGGCACCTTGGCCAAACCAGGCGGAATCCAGACGGTATTCCGGACTTCGTGCGCGTCGTTCGTGGTCGACGTACTCGGTGACGGCGTTGAGTAATCCCCATGCCGTACCTTTGGCTGCTTCCAATTCGGAACCACGACCCTGGCCGTCGTAGAGCGATTGCACCTTGGCCAATGCACGTTCATTGGTCAGATTCGTCAAGTCGGAACTGTTCGGATCGACTTCGCAGAGCACGCGGAGGAAATAGGCCATCGCTTCATGGCTCTTAACCTTACGTTCGGCGAGCGTCCGCATGCGGTACATAAACCCATCCCACTGAGACACCGCAATACCGAGCTGCTGTTTGACTGCATGAGCATCGAAGCGGGTGTTATGTGGCACCTTGATGGCCGACACAGCACCATTCACCGCAATGGTCAGCGTGTTGTTGCAGACCACCCGTACCGTGGTTGGCGTTGCTGTGGTGGCCAGCGTACCGTCACAGGACGTGGCGAGCAGCAAGTAGCCCTGAACAACATCGTTGCCCTTCAATGCGGATGATTGGCCGGTTCGTGCCAGTGCCCAGAACTTTTTCCCGCCCTTCAACACCCCGGCGGTTTCCAGCTCGTAGCCAGCGACTTCTGTGAGATCGCGGTAAAACTCCAGCACCTCACAGGGCTGGACGATTTGGTAACGATTGGAGACGACGGACAGGGCATCCTGCGTATCTGACCGGTAGAGCACTTTTTGATCGGCGAACGTTTTAATGGAACCGAGCGGACCAACCGATTCGGCCAAGAAACGGACAGGGGTTTCGAGAATCTGGAAGGACATTCCGGACTGTTCCGCCCAGACTTCGATTGGCTGCTGCGGTGTGAGTTCGTTGCCGAGGCCATGCCAGGGTATCTCCCCGACGTACGCCATCTGTTGGATTTGATGTGCCATTTGAGACTCCTTGGAAGATGAATGGGGATAACGCCAGATCAGTGGTCGCTGAAGACGTGGCCGCAATCACCGCACTGAAAATTGCCGAGGACTTTTTCGTCGACGACATCACCGACTTTGCTGCCGGCTATCGATCCGGCTGCACCACCAAGCAGACCACCGAGGATCGCTCCCGCGAGACCGCCGAGCAGCATGCCGGCAGGACCACCGACAGCACCTACTGCTGCGCCAGTATGTGCACCGGATAGAGCACCACCAGCACCGGTTGCGGCACCGCCGACCGCGCCGACTGTGCTGCCAACCCTTCTGGCAGTGTGCAGGCGGTGGATGTTGGTCGAATTGCAGACGGGGCATTTATTACGCATGATTTCTTCTCCTGAAAAGGAAAAGAGCCAGCCACCTCTGCGGATGACTGGCTCTTGAATGGGTGAAAATGGAGTGGATGAAGGCCAGGAGGCTTAGTCTTCGGTTTTTATATGTGTAACCAAAAAAGTTTCAGATGCAAGTAGCTTGCTATTGATTGGAACGACTTGGGGTAGTTTTGTAGCGAAGGGATAAAAATACAGACTGCTGTATAAGGCTCTCTGCGCATTTCCGAGTATTTCTTAGCCAGTTTTTATACTCTTTGTCACCACTCGCTTCTGTATCATCCTCACAACGGAACAGCAGTCTAGCGAGATGGATTTCATCAAAATCCACATCAAATGCTAGCTGGTACAACCATAAATCCATGTAAGGCAAAACACGCATCCCATGCCAGTCCTGAAGTTTTTTCAAAGTGACAAACATGCGCTTGGCAATCGGAAATTCTGCCTGTTTTCTGGTTTCTTTCAGCCAATCGGAAAACGCCTTGCACAGCTGCTTGTCATCGTAAAACAGATTTACCTTCAGGCCAAAATCGCCGGCAAAAGTTGGCATTTGTATATCTGAACGCCATATTTCGTAATTTTCAGTGAGTGTATTCAGCGCTTTATATTTTTGCGCATCTTCTTGCCCAAAGGGTAATGAAATGCCGAACGATAGCTCTTGCTGGTTAGACCCGCTTTCGACCAGTTTGTCGATTTCCAATTCAAAGATATTTCGGTAAAACTGATCTTTAATTTGCTGACGGACTGAAGTTCATCGCGGATCACTCTGCCACTGATCGGTGGGTGTTGCTCTAAGTAACCCGTTCGGTCAGCGAACTTAGCTCCGCCAACGATGGATTGATAAAAGTCATCTTGTTTGAGGGGAATGGGCTCGTGAATCAAGGCACTCACCTTACTCTGAAGGTCTTCCACCCAGCCTTTACTGAGTGCAGATTGCTGTTCCGAACATTCGCTCATTGATGCACGCCATTTCTGAAACTCCTTAATTTTCCTCATCAAGGCAACCCGCCGACCGAGCGCGGACATCCAAAGCGAAAAATCGTCTCTAAAACCGTACAAATCTCGATCAAAATCGTCAGGAAAAGAAGAGCATTCTTTCCCAGGAGAATGCTGAGTTTCACTCATCATGATGGCCTTATGGGTCTTAATTTATCGAGCGCTTTGAACCAATCTTTTTTCGCAACGATTTGACCAGGAAATCGCTCCATTTTTCCAACGCAACCCGTCGCTCATCGTAGTAGGTGTGTTGATCGTAAATACCCTCTACCCCCGGCAGCTTGTGATTCAAGCACATCTCTGACACCTCACGAGGCACACCCAGTTTTCTCAGGTGACTTTTCATCGTGCTTCGCAAGTCATGCGGTGTGAAACGCCTTATCTTGGGTGAGTGCTGTTCAATCCAGTAGTCGATAGCCTCGCGCATTGCATCTTTCGAAACTGCAGCATCGCCGTCATAACGAGCCATGCGTGCTCTTGATCGAGCCGGTAGAACGTAATCCGAGTTGCCAGCAATATCGATCAAGGTTTCAAACCACTCCGTAACAGCTTTCGAGAGCGGAATATCAATTGCAGTCCCTGTCTTGGTTTTGGGGATGTGCCAACGTTTCTCTTCAAGGTGAACATTGGCCTTCAAGGCATTATTCAGTTCAGAAATGCGGACACCTGTTGCCAAGAGAATTCGGACCGAAAGCAGGTTCTCCAGATTCATGTCGGCATTCATGAGCACCGCGATTTCATCATCTGTGAGCATCAATCTAGTCCGCTTCTCCGGGCGCTTACCAATGATCGCTTCCAGCTGAATGCCTGCACACGGAGATGCCGCGATCAGTTTTTTGCCTGCCGCGTGTTTGAAAATACCGCGCAAGGCACACCAAAGGGTGAACAACTCAACCCAGCCAGCCTTGACCCGCTCGATTTGCGCAACGACATCTGCAGGAGCAACCGACTGAACTGACATGGCACCCATGCCGTTTTCAATGCGCTTGAGATTTCTGCCGTAGCTTCGCTGGGTACTTTCCGCCAGCGTACTCAAAACCAATTCCTTGTAGTCGCGAATCAGTTCCCGAATGGTCCAATCTCGGTGACTTTTTGCCTTGCGCACTTCATCTGCCGGATTAACCCCCTCAACCAAGGCAAGGCGCTTTTTAGCTGCCATCAACCGGGCTGCAGCAAGGGACAAATCCGGGTAACGACCCAGCGTTACTTCTTGTCGTCGGCCAGAGTGCCGAAATCGTAGTACCCAGACGGCAGCACCAACAGCCGACAGAGTAAAGGTCAGTCCTCCGCCATCAGACTTTGCAATCGGAGCACCTGCGCGTATCCATTTGCGAATCTGGATATCGGTCAGAAGGTTGGTTTGAATCTTGGCCAAGGTGGCTCCTCGAAATGCCTTGGTAGCTACCCATCTAGCTACCCAAAAGTTGATAGCTTCGATTATACGAGGATCACCTCAGATCAACAGAACAAACGCAAAAACATTGATTATTAACGATAATTTTAACAAACAATGATCGCGAATCAACGAAAATTACGCTACATCAAAACAATGTCGTACTGCTCGGGCGAATAACTGGGTTCGGATTGCAGCGAAACGGCTTTGCCGATGAAGTCGGAGAGCATCGCCAGCGATTGCGATTCCTCGTCGAGGAACAGGTCGACGACGTCCGGGCCGGCGAGGATGCGGTATTCGCGGGCGTTGAACTGGCGCGCCTCGCGCAGCAGTTCGCGCAGGATCTCGTAGGCAACGGTACGCGCCGTCTTCACTTCGCCGCGGCCGCCGCAGGTCGGGCACGGCTCGCAGAGGACGTGCGCCAGCGATTCGCGGGTGCGTTTGCGCGTCATCTCGACCAGGCCGAGATGGGTGAAGCCGTTGACCGTCAGCCGCGTGTGGTCGCGCGACAGCGCCTTGTTGAACTCTTCCAGCACCGACTTCTTGTGCTCCTCGTTTTCCATGTCGATGAAATCGACAATGATGATGCCGCCAAGGTTCCGCAAACGCAGCTGGCGGGCGATCGTCAGCGCCGCTTCGAGGTTGGTCTTGAAGATGGTGTCGTCGAAGTTGCGCACACCGACGAAACCGCCGGTATTGACGTCGATCGTCGTCATCGCCTCGGTCTGGTCGATGATCAGGTAGCCGCCGGACTTGAGATCGACACGGCGGGCCAGCGCCTTCTGGATTTCCTCCTCGACACCGTGCAGGTCGAACAGCGGCCGCTGACCGGTGTAGTGCTCAAGCATCGACTGCACCGCCGGCGTGTATTCCTCGGCGAACACCGTCAGCTTCTGGAAGTTCTCCCGCGAGTCGATGACGATGCGCGAGGTTTCCGGATTGACGAAATCGCGCAGCACGCGCTGACCGAGCGACAGCTCCTGGTAGAGCAGGCTGGGCGGCGCGCTGGTCCGTGCCTTGTCGCGGATGTCGGCCCAGGTCTTGCGCAGGTAACCGATGTCGGTGGCGAACTCGGCGTCGCTGGCGTTCTCGGCCATCGTCCGGACGATGAAGCCGCCCGGTTCGTCCGGCGGCACCAGGCGGGTGATCTTTTCGCGCAGCACTTCGCGCTCGGCTTCGGCCTCGATCCGCTGCGAGATGCCGATATGCTTTTCCTGCGGCAGATGCACCAGCATCCGGCCGGCAATCGAGATCTGCGTCGACAGCCGCGCCCCCTTGGTACCGATCGGATCCTTGACGACCTGGACGACGATGCTCTGCCCTTCCGCGAGAATTTTCTCGATCGGCCGCTCCTGCGCCGTTTCGCGCGGTTGCCAGATATCGGCGACATGGAGGAAGGCCGTGCGCTCCAGGCCGACATCGACGAAGGCCGACTGCATGCCGGGCAGGATGCGGACGATGCGCCCGAGATAGACATTGCCGACCAGCCCCCGGCTGGCGGTGCGTTCGATGTGCAATTCCTGCACGACCCCCTGTTGCATGACGGCAACGCGGGTTTCCTGCGGCGTGAAGTTGATCAGGATTTCTTCGGACATAGTCTCTACAATGCGCGGTTTTTCCACGGTTTTTTTGCCGTACAAGTCTGGATTCTACTATGCGCAAGGCCCCTGAACTCCTCGCCCCTGCCGGTTCGCTCGACATGATGCGTACCGCCTTCGATTTTGGCGCCGATGCGATCTACGCCGGCCAGCCGCGCTACAGCCTGCGCGTGCGCAACAACGAGTTCGGTTCGCTGGAAAAACTGGGCGAAGGCATCGCCGACGCCCACGCCCGCGGCAAGCAGTTTTTCGTCGTCAGCAACATCATCCCGCACAACGCCAAGCTCACCACCTACCTCGCCGACATGGCGCCGGTCGTGGCGCTGAAGCCGGATGCGCTGATCATGTCCGACCCCGGCCTGATCGACATGGTGCGCACGCAATGGCCGGAGCAGGTCATCCACCTGTCGGTGCAGGCCAATACCGTCAATTGGGCGGCGGTGCGTTTTTGGCAGAAAATGGGCGTCGACCGCATCATTCTGTCGCGCGAACTGTCGCTCGACGAAGTCGCCGAAATCCGCCAGCAATGCCCGGACATCGAACTCGAAGTCTTCGTCCACGGCGCGCTGTGCATCGCCTATTCCGGCCGCTGCCTGCTGTCCGGCTACTTCAACCATCGCGACCCGAACCAGGGCACCTGCACCAACTCCTGCCGCTGGGACTACAAGGTATCGACGTCGGATGGTCAGCCGGTCAATTTCTACCAGGACCGCGACCAGGAAATCCTGCTCGAAGAGAAACAGCGCCCCGGCGAACTGATGCCGATCGAGGAAGACGAGCACGGCACCTACATCATGAACTCAAAGGACCTGCGCGCCATCGAGCATGTGCACCGGCTGACCGAGATCGGCGTCGATTCGCTGAAGATCGAGGGCCGGACCAAGAGCCCCTACTACGTCGCCCGCACTTGCCAGGCCTATCGCCAGGCGATCGACGACGCCGTCGCCGGCCGGCCGTTCAACCCCGAACTGCTGTCCGACCTGGAAAACCTGGCCAACCGCGGCTACACCGACGGTTTCTACCAGCGCCACCACGACGCCGAGCACCAGAACTACCTGCGCGGCCATTCCGAATCGGACAAGAGCCAGTACGCCGGCGACGCCGTACGCTTCGACGCCGACCGCGGCTTGATGGAAATCGAAGTCAAGAACAGGTTCAGCGTCGGCGACCGCATCGAATGCGTGCACCCGCAAGGCAACCTGATCGTCAGCATCGAGCGCATGGAAAATGCCGCCGGCGAGCCGTTGACCGTAGCACCGGGCAGCGGCCACCGGGTGTGGATTGATTTGCCGGCCTTGTACACCAATTCGTTCATCGCGCGTTATTTCTGAATCTCCATAAAAAAACTGCGGGAATCCGATCCTTTCCCGCAGCCCGCGTTCATCCTCCATGCCCCACCCCATCAGCCGGATGCCGCTGATCGACGCCTTCAAGGCGATCGCGGCGCTCCTTGTCCTGGCCAATCATTTCGCCTCCTACGGCCCGCTGGCCGCAATCGCCCGCGAGGCTTACCCGGAACTGATGGACTGGCTGTTCGAATACGGCCGGATGGCGGTCCAGGTCTTCCTCGTCATCGCCGGCTTCCTGGCCGCGCGCGGCTTGTCGCATAGCGGCGGCGCCCTGGCCGGATCGCCGCTGCCGCTGATCTGGAAACGCTACCTGCGCCTGAGCATTCCCTACCTGGCCGCGATCGGGCTGGCGATCGTCGCCGCGGCGCTGGCCGACCAGTGGATGAACGACGACGCCATCCCGGCGCCGGTCACGCTGCGGCAATGGCTAGCGCACGCCCTGCTGCTGCAGGGCATTCTCGGTGTTGATGCGCTGTCCGCCGGGGTCTGGTACATCGCCATCGATTTCCAGCTGTTCGCGCTGATGGCGCTGCTGCTGTGGGCCGGTCGCGTTCGCATCGTCGCCCCGGCGCTGGTGCTGCTTGTCGCCACCACGTCGCTGTTCTGGTTCAACCGCGATCCCGAACTCGACAACTGGGCCATCTATTTCTTCGGCTCCTACGGCCTCGGTGCCGCCGCCTGGTGGGCGTCCGAACGACGTCTGCCACTCTGGCTGGGGATCATCGCCGGCGTGGCGATTGCCGCGCTGGTCATTGATTTCCGCCTGCGCATCGCGCTCGCGCTGGTGGTCGCCATCACTCTCGCCTGCAGCCGGCGCAGCGGCCTGCTCGAACACTGGCCGGAGATCCGTCCGCTGTCCTTCATCGGCCGGATTTCCTATTCACTGTTTCTCGTGCATTTCCCGGTACTGCTGCTGGCCAATGCCGTCCATACGCGACTTGGCCTGTCGTCGCCGGAATCCGCCGTTTTTGGCTTATTTGCGGCGTTGACCGCAAGTTTGCTGGCCGCCACCGCCTTCTACCGCTGGGTCGAAAGCCCGGCCGCCAGCCAGCGCATCGTCCTGATGCTGGGCTGGCTGGTGGAACAGGCACAGATACGGACCAGCAAACTGTCGGCATTGACCCGTCGCGCCTAGTCGTCCAGTTCGACCCGCCCGCGGAAACACTCCAGCGCCTCGGGATTGGCCAGCGCTTCGACGTTCTTCACCGGCTGGCCATGGACGACGTTGCGCACCGCCAGTTCGACGATCTTGCCCGACTTGGTACGCGGGATGTCCTGCACCTGAACGACCTTCGCCGGCACGTGGCGCGGCGTCGTGTTGGCACGGATCTGCTGCTTGATGCGGTCGACCAGCCCGGCATCGAGATTTTGCCCGTCGGCCAGTTTGACGAAAAGCACCACACGCACGTCGTCGTTCTTGCCCGGCGGCCAGTCCTGACCGATCACCAGTGATTCGGCCACTTCCGGCAACTGCTCCACCTGGCGATAGATTTCGGCGGTGCCGATGCGCACGCCGCCGGGGTTGAGTGTCGCATCCGAACGGCCATAGATGATCACGCCGTCGTGCGCCGTCAGTTCCGAAAAATCGCCATGGCACCAGATGTTGGCGAAACGCTCGAAGTAGGCGGCGCGGTACTTGGCACCATCGGCGTCGTTCCAGAAACCGACCGGCATCACCGGAAAGGGTTTGGTACAGACCAGTTCGCCCTTTTCCGAGCGTATCGGCTGGCCGTTCTCGTCGAACACATCGACTGCCATGCCCAGCCCGCGACACTGGATTTCGCCGCGATACACCGGCAGCACCGGGTTGCCGAGGACGAAGCAGGAGACGATGTCGGTGCCACCGGAAATCGACGCCAGCAGGATGTCCTGCTTGATCTCGCGATAGACCCAGTCGAAGCCTTCCGGGCTGAGCGGGCTGCCGGTCGAGAACATCGCGCGCAGCGCCGACAGGTCGTGCGTCTTGCCGGGCGTGAGTCCCAGCTTTGCCGCCGCGTCGATGAACTTGGCCGAGGTGCCGAAGTGGGTCATCTTCTCCGCTTCGGCCAGGTCGAACAGCACCTTGCCCTTGCCGGCAAACGGCGAGCCGTCGTAGAGCAGCAGCGTGGCACCGGCGGCGAGGCCGGAGACCAGCCAGTTCCACATCATCCAGCCACAGGTGGTGAAGTAGAACAGGCGGTCGCCGGGGCGCACGTCGCTGTGCAGCACGTGTTCCTTGAGATGCTGAAGCAGCACGCCGCCGTGGCAATGGACAATGCACTTGGGCACGCCGGTGGTGCCGCTGGAGAACATGATGAACAGCGGATGGTCAAAAGCGACGCGGGTGAAAAACACTGATTTTTCGCCGTCGACCACAGGAATCTGCGCCCAGTTCACGGCATTGGCGATGGCGCCGATCGCCGGCAGTTCGGCGAGGTAAGGCACGACCACGGTTTTCACTAGCGACGGCATTTTCGCCACGACTTCGGCATTCTTGGCCAGACAATCGACCGGCTTGCCGTTGTACCAGTAGCCATCGACGCAGATCAGCACCTTCGGTTCGATCTGGCCGAAACGGTCTAGCACGCCCTGCACGCCGAAATCCGGCGAGGCCGACGACCAGATGGCGCCGAGCGCCGTCGTCGCCAGCATGGCAACCAGGGTTTCCGGCAGATTGGGCAGGAAACCGGCAACGCGATCGCCCGCGCCGACGCCGGCAGCGATCAGGAACTGCTGGAAACGGGCGACTTCGGCATGCAGTTCGGCCCGGCTCATGCGCCGCTTGACCTTGTCCTCGCCCCAGAACACCAGCGCTTCGCCCGCGTCACGGCGCTGCAGCAGGTTTTCCGCGTAGTTCAGCCGGGCTTCGGGAAACCAGCGGGCGCCAGGCATTCTCTCGCCCGCTTCGAGCACTACCTCACCGCGCTCCCCGACCGCCCCGCAAAAGCGCCAGATCTGGGTCCAGAACTCCTCCGGCCGGTCGACCGACCATTGCCAGAGATCGGCGTAGCGGCCATGGCCCATCGCCTGCATGAACTGCGCCATGCGCGTGTCGCCGACGGTGGCTGGATCAGGTTTCCACAATGGGGTGTTGTCGATGGCGTAGGTCATGTTGTCTCCTGTTCTTATTCGGCATCCGGCTGTTGCGCCGGTGCGGCATTGGCAAAAGCGGGCAAGGCCTCGCAGGCGTCGACGATACGCCGGATGGTCGGCATGTCGTCAAGCGGGCAGTCGAAACGGCGGGCATTGAAGACCTGCGGCACCAGAGAGCAATCGGCCAGTCCCGGGCGTTCGCCATGGCAATAGCGGCCGGTCGCCGGGTCGTCCGCCAGCATCTGCTCGACCGCCTGCAGCCCGGCCATTACCCAGTGCCGGTACCAGGCATCCTTCTGCGCCTGCGTCGCACCGAATTCGCGACCAAGATACTGCAGCACGCGCAGGTTGTTGACCGGGTGGATGTCGCAGGCGATGGTCTGGGCGATGGCGCGCACGCGCGCCCGTGCTTCGGCGGACACCGGCAGCAAGGGCGGCAGGGGATGCAGTTCTTCCAGGTATTCGATGATCGCCAGCGACTGGGTGTGGGCACCGGCCCCATCTTCCAGCGTCGGCACGGTGCCGAGCGGGCTTTTCGCCCGGTAGGCCGGCTGGTTCTGCTGACCACCCTCCTTCAGCAGATGCACGGGAACGGCCTCGTAGTGCAGGCCTTTCAGGTTGAGGGCGATGCGCACGCGATAGGCGGCGGAACTGCGGAAATAGGTGTAGAGCTTGAGCATGGAAAATCCGGAATTTCAGGAACGCGGACGCCTGACCAGCGTCAGGTAGCAGCAGGGTACCAGCACCCCGCACAGGGCAACTGTCATCGGCAGGACACTTGCATCCTGCTCGACGCCATGGCCGACAACGATGCCGACCAGCGCGGCCATGCCCATCTGCAGGAAACCCATCAGCGCCGAGGCAGCGCCGGCCATTTTCGCGTAGGGCGCCAGCGCCCGGGCCGAGGCATTGGGCATCACCAGACCGACCGACAGGGTGACGAAGAACATCGGCGCCAGCACCCCGGCAAGATGTGCCGGCGCCCAGCGGTCCACGGCCAGCATGACCAGGCCGGCGAACGCACCGAGCCAGGCACCGGCCGCGATCAGACGGTCGGCACCGAGGCGGCGGACCAGCCGGCCGGCAATCTGGGTACCGCTGATGTAACCGACGACGACAACACCGAAACACAGACCAAAGACGGCCGGCGACAACCCGAAGCGGCCGATCAGGATGAACGACGAACCGGAGATGAAGGCAAACAGCATGCTGTACGACAGGCCGAGCGCCAGCAGATAGCCGAGATAATTGCGGTCGACCAGGAAAGTACGGAAATTTTCCAGCATGCGGCCGACGCGGGTTGCTTCGGGGTCCGGATGGGCATTGGTTTCACCCAGCCAGAGCCAGACAGCACCGATCTGCAGCGCAGAAAAGAAGGCGAGCAGGACGAAATTTGCCTGCCAGCCGAAGTTGACCGTAAGCATCCCGCCAAGCGCCGGGCCGACCAGCGGGGCCAGTGCCATGGCGCCGGAAACATAGGCCAGCGTACGTGCTGCATCGACCGGCCCCCAAGCATCGCGGACGATGGCCCGGCCGAGGACCGGGCCGGCACAGGCGCCGACCGCCTGGATGAAACGGGCAAGGATCAGTTGTTCGATGCTGGTGGCGAACAGGCAGCCGAGCGAAGCGAGGAAATACAGCAGCAGGCCGCCCAGCATTAACGGCCGCCGACCGAAGCGGTCGGACAGCGCGCCGTAGGCCAGCTGGGCCACCGCAAAACCGGCGAGGAACACCGACAGCGTCAGTTGCACACGCGCCGCATCGGTGGAAAAAACCACCGCCAGCGTCGGCAGCGACGGCAGGTAGAGGTCGGTCGACAGCGGCCCGAGCGCTACCAGCGTGGTCAGCAAGGCGCCCAGCCCGAGGCTGGGGCCGGCCATCCGCCGCCCGTTCACTGGCTCAGCCCGGATACTTTTCGACGCGCTGCTCGATGCTGCCGAACAGGCTGCTGCCGTCGCGCCCGAACATCTCGATCTTCACCGTGTCGCCAAACTTCAGGAAAGGCGTCTGCGGCTTGCCGCCTTCTATCGTCTCGTACATCCGGACTTCAGCCAGGCAGCAGTAGCCGACGCCGCCATTGGCAATCGACGAGCCGAACAGCCCGCCCTGCTTGTTCGACACGGTGCCCGAGCCGATGATCGAGCCGGCTTCCATTTCCCGGGTCTTCGTCACATGGGCGAGCAATTGCGGAAAGTTGAAGACCATGTCGGTACCGGCATCGGGCTGGCCGAACAGGGCGCCGTTGAGATGCACGGTCAGCGGCCGGTGCACGCGACCATCGCGCCAGTCCTCACCAAGCTCGTCCGGCGTGATCGCCACCGGCGAGAAGGCCGAAGCCGGTTTCGACTGGAAGAAACCGAAACCCTTGGCCAGTTCGCCGGGAATCAGGTTGCGCAGAGAGACATCGTTGACCAGCATCAGCAGGCGAATGGCCCTGGCGGCTTCGGCCGGCGTCTCCCCCATCGTCACGTCGCCGCTGATCACCGCGACCTCGGCTTCGAGATCGATGCCCCAGTCCTCGGACAGTGCGTGAATCGGGTCGCGCGGGCCGACGAAGGAATCGGAACCGCCCTGATAGATCAGCGGATCGCTCCAGAACTCCGCCGGCAACTCGACGCCGCGAGCGCGGCGCACCAGCTCGACGTGATTGACGTAGGCCGAGCCGTCAGCCCACTGGTAGGCGCGCGGCAGCGGTGAATGGCAGACCGCCGGATCGAAGGGATCGGGCATGTCGAAGGCCCCGCTGTTCAGCGCCTCGTAGACCTGGCGCAATTGCGGCTCGACGACGTCCCAGTCGTCGAGCGCCGCCTGCAGCGTGCGGGCGATCGCCGGCACGGCGCGACAATGGGTCATGGCGCGGTTGACGACGACCAGCGTGCCGTCACGACCGCCCTTTTTCAGGCTGGCGAGTTTCATCGGTCCTATTCTCCTGCGTAGCTGCCGTCATGCATCCAGCGGGCGTGCTGGGGTGCCTTGCGGGTCCGCGCCCATTCGTCGAGCATGTCCCATTTCACCTCGTCGAGCATTTTCGCCATTTTCGCGGTGCCGGTGTTGGCCGCCAGTTCCAGGCGATGGCCGGAGGGATCGAAGAAATAGATGGACTTGAAGATGGTGTGATCGGTCGGCCCGACCACTTCGATGCCGTCAGCTTCCAGCCTGGCCTTGGTCGCCAGCAGGTCGTCGACCGAATCGACTTCGAGCGCCAAGTGCTGGGTCCAGGCCGGCGTATTCGGGTCGCGGCCCATCGGCGGCCGGGTCGGCAGCTCGAAGAAAGCGAGGATGTTGCCCTGGCCGGCGTCGAGGAAGATGTGCATGTACGGGTCCGGCTCTTTCGTCGACGGCACTTCGTTCTCGGCAATCGCCAGGATGAAGCGCATGTTCAGGTACTTGCCGTACCACTCGACGGTTTCCTTGGCGTCCTTGCAGCGGTAGGCGACGTGGTGGATCTTGCGGATTTCCATGGGTTTCTCCTCAGACGCCTTCGCGGGCGATCTGCATCGCCTCACGGAGCACGGCGATGTCGCCGATGTGGTTGGACAGCAGCAGGATCAGCTTGGCATTGACCATTGCGCTCTGCTCATCGCTCAGATCGCGGTGGGTGTCGATCAGGGCTTCATAGAAATCGTCGCCCGGCGTGAAGGCACGGAAATAGCGCTTGCCCGGTTCGGACAGGTTCGGTTTCAGGTTCAGCGGCATGGCATTCTCCTCGATCAGGCGTTGCAGGTGGCACGGGCGACGGCGGCGCGCAGGCGGTCGGCATCGAACTCCCGCCAGCGGGCGGCAACATGCTGGTCCGGACGGATCAGGTAGAGCGTTCCCGGGCGGGCATCGAAACGTTCGGCGAAACGGCCGGCGTAATCTTCGAATACCGGCAGCTCGGCGCTGCCGCCGCGCGGCGAGACAAGAACGACCTCGACCGGCACCGGGGCATTGGCCAGGCTTTTGAAAATTGCCATCCGGGCCGGGTCGACCGCAGCAGGATCGGCAACGTAGGCCAGCGCCATGAAACGCTGGCCGACATGATCGAGCAACCAGTCGTTGACGCCATCGACCCGGATCGGCGCATCGTCCATCGGTGCGCCCGGCACCATGTCGCCGGCAAAGGCCGTGCTGTCCGGCGTGTTCAGCGTCGATTCAGTCAGGTAGGCCGGCACCGACAGGCGCCCGGAATTGACCAGGGCACGGGCGAAGGCGTGTTCACTGGCGAGCGCCAGCACGGCATTGCGGAAGGTCAGCGAGGTCTTCGATTTCGGCGTGATGAAGTCGGTCGACCGCGTGGAATTGAGGATGTTCTCGTCGGCGGCGAAGACACGCTCGTCGGAGTAGGTATCGAGCAGGCTTTCCGGCGCCTTGCCGTCGATCACCAGTTTGAGCTTCCAGCAAAGGTTGTCGGTATCCTGAATGCCCGAATTGGCGCCGCGCGCACCGAACGGCGAGACCTGGTGTGCAGCGTCGCCGACGAACAGCACCCGGCCGTGACGGAACTGCTGCATGCGGCGGCACTGGAAGGTATAGACGCTGACCCACTCAAGTTCGAATTCCCGGTCGTCGCCCAGCATTGCCTTGATCCGCGGGATCACCTTCTCCGGCTTCTTTTCTTCTTCCGGATCGGCCTGCCAGCCGAGCTGGAAATCGATGCGGAAGACATTGTCGGCCTGTCGGTGCAGCAGCACCGACTGCCCCGGGTGGAAGGGCGGGTCGAACCAGAACCAGCGCTCGGCCGGGAAATCCGCCTTCATCACCACGTCGGCGATGAGGAAGCGATCCATGAAGATCTTGCCGTCGATTTCCAGCCCCAGCATGTGGCGGACCGACGAGCGCGCACCGTCGGCAACGATCAGCCAGTCGGTTTCGATCTGGTAGATGCCGTCGGGCGTCTCGACCTGCAAGGCGGCACCCCGGCCTTCCGGCTGCACCGAAACGACCTTGCTGCGAAAGCGCAGGTCGACATTGGGCAATTCGCGGGCCCGACGAATCTCGTACTCTTCGAGATAGTACTGCTGCAGGTTGATCATGCCGGGGCGCTTGTGGTCCGGTTGCGGCAGCAGGTTGAAGTTGTACACCTCCTCCTCGCGAAAGAAGGTGCGGCCGACGTTCCAGCTGACCCCCTTGGCCACGCAGTCATCGCCGACACCGATGCGGTCGAGCACCTCCAGCGCGCGCTTGGCATAGCAGACGCCGCGCGATCCGACCGATACGGTATCGTCGTCATCGAGCACGACCACCGGCACGCCGGATTGCGCCAGTTCGATCGCCGCCGCCAGGCCAACCGGCCCGGCACCGACCACCACCACCGGATAGCGTTTCACCGGGCCGCCGGTCTGCTCCGGCGGCGCCACGTACTCGTATTTCGGGTACTGATAGGTACTCAACATCGTTTGTCTCCTCCGTTTTTGTTTTTTTTGACCGGCGCCTCAGGCGCCGCTCATCCCTCTTGCAGGCCGTGCCACATTTCCTTGTCGCGCTCTGCCGTCCAGATGCGCGGATGCTTGATGCCGCTCGCCTCGTCGACGGCACGGGTAACGTCGAAGGGCAGGCAGTGTTCGTAGATGAAGACCTGGGCGAATTTCGGGTCCATCGCCTTGCGCGTGTGTGCCATCGCCTGCTTCAGGTTCATGCCCAGGGCCACCGCCTCTTTCGCCGAGGCCAGCAGCGTGGTGACGAAATCGCGGGTATAAGCCAGACCGGCAGCGACCTTTTCCGGGCTATCCAGCGCCGGGCCGCGGCCGGGCACGACCTTTTCGGCACCGAGTGCCGCCAGCGCGTCGAGCGTTGCCGGCCATTCCTCGAGCTGGGCGTCACCGGTGTAACAGGCGGCATCGGCCTCGACCAGGTCACCGGAGAACAGCACCTTCTCGGATGGCACCCAGACTATGGTGTCGCCCTTGGTGTGACCGGGACCGACATGCATGATCTTCACTTCCAGCCCCTCACCCATCCACAGCGTCATTTCGTCCTTGAACACCAGGGTCGGCCAGGTCAGCCCGGGGATCGACTCGAAATTCTGAAACAGCCGCGGGAAGCGCTCGTATTCCGACATCCAGTCCTGCTGACCGCGCTCGACGATCATTTCGTAGGTGCCCTGGCTGGCAATGATTTCCTGCATGCCTTCGCCCTTGTAACCCGAGGCACCCAGCACACGCACCGCGTGGTAATGCGAGAGAACGACGTACTTGATCGGTTTGTCGGTGACCTTGCGGATCTCGGCGATCAGGTTCTGCGCCATCACCGGCGTGGCCAGCGTGTCGCAGATCAGCACGGCGTCGTCACCGATGATCACGCCGGTATTCGGGTCGCCTTCGGCGGTATAGGCCCAGCAGTGGGCGGAAAGCTGCGCGAAGGTGGTCTTCTTGACCTCGAGATCGGCAACGGAAGCGAATTTTTTGGTGCTCATGGGGAATTCCTTTCTGGGATGAATGGAGCTTAATTTGAATTTCGTTATTGTGCAATACGTTTGTTAATTACAAATTATTGTGTTTTGGAAAACAGGTTCGTGATTGACCGAGTGTTTGATCGCCGCTATGGTGGCGCCTGCACACGGGAGAGACGGATGGAGCACGAAGACGAGAAGGAAAGGCGCGGCATTCAGTCGATCGAGGTCGGCGGCCAGATACTGGTGGCGCTGGCCGACCACAGCGCGCCGATGTCGCTGAAACAACTGGCGGAAGCTGCGCAAATGACGCCGGCCAAGGCACATCCGTACCTGGTCAGCTACAGCAAGCTCGGTCTGGTTGCCCAGGACCCGGTATCCGGCCGCTACGGGCTGGGACCGCTGGCCTTGCGCATGGGCTTGTCCAGCCTGCGCCAGCTCAATCCGGTGCGTCTGGGGATGGCGGCGGCACTCGAGCTCGAACAACGGGTCCGGCATACGGTGGCTCTTTCCGTCTGGGGCAACGCCGGACCGACGGTGATCCATCTTGAAGAATCGAGCCATCCGATCCACATGAACCTGCGTGCCGGCACGGTAATGTCGCTGATGACCGCCACCGGCATGGTGTTCGCGGCCTACATGCCGGCCAAGACGATCGAGCGCTTTGTCGAGGAATCGATGCACCCGCATGCCTTCCCGCACATCATCGGCGGCCGCAGCGACTGGAAAAGCATGCAGGCGGCGCTGCAGGAAGTGCGCGAACACGGCATCGCCCGTGCAATCGGCCAGCCGATACCCGGCGTCAGCGCCTTTGCCGCGCCGGTCTTCGACCACAACGGTCATGTCGCACTGGTGATCACGCTGGTCGGCCCGACCGGCGGCTTCGATCCCGACTGGCACTGCGCCAACGCCCAGGCGCTGCGGGAGAGCGCCCAGGCGATCTCCCGGCAACTCGGCTGCAGCGCGCCCTGAGGACTTCCTACATGCCGAGATAGGCGGCACGGACCTGTTCATTGCTGATCAGTTCCTGGCCGGTGCCGGTCAGGGTGACGTTGCCGGTTTCCAGTACATAGCCGCGGTCGGCGATCGCCAGTGCGGCAAAGGCATTCTGCTCGACCAGCAGGATGGTCATGCCCTGTGCCTTCAAGGTCTTGATGACGTTGAACACTTCCTCGACCAGCAGCGGTGCCAGGCCCATTGACGGCTCATCGAGCAGCAGCATCTTCGGCCGGCCCATCAGTGCCCGGCCGATGGCCAGCATCTGCTGCTGGCCGCCGGACAGCGTGCCGGCCGGCAAGTGGCGCTTTTCCTTGAGGATAGGGAACATGGAAAAGACCTTCTCCATGTCTTCCGGCACCTGCTGCTTCGGCTGGGTGTAGGCGCCAAGGCGCAGGTTGTCCTCGATCGACAGCGGCCCGAAGACCTGGCGACCTTCCGGGCTCTGGCAGATACCGCGACGCATGCGCAGATCGGAACGCAGACGGGAGATGTCGTCGCCCTCGAACAGGATCTTGCCGCCGCTCATCGGCTGTACGCCGGAGAGCGTACGCAGGAAGGTGGTCTTGCCGGCGCCGTTGGCACCGACCAGCGCCACCAGTTCGCCCTTGCGCACTTCCAGGTCGATGCCCTTGAGTGCCGTGATCCGGCCATAACAGCTTTCCAGCCCCGACACCGACAACAGCACCTCGCGCTGACCGGGCACGGCGCCGGCCTGCAAGGTGCCGCCGCTGTGGGCGCCGAGGCCGATCGATTCCGGCGCCAGGCTGACGATGCGATGGAACAGTTCGCGAAACTCGGCTTTGGCCTTCTCGCCGAAGATCGGATCTTCGTTGTCGAGGAAGGCACGGTCGATTTCCGCCCAGTCTTCTGCGGTCAACACCTCGCGGGCGAGAGGAATCGCGTCCTTTTCCTCGCTGTGGATGTGACTCTTCAGCCCCTCGGTATAGACGCGCAGGGCGTAGGCGAAATCAGCACCGCCAAGTTTGCCGGCGGCGGCATCGGCCAGCTTGGTGCGCAGGGCCTTGAGGTTTTCCGGACCGTTGCGGTGCTCGGCCTGCAGGCGGTCGAGAATGGCCACGGCGTCATCCGAGCGCAGGCGGAGCAGACGGAACAGGTAGTCGTCTTCCTTGGGATGGTGGGCACGATCGACGAACTGCTCGATGTAGTCGAATAGCGAGTTGAAGAACTCGCGTTCGATATGGCCACCGGCCTCAATCTCGTCCGCCACCTGTTCCATGGTCACGGCGATGCGCCAGAGGTTCTGGTGTTCTTCGGTAATGATGCGCAATGCTTCCATGCTGCCCCCTTAAGCGTGCGCGCCGAGATAGGCGGCGATCACGTCCGGATTGTTGCGAACTTCGGCGCCGCTGCCCTCGGCCAGCTTCTTGCCGTAATCGAGCACGAGGATGCGGTCCGACAGGTTCATCACCATCTTCATGTCGTGTTCGACGAGGACGACGGTGATGCCGGAATCGGCCACCTTGCGCACCAGATGATCGACCTCGATGGTTTCCCGCGGATTCAGGCCGGCCGCCGGCTCGTCGAGAAAGATAATGCGCGGTTTCATCGCCAGCGCCCGGGCGATTTCCAGGCGCTTCAGCGCGCCGTAGGGCATCGCGTCGGCACGTTCATTGACGTAGGCGTCGAGACCGACGAAGTGCATCAGTTGCGTCGCTTCGGCGCGCAGTTCGGCATCGCGCCGGCGCAGTCCCGGCAGACGCAGCGCCGCCTTGAAGAGATTGCGGTCGAGACGCAGGTGGGCGCCGACCATGACATTCTCGACGGCACTCATGTTCATGCAGATCTGCAGGTTCTGGAAGGTCCGCGCCATGCCGCGCTCGGCCAGCTGATCCGGCGACTTGCCGTGGATCGCTTCGCCATCGAGGCGGATTTCGCCCGTGGTCGGCTTGTAGACCCCGGTGATCAGGTTGAACAACGTCGTCTTGCCGGCGCCGTTGGGGCCGATCACCGAATAAACGATGCCTTGGTCGATACTGAAGCTGACGTTCTGGACGGCCTTGACGCCGCCGAAATGGATGGACAGGTCCTTGACTTCAAGCAGTGCCATGTCACTCTCCCTTGCCGAACTTGGCGGCCAGCGTCGGCACGATGCCCTTGGGCAGGAAGATCATGAAGCCCATCAGGATGGCACCGAAAACCACCGTCTCCCAGCCTTCGAAACTGGTCAGGGCCTGCGGCAGCGCAGTCAGTAGCACGGCCCCGACGAGCGAGCCGAACACCGAGGCCATGCCGCCGACGACAACCATGGTGACGAGTTCGATGGAATGGAAGAAATCGGCAAAATTCGGGCTGACAAAACCGATGTAATGCGCCGTGATGCTGCCCATCAGGCTGGCGAACACCGCCGACAGCACGAAGATCGACACCTTGTAGCGGACGACATTGACGCCGACCACCTGTGAGGCCACTTCGGAACCGTGCAGCGCGCGCAGTGCCCGGCCGAACGGCGAATCGATCAGGTTCTGCGAAGCCCAGACGGCGATCACCAGCAGCGCCGCGACAATCCAGTACCAGGTCTTGTCGCTGTAGATTTCGGTACCGAACAGGCTCATCGGCGGCACCGGCATGCCGTCCGGCCCGCCGGTCCACTGCGCTTCGTTGCGCAGCGTGATGTTGATGATGATGCCCAGACCGAGCGTCGCCATCGCCAGGTAGTGCCCTTTCAGCTTGAAGATCGGGCGAGCGACCAGCGCCGCCAGGATGCCGGTGATGACGCAACCGCCAAGCATCGCCAGCAGCGGATGCCAGCCGAAATGCGTCGGCAGCACGGCCGACGCATAGGCGCCGATGCCGAGGAAGCCGGCATGTCCCAGACTGATCTGGCCGGCAAAACCGATCAGCAGGTTGAGGCCGAGCACGATCATGGCGTTGATCGCCATGCGGATGGCCAGGTCGAGGTAGAAGCTGTTGGGCACCACGAAAGGCACGGCCAGCAGGATGAAGATGACGATCAGCAGACCGATGTTGAGTTTCTTTTGCATGCTTACACCCGATCGGTCGATTTGCCGCCAAACAGGCCGCGCGGCATGAAGAACAGGATGAAGAGGATGAGCACGAAGGGAATCGCATCCTTGTAGGCCGACGAGATGTAGCCGGCGCCCATGGCTTCGAGGATGCCGACCAGCAGACCGCCGATCACCGCGCCGAGCCCGTTGCCGAGCCCACCGACCACCGCCGCGACGAAACCCTTGAGGCCGAGCATGATGCCAACATCGTAGGAAGTCATCGTGATCGGCGCGATCAGGATGCCGCCGAGCGCCCCCAGCGCCGCCGACATGGCAAAGCTCATGAACAGCACCCAGCTGGTGTTGATGCCGACCAGTTCCGCCGCCAGGCGGTTGAACGACGTTGCCAGCATGGCCTTGCCGGAAAGCGTGCGGTTGAAGAAATACCAGAGCACGGCGACGACGACGGCGGTCACCCCGAACACCCACAGGCTCTGCGGCATCAGCGTGGCGCCGAGGATCTGGATCGGTTCCTCGCCGGAGAACGCCGGCAGCGCGAAGGTGCCCTTGCCTAGCCAGACCTGGATCAGGCCGCGGATGACCAGCGAGGCGCCGATGGTGATGATGATCAGCGTCACCGTCTCGGCGCCCTTGACCGGTTCGATCGCCAGTTTCTCGACGATGACGCCAACGATGGCCGGCACCAGGATGGCTAGCGCCAGCGCCACCGGCATGGGCAACCCGGCCATGGTGAAGAACACCGAAAGCATGCCGCCGAGCATGATGAACTCGCCCTGAGCGAAGTTGATGACGTTGCTGGCATTGTAGATCAGCGTGAAACCGAGCGCTGCCAGCGCGTAGGTGGCGCCGACGGTCAGCCCGGAAAACAGGAATTGCAGGAACTCGGCCAGCATCAGCGGCCTCCCTTCCGTGCAGGCTGCGCGCCCGGCGCAGCACTCCGCTTGGGCAAGGTCATCTTTGTCTCCTCCTGTTGTCTTGTTCGTTGCGTCCGCTTTCCGCGGATCGATGAGGGAAATTCTGAAATAGGAAACTCATTCTGTCAATGTTAATTGAGACAAAAAAATCGACTCGCGCCGATTATTTGTATCAATAGCCTGAGTACCGCTGCCTTCAGGGATTTCTCGAAATCTTGCGGTCGACCGCAAAAAGCAGCCAATTTCCCGGCAGGCCGCCGCTCAGCCCCTCAGAACGCGTAACGCCCCTGCAGCCAGAAACGGTTCCCCTCCGCCCGGTTCCGTGCCCCGGACTCGACCTGGAACTTGGCGACCAGACCGAAGCCGCGCGATGGTGACCAGGCCAGGTACGGGCCGATGGCGTTGACCGCCGCCCGGTTGCCGTCGCCATTGACCGCCGCACCGGACTGCCGGTCGTCGCTGGTCTGGCGATAGGCGTAGCCATTCAGCCCGGCCGACCAGCCGGGCATGAACTTGTAGCCGCCGCTGAACTCCAGGCTCAGTTCGTTCCCGGATCGATAGTCGGTTGCATCGTTGCGGCCGTTGATCGCGTAGCGCACACGCGCCGAGGCTTCCCAGCGGCCCGGCAGCCAGGTCAGACCATACAGCGCCGCCGCCTGCCAAGCATTGCGCCCGGCGTTGACCGGCCGGTCGCGGTCGTATTCGCCGGTCGGCAGAATCATCTCGAAACCCGCCATCTGGTGCAGGCTGGGGCCATGCCAGCCAAGGAGCAGCGGGGCGACCGTGAGGTCACCGGCACCTTTGCTCGAGCCGCTGCGATCGAGTGCCCCCAGCGGGGCCGGGCGGGCAATGCCGAGCCGCAGATCGACCTGTGGCAGCGGCAGGACCACACGGCTTTCCAGCGTCGCGCCGGCAATCCGTACCGTGCGCCAGACGTGGGAAAGACGCAGCGCCACGACATCGGCACGGCTGCGGAAATAGGCGAAGCGCGGATTGTCCCGGCCGTGATTGTCGCGGGCTTCGTTCGCCTGATAGTGCTGGTAATAGACCAGCAGATGGCTGCCTTCGGGCAGCATCAGGCCGGTGTAGTTGGTCTCGACACCGACCGGATAGGCGCTGCCGCCGCCTTCGGTGGCACTGGCCTGGCAGCAGGCCAGTGCCAGGCCAAGGGCGAACCACGCCGCCGGACGGCGGTAGTTGCTGCATTCACGTGCTTGCTGCATCGGAACATCCCCGGATCAGGTGGACGCCATGTTGCGTCCGACGCTGCATTGTTTGCCGCCAGCCCCTGGGCTCACCTTGACCTGGCGCAAAAAACCTTTTCCGGCGCGGCGATCAACCGGTCTTCTTTTCCTCACCGGTATAGCCAAGGCGCACCGACAACTCGGCCGCCGCCCGCGTCACCCCGGTCACCACAGCGCTACCCGGACTCATGTCGAACATGCCCTTGACCCCGACCGCCAGCATGGCCATGGTAATTTCGTTGCGGAAATTGAAAACCGGTGCGGCTACGGCCTCGACGCCGGTCACCAGGTAGTAGTCGGAAATCGCCGCGTAGCCATCGGCCCTGACCTGGGCCAGCATCCGGTCGACATCGGCACGCGTCTTCAGATGCGGCGGCAGGCCGGGCTTTTTCAATTCGCGGGCAATCTGGCGGTCGACCGCATCATTCGCCAGCCAGGCCGCAAAAACCCGGCCGCTGGCCGAAGTCAGCAATTCCAGCGCGGTCCCGGTAACGACGTTGACGGTAATCGGTCGCCGCGGCCGCTCCCAACGCACGATGACCGGGCCGGTTTCGCTCCATACCGCCAGCGCCGTGGTCTCGTTGATCTGGTCGCGCAACTGGGCAATCGCCGTCAGGCCGAGTCGCACCCGGTCGAGGCGATCGATGGCGACGAGCCCGATATTCAGCGCAAACGGCCCGAGGTCGTAGCGCGAGGTGATCGGATCCTGCTCGACGAAGCCGGCACGAATCAGGCTCACCAGGTAACGGTGCGCCTTCGATGGCGGCATCTCGGCCGCCACCGCGATGTCCTTGAGCATCATCGAGCGCTGGCCATTGACCATGGCGCGCAGGATGCCCATACCGATCTCCAGCGATTGCACGCCGTGTTTGCCGTCCATCTCTTCGCTCATGAGTGCTCCAAAAATTCCCGAATGAGAAACTTGTTTTATTCTATAGAATCTTCCGATGTTTTGTCATTGAGGCCAGCATGTCCCAACTCCGCGTCTATGCCATCGACGGCATCGTGCCGGTGGTCGATCCCACCGCTTTCGTTCACCCCAGTGCCGTGCTCATCGGCGATGTCATCGTCGGCCCCGATTGCTATGTCGGTCCCTGCGCCAGCCTGCGCGGCGATTTTGGCCGGCTGATCCTGGAGCGCGGCGCCAACCTGCAGGACACCTGCGTCATGCACGGTTTTCCCGGCACCGACACGGTCGTCGAGGAAGACGGTCACATCGGCCATGGCGCCGTGCTGCACGGCTGCCGCATCGGACGCAACGCGCTGATCGGCATGAATGCGGTGATCATGGACAACGCCGTCATCGGGGAATCAGCGATTGTCGCCGCCAGCGCCTTCGTCAAGGCCGGCGCCGAAATTCCGTCGCGCAGCCTGGCGGCCGGCATGCCGGCCAGGGTGGTACGCGAACTGACCGACGAAGAGATCGCCTGGAAGGGCGAAGGTACCCGCACCTACCAGGAACTGACCCGGCGCTGCCTGGCCAGCCTGGTCGAATGTGAGCCGCTGGCCGCCGTGGAAACCGACCGTCCGCGCATCGAAATGCCGGAGGTGGTGCCACTGGTCGCACTCAAGCAAAGATAAAGGGCAGCAGCAGCCGACTTTTGAGGCATCTCAAAGCCACGGCGAGGCGTGCGGCATAGCATCCCGGCATATCCCGAAACCCTGCCGCCGCCAATTGCCCTACCTGCCTCTCCCGGAAATACCGCAATTTCGCCTGTTGACCGCGGCATGGCGAAAATGACACTCAAGCAGCAGGTCTGGCTGTTTCTCGGCGCGCTCGTCGCCCTGCTGTTTGCTGGCGACCTGTGGCTCAGCCACGGCCGCCTGAAGCAGGAAATGCGCAGCGAGGCCGAAGCCAACGCCCGCACCGTCTACGACATCATGATGGCGACGCGGCGCATCTATCACGAGCAGTTTCTCGACAGCGAACTGCCGATCAACCGGAAAACCATCGGTTTTCTGCCGGCCCATGCGCTGTCACGCATCGGCGATCAATTCGCCGAGCACAGCGACACCGGCATCAGCTTCAACAACGTTTCCGACCGCCCGCGCAACCCGGACAACCGGGCCGACCGTCACGAACTGGCGGCGATGGCGTGGTATCGCCAGAATCCGCAAGCGACCGAACGCGTCGATGAAATCCTCGACGACGACGGCCGCCAGGCGCTGCTCTTCACCTCGCCGGTATGGATCGAGGAATATTGCCTGAAATGCCACGGCAAACCGGAAGCCGCGCCAGCCGGCCTGATCGCCGCCAACGACCCGGCCTTCGACTACCGGATCGGTGATCTGCGCGGCCTGATCAGCGTGCGTATTCCGACCGACAAGTTCGACACCCGCTTCTGGCAGGTCTGGGGCGACCAGTTGCTGATCAAGCTGGCCAGCTACCTGCTGCTCCTGGGCTGCATCGGCCTGCTGCTAGAAAAGCTGGTGGTCCAGCGTCTTTCGCGTCTGGAGAAGGGAACCCGGCGGATTGCCGAAGGCGATTACGCCCACCCGCTAGCCATTCGCGGCAGCGATGAAATCTCCCGGCTGGCCGGCGCCTTCGGCAGCATGGCGGAAGAAATCAGCCAGCGCGAGGAACATCTGCGCAAGCTGTCGCTGGCCGTCGAGCAAAGCCCGGAGAGCATCGTCATCACCGATCTTCACGGCAACATCGAATACGTCAATGCCTGCTTCGAACAAACTACCGGCTACCGGGCAGCGGACGTCATCGGCAGGAATCCGCGCCTCCTCCAGTCTGGCCGGACTGCCCCGGAAACCTACCAGTCACTGTGGCGGGCACTGGCCGAAGGCACCGTCTGGCACGGCGAATTCAGCAACCTGCGCAAGGATGGCAGCGAATACATTGAAGCGGCGATCATCGCGCCGCTGCATCAACCGGATGGACGCATCACCCACTACGTGGCGGTCAAACAGGACATCACCGGGCAGAAACGCGCGGCCGCCGAACTTGCAGCCCACCGCAACCATCTCGCCGAACTGGTCGAGGAGCGGACCCGGGAACTGAATCTGGCCAAGGAGCAGGCGGAACAGGCCAGCCGCACCAAAAGCAGCTTCCTGGCCAACATGAGCCATGAAATCCGGACGCCGCTCAACGCCATCATGGGAATGGCCCACCTGATCCGCCGCGGCAGCCTCGACCCCGTCCAGAGCGAACGTCTGCGCAAGCTCGAAGGGGCCAGCACGCACCTGCTGCAGACCATCAACAGCGTGCTCGACCTGTCAAAAATTGAATCCGGCAAGTTCGTGCTGGAACAGATCGAGGTTCGCCTCGACGAAATCCTGGAAAATCTCGGCTCCATCCTGCACGACAAGCTCGCCGACAAGCAGTTGCGCTTCACCTCGTCCCTGCCCGCCGACCTGCCGCCGCTGATCGGTGATCCGACCCGCCTGCAGCAGGCGCTGCTGAACTACCTGGGCAATGCCATCAAATTCACCGCCAGCGGCAGCATTCGCTTGACGATAGGGGTCGCCGCCGAGGAAACGCGACGTATCTGCCTGCATTTCGCCGTCAGCGATACCGGCATCGGCATTCCTGCCGAAGTCGCCCAGCGCCTGTTCGCCCCGTTCGAGCAGGCCGACAATTCGACCACACGCAAATTCGGCGGCACCGGACTGGGACTGGCCATCGTCCGCAACATCGCCCGCGCCATGGGCGGCGAAGCCGGCGTCGACAGCGAGCCGGCACGGGGCAGCACCTTCTGGTTCACCGCCTGGCTGGAAAAAGCCGGGTCTGGAAAGGCCCAGCCCGCCGACAGTACCGTCCGCCTGCCGGCAGAAGAGGCACTGACCGCGCTTGCGCCCGGCCTGCGCGTCCTGCTCGCGGAAGACGAGCCGATCAACCGCGAGATCACCCGCATCCTGCTCGAAGATGCCGGCCTGCAGGTCGACGCCGTCGAGGATGGCAGCCAGGCACTGGCTGCCGCCCGCCGGCTGCACTACGACCTGATCCTGATGGACATGCAGATGCCGGTCATGGACGGCCTGACGGCCACCCGGGAAATCCTGCAACTGCCGGGCTACACAACCATCCCGATCATCGCCACGACGGCCAATGCCTTCGTCGAAGACAAGGCCGGCTGCCTGCAGGCGGGCATGGTTGACGTCATCACCAAACCGCTGCAACCCGAGGTTTTCTACACAACACTACTCAAATGGATTCAATTAAGCCAAAAGTCATAGAAAATCATCTATCCGAAATCATTTTTATTTAGAATGCGGACTGGAAGACAGCACTACCAAACTGACTGACGTCATCATCACACCGATAAAAGGGGAGTCGGTAATGAAGATCAATTCGCCGGTCACGAACGTCGAACGTGCCTTTCCGGAAGGAAAGTACATCGTTTCGCGAACCGACCTGAAGGGCAGCATCACCTACGCCGACGACACCTTCGTCGAAGTCAGCGGCTTCTCGCGCGAAGAGCTGATTGGCAACAACCACAACATCGTCCGCCATCCGGACATGCCGCCGGCTGCGTTCGCCTGGGCCTGGGAAACCATCAAGGCCGACCGGCCGTGGCGTGGCATGGTCAAGAACCGGTGCAGGAACGGCGATTACTACTGGGTGGATGCGCTGATCGTGCCGGTGCTCAAGGACAACCGGAAAATCGGCTACATGTCGGTACGGACCAAGCCAAGCCGACAGCAGGTCAGCGAAGCCGAAGCCCTGTACAGCCAGCTCAAGGACGGTCGCGCCAAGACACCCAAGGCATCGGCGTGGGCCAGGATTTCGCTGCAGACCAAGCTGAGCACGCTGGTCATCGCCATGATCGTCCTGCAATTGTGCGGCCAGGGCCTGCACGTGTTCGGGAGCGATATTGGTCTGGGACACGACACGGTCAATACGCTGCTGACGCTGTTCGGCATTCTCGGCATTTCGGCCGGCGTCGCGCTGCTGCTGATCCAGGGTGGCATGATGACGATCATCCGGCGCATTACCGGCCGGCTCGAACATATCGCCCAGGGCGACCTGACCGACGAAATCCCGCTGCATCGCGTCGATGAACTGGGCAAGCTGAACGATGCACTGGTGACCATGCAGACCCACCTCAAGGCGATGATGGCGGAGATCGCCGAAGCCAGCCAGACCGTGGGCAGCAACGCCGAATCACTGACTCAGGAAATTCACGAGACCCGCAAGTCGACCGCAGCACAATCAACGGCAGCCAGCAGCATCGCCGCTGCAGTCGAGCAACTGGTCAGCTCGGTCAACGAAATCGCCGAGGATGCCCAACTGGCATCACAGGCCGTTCTGGCTTCACATACACTGCTCACCGATGCCTCGTTGCGCATGCAGCAGAGCCAGCAGGCCTCCGGCAATGTCGTGCATACCGTCCATGACGCCGGCAAGACGATGGACGAACTGTTCCAGTCCATTTTTGCCATCGACCGGGTCAGCCAGGTCATCCGCGAGATCGCCGACCAGACCAACCTGCTCGCACTCAACGCGGCGATCGAGGCCGCCCGCGCCGGCGAAGCCGGCCGCGGCTTCGCCGTGGTCGCCGACGAGGTACGCAAGCTGGCAGAAAACTCGGGCAAGCAGACCAGCGAGATTACCGCCAGCATTCAGCGCATCCAGAGCAGCACGCAGACGGCCGTCAGCACGATGGAGGAAGCCGGCAGTCATGTCGAACAGGCCAATGCGGCTGCCGAGTCGGCCCGCGAAGGCCTGAATGCCGTTGCTCATCAGGGTGAGAAGGTGGATGAACTGGCCCGTCACATCGCCAACGGCACCCGCCAGCAGTCGGCTGCCGGCAACGAAATTGCCATTCGCATGGAAGACATCGTCAGCGGCGTCAATCAGACGTCGAAAACGATCCAGGAAGTGACGACGCGCAGTGAGGACATGAAGCAGACGGCCGGGCGTCTGCGCGAGCTGATCGCCTACTTCCGCTTCATGCGCTGAGCACCGGCAAGCTCAAAGCGAGATCGCGAGCAAGGGATCATCCTGCGGGAAGCGATCGGCATAGGCGGGATCGACCGGCGGCGTGCTGCCATCGGCCAGCACCAGCGTGCTGGCCAGATGAGCTTCCGACGCCGGCAACAGCCGCCGGTAGAGATCCTTGCATAGCAGACGCGCTTTCTGTCCCGGCCAGTCCGGCGGCAGCAGGACGTCCGGCAACTCCGGGTCGCGCAGCAGCAGGCGGCGGTAATCATGGATCAGCAGCAGGCGCAGCAGGAAGGCGTCCTCGCCGTCGACCTCGGCCTGACGATCGCGACGCAACTCCGCAAGGATCGGCAGATAGGTGGCGACAAAGGCCGCATAGGCAGCCGCCAGTTCATGCAGGTTCCAGGCCCGGCGGACGAGATCGGCGTCATTGGCCGACAGGCCGGAACGCGAATCGGCGGCGAGCAGCGGCATCAGGCAATCGAGATGGGTGCCCAGGCCTTCGGCGACCAGCGCGTCGAAGGCCGCCGTCAGGTCGGCGCTCGGATGCACGAAACAATCGCTGCCCAACGCCCCGAAACCCTGCCAGAACAAGGCCTGGCGAAGATGGTCGCGAGCCTTTGCATCGAGGTCATTGACCACCAGCACCAGCCGCCAGCGGCGGTCCCAGATCGGCGCATGCGACGCATAGATGTGGCGTGAGGCTTCGTCGAAGCGGCGCCGGCCGGACTGGGTCAGGACATAGTCGGCACGGCGGCCGACGGTTTCGGTACGCAACCACTCTTCCCTGGCCAGCCGGAAAACCGACGTGCGGATCAAACGTTCGCTGAGCGCCAGCGGTTCGAGCAGGCGGATCAGGCTGCCCAGCCAGATGCGACCGCCCCGCGGCACGATGGCATCGCCGAAGGCGGAAATGATCAGCGATCCAGCCTGGACGCGGCGCTGTTGCCGAAAATTGTCCAGGCGTTGCTTGATGGGGGCTATCACGGGGTCAGTCGAAGCGGGGAACCTGCGCATGTTAGCGACTCCGCCTCGAACTGAACAGCATCCCGGGATCAAAACGGCAGTTTGAAGGGATCGTCTTCGCCTGCCAGCTGCACCTGTTGCGAAAAGAAACCCTCGGTATGGATCAGTTCCGGCCGGGCGCCGAGTTTCTTCACCGTCGCCACGCAGGTTTCGACAAACTCCGGGCTGCCGGCAGCGAAAATGCTGTGTTTCGACAGATCGGGAAAGAGCTTCGGCAAGACCGCATCGATCCGGCCGGACTGGAAGCCTTCGGCCTCTTCCCGGGTCAAGGTGATCTTGTAGTCAAAATTGCGATGCTTGGTGCGCCACCAGGCCATCATCCCCTGGCTGTAGACGTCTTCCTTGCTGCGCGCCGAAAAAACCAGGCCGACCGGTCGCTTGTAGCCGCGCCGCAGGGCAGCTTCGGCCAGCGCCAGGATCGGCGCCAGGCCGGTACCGGCCGCCAGGCAAAGCACCGGCGTATCGACCGACGGATCGCCGATGAAGGTGCCGTAAGCGCCGGAAATCTTGACGTTGTCGCCGACCTGCAGGCTGTCGTGCACCCAGGCGCTGGTCAGACCGCCATCCTGACGGGCAACCTGCAGCACCAGTTCGCCATCCGGCCGCGGCGCATTGGAGATTGAATAGGCGCGCGGCGGAATGTTGTCGCGGGCGTTGCCGAGCGTCACATACTGGCCGGGCCAGTAGCGGATGGGCAGGCCAACCGGGCGCAGGCGCAGCTCGACCACGCGTGCCGCCACCTGGCGCTTGTCGATGACCACGAACAGCGCATCCTCGCGCGGCGGGAAGAGTTTCGGCTTGGCATCCTCGGTGCCCCATTCGATGGTGATTTCCTCGGAAATCGGCTTGGCCATGCACATCAGGCCGTAGCCCTGCTTGCGCTCTTCCTGCGACAGCGCCATGTCGAGCACCATGCCCTGGTCGAACTGGCCGGTCGTGACCTTGACCTTGCACTCGCCGCAAGCACCGGCACGACAGTTGTTGGGCAGCGCGTAGCCCGCCTTTTCCAGCGCCATCAATACGGTGTCGCCATAGGCGCATTCGACCGATTTCCCCGACGGCTGCATGATGATCTTCGCCATTTTGTCTCTTCCTTGTTATTGCTATCTCTATTGCGGCAAGGCCGGAACCCCTCGCGGGGCACCGGCCGTTTTTGCTTCATTTACACGGTCGACCGCAATCAGAAGACCGGAATGATGTCGTCCAGGTCGACGTCGCTGACTTCCTGACCGGTGATGCCGACTTCCGGAATGGCCGGGAACGGGATGTTGTAGCGGTCGAGCACGCCCTTCAGGTTGATCATCGCATTCTTCCAGTTTTCCTTCTTGGCTTCGTAGCTCGGGATGCCGAAACCGGCACCGCGCGCCACTTCCTCGCCTTCACGCTGGTTGGCGATGAAGTCTTCCGGCAGGTCCCAGAATTCCATCGGCGGCTCGAACAGCACGGCCGACAGGAAGAGGTAACCGGCGCGGATCTGCTTGGTGACGACGGCCTTGGTTTCTTCCTTGAGGCCCGGGTAATCGCGTTCCATCACCGCCATGCAGATCGCCATGTGGCGGCCTTCGTCGCGGCCGATGTTCTTGAAGCCTTCCTTGAAGACGGCTTCGCGGGAGTTGTCGAACATTTGCTTGAAGATGGTGGCGGCAGCGATTTCGCCCATCAGGAAGGAGCTGAACAAGACCGCCAGGTCGTACTTCGGCACTGCCTGCTTGTAACCGTTCCAGTAACGCGCACCGTTGAAGTACAGCCACTGCACGTTCTTCTGCAGACGCTTGCCAAGGTCGGTCTTCGGCACGTAGGTAATCGGGTCCGGATGACCGAGCAGCTTGGTGATGGCCAGGCCGCACATGATTTCGTGGTTCTGCTCGTCGCGGGTCACCGAGAAGAAGCATTTGCGCACCGGATCTTCCTCGTGCACTTCATAGGTCTTGATCAGCGCTTCGGCGAAGACCGGCGGTGCCGAGGCATCGAACACCGACAGCAGGCTCCACCAGTAGGCGATGGATTCACGCTCTTCCCAGGTGTAGCTGTCTACATCCAGCGTATCCCAGGGCAGCTTTTCCGGATCCCAGTCCTCGCGCCGGGCGGCTTCCCAGACTTCCTGCAGCTTCTTGGTCTTGCTGTTCCAGGACAGCGGGTAGATGTTCGGTTGCTGGATTTCCGGCGGGAATTCCATCTTGTCCGCAAATCGTTCCTTATTGGTTGCCATGTCTCACTCCTGATTCAAATTGTCGGGCAGGTGGACAACCCGGCTCGGGCTGCCATGGATGAATCATGTTACACAACAAACATGTGTGTCAACGTTTTTGTATCGCTTTTGGAAAATCCATGGAAAATTCACCCCGACAAGCTGTATCGAAACAGGCAAAATATCCATCAAACACAGTGCATATCTATTGTTTTTAATTGGTATTTTTGTGCAACGCAGAATAAATTCTGCTATACACAACTCGATTCCATGTGCTGTAATACGATACAACACCAAGCAACAAACAACGTGAATTGGTAATGCGTAGCAAAAACACGGCGCGCAAGCCCGGAACAATGGAGATCAACATGCCCCACCCGCTGCTCGACAAACACCGCCCCCTGCTTGACGGTGCCCTCAATGCCATCGCCACCCGTGGCTACTGGTCAGCCTTCAACGAGATGCCCAGCCCCAAGGCCTATGGCGAAACTGCACCGGCCGACGGCAAGGCAGCCTTCGACGCCCACCTCGGCCAGCAGTTTTCCCTCGACCAGCCCGGCCAGACCGGCTGGCATGGCGGCGAGCAATCGCCCTACGGCGTCGACCTCAATGTGCAGTACCCGGTCTGCGCCATCGAAGCACTGATCGCCGCCGGCCAGCAGGCCATGGGCGGCTGGCAGAAGATCGGCGCCGACGGCCGTACCGGCATCTGCCTGGAAATCCTTGATCGCCTGAACAGGCAGAGCTTCGAGATCGCCCACGCCGTGATGCTGACCACCGGCCAGGGCTGGATGATGGCCTTCCAGGCCGGCGCCCCGCACGCCCAGGACCGCGGCCTCGAAGCCGTGGCCTACGCGTACCGCGAACAGGCTTTCGTGCCGGCTGAAACGATCTGGGAAAAGCCGCAGGGCAAGAACCCGCCGCTGGTCATGAAGAAGCACTTTGAAGTGGTTGGGCGCGGCGTTGGTGTCGTCGTCGGCTGCGGCACCTTCCCGACCTGGAACACCTACCCCGGGCTGTTCGCGGCACTGGCCACCGGCAATGCGGTGATCGTCAAACCGCACAGCAACGCCATCCTGCCGGCGGCGATCACGGTCCGCAGCATCCGCGCCGTACTCGCCGAAAACGGCATCGACCCCAACCTGGTCACGCTGGCCGTGACCAACGACCGTGCCGCGACGCAGCAACTGGTCACCCACCCCGCCGTCAAGTCGGTGGACTTCACCGGCGGCAACGTTTTCGGCCAGTGGCTGATCGATAACTGCCGCCAGGCCCAGGTCTATGCCGAGCTGGCCGGCGTCAACAACATCGTCATCGATTCGACCGACAGCTACCGGAAGATGCTCGGCAACCTGGCGTTCACGCTGTCGCTGTACTCCGGCCAGATGTGCACGACCTCGCAGGCGATCCTGGTGCCGGCCGGCGGCATCGAGACCGAAGATGGCCACAAGTCCTACGACGAGGTCTGCGCCGACCTGGCCAAGGCGGTCACCGGCTTCCTGGCCAAGCCGGAAGTCGCCCACGCGGTACTCGGCGCCATCCAGTCCGCCGACACGCTGAAGCGCGTCGAGGAAGCTGCGTCCGGCCGCTTCGGCACCGTCGTGCTGGCACCGCAGAAACTGGAGAATCCGGAATTCCCGCGCGCCGAAGTCCGCACCCCGGTGCTGCTCGCCTGCGACGCCGGCGAGGAAGCCAAGTACATGGAAGAACGTTTCGGCCCGATCAGCTTCATCGTCAAGGTCGCCGACACGGCCGCCGCCATCGCCCTGTCCGAACGCATCATTGCCACCCACGGCGCTTTGACCGCCGGCGTCTATTCGACCAAGCCGGAAGTCATCGAGGCGATGACCGAAGCCACCTGGCGGAGCAAGGTCGCGCTGTCGATCAACCTGACCGGTGGCGTCTTCGTGAACCAGTCGGCGGCCTATTCCGACTACCACGGCACCGGCGGCAACCCCTCGGCCAATGCTTCGTATGCCGACTCGGCCTTCGTCGCCAACCGTTTCCGCGTGGTCCAGCGCCGCTACCACGTCTGAGGAATCATCATGAAATTTGAAAACATCCTTTTTGACGTCACCGACGGCATCGCCCGCCTGACGCTGAACCGTCCGGACAAGCTGAACAGCTTTACCGACGACATGCACGCCGAGCTGCGCGTCGCGCTCGACAGCATCCAGAGCGATCCGTCGGTGCGCGTGCTGGTACTCACCGGCGCCGGCCGCGGCTTTTCCGCCGGCCAGGATCTCGGCGACCGGGCGATGCAGATCCAGGCCGGCAAGATGCCGGACATCGGCAACACCGTCGAACGCAACTACAAGCCGCTGATCCTGCGCCTGCAGAACCTGCGCGTGCCGACCATCGCCGCCGTCAATGGCATCGCCGCCGGCGCCGGCGCCTCGGTGGCGCTGGCCTGCGACCTGGTCATCGCGACGAAATCGGCTTCCTTCCTGCAGGCGTTCTCGAAGATCGGCCTGATTCCGGATACCGGCGGCACCTGGTTCCTGCCGCAGCGCGTCGGCATGGCGCGGGCCATGGGCCTGGCCCTGCTCGCCGACAAGCTGCCGGCGGAAAAAGCCGCCGAATGGGGGCTGATCTGGCAATGCGTCGATGATGCCGGCTTCGTTGCTGCGGTCGACGCCATCGCCAGGCAACTTTCCACCGCGCCGACCAAGGCGCTGGTGCGTACCCGCCAGGCCATGCACGCCGCCCCCGGCCACACGCTGGAACAGCAACTGTCGTTCGAAGGCAGTTTCATGCGCGAACTCGGCTGGTCGCCCGACTACGCCGAAGGCGTCGCTGCCTTCATGGAAAAACGTACGCCGAA
Organism: Azonexus hydrophilus; assembly: GCF_001956855.1. Classification (GTDB taxonomy): domain Bacteria; phylum Pseudomonadota; class Gammaproteobacteria; order Burkholderiales; family Rhodocyclaceae; genus Azonexus; species Azonexus hydrophilus_A. The sequence goes on along the minus strand of NZ_MTHD01000001.1, from coordinate 267,326 downwards.
ATTCACCGGAGAGTGATCGCGTGAGCGCCCTGACCCCACAGACTGTCATCGCCGTCGTCGGCACCGGCGCCATGGGCGCCGGCATCGCGCAGGTCGCGGCGGCCGCCGGCCATGTCGTGAAGCTGCTCGACAATCGGCCCGGCGCCGCACAGCTGGCCGTTGACGGCATTCGCAGCCAGTTCGCGAAAATGGCCGAAAAAGGCCGGTTGACCGCAACAGCCGCCGAAGCCGCCGGCCAGCGCCTGATTGCCGTCGACCAGGCTGCCGATCTGGCCGACGCCGGCCTCGTCGTCGAGGCCATCGTCGAAAATCTGGAAGCCAAGCAGAAGCTGTACGCCGACCTGGAAAGCATCGTCAGCGATGACTGCATCTTCGGCACCAATACCTCGTCGATCTCGGTCACTGCCATCGGTGCCGCGCTCAAGCACCCGGAACGCCTGGCCGGCCTGCACTTCTTCAATCCGGCGCCGTTGATGGCGCTGGTCGAAATCGTCTCCGGCCTGGCCACCGACCGCACCGTCGCCGACACCCTGTTCGCCACCGCCGCGGCCTGGGGCAAGACGCCGGTGCATGCCAGATCCACCCCCGGTTTCATCGTCAATCGAGTCGCCCGCCCCTACTACGCCGAAGCGCTGCGCCTGGCGCAGGAAGGCGCCGCCGACTACGCCACCATCGACGCCGTGATGCGCGACGCCGGCGGCTTCCGCATGGGGCCATTCGAACTGATGGACATGATCGGCCACGACGTAAATTTCGCCGTGACCAACTCGGTCTGGCGCGCCTTCTACAACGACCCGCGTTTTTTACCCTCGCTGCTGCAGCAGGAACTGGTCGATGCCGGTTTCTATGGCAAGAAGAACGGACGCGGTTTCTACGATTACCGCGACGGCGCCGGAAAGCCGGCCGCGCAGACCGAAACGGCGCAGACGCCGGCCGGCAAAATCACCATTCATGGCGAGTCGACCGCCCCCCAAGGGGACTTCTTTCAGGGCGCAGCAGAAGCGCTGGTCAGCCGACTGCAGGACAGCCAGTTGTCATTCTCCCGCGCCCCGGCCGAGGACGGACGCGTCGCCAGCATCGGCCGCGCCGTGCTCTACGTGACCGACGGCCGCAGCGCAACGCAGCGCGCCGCCGAATCCGGCATCGCCAATACGTTGCTGATCGACCTCGCCCTCGACTACGAACAGGCCACGCGCATTGCCGTCGCCGCCGCCGAACAGTGCGAAGCCGCTGCCGCTGCGGCTGGCATCGCGCTGCTGCAGGCCGCCGGCTTCGCCGTCTCGCGCTTCCGCGACATCCCTGGACTGGCCGTCATGCGCACCGTCGCCATGCTCGCCAACGAGGCCGCCGATGCGGTCAACCAGGGCGTCTGCTCGGCCAGTGCCGCCGACCAGGCGATGCGCCTCGGCGTCAATTACCCGCGCGGACCGCTGGCCTGGGCCGACCAGGTTGGCGTCGATGTCATTCGCGACGTCCTCGCCAACCTCGGCGCCAGCTACGGCGAGGACCGCTACCGCATTTCCCCGCTGCTGCAGCGGGCAGTCTTTGCCGGAAGGAAAATCCATGACTGAAGCCAGACCCACTCCCGAAGAAGCCCAGGCCCTGGCCGATGCCACCGCCGAAGCCATGTGGTCACGCGACCGGAATGCCCACACGCTGGGCATGACGCTGATCCGCGTCGAACCCGGCAAGGCCGTGGTCACCATGCAGGTCCGTCCGGGCATGGTCAATGGCCACCATATCTGCCACGGCGGCATGATCTTCACGCTCGCCGATACCGCCTTCGCCTACGCCTGCAACAGTTACAACAAGAACACCGTGGCTTCGGCCTGCCACATCGACTTCCTCGCCCCGGCGAAGGAAGGCGATCTGCTGGAAGCCGATGCGGTCGAGCAGTCCGCATCCGGGCGCACCGGCGTCTATGACATCACCGTGCGCATCGCCGGCGGCAAGACCGTCGCGCTGTTCCGCGGCAAGTCCTATCGCATCAGCGGTGAGGTCATCGCCGGCCTGCAGGCAGCCGACGCAGCCTGATCCAATAACGAGAGAGGAGACAAACAATGACCAGCAGAAAACCCCTGCCCGGCGAACTTGACGCCATCGAAACCGCCAGCCGCGACGAAATTTCGGCGCTGCAGCTGGAGCGCCTGAAATGGTCGGTCCGCCACACCTACGACAACGTCGAGTCCTACCGCAAGAAGTGCCTGGAAAAGGGCGTGCATCCGGATGACCTGAAGACGCTGAGCGACCTCGGCAAATTCCCCTTCATGACCAAGCTCGACCTGCGCGACAACTACCCGTTCGGCCTGTTCGCCGTGCCGCGCAACAAGATCGCCCGCCTGCATGCGTCGTCCGGCACGACCGGCAAGTCGGTAGTGGTCGGCTACACGCAGAACGACCTCAACAACTGGGCCGACGTCGTCGCCCGCTCGATTCGTGCGGCCGGCGGCCGCGCCGGTGACATGGTGCATGTCGCCTACGGTTACGGCATGTTCACCGGCGGCCTCGGCGCCCACTACGGCGTCGAACGCCTTGGCTGCTGCGCCGTGCCGATGTCGGGTGGCCAGACCGAGAAGCAGGTGCAGCAGATCATGGACTTCAAGCCCGAGATCATCATGGTCACGCCGTCCTACTCGCTGGTCATTGCCGAAGAGTTCGAGCGCCTCGGCATCAAGCCGGACGAAATCTCGCTCAAGGTCGGCATCTTCGGTGCCGAACCCTGGGGCGAAGGCATGCGCAGCGAAATCGAAAGGAAGCTCGGCATCGACGCGATCGACATCTACGGCCTGACCGAAGTCATGGGCCCCGGCGTCGCCTGCGAATGCATCGAAACCAAGGACGGCCCGGTGATCTGGGAAGACCATTTCTACCCCGAAATCATCGACCCGGAAACCGGCGAAGTGCTGCCCGACGGCTCGGAAGGCGAACTGGTGTTCACCTCGCTGACCAAGGAAGCCTTCCCGGTCATCCGCTACCGCACCCGCGACCTGACCCGCCTGCTGCCGCCGACTTCCCGCTCCTTCCGCCGCATCGGCAAGATCACCGGCCGTTCCGACGACATGCTGATCATCCGCGGCGTCAATGTCTTCCCGACCCAGATCGAGGAACAGATCCTGCGCGACAAGCGCCTGGCCGGCAATTACCAGGTCGTCGTCACCCGCGACGGCCACATGGACAACCTCGAAGTGCGCTGCGAAGTGCAGCGCGAGCTGTCCGGCAAGCTGCCGCAGAGCGAGATCCAGCAGATCAGCAAGGAACTGCAGCACCGCATCAAGACCATCATCGGCGTATCGACCAAGATCACCGTCATGGAATTCGACGCCATTCCGCGCACCCAGGTCGGCAAGGCCAAGCGCGTACTGGATGAACGCCCGAAACGCGACTGAGGAAATCACGATGACCCAAGCCTTCATCTGCGACGCCATCCGTACCCCGATCGGCCGCTACGGCGGCGCCCTCAGTGGCGTGCGCGCCGACGACCTCGGCGCCATCCCGCTCAAGGCGCTGATGGAACGCAATCCGCAGGTCGACTGGACGGCCGTCGATGACATCATCTACGGCTGCGCCAACCAGGCCGGCGAAGACAACCGCAACGTCGCCCGCATGTCCGGCCTGTTGGCCGGCCTGCCGATCGAAGTGCCGGGCACGACGGTGAACCGTCTGTGCGGCTCAGGCATGGATGCGGTCGGCCTTGCCGCACGCTCGATCAAGGCCGGCGAAACATCGCTGATGCTCGCCGGCGGCGTCGAAAGCATGTCGCGCGCGCCGTTCGTGATGGGCAAGGCGGACTCCGCCTTCTCGCGCAATGCCGCGATCTACGACACGACCATCGGCTGGCGCTTTGCCAACCCGCTGATGAAGAAGCTCTACGACACGCATTCGATGCCGCAGACGGCCGACAATGTCGCCGAGCAATTCGGCATCAGCCGCGCCGACCAGGATGCCTTCGCGATCCGCTCGCAGCAACGCTGGGGTGCGGCCGATGCGGCCGGACGTTTCGCCGACGAGCTGGTGCCGGTGGTCATCGCCCAGAAAAAAGGCGATCCGAAAGTGGTCGACCGCGACGAACATCCGCGTCCCGAAACGACGCTCGAACAGCTCGCCAAGCTCAAGGGCGTGAACGGCCCGGAACTCACCGTTACTGCCGGCAATGCCTCCGGCGTCAATGACGGCGCCTGTGCGCTGCTGATCGCTTCGGAAGCCGCCGCTGCCCAGTACGGCCTGAAGCCGCTGGCCCGCGTCGTCGGCATGGCAACGGCCGGCGTTGCACCGCGCATCATGGGTTTCGGCCCCGCTCCCGCGGTGCGCAAGCTGCTGGCGCAGACCGGCCTCAGCCTTGCCGACATGGACGTCATCGAACTCAACGAAGCCTTCGCCGCCCAGGCGCTGGCCGTGTTGCGCGACCTCGGGCTGGCTGACGACGCCAACCATGTAAACCCCAACGGCGGCGCGATCGCGCTCGGCCACCCGCTCGGCATGAGCGGCGCCCGACTGGTCACCACCGCCGCCTACGAGCTCCAGCGCCGGGGCGGACGTTATGCACTTTGCACCATGTGCATCGGCGTCGGCCAGGGCATTGCCATGATTATCGAGCGGGCCTGAAAAGTGTTTCATTTTTTCAGAATCCATTCCATAATCCGTAACAAAATAGTTCAAACGGAGGAGACAAACCCATGAAGCAAACCATGAAAAAGCTGGTCGCCGGCGCCGCCCTGACGCTTGCTGCCTTTGGCACCATCGCTGCAGAACCGATCAAGATCGGCTCCGTCCTGTCCGTCACCGGCCCGGCTGCCTTCCTTGGCGATCCGGAACTGAAGACGATCCAGATGTATGTCGAGGACATCAACAAGAAGGGCGGCGTGCTCGGTCGCCAGATCCAGTTCGTCCATTACGATGACGGCAGCGATGCGAACAAGGCCAACGGCTTTGCCAAGCGCCTGATCGACGACGACAAGGTCGACATCATCGTCGGCGGCACCACCACCGGTTCGACGATGTCGATGGTCCCGCTGGTCGAACGTGCCGGCGTGCCCTTCATCTCGCTGGCCGGCGCCGTCGTCATCATCGAGCCGGTCAAGAAACAGGTCTTCAAGACCCCGCACACCGACCGCATGGCCGCCGAAAAGGTCTTCGAGGACATGAAGAAGCGCGGCATCACCAAGGTCGCCCTGCTTTCCGAAACCTCCGGTTTCGGCCAGTCCGGCAAGAAGGAAACCGAAGGCGTTGCTGCCAAGTACGGCATCACGCTGGTGGCCAATGAAACCTACGGGCCGAAAGACACCGACATAAGCCCGCAGCTGACCAAGATCCGCAATGCACCGGGTGTGCAGGGCGTGTTCATCTTCGGTCTGGGCCAGGGTCCGGCCATCGCCACCAAGAACTACAAGCAACTGGGCATCACCCTGCCGCTGTACCACGCCCACGGTGTCGCTTCGCAGGAGTTCATCAAGCTGGCCGGCCCTGCTGCCGAAGGCGTCCGCCTGCCGGCCGCCGCGCTGCTGGTCGCCGACAAGCTTGACGCCAAGGATCCGCAGAAAGCTGTCGTCACGAACTACACCAATGCCTATCAGGAACGCTGGAAGACCGACGTTTCCGCTTTCGGTGGACATGCCTACGACGGTCTGATGATCGCCGTCGATGCCATCAAGCGTACCGGCAGCACCGACAAGACCAAGGTTCGCGATGCGATCGAAGCAACCAAAGGCTATGTCGGCACCGGTGGTATCGTTAATATGTCGGCCACCGACCATATGGGCCTCGATCTGACGGCTTTCCGTATGCTCGAAATCAAGAACGGCGACTGGACCCTGGTTCAGTAAGCTGTCGGGCAACCAACATTCGACTTGGGCCGCCCACAAGGCGGCCTTTTTTTTCTTGGAGAACAACAGCATGAGCCAGGTAGTCCTGACCGAAATCCACGGCAAGGTGGGTCTGATCCGCATCAATCGCCCGGAAGCGATGAATGCACTGAACAACGACGTCGTCGACGGTATCGCTGCTGCGGTCGACGCCTTCGAAGCCGATGAAAACATCGGCTGCATCGTCATCACCGGCAACGAAAAAGCCTTCGCCGCGGGAGCCGACATCGGCTTCATGAAGGATTTCGACTACATGCACGCCTACAAAACCGACTTCATCACCCGCAACTGGGAGCGCATCAAGACGACGCGCAAGCCGGTCATCGCTGCGGTTGCCGGTTTCGCCCTGGGTGGCGGCTGCGAAATGGCGATGATGTGCGACATGATCTTCGCCGCCGATACCGCCAAGTTCGGCCAGCCGGAAATCCGCCTCGGTACCATGCCCGGTGCCGGCGGCACGCAACGCCTGCCGCGCGCCATCGGCAAGGCCAAGGCGATGGACATGTGCCTGACCGCGCGCATGATGGATGCCGCCGAAGCCGAGAAATCCGGCCTGGTGGCCCGCGTCATTGCCGCCGAGCAATTGATGGAAGAAACGATGAAGGCGGCGCAGACGATCGCCGGCTATTCGCTGCCGGTGATCATGATGATCAAGGAATCGGTCAACCGCGCTTACGAAAGCTCGCTCAACGAAGGCCTGCTGTTCGAGCGCCGCGTCTTCCATTCGGCCTTCGCCCTCGAAGACCAGAAGGAAGGCATGGCCGCCTTCGTCGAGAAACGCAAGCCGGCGTTCAAGAACCGCTGACGCTCAGTCCGGGATCTCCGCCACATCCCGGACAATCACGGCCTGCGTGTCGCTCAGGCCGATCAGGCTGGCGGCATGCAGCACTTCGGCCGACAGCACGCCGCCCTGACCGTCCGGCAAGGCGCGGGTGCCGCTGGCTGCCGCCACCACCGTCGAGCGAAAGCCACGCTCGGTGGCGGCACGCACCGTCGAGCTGACGCAGTTGTGCGTCATGTAGCCGATCACGATCAGGTTTTTCCGGCCCGTAGCCTCGAGCACCGATTGCAGCCCGGTCCCGGCAAAGGCATTAGCCTGCGTCTTCTCGACGATGGCCTCGCCGGCCAGCGGCAGCATAGTCTCGGCCGGCTGATGGTAAGGCGTGGCCGGATTGAAGATCGGCCCGGCGCCGCGATGCAGCACATGCACGACTGGCGTGCCGGCCGCCCGGGCGCGCGCCAGCAAGCGACCACCGGCCGCCAGCGATGCCTCGATGCCGGGCAGGGCCAGCTTGCCGTCGACATACTCGCGCTGGGCATCGATGATCAGCAACACGCTGTCGGCAAGACTCGACGGTTGGCTCGGGGCGCCGACTAATTGCAGGATGGTGAAAACTTCGGTGGCTGAAGGCATGGCAATCTCCGTATTGAACACTGCTGCCATGATTTCATTAAACGGTAGCGCCGGACAACGAGATAATTGACCATCCTCATGCCGACGCCTCCCTGACACATGCATCTCTTCGCCGACATCACCGCCCACGGCCTCGGCCACCTGGCGATCAGCGCCCCCGTCCTCAACGCGCTGGCCGCGCTCGAACCCGGCTTGCGCCTGAGCGTGCGCAGCCTGCTGCCGGCGGCAAAATTACGCGAGCGGATCGCAGCGCCGTTCACCTTGATCGAAGCCGGCAGCGATTTCGGTTTCGCCATGCATGACGCACTGCGCATCGAGCGCGAGGCCAGCGCCACGGCCTATCGTGCGGCGCATGCCGAGTGGCCGCAACGCGTCGCCGACGAAGCGGATTTCCTGCGCGCACTGGCGCCGGATGTGGTGCTGAGCAATGTCGCCTATCTGCCGCTGGCCGGGGCAGGGATGGCCGGCATTCCGGCACTGGCGATCTGCCCGCTCAACTGGGCTGACCTGTTCGCGCATGTCTTTGCCGGCGAAGCATGGGCACCGCCGATCCACGCTCAGATCCTCGCCGCCTATCGCAGCGCCCATGCCTTCCTGCGCGTCACGCCCGGGATGCCGATGCCGGCGCTCGACAATCTCGTTCCCATCGCGCCGGTCGCCGCGCGCGGCACACGCCATGAACTTGGCCTGCACGGCGACAAGGCCGTGCTGATCGGCATGGGCGGCATTGCCCATCGTCTGTCGATCGACAACTGGCCGCGCCTGCCCGGTATTCGCTGGCTGGTCCCGGCGGAATGGCAGTGCAGGCATCCCGACGCGATTGCCGGAGAATCCTTTGGCCTGCCCTTCACCGATCTGCTGGCTTCGGTCGATGCCGTGCTCACCAAACCGGGTTACGGCACCTTCACCGAAGCTGCCGGCAATGGCACACCGGTGCTATACCAGCGCCGCGAGGACTGGCCCGAACAGGACTGCCTGATTGACTGGCTGCACAAACACGCCAGGGCGCTGGAAATCAGCGCGGCAACGCTGTCGACCGGAAAATTGCAGGACGCGCTGGCAGCGCTGTGGCAGCAGCCCGCTCCACCCTGCCCGGCAACGGATGGGGCAACGACAGCCGCCCGTTACATCGCGGGAGTGGCCCGCCGCAGCGACTGAGTCAGAAGCGGAAACCGAATTTTTTCAGTAATTCGCCGGTTTCGCACACCGGCAGGCCCATGATCCCGGTGTAGCTGCCGGCGATATGGGCGACGAACAGTCCGGCCCGCCCCTGGATGCCGTAGGCGCCGGCCTTGTCCATCGGCTCGCCGGAGAGCACGTAATGCCGGATCTCATCGTCGTCGATGGCGCGAAAACGCACCTCGCTGACCGACAGCACAAATTCTGTGCGTCCAGCATCGTGGACCGCAACACCGGTCAGTACCCGATGCACCTGGCCAGAGAGCCGGCGCAGGATGGCTTCGGCATCGGCCGCGTCGACCGGCTTGCCGATGATCTCACCATTGAATTCCAGCGTCGTGTCGGCGGCCAGGATCGGATGCACGATCAGATGGCGATCAAAGATGATGCGTTCGCCCTGCTCGGCCTTGGCCCGCGTCACACGCTCGACGTAGGTCGCCGGATCTTCGCCGGGCAAAGGCGTTTCATCGACTTCGACATCGCCGATCAGGGTTTCGAATTCGACGCCGATCTGGTGCAGCAGTTCGCGCCGGCGCGGACTGCGGGATGCGAGATAGATGCGCATCAGCCCTCCCGGTGGTAAGGATGGTTTTTCAATACGCTGACGGCGCGGTACAACTGCTCGCACAGCAACAGCCGCGCCATGCCGTGCGGCAGCGTCAGGCTGGACAGGCGCAGGCGGTCGTCGGCCTGCTGCTTGAATTCCTCGTCGAGGCCGTCGGCACCGCCGATCAGCAGCGCGACATCGCGGCCGTCCTGCATCCAGACTTCGAGGCGTCTGGCCAGCTTCAGCGTGGTCAGGTCGTCGCCCTTTTCATCGAGCACGACCAGCCGACAACTGCCCGGCAGGGCATCGCGGATGCGCGACTTCTCCGCCGCCAGCAATTGCTCGCGGGTTTTCGAACCCCGTTGTTCGGGCTTGATCTCGCTGACGCTGGCCGGCAGTTCGCGCGGCATGCGCTTCAGGTACTCGGCGCAACCATCGTTGACCCAGACGGGCTGGCGATGGCCGACGGCGAGTATCGCCAGCTTCATTCGCCGGCGGCCGGCTCCGCCATCTTGCGCCGTTGGGCAGGCGTCACCTGCCACAGTTCTTCGAGGTTGTAGTGGGTACGCACCGCCGGCTGCATGACATGGACGACGATGTCGCCGATATCCACGAGCACCCATTCGCCGCCATCCTCGCCTTCGGTGGAGATGATCTCGCCGCCGGCTTCCTTGACCTTCTCGACGACGTTCTGGGCGAGTGCCTTGACCTGGCGACTGGAATCGCCGGTGGCGATGACCAGTCGATCGAACATCGAGGTCAGCTTGGCGGTGTTGATGACTTCGATATCCTTGCCCTTGATATCTTCAAGGGCGGAAACGACGATTTTTTGCAGCTTGCGTATGTCCATCAGGGGTTTCTGTAGAGAGAATGGGACGAAATATAGTCGAGAACGCTATCCGGCAGCAAATAGCGCGCCGATAGCTGATTGGCCAGCAGCTTGCGGATCTGCGTCGCCGAGATCGCCAGCTGGGTCATCGCAAAAGTGACGATACGCCCTGCCGGTGCGACTTTCAGGCCGCCGATGTCGGCCAGCCGGCGCTTGCCATAGGCATCGGCAAGGGCCGTCGGCAAGCTGCCGATTTCGACCGGAAATCCGGGACGATGCGAGACCGCCACGTGCGTCAGCGCAAGAATGTCCTGCCAGCGATGCCAGCTCGTCAATCCGGCAAAGGCATCGGCACCGACCAGCAGGACCAGCGGCTGTTCGGAACCCAGTTCGCGGCGCAGGCGCTCCAGCGTATGCACGGTATAGCTCGGTGCCGTTGCTTCGACCTCGGCCGGATCGACCGAAAAACGCGGATTATCGGCCGTCGACCGCAACACCATGGCCAGCCGCTGTTCGGCGGTGACCTGTGGCGTGCCGCGATGCGGCGGGTTGCCGGCGGGAATCCAGCGCACGCCACCGAGGCCGAGCTGGGCAATCGCCTCCTCAGCCAGCCGGAGATGGCCGAAATGTACCGGATCGAAAGTCCCGCCGAAGAGGCCGATCGGCTCAGACAATTTCCGAAATACCGAAAATGTCGCGATAACCGACGTAAAAGCTGGCGAACACCGTCGGTGCGATGACCAGTGCCATGGCCACGGTCACCAGCACGGTGGCAAAACCCTGCAGACCGGGCAGGATGATCAGCAGCAGACCGAGCAGCAAGCCCGGAATCACCGCCGCCACCAGCATCAGGCCCAGGCCGTAGATCACGAAGGGGCGCCAGTTCATCGAACAGGCGACGAAACTGAAGAACAGCGACTTGCCCAGCGGCTGCCGGTGCCAAGCCGCCAGTATCGGTGCAAACCACCAGGCCATCAGCACCGGCACCATGAAAATGGCGACGATCAGCGCCGGCAAGGTGAAATCGGCATCCTCGACCAGCGCCCGTTCGGCCTTGCTGCTGGCCAGCATGTAGCGCAGCAGGTCGCCGCCATCGGCAATCGTGGACAGCCCGAGCACGGCCAGCGTCGCCAGCAGGTAGAGCGCGCCCAGCACCAGCAGGGTGCGGGTGTTCTCGCGGAAACCGCCGAACAGCGTCTGGATGTTGGCCGACTGCCCCCGCTCGATGTTGCGCGCTGCCTGCATCAGGCCAACCGACAGGCCGGGAATGACGACGGATGCAGCAAGCGCGCCGACCATTGGAAACAGGTTGAGAAAGACCACGACGAACCAGTAGCTGACCACCAGCATCGACAACACCGCCGGATTGCGCCGGTAAATGGCAAAGCCGCCGGTAACCCATTGCCAGCCGGACATTGCCGGCAGGTTTTGTGCGCGCATCGCTCAGGCTCCCGTAAAGATGTCGCGATACGACGCGTAGACCGCCGCCGAGAACACCGGCAACAGCAGCAACATACCCAGACCGACCGGCAGCATGGCAAAGAAACCGGCAACGACCAGGAAGATGCCGAAAATGATCATCACCAGCCAGTTCTTTGCCCCGGCGGCAAAACTCGCTTTCATCGCCGCCAGCGGCTGCATGCCGTGAAAATAGACCAGCGCCGGCGCAAACCAGGTGGCCATGACCACCGGCACCGACAGCGCCAGGACCAGCAAACCGGCCAGCATGACACCGCCGAAGGCGATGCCGAAACCGCCGACACGACCGGAAATCGCACCGCCAAGCACACCGCCGCTGATCAACAGGAAGGCAAGGAAGGCAATGCCGAACATGCCAATGGCCAGAAACACGCCGACCATCACCAGTTGCCCGGCACGCTGGCGGAAACCGGCGAACAACTCGGCAATCTGCGGTTCGCCTTCATCGGCGATGGTCTTGCAGATCTGCAGCATGCCGGCGCCGAACAGCGGCACCAGCAGGTGGGCGGCAACCTGCCCGAACAGCGGCACGATGGAAATGGCCATCAGCATGACCAGCACCAGCACACTGCAACCCAGCCAGATGCCGGGATGGGCGAGGAAGGTTGCCCAGCCCTGGGCCAGCCAGTCGAAGCAGGCGCCGGCATCGACTTCGCGGCTGTCGCCGTCGAATGGTGCCGGGGTCATCGGGAATAAGGGACTTTCGTTCATGCGCGGATGCTAGCCGGGGAGTGCGTCGGGAGCAAGGCGGAATTTTTCCAGCAGATGACGGAAATCGTCCGGATTCTTCACCGTGACCACTTCGCCGGCCCGCGGCCGATGTCTGGCTTCCAGCCGCAACAGCCAGAAACGCAATGCCGCCGCGCGTCGTACCGCCGGCCAGGCAACCCGCTCGCCGTCGGTCAGCGGCCGGATTTCACCATAACCGCCACACAGCGCCGACAGCTTTTCACCATCCGGACACCAGTCATTGGCGACCACCGCCAGATCGAACAGCCAGGCATCGGTGCCGGCGAAATAAAAATCGAGCAATCCGCTCGGTTGACCGCAATCGTCCCAGAGCACATTGTCGCGGAACAGGTCGGCATGAATCACGCCCTGCGGCAGAGCTTTCCAGTTCTGCGCGGACTGAAAGGTCAGTTCGTCGGCGAGCAGTGCCGCCTCGTCAGTGCTCAGCGCGGCGAGCAAGCTGCTGCCGACCGCCTGCCGCCAGGCGGCACCGCAGGGATTGGCCGGCGCGTCGGCCAGTCCGGCTGCCGCCAGGTGCAGGCGGGCCAGTGCGGCGCCTATCGCCCGGCAATGCACAGCCGTCGGTTCCTCGATGGCGCGACCGGGCAGACAGGACAGCAACGCCGCCGGTTTGCCGCAGAGCATGCGCCAGTAATTGCCTTGCGGATCGGCGTACGGATGCGGACAGGGCAGGCCGGCGTCGGCCAGATGCGCCTGCAGCCGCAGATAGAAAGCCAGCGTCGCCGGTGCGATCGACTCGAACAGCGTCAGCACGAAGCGCCCGTGCGCGGTCGTGACGAAATAATTGGAGTTCTGCATGCCGGCAGCGATACCGGCATGTTCGATCAGTTCGCCGACCGCCAGCGGCCGGAGCCAGGCCGCGAGTTCATCGCGCCCGACCAGGGTATAGACGGACAAGGCTTACCAGCTGTGGATGACCCACATCGGCGGCCGCACCGGGTTGGGGTTGATCTCGCTTTCCATCATCACCCCGTCGCCCTGACGGTCGACCAGGTAGTAGGGTTTGCCGACAGCCGGCGTCACCCGGACCATGTACAGCTTGCCGTTGATCCGGTATTCCTCGCGGGTTTCCTTGGCATTCCTGACGATGGTCACCTGCGGCTCCATCGCCGCGTCGAAGGCTTCCATTTCCGGCGGCGGAGGCGGCACGGCGGGCAGCGGTTGCAGATCGCCCTGTTGCGCCCAGACGGGCAAGGCGGCAAACAGCAGGATGGGGAGCAGACGGCGCATGATGTTTCCTCGTGAACTGAGCTTCATTTTATTACAGGTTGAGCATCAATTCCCGCTCGGCCGGCAAGGGGCTGAACGGACGCGCCTCGTAATGCTTGAAGATGGCCTCGACCACCTGCTCCGGCTGGTCGATGATCCGGATCAGGTTCATGTCCTCGGGATCGATCATCTTCTCGCGCACCAGCGTGTCGCGGAACCAGTCGACCAGCCCTTTCCAGAAATCCGAACAGACCAGGATGATCGGCATCTTGCGCGCCTTGCCGGTCTGGATCAGGGTCAAGGCTTCCATCAATTCATCGAGCGTACCGAACCCGCCAGGCATCACCACATAGGCGCTGGCAAAGCGGACGAACATGTACTTGCGGGCAAAGAAGTGACGGAAGGTCTGCGAGATGTCCTGGTAGGGATTGCTCTGCTGCTCATGCGGCAACTGGATGTTCAGGCCGACCGACGGCGACTTGCCGAAGAAGGCGCCCTTGTTGGCCGCTTCCATGATCCCCGGGCCGCCGCCGGAGATCACCGAGAAGCCGGAATCCGACAGCAGACGCGCGGTTTTTTCTGCCAGTTCGTAATACGGCGTGCCTTCCGGAATGCGCGCGCTGCCGAACATCGTTACCGCCGGCTTGATCGCCGCCAGGCGGTCGGTGGCTTCGACGAACTCTGACATAATGCCGAAAATCCGCCAGGATTCGCGGGCCGTCGCGCTTTTCAGCAGCGCCTCGGTCTCGATACCCATCACCAGTTTTTCGCTCTCGGTCATCCTATGCCTCTCTTGTTGTTGGTGGACGGTTCGTCCTATCTCTACCGCGCCTTCCATGCCCTGCCCGACCTGCGCAACAAGGCCGGCGAACCGACGGGGGCGATCTACGGCGTTTTGAACATGCTACGTCGTCTGGAAAGCGACTACAAGGCAGACTACAAGGCCGTCGTCTTCGACGCCAAGGGCAAAACCTTCCGCGACGACTGGTTTCCCGAGTACAAGGCCCACCGGCCGCCGATGCCGCCCGAGATGGTCAGCCAGATCGAACCGTTGCACGCGGCGATCCGCGCCGCCGGCTGGCCACTGCTGTGCGTCGACGGCGTCGAGGCCGACGATGTGATCGGCACGCTGGCGACGAAAGCTGCGGTCAACGGCATCGAAACGCTGATTTCCACCGGCGACAAGGATCTGACGCAACTGGTCGATCCGCTGACCCGCTGGTACAACACGATGAGCAACGAACTGCTCGACGAAGCCGGCGTTGAACAGAAGTTCGGCGTGCCGCCGGCACTGATCATCGATTACCTGACGCTGGTCGGCGATACCGTCGACGGCGTCCCCGGCGTCGCCAAATGCGGCCCGAAAACCGCCGTCAAATGGCTGACGCAGTATGGCTCGCTCGACGAAATCGTCGCCAACGCCGACAAGATCAGCGGCGTGGTCGGCCAGAACCTGCGCGACCACCTCGATTTCCTGCCGCTCGGCAAGAAGCTCGTCACCGTCGTCCGCGACCTGCCGGATTTGCCGGCACCAAGCGCGTTGACCGCAACAGCGCGCGACAGCGACACGCTGCGCAGCCTCTACGAGCGCTACGAATTCCGCACCTGGCGCCGCGAACTCGACGCCCCGACCGATGCCGCCCCCAGTGTCGCCACATCGGCAGAAGCCGCCGCCCCGCCGGCCGCGCCGAGCGAAGTCCGCTACGAAACCGTGCTCACCTGGAAAGCGTTCGATACCTGGCTGAAAAAGATCGAAAATGCCGCGTTGACCGCAGTAGACACCGAAACCACCAGCCTCGACAGCTTCGCCGCGCGCATCGTCGGCGTCTCGCTGTCGGTCGAGGTGGGCGAGGCCTGCTACATCCCGCTCGCCCACAATGGCCCCGGCGTCGTCGAACAGTTGCCGCGCGACGAGGTGCTGGCCCGGCTGAAACCCTGGCTGGAAGCCGTCGACCGCAAGAAAGTGCTGCAGAACGCCAAGTACGACCAGCACGTCTTCGCCAACCACGGCATCCGGCTGGCCGGCGTCGCCCACGACACCATGCTGCAGAGCTACGTCATCGAATCCGACAAGGGCCACGACCTCGGCCAGTTGTGCACGCGCCATCTCGGCCTCGCCACCATCGCCTACGAAGACCTGTGCGGCAAGGGCGCCAAGCAGATCGGTTTCGACCAGGTCGACCTCGAACGCGCCGCCACCTACGCCGCCGAGGACGCCGACGTCACGCTGCGCGTCCATGACGTGCTGCACCCGCAATTCGCCAACGAAACCGGCCTGAGCCGCATCTACCACGACATCGAACTGCCGGCCCGGCAAGTGATCTGGCAGATGGAGCGCACCGGCATCCTGATCGACGGCGACACGCTAGCCCGCCAGAGCCACGAGATCGGCCAGAAGATCATGGCGCTGGAAACCCAGGCTTACGAACTCGCCGGCCAGCCGTTCAACCTGGCGTCGCCCAAGCAGCTCGGCGAAATCCTGTTCGGCAAGCTCGGTCTGCCGGTGAAGAAGAAAACCGCGTCCGGCGGCCCGTCGACCGACGAGGAAGTGCTGTCCGAACTGGCACTCGACTATCCGCTGCCCAAGCTCTTGCTCGAACACCGCAGCCTGTCAAAACTCAAGGGCACCTACACCGACAAGCTGCCGCGCATGATCAACCCGGAAACGGGCCGCGTGCATACGCACTTTTCGCAGGCTTCGGTGGTCACCGGACGCCTGGCTTCCAGCGAACCCAACCTGCAGAACATCCCGGTGCGCACCGACGAAGGCCGCAAGATCCGCACCGCCTTCATCGCGCCGGCAGGCAGCAGCATCGTCTCGGCCGACTATTCGCAGATCGAGCTGCGCATCATGGCGCACCTCTCCGGCGACGACCGCCTGCTCGACGCCTTCGCCCACGGCGAGGACGTGCACCGCGCCACCGCCGCCGAGATCTTCGGCGTCACGCCGCTGGAAGTCGGCCCGGATCAACGCCGCGTCGCCAAGAGCATCAACTTCGGCCTGATCTACGGCATGAGCGCCTTCGGCCTGGCCCGCCAGTTGGGCCTCGAACGCAGCGCGGCGCAGACCTACATCGACCGCTACTTCACCCGCTACCCCGGCGTCGCCCGCTACATGGAAGAAGCGCGGGCGACAGTCCGCGAACACGGCTACGTCGAAACCGTTTTCGGTCGCCGGCTGTGGTTGCCGGAAATCCATTCGAGCAACGGCAACCGCCGTCAGGCAGCGGAGCGCGCGGCGATCAACGCGCCGATGCAAGGCACCGCCGCCGACCTGATCAAGCTCGCGATGATCGCCGTCCAGGGCTGGCTGGAACAGTCCGCGCGCCAGTCGAAGCTGGTCCTGCAGGTGCATGACGAACTGGTGCTGGAAGTGCCGGATGGCGAGCTGATGGAAATCCGTACCCACCTGCCGCGCCTGATGACGCAGGTAGCGCAGTTGAAGGTGCCGCTGGTCGTCGAAGTCGGCATCGGCCCGAACTGGGAAGCCGCACACTGAGCGCGCTTTTCAGCGAAGCATCCGGAAAGCCGCGCTGGTCCCCGGCGGCACCACGGCAATCGGTTCGAAAGCGTAAGTGCCTGCCGCGGCAACCTTGACCGCGTCGGTGACCAGCACCTCACCGGCTTTGGCAATATCCTCGCCAAGTTTTGCCGCTGCGTTGACCTCGCTCCCGTAAACATCGCGGTCGCCGATCCGCAACAAGCGACCAAAACCCAGACCGACGCACAAGCCGATGCGTTCTTCCGCTTCCCGCCCGACGCTGTAGGCCTCGCAGACGCGCTGCATGGCATCGGCACATTCGATCGCCTTGCCGATATTGCGGAATATGATCAGCAGGCTGTCGCCCTCGACCTTCAGCAGGATGCCGTCGTGGGCGTCGATGCATGGCGTCAGCAAACGCTGCGACTCGTAGATCAGCTGCAGGAAATGAATGATCCCGAACGACGCGACACCGCTGGAAAAGCCGGCCAGGTCGGTGAACATCACCGCCCATTCCTCGCCGAACAAATCCCAGATACGGGCATCGATCATGCCCTTGTCGGCACCGGGCGCCAGCCGCTCGGCAATCAGTTTCTCGATCCGGTCCTCGGATGCACTGAGGCCGACGTTACGCGTATAAGCCATGTTCCCCCCGGGAAGTCCTGCCTGTCTGATGGTTAATGATGCACGAATCCGGCCGCGTGCGAAAAGCGCCCGGATACAAAAAAAGAAAACGCTTAAGTTTCCTTTAATTTGCCGGCCGCATCCTTGGCGCCATATTGTTCTCCGAGGTCATCACCGTGGCTGCCATCCAGAAGATTTTCCAGACCCGCCGGCCGTTGCCGACAGTCCGCCATACCGTCGTCGGTGCGCCACAACGGGCGGCTGCGGAAGGCTTCATCGCCGATATTTTCCGCCGCCATTACGGTGCCGAGGTCAAAAGCTTCGCCCCCAACCTGATGCTGCTCGAAGACGGCGAACGCATCGTCGCCACGGCCGGCTGGCGCTGTGCCGGTGAAGACCGGCTGTTCCTCGAAAACTACCTCGATGCGCCGATCGAAACTGCCGTTGGCCGTCTGGCCGGCCAGAACGTGCGCCGCGAAGCCATCGTCGAAGTCGGCAACCTCGCCGCCGACCGTGCGGGCGGCAGCGTCGATGTCATCCTCACCCTGGCCGCGCATCTCGACCGGCTCGGCTACGAATGGGTCGTCTTCACCGCCACCCGCGAACTGATCGGCATCTTCCGCCGTCTCGGTCTGCCGCCGCTGGCACTGGCCAGCGCCGACCCGGCCTGCCTCGGCGACCAGGCGGCCGACTGGGGCAGCTACTACGACAGCCAGCCGATCGTCGTTGCCGGCCGCATTCGCCTGGCGCTGGAAATGGTGAAGCGTCATGGCTGAGTTCACCTGGCAATCCGAACTGGCCGCCCGCCCGGCCGGCAGCCCGCTGCTGCTGGGCAGTGAACGCTGCTGGCTGGCCGGCGAGGTCGTCGCCGAGATGCTGGCGGTGGGCGAACGCCTCGCCGGCAGCCACGTCGTCGGGGTACTGGCCGACAACAGTCCGGCCTGGGTCATTGCCGACCTCGCCTGCCAGGACACCGGCCTCGTCCATCTGCCGCTGCCCGCCTTCTTCCACCCGGAACAATTGCGCCACGCGCTCGAACAGTCCGCTGCCGATACCGTCCTGACCGATCAGCCGGAACGCATCGGCGCGCTCGATCTCGGTTTTGCCATCACCGGCCGCTGGCAGGGCCTGAGCTGGATGCGCCGGGTCGTCGAGCCGGCCGAACTGCCGGCTGGCACGGCCAAAGTTTCCTTCACCTCCGGCAGCACCGGCGCGCCCAAGGGCGTCTGCCTCGGTGCCGACGGTCTGCTCGACACCGCCCGAGCCGTCCAGGAACGCCTGGCCGACCTGCCACTGACCAGCCATCTCGCCGTGTTGCCACTGGCGCTGCTGCTGGAGAACGTTGCCGGCGTCTACGCGCCGCTGCTGCGCGGCATGACGGTGCATCTGCCGAAACTGGCCGAACTTGGCTGGGCCGGCATGCAGGGTTTCGATCCGGCAGCGCTCGACCGCAAGCTGCACGCTACCGCTGCCACCAGCGTCATCCTCGTCCCCGAACTGCTCAAGGCGTGGGCGACGTTTTTGCTCAAATCCTGCGGTCGACCGCAGGATTCACTGAAATTTGCCGCCGTCGGCGGCGCCCGCGTCGCCCCGGAACTGCTGGCCAGTGCCCGTCAGGCCGGCATTCCCGCCTATCAGGGCTACGGCCTGACCGAAGGCGGTTCGGTGGTGGCGATCAATCGCCCGGGTGATGACGGCGACGGCGTCGGCCGCCCGCTGACCCATGCAGCGCTCAGCGTCGAAAACGGCGAACTGCAGGTGCGCACACGCGCCTTCCTCGGCTACATCGGCCAGCCATCACCGGCCGGCGGTGCCTTTCCGAGCGGTGACCTGGCGAGCTTCGATGACAACGGTCACCTGCACCTGGCCGGCCGGCACAAGAACCTGCTGATCACCTCGTTCGGCCGCAACATCTCGCCGGAATGGGTCGAAGCCGCCCTGCTCGCCCAGCCGCAGATTCTTCAGGCGATCGTCACCGGCGACGGCCAGGCGGCGCTGACCGCCATCGTCGTGGCACTGCCCGGCATGCCGGAAGGCGTGCTCGGCGAAGCCATCGCCCGCGCCAACGCTGGCCTGCCGGACTACGCACGGATCGCCCATTTCATCGCCAGCCCGCCATTCACCCCGGCCAACGGCCTGGCCACCGGCAACGGCCGGCCGCGCCGGCAAGCCATCATCGACCATTACCGCGCCGCCCTGGCGGCGCTCCATTCTTCCGAGGAGTCCCCGATGTCCTTCTACGACACGCTCAAGTTCGAAACCGCCCAGGCCCGCGCCCACCTGCTGTCCGCACCGATCATCAGCGAATGCCTGCAGGGCCGCGCCAGCCTCGACAGCTATCTCGCCTTCCTGGCCCAGGCCTACCACCACGTGCGCCACACGACGCCGTTGCTGATGACCCTCGGTGGCCGCCTGCCCGAACGCCTGGCGTGGATGCGTGCCGGCGTCGCCGAGTACATCGAGGAAGAAATCGGCCACGAGGAATGGATCCTCAACGACATCGCCGCCGCCGGTGGCGACGCCGAGGCAGTGCGCAACAGCCGCCCGGAGCTGCCGGCCGAACTGATGATCGCCTACGCCTACGACCTGATCAACCGCGGCAATCCGGCCGGTTTCTTCGGCATGGTCTTCGTCCTCGAAGGCACCAGCGTCGACCTCGCGCTCAATGCCGCCGACCGCATCCAGACCGCCCTCGGCCTGCCCGACGGCGCCTTCACCTACCTGCGCTCGCACGGCACGCTCGACCAGGAACACACGCAGCACCTGGCCAACATCCTCGACCTGATGACGCCGGCAGATCAGGCCGACGTGCTGCACGCCGCCAAGGTCTTCTTCAAGCTCTACGGCGACATCTTCCACGCCCTGCCGGTCGAGGTCGCAGCATGCAACTGAACGGCGCCCGCATTGTCCTGACCGGGGCCAGCGGCGGCCTCGGCAGCGTGCTCGCCGACCGCCTCGCGGCGGCTGGTGCCGCGCTACTGCTGACCGGCCGCGACCCGGCGGCACTGGCCCGCATCAATTTGCCGGCCAGTTGCGAATACCAGTTGCTGCAAGCCGACCTCGGCACCACCGCCGGCATCGCAGCCACCGTTGCCGCTACGCAGAATTTTCGCGCCAACATCCTGATCAACAATGCCGGCATCGGCGGTTTCGGCCTGCTCGCCGAGCAGGACTGGAGCGACGTCGAACGCATCCTGGCGACCAATCTGGCCGCCCCGCTGCGCCTGACCCAGGCACTATTGCCTTGGCTGACGCAACAGCCGGCAGCAGCCGTAGTCAATGTCGGCTCGACCTTCGGCAGCATTCCGTTTGCCGGCTTCGCCGCCTATTCGGCCGCCAAGGCCGGGCTGCACGGCTTTTCCCAGGCCCTGCGCCGGGAACTGGCCGACAGCACGGTCCGCATCATCCACATTGCCCCACGCGCCATCGACACGCCGATCAATTCGGCCGCTGCGCGAGCGCTGAACAAGGCGCTGGGCAGCGCCACCGACACGCCGGAAACGGTTGCCGAACACATTGTCGCCACGCTACGCGACAACACGCCGGAAAGTCACATCGGCTTTCCGGAAAAACTGTTCGCCTGGCTCAACGGCTTCGCCCCGTCGCTGGTCGACCGGGGCCTGCGCGGCAAGCTGGCACAAATCAAGCAACACGCCGCCAAGGCCTGAACCATTTTTCAAGGAGTCACCATGTCCCGCCTGAAAACCCGCCTGAAAACCCTTTTCCTCGCCGCCTGCATCAGCGTCACCGCACTGGCCCATGCCACCCCCGGCGAAGAGCTGATCCGCCCGATCCAGGACCGCTGGGCCGAAATCAAGTATCGCCAGCCGGAAAAACTGCAGGCCGATCTGTATCACGAACTCGCCGTGCAGGCCCGCCAGCTCTCGCAGGCCCAACCCAACCTGGCACCGGCGCTGATCTGGGAAGCCATCGTCGTCTCCAGCGAAGCCGGTGCCCGCGGCGGCCTGGGCGCACTGTCGCTGGCCAAGGAAGCCAAAAAGCTGCTGGAAGAAAGCCTGAAACTCGACGAAAAGGCCCTCAACGGCTCGGCCTACACCAGCCTGGCAACGCTTTACGTCAAGGTGCCGCGCTGGCCGATCGCTTTCGGCGACAAGGACAAGGCCGAGGAACTGTTCAGGAAGTCGCTGGCGATCAACCCGACCGGCATTGACCCCAACTTTTTTTACGGCGAGTATCTGATCGAAGAAGATCGCGTGGTCGAAGGTCGCCGCTATCTGGAAAAGGCACTCGCCGCGCCGGCCCGGCCCGGCCGTGAACTGGCCGACCAGGGGCGGCGCAAGGAAATCCAGGCGCTGTTGAACAAGACTGCCAAGGACGCACAATAATTGAGAATCCTGCTTGCTGAAGACGATGCACTGCTCGGCGACGGCATCCGCGCCGGGCTGATGCTGGCCGCTTATGCGGTCGACTGGGTGCGCGACGGACAAATGGCCTTGCACGCACTGGCCGATCACAGCTACGACGCCTGCATCCTCGACCTCGGCCTGCCCGGCAAGGACGGCCTGACGGTGCTGGCCGAGTTGCGCCGACGTGGCGACCGCACGCCGGTACTCGTCCTCACCGCCCGCGATACGCGCGAAGACAAGATCGCCGGCCTCGATCACGGTGCCGACGACTATCTGACCAAACCGTTCGACCTCGGCGAACTGCAGGCCCGCATACGTGCGCTGCTGCGCCGTGCCGGCGGCAACGCCCAGCCGCTGCTCGAACATCGCGGCGTCAGCCTCGACCCGGCGAGCAAGCGGGTCAGCTTCAACGGCCAGGAAGTGCCCTTGTCCGGACGCGAATACGCCCTGCTGCAAGCCCTGCTCAGCCCGCCCGGTCACATCCGCAGCCGCAGCCAGCTAGAAGAAAGCCTGTATTCCTGGGGTGACGAAACCGGCAGCAACACCGTCGAGGTTTATATTCATCACCTGCGCAAGAAATTCGGCGCCGATTTCATCAAGACGGTGCGCGGCCTCGGTTACCAGCTGGCGGACGAAGCCTGATGCACCTGTTCTCGCCGGACCGCGTCAATTCGTTGCGCTGGCGGCTGCTCGCCGCAATCTGTGCGGTCGTGCTGCTGATCTGGCTGCTCACCGGCTGGTTCAGCTACACCAAGGCGCAGCACGAAGCCGAGGAACTGATGGACGGCAGCCTGGCGCAAACGGCGCGACTGCTGCTGGCGATCACGCACGACAACGAAGACGACCTGGCGGAACTGGTGGCCCGGCTGGAAACCGTACGCGGCGCAGAAGACAACATCTACGAACCGCCATTGGAGTTCCAGATCGGCCTGGGCGACGGCAGCGTTGTCGCCCGCTCACCCGACGCCCCCGAACTGCCGATTCTCGGTGTCGCCGACTACAACGACATCATCCGCCACGACCAGGCCTGGCGCGTGCTCAACGCGGTTTCCGACGATGGCCGCTACCGCGTCCAGGTGGCGCAAGCGATCGGCCTGCGCGACCGCGCCGCACTCGAAGTCGCTGTGCAGACCGTGTTGCCGCTGGTGCTGATCGTGCCGGTACTGATCCTGTTCATCTACCTGTCGATCAAGCGCGCCCTGCGCCCGCTCGACCTGCTCGCCCGCGAAGTGTCGACGCGCAGCCCGGACAACCTGGCAGCACTGCCGGGCAAACGCATCCCGACCGAAGCAAGGCCGCTGGTCAACGCGATAAATCGCCTGTTTCAGCGCGTCGACCGTACGCTCGACAACGAGCGCCGGTTCACCGCCGATGCCGCCCACGAATTGCGCACGCCGCTGGCGGCGCTGAAAGTACAGACTCAGGTCGCCCGGCTCGGCGGCGACTCGCCGGTACGCGAGCACGCCCTGCAGCAGATCGAAGCCGGTGTTGACCGGGCCAGCCGCCTGGTCGAACAACTGCTGCGACTGGCCCGGCTCGATCCGCTGAGCAGCCCGCCGAGCAACCTGCCGGTCGATCTCGGCCGGCTCGTCGGTGAAACCATCGCCAGTGCACGCGCTGCGCAACCGCAGGCAACGCAGGAAATCCGCCAGGTCGTGCCGGAGACACCCAGCATCGTGCGCGGCGACGCCGACCTGTTGCAGATTGCACTGCGCAACCTGATTGACAATGCACTGCGCTATTCACCGCCCGATTGCCGGATCTGCATCGAAATCCGCCAGGATGGTGGAGCCTTCGTCCTTGACGTCCGCGACGACGGCCCCGGTGTCGCCCCGGCCATCCTCGCCCGGCTCGGCGAACGCTTTTTCCGCGGTCAACCGGGCAGCAGCGAAGGAAATGGTCTCGGCCTGGCCATCGTCGCGCGCATCGCCGAACTGCATGGCGCCCGCCTGCAGCTGGAAAACCGCCAGGACGGCGGCTTTTCCGTCAGTCTGAACGGCCTGCATCCGGCCGGCTGAAGCGGTAGAACAGGTTCGGCTCGCTGACGATGTACAGGTTGCCGCGATCATCCATGGCCATTCCCTCGGCCTGCGGCACTGAATCCTGCAGGCCGTGGCGGCCGGCTTTCAACGACAGGCTGCTGAGCGGCCGACCGTCGCGGTCGAGTTCAACCACCAGCCGCGACTCGTCGGAGAGCGCCAGCAGGTGGCCAGTGGCCTCGTCAAAATAGAGACTCGACAGATCACGCCCCGGCAAGGCGGCATCGCGCACCGGGTTGTCCGAAATTTCCAGCGCAGCACCGCCATCCTGCGCCAGCGAGGCAAAACCGGTGATTTCGTAAATCCGCTGCGGATCACGCTCCTTGGCCACGAACAGACGCTGGCCGCGACGATCATAGGCCAGCCCCTCGAACCCCTTGTTGCCATTGCGCCCGATACCGATCGCCACCTGGCGGGCCGTGCCGGCATCGACATGCGTCGTGGTATCGTCAATTCTTACCTCAACCAGCGACTGCTGACGTTCGTCGGTCACCACATAGCGGCCCGGCGACAGGTATTCGATCGCCTCCGGATCAAGCAGCCCGGACAGCGGAATCCGGCGCAGCAGTTCGCCAGCCAGCGACAGCTCGACGATTTCCGGCCGCGAGTTGGTAATGGCAAACAGCGACCGACGATCCGGATCGTAAGTCAGACCCGAGACGTCGGTGTGCAGGCCGGGAATCGGCCTGGCATCGATATCCACCTGATAGTCGGGAAGCCAGACCGCTGCCTCGCGCACACGCTCTTCAGCAAGCAGCTGATTCAGCAACAGGGAGGCACGCTGCCAGGGCTTGAGGCCGGCCACGGACAACAACAGGGCAAGCATCAGGACAGACAGCGCGGCAAGCGCTTGCGCTCGGGAAAACCACTTGCGTGCCGGCAATGCCTGCTGGCGCTGCGGCATGAACTCGCTGACGACGACAGCCTGCTTCGGATAAGTGAATGACATGGTTCTGGCAAGATTCCGTTGTGAAGTTTGAGGCAATCTTGCCGACAGGGCATTAAACGAAACCTGAAGCTACAATTCATGAACTGTTTACCCTCCCCGCCTCAGCATCCTGTCTGATGCCAATACGTCTTTTCCTTCTCCTCTCGCTGTTCGCGCTGCCACCCATGGCCGGCGCGGAAGAGCAATACGCGATCCGCCGCGCCGTCGAAGCCGGTCAACTGAAACCCCTGTCGGAAATTCTGGGCAAGGTCCAGGCCGCACATCCGGGCAAGGTGCTCGACGTCGATCTGGAACGGGATGCAAGCGGACGCCGGGTGTACGAGATCACCATACTCAAGGGCAACGGCCAGCGCGCCAAGGTGCTGGCCGACGCAGTCAGCGGCGCCGAACTGCAGCATGCAGCCGGTCCGGAAACACCCCGCGTCCCGATGGCCCGCGTCCTGCGCAGCCTGCTCGCCAGATACCCGGGCAATGTACTGGAACTGGAACTCAAGCAAACCGTGAACAACCGGCTGATCTACGAAATCCAGGTCATATTGCAGGATGGCCGGCTGCGTGAATTCGTCATCGACGCCCACAGCGGCGAACTGATCGGCGGTGAAGGACATCGCCAGGAAGTCCTGAAGCGACTGAAACCCCTGCCGGAAATCCTCGATCTCCTGCCCGCCCGCTACCGCGGCGTCTTTCAGGAAATCGAACTCGAATACGACCAGGATGGGCGCTACTTCTACGAAATCGAAGTCCGCCTGACCGATGGCCGCGTTTTCGAACTTGATGTTGACGCAATCAGCGGCAAGATCCTGAATGGTGAGGAAATCGAACGATGAAGGTTCTCGTCGTCGAGGACGACAAGGAACTGGCGGAGCGGATCGCCGCCGCACTGACGCAGGACGGCATGATTGTCGAGACGGTCGGCGAAGGCAACGAAGCAGCGTTTCTCGGCTGCACCGAAGACTACGACGCCGCCGTCCTTGATCTTGGCCTGCCCGGCCAGGATGGCGTCTCGGTGCTGCGCCACTGGCGCGAACACGGTTGCCGCATGCCGGTACTGGTACTGACCGCGCGCAACCGCTGGAGCGACAAACTGGCCAGCTTCGACGCCGGAGCCGACGACTACCTGACCAAACCCTTCCTGCAGGAGGAAGTCGCCCTGCGGCTACGCGTCCTGAAACGCCGGGCACTCGGGCACAGTTCGCCGATCCTGCAGGCCGGCCCCTTGAGTTACGACAGCAACGCCGACCGTTTTACGCTGAATGGCGAGTTGCTGACGCTGACGGCCCAGGAAAAACGCATCCTTGCCTACCTGATGCAACGCAAGGGCTGTGTCGTCAGCCGCAGCGAAATCAGCGAGCACGTTTACGCCCGCGATCTCGATCCGGACTCGAACACGCTTGATGTGCTGATTGGCCGGATCCGCCGAAAACTCGGGGTCACCCTGATCCAGACAGAACGCGGCAGGGGTTTCTGCCTGACGGACGGTAACGATGCCGTTTGACGCAAACCGGCACATCGGCCTCGAGACGCGGCTGTTCATACTCGGCGTCCTGTCTGCACTGCTGGTCAGCACGATCGGCGGCTGGGCGCTGCGCCAGAGCGTCCAGACCACCTTGCTCAACAATTTCGAACAACGGCTGGAGGAAAAGGCCGAACGGCTTCTCGCCGGACTGCTGGTTTTGCCGGGAGAAACCCAGGTGCGATGGCAGGGTCGCAACAACGACGAATTCAGCCGCATATTTTCCGGCTGGTACTGGCAACTGGAAAGCACCGGCGAACCCCAGGCCTCCCGCTCGCTGTGGGACAGCCGCCTCGATACCGGCAACGCCCGGACAATCACCGGCGCAGACCGGCTCAGACAGCTCGCCGGCCCGCAGAGCCTGCTGATCACCGGCATCGTGCGCGATATCGAGATCGATGGCCAGGCCGCCCGACTGCACGTTTATGGGCCAGCCGCCGAAATCGATGCCGAACTCGCCCGCTTCGACCGAATACTTTTGTATACCCAGACCGGACTGGTCATCGCCCTGCTGCTGAGCAGTGCATTGCAGGTACGACTCGGCCTGCAACCCTTGCGGCGCCTTCGTGACAGGCTGATGGCGGTACGCACCGGGGCAGCCGACAGCGTTGGCAGCGACTATGGCCCGGAACTGGAGCCGCTGGCCCAGGAACTGGATCTGGTCCTTGCCCGCAACGCCCGGATCGTCGAACGGGCCCGCGGTCATGCCGCCGATCTCAGCCACGCGCTGAAGAAACCGCTGTCGCTGCTGGCCACCGACCCGTCGCTGCAGGAGCATGCCTTGCTGCGCCAGCAAGTCGCCGCCATGTCGCAACTGATCGATCGCCACCTGGCCCGGGCCGGCAGCGGTGCCGGCAGTGTTCGCCAGGTTGCCGTCGGCGAGAGCATCGATGGTCTGCTGGCATTGATGCAGCGCCTGCATCGCGAGCGCCCGATCAACTGGCAGACCGACATTCCAGGCACACTGTCCTGGCGTGGCGAGCAGACCGATTTCGAGGAAATGCTCGGCAACCTGCTCGACAACGCCGCCAAATGGGCAAAGTCATGCGTTACGGTTGCGGCTTCCCGGCAGCACCATGAGATCGTGGTCGTCATCGCCGACGACGGCCCCGGCCTGTCCGAAGAACAGATACGCGAAACCGGCATTCGCGGTCGCCGCTTTGATGAAAGTGTCGAAGGCAGCGGACTTGGTCTGGTCATCACCAGCGACATTGCCGAAACCTACGGTGGCGATCTGACGCTCGAGCGCGGCCCCCTGGGCGGCCTGCAGGTTGTCCTGCGCCTGCCGGGATAAACGTTTAGAGAGAGCCTCGTTTAAGCTCCGTTTAACCCACCTTCGCCAGACTGTTGGACATCTGTACCCCGAGATTGTCCATGCCCCGGTTTTCCCCTGCATCACCCGCCCTCAAGCAACCTGGCCGCCTCTGGCAGCGGCTCGACATTTTTGGCCCGTATGCCGGGCTGGCCATGCTCTTCCTGATCGGCCTGCCCTTCCTGTCGCTGTCCCGTATCCTGCTGATGCTCTGGCAATCGGAACGTGTCGCGGCCACCGGCATCGGGCTGGAAATGCTGCTGCAGGGTGTGCGCGTCGACATCATCCAGCTCTCGCTGCTCGCGCTGCCGCTGCTGTTGCTCGCGCCACTGCTGGGCCTCGGCCGCTTCTGGTCGCTGTGGCGACGCCTGAACATCGTCTGGGTCACCATTGCCATCGCCGCCCTCGGCCTGCTCGAAATCGCTTCGCCGGCCTTCATCAGCGAGTACGACAGCCGGCCGAACCGGCTGTTTGTCGAATACCTGAAATATCCCAACGAAGTCCTTGCCATGCTGTGGGGCGGTTTCCGCCTGCATCTGCTGGCTGGCCTGCTGGTTACAGCCCTGCTCGGCACCGGCACCTGGCTGCTGCTGCGCACCTGGCAACAACAGTCGCAGCCCTGGTCAAAATGGCGCGTCTGGCTGAGCTGGCCACTGATCTTCCTGCTTTTTGCCTTCGCCATCCGCTCCAGCCTTGACCATCGCCCGGCCAATCCGGCGATGTTCGCGCTGACTGCAGACCCGATGGTCAACACGCTGATCCTCAATTCCGCCTGGTCGGTGACACATGCGATCTACGGCATGCAGCACGAGGCCAATTCCAGCGAAATCTACGGCAAGATGGAAAGCGCGGAAATCCTCGCTGAATTCCGCAATGCCCGCGCCAGCCTGGGCGACGCCCGGCCGCTGCTCGACCATCCGGAGATTCCGACGCTGCTGGAACAGACGGCGACAATCCGCCGGGACAAACCGCTGAATCTGGTCATCATCCTTGAGGAAAGCCTGGGCGCGACCTTCGTCGAATCGCTCGGCGGCGTACCGGTAACGCCCAACCTGGAAAAACTGAAAAACGAAGGCTGGTGGTTCGAGCAACTTTACGCCACCGGCACCCGCTCGATCCGCGGCATCGAGGCGGTGACCACCGGTTTCCTGCCGACGCCGGCGCAGGCTATCGTCAAGCTGTCCCTGGCGCAGCGCAATTTCGCCACGCTGGCATCCATCCTCGGCCAGCATGGCTACGAGTCGGAATTCATCTACGGTGGCGAGGCGCATTTCGACAACATGCGCGGCTTCTTCACCGGCAACGGCTTTTCCCGAATCACCGAAGAAAAGGATTTCGCGAACCCGAAATTCGTCGCCAGCTGGGGCGTTTCCGACGAGGACCTGTTCGCCAAGACGCACGAGCGTCTGAGCGCCAAGCACGGCGAAGGCAAGCCAAGCTTCACGCTGGTATTCACCTCGACCAACCACGCCCCCTTCGAATTTCCGGACGGCCGTATCGATCTCCACGAACAGCCGAAGCAAACCGAAAACAACGCCGTCAAATACACCGACCACGCACTCGGCGAATTCATCGCCCAGGCCAAGGCCAGCCCGTACTGGCAGGACACCGTCTTTGTCGTCGTCGCCGACCACGACATCCGCGTGCGCGGCGACAGCATGGTGCCGATCGAGCGCTTCCACATTCCCGGCCTGATCCTCGGCGCCGATATCCAGCCCAAACGGGTGAAGACCGTGGCCAGCCAGATCGACCTGGCGCCGACGCTGCTGTCGCTGATGGGCGTCGATGCGAAGCACCCGATGCCGGGCCGTGACCTGACGCGCGAACCGGACAACCTGCCCGGCCGGGCGATGATGCAGTACGAGCAGAACTACGGCTGGATGGAAGGCAATCAGGTCGTCGTCCTGCGCCCGGAAAAGGCGCCGGCCTTCGCCCACTACGACCGCACGAAGAAACACCTGAGCGCTGCCGAGACGCCCCCTGCCGACGGCGACGCACTGGCCAGACGCGCCCTGGCGCACGCCTTGCTGCCAGCCTGGCTGTACCGCGAGCAGCGTTACCGGCTGCCGGAGTAAGCGAGCCGGGTCAGGCTGCCGTAATCCGCTGTCCGCCGCAGGCCATCGGCGATACTCTCGCCCGCAGCCTGCGCCAGCAGCGTGCGGATCACGCCGGCATGGGTGACCAGTACATGCTCGCCGGCGCCGAGGCCGGCAACGAAATCGAGCACCCGCGCCTGCAGCTGGCGCGGCGATTCGCCGCCGGGCGACGCGTAACCGGCGACATCGGCCGCCCAGGCATCGAGTTCCGCGCGCGGCACGGCATCCCACGGTCGACCTTCCCAGGCGCCGAAATTCAGTTCCATCAGACGGGCGTCGATCTGCGGCGCCGGGTGCAGGGCTTCGGCCAGCGTCCGGCAGCGCTGCAGCGGACTGCTCCATACCGGCAGTCCCGGCGGCAGTTCGGCGCGCAGACGCTCGGCAATGGCGGGGGGATTTTCGGCCTCGACATCGAGTTGACCGTAACAAATTCCGGCCGCGATCAGCGGGCGCGGGTGGCGGATCAGGTACAGCATCAGCGCGGCCATTGTGCAAGCACGCCAAGGAAGAAGGCAATTTCGGCGACTTGCTGCGTTGCGCCCAGGCAATCGCCGGTATAGCCGCCGAGCCAGCGCCGGAATTTCGCTGCCAGCCACACCGTTGCCAGCAGCGCCAGCAACAGACCGAGCGCCGCCTGCGGCCACGGCAGTCCGGCCAGCGGCGCTGCGGCGCAGACCGTGGCGACCAGTAAGGCTCCCGGCGACAGCCGCGTCGCCAGCGGTTTCGCCTTGGCCAGCAGATCCTCGCGCACGTAGTCCATGGTCGCCAGCAGCAAGGTCGCACACCAGCGCGACAGCGCGTGGCCGGCGAGCAGCGCCCACGGCACCAGCGCCGGGTCGAGCGTAGCGAGCAGCACGAACTTGCCGGTCAGCCCCAGCCACAGCGCGACGACGCCGTAGCTGCCGACGCGCGAATCCTTCATGATTTCCAGGATGCGCAGCTTGTCCCAGCCACCGCCGAGGCCGTCGGCGGTGTCGGACAGGCCGTCCTCGTGGAAGGCGCCGGTGGCGTACAGCGTCGCTGCCATCGCCAGCAGCACCGCCACCGGCTGCGGCCACAGTTGCAGCGCGGCGAGATAGACCAGCGCGGCGATGCCGCCGACGACCAGGCCGACCGCCGGGAACCAGCGCGCCGAGCCGTTCAGCGCCTCGGCCGAATGGCCGACCCAGGCCGGCACCGGCAGCCGCGTGAAGAAACGGACGGCGCCGAGGAAATACTCGAGCTCGCGGCGCAGCATGGCTAGCCGGCGACGCCGGCCGACTCGAAGCTGGCCATCTCGTTGAGGAAGGCCACCGCCGCCTTGACCAGCGGAAAGGCCAGCGCGGCGCCGGTGCCCTCGCCCAGGCGCAGGCCGAGGTCGAGCAGCGGCTCGGCGCGCAGCGCCTGCAACTGGGCACGGTGACCGGGTTCGGCCGAGCGGTGGCAGAAGACGCAGTAGTCGACCAATGCCGGTTCGAGGCGCGCGGCGACCAGCGCCGCCGCACCGACGATGAAGCCGTCGATGAGCAGCACCATCTTCGCTTCCGCCGCCGCCAGCATGGCGCCGGCCATCATCGCGATCTCGAAGCCGCCGAACTCGGCGAGCACGGCCAGCGGCGCTGCATCGCCACCGGCGGCCTGCCAGCGCCCGGCGGCCTGCGCCAGCAAGGCCTGCTTGCGCGCCAGGCCGGCATCGTCGAGGCCGGTGCCGCGGCCGACGCAGTCGGCCAGCGCGACGCCGGTCAGTGCATGGGTGATCAGCGAGGCGGCGGCGGTATTGCCGATCCCCATTTCGCCGAAGCCGACCACCCGGCAACCTTGTGCCGCCAGCTGGCGCACGATCGCCGCGCCGCGCCCGACCGCTTCCGCACACTGGGCTGCGCTCATCGCCGGCTGGTCGAGGTAGCTGGCGGTGCCATGGGCGATTTTTGCGTCGATCAGGCCGTCGACCGTGACAAAGTCGTGGGCGACACCGGCGTCGACGACCGACAGCGCGATTCCGCTGGCGCGGCAGAAGACATTGATCGCTGCACCGCCATTGAGGAAATTGCCGACCATCTGCCAGGTCACTTCCTGCGGCGACGCCGAAACGCCGGCCTTGGCCGCGCCGTGGTCGCCGGCGAAGACCAGCATCTGCGGCCGGTCGAGCGACGGCGACAGCGTCTGCTGGATCAGGCCGATCTGCACCGCCAGCGTTTCCAGCTGGCCGAGCGCGCCGGGTGGTTTGGTCTTGCGGTCGACCTTGTGTTTGAGCGAATTTTCCATGCCCCGGTCCGGGGCGGTGATTGCGAACGAATGCATCCGATTCTCCAAAAGAAAAAAGGGCCTCGCGACAGCGTTTGGCCAACGCAGCCGCGAAGCCCTGTCCACAGGCTTGCTGTCTTGGTGCTCGATAGGTCTTCTGGCTTTCGGATCGTCCGGATCGCTGCGTCTTCCCGCCGGGTCTGTTTCCCCTTGGCAGTGACATGGTGCAACGTCCGTCCCCGATTACAGCGGCGGGCCCGCCCCGGAATAGAGTTACCTCGCACCGGGTTCCGTTTTATCGAACGCAGCGATTATACAATGGCGGCCATGAATGAACTGATCATCGGCGGCGCCCGTTCGGGCAAGAGCCGCCACGCCGAACAATGCGCGCTCGATGGCGGCCGCCAAGTCATCTATGTCGCCACTGCCGAATCGCGCGACGGCGAGATGGCCCGCCGCATCGCTCACCATCGCGAACGCCGCCCGGCCGACTGGGGCTGCGTCGAGGAACCGCTGCACCTGGCCGCCCGGCTGCGCGAGCTGGCGGCGCCCGACACCTGCATCCTCGTCGATTGCCTGACGCTGTGGCTGTCCAACCTGCTCTTCGCCGGCAAAGCCGCCGCCCAGGCCGAAGCCGGCGAAGCCATCGCCTGCCCGCTGTTCGCCGGTGAAACGGCGGCGCTGATCGAGACGCTGCCGCAACTACCCGGCCGCATCATCCTGGTATCGAACGAAGTCGGCTGGGGCATCGTGCCGATGCATCCGGTGTCTCGGCTGTTTGCCGATGAACAGGGGCGGTTGAACCAGCGCGTTGCCGCCGTCTGCGACCGGGTCACGCTGGTCGCTGCCGGCCTGCCGCTGACGCTTAAAGCGCCGCCAAAAACGGCCTGAGTTTTTCCCAATCCAGCGCGGCTTCGACCGAATCGGCCAGGCGGTCGAGATCGGCCTCGCGCCGGGCGGCGAAATCGACCGGCGCGCTTTCCGTCATGCCGGCCCAGGCGAGTAGTGCGGTCAACGCCGCCGGATGGTCGAAAACGCCGTGACAATAAGTGCCGAGCACCTGACCATCGGCCGAGACGGCGCCATCGAAACGACCATCGTCGAGGCGCAGGACCGGCCGCGACAAACCCTCGCCACGGGTGACGCCGAGGTGGATTTCATAGCCGGTCATCGCCGGTTCACCGGCCAACAGCAGATGGCCGGCAACGTTGCGCAACTGCTTTTCATTTTCCAGCGTCGTTCCGACATCAAGAAAACCCAGCCCCGGCGTGCTGCCCGCCGTACCTTCCAGCCCGAGCGGATCATCAACTACATGACCCAGCATCTGGTAGCCGCCGCACAGGCCGATCACCTTGCCGCCGTAGCGCAGATGACGGGCAATGGCGACGTCCAGGCCTTGCGCCCGCAACCAGTCGAGATCGGCACGCACCGCCTTGGAACCGGGGAGGACGATCAGGTCTGCCGGCGGCAGGGCCTCGCCCGGACCGACCCAGCGGAAATCGACTTCGGGATGCAGACGCAACGGGTCGAGGTCGTTGTGGTTCGACGTGCGCGGCCAGGCCGGCGCGACGACACGGATTTTTGCCGTTTTCTTGCCGTCGACCGCAGCCGTCGCGATCGCGTCCTCGGCATCGAGCATCAAGCCGTGCAGGTAGGGCAGCACGCCGAGCACCGGCTTGCCGGTGCGTTGTTCGAGCCAGTCGAGGCCGGATTCGAGCAGCGCGATGTCACCGCGAAAACGGTTGATGACGAAGCCGACGACGCGCGCCTGTTCGGACGGCGACAGCAGTTCCAGCGTGCCGACCAGATGGGCGAAGACACCGCCGCGGTCGATGTCGGCGACGATGATCACCGGGCAATCGACAGCCTCGGCAAAGCCCATGTTGGCGATGTCGCGGGCGCGCAGGTTGATCTCGGCCGGCGAGCCGGCGCCCTCGACGAGGATGCAGTCGAATGCTGCGGTCAACCGTGCCCAGGAGGCCAAAACCGCCTGCATCGCCCGCGGCTTGTAGTCGTGGTAGGCCTTGGCGTCGAGATCGGTGGCGACCTTGCCGTGGATGATCACCTGCGCCTTCTTGTCAGTGGTCGGTTTCAGCAGCACCGGGTTGAAATCGGTATGCGCTTCAAGGCCGCAGGCCAGCGCCTGCAGCGCCTGCGCCCGGCCGATCTCGCCGCCGTCGACGGTGACCGCCGAATTGAGCGCCATGTTCTGCGGCTTGAACGGCGCCACGCGTACCCCACGCCGCTTCAGAATCCGGCACAGCGCCGCGACCAGCGTTGATTTGCCGGCATCCGAAGTCGTGCCTTGCACCATCAGGGCGTTGCGTATCATCGTCCGAACCCGTGAAAAAAGGCGGTAATTATGGCACCATCGCTCCCTTCCCGAAAAAGTTCGGGAAGGTGTCTCCCGGTGCTTTCCGGCTTTGCCGGCAGGAGAATCGGGAAGGCGGTGCGAATCCGCCACGTGCCCAGCGCTGTGAGGATGACGGGCGATGCACAGGCCACTGCTGCGGCGGGAAGGCGCATCGTCCGGGTGAATCCGAGTCAGAAGACCGGCCGGGAGACTTAACACGGCATCGTGGACGGGTGCCATCGCGTTTCCAGAAGGGGAATCCATGGAAAACCAGCACGCTTTTTCCGAGGCCGAACGGGCTGCCGTCTATCGTGCCATCTTCAACCGCCGCGACGTGCGCGGCCAGTTCCTGCCCGACCCGGTTGCCGACGACCAGCTCGCGCGCATCCTGATGGCAGCGCACCACGCGCCGTCGGTCGGTTTCATGCAGCCGTGGAATTTCCTGCTGGTCCGCTCGTCGACCGTGAAACAGCGGGTGCACGACATCTTCGCCCAGGCCAACGCCGAAGCAGCGACAATGTTCCCCGACGAAAAGCGCGAGATCTACAGCCAGCTCAAGCTGCAGGGCATCCTCGACGCACCGGTGAACCTGTGCATCACCTGCGACCGCTCGCGCAGCGGCCCGGTAGTCATCGGCCGCACACACATCCCGACCATGGATCTGTACAGCAGCGTGTGCGCCGTGCAGAACCTGTGGCTGGCGGCCCGCGCCGAAGGCCTCGGCGTCGGCTGGGTCAGCATCTTCCACGAAAAGGCGCTGCAGGATGCACTCGGCATTCCGCACCACATCGTACCGATCGCCTATTTGTGCATCGGCCACGTCAGCCATTTCAAGGACCAGCCGGAACTGGAGAAGGCTGGCTGGCTGCCGCGCCTGCCAGTGGCCGACTTGCTCTGGCACGAACAATGGGGGGCCGCAGATTCCGGCGAAAACGAGGCGTTGACCGCAAAATTGCGTGAACTGCAGCAGGCCGTCCAGGAACGAGGCATCTACCCGGCATGACCCTGATCGACGGCCCCTTCGCCATGCCGCTGGCGGCGCTCGCCGCCGTGCTGCTCGACCGCCTGTTCGGCGAAGTGCGGCGTTTTCACCCACTGGTCGGCTTCGGCACGCTGGCGGCGGCGATCGAAAGACGGCTGAACCGGCGCACGATTGCTGGCGGCGTGCTCGGCTGGGCGCTGGCGGTGCTGCCCTGGGTGGCGCTGGCGCTGGCCTTGCGGCCCTTCGCACCTTTTGCGGTCGACGTGCTGCTGCTCTATTTTTCGCTCGGCGCGCGCAGCCTATGCGAGCACGCCGAAGCGGTCGCCCGGCCGCTGCGCGAAGGGCGGCTCGACGAAGCACGACAACGCGTCGGCTGGATTGTTTCCCGTGAAACATCGGCACTCGACGAGTCCGGCGTCGCCAAGGCCGGCGTCGAGTCGGTGCTGGAGAACGGCAACGACGCGATCTTCGGTGCGCTGTTCTGGTTCGCCCTGTTCGGTGGCCCCGGCGCCCTGCTCTTCCGGCTGGCCAACACGCTCGACGCGATGTGGGGCTACCGCACCGAACGCTACAACCTCTACGGCCGCTGGGCCGCCCGCTTTGACGACGTGCTCAACTGGTTGCCGGCCCGGCTGACCGCGCTGAGCTACGCCCTGCTCGGTCGCTGGCGCGACGCGCTGGCCTGCTGGCGTGCCCAAGCGCCCGGCTGGGAAAGCCCGAACGCCGGCCCGGTGATGGCGGCCGGCGCTGGCAGCCTCGGCGTGCAATGTGGCGGCGCCGCGATCTACCACGGCCGTGAGGAAATCCGCCCACCGCTCGGTTGCGGCCCGGCACCGGTCGCCGCCGACCTCGGCCGGGCGATCACGCTGATCCGGCGCAGCCTGTGGCTGTGGCTGGCCGTCCTTTTCCTGATCGGAGCCCTGCATGCTTGACCATGGCGGCCGCCTGCGCGAAGCCGCGGCCCACTACGATATTCCACTCGCCGACTGGCTCGACCTGTCCACCGGCATCAACCCGCAGGGCTGGCCAGTGCCGCCCCTGCCGGCAAGTGCTTGGCAGCGCCTGCCGGAAGACAACGACGGCCTCGAAGCCGCCGCGGCCGCCTACTACGGCAACACCAATCTGCTGCCGGTGGCCGGTTCGCAGGCCGCCATCCAGTGGCTGCCTGCGCTGTTACCGCGCGCCGCGGTGGCCTGCATCGCGCCGCTCTACAACGAACACCCGCAAGCCTGGCAGCGCGCCGGCCACAAGCTGCGCTTCCTGCAAAACGCGACGCTGCCGCGCGCGCTGGCGGCGGCGACACCCTACGTGCTGCTGTGCAACCCGAACAACCCGACCGCCGACCGCCATCCGCGCGATCTTGCGGTCGACGCCGCGGCGCAACTGAAAAAGCGCGGCGGCTGGCTGATCGTCGACGAAGCCTTCATCGACGCGACGCCCGAGCACAGCCTGACGCCGCTGGCCGGCACTACCGAGGCGCCGAACCTGATCGTCTTCCGCTCGCTCGGCAAGTTCTTCGGCCTGGCCGGGCTGCGCGTCGGCTTCCTGTTTGCCGCCCCCGAACTGCTGGCGAAAATGGCCGAGGCGATCGGTCCGTGGAGCATCGCCGGCCCATCGCGCGCCGCGGCGACGCTGGCGCTCGCCGACAATGCCTGGCAGACGGCAAACCGTCAGCGCCTGCACGCCGACGGCGAACGCCTGCGCCAGTTGCTGGCGCCGTTCGGCGAGGTCAAGGCGACGCCGCTGTTCGCGACACTGAACGCAGCGGCCACCGCCGAACTGCACGAACACCTGGCGCGCCGCGCCATCCTCACTCGCCGCTACGAATCGAATCCGCTGCTGCGCGTCGGCCTGCCGCCCGACGAGGCCGGCTGGCAACGCCTGGCAAACGCCCTCGCCGAATGGAAACCCGCATGAAAATTCGCCTTTTCGCTGCGTTGACCGCAACATTTCTCGCCGCCAGCGCCCACGCCGAACTGCTCTTCAAGGACGACACCGGCCACGAAGTCCGCCTGCGCGAGCCAGCCCGGCGCATCATCGCCCTCGCCCCGCACATCGCCGAGAGCCTTTACGCCGCTGGCGCCGGCAGCAGGATGGTCGGCACCGTCGACTACAGCGACTATCCGCCGGCGGCAAAGCAGCTGCCGCGCGTCGGCGGCTATTCGCGCATCGATCTCGAGGCCATCGTCGCCCTCAAGCCCGACCTGGTGATTGCCTGGGAAAGTGGCAACAACATGGTCCAGGCCGACAAGCTGCGGGCGCTCGGGCTGACCGTCTACATCTCGCAGCCGAACCGCATGGAAGACGTCGCCAGCCAGCTTGAGCGCTACGGCCAGCTGGCCGGCACCAGCGCCGTCGCCGACGTCGAGGCCCGCCGCTTCCGCGAACGTCTGGCGGCGCTGCAGGCAGCCAACGCCAGCAAGCCGAAGGTGCGTACCTTCTACCAGATATGGAAGGCACCGTTGATGACGGTCGGCGGCCCGCAGATCATCAGCGACGCAATCCGCCTGTGCGGCGGCGACAACGTCTTCGGCCACCTCAAGCAGATGGCACCGCGGATCAGTGTTGAGGCGGTGATCGAGGCCAACCCGGAAGCCATCGTCGCCACCGGCATGGGCG
This sequence comes from Azonexus hydrophilus, assembly GCF_001956855.1. Lineage (GTDB taxonomy): Bacteria > Pseudomonadota > Gammaproteobacteria > Burkholderiales > Rhodocyclaceae > Azonexus > Azonexus hydrophilus_A. The sequence goes on along the minus strand of NZ_MTHD01000001.1, from coordinate 229,503 downwards.
ACGCCAAGCCGGAGTGGCTGCACGACTGGGATAAATGGAAGAGTCTGACTGCGGTCAAACGCGACAACCTGTTCCACATCAACCCGGACATCATGCAACGGCATACGCCGCGCATTCTCGACGGCGCGACGAAACTCTGCGCCCATCTCGATGTCGCACGCAGCCGCCGCCCCAAGTGAGAAAAACACCATGCCCCGCCTGCCCCAGCGCATCGTCTGCCTGACCACCGAAACCGTCGAAGTCCTCTACGCCCTGGGCGAACAGGACCGGATCGCCGGCATCAGCGGCTACACCGTCCGGCCGCCCCAGGCACGCAAGGAAAAGCCCAAGGTCTTCGCCTTCACCACTGGCGACATCGAAAAAATCCTCGCCGTCGAACCGGACCTGGTGCTGACCTTCTCCGACCTCCAGGCTGACATCGCCCGCGACCTGATCAAGGCCGGCATCCCGGTGTACGCGCTGAACATGCGCAGCGTCGACGACATCCTGGCGATGATCGAAACGGTCGGCCGCCTGGTCGGCGCCGAGGAACGCGCCCAGGCACTGGTTGCCGGACTGGAAGCACAGATTGCCGCTGCCCGGGCAATCGCCGCCGAACGCATCGCCCGCAGCGGCCGCCGGCCGCGCGTCTATTTCGAGGAATGGGACGATCCGCTGATCAGCGGCCTGCGCTGGGTTTCCGAACTGATCGACATCGCCGGCGGCGAGGACGTCTTCGCCGAACGCGCCCGCTCACCGCTGGCTCGCGACCGCCGGCCGACGCCGGAAGAGGTCATCACCGCTGCGCCTGACATCATCATCGGTTCCTGGTGCGGCAAGCACTTCCGCCCCGAGCGCGTCGCCGCCCGTCCGGGCTGGGACAGCATTCCTGCGGTCAACAACGGCCGGATGCATGAAATCAAATCGGCGATCATCCTGACACCCGGCCCGGTAGCGATCAGCGAAGGGCTGCCGCTGTTGCAGGGAATACTGGACACCTGCGGACAACTGCGGTAAACGCTTATTGCCATGGCATGCGCCGACACTCTATAGTGCCCGGATGCTGCGGTTCGCCCTGATCTTCATCACCTTTTCCCTGCTTGCCCTGAGAAGCTGGGCCGGGGAAATCGCGCTCGTCCTGGCCGATGACAGCGCACCCTATCGGGAATTTGCCGGTAGTCTGCAAAAGAGCCTGAAGGGTAGCAACTGGCGCATCAGCTATAGCGACAGCGAGCTCCGGCCGCTCGACAGCCACCCGGTCGATCTGGTCATTACCGCCGGCACCGAAGCCTTGCGCAAGACCTTGGGGAAAACGCAGCGAACACCACTGCTGGCAACCTTGCTGCCGGAAAACGCCTATCTCTCAATCGTGCTCGATGCACGCTCCCCGCCGCTGGTTTCAGCCATTTATCTGGACCAACCCGCACGCCGCCAGGCCCGCCTGCTGCGGCTCCTGTTCCCGGAAAGCCAGCGCATCGGCATTCTCGTCAGCGATCAGTCCCGTCAGCAAACCAGTCTCTTCCGCCAGGCCCTGATCACCCAGCAGCTGCAACTCATCACCGAACATGTTGCCGACGAACAGCACATCCTGCCGGCCCTCGAATCGTTGCTGCCGCGGACCGATGCCTTGCTCGCCCTGCCCGACCCCCTGCTCTATTCACGTAACAGCATCAAGCCCCTGCTGATCACGGCCTATCGCTTCCGCCGACCGGTCGTCGCCTTCTCTGCCGCCTTCGCCAAGGCTGGTGCATTGGCTGCCCTCTATTCCACCCCAGCCCAGATCGGTCGCCAAGCCGGCGAACTGATCCGCAACCAGGGCAATCGACTCCCCCCGCCAAGCGGACCTTCCGAATATTCGCTGACCATCAACCAGAGCGTCGCCGACGCGTTTGGCCTGCGTCTACCGGAAGAAGCCGACCTGTTCCAGAAACTGCTTTCCAGCGGAACTGAACAATGAAAAACCTGACACTGCGACAACGACTGCTGGTACTCACGCTGCTACCGAGCGCACTGATCACCACGCTGCTCGTGCTGTATTTCTCGATGACTGGGATCAGCGCCCTGGAAACCCAGTTGCGCGCCAAGGGGCTGGCCACCGTCCGCTACCTCGCACCGATCAGCGAATACGGCATCATCGCCGGCCAGATGGACAGCATTTACGGCCTGGTCCAGGCCGCCATGCAGGAGCCCGGTGTCAAGGCCGCGATCATCGTCAATCCGAAAGGCCGCACGCTGGCTGTCAGCGGTCGCGTCTCGCTGGCGGCCGAAATCATCCGCCAGCGGCTGGAAGAGCCATCGCAGGTTGCCGAAAGCGAATCCTAGATCGCTTTCGGCGCCCCCGTCATCCGCACCCAGAGTGACAGCGACCCCCTGTTCGACATCGCCGGCCTCGACAACGCACCGCAAGAAACCATCGGTCACGTCTTCATCGAACTGGACAAGAACGAACTGCTCGAACGCCAGCGCGAGCTGATGTTGCAGGGATTCATCGCCATCCTGCTCGGCCTTGGCCTGATGGGTGCGCTGGCCATTGCCATGGCCGATCACCTCGCGCTGCCGTTGCAACGACTTGCAGAAGCCGTGCGCAACATGTCCGCAGGCAATTTCGACACCCGGGTCCCGGCCATCTCCAGCGGTGAAATGCGGGTTCTCGAGGACGGGTTCAATGACATGGCCGGGCATATCGAGGAAGCCCATCGCTCGATGCAGTCGCGCATTGAGGAAGCCACCGCCCAACTGGTTTTCCAGGCCAGGCACGATGCCTTGACCGGACTGGTCAACCGGCGCGAATTCGAACTGCGCCTGGACAAGGCGCTCGACACAGTCCATGCCGGCGGCGACGAATTCAGCGTGCTCTACATCGACCTCGACCGCTTCAAGGCAGTCAACGACGCCTGCGGACACCTTGCCGGCGACGAACTGCTGCGCCAGATATCCCTGCTCTTCCAGGGCCGCCTGCGCGAAGAAGACACCCTCGCCCGTCTCGGCGGCGACGAATTCGGCATCATGCTGGCCAACTGCAGCCTGACCAAGGCCCGCCAGGTTGCCGAAGACCTTTGCGCACTCTCCGCCGAGTACCGCTTCGTCTGGCAGGACAAGATCTTCGCCATTGGCGCCAGCATCGGTCTCGCTCCAGTGACCCGCGATGTCCGCGACGTCCAGGAAATCTTTGCGCTGAGCGATGCCGCCTGCCTGCAGGCCAAGGAGCTTGGCCGCAACCAGGTCTGTGAACTGGCACCGGCAACGCAAACGGACCGCCGACGCGACCGCGGCAACTGGGCCAGCCGTCTGGCCAGCGCCCTCTCCGAAGGACGCCTGATCGTCGAGGCAATCCCGATCCGGGCCCTGCATGCCGGCGTCCCTGGCGGTCAGATTGCCGAACTCAGCGCCCGCCTGAACGAACCCGGTCAGGCGCCGATCGCCTTGAGCGCACTGATCGACGCCGCCGAACGCTACGATATGGCCAGCGTCTTCGATCATCATTTCCTGGAAACCGCCATCCGCTCCCTGGCGCGCGCCACCCGCCAGCAGATGGGCATGCGCTGCATGGTCCCCCTGTCGCGCGCCGCCATCGCCAACAGCAAGACCGGCGACTTCATCGCCAGCCAGCTGGAAGAACACGGGATCGAGGGTCAAGGACTGTGCCTGATGTTCTCCGAAGACATCAGCACCCACCAGACCAGCCAGCTCATCGAGTTCTCCCGACGCATGCGCGAACTGGGTTGCCAGATCGCACTGACCGAATTCGGCGGCGGCGTCTCATCATTCACGCAATTGCGCACGCTGGCCCCCAGCTACGTCAGGCTCAGCCTCAGTCTGACCCGGGACATTGGCGACGGAGTTACCTCAACCGCCCTGCTGCGCGCAATTCTGGAAATCACTGCTGAACAGGACATCTATTCGATCGCCGAAGACGTGGACGACACGCCCCTGCTCGAACACCTGCGCAAACTCGGCATTGCCTATGCCCATGGCAAAGCTGTCGCCCCGCGCGAACCGTTCGACGCCTGGTTCGAAGGTGCGGTAATGCGTGGCAGCCGGGGCTGAGACAGCCGATCAGAAAGCCAGTGTGAGGGTAACCCAGTGACGACGGTCGACAGTGCGTTGATTGGGTTTTGAACCCGCAGAGCGCTGTTCCACATGCTCGCCATCAACTGATTGCTGGGTATAAGCCAGTTCGCCCTTATGCTCACCCAGATTGAAACGATAGCCCAACCGAACATCGGTCCGGTGATATTTGTCTGCATCGGTATTGCGCGTCCACTTGATGGCATCAACCCAATAACGTGCAACCGAAATATCAAAACCGCCGGGCAAAAGCTGAGACAACAATATTGAAGATGTGCGTCTGGGCGCAGACTGTTCCGCAAGCGCAACATATTTTTCCATGTCTGCCGGGAAGTACAAATTGCTGTCGTCGACCAACTCTATCGCTCGCCCGTTGTCGGATAATTCACTATCCACGCGCATGCTGGCGTGATTCAGTAAAAGCCGGGTATTTGTGAAAGGCTGCCACTTGAACTGCAGTTCGTAGCCACGAATCGCCAGGTTCTGAATGGACTGCTCGGAAATCGGTACCGGCCCACCCTTTGCCAAGGTATCCGGCCCTGGTCGAAGCTGTAGCGAGCGATCCGTAACTCTCTCCCGGAAATGGCGGACATCAAGACTCATGCGCCACGCCCGCCAATCACCAAGATAGCCTATCTCCCAGGTATCCAATCGCTCAGCCGGCAAATCCGGATTGCCCGCAAGGTCACCCTTGGTCGTCACATCGGCCTGGCGGAAATTAGCCCGGTACGCCTGGATACTCGCGGTTCGCCAAGCTCGGGCATATCCAAGGCGCAGCGTATTTTCGGGGTTAACATGAAACGCCAAGCTGGCACGCGGGGAGAAATGGACGCCAGCCAGGCTGTCACGTTCACTTGCCGCTCCCAGATTCACGGTCACCCATTTGGACGGATTCCATTCGCCATTGGCAAAGGCACGCCAAACCTGCCTTGTTTCCTCACCCCGGTCGCGCAGCATGGTGTTCGAAGTCACCGCATCGCGACGCCAACTCCCCCCCCAGACCAAGCGGGTATTTTCCATCGGCGAGAAGTTGTGAACCGCTTCGATTTCGTGGCGCAGCCCCCGGTCACCCGACTCGTTCAGATCGTTATAGGGGGCAGCGTATTTGGGACTGATGAAACCATCATCCCCCCGATCCTCACTGAAGGTATAACGTAGAGAGAAATCCTCACCATCGGCCAATGCACGCAGCCAGCGCACCTGCATCCAGGTAGATGACTCTTCAAGATCCCGGAATGGATTTTCCAGATCCTCCACAGCAGGTACGACAGTATCCAGGCGTCCCCGGGTAAAACTCCCCTCGACCCGCCCCAGATTAAGCTCCAGAGAATCCCGCATACTCACAGCGTAGTCGAAACGCGCATCGAGACGTCGGTTTTGGTAACTATCGCGCCAATCGTAGTCGTCATCCAGACCATCATCCTTGACCTTTTGATAGGTCAGGCGAAAATTGCCGTGGTCGCCGAAACGGCCACCAGTACGCACGGTATGGTCACGCACACCCTGGCTACCACTACTGGCCGACACCGATGTACCGCGCACCAGCGACGGATCCACGGTAATGATGTTCACCACACCGAGAAAGGCATTGGTTCCATAAGATACCGAATTGGACCCGCGTACCACCTCTATGCGCTCGATATCCTCCAGGGCTACAGGTACGAGAGCCCAGTTCATGCCATTCCGGAACAGTGGGGAATGCAATGAACGACCGTCAATCAGCACCTGCAGGCGTGGCGAAAAATCATTGTCATCGGTGACGCCATGGTAATTGACCCGTGCCGCAGTATCGCTGTGTGCAAAGGTCTGAAAGCCGGGGACCAGACGAAAAATGTCACTTAGTGACCGAATGCCCGATGATCGGATCATCTCCCGGTCAATTACCGTTACCGATGCTGGCGCATCCGCCAGTCTCTGCGGCAAACGACTGACCGATGCAACAACCGGCAACTCGGCAAAAAAAATGTCATCATCGGCAAAAGCCGACGACAAGGCGCCAAGGAGAATCAGAGGGAGAATTCGCTGGGGAGGGGGCATTTTTTCCGGGGCTACAAAGGCGCTGTTTCATTCGTACCGGACAAGGCCAACGCAAGTTTCCAGGCGCCGTCAAAGCAATCTGACCGGGCACCGATTATCGCACCGTGGCGTTCCGTGGCTACTAGGCAAAGTGCCAGTCCCGCCTGATCTACCTGAGTGACAGCACCAACATCGATTTCATCGACACCGACCCGGGTCAGGGCATGCATGAAATCGTTGCGCAGAGCGCCATTCAAGCCCCCTGCAATGCGCATGACTTTCCTGCCGGCTAGATCGTGGACCGAAAGAATCGACGCCTTGCCCTCCGCCAGCGCATTCCTGATCGCATCCTCGATCAGGACCTGATTGATCAAACCGAGCTGAAACCTGACGCCATACAAATCGCCGACCCGACTGACGACAGTCACCGGCACGTCCATCAACGGCGCACCGAACAGGGAGAATTCGCAACCCACGCTGTGTCCGATATCCAATTGTATCGAACTGCGCAACATCAGGCCGGACATCGACAGGTTTTCGACGAAACCATCACCGACAACCCCGCCATAGCCGATCCTGACCGGAGGCGGCGCCCCGAAACGGATGCGTTGATGCCGTCTTTGTTCGATCATGCCTGCACCTTCGTATTATCGAATTGCCAGTGACGAATAGTACCAAAGTCCCATTTACATTCAGCACCGTCCACACCAATTGACTTTTAATTGAGCGCTGGGTATCTTCACAGCCTGCTGGAATCTTCCGGCGGCGCCGATTTGAGCTCAGATTGCGGGCGCCTAAAAAAATGCAGCTAAAACGGGGACCACCCAGTTCGCGTTTTGGCCGACTGGGTTTTTTGTTTCTGGGAACACCATGCCGGGAATTGGCGTCGTCGAATCACAACGCATCCACTTCAACGAGCCGCTGCATCTGCGAAGTGGCGGAGTACTGCCGTCCTATGAACTGGCTGTCGAAACCTACGGCACGCTGAATGCCGCCAAATCCAACGCCATCCTCGTCTGCCATGCGCTGTCCGGCCACCACCATCTGGCCGGTCACTATGCCGATCAGCCGAACAACATCGGCTGGTGGGACAACATCATCGGTCCGGGACGACCACTCGATACCGATAAATTCTTCATCGTCGGCCTGAACAATCCGGGCGGCTGTCATGGCTCGACCGGCCCGTCGTCGATCAACCCGGCGACCGGCAAGCCCTGGGGTGCTGATTTTCCGATGGTGGCGGTCGTCGACTGGGTCAATGCCCAGGCCCGCCTCGCCGACTTCTTCGGCATCGACCAGTGGGCTGCCGTCATGGGCGGCAGCCTGGGCGGCATGCAGGCACTGCGCTGGAGCATCACCTACCCGGAACGCGTGCGCAACGCGCTGGTCATCGCCTCGGCCCCAAAGTTGTCGGCACAGAACATCGCCTTCAACGACGTCGCCCGCCAGGCCATCCTGACCGATCCGGATTTCCACGGCGGCCACTATTACGAATTCGGCACCCGGCCGGTGCGCGGCCTGCGGCTGGCGCGCATGCTCGGCCACATCACCTACCTGTCGAATGACCAGATGGGCGAGAAGTTCGGCCGCGAACTGCGCAACAATGCCTTTTCCTTCGATTTCGACGTCGAATTCGAAGTCGAGTCCTACCTGCGCTACCAGGGTGACAAGTTCGCCGGCTATTTCGATGCCAACACCTATCTGCTGATGACCAAGGCGCTGGATTACTTCGATCCGGCGCGTCTCGACGATGGCGACCTGGTCCGGACGATGGCGCGTACCCATACCGACACCAATTTCCTGGTTGCCTCGTTCACCACCGACTGGCGCTTTTCGCCGGCCCGTTCCCGGGAAATCGTCGCTGCGCTGCTGGCCAACGGACGCAAGGTATCCTACGCAGAAATCGACCTGAACTACGGCCATGACTCCTTCCTGATGGAAGATGCCCATTACCACGGGCTGGTCGGCGCCTTTCTCGGGAACATCAAGCTATGACGCTCATGCCTGGCCGTCCGGATTTCGATGTCATCGCCAGCTGGGTCGAACCCGGCCATCGCGTACTAGACCTTGGCTGCGGCGACGGTTCGTTGCTCCGGCAGCTGATTGCAACGCGTGATGTCCAGGGCTGGGGTGTCGAAATCGACGACGCCAACATCCTTGCCGCCGTGCGCAACGGCATCAACGTGATCCAGAGCAACCTGGAAAAGGGGCTGGCCGACTTTGCCGACGACGCTTTCGACCATGTCGTGCTGTCGCGGACGCTGCAAACGGTCCGTCATACTGAACACATCCTGCGCGAAATGCTGCGCGTCGGTCGTGAAGCCGTTGTTTCCTTTCCGAATTTTGCTTACTGGAAGAACCTGCGCTCAGTCCTCGACGGCCGCATGCCGGTTTCCGAAGATCTACCCTACCAGTGGTACGACTCGCCCAACGTGCGTTTCTTCACTCTGCTCGACTTCGAATCGCTGTGTCAGCAGATGGGCCTGATCATTCGTGAGCGCCAGGTACTCGACGAAACCGGCACACTGGTCGACGCCAGTGCAGCGCGTGACCTGAATTTCCTCGGCAGTCTCGCCGTTTACCGCCTGACCCGCCCGCGCTGATGCCCGCCTGGCTCAATGCAATGCTCAACCGGCGGATGCTGATCTGCATCTTTACCGGTTTTGCTTCCGGCCTGCCGCTTTACCTGCTGCTCAACCTGGTTCCCGCCTGGCTGAAGACCGAGGGACTGTCGCTGCGTGCCATCGGCGCCTTCGCGCTGATCCAGTTCCCCTACACCTGGAAATTCCTCTGGGCGCCACTGCTCGACCGTTATGGCATCCTGCCCTGGCTGGGCCGCCGGCGTAGCTGGATGTTCGTCTCGCAGATCGGACTGGTTGCCGCCATCGGCTGGCTGGGACAATTGTCGCCGGTGGATCATTTGTCGCTGGTCATCGGGTTGACCGCAACACTGGCCTTTCTCTCCGCCACCCAGGACATCGCGCTCGACGCCTTTCGTCGCGAAATCCTGCCTGACGATGAACTCGGCCTGGGCAACGCCATCCACGTCAATGCCTACCGCATCGCCGGTCTGGTACCGGGATCGCTATCGCTGATCCTCGCCGACCACCTGCCGTGGAATCAGGTTTTCGTCATCACTGCCGCCTTCATGCTGCCCGGCCTGGCAATGACGCTGCTGGTCAAGGAGCCGCTGGCCGCAGTCGGTACCCCGCGCACGCTGCGCGATGCAGTAATCGAGCCGTTCCGCGAATTCTTCGGCCGCCACGGCGTGCGCTCGGCACTGCTGGTGCTCTCCTTCCTGTTCTTCTACAAGCTCGGCGACTCGCTGTGCACTGCGCTGGCCACGCCGTTCTATCTGGACATGGGTTACAGCAAGACCGAAATCGGCGTCATCGCCAAGAATGCCGGCCTGTGGCCGATGGTCATCGGCGGCATCCTCGGCGGCATCTGGATGATCAAGATCGGCATCAACCGGGCACTGTGGCTGTTCGGGGTCGTCCAGATCGTGACCATTCTCGGTTTTGTCTGGATGGCCTGGCTGGGTCCAGCAGAATCCAGCGCCTCGCGGCTGGTCGTTCTGGCGATGGTGATCGCCGGCGAAGCCGTTGGCGCCGGACTGGGAACAACGGCCTTCGTGGCCTTCATGGCACGGACCACGCACCCCGCCTACACGGCAACCCAGCTCGCCTTGTTTACCAGCCTGATGGCGGTACCACGCACTTTCATCAATGCGACCGCCGGCTGGCTGGTCGAAGGGATGGGCTGGATGAATTTCTTCTGGTTGTGCTTCGCACTTGCCGCACCGGGCATGCTCTTGCTGTTCAAGGTCGCGCCCTGGAATGGCCAGGGCGAATCGACTAATCCCGCCGCAGCCAGCCTTCGCGTCTGATCCGCCGGCGGTCCAGCCACCAGGCATAGGCCGGCAGAATCAGAATTGACCCGGGCAACAGCAATACGATCAAATAGGGCGACAGATGCGCCACCCGGCGCAGATGTTCGATCAACTCCTGCCGCTCACCCGGCGTCCACTGACCGCCGTTACGGACTTTCATCAGCAGCGGCATCATGCCGCGCGTCGCCATGACCTCGGCAAGAATGCGCTGGACTTCGCGACGCTGCGAGGAGAGCAGTTGTCGCCACCAGCCCGGCAGCGGCAGCACCAGCCGGTCCATGGTCAGTGCAAACCCAGGGTGTTGCGCACGACCCGCCAGCCACGCCAGACGATAAATCCCCGCCTGGCCAAGCGCCAGGTACGCCGGGGCCTGATCACGACAGCCGCGGCAACCGCGACACCAACGACCAGCGGATGCTGCTTCAGCCAGTCGAGGCCGCGCAACGCCGCATCGCCTTTGCTCAGCAGCACTGCCAGCCCCGTTGAATGTTGCGTCAGTGCTGCACGCTGTGCCGCGATGCGCACACTCAGCGCCCCGCGGCGGGCAGCAAGTTCGAGCAGTTTTTCGTTCATTCGCGGGGTCGACCGCGCAATTCCGCTACGTCGGCTTCGAGTTCAGCCAGACTGCTGCGGAACAGACGACTGGGCGCCCGCGCCTGCTGCCGCAGGGAAGTGACGAGAAAAGCCGCGCCAACAAAAAAGAGCACGGCAAAAAAACCGAAAACGAACACGCGCTGTTCCCAGAAAGCCAGGGCCAGACTGAATACCGCCATGATGACGCCAAGCGCGATCAGGAAAGCCGCGCCGATGGCCTTGGCCCACAGGGCTATCAGGCGGTATTTCTCTTCCTCGATTTCGACCGCGAGCAGTTCGGCGCGCGTCCTGCCGATATTGAGGAGCGTGGCAACGATATTCTTCAGCGCGGCGAAGAGGCCCTCACGGCCTTCTTCGCCGGCAGACGGCCCGGCCATCCGGTTAACGACGACCGATCAGCACACCCAGTGCAAGACCCAGTGCGGCAGCAACGCCGACGGCCTTCCACGGCTGGTCGTGCACGAAATCGTCGGTCGCACGGGCAGCGGCCTTGGTCTTGTCGAGCAGCGCGTGTTCCAGATCGATGACTCGATCCTTGGTATCGCGCAGACGCACGACCAGACGATCGCGCAATTCGCCAACCTTTTCACCGGCCACCCCGGTGGTTGCGCGCAGCAGTTCTTCGGTATCGGAAATCACGACCTTCAGGTCGGAAACCAGTTTTTCCTTATTGGCGGTGGTCATTTGTTCTGTCATTTGAAAACCTCGTCTTGGAGCGGTTGTTCAGGGCTTACAGGTTAGCCCGTCCACGCGCGTAAATCAATTCGCATTGTTCAATAACGGGTACTCGTAGTCGACAATCAGCGGCGCATGATCGGAAAAACGCTGTTCCTTGTATACCGACGAGCTCCGGGCCAGGGCAGCAATGCCTGGCGTGGCGATCTGGTAATCGATCCGCCAGCCGACATTCTTTGCCCACGCCTGACCACGGTTGCTCCACCAGGTGTAGGACTCGCCCGTCGCTTCCGGATGGAGTTGACGATAAACATCCACCCAGCCCAGCTCATCGAAGACCTGCGTCAGCCAGGCCCGCTCCTCGGGCAGGAAGCCGGAATTTTTCTGGTTCGACTTCCAGTTCTTCAAGTCAATTTCCTTGTGCGCAATGTTCCAGTCGCCGCAGAGCACGATCTCGCGACCTTCGGCGCGAAGCGCCTGCATCTTCGGCAGGAAGACTTCAAGAAAGCGGAACTTCGCTTCCTGGCGCTCCGGCGACGACGAGCCCGAAGGTAGATAGAGCGAGATCACCGACAGGTTGCCGAAATCGGCGCGCAGGTAACGCCCTTCCGTATCGAACTCCCCCCTGTCAAACCCTTCCACCACCGTCAACGGACAGCTGCGGCTCAGGATACCGACACCGCTGTAGCCTTTTTTCTCGGCACAGTGATAAAACGCATGCATGCCGTCCGGTGCAAGCATTTCCCCCGACAAGTCGGGAAGCTGCGCCTTGAGCTCCTGCAAGCAGATGATGTCTGCCTGCTGATCCACCAGCCAGGGCAGGACGTTTTTGCTCCAGGCGGAGCGGATGCCATTGAGGTTCAGGGAGATGATGCGTAACATTGCGCGAATATCGGTCGGTTGCAAGACTGGAACTGGAGAGTTATGGATTTTCGTCAGGATTTCATCGAGTTCGCCCTCGACTGCCAGGTGTTGCGCTTTGGCGAGTTCAAGACCAAGGCGGGGCGGCTGTCGCCTTATTTCTTCAATGCCGGCCTGTTCAATGATGGCGCGTCACTTGGACGGCTCGCCGGATTTTACGCGAAAGCGGCGAGTGTCGGCGGCGTTCAGTTCGACATGCTGTTTGGTCCGGCATACAAGGGCATCCCGCTGGTTGCCGCAATCGCCATTGCCCTGGCCGACCAGGGCAGCAATTTCCCGTTTGCCTTCAACCGCAAGGAAGCCAAGGATCACGGCGAAGGCGGCACGATCGTCGGGGCACCGCTGCAGGGACGCGTGCTGATCGTCGACGATGTCATCTCCGCCGGCACCTCTGTCCGCGAATCGGTCGAAATGATCCGTGCGGCCGGCGCAACGCCAGCTGGCGTGCTGATCGCACTGGACCGCCAGGAACGCGGCCAGGGTGAATTGTCGGCCGTGCAGGAAGTCCGGCGCGACTATGGCATTCCGGTAATCGCCGTTGCCGGACTGCGCGACCTGATGGCCTACATCGAAAAGCATCCCGAATTCGCCGGGCACCGTGACGCTGTCGCCCGCTATCGCGAGCAGTATGGTGTCGATGCCTAAACTACCCGCTGCCCTCCTGCTGATGGTGCTGGTCACTCCGGCTTGGGGGGCGACAGGGCAGTTATTTTGCTGCACCGATCCGGGCAGCGGCCGCAGGGTTTGCGGTGACACACTCCCTGCGCTGTGCCGTGGGCAGGCGCACCGGATTTTCGACAAGGCAGGCAACGTCATCAAGGAAGTCGCGGCACCGCTGACGCCGGAACAAAAAGCGGCGGCTGCGATTGAAGCAGCGCGCGTCAAACAGCTGGAAGAAGACCGTCGCGAGCGCCGGCGCATTGATCAGGCCTTGCTGGCCACCTATGCGACGGCTGAAGATATCGACATGGCCCAGAACAAGGCCGAAAACGACGTCAAGCAGACGATCCGGACTGCCCACGAAAAAATTGTCGAACAGCAGAAACTGCAGAGGAAGCTCGCAGCAGAAGCTGAATTCTACAAGCGCAAGGCGATGCCGCCCGACCTCGAAAACAATCTACGCACAGTCGGTCACGAAATCCGTCTGCAGCAGGAACTGATCGAACTCAAGCGCAAGGAACTGGCAACAATCCATGCCAAGTACGACATGGACCGCCGCCGCTACTTCGAACTGACCGGAACCTCGCCTACTCCGCCAGCTTCTTCTTCAGCAGGTCGTTGACCTGCTGCGGGTTGGCCTTGCCCTTGGCCGCCTTCATCACCTGACCGACCAGCGCATTGAACGCCTTTTCCTTGCCAGCCTTGAATTCGGCGACGTTGGCAGCGTTGGCGGCAAGAACCTCGTCGACCAGGGATTCGATGGCAGCACTGTCGGTGATCTGCTTCAACCCCTGCTTCTCGATAACCTCGTCAGCCGTCGCGCCTTCACCCAGCCACAGCGCCTCGAAGACCTTCTTGGCGATGTTGTTTGAAATGGTGTTGTCGGCGATGCGCAGGATCAGCCCACCCAGTTGCTGTGGTGAAACCGCTGCCGCGGCAATGTCCACACCATCCTTGTTCAGACGCCCGGCCAGATCGACCATCACCCAGTTGGCACAGGGCTTGGCGCTGGCCTCACCGGCCACTGCTACGGTCGACTCGAAATATTCGGAGATTTCCTGACTGGCAGTCAGCATTGCGGCATCGTAGACCGACAATCCCAGCTCGCCGACAAAGCGCTCGCGCTTCTGCTGCGGCAATTCAGGCAACTCGCTGCGCACCCGCGCCATCCATGCCTCGTCGATGATCAGCGGCAGCAGGTCGGGATCGGGGAAGTAGCGGTAGTCGTGGGCGTCTTCCTTGCTGCGCATCATCCGCGTCTCGCCGCTGTCCGGATCGAACAGCACGGTGGCCTGCTGGATCTTGCGGCCTTCCTCGATCTCGTTGATCTGCCACTGGACTTCGAAGTCGATGGCTTCCTTGAGGAAACGGAAGGAATTCAGGTTCTTGATCTCGCGCCGGGTACCGAACTCGGCCTGCCCTTTCGGACGCACCGAGACGTTGGCGTCGCAGCGGAATGAGCCTTCCTGCATGTTGCCATCGCAGATGCCGATCCAGCGCACCAGCGCATGCAGCGCGCGGGCGTAGGCGACCGCCTCGTCCGACGAACGCATGTCCGGCTCGGTGACGATTTCGAGCAGCGGTGTGCCAGCGCGATTGAGGTCGATGCCGGATTTGCCGTGGAAATCCTCGTGCAGCGATTTGCCGGCATCCTCCTCGAGGTGCGCGCGGGTCAGGTTAACCACCTTCTCGTAAGCCTTGTCGCCCTGGCCGACCTGCAGTGCAATCTGGCCGCCGACGACGACCGGCAGGTCCATCTGGCTGATCTGATAACCCTTGGGCAGGTCCGGGTAGAAATAATTCTTGCGCGCGAAAACGGATTTCGGCGCGACATGGGCGCCAATCGCCAACCCAAAGCGGATCGCGCACTCGACCGCCTGCCGGTTGAGCACCGGCAAAACACCCGGCAGGGCGAGGTCGACCGCACAAGCCTGGGTATTCGGCTCGGCGCCGAAGGCCGTCGACGCACCGGAAAAGATTTTCGAGACGGTCGCCAGCTGAGCGTGCGTCTCGATGCCGATCACTACTTCCCACTGATTCATGGTTTCATCCGTTCAATGACAGCGGCCGTTGCGGGCGTCGACGACGACCGGCCACAGATAATCGAAAGCCTTGCCATCACAGGATTTATGGCAGCTGTTAAAGGCGATGGTGACGTTGTGTCCCTGCTCCCACATGCGCACGGTGCAGTCGTTTTCCTGCTTGTGGCGCAACAGGACCTGCGGCAGTTTTGCATCCTGCTTGAAGTCCTTCATGTTGAAGCGGCAAACGCCATGTCCTTTCATGCTCACCTGGGCGTCGAAGGACTTCACTTCGGCTTCCTTGACCAGCATGTTGAGCCGAGTGACGGTACCGATCGCATCGCTGTGCGAGCAACGCGAGCGGACATTGAGGGGCCGGGTCGGTTGTGGCTTGAGCTTGCGGTTGGCCAGATATTTCAGCGTCGAATTTTTGAATTTCGGCGCTTCTTCGACAGCCGGTGTCGGCGGCGCCTCGACCACCGGCTCGGGCGCCTTCGGCGGCGTAGCACAGGCCGCCAGCCAGGCGGCCGTGACCAGGATCAACAAACGGCTGCGCATCTTATTCGATACCTTCCGGACGACGCTGGTGCCAGTCCGTCGCCTGCTGGTAGCGATGGGCGACATTGAGCAGGCGAGCCTCGTCGAAGTAGTTGCCGATCAGCTGCAGACCCACCGGCAGGCCGCCGGCAAAACCGCAAGGCAGCGCCATGCCGGGCAGACCGGCGAGGTTGACGGCGATGGTGTAGATATCGGACAGGTACATCTGCACCGGGTCAGCGGACTTTTCGCCAAGTTTGAACGCGGTGGTCGGCGACGTCGGACCGAGGATCACGTCGCACGACTCGAAGGCGGCGACGAAATCGTTGGCGATCAGCCGGCGGATGCGCTGTGCCTGCAGGTAATAGGCGTCGTAGTAGCCATGCGACAAAACATAGGCACCTATCATGATCCGGCGCTTGACCTCATCGCCGAACCCCTGCGCCCGCGTCTTCATGTACATGTCGTCGAGGTTGCCGTAGTCCGGCGCACGGTAACCGTAGCGGACACCGTCGAAACGGCTCAGGTTCGAGCTCGCCTCGGCTGGCGCGATAACGTAGTAGGCCGGCACCGACAGATGCGAGTTGGGCAGCGAAACTTCCACGGTCGACGCGCCAAGACGGCGATATTCCGCGATCGCATCCTGGACCGCGGCCATCACCGCCGCATCGCAGCCTTCGCCGAAGAACTCCTTGGGCAGACCGATGCGCAGGCCAGCCAGCGGCTTGTCCAGATCCCGGGCGTAATCTTCGGCCGGGCGTTCAAGCGAAGTCGAGTCGCGCGGATCGAAACCGGCCATGGTATTGAGCAGCAGCGCGCAGTCTTCGGCCGAAGCGCCCATCGGGCCGCCCTGGTCGAGCGACGAGGCGTAGGCAATCATGCCGTAGCGCGAGACGACGCCGTAGGTCGGCTTCAGGCCGGTCAGGTTGCACAGCGCTGCCGGCTGGCGGATCGAACCGCCGGTATCGGTGCCGGTTGCCGCCGGCGCCAGCCGGGCGGCGATTGCCGCCGCCGAACCGCCGGATGAGCCACCGGGCACGCGAGCGCGGTCCCACGGATTCTTCACCGGACCGAAGAACGAGGTTTCGTTCGACGAGCCCATGGCAAATTCGTCCATATTGGTCTTGCCCAGCGAAACCATGCCGGCATCGCGGTGCATCTTCTCGATCACCGTGGCGTCGTAAGGGGCAACGAAATTGGCCAATATCTTCGAACCGCAGGTCGTACGCCAGCCCTCGGCACAGAAGATGTCCTTCTGCGCGATCGGGATGCCGGTCAACGGCCCGGCGCTGCCGGCAGCGATGCGGGCATCGGCGGCAGCGGCCATTTTCAGCGTTTTTTCACGGTCGACCGTGACAAAAGCATTGATTTCCGGATTCAGGCGCTCGATACGATCGAGAAACAGCGTACTCAACTCGACGCTGGAGATTTCCTTCGCCGCCAACGCCTGCGACAGTTGCTTCAGACTCTTGTGGATCATTCGATCACCTTCGGCACGAGATAGAGGCCCGCCTCGGTTTCCGGTGCGACGGCCTGGTAGGCGGCGCGCCGGTCGGTCTCGCTGACGGCATCTGTGCGCAGGCGCTGCGAAACATCCTGGGCGTGCGCCATCGGCTCGACGCCGGTGGTGTCGACCGCCTGCATCTGCTCGATCAATTCGAAGATGCCGTTGAGATGACCCTGAGTGGTCAATGCCTCGGATTCGCTGACCTCGATACGGGCGAGATGGGCGATCCGTTTTACCTGTTCTGTAGTGAGCGACATGGGCTTGAAAAAGACTTTTTGCAGCGCACAAAGTCTTAAAAACGAAAGCGTTGTAAGGTATCATAAAAGCTTTATCTACCGCATCCCCCGCGCGGAGCACAACAGATGTTCGGATTCCTCTCCAAGTATTTTTCCAACGACCTCGCCATCGACCTCGGCACGGCCAATACGCTGATTTACGTGCGTGGCCGCTCGATCGTCCTCGATGAGCCGTCGGTCGTTGCGATCCGCCTCGAAGGCGGCCCCAACGCCAAGAAAACCATCCAGGCCGTCGGCAAGGAAGCCAAGGAAATGCTTGGCAAGGCCCCCGGCAGCATCACGGTCATCCGGCCGATGAAGGATGGCGTGATTGCCGACTTCACCGTCACCGAGCAGATGCTCAAGCAATTCATCAAGAAGGCGCACGATTCCAAGCTGTTTTCGCCGAGCCCGCGGATCATCATCTGCGTGCCCTCCGGCTCGACCCAGGTCGAACGCCGCGCGATCCGCGAATCGGCCCTCGGCGCCGGCGCCAGCCAGGTATACCTGATCGAGGAACCGATGGCCGCCGCGATCGGCGCCGGCCTGCCGGTTTCCGAAGCCACCGGTTCGATGGTTGTCGACATCGGCGGCGGCACCACCGAAGTCGGCGTCATCTCGCTCGGCGGCATGGTCTATGCGGGTTCGGTGCGCGTCGGCGGCGACAAGCTCGACGAAGCCATCATCAACTACATCAGCCGCAACTACGGCATGATGATCGGCGAGAACACCGCCGAGAACATCAAGAAGACCATCGGCTCTGCTTTCCCGGGTGCCGAAGTCAAGGAAATGGAAGTGTCCGGCATCAACAAGGCCGAAGGCATCCCGCGCAAGTTCACGATTTCGTCGAACGAAATCCTCGAAGCGCTGACCGACCCGCTGAACCAGATCATTTCCGCCGTGAAGTCGGCGCTGGAAAAGACGCCGCCGGAACTCGGCGCCGACATCGCTGAGAAGGGCATGGTCCTGACCGGTGGTGGCGCCCTGTTGCGCGATCTCGACCGCCTGCTGATGGAAGAGACCGGCCTGCCGGTGATCGTTGCCGACGAGCCACTCACCTGCGTCGCCCGCGGCTGCGGCATGGCGCTGGAAAAAATGGACAAGCTGGGCAGCATTTTTGCCTCGGATTAACGCGTCGACCGCAACATTGCAGGACTGATCGCGATGGCCGGCACCGACCACGCTCCACCGCCTTTTTTCAAGCGAGGGCCAGCACCGCTGGCCCTTCTGACTTTCTACATCGCCATCTCGCTGGCGCTGTTTGTCGTCGACTTGCGCCTGCGCAGCCTTGATCTGCTGCGCCAGAGCATTGCCCTGGTGACTGACCCGGTGCAACGCGCTGCCCAGACGCCGGGCAGCCTGGTCGACCACGCTGGCGGCTACCTGCGCGGCCTGCACGATCTGCTCGACGAAAATGCGCGGCTGAAACAGGCCCAGTTGCAACTCGCCCCCAACCTGCTGCGCCTGGAGCACCTGGAAGGTGAAAACGAGCGCCTGCGCAAACTGCTGGCCGTCACCGAGCGCGAGAAGGCCAATGGCGCGGTGGCCAGAATCATGTACACGGCCCGCGACCCGTTCTCGCGCCGCATCATCATCGACAAGGGACAACAGTCGGGGATCGTTGCCGGCCAGCCAGCCATCGACGAGGCCGGCGTCGTCGGCCAGGTCACACGCGTTTTCCCGTTCTCCGCCGAAGTCACGCTGATCACCGACAAGGATCAGACGGTTCCTGTCCAGGTGGTACGCAGCGGCCAGCGCTCCGTCGTCTTCGGCCTGGGCAGCGGCCAGCTGGAATTGCGCTATATTCCGGCCAACGCTGACATCAAGGAAGGTGACCTGCTCGTCACTTCCGGACTTGACGGCGTTTACCTGCCGGGCTTCCCGGTTGCCCGTGTGGTCAGCATCGAACGCGAGAACTCGTACGCATTTGCCCGTATCCGCTGCGTTCCGGTTGCCGCCGTCGAAAATTTCGGCGAGGTTCTCGTCCTCTCTCCCCGTCAGCCACAACCACCCGCCCCGCCGGAATCACCTGGCCGCACCGGCAATACCGGGGCCCCCAGCAAGGCGGCGGCAAAATAATGCAACCCACTTTTTCTTCTTCCCGGATTCTCCTGCCGGTACGGCCGTGGTTCATCATCTTCAGCCTGTTTGCCGCGCTGCTGCTGAACTTCCTGCCGACAGCCCACTGGCCGGGAGTTCCTGATTGGGTCGCCCTCGTCCTGTGCTTCTGGAGCATTCGCGAACCGCGGCGCGTCGGCATGGGCTGGGCCTTTATCCTGGGGCTCGCCATGGACGTCGCCGATGGCGCCGTGCTAGGCCAGCATTGCTTTGCCTACGTCCTGCTGGCCTACGTCACTGCAGCCCAGGCGCGACGCATCCTGTGGTTCCCGCTCGCCCAGCAAGCCTTGCAAGTTCTGCCCATGCTGGTCGGTTGCCAGCTCATCCAGCTGCTCATGCGCATGCTGACCGGTGCCGAATTTCCCGGCTGGGGTTATCTCACCGGCCCGCTGATCGCGACACTACTGTGGATTCCTGTCACCTTCCTGCTGCTGCTGCCCCAATACCAGCCGGTGGAGCGTGACGAAAACCGTCCGCTCTGAACCTGACTGACAATGAGCGATTTTCATCACAGCGAGCAGGATCCAGACCGGTTTCGCAAACGCATACTTTTCGCCGGCTCCTTTGTCCTGCTGTGTTTCTGTCTGCTCTTCGGCCGTTTCTTTTACCTGCAGATAGTGCAGCACGAGTACTACGCCACCCGCGCCGAAAGCAACCGCATCTCACTGGTACCGGTGATGCCGAACCGCGGCAACATCGTGGACCGCAACGGCGTCATCCTGGCCCGAAACTATTCGGCATTCACACTCGAAATCACGCCTTCGAAAACGCTCGGCCTGGAAGAAACGATCGACAGTCTCGGCGAAATCGTCGAGATACAGCTCAAGGATCGCCGCCGTTTCAAGCGTCTGCTCGAAGAATCGAAGAACTTCGAATCCATCCCGATCCGGACCCGACTGTCCGACCAGGAGGTTGCCCGCTTTGCTGCTCAGCGCTACCGCTTCCCCGGCGTTGAAGTCAAGGCCCGCCTGTTCCGCCAGTACCCGGAAAATTCGCTGGCCGCCCACGCCATCGGCTACATCAGCCGGATCAACGCCAAGGATAAGGAATTGATCGATGCCGGCGGCCACGAAGCAAATTACAAAGGCACCGAACACATCGGCAAGATCGGCCTGGAAGCCCATTATGAGTTCGAACTTCACGGTACCGCCGGTCACGAACAGGTTGAAGTGGATGCAGGCGGCCGAGCCGTACGCGTGCTGTCGCAGACCGCTCCGATCCCCGGCAACAACCTGACACTGACGCTGGACGCCAAACTGCAGGCGGTGGCGGAGCAAGCCTTTGGTGATCGCCGTGGCTCGCTGGCAGCGATCGATCCGAGCAACGGTGCTGTCCTCGCCCTGGTTTCCTCACCGGCCTTCGATCCCAACCTTTTCGTCGACGGCATACGCTTCGACGACTGGGACGAATTGAACAACAACCCCGACAAGCCGATGCTCAACCGGGCCATCTACAGCACCCATCCACCCGGCTCGACGTTCAAGCCCCTGATGGCGCTGGCTGCGCTGACCACCGGCAAACGCACGCCCGGTCAAGCCATTGCCGATGCCGGCTACTTCAACTTCGGCAACCGACGTTTCATGGACGACAAGGTTGGCGGACATGGCATGGTCGACATGCACAAATCCATCGTCGTTTCTTGCAACACCTATTACTACGTGCTGGCCAACGACATGGGTATCGACAATATCGCCCGTTTCATGGGCGAACTCGGTCTCGGTCGGCGCACCGAGATCGATATCCCGGGCGAAGCGACCGGCATCCTGCCCTCACCCGAATGGAAACAGCGGCGTTTCAAGAAACGCGAACAGCAGAAATGGTATCCCGGAGAAACCATTTCCATCGGTATCGGCCAGGGCTACAACGCCTATTCAACCTTGCACATGGCGCATGCACTGGCCAACATCCTGAATTACGGCAAGGTGTACCGTCCGCACCTGGTCAACACCATCACCAACCCGACCACCGGCGAGGTCCGCGTCGTCGAACCGCAGCCGGTCAGGCAAATTGATCTCAAACCCGAGCATGTGGAAGTCATCAAGCGCGGCATGGCCGGCGTCGTGACCGAAGGCACCGGATCCAGAGCATTTGCCGGTGCGGCTTACGAGTCCGGCGGAAAAACTGGCACCGCCCAGGTTTTCAGCCTGAAAAGCGGGCAGAAATACGTAGCCGGTCAGGTCAAGGAACGTCTCCGCGACCATTCCTGGTATGTCGCCTTTGCCCCGGTCGACAAGCCCAAAATCGTGGTTGCCGTGATGGTCGAAAACGGCGGCTTCGGCGCTCAGTCCGCAGCACCGATTGCCCGACAGGTTTTTGACTATCATCTGACCGGCAGGCTCCCGGGCGGTCCGGCACCAGAAGTGGAAGCGCCGGAAGCTGACGAAAACACCGAACTGATCGAGGAAGCCATCGATGAAGCTGATTAAACGCATCATCCAGGGCATTCTGGCTCATCTCGACATTCCGCTCTTCCTGATCGTCATGGCATTGATGGGCATCGGTCTGCTGACCATCTATTCGGCCACCTCCAGCGATGGTTTCTGGAAGCTCGACAAGCAGTTGATCAACATCGCCGCATCGATGATCGTCATGCTGGCGGTTGCCCGGACGCCGCCACAAACGCTGATGCGCTTCGCCGTCCCCCTGTATCTGCTCGGGGTGATCCTGCTGCTTGGCGTGGCCCTCTTCGGGATTGTGGTCAACGGCTCCAGACGCTGGATTTCCCTTGGTTTCGTGCGTATCCAGCCATCCGAAATCATGAAGATTGCCATGCCCCTGATGCTGGCCTGGTACTTCCACAAACACGAGTCAATGCTACGCGGGAAGCACTTCTTCATTGCCACCCTGATCCTGCTGGTGCCGATTGCCTTCATCCTGAAACAGCCTGATCTGGGCACCTCGCTGCTGATCGGTGCCGCCGGCTTCTTTGTCATCTTCTTTGCCGGACTCCCCTGGAAAGTGATGTTCGGACTGGGTGCCGCCTTTGCTGCAGCCATGCCCTTCGCCTGGACGATGCTGCACGATTACCAGCGCCGCCGCGTCCTGACCTTGCTCGACCCGACATCAGATCCGCTCGGGGCCGGCTATCACATCATCCAGTCCACCATCGCCATCGGTTCGGGCGGCGGGCTGGGCAAAGGCTGGCTGAATGGCAGCCAGACCCATCTCGAATTCATCCCGGAAAAGCACACCGACTTCATCTTCGCCGTCTTTTCCGAAGAATGGGGACTGCTCGGCAACGGCATCCTGCTGATCCTGTTCACACTGCTGATCGGACGCGGCCTGATGATCGCAGCCGCCGCGCCGACAATGTTCTCGCGCCTGCTGGCCAGCGCACTGACGCTGGTTTTCTTCATCTATGCCTTTGTCAACATGGGCATGGTTTCAGGCATCCTGCCGGTTGTTGGCGTCCCCCTGCCATTCATCAGCTACGGCGGCACCGCCCTGGTCACACTGATGCTGGGCGTCGGCATCCTGATGAGCATCCACACCCATCGCATGCTGGTGAAAAAATGAACATGCCCCGTTACCTTCCCCCTCTTCTTGTTGCCCTCCTGCTGGCTGCCTGCGGCGCCTCACCTGAACGCCCTTCGCCGTCAGTACGCCCGCCTGTGGCAACTGACAGCAGGCCGACGCCTGGCGTACAAGGCGCACCACAGCGCCGGGGCGGCGGCTATTACAAGGACGACGGTCCGGCCGACGAAATTCCGGAAAACCTCGAGCAGACCCCGGATGCCGTGCCGCGCTGGGAGCCCTTGCATAAACCTGCCCTGCGCCCGTATGAAGTGTTTGGCACCCGTTACGTCCCGAACACCAGCGTCCGCCCGTACAAGGCGCGCGGCATTGCCAGCTGGTACGGCAAGAAATTCCACGGTCAGAAAACCTCGATCGGCGAGCCTTACGACATGTTCGCGATGACTGCCGCCCATCCGACGCTGGCGCTGCCTTCCTATGTCCGTGTCACCAGCCTGCACAGCGGGCGTTCGGTGGTGGTCCGGGTGATCGACCGCGGCCCCTTCCATGCCGGACGGATCATTGATCTCTCGTACACAGCCGCCTACAAGCTCGGGCTGATCCAGGGCGGCAGCGGCCAGGTCGAAGTCGAGGCCATCCTGCCCGGCGACAGCACGGCTACGACCTATGCGCAGATTGCACCGCCCAGCGTAACTACAGCCTCCGTACCGGCAACAGCGGTCGAGACATCGTTACCGCCGGGGATCTACCTGCAGTTTGGTGCGTTCTCCAATGCCGACAATGCCGACAATCTGAAGCTGCACATGGAGCGCGAACTGAACTGGGTGACGGAAAAAATGCACATCCTGCGCGCCAATGGCCTGCATCGCCTGCAACTCGGACCCTATGCCTCACGCCCGGCAGCCGATGCCGTTGCCGAACGGATCCGCAGTTCGCTGGGCTACAAGCCGACCGTGGTTTCGCGCTGAACCTTATGCTCAGGCATTGCCCGGCAGGGCAATGCTGGCAGTAACAATATTGCCCCGACCTTCGTATTCGAGGCGGGAGAAGCTGGTCAGCCGGGCCATGGCGATGCCGCGGCCATTCGGATCGAAAGCCCGCTCGGGATCGAATTCCAGGAATTTCTGCCAGTCGAAACCATCGCCCTGATCGGTAATGCGAAACGAGATCGCGCCAGCCTCCCGGCTGACCCGTACGCTTGCCCGCCGCCCGACAAATTGCGGCAGGACAAGGCGGCGACGGATTTCCGCTTCCCAGTCGCCATCCCACTTCAACAACGACTTCTCGCGATAACTGATGCCCAGATTGCCATGCTCGACGGCATTGACCATCAGATCGGACAAACCGGGAGCAACACGATCCGGTTCCGGACACAGGGCAGCCAGCACCGGCACCAGGCAGGAAATCTCTTCCAGCGTCGAGAAACCATACTCGGCGCCGAGCATGAGCTTCTGGGCTTCTTCCAGACGCGCCGCACGCGATCGTAGTGAAGCCCGTGCGCGCCTATCCTCAAGTGCTGCCCGGACGATGGAGATCAATGCTTCCGGCGCATACGGCTTGGTCAGGTAATAGTAGGCCCCCGCCTCCAGTCCTTCGCGTACCTGTTCCGGCGCCGAGGCAGCGGTCTGCATGATCACCGGCACATCGGCAAAACGCCCGTCGCCCTTGATCCGGCGCAGGAATTCCATGCCATCCATGCCCGGCATCATCCGGTCGAGCACGACCAGGGAAAAATCGCTGCCGGCTTCCGCCATGCGCTGCCACGCGATCAGTGGATCGCTGAACATTTCCAGGCGCAGGTTTTCCTGTTCGAGGAAATCCTCGATCAGCATCAGGTTGATGGCTTCGTCGTCGACAACGAGAACATGGTTTTCAGACATGAATGCTGGCTTTCCGGCGGTGGAAACGTTGCTGGAATCCTAGCATGAGCCCGCCCTTTGATGAGGATCAATGGTGGGTTTTCCGCACTAGCTATACTTCTCCGATTGTCCTGAATGAAAACAGCCATGCCATCCCTGCCCGATCTCGTCTGTCCGGCCGGCAGCCTGCCGGCACTCAAGGCAGCCATCGACAATGGTGCCGATGCCGTCTATCTCGGCTTCAAGAACGATACCAACGCGCGCAATTTCGCCGGTCTCAACTTCGACCAGAAGAGCATGACCGACGGCATCCGCTACGCCCACGCCAAGGGTCGCGAAGTCCTGCTGGCGATCAATACCTTCGCCCAAGCCGGACGGGTCGCCGACTGGCAGAAAGCCGTCGATGCTGCGGTCGACCAGGGTGTGGATGCAATTATCCTGGCCGATGTCGGCCTGCTCGACTACGCCGTCCGCCGGCATCCGCAGCAACGCCTGCACCTGTCGGTCCAGGGCTCGGCCACCAGCTACGAGGCGATCAACTTCTGCCAGCGCGAATTCGGCGTCCGCCGGGCGGTCCTGCCGCGCGTGCTGACGCTGGCCCAGGTCGAACACGTGATCCGGAACACCAGCGTCGAGATCGAGGTCTTTGGTTTCGGCAGCCTGTGCGTCATGAACGAGGGCCGCTGCTGGCTCTCCTCCTACGCCTGCGGCGAATCGCCCAATACCGTCGGCGCCTGCTCGCCGGCCAAGTACGTCAAGTGGGACAAGCAGCCCGGCGCCATGGAAACCCGCCTCAACGGCATCCTCATCGACCGCTTCGGCGACGACGAACCGGCCGGCTATCCAACGCTGTGCAAGGGCCGCTTCGATGTCCAGGGCGAAACCTATTACGCGCTGGAAGAACCGACCAGCCTGAATGTTCTTTCCATCCTGCCCGACATCGTCAAGATCGGCGTCAGGGCGATCAAGGTCGAGGGCCGCCAGCGCAGTCCGACCTATGTCGCCCAGGTCACCCGCACCTTGCGCGCCGCGCTCGATTCACTGCGTGATGGCAGCGAACGGTTCCACGTGAAACCGGCCTGGCAGGCAGAACTGTCCAAGGTCTCCGAGGGCAGCCAGGCCACGCTGGGCGCCTACAACCGGCCATGGAGATAAGCATGAAACTGTCGCTCGGTCCCCTGCTCTACTTCTGGCCCAAAGCCGAAGTCATGGAATTCTATGCCGCGATGGCCGAAAACCCGGCCCTCGACATCATCCACGTCGGCGAAGTCGTCTGCTCGCGCCGCCAGCAACTACGCACCACCGACTGGATCGGCCTGGCGCGCGACCTGCGCGACGCCGGCAAGGAAGTCGTCGTCTCGGCCCAGGCCCTGCTCGAATCGGAAAGTGATCTGAAGGCACTGCGCCGCCTGGTCGATGAAGCCGGCTGCAGGATCGAAGCCAATGATCTTGGTGCGGTCAACCTCGTTTTCGGGCAGGAATTCGTCGCCGGCCCACATCTCAACATCTACAACGAGGCAACGCTGGTCACCTTCGCCCGCTACGGCATGCGCCGCTGGGTGCCACCACTGGAGGCCTCGCGCGCACTGATCGAGACGCTGCACCGCAGCCGCCCCGACGGCGTCGAAACCGAGGTCTTCGCCTACGGCAGGATTCCCCTCGCCTTTTCCGCCCGCTGCTTCACCGCCCGCCACTACGACCTGAACAAGGACGACTGCCAGTTCAAGTGCCTCGATCACGAAGAGGGCCTGACGCTACGTACCCGCGAAGGCCAGGAGTTCCTGACCATCAACGGCATCCAGACGATGTCGGCACAAAGCTACTGCCTGCTCGGCGAAATGCCGACGATGCGCACCCTGGGCATCGACATCGTGCGCATCAGCCCGCAAAAAGCACACATGGATGCCATCATCGGCGCCTTCGACTCCGCCCGCCACAACCGACCCGTTGATGCCGACACCACTCCATGGAGCACCAGCGGCCTGGTGGACGGCTACTGGTTCGGCGATGCCGGCATTGCCGAACACCACACCCGAGCACTTGCCCAATCCGGAGTCCCCGCATGAGTCCGAACTTCGTCATCCCCCGCTTCCGCCTGCCCGCTTTCATCGCCGGCATTGGCCAGAAACTGCCGCAATGGCCGCATGCACTGGTACTGGTCGGCGCGCTGAACGCCGCATTGAAAATGAAATTACTGCCGGAAACCGAGTTGACCGCACTCGAGGACAAGCTGTTCCGCGTTCGCGTCCTCGATACCGGTGGCGAAGCCTGTTACACCTTCAGCAACGGCCTGTTTCGCCCGGTATTCCGGCCGCAGCGCGAGCCTGACCTGGCCTTCGCCGCCAACCTCTCGGCCTACCTGCAGTTGCTCGCCCGCCAGGAAGACCCCGACACACTGTTCTTCAACCGGGAACTGGAAATCACCGGCGACACCGAACTCGGACTGATCGTCAAGAACATGCTCGATGCCATCGAGTGGCCGGCACTGCCGCAGTTTCCATTGCTCAGAAACTGAACAGCCCGCACGCAGCGGGCTGTCATTACTGCTGCAAGCAGAACGGTCAGTTGCCCGTTTCGGCCACAAAGATCTCGACCCGGCGGTTCATCGCACGACCAGCAGCCGTCGAATTATCGGCCACCGGTTCGCGTGAACCGCGACCGTCGATGCTGATCCGGGATGCGGCCACACCACGCGGCACCAGGTAGTCGCGAACGGCCGACGCCCGGTTAACCGATAGCGGATTGTTCCCCGCGTCCGAACCCACATTGTCGGTATGACCGACGATGGTCACGCGCGTCACCGGATGCTGCGACAGACTGGTGGCCAGACGATCAAGGACCGGACGCAGCGTGGGCTTGATGTCGTAGCGACCGGAATCGAAGGAAATGTCGCTGGGAATCTCCAGCTTCAGGCGATTGTCGGCCGTCTGCGTCACTTCGACGCCGGTGCCCTGGGTCGCCTGTTCCATTGCCGCCTTCTGGTCCTGCATCCGCTTCGACCACAGGTAACCGCCACCGGCACCGAGCGCCGCGCCAGCGGCGGCACCAATCGCCGCCCCCTTGCCGCGGTCCGAACGACTGGCCGTTGCAGCACCGATGACAGCGCCGGCAACGGCGCCGATGGCTGCACCGGTGCCGGTGTCACGCTGGGTTTCATCCATGTTTGCACATCCGGAAAGTGCCAGGCTGACTGCACTCACAATCAGAATCGTATTCTTCATATTCGACCTCCTTGGGTTGTTCGACGAGTACCAATTGAGGTTAGCACGCGCCGTCGAAGGCCGTGTCAGGGATATGTAACAAATGGCAAAACCGCAGCACGAAAAAGAGAGGGCCGCAGCCCTCCCTTGATCCAGACGACAGTTCCGAACGAACTGATCAGTCTTTTTTCTGCGTATCCAGGCGGAACTTGACGTAGCTGCCCGGCGCTGCCTCGATGACCTTGAGGGCACCTGCATCCGGTTGCCGTGCCGGCACCTTGGCCGAACCACCCGGCAGGCTGGTCACCCATTTATCCCAGTGGGTCCACCACGAGCCGGCATTCTGCGTTGCACCAGCGAGGAAATCTTCCGGGCTCTCCGGCAGATTGCCGTCAGTGGCATCATTGGTCCAGTAACCGTACTTGTTGGCAACCGGCGGATTGACGATGCCGGCAATGTGGCCTGAACCACCCAGCACGAACTTGGTCGGTCCGGACGGCAGGCGTGCCCCCATGTAGGTACTCTTCCACGGCGCGATGTGGTCTTCGATGGTCGAGATGAAATAACACGGGGTCTTGACCTTGGACAGATCGATCTTGACGCCGCCCAACGTGATGCCACCCGGCTCCTTCAGCTTGTTGGCCAGATACATGTTGCGCAGGTAGAAACTGTGCATCGCTGCCGGCATGCGCGTCGAATCCGAGTTCCAGTAGAGCAGGTCGAACGGGAACGGATCCTTGCCCATCAGGTAGTTGTTGACCACGAACGACCAGATCAGGTCGTTGGCCCGCAGCATGTTGAAGGTGCCGGCCATTTCCGAACCTTCGAGGAAGCCGCGTTCGGCCATCTTCTTTTCCAGCCCGGCAACGGCACCTTCATCAAGGAAGACACCCAGTTCGCCCGGTTCGGAGAAATCGAGCATGGTGGTGAAGAAGGTGGCGGAATTGGCGCGCTTGTCCTTTTTCGCTGTCATGTAGGCCAGCGTGGTCATGGTCAGCGTACCGCCCAGGCAGTAGCCGGCCAGGTTGACGCTGTCTTCGCCGGTGTGCGCGCAGACCTGGTTGATGGCTTCCAGCGAGCCTTCGAGCAGATAGTTCTCGAAGGATTTCTGCGCCAGCTTCTCGTCCGGATTGACCCAGGACATGATGAAGGTGGTGTGGCCCTGGCTGGTTGCCCAGTTGACCAGCGAGTTCTTCTCGCGCAGGTCGAGGATGTAGTACTTGTTGATCCACGGCGGCACAATCAGGAAAGGCTTCTTGTACTGGTCCGGGGTCTTCGGATCGTACTGGATCAACTGGAAGAGTTCGTTCTGGAAAATCACCTTGCCCGGCGTCGTGGCAACGTTCTTGCCCATTTCGAAAGCCGAGGTATCGGTCATCCGGATCCGCAGCTGGCCATCACCGGCTTCAACATCGTGCAGCAGGTTGTTCAGGCCCTTGATCAGGTTCTGGCCGTGGCTCTTGACCGTTTCGCGGAAGACTTCCGGATTGGTCATGGCGAAGTTGGACGGCGACAGCGCGTCGATGTACTGGCGGGTGAAGAAATTGACCTTCTGCTGGGTCGCATCATCCAGACCATCGGTATCGGCCACGGTGTCGTGGATGTGACGGGCAGCGATCAGGTAGGACTGCTTCATGAAGTCGAACAGGAAATGCTGTTCCCATTCCTCGTCCTTGAAGCGGTTGTCCCCCTTCTTCGGGGCTGCGACAGGCGCGGCGCCGGGCATGCCCATCATCTTCATCATGGAACCCTGCCACAACGAGAAGTAGTCCCACATCATGTTCATCTGGGTCTGCGCCAGCTTGTATGGGTTGGCCATCAGGCGTGCCGACAGGTCCATGAAGGCCTTGGCCACACCGAGTTCGTCTGCCGGTGCCTCGACGCCGTCCTTGGCCTTCTTTTCCATGTACTGGGTAATGATCCGCGAAGCGCGCTGGGCGACTTCGGCGTAGGTCTTGGCCATTTCGGCCGGATCGGGCAGATTGACGCCCTTGTCTTCGGTTTGCTGCGACATCTTGAAACTCCCTCTGTCAGTGCGCGGCGGGTCGGTGCTGCAACCGCGAATAGCGAATCACCCCATCGGCGTCGATGCTACGCGACAACCGACCGGCTTGTTCCAGATAGTTCAGATGGGCAATCGCTTCACCCATCGCGAACATCGTTTGGTGTGTATCGAGCGCCCGACCAAACAACACGTCGAGCAACCCGGCTGCGCTCTGCGGCGCGTGTTCACAGCTGTTCTCAAGCGCATGCAATCGTTCTTCGTGGTGCGCATGCAGTGCACCCACCCGCGCCTGCACCCCGGTAAAGGGCAGGCCGTGTGATGGTAATACCAGGGTCTGTTGCGGAATTTCCCTTGCCAGCACGTCCAGCGAATCGAGATACCAGCGCAGGGCATCGGCATCCGGCGTCGCTGCAAAAACGCTGATGTTGGTGGAAATTCTTGGCAAAAGCATGTCTCCGGAAATTAACACGCCGAGTTCAGCACAGTAAAGCGACATATGCTCCGGGGCGTGACCATAACCGATGATTGTTTGCCAGGTGTGACAATCGATCATCAGCGAATCCCCTGCCTTCACCCGCCGGTAGTATTCCGGCAGGGCTGGAACCGCCTTGCGATAGCCCGATCCGCGTTTCTCGAACCGGGCCAGATGCTCGCCATCCAGCCCATGCCGACGGAACTGCTCGACCATGAAGCGCGCACCGTGACCGCCAACTTCTTGCCAGACGGCATGCGCCGTCAGAAACTCGCCGCTGGTCATCCACAGTTCGGCACCGGTCTCCGCCATCAGCCAGGATGCCAGACCGAGATGGTCAGGATGAAAATGGGTGACGATCAGACGCTTGACCGGACCGTCAAGCCTGGCCAGGATGGCCTTCCAGGCAAGCTGCACTTCATCGGCGGGGAAACCGGTGTCGACGATGGTCCAGCCGTCACCATCACGCAGCAGCCACAGATTGATGTGATCCAGCTGGAAGGGCAGCGGCATGCGCAGCCAGAAGACACCGGGCGCGACTTCGCTCAGCTCCGCAGCTGCAGGAATCTCTGTAAAGGGGTAATTCAGGGACATGTTGTTCCGTTTCGTTTTTTTGCACAAGTTACCATACGGTAGCGGATTGAAAAAAGCTTCGTCATCTGCTTAACTTCGCGGCAACCAGGAGACATCATGAGCCAGCCGGCCACCTTCAGCATTTCCGACCTTGCCCGGGAATTCGCCATCACCCCGCGCACCATCCGTTTCTGGGAAGACCAGGGCATCCTCGCGCCGCAACGCGAGGGACAGAAGCGCATCTTCACCCGCCGCGACCGCGCCCGCCTGAAAATGGCCCTGCGCGGCAAACGCCTCGGCCTGAGCCTGGCCGAGATCAAGGATCTGATCGGCATGTACAACTCGACCGAGGATGAAACGCCGCAGCTGATGGAATGCCTGCGCGTCATGTCAAAACGCCGGGAAGCCCTGGAGCAGCAGCGCGAGGACATCGAAGCGATGCTCGCCGAAATCGGCCAGTTCGAGCAGCAGTGCGAAAAGGAACTGACGCGCAGGAAAAATGCGTGATTTTTTTTGCCGATTGGTTTACGTTAACGTCAACGTAAAACAAACCCACTGCCATGCACAAACCAGCCGACCCTGATTTTGCCGAACGCGTACTCGCCAGTTTCCAGCGTCAGAGTGCAATGGATCTGATTCAGGCCAGCATGCCGCTGATCGAATACGGCAGCACGGAAATACACGTCCCGCACTGGGACGGCATCGAACAGCAACATGGTTACGTCCATGGCGGCGTCGTCGGCATGATTGCCGATTCGGCCGCCGGTTATGCGGCGATGACCACGGTGCCGGCCAGCGCCTCGGTGCTGACCGTTGAATACAAGATGAACCTGCTCGCCCCGGCCGACGGTGAAAAGCTGGTCGCCCGCGGCAAGGTGGTCCGTGCCGGGCGCACGCTGATCGTCACCCAGGCCGAAGTCTTCGCCGTCAAGGACGGCAAGGAAACCCCCTGCGCGCTGATGCAGCAGACGATCATGGCCATGCATGGCAAGTCGGATAGCAAGACACCAAACAACAAACCGGAGACAAACCAATGAATATTCCCAGCCTCGACTTCGCCCTCGGCGAAGACATCAACCTGCTGCGCGATGCAGTGAAAGCCTTCGCCGACGCCGAGATCGCCCCGCGCGCCGCAGAGATCGACCGCGTCAACGAATTTCCCGCCGATCTGTGGAAGAAATTCGGCGACATGGGCCTGCTCGGCATGACCGCCGGCGAGGAATATGGCGGCACCAACATGGGCTACCTGGCTCACATCGTCGCGCTTGAGGAAATCTCGCGCGCCTCGGCCTCGGTCGGCCTGTCCTACGGCGCCCACTCCAACCTGTGCGTCAACCAGATCCGCCGCAATGGCAGCGAGGCGCAGCGGCAGAAATACCTGCCCAAGCTGATTTCCGGCGAGCATGTCGGGGCGCTGGCGATGTCCGAGCCGGGCGCCGGCTCCGATGTCGTGTCGATGAAACTGCGCGCCGAGAAGAAGGGCGACCGCTATGTTTTGAACGGCTCGAAGATGTGGATCACCAACGGCGGCGATGCCGACACCCTGGTGGTCTACGCCAAGACCGACATGGACGCAGGTGCCAAGGGGATGACCGCTTTCATCGTCGAGAAGGGGATGAAGGGCTTTTCCCACGGCACCCACCTCGACAAGCTGGGCATGCGCGGCTCCAATACTTTCCCGCTGTTCTTCGACGACTGCGAAGTGCCGGAGGAGAACGTCCTCGGCGGCGTCGGCCAGGGCACCAGGGTGCTGATGTCCGGCCTCGATTACGAGCGCGCCGTACTCTGTGGTGGCCCGCTCGGCATCATGGCGGCGTGCATGGACGTGGTCGTGCCCTTCCTGCACGAGCGCAAGCAGTTTGGTCAGGCGATCGGCGAGTTCCAACTGATGCAGGGCAAGGTTGCCGACATGTACTCGACCTGGCAGGCCACCCGCGCCTACGTTTATGCACTGGGCCGCGCCTGCGACACCACCGATCACAGCCGGACGCTGCGCAAGGATGCCGCAGGCGCCATCCTCTATTCCGCCGAAAAGGCCACCTGGATGGCTGGCGAGGCGATCCAGACGCTGGGCGGCGTCGGCTACACCAACGAATACCCGACTGGCCGTTTGTGGCGCGATGCCAAGCTCTACGAGATCGGGGCAGGCACCTCCGAAATCCGTAGAATGCTGATTGGTCGCGAACTTTTCGCCGAAACTGCATAAAACGCTCCCGCCGGTGCTCCCGGAACGGGGGCACCGCAACAAGGAGCCACACAGCATGACGATCACCCTGCGCACACTCACCGCCAACGATACCGACGCCCTCGAACAGGTGCGCCAGTACTTCCGCAACTATGCGGGCTGGCTGGGTGTCGACCTGTCCTACCAGAACTTCGACCAGGAAATGGCCTCGCTGCCGGGTGCTTACGCGACCCCGGAAGGCCGGCTGTTCTTCGCCGAAATCGATGGCCGGCCAGCCGGCTGCGTCGGCGTCCGCCCGTTCTCGGAGGGCGTCTGCGAAATGAAGCGGCTTTACGTCGCACCGGAAGAGCGTGGCCTCGGTATCGGCCGGGCGCTGGCGCTGGCTGCGATCAAGGCGGCCAAGGAGATCGGCTACAAGCGTCTGTTGCTCGACACCATGCCGAACATGCGCATGGCGGTGAAGCTCTATCGCGAACTCGGCTTCAACGAAGTCCCGGCTTACTACCCGACGCCGGTCGAGAACACCATCTTCCTGGCGCTCGACCTCGATAACTGGTCGGAAGAAGAAAACTGCAACGAGAACCTCTGCCACCTGTTCGACTACAACCGCGCCTGGGCCCGCCAGATGCGCGAGATCGACCCGACCTATTTCGACAAGCTGGCGCATCTGCAGAACCCGGAATTCCTGTGGATCGGCTGTTCCGATTCGCGCGTGCCGGCCAACCAGATCGTCGGCCTGCTGCCGGGCGAGGTCTTCGTCCATCGTAACGTCGCCAACGTCGTCGTGCACACCGACCTCAACTGCCTGTCGGTGATCCAGTACGCCGTCGACGTGCTCAAGGTGAAGCACATCATGGTCGTCGGCCATTACGGCTGCGGCGGCGTGCTGGCGGCGCTCAACCGTGCCCGCGTCGGTGTTGTCGATCTCTGGCTGCGCCATGTCCATGACGTGCATAACAAGCATCTGCCTGCGGTCGACGCGCTGCCACCGGAAAAACGCCACGACCGCCTGTGCGAACTCAATGTCCTCGAACAGGTGGTCAACGTCTGCCACAACCCGGTCGTCCAGGACGCCTGGCAGCGTGGCCAGCAGTTGACCGTGCACGGCTGGATCTACGGTCTCAAGGATGGCCACATGCACGACCTCGGCATCACCGTCGATACCCTGAACGACCTGCCAACCCGCTACGAGGCCGCGCTGCAGGCGCTGGTCGACTGAACACAGAATTCCCATAACAATCCGCAAGGAGAAAACAGCATGAATGACCCGATCGTTATCGTTTCCGCCGCCCGTACCGCCATGGGCAGCTTCCAGGGCGGTTTTTCCGGCCTGACCGCCGCCAATCTCGGCGCCGAAGCGATCAAGGCGGCCGTTGCCCGCGCCGGCATCGACGCCAACCTGATTGAAGAAGTCCTGATGGGCTGCGTCCTGCAGGCCGGCCAGGGC
Organism: Azonexus hydrophilus; assembly: GCF_001956855.1. GTDB lineage: Bacteria > Pseudomonadota > Gammaproteobacteria > Burkholderiales > Rhodocyclaceae > Azonexus > Azonexus hydrophilus_A. The sequence goes on along the minus strand of NZ_MTHD01000001.1, from coordinate 195,025 downwards.
CAGGCGCCGGCCCGCCAGGCGGCATTGCAGGCCGGCCTGCCGCTGTCGGCCGGTTGCGCGACAATCCACAAGGTCTGTGGTTCAGCGATGAAGGCGACCATGCTCGGCCACGACGGCATCCTCGCCGGTTCCTACGGCGCCGCAGTGGTCGGCGGCATGGAGTCGATGACCAACGCCCCCTACCTGCTGCCCAAGGCGCGCGGCGGCTATCGCCTCGGCCACGGCCAGATGTTCGACCACATGTTCATGGATGGTCTGGAAGACGCCTACAGCAAGGAAACCCGCGGCCGCCTGATGGGGACGTTTGCCGAAGAGTGTGCGACCACTTACGGCTTCACCCGCGAAGCGCAGGACGCCTACGCCGTGCAATCGACGACCCGCGCGATCGAAGCCAGCAATAACGGCAGCTTCGCCTGGGAAATCGCCCCGGTTACCGTTGCCGGCCGTAAAGGCGATGTCGTCGTCGACAAGGACGAAGGCCCGTTCGCGGTCAACGTCGACAAGATCCCGACCCTGAAGCCGGCCTTCAAGAAGGATGGCACGGTCACCGCCGCCAACTCCTCGTCGATTTCCGACGGCGCCGCCGCCATGGTCCTGATGCGCGAATCGCAGGCCGCCAAGCTGGGCCTGGCGCCGGTCGCCCGCATCGTCGCCCACACCACCCACGCCGGCGTGCCGGCACTGTTCCCGTCGGCCCCGGTCGGCGCCATGCAGAAATTGTTCGCCAAAACCGGGTGGACCGCAGAATCGGTCGATCTGTTCGAAGTCAACGAAGCCTTCGCCGTCGTCGCCATGGCGGCGCTGCACGACCTCAAGCTCGACCCGGCCAAGGTCAATGTGCATGGCGGCGCCTGCGCGCTCGGCCACCCGATCGGCGCTTCCGGCGCCCGCATCGTCGTTACCCTGCTCGGTGCGCTGAAGAAGTACGGCAAGAAGCGCGGCGTTGCCTCGCTGTGCATCGGCGGTGGTGAAGCCACGGCCCTCGCGGTGGAAATGCTCTAAGTGCCGCAACAGGCCCGGACCCTGACCTACGCCAAGCTGGTGGCAGCAATGGCGATGTGGGGCGGCACCTGGATTGCCGGGCGGGTGATCGCCCAGGAACTCAGTGCCCCACTCGCCGTCGCTGCGCTGCGCTTCGTCATTGCCGGCCTGGTGGTCGGCAGCGTCATGCTGATTTCCGGTGGCGGCATCCCGCTGCCGCAGGGTCGGCAGGAATGGGCGCTGGTCTGGGCGCTGGGCTTTTTCGGCATCTTCCTTTACGGCCTGTGCTTCTTTTTTGGCCTGCAGCACATTCCCGCCGGGCGCGGCGCGCTGGTCGTCGCACTCAATCCGGTGGTCATCGTGCTGCTTGCCTGGCTGACCGGCAAGGAAGGCATGAACCCGCGCAAGGCGCTGGGCAGCGTCATCGCGCTGGCTGGTTGCCTGACGGTGATCGGCAACGGCGATCCGCTGGCCCTGGTACAGGGCTCGGTCGGCATCGGTGAATGGCTGATCATCGGCTGCGTGCTCAGCTGGACCGCCTATACCTTCATCGGCTGGCGCGCCACCGGCCGTTTCTCGGCGCTGGCGACAACGCTGTACGCCTGCTTCACCGGCGCCATCCTGCTCGGGCTGGCGGCGCTGGTGCAGGGCGACATCAACCCGGCCGCCTGGTCGTGGCGGGTGTGGACGGGCATGTTCTTCCTCGCCGTCTTCGGCACCGCCATTGCCTACACCTGGTTCACCGCCGCCGTACAACAGCTCGGCGCCGGCCACGCCTCGGTCTTCATCAATCTGGTCCCGGTATTCGCCGTCCTGCAGGCAGCGATCCTGCTCGACGAACGCCTGGGCCTGCCGGTACTTTTCGGCGGGCTGCTGGTGATTGCCGGGGTCTGGCTGACCACATTACAAAAACCAACTCTGGAGAAAACAGCATGATTCTGACGCAAGAACAGGAAATGATCCGCGACACGATGCGCGCCTTCGCGCAGGAGCGCCTGGCGCCCTTCGCCGCCGAATGGGACCGCAACCACACCTTCCCGGCCGATGCGCTGAAGGAACTGGGCGAACTCGGCGCGCTGGGCATGGTCGTGCCCGAAGAGTGGGACGGCGCCGGCATGGATTACATGTCGCTGGTCCTGACGCTGGAAGAAATCGCCGCCGGCGATGGCGCCACCTCGACCATCGTCTCGGTCCAGAACTCGCTGGCCTGCGGCATCACGCAGAAATACGGTACCGATGCGCAGAAGGAAGAATGGTTGAAGCCGCTCGCCCGCGGCGAAAAGCTCGGCTGCTTCTGCCTGACCGAGCCGCATACCGGCTCGGACGCCGCCGCGATCACCACCCGCGCCGACAAGGATGGCGACTTCTTCGTCCTCAATGGCGTCAAGCAGTTCATCACCACCGGCAAGCACGCCCAGATGGCCATCGTCTTCGCGGTGACCGACAAGGCCGCCGGCAAGAAGGGCATTTCCTGCTTCCTGATTCCTTGCAATACCCCGGGTTTCATCGTCGGCCGCACTGAAGACAAGATGGGCCAGCACGCTTCCGATACCGTGCAGATCATCCTGGAAAACTGCCGCGTGCCGGCCTCGGCGCTGCTCGGCAAGGAAGGCGAAGGCTACAAGATCGCCCTGTCCAACCTCGAAGCCGGCCGCATCGGCATCGCCGCGCAGAGCATCGGCATGGCCCGTGCCGCGTTTGAAGCCGCCGTGCGCTACGCCAAGGAGCGCGTCACCTTCGGCGTGCCGATCATCGACCACCAGGCAGTCAACTTCAAACTGGCCGACATGAACACCCTGCTCGACGCCGCCCGCCTGATGGTCTGGCGCGCCGCGCAGTTGAAGGATGCCGGCAAGCCCTGCCTGAAGGAAGCCTCGATGGCCAAGATGTTCGCCTCGGAAGCGGCCGAAAAGATCGCCTCCGACGCCATCCAGATCCACGGCGGCGTCGGCTACACCAGCGACTTCCCGGTCGAGCGCATCTACCGCGACGTGCGCATCTGCCAGATCTACGAAGGCGCCAACGACATCCAGCGGCTGGTGATCGGCCGTTCGATCGCCGCCGAGTAAGCCAATACTGCGGTCGACCGGTACACAAGACAAAAAACCGGCGACCGCTTTTCCCCGAATGGAGACAAACATGAACGAAACAGCAGACAAGGCCCCGATCGATTTCTGGTTCGACTTCTCCAGCCCCTACGGCTACCTGCTGGCCGAGAAGATCGACGACGTCGCCGCCCGCCACGGGCGCAAGGTCAGATGGCATCCGATCCTGCTCGGCGTCATCTTCCAGGCCACCGGCTCACGGCCGCCGGCCGACGGCAGCAGCGCCAGGGCCAAATACGTTTATCGCGATTTCCATCGCTCCGCCCGCCACATGGGCATTCCCTACAATCCGCCCAGCCGCTTCCCGCTGCCGACGCAGAACGCGGCCCGCGCCTATTACTGGCTGCACGGCCAGGATTGCGCACTGGCCCGCCAGTTCGCCCACGCCGTCTATCGCGCCTTCTTCGTCGACGACCTCGACATCTCCTCGCCCGACACCGTGCTCGATATTGCCGGAAAACTGGGCGTCGACCGCGAAACCCTGGCCGCCGCACTGCAAAGCCCGGAAATCAAGGCCCGGCTCAAGGATGAATGCGAACAGGCGCTGGCCACCGGCGTTTTCGGCTCGCCGCACGTGATCATCGACGGCGAACACTTCTTCGGCGCCGACCGCCTGCCGCAAATCGAGCACTGGCTCGAAAGCGGCGGTTTTTAAAGTAGTCCACACGAGAATCATGAAAAGAATCTGTGTCTTCTGCGGCTCCAATGCCGGCCACAACCCGATCTACCCGGCCGAGGCCGAGAAGCTCGGCCGTCTGCTCGCCGCCCGCAACATCGAGTTGGTCTATGGCGGCGGCAACATCGGCCTGATGGGCGCCGTCGCCGATGCCTGCCTGGGCGCCGGCGGCACGGTCATCGGCATCATTCCGGAAGCCCTGATGGGCAAGGAAGTAGCCGGCCGCGCCGTCGATCACCGGACGCTGACCCGGCTCGAAGTCGTCGATTCCATGCACACCCGCAAAGCGCGCATGGCCGAGTTGTCCGATGGCTTCATCGCCTTGCCTGGCGGCTTCGGCACCTTCGAGGAACTTTGCGAAATCCTCACCTGGGGGCAACTCGGGTTTCACGTGAAACCGATCGGCCTGCTCAACGTAAACGGCTTCTACGACCCGCTGCTAGCGATGTTCGACCGCGCTGTCAGCGATGGCTTCCTGCGCGAGCAGAACCGGGCGATGGCGTTGACCGCCACCGATATCGAAGCACTGCTTGCCGCCATGGCCGCCTATCGGGCCGAGCCGGTGAACAAGTGGCTGAAAGAGGAAAAGCAGTTGTAGTACGGCGACACCCCATTGATTCAGGACACACAAACAAAAAAGCGAGGAGACATGAGTACCCTGAAAACCCAACTGAATCCGCGGAACGCCGATTTCCAGGCGAACGCGGCGGCCATGCGGACGGTTGTTGCCGACCTGCGTGAAAAAGTCGACAAGATCGCCCTCGGCGGTCCGGAAGCTGCACGCCAGAAGCACCTGGCGCGCGGCAAGCTGCTGCCGCGCGAGCGGGTCAACGGCCTGCTCGACCCCGGCACCCCCTTCCTCGAGATAGGACAATTTGCGGCGTACGGGATGTACGGCGGCGACGTGCCGGCAGCCTCGGTGATCGCCGGCATCGGCCGCGTCGAGGGCGTCGAATGCATGATCGTCGCCAACGATGCCACCGTCAAAGGCGGCACCTACTACCCGCTGACCGTCAAGAAACACCTGCGCGCCCAGGAAATCGCGCTGGAAAACCGGCTGCCCTGCGTCTACCTGGTCGACTCCGGCGGCGCCTTCCTGCCGATGCAGGACGAGGTCTTTCCGGACAAGGAACACTTCGGCCGCATTTTCTTCAACCAGGCCAACCTGTCGGCGCAAGGCATCCCGCAGATCGCCGCCGTCATGGGTTCGTGCACCGCCGGCGGCGCCTACGTGCCGGCCATGTGCGACGAGTCGATCATCGTCAAGAACCAGGGCACGATCTTTCTCGGCGGCCCGCCGCTGGTCAAGGCGGCAACCGGTGAAGTCGTCTCCGCCGAAGACCTCGGCGGCGCCGATGTGCATACGCGCATTTCCGGCGTCGTCGACCACCTGGCCGAGAACGACGCGCACGCACTGGCCATCGCCCGACGCATCATCAAGGACCTGAACTGGAAAAAGACCCCGCCGGTGACGTTGACCGCAGCAGTCGAGCCGCGCTATCCGGCGCCGGAACTGTACGGCGTCATTCCGACCGACAGCAAGAAACCCTTCGACGTGCGCGAAATCATCGCCCGCGTCGTTGACGATTCCGACTTCGACGAATTCAAGGCCCGCTACGGCACCACGCTGGTCTGCGGCTTCGCCCGGATTTACGGTTACCCGGTCGGGATCGTTGCCAACAACGGCATCCTGTTTTCGGAATCGGCACTGAAAGGCGCGCATTTCATCGAACTCTGCGCCCAGCGCGGCATTCCGCTGGTTTTCCTGCAGAACATCACCGGCTTCATGGTCGGTCGCAAGTACGAGAACGGCGGCATCGCCCGCGACGGAGCCAAGATGGTGACGGCCGTGGCCACGGCGAAAGTGCCGAAATTCACCGTCGTCATCGGCGGCTCGTTCGGCGCCGGCAACTACGGCATGTGCGGCCGCGCCTATTCGCCGCGCTTCCTGTGGATGTGGCCGAATGCCCGTATCTCGGTGATGGGCGGCGAACAGGCGGCCGGCGTGCTGGCCACCGTCAAGCGCGACGGCATCGAAGCCCGGGGCGCCTCATGGAACGCCGAAGAGGAGGAAGCCTTCAAGGCCCCGATCCGCGAGCAGTACGAAACACAGGGCCATCCTTATTACGCCTCGGCGCGGCTGTGGGACGACGGCATCATCGACCCGGCGGATACGCGGCGGGTACTTGGTCTTGGGCTGTCGGCGGCGATGAATGCGCCGGCAGAAGAGACGAAGTTCGGTATTTTCCGGATGTAAATCAAGCACGGGCCCTCAAGCCAACACAAGCAAATAAAACAAGGAGACAAACCCATGCCCTTCCTAGCCCTCGAAATCGAACTCGCCGGCCCGGTCGCCACGATCTGGATGAACCGCCCCGACCTGCACAACGCCTTCGATGAAAACCTCATCACCGAACTGACCGCCGCCTGCAAGGCGCTGGATGACGACCGCGACGTGCGCGTCGTGATCCTCGCCGGCCGGGGAAAAAGCTTCTCCGCCGGCGCCGATCTCAACTGGATGAAGCGCGCCGCCAACAACGGCATCGACGAGAATCTCGACGATGCCCGCGCGCTCGCCAACATGCTGCGCGTGCTGGCCGAGATGAAGAAGCCGACCATCGCCCGCGTCCAGGGCGCCGCGCTGGGTGGCGGCACCGGCCTGACCGCCGCCTGCGACATCGCCGTCGCCTCGACCCGGGCGTTCTTCGCCACCTCCGAGGTCAAGTTCGGCATCATCCCGTCGGCCATCAGCCCCTACGTCGTGCGTGCCATCGGTGCCCGCCAGGCCTACCGCTACTTCCAGTCGGCCGAGCGCATCGCCGCCGAACGCGCCTATCAGATCGGTCTGGTGCATGAAGTCGTCGAGCCCGAGCAACTGGACGCCAAGGTCGCCGAGATCGTCGCCGCATTGATCCAGGGCGGCCCGCTCGCCCAGGCCGCGGCCAAGGAACTGATCCGTGCCGTCGATAACCAGCCGATCAACCAGACGCTGGTCGAGGACACCGCCCACCGCATCGCCCACCTGCGCGCCACGCCGGAAGCGAAGGACGGCATCGCCGCCTTCCTCGACAAGCGCTCGCCTGCCTGGATCGGGGAATAAGCCATGTTCAACAAAATCCTCATCGCCAATCGCGGAGAAATCGCCTGCCGGGTGATTAAAACCGCTCGTCGCATGGGCATCCGCACCGTCGCCGTCTATTCCGAGGCCGATGCCAACGCCCGCCATGTGCGCCTGGCCGACGAAGCCGTCCTGCTCGGGCCGGCGGCCGCACGCGAGTCCTACCTGGTCGCCGACCGGATCATCGATGCCTGCAAGCGCACCGGCGCCCAGGCAGTGCATCCCGGCTACGGCTTCCTGTCCGAGAATGCCGATTTCGCCGACGCACTGGCCGCCAGCGGCATCGCCTTCATTGGCCCGCCGGCGTCGGCGATCCGCGCCATGGGCTCGAAATCGGAAGCCAAGAAACTGATGGGCACGGCCAACGTGCCGCTGACCCCGGGCTACCACGGCGACGACCAGCGGCCGACGCTGCTGCACGACGAGGCCGAGAAGATCGGCTACCCGGTGCTGATCAAGGCCGCGGCCGGTGGTGGCGGCAAGGGCATGCGCCTGGTCGAGAAATCCGAGGATTTCCCCGATGCACTCGCCTCGTGCAAACGCGAGGCCATTTCCAGTTTCGGTGACGATCACGTGCTGATCGAGAAATACATCACCAAGCCACGCCACATCGAAATCCAGGTCTTCGCCGACACGCTGGGCAATTGCGTCTATCTGTTCGAGCGCGACTGCTCGGTGCAGCGCCGGCACCAGAAAGTGCTGGAAGAAGCCCCGGCCCCCGGCATGACCGAAGCGCGCCGGCGCGAAATGGGCGAAGCCGCCGTCGCCGCTGCCAAGGCAGTCGGCTATGTCGGCGCCGGCACGGTCGAGTTCATCGCAAATCAGGACGGCAGCTTCTACTTCATGGAGATGAACACCCGGCTGCAGGTCGAACACCCGGTCACCGAAATGATCACCGGCCAGGATCTGGTCGAGTGGCAATTGCGCGTCGCTTGCGGTCAACCGCTGCCGCTGGCCCAAAACCAGTTGCAGATTCGCGGCCATGCGCTGGAAGCGCGCATCTACGCCGAAGACGCCAACAAGGGCTTCCTGCCCGCCACCGGCAAACTGGTGCGGCTGGTGCCGCCGGCCGAGTCGATCAACGTCCGCGTCGATACCGGCGTCGAGGAAGGCGACGAGATCACGCCCTTCTACGACCCGATGATCGCCAAGCTGATCGTCTGGGACGAAACCCGCGACGGCGCGCTGGCCCGCATGCGCAAGGCGCTGGCCGACTATCGCGTCGCCGGCCTGACCACCAACATCGACTTCCTGTCCCGCCTCGTCGCCTGCCCCGCCTTCGCCGGCGCCGACCTCGACACCGGCCTGATCGAACGGCAGAAGGATTTCCTCTTCCCGGCCGCCCAGCCAACGCCGCGCGATGCGCTGCTCGTCGCCACCGTCGGCGAACTGCTGTGGGAACAGCACGCCGCTCGCCAGGTCGCGAAAAACAGCGGCGACCCCTGGTCGCCCTGGCACGCCCGTGACGGCTGGCGGATGAACCTGTCGGCAGCGCGCACCATCAGTTTCCGCACGGCGCAGGACAGTGACGGAGACACGCTGATCGACGCCGTCATCCGCTACCAGGGCGACCAGTGGCAGATCACCCTCGCCGGGACAACAACGCTGGCCCGCGGCCGCAAGCTGGACGACGACCGCTTTGCCGTCGAACTCGACGACCGCCGGCTGATCGCCAGCGTTGTTGCGGTCGACGACAAGCGCACGGTATTTTTGCAGGGAAGCACGTACTCACTCCTGCGCGACGACCCGCTGCACCGCGTCGACGCCGGCGACAGTCATGGCGGCGGCCTGACCGCGCCGATGCCCGGCAAGATCGTCGCCCTGCTCGCCCAGCCCGGCCAGAAAGTGGAAAAGGGCACGCCGCTCTTGATCCTCGAAGCGATGAAGATGGAACACACCATCACCGCCCCCGCCACCGGCACCGTCAAGGCCTTCTGCTACGCGCCCGGTGAGCAGGTTGCCGATGGTGCGGCGCTGGTCGAGTTCGAAGGGGATGCCTGATGCCAATGCCAACGAAGGTCAAGATCGTCGAAGTCGGCCCGCGCGACGGCTTGCAGAATGAAAAGCAGCTGGTCCCGACCGAAACCAAGATCGAGCTGATCAACCGGCTGGCCGATGCCGGGCTGCGCGTCATCGAGGCGACTTCCTTCGTGTCGCCGAAATGGGTGCCGCAGATGGGGGACAACAGTGCGGTGCTGCAAGGCATCACCCGTCATCCTGCTGCGGTCTACCCGGTTCTGACGCCAAATTTGCAGGGATTCGACGCCGCCATGCTGGCCGGCGCCACCGAAGTGGCGATTTTTGGTGCGGCATCCGAGAGTTTTTCGCGCAAAAACATCAATTGCTCCATTGCTGAGAGCCTGAAACGCTTCGAACCGGTGGTTTCTGCTGCTTCGGCGCTGGAAATCCGGGTACGCGGCTATGTTTCGTGCGTCGTTGGCTGTCCGTACGAAGGGGCGGTCGATCCGCAGAAAACGGCGGAAGTGGCGAAGATTCTCTACGCCATGGGCTGCTATGAGGTCTCGCTCGGCGACACCGTCGGCGTCGGCAATCCGGCCAGCATCGCGCGGATGATCGAGGCCTGCGCGCGGGTCGTGCCGATCGAGCGACTGGCCGGTCACTATCACGACACCTACGGCATGGCGATCGCCAACATCCACGCTTCGCTGCAACTGGGCATGGCAACTTTCGATGCCTCGGTTGCCGGCCTGGGCGGCTGTCCGTACGCCAGGGGCGCGTCCGGCAACGTGGCGACGGAGGATGTTGTTTACCTGTTACACGGTCTGGGCATTGAAACCGGCATCGATCTGGATAAACTGGCGCAGGTGGGAAGCTGGATTTCCGGCATCCTCGACCGCCCGAACGGCGCCAAGGCCGGCCGGGCCATTTGCGCCGGAATGACCGAGTGAGCCTGATCTCCGCTTTAGCCGACCTGCTGAAACCCGTCCCCCCGCCTGACCCGGCCGTTGCTGCCGCGCTTGATCGCGTCATCGGCATGGTCGATCCGCTGGTGCGCGCTGCGCCCCGACTGGAAAGACATCTGCTTGGCGCCGTCGAACACGCGCTCGGCTACTGTCAGGGCCTGGTCGCCGCGCTGCCCGGCCCGATCGAGATCAACCGCCGCAGTTTCGCCAACGACTTGCTGGTACACGCGCTGTTTGCCAGCCCCGCCGACATCGAGGACATGCTCGGCCGCAGCCAGGCCGTGCGTGATTTTCTCGACCGTCCGGAATGCTGGGCCAGCGACTGCTTCTGCGCCATGCTGGCGGCCCGCCGCCAGCAGAAACGGCAGTTCGGCATGGCCCAGCAAGGCAATATCATCCGCGCCGACGTGCCGCAGGAAATTGTCTATTTTTCCGACCAGACGCTGATCGAACCCTGCTGCGATCTCGACACAACCCGTGACCGGTTGCAGGCGAAGGCGCTGGAAAGTCTGCTGCAGGCATTCAATGCCCACGTAGACAATCTGCGCCGGGAACGCGAAAGCCTGCGTGCCGACCTGTCGGTCGAACATGCCTGGCAGCACCACAACGTCAGCGACGAGGAAAAACACACCCGGCACCTGGTCGAACTCGATGTGCAGTTGCGCCAGAACGGTGAAGCGCTGATGCCGGAAAACCTGATCGAAGTGCTGGCGGACTTCCTGCGTCACCCGGAAACAGCACTCAGCCTGACGCCGGTGAGCATTTGCATCGACCGCATGGGCATCGTGCACGATGCCGGCCAACCCGACGAAGACGCGCAGACCATCAGTTTCCCGGAACTTTCCAGCCGCGACAGGCGTCAGCATCTGGCCACGCTGGTGCGCATTTCCCGCGAGGAAGCCCTCGCCGCCGTCAACCGATCCCGTGATCGCCAGAAACGTTACATCCTCATCTGATGCAAACCCTGCCTGCCTCACCCTGCATCAACATCTGCCGCATGGACCCGGATAGCGGTCTGTGCAGCGGCTGTTTCCGCACGCTCGATGAAATCGCCAGTTGGTCGCGACTGGATGCCACAGCCCGGTTGTCTGTTCTCGACGCTGTCGACATCCGGCAGCGCAGCCAGCAAACCTCCCCACCCGCCCGGCTGCCATGAACGAAGACCAGGAAGCACGCTATCAATGCGTCGGCATCTGCATGACCGACCCCGACTCCGGCTACTGCCTCGGTTGCGGGCGCCCCCCTGAAACCGAACCGGGCATTGTTGCTGAGGTCGTACTGCCGGTTGCCGGGTTACCGACGCACGGGACGGATCCGGACAGTACGGAATGAGCGTACAACTTCCGGACAGCCTGCTGGTTCTCGAACGCGGCTGGCTGTCGGCGAACAACATCCTGTGCTTCGACGGTGACCAGGCAACCCTCATCGACAGCGGCTACGTCACCCATGCCGCCCAGACCGTCGCGCTGGTTGGCGAAGCCTTGTGCGGTCGACGCCTCGATCGCCTGATAAACACCCATTCGCACTCCGACCACATTGGCGGCAACGCTGCCGTACAAGCCAGGTTCGGCTGCGAGATCATCGTCCCTGCCGGCCTGCATGCGACCATCGCCAAATGGGACGAGGAAGCGCTGCTGCTGTCGCCACTGGGACAACAGGCCGCGCGCTTCCAGCATGACCGGCTGATCGCTGCCGGCAGCGAACTGGAGATGGGCGGGCTGAACTGGCAGGCGATTGCGGTTCCTGGTCACGACATGGAAGCGCTGGCCTACTACAACCCGGAAAAGCGCATCCTCATTTCCGGGGATGCGCTGTGGGAAAACGGCTTCGGCGTGATTTTCCCTGAACTGCTCGGCGAGGCCGACGGCATCACGGCAACGCGGGCCACCCTGGAAATGCTCGCCCGCCTGCCGATCGACATCGTCATTCCCGGCCACGGCGCGCCATTTGCTGCGGTCGACGCCGCCCTGACCCGTGCTTTCAGCCGCCTGGATAGTTTTGCCGCCAGCCTCGACAAGCTCGCCTGGCATGCGATCAAGGTGCTCGTGGCCTTCGCCATCATGGAAAGACAACGCCTGCCAGCTGCCGATTTCGATGATTTCGTGCTCGGCCTGCCCTTCGCTGTCGATCTCAACCAGCGCTATCTGGGCCTCCCGGCAGACGAACTATCACAACGCCTGAAACTGGAATTGCAGCGTAGTGGCGCGCTGCTGCAACACGATGGATTCATGACGATACGCTGACAAAAGTCATAGCCCCAACTTATAATTAAATACTTATAAGATTAAATTCGGGAGGGGCTCATGAGTTTTCGCAATCGTCTTTTGCTGGGCATGGCATTGATCATCGCGGCCTTCATTGCCGCCATCGTCGTTTCCTACAGCGGACTGCGCGCCACATCGACCAGCTTCGGCGAGTTTCTCGACGGCACCGGCGCCCTGCGTCAGGATTACAGCGAGATGTACGCCCAGGGCTTGCAGATGGGCCAGGCGCTGCGCAACATCACCCTCGACCCGGAAAACCCGAAGGCTTACAAGAACCTCGAGAAAGCCCGCGACGATTTCGCCAAGGCGCGCCAGTCGGCGCTGGTCCGGGCTGCCACGGTCGAAGGCTTCGCCAGTTCGCTGGCGGCGCTGGAAGCAATGGCCGCCGCACAAGCCGAAGCGCAGAAGGAAGTCATGGCGGCGCTGAAGGAAGGTCGCCTCGATGATGCCAAGTCGCTGATCAACACCAAGGAAACACCTGCCTGGCGCAAGCTGAAGCAGGCGCTGCTCGACGACCTCGATGTCCTGACGCAGAAGACGCAGGAAGAGCGCAGCCGGGTTACCGAGGCCGCCGAACATCGTCAGCTGATCACCTTGCTGCTGACCGCGCTGGCCATCGTTATCGGGGGCGTCAGCGCCTTCACGACGCTGGCCTATGTCCGTCGGGAACTCGGCGGCGAGCCGGCCTATGCGCGCGAAGTGGCCCACGCCGTCGCCACCGGCGACCTGAGCCAGGCAATCACCGTCAGCAGCGGCCAGCAGGACAGCCTGCTCGGTGCGCTGGCCAGCATGCAGACCCAGTTGCGCCAGCTGGTCGGCACCCTGGCGGAACACGCTCGCGACGTCGAACAGAGCGTCCAGCGGGTCAACGATGCGACGCAGCAGGTTAGCGCCGGCAGCGAACAGCAGTTGAGCTATGCGCAAGACATGGTCAGCAACGTCCATAACCTGGCCAATGGCCTGAAGGACGTCATGCAGGCGGTCAACGAAGCCGAACGCATCGTCGGCGAATCGAGCGACACGTCCAGCAACGGGGCCGAACTGGCCAGCCGGGCGGCAACGGAAACCGAGGCCATGGCCGGTTCGGTCAAAACCACGGCCGCGCACATTCAGGAACTCGGCGCCCAGTCGGCCAGGATCAGCTCCATCCTCGGCGTCATTTCAGACATTGCCAGCCAGACCAATCTGCTCGCCTTGAACGCGGCAATTGAAGCCGCCCGTGCCGGCGAACAGGGGCGTGGTTTTGCCGTGGTTGCCGACGAGGTACGCAAACTGGCGGAACGGACTGCGCAGTCCACCGCCGAAATTTCCTCGATGGTGGAAAGCATCCAGTCCGGCACCCAGCGCGCGGTGGAAGGCATGGAATCGGGGCTGCTGCAGGTTGGTGAGAGTGTCGAACTGTCAAACCAGTCGCGCGATGCCTTCAACCGGATGAAAGGCAGCTCGCAGGATGTCAATCTCGTGGTGCAGCAGATCGCCCGGGCCATCAGTGTCGAAAACGACAACGAACGGGCAATCGAATCGCATGTCGAACAGGTGCGCAACCTGATCGAGCAGAACGATCAGGCGCTGCGCAAGGTGGTGGACACCGCCAGCCGGCTGAATGCAGTCTCCGCTGCGCTCACCCAGGCTATCTCGCGTTTCCGCCTGTAGGCATCAGGCGGTTTTCGGCAGGGCGCGCCGGACCAGGTGCGCCCAGTAGGCAACACCCAGCGTCAGCAGTTCGTCGTTGAAGTCGTAGTGCGGATTGTGCAACGTGCAGCCGCCGGTGCCCGGCCCGTTGCCCAGCCAGACGTAACAGCCCGGTTTTTCCTTGAGCATGTAGGCGAAATCCTCGGCGCCCATGGACGGCAGGATGTCGGTCAGCACCTTGTCTTCGCCAAACACTTCAGCCGCCACCTGCTGGCAGAACTTCGCCTCGGCCACGCTGTTCACCGTCGGCGGATAGCGATGGTCGAAACGAACACTGATCTGCGCGCCGTTGGCCGAGGCGATGCCGCTGCACAGGCGCTCGATGGCGCGCTCGACGGCTTCCTGCACCTCCGGCTTGAAGGTGCGGATGGTGCCGCGCATCACCACTTCCTCGGGAATGATGTTCCACGCCTCACCGGCATGGAACTGAGTAACGCTGACCACCGCTGCGTCGCAGGGATGCAGCGTGCGGCTGACCACGGTCTGCAGCGCCTGCACCAGCTGCGCGCCGGTGACGATGGCGTCGATTCCCTGGTGCGGCATCGCCGCGTGACAGCCGTGTCCGCGTACGTGCATTTCGAAACCACAGGTACCGGCCATCACCGGCCCCGGCATCGCCATCATTTCGCCGACCGGGATCCCCGGCCAGTTGTGCAGCCCGAACACGGCATCGACCGGAAACTGTTCGAACAGCCCATCCTCGATCATCACCGCCGCCCCGCCCTCGGACTCCTCGGCCGGCTGGAAGATGAAGACGGCCGTGCCATCGAAATCCGGATTCAATGCCAGATGGCGGGCCGCGCCAAGCAGCATCGCGGTATGGCCGTCGTGGCCGCAGGCGTGCATCTTTCCGGGATGCTTCGAGTGGTGCGGGAATTCGTTCATCTCGGCCAATGGCAAGGCATCCATGTCGGCGCGCAGGCCGATCATCCGCGTTGACGTTCCGGCTTTCAGCACACCGACCACGCCGGTGCGCGCCATGCCGCGATGGACTTCCAGACCGTAGCGCTGAAGCTCACGCGCGACGATGTCGGCAGTCCGGTATTCGTCGAAGGCCAGTTCCGGGTGCGCGTGGATGTCGCGGCGCAGTGCGGTCAACTCGGCCAGAAAGGGCAAATCGGGAAGGGGGATGTTCGGGCTCATGCGTGTCTCCTTTTTTGCCTATTATGCCGCGGCTTGCGGTGGCGCTGACCCTTCATTATGCTCTGCCCCATGGAACTCATTCTCATCAGCGGACTTTCCGGCTCCGGCAAGTCGGTCGCCCTGCATCTGCTGGAGGATGCCGGTTATTACTGCGTAGACAACCTGCCGGTGGTGATGCTGACGGTGCTGGTCGGCATGCTCCAGGAAGAAAAGGTGCGCAAGGTGGCGGTTGCCATCGACGCCCGCTCCGGTGGCGGCATCGGCCTGCTGCCGGAAAAACTCGGGCGCTTGTCGGCCGAAGGCGTACGACACAATTTCCTGTTCCTGCATGCCAGCGAGGAAACGCTGCTCAAGCGCTATTCCGAATCGCGCCGCCGGCATCCGCTGGCGACCGAGAACCAGACACTGGCCGAAGCCATCCGCCGCGAGAGCGAAATGCTGGCGCCGATTTCCGATCTCGGCCACCGCATCGACACCAGCGGCTTGAAGGCCAACGCGCTGCGCGAATGGGTACGCCAGTTCATCGAAGCCGAACCCGGCCAGGGGCTGACGCTGATGTTCCAGTCCTTCGGCTTCAAGCACGGCATCCCGCTCGATGCCGACCTGGTTTTCGACGTGCGCTGCCTGCCCAACCCGCACTACGACCCTGAACTTCGGCCGCTGACCGGTCGCGACCGGGCGGTCGCCGACTTCCTCGAAAGCGAGCCTGAGGTACTGCGCATGCGCGCCGACATCGCCCGTTTCGTTACCGACTGGCTGCCCTGCTACATTCGCGACAACCGCAACTACCTGACGGTGGCGATCGGTTGCACCGGTGGCCAGCACCGCTCGGTGTACCTCGCCGAAACACTGGCCCGCGAGTTTGCCGGCCAGGCCCGCGTGCTGGTCCGGCACCGCACGCTGGCCGGTTGATGCACTGGCTGGCACTGTTCCGTCCGGGCGACTGGCTGACCGTCATCGCCGGCGCCGCGCTGGTCGGCTTGACGATCCCGCTGTTCTGGCAGGGCGGTCTGGCCGACCGGGCAATCATCCGCCAGGAAGGCCAGGTTTTCGCCGACATCGACCTCAAGGCGAAAAAGCAGATTGAAGTCCCCGGACCGCTCGGCATCACGCTGATCGCCGTCGAACCCGGCCGCGCCCGCGTCGTCTCCGACCCCGGGCCACGCCAGTACTGCGTCAAGCAGGGCTGGCTGATGCGCCCGGGCGAAATCGCCATCTGCGCCCCCAATCGCGTCAGCCTGCAGATTACCGGCCGCACCAAGGTCTATGACTCGATCAGTTACTGAGCTGACGGTTACCCCGGAAGACCGGCGCGTTGCCTGGCTGGCGACCGCGGCGGTCGGCCTGTCGCTGGTCGACGCAGCAATTCCTTCGCCGCTGCCCGGCGTCAAGCCGGGGCTGGCCAACATCATCACGCTGGTCGTGCTGTTGCGCTACGGCTGGGGCACGGCAGTCTGGGTCAGCGTCCTGCGCGTGCTCGCCGGCAGCCTGTTGCTCGGCTACTTCCTCGCCCCCGGTTTCTTCCTGTCGCTGAGCGGAACCACGCTCAGCCTGCTCACCCTCGGCGCCGCCCGCCATCTGCCGGCGCGCTGGTTCGGGCCGGTCAGCCTGTCCATCCTTGCGGCTTTCGCCCACATCGGCGGCCAGTTGTTGCTCGCCCGGTTCTGGCTGATCCCGCACGACGGCGTCTTTCTGCTGACGCCGGTGTTTGCCGGCGCGGCACTGGTGTTCGGCACCATCAACGGTCTGATCGCAGCTAAACTGCTGGCTGATACGCCCGCTACGGATTCCCCACGATGAGCAAAACCGTCTGCCTCGCCCTGACCGGTGCTTCCGGCATGCCCTACGGCCTGCGCCTACTGGAAAGCCTGCTGGCGGCTGGCTGTCGCGTGCAACTGCTGTATTCGCAGGCAGCACAGATCGTCGCCCGCCAGGAAATGGATTTCGAACTGCCGTCACGGCCGGCCGACGCCCGGGCAGCGCTGATTTCGCGTTTTCCTGCGGTCGACCGCGAAAATCTGCAGGTTTTCGGCCGCGAGGAATGGTTTGCCCCGGTCGCCTCGGGCTCCAATCCGCCCGACGCGATGATCGTCTGCCCCTGTTCGATGGGCACGCTGGCGTCGATCGCCCAGGGCTTGTCCGACAATCTGATCGAACGCGCTGCCGACGTCGTCCTCAAGGAAGGCCGCAAGCTGGTGCTGGTTCCACGTGAAACGCCGTTTTCGGCCATCCACCTGGAAAACATGCTGCGCCTGGTGCGTGCCGGCGCGGTCATCCTGCCGCCCAGCCCGGGTTTCTATCATCACCCGCAAAGTGTTCAGGACATCGTCGACTTCGTCGTTGCCCGGGTCCTCGATCAGGTCGGCGTCAGCCACACGCTGATGCAGCGCTGGGGCGAGGAGCGCTGACATGGGCTGGTTCGACTTCGTCCGCTCGCCCGATGGCGGCAGTGTCGAAACCCTGCATATCCCGCTGTTTCCGCTCAATACCGTGCTCTTCCCCGGCGGCATCCTGCCGTTGAAGATCTTCGAGCAACGCTATCTGGACATGGCTGCCGCCTGCCTGAAGGCAAACTCACCGTTCGGCATCTGCCTGATCGAAGCCGGCGGCGAAGTCGGTGAAGCGGCTGTGCCGCATCCGGTCGGTACGCTGGCCAGCATTGCCAACTGGGAGATGGAACAGCTCGGCATCCTGCAGATCAATGCCATCGGTGGCCGGCGCTTCCGCATCATCGGCCACGAAGTCGGTGCCAGCAAACTGCTGGAAGCGACTGTCGAACTCCTTGTCGACCAAGAGGCGCCGCTGCCGCAGAACCGCGAACGCCTGCTGCCACTGCTGCAACGCGTGGTCAGCGACCTCGGCCCGGAACGCATGCCGCCACCGCACCGTTACGACGATGCCGGCTGGGTCGGCTATCGCATCACCGAAGTGCTGCCGGTACAGAACCTGGCCAAACAGAAGCTGCTGGAACTGGATGACCCGCTCGCCCGCCTGGAAATCCTGGAAAAATTCCTCGACCAGCGCAAACTGCTGGGCTAGAACTTCTCCGCCCGCAGCACCTGCACGTCCGACAGAAAAACAACCAACTGGTAGCTGGTGAAGTACTGCGTCTCCAGGTGGCGAACCACCGCTTCGGCAACCGCCTCATCGCACAAGACCTCGACCCGGATGTTGGCGCTCGCCGGCCAGGCCGCATCGCGCCGGCCGTGTGCGCCGCTGCCACGGGCATCGGAAATGGTGTAACCGTGTGCGCCGAATTGCGGCAACTCCTTTTCCAGGCGCTTTTCCAGGGCCGCTTCGCAGACGATGGTCAGCAACTTGCGGGTTTGCAGCGGGCGGTTCATGCGAAGACTCCATGCAGGGTGGTGGCCAGCCAATGATAGGCCGGAATGCCGACCAGCAGGTTGAACGGGAAGGTAATGCCGAGCGCGGCGCCGATCGACAGGCCCGGATTGGCTTCCGGCACGGCGATACGCATCGCCGCCGGTGCGGCGATGTAGGAAGCACTGGCGTAAAGCGTCGCCAGCAGCGTCGTGCCGCCGACCGACAGGCCGAGCAATAGGCCGGTAGTGATGCCCAGCGCCGCCGACACCAGTGGCATGACGATGGCGAAGCCGGCCAGGAACCAACCGGCCCGGCGCAGATCGCCGATGCGGCTGGCGGCGACCAGACCCATTTCGAGCAGGAAGATCGCCAGCATGCCCTTGAACAGGTCGAAGAAAAGCTTGTCGAGCGGCTTCAAGTCTTCGCTGCCGGCCACCCAGCCAATCGCCAGGCCACCGAGCAGGAGGACGATGCTCTTGCCGGCAAACACCTCGTGCAGCACCTTGCCCCAGTCGCTGCCCGGCGCACCGCGCCGGGCCAGCCAGATGCCGATCATCAGCGCAGGAAACTCAAGCAGCACGAGGAACACCGTCAGGTAACCCTCGGCCACCTCGCCCTGACCGATCAGGTAGGTGCTGCCGACGGCGAAGGTAACGACGCTGACCGATCCATAGTGCGCGGCAATCGACGCCGCATCGGCACGCGGCAGCTTGCCCAGACGGGCCAGCACCGGGTAGGCAATCAACGGGATCAGTGCGCCGGCCAGCACGACACAGGCAGCAGCGAATACCAGTTCGCTGACCGGATAGCGCGCCAGCTCGACACCGCCCTTCAGGCCAATTGCCAGCAGCAGGAAGATGCTCAGCGACTCGTAGAGGACAGCGGGGATGCGCAGGTCGGAACGGATCAACCCGGCCAGCGCGCCGAGCAGGAAGAAGAGAATGACGGGTTCGAAGGGCATGAAGACAATCCGGCAGGCGGCAAAAAGCCGCGACGGCGTGACTATCCCTTTTGCCATCGATTAAATCCAATTAAACTTTAGCCAACTTCCATTTGCTTTGACTTATATGAACCGTCGCCAGATCACCCAGCGCCAGCTCGAAACCTTCGCCACGGTCGCCCGCCTCGGCAGTTTTTCGCGCGCCGCCGAGACGCTGCACCTGACGCAGCCGGCAGTCTCGATCCAGGTCAAGCAACTGAGCGAAACAATCGGCCTGCCGCTGTTCGAGCAGATCGGCCGCGACATCCGCCTGACTGCCGCCGGCGAGGAACTGCAGGCGACGGTGCGGGCGCTCGACGACGAGTGGGCGCGCTTCGACTCGGCCATCGGTGCCCTCTGGGGCATGCACAGCGGCCGCCTGCGGGTGGCGCTGGTGACCACCGCCAAATACTTCCTGCCACGCATGCTCGGCGCTTTCTGCCGCCGCTACCCACACATCGACGTCCAACTGGAGATCACCAACCGCGCCGGCGTCGTCGCCCGCATGCGCGGCAACGAGGACGACCTCTACATCATGTCGCTGCCGCCGACTGACATGGACATCGTCGTCCGCCCCTTCCTCGACAACCCGCTGGTCGTCATCGCCCCGCTCGGCCATCCCGCCGCCGACCGGCGGTGCACGCTCGACGAACTGGCCGGTGAATCCTTCCTGCTGCGCGAACCGGGTTCCGGCTCGCGGGCCGCCATCGACCGCCACCTGCAGAAACTGGAAAAAGCGCTGCAGGTGCGCCTGACCGTCGCCAGCAACGAAGCCATCCGCGACCTGGTCTCCAGCGGCCTCGGCCTGTCCATCCTGTCCCGCCACTCCCTCGCTGCCAACCCCGCCGACGACGGCATCTGCATCCTCGACGTCGAACATTTCCCGATCCAGCAACCGTGGTCGATCGTGCATCTGAAAGGCAAGGTGCTGTCGTTGCCGGCGCAGGCTTTCATGAGCGAACTTGTGCAGGCAGCCGGGATCAATTGACAACAAAAAAGCCAACCGGTCTCGGTTGGCTTTTTCTTTTTCAGATCAACGACCTGCCTGAATTCGATGTGGAGCGGGCGATGGGAATCGAACCCACGGCTCTAGCTTGGGAAGCTAGGGTATTACCATTATACGACGCCCGCTCGGGCGGCAAGGACGCGATTCTATGCCGAGATCGCTTCCGGTTCAATCGTTACCGGCACGCGGAGAAAGTCCGCTTCGTACATCTGGCGCAAGAAGACAAAGCCGCACCGGTTTCAAATCAATTGGTAGCCGTTTGTAACAATGCATGGGAGCCGCGTACCGATGATTGCCAGGCAGGAACCTTAAAGGCTGGTACCGGACAAAACGCCATGAAAGCCATGACACAAGGTGCCGCGCCAATGTGTCGTGGCGTTCCTCGCAACCATCAGAACAGGAGTCCTTCATGCGTCCTTACCCGGTCAATAGTCCGAAAGCAGTTGCCCGCATCCTCGCCTTGGGGATGCTGATTGATGGTGTCGCCGACGAGGCCGAATACGCACTGATCGAACAGGATGATTGCCTGCAGGCCTTGGGCATCGATAGCGCCCAGGTAGACGTGGTGATCCGGGAGTTTTACGAGGATCTGGAACTGGGCGGCTCGATGACGCGCACCCTGGACCAGCGGTTGACTGCGGGCGACCTGTCCAGAGTACTGGCCGAGGTGACTTACCCCTTCCTCCAGCAAACCCTGCTCAGGGGAATGATGAAGATTGCTGTCGCCAATGACGAATTGAGCACCGGGGAAGCCCGGTTGATCCGTGAAGCGCTGGTGCAATGGACCAGCGATGAAGGCGTCGGCAGTTTGCCGATTCCGGCGAATCAGCCCTGCCGGCGCGAGTCCGACCGCGCGCTCAAGCTGAGCTGAACGTCAGGCTCAGACTTCGGCGAGCTTGCGATATTGGCCGGCGTGGAAGAGCAGCGGGGCGAGTGCCGGCGCTTCGCTGAATTTCTCGACACGACCGACAAAGATGAGATGGTCGCCACCGGCATGGGCGGTTTCGTTGGCGACTTCGAAGGTCGCACAGCAATCAGGGAAGACCGGCGCGCCGCCGGCACCCGGCTGCCACGGCAGGCCGACGAAACGGTCGGCGGGCCAGGTGGCGAAGCGGTTGGACAGATCCTGCTGATCGACCGACAGGATGTTGATCGCGTGGTGGCTGGCCTTGCGGAAGGCTTCCAGGTTGTGCGAGCCATTATCGAGGCACCACAGCACCAGCGCCGGCTGCAGCGAGACGGCGGAGAAGGAATTGACCGTCAGTCCGATCGGATGACCGTCCGGATCGATCGCCGTGACGATGGCGATGCCGGTGGCGAAGCGGCCGAGGGCATTGCGCAGGGCGCGGGTATCGGTTTGCGGCTGGGTCATGGTGTTCACTACGGAAAAAACGCCGTATTATCCCGGCTCCCGCTTCCCGCGTCGAGACGAAATTTGCCGAAAGAACAAAGCTTTGCCCAACGCCTGATTGCCTGGCAACAGGTTGCCGGTCGCCACGACCTGCCCTGGCAGGGCAGCCGCGACCCTTACCGGGTCTGGCTGTCGGAGATCATGCTGCAGCAAACCCAGGTGACGACGGTGATCCCGTATTACCAGCGTTTTCTTGCCAGTTTTCCCGATGTCGCGGTGCTGGCGGCGGCGCCGATCGAGCGCGTTGTCGAGCACTGGGCCGGGCTCGGCTATTACGCCCGGGCGCGCAATCTGCATCGCTGCGCGCAGCAGATTGTTGCGGTCCACGGTGGTTTTTTCCCGAAAACCGCTGCCGAACTGGCGGAACTGCCGGGCATCGGCCCATCAACTGCCGCCGCCATCGCTGCTTTCAGTTTCGGCGAGCGGGCGGCAATCCTCGACGGCAACGTCAAGCGCGTGCTGTGCCGGGTCTTCGGCATCAGCGGTTTTCCCGGTGCGACGGCCATCGACCGCAAACTCTGGCAACTGGCCGAGGCGCTGTTGCCAGAGAACGGCATCGAGGCCTACACGCAGGGCTTGATGGATCTTGGCGCGACGCTATGCACGCGCGGCACGCCGCACTGCCCGGCCTGCCCGTTCGCCGACAACTGCGTCGCCCGCCGTGACGGACGCCAGAAGGAACTGCCGGAGCCGCGGCCACGGGCGGCGATTCCCGAACGCACATCAACCTTCGTGCTGATCACCGACGGCACCCACCTGCTGCTTGAGCGCCGACCGGCAAGCGGCATCTGGGGCGGCCTGCTAGTGCCACCGGAGGGCGACCCAGAAACCGTGCTGGCGGCACGCGGGCTGACTGCGGTCGACTGCCGGAAACTGCCCGATTTGAAACATGTGTTCACGCATTTCCGGCTGACGCTGCAACCGGTACTGTGCCGCGTCGCGCCGCCAACGAGTGTTGGCGAGCCCGGCAGCGAATGGTTGGCGCTGAACAAGGCAGCAGACGCCGGCGTGCCGACACCGATCGGCAAGCTGATCAGGCTGGTTGCCAGCGCTCCGGACTGAGCCCCCAGCGCTGGAAGCTTTCAGCACGGACGATCTGGCCATAGTGATTGCCCACTTTGCGCCCCAGGTCGACCTGTACCGGTGCAACGTACTGGCGCCGGCCGGCGTGGTAGATGACATTGACCACCGGGCTGAGCAGGTTGTCAGCATGCACCTGTTCCACCACCGCCAGATGCCCGCTTTCCAGCAGGACCAGGGTCCCGACCGGGTAAATGCCGAGCGTCTTCACCAGACCGGCCACCAGCGCCGGATCGAACTGGGTCCCGCCCTGTTCGTAGAGCTGACGGAGTGCAACAGTCGGCGACAGGGCTGCACGGTAAGGACGGTCGGAGGTCATCGCATCATAGGTATCAACAATGGCAGCCAGCCGGCCGGCCAGCGATATTTCGTCGCCAGCCATACGGTAAGGGTAGCCGGCGCCGTTATACCGTTCGTGATGTTCGAGCACCACCGCCACCGTTGTTTCGGGCAGGCTTGAAGTCGCTTCGAGCACCGCCAGCCCCTCCTCCACGTGGCTTTGCACGATCACGTATTCCGAGTGGGAAAGGTGTCCCTGCTTGCCGATCAGCCGCGCATCGATGGCCGCCAGTCCGATGTCCTTGAGCATCGTGCCGAGTGCCATCTTCTCCAGTTCCGGGGCTGCGATGCCCTGCTGCCGGCCGAGTGCGATAATCAGCGCCGCCGTCGCCACCGCGTGTTCACTGGCATAGGCATCCATCTGCTTGAGCCGGGCCAGGGGCACCAGCGCGTCCGGATTCCGGATCACCGATTCGATCATCTTGCCGACGATCGGCTCCAGACGCGCCGCCTCAACTCGCTGCCCGGCCTGCGCTGCCAGCGTCAATTCGTCGAGCAGCTGGCTTCCATCATGCAGCAGTCGCGCCGAGCGGCGTCTTTCCTCACCCAGCGAGACGCGGGGCGCCGGCCTGGACTTTTCCATCGGCGACCATTCCGGCGAACTGCGACGGAGCGTCGGTGCTGGCGATGGAATATCCGGCCCACGCGTCGTGTCGATGCTGACCTCGGTAATGCCACCATCGACCAGCGCGGAGACATGTGCCAGATCGCGTACCGGAAAACGACTGCGCCACAGCGTATGCTCCAGCCAGGGTTTGTGCACATCCACGACATACATGCCGGGTTGCAACTCGCCGATGGCTATCTTGCGAATCACCAGGCGCTCGCCGTCATGGTTTATCGCGAGCGGCCCTGGCTTCTGCTCGCGCCTTGCGTTCAGCCACCCGTGCTTCGTGCTCGGCTACCTTGCGCTGGTGCTCCTCGGCCTTGGCGGCTTTCCGGCGCGCACCTGCCTCGGCCTTGGCGGCCTTCGCGTCGATCTTCTGCTGACGCTGCTGATCCGCTACTGCCCTCTCTTCAGCCAGTGATTTCTCCCGCTCCGGATACTCCCGGGCCCGTTGCGCGGCCTCGGCTGCCAGGCGGGCTTCGCGAGCCTGCGCCTGTTCGCGCTTCACTTCGCGCTCGATTGTATTGGCTTCGATCTGCATCCGCCGGCTTTCCCGGGTCTCGGCAAAATGCGCCTGCCGCGCCTTGTCGACGCAGGCATTGACCAGGAATTTTTCCTGGCAGGCAATGTTCTGCTCGGCAAACGCGGCTTCCGCCGTTTTCTGTTTTGCGTCGGCCGCGGCCTGCATGTCGGCAGCCCGCTTCAGGCGTGCTTCCCAGTCGGCTTCGTCGGCCATTGCCGGCAAGGCCAGCAGGCCGAGGATCAGCCCGGCAACCACTGATAGGGATCGATTTTCCATTTTTCAAAGCTCTCGAAACTGGCGATGCGATCCTGCTGGAACTTCGACAGGTCGATCATTTCCGGCGGGATGTAGTGTTGCTGCCCGGCATGATAGAAAACCCGGATCACCGGCTCCAGCAGCTTGTCCTCGTTCTGCTCGACGACGACACCGAGCCGCTTGCTGTCCAGCATGACCAGCGAACCACTGGGATAGATACCGATGGAACGGATGAAAGCCTGCACCAGCTTGGGATCGAAATGGTGACTGCTCCATTCGAGCAGCTTCTTCAGCGCCTGCGTCGGCGCCATGCCCTTGTGATAGACACGTTCCGAAGTGATCGCATCGTAAACGTCGACGATGGATGCCATTTGCCCATACAACGAGATGTTCTTTTCAACCAGCCCGCCGGGATAGCCTGAACCGTCGTAACGCTCGTGATGTTCGGCCGTCACTTTCAAGGCAATCTCGCTGATGCCGGGTGATTGCTGCAAAAGCAGCACACCTTCGTCGACATGGTGCTGCATGTG
The DNA here is from genome assembly GCF_001956855.1 of Azonexus hydrophilus. Taxonomy (GTDB): domain Bacteria; phylum Pseudomonadota; class Gammaproteobacteria; order Burkholderiales; family Rhodocyclaceae; genus Azonexus; species Azonexus hydrophilus_A. Next base: position 170,068 of record NZ_MTHD01000001.1, on the reverse strand, counting down.
ACCGAACTCATCCTCGCTCAACTTGCCCGGCTTGTTCAGGATGCGATCCGGAATCCGGGCCTTGCCGACATCGTGCAGCAATCCACCCAGCGCCATTTCGCGGATCACCACCTTATCGAGTTTCATCCCACGGCCAAAAGCAACAAGCAGCGCACAGACACTGACCGAATGCTGGAAGGTGTAATCGTCGTGATTTTTGAGGCGGGCCAGCGGCAGCAACGCATCCTGATTGCGGAAAATGGAATCAACCATGCCTTCGACCAGCGGTTCGACACGCTCGATTTCAACCTGCTGGCCGAGACGGACATCGTCCATCATGTTGCGTACCAACTTGTTCGCCTCGCCCTGCAGACGACGGGCACGAGCCGCCTCATCCTTGAGATCGACGATGATCGGCTTGTCGGTATTCCTTTCGGCAATCTCCTGCAGCCGTCGCTCGAGATCGGCATTGACCTCGCTTTGCGTCGGCGCCGCCCAGACATCGGCACCCTTGATGGTGTCGATATACAGTTCGCGTATGCCGATCTTGATGATCTTGTCCACGGTCGCCATGTCGCGCACGTGGAAGGCATTTGTCAGGAAAGGATGGTCGAGCCAGCCACAATTGAGGTCGTGGATGAACATGCCCGGTTTGAGCTGGTCGACGCGAATCTGCTTGATCATGCAGGAATTCTAGCAGCCCGCCGCTATAATTCGGCCCCTGATGATCGCCCTGCGCCAACTCACTTTCGCCCGCGCCGCCCGCCCACTGGTGGTCGACGCCAACCTGCAACTCCATCCTGGCTGGAAGGTCGGCGTGGTTGGCGCCAATGGCTGCGGCAAATCCAGCCTGTTCGCGCTGCTCGCCGGCGAACTGCACGCCGAAGCCGGCGACTGCGAAATCCCGGCCAGCTGGCAGATCGCCCGCGTCACCCAGGAAACCCCGGCACTGCCCGACGCCGCGCTCGATTTCGTCCTCGACGGCGACACCGAACTGCGCCGCGTCGAACGTGAGCTGGTCGCCGCCGAAGCCGCTGGCGACGGTGTTGCCATTGGTCACCTGCACACCCGCTACGCCGACATCGATGGTTACTCGGCCAAGGCGCGCGCCGCCGAGGTGCTGCACGGGCTCGGTTTCACCGATGCCGATTTCGCCCGACCGGTCGCCGATTTCTCCGGCGGCTGGCGGGTCCGCCTCAACCTCGCCCGCGCCCTCTCCTGCCGCGCCGACCTGCTGCTGCTCGACGAGCCGACCAACCACCTCGACCTCGACGCCGTGCTCTGGCTCGAACAGTGGCTGAAGACAACACCGGCGACGCTGCTACTGATCTCGCACGACCGTGACTTCCTCGACGCCGTGGTCGGCCAGATCATCGCCATCGACCAGCAGAAGCTGACGCTGACGACCGGCGGCTATTCCGATTACGAACGCGCCAAGGCCGCCCGGCTGGCCGTCCAGCAATCGGCCTTCGCCGCGCAGCAGCGCGAGATCGCCAAGCTGACCCGTTTCGTCGAGCGCTTCAAGGCCAAGGCGACCAAGGCGCGCCAGGCGCAGAGCCGGGTCAAGATGCTTGAACGCATGGAGATCGTCGCCGCCGCGCACATCGACTCGCCCTTCCATTTCAGCTTCCGCGAACCGGAAAACCTGCCTGACCCATTGCTGGTCATCGAAAATGCATCCGCCGGCTACGTCGACCGCAAGATTCTGGAAAACATCACGCTAACGCTGCGCCCCGGCTGCCGGATCGGCCTGCTCGGCCGCAACGGCGCCGGCAAGTCGACGCTGATCAAGCTGCTCGCTGGCGCAGTCGCCCAGCAAGGCGGCGAGCGCAAGGAAGCCAAGGCGCTGAACATCGGCTACTTCGCCCAGCACCAGCTCGAACAACTGCGCCCCGACGAATCGCCGCTGCAGCACCTGCAGCGCCTCGAACCGCTGACGCCGGAGCAGGAACTGCGCGATTACCTGGGCGGCTTCGACTTCCGCGGCGAGATGGCGACACGCGCCGTCGAACCCTTCTCCGGCGGCGAGAAATCGCGGCTGGCGCTGGCCCTGCTGATCCGCACCAAGCCCAACTTGCTGCTTCTGGATGAGCCGACCAACCACCTCGATCTCGAAATGCGCGAGGCGCTGACCTTCGCCATGCAGGAATTCGAGGGCGGCATGGTCATCGTCTCGCACGACCGCCACCTGCTGCGCACCTGCGCCGACGAACTGCTGCTCGTCGACAACGGCCGGGCGACGCCCTTCGACGGCGACCTCGACGACTACGCCGCCTGGCTGGCGGCGCAGCGCAGTGCCGAAAAGACCGCAGCACCGGAGGTCGCTGCCGAGAAGAGCGAGCGCCTGCAGCAACGCGCCGACGCCAAGGCCAGCCGGCAGGCCCTGCTCGCCCAGCGGCGCACGCTGAGCAAGGAAATCGAGCAGCTCGACCGCAAGCTGGCCAAGTGGCAGGCAGAAAAGGCAGCGCTCGACGCGCAATTCGCCGACCCCGACTTCTATGTCACGGTCGACCGGGCAAAAAGCGAAGAAATGCATCGCCAGGCCAGTACGCTTGGCGAACAGATCGACGCAGCCGAGCTGCGCTGGCTGGAACTGCACGAGGCGCTGGAGGCACTGCCCACAGCAGATCCGTCATAACCCTGATATTGATAGGGCTATAATTCCTGACACCAAATTCATGAGGTATCGAGTGCACCATCTGACCGCGTTCATTGGCTGCCTGTGCCTCATTCTGGGTCTTGCCCTGCCCGTACCTGCCACTGCCGCCCAGAAGGCCGCCGGCGCGCCCTTAACCGTGGGGCTGATGCCCTACCTGAGCACACGCACCCTGCTGCGCACCCACGAACCGCTGGTCCGCAGCCTGGAGCAGCAGTTGGAGAGACCCGTCCAGTTACGCACCGCGCCTGACTATCCAACTTTTTTCAGACGCTTGCGCGATGGCGCTTACGATATCGTGATCAGCGCGCCGCACTACGGCTGGCTGGCGATCAAGGACTACGGCTACCAGCCGATTCTGGTCCACAAGGAACCGATCCGCGGCGTACTGGTTACCGCCGTAGAACAACCGCTGACCCGGACCGAGGAACTACGTGGCGGCACGATCGCCGTCACTGACCGCAGTGCGCTGATGGCCATCCTTGGCGCCCTGTCGCTGGCCGATGAAGGCTTGATCGAAGGACGCGACTACCGCTTCGTCAGTGCCGTATCGCACTCCAGCGCCATCCAGAACGCGGTCATCGGCAAGACCCGGGCAGCCCTGGTCAACAGCACTGGCCTGCTGCTGTCGCCGCCGGAAATCCGCGACAAGGCGGTGATCTGGCGCGAACTTGCCGTCTTCCCCGGACAGTTTTACATCGCCCATCCCCGGATGCAGCAGGATCAACTGAATGCCATCCGCTCGGCACTGCTCGGCTTCGAACAAAGCGCGGCAGGCAGGGAGTTCTTCACGAATACCAGGCAAGGTGGCTATCGCGCACTCAGCGCCGATGACCGCGCCCAGCTCGACCGCTCCCTGCCGGAAACCCGCCGTCTGCTGCGCGAAGCCCTGGCACAATGATTTCCCGCCTGTTCGGGTCGCTACGCGGGCGCCTGATCGTCCTGACGGTAATCGTCGAAATCGTGATGATTTCGGCCATCCTCTGGAACAGCCAGCGCCTGGCCGAAACCCACCTGCTGCACCAATTCGAACTGCGCCGCGGTGAAGCCAGCCGCCTGATGCGCGCCGCGCTGGCCCCGGCAATGGCCCAACATGATTTTGCTGCTGTCGCCGAAATACTGCGCGACGCCCAGCAATTACAGGGCATGACCTATCTGGTGATGTTCGACGAGGAAGATCGGCGCATCGCTTCGGCCTCGGCCATGGAATTACCGGGCGAGAGCACGCTGGCCTTCCTGCAGGCGCTGCCTGCCGATGAAAACCGCATGGATTTCCATATCGCCATGCAGATCGATGAACGTCAGTACGGCGAACTGCTGATCGGACTCGACCTGCACTTTCTCAACAAGGCCCGCAGCGAAATCCTGACCCAGAACATCGTTCTCGCCCTGCTCGGCATCCTGCTGACGACTGCAGTCCTCGCCGCCATCGCGCTGTGGCTGACCCGCCACCTTACCGCACTGTCGGGCGCCAGCCAGTTGCTGGCCAGCGGCAGCCGCCTCAAGCCCCTGCCCGGCGCCGGCAACGATGACATCGGCCGTCTGGTCGGGGCGTTCAACAGCATGGCGGCGGCCCTGCATGCCCGCATGGAAGAACTGGAAGCCGCCGAACTGACCCAGCGCGAACTGGCCGAACGACTGCTTTACATGGCCGAGCGCGACCCCTTGACCGGACTGGCCAACCGCGCCCGTTTCGAAGCCGAGCTGGAGCGGGTCATCGGCCATATCCAGCGCGGCCCCGAGCACTATGGCGCCCTGCTCTATTTCGACATCGACGAATTCAAGACCATCAACGACACCTTTGGCCACCGGGCTGGCGACAATGTCCTGTTGCATGCGGCGAGCGCCATCAGCAAGCTGGTACGTTCCGACGAATTGCTGGCCCGTCTTGGCGGTGACGAATTCGTCATCCTGGCCCCCGGCGCCGATCGTGCAGCAGCCCAGACGCTGGCCGAACGCATAGTAAACGCCGTACGCGGGCTGACTTTTGACTTTTCCGGGCGCCGCCTGGGGCTGACGATCAGCCTGGGTATCGCGCTTTTCCCCGAGCATGGCGAGCGCGGGGAAAACGTCGTTTCGCATGCTGACGCCGCGATGTACCAGGCCAAGGCCGGCGGCAAGAACTGCTGGCGTATCTACCGTCCGGAACTCGACGACTCGGAACAGATGCTGCACCAGCTCGGCTGGAACGACCGCATCCAGCGCGCCCTCGACGAACAACGTCTGGTCCTGCATTTCCAGGGCGTGCATTCGACGACAACAGGCACGATCGCGCATTACGAAGCCCTGGTGCGCATGATCGATCCCGAAAACCCCGATCAGCTGTTGATGCCGGGCAGTTTCATCCCGGCAGCCGAGAAAAGCGGGCGCATCATCGACATCGACCGCTGGGTCATTCGTGACGCCATTCGCACTCTGGCCAGTGCCAACGCCCCGCGCGCGCTGGCCATCAACGTTTCCGCCCGCTCCTTCGACGAACCGGGACTGGCAGCGCTGATCAGCGCCACGCTGGCAGCGTTTCACGTGGAACCGCGGCGCCTGCTCATCGAACTGACCGAAACCGCCGCGCTGGCCAACATCCGGGATTCGGAACAGTTCATCCACGAGATCCGGGCGCTGGGCTGCACCGTCTGCCTCGACGATTTCGGTGTCGGCTTCTCGTCATTTGCCTACCTGAAGCAGCTCTCGGCCGATATCCTGAAAATCGACGGCATGTTCATCCGCAACCTGCCGAACGATCCGAACGACCAGGTTTTCGTCCGCGCGATCGTCGAGGTCGCCCGCGGCCTGGGCAAGAAAACGGTTGCCGAATTCGTCGGCGATGCCGCAACGCTGAGCATCCTGCGCGATCTTGGCGTCGATTATGCGCAGGGCTACCATCTTTCCCGCCCCGAGCCCGAAATAAGCCCGTTGTAATCGGGTAAAATCGCGCTTTTTCGCCGTCTCAGGGAGCTTGCCGTGCAAATCGTCTGTCTTGACCTCGAAGGGGTACTCGTCCCCGAAATCTGGATCGAATTCGCCGAGCGCACCGGCATTCCCGAACTCAAGCGCACGACGCGCGACGAGCCGAACTACGACACGCTGATGACCTACCGCCTGAACATCCTGCGCGAGCACAAGCTCGGCCTGCCGGATATCCAGAAAGTAATCGGCGAAATGGACCCGATGCCGGGTGCCCGCGCCTTCCTCGACAAGCTGCGCGAGGATTACCAGGTCATCATCCTGTCCGACACCTTCTACGAATTCGCCCATCCGCTGATGCGCCAGCTCGGCTGGCCGACGCTGTTCTGCCATTCGCTGGAAGCCGACGCATCCGGCATGCTGGTCGCCTACCACCTGCGCATGCCGAACCAGAAGCAGGAAGCGGTCAAACGCTTCAAGGAACTGAATTTCACCACCGTCGCCGCCGGCGATTCGTACAACGACACGGCGATGCTCGGTGAAGCCCACGGCGGCATCCTGTTCCACCCGCCGGAAAACGTCATCCGCGAATTCCCGCAGTACCCGGTGGTGCGCGACTACGACGCACTGCGCGCCGAAATCGACAAAGCCTTCGCCAAGGCCGCCTGACCACCATGCATCGCGACCGGTTCTACACCCTCTCCGCTTCCTGCCCCGACCAGGTCGGGATCATCGCCCGTGTTTCCGGCTTCATCGCCGAACACGGTGGCTGGATCCTCGAATCGAGCTTCCATGCGGACGATCTGACCGGTCGCTATTTCATGCGCATCGAAATCAAGGCCAGCTCCCTGCCTTTCCTGCTGGCCGAGTTCCGCGAACGCTTTCGCAGTGAAATCGCCGAACCACTGCAGATGAACTGGACCATCAACGACAGCGCGATCAAGAAGCGCGTTGTCGTGCTGGTGTCGAAGCAGGAACACTGCCTCTACGACCTGCTGGCGCGCTGGCAGGCCAAGGAACTCGACATCGAGATTCCGTGCGTCATCTCCAACCACGACACTTTCCGTGGTTTCGTCGAATGGCACGGCATCCCCTTCCATCACGTGCCGGTCACCGCCGACAACAAGCAGGCGGCCTACGCCGAGATGCAGCGCATTTTTGACGACGTGCGTGGCGACACCATGGTCCTCGCCCGCTACATGCAGATCCTGTCGCCAGAGCTTTGCGACGCGCTGGCCGGCCGGATCATCAACATCCACCACAGTTTCCTGCCCAGCTTCGCCGGCGCCAAGCCCTATCACCAGGCCTACACGCGCGGCGTCAAGCTGATCGGTGCCACCTGCCATTACGTCACCAGCGAACTCGATGCCGGCCCGATCATCGAGCAGGACGTCATCCGCATCGACCATTCCGATTCGCCGGAAGACATGGTGCGCTACGGCAAGGACATCGAAAAGACAGTGCTCGCCCGCGGCCTGCGCTACCATCTTGAAGACCGTGTACTGGTGCACGGCAACAAGACGGTGGTGTTCCGCTGATGCTGATTTCCCGTAAAGACTCCCTGCTGCTCGTCGTCGACATCCAGGAAAAGCTCGCCCCGGCGATCTTCGAAGCCGACGAAATCACCCGCAACAGCGTGCGCCTGCTTGAAGGTGCCCGCCAGCTCGGCGTCCCGGCCTTCGTTTCCGAACACTACGTCAAGGGCCTGGGCCACAGCCTGCCGGCCATTCGCACTGCTGCGGTCGACGCCCGGATTTTCGAGAAAATCCATTTTTCCTGTGCCGCCGAGCCCGGTGTCCTCGACCTGCTGCGCGCCAGTGGCCGGAAGCAAGTCTTGCTCACCGGCAGCGAAACCCACGTCTGCGTGCTGCAGACCGCGCTCGGTTTGCTGGCGGCCGGCTTCACCGTATTCCTCGTGGCTGACGCCGCCTCGTCCCGCACCCCGGCCAACCGCCAGGCTGCCATCGAACGCATGCGCGCCGCCGGTGTCCATGTCGCCACCACCGAAATGGTCCTTTTCGAATGGCTTGAGCGTGGCGGCACCGACGAATTCCGCGCTGCCCTGCCGCTGATCAAGTAGAAATTCGCAGCAAAAGACAAAACCGCCGGACCGGCGGTTTTTTTTCGGGCAAAAAAATGGGCACCCGCAGGTGCCCAAAGGGAGAGAGACTTTGAACCGGCTTAGTGGTGGTAAGCGCTTTCGCCGTGAGCGGTGAGGTCGAGACCTTCGCGCTCTTCTTCTTCCGGCACCCGCAGACCGACCACGATATCGGCGATCTTGTAGGCGATGAAGGCAACCACGGCAGACCAGACGATGGTGATGATCACGCTGTAGGTCTGGATCCAGACCTGGCTGGCGATCGAGAAGTCTTCGGCACCGGTACCGCCCAGCGACGGTGCGGTAAAGACACCGGTCAGGATGGCACCGAGGATGCCGCCGACGCCATGGACGCCGAACACGTCGAGCGAGTCATCCGCACCGAGCATCTTCTTCAGGCCGCTGACACCCCACAGACAGACCAGACCGGACAGGCCGCCGATGACGATGGCACCCATCGGACCAACCGAGCCGCAAGCCGGGGTGATGGCAACCAGACCAGCAACCGCGCCGGAAGCAGCACCCAGCATCGAGGCCTTGCCCTTGAACACCGCTTCACCGGCACTCCAGGCCAGCACGGCTGCAGCCGTGGCAACCAGCGTGTTGATGAAGGCCAGCGTCGCACCCGAGGTGGCTTCCAGGTTGGAACCGGCGTTGAAGCCGAACCAGCCCACCCACAGCATCGAGGCACCGACCATGGTCAGCGTCAGCGAGTGCGGAGCCATCGATTCGCGACCGTAACCGATACGCTTGCCGACCATGTAGGCACCAACCAGACCGGCAACACCGGCGTTGATATGGACCACGGTACCACCGGCAAAGTCCAGCGCACCGTCACCCAGCAGCATGCCGCCCGGACCCCAGACCATGTGGGCGATCGGCAGGTAGCACAGCGTGAACCAGATGACCGAGAAGATCAGGACTGCGGAGAACTTCATGCGTTCGGCGAAGGAACCGACGATCAGCGCACAGGTAATGCCCGCAAAGGTGCATTGGAAGGCGATGAAAGCGTATTCCGGCAGCTTCACGGTATCGGTGAAGGTATCGGCCAGCGAATCGGTCGTCACGCCGGACAGGAACAGCTTGGACAGCGAACCGATGTACGGCGAACCTTCGGTGAAGGCCAGGCTGTAGCCGTAAGCGACCCACAGGATGGAGATCAGCGAGAAGACAACCATCACCTGCATCAGCACCGACAGCATGTTCTTGGCGCGGACCAGGCCGCCGTAGAACAGTGCCAGGCCCGGCAGGGCCATGAACAGGACGAGCAGCGTGGCAGTCATGATCCAGGCAACGTCGCCCTTTTCAACGACCGGCGCCGGAGCGGCAGCTTCGGCAACCGCAGCAACGGCTACATCCGCCACCGCAGCGACAGCTTCGACAGCAGCCGTGGCAGCAGCCGGCTCTTCGGCCCAGGCCGGTGCCCCGAAGGACACCGCACCCAGCAGGGCCAGCATGGAGAGAACGTGTTTCATGTCAGGGCTCCTTACAGGGCATCGCCACCGGTTTCACCGGTGCGGATACGAACGACTTGTTCGAGGTCGAAGACGAAGATCTTGCCGTCACCGATCTTGCCAGTACTGGCGGACTTCTCGATGGCTTCGATAACCTGGTCGATCTGCTCGGCCTTGACGGCAGCTTCGAGCTTCACCTTGGGCAGGAAATCGACGACGTACTCGGCACCGCGATACAGTTCTGTGTGGCCTTTCTGACGACCGAAGCCCTTGACCTCGGTCACCGTGATGCCCTGCACGCCAATGGCGGACAGCGCCTCACGCACTTCGTCAAGCTTGAATGGCTTGATGATGGCAGTAACGAATTTCATGAGTGTTCCCCTATCTGTTTGCGACTGGAACCTCCTCTCCGCAACCGGTTGGCCTAACGGAGAGGATGTTTTCAGGCTGGATTAGAACGACTTGCTGACCGACAGGATGGCGATACCACGACCAGCATCCTTGGTCTTGCTGGTGTTGGTCACCAGAGCCCCACTCACGTCGGAATTGCTGCTGCTGAAGCAATACGGCTGGAATGCCTTCTTGCAGTTGCCGTCAGCATTGGTGTCGACGTAGGACAGGCCGACGATCCAGCCGCTGACATCCTTGGTCACGCCGACCTTCCAGTCGGTGTAGTCGCCGTTCTTGATGTTCTTGGTGTACAGACGGCCCACGTGACCGTTGACGCCCCAGCCATTGCCCAAGTCATAGCTCAGGTTGGTTTCGAGGTAGCTGGTACCCGAGGTGCTCTTGCCGGCGTTGGTGCTGGTGCCGCGCAGGGAGAAGTAATCGTCGATCGAGTAGGAGTACTTGACCGAAACGAACTTCCAGGAAGCACCGAGGTAGATTTCCTTGTTCGTCACCGGACCATCATCGGCACGCGTGTCGAGAACGCCACCGTCAGAACCCGGGTAGTAGTAGTAGATCGCGCCGACGTCGACACCGAAATCACCGAAGGCACCACGCCAGCCACCGTAGAAGTCCATTTCCAGGTTGCCGTCAGGGAAGCCGGCACCGGACGAGACGTTGGAGTTCCAGTTGCCCACGTAGAGGCCGCTGGCGTGCGAATAGTCGATGCCGCCCTGCAGGGTCGGCTTGCCGTAAGTCTGGTCGATACCACGGAAACGATAGCTCGTGGCCAGCGTCATGTTGCCGGTGATGGTGTGCGGGCTGGCTTCGTCGGCAGCAGCGGCAACCTGAACAGCGCCCGGAGCGGCAAATGCGCCAACGAGTGCCAGAGCGATCAGTGACTTCTTCATGGTTTCTCTCCTGTGAGGAAAAGTGAGTAAAGGAAAAACAATTTTTGTGCAGCACACAGAGCAGGAGGCGTGCCAACATTGATTTAATTATTAAATTCAATAAGTTGGTACATTTCGCACCAATCGCGCACCGATTGAGGGCACCAAGGCGGTGCAGTTACAGAGTGTCACGCACCAGCGGCGAGCAAAGCGGAAAATTGGCTGAAATACCGCTGTGCTAAACTTTCCCACTTACGGAGGAATACCATGCTCGACCCCAAGACCCTGGAAGAATTCGGCGCCAAAATGAGCGCCCTGCTGGCCAACTCACCGACCAAGGATATCGAGAAAAATGCCAAGGCCATGCTTGGTGGTCTGTTCGGCAAACTCGATCTGGTCACCCGCGAGGAATTCGATATTCAGGCCCAGTTGCTGGCGCGTACCCGCGAACGCCTGCAAGCCCTGGAAGCCCGCGTCGAAGCACTGGAAAAGACCCGCAGCGGCCAGTAAGCGACCATGGCACTGGCCATCGCGCTGAGCCGGGGACTCGATGGCCTGAACGCGCCACCGGTCACCGTCGAGGTGCACCTGGCCAACGGACTACCCGGACTGACGCTGGTCGGCCTGCCGGATACAGAGGTGCGCGAGGCGCGTGACCGGGTGCGTGCGGCCATCGTCAACTCCGGATTCGAGTATCCGGGCAAGCGCATTACCGTCAATCTGGCACCGGCCGACCTGCCCAAGGAATCCGGGCGCTTCGACCTGCCGATTGCGCTCGGCATCCTCGCCGCCAGCGGCCAGATTCCTGCTGCCCGGCTGGCCGCCCACGAATTTGCCGGCGAACTGTCGCTGTCCGGTGAACTGCGCCCGGTGCGCGGCGCACTGGCGATGGCGCTGGAGGCCGCCGGCGATGGCAAGACCTTCATCCTGCCTGCACTCAGCGCCCGCGAAGCAGCGCTGACCGGACAGGACAACATTCTCGCCGCCGACTCGCTGCTTGCCGTTTGCGCCCATCTCGCCGGGCAAACGGAATTGTCGCCGCCGCCTGCGGTCGACCGCGACAATCCGGCAATTTTCCCCGACCTGGCGGATGTACGGGGTCAGAGCCAGGCCCGGCGGGCGCTGGAAATCGCCGCAGCAGGCCAGCATTCGCTACTGATGCTCGGCCCACCCGGGGCCGGAAAGTCGATGCTCGCCGCCCGCCTGCCCGGCCTGATGCCGATGCTCGACGACGACGCAGCCCGCAGTTCGGCAGCGGTGCTGTCGCTGGTCGGCCAGTTCGATCCACTACGCTACGGACAGCGCGTCTTTCGCAGCCCGCACCACACCGCATCGGCGGTGGCACTGGTCGGTGGCGGCAATCCGCCGCGTCCCGGCGAGATCAGCCTGGCGCACCATGGCATCCTGTTTCTCGACGAACTGCCCGAGTTCGATCGCAAGGTGCTGGAAACCCTGCGCGAACCGCTCGAAAGTGGCCGCATCCATATTGCCCGCGCCGCCCGCCAGGCCGAATTCCCGGCTGAATTCCAGTTGATCGCCGCGATGAACCCCTGCCCCTGCGGCTACCACGGCGAATCCCGCTGCCACTGTTCACCGGAGCAGGTCGCCCGCTATCGCGGAAAACTGTCCGGTCCCTTCGTCGACCGCATCGATCTGGTGATCGAAGTCCCGGCGCTGCCCAGTGAAGCACTGGCCGGCAAGGCTGATGGCGAGACTTCGGCCGTCGTCCGCGAACGGGTTGCCGCCGCCTGGCAACGGCAGCGCGGCCGCCAGGGCAAGGCCAACGCCCGCCTGACGACGCGTGAAATCGACGCCGGCTGCCAGCCGGATGCCCCCGGCGCAGCGTTGTTGCAACAGGCAGCCAGCCGCCTCGGCCTGTCGGCACGGGCCTGGCACCGCGTGCTCAAGGTTGCGCGCAGCATTGCCGACCTGGCCGGCAGCACCGACATCGGCGCCCCGCACATTGCCGAAGCCATCCAGTACCGCCGTTTCGCCCGCGATTGAAACCATGACCCATTCCACTCGCAGTACCCGCGGCATTGCGTTGCTGCTCGCCTGCCTCTCGGCGCTTGGGCCATTCTCCATTGACACCTATCTGCCGTCCTTCCCGGACATTGCGCACAGCCTTGGCGCGACGCCTCTGGAAGTCCAGCAGACACTCTCCGCCTACCTCTTTTCCTTTGCCGCGATGACCTTGTGGCACGGTGCCATTGCCGACCGTTTCGGCCGGCGCCGAGTCATTCTCGGCGCACTGATCCTGTTCGGCGTCGCCTCGGCCGGCTGCCTGTTCGCCACCAGCATCGGGCAATTGTGGTTCTGGCGGGCGATGCAGGGCGTCACCGCCGGTGCCGGCATCGTCATCAGCCGGGCCATCGTCCGCGACCTGTACGACGGCGCCGACGCCCAGCGCCTGATAGCACAGATCACGATGATGTTCGCGCTGGCACCGGCCATTGCCCCGGTGATCGGCGGCTGGCTGCAGACCTGGTTCGGCTGGCGTTCGATTTTTGCATTTCTGGTGCTGTTGACCGCGGCATTGTGGCTGGCCTGCCTGAAACTGCTGCCGGAGACGCTGCCGCCGGAAAAACGCCAGTCGCTGCGCCCCGGCTACCTGGTCGCCGCCTACCGCAAGGTCTTCAGTTCGCCCCGCTTCCTTCTCGCCTGCGCCGCACTGGCGCTGAATTTCGGCGGCTTCTTCATCTACGTGCTGTCGGCGCCGGTGTTCCTGATGCGCCATCTCGGCCTGCCGGAAACCGCTTTCCTGTGGCTGTTCGGCCCGGCGATGCTGGGGCTGATGAGCGGCTCCTGGCTATCGGGCCGGCTGGCCGGCAAACGTACACCCGGGCAGGCCATTGCCCTCGGCTATGGCGTCATGGCCAGCGCCGCCATGCTCAATCTGGCGCTCAACCTGAGCTTGCCGCCGGGACTGCCGTGGAGCGTTGCACCGCTGTTTGTCTACACCGTCGGCATGTCGCTGGCGATGCCCAACCTGACGCTGTTCGCACTCGATCCATTTCCTGAACAACGCGGCCTCGCCGCCTCGTGCCAGACCTTCTTCCAGTCCGGATTCAACGGCATCGCGGCGGCATTGATCGCGCCGGCGCTGTGGGGCTCGACCCTCAGCCTGGCCTTTGGCATGGCCTGCCTGATGGCGACCGGCGGACTGGCCGCCCTCGCCCACCGCAAATTACGATTGCTGCCAGGGTAGACCGCGAAAGCGCCAGCCACCCAGCGTGCCACGGTGGAAGTTGTCGTCGAGCGCGCCCTCGAAACCTTCGACGACATTGATCACCGTCTGGAAGCCGGCATTCTCCAGCGCCTCGCCGGCAAAAATGGAACGGCTACCGCTGCGGCAGATGAGCACCACCGGCCGCGTCAGGTCGCCCTTGACCAAGCGTTTCACGTTGACGGCGAAATGCGGGTCGATCTCCCAGTCCGGCGCCTCCTGCCAGGCGACATGCTCGGCCCCGACCGGATGACCGACGTACATGTGCTCGATCTCCGTCCGGCAATCGACCAGGACGGCTGCCGGCGTCTGTTGCAGGAAGGCATGGGCGGCAAGGGGATCGAGATGCTGCATCGGTGTATGGGAAAATTTGAATGGATCGATATTATGAAAGCAAGCCGGCGAAAAGCGTAAACTTGCCAGCCGAACCGCCCACGGAGCCCGCATGAAACTGCCCGCCTGGATCGCCGCCGCCCTCTCCGCCTTCGCTGCCACGCTGCTGCCGGCCTGCGACATCGTCAATCTGCCGGAAATAAAGCCGGGCATCACGACCCAGGCCGAAGTCCGCAGCCGCATGGGCGAACCGGGGTTCATCCACTGGAACGACGACGGCACCGCCACCTGGGAATACAGTCGCCAGCCGGCCGGTGTGCACTGCTACATGATCAGCTTCGACCGCCAGGAAATCGTCAGCCGCCTCGACCAGGTGCTCAACGAAGCCAGCTACGGCCTGCTCCGTCCCGGCATGAGCAAGGACGAGGTCCGTCGACTCTACGGTCAACCGGCCAGAAAACGGGTTTTCGCCAATCTCCGCGAGGAAATCTGGGAGTGGCACATCGAAGGCGAAATGCCCTTCGACGAAACCTACTTCATGGTGCATTTCGATACCGGTCACGGGGCGGTCAAGAAAAGCTCCAAGCGCATCGAACCAAAGGCTTAGCCGGAGCGTCCGGAAAACCGCGCGAGTTCCTCGCGGGTATTGATGTTCTCGAAAGCCTCGGGCTGATCATCGAAAGCCACCTCGACGCTGGCCAGCGTCGAATACCAGCGCTCGAACTTGCGCTCGCCGGCCGCCAGGTAAGCCGTCAGGTGCGGCAGGACCTCGTGCCGGCACAGGCAGAACACCGGATGCGGCTGATCGCCGGTACGCGCCACGGCAATCTCGGCGTTGGCTGCGGTCAACGCCGAAAACAGGCGAAAAACCAGGTCGACCGGAAGAAAAGGCGAATCGCAGGGAGCCGTCGCGACATACGGCGTCCGCGCCGCCGACAGCGCCGCGTGCAGCCCGGCCAGCGGCCCGGCAAAATCGGGAATGGCATCGGCCACGACCGGATGACCGAAAGCGGCATAGGCATCGGCATTCTGGTTGGCATTGACCAGCAGCAGCCCGACCTGCGGCGCCAGACGCTCGATCACCCAGGCCGCCAGCGGTCGCCCGCGCAGTTCCTGCAGGCCCTTGTCCACGCCGCCCATGCGCCGGCCCAGGCCGCCGGCGAGCACGACACCGGTGATCTGTTCGCGCGCCATCAGTAGACCAGCGTCCGCCACGCCGGATCGAGCGTGCGCGCGACAAAGGCTGTCGCCCCGGCCGCGCCGGCCTGCGCCAGCAAGGTTTCATCCGCCGCCACCCAGGCCGCCCGCGCCATGCCGCAGGCGAACAGCGGCACGCCGGCCGCCAGCACCTCACCTAGGAACGCCGCCACCGACTTTTCCCGGGTCGCGGTCGGCCAGGCCGCTGCCGCCACACCCTCGACCAGCCAGCGCACGGCCGGACCGGCGAAATGGATCTCCACCTCGGCATCCAGCGCCCGCGCCGCCAGCGCATGCACCAGCGGTGTCACCACGCATTCCGGATAGGCCGGCGTCGGGTTCAGGATCAGGATCGCCAGCCGCTCAGACAAAATTCGCCTCCGGTTCGATCTTCAGCACATGCGCCCGGTAGGCCGCAGCATCAATCAGCAGACCGCGCTCGGCCGCCCAGTCCGTCGGCCGTCCACGCGCCATCCAGCCCTCTCCGTACGGATCGAGATTGACCCGTTTCGGCCGCTCCTCGGCCGCCTCGTTACCTTCAAGCAGCGTGAAGGAAACCGGCGCATGCAGCGCGAGCACCGTCTTGCGGCACTCAACCGTCCCCATCCCCCGCCCCCGCGCCACCTCGGCGCCCTTCGGCTTGCTGGTGAAGGCAATGATCTCGCCAGCCAGAAAAATCCCGAACGCCGTCGCCCCGATCAGCACCTCGCCGCCCGGCAACTCACGCACCCACATGTCGTGGTCCGGGTAGTACAGCAGGTCGTCGGGGATAGAGCCGGAGAATGGGGTGTGGGGCATGGGCAAGACTTCACATAACGACAAGGAGCAATTTCGGCCGGTCAGTCAGAACCGGCTTTGCCCGTACAAGCGAAGAGTTTAATTACTCTGCAGCAATCAGACCAGCTTCGGAAGAAAGCCTCACCAACTGAGCATTGTTGTCGACACACAGCTTTTCCAGAACCCGTGCTCGATAGGTGGAGATGCTCTTGTTGCTGAGTTGCAATCGCCCGGCAATTTCAGTGTTGCGTTCGCCGTGCGCCAGTGCCATGAAGACCTCCATTTCCCGCTTTGATAGCGAAGCGAGGCGCTGACTGAGGTGCTCACGACTGGTTTTATCTAGATGCGGAATGAGCGGCTCATGCTGGCGCATTGACGCCTTCACCACCGAGTGCCGAATCTTTCCGGCCATCGCATGCAATTCCGCGAGCGCGGCAGAGAGTGCAGCCTGCTTGGCCTGCGCCGCAATTTCAGCCTGGTAGCGATCCGTGACATCAACATGGATCACGACGACTTCTCTGGGACTGGAGCGCCGGACAGGTTTTACAGTCATCGAGAACCAACGCTGCCTGGTTGGGGCATGGCATGGATACTCTTGGCAATAACTGCTGCGCCGCCCATTCAGGACAGCCCTTATGCCCGCATGGACTGCTCGTGCGCACTCCGTAACCGGCCCCGTCGCAGACAGGCAAATATCGAGATAATTGCTGCCAATATCGGCATTTTTCGGTAACGAACCATCAGCCAGTCGATTGGCTGCAGCAAATTCACGCCATGTTCGGTTGGTCGCAATAATTACCCCTTCCCGGTTGAGAACCGCAACATTCGCGTCAATCTCATCCAGCGCCCGGGCGGCGCGTTCATTTGCCCTGGACAACGAACATCCGACATCGGCTTCATGTTTTCCCATGTTTTTCGTTCGCCTCCTTATTGAAAATCCTACTCCTTTTGGCCTACGTAGGACATGACTGACAGACATTTCAATCGCTGGTCAATAAAATCTGGTGCCCGAAACGGCAAACTTGCCAGAACCTCGATGAACTACAAATTACGACTGGCAAGTACTGTTCTACTGATCAATCTGTTCGTCATCCTACTGACCGCAACATCAGCCTATCTCGGTTACCGTCAGCACCAGGAACGAGCAGAAATCACCACGCAGAATCTCGCTCAGGCCCTCGAAAACAATCTGATCAACAGTATCCGGCGCATTGACGTTTCCTTGCTGGCACTGCTCGACATCGACAGAATCCATTATTCGGAGCACCGCAAGAATCCAACGCTGATGAACGGGCATATCGAGCAGATTCGGGCCCGGCTACCCGAAGTTGACGCCATCCGGTTGACCGACAAGAACGGCTTGCTACTCGCCGGGCACGATGTGCTCAATAGCGCCAGCACGAACTTGTCTGACCGCCCGCACTTCATTCGCTTGAAGAACGATCCGACAGCAGAATTGCTGATTTCCAAACCGCAAATCAGCCGCATCAACAACAAATGGGTGATCGTTCTGGCGCGTCGCGTCAACCACCCCGAGGGTGGCTTCGACGGAATGATTTTTGCGGCACTCACGCTGGATTTCATCTCCGAGCAGTTCTCTTCCCTCAATCTTGGCCCCGGAGGCAAGGTCACCCTGCGGGAAGAGGGCCTGGGCTTGATTGCCCGGTATCCCGAACCTGACACCATGCACCGCACCATCGGCAACAAGGACGTCGGGCCCGAGAAGCTGGCACTTTTCACCAGCGGAAAAACCCAGGCGACCTTTCGCGACAAGGACCCGGACCACCT
This sequence comes from Azonexus hydrophilus, assembly GCF_001956855.1. Classification (GTDB taxonomy): domain Bacteria; phylum Pseudomonadota; class Gammaproteobacteria; order Burkholderiales; family Rhodocyclaceae; genus Azonexus; species Azonexus hydrophilus_A. Next base: position 152,382 of record NZ_MTHD01000001.1, on the reverse strand, counting down.
GGAACGCACCGTCACCTTCCACAAGCTGCAAGACCTGCCCCTCTACATTTCTGTTGGTCTGTCTCCTTCCGACTATCTGCAACCCTGGCGCGACGATTCACTGAAACTGGCCGGTATCGCGTTGTTGTTTCTCCTGGCCTCCATTTACGCAACCCATGTTCAGTACCGTGCCTGGTTGAACCAGCAGAAGACCAGCGAACACATTGCCCATCAGGAAGCGCTTTACCATGAACTGGTTGAAGACACCCCGATGCTGGTTGTGCGTTATTTGCCAGACACGCGCATCATCTTCGGCAACACCGCGTATGCCGCCTTTCTTGGGGTTCCGGCTAGTGAAATCACCGGTAAGCAACGCCTGGACTTCATCCCGAACGAATCGGACAAGGAACAGATAAAGACACGTATTGCGGCCCTGACGTCGGAAAACCCCGTCGCCGTGCACGGTCAACATCGTGCGAAGGGGAAAAATGGACAAATGCGCTGGACGCAATGGACTGACCGTGCCTTTTTCGACAGCACCGGCAAACTGACTCACCTGCAGGCCATCGGGGAAGACATCACCGAGCAGAAACGGACGCGCGATATCCGGGCGGCACGGATGCGACTGATGGAATTCGCAGCCGAACACAGCATGAATGAGTTGCTCACGGCAACGCTCGATGAAGTTGGCAGCCTCACGGAAAGCACCATCGGCTTTTACCATTTTCTTGAAGCCGACCAGAAAACACTCACCTTGCAAACCTGGTCAACGCGGACCCAGCGCGAATATTGCAAGGCCGAGGGGGCCGGTCGTCATTACAACGTAGACGATGCCGGAATCTGGGTCGAAGCCGTTCATCTGCGTCGCCCGGTCATCCACAACGACTACGCGACTCAGGAAAACAAACGCGGACTACCGCCAGGCCATGCCGCACTTCTGCGTGAAATGGTCGTCCCGGTTTTCCGCAAGGGCCTCATCGTGGCGATTCTGGGAGTCGGCAACAAACCAACACCGTATACCGACGACGACGTGCAGGTGGTTTCCCTGCTTGCCGATCTGGCCTGGGATTTCGCTGAAAGCAAACGGCTCGAGGCCGAACTGGTCGCCATGGCCACCACGGATTTCCTGACCGGGCTGTTCAACCGTCGCTATTTCATGAAACAAATGGACAGCGAACTGGCTCGCCTGAAACGCGTCGATATCACCCGTGCTGCCGTACTGATGCTCGACCTGGATCATTTCAAGCGCGTCAACGACCGCCTCGGTCACGCTGCCGGCGATGCTGTACTGAAACACGCTGCCGGCACGCTGCAAGGCGAGTTACGCAAGATCGACACGGCCGGACGTCTGGGTGGCGAGGAATTTGCGATCCTGTTGCTGGATGCCGATCTGATTACCGCAGAAATATTCGCCGAACGTCTGCGCGCAAAAATCGCGAACTCTCCGATCGAATACGACGGACACACGGTAAACATCACGGTCAGCATCGGCATCACGGTGCTACAGGTCGATGACGCAAATTCGGAAACGGCACTGTCCCGTGCCGACGATGCGCTTTATGCAGCCAAGCGTGACGGCCGGAACCGCATCCGGATCGCGGACGTGGCTGGCGGAAGGAAGCAGGAGTCGAACCTACCCAAGCCTGTCTGACAGGCCCTGCCGGTTTTGAAGACCGGCCGCCCCACCGGGGAACGATTCCTTCCGTTGTTCATGATCCGAATTGCTCCGGGGTGCCGCGCAACACATGGGTGTCGCGCACCCGGCGAGTGTAGCCGATGCGGTCGAAGAATTCGAGGATGTGGATGGCGACTTTTCGCCCGCCGCCGATCTCGTCGCGCAACGGGGCAGCGCGGGCACAGCCATCGCGCGCATTCAACAGGGCAACGCGCTGGGCCAGGTCGGCAATGGCGGCAGCGGTGAAATAATGATCCTGCGCCACCGGCCAGGCTTCGCCGTGGCGGGCGATGCGCTTGAACAGCGCACGCACGGTGTCCTCGGCGATGCCGGTGGCCCTGGCCACGTCGCGTACACGCGGCGGGTTGTACGGCTCGGCGGCGAGCAGCGGCAGCAGCGTCTGCCACAGGTCGCGGTCGGCGGCGGCGAGTTCGACGCGATGGCCGGGCAGGTGCAGCCAGGCATTGCTCTGGGCTACCTCGCCGCTGGCCAGGCGTTCGCCGAGCAGCGCGTCGAAGGCAGGACGGGCCAGCGTCGGCAGCGTCAGCCGGCGCAGGCGGTCGCGCTCGACGCCGGTGAGGTCGGGCGCCCGCTCGTGTTCCGCTGCCAGCGCAGCGAGCAAGCGCTCACCCAGCGCCTGCCAGCCAGCCGGCGCGAAGGCCGTATCGCCGACGACGCGCAGTGCCAGCCGTGCGCACAGCGCGCTCATCACCGCCGCATCGAGATTGCGGTTGAGCGCATACGCCGCCAGGTCGACGCCGGCCGGCTGCTGTTGCGCGGCCAGTGCCAATGCCACCGCCGGATCGGAGTCAGCCAGCGCCGCCAGCATCGCCAGGCGTTCCGGGCTGGACTTGCGCCGCGTCGGCGGCGTGATGTCGAGCACCGTGCCGCCAGCGATGGTGTGACGGGCGGCGGCATCGCGCAGGATGAAGCGGTCGCCGGCCAGTGTGCCGATATCGCGGTCAACCTGGATTTGCGCCCAATTTTCGCCGCCCGGGGGGATTTCGTCGGCGCCAAGCAACGCCACCCGTGCCGGCACGTCAATGGCGCCGAGGTGCAGGTGCACCTGTGTCCAGTGCTTCAGCGCCGGCTGCCCAGCGAGCACCCGCAGCTTCGCATCGAAACGGCGCAGCGGCCGGTGCAGTGCCGGTGCCAGCAGCCACTGGCCGCGCTCGACTTCGCCTTTCTCGATACCGGCCAGCGCCAGCGCGATGCGCTGCCCGGCCTGGCCGGATTCGGCCTGCGCATCCTGAACGCGCAGGCTGCGTACGCGCACCGGCTTGCCGCTGGGCGACAGCAGCAGCTGATCGCCGACACGAACGCTGCCGGCAAACGCCGTGCCGGTGACGACGGTGCCGGCACCGGACAGAGTGAAACAACGGTCCACGGCCAGCCGGAACCCCCCGGCCGACTCGTGTGCGCCGCTGGCGGCGGCGGCGTTTTCCAGATGGGTGCGCAGTTCGCCAATGCCCTCGCCGCTGACTGCGGCGACCGGAAACACCGGCGCACCGGCGAACGCGGTATCCGCGAGCAAGGCTTCGATTTCGCTTTTTGCCGTTTCTACGCGGTCGACCGTGACACAGTCGGTCTTGGTCAGCGCCACCGCCCCCTGGCGGATGCCGAGCAGTTCGACGATCTCCAGGTGCTCGCGGGTCTGCGGCATCGGCCCGTCGTCGGCGGCGATCACCAGCAGCGCGAAGTCGATGCCGGTGGCGCCGGCGAGCATGTTGTGCACCAGCTTCTCGTGCCCCGGCACGTCGATGAAGCCGAGCGTAGGCGTGTAGGCGTAGCCGAGATCGACGGTGATGCCGCGCGCCTTCTCTTCCTTCAGGCGGTCACAGTCGACGCCGGTCAGCGCCTTGACCAGCGTCGTCTTGCCGTGGTCGATGTGACCGGCGGTGCCGATGATCATGACTCGCCTCCGGGATTCGCTCGCCCTACGCGATAGGCGGTCTGCACGAAACCAAACGGGTAACTGCGGCTGGACAGGGTTTCCAGCGGCAGATCCGCAGCAAGCTGGCCGAACAGGCGACGCCCGCCACCGAGCAGCACCGGGACACAAGTAATGACCATATCGTCCACCAGACCGGCGCGCAGAAAGGCCTGAATGGTCTGCCCGCCGTCCAGGTAAATATGGCGAGCGCCCACGCTCTGCAGCGCGGCCAGTATTTCCTTCGGCTCGCCCGCCTGACGAGCGACGTGACTCGCATAAGGCCCCGACAACGGACGGTGCGACAGGACGATCACTCGCTTCCGGGTGTAGGGCCATTCGGGAAAGGTGCTGACTTGGTCGAAAGTCGCGCGCCCCATCAGCAGCACATCGATATCGGCCATGAAATCACCGTAGCCGCAGTCTTCCCCGGGCGGGATACGGGCATTCTGAACCTCCAGCCAATCCAGCGAACCGTCCGCTCGGGCGATGTAGCCGTCGAGACTGGTAGCGATGAAGACGGAGACGCGCATCGCCAACGACTCAAACCGGCTGGAAATAGGATGCTGCGGCGGCCAGCGCCTCGCCATCGGCGAGCACTGCGCCGGGCGCCCCGCCCTTGCCCCACAGCGGCGGCCGGAATTCCATGGCGAGGAATTCGGCGCACAGCCGGTAGCTGTCGAACATCGGCTGCGCCTTGTCGCGGTTGCCGCTGGTGGCGATCACCCACAGCCGCTTGCCGGCCATGGCTGCCTTGAAATCGACACCGGGCACGCGCAGCCAGGCGCTCCAGTGGTCGAGGTAGGTCTTCAGCGGCGACGGCACCGAGAACCAGTAGACCGGCGAGACGAAAACGAGGTCGGTGGCGGCCAGGGTCTCGTCGAGCAGCGTCTTCAGGTCGCCGGTCGGCGGCGGATAGCTGCCGGCGGTGTGGCGCAGGTCGACGAAGGGCGGCAAGTCGAGGTCGGCGAGGCGCAGCCAGTGCTGCCCGGCATCTGCCGGCAAAGCGGCAGCGGCATGGCGGGCGAGCGTTTCGCTGTTGCTGGTGTGGCCGGGTTCGCGGGTGGTGGCGTCGAGGAAGAGGAAGCGGGACATCGTGGTTTTCAATTCAAAAATCTCATTCTGGCATGGCGGGCGCCCATTCGCGCCCGCCATGCCCAGCGGTTTCACGTGAAACCGCCGTCCGGCGCTCAGCCGAACATGTCCTCGTACATCCGGCCGGCCCAGGCAAAGTCCTCGGTCACCAGTTCGGCACGGCGCAGGTTGTCGTCGTCCTGATCCTGGACGATCAGGCCCTTGTCGTTGACCCAGTACTTGAAACGCACGGCAATGTCCTCGCGCGGCGCGGTGTTGACCATCATGAAACAGAGGTTGTCCGGCAGCGCGTACTTCGGTTCGCGCCCCTTGACCCGCTCGGTGATGTACCTGGCGACGATCTTCGCGTGCGCGTTGGCGACGTGCCCGGCCTTCGGATAGAAGCGGAACAGCGGCGAGACGACGCCGACCGCATCGCCGATGACGTAGGTGTCGGGATCGTCCTTCAGGTTCAGGAAGAAGGGATCGACACCGGCCCAGCCGGTCGGCTTGCCTTCGTCGTTCTTGCCGATGACGCCGGCCTTCCAGGCCATGTCGCCGGCCTGGTGCGGGGCCATCAGGATCGAATGGTCGAAGCTGAAATCGCCGGCGGCAGTCTTGATCTTCTTGTTGAACGGATCGACCTCGCTGATCACCGCCTTCGGCACATAGACGATCTGGTCCTTGTACAGCTCGCTGAAGGCTTCCTGGAAACCGCCGGTGATCGGCGCCGGACTCGGCTTCGGGTCGAGGATGATGATCTTGCCCTTGATCTTGCGCTCCTTGAACAGGCCGGCGATCAGGCAGGCGCGCTCGTACGGCGACGGCGGGCAGCGGTGCGGCGGCGGCGGCAGCGTCATCACCAGATCGCCGCCCTTGAAGTTCTGGATGCTCTGCTTCAGGCGGAAATGCTCGGCATTCGGAATGTAGGCTGCCGGGAACATCGCCTTGGTGTAGTCGGCCGCCTTGCGGTCGTTGCCGAACCAGGCTTCGTAGTTGTAGCGGATGCCGGCGCCGACGATCAGGTAGTCGTAGTCGATCCAGCCCTGGGCGGTGATGATGCGCTTCTTGTCACGCTCGAAGGCAGTGACTTCGGTCTGGACAAAGGTGTAGCCGTATTTCTGCGCAACATCGAGATAACTGTGCGTCAGGAATTGGGTGTCGACGACGTCGACCAGCCACTTGTTGCTCATCGGGCACGAGAAGAACACCGGATTGCGTTCGAGCAGCACGACATCGAGCGTCGGATCGAGCAGTTTCAGGTGCTTGGCGGCAGAAACGCCGCCCCAGCCGCCACCGCAGATGACGACACGCTTGCCCGTTGCTTTCGGCAGCAGCGGGTCGGACTGCATCTGGATCAGGAAAGGCAGCGGGCTGATCGGTGCGGCGATGGCGCCCGTCGCCCCGAGTGCCGCGCCGGCGGCGAGGAATTGTCGGCGGTTGAAACTCATGTTGTCGTCTCCATTGGAATGAACCATCCAGGCACGGAGATGCCCGGATTTACAGGGTGGCGCCTGACGGCGCCGGGGGTCGGGAATGACGGGCGGTACGCGGACCGCCACACCAGGTCATTTCCGGAAAAATCAAAGCTTCAATGCATGCAGTTGCGCGACGAAGCGCGCTTCATCCTTCGTTTCCAGACAGCGCAGGTCGAGCCGGAAGGCATCGTCACGGATATGGCCGATCACCGGCTGCGGCAGCGCGCGGAACGCGGATTCTACGGTCGACAGCATTTTTCCCGGTTTTTTGGCCGTCGACCGCAAGACCAGCGCCTGCGACGCCAGGCGTTCGACCGGCAACGCACCGCTGCCGATCTGGCTGCTGCAGTCCTCGACCGAGACGGCGAATGATACGCCGACGGCGGCCTGCACTGCCGGCAGCAGGCGCTCGCCGAGGGCGGCGATGTCGGTCAGCGGCCGGGTCAGCAGGCGCAAGGTCGGCAGGCGTTCGGTAAGGCGGTCGGGGTCACGGTACAGGCGCAGCGTTGCTTCCAGCGCGGCGAGCGTCGTCTTGCCGACGCGCAGCGCGCGCTTCAGCGGGTTTTTCTTGATCTTCGCGATCAGGTCCTTGCGGCCGACGATCAGCCCGGCCTGTGGACCGCCGAGCAGCTTGTCGCCGGAGAAGGTGACGATGTCGGCACCGGCCGCCAGCGCCTGCTGCGGCGTCGGCTCGGGTGGCAGGCCGAGGGCGGCGAAATCGGTCAGCGTGCCGCTGCCGAGATCGACAACGAACGGCAGCCCGGCATCGTGGGCGATTTTTGCCACTTCCTTCTCGTCGACCGCAGCAGTGAAGCCGGTGACCACGTAATTGCTGGTATGCACCTTCATCAGCAGCGCCGTCTTCGCGCCGATGGCCTCGGCATAGTCCCTGGCGTGCGTGCGGTTGGTGGTGCCGATTTCGACCAGCTTCACCTGCGCCCGACGCATCACGTCGGGGACGCGGAAGGCGCCGCCGATCTCGACCAGTTCACCGCGCGAGACCACCGCCTCCTTGCCCTGGGCCAGCGCGTTCAGCGTCAGCAGCACGGCGGCGGCGTTGTTGTTGACGATGGTTGCCGCAATCTCTGGCGAACCACCGGCGACCAGTTCGGCAAGCAGGCCGGACACCAGATCGTCGCGGTCACCGCGCCCGCCCGAAGCAAGGTCGTATTCAAGCGCACACGGCGAACGCGCCGCCTCGACCATCAGCGCGATGGCCTCTTCGGACAACAGCGCGCGGCCGAGGTTGGTGTGCAGCACGGTACCGGTCAGGTTGAACACCGGCCGCAGATTGGCGCGGGCGGCGGCTTCGGCACGGCGGTGGATGGCGACAAGCAGCGTCGCCTCATCGGGCAAGGGCAGTCCGTGCTTCGCGCCTTCGCGGGCAGCGGCCAGCTCGGCGCGGACGCAGGCGGTCACCGGCTGGCGACCGTGCGCCTCGATCAGATCCGGGAGTTGCTTGAGGACGCGGTCGACCGCGGGCAGACGGGAAACTTCGCTGGAATTTTCGTTCATGGCCTTCACCCGGACCGGGCAGAAAGGTTGAGAAAAAGGCTGGATCAGCCGCTATAGGCGCCAATGAGCAGCAGATTGGGACCGCTACGCTCGTAGCCGGCTTCGTTGACGAGCATGTCGAGCGCCAGCGTGGCGAGGTCGTCGGCCACCGGATCGACGTTCGGGTCCTTGTCCTGGTAGACGATCTTCAGATAGCTCTTGCAGGCATCGCAGGTCTCGGCACGGACCGCTCCCTTGCTGCCTTCCAGTTCCTGCAGCGCGACCTGCTGGTCGGTATCGCAGGTCGTGCAAGTGGCGCGGGCGACGTTCCACTCGCTGTTGCACAGGCTGCAGTGCAGATAACGCAGGTTGTTGATCGCCGCGCCCAGACGGACGACGCTGGCGACCGCCGGGCTGCCGCAGCACGGGCAGACGCCGTGGGCGTCGAGCGGCTGCAGCTGGCTGGCGTCGAACTGGCTGGCCAGGCGGGTGAAGACGACCTGCAGCGCCGCCGCGACGAAGGGCAACTCGGCGACATCGCCGGCGGCCGGTTCGCCGCTCAACAGCGCATCGGCCAGCTGGTCGAGGCGGGCATCGTCGGCGGCCGCCAGGGTCGCCAGCACGCTGGCGGCGGTGTCGGGGGCCTGTGCGGCGAGTTCGCCGGCAATCCGGCGCAGCGCATCGCGCCAGGCTGCCGGACAGTTGGCCACATTCAGCGGCGGCATGCCGTGCACACGCGCCTGTTCCAGCGATGCGACATCGGGCAGCGGCAGTTCGGGCAAGGCATTCAGGGCTGACTGCTGGGCCCGGCTCAACTGACCGAGGAAAACCAGCCAGTCACCCAGGCTGTGGCCGACGGCGAGCGCGTCGAAACGGTCGGCACGGTCGGCAAACAGGCTGGCCGTCACCGGCAACAGGAAAGCCGCGGCTTCTTCCGCCGGCGGATGAAAATCGATCGGTTGGCTTTGCATGAGGACTCGAAAAAAGAGGGGATGCAGGATGTTCCCTGCAGAGCCCCTGTAACGCAAGGAAAAGCAAATCAATACAAACCGGGCGGGCTTACTTGCCGGTCATCTGACGGTACCAGCCACGGTGATGCTGCTTGGCCCAGGCGCGGGTGACCGTGCCGTACCACATGGCGCGGATGGTGCCCTTGACCCAGATGGCGGCATAGACGTGCACCATGATCAGACCGATCATCACGGCACCGGCAGCGGCATGGACGACGGCGCCGAGACGGACGATGTCCACCGGCAGGTCGAACCAGGCCCGCCAGATGACGATGCCGGACAGGATCATCAGCAGCATGCTGATGGCCAGTGCCCAGAACATCACCTTCTGGCCGCCGTTGTACTTGCCCTGCTCCGGCATGTTGTGGTCGTCGCCGTCGACCATCTGGTCGACCTTGCTCAGCCACTCCTTGTCCGCCGGCGTCATCTTGTTCAGGTGCTTGAAGCGGAAGAACATGACGATGAACCCGATGGCCATGATCACCCCCAGGTAGGGGTGCAGGATACGGGTCCACACCGGGCCGCCGAACAGTTGCGTCAGCGGGAAGAACGCCGGGTGAAAGAAGGCCAGTCCAGAGAGGGCGAGCAGGATGAAGCTGATGCCCACCACCCAGTGATTGGCCCGTTCCGACGCCGTGTAGCGCTTGAGGTCCTTGGGATCGCGGATCATTTTGCTTCCTCCTTGTCTTCACGCTCAATCTCGTCCTCGATCTCCTTGGAGACCTCGTTCGGACCCTTGGTCACGTAGTGGAACAGGCTGCCCAGCGCAACACCGGCCAGGGCCAGGGTGGCGAGAGGCTTGGCAAAGCCCTTCCACAGCGCGACCAGCGGGCTGATCGACGGATTGGCCGGCAGGCCGGCATACAGGTCAGGCTTGTCGGCGTGATGCAGCACGTACATCACGTGCGTACCACCGACACCCTGCGGGTCGTACAGCCCCGCCTGGTCGTAGCCACGTTCCTTGAGATCCTCGACGCGCTTGGCGGCGTAATCCTTCATGTCCTCCTTCGAACCGAACTGGATCGCACCGGTCGGGCACGCCTTGACGCAGGCCGGGGCCTGGTTGACCGCGACCCGGTCGGAACACAGCGAGCACTTGTAGGCCTTGCTGTCTTCCTTGGAGATGCGCGGGACATTGAACGGACAGCCGGTGACGCAGTAGCCGCAGCCGATGCAGTTTTCCTGGTGGAAATCGACGATGCCGTTGCTGTACTGGATGATCGCGCCCGGGGCCGGACAAGCCTTCAAACAACCTGGATCAGCGCAGTGCATGCAGCCGTCCTTGCGGATCAGCCACTCCAGCTTGTTGTCCTGCTCGACCTCGGTATAGCGCATCACCGTCCACGACTTCGCCGACAGATCCATCGGGTTGTCGTAGACGCCGTGGCAGTTGCCGACTTCGTCGCGGATGTCGTTCCACTCCGAGCAGGCCACCTGACACGCCTTGCAGCCGATGCAGGCGGAAACGTCGATGAGCTTGGCGATTTCGATCGTTTCCCGCACTTGCGTGGAGGGCGTCGTCGTCGCGGAGCGCTGTTTGATGTCTAGCGATTGCAGTGCCATATCAGCTCTCCCTTACGCTTTCTCGATGTTGACCAGGAACGCCTTGAACTCCGGCGTCTGCACATTGGCGTCACCCACGAACGGGGTCAGGGTGTTGGTGATGAAGCCAGGCTTCGTCGCCCCCTTGAAACCGAAGTGAATCGGAATGCCGACGGTGTGCACCTTCTTGCCGTCCACATCCAGTGCCTTGATGCGCTTGGTCACCACCGCCACCGCCTTGATGAAACCGCGGTTGGAGCGGATCTTGATCCGGTCGCCGGCAACGATGCCCTTCTCCTTCGCCAGTTCCTCACCAATTTCAACGAACTGTTCCGGCTGCATGATCGCGTTGATGCGACTCTGCTTGGTCCAGTAGTGGAAATGCTCGGTCAGGCGGTAGGTAGTCGCCACGTACGGGAAGTCCTTGGCCGTGCCGAACGCTTCCATGTCGCCCTTGTACACCCGCGCGGCCGGATTCGACTTGGCCTTGGGGTTGTTCGGGTGCATCGGGTTGTTGTCCAGCGGGCTTTCGAACGGCTCGTAGTGCTCCGGGAACGGACCTTCGGCCAGCATGTCGCGGGCGAACAGACGGGCTACACCTTCCGGATTCATGATGAACGGCATCACCATTTCTTCCGGTGCCGCGTTCGGACGCATATCGGGAATGTCGTTGCCAGCCCAGGCCGAACCGGTCCATTTCAGCACCGTCCGCTTGGCATCCCACGGCTTGCCGGACGGATCCGCCGAAGCACGGTTGTACAGGATGCGCCGGTTGACTGGCCAGGCGAAGCCCCAGTTCAGCGTCTGGCCGAGGCCGGACGGATCGCTGTTGTCGCGCCGTGCCGAAAGGTTGCCAGCCTGCGGCCAGACACCGGAGTAGATCCAGTTGCCGCACGCCGTCGAACCGTCATCGCGGAGGAAGGCAAAGCTCGGCAACTGCTCGCCGGCCTTGACCAGCACCTTGGTCGGATCCTTGGGATCGAGCACATCGCTGATCGCCTTGCCGTTGATCTCGCGCAGCAACTCTTCCGAAGACGGCTTCAGTGGCTGCGTGTAGTTCCAGGTCAGCTTCAGGATGGGATCGGCAAAGGCGCCGCCTTCCTTGGCGTACATGGCCTTGAGGCGCAGGAACAGGTTGGCGATGATCTCGGTGTCGTCCTTCGAATCGCCCGGTGCTTCCGCCGCCTTCCAGCGCCACTGGATGACGCGTCCGGAGTTGGTGAAGGTGCCGGAAGTTTCGGCGAACAGCGACGTCGGCAGACGGAAAACCTCGGTCTGAATTTCGGCCGGCTTGACGTCATTGAACTCGCCGTGCGGCTTCCAGAACTCGGACGTGTCGGTCGCCAGCGGATCGATGATGACCAGATACTTCAGCTTGGCCAGACCATCACCGACCTTGCGCTTGTTCGGCACCGAGGCCAGCGGGTTGAAGCCCTGACAGAAGAAGCCGTTGATCTTGCCTTCGTACATCGCATTGAAGATCGACAGCGTGTCCGACGCACCGCCCAGCTTGGGCAGGTAGTCGTAGGCGAAGTCGTTCTCGGCCGTTGCCGCATCTCCCCACCAGGCCTTGCACAGGCTGGTGAACCACTTGGGGAAGTTCTGCGGGAAGTTCATCTGGTTCGGCCGCAGCGCCTTCGGCGTACGCGAAGCCAGGTAGCTCGCCCGATCCTTGTCGGCGTCGGTCGGTGCCTTCAGGTAACCCGGCAGGTTCTGCGCGTAGGCGCACATGTCGGTGATGCCCTGGACGTTGGCGTGACCGCGCAATGCCCCGATGCCGCCACCGGCCATACCCATGTTGCCGAGCAGTTGCTGGATGATGGCCATGCAGCGGATGTTCTGCGAACCGACCGAATGCTCGGTCCAGCCCAGCGCGTACAGGCTGGTCATCGTCTTGTCCGCTGCTGCGGTCGACGCGATGTATTCGCACACTTTCAGGAACGCATCCTTCGGTGTGCCGCAGACCTGGCTCACCATTTCCGGCGTGTAGCGGGAATAGTGCGCTTTCATCATCTGGAAAGCACAGCGCGGGTCCTGCAGGGTCTCGTCGACTTTGGCGAAGCCGTCGTCGCCCATCTGGTATTTCCAGGTGGACTTGTCGTAGCTGCGCTTTTCCTCGTTGTAGCCGGTGAAGATGCCGTCCTCGAAACCAAAGCCGCCATCGATCAGGAAGGACGCGTTGGTATACGCCTTCACGTACTCGTGATGGATCTTGTCGTTGGACAACAGGTAGTTGATGACGCCGCCGAGGAAGGCGATGTCGGAGCCGGAACGGATCGGCGCGTAGTAATCGGCCACCGACGCGGTACGGTTGAAGCGCGGGTCAACAACCACGAGCTTGGCCTTGCGGTTTTTCTTGGCTTCGATCGCCCACTTGAAGCCGCATGGATGCGCTTCAGCGGGGTTGCCGCCCATGACAAAAACCAGATCAGCGTTCTTGATGTCCACCCAATGGTTGGTCATCGCACCACGCCCGAAACTCGGAGCCAGACTGGCCACCGTAGGGGAGTGTCAAATGCGAGCCTGGGTGTCGAGGCTGGTAATGCCGAGCGCGCGAAGCGTCTTGACGGTCAGATAGCCCGCTTCGTTCTGCGAGGCGGATGAAACCAGGAAACCGGTGGTCGGCCAGCGATTGACAGTCAGGCCGTCGGCGTTCTGGGCAACGAAGTTGGCATCGCGGTCCGCCTTCATGTGCTTGGCGATACGGTCGAACGCTTCGTTCCAGGAAATGCGCTTCCATTCGCTGGCACCGGCTTCGCGGACTTCCGGCCACTTCAGCCGGTTTTCGCTCTGGATCATGTCGCGCAGACCGGCACCCTTCGGGCACAGCGTTCCGCGATTGACCGGATTATCCGGGTCGCCTTCGATATGGATGATCTCGGACTGGGAATTCTTGGATTTATCCCCGGTCGAGTAGATAAGGACACCGCAGGACACCGAGCAGTACGGACAGATGTTCCGTGTTTCGGTGGCGCGGGCCAGCTTGAAGGTGCGTACTTCCGCGAGGGCTGCGGTCGGTGAGAATCCCATCAGCGCGATGGACGACCCCCCTAGCCCGGCGGAGCAGACCTTGAAGAACTGCCGCCTGTTCATGTTCATTGTGTTTTTCCTCCTGAATGCGACGCCATGTCGCAAGGGAAAACCACTGCAACGACCATGCCATTACAGCCAAGTCATTGAACGATCAGTAATCGACCATCCCGCCCTTGGTGGAAAGTGGGACATTTTGTCCGCGGCAAACAACCAATGGACAAAATGTCCCAGCCCGGTTTACTGCCCTCAGCGCCCGCGCGGCTTGATCGGTGGTTTTTTGCCGGCGAGCGGGGTCGACCGCACGATCGGCTGACCAGTACCGCGCCGTACCGGTTTGTCGCCCAGCGTGTAATCGTCGTAGCCCACCCAGTTGCCCGGGGCGCCGCTGGCCCGACCAAGCTTGGGCTTCTTCGGGCGCTTCGGCGCCGCGATCACGCCATTGGTCGCCGGCACGCGGTGATCCGGTTCGAAACCCGGCTCTTCCTCGCGGCTCAGCACCTGCTTGATCAGCACCTCGATGGCGGCCAGCAGCGGTGCCTCGTCGGCACAGACCAGCGAGATCGCCTCGCCGGTAGCGCCGGCCCGGCCGGTCCGGCCGATGCGGTGTACGTAATCCTCGGCGACGATCGGCAGGTCGATATTGACCACCTGCGGCAGGTCGTCGATATCCAGCCCGCGTGCGGCCACGTCGGTGGCGACGAGAATCTGCACCTCGCCCGCCTTGAAGCTTTCCAGTGCGCGCTGGCGCGAGGCCTGCGGCCGGTCGCCGTGAATCGCATCGGCGGCAATCTTCTTCGCCAACAGCCGGGCGACCAGGTCGTCGGCGCTCTTCTTGGTCTTGACGAAGGCCAGCACCTGACCCCACTTGCGGTCCTTGAGCATGAACAGGAACAGCTCGGTCTTGCGCTTCTTGTCGACCGGCACCACCCACTGCTTCACCGCCTTGACCGTGACGCTGCGCGGGCCGGCCTCGACCGTCTGCGGATCGCGCAGGCGGGAGCGCGCCATGTTGCGGATTTCCTCGGAAAAGGTCGCCGAGAACAGCAGCGTCTGCCGCTTCTTCGGCAGCGCCATGAACAGCGTATCCAGTTCGGCGGAGAAGCCGAGGTCGAGCATGCGGTCGGCTTCGTCGAGCACCAGGATCTGCAGGTCGCGGAACTTCAGCGCGTTCTGCCGGAACAGGTCGAGCAGGCGGCCGGGTGTCGCCACCAGCACATCGACGCCACGACGCAGGCGCATCATCTGCGGATTGATGCTGACGCCGCCGTAGGCCGCATAGGAACTGACCGACAGCCCCTGACCGTATTCGCGGAAACTGGCGTTGACCTGCTCGGCAAGTTCGCGCGTCGGCACCAGCACCAGCGCCCGGATGGAGTTGCTGCCGACCTTCTTGCCGTCAGCAGCCAGTTTGTGCAGCAGCGGCAGCGCGAAGGCGGCGGTCTTGCCGGTGCCGGTCTGCGCCGCCGCCATCAGGTCGCGGCCGGCCAGCACCGGCGGAATGGCCTGGTGCTGGACCGGCGTCGGCGTCTTGTAACCGAGGGTTTCGAGCGCCTGCAACAGCGGGGCGGCAAGGCCCAGTTCGGCAAAGGTCATGGAATCGCAATCTCTTGAAAAACCGCGATTTTACCCCGTTGACCGCAAGACCTCAGAAAGTGATCACCTTGTCCGCTGCCAGCGTGGCTTCCGCCAGTTCAACCAGCGTGCCGATGCTCGTTCCCGGAATCAGCGGCAAATCGCCCAGGCCGCGCGCCAGCGCACAGGTCCGGCACAGGCGGAAATCGACGCCGAGGCCGAGCAGCGTCTCGACCATGCCCTGCAGGCCGTTGCCCGCGCCATCGATCTGCCCGGGCAGACCCAGTACCGTCGCGTCGGACATCAGGAAAATGCTGACCGCCGGTTTGTCGTCGTGCCCGGCCAGCGCGGTGGCCAGACGCAGTGCGGACAGGCAGCGTTCGCTACCGTAGGGCGGGGCGTGAATGATGATGAGGATTTTCTGCATGCGGTTTTCTCCAATTGCTTCAAAAGGCACAGGTTTGCGATGATGCAGGATACGCGGAGAAATTCATGGAAGAAAAATCATTGGCCGACGGCAATGCATCGTCGCCACAACAGCAGTTCTCGGTGCTCGTCGTCGACGACGAACCGGGCATGATCAGCTTCCTGCAGCGGGCGCTGGCCCAGCGCTATGGCCGGGTCGATACCGCCGGCAGCGTCGAGCAGGCGGTGCCCCTGCTGCGCCGCCGGCTGTACGACCTGATCGTCCTCGACATCTCGCTGCCCGGCCGCTCGGGCATCGAATGGCTGCACGACCTGCGCGACGACGGCTTTGCCGGCGACGTCATCCTGATCACCGCCTATGCCGACCTCGACACCGCCATCGACGCACTGCGCGCCGGTGCCTCCGACTTCCTGCTCAAGC
Organism: Azonexus hydrophilus; assembly: GCF_001956855.1. Taxonomy (GTDB): domain Bacteria; phylum Pseudomonadota; class Gammaproteobacteria; order Burkholderiales; family Rhodocyclaceae; genus Azonexus; species Azonexus hydrophilus_A. Next base: position 136,748 of record NZ_MTHD01000001.1, on the reverse strand, counting down.
CCTTCTCGGTCGCCCAGATGCTCAACGGCGTCGCCCGCTGCTTCGAACGCTCGCGCCTGCGCCGGGAAAACTTCGTGCTGCGCCGCGAAATCGAGGAACGCTCAACCGCGGTCGACGGCGTGATTTGCCAGTCCGACGCCATGCAAGGCGTTTGCGAACGCCTGAAACGCATCGCGCCGACCAACGCCACCGTGCTGCTGACCGGCGAATCCGGCACCGGCAAGGAAATCGCCGCGCGCGCGCTGCACCGGATGAGCCCGCGTCACGACGGCCCCTTCGTGCCGATCAACTGTGCGGCGATCGCTGCCGAGTTGATCGAGTCCGAACTGTTCGGCCACGTCAAGGGTGCCTTCACCGGCGCCCAGAGCGCGCGTGAGGGCCTGTTCTACTACGCCCAGGGCGGCACGATCTTCCTCGACGAAGTGGCGGAAATGCCCGCCGCCGCCCAGGCCAAACTGCTGCGCGTGCTTGAGGAAAGACGCATTCGGCCGGTCGGCTCGGAGCAGGAAATCCCCGTCGACGTGCGCGTCATCGCCGCCACCAACCGCGACCTCAAGGACGATGTCGCCCACCAGCGTTTCCGCCAGGATCTCTATTACCGGCTGCAGGTCGTCGAACTCAGCCTGCCGCCGCTACGCGAGCGGCCCGACGACATCGAACTGCTGGCCCGCCATTTCATCGTCGCGATGGCCCAGGCGCTGAACGTGCCGCCGCTCGACCTGACGCCGCGCGCCCTCGCCCGCATGGCCGCCTACGATTGGCCGGGCAACGTGCGCGAACTGCGCAACTTCATCGAGCGCTCGCTGATCCTCGGCTGGTTCGATCTCGGCCCCGATGACGACAGCCCGGGCAGCGACAGTGCCGGCTCGGCCGAAACGCTGGAAGCCGTCGAGAAGCGCCACATCCTGGCGACGCTGCAGGCGTGCCACGGCAACAAATCGGAAGCCGCCCGCCAACTCGGCATTTCGCGCAAGACGCTGGAGCGCAAGTGCACCGCCTGGGGCTGCGATTGAACGCATCCCCGCCCACCGGCAAGACCGAGTCGATCCGCCGGCGACTGCTGGGCCTGGCGTTGCTGCCGCTCGGCGTCGTCCTGCCGCTGCTGCTGATCACGCTGGCCAACTGGGGCAGCGGCTACCTTGACCGGCTGCTGGTGGCCAAGGTCGGCGCCGATCTGGGCATCGCCAACAGCTACTACGAACGGGTCAGTGCCGGCATCGGCACCGCCGTGGACAGCCTGGCCGCGTCGTCACGCCTGGCCGGGCAGTTGTCTGCTAAACCAGGCAAGCCGCCCGCCGATCTCCATCAGTGGCTGCTCGGCGAAAAAGCCCGCCTGAAACTGGATTTCCTGCATCTGCTCGACACCAGCGGCTGCGCCCGTGGCTACCGCGAGGCCCCCTGCTTCAAGGGCTGGCCGGTGGTCGACAGCGCGTTGCAGGGGCAGTCGCGCACCGAGAGCGACATCTTTTCCTCGGCCGACCTGTTCGCCCTCGACCCGCGCCTGGCCCAGCGTGCCCACACGCCGCTGCTGCCAACCCGCAACGCCGCGCCCGACCCGCGCCACGCCGAGGAGCGTGGCCTGGTGGTCCATGGCGCGGCGCCGGTGCGCGACGGCAACGGCCGCATCGTCGGTGTGCTGGCCGGCGGTGTATTGCTCAACGGCAATCTGGAATTCATCGACCGGCTGAACGAAATCGTCTATCCCGACGGCGAACTGATGCTCGACAGCGTCGGCACCGCCACGCTGTTCCTCGGCGATGTACGGGTTGCCACCAATGTCCGCCTGTTCGAAGGCAGCCGGGCGATCGGCACGCGCGTCTCGCAAGCGGTACGCGATACCGTGCTCGGCGAGGGCAAAACCTGGCTGGACCGGGCCTTCGTCGTCCAGGACTGGTATTTCTCCGGCTACCGGCCGCTGGTTGACAGCCGCGGCGAGCGGGTCGGCATGCTCTATGTCGGCTTCCTGGAAAAACCCTTCGCCGATGCCCGCAGATCCGCGCTGTTCGGCATCATCGCGCTGTTTGCGCTGGCCATGCTGCTGGCGGCGGTGTTTGCCGTGCTCTGGGCGCGCCGGGTGTTCCGGCCGATCGAACGCATGCACACGACGATGAACGCCATCGAAGCCGGGCAAACCGACAGTCGCGTTGGCCCGGTGGACAATGCCGACGAGATCGGCGAACTGGCCCGCCATTTCGACCGCCTGCTCGAACGCCAGCAGGCCCAGGCACTGGCGCTGCAACGCTGGGGTGAATCGCTCGACGGCATGGTCGCCCAGCGCACCGCCGAACTGCAGGATGCACTGGCCAACTTGCGCGCGACCCAGGGCAAGCTGATCATCAACGAGAAAATGGCCGCCATCGGCCAGTTGACCGCAGGCGTCGCGCACGAGATCAACAACCCCATCGCCGTCATCCAGGGCAATCTCGAAATGGCTCGCGAAGTGCTCGGTGAGCACGCCAAACCGGTCGAACCCGAACTGCGCCTGATCCTCGACCAGGTCCATCGCATCCGGCTGATCGTCGCCAAACTGCTGCAGTTCGCGCGACCGCAGGAATACGTCGGCTATCTCGAACCGGTCGGCGCCACCCAACTGGTGCACGACTGCCTGTTGCTGATCGGCCACCTGCTGCGCCAGGGCAACATCGCCATCGAGCAGACAATCGAATCGAACCGCCTGGTCACCTGCAACAAGAACGAACTGCAGCAGGTCGTCATCAACCTGATGGCCAACGCCATTCAGGCCATGCCGGACGGCGGCACGCTGGGGCTGAAGGTCGAGGACTGGGATGAGGCCGACATGCCGATCGGCCTGCGCCTGCTGGTTACCGACAGCGGCCCCGGCATTCCCGCCGCCGACCGCGAACATCTGTTCGAGCCGTTCTACACCGCCCACAAACCCGGCGGCCACGGGCTCGGCCTGTGGGTCAGCAAATCGCTGGTCGAACGCTACGACGGAAGGATCACCGTGGACTGTCCGGCCGGCGGCGGAGCCGTGTTCACCCTCTGGCTGCGCTGCGAACCGCTGGGCTGAGCGACTGTTTTTGCAGGGAAAACTTGGCTTTCGGGCCGTCGACCGCTACACTTCACCCCCTGCCGAGGAGCGCTGCGACCACTTTGAATAAAATGGGGCCAGGCTCGGCAATGATCAACGGCGCTCGCAAACCCGAATTTTCCCGCCCGGTTTGCGACGCCGTTCGTTTTTGCGGCGTGCCCGGTGCGTTTTCGTTTTGCCGAGGTGATCATGATTCAAGCCGACCGTAGCACCGAACTTTCCGCCCTGCTCCAGCAACGCCTGCTCGTCCTCGACGGCGCCATGGGCACGATGATCCAGCGCCACGGGCTGCAGGAGAAGGATTACCGGGGCGAGCGTTTCGCCGATCACCCACACGATCTCAAGGGCAACAACGACCTGCTGGTACTGACCCGGCCCGAGATCATCGGCGGCATCCACCGCGAGTACCTGGAAGCCGGTGCCGACATCCTCGAAACCTGCACCTTCAACTCCACCTCCGTCTCGCAGGCCGACTACAACCTGACCGAGATCGTCTACGAGCTGAACTTCGAGGGCGCCCGCCTGGCCCGCGAACTGTGCGACGAATTCACCGCCGCCAACCCGGCCAAGCCGCGCTTCGTTGCCGGCGTGCTCGGCCCGACCAGCCGCACCGCGTCGATCTCGCCGGACGTCAACGACCCCGGCTACCGCAACGTCACCTTCGACGAACTGGTGGCCAACTACATCGAGGCGATCACCGGCCTGGTCGAAGGCGGCGCCGACATCCTGCTGGTTGAAACGGTGTTCGACACGCTCAACGCCAAGGCCGCGCTGTTCGCCATCGAAACCTTCTTCGATCGCGTCGGCCGGCGCTGGCCGGTGATGATTTCCGGCACCATCACCGATGCCTCCGGGCGCACGCTGTCCGGCCAGACCGCCGAGGCTTTCTGGAATTCGCTGAGCCACATCAAGCCATTGTCGTTCGGCCTCAACTGCGCGCTCGGCGCCAATGAACTGCGCCAGTACGTCGAGGAACTGTCGCGCGTCTGCGACTGCTACGTTTCCGCCCACCCGAACGCCGGCCTGCCGAATGCCTTCGGCGGCTACGACGAAACGCCGGAAATGCTCGCCGACGAGATCGAAAGCTGGGCGAAGAACGGCATCGTCAATATCGTCGGTGGTTGCTGCGGCACCTCGCCCGACCACATCCGCGTCATCGCCGAGCGCGTTGCTGCGGTCAACCCGCGCAAAGTGCCGGAAATCGAGAAGAAGCTGCGCCTGTCCGGGCTGGAGCCGTTCAACGTCGGCGCCGATTCCCTCTACGTCAATGTCGGCGAGCGGACCAACGTCACCGGCTCCAAGGCTTTCGCGCGGATGATCCTCGAAGGCCGTTTCGACGACGCACTGGCCGTCGCCCGCCAGCAGGTCGAGAACGGCGCCCAGGTGATCGACATCAACATGGACGAGGCGATGCTCGACTCGCTCGCCGCGATGGACAAGTTCCTCAAGCTGATCGCCTCGGAACCGGACATTTCGCGCGTGCCGATCATGATCGACTCGTCGAAGTGGGAAGTCATCGAAGCCGGCCTCAAGTGCATCCAGGGCAAAGGCATCGTCAATTCGATCTCGATGAAGGAAGGCGAAGCCAAGTTCATCGAGCAGGCCAAGCTCGCCCGCCGTTACGGCGCCGCCGTCATCGTCATGGCCTTCGATGAAAAGGGCCAGGCCGACACCTTTGCGCGCAAGACGGAAATCTGCAAACGCGCTTACGAACTGCTGCTGAGCATTGGCTTCCCGGCCGAAGACATCATCTTCGACCCGAACATCTTCGCCATCGCTACCGGCATTCCCGAGCATGACAACTACGCCGTCGATTTCATCGAATCGGTGCGCTGGATCAAGCAGAACCTGCCGCACGCACACATTTCCGGCGGCGTATCTAACGTTTCCTTTAGCTTCCGCGGCAACGATGCCGTGCGCGAAGCGATCCACACCGTTTTCCTCTACCACGCGATCCAGGCCGGCATGACCATGGGCATCGTCAACGCCGGCATGCTCGGCGTATACGACGATCTGGAGCCGGTGCTGCGCGAGAAGGTCGAGGACGTTGTCCTGAACAGGAACCCCGGCGCCGGCGAAGCGCTGGTCGATTTCGCCCAGACGGTGAAGGAAGGCAAGGCCAAGGACAGCGGCCCCGACCTTTCCTGGCGTGAGCATTCCGTGGAAAAGCGCCTGGAACACGCGCTGATCAAGGGCATCACCGATTTCGTCGTCGCCGATACCGAGGAAGTGCGCGCCAAGCTCGAAAGTGAAGGCAAACCGCCGCTCGCCGTCATCGAAGGCCCGCTGATGAACGGCATGAATGTCGTCGGCGACCTGTTCGGCGCCGGCAAGATGTTCCTGCCGCAAGTGGTCAAATCGGCGCGCGTCATGAAACAGGCGGTCGCCCACCTGCTGCCCTACATCGAAGCGGAAAAGACCCGCACCGGCCTGGGCAGCAAGGGCAAGATCCTGATGGCCACGGTCAAGGGCGATGTGCACGACATCGGCAAGAACATCGTCGGCGTCGTGCTTGGCTGCAACGGTTACGACGTCGTCGACCTCGGCGTCATGGTCAGTTGCGACAACATCCTCAAGGCGGCGCTGGAGCACCGCGTCGACATCATCGGCCTGTCCGGCCTGATCACACCGTCGCTGGAAGAAATGGCCCACGTCGCCAGCGAGATGCAGCGCCTGAAGATGAAGCAGCCGCTGCTGATCGGCGGCGCCACCACCAGTCGCGCCCACACCGCGATCAAGATCGCCCCCAACACCGACGGCGCCGTGGTTTACGTGCCGGACGCGTCGCGCGCCGTCGGCGTCGCCACCAAGCTGCTCTCCGCCGACCAGCGCGACGGCTACATGGCCGAAATCGTCGCCGAATACGAAACCGTGCGCGCCGAACACGCCGGCCGCAAAGGTGCGACGCTGGTCACGCTGGCCGAAGCCCGCGCCAATCGTTTCACGTGGAACGAAGCGCACACGCCGGTAAAACCGGCGCAACCTGGCCGCCACGAACTGAGCATCCCGCTCGCCGAACTGGTCCCGGTCATCGACTGGTCGCCGTTCTTCCAGAGCTGGGACCTGGCCGGCCGCTACCCGGCCATCCTCAACAACGACGTCGTCGGCGAAACCGCCCGCCAGTTGTTCCACGATGCGCAGGCGATGCTGGCAAAAATCGTCGCCGAAGACTGGTTGACCGCAAAAGCCGTGTTCGGCCTGTATCCGGCCAGGGGCGAGAACGAAGACATCGTGCTGTACAGCGATGAATCCCGCACCCAGGAACTGACCCGCTGGGTCGGCCTGCGCCAGCAGATCAAGCAACCGCAAGGACGTTTCAACACCGCGCTCGCCGATTTCGTCGGTGAGCAGGATTACGTCGGCGCCTTCGCCGTCACCGCCGGCCTCGGCATCGATGAGCGCGTCGCCGCCTTCGAAAAAGCCAACGACGACTACTCGGCGATCATGCTCAAATCGCTCGCCGACCGTTTCGCCGAAGCCGCTGCCGAATGGCTGCACAAGCAAGTTCGCACGCACTACTGGGGTTACGCGAAAGACGAAAAGCTCGACAACGACGCGCTGATCGCCGAGCAATACCAGGGCATCCGCCCCGCCCCCGGCTACCCCGCCTGCCCGGACCACACCGCCAAGCGCGAACTGTTCGCCCTGCTCGACGCCCCGGCCATCGGCATGGCCCTGACCGAATCCTGCGCGATGACCCCGGCGGCAGCCGTCTCCGGCTTCTACATCGGCCACCCCGGCGCCAAGTACTTCGCCATCCCCAAGATCGCCCGCGACCAGCTCGAAGACTGGGCGCAGCGCAAAGGCATGGCAATCAAGGACGCGGAATACTGGCTGGCGCCGTTGTTGTAAGACTCAGTGGGGACAAATCAAACGGGACATGCCGGCGAAGGGATGTCCCGTTTTTCCTGGGTTCAGTAAAACCCGGCGATTCCGAATTGCTGCAGTACTGTGAGTGACGCCTCGTCTATTCAGTTCTTCTTCGACAGCGCGGCAAAGGCAAGCACGACAGCACCGCCACCGATCAGTATCCAGCCAAGAAGCGCGGGTAACGCGACATCATGCGTACGCTCGGCCGTCGCCGTGACCGGCCCGACCTGGAGAACCGTTTCCGTCGTCGTGTAGCTGAACTGCTGATAGACGATCACTGCAGCGCCCAGGAAAACCAGCGCGATACCGATAATGAAAGTGGCCTTCATGATTCCTTGCTCCGTGCCGGTGAGAATGTGTTCGGCTACAGTCTGCGCTGACAAGCTGCCGCCGTCTGTGCGACAACGCACCAAGGCGCCGGGAGGATGCGCGCATCGTTGGCGATAATCGGCCATCGATACAGGCGATAATCGCGGCTCCGCAATCCCTCCATCGCCAGCATGCCCCGCTATCCGCATATCCTCTTCGACCTCGACGGCACCCTGATCGATTCGGCCCCGGCCATCCTGGCGAGTTTCCGCGAGGCTTTCGCGCAGACGGGCATCACGCCGGTCCGCGCCATCGACGCGAGCGTCATCGGCCCGCCGCTGACCGAAACCCTGCAACTTCTGTCGGGCAGTGCCGATCCGGCGCTGGTGGCGCGGCTGGCCGAGGCTTTCAAGGCCAGTTACGACAGCGCGGGCTACAAGGCGACGGCGGCTTACGCCGGTGTCGGCGCCCTGCTCGCCAAGCTGGCTGGCGCCGGGCTGCGCCTGTCGATTGCGACCAACAAGCGCATTCACCCGACCCGGTTGATCCTGGCGCATCTGGGCTGGAGCGATTTCTTCAGCCACGTTTACGCGCTTGACCTGTTCACGCCGCGCCTGCCGGACAAGGCGGCGATGATCGGCCGCCTGCTGGCCGATCAGGCCATCCCTAAGGATCAGGCCATCTACATCGGCGACCGCAGCGAGGACGGCGAATCGGCCGACGCCAATAGCCTGCCCTTCATCGCCGTGACCTGGGGTTATGGCAGCCTGAACGCTGACGAAATGCGCAATGGATGGCAGGCAGCGGCACAGCCGGAAGCACTGGCTGAACTGCTTCTGTAATCACCGCCCCCTCGGGGTAACATGGGCCCCATGAACTTCCTGCTGCCCCCGTCAACTCAGCGCATCACGCTCCGGCTGCTTGGCCTGATCGCTGCGTTGCTGCTCGCCGGTTGCGGCAACTTCAGCCGGCTGGCGGCCGACATCATGGAAAGCGGCGGCACGCTGCGGGTGGTCTCCGGCAGCTTGCAGGCGCCGGCCTGCGAGCGTTGCGAACTGATCATCGTGGTGCTGGGTGATGAACGTGGCGACGCCATCCACAATTACCGGGTGTTCGAGCGTCCTGGCGATTTCCGGATTGCCGCACTGAACACCTCGCGCTACCTTTTCGCCTTCCAGGACCTCAATCGCGATTTCACCCACCAGGCGAATGAGCCGGGGGTCTGGTTCGACCTGGCCGGGCGCGGTATCGACAGGGATTCGGTGACCGACGTCGTGCTCGCGATCGGCGCGCCACTGGTGCGCCCGGGACCCCGGGTGGCCGGGCTGTTCGAATTGCGCGGCACCGGCCTCGGGCATATCGATGTCCTGCTCGGCAAGGTCACCACCATCGACGACCAGCGCTTCAACCAGGAAGCCGCCGAAATGGGCATGTGGGAGCCGCTCGGCTACATGAAGACCGGCCACGCCGGCATCTTCTTCCTGGAACCTTACGATCCGGCGCGCATTCCCGTCCTCTTCGTCCATGGCATCAACGGCACGCCGCAGAACTTCAGGCGCTTGATCGACAGTCTCGATCGCAGCCGCTTTCAGGCCTGGGTGATCAACTACCCTTCCGGCTTCGATCTGCGAGCGCTTGGCGATGGTCTGCTCGGGCTGCTGGCCGAGCTGCGCTTGCGTCATGACTTCCAGCGCATGCATATCGTCGCCCACAGCATGGGCGGCTTGCTGATCCGCGAGTACCTGGCCGAGTGCAGCCGCGCCGGGGCCTGCGACTACGTCGACAAGGTCGTCAGCGTGGCCACGCCGTATGCCGGCATCGAGAACATGAGCCTGTATCTCGACCTGGCCACCGTCGTCATGCCGGTGTGGCGCAACCTGCTGCCCGACGGGCCGTTTCTCGGCAATCTGTTCAAGGCTCCCCTACCACCGGGGGCATCGCTGCACATCGCCTTCGCCTATCTCAGCGACCGTTCGCCAACCGGCAAACCGGGCGACGGGGTGGTCAGCCTGAAGACGCAATTGCGTATCGAGGCCCAGCATGAGGCAACATCGATGCGCGGCTTCCACGAAGACCACGTCAGCGTGCTGGACAGCGAAGAACTGCGGCACTACGTGAGCATGGTGCTGACGCGTTAGGTCAGTGCGGAATTTCGCACTGCCAGACCTGCCAATTCCGGATTTCCGCACACACCAGCCACAGGCACCGGATTTCGGGATCAGCAAAAATCTTTGAAATCAGCCGGTTGACCGCAGAATCCTGCACTGGCACGTGTCCTGCAATGGTTATCTCCGCAGCCGCTCCGCGGTTAGCTTCATTTCTGGAGGAGATACCATGAAAATGCGCATGAAATTGCGTTCCCTGATCGTTGCCGCCACGCTGGCCGTCGGCACCACTGCCGGCCATGCTGCCGATTTCATCAACGTGCTGACCGGTGGTACCAGCGGCGTCTATTACCCGCTCGGCGTGTCGCTGACACAAATCTACGGCAAGGTGCTGCCGGACGCGAAGATGTCGGTGCAGGCAACCAAGGCCTCGGCCGAGAACCTCAACCTGCTGCAGGCCGGCAAGGGCGAGATCGCCTTCACCCTCGGCGATACGCTGTCCGAAGCCTGGAAGGGCAATCCGGATGTCGGCTTCAAGGCACCGCTGAACAAGCTGCGCACCGTCGCTGCGATCTATCCAAACTACATTCATTTCCTCGCCGCTGCCGATTCCGGCATCAAGTCGCTGGCTGACCTGAAGGGCAAGCGGGTTTCAGTCGGTGCGCCGAAGAGCGGTACCGAACTGAACAGCCGCGACATCCTGAAGGCCGTCGGCATGGGCTATCAGGACATGGCCAAGGTGGAATACCTGGGCTATGCCGAGTCGGTGGAACTGATGAAAAACCGCCAGCTCGACGCCACGCTGCTGTCGTCCGGCCTGGGCGTTGCCGCCGTGCGTGACCTGGCAACGGCGCTGAAAATCGTCGTCATCCCGATCCCGGCCGAGGTGGTTGCCAAGATCAGCGATGCCGCCTACCAGTCCGGGACGATTCCGGCCAACACCTACAACGGTCAGACGACCGATGTGCAGACGGTGCTGGTGCCGAACTACCTGATCACCCACAGCGGTGTCTCCGATGACATGGTCTACAAGATGACCAAGTCGATGACCGAGAACCTCGACGCCATGGCCACCGCTCACGCTGCCGCCAAGGCGATCAAGAAGGAGAAGATGGCTGTCGGTTCGCCGGTGCCGCTGCATCCGGGTGCCGAGAAGTATTACCGTGAAGCCGGCCTGCTGAAGTAATCCATCATGACGAACAACGTCTCCCCGATGAACATCGAACAGGAGACGTTCTCCGAGCACGGCGCCCAGCGCCGGCCCGGAGGCGTCGCACTCCTGATCCTGACCGGTATCGCGCTGGCCTTTTCCATTTACCAGTTGAGCGTGGCGGCCTTCCATCCGCTGTCCAGCCTGGTCATGCGGGCGCTGCATGTCGGCTTCTTGCTGACCCTGACCTTCATTCTCTTTCCCATGCGCAAGGGCGGCCGTCTCGACCGCGTGGCGCCCGGCGACTGGCTGCTGGCCGGCGCCGCCTTCCTGCTCGCCTGCTACCAGTGGGTGTATGAAGTCGAATTGATCCAGCGTGCCGGCGACCCGAGCACGCTCGACCTGTGCGTCGGTACCGCCATGGTGCTGCTGGTCTTTGAAGCCGCCCGCCGCATTCTCGGCCTGGCACTGCCGACCATCTGCGCGGTGTTCCTGCTCTACGGCCTGTTCGGCCAGTATCTGCCTGGCGATCTGGCGCACCGTGGCTACGATTTTGCCCAGGTGGTCGACCAGCTGGCCTTCGGAACGGAAGGACTTTTCGGCATCCCGACCATGGTTTCGGCCATGTACATCTTCCTCTTCGTACTGTTCGGCGCCTTCCTCGAACATGCCGGCATGATCAACCTGTTCAACTCGGTGGCGCTCGGCTTCGTCGGTCACACCAAGGGTGGCGCAGCCAAGGTGGCGGTCGTTTCGTCCGGCCTGATGGGTTCGATTTCCGGTTCCGGCGTCGCCAACGTGCTGACCACCGGCCAGTTCACCATCCCGCTGATGAAACGTTTCGGCTATTCCGGCGTGTTTGCCGGCGCAGTCGAGGCAACAGCCTCGATGGGCGGCCAGATCATGCCGCCGGTAATGGGCGCCGTCGCCTTCATCATGGCGGAAAACCTCAACGTGCCGTACATCGAGATCGTCAAGGCGGCGCTGGTGCCGGCCATCCTGTATTACGCGACGGTGTTCTGGATGGTGCATCTGGAAGCCGGGCGCAAGAATCTCGACGGTCTGGCCAAGGCAGACTGCCCGAACCCGTGGCGGGCGATGCGCGAACAGTGGTACCTGATCCTGCCGCTGGCCGGGCTGGTCGGTATGCTGTTCAACGGCTTCACACCGATGTATTCGGGCATGGTCGGCCTCGCGCTGTGTGCCATCCTGATCCTCGGCGCCGCCGTCGCCGCACGCATTTCCGGTACCGCCTTCCGCTTCGTCTTCTGGCTGGCCGTCGGTCTCGGTGCTTCGCTGCTGATCAAGTGGGGCGTCTATCCGGTGCTGATGGTGATTGCCGCGCTGGTTGTGCTGTGCCTGTTCGTCCAGGGCGGCCGGCAGACGCTGACGGTGATGCGCAACAGCCTGGTCGACGGCGCCAAGCAGGCGCTGCCGGTCGGTGTGGCCTGCGCCATCGTCGGCGTCATCATCGGCATCCTGACGCTGACCGGCGCCGCCTCGAACTTTGCCGGCTTCATCCTCAAGGTCGGCGAAGACAGCCTGTTCATCTCGCTGCTGCTGACCATGCTGATCTGCCTGCTGCTCGGCATGGGCATCCCGACCATCCCGAACTACATCATCACCAGCTCGATCGCCGCCCCGGCGCTGCTTGAACTCGGCGTACCGCTGATCGTCAGCCACATGTTCGTCTTCTACTTCGGCATCATGGCCGACCTGACGCCGCCGGTGGCGCTGGCTGCCTTCGCCGCCAGCTCGGTGGCCAAGGAACCGGCGATGAAGATCGGCATCAAGGCGGTGCAGATCGCCATTGCCGGTTTCGTCGTGCCGTTCATGGCGGTGTACGACAATGCGCTGATGCTGCAGGGCGATCCGTCGGTGCTGGCGGTGGTGTACATCGTCGGCAAGGCCTTGCTGGCGATCACGCTGTGGGGCGCCGCGAGCATCGGCTACCTGCGCGCACCGCTGTCGGTCTGGGAACGCATCTGGGCCGCTGCTGCCGCCTTCATGCTGGTCGCCGCGTTGCCGCTGACCGACGAAATCGGCTTTGCTGCCTGCGCCAGCTTCATTGGCTGGCACCTGCTGCGCAGCCGTCGCCTGCTGGCAGCATGAACGTGATCTGCCTCGTCGCCGGCCTGCTGGTGGCGCCGCTCGGCGAGGCGGTCACGCTGCAATGGACACATTCGATCCAGAAAACCCTGTGGGAGGAAGATTACCGCCTGCAGAGCGATGCCCTGAAGCTGACGTCGGCGCGCATCCAGGGCACCGGTGCCGGCATGGAGCCGCCGCCGGATGCCGTGCTGCGCGACGGCGCCTGGCATTACACACCGGCCCTGCCGCCGCTGCCGGGCGTCCAGTTGCGGCATTCACCGCATGTTGCGCCCTACGTCGTCTGCGTGGCCGGCGACTGCCGGCCGCTGCCGGCCTGGCTGCCGACCCTGCCGGAAGATACGGTGGTTGGCCTGCAACCCTGCCCGGCAGCCGAGCCTGACCGGAAAAAACTGGTTACGATGCGGCCATGAGCCGTCTCGCCACCCCATCCATGCGCCCTTCCCGCACGTGGCTGCTGACCGCAGTCGCGGCAGCGGCCTGCCTGCTGATCGGCCTGCTCGGCTACCGACTGCTGCTCGACAACAACCTGGCGCACGAGCGCCGGCTGGCGACGCAGCGTCTCGACGCCTTCGCGCTGTCGCTGGATGCGACGCTGAACCGGCACGAATCGCTGCCCGGCCTGCTCGCGCTCGAACCCTCGCTGGCCGCGTTGCTGCGCGATCCCGGCAACCAGCAGCGGGTCGCTGCCGCCAACGCCTATCTCGAAGCCGCCCAGCAGGGTGCGGCAGTGGCGGCGACCTATCTCATCGACGCCGACGGCAACACGCTGGCCGCCAGCAACTGGCGCCAGCCGCGCAGTTTCGTCGGCCACAACTACGCCTTCCGCCCCTATTTCAGCGATGCCATCGCGCATGGCCTGGGGCGTTTCTACGGGGTTGGCGTGACCACCGGCGAACCCGGTTATTTTCTCGCCGCACCGGTACGCGAGCAGGAACGGATACTCGGCGTCGTCGTTCTCAAGGTTGGCCTGGAATCGATGGAGCAGGCCATGGCCGGTTCTGGCGACACCTTGCTGCTGGCCGACGCCGACGGCATCGTTTTCCTGTCGTCGGAACGCCGGCTGCGTTACCGGACGCTGGCGCCGCTGCCGGCGGCGATTACCGCCCGGCTGGCGGAAACCCGCCAGTACGGCAACCAGTCCATCGTGCCGCTGGCTGATCGTGCCGTGCCACTCGACGCGACGACGCCGTTACGCCTGGCGCTGCCCGACGAACAGCCGCGCGAACATCTGCTGGTGACGCGGCCGGTGGGCAATCTCGGCTGGCAGGTGGTGCAGTTGGGACGACCCGACGAAGCGCGGGCGGCGGCGTTTTCCGGGGCGATGGCGCTGGCCTTTGCTGCCGCCTTCGCCGTCGGTGTGGCGGCGCATCTGCGCCACCGGCGACGCCGGCGCGACGAGCTGAAACGGATTTACAGCGAGCTGGAGCAGCGCATCGCCGAGCGCACCGCCGACCTGACCGACAAGATTGCCGCCTTGCAGCGCACCGAGGCGATCCTCCACGAAACCCGCGACGCCGCAGTACAGGCCGGCAAGCTGGCGGTGCTCGGGCAGTTGTCGGCCGGCATCAGCCATGAACTGAACCAGCCGCTGGCCGCCTTGCAGACCTTCGCCGACAACGCCACAGCCCTGCTTGCGCGCGGTCGACATGGCGAAGTCGCGGAAAACCTGGAAATGATCAGCGCGTTGATCGAGCGCACCGGGCGCATCGTCCGCCAGTTGAAGACCTTTGCCCGCAAGGAAGCGGCGACGCCGCAGGCGGTGACCATCGCCACCGCGATCGAGCACGCGCTGATGCTGGTCGAGCCGCGCCGGCGCGACACCGGCGCGCGGATCAGCGTCAGCCAGGACGATCCGGCCTTGCTGGTCGTCGCCGAAGCCGGACGGCTGGAGCAGGTGCTGGTCAATCTGCTGCTCAACGGTCTCGACGCCATGCACGGCCAGCCAGCGCCACAACTCGAAATCCTTGCCGGCCGCGACGGGCGCAACGTCCGCATCAGCATCCGCGACCATGGCACCGGCATTGCGGACGAGGTGCGCAGTCACCTGTTCGAACCCTTTTACACAACCAAGTCAGCCAGTGAAGGCCTCGGCCTCGGTCTGGCCATTTCACTGACCATCGTCGAAAGCTACGGTGGCACACTACGCACTCACAATGCAGCGGACGGCGGCGCGGTTTTCGTCCTGACGCTGCCGGCTGCCGGAGAACCCCATGCCGCACCTGACGCTTGAATACACCGCCAACCTTGCCAGCTTCGACCCGACCCGCGCTCTCGCCGCGATCAACGCCGCGATGTTCGATTCCGGTCAGTTCAGCGAACCGGACATCAAGAGCCGGGCGATTGCCGTCGGCAATTTCCAGGTCGGCATCCTGCAAAATCCCCGCGCCTTCGTGCATCTGCGCATCGCTCTGCTTTCCGGCCGCAGCAGCGCCGAACGCAAGGAACTGGCGGACGCCGCGCTGGCGGCGCTGGGCGAACTGATCCTCGCCCCCCGCGGCATGGAAATCCAGCTCAGCGTCGAAACCAGCGAACTCGACCGCGACAGCTACGCCAAGACCATCGTCCATGGCTGACACCCCGGTCTTCCTGGTCGAAGACGACAGCGCCGTACGCAAGGGCTGCGAGCAGGCGCTGGCGCTCGCCGACATCGCCGTGCGCGGCTTCGCCGACGGCGAAAGCATGCTCGCCGCGCTGGCCACCACGCGGCCGGCGCTGGTCATCAGCGACATCCGCCTGCCCGGCCGCGACGGCCTGTCGCTGCTGCGCGAACTGCGCCAGTTCGACCGCGAACTGCCGGTGCTGCTGATGACCGGGCATGGCGACGTGGCCATGGCGGTGGAAGCGATGCGCGACGGCGCCTACGATTTCATCGAGAAACCCTTCCCGTCCGAGCGCCTGATCGCCGCGGTACGCAGCGCCCTCGACAAACGCGCGCTGCTGCTGGAAAACCGCCAGCTCAAGGAGCAACTGCACGCCGCCGGCCTGAGCGCGCTGATCGGCCAGACCGCAGCGATGCAGGACATCCGCCGGCTGATCGGCGCGCTGGCGCCGACCAGCGTCGACATCCTGATCAATGGCGAAACCGGCTGCGGCAAGGAAGTCGTCGCCCGCGCCATCCACGAGGCCAGCGGCCGGCGCGGGCCATTTGTTGCGGTCAACTGCTCGGCGCTGCCGGAAACCGTGTTCGAAAGCGAACTTTTCGGCCACGAAGCCGGCGCCTTCACCGGCGCCGGCAAGCGGCGCATCGGGCGCATCGAACATGCCGGCGGCGGCACGCTGTTCCTCGACGAAATCGAATCGATGCCGCTGAACCTGCAGGTCAAGCTGCTGCGCGTGCTGCAGGAACGCAGCATCGAGCGCCTGGGCAGCAACCACAGCATTGCCGTCGATTGCCGCGTCGTCGCCGCCAGCAAGGCCGACCTGAAAGCGCTGGCCGACGCCGGCCAGTTCCGCGCCGACATCTACTACCGGCTCAACGTCGTCAGCATCGACCTGCCGCCGCTGCGCCAGCGCCGCGAAGACATCCCGCTGCTGATGGCCGCCTTCCTGCAGGAAGCTGCCCAGCGCTACGACCGCCCGCCGGCGGCCTGGACGCCGGCCGACCTCGCCCGCTGGCAGGCGCACGACTGGCCGGGCAACGTGCGCGAACTGAAGAACGTCGCCAACCGCTGGGCACTCGGCCTGCCCGACGCGCTCGCCGGCACGCCGGACATCCCGGCCACCGCGCTCGGCGCCCAGGTCGACGCCGCCGAACGCCGCGCCATCGAAACCGCCCTGCAACACTGCGCCGGCAACGTCGCCCAGGCGGCGGAACTGCTGCAGGTGCCGAAGAAGACGCTGTACGACAAACTGACCCGCCACGGCATCAGCGCCGACAGCTTCCGCACGCACTGAACGCGGGTTTCCCGCCGCCGGGGGATCGGCGACAATGGCGCCATGACCGAACAAACCGCCATCGACCTGACCCCGTTCAACACCCTCGCGCTGCCCGGCAAGGCCGCGCGTTACCTGAAAATCACCGATGCCACGCAGTTGACCGCAATATCGCCTGGTGACGGGCGACGCTTCGTTCTCGGCGGCGGCAGCAACCTGGTGCTCGGCGGCGACTTCGACGGGCTGGTGCTGCACATGGCGATTCCGGGCAAGCGCCTGCTGCACGAGGATGCCGAGGCCTGCTACATCGAGGCCGGCGCGGGCGAGAACTGGCACGATTTCGTCCAGTGGACGCTGGCGCAGGGCTGGCCGGGGCTGGAGAACCTGTCGCTGATTCCCGGCACGGTCGGCGCCGCGCCGATCCAGAACATCGGCGCCTACGGGCTGGAAGTCGGCGAACGGCTGCATTCGGTGCAAGCCTGGGATTTTGAAAAACAGGTTTTTTTCACGGTCGACCGTAAAAATTGCCATTTTTCCTACCGCGACAGCGTGTTCAAGCAGCAAGGCTGGCATCTGAACGGGCGGATCGCCATCGTTTCGGTGATTTTCCGGCTACCCAAGGCCTGGCGGGCGAACATCGGCTATGCCGACCTGCGCCAGGAACTGGCCGCGTGCGGCATTGCCGAACCCGGCGCCCGCGATGTCGCCGATGCGGTCATCGCCGTGCGCCGGCGCAAGCTGCCCGATCCGGCGCTGACACCGAACGCCGGCAGTTTTTTCCATAATCCGGTGGTCGACCGCAACATTGCCGACGCGCTGAAAGCGCAGCATCCGGCGCTGCCCTGCTATCCGCAGCCGGACGGGCGGATCAAGCTGGCCGCCGGCTGGCTGATCGAACAGGCCGGCTGGAAGGGCAAGGATCTCGGCCCGGTCGGCATGTACGAGAAACAGGCGCTGGTGCTGGTCAATCGCGGCGGCGCCAGCGGGACCGACGTGCGCCGGACGATGGCAGCGGTACAGGCCGCCGTGCGCGAAAAGTTTGCGGTCGACCTCAGTCCCGAGCCGGTTTTCCTGTGACCTGCAGGCAGGCGGCCAGACCGGTCGCCAGCGCATCGGCCATGCGCGCCTGGCGCGCCGGGTCGCGCAGCTCCAGTTCCTCGTCCCGGTGTTTGATCACGCCGGCTTCGAACAGCACGGCCGGCAGCGTCGTCCGGTAGAGGACGACGAGGTTGTCGTAATACCAGACGCCGTTGGCCGCATCGGCCGGCAGATGCTTGCGGCCATGCCAGTCGCTCGGCACGAAACCGGCGCGGCGCAGCATGGCGCCCATCGCCGAAGCGCAGACGAGGCTGGTGGCAAGATCCGGATTGTTGGCCGAAACGAAGATGCCGTAGCCGCGCTTGACCTCGGTATGCGTGCGTTCGACGCCTTCCCAGGTCCACGGCCGCAGCCAGGCCTCGCCGATCGAATCGTGGTGGACCGAGATGAAAAAATCGCTGCCGATGGCGGCTTCCGGACGTGCCGTCAAGCTGCCGATGGCACCGTCGAAATTGACCCGGCGCACCGCCAGTGACCGCTGTTCCAGCGTTGCCGCCAGGACGCCGGCGAAATCCAGGTTGAAATCGAATTCATTGCGTCCGCGCGCACTGACCGCCCCGCCATCGCGGCCACCGTGCCCGACATCGACGGCAACCAATGGAAGTTCGGCAAATGTTGCGGTCGACCACAGGAAAAGACAAAAAAGGGAGAACAGGCGCATGCGCCGATTATCGCGGGAAATCCGCAGGCGCACTGCACCGATTTCCGCGGCCACCGCATGTGGCCTGAAGCTGCGCTGCTGCAAGCCATGCGCAAGTATTACGTCGGGCTGGAACGAGGCTGCTGAAGTGCGCTATAGTCCTCCGCCTGCCGACAGGAAAAACCCATGACCACCAAGATCATTCCGCCGCGCGGTACCACCGCCCACAGCCCCGACCTCAACTGGAGCCAGGTCCGCGAAACCGTGTTGATGCTCGAACTTGCTGCCGTCCAGATCGAGGCGGCGATGAAGGACAGCAATACCTCGGTCGATGTGCTGACCCGCTCGTTCACGGCGATGGCCGGCTGCATGCAGGAAATCGTCGGCAAGGTCGAAGGCCTGCCGGAAGAAGGCCCGGTCGGGACCACCCGCGCCGAATTGCTCGGCGCTGCCGGAAACGTGTCCGGCATGGTGCACCAGGCGATCATCGCCTTCCAGTTCTACGACAAGCTGGTCCAGCGCCTGGCCCACGTCGGCCTCAGCCTGGGCGACCTGAGCGACCTGGTCGCCGAACCGGGACGCTTGTACAACCCGGGCGAATGGGTCGGCCTGCAGCAACGGATCAAGGCCAAATATTCGACGCGCGAGGAAATCGCGATGTTCGACGCCGTCCTTCAGGGCGTCCCGGTGCAGGAAGCCGTCGACCGCTTCATGGCCGAAATGAAGGAAAAGAACGACGATATCGAGTTGTTCTGACGCCGGCGCCGGCGATCAGAAATCGGTGCGGGCTTCCCAGAGGATATGTGCTTCCGGCCCTGATCCGGCCGTACGCTGCAGCATGTCGATCAGTGGCCAGGCACGCTGCGGCAGTCCTACCGGCGGCGGCTTGTGCTTGTCCTCTTCATCGTCGGCGGCCGGCTCGCCAGCGGCCAGCCGGCGCGCTTCGTCCACCGCGGCCTGCAGACGGGCAGCTGCCGGCAGCATCTCGGCTTGCGTGAACACGCCGCGCGCCGTCGTTTCCTTGCCGACGATCTGCAGCAGCGTCCGCGCCGTTTCGGCGTGCATCAGCACTTCACCGGTCTCACTGGAATTGAAGGTCACGATCATTGCATTCGCCTGCTCGGGTTGCTCTGGGAAGACCACTATAGCAGACCGTATTTCTTCAGTTTGTCATGCATCGTCGTCCGGGCGATCCTGAAGGCATCGGCGGTGCGCTGGATGTTGCCGCCCTGGCGGGAAAACTCGTCGTTTATCAGCTGCCGTTCGTAGTTTTCCACCGCCTCGGTCAGCGACGGCGTACCGACCTGCCCGACCGGCGCCGTGCCGCCACCGATGCCGAGCACGTGGCAGTCGGCGACGTTCTTCAGTTCGCGGATATTGCCCGGCCAGTCCTGGGCCATCAGACGCTGCATCGTTTCCGGTGAAACCGCCGGCAGCGCGCGGTTGTAGCGCTTGGCCGCCTGCAGCAGGAAGGCGTCGTACAGCGCCGGGATGTCCTCGCGACGCTCGCGCAGCGGCGGCAGCTCGATGCGCACGACATTCAGCCGGTAATAGAGATCGGCGCGGAACTTGCCCTGCTCCGACCACAGCTTCAGGTCTTCCTTGCTCGCCGCGACGACCCGGCAATTGACCGGGATCAGCTGGTTCGAGCCAAGACGCTCGATGACCCGCTCCTGCAGCACGCGCAGCAGCTTGATCTGCATGTTCATCGGCATGCTTTCCAGCTCGTCGAGGAACAGCGTGCCGCCGCTGGCGTATTCGATCTTGCCGATGCGCCGCTTCTGGGCACCGGTGAAGGCGCCCGGCTCGTGCCCGAACAGTTCGCTGTCGAGCAGATTGTCGGCCATGCCGCCGCAATTGATCGCGACGTAGTTTTCCTGGCCGGCCCGGGACAGGTCGTGCAGGCAGCGGGCGACCATTTCCTTGCCGGTCCCGGTTTCGCCGAAAATCAGGATGTCGACCCCGGCATCGGCGACATCCAGGATCAGCCGGCGGACCTTCTGCATCTGCGGCGAACGCCCGATCAGGCGGGCTTCCAGATCGTCGCGCTGATCGAGCCGGCGGCGCAGCGCTTCGACTTCCAGCACCAGCGCGCGTTTTTCCAGTGCCCGCCGGACGACCTCGATCAGATCGTCGGTGGAGAACGGTTTCTGCATGAAATCATAGGCGCCGTTGCGCATCGCCTCGACCGCCAGCGTCACGTCGCCGTGGCCGGTGATGATGATCACCGGCAGGTCGGCATCGCGCGCGCGTACCTTGCGCAGCAGATCCATGCCGCTGATACCGGGCAAGCGCATGTCGGTGACGACAATGCCGGGAAAATCGTCCTGCAGGTATTTTTCCGCCTCCTCGGCGGAAGCGGTCACGATGACCGGAATGCCGGCCAGTTGCATGGCCTGCTCGCAACCGAGACGGACATTCGGATCGTCTTCGACGAGCAGGACTTGAAGCAGCGTCTTCATGGCAGCGTTTCCCGGTGGTCTGACGGCAGTGGCGGCAGCAGCACGACAAAGCGGGCACCGCCGCCGGGCGCCGGCCCGGCCATCAGGTCGCCGCCAAAGTCGCGCAGTATATCGCGCGAAATGGTGAGCCCCAGGCCCAGCCCTTCGCCCGGCTGCTTGGTCGTGAAAAACGGCTCGAACAGGTGGGCGACCGCTTCCTCGGAAAAACCGCAGCCGGAATCGACGACGGCCAGCGCCACCTTGCCGGAACTGGCGCGCTCGCTGGAAAAGCTCAGCCGGCGCACCGGCTCGTCGTGCATGGCATCGAGCGCATTGCCGATCAGGTTGACCAGCACCTGCTGCAGCCGGTTGCGGTCGCACCACGCGATGCAGGCGTCGGCAGCAATCCGCCGTTCGAGCACGACCGACTCCTTCTTCAGCCGCGATTCGAACAGGAACAGCGCGCTATCCACCGCCTGCGCGACATCGACCGCCGTCGACACCGCCGGCGACTTGCGGGCAAAGGTCTTCAGCGGCCCGATGATGTGCCCCATTTGTTCGGTCAACTGCTCGACGATGGCCAAATTCTTTTCCGCCGTCACCAGGTCGGCGCGCCGCATGAACTCGGCGGCATTGGCCGCCAGTGTGCGAATGGCCCCCAGCGGCTGGCTCAGTTCGTGGGTGATGCCGGTGACCATCTGGCCCAGCACGGCCAGCTTGGCCGCCTGCACCAGTTCAGCCTGGGCGGCACGCAGGGTCTGCTCGGCACGCTGGCGCTCCTGTACCTCGCGTTGCAGGCCGGCCACCGCGTCGGACAGGTCGGCCGTGCGTGCCTCGACCTTGAGCTCGAGTTCCTGGTTGGCCCGTTCCAGCATCGCCCGCGCTTCTTCGCGCCCCCGCGCCAGCCGGCGGCGCTGGCGGGTATAGAGAACGCCGAGCAACAGGCAGCCCAGCGCGGCAATGCTCAGCGCCGCATGCGTGGCCGCCTGGATGCCGACCGGACGCAAATCGGAAAAGACCACGATGCGCCAGGCCGCGCCGGACAGATGCCGGGCCATCGCCAGGTACGGACGGGCGCCCTGCGATGGCGCCACATCGTCGCGCAGGTGTTTCGGCAGGCGCACGATCCGGCCTTCATCCGCGCCATCGAGATTGATGTCGAGGCTGATCGCCCCCAGCGGCTGCCCGGCAAACTGCTGCCGCCCCAGGCGTTCAAGCGCGTCCAGTGGCTGCGGCCCGAGCGTGGCGTAACGCCACTCCGGCGGCGAAGCCAGCAGCACCACGCCGTTGCGGTCGACGATCAGGGCCGGCGCTTCCTGCGCCAGCCAGCGCCGCTCGACTTCGCGGATGCCCGACTTGACGACGGCAACGCCGATGATTGCCCACTCCCGCGCTTCGTCACGGATCGGCAGGGCGAAGTAGTAACCCGGCTCGTGGCGCACATGATCGACCGCGTAATGACGCGCCGGCGTGCCGCGCACCGCATCGCGGAAGAACGGCATATAGGACAGATCCGAGCCGAGCAGGTTGTCGGAAAATATCCAGTCGCTGGAAGCGACGACCGTACCGCTGGTGTCGAGAACGAAGATGGCCGGACCACCGAGGTGATCGTTGAGCTTCTGCAGGAAGCGGTTGGCCTCGACCTGGCGGATGTCCTGCTCTTCGCTCGGCGCCCGCAACAGCGAGACGACATCGGGATTCAGCTCGACCGCGCTGGGAATCGACGCGTGCCGGGTCACTTCGCTGTCGATCGCCGCGCCGAGGATGTCCAGCTGGTGCGAGGCCTTCTCGCGCATGTCCTCGATGCCGTAATGCTCGGACACCCGGTAGGAAAGCAGGCCGAGCAGCAGGAACGCGACCATCAGCCCGACCAGGCCCAGGACACGGTGCGGACGGGGCAGCGAGGAAGGTGAAATGGCGTCGGGTTCCGGCATGGCAGGGGCTCAGGGAATGCTCATTGTACGGCCGAACGCCGGTTGGTCAGGCAGCCGTCCGGAAGCGGGCAATACCCGTTTCGAGGCTGCTCGCCAGACTGTCCAGTTGCCGTGCCGTGGTCGCCATGCTGGCGGTGGCCCGGTTGTTCTCGTGGATCATCTGGACGATGCGTTCGACCCGGGCGGCGATTTCCTCGCCACCCGACGACTGCTGGCGCAGGCTGGCCGACACATCGTCGATGACCCGGGCGACATGGCGGTTGCTGCTTTCGATGGCGCTCATCGATTCGCCTGCCGCGCAAGCCATGCGCAGCCCCTCATCGACGCGGCTGACCGAACGCTGCATGTGCTCCGCCATCGAGCGGGCACCGCCCTGGATGGCGCTGACCATGGCGGCAATCTGGCTGGCCGAGGCGGTCGTCTTTTCGGCCAGTTTGCGCACTTCGTCGGCGACCACGGCGAAACCCCGGCCACTGTCGCCGGCCCTTGCGGCCTCGATGGCCGCGTTCAGCGCCAGCAGGTTGGTCTGGTCGGCCAGATCGTGGATCACCGAAGTGATCGCCGAGATGCGTTCCGACTCCTGCCCCAGCGTCGTTGCCGTCGCCGCCGAATCGGTAACCAGGCCGGCGATCTGGCGAATCTCGTCGACCATGGTCTGAATCGTCCGGCAACCGCCGGCCGCCTGCTGCCCGGCCTTGCCGGACAGACCCTGGGCCTCCTGGCCGAGCTTGGCGATATGGCTGATGCAGGTCGACATCGCCTGCAAGGTCTCGGCCATTGCGGCGCTGGCCAGCGCCTGTTCCTCGGAACCGCCGCGCATTTCGTCAGCCGAGCCGGAAAGTGCGGTGACGGCATTTTTCAGCTGCGCGGCTTCCTCGCGGATGGCGCCGAGAATCCCGGCCAGCGACCGGGTCGTCTTCATCGCCGCCGCCTGGACGCGCCGAATTTCGGCAAAGCCGTTCGGCTCGATGCCTTGGGTCAGGTCGCCGGCAGCAATGCTTTCCATCAAGCGGGCAGTGGTTTCGAGCGGGCGACGAATGCCGCCGGTGAGCAGAAAGCCGAGGATGCCGGCGATCAAGGCCGCGACGACTACCAGGATCAACGTCAATCGGCGGGTATGCGCCGATTCGGCAACGATGTCGCCGGCGCGTTCGCGGCTCTGCGCCTGCACCAGCTGGCGCGCTTCGCCGATGCTGGCTTCGAGTACCTGCATGCGCGGCGAAGCTTCCTGTTGCAGGATGCCCATGGCCACCGCCGAGAGGAACTGCATGGCCTCGGCCATCGCCTTGTCCTGGGTCTGGATGGCCGCTGTCGCCTGCTGGCGGATGCGTTGCAGCAATTCGGTTTCGCCCGCTGCAGCATGGTCGACCGCAATATTCTCCAGGGCCCCGAGGGCGGCGAAAAAACGGGCCTTCTCGCGGTCGTAGCGGGCCGCTTCCGTCTTCATCACTTCACCGTCGGTGAAGATGATGTTGTTGCGCACGCTTTCGCGCATGCCAGCGTAGGCATAGCCCAGCTCTGCGATCTGGCTGTCCTTGGTCAGCGACACCGTGGCGATACGCTCTGCTGCCGCATCGACGCGACCAAGGCTGAACGTCGTCCAGCCGGCGACGACGACGAACAAACCGACGATGACGGTAAAGGCCAAGGCCAGTTGCCGGCCGATGCCGAGACGGAATAAGGCTTTCATGACAGAAACTCCAACCACTCTGGGTGCCCGGGCGCTGCCGCGCCCGGGCAGATCAATCAGGGATAAAGGCCACGCTGCTCGCGTGCCGCCAGCACCCGCTGACAGGCAATGATGAAAGTCGCCGTGCGCAGCGAGACCTTGCGCTCGTCGGCCAGTTTCCAGATGGCATCGAAAGCACCGATCATGATGCGTTCCAGGCGGCTGTTGATTTCATCCTCGCTCCAGAAGAAGCTGGAAAAATCCTGCACCCACTCGAAATACGACACGGTAACCCCGCCAGCATTGGCCAGGACGTCGGGCACGACCAGGATGCCGCGATCGCGCAGGATGTCGTCGGCCGCCGGCGTGGTCGGGCCGTTGGCACCTTCGACGACGATACGCGTCTGGATGCTGCGTGCCCGCTCGGGCAGGATCTGCCCTTCCAGCGCTGCCGGCACCAGGTAGTGCGATGGCACCGCCCAGAAGTCGTCGACCGAGATCGGCGTCGCACCGGGAAAGCCTTCCAGCCCGCCGTTCTGCTCGACATGGGCAAGCGCAGCAGGAATATCGATGCCCCGTTCGTTGGCGATGGTCGCCGAATGATCCTGCAAGGCGACAACCCTGGCGCCCGCCGCGTGGAACATGCGGGCAGCGATGCCACCGACGTTGCCGAAGCCCTGGACGACAACATGCGCCCCCTCGATCGGCACATTGCTGCGCCGGCCGGCTTCACGGGCGGCGATGAAGACGCCGCGGCCGGTCGCTTCGTGACGGCCGAGCGAGCCACCGAGCGAAATCGGCTTGCCGGTGACGACGCCGGTCGAGGTCGAACCGACGTTCATCGAGTAGGTGTCCATCATCCAGGCCATGGTCTGCTCGTTGGTGCCGACATCGGGCGCCGGAATGTCCTTGCCCGGGCCGATGACAACGCCGATTTCCGACGTGTAGCGGCGGGTGATGCGTTCCAGTTCGTCGCGCGAATGCGCCCGCGGATCGAGCCGGATGCCGCCCTTGGCGCCGCCGTACGGCAGATTGAGCGCGGCGTTCTTGATCGTCATCCAGCCCGACAGCGCCATCACCTCGTTGAGGGTGACCGCCGGATGGAAACGCACCCCCCCCTTGCCCGGCCCGCGCGACAGGTTGTGCTGGACACGGTAGCCCTCGTAGTGAGCGACCGTGCCATCGTCGCGGTGGATCGGCACATCGACGATCATGATCCGCTTCGGGTGCTTCAGGGTCTCGACCCACTTGGCCAGGCCGCCCATGTGCGGCGCCACGCGATCGATCTGCTCGAGGAAGCTGGCCCACGGCTCGGGCGCCGCCGGGTTGAGGAAGGAAAGCCCGGCCGGCTGTCTGGTGGTGGTTTCGGTGTTGCTCATTGTTGTCTCCTTTTATGTTTTTTCAGTGGTGCAGGATCTTGGCCAGGAACTGCTGCGCCCGCTCGGAACGCGGATTGGCGAAGAAGGCTTCCTTGGCGTCGTCCTCGACGATGCGGCCGTGGTCCATGAAGATGACCCGGTTGGCGACGCGCCGGGCAAAGCCCATTTCGTGCGTGACACACATCATGGTCATGCCTTCCTGGGCCAGTTCGGTCATCACATCGAGCACTTCGTTGACCATTTCCGGGTCGAGTGCCGAGGTCGGCTCGTCGAACAGCATGCAGATCGGGTCCATCGCCAGCGCCCGGGCGATCGCCACACGCTGTTGCTGGCCGCCGGACAGCTGGCCGGGGAACTTGTCGGCCTGGGCCTTGAGGCCAACCCGGTCGAGCAGCTTCAAGCCCTTGTCCATCGCCTCGTCCTGTTTGCGTCCCAGCACCTTGACCTGGGCGATGGCCAGGTTCTGGGTGATGCTCATGTGCGGGAACAGCTCGAAGTTCTGGAAGACCATGCCGACCTGGGCGCGCAGCTTCGACAGATTGGTCTTCGGATCGCCGACGGAAATGCCGTTGACGGTGATCTCACCGGACTGGAAAGGCTCCAGGCCATTGACGCACTTGATCAGCGTCGACTTACCGGAACCGGACGGGCCGCAGACGACGATGACCTCGCCCTTGCTGACGCTGGTACTGCAATCGGTAAGGACCTTGAAGTCGCCGTAATGTTTGCTGACGTTGGCAATCTTGATCATGGGAATTCTCCTGACAGTCGGCGATCAGGCCGTTTGGTATTTTTTCTGAAGGTGCTTCACCAGCTGGGAGGCGGAGAAGCAGATGACGAAATAGACGGCGCCGGCAAACAGCAGCATTTCGACCAGGCGACCATCGCGGTCGCCGACCTTGTAGGCGGCGCCGAAGAAGTCGGCGAGCGCCGAGACATAGACCAGCGAGGTGTCCTGAAAGAGGATGATCCCTTGCGTCAGCAGCAGCGGCACCATGTTGCGGAAGGCCTGCGGCAGCACCACCAGGCGCATGCTCTGGCCGTAGGTCATGCCCAGTGCCGAGGCAGCAGCCATCTGGCCTTTCGGCACACTCTGGATGCCGGCGCGGATGATTTCCGAGTAATAGGCCGCCTCGAACAGGGCGAAACCGGCCATGGCCGACGACAAGCGCATGTCCGTTCCCTTCGGGATGTTGAACAGCTGCCCGACAAATTCCGGCACGATCAGGAAGAACCAGAGCAGCACCATGACCAGCGGCACGGCGCGGAACAGGTTGACGTAGCCGGCGGCAAACCAGGACAGCGGCTTGATCGACGACAGTCGCATCATGGCCAGCAGGGTGCCCCAGACGATGCCGATCAGTACCGCCTGGGCGGTGATGACCAGCGAGATCTTCATGCCATCCCACAGGAATGGCAGCGATCCGGGAATCGAAGACCAGTCGAAATCGTGCATGTTATTTGCCTCCCATATAGCCAGGAACAGCGATACGCCGCTCGAACTTGTGCATCAGGGTCATCACCACGACGTTGATCGTGATATAGGCCAGCGTCACAGCGATGAAGGATTCATAGGGCTGCGCCGTGTAATCGACCAGCTGGCGACCCTGAGCGGCCAGCTCGAGCAAACCGATGGTCGAGCAGACGGCGGAGTTCTTGAAGATGTTGAGGAACTCCGAGGTCAGCGGCGGCACAACCAGGCGGAAGGCCATCGGCAGCATGACGAAACGGTAGGTCTGCGGCAGCGTGAAGCCAAGCGCCAGGCCGGCGTTCTTCTGGCCACGCGGCAACGAGTTGATGCCGGAACGTACCTGCTCGGCAACGCGGGCACTGGTAAACAAGCCGAGACAGACCATCGAAGCGAGGAATTGCTGCAATACCGGATTCGACTGCTTGTAGGCGTCGCCGATGCTGACCGGCAGCAGCTCAGGCAGCACGAAATACCAGATGAACAACTGCACCAGCAGCGGAATGTTGCGGAACAGCTCGACGTAAGCCGTGGCGATACCGGCCAGAAGCTTGTTCGGCACCGTGCGCAGGACGCCGACCAGGGCACCGAGCAGCAGCGCGATGACCCAGGCGCTCAGCGACAGGCCGATGGTCATCTTGAAGCCGGCCAGCATCCAGCCGAAATAGCTGTCGTCACCGGTGGCGGACGGCTGGAAAAAGACGCCCCAGTTCCATTGGTAACCCATGTTGAATCCCTCCTATGTTTGATCTGTCCGGGGCGACCGGGGACAGCCGCCCCTTTCCCCTTTCCTGCCGCGCTCAGTATTCCCAGAAGATGCGCTGCAGTTCCTTGCTGTCGTTGGTCGCAGTCAGCGCCACGGTCGCCAGGATGCGGGCCTTCTGCGGGTTGAGGTCGTGGGCAACCAGCCAGTCATACTTGTCATCCGGCTGCTCGGCGTTGCGCAGCACGAAACCGCCGGCATTGACGTGCGAGGAACGGATGATGTGCACGCCCTGGCCACGCAGTTCGCGCAGCGCCGGGACGACTGGCGCAGCGACCGAGCCGTTGCCGGTACCGGCGTGGATGATGGCCTTCGCCCCCTTGGCGGCCAGCGCCTTGTAGGCGGTATCGGCAACGTTGCCATGACCGTAGGCGACACCGACCAGCGGCAGGCTGCTGATCTTGTCGATGTCGAACTCGGAATTGACGGTATGGCGCTTGGCCGGCAGGCGGAACCAGTAGTTCTTCCCTTCGACGATCATGCCCAGCGGACCCCACGGGCTCTTGAAGGCACCGGTCTGGATGTTGATCATCTTGGAAACGTCGCGACCGCTGTTCAACTCGTCGTTCATCGCCACCAGCACACCCTTGCCGCGGGCATCCGTGGCCGCAGCAGCGGCGACGGCGTTGTACAGGTTGAGCATGCCATCAGCCGACATGGCGGTGCCCGGACGCATCGACCCGACCAGCACGATCGGCTTGTCGCTCTTGATCACCAGGTTGAGGAAGTAGGCTGTCTCTTCTAGCGTATCGGTACCGTGGGTGATGACGATGCCGTCGACGTCAGACTGCTTGACCAGCGCCGAGACACGCTTGCCGAGTGTCAGCAAGTGCTCGTTGGTGAAGCTCTCGGAGGCGATCTGGAAGACCTGTTCGCCGCGCACATTGGCGACCTTGGCCAGTTCCGGCACGCCGGCGATCAGTTTGTCGACCGGTACCTTGGCCGCCTGGTAGGTGGCACTGTTGGTGGCTTCGGCACCGGCCCCGGCGATGGTGCCGCCAGTGGCCAGGATGACGACGTTGGGCTGGGCGGCGAAGGCCGACAGTGAGGTGATGCAGCTGACGACAAGCAGCGTGCAACGGGAGAAGAAACGCTTGAGCATGGGAAGACTCCTCGAATTTGGGCATGAGCGCACCCCGACGACCCGGACGGGCCGCCTGGTACACAACAACTGCAGGGGGAACTAGCCGGGGCTTATTCGAAAGCCTTGTCGTTCGGCGCCTTGTACAGGGCCTTCATTTCCGTCGACAGCGGCATGTTCAGGTTCAGGCCCTTGGGCGGAATCGGGTTCATGAACCACTTGTTGTAGATCTTCTCGGCGTCGCCGGAAGTCATTGCCTTGGTCAGCGCGGCATCAACGACCTTCTTGAATGCAGCGTCATCCTTGCGCAGCATGCAGCCGTAGGCTTCCTTGGATTGGGCAGTGCCGACCACGGTCCAGTCGCCCGGCTTCTTGGCCTTGGCCATTTCACCGTAGAGCAGCGCATCGTCCATCATGAAGGCGACGGCACGGCCGGTTTCCAGCGTCAGGAAGCTTTCGCCGTGATCCTTGGCCGAGATGACGTTCATGCCCAGCTTCTTCTCTTCGTTCATCTTGCGGATCAGGCGCTCGGACGTCGTGCCGGCGGTGGTGACGACGTTCTTGCCGGCGAGGTCGGCGAAGTCGTTGATGCCCGAGGTCTTCTTGGTCATCAGGCGGGTGCCGATGACGAAGATCGTGGTCGAGAAGCCGACTTGCTTCTGGCGCTCCAGGTTGTTGGTCGTCGAGCCGCATTCGATATCGACGGTGCCGTTCTGGATCAGCGTGATGCGGTTGGCCGAGGTCACCGGCATCAGCTTGGTATCGAGCTTGGCCAGCTTCAGGTCGGCCTTGATGGCATCGACCACCTTGAGCATCAGTTCCTGCGAGTAACCGATGACCTGCTGCTTGTCATCGTAGTACGAGAAGGGAATCGAGGATTCGCGATGACCGAGCGTGATGCTGCCGGTATCCTTGATCTTCTTCAGCGTCGAGGCCTCCTGGGCGACCGCCGGCTGAACGGCAGCGGCGGAAAACACGGCGGCGAGGGCGGCGGCGAGGGCAATACGTTTCATGTTTTCTCCTGAAAGTGAGGAAGCCACGATGGGGCTTCGGCAACACACTTATCGCAAGCGACATGCCAGCCGCAGCACCGTCCCCGGAAAATCGCAAGTCATTGATTATTTAGCATTCGACCATCCAGAAACAGCCACTGGGCAACGGAATTCCGATACCCGAACCGGTCCCGCCATCGGATTTTCGACGGCAGGGTGAGCTTCGCCGAAGCCTGCGCCAGCCGTCAAGTACGGTTTACCGCGCTACTGGGGGATTACCCGGTGGTCAAGCCTGCAGGTTGTCAGGAGCATCATCGCTCATGCACAATGGGCCAAAAGGGGGAGACACCATGAACAAGAATGCGGTTGCCAATCCGTGGGCTACGGAAAACGACGCCATCCAGCAACTGGCGCTGGAAGAATGCGTCAAGCGCCAGCGCATCGACCATAGTGTCTCGGTGCTGATCCTGCCCGCTGGCCAGTGCAAGCTGGCGACCCGTTTCGCCCAGCTGGATGCCCACGTCACCGTCGCCGACAGCGGCGAGCGCAAGGCCGAGATTGATGGCCGCATTCTCGCCGCAGGTTACGCCGAAACCATCCATTTCACCGCAACCGAACTTCCCGCCCCGCCGGAAACCGACAGCGGCGCCCCCTACGACATCATCGTCCTGCGCCGCGGCCTGTGCAGCCTGCCCTATGCGCAGGGCAAGCTGCTCATCCGCCAGTTGATGAAGAAACTGAAAATCGGCGGCAAGCTGTTCATTTCCATCCTTGGCCTGCATTCCGAACTGGGCGAAGGCTATCCCGGCCGCGAGCAGTCGATCTACGAGCGCTATTGCAAACTCGCCCCAGCCATGGCGCGCAAGTACGACATCCGGGGCGAAGTCTGCCTGTATTCCGAACGCGACCTCTTCCTGTTGCTGCTCGAATCCGGCGCCAGCGTGCTGCGCACGATGACCACCACCTGGGGCAACGTCAAGGGCGTCGCCGTCCGCGTCTGATGCGCCTGGGCATCGATCTCGGCGGCAGCAAGATCGAGATCGTCGCACTGGCAGACGATGGCAACGAACTGCTACGGCGGCGCGTGGCCACCCCGCAGGGGGATTATACCGGCACGCTGCAGGCCATTGCCGGGTTGGTAGTCGGCGTGGAAAACGAACTCGGCAGCCGGGGCACTGTCGGCGTCGGCATTCCGGGCGCCGAATCACAGGCTGACGGACTGATCAAGAACGCCAATTCAATCTGTCTGATTGGCCAGCCACTGCGTCACGACCTGCAAACCCTGCTGCAGCGGGAAGTCCGCCTGGCCAACGATGCCAACTGCTTCACCCTGTCCGAGGCCGTCGACGGCAGCGCCCGTGGCGTCCGCTGCGTCTTTGGCGTCATCCTCGGCACCGGTGTCGGCGGCGGCATCGTCATTGACGGTCGGGTATTGGCCGGCGCCAACGCCATCGCCGGCGAATGGGGTCACAACCCGCTGGTCGCGACCGAAACCGATCCGTTGCGCCCCCTGCCCTGCTACTGCGGTCGCAGCAGTTGCATCGAAACCTGGCTCTCCGGCCCCGGCATGGCCGCCGACCACTTGCGCACCAGCGGTCAGACGCTGAGCGCAGAAGCCATCGCCAGCCGCGCCGAAACCGGCGACGCGGCCTGCGCGGCAACGCTGGCGCGCTATGAAAGCCGGCTCGGGCGGGCCCTCGCCGGGATCATCAACATTCTCGACCCGGACGTCATCGTCCTCGGTGGCGGCCTGTCGAAAATCCAGCGGCTGTACGAGCGATTGCCCGAATGTTGCGGTCCACATGTCTTTTCGGACAATTTCTGCACGAAAATCCTGCCGCCCGTCCATGGGGATTCCTCGGGGGTACGCGGCGCTGCATGGCTGTGGAATTGATGGCAAAATCGCCCGACCATGGCCCAGATATCCCTATTCATCGGCGGCATCCGCCCGCTTCCCGAGTCCGGTCGTCCAACCGGCATCTATAAACAAGCCGCCAGCGGTCCGCTTGAACTGACCGGGGAAGGCTTCGTCGGCGACCAGCAGGCCGACCGGCGCGTCCATGGCGGCCCGGAAAAAGCCGTCCATCTTTACCCGGCCGGGCACTACGCAGTCCTCGCCCGGCGTTTCCCGGAAATCGCCGATCAGCTGATTCCCGGCAGCCTGGGTGAAAACCTGTCCACCCCGGACCTCGACGAAACCAGCGTGCGTCTCGGCGACATCTGGCGTCTGGGCGAAGCGCGGCTACAGGTCTGCCAGCCGCGCAATCCCTGCTGGAAAATCGACGAGCGCTTCGCCACCGACGGCATGGCCGCCTTTATCGCCGAACAGCGACTGACCGGCTGGTACTGGCGCGTCCTGACCCCGGGCACGGTCCGTCCCGGCGATGCGCTGATCTGCGAAACGGCGGCCACGGCATCGACGCTGGCCGCGGCCATGCAACTCTGGCAGAGCCACCGACCGGCCATCGCCGATCTGGAAGCCCTGGCCGCGACGCCGGGCATCGCCACACACTGGCGGGAAAAGATCGAGCAACGCCTGGGCTGGCTGCGCGCCAACCCCGATGCACCGGCGAGTGCGCCAAAAACGTTCCACGTGAAACCGGAGCAGGCATGAGCACCATCAATCCGCGCAGCCTGATGCTGCGCCTGTTCCTGCCCTTTGCCGCGGGTTACTTCCTCTCCTACCTGTACCGGACGGTGAATGCCGTCCTCGGCCCGGTCATCGCCGGCGAACTGGCCCTGCCTGACAACGCGCTGGGTCTGCTCACCAGCACCTATTTCCTCGCCTTTGGTGCCGCCCAGTTGCCGCTCGGCATGCTGCTCGACCGCTTCGGGCCGCGTCGCGTCGAAGCCGGGCTGCTGGTGATCGCCGCCAGCGGCGCCGCCATCTTCGCCCTGGCCAGCAGCCTGACCGGACTGACCCTCGGCCGGGCGCTCATCGGACTCGGCGTGTCAGCCTGTCTGATGGCGGCTTTCAAGGCCTTCACGCAATGGTTTCCGCCGGAGCGGCAGGCCTCGCTGACCGGCTGGATCATGGCGTCCGGCGGACTGGGTGCGCTGGCAGCGGCCAAACCACTGGAAATCGCGCTGGGCTTTACCGGCTGGCGCGAAATCGTTCTTGGTCTGGCCGTGATCACGCTGCTCGTTGCCACTGCGCTCTGGCGCTTCGTCCCGGACAAGCCAGGCGCCGCCGGTGGCGCCGGCTTCGCCGAACAACTGGCGGGCGTCCGGCAGATTTTCGCCAGCCGGCATTTCTGGCGCTTCGCCCCGATGGGCTTCTTCTTCACCGGCGGTTTCATGGCTGTTCAGGGCCTGTGGGCGTCGCGCTGGATGAACGTCATGGAAAGCCTCGACGGCGCCGCCGTTGCCGCCCGCCTGACCTGGATGGGCGTGGCCATGCTCGGCGGCTTCCTGTTCATGGGATTTTTCGCCACGGCACTGGTGCACCGCGGCGTTTCGCTGGAAAAACTGTTCCGGACGGCCATGTTCTCCGCTTTTGTCGCCTTCTCGCTGATCTGCCTCTATCCGCAGACCGCCGGCGACTGGCTGTGGCCGCTGCTTGGCGCCTGTTTCTCGCTGTCCAACATTGCCTATTCGCTGGTTTCCCAGGCCTTTCCGGCACAACTTTCAGGCCGCGCCAATACCGCCCTGAACCTGCTGGTCTTCCTCGGTGCCTTCGGCCTGCAATGGGGCATCGGCGGACTGGTCGATGCCCTGCAGGCCGGCGGCTGGGGTGTGACGACCGCCTATCAGGCGGCCTTCTACGGCTTGCTAGGCAGCCAATTGTTGTCCCTGATCTGGTTCCTGCTGTCCGGACGGCAGCGCTGAACTGGCCAGGTCAACCTGCTGCATGAAACCGGCCTGACCGCTTTCCATCAGGTAAACGCCGGCCGCACGAATCTGTCCCAGCAGTTCGTTGTCGGCATTTTTCAATGAAAACGGCGCGTCGACCGCACCGGTATACAAGGCACCGACCCCGGCGTCGAGCAAGGCGCGGTAACTGTCGCCCGACCATAGCGCCAGGCTGGAAAATGCGGCATCCGCCTCGTCAATCCAGCCGTTGCCATCGTCGTCGAGCTGCGCCAGATCGGCAAAACCGTTGCCGCTGCGGGTACCGAACAACTCGCTGCCATCATCGGCCCGGCCATTGGCGTTGCGGTCGAAGACCAGGAAACAGCTGCCGTCGGCCAGCCCCGGCAGCCATTCGGCCGCGCCATCGGCGTCGATGTCGAAGGAAAAGCGCTGCTCGGTCAGTTCGCAGTATTTTCCGTCAAAACTCAGGACCAGCGGATCGCGCAATTCGACCGTGCCGCTCTCCTCGCTGCTGCGCTCGCGGTGGTAGTCGCGCTGCATCGCCACCTTGAAATCGAAGGCAATTTCCCGGCCATCGCAGGTCTTGACCTGACCCTTGCCGCAAACGCTGGTCGCCTCGGATTCGCTGATCGTCTCGGTAATCTGGCGCCGCCAGGACATCTGCCGGGTATTGCCGGCCTCCGGGCTGTCCTCGGGCAAGGGCTCGAGCGCATCGCAAGCGGCAATTTCCTTCCGGCATTGCCGGCCGTCGATTGCCGCCATGATTGCCTCGACCAGCGAATCGAGCATTTTCTGGACCCGTTCGCGCAAGGCCGCTTCCTTGTCGTTACCGGATGCCGCCAGCGTCTCGAAAAGCCCCTTGAAGCTGGTTTCCGACTCGACGACCATACTCCGGCTGCTACTGGCTTCGTGCGTTGCCGACAGATTGACGGTCGATTCCTGAATTCTCATGATGCCCTCCTCGCAGTGATTGGGATCACTACTCTGCAAGGGGCATGCCTGTCACAACTCGAGCGGATCGACCTCGATGTGCCAGCGCAGCTTAGACGAAGCCTTGAGGCCGGCGATGGCTTCCCGCCAGCGCGGCAGGAAGGCCTGCAAGGCCGGTCGTGAATAGGATTCGGCGAGCAGTTGGGCACGTTCGAGGTTGGCCAGGCGGGCCATTTTCATCGGCACCGGATCGTAGAGCATGACCTGCTCGTGTTCCTTCACGGCCGGCAAGGCCAGCGCCTGATCGAGGAAGGCGACGGCTTCGGCCATCGCCGGCGCCTCGGCGCGCAAGATCGCCTGAAAGGCATACGGCGGGAAACCGGCCTGCTCACGCTCCTTCAACTGGGCGGCGGCGAAACCGGTGTAGTCGTGGCTGGCCAGCGCGGCGAACAGCGGATGGTCGGGATACTGCGTCTGCACCAGCACCTCGCCCTTCAGTTCGGCCCGACCGGCGCGACCGGCGACCTGCATCAACTGCGCGAACAAGCGCTCCGGGGCACGCCAGTCGGCGGCATAGAGCGCGGCGTCGGCGCCGAGCACGCCGACCAGTGTCAGCTTGGGAAAATCGTGGCCCTTGGCCAGCATCTGGGTACCGACGAGGATATCGGCCTCGCCGCCGTGGATGCGTTCGAGCATGCTTTCCCACTGCTTGCGGCTCTTCACCGAATCGCGGTCGACGCGCAGGATGCGGGCCTCGGGGAATTCCGCCTGCAACCATTCCTCGACACGTTGCGTGCCCCGGCCGTAGGGATGGATGTCCTGGTTGCCGCAGGTCGGGCAGGCTTTCGGGATGCCGTTCTCGAAACCGCAGTGGTGACAGCGCAACCGCCGGTCGGCCAGATGCAGCACCAGGTTGGCGGCGCAACGCTGGCACTGCGAGACCCAGCCGCAGGCCGGACAGGCCAGCACCGGCGCGTAGCCACGACGGTTGAGGAAGACCAGGCTCTGTTCCTCGCGCGCCAGGCGCTCCCGGATCGCCGCCACCAGCGGCGGACTGACGCCCTCGCGCAGGGTTGCGCGGCGAGTATCGATGATGTGCACGGTCGGCAGTTGCGCTTCCGGATTGGCGCGTTCCTTCAGCGTCTGCAGCCCGTAGCGCCCGCCCTGGGCATTGGCCCAGCTTTCCAGCGATGGCGTCGCCGAACCGAGCAGGATCGGGATCGATAGCTGACGGGCGCGCACCACGGCAACGTCGCGTGCCGAGTAGCGCATGCCGTCCTGCTGCTTGAACGAGGCATCGTGTTCCTCGTCGACGATGATCAGGCCGAGACGCGGCAAGGGCGTGAAGATCGACAGGCGGGTGCCGAGAATGATCTCGGCCTCGCCGGCAAAGGCGCTGCGCCAGTTGCGCTCGCGCGCCGCTTCGGCCAATTCGCTGTGCAGCGAAACGACGGTGCGTTCGGGAAAACGGCTGCGCACGCGCTCTTCCAGTTGCGGCGTCAGATTGATTTCCGGCACCAGCAACAGCACCTGGCCGCCCAGCGCCAGCGTCCGCTCGACCAGCCGCAGATAGACCTCGGTCTTGCCACTGCCGGTGACACCGAACAGCAATTGCGCCGAAAAACCACCGTCGACCGCAACACTGTCGATGGCCACAGTCTGCTCCGCTGTCAGCTCGGGCAACACACCCGCGGGGCGGACCTTGACCGCCCTGCCCGCCCGCCGCGTCGGCGGATCGACGCGTTTCATGCCGGCCGGCAGGGCCTGCAGCACGACTTCGCCAAAAGGCGCCTGATAGTAGTTGCTGGCGAATTCGCACAGCGCGAAGAAGTCGTCCGGCAGGGGCGCATGGTCGCGCAGGATTTCCCCAGCCGGTTTCAGTTGGGCATCCGGCCAGTCGCCCTGGTCGACGACCGCGACAATGACGCCGATGCGCTCACCACGCCCGAACGGCACGCGCACGCGCAAGCCGACATCTGCGGTCGACGCCGCTTCAGCCCGATATTCGAACAGGCGATGCAGGGGCAGATCGAGGGCGACGCGCAGGACGGGCATGAATGATCCGGAAAGTCGGGGCTTTTATCCCGCTGCCGGCCCGGAAAAACAGCATCGGGCCACAGTTTTCACTTGTCCACAAAAGCTGTGGATAACTTTGTGGATTGCCGAGGTAAAGAAATGCTAAGTCGGCGTTTTGTAAGGGTTTTGTTATCTTGCCGAAATATTGGGCAAAACATTAATTCTTTTTAAATCAACAACTTGAATAATGCACACTGTGTCAAGCCGGTTTCAGGATTTTTTTCCTGCGGGGAATGGAATTCTGTGCATAAGTCGCTTCCATTCCCCGGTTGCTGAGTCCTTACTTACGTAGCAGACGGCTGTGCGCATGCACCGTTTCGACCAGCGCCGTGACGTTTTCCGGCGGCGTGTACTGGGAAATGCCGTGGCCCAGATTGAAGACATGGCCGGTATTGCCCGGACCGAAGCTGTCGAGCACCTTCTTCGTTTCCGCGGCAATGATTTCCGGCGTGCCGAACAGCACGTTCGGATCGATGTTGCCCTGCAGTGCCACCTTGTCGCCAACGCGTCGACGGGCTTCGCCGATGTCGATGGTCCAGTCGAGGCCAACCGCATCGCAACCGATGTCGGCGATCTTCTCCAGCCACAGGCCACCATTCTTGGTGAACACGATGCACGGAATGCGCTGGCCGTCCTTGTCCTTCTTCAGGCCGGCGACGATACGCTGCATGTAGGCCAGCGAGAATTCCTGGTAAGCCGCGGCCGACAGCGAGCCACCCCAGGTGTCGAAAATCATCACCGCCTGGGCGCCGGAGTCGATCTGGGCGTTCAGGTAGCTGGTCACCGAATCGGCAGTCACCGACAGGATCTTGTGCAGCAGGTCCGGACGGCTGTACATCATACCCTTGATATGGCGGAAGTCGGACGAGCCCTGGCCTTCGACCATGTAGCAGGCAAGCGTGTACGGGCTGCCGGAGAAGCCGATCAGCGGTACCGAATTGTCGAGCGCGCGACGGATTTCCGACACGGCGTCCATGACGTAGCCGAGGTGCTCGTAGGGGTCCGGCGCGGTCAGGTTGTTGATCGCCCATTCCTCGCGCAACGGCCGTTCGAATTTCGGGCCTTCGCCTTCGGCGAAGTACAGGCCGAGACCCATTGCATCCGGCACGGTCAGGATGTCGGAAAACAGGATCGCGGCGTCGAGATCGTAGCGGGCCAGCGGCTGCAGCGTCACTTCGCAGGCCATCGCCGGCGACTTGCACAGGTTCAGGAAGTTGCCGGCACGCTTGCGCGTCTCGCAGTACTCGGGCAGGTAGCGGCCAGCCTGGCGCATCAGCCAGAGCGGGGTGTATTCGGTCGGTTCCTTCAGCAGTGCACGCAGGAAGGTATCGTTCTTGGGTCGGCTCACGGTCTACTCCGCCAGAAATCGGAAAAGCGGGATTATCCGCCTTTCCGGGCCCGCGGTCACTTCCGCCAGAAGGCTGGCGTCAGTACGACGAGCAACGTGAAGATTTCCAGCCGGCCGAGCAGCATCGCAAAAGTGCAGATCCAGGTCTGGAAATCCTCGAGCACGGCATAGGTCGTCGCCGGCCCGACCAGCCCCAGGCCGGGGCCGGTGTTGTTGACGCTGGCGACAACGGCACTGAAGGCGGTGACGATGTCGAGCCCGGTGAAAGCGAGCAACAGCGTCATCGTGACGATGCTGACCATGTAGACGAAAGCGAAGGCGAGCACCGCGAACAGCACCGATTGCGGCGCCGTCGCGCCACCCAGACGCACGTTGTACACCGCCGCCGGGTGCATCGCACGCACCAGCTCGCGGTAAACCTGCTTGTACAGCAACAGCGCCCGCATCATCTTGATGCCACCGCCGGTCGATCCGGCACTGGTCGAGAAGCTGCACAGGAAGAGCATCCACAGGCCGACGAACATCGGCCACTGGCCGTAGTCGGTGGTCGAATATCCGGTCGTCGTCGCCACCGAGATGACGTTGAACAGCGCGTAACGGAAGGCGCTGTCCATGTCGTGGAAGGTACCCTCCTTCCACATGTAATTGGCCAGCACGAAGACGCTGACCAGCAGCACGCCGACAAACCAGCCGGCTTCCGGGTCACGGCCGTAGAGAAAGATCGAGCGGCCGCTCAAGGCCAGGAAGTGGGTGGCGTAGTTGATCCCGGAAAAGAGCATGAAGGCAACGCAGATCCATTCGATCGCCGGCGAGTTGAAATACCCCAGGCTGGCGTCGTGGGTCGAGAAGCCGCCCAGCGATACCGTCGAAAAGCTGTGGCAGACGGCATCGAACCAGCTCATGCCGGCCCAGCGATAGGCCAGTGCGCAGGCAATGGTGATGACGACATAGATCAGCCACAGGCCCTTGGCCGTCTCGGTCACCCGCGGCGTCATCCGGTTGTCCTTCATCGGACCGGGAATCTCGGCGGCCAGCATCTGCCGGCCACCGATGCCGAGCATCGGCAGGATGGCGACGACCAGCACGATCAGCCCCATGCCGCCCAGCCACTGCATCAGGTGCCGCCACAGATTGATCGATTGCGGCAGACTGTCCAGTCCTGACATCAGCGTGGCGCCTGTTGCGGTCAACGCCGATGTCGCCTCGAAATAGGCGTCGGTGTGCGACATGCCGAGATGGATCATGAACGGCAGGGCCGAGAACGCCGGCAACACCGTCCACACCAGCACGACCAGCAGGAAGCCGTCGCGCACGTTGAGATCGCGCTGGGTGTTCCGGTAGCGGTACCAGAGAAAGGTACCGCACAGCACGGTCAGCAGGAAAACCTCGTTGTACGCCGTCTGGGCACCATCGTTGGTCAGGTGCGAAAGCAGCAGCGGCGCCAGCATGGCCAGACCGAACAGCATCAGGATCATGCCGAGGGCGCGATAGACCGGGGCGAAACGTGTCATGTCCGGTCGCTCACAGGAAATGGAAACCGACCTGGAAGAGCTTTTCGACCTTCTTCACCAGCTTCTTGCGTGTGCAGAAGATGATTACATGGTCGCCCGGCTCGATCACCGTATCGTGGTGGGCGATCAGGACTTCGCCGTAACGGGTGATCGCCGTCCAGTCGTCGGTCTGGCCGACGACGATGGGCTCGTCGAAATTGCGCACCAGTGCGCCGACGGTGACGCCCTTGGGCCATTCCACCTCGTCGATCCGCCGGCCGACGACCTTGGATGTGTTGCGGTCGCCATGGGCGACGATTTCCAGCGCTTCGGCGGCGCCACGGCGCAGCGAATGCACCTCGGCGACATCGCCCTGGCGGACATAGGCGAGCAGCGTGCCGATCGAGACCTGGGCCGGCGAGATGCCGATGTCGATCGGCCCGCCCTCGATCATCTCGGCATAGGCCCGACGATTGATCAGCGCGACGACGCGCTTGCAGCCAAGCCGCTTGGCCAGGCTGCCGGCCATGATGTTGTCTTCGTCGTCGTTGGTCATTGCCAGGAACAAGTCCATCTCGGCGATGTTTTCCTGCTCCAGCAAATCCTCGTCGGTGGCATCGCCGTAGAGGACCAGCGTGTCGTTCAGCTCGTTGGCCAGCAGTTCGGCACGCGGCCGGCGGCCTTCGATCAGCTTCACCTCGTAGCGGCTCTCCAGCGTCTTCGCCAGACGCAGGCCGATATTGCCGCCGCCGGCGATCATGATGCGTTCGACCCGGCTCATCATCCGGCGCAACTGGTTCAGCACCGGATGGATGTTCTCGGCCGCCGCCAGCAGGAAAACCTCGTCGCCGGCCTTGACCACGGTATCGCCTTCCGGGAAGACCGGCTGGTTGTCGCGGAAGATGGCGGCGATGCGGGCGTCGATCTCGGGCGGCAGCAGATCGCGCATGGCCTTGATCTGTTTGCCGACCAGCATGCCGCCCTCGTAGGCGCGCACAGCCACCAGACAGACGCGGCCACGGGCAAAATTGAGGACCTGCAGCGCCCGCGGAAACTCGATCAGGCGCCGGATGTAGTCGGTGATCACCTGCTCCGGACACAGCGCGAAATCGACGGCAAAGTTGTCGGTGGACAACAGCACCTCGTCTTCGAGGAAATCACGCGAACGCAGGCGGGCGATGCGGGTCGGGATGTTGAATACGGATTGCGCCAGCTTGCAGGCCACCAGGTTGGCCTGATCGCTCTGGGTCACCGCGATGACCATGTCGGCATCTTCGGCGCCGGCGCTGCGCAGGACCGACGGCGTCGCCGCATCGCCAACCACCGTGCGCAGGTCGAGCCGGTCCTGCAGCAGGCCCAGCCTGACCGGGTCCTGGTCGACGATGGTGATGTCGTTCTCCTCCGACACCAGGCCCTCGGCAACGCTGGCCCCGACCTGGCCGGCACCCAGAATGATGATTTTCATGCTTCCCCCTGCGCCCCGGATTATTCTTCGCTGCGTTTGCCGAGACGGATGTCGAGTTGCTTCAGCTTGCGGTACAGGTGCGTGCGCTCCAGCCCCGAACGCTCGGCCAGTCGCGTCATGTTGCCCCCCTCCTGACGCAGATGGTGCTCGAAATACAGTTTCTCGAAGGCATCGCGGGCATCGCGCAAGGGTTGTTCGAACAGCGGCAGGAAGGACTGGGCCGGCGCTTCCGGCTCGGCCTCCGGCGGCATCACGCGGGTCACGTCGTCGCCGTCGATTTCCTCGTCAAGCGACGTCAGCGCGAGATTGCGCACCAGTCCGTAAAGCACGTTCCAGCTGGCTTCGGCGTGCTTTTTCCAGGGCAGCGTACGCAAGGCATTGAGCGCTGCCGTGGAAAAACGCCGTACCGGTACCTCGCCACGCTCGACAAAGTTGCTCAGCAACAGGCTGGCAATTTCCGGCAGATCGTCGGCATGCCCGGCCAATGCTGGCAGGGCCACCCAGATTTCGCCGAGACGGGCGAGCAGCTTGGCATCCCAGCCGTTTTCGGCGAGCACCGACAGCGGCGTGGCGCAGGCGACCACCAGTTGCAAATTCAGCTTTTCCGCCCGGTCGACCGCAAAAGCCAGGTTCATCTGCTGCATCTTGCCCAATGCGGCGAGATCGGGAACAAACAGGATGCCACCGCTGGTCTTTTCCAGCGCCTCCTGACTGAGGGCACTGCTCGTCGCCGACAGGTCGAGCCATGGCGCTCGCGGCGCCAGCAGCGTACGCGCGGCAATTTCCGCCATGCCGGCGGTCGCGCCCTTGATCAGGACGACCGAAGCCTTGGCCGCCGCCTGCTCCAGCCGGCGCCGGAATTCCTTGACGAAGGACAGGCGCGAGAAGGCTTCCAGCGTCAGCGGCGGACGTGGCGGCGGGGCATCGTGCTTGAGCGCCTTCTGCACCGTGCCCAGCAGCTTCTGCAGGGCGATCGGCTTTTCCAGGAAATCGAAGGCGCCGAAACGCGTTGCCTCGACGGCGGTATCGATGGTGCCGTGACCGGACATCATCACCACCGGCATGTTCAGATGACCGCCGGCATGCCACTCCTTGAGCAGCGAGATGCCATCGGTGTCGGGCATCCAGATGTCGAGCAGGACCAGATCCGGGCGCAGATCGTTGCGTACCCGGCGGGCGGCACCCGCATTTTCGGCGAGGCGTACGTCGTAGCCCTCGTCGATGAGGATCTCGGAAAGCAGTTCGCGGATGCCGACTTCGTCATCAACGACCAGAATGATTGCCATGCTTGGCCTCCTTGTCCCGAACCAGCGGCAGACGGATGTCGATCCGCGCCCCGCCGTTCGGTGCATTGCTGATTTCTATACTACCCTGATGCTCATCGACGATCTTCTTGACGATGGGCAATCCCAGCCCTGTCCCCCGGGCCTTGGTCGTGACATATGGTTCAAATATCCGTGGCAGCAGTTCGACCGGAAAACCCGGTCCGTTGTCGGTGATGCGCAGCCGGGCGCAGCGTCCGGCGAGTTCGGTAGCGATCACGACCAAGCCGTCCGCATTGCCTTCCAGGGCATCTTCGGCATTGCGCAGCAGGTTGTGGATGATCTGGCGCAACTGCGTCTGGTCACCGAGCACCGGCGGCAGTTCCTCGCCCAGGCTGACATCGAAACGCACCGACGAGCTTTCGTACAGCCCGAGCACTTCACCGAGCAGCGCGTTGAGATCGAGCGGCGCCACTTCCGGCGCCGGCATCCGGGCGTAATCGCGGAAATCGTCGACCATCCGCTTCATCGCCTGGACCTGATTGATGATCGTCTGCGTACCGCGCGCCAGCATGTCGGCATCGCCGTTGGCCAGCTTGCTCGCCAGCTTGTGCTGCAGGCGTTCCGCCGACAGCTGGATGGGTGTCAGCGGATTCTTGATCTCGTGCGCCAGCCGTCGTGCCACCTCGCCCCAGGCAGCACTGCGCTGGGCAGCGATCAGCCGGGTGACATCGTCAAAGACCACGACGTCGCCACCGCCGCTGGTCTCGGGCAGGCGCGAGGCGCGCAGCAGCAGCACCTGCGGCATGCCGTTCGGACGCTCCAGTTCCAGCTGGGCCTGCCACTCCGGCTCCTCGGTGGCAGCAAAATTGTGCCGGACGAACTCGCCCAGCATCTGGTGACGCGGCCAGTTTTCCGGCGCAATGCCGATCATCCCGGCGAAATCATCCTCGAGAATCGTCAATGCACCCTCGTTGACCGTACGCAACAGGAAGTTCCGGTCGAAAACCAGAACCCCGGCCGACAGGTTGGCAAGGATCGATTCCAGGTAGGCACGCGCCGATTCCAGCTCGCTGCGGTGGCGGTCGGTTTCGCGGCGGGCATCGTCGAGCTGGCGGGTCATCCGGTTGAACGACTGGGTCAGCACGCCCAGTTCGTCGCCGCTATAGACCGCCTGGCGTTGCGAGAAGTCGCCCTGGGCGACCGCCTGCGTGCCTTCGGCGAGAATGTACAGCGGCGCCACCAGCCGGCGGGCCATCCAGTAAGCCAGCGCAAAGGCACTGAACAGGGCAACCAGCACGGTCAGCGTCAGCGTCAGCGCGTAGATCCGGGTCAGTCCCTGCCGCGCCAGCTGCAGTTCCTGGTAGTCGCGATACACGGCCTGGACGGCCTCGGCATCCAGCGCCAGCGACGCCGGTACGACCTGGGTCAGTTGCAGGATGCGCGGTTCCTCGAACATTTCGCGCGGCGTCACCGGCATCAGCACGCGCAGGAACAGCGCTTCGCCTTCGCCCTCGACGCCACTCAGCCCCTGCGAGTTGCGCGCCTGTTTCAGCTGGGCCTGGCTCGGCAGTTCCGGCAACTGGATGCCGAGATCGCCGGTGGCACTGGCCAGCAACTGGCCGCCGACCGAAAACAGCGCGGCCGTCTGCATTCCCTTGTCCTCGCGCAAGCGGAACAGGACTGAACGACGCGACTGCTCGGGCACGACGGACAGTTCATCGGCCATGTCGCGCCCCTTCAACGTCAGGTCGGCGAGCAGCGAATCGAGCGCCGAACGGCCCAGATGCAGCCCCGATTCCAGCGCTTTTTCGACACGCACGTCGAACCAGCTTTCGATCGAACGGGTGACGAACTGCACCGACACGCCATAGACCAGCGCC
Source organism: Azonexus hydrophilus (assembly GCF_001956855.1). Lineage (GTDB taxonomy): Bacteria > Pseudomonadota > Gammaproteobacteria > Burkholderiales > Rhodocyclaceae > Azonexus > Azonexus hydrophilus_A. Next base: position 92,545 of record NZ_MTHD01000001.1, on the reverse strand, counting down.
CCGGGCAACACGGCAATGACGCCGAACATCAGCATCAGGCGCAACTTCAGGCGGGCACCGAAAACCTGTGCCCGGTAGTCGCGCCACAGCGACCGCAACTGCCAGCCAACCAGCGTCACCATGCCCAGTGCGAGCACGATGTTGAGGCCGATCAGCAAGGGATAGTTGCGCGAGAAGACGACGGTATCGGCAGCCGTCGCCATCAGCAGCAGGAACCAGAGGATGCCGCCGACGGCGACAGCCAGCGCACCGGCGGCAGCGACGAAACGCTTCACTTGTCCTCCGGCGGCTGGGGTAGCGGTTGCGGCAGGGGCAGGGTCGCCAGCCAGGTTTTCCAGTCGGAAGCCAGGCTCCAGTCCTTGTTGCCCAGCGCGCTGATCTGGAAGGGCCGCGGCAACTGGTTGAAATCGAGGCGCAGGCGCACGGCAGCCTGATAGGTGCCGCCTGGCACGACAATCTTTTCGTCCTTGTCGATCACCTGCCAGTTACGCAGGCGACGCAACACGCGCAAGGCCTCGTTCAGCGTTTCGAAGCTCTGGTGCAGCCCGCCCGTGCTCAGACGGTACTGGCGGGTCAGCGCGTGGTAGGAAAGACGATAGGTCAGGCTGCGGCTGACCAGCTTTTCATCGAGCCAGTACCAGCGCTCGCGGGTCAGCTCGAAATCGGCAACGAAATACAGGACAACGCCGCGGTTGACGGCTTCTTCAAGGCGCGAATTCAGATCGAAGCGAAAATCGGCAGCCAGCGCATAACCATCCTCCGACAGCGTGATCTGCGGCTCGCGGACTTCGATTTCTGCGGTCCACGCCAGCGCCGGCAGGAAAACCAGCAGCAGCAAGCAGCTGCGCAGGCGTTCAAGCACGCTTTTCGAGCAGGCAGTAGAAAAAGCCATCGCGCTCCGCATCGGGAAGAAGCTGTTCCTCATGACAAACCCTGGCCGCATCATGGCGGGCCAGGAAACGCCGAATCTGGCCGGTGTTTTCCGCGGGGAAAACCGAACAGGTCGCGTAAAGCAGTTTACCGCCGGGTTCAAGCACGTGCCACAAGGCTTCGAGAATACGCGCCTGGGTCTGGGCAAAACTGGCGATGTCGGCCTCGCGCCGCAGCCATTTGGCGTCCGGGTTGCGGCGGACGACGCCGCTGGCGGTACAGGGCACATCGGCGAGAACCGCGGCGAAAGGCGCGCCGTCCCACCAGCTGTCGAGTTTCACGCAATCGGCAGCGCGCACCGTTGCCGACAGGTGCAGGCGCCCGAGTCCCTCTTCCACCCGCCGGCAGCGCGCCGGCTTGAGATCGAGGGCGAGCAGATCGAGATCGGCACGTTCCAGCAGGTGGGCGGTCTTGCCGCCCGGAGCCGCACAGGCGTCGAGCACCCGGCTGCCGGCTGCCGGCGCGAGAATTTCCGCAGCGCGCTGGGCGCCCGGGTCCTGCACCGATACCAGACCATCGAAAAATCCGGGCAGGCGATCCACCGGTTGCGGTCGTTCCAGCACCAATCCATCCTCGCCGACCGGGCGGGCGGCGATATCGACTGCCGCCAGCCGGGCCAGATAATCGTCACGCCCGACGCGCCGGCGATTGACGCGCAAAGCCATCGGCGGCGGCTGGTTGCCGGCGGCGACGATCTGCTGCCAGTCATCCGGCCAGGCCTTCTGCAACTGCGCCAGCCACCAGTCCGGGTGCTGGGCGACGGCGACCGGATCGTTGGCAAGTGCTGCGGTCAACACCTCCTGCTGGCGCAAAAAGCTGCGCAGCACGCCATTCACCAGACCACGGAACTTGCCATGGGCAATCTCGGCGGCGGCCGAAACCGCCTGATCGACGACCGTATGTGTCGCCTCCGGCCGGGTTTCCAGGCGGTAGATGGCGACCAGCAGCAAGGCCCGGATTTCATCCATCGGCAGCGGCCGTTCGAGCAGTCGGAAAAGAAAGAAATCGCCGCGGCCAAAGGCGCGCAGGCTGCCATAAACAAGGTCTTGGACAGCCGGCCGGGCAACGACATCGACCCGGCCAAGCAGGTTGTCGGCAAGGCTCTGGCCAGCAAACACGGCGGCGTCGATGCGCGCTGCCTGGAGCAGCGCGTAGGCAAGGGAATTGAAAGGCAAACGGGACATAGGCCGCGATTATCGCACGGGGCATAATTCCGTCATGCCTCCTTTGTTCATCCGTTCATTCGCCCTCGCCTTCATCCTTTTCGCCAGTCCGGCGGCACAGGCCTGGAATGCCGCCGGCCATCGCCTGAGCGCCGTCATTGCCTGGCAAGGCATGAGCCCGGCCAGCCGCAGTTTCGTCAGCCAGGCCCTGCGCGAACACCCGGACCACGCGCGCTGGCTGGAAAAATCGGGCGACGGTGACGCCATGCTGGTCTTTGCCGAAGCGACGACCTGGCCGGACAGCATCCGCCGCGACACACGCTTTGATGGCGCAACCGCGACGCTGCCCGGCTTTCCCGACATGGACCGGCACAGCGACTGGCATTACGCCGATTTCGACCACCGGGGAAAACGCGGCCGTGGCCAGATTGATCGCCAGATCGCGGAATTAGCGAAAATCCTGCGGTCGACCGCAGAAATCAGCGAAATTGCCTGGGCCATTCCCTGGCTGGCCCACCTGGTCGCCGACATTCACCAACCGCTGCATGTCGGTTACAGCGAAGATCGCGGCGGCAACGAAGTGCTGGTCGAAAACCCTTTCGCCGCCCGCCAGCCCTTCGTCAAACTGCACACTTACTGGGATGACCTGCCCGGCCCCAGCGGATTGCGCGGCAAACGCCTGCGCCTGCGGGCCGAGGCACTGCTTGCCGGACAGGCGCGGCCGGTTCAGGGCAATGTCGCGCGCTGGCTGCAGGAGAGCCGGCAACTGCTGCCTGCCGCGTATCCGGCAACTCGCGGCAGCGTGACGCTGCTGATCGACGAAGCCTGGCGGGACCAAGCCCGCGCCATTGCCGACCGGCGCATCGCCGAAGCCGGCCAGCGGCTGGGCAAACTACTCGAAGACATCCAGCGCCACCGCGTTTCACGTGAAACGCGGCCAGCGCCGGCAAGCATCAGTCCGGCGCGCTGAAACGCTCGCCCGGCTGCAGCGGATGTCCGGCCAGGAATTGCTGTACCGGCAAACGCTTGCCCCCGGCCTTCTGCAATTCGCTGACGGCCAGCGCCCCGGCACCGCAGGCGATGACGACACTGCGCCGATCGACCGTCAGGATGCTGCCCGGCTCGCCGCTGCCGGCCACCGGCTGCGCTGCCCACAACTTGACCGTCTGGCCGGCGAATGTCGCCTGCGCACCGGGAAAGGGATTGAAGGCGCGGATATGGCGATCGAGCTCGTCGGCGCTCTTCGACCAGTCGATCGCCGCCTCCGCCTTCTCGATCTTGTGCGCGTAAGTCACACCATCGGCCGGCTGGATTTCGGCTGGCAACGGCAGACGTCCGAGCGCATCGACGATCAGCCGGGCGCCGCAGGCGGCGAGCTTGTCGTGCAAAGTCGCCGTGGTGTCGTCGGCGGCTATCGGAAAAGCCTCGCGCAGCAGCACCGGGCCGGTATCAAGCCCGGCTTCCATCTGCATGATGCAGACGCCGGTTTCGGAATCGCCGGCGAGCAGTGCCCGCTGGATCGGCGCCGCACCGCGCCAGCGCGGCAGCAGCGAAGCGTGGATGTTGAGGCAACCGAAACGCGGCAGGTCGAGCACCGCCTGCGGCAGGATCAAGCCGTAGGCCGCCACCACCATCACTTCGGCACCGACGGCGGCGACTTTTGCCTGCGCCTCGGCAGCCTTCAGCGTCGCCGGCTGGAAAACCTCAATGCCGTTTGCCAGCGCCACCTGCTTCACCGCCGACGGCTGCAAGGCCATGCCGCGCCCGGCCGGCCGGTCCGGCTGGGTCAGCACCAGCGCCACCTCGTGCCCGGCGGCGATGATGGCCGCCAGCGCCTGTGCCGCAAATTCCGGCGTACCTGCGAAAATCACCTTCATGCGGTAACCCGCGCCTGCTTGGCCAACTTGTTGCGGATCCGCGTCTGCTTCAGTTGCGACAGGTGATCGACAAAGACCTTGCCGTTCAGGTGATCGATCTCGTGCTGTATACATACGGCGAGCAAGCCATCGGCCTCCAGCACCTGCGGCTTGCCTTCTAGATCAAGGTAGCGCACGGTAACGCGCTCTGCCCGTTCGACCTTGTCATAAACGCCGGGCACCGACAGGCAGCCCTCCTCGCCAAGCGTACTGCCCTGGCAGCTGTTCAACTCCGGATTGATGAAAACACGCAGGTCGTTCTTGTCTTCGGAAACGTCGATGACGACCACCCGCTTATGCACATCGACCTGAGTCGCAGCCAGCCCGATACCGGGTGCCTCGTACATGGTTTCCGCCATGTCGGCAGCCAGCCGGCGAATGCCAGCGTCAATTTTCGTGACCGGCACGGCAATCTTTTTCAGACGGGGATCGGGGAAACGCAAAATGGGTAATAGGGCCATGGCAAATAGGGAATAAAGGCTTGCTTGCTTAGATGATTACATGCAGAATCTAAAGCAATTTTTGAGATATGAACGCGAACTGCAGACGCCGGTAAGACCACACAAGCTGCTGCGCGTTCCACCGGTACGTGAGGGATTACCCATGGTTCGCATTATATCCGCGCTCATCCTGGCCGTGACAGCGGCTTGCGCAACGGCTGCCGAGCCGCTTGAGCTGGTCAGCAATCCACCGGACCGGCATATTGTTGTCAAGGGCGACACGCTCTGGGACATCTCGGGAAAATTCCTCAAGAAGCCCTGGCGCTGGCCGGAAATCTGGCGCATGAACAAGGACCAGATCAAGAATCCGCACCTGATCTACCCCGGTGACATCGTCTGGCTCGACATGTCCGACGGCAGCCCGCGCCTGCGCCTGGGCAAGCCGGTCAACAACCGCATCCAGCCTCAGGCCTATGCCACAGCAATCCAGCAGGTCATTCCGAGCATTCCGCCGAATGTCATCGAACCCTTCATCTCGCAACCACTGATCGTCGAAGACGGCGCCGAAAAATCGGCGGCCCGTATCGTCGCCACTCAGGAAGACCGGGTCCTGCTGGGTAGCGGGGACACCGCCTACGTCAGCGGCATTACCGATGCCTCGGTCGAAAAATGGCATGTCTTCCGCCCGGGCAAACCGCTGAAGGACCCGGAAACCGATGCCATCGTCGCCTACGAGGCATTCTTCCTCGGCAATGCCCAGCTAGTCCGTCCGGGCGAACCCGCCTCGCTGCGCATCACGCTGGCCAAGGAGGAAATCGCCCGTGGTGACTGGCTGCGGCCGGCACCACCGCCGACCATCATGGCCTATGTCCCGCGCCAGCCGGAACAGGAAATCAACGCCCGGATCATGTCGATCTACGGTGCCGTCAGCGAAGGCGGGGCCAGTTCGGTGATCACCCTCAACCGGGGCGCCGCCAACAATGTTGAAGTCGGCCACGTGCTGGCCCTGTATCGCAAGCGTACTGCCGTGCATCTGGACGACGACATCAAACGCGAGACGACGGTCATTCCGGACGAGCGCTACGGACTGGCCTTTGTTTTCCGCACTTTCGAAAACGTTGCCTACGCACTGGTGATCGATGCCTCGAAATCGGTGCTGATCGGCGACCTCGTACGCAATCCGTGAGTGACTCCCGGGGTCTGGCCGCCTGGCTGCGCCTGACCCTGATTCCCGGCATCGGCGGCGAGACGCAAAGAAAGCTTCTCGCCGCTTTCGGTTTACCCGAGTCGATTTTTGCTGCCGGCCTTTCCGCCGTCCGCAGCGTCATCGGCAGCAAGGCCGATCTGCTCTTCGATTTTTGTTCCGGCGATGCCGTCGACCGCAGCATCGAATGGGCCAGCCAGCCGGGGCAATGCATCCTGACCCTGGCCGACGACGCTTATCCGCCGGCCCTGCTCGAAATTTCTGATCCCCCGAACGTCCTCTATGTCCGCGGCAAGCCGGCATTGCTGAAACAGCGCGGACTGGGCGTGGTCGGTAGCCGCAACGCCACGCCACAGGGGCTGCGCACTGCCGAACAATTCGCCCGGACGCTCGCCGGCGAGGGCCTGTGCATCATCAGCGGGCTGGCGCTCGGCATCGATGCCGCCGCCCATCGCGGCGCCCTGGCCGCTGGCGGCGCGACCGTCGCCGTCATCGGCACCGGCGCCGACCGCGTCTATCCGGCGCGCAATCACGAACTGGCGCTGGCCATTGCCGAACACGGCGCCATCGTCTCGGAATTTCCGCTCGGCACCCCCGGCATCGCCGCCAATTTCCCCCGGCGCAACCGCATCATCGCCGGCCTGTCGCGCGGCGTCCTGGTCGTCGAGGCAGCCACCGAAAGCGGCTCGCTGATCACCGCCAGACTGGCCGGCGAACAGGGCCGGGAGGTTTTCGCCATTCCCGGTTCGATCCATTCACCGGTGGCCCGTGGTTGCCACAAGCTGATCCGGCAAGGTGCCAAGCTGGTCGAAACCGCCGCCGACGTCCTGGAAGAACTGGGCGAGCTGCCGACAGCCACCACAATGCTTCCGGCACCAGACGATGCACATCCGCTGCTGGCAGCCATCGGCCACGATCCCTGCAGCCTCGACGAGCTGGTCGAACGCAGCGAACTCGCCGCCGAAAAACTCCTGCCCGAACTATTGACCCTGGAACTTGCCGGCCAGATTGCAGTCCTTCCCGGCAATCGCTACCAGCGCATCCACTGAAGCAAAATGAATTGTGTCCGCCCTTGCCAATCCGTCGGGCGGCCACTTATCATGCCCGGCACCTAACAGGCAGAACCCATGAGCAAAAAACTGATCATCGCCGAAAAACCCTCCGTCGCCAGCGACATCGCCAAGGCACTGGGCGGGTTCACCAAGCACGACGACTATTTCGAGAGCGACGACCTCGTTATTTCGTCGGCCGTCGGCCATTTGCTCGAACTGTCCTGTCCCGAAGAATTCGAGGTCAAGCGCGGAAAATGGTCGTTTGCCCACCTGCCGGTGATCCCCCCGCACTTCGCGCTGAACCCGATCGAAAAGAGCGCCAGCCGCCTCAAGGTCCTGCTCAAGCTGCTCAAGCGCAAGGATGTCGACGCCCTGGTCAATGCCTGTGACGCGGGGCGTGAAGGTGAGTTGATCTTCAACTACATCGTCCAGCACGCCGCCAACAAGAAACCGGTACAGCGGCTGTGGCTGCAATCGATGACGCCGCAGGCGATCCGCGACGGCTTCGCCCGCCTGCGTCCGGGCAGCGAAATGCAGGGCCTGGCCGACGCCGCCGTCTGCCGCTCCGAATCGGACTGGCTGGTCGGCATCAACGGCACCCGGGCGATGACCGCCTTCAATTCGAAGACCGGCGGTTTCCACCTGACCACGGTCGGCCGCGTACAGACGCCGACGCTGGCCATCGTCGTCGAGCGCGAACGCAAGATCCGCGACTTCAAGTCGCGTGATTACTGGGAAGTCGAAGCCGATTTCGGCGCCAAGGCCGGCAATTACACCGGCAAATGGTTCGACGAGAGCTTCAAGGGCAAGCAGGATGACGAGCACGCCCGCGCCGACCGCCTGTGGGAAGCCGCCCGCGCCGAAGCGATCAAGGCCGCGACTTCGGGCAAGCCCGGCATCGTCAGCGAGGAAGCCAAACCGGAAACCCGGCTGTCGCCGCTGCTGTTCGACCTGACCAGCCTGCAGCGCGAAGCCAACAGCCGCTTCGGTTTCTCGGCCAAGACCACACTCGGCCTGGCCCAGGCGCTGTATGAAAAGCACAAGGTCCTGACCTATCCGCGAACCGATTCACGCTGCCTGCCGGAAGACTACATCGCCACGGTCAAGGAAACGATGCGCGTGCTCACCGGCGAAGGCGCCGGCAAGGGCCACGACGAAGTGCTGCTCGCCCGCTATTCACCGTTCGCCCACCAGATCCTGGCGCGCAACTGGGTGCTGCCGAACAAGCGCATCTTCAATAACGCAAAAGTGAGCGATCACTTCGCGATCATCCCGACACCGCAGGCGCCGAAGAACCTCAACGAAGCCGAACAGAAACTGTACGACTTCGTCGTCCGCCGCTTCCTGTCGGTGTTCTTCCCGGCCGCCGAATACATGGTGACCACCCGCATCACCCGCGTCGAGGGTTACCCGTTCAAGACCGAAGGCAAGGTGCTGGTCAATCCGGGCTGGCTCGCCGTCCATGGCAAGGAAGGCCAGACCGGCGACGAAGGCAACCTGATTGCGGTCGACCAGGATGAAAAGGTAAAAACCGAGGAAGTCACGGTCAAGGCCAACGTCACCAAGCCGCCACCGCGCTACTCGGAAGCGACACTGCTTTCCGCCATGGAAGGCGCCGGCAAGATGGTCGACGACGAGGAGCTGAAGGCGGCGATGGCCGGCCGCGGCCTCGGCACGCCGGCGACGCGCGCCCAGATCATCGAAAACCTGATCGGCGAGCAGTACATGCTGCGCGAAGGCCGCGAACTGATTCCGACGGCCAAGGCCTTCAACCTGATGACGCTGCTCAACGGCCTCGGCATCAAGGAACTGACGCAGCCGGAACTGACCGGCGACTGGGAATGGAAGCTCGGCCGCATCGAGAAGGGCGAATTCACCCGCGACGAATTCATGCGTGAAATCGCCGAAATGACCCGGCACATGGTCGAGCGCGCCAAGACCTACGACAGCGACACCATCCCCGGCGACTTCGGCATCCTGCAGACACCCTGCCCGAAGTGCGGCGGCCTGATCCGCGAGACCTACAAGAAATTCCAGTGCAGCGACTGCGACTACTCGCTGTGGAAGATCGTCGCCGGCCGCCAGTACGAGCCGGCAGAAATAGAGACGCTGTTGAGCGAACGCCATGTCGGCCCGCTGATCGGCTTCCGCAACAAGATGGGTCGCAGTTTTTCCGCCGCCATCAAGCTCAATGACGAACATCTGCCGGAATTCGATTTCGGCCAGGATCGGGCTGATGAAGCCAATGCCGAGCCGGTCGACTTTTCCGGCCACGAAAGCCTGGGCAAATGCCCGAAATGCGCGGCCAATGTGTACGACCACGGCACGTCCTACGTCTGCGAAAAATCGGTCGGCCCGGAGAAGTCCTGCGACTTCCGTTCGGGCAAGATCATCCTGCAACAGCCGGTCGACAGCGCCCAGATGAAGAAGATGCTGGAAACCGGCAAGACCGACCTGCTGCGCGAATTCATCTCCAACCGCACCAAGCGCAAGTTCTCGGCCTACCTGGTCGTCGCCGAAGGCAAGGTGGGTTTCGAGTTCGAGAAGAAGGCGCCGGCGGCGAAAAAGCCGGCAGCAAAGAAAAAAGCGGAAGCCTGAGCCAACGGTCCGGCAGGAAAGCCGACCACCACGATTTCGCGGTGGTCGCGTTTCACGTGAAACCTCAACGCCGGGCGGTCGCCCCCGGCAACTGGCAGGACAGCACGGCCGCGCGCAGTACGTCGATCGCCTGCGGACGCGGATAGGTCACGCGCCAGACCAGTCCGACGGTACGTGATGGCGAAACGCCGGCAAACGGCAACACGCGCACCATCGGCTCCTTGTCGATCAGCGGATCGGCCGCCGTGCTCGGCATCACCGCCACGCCGGCACCGCTCGCCACCATGTAGCGGATGGTTTCCAGCGAACTGCCTTCAAGCGAATGTTCCAGCGCATCCTGGCCGGTCAGACGCGGACAGGATTCCAGCACCTGATCGCGGAAGCAGTTGCCCTGACCGAGCAGCAGCAGATGCTGGCCATCGAGTTCATCGGCGGGAATTTCCCGGCGATCGATCCAGGCATGATTGGCCGGCACGACGACGCGGAACGGCTCGTCATAGACCGGCTGCGCCACCAGCCCGGGCTCGGCGAACGGCAAGGCAATGACGATGACGTCGAGTTCGCCCGACTTCAGCGCCGGAATCAGGTTGGCCGTGAAATCTTCCTTGAGGAACAAGGGCATCTTCGGTGCTTCCCGGCTCAACGCCGGGATCAGTTGCGGCAGCAGGTAGGGCGCGATGGTGTAGATGATGCCGACGCGCAACTGGCCGCTCATCGGGTCACCGGTAGCCTCGGCGATCTCTTCCAGCTTGACTGCCTCGGCCAGCACACGCGTTGCCTGCTCGACGATACGTTCGCCCAGCGACGTGATGCGCACATCGTTGGCGGTGCGCTCGAACAGCGCGGTGCCGATCTGGCCCTCGACCTTCTTCAGCGCCACCGACAGCGTCGGCTGACTGACGTGACAAGCCTCGGCGGCCCGGCCGAAATGACGTTCGCGGGCCAGCGCGACGATGTAGCGCATTTCGGTCAGGGTCATCGCAGCACGCCCAGTTTTTCGTAATCGGCAGCCGTCAGCCAGCGCCATTCGCCGGGCTTCAGGTCGGCCGGCAATTGCATCTCGCCCACCGCTTCGCGATGCAGCGCCTCGACGCGGTTGCCAACCGCCGCCACCATGCGCTTGACCTGATGGTACTTGCCTTCGGTCAGCGTCAGGCGCAACTGGTGATCATCGACAATTTCGGCACCGGCGGCGGCAATCGGCGCCGGTTCGTCGGCCAGCAGCACGCCGGCCAGCAGTTGCTCGATCTGGGCGGCGTCGAGCGGGTGTTTCGTCTGCGCCAGATAGACCTTGGGCACCTTGCGCTTGCCCGACGACAACTGGTGATTGAGCTGGCCGTCATCGGTGATCAGCAGCAGGCCGGTGGTGTCTTCGTCGAGCCGGCCGATCGGCTGCACGTCGCGTTCGCGCAGTTGCACCGGCAGCAGTTCAAGGACGCCGGTGTGATGCTTGGGCTTGCGCGAGCATTCGTAGCCGGCCGGTTTGTTGAGGACGATGGTGGCAAATTCGCAAAACGGCCAATCGACACCGTCGACCGTAAAAATCAGCCCGTCGGTCGGCACTTCGACAAAAGGATCGACGCAGATTTCACCGGCGAGGGCCACGCGTTCGCGGCGGATCATGGCGCGGCACGCCTTGCGCGTACCGAAGCCATGCATTTGGAGGATTCGTTCAAGTTGCATCCCGCGATGCTACCATCCGGGGCATGAACTTCGAACACCTGATCGCCATCAACGACCCCGGCAATCCGCTGCTCGTATCGCTCACCCGACAACAGGTCTGGGATGGGCTGCAGCACCGGGTCGATAATCCCCTGCCCTTCCTGCCCGGCCTCGAGTCCTGTACGCTGCTCGGACGCGATGACGAATGCCTGCTGCGCGAACTCGATTTCGGCGCGGCGCGGATTCGCGACCGCGTCACCATGAGCGTACTCGAATGGGTACGTTTCGATATCGAGCCCAGCGCCCACCATGCCGGCGGCAGCCTGACCATCCGCATCGAGGAACCGGAACCCGAGCGCCTGTTCCTGCGTTTCACCTACGGCACCACCTTCGCCGCCAGTGCCAGCGAAGAAGACCGGGCCTACGCCGAATACATCAAGTCCGCTTACCAGCAGTCGGATATCGACTGTGTCCGCATCATCCGTACGCTTGCCGCCGAGGGCAACTGCCAATAAACCGTTCAGGAGGATTGCCATGAGCGCCCGCGAAGATAGCGGCCTGTCGATCGAACATGCACACGCTCTGGCAACCGATGCCGCATTGCAGGCCCTGAAAACCGATGAAAAAGGGCTGTCGACCGCAGAAGCCGCCGAACGTCTGGCGGCGAGCGGCCCCAACCGCCTGCCGACGGCCGCGAAGGAAGGGCTGCTCAAACGCTTCTTCAAGCACTTCCACGACATCCTCATCTACATCCTGATCGCTGCCGCCGGCATCACTGCCCTGCTCGGTCACTGGATCGACACCGGCGTCATCCTTGGCGTCGTCGTCATCAACGCGATCATCGGCTTCATCCAGGAAGGCAAGGCCGAAGAGGCGCTGGAAGGCATCCGCAAGATGCTGTCGGTACATGCCCAGGCCCGGCGCGACGGCGAATGGACGCAGATCGAAGCCGACGGGCTGGTCCCCGGCGACATCGTCCGCCTGCGCTCCGGCAACCGGGTCCCGGCCGACCTGCGCCTGCTCGAAACGACCAACCTGCGCATCGAGGAATCGGCGCTGACCGGCGAATCGGTTCCCAGCGACAAAAATACCGCTGCCGTTGACCGCGCGGCCGGCGTCGGCGACCGCTTCGGCATGGCCTATTCCGGCACGCTGGTCGCCGCCGGCCAGGGTTTCGGCGTGGTCACCGCCACCGGCCCGAATACCGAGATCGGCCGCATCAACCGCATGATCGCTGAGGTGGAAACCCTGCAGACACCGCTGACCCGCGAAATGGCCCGCTTCAGCAAGATTCTGTCCGGCGTCATCGTGGCGCTGGCGCTGTTGATGCTGGCCATCGGCATCGGCCTGCATGAGTTGCCGCTCGGCGACGTCTTTCTCGCTGCCATCGGTTTTGCCGTGGCCGCCATTCCCGAAGGCCTGCCGGCCATCCTGACCATCACGCTGGCACTTGGCGTGCAGCGCATGGCCGGCCGCAACGCCATCACACGCAAGCTCACCGCTGTCGAAACGCTGGGCGCGGTCACCGTCATCTGCTCGGACAAGACCGGCACGCTGACCAAGAACGAAATGACCGCCCGCCACGTCATCACCCGCGCCGGCCATTACGACGTCAGCGGCACCGGCTACCGGCCGGAGGGCGAGATCACTCTCGACGGCGAACTCGTCAAACTGGCCGAACATGCCCACCTGCATGCGCTGATCGAAGTCGTCGCCGTCGCCAACGATACGCACATCGCCGAGGAAGACGGGCAATGGAAAGTCACCGGCGAGCCAACCGAAGGCGCCCTGCGCACGCTGGCCGACAAGGCCGGCTTCGATGCCGGTGGCCATGAGCGCTTTGCCACCATCCCCTTCGAGTCGGCCAACAAGTTCATGGCGACGCTCAACAGCACGCCGCAAGGCCTGCGCCGCATCATGCTCAAGGGCGCCCCGGACCGCCTGCTCGATCGCTGCGCCGAAGAACTCGGGCCGGACGGTACACCGCAGGCGCTGGATCGCCCATTCTGGGAAAGCGCCATCGACCGCCTGAGCGCCGACGGCCTGCGCGTGCTCGCCGCCGCCGCCCGCCAGGTCGATGACGGCAAGGAACACCTGGATGTCGAGGATCTCGACGAAGGCATGATCTTCCTCGGCCTGATCGGCATCATCGACCCGCCGCGACCGGAAGCCGTCGCCGCGATCAAGACCTGCCACGGCGCCGGCATCCGGGTCAAGATGATCACCGGCGACCACGCCGGCACCGCCCGCGCCATCGGCATCGAGATGGGCCTGGGCACGGCCGGCAGCCTGCGCGTGGTCAGCGGCGAGGAACTGGAAAACGCCAGCGACGAGGCACTGCAGCAGATCGCCCAGGATTGCGACATCTTTGCCCGCACCAGCCCCGAGCACAAGCTGCGCCTGGTCAAGGCATTGCAGGCGCGCGGCGAGGTCGTGGCGATGACCGGCGACGGCGTCAACGACGCACCGGCGCTGAAACGCGCCGACGTCGGCGTGGCGATGGGCATCAAGGGCACCGAGGCGACCAAGGAGGCTGCCGAGATCGTGCTTGCCGACGACAATTTCTCGTCGATCGCCCACGCCGTCGAGGAAGGCCGGACCATCTACGACAACCTGCGCAAGGCCATCCTGTTCATCCTCCCGACCAACGGCGCCCAGGGCCTGGTCATGCTGACCGCCGTGGTTTTTGGCCTGACCCTGCCGTTGACCGCAGTACAGATCCTCTGGGTGAACATGGTCGTCGCCATCACGCTGGCCATGGCCCTGGCTTTCGAGCCGGCCGAACCGGGCATCATGCAGCGACCGCCGCGCAAGCCGGGGGCACCGATCCTCGGCTACGTTTTCCTGTGGCGACTGGCCATCGTTTCGGTGCTGATCGGCGGTGCCACCATCGCCATGTTCGAGGTCGAACTGGCGCTCGGCATGCCACTTGATCTGGCCCGCACGATGGCCGTCAACACGCTGGTCGTCGCGCAGGCCTTCTACCTTTTCAATGCCCGTTTCCTGACCACCTCAAGCCTGCGCCTCGATCTGATGTTCACCAACCCGGCCGTCTGGCTGGCCGTCGGCGTGCTGCTCCTGCTGCAACTGGGCTTCGTCTACCTGCCCTTCATGAACAGCGCTTTCGCTGCCACACCACTCGAACTGCGTCACTGGCTGATATCGCTGGCCATCGGTTTCGCCGTCTTCCTGATCATGGAAACGGAGAAGTGCTGGCTGGCAAAAAAAACATAATTTGCCGCAGCACGTGTTCAGGCGGCTTGATTGGCAAGCGGGAATACCTGAACATCGCACCATGAACCTGCCCACCCTGCTCTGCCAACGTCCCACACCTCTGACCCAGATCGGCATCTGGGCGGCCGCCATGGTCACCACCGGCCTGGTCGGCTACCTGCGCATGATCAGCCCCGCAGCCTACGAGTTTCATCTGCTCTTCCTGCTACCGGTGCTCGCCGTCGCTTGGTTCATCAATCTGTCACGCGCCAGCATGCTGGCTGTACTGGCCGTCGTGCTCTGGTATCTGGCCGAACGCCAGTTGACCGGTGGCGGCCTCGAACGTGGCCCGTTGCTGTTCAATACGGTGCTGCGCCTTGGCATGCTGCTGGGTGCAGCCTGGCTACTCGACCGCTTGCGCATCAGGCTGGGCAAGCAGCCATGAATCCCTTCCGTGGCCTCGCCGCAGGCGCCTGGCTGCAACTGCTGCTCATTGCCATCGGTGGCTGGTTGCTGGCAATTGTTGCGACCCATGTCGATCGGCAACAGGTCGAGGCGGTCGCGCTGCAACAGACCGAGATCCAGTTGCGCGCCGCTGCCCTGAGGCTAGAGCGCGATCTGAAACATCACAGGCAGATCCACTACGATTTCGCCGCTACCCTGACAGCCGATCTCGAATTCGACGAAGCGCGCCTGCGAAGCATCTCGGATAAATTGATCAGCGAATACAGGAACGTCATCAACCTGACCCTGTCGCGCCATTACGAAGTCGTTTTCGTCCATCCCTTCGCCGGCAACGAAGCCGTCCAGGGGATGAACTACGCCAATCGCCCCTACATCATGACCGGCATCGAACGAATGCTGGCCGTGCGCGACACGGTCCTGACCGGGCCGGTCGATCTGGTTCAGAGTGGCCGGCCCGGGCTGGTCAGCCGCACACCGATCTATTTTCCGGCAGGCGAGGGACAGGCGGAAGAATTCAAGGGCGTCGTCTCCTCGGCCATCGACCTCGAAGGCGTACTCAGCGACGCCGGGCTGATCGGCAGAAATAGCGGATTCACCCTCGCCATCCGCGGCCGAGATGGCAGCGGCGCCGAAGGCGAGCCTTTCTATGGTGAGCCGGCCCTGTTCAAGCAAGACCACGTTGCCATCGACGTCGACCTGCCCGGTGGTCAGTGGCGCCTGGCAGCCGCACCGATCGCCGGCAATCCGTACAACACCCTGCGCCAGTGGCTGACCCGGGGCGTCATCGGGCTACTGACCCTGGCCCTGATCCTGCGCCAGTTGTTCCGGCGCGATAACGAAAGCAGCAACGATGCCGTACCGACTGCCAGCAACGGCCGGATCGGACTGCGCAGCTTCCTGATCGGCTCGCTACTGCTAGTGCTGTTGCCCATCGTTGCCATCAGTGGCTGGATTTCCTACGTCAATGCCCGTCAGGCAGCCGACCGTTTTGCCGAGAATATGGCCAATGCGCTCGGCGAGCGCATCCACGACCGGGTCGCCGCCTTTTTCGAGGTGCCAAAACGGGTCGTCGCCTTCAATGTCGAACAGGCGCGCGCCGGACTGCTCGATCCCGCGCAGCGCGACCGGATGATGCAGGATTTCCTGCTGCAGATCCGCCAGCAACCGCTGCTCACCTTCATCTCAGCCGGCATGAGCGATGGCGAATACTATGCCGGCAGCCGCCCGCCGCTGGGCGCTGATCGTGGCCTGCGCCTGCTGCATGCCCGTATTGCCGACAACCGGGCAATGCACATCTATCGCGTCGACGATGCGGCCCGGCCGACAACCCTGGTTTCCCCAGCCAGTAGTGCCTTCGATGCCCGGACCCGCCCCTGGTTCATCGCCGCCCGCGAAAACGGTCGCATGGCCTGGTACCCGGCCTACCGCTACGTCATCAATGATGCCCTGGGAGCCTACGACACCATGGGCATCGGCATGTCCTCCCCGATGCACGATCCGGCCGGCCGCTTCATCGGCGTCACCACCGCCGATGTCGCCCTGTCCCAGCTGTCGACCCTGCTCGGCGAGTTGAGCGAGGACACCGGCGGGCTTGCCTTCATTGCCGAAAGCGACGGCAAACTGCTCGCCAGTTCGGGCACACATCCGATTTACCGCACGACCGGCGAGGCGACACGAATCAAGCTCGGCGACAGCGCCGATCCCCTGCTACGCGCTGCCGGCAGCGCCATGGACGATGGCAGGAGCCCTGAGGGCAGTGCATTCATCGTCGTCGATGACATGCGCTATCTCGTCGACTGGCGCCGGCACCCGCTGGAACAGGGACAGACATTGAGCATCGGGCTGATCCTGCCGCAAGCACATTTCGATACGCTGGCCAGCAGCATGCTGCAGAACGTCATCTATCTCGGCCTGCTGATCACCGGATTCGGCATTTTCATCGGGCTGCTGGCCAGCGACTGGATCTCGCGCCCGCTGATCCGGCTGTCGCGTGCAGCGGCTGGCATCGCCGGGGGCAACTGGCGCACCACCGGCGGCGACAGCAGCCCGGTACGCGAAGTCGCCAGCCTGTATGCGACCATCGACGACATGGCCCGACAACTGCAGCGACACAACGAAAACCTGGAGCGCCAGGCCAACGACCTGCGTACCGGCAACGAACGACTGCAGGCTGAAGTCGCCGAGCGGATGAAGTCGGAGGCCCGCATCCAGGCCCTCAACGTCGACCTGGAAATCGCCAATCAGACACTGCTGCTGGCCAAGGAAGCCGCCGAGTCGGCAAACAAGGCCAAGTCGGCCTTCCTCGCCAACATGAGCCACGAACTGCGGACGCCGATGCACGGCATCATGGGCATGATTTCGCTGGTCCGCAGCCGGGTCGCCGACAACCGGATGGAACGCCAGCTCGACCGGGCCATGGAAGCGGCCAATCGCCTGCTGCTGATCCTCAACGACATTCTCGACCTGTCCAAGATCGAAGCCGACCGCTTGTCGCTGGAGCAAGCGGAATTCCGGCTGGGGCACGTGCTCGACAATGTTACCGGCCTGCTGGCGCTGAAAGCGAAGGAAAAACAACTGCGGCTGCACATCGAACCTCTACCGGCCGGGTGTGACCGCGCCTTCACCGGCGACTCGCTGCGGCTGGGCCAGATCCTGACCAATCTTGCCGGCAATGCAGTCAAATTCACCGAACAGGGCGAAGTCGGGATTCGCGTCACCATCCTCGACGAAACAGCGCAGGACATGCAGCTCCGCTTTGCCGTCCACGACACCGGCATCGGCATCGCCACCGACGAACAGAAGCGACTGTTCGCGGCCTTCGAGCAGGCCGACAGCTCGATGACCCGGAAGTACGGCGGCACCGGTCTCGGACTCGCGATCAGCAAGAAGCTGGTGACCATGATGCACGGTGAAATCGGCGTCGACAGCCAACCCGGCCAGGGCAGTACCTTCTGGTTCACCGTCCGTCTCGGCAAGGCAGCCACCAGCGCGCCGACACCTGCCGCCAGCAGCAGCGAAGCCAGCGCGGAAACCCGGCTGCGCCAGCAGTTTGCCGGCGCCAGCGTCCTGCTGGTCGAAGACGAACCGATCAACCAGGAAGTCACCCGCGATCTGCTGGCAGAAACAGGCATCCAGGTGGATCTGGCGGAAAATGGTGCGCAGGCCGTCAGCATGGCCAGCGAGCGGCGCTACGCCGTGATCCTGATGGACATGCAGATGCCGGTGATGAACGGTCTGGAGGCAACGCAGGCAATCCGCACCACCGGCGTCAACCGGGACACACCGATCCTGGCGATGACCGCCAACGCCTTTGCCGAAGATCGCCAGCAATGCATCGCCGCCGGCATGAATGACCACATCGGCAAACCGGTCATCCCGGAACAGCTATTCGTCAGCTTGCTGCGCTGGCTGGAAGCCGGAAAAAAAGCCGAAGACTGAGCTTTGGCTCAAACCTCCCCAGCAGACTAAAATACATCAGCATAAATCGCAGGCAGGGAACGTATTTCCCGAAGCATCGATTCGCATGGCATCACTCCATCGTTCTTCCCCCTCGGAGGAGCTTGGAGAATTACGCCACACATTCTTTTTTACGCATTGTTTCAGCAGCAATATGTCTTGTGGCGATTTTTTAATATTTATAAGATATTGCTGAAATTAGAATTTCATATACTCAGAGAAATGAATTATTGATTGTGGCATTACCGCGAGCGGCGTGGGCGACGGCCCTGCCGCCTGGCACGGGACCCCGCGAAGGAGCAATACATGACTGCGAAGGGAATATCTGTCGCCTGGCGACACTGCCTGCTGGCTTTCCTTCTGCAGCTGACGCTCGTCGCCGGGCTGCCGGCATCCCAGGAGTCGCCGCAAGTCCTGGTACTCATGTCCTACCACCACGGCTACAGCTGGGAAGACCGGATACTCGACGGTTTCGAGGAATGGGGGGGTGTCACGGCCAGCCGCCCCGTGCTGCACGTGGAGTGGATGGACACCAAGCGACACCGGGAACAGGAATCACGTTTGCGCTTTGCCCGCTACCTGACCGAAAAACATGCCGGCCGGCGTTTCGACCTGGTGGTGACAGTCGATGACAATGCCCTGGAGTTTGCCGTGCAGCAGCGAGACATGTTCGCTGGCACGCCCATCATCTTTGGTGGCATCAATGGCGACCCGAACCAGATCACCGCAGGACGCCCCGGCGTCACTGGCGTGGCGGAGCGCTTCGATCTGGTCCGTACCCTTCGGCTGGCGCTGGTGCTGCACCCCGAGGTAAAGCGACTGGTATTCCTGACCACAGCCGACGAGTCAGGCGCTGGTATTCGGGAGCACGTTGCCGGTGCCATGGAGCGCCTGGACCCCGGTATCCAGGTGGAGCACTGGGTGACACGGTATCTGGCGGAGGTTGATGGGCGCTTGCCCGACCTGGGGAACGACACCCTGTTGTTTGCCCTGGGCTCCCAGCCCCAGAAGGAAGGTGGCCGACCCTTCAGCCCGGAGGAACTGGTTGCCTATGTGCATGCCCGCACCAGCCGCCCGGTCTATTCCGACCTGGATGCCACCGTAGGGCGCGGCGCCCTCGGTGGCTACATGAACAGCGGCCTGGAAAACGGCCGCCTGATGGCACGCATGGCCCAGTACGTGCTGGCCGGGCAGCGCCCGGAAGAGATACCGATCGTGTACGAACCCCCCCAGGCCCTGGTGTTCGATTACCGCGAACTGCAACGTTTCGGAATCACCGGAAACGATCTGCCTCAAGGTAGCCAGCTGCTGAACCGACCGCCCTCCATCTTCGACCCCGAATACCGCAATACCCTGCTGAGCTTCAGCGCCATCGTCACCTTGCTGCTCCTGCTGCTGGCGGGAGTACTGATCCGGGGACGCATCCTGGCCTCACGCCATGCAGCCCTGCATCATCAGGCCACCCACGACGATCTGACCGGGCTGCCGAACCGGGCCTGGCTCAATGAGCAACTGGTGCGGGGAAAATGGGGTGGCGGCCAGGCCATGGCTCTGGTGATGATGGACGTCAACCGCTTCAAGTTGATCAACGATACCTATGGGCACTCCTTCGGCGATGAGGTGGTATCCGCCGTGGCAGAACGCCTGGCTGGCATCCAGGAGGGGCGGACCCAGTTGATACGTTTCAGCGGTGACTCCTTCGTCATCCTGCGCCGCCTGGACGATCCCATGTATCTCGCAGATCTGTGCGATCAGTGCGCACACATCATGGTGGAGCCGTTTCATGTGAGTGGTCATCGCTTGTCCATATCAGCTGCCTTCGGGGCAACCCTGGCGGCGCCAGGCGAAATCGACCGGGACCGGCTGCTGCGCGAGGCTGATACCGCCATGCACGAAGCCAAGCAGGAGCGGGGCAACCATGTGGTGGTGTTCGACCGGGATATCCACGAGCGGGCTCTGCGCCAGTTCCGCCTGGAGGCCTGGCTGCCAAATGCGGTGGCAAACAGCGAAATCCAGGTCTACTTTCAGCCCATCGTGGATGCGAACAGCGGCGGGATCGCCGGGTTCGAAGCCCTGGCCCGCTGGCAGCACCCGGAACTCGGCTGGGTACCGCCGCCCGAATTCATCCGCGCCGCCATCGAGAGCGGCTGTATCCGCGATTTGACACTGGGCATGCTGCGTTCAGCCAGCAAAGCCTTCAAGCCCTACCTGGAAAAACCCTCCCGCCCCTACCTGGGCGTGAATGTATCGGTCAGCGACATCAATGCCGAGGAATTCCCCGTACGGGTAGCGGCCATCCTGGCAGAGGAGGGTATTCCGGCCGAGCGACTGGTCCTGGAAGTCACCGAAGACATGCTGCTGGGGGATGTGGGCAACGTGACCCAGGTGCTGGGCCGCCTGCGGGAACTGGGGCTGCGCGTCGCCATTGACGATTTCGGAACCGGCTATTCATCCATGAGCTACCTCTCCAGCTTCATGGTAAACATCATCAAGATCGACCAGTCCTTCGTGCGCAACCTGACAACCAGTTCCTCCGACCAGAAGATCGTGCGCGCCATTGCCTCAATGGCAGCGGACCTGGAACTGAGCGTCGTCACCGAAGGCGTGGAAACCGCTGAGCAGCTGGAACTGCTGCAACAGATGGGGTGCCGGTTGCTGCAAGGCTATTTCTACGGCCGCCCCCAACCCGCGGATAGCTGGCTGGGGGACAAGGGACTGGAGTTTGCGGCTTATTCGACGCCTTGCGATGCCAGATAATCCTCGTAACCACCGAGGTAATCGACGATCTTGCCGTCGCCCTTGACTTCGAGCACGCGGGTCGACAGCGAGGAGACGAATTCACGGTCGTGCGAGACGAAGACCAGCGTACCGGGGAATTTTTCCAGGCCAGAATTCAGGGCTTCGATCGATTCCATGTCGAGGTGGTTGGTCGGTTCGTCCATCAGCAACACGTTCGGCCTTGACAGCATCAGCTTGCCGAACAGCATGCGGCCCTGCTCGCCGCCGGAGAGAACCTTGACCGCCTTCCGGACGTCGTCGCCGGAAAACAGCAGACGACCGAGCGTGCCGCGCATCAGGGTTTCGACATCGCCGCCTTCGCCGGCGGAATCGCGGGCGAACGGAGCAATCCAGTCGGTCAGGTTGGTGTCGCTCTGGAATTCGGCCGAGTGGTCCTGCGCGTAGTAGCCGAGCTGCGCCTTTTCCGCCCACTTGATCGTGCCGTAACCGGGTTGCAGCTCGCCCATCAGGAGCTTCAGCAGGGTCGTCTTGCCGACGCCGTTCTCACCGATGATGGCAATCTTTTCGCCAGCATTGATGGTCAGCGTCAGGTTGTTGAAGATCTTCTGTTCGCTGCCCGGGTAGGCGAAGGTCAGGTTCTCGATCTCGACCGCCTGGCGATGCAGCTTCTGCTTCTCGTCGTAATCGAAGCGAATCCACGGGTACTGGCGCGACGACGGCTTGACGTCTTCCGGCTTCAGCTTGTCGATCAGCTTCATCCGGGAAGTCGCCTGCTTGGCCTTGGAAGCGTTGGCCGAGAAGCGGCGGACGAAGGTCTGCAGTTCGGCGATCCGCTCCTTGGCCTTGGCGTTGGCGTTCGACTGGCGTTCGCGAGCCTGCTGCGCGGCTTCCATGAAGTCGTCGTAGTTGCCGGCGTAGGTGGTGATCTTGCCGTAGTCCAGGTCGGCCATGTGGGTACACACCTGGTTCAGGAAGTGGCGATCGTGCGAGATGATGATCATCGTCGAATCGCGGTTGTTGAGCACGTCTTCCAGCCAGCGGATGGTGTTGATGTCGAGGTTGTTGGTCGGTTCGTCGAGCAGCAGGATGTCCGGGTTGGCGAACAGCGCCTGGCAGAGCAGCACGCGCAGCTTCCAGCCCGGCGCCACTTCGCGCATCGGACCGTTGTGCTGGCTGGTCGGGATGCCGACGCCGAGCAGCAGTTCGCCGGCGCGCGATTCGGCGGTGTAGCCGTCGTATTCGCCAACCTTGCCTTCGAGTTCGGCGGCGCGCATGTAGTCGTCCTCGGTCGCCTCCGGGTTGGCGTAGATCGCATCGCGCTCCTGGATCGCGCCCCACAGTTCCTCGTGGCCCATCATCACCACGTCAAGGACGCGCATGTCCTCGTAGGCAAACTGGTCCTGCTTCAGGTAGGCCATGCGCTCATGGACATCCTTGGAGACATTGCCGGCCGATGGCTCCAGCGCGCCGCACAGGATCTTCATGAAGGTCGACTTGCCGGCGCCGTTGGCACCGATCAGGCCGTAGCGATAGCCTTCGCCGAATTTGACGTTGACGTTTTCAAACAGGGGCTTGGCCCCGAATTGCATGGTGATGTTGGCAGCGACGAGCACGACGATTTCCGATCCGGCAAGTATTTCAGTGAGGGCCGGATTTTACCCTTTTTGCGCGGTCGACCGCGGCAGCCGACCCCATTTTTGTGCACCGCGGTGTAACATCGCGACCGACAATAACGGCTAAGAACGCCAGGAGACAGCACCATGGTCCCTCATCTCACGACGGCCCTGAAAGGCCCGTTGCTCGAACTGGAGCGCCGCTTCCTCGAAAGCAGCGCGCAGATCGAGCACTGGCTGCGCGCCCAGTGGCAGGAACACACGCCGCCCTTCTACTCGTCGGTCGATCTGCGCAATTCCGGTTTCAAGCTGGCACCTGTCGATACCAACCTGTATCCGGGTGGTTTCAACAACCTCAATCCGGCCTTCCTGCCGCTGTGCGTGCAGGCGGCAATGAGCGCGATCGAGAAATTCTGCCCGGAAGCGCGCAGCCTGCTGCTGATTCCCGAGAACCACACGCGCAACCAGTTCTACCTGCAGAACGTCGCGCAGATCGCCGCCATTCTCAAGCAGACCGGGCTGGAAGTGCGCATCGGTTCGCTGATTCCCGATCTCGCCGGACCGACCCCGATCGACCTGCCGAACGGCCAGCAGCTGCTGCTCGAACCCCTGGTCCGCAATGGCAACCGGCTCGGCGTCGCCGGTTTCGAACCCTGCGCCATCCTGCTCAACAACGATCTGTCGGCCGGTATCCCGGAGATTCTCGGCAATCTCGACGAGCAGTTCGTGCTGCCGCCACTACACGCCGGCTGGGCGGTACGCCGCAAGTCCAACCACTTCGCTGCCTACGACCAGGTCGCCAACGATTTCGCCAAGGCCATCGGCATCGACCCGTGGCGCATCAATCCGGCCTTCTCGGTCTGCCGCGCGGTCAATTTCCACGAACGCCAGGGCGAGGAATGCCTGGCCGCCAATGTCGAAGCGGTGCTCGACATCGTCCGCGAGAAGTACCAGGAATACGGCATCACCGAGACCCCCTACGTCGTCGTCAAGGCCGACGCCGGCACCTACGGCATGGGCGTGATGACGGTGCGCAACGTGGACGAGGTGATCGCGCTCAACCGCAAGCAACGCAACAAGATGAGCGTCGTCAAGGAAGGCCTGGAAGTGTCCGAGGTGCTGATCCAGGAAGGCGTGCATTCGTTCGAGACAGTCAATGACGCCGTCGCCGAACCGGTCATCTACATGATCGACCGCTACGTCACCGGCGGTTTCTACCGCGTCCATACCGGGCGGGGCAAGGACGAGAACCTGAACGCGCCGGGCATGCACTTCGAGCCGCTGGCCTTCGAAACCGGCTGCAACCTGCCCGACTACCGCTGCGGCAATCCCGACTCGCCGCCCAACCGCTTCTACGCCTACGGCGTCGTCGGCCGGCTGGCCTGCCTGGCAGCCGCCGTCGAACTGGAACGGACGGCGCCGGACGACGGCCAGGCCTGACCGGTGGCCCAGCAACTTCATTTCGAGAAACACCTGCTCGGCGGTAGCGCCCGCTCGCTGAAGCTGGCCTTCGTCATCGATCCGGTCGACGGGTTGAAGGCCTGGAAAGATTCCACCATTGCGATGATGCGGGCCGCCGAAAACCACGGTCACGACGTCTTTGCCATCGAGGCCAGGACCCTGGGCTGGCGGACCACCGAAACCGGTCACCCGGGCGGCGCCTTCGCCGAGGCCGTCCACCTGCACCTGCGCCCGGACGACCACGACTGGTATCGCGAAACCGGGCGTGAATGGACGCCGCTGAAAGCCTTCGACGCCGTCATCATGCGCAAGGACCCGCCCTTCGATTTCGAATTCCTCACCGCCACCTGGCTGCTCGAACGCGCCGAGGCCGACGGAGTGCGCGTCTTCAACCGACCGCGCGCGCTGCGCGAACATTCGGAAAAGATCGCGATCACCGAATTTGCCCGTTTTGCCCCGTCGACCGTAATAAGCCGCGACTTGCAGCAAATCCACCACTTCATCGACGAAACCCGCGACGTCATCCTCAAGCCGCTCGACGGCATGGGCGGCAGCCAGATCTTCCGCGTCCATCGCAACGACCCGAACCGCAACGTCATCGTCGAAACGCTGACCCACGAAGGTCAGCGGACAATCATGGCGCAGCGCTACCTGCCGGAAATCAGCCAGGGCGACAAACGCATCCTGCTCATCGGCGGCAAGGTCGTTCCCTTCTGCCTGGCACGCATTCCCAAGGCCGGCGAAACCCGCGGCAACCTGTCAGCCGGCGGCACCGGCGTCGCCCAGGAACTGTCGCCACGCGACCGCGAGATCGCCGAAGCCATCGGCCCGGTGCTGTTCAAGCGCGGCCTGATGCTGGTCGGCCTCGACGTCATCGGCAGCCATCTCACCGAAATCAACGTCACCAGCCCGACCTGCATGGTCGAGATCCGCCAGCAAAGCGGCTTCGATGCGGCCGGTGCCTTCATCACCGCCATCGAGCACGCATGCGGACTTTCCTGATCGCCCTCCTCGCTGTCTGTCTCACCGCCTGCACCAAGGCGCCGCTGCAGGAACAACAGGCCTTCGTTTTCGGCACCCGGGTCGAAGTCATCGTCGTCAGCGACGCGCCGGAACAGGGCCGGCAGGCGATTGCCGCGGTATTGCGCGAATTCGACCGCATGCACCGCGCCTATCACGCCTGGCAGCCGTCCGAACTGACCGAAGTGAATTCGGCCATTGCCGCCGGTCGACCGCAGCAAGTCACGCCCGAGCTGGCCGAATTCATGCGCGAGGCGCAAGCCCTGTCGGCGCAGGGCGATCACCTGTTCGATCCCGGCGTCGGCGCACTGATCAAGCTGTGGGGCTTCCATGCCGACGAATTCGAAGCCCGCCTGCCCGACCCGCAGGCCATCGCCGACTGGCTCAAGCAGAAACCCTCGGTCGCCGACCTGGTCATCGCCGGGACCACCGTCACCAGCAGGAACCGATCGCTGGCGCTCGATTTCGGCGGCTACCTGAAGGGCGTCGCACTCGACCGCGCCGCCGCCATCCTGCGCGCGCAGGGCATCAACAATGCGCTGATCAACATCGGCGGCAACGTCATGGCCCTGGGCAGCAAGGACGGACGCAAGTGGCGGGTCGGCATCCAGCACCCGCGCCAGCCCGGCCCGCTGGCCACGGTGATGCTCGACGACGGTGAAGCCATCGGCACCTCCGGCGATTACCAGCGCTACTTCGAACTCGACGGCAAGCGCTACGCCCACCTGATCGACCCGCGCACCGGCTGGCCGGTCGACCACACGCAGGCAGTGACCGTGCTCATCCCGGCCAGCGCCAAAGCCGGCACGCTGTCGGACGCGGCCTCCAAGCCGATCTTCATCGCCGGCCCGGACGGCTGGCGCGAGTTGGCCCGCAAGATGCAAACCGGCCTCGTTTTGCGCGTCGACCGCGAAAATCGCATCTTCGTCACCGAAGCCCTGAACAAACGTCTCGAATACATCGGCAAACCACCGGAAATCAGCGTCGTTCCGTGATCTTTCCTTGATCGCCCGGCAGCGCTTGGTTATGCTGGCTAAAGCTGCCGGAACAAGGACAGCAGGCCAGCCATCGGAGCGCAGTAACCAGGGGGAGAAGCGACTTGCGCGGCATTTCGTTCAGAAAACCGGGATTCGCCAACAGCCTGGTGCTACGGATCGGCTTGCTGATCCTGCTCGCGCTCGCCGCCTTCACCATCGGCCTCATCCATCTGATCGGCCAGCCAACGGTCAACCGTCTGGCTGAAACGCAGCTGCGCCTGGCATCCGAACAGGTCGAGTCCCGTTACAACCGCCTGCTCCATTCGGTCGAGATCACGCTGCGCAGCAGTCATGGCTGGGGCGCCAGCGGCGTCGTCGACCATCGCGAACTCAGCCGTTTCAACGAACTTTTCTTCCCCATCCTCGCCAATCACGACGAGATCAACTCCATCCTCCTTGCCCACGAGTCCGGACGCGAACTGTTCCTGCTGCTCGGCAAGGATGGTGGCTGGATCAATCGCATCAGCAACCCGGGCGAATGGGGCCGGCAAAGCTACTGGATCACCTGGAACGCGCAACGGCAGATCGAAAAAGTGGAAATCCACGAAAGCGACTACGATCCCCGCCAGCGCCCCTGGTTTCAGGGCGCCATGGCGCTCTCATCGGATGCCGCGGTGCACTGGACGCAACCCTACATTTTCTTCACCACCAAGGAACCGGGGATGACTGCAGCGATGCGCTGGCGGGATGCCGACGGTTCCCGCTATGTCATCGCGCACGATGTCCGGCTCGGCGAAGTCGCCGAATTCACGACCCGCCTGACCCTGGGCAGCGAAGGTCAGGCCGCCCTGCTGCTCGGCGACGGCCGGTTGATTGCCCCGCCGCGCGATGCCCGCTTTACCGATGCCGGATCGATCAATCAGACCCTGCTCAAGATGCCCGACGAGCTCGGTCTCGGCGAACTGGCCCAGGCCCACCGTCTGTGGCGCGAAGATCCGGACCCGGACGGCGAGTTGCATGCCTTCGCGCGGCCAGATGGTCGCTGGCTCAGCCTGTTTTCCCGTCTCGACGAGGACCGTACCGGCGTCTGGCTCGGCGTGGTTGCCCCGCAACGCGATTTCGTACCGGTTTCCAGCGCCGACCTGGTGGTCCTCGGGATCATCCTGATCAGCGCCCTCGGCCTCGGCATCGTCGTCGCCATCCGCATTGCCGAGCGCTTCGGCGAACCGCTCAATGAACTGACCGCAGAAAGCGAACGCATCGGTCGCCAGGAACTGGACAGCCCGGTACTGACCGAGGCGCCCTGGCGGGAAGTCAGCCAGCTGGCCGATGCACTGGAAAACATGCGCCAGCAACTGCAGTACGGCCGACAGGCATTGCAGAACATCAATGCCGACCTTGAAATGACCGTTGCCATGCGCACCAGCGCATTGCGCCAGAGCCAGGAACACCTGCAGCAACGTGAAGCCTTCTTCCGCGCCGTCTTCGACAATGCGGCGGTCGGCATCGTCAGCCTCGACACCGACCAGCGCCCTGCCGAATTCAACCGGGCATTCGCCAGCTTCGTCGACCGCCCGCTGCAAAGCTTGCGCAATACCCGCAACCTGTGTCTCTCCCCTGCCGAGGAAGAACGCATGCACCAGGCCCTGAGCGGGATCGTCGACGGCAACAAAGACGGGCTGCGCAGCGAATTCGAATTCATCGATGCGTATGGTGCCAGCCGCTGGGGTGATGTCCAGGTAACCGCCGTGCGCGACGAGGCCGGCGAGATCGCTTCCCTGCTGGTAACCGTGCTCGACATCTCCGACCGGCGCGAGATCGAAGTCGAGCTGATCCGCCAGTTTGCCTTCCTGCGGGCGCTGCTCGACACCATCCCAAATCCCATTTTCTACAAGGGCGAACACACCCGCTTTCTTGGCTGCAACCGGGCCTACGAGGAATTTTTCGGCATCGACCGCGGCCAGTTCATCGGCAAGCGGGTACTGGACCTCGAATATCTGCCGGAAGAAGAACGCCGTACCTTCCAGGCCGAAGACGAGCGGGTCATCGCCGAATCCGGCCGGATCAGCCGCGTCGTCACCATGTGCCGTGCCGACGGCAGCCTGCGCGACACGCTTTACGCCGTCAGCGGCTTCCGGTCGCCGGACGGAACGCCGGGCGGCCTGATCGGCGTCATCGTCGACATCACGCCGCAGAAGGACGCCGAACGCGAAGCCGACAAGGCCCGCGCGGCAGCCGAATCGGCGGCGGCAGCCAAATCCGATTTCCTGGCCAACATGAGTCACGAAATCCGCACACCGATGAACGCGATCATCGGCATGACCCACCTGGCGCTGCAAACCGGGCTCGATGCCAAGCAGCGCAATTACCTGAACAAGGTCGATGCCGCGGCCAAGGGCTTGCTCGGCATCATCAACGACATCCTCGACCTGTCCAAGATCGAGGCCGGCATGATGCGCTTCGAGCGCACCGTGTTCAGCCTCGATGCAACGCTGCAGCACCTCGGCGACCTGAGTACGATCAAGGCCCGCGAACGCGGCCTGGAACTGCTTTTCGACCCGGCCCACGATGTCCCCGAACATCTCGTCGGCGATCCGCTGCGGCTCGGCCAGGTGCTGCTCAACCTGGTCGGCAACGCCATCAAGTTCACCGAGAAGGGCGAGGTCACGGTTACGGTCGACCTGCTCGAACGCCGGGAAACCAGCGTCCTGCTGCGCTTCGAAGTCCGTGATACGGGCATCGGCATGAATGCCGAACAACAGGCCAGCCTGTTCAACGCCTTCACCCAGGCCGACAGTTCGACCACCCGCAAGTACGGCGGCACCGGTCTCGGGCTGTCGATCTGCAAGCGCATCGTCGACCTGCTCGGCGGCCGGATTTCGGTCAGCAGCGAACCCGGCGTCGGCAGCCGTTTCACCTTCGAACTGCCGTTCGACCTGCCCGGCAACGAGCCGGAAACGCCACGCCGTCTCGGCATTCCGGAAAACCTGCGGACCCTGGTCATCGACGACAGCCCCGGCGCGCGCGAAGTCTTCGCCCACATGCTGGCGGCACTCGGCATTGACTGCCGTGTTGCGGCCAGCGGCCACGAAGCCCTGGTCGAACTGGCCGCCGCCCGCCAGGCCGGCCATCCCTACAAGCTGCTGCTGCTCGACTGGAAGATGCCGGGCATGGACGGCGTCGAACTGCTCGCATCGATCCGCCGCGAACCCTTCGCCAGCGACGAGCCGGCCATCATCATGACCACCGCGCACGATCACGACGAACTGCGCGACGCCCTGCACCCGCACGCCGTCAGCGCCATTCTCGGCAAGCCGGCAACGCCATCCTCGCTGTTCGACAGCGTCATGCTCGCCCTGCACCGCGCCCCCGGCCTGCCCGAATCGTCGAAGGCCGTCCCCGGCAACATCAGCCTGGCCGGCCACCGGGTGCTGCTGGTCGAGGACAACGAAGTCAATCGCGAACTGGCGGAAGAAATGCTCGCTGCCTTCGGCTTGCAGGTCCAAACCGCGGCCAACGGCGCGATTGCGGTCGACCGGGTGGAACGGGAAGAATTCGACCTGGTCCTGATGGACTGCCAGATGCCGGTCATGGATGGCTACGAAGCCACCCGGCGCATTCGCCAGGACCTCGGCCGGCGCGAACTGCCGATCGTGGCGATGACCGCCAACGCGCTGGCCGCCGACCGCGAGCGCTGCCTGGCCGCCGGCATGAACGAACACATCGCCAAGCCGATCGACGTTGCCGTCCTGCAATCAACGCTGGCCATCTGGCTGGGCGGCCTGACGGCAGATACGGCCGAAGCCCCGGCCACCCCCCCGACCGACAAAACTGCCGACGACAGCGAGATCATCGACAGCGCCAGCGCAATTGCCCGGCTCGGCGGCAACCGGCAGTTGCACGACCGGCTGCTTGTCCGCTTTGCCGAGGATCAGGGCGATTTCCTCGCACGCCTGCGCAACGCCCAGGCGCATGGCGAACTCGACGAAATGATCCTGCTCGCCCATACCCTGCGCGGGCTTGCCGGCAACATCGGCGCCAGCCGTCTCGCCAGCCTTTCGGCCGATCTGGAAAAATGCCTGAAGCAGCAGCCTGACGCCATCCGCGAGATCGACACCCTGATCGCCCAGCTGGATACCGTCCTGACCAGCGTTTTTGCCCTCATCGCGAAGAAGGCGCCAACCGCGCAAGCGAAGACGGCAGCCACACTGGCGCAGCAGCAGGCCCTGCCGGAAGCGCTATCCCGTCTGCAACAACTTCTGGATAATGACGATGCAACCGCCGTCCGGGAATTCGAAAACATCGCCGACACGCTGCGCCAGCATGTCGATCCCCTGCTTGTCGAAGAACTGACCCGGTTGATCGGTCACTACGAATTCGAAGCCGCTTCCGGGATACTGAAGCGGCTCGGCGACATACCCAATTCCCGAGCGAAACAGCCATGAGTCCCCTGCTCCCCAAGCAAAGCATCCTGGTCGTCGATGACACCCCGGAAAACATCACCATCCTCAGTGAAGTGCTGTGCAACGACTATCGCATCCGGGTCGCCACCTCGGGCGAGAAGGCGCTGAAGATCATCTATTCCGATGAACCGCCCGACCTGATCCTGCTCGACATCATGATGCCCGGCCTGTCCGGCCTGGAAATCTGCCGACGGCTCAAGGCCAACCCGGACCGCCGGCGCATTCCGGTGATCTTCGTCACCGCCATGAGCAGCATCGAGGACGAGGAACGCGGCCTCGCCCTCGGCGCGGTCGACTACATCACCAAACCGATCAGTCCGCCCATCGTCAAGGCGCGGGTGCGTACCCATCTCGCCCTCTACGACCAGTCGCGCGAACTCGAACGCATGGTCCGCCAGCGCACCAGCGAGCTGATGACGACCCGCCAGCAGATCATCCGCCGGCTTGGCCGCGCCGCCGAATTCAAGGACAACGAAACCGGCAACCACGTCTTGCGCATGAGCCACTACGCCCGCCTGATCGCCGAAGCCCACGGTCTCGGCGACGAAGCCGCCAGCATCATCTTCAACACCGCGCCAATGCACGACATCGGCAAGATCGGCATTCCCGACTCCATCCTGCTCAAGCCGGGCAAGCTCGACGCCGAGGAATGGAAGGTCATGCACCAGCACCCGATCATGGGCGCCGAAATCATCGGCAAACACGAGAACGAGCTGCTCGAAACCGCCCGCATCATCGCCCTGTGCCATCACGAAAAATGGGACGGCAGCGGTTATCCGCGCGGCCTCAAGGGTGAGGACATCCCGCTGGAAGGCCGCATCGTCGCCATCGCCGATGTCTTTGACGCACTGGTTTCGATCCGTCCCTACAAGGCCGCCTTCCCGCTTGAAGAAGCCCTGCGCCTGATGGAAAGCCAGACCGGCAGCCATTTCGACCCGGTGCTGATGCAGGCCTTCAGGAAAGCCCTGCCGGAAATCCTGCGCATCAAGGAAATCTACGCCGACGAAAACGGTGCGCTGACCGACCTGGAATTCCACATCAAGGAAATCTACGACCACCGGCACGATCCCGACGGCTATCCCGGCGTGCTCACCAGCGAAAAGGAAGGCGACTAGCCAGCTCGCACCTGGCTACTCCGGCTGGCGCGAATCGATCACCAGCGTCACCGGTCCGTCATTGACCAGCGACACCTGCATGTCGGCGCCGAACACCCCCGTCGGCACCGGTTTGCCCAGCGCCGCCGACAACCTGTCGACGAAATCCGCAAACAGCGGTCCGGACACATCGCCGCGCGCCGCCCGGCTCCACGACGGCCGGTTACCCTTCTTCACCGACGCATAGAGCGTGAATTGCGACACCGCAAGAATCTCCCCGCCGATCTCCTGGACACTGCGGTTCATCACCCCGGTTTCATCGGAAAACAGGCGCAGACGCACAAGTTTGCCGGCCATCCAGTCGAGATCGGCGGCACTGTCATCCGCCTCGAAACCGGCCAGCACCAGCAGGCCGGGGCCGATTTTTCCGGTAATTTCACGGTCGACCGCAACATCGGCCGCTTTTACCCGCTGCACGACAACACGCATCGCTCGCCTCAGGCCGGCTCGATCGCCGCACGCAACTGCGCCGCGTACTGTTCCAGCAACTCGCGCGTCGGGTCCTTGCGCGGCCACGACAGGCCGATACCGTCATCACCCCAGCGCGGCACCACGTGCATGTGGAAATGGAATACCGTCTGGTCACCCTCCTTGCCATTGCATTGCAACAGCGTCAGCCCCGGCGGGTTGAAAGCCTTCTTCACCGCATGTGCCACCCGGTGCGCCGTACGCATCGCCGCCGCCGCCTCGTCCGGCGTCAGGTCGAGCAGATTGTCGGCGTGGCGCTTGATGGCGATCAGCGTATGCCCCGGGTTCAACTGACCGAGATCCATGAAGGCAATCGTCTCCTCATCCTCGAACACCTTCGAGGCGGGAATCTCGCCGGCGACCAGCTTGCAGAAAATGCACTGTCCCGGCGGGGACGTATCAACGAACATGGGCATGGCAATCTCCTGACCGAAAAGCCGCATTGTATGCGAGCTACTGGCGGTGGCAGCTGATTCGGACTACCTTCGCGGCTTACTGGAAAACTCATCGCCAACACATGAAGACGCTCATCCTGCACACCGGCGGCACCATCGGCATGGCCGCCGCAGCCGACGGCTACCGGCCCATGCCCGGTTTCCCGGAACGCCTGCGCCAGCAACTGGAAACCCGTGCCAGCACCAGCCAGCCCAACTACGATATCGTCGAACTGCCACCCATCGACAGCGCCGACCTGCGCCCCGGCCACTGGCCGGTGATCGCCAGCACGCTGCTCGAGCACTGGCACGACTACACCGGCTTCGTCATCCTGCACGGCACCGACACCATGGCCTGGAGCGCCTCGGCGCTGTCCTTCATGCTCCGCGGCACGGACAAGCCGGTGATCTTTACCGGCGCCCAGATCCCGCTCATCGAAACCGACAGCGACGCCCTCGACAACGTCGAAGGCGCCCTGCACTTCGCTGCCAACGAGCCCGTCCGCGAAGTCGGCCTCTACTTCGGCCAGCGCCTGCTGCGCGGCAACCGCAGCCGCAAACTCGCCACCACCCGCTTCGACGCCTTCGACTCGCCCAACTACCCCCCGCTTGCAGAAACCGGCAACACCATCACGCTGCACCGCGAACGCATCGTCAGCCCCGGCGAAAAACAATTCGTCATCCCCGAATTCAACGATCAGGCCGTCGCCATCCTCACCCTCCATCCCGGCATTTCCGGCGCCACCGTCGACGCGCTGACCGCCAACCCGCGCGTCCGCGGCTTGATCCTGCAAACCTACGGCGTCGGCAACGCCCCGCAAGGCGACCGCGAACTGATCGCCGCCCTCGAACGCGCCACCGCCCGCGGCATCACCCTGCTCAACACCACCCAGTGCCTGATCGGCGGCGTCAGCCAGGAAACCTACGCCACCGGCGCTGCTCTCGCCCGTATCGGCGTCATCTCCGCCGGCGACATCACGCTGGAAGCCGCCTTCGCCAAACTGCATTTCCTGCTCGCAAGCGCAAACGACACCGACAGCGTGCGCGAGGGGCTACAGCAGAGCTGGTGCGGAGAAAAGAGCTGAGGGTTTCACGTTGAAGAAGCAATTGCACAGGATAGCCATTCAACTATCTATTCACGATTCAATTCATAACCATGCCCACCTGCGCCGATGCCGTTCGCATGCAGCTTGCCAGCGGGACCAGGACTGCGCGCCAGCACATTGAACTGACAGGCTTCAGCCAGCCCACACTGTCCTGAACCATGGCTGGGTTGGGGAACGAAATCGCCCGTCTGGGCACCACCCGCTAACGACTTACAAACCTATCGATTGTTGCTCGGCGAATACCTCGTCAGGCTGGTTTTTTCAGCGTCCCAAGAAACCAGTGGCCCAGTATTGCGACGATCAGCAGCACCAGCGCACCCAGGCCCCAGATGGCCCAGATCAACGGACTGAGCCAGCTGATCGCGGAAGCAAGGAAAGGCGTACTTTGCGAAACAATCTCGATAAAATCGCCGAACCCGGCCTGGAAAATCTGCGCCCAGGCAGGATCAACCCAAACAGCCAACCAGGCGGGCAAAGGAATGGCTTCGGCGACTGCGCCAAGCTCCTGACCGGTCGGCAGCGTGTTGCCGAAAGTCAGGACCGTCCAATCGACAAAATGCACAGCAATCAACGCCGTGCCCGTCCAAAGAAGCATAGCCAGGGCAAACAGGGACCATAGGATCATTCTCATATTGGGTTTTCCTTTTCTAGACGACGGGGAAATGGATCAATTTTTTTGCCGCTCAGGATAGAGGGAAAGCAGCGCATATCCTTTCGGAAAAACCAGATACATGGCCCCTGAAATCAAGAAGGCCGCTCTTTCGAGCGGCCTTCTTGATCTGAGCAGTTAACAGGAATCAGGACATCATCAGCGGAAAAAAACCCCTTTATATGTCGATCCTTGCATTCAGTGCATTCGTCTCGATGAACGCCCGTCTCGGTTCAACCAGCTCACCCATCAGCGTCGTGAAGATCTCATCGGCGGCAATCGCATCGTCGATCTGTACGCGCAGCAGGCGGCGGACTTTCGGGTCCATGGTGGTTTCCCACAGCTGTTCCGGGTTCATTTCGCCGAGGCCTTTGTAGCGCTGCTTGGCGATGCCGCGTTCGACTTCGTTGAGCAGCCACTTCATGGCTTCGCCGAAGTTGGCGGAGACTTGCTTCTTTTCGCCGCGGGCCATGACGCCGCCGTTGCCGAACAGGTCGGCGAGGGTTTCGGCGGTGCGCTTGAGTTGCATGAAGTCGCCGGAGAGCAGCAGGTCTTCGTCGATCAGGCCGACCTTGAGGTTGCCATGGTGCATACGCTCGACGCGCAGGATCCAGCGTTCCTGGATGTCGTCGAACTTGGGCACCATGCGCGTGCTGGCGGGGATGTGGGCGGCGATAAGTTCGGCGCTGGCGCGGGTTTTTTCCTCGCTGGACAGGTCGACCGCAATATTGTGGCGGACGATGGCCTGCAGGACTTCCGGATTGACCAGGTGGGCCAGGCGTTCGATGATCGCTTCGGTGGCCAGCCACGAGCGGGCCAGGCCTTCCAGCGCCGGGCCGGTGATCGGTGCGCCGGCGGTCGGCGTCAGCACGGCTTCGTCGAGCGCCATGTTGAGCAGGAACTGGTGGTATTCCTGGTCGTCCTTGAGGTAGCGCTCGGTCTTGCCGTGCTTGACCTTGTACAGCGGCGGCTGGGCGATGTAGACGTAGCCGCGGTCGATCAGTTCGGGCATCTGGCGGTAGAGCAGCGTCAGCAGCAGCGTACGGATGTGGGCGCCGTCGACGTCCGCGTCAGTCATGATGATGATGCGGTGGTAGCGCAGCTTTTCGACGTTGAAGTCGTCCTTGCCGATGCCGGTGCCAAGCGCGGTGATCAGCGTGACGATCTGCTCGGACGAGATCAGCTTGTCGAAACGGGCCTTTTCGACGTTGAGCACCTTGCCGCGCAGCGGCAGGATCGCCTGGAACTTGCGGTCGCGGCCCTGCTTGGCGGAGCCGCCTGCGGAGTCACCCTCGACGATGTAGATTTCGCACAACGCCGGGTCTTTTTCCTGGCAATCGGCGAGTTTGCCGGGCAGGCCAACACCGTCGAGCACGCCCTTGCGCCGCGTCATTTCGCGGGCACGGCGGGCAGCTTCGCGGGCGCGTGAGGCTTCGACGATCTTGCCGCAGATCATTTTGGCGTCGACCGGGCGTTCCAGCAGGAAATCGGCGAGTTTCTGGGCGACGACTTCTTCAACGGCGCCACGGGCTTCGCTGGAAACCAGCTTCATCTTGGTCTGCGATGCGAACTTCGGGTCCGGCATCTTCACCGACAGCACGCAGGCCAGGCCTTCGCGCATGTCGTCACCGGCGATATCGACCTTGGCCTTCTTGGCGATTTCGTTTTCGTCAATGTACTTGTTGATGACGCGGGTCATCGCGGCACGCAGGCCGGTCAGGTGAGTGCCACCGTCGGACTGCGGAATGTTGTTGGTGAAGCAGAGCACCTGTTCCTGGTAGGAATCGTTCCACTGCATGGCGACTTCGACGCCGATGGTGATGCCGGTATCGGCAGCGCCCTGCCCGACCTTGGCTTCGCCGGCCGAGTAGAAGATGTTCGGATGCAGGACCGACTTGGTGCGGTTGATGTATTCGACAAAGCTCTGCACGCCGCCGGCGAAGGCGAACAGCTCTTCCTTGCCCGAACGCTGGTCGATCAGCTTGATGCTGACGCCGTTGTTGAGGAAGGACAGCTCGCGCAGGCGCTTGGCGAGGATTTCGTAGTGGAATTCGACGTGGCCGAAGATTTCGTCGTCGGCGAGGAAATGCACTTCGGTGCCGCGCTTTTCGGTGTCGCCAAGGACTTTCAGCGGCGAGACTTCAAAACCGTCGCGGACCTCGATGCTGCGGTCGACCGGCACGCCACGGCAAAATTCCATGAAGTGCTTCTTGCCATCGCGGCGGATGGTCAGGCGCAGGAACTTCGACAGCGCATTGACGCAGGAGACGCCAACGCCGTGCAGACCGCCGGAGACCTTGTACGAGTTCTGGTTGAACTTGCCGCCGGCGTGCAGTTCGGTCAGCGCGATTTCGGCGGCGGAACGCTTCGGCTCGTGCTTGTCGTCCATCTTGACGCCGGTCGGGATGCCGCGGCCGTTGTCGATGACGGAGATCGAGTTGTCGGTGTGAATGGTGACGATGATGTCGTTGCAATGCCCGGCCAGCGCTTCGTCGATCGAGTTGTCGACGACTTCGAAGACCAGGTGATGCAGGCCGGTACCATCGGAGGTGTCGCCGATGTACATGCCCGGGCGCTTGCGCACGGCCTCCAGGCCTTCGAGGATCTGGATGCTGGCTTCACCGTATGCCGGTGCGACAGTGCCTTGCGGGACGTTCTCTTCACTCATTGTTCTTGGTTCCACGTGAAACGGGCCCATCCGTGCGGACGGGCCTTTTACTGCTTTTCAGAAACAGCCGGAGAAATGCGGGCTGATCAAATGCGCATCGGCATGACGACGTACTTGAAGCGGTCGTTGCCCGGTACGGTGATCAGTGCACTTGAATTGGCGTCGTTGAAGCTCCACTGGATTTCGTCGGAGTGCACGTTGTTGAGCACGTCGAGCAGATAACCCACGTTGAAGCCGACATCGATGGCGTCACCCGTGTACTGTACCTCGATTTCTTCCTGGGCTTCTTCCTGTTCGGCATTGGCGGCGATCAGGCGCAGGCTGTTTTCGCCGAGAACGACGCGGACACCGCGGAATTTCTCGTTGGTCAGAATGGCAGCGCGCTGCATGGCCTGCATCAGCATCTGGCGGCCGACGGTCATGTGATTCTTCAGCGTCGGCGGAATGACACGTTCGTAATCCGGGAACTTGCCGTCGATCAGCTTCGACACCAGCACGATCGAACCAAAGGCGAAACGCACCTGGTTGGAGGCCAGCGTGATGTTCAGCGGCTCGTCGTTATCGACCAGCAGGCGGTTCAGTTCGAGCACGGTCTTGCGCGGCAGGATCATTTCCTGGCGCGGCAGTTCGGTTTCGATGGCGACGCTGGCATAGGCCAGGCGATGGCCGTCGGTGGCGACGGCACGCAGTTCCTTGCCATCGACCAGCAGCAGCAGGCCGTTCAGGTAGTAGCGCACGTCCTGTGCGGCCATGCCGTACTGGGTCTTGGCGATCAGCTGGCGGAAGTCACGCTGGGTGATCGAGAACTGCTTGGTGTCGCCTTCGCTCAGCGTCATCCGCGGAAAGTCGTCGGCCGGCAGGGTCTGCAGATTGAACCGGCTCTTGCCGCCCTTGACCTGCAGGCGCTTGTCTTCAAGGCTCAGCGTGATTTCGGTGCTGTCCGGCAGCGAGCGCAGGATTTCCTGCAGCTTGCGCGCACCAACGGTGACGGCACCGTCACCTTCACCGCCGGCACCGGTGGTGCTGGTGGTGATCTGGATTTCGATATCGGTGGCCAGCAAGGTCAGCTGGTCGCCCTTCTTTTCCAGCAGGACGTTGGACAGGATGGGCAGTGTATGGCGACGCTCAACGATTCCCGACACAGACTGCAACGGGGCCAGAAGCGTGTCTCTTTGGCTTTTAATAAGAACCATAAATTAAATTCCTTAATAGACTATATCGGGAACAGTTCTGTGGATAACAAAATATTTAGTTTTTATTTCAACAACTTGAAGCAGATTTTCACATCCCTGAAAGTCTCTGAACTGGCTGTGGATGAAAACTGGGTAATTTTCCCACAAAGCGGAAAAGCACGGCATACCCACAATTGACCAACAACTTATACACAGACTTGTCTACAGCCGTTACCCCTTCAATACCTGCAGCAACACATGCAGATCATGGTTCAGTTCGCTGTCCTTGGCCCGCAGTGCATCGATGGTCTTGACCGCATGAATCACCGTCGTGTGATCGCGCCCGCCGAAAGCATCGCCGATTTCCGGGAAGCTGTGCGAAGTGACTTCGCGGCACAGCCACATCGCCACCTGGCGCGGCCGGGCAATTGCTCGCGTGCGCTTCTTCGAGAAGAACTCGGCGACCTTAATCTTGTAATAGTCGGCGACGGTCTTCTGGATATTGTCGATACCGACATTGCGCACCGAACCGATGATGTCCTTGAGCGCTTCCTTGGCCAGGTCCAGCGCAATGATGCGACCGTGGAACGATGAATAGGCCAGCACCTTCTTCAATGCGCCTTCGAGTTCGCGAACGTTGGAGCGCAGGTGCTTGGCAATGAAGAAGGCGACTTCGTCGTCGAGGCGGATGCCTTCGGCTTCGGCTTTCTTCTGCAGGATGGCGACGCGCATTTCCAGCTCGGGCGGTTCGATCTGCACCGTCAGCCCCCAGTCGAAGCGGGTCACCAGTCGGTCGTCGAGACCGTTGATGTCCTTCGGATAGGTGTCGCAGGTGATGATGATCTGCTTGCGCGCTTCGATCAGTGCGTTGAACAGGAAGAAGAACTCTTCCTGCGAGCGGTTCTTGCCGTTAAAGAACTGGACATCGTCGAGCAGCAGCACATCGAGTGAACGATAGGTGCGCTTGAAGGTGTCGAAGGATTTCTGCTGATAGGCGCGGACGACGTCGGAGTAATAATCCTCGGCATGAACGTAGCGGATGATCTTGTCCGGGTTGTCCTTGACGATGTGATTGCCGATGGCGTGGATCAGGTGGGTCTTGCCGAGGCCGGCGCCGCCGTAGATGAACAGCGGGTTGTAGGCGCCGCCGGGATTGCTGCCGACTTGCAGTGCGGCGGCCCGGGCCAGGTCGTTGGCCTTGCCGACGACGAGGTTGTCGAAGGTGAAGTTCGAGAACAGGCGGGACTTTTCGTACACCGATGCCGTTTTTGCCCGCGGTTTTTCCGCGGCCGGCGCCGGCCGGCTTTCCACTCGCGGCGCCTCGACTTCGGCACGGCCGGTGTCGCTGCGTGCTGCAGCCGGCTTGCCGCTGCCGATGACCAGCGCAATGCTGACTGGTGCGGCAAAGAAGGTATTGCCGTAATCCTCGATCCGCGACAGGTAGCGGTCACGAACCCATTTCAGGATGAAACCGTTCGGGGCAATCAGGCGAAGTCCGTCTTCAAGCGCCGTTGTTTCGCCTTCCAGGCGCAATGGCTTGATCCAGGTATTGAACTGTTGCGCGGGCAGTTCCTGTTCGAAGCGCTGCAAACAGGATTCCCAAAAACCAGTCATTGAAGAAACAGCTCCATTCCGCACAGTCGATAGCATTGCTGGCGGATTTATTAGTTCTATGATTTGAAAACGAAATTCCAATGAAATCGGCGGCTTGATGGCCGCCGACCAAGGCGCAATTCTACCCCTCCGCGAACAGGTTATCCACAGCTTCAACAAATAATTCAGCTTGACATGACCCGGTCAAACAGGGTGTAATCACGCGTTTTTCTCCGCTCACTCAAGGAATTACGACATGAAACGCACGTATCAACCGTCGGTCGTGCGCCGCAAGCGCACCCATGGCTTCCTGGTCCGTTCGCGCACCAAGGGTGGCCGTGCAGTTCTCGCTGCTCGCCGCGCCAAGGGTCGCAAGCGTCTGGCCGTTTAAACCGGACGCCCGGCGAGGTGGATTCAAACTTCGCCAGACGCTATCGCCTGACCAAAACGGATGAGTTTTCATCCGTTTTTGGTTTCCGGAAGGCTATTCGCGGTACCTGGCTGATGTTGCACTATCTTCCAAGACCCGAAGGCAGTACCGATGCCAGGCTTGGTCTGGTCATCGGCAAGAAATTGCTCAAGCGCTCGGTCGACCGCAATCGGGTCAAGCGTATCGTGCGCGAGCAATTCAGACTGAGGCGCGGAACATTGCCGGTTTGCGATCTGATCGTCAGACTGGCGGTAAAGCCGCGTCCGCTCGATGGCAAGGCAATTGCAGCAGACTTTACCGGCCTGCTCGATCGCCTGTCACGGCCCCGTCCGAAAAGGGATGCAGAATGAAGCATGTGCTGATCGCACTGGTCCGCTTCTATCAATATGCAATCAGTCCCATGCTCGGAAGGCGTTGCCGTTATTTTCCGACCTGTTCGGAGTATACGGTCGATGCAATACAGAAATTCGGCGCCGTAAAAGGTGGCTGGTTGGGTGTGAAACGCATCTGCCGCTGTCACCCCTGGCATCCGGGCGGGTATGATCCCGTTCCCTGAACACCATTAACTACGTAGGCAGCTCATGGATACTCGACGCCTGATACTGGTCATGATCTTCGCTTTCTCCAGCTTCATGCTGTGGGAAAACTGGCAGCAGTACAAGCACCCGAAACCGGTTGCCGAAGTGGCGGCAAACGCCGCGCCGGCCGCCGCCAACGGGGCAGCACCCACGCCTTCCGTCAGCCTGCAGGCGGGTGGTACTCCGGTCGCCAGCGAACCGGCGGCACCGGCTTCCACTGCCGAAACCTTCAGCATCGATACCGATCTGATGAAGGTGACGATTTCCACCCAGGGTGGCGATCTGGTCGGCCTGGAATTGCTCAATTACAAGGAAAACGACGCCAAGGACAAGAATTTCGTCCTGTTCGACACCAAGCATCAGTATTCCGCCCAGAGCGGACTGATCGGTGAAGGCCTGCCGTCGCATCGTTCCATGTTCCGTCGCATCGACGGCCCGACCCAGCTGGCTGCCGGCAGCGACGAACTGAAGGTTCGCCTCGAAGCCGACGGTCCGGAAGGCGTGCGCATCGCCAAGGTGCTGACCTTCAAGCGCGGCTCCTACGCCATCGATGTCGCCTGGGAAATCATCAACGGTTCCGGCAAGCCGCTGGCACCGCACGCATATTTCCAGATCCAGCGCGATGACGGTGAACCGGCTGGCGGCAACATGATGATGCATACCTTCACTGGTCCGGCGGTCTATACGGATGCGGAGAAGTATCAGAAATCCAGCTTTGGTGATGTCGCCGACAAGAGCGCCAAGTTCACCAAGACTGCCGATAACGGCTGGCTGGCCATGGTTCAGCATTACTTCGTCTCGGCCTGGGTGCCGCAAGCGGGCGTGCAGCGCGAGTACTACATGCGCAAGCTCGACGGCAGCAACCTGTACCAGATGGGCGTGATCGTTCCGGTCGCCGAAATCGGGCCGGGTACCAGTGCCAATACTTCCGTGACGCTGTTTGCCGGTCCGCAGGAACAGGCTGCACTGAAGCAGATTGCTCCGGGTCTCGACCTGGTCGTCGACTACGGCTGGCTGACGGTGATCGCTGCGCCGATCTTCTGGGCGCTGCAGTTCATCCACGACATCGTCGGCAACTGGGGCTGGGCCATCGTTGTCCTGACCATCCTGATCAAGCTTGCCTTCTTCCCGCTGTCGGCCGCGTCGTACAAGTCGATGGCCAAGATGCGGATGGTTACCCCGCGTCTGGTGCAGTTGAAGGAACGCTATTCCGACGACAAGCAGCGCCTTAACCAGGAAATGATGAAGCTGTACCAGACCGAGAAGATCAATCCGCTCGGCGGCTGTCTGCCGATCCTGATCCAGATTCCGGTCTTCATCGCGCTGTACTGGGTGCTGCTTGGCGCCGTCGAAATGCGTGACGCACCGTGGATCGGCTGGATTACCGACCTGGCGTCGCCGG
Organism: Azonexus hydrophilus; assembly: GCF_001956855.1. Lineage (GTDB taxonomy): Bacteria > Pseudomonadota > Gammaproteobacteria > Burkholderiales > Rhodocyclaceae > Azonexus > Azonexus hydrophilus_A. The sequence continues at coordinate 50,519 of NZ_MTHD01000001.1, read as the reverse complement.
ACCCCTGGTACATCCTGCCGGTGATCATGATCATCTCGATGGTCATCCAGATGAAGCTGAACCCGACGCCGCCGGATCCGATCCAGGCCAAGGTGATGATGGCCATGCCTTTTGTCTTCGGCATCATGTTCCTGTGGTTCCCGGCCGGTCTGGTGCTGTACTGGGTGGTCAACAACGTGCTCTCGATCGCCCAGCAATGGCAGATCACGCGCATGATGGAAGCCGGTGGCAAGGCTGCCAATGACGCCAAGGCTTAAGGTGTGGCAGTTGTAGCAACTTCGGACACCATCGCCGCCATCGCCACGGCCCCAGGTCGTGGCGGGGTCGGCGTGATCCGGGTATCGGGCAGCAATTTGCTGCCCTTTGCTTTTGCCTTGACGGGAAAGAATCCCCAGCCGCGTTACGCGACGCTGGCTGATTTCAAGGCGGCCGACGGTACTGCGGTCGACAGCGGTTTGTTGCTGTTTTTCCCCGGCCCGAATTCCTTCACCGGCGAAGACGTGCTCGAACTGCAAGGCCACGGTGGGCCGGTCGTCATGCAGATGCTGCTTGCCCGCTGCCTCGACCTTGGCGCCCGGCTGGCCGAACCCGGGGAGTTTTCCCGCCGGGCGTTCCTCAACGGCAAGATGGACCTGGCCCAGGCCGAGGCCGTCGCCGACCTGATCGACGCCGCCACGACCAGCGCCGCACGTTCGGCAGTCCGTTCGCTGCAGGGTGAGTTCTCGCGCGCCATTGGCGAGCTGAACGAGGAACTGATCAATCTGCGCATGCTGGTTGAAGCAACACTCGATTTTCCCGAAGAAGACATCGATTTCCTGCAGGCCGCCAATGCCTTCGGCCGCCTCGAACGCCTGCAACTGAAACTGGCCGAGATCTTCGACCGGGCCGGCCAGGGCAAGCTGCTGCAAAGCGGCCTGCACGTCGTTCTCGCCGGCCAGCCGAACGTCGGCAAGTCCTCGCTGCTCAACCGCCTGACTGGCGACGATCTGGCCATCGTCACGCCGATTGCCGGCACTACCCGCGATGCCTTGCGCTCGACCATCCAGATCGAGGGTATTCCGCTGCACATCATCGACACCGCCGGCCTGCGCGATACCGAGGATGTCGTCGAGAAGATCGGCATAGCACGCAGCTGGCAGGAAATCGAACGCGCTGACGTGGTCGTGCTGCTGGTCGATGCAAATGTGGGCGTTTCTGCGGTCGACCGCGAGATTCTGGCAAAAATGCCCGAGCGCCTGCAGCGCATCACCGTCTACAACAAGATCGATCTCGCCGGCCGCGAGCCTGAACGCCACGATGAAAGCGATGGTGTGGCGATCTCGCTGTCCGCCAAGGCCAATCGCGGGATTGAGCTGTTGCGCCAGGAATTGCTGCGCATCGCCGGCTGGCATCAGGCCGAAGATGTCTTCATCGCCCGCGAACGCCATCTGCGTGCGCTGGCCGCCGCTCAGGAACACGTCGCCGCCGCCCGCAGCGTCGTCGAAGGCATCATGCCGGCACTCGAACTGTTCGCTGAAGAACTGCGTCTGGCCCAGCAATCACTCGGTCAGATCACCGGCGAATTCACCGCCGACGACCTCCTCGGCGTCATCTTCAGCCGCTTCTGCATCGGCAAGTAAAACCCTGTGAGCAAGGCTGTGGACAAGTTGTTCGCAGTTTGTGGATCAATCATCCATTTCCCGATACCGGCAAAACTGTCCCCATTGCATCAACAGTCATCGCAGGTACTTGCCAAGCTGCGTTTACCGATTTCAATTGATTGATTTTATTGTTGTTTAAAGAGTTATCCACAGAACTGTCGTGCAGGTAGTTAACATAGTCTCTTTATTTAAGGTTTTAAATAAAAGACAAAGCACAACAAAAATCAGCGGCCGCCGCCGAGAACCCGTTCAATACGTCGGCCTATAGCTTCGCTACCAGACTGATCGCCAGCTTTCTGCAATCTTTCCTTTTCCAGGCTCAACCAGGCCAGCAAGGCCCGACGCCAGCCCTGCCCGGCGGCGGTTTCAATGGCCAGCGCGATGTTTTCCGGCGGCAATCGCCCGGCTTCCAGCAATGCCGCGGCGGCAACCAGAAGCGTGAGCGGGTCCTTGATGGACTTCAGGTTTTGCGGGTTTTGCCAGGCCTGACGCTGCATTTCCGGCAGAAATTGGCTGTCGACCGCAACAAGCTGGCCGGCAAGATAGGCGGCGTAAACGTTTTCTGCCTGACCGGCATCACGGGCAAGCGGTAAAAAGGCCGGACATTGACCACCTTGCAGGCCAGCCAGACGCACGGCGCAGGCGTGTAGCTCGACGCGGGCCTGCTGGCTGGCATCCCCGGTACGGGAAACCGCTTCGCGGGCGACAGCGAGCTGCACTGTGGCCAGCTTGTCGCGCCCTTCCAGCCACAGGCGGGCGTGGCTGTTGATGGCGGTGTCGGCAGTCAGCAACCAGTCGGGCGGCGGCGGGTTGTTGGCGCAGGCGGCCAGCAAAAGGACAGCCAGGAATGAGGCAGCGCGTTTCATGGCAGTTTCAGTTCGCGTTCACGGGCGAACGGCCATTTGCGGTTGAGGTCGTCGACCAGCCCGGAAACCTTGCGCAGGTTGAGGTCGATTTCGGCACGCAAGGCATCGAGATCCTCGGTCGCTTCGCGGGTATTGCCGGTGATGGCCTTGACGTCGACCAGCGCGGCATCGAGTTTCTGCAGGCTGGCGCGGGCTTCGCCGAGCATCAGCCGGGTCTGTTCCAGTGAAGCGATGACACGGGCGACATCCTTTTCATTGCCGAGCAGCGCCCCGAGCGCACCATGCTTGCCGTTGAGTGCGGCAGTGAATTGCTGGACATTGTCGAGGCTGGCACTGAGCGGCGATTGTTCGCTGCTCAGGCGTTCCAGGTTGCCGATCAGCTTGTGCATGGTGGCGACCAGTTCCGGCACGCCGGCCGCGGCATCACCGATCAGCACGTCGCGCCGGGCGTTGTCTTCCAGCGGTGGATCTTCAAGCACGCCACTGAAGGCACGCAACTTGGCACCGCCGACGACGCCGCGTTCGAGCGTGAAGATCGACGAGGTTTTCAGCCAGCGCGCATCGTGCAATGGCACATCGACGTGGATATGCGCCTTGCCGTCGTCGCCGAGTTCGATGCGGACGACGCGGCCGATAGGAAAACCGGAGAAGGTCAGGTCGGCGCCGACAAAGACGCCTTCAGAGTTTTCGGCGATCAGCACCAGGCGCTGGCTTTCGTCGAAAACGCCACGTGCCGTCATGACATAGACGACAAAGGCGGCGATCAGCAGCAGCGTCAGCAACAGCAGACCGGCGGCCTTGGCTTCGGCATGGGGAATGACGGGAACGGGCGGCTGTTCGGACATGAATTCAAAAACCTCGCAACATCAGGAAGCTACCCTCGATCAGCACCAGGATCAACAGCAGGCGCACCATCACCCGCATTTCACGGATGCCGGCGTTGCGTCTGCCCGGATCAAGCACGACAGTCGTCGGCGCAATGCCGACGGCGATGCCAAACAACGCAATCTTGGCGAGGAAAGCGATGGCCAGCACCGGATCGAAGACCTGGCCGATCAGCCGGGCGTACGCCGGCAGCGCCCAGTGACTGAAGCCATAGACGACGATATAGGCGACAAGCAGCGAAACGATGCCGCCGATGATCGCCAGGATGGCGACGGCAATGGCGTTGCCAACCGCGTAAGGCAGCGCGTCACGGATGGTCGGCCCCGGTTGGCCCGGGATCGCCGACAGGTGTTGCATGGCCAGTGGTACGGCGCGCATGGCGACGAACAGCGTCGATACCAGCGGCAATACTTCGACCACGAAAACCCGCAGGATGGCTTCCAGCGCCAGATAGGAAAGTCCGTAACTGTCGGCGGTGACGGCGACGATGCGCGTCAGTACGGCGCTGATCAGGATGCTGGCGAGCAGGTAGCCCGGCAGCGTCTGCCAGGCGGCGGCGCAGAGGATGCGGGCCGACTGCTGCCGCGTCGCACGATCGTGAATGCTCGGGGAAAACGTCGCGATGACGAGCAGCGCGGCAAATTGCAGATAGCGGTACTGGTTGCGCAGCCAGCCCGTCAAACCCTTGCCACGGCCAGCTGGCAGCAGGCGGGAGAGAAACGGGCTCACGCTGTTTGATCCGGTCTCAGTCGCGCTCTGCTTCCAGGCGGTTGCGGCGGAGGATGGCGTCGGCGATTTCGCGGCTGATGGTGTCGGCATCCGGCAATTTGTTCGGCCGGAAGACAATCAGCGGAATGCCCAGACTCTGCAACGCCACGCGTTTGACGTCCTCGGCATTGTCGGTTTCCTGGCCGGTCGTCGGCCAGGCCAGTTCGATGGCGGCGACAATCGAGAAATCGGCATCACAGACGACAAAATCGACGCCGCGGCCGGCCATCCGGCTCAGTCGTTGCGCTTCCTGCCGGCCACGGGCCAGTGCCAGCTGGGCGACGCCGACCTGGACGAAAACCTGCATGCTGGGCATGGCTTCGCACAAGCGGTGGTAAAGTTCCTGCTCGCTGTCGTTGAGCAGCCGGTATTGCTTGCGTTTTGGCGATTCGACAAAGCGCGTTTGCGGGTCGAGATCCAGCTGTTGCTGGCGGACTTCGCGATGGCTGCCGGCGTACTGGCGACTGCGCGCCGTTTCGGCAACCGGTGTCTGGCCGGAACGGCGGTAGATGAACAGCAGGATGCCGGCAACGGCGCCAGCAGCAAGCACGATACTCAGGGTCACGTTGTCCATACAGGGCATCCTTGTCTTGAGCGGCCATTATAACGACATGAACATCCCCTTCATCCCCACCCTTCCGACCGACGGTCTGTCTTGAGTCACCGATGGAAATTTTTGAAACTGCCCTGGGCTGGCTGGTTGCTGCCGCCTTTCTCGCCGGTCTGGTCGATGCCGTTGTTGGCGGCGGCGGACTGATCCAGATTCCGGCCCTGTTTGCCGCACAGCCGGGCGTAGCGCCGGCGACGCTGTTCGGGACCAACAAGTTTGCCAGCGTTTTCGGCACCGCCAACGCTGCCTGGCGTTATGCCCGCCGCGTCGAGATGCCCTGGCGCACCATACTGCCGGCGGCCATCGCGGCCTTTGCCTTGTCCTATGCCGGGGCGGCTGCCGTGGCCTGGCTGCCGAAGGACGCGGTACGACCACTGATCCTGATCCTGCTGATCTTTTCTGCGGTCTACACGCTGTTGAAGAAGGATTTCGGCCAGTTGCACCGGCCGGCGCACAGCGGCCGGCGCGAACTCGCCTATGCGGTGCTGCTCGGCGGTGTGATCGGGTTCTATGACGGCTTCTTCGGCCCGGGTACCGGCAGCTTCCTGATCTTCCTGTTCATCCGCTTTTTCGGTTTCGATTTCCTGCACGCTTCGGCTGGTTCCAAAGTCGTCAATGTCGCCACCAACCTCGCCGCGCTGGCCTATTTCCTGCCGGCCGGCCACATCATTGCGGCGCTGGCGGTCGGCATGGCGGTAGCCAATGTTGCCGGTTCGATCACCGGTACCTGGCTGGCACTGAAGCATGGCAGCGGCTTCATCCGCATCGTCTTCCTGGTGGTAGTCGGCGTGCTGATCGTGAAGTTTGCCTGGGATACCTTCGCCGGCTGAATTTCCAATAGAATCGGCAGCCTACGCCAAGGATTTCCATGCGCATCACCCTCGTCCATCCTGCCGGTTTCAACTTCGTTCCCGGACAGCCCGATTTCTCGGTGCTGGCAAACCGCATGCCGCCGATCGGCATCATGCAGATGGCTTCGTGGCTGGAAAAATTCGGTCACAGCGTGGCCCTGCACGACTGTCTCGGACCTTATGCGCCGCCGGGAATCGCCGCCAACGCTGAAATCGTCCTGGCCACTGAGCCGGAAATGGTGGGCTTTTCGGCGACCACGTCCGGTTTCATGGACGCGGTCGACATGGCGCTGTACATCCGTGAAAAGCGGCCGGACATCCGCATCGTCTTCGGCAACGTCCATGTCTCGTCGCTCGGTGCGCCCATCCTCGAACATTTCCCGGAAATCGACTGCCTGGTCATCGGCGAAGGCGAAGGCGCGATGCTCGACCTGGCCGACGGCAAGCCGCCGGAGACCATCGGCAACCTGATCTGGCGCGACCCGGCCGGGCGCATCGTCGCCAATCCGCGCCGCGACCGCATCCTCGACCTCGACGAACTGCCCTTCCCGGCCTACGAGAAGCTGGCCGGTTTCCCGCATGCCTACCACCTGCCGCTGTTCGCCTACGAAAAGCGCTATGGGGCGACGATGATCACCTCGCGCGGCTGCCCCTACACCTGCTCATTCTGTGACCGGACAGTGTTCGAACGCCTGTACAAGACCAATTCGGCGCAATACACCTACGACCACATGAAGTACCTGCGGGACAACTTCGGGGTCTGGCACATCAACATGTACGACGATCTTTTCACCGCCAAGAAGCAGCGCGTGATGGACCTGTGCGAGCTGTTGATCGAGAAGCCGCTGGGTGTGCAGTGGAATTGCGCGATCCGCACCGGTCATACCTCGGACGAAATGCTGGCCAAGTTGAAGCAGGCTGGTGCGCTGATGGTGTCGATGGGGGTCGAATCGGCCGATCCGGGGATGATGGAACGGCACAAGGCCGGGGTCACGCTCGATGCGGTGCGCGACACGGTGCGCCAGATCCACGCCGCCGGCCTGCGCGCCAAGGGCCTGTTCATTTTCGGCATGCCGGGCGAGACGCCGGAAACGGTGAAGGTGACCAGCGATTTCATCCTGTCGCTCGACCTCGACGAGATGAACATGACCAAGTTCAGCCCGCTGCATGGCGCCCCGATCTGGGATGAATGCGTCAGCGGCGAGTCCGGCGATTTCATCGAGGACTGGCGGCTGATGAACTGCCTGAACTTTGTCTTCCTGCCCAATGGCTTTTCCTCGCGCGACGAGATGGATGCGCTGTACAACTGGCACGTCAAGCGCTTTTACGACAGCAAGGGCTACCGCCGGCGCTTCGCCAAGCGGTTGTGGCAGCATCGCTGGAGCCTGTGGCATGTATTGAAGCACCTGCCGGAAACCATTGCTGCGGCCCGCTATTTCAGTGCCAACAAGGCGCAGATCGAACAGGCGCGGCGCGAATTCGCGCTGCATCCGCGCCAGCCGCTGGGGCTCAAGCCGATGCTGTCGACCGATCTGCAGGTGGACAACATCGTCGCCATGTCGCCGGTGAAACTGTCGCGGCGCGAGGCGATGAAGCAGATCATTCCGCTGGTCTACGAAGGCAGTGGCAGTTGCGCGCCGCCGGCCGGCGTGACAGCGCTATAATCTGCGCCCTGCCGGCCCAGGCACAAGAACATAATTTCGGCCGCCACAGAGAACAGGGAGATCGTCCCATGGAAGAACAGATTCAGCATCCGGAAACTTGCCAGTGCGACGTGCTGGTGATTGGCGGCGGGCCGGCGGGTTCGACGGTGGCGCCACTGCTGGCGGAAAAAGGTTACAAGGTGGTGATCCTGGAAAAGGCTCACCATCCGCGTTTTCACATCGGTGAATCGCTGCTGCCGGCCAACCTGCCGTTGTTCGAACGGCTTGGCGTGGCCGATGAAATACGCGCCATCGGCATGGAAAAGCACGGCGCCGAATTCGTTTCTCCGTTCCTTGAGCGTACGCAGGTCTTTCACTTTGCCGAAGCCTGGGACAAGTCGATGCCCTACGCCTACCAGGTGCTGCGCTCGGAGTTCGACACCGTGCTGATCCGCAACGCGGCGAAAAAAGGCGTCGAGGTTTTCGAAGGGTGTCGGGCCAAGGCAGTCGAATTCCAGTCCGATGAAAGCGTTCGCGTCAGCGCGGTTCACGACGATGGTCGCGAACAGGTCTGGCAGGCCCGCTTCGTCGTCGACGCGTCCGGCCGCGATACTTTCCTGGCCAACCGTTTCCAGATCAAGCACCGCAACCCGAAGCACAACAGTTCGGCGGTTTACGGCCATTTCTCGCAAGCCCGCCGGCATCCCGGCAGCGAGGCCGGCAACATCACCATCTACTGGTTCGAACACGGCTGGTTCTGGTTCATCCCGATGATGAACGACATCACCAGTGTCGGCATGGTGACCTGGCCGTATCACATGAAAACCCGCGGCGAGCGCAGCCTGGAGCAGTTCCTGCGCGACGGCATCGCCAGTTGTCCGCGGCTGGCCGAGCGGCTGAAGGATTCGACCCTGGTGCACGAGGTCGAGGCGACCGGCAATTTCTCCTATGTTTCCGAACGCAACCACGGCCGCAACTATCTGCTGCTCGGCGATGCCTACGCCTTCATCGACCCGGTGTTTTCTTCCGGCGTCTGGCTGGCGATGAGCGGCGGTGTCATCGGTGCCGAGGCGATCGATGCCTGCCTGAAGAATCCGGCAGCGGCACCGGCCGCGCTGAAGCGTTTCGACCGGCTGATGAAACACGGGCCGAAGGAGTTTTCCTGGTTCATCTACCGCGTGACCAATCCGATCATGCGCGATTTCTTCATGCATCCGAAGAACGTTTTCCGCGTCAAGGAAGCGCTGCTGTCCGTGCTCGCCGGCGACATCTTCGGCAAGACGCCGATCTGGCGTTCGATCTGGATGTTCAAGGCGCTCTACTACGGGGCCAACCTGCTGCAGCCGAAGCGCGCCTTCATGGGCTGGAAGCGGCGACGTTTCAACATCCGTCGGGTGGAAGACCCGGCGATGAACGCACTCTGACGTGTCCTTGCTGCATTTCCAGACCACACCCGGCGCCGCCCCTGTTCCACGTGAAACCGCCTTTATCCTCGGCGGCGCGCTGCTGGGCGGACAGGATTCTGCGGTCGACTGGCCGCAACAGGCAATTTCCGCCAGCCTGCCCGGCAGCCCCGCGACGGCGCTGCGCGAAACCTGGCTGAGTGCTTCGCCCTGCCTTTCCGGCGAGAGCGACGGCATTGTCTGGCGGCGCAGCGACGACGTGCTGTACGGCGTCATCGAACTGGCCGAGGCCGATTTCGCCGACGATGCGCGGACGCCGTTGCAGGCCGCCAGCGAAACCGCCTACCGGCGCATCTTCCGTCTGCTCGACGCGCAGGGCCTGCCCGAATTGTGGCGGGTGTGGAATTACATGGCCGGGATCAATGCCGGTTCGCATGGTCTGGAGCGCTATCGCCAGTTCAACATCGGTCGCCAGGATGCCTTTCTCGCCTGTCGCCGCGGTTCCACCGGCAACGTTCCGGCAGCCTGCGCGCTTGGCTTGGCCGGCGGCCCGCTGTCGATTGCCTTCATGGCCGGCAAGATAGCGGCAGTACCGGTGGAAAATCCGCGCCAGGTCAGCGCCTATCATTACCCGGACGTTTACGGTCCGCGCAGTCCGACCTTCTCACGGGCGGCGCTGGTGCATCCGCCCGGCCAGGAAATCCTGTTCATTTCCGGAACCGCCAGCATCGTCGGCCACCGCAGCATGCATGTCGGTGATGTCGCCGGGCAGACGCGGGAAACGCTGGCCAACATCCTGGCGGTCGTGGCCGAGGCCAACCGGCTGGCGTGCACCGGCGATTTCCGCCCGCAGGAGCTGCTCTGCCGGGCCTATCTGCGCAACGCGGCCGATCATGTTGCGGTCGACGCCGTGCTGCGGGAAATTCTCGGGCCGGTCGAAGTCAGCTACATCGAGGCCGATGTCTGCCGCGCCGACCTGCTGGTCGAGATCGAGGCCATGGCCTCGCACCCGCGATGAGCCGGCGGCGTTGCGGCCTGCTCTGGCGTGCCTACGAAACCCTGGCGATGGGCCTGGGGCTCGGCGCGCTGGCGCTGATCTGCCTGCTCTGGCTGCCCTTCGCGCTGCTGCTGAAGCCGCTGCTGCCGCGCCGTCTCGGCCAGCCGCTCGGGCGCTTTGCCATCCGCAACGGCTTTCGCCTCTATCTGGCTTTCCTCGAAACCTTCTGCGCCTGCCGTTTCGATCTGCGGGAACTCGATCAACTGCGCGATGCCGGGCCGTTGATCCTGGTCGCCAACCACCCTTCCCTGCTCGATGCGGTGATGATCCTGTCCCGCCTGCCGAATGCGGTCTGCGTCATGAAGGCGTCGCTGCTCGACAACATCCTGTTCGGCGCGGCCGCCCGCCTGGCCCGCTATATCCGCAACAATGTGCCGCTGGAAATGATCATCGATGCGCGTGACGAACTGCTCGCCGGCAGCCAGCTGGTGATCTTCCCCGAAGGCAGCCGGACGCTGGAATTTCCGCTCGACCGCTGCATGCCCACCGCCGGCCTGATCGCCGGCCGGGCGCGGGTGCCGGTGCAGACGCTGCTTATCGAATTCTCGACGCCGTATCTCGGCAAGACCTGGCCGCTGTTCCGCCGTCCGGAACTGCCGCTGCGCTGCCGCATCCGGCTCGGCCGGCGCTTTACACCGCCGGCCAGCGTCAGCGTCTTCACCGCCGAACTCGATACCTATCTGCGCAGCGAATTGCACTCGCCGGCGCCGTTGACCGCAACACGCTGATGATGACCTCTCCTTCGACCACGCATTTCGTCCTGATTCCCAGCTACAACCCCGGGCCCACCGTCATTGATACGGTCCTGGCCGCCCGCGCGCAATGGACGCCGGTCTGGGTGGTCGTCGACGGCAGCACCGATGGCAGCGCCGAGCGACTGCAGGCGCTGGCAGCCAGCGACCCCGGCCTGCGCCTGATCGTGCTGCCGGAAAATCGCGGCAAGGGCGCCGCCGTGCTCGAAGGCATCAGCCAGGCTGCTGCCGAAGGTTTCACCCACGCGCTGACGATGGATTCCGACGGCCAGCATCCGGCGGCGCTGATTCCCGAATTCATGGCCGCCTCGCAGGCCGATCCGGCGGCGATGATCCTCGGCCGCCCGGTCTTCGACGCCGATGCACCGGCGCTGCGGGTCAACGGGCGCAAGGTGTCGAACGGCTGGGCCAACCTGGAAACGCTGTGGATGGGGATTGGCGATTCGCTTTACGGCTTCCGCGTCTATCCGCTGCAGCCGCTGATCCGCATCATGCGCGGCAACCGCTGGATGCGCCGTTTCGATTTCGACCCCGAGGCCGTCGTGCGCCTGTGCTGGGCCGGTGTCCGGCCGCGCAACATGGATGCGCCGGTGCGTTATTTCCGGGCCGAGGACGGTGGCGTTTCGCATTTCCGTTACCTGCGGGACAATGTCCTGCTGACCTGGATGCACAGCCGCCTGTTCCTTGGCTTCCTCTGGCGCCTGCCCGCATTGCTGCTGCGCCGCCTGTCCACTTCCCGCTGACTGTCACCATGCCCCTGCCCAAGAACTCCGCCCTGAAGGACGATCCCCGCCTCGGCGCCTATTTTGCCGGTGAGGACGAACGCCGGGCCGTGACCCGCAGCATGTTCGACGAGGCGGCGCCGGGCTACGACAACGCCGAGCGCATCACCGCCCTCGGCAGTGGCAGCTGGTACCGCCGCGAAGTCCTGCAGCGCTGCGGCTTGCGCCCCGGCATGCACCTGCTCGATGTTGCCGCCGGTACCGGCCTGGTGACGGCCGAGGGGCAGCGGCTGGTCGGTCCCGAAGGTCGCGTCGTGGCACTCGATCCGTCGCCGGGGATGCTGGCCGAACTGAAGAAAAAACTGGCGGTGGAAACGCTGGTCGCCTACGCCGAGTCGATTCCGCTGCCCGAGGCCTGCGTCGATTTCGTCTCGATGGGATATGCGCTGCGCCACGTCGGCGACATGGATCTGGCCTTTGCCGAATATTTCCGCGTGCTGCGTCCCGGCGGCCGCGCCTGCATCATGGAAATCAGCCGGCCGGCCGGTCGTTTCGGACGCCTCGCGCTGCGCGCCTACATCGGTGGCGTGGTGCCGCTGCTGGCTCGCCTGTCCGGTCGTCATGCCGATGTCCGGCGGTTGTGGGCCTACTACGGAGATACCATCGAGGCGGCCATCGATCCGGCGGCGATCCTCGCGGCAATGCGCCGTGCCGGCTTCGTCGAGGTCGAGTGCGCGGTGACCTTCGGTGTCTTCCGCGAGTACGTCGGTCGCAAGCCGTGAATACGACTGAAATCTTCCTGATCGCGATGATCCTGATCTTCGCGGTGCCCTGGCTGATCTGGCGCGTTGGTCGCACCGAGTATTACGCGCCGCTGGTCGTCGTCCAGATCCTGACCGGCATCCTGCTCGGGCCCGGGGTTCTCGGGCAGATTTTCCCCGATTACTACAACTTCGTGTTCACGCCGCCGGTGATCCAGTCGCTGAACGGCATCGCCTGGTGGGCGGTGATGATCTTCGTGATGATCGCCGGCATCGAACTGGACCTGAAGAAAGCCTGGGTGCATCGCCGGGAAAGCGGTATCACCGCCGGCCTGGCGCTCGGCACGCCGCTGCTGTTCGGCGGTGGTGCGGCGCTGGTGATGCTGCTGACTGACGGCTGGCTGGGCGCCCACGGCGAGCGCTGGCAGTTCGTGCTCGGGGTCGGCATGGCCTGCGCGGTGACCGCGCTGCCCATCCTGATCCTGTTCATGGAAAAACTGGAAGTCCTGCGCCAGCCTGTCGGCCAGCGCATCCTGCGTTATGCGAGCGTGGACGACATTGCGATCTGGGGCGTGCTGGCGCTGATCCTGATGGACTGGAGCCGGGTCGGCAAGCAACTGGTTTTCCTGATCGCCTTCATCGTCATCGGCTGGCTGTTCCGCAAGCTGATGGCCTGGCTGAGCGAGCGCGACCGCTGGTATGTGGCGCTGATCTGGCTGGCTGTCTGCGGTTTTGGTGCCGACTGGGCCGGCCTGCATTTCATGGTCGGCGCCTTCCTTGCCGGCGCGGTGATGGAAGCCGAATGGTTCGACCAGGAAAGGATGGACCTGTTGCGCCATCACGTGCTGCTGGTCGTCATGCCGGTCTTCTTCCTGTCCACCGGCCTGCGTACCAACTGGACGCTCGGCGGTGAAGCCGTTTTCGTTGCCGCCGCGCTGCTGCTCGTTGCTTCCGTCGCCGGCAAGCTGATCGGCGTGCGCATTGCCGGGCGCATCCTGAACTGGGCGCCGGGCGAAGCGTCGATCATCGGCTGGCTGCTGCAGACCAAGGCGCTGATCATGATCATCTTCGCCAATATCCTGCTCGACCGCGAGATCATTACCAGCGAGGCCTTCACCGCCCTGCTGCTGATGGCCGTGGCGAGTACCATGCTGACGGTGCCGATGGTGGCGCCGAAACTGGCACGCCTGCGCGAACTGATCGGGCGCTCGGCCTGATGAGGAGACGATGATGACTGATGCTGGAAATTCTGCGGTCGACGTGCCGGATCGGCAGGAAATCGAAGCCATGCCCGGCCTGGTGCTGCTTGAATTCGGCACCGACTGGTGCCCGCATTGCCAGGCGGCGCAGCCGGTCATTGCTGCCGCGCTGGCCGCCGGGCCGGCACTCCGGCACATCCGGGTCGAAGATGGCCCCGGACGGCGGCTCGGGCGCAGCTACCGGGTCAAGCTGTGGCCGACGCTGATCCTGTTGCGCGCTGGCGAGGAAATCGGCCGGGCGGTTCGCCCGACCAAGCAGGACGATGTGGCGGTCTTGCTGCGCCAGTAAGCGCTTCAGCGGATGACGAGCAGCCCGTCCTCGCGCTGTACCGGCATGGCGAAGTCGAAGAGGTCGGCGCGGGCGCACAGTTCGAGGTCGGCCGCTGGCAGGTTGGGCCAGCTACCGGCGACGAAGCGCCGGCCAAAATCGGAATCGCGGACACGGCGCGCAAAATCGTCCGGATCGGGGCGTTCACCGCGCAACAGCGCTTCGATGTAATCGGCGCAGGCGACATCCTCGTCGCCGTCGCGATCGACCCATTCGCCGGTGATGACGAAACAGACCGCATCCGTTTCCAGCGCCCGGATCGCCGCCGCAGTGGCTTGCGCGCAGACCAGGCTGGTCGCGTACAGATGGCGGGCCTGATGGAAGCGCTGCAGGCCGCGGACACCGGCGGCGGTACTCATGACCAGGCTTTTGCCGGCGACGTCGGCGGCCTGAAGCTGCGCCGGCGAATTGCCGAAATCGAAGCCGGGTACCGGATCGCCGCCGCCGACGGCGCCGATGGCCAGCGTATCGTCCAGTCGCCCGGCCAGCGCTGCCGCAGCGGTGAGGTTTTCGACCGGGTAGATGGCGCGGGCACCGTTGGCCAGTGCGACGGCAGCCGTCGTGAACGAGCGCAGCACGTCGATGACGACGACCGTATCGGCGGTCGCCGGCGGGGTCTGGATGCGATTCAGGAAGACCCGGGAAAACTGCATGGCAGCGTCAGATCATTGCGCCGTTGATCGAGATGATCTGGCCCGAGATGTAGGCCGCCTTGTCCGAGGCCAGGAAGGCGACCAGTTCGGCCACTTCCTCCGGCTGGCCGGCGCGCTGCATCGGCACCAGCTTACGGATCGCCTCGGTGTCGAAAGCGCCTTCGCTCATGCCAGTTTCGATGATGCCCGGCGCCACCGCGTTGACGGTGATACCGCGGCTGGCCAGTTCGAGCGCCAGCGACTTGGTCGCCGCGTGCAGCGCGCCCTTGGCTGCCGAATAATTGACCTGGCCGCGATTGCCGGCGATCGCGGCGACCGAGGTGATGTTGACGATGCGGCCCCAGCGCGTGCGGATCATCGGCAGGCTGAGCGGTTGCGTGACGTTGAAGAAGCCGTTCAGCGAGACGTCGAGCACGTCGTGCCATTGCGTCGAACTCATGCCCGGGAAAACCGCATCGGCGTGGATGCCGGCGTTGTTGACCAGGATCTGGATGCTGCCGGCTTCGAGTAGCTGGTCGAGCGCGGCGGCAGTGGCGGCGCGCTCGGTGATGTCGAAGGTGACGGCTTCGGCACTGCCGCCGGCAGCGACGATGTCGGCGACGACCGCGGCGGCACGGGCGCTGCCACTGTTGGCATGGACGATGACGTGATGGCCGTCGGCGGCCAGGCGGCGACAGATGGCGGCGCCGATACCGCCGCTGCCACCGGTGACGAGTGCGCGTTTCATGCAGGTTTCTCCGTGCTGAGCTTGGCGGCGTCGAGGATCACGGCGGCGCGCCCGGTGAGCAGGTTGCGGCCTTGGTGGTCGACGGAAAACTGGTAGAGGATGGTGTTGCCGTCGCCGGACAGGCGCTCGGCCCGGATGTCGAGCGGCCCCGGCAGGTCGTCGAGGCGGGCGCTGTTGAGGTGCACGCCGCGCACGCTGGTCAGGTAGCCCTGGCGCGGTGCGTCATCGTCGCCGGCGAGCAGCGCGCCATGGACGGCCATCGCCTGCGCCGCGTATTCGATGCCGCTGGCGGCGCCGAGACGGTCGGCGGCGCGCAGTGGGTTGTCCGGATCGGTGTGGCTGACGGCGCGGCAGGAAATTGCCGTGGCCGACCAGTCGACCACGGCATCGAGCAGGCACATCGTGCCCTGGTGCGGAATGTGGCCGGCGATCCAGGCGTGGTCTAGCATTGCTGAACGGTGACGGCGAGTTGCATCGGCGCCAGGTAGTCGAGGCAGACCGGCCCGGCTTCCGCCCGCGCCAGCTTCTGCAGCAGCGGCAGCGAGCGCAGCGCCGGGATGCTCGTGCGCAGGCTTTCCAGTCCGTTGTCGGCCAGCGTTTCGGCGGCATCGGTGGTCGGCGTCACGGTGATGCCGGCGAGCGAGCGTTCGCTTTTCTCAGGCGCCAGCAACAAGGCGACGCCGCCGCAATCGGGCGTGTCGCGCTTGGCGTGCAGCGGCTGCGGATATTCGCTGTCATAGGCGATCAGCAGTACCGGCTGACGCGCCAGCAGCAATTCGCCGATGGCGTCGAGCAGGCCGGCACCGAAACTGGCGTCGTAGGCGCAGATGACCTGACACGGCGCCATCGCGTGCGTGGCGATGCCCCAGTAGCCGGCGGCGGCGTTATGCACCGAGTTATGGAAGCGGGTCGGCGAAATCTGGCGGTCGTCGGTTGCCAGTTGCTCGCACAGCGCATGGCAGTTGTGGCCGTCGGCGCCGGAGGCAGCAAACACCGTGCTCAGCGTCGCCACGTCGGCGCCGGCATGGGCGGCGGCTTCGAGGCCGATGGCCAGCGTCAGCTTGACGACGCGGCTGGCGCGCCGGCGTTCGGCCGGCGGCAGGATCGCCGGCACCGGCAGGATGCTCGGTGCTGCGGTCAACGCCTGTTCTGAACGCAAAACCGCGCGGGCGGTCGGCCAGTCCGGCAGGCCGGGCGCAATGAAGCCGATGCCGTCGATCCAGGCGCTCAGGGCTGTGGGATTCATGGCGTGACCCCGAAAATCAGGCTGCAGTTGCTGCCGCCGAAACCGAAGGAATTGGACAGCGCGTGGCGCAGCTTGCCGTCGCGACCGTGCACCAGGTACTGCAGCGGAATCTGCGGATCGGCATTGACGGTGCCTGGGCTGCCGGGCAGGAAGCCATCGCGCAGTGCCAGCGCACAGATCACCGCTTCGACGGCGCCGGCGGCACCGAGCGTGTGGCCGGTGGCGCCCTTGGTCGAGCTGCACGGCACGCGGTCGGCGAACAGCGCGGCGACGGCCTTGCCTTCGGCGGCGTCGTTGGCCGGCGTCGAAGTACCGTGCAAATTGATGTAATCGATGGCGTCGACCGCAAGATTCGCCGAACGCAGCGCGGCTTCCATGGCCAGCCGGGCGCCCAGCCCTTCCGGATGCGGCGAGGACATGTGGTAGGCGTCGCTCGACTCGCCGGCGCCGAGCAGCAGGATGTCGCCGGGTGCAGCGCGGTCGGCGCGTTCAAGCAGCGCGAAGGCCGCGCCTTCGCCGATCGAGATGCCGTCGCGGGCTGCGTCGTAGGGCCGGCATGGCTGCTGCGAGGTCAGTTGCAGCGAGGCGAAGCCGTAGAGCGTCGTCAGGCACAGGCTGTCGACACCGCCGACGATGGCCGCGTCGATGCTGCCGAGCGCGAGCTGGCGGGCGGCGGCGGCGAAGACCTTGGCGCTCGACGAACAGGCGGTCGAGATGGCCATCGCCATGCCTTCCAGGCCGAAATAGTCGCGGGTGAATTCGGCCAGCGAGAAGGAATTGTGCGTTGCCCGGTAATTGAAATCGTCCGGCAGCGCGCCGCTGTCAGGGTCGCGGCGGCGGTAGGCGAGCTCGGTCTGCAGGATGCCGGCGGTACTGGTGCCGAGGAAAACGCCGACGCGTGTCCTGCCGTAGCGGCCGACGGCGGCGCGCACGGCACAGGCGAAATCGTCGGCTTCGAGGCCCAGCTGGGTCAGGCGGTTGTTGCGGCAGTCGTAGCGGGCGAGCATTTCCGGCAATTTCTGCGCGTCGACCGCAGCAACCTCGCCAATCCAGGTCGGCAATTCCACACTTTCGAAGGCACAGGGCTGCAGACCGCTGCTGCCAGCATGCAGGGCCGCGCGCGTCGCCGCCAGGCCGCTGCCGAGACAGGTGGTGGCGGTAAAGGAAGAAAGCAGCAGTGGCGTCACGTCGTTGCCCGTATCAAGTTGGCGGGAATTTTAGCAGAGGGGGCCGTCCGGCTTTGACCGCTGCTCGAATTCGGCGATGACCTGGGCGCCGAACAGCAGCAGTCCGGCCGCCAGTTCCATGCAGAACAGCAGCACCACGGCGGTGGCCATCGAGCCGTAGACGACGCCGATTTTCGAGATCGACGAGAAATACCAGACCAGCACGTGGCGCAATACCTCCCACAGCAGTGCCCCGGCCAGCCCGCCGACCAGCGCATGACTGAGGCGGGTGCGACCGACCGGGACAATCAGGTAGAGCGCGCTGAGGACGAAGGTGACCAGCGCCACCCCGAGGACCGGAAAGAGGAAGCCGGCGACGCCGCTCAGCGACCAGACCTGGCCGAACAGCACCAGGTTCTCCCCGGCCAGCGCCTGCAGCGCCAGGGCACCGAGCGTCAGCAACAGCAGTGCGCTGGCCAGGACCACGACGAGACAGTAAGGCAGGATTGCCGAGACCAGGAAGTGCCGCTTTTTGCCGGTGCCACGATGGGCAAAGATCACCGCCATGGCCTTTTCCAGCACGGAAAAGGCTAACGAACTGAAGAACAGCAAGGTGCCGAGCATCATCAGGCTGATCGTGGCCCGCTTGTCGAGGAAGGTGGCGATGTCGCCGATCAGGACGTCGGCCATGCTGGGTAGCAGCCAGTCGAGGTAGAGGCCGAAGGTGTCGATCAGCAGCGTGCGGTCGACCAGATGCGACAAGCCGACGATCGACAGGATCAGCAAGGGCAGGATCGACAGCAGCGCGTAATAGGCGATGGCGCCGGCCAGCAGCAGGCCCTGGTTGCGGTGAAAGCCGCGGATGGTTTGCAGCGCGAAGGCCAGTGGCGGAAAGGCGTCGAGCAGGGATTTGATCATGTTCCGGGTTTTCTCATGCCGCCGGCAATTGTGCAACCGGAAATGTCAGCCCTGGCGGCTGCTGCGCTTCAGGCAGGTCCGGTAGCGCCCCTCGACCCGCTTGGCGAACCACTCGGTGGTCAGCTGGCGCGTGATTTTCGGGCTTTTCAGGTTGATCTGCGGCATTGCCTGGCGCGGCAGCGGTTTGCCGACGGCGGCGTCGGCCTGGGCAAACACGCGTTGCTGCAGCGGGCTGCGCGAAAAGGCTGCGGATTTTTCCAGCAGCAGATCGCGCCGGATCTGCGGCCGGCTCATCTCCAGTTGCTTGCCCAGCGTCAGTGCGACGGCCTCGACCTCGCTCTGGCTGGTCGACGGTTCGCCGTTCTCGTAGCGCAGCAGGTCGCCGTCGAGCGTCAGCTTCTGTCCGGACAGCTTGCCCAGTGCCGCCTGGAAGGCAGCGTTGCGGCTGCTGTAGCGGCCGGCGTTGAAATCGGCGAAGCGATAGACGATCTGGTCATAGGGGGCCGGGTAGTCGAGCAGGATGGCGGCGCCGAAATAGACGCCGCCGCGGCGCGTGAACACCTCGTTGCGCAACTTGCCTGCAAATGGGTAGGGATAGTCGCGCTGGCGCACGTGCTGCTCGGCAAAGTCGATGCTGACCTGCATCGGGCCGCCGGTACGGACGGGATTGAAGCCGCCGAACAGTTGCCGGCCGAACGGCAGTTCGCCGATCATGTCCTCGAACAGCGCGTTCAGCTGGGTTTCGGTCTTCAGTGCGGCAATGCGTTCGTCGTAGGTCTTGCCGTCCGGCGAGGTTTTGGCCAGCGCGGCCGTGATGATGGCCTGCGGAATCCGGTACTGCTCCGCCCGCTGGCCGATTTCCCGACGCACGATGCGGGGTAGACCGGGCACCCTGGGGTCGGCCTGGAAGCTCGATTCCTGTTCGATGATGGCGATCACCGCGCAATAAGTCTGCGTCGCATGTGGCACGCCGAGGTGGGCGAAGGCGGTATGCAGGTCGCCGGCCCAGGCTTCGCGATCCCTGGCGTGCGCCGGGATCAGCCGGGCGATGCGGCGCCGGGTTTCCGCTTCGTCGAGCGCTGCCGGCCAGGCGCTGGCGGTCTTGCCGTCGGCCCGCCGCGCCATGTCAGGCGGCAGCGCCGGGCCTTCCTGCTCGTTCTCGAACAGCGAGCAGCCGCTGGCGAGGGAGACGAGCAGCAGGTAGAGCGGCCAGCGGCGCATGCGCTTCAGGCCGGTACCCGGCAGATCAGCATGACGTTGGCGAAAGGCTTGCCTTCGTTCATTTCCATCGTGCCGACGACAAAACCAAGCGCTTCGAGTATCGCCACCCATTCGCTCAGTGGCCGGCAGTACAGGCGGGGCAGACGGTGGCCGCGGACGAAGGTGACGGCGTGGTCGACCCAGTTGCACAGGTGGTAAGGCAGGCCGGCCGAGGCGTCGCCGACGCGGGTCAGGAACAGGCCGCCGGGCGGCAGCGCGGCGCGGATGCGGGCGAGCACGTCCTGCTGGCCGGCATGGTCGAAATAATGCAGCGCGTCGAGAATGGTGATGACATCGGCCCGGCCGAAATCGATCCGGCACATGTCGCCCTGACGGATGTCGACGAGCGGATGCCGGGTGCCGAAGGCGCGGGCGGCGCGGTCGACATCCCGCTGCATCAGTTCATAGCCGCGCAGGCTCAGGGCTTTTGGCGCCGGCGCCCAGTCGTCCGGCCAATTGCCCTGCTCGTACAGCTTGCGCGCGGCGAGCAGCCAGCCGAACAGGCTGCCCTGGCCGCAGCCGAGGTCCAGGTAATGGCCTTCCGCAGGGAAGATGCCCTGGCGCAGCAGTTCGCGGAAGATGCAGTCGGACGAAAGCTTGCCGCGGGCGTAGTGGTAGGCAAAACGGCCACCGCCGCGGAACGGGCGGGTGGCTTCGTCGAGCAGGGTTTTGAGGAAGTCCGGGTGGTTCATGGGCAGGCGTCGGCGAGCGTGACGGGAGTGAGTTTGTGTTCGGCCAGCGTGGCCAGCAGGCGCGGCAGCACGGCGAGGATGACCGCCTGCCCGGTGCTGTCGCGGGCGGCGTGGCCGTCGTGCAGCAGCAGGATGTCGCCGGGGCCGAGGTCGCGGACCAGGCGGGCGTGGACGATGTCCGGATCGGCGCAGCGGGTATCGTACGGTCGACGGGTCCAGGCGGCCAGTTTCAGGTCGAGCCCGGCCAGCACCGGGTCAAGGAAGGGATTGCGCAGGCCGGCGGTGGCGCGGAAAAAGCGCGGTGCCTGGCCGCTGATTTCGCTCAGCGTTGCCTGGGCGGCGGCGATGTCGGCGCGCATGCGGCCCGGGCCGAAGGTGGCGAAGGCCCGGGCGTGGGCATCGCCGTGGTTCTCGATGCGGTGGCCGCGGGCGACGATTTCCCGGCACAGCGCCGGATTCTCGCGGGCGCGCCAGCCGATGCAGAAGAAACTGGCGCGGGCGCCGGCGGCATCGAGCAGGTCGAGCACCCGTGGTGTGACCTCGGGATCGGGGCCGTCGTCGATGGTCAGCGCGATTTCCCGGCGCGCTGCGGCGGCCGCTGGCAGGCGGGTGAGGTTCGGGCCGAGCAGCGTCGAGCGCGGCAGCAGGCCGGCGGCGGTCAGCAGCGCGTGATTGGCGGCCAGCGCACCGATCAGCCAGGGCCATTGGGCCGGCACCGCGAGCAGGCCGCCGACCGCGGCGGCGTGCACGGCGAAGCTGGCTTTGATGGCAGGCGAAGGGGTCCAGGGCCGGGGCATGGTTCAGGCGGAAAAGTGACCGGAGGCGAGGAAATCTTCCCACAGAAGCTGCCAGGCCGGCCAGTCGTGTCCGCCGGGCACGGTACATCGGCTGGCCGGTGGGAAACAGTCGGCGATCTGCGCCATGCCGTCGGCGAAACGGTCTTCCGTGCCGTAGCCGACATAGACCGGGCAGTCCGCCGGTGGTGCTTTCAGCCAGTGCCAGACGCGGAATTCGGGATCGGCGAGTTGTTCCGCCGTGGCCTTCCAGTTGGCCAGTCCGCCGGCTTCCCTGATCGCGCCCTGGGTCAGGCGACTGCCGGGATAGGGGGCGAGCAGGCACAGGCCGTCCACGCTGTGCGGGTGATCGGCCGCCTGGCAGAGCGCGAGCAGGCCGCCGAGCGAAATTCCGCCCAGCCAGACGCGGGCGTAGCGCGCGCGGGCCGGTTCGAGGATTTCACGGCTGACTGCGGGTAGCGCCTGACCGCTGGAAATGCTGTCCGGACCGAGGTCGACCGCACAAAGATCGAGGCCGGGTGCGCGTGTCCGGGTAGTGGCGAAGAAGCCGGCCGTGACGAAATCTTCCGGACCCATGCCGGCGCCGGGCAGCAAGACCAGCAGATCCCGGCCGCCGTGCTCAAGGCGAAGCTTGCGCAAGGCGGGCGTCATCTTGCCGTTTCACGTGGAACGAACATCGCCGCCAGCAGCAGCGCCAGGATGGCGCCGGGGCCGACGGTGGTGCCGATGGCGTTGAGCACCGGGACCGAAGACAGTGCCAGCGTGCCGAAGCCGATCGCCGTGGTCAGGTTGGCGACGCCCATCGAGCTGAAGGTTTCCGGGTCGAGCGTGGCCTGGCCGGAAGCGCTGTCGAAGATCAGCGCGTAATTGGAGCCGACGGCGACGATCAGCAACAGCCCGACCAGGTGCAGCAGATGCAGGCGTTCGCCGAGCAGGTGCAGGCCGGCAACGACGAAGATGACGGCCAGCAGCAGCGGCAACAGCACGCCGCCCAGACGGCGCGGCGAGCGCAGGTTGAACGCCAGCAGCACGATGATGGCAGCGACGCCGGCCAGCGACAGCGTGATCGCTTCGCCCAGGTAATCGCTGTACAGCGTGTCGAATTCGTCCTTCATGTCGATGAACAGCGCATCGCTGCCGGCCAGCGCGCTGCGGATCTGCTCTGCGGGAATCAGCAGTTCGTCCGCTTCGACCCGCGGATGCAGGGGCAGCAGCACGCTCCAGCCGCTGGCGCGTTGCAGCATCAGCGAATCGACGGCCAGTGCCAGGTTGCTGCCGGCCAGGTCGGCGCGGGTCAGCGCGGGGGCCTGGCGGGCGTTTTCGATATCGTGGACGAAAGCCGCCAGCTTGTCGGCGGCCAGCGGCAGGTCGGCCAGCGCCGGGACGAGGCGCTGGCGCAGTTCATCGGGATGCGGCAGCGCCCGGCGGCGCTCGGCCTGCGTCGCCAGGCTAGGCAGGAAGCGGGCCGGGCTGTCGTAACCGCCGATGACGCCGGCCTCGACCAGCTGGTCGAGGCGCTGCCCTGCCCGCTCGGCTGCCTGCAGTGCGGCTTCCTGGTCGGCGCCGGTGACGACGACCAGATAACGCGAATCCGGGGCGCCGAGATCGGCCCGCAATTGCCCGTCGATGCGCGAATCGGCTTCGCTGACGGTGCTCAGCGCCGACAGGTTCGGGTGCCAGAGCTGGTCGCGCTGGAGGCCAAGCCAGGTGGCGGCGGCGACGGCGAGGAGCAGGGTCGGCCAGCGCAGGCGCTGCAGCAGGGCGATGGCACCTTCGCAGCGGACTGCCGTCTGCGTCGAACCGATGCCGGCAACCAGCGGGCCGGCCAGGTCGGGCAGGATGTAGCGGGTGACCAGCGCTGCCGTCAGTACGCCGGCCAGCGCGTACAGGCCGAGTTGCGCCAGACCGGGAAAGCCGGAGAACAACAGGGCGCCGAAACCGCAGACCGAGGTGGCGACACCGAGCCGGATGGTCGGCCAGAAACGCCGGCGCCAGTCGGCCAGGCCGTGGCGGCCGGACTGCATGAAATAGTAGGTCGAGTAATCGACCGCTTCGCCGATCAGCGCTGCGCCGAAGCCGACGGTGATGCCGAACACCGTGTCGTAGGCGAGGCTGACGGCGACGACGCCGGCCAGTGCGCCGCTGACCACTGGCAACATGCCGAGGGCGATCAGGCGTGGCGAACGGTAGACGAAGAACAGCACGGCGATGATCGCCAGGCTGCTGATCAGCGTCAGACGGAATATGTCGTCCTTGATCAGTGCCCGCGACTCGACGGCGAAATGCCCGGGGCCGGAAAGCAGCAGCTGCAGATCGGCGCCAGCGCTTGCCGGCAGGCTGGCGGCAAACTGCGCGCGGATGGTCTGGATGGCGGCCTCCTGACCGTCGGTATCGGCGCCATGGGCACGGGTCTGCACCAGCAGCATGGCGCGCTCGCCATCGCGGGATGCCCAGACGCCGTCGCGGCTGGCCGGCTGGTTGCCGCTGCCCAGGCCGCCCAGCAGTTCGGCCATTTCACCGGTCGGGTCGCGGGTCAGGAAGGGTTTGAACAGCATGCCGGCCGGCGAGGCCAGCAGGTCGATGCTGTCGCCAATGGCGGCGCGCAGGCCGGCGACGGTAAAACGCTCCGCCGTTACCGCCGGACTGAGCTGGTAGCGATGCGCGAGCAACAGGTCGCGATCGGCATCCAGGCTGCCAGCTTCGCCGTTCTGCACCGAGACGAATTCGCTGCTGCCAGCCAGTCGACCGCGCAATTCACGCGATACCGCCGCCCGCTGCTGCGCGTCGCCACCGGCGATGCCGAGCATCAGCAGGCGCGACACGGCGCCTTCCTTGATCTGTTCGATCAGCACCTGCTGTTCGGCGGTCGGTTCGGCCGGCAGGAAAAAGCTCATGTCAGCCGCGAAGCGGCTGTTCCATGCGATGGCCAGGCCGGCGAGCATCGCCAGCAGCCAGATCAGCAGGGCTCGCAGGGCGTTTCGTCTCATGGGCCGGCCAATGGTTCGATGGTCAGCAACGAGCGGTCGCCGTCGGCCTGCAGGTATTCGATGCTGCGCATCTGGCCGCGGCTGCCGCTGACGACGATGCGCAGGACGAAACTGGCGATGCGCTGGTCGCGCGGCAGCATCGTGAGTACCCACTTCTCTTCGTTGCCAACCAGATGCAGCAGGTAATTCCGTTCGAGCGCCAGACGATTGCCCGCCAGCGTGCCGCGGATGCTGTCCACGAAAGCCAGCGCTTCCGGCTGGCTGGCCAGGTTGATCGAGAATTTCTGCTTCTCGCGCTCCAGCGTCAGCACGTCCTTGTCGAGAATCAGGATCTCCGGCTTCGGCAGCAGCGTCCGCTTCTCCAGTCGGTCGGGCGCGATGTAGGTCATTTCGCCGCTGGCCTTCAGCGGCTTGTCGAGTACCGCCAGGAAACGGGTTTCGACGAATTTCGCCTTGCCGCCGGGGTGGCGGGCCAGTCCGGCCATCAACTGGCCGACATCGAAGGCCGCCTGGGCCGGCAGGACAAGGAGGGTAAGCAGCAGCCCGAAACTCAGGGACTTGATCATTTTTTCTGCCAGAAATCGAAGAAATTGAACCAGTTGTAGGGTGCCCGGCGGCAAAAATACGCCAGCCGGTCGGCGTAGGCGTGAACTGCCGCCTGGATTGCCTGCTCGCGTTCCGCGCGCGGTACCGAGGAAAAATCGGCCAGCGGCTCGAAGTGTATTTGATAACGGTTGCCGCCGAGATACAGGCCGGTCATGAAGAATACCGGCCGGCGCAGCATCGCCGCCATGCGCCACGGACCGAGCGGGAAGGCGGCGGTTTCGCCGAGAAATTCGCAGTCGACCGCAGGATCGCCGCCCAGGCCGCGGTCGGCCAGCATGCCGACAAGGTAGCCCTGGTCCAGCTTGTCGCGTGCCGCCAGCATCGAGTCGACGCGGCCGAGCGGCAGGATGTCCTCGGTCGCCTTCGGGTTGATCGCCTGTAGCGTGGCGTTGATCTTGCGTGCGTTTTCCTCGTACATCAGCATCGCCACCTGCAGCCCTGCCCTGCCCCGGCCGACTGCCCGCAGCACCTCGAAACTGCCGAGATGGGCGCCGACCAGCAACGCGCCGGGCTGGCTGGCAAGCGAGGCCTGCAGCGCTTCGGCGCCGACGACTTCGATGTCGAACAGGTCGAAACGGTCATTGAGCAGGTAGATGCGGTCGTGGATGGTGCTGGCGAAGCTGAACACGTGGCGGTAGCCATCGGTCCATTCGGCCCAGCGCCCGAGCGCCCGATGCAGGTAGTCGCGGCTGGCCCGCCGGGCGCGCGGCGCGAACAGCACGTAGTAGGCGGCGATGCCGTGCAGCACCAGGCGGCCGATCCGGCGGCCGAAGGTCAGCGAAATCCACACCATCAGTTTCAGGATGGCCAGGTTGCTGCGTTCCTGCTGGCGGCGCCAGTCGCCGGTCGGCGTGCTTTCCGGCTTCATGCGCTGACCGGCGTCAGGCTGCCGCTGGCGACGATGCGGTCGGCGGCGTGCACGCTGAAGGCGATGCTACCGCTGGCACCGGTCTGCAGTATGAAGTCGAGCATTTCGCCGGGACCGACCGGGCTCAGGAACTTGGCATTGCCGACCTGCCACGCGGCCGTCGGCACGCCGCGCAGGCGTTCGGCAAACAGGATCGCCTGGTCGAGCAGGACGACGCCGGGAACGATCGGCCGGCCGGGAAAATGGCCGGCAAAGGCCGGATGTGCTGGCGGCACCTGCCAGGCAAAGCTGCAGGCTTCAGCCATCGCGCTGCCTTTCGGCGAACAGTGCCTGCAGCGTCTGCCGCGGCAGCTTGCCGGTGGTGTTGCGCGGCAGCGCATCGAGGAAAACCAGCGGCCGTGGCAGGAAAACCGGGTCGATGCGCTGGCGCAGCGCCTGCAGCAACGGCTGGCGGTTCAGTGTCGGCGCGACGACAAAGGCGGCCAGGCGGGTGATGCCTCCGGCCGGGTCTTCGTCGGGCAGGAAGAAGGCGGCGTCGACGACGCCGGGAATGCCGGCGATCTGGTGATTCAGCCAGGCCAGCGAAGTCCGCTTGCCAGCGATGTTGATCAGGTCGGCGTGCCGGCCGATCAGCACGAAGCGGCCATCGTCACGGCACTCGATGACATCGCCGAGCGGCACCCGGCCTTCGACATGGCCGCCGTGGGCGATGGTGTATTCGCCCTCCTGCGCCAGTTCGACGCCGGCGAGCAACTGCCAGGACGCGCCGTCAAGTGTTCGCCGGCTGGCCAGTTGACCGCTTTCGGTCGAACCGTAGATTTCCAGCAGTGGCGCCTGGCAGCGTGCCTCGGCCTGCGCCGCCAGCTCGTTCGACAGCGGTGCCGTTGCCGACAGCAGCAGCGCGATTTCAGGCAGCGGAATGTCGGCGGCAAGCAGCGCCGACAGGTGGAATGGCGTGGTCACCAGCAGGCGTGGTGGCGGCAGCGCGGCCAGCGCGGCGGCGATGTCCTGCGGATAGAAGGGCTTGCCCGACCAGAACGGGCAGCCGCCATGCAGTGCCAGCAGGAAGGTCGATTCGAACCCGTAGCTGTGTTGTGCCGGCACGGTGCCGACGATGTGCAGCGGCTGGCGATCGACCCCGAGCCGGCTGGCTTCGGCCAGGCCGTTGTCGACCAGCTTGCCCCAGGTCTTGCGGTGCGGCTGCGGCAGGCCGGTCGAGCCGGAGGTGAACAGGATGGCGACGACACGGTCGGCGTCGATGTCAGGGATTTTGCTGATTTTCGCGGGGTCGACCGCAGAAAGATCGGGAAAATCGATGCGCGGCAGTCCGCCGGCAGCGAACTCGCCGTCGCACAGGCAGCAGCAGCCGGGATGGTCGGCCTCGATCCGGGCCAGGGTTTCGGCCGACTGCGAAGCCGGTTGCAGGCTGGTCTTGCCGGCCAGCAGGCCGGCGACGAAGCCGACCGCGAACCGGTAGCGGTCGTTGCAGACGTTGAGCAGCCAGTCGCCCGGCGGCAGTTGTCCGGCCAGCGCGTCGGCCTCGGCGAGGAAGCGGCGGACGCTGACCGGGCCGTCGGCGCGCCAGGCGAAGACATCGTCCAGCTGACGCCGGGACAGCAGCGGCCGGCGGTTCATGGCGATTGCTCCGGCTGGTTCACGCCGGCGCGATAGGCGCGGATGGCGGCGATGAAGCTCGGGCGTTCCTCGGGCGGCAGCACGCGCAGGCGCACCAGGTGCTCGGCGATGAACATCAGGCCGATCAGCGGTCCGGTCAGCAGGTTGGCGTGGACCGACCAAACCTCGGCTGGCGCGAACAGGAATAGTGCGGTCGACAGCAGCGCATTGCCGAAAAAGAACGCGGTCCAGGCAATCGTCACCTGGCGCGTGTAGCGGGCCTTGCGCTCGGAGATCGTACCTTTGAAGACGTTGCGCGCAATGCGCGTGATCAGGGCCTCGCCGGGACCGAACAGCGTCCGGCCGAACAGTGTCCCGAGCGCGAGGTGAGTGCCGAGATGCTGGATGTAGTAAAGCAGCGGCACGTTCTCGCGCAATTGCGGCCACAGCCAGGCGAGCAGTGCGGCAACGGCGATCACGCCGGTGGCGCGCAGCCAGCGATTGGCGATGCGCCACAGCAGCAGGCCGGCGACGAACGCCAGCGGCAGTGTGCCGAGGGCGGCATTGATATCCGGCTGACCGCCGCCGGCACTGCCGTAATGGGCGGCCACGGCCCAGGCGGCAAACAGCAGGACCACGGCCAGAGCGCGCAGCAGCTGGACCGGGTGGCTGGGCATTACTGGCTGCGCTGGCTGGCGATGTGTGCGGTCAACGCCCGCAGCGAGGCAAAAATGCGGACGTTGTCTTCATTGTCCGAGCGCAACTGGAAACCGTAACGCTTGGAGACGACCAGCGCGATTTCCAGCACGTCGATCGAATCGAGGCCGAGGCCGTCGCCGAATAGCGGTGCATCCGGTTCGATTTCTTCCGGCGCCATCTCGAGGTTGAGTGCAGTGACGATCAGCTGGGCGATTTCCGGCAGCAAGGCGCTGACGGTTTCCGGGGTGGCAGTTGCGGACATGGCGGTTTCCGTGGTGTTCAGGGGGCGACGGCACGGAACGCGAGCACCGCGTTGCTGCCGCCAAAGGCGAAGGAATTGGAGAGCGCGGCACGGACTGTCTGCCGGCGCGCGACGACCAGGTGATCGACGCCGGCGCAGGCCGGATCGGGCGTGTCGAGATGGGCGGTTGGCGGCAGCACCTGTTCGCGCAGGGCGAGCACCGTGGCAATGGCTTCGATCGCCGCGGCGGCACCGAGCAGGTGGCCGTGCATCGACTTCGTGGCGCTGACCGGCAATTGCCCGGCCCGTTCGCCGAAGACCATCTTCAGGGCAGCGATTTCGACCGGGTCGCCCTCGGCCGTCGCGGTCCCGTGGGCGTTGATGTAATCGATGTCGTCGGCGTCCAGGCCGGCATCGGCCAGCGTGTCGCGGAGCGCCCGGACCTGGCCGGCGGCTTCCGGCTTGACCAGATGGCTGTGATCGCAACTGGTGCCGTAACCGACGATTTCGCCGTGGATGCGGGCGCCGCGCGCACACGCATGCTCCCAGTCCTCGAGGACCAGCGCCGCCCCACCCTCGCCCAGCACCAGGCCACGGCGGTCGGCGGCAAACGGCCGGCAGGCGTACGGCGAGGTGTCGGCATCGCCGGGTGCCATGACGCGCAGGGCTTCCCAGGCACGGGCGACGCCGTAGGCCTGCGGCACATCGGAACCGCCGGTTAGCATCACCGTCGCTTCGCCGGAACGGACACGGCGGAAGGCTTCGCCGATGGCGACGGCGGACGACGCGCAGGCCACGGTATGACTCATGCTGACGCCGCCGAGGCCGAGCTGGATGGAAATGTGGGCGTTCGCCGCATTGTTCATGCCGAGTACGACGGCCAGCGGCGACAGGCGTTCACGCCCCTTCTGCCAGAGTTCGCGATAGCCTTTTTCATAGGCCAGCGTGCCGCCCAGTGCCGTGCCCCAGGCGCAGCCCCAGGTGTCGCGTCTGGCACCATCGTTGCCGCGCGCCAGACCGGCGTCGTCCCAGGCGGCAAAGGCGGCGGCCATGCCGAGCTGGGCGAAGCGGTCCATCATCGAGGCCAGCGGCTTGCCGAGTACGGCATCCGGGTCGAAGCCGGGACAACTGACGAAGGGCATCGACAGCGGCCGCGGGACATCGTCGGTCAGCAGGTAGCGCACGGCCGATTCGCCGGCGCACAGGCGGCTGAAGAAATCGGCGAGGTCGCCACCGTAGGGACTGACCAGCCCGAGGCCAGTAATCGCCACCCGCCGCCGGTTCATGTTCAGGACTTCTGTTCGGCGATCAGACCGTCCATCAGCGTGACCAGCTCGCCGACGGTTTTCGGGGTCTTCAGATCGGAGGAAAGCTTGATGCCGAAACGGTCCTCGAACTCGAACATCAGTTCGAGCATCATCAGCGAGTCAACGCCGAGTTCGCCCAGCAACGCTGCCGGAACGACGCGTTCCGGTGCGACGCCGAGGCGGTCCTCAAGAAATTCGCGAATCAGGCCAATGCAATCCATAGGCGCGGATTTTAGCCGAAAGGTCATGTTTTCCAAAGATTTGTCCCCGGGTTCGTTGCATGACGGACGTCTGCCCCGGATTTGGTACCATGCGACAGCCCGACTTCATTGATCCCATGCGCCATTACCTCCCCGAGTTCTCCAGCAGCCAGCCCTGGCATCGACAGATTGTCGATCGGGTTGTCCTGCTCTGGCCACTCAAGGCGGTTGGGACGATGATCTTCATGGCCTTGTTTTTCTGGGGTTATTTCGCGGTTCTGAACAATCCTCTGTTCGCTGCCGTGACCATGCCGGCGACCTTCGTCGATGCCTGGATTCCCTTCTCGACGGCAGCCTTTCCGGCGTATGTCTCGCTATGGGTCTATGTATCCCTGCCCCCGGCATTGATCGGCAGCCTGCCCTCGCTGTTGCGTTTCGGCGTGTGGATTGCGGCCCTGTGCCTGTTCTGCCTGGGGATCTTCTGGTTGCTGCCGACGGCGGTGCCGATGGCCGACATCGACTGGACGTTGCACCCGGAAATGGCGGTGATCAAGGGCCTCGATGCCGCCGGCAATGCCTGTCCGTCGCTGCATGTTGCCTCGGCCGTGTTCTCCGCTTTCTGGCTGCAGCGGCTGTTTCGCAACATCGACGCGCCACGCTGGCTGCGTGGCATCAGTGCCGTCCATTGTCTGGTGATCCTGTGGTCCACCATCGCCACCCGGCAGCATGTCGTGCTCGATGTCGTTGCCGGCGTTGCCGTCGGGGTGCTGTTCGCCTGGCTGTCACTGCGCCAGGTCGAACGGGCTGGCGATACGATCTAGCTGCTGGCGCGGTTCAGGCTGGCGAGGAATTTTTCGCCATCCTGGAAGCCGACGACGCGCACGCCGCTGATTTCCTCGCCGGCCGGGCTGAAGAAGATGATTCCCGGCGGGCCGTAGAGGCCGAAGCGGGCGAGCAGCGCCTTGTCGTCGGCGGTATTGCCGGTGACGTCGGCCTTGAGCAGGATGAAACCGGACATCTTGGCGCGCACCGCCGGGTCGGTGAAGGTGAATTTCTCCATTTCCTTGCACGAGACGCACCAGTCGGCGTAGAAATCGAGCATCACCGGGCGGTCGACCGCAGCCAGCCGGGCGTCGAGTTCGGCGACCGAGCGTACCGGCTCGAACGGCAGCTTCTGCGTCTCGGCGGCGAGCGCGCCGCCGCGCAGGCCGGCCAGCGGTTGCAGCGGGTCGCGGCCACCGGCCAGCGCGCCGATCAGCAGCGCGGCACCGGTCAGCAGCATGACGATGCCGATGCCCTTCCAGAAACGTTGCCAGTTCTTCGCATGCGGCGGCAGCGGGTCGAGCGCGTGCAGGTAGATCGCCGGGACGATGAACAGCAGTGCCCAGCCGACCATGCTGACGGCCGCCGGAATCACTGGCGACAGCAGCCACAGCGCGGTGGCCAGCAGCAGCACGCCAAAGGTTTTCTTGACCCCTTCCATCCACGGACCGGTCTTTGGCAGCAGCGTACCGCCGGCGACACCGACGGCGATCAGCGGCGCGCCCATGCCCAGCGCCATGACGAACAGCGCCGTGCCGCCGAGTAGTGCATCGCCGGTCTGGCCGATGTACAGCAGCGCGCCGGCCAGCGGCGCCGCGACGCAGGGGCCGACAATCAGCGCCGACAGCGCGCCCATCAGGAAGACCGAAATACCGCGTCCACCCTGCAGGTGACCGGATTCTTCCGACAGCTTGCTCTGCAGCGATGTCGGCAATTGCAACTCATAAAAGCCGAACATCGACAGCGACAGCACGACGAAAACCAGCGCGAAGCCAGTCAATACCCAGACATTCTGCAGGGCGGCGGTGAGCAGGGTGCCGGACAGGCCGGCGGCGACGCCGACGGCGGCATAGGTGATGGCCATGCCGAGGACGTAGGCCAGGCTCAGCGCCAGCGCCCGCCCCCGCGTTGCCTGCTCGCCCTGGCCGGCGATGATGCCGGACAGGATGGGAATCATCGGGAAGACGCAGGGTGTCAGCGACAGGCCAAGACCGGCCAGGAAAAAGACGCCGAGGATGGTCCAGAAGCCTGCATCCTTCAGCGTCTGCGTGATCAGGCCGCTCTCGTCGCCGGTTGACGGGGCTGCCGACACCGGCGGCGCCTTGGGCGTGCTCGCCGGATCGGGCAGGACGACGGCGACGGTCTGGGTCTGCGGCGGATAGCAGACGCCGGCGTCTGCACAACCCTGGGAAATGACGTCAAGGCGCAGCGGCAACTCGCCGGAACTGCTGCGCTCGACCGGTACGCGGAATGTCACTTCCTTGTAGAAGACCTCGACCAGACCGAAATTCTCGTCGTTCTTTTCCTTGCCTTTGGGCACCTGCAGCGGGCCGACGACGATGCTGTCGTCGACCGGATGAACGCGGAACTTGTCGCCGTACAGGTAGTAGTCTTTGGCGATTTCGTAGCGGATCTCGACCGTCTCGCCATCGAGCGCGCGGGCGCTCGGCTTGAAGGCGACGGCCGGGTCGAGGAATTCCTGGGCGTGGACCAGCGAGCTCAGGAAGGCGAAGAGGAGAAATAGGGTGCGCATGATCATTGGAGCGTTTCCGCGGCCAGCCAGTTCAGATACGCCGGCAGGCCGTGCGTGATGGGCAGGGCGATGATTTCGGGGAGGTCGTAGGGATGCAGTTCGGCGATGCGTTTTTCCAGCGCCGGGTAGTTTTCTGCGGTCGACTTGATCAGCAGCGGAATTTCCGACGCCGACTCGACGGCACCCTGCCAGCGGTAGATCGATTGCACGCGCGGCAACAGGTTGACGCAGGCGGCCAGTTTTTCCTCGACGAGGGCGAGCGCGATGGCGTTGGCCGTGGCTTCGTCGGGGCAGTTGGTGAGGATCAGCAGCGGATTCATCATTGAGCCTTATTTGAGCAGCCGGCGCCGGGTCAGACGCAAGGCAATGGTGAAGGCTATGGCGGTGGTCGCCAGCAGTGCCATGATGTGGATCAGGGCGTCGGCCGGCCACTGGCCGGCGAGCAGCGGCCGGATCAGCGCCACGCCCTGGGCCAGCGGCAGCCAGCCGCCGATCGCGGCGAGCCAGCCGGGCAGCTGGTCGGTCGGGAAGAAGACGCCGGAAATCAGCGTCATCGGCGTGATGAACAGCGTGAAGTAATACATGAAGAAATCGTAGGACGGCGCCAGCGCGTTCCAGATCAGCCCGAGCGCGGCGAAGGCCAGGCCGGTGAGGACGATCGCCGGCAGGATGAGCAGCGCGGTCGGGCCGTTGGTCAGGCCCATCGCGGTGATGACGATCAGGATCGCGCAGCCGGAGAAGAAGGATTTGGTCGCCGCCCAGAAGAGCTCGCCGGCGACGACATCGTTGAGGCCGAGCGGCGTGTTGAGGATGGCATCCCAGGTTTTCTGCACGTGCATGCGCGAGAACGACGAGTACAGCGCCTCGAAAGTTGCCGCATTCATCGTGGACGCGCAGATGGTGCCGGCGGCGAGGAAGGCGATGTAGGGCTGGCCGTCGATCTCCGGCAGCATCGCGCCCAGGCCGTAGCCGAGGCCGAGCATGTAGATCAGCGGGTCGGCCAGGTTGCCGAGGATGGACGGCAACGCGAGTTTTCGCCAGACGAGGAAGTTGCGCTGCCAGACAGGCAGGAAACCGAACAGATCGGGGCGGGTGACGGCGGGCGCAGCGGACATCGGAATAGTGGCAGCAAGGGTGACCCGTCATTCTAGAGCCTGCAGCGCCGCGTGCGGTGACAGTGTGTAAGTGCCCGGCTCACCGGCCGGTGCCCGGCGAAGCTGGCAAAATGGCGGCATGACGCCGCCCGCCATCATCCTGAGCACCCTCAACGCCAAGTACATCCATGCCGCGCTCGGCCTGCGCTACCTGCTCGCCAACCTGGCCCGCCACGGTGGCGCCGACTTGCGGGCGACCTGCGTGCTGCGCGAATTCACCATCAAGCGGCCGGTCGATGAAATCGTCGCCGCCCTGCTCTCTGAACTTGGTGAACCGGGCATGACAGCGCAGATCATCGGTTTCGGGGTGTACATCTGGAACGTGCGGCAGACTACCGAAGTGGTCCGCCAGCTGAAGGCGGCGCGCCCGGCGCTGAAGATCATTCTCGGCGGCCCGGAAGTCAGTCACGAATGGGAGGGTCAGGAAATCGTCCGCCTCGCCGACCACCTGATCACCGGCTGGGCCGACGTCAGCTTTGCCCGACTGTGCCGTGCCCTGCTCCACGGCCCGCAACCGCTGATGAAAGTGATCCCCGGCGAACAGCCGCCGCTCGACCAGATCGACCTGCCCTACGCCGAATACAGCGCCGACGACCTTGCCCATCGCCTGCTCTACGTCGAAGCCTCGCGCGGCTGCCCGTTCAAATGCGAATTCTGCCTCAGCGCCCTCGACCAGACCGCCTGGGCCTTCGAGCAGCCGCGTTTTTTCGCCGCACTGGCGGATCTGCATGCACGCGGTGCGCGTCACTTCAAGTTCGTCGACCGCACGTTCAACCTGAAAATCGACAACTCGCTGGCCATCCTGCAATTCTTCCTCGACCGGCTGACGCCCGATCTCTTCCTGCATTTCGAGGTCATCCCCGACCACTTGCCGGAACGCCTCAAGGCGATGATCGCCCGCTTCCCGCCCGGCGTGCTGCAACTCGAAGTCGGCATCCAGACCTTTGACCCGGTCGTCCAGCAACGCATCTCGCGCCGCCAGGACAATGACAAAACCTGCGCCAACCTCGACTGGCTGCTCAGGCACAGCCACGCCCATCTGCACACCGATCTCATCTTCGGCCTGCCCGGTGAAACCCTGGCCGGCTTTGCCGCCGGCTTCGACCGCCTGTACGCGCTGCACGCCCACGAAATCCAGCTCGGCCTGCTCAAGCGCCTGCGCGGCACACCGATCGCCCGGCACAGCGCCGAACACGGCATGATCTACGACCCCGAACCGCCATACACCGTGCAGCAAACCGCCGCCGTCCCGGCTGCCGACATCCAGCGCTTCACCCGCCTGGCGCGCTACTGGGACCTGCTCGCCAATTCCGGCCGCTTCCCGCAAACCCTGCCCCTGCTACTAAGTGCCACCTCCCCCTTCGCCACCCTCCTCGCCTTCAGCGACTGGCTATGGCAAACCACCGCCAGCACCACCCGCCTGACCCCGGAAACGCTGGTCGACCGCTTGTTCGATTACCTGACGCAAGTGATCGGACTGGACCCCGCGCAAGTCCGCCAGCACCTGCTGAGCGACTACCAGTCCAGCGGTGCCCGCGCCAATCCCGCGTGCCTGCAGGGCTTGCTCAAGGACCGACCGAAGCCGGTGGCGCGCGATGGCAAAGGCCTGGTGCACCGGCAGGAACGGCATGGAGGTTTGGGGTAAGCGTCGCCCCGCCCCTCAGTCCCTTAATTCCCGTCCCGTCAGCTTGATGAACACGTCTTCCAGGTTGGAAGCACGATGGACGTAGCGCAGGCCGTCGGCGTCGGCCAGGGCGGTGAGCAGCGGCTGGGGATCGCGGCAGTAGAAGAAGGCGGTTTCGCCGCTTTGTTCGACGCGGTCGGCCAGGTGGCGGTGGTTTTCGGTGAAATCGGGTAGTTGACCGCAGGATTCGTCAAAGACCTCGATCACCTGCGGTTCGATGTGCGTGGCGATCAGTTCGCGTGGGCTGCCTTCGGCGATTTTGCGGCCGTGATCGATGACGATCAGGCGGTCGCACAGACGCTCGGCTTCGTCCATGAAATGCGTCGTCAGGATCAGCGTCTTGCCGGCCGATTTCAGCTTCTTCAGGCGTTCCCAGATCAGGTGGCGGGCCTGCGGGTCGAGGCCGGTGGTCGGTTCGTCGAGGAAGATGATGTCGGGGTTGGCGACCAGTGCGCGGGCCAGCGTCAGCCGCCGTTTCATGCCGCCGGACAGCGTCGCGATCCTGGCGTCGGCCTTGCCGGCGAGGCTGGCGAATTCGAGCAATTGCGGGATGCGTGGCCGGATGTCGGCGTCCTTCAGCCCGAAATAGCGGCCGAAGACGAGCAGGTTTTCGGCGCAGGTGAAGTCCGGGTCAAGGTTGTCGAATTGCGGTACGACGCCGACCTTGGCCCGTGCTGCCTGCGCGTCGGCGGGGATGACGTGGCCGCCGAGCGTGATGCTGCCGCTGGCTGGCGCGGTCAGGCCGAGGCACAGGCGCAGCGTCGTCGTCTTGCCGGCACCATTGGGGCCGAGCAGGCCGAAGCAGGTGCCGGGTTCGACGGTGAACGACAAGCCGGCGACGACTTCAGTGTCGCCGTAGGTCTTGTGCAGGCCGGAAACGTCTAGTGCCGCCATGCGCGGGTCACGATGTCGCGGATCAGGTGCAGGCGACGGTGGAAGAAATGGTCGGCACCGGGGACGACGACGACCGGCAGGTCGTTCGGCTGCGCCCAGGCCAGCACGTTGGCCAGCGGCACCGTTTCGTCGTTTGAGCCGTGGATGACGATGGTGTCGTGCGGCACGGCTTCGGTGTCGTACTGGCGCGTGCCTTCGACGAAGCCGGCGGCGGTGCCGACCAGCACCAGGCGCTGGGCCGGATGGCCGGCTTCTTCCAGTCGCTTGCCGACGCGCGTCTGGCAATAGGCGCCGAAGGAGAAGCCGGCGAGCGCGACCGGGATTTCGCCGCAGCGCAAGGTGGCTTCGTGCAGCACGGCGAGCAGGTCGTCGGTTTCACCAATGCCTTCGTCGTGCACGCCTTCGGTGCCGCCGACGCCACGGAAGTTCGGGCGGAAGGCGGCGTAGCCGAGGCTGACGAAGGTGCGCGCCAGCGTGTAGGCGACCTTGTTGGTATTGGCGCCGCCACCGATCGGGTGCGGATGGGCGATCAGCGCGATGCCGCGCGGCGCATCCGGGCGTTCCATGATGACTTCGATGTTGCCGGCCGGGCCGGCGACGTTGATCTTTTCTTCCGTGACTTTCATATTTTCAGCCGTTCGACGACATGTCCGTTGATCAGATGTTGCTGGATGATTTCTTCGACATCCTCATTATCGACGAAGCCGTACCAGGTCTCTTCGGGATAGACGACCATCACCGGCCCGTTGTCGCAGCGGCCGAGACAGCCAGCCTTGTTGATGCGCACCGCGCCGGCGCCGTTCTTCTTCAGCGCACCGATGCGGTCCTTGGCGTAGGCGAAGGCATCGCTGCCACCGACGTTGTTGCAGCAAGCCTCGCCGCCTTCGCGCTGGTTGGTGCAGATGAATACGTGGTGCTGGAAATAGCTCATTGTTGATCTCCGTTGTAGCCAGCCATTATAGGCGGCGCCGTTTCACGTGGAACGTGGCTGCGGTCCGCGCAGGGTCAGCAGCAGGAATGGCAGGGCCAGGAAGGGCCACAGGCTGGCGACCAGGCGGGTTAGACCGTTGAAATTGAGAAAGTGCCCCTGGCGCCAGGCCGCCAGTGCGGCTTCGGAATACGGATTGGGTGGTGCGAGGTTGACCAGCACGGTGCCGGCGAGCAGAGCCAGTGCCGCCAGCAGCAGGCCGGCGCGAGTTGGCAGCCACAGCGTCAGGGCCAGTACCGCTGCCGCTGCCAGCAACCCTTGCCGAGCGCCCGGCGTCAGCCAGGCCATGGCTTCACCGGGGCCGACCAGCACCGCTGCTCCGAGCATCCGGATGGCCAGGCCGCCGATCAGGAACAGCGGTACCAGCAGGTAGGCGACCCAGGTCCTGGCCAGCAACTGGCCGAGGATCAGGCCGACGGCAACCGCGTTGCAGGCGGTGATGCCGGCTTCGATCAGCGCATAGCGATCGACGGAAAACGGAATGGCCGGGGTGAAACCCAGCAGCTGACGCAAGTCGCCGGCACCGAACAGCAGGATCTCCGGCGACAGCGGCACGATCAGCCACAGGCCGAGCAGCGTCAGGCCCAGTTCGCCGTGGGCCACCGGCGCCAGCAGGCGGTGCGCCAGTGCTTCCAGGCGAGCGAACACGCGCGGGCCGACGATATGCGCCCACACGGCACCGATCAGCCCGCCCAGTGTGTTGCACGCAAGATCGAGATTCGACGGGATGCGGCTGGGCAGCCAGTTCTGCAATGTCTCCAGCCCGAGGCTGAGTGTGCCGCCGAGCAGCACTGCCAGGCAGGCTGCGGTAAAGCGGCCGGGCAGGCGCAGCAGCGCCAGCGCGAGAAAGAAGCCGAGCGGGACGTAGACCGCAACATTGGTGACCAGATCGAAGACCGTCCAGTAGCGCGGCCACGCACTTTCAAGGAAGGCCCAGGGAGAGACGCCGGAATCGCGCCAGCCGGAGAACGGGTGCAGGCTCCCATAAACGATCAGCCCGCACCAGGCGAGCGCCAGGTAGCGGGCAAAAACGACGGGACGCTTGCCATGTTGGGACATGCCCCGATTTTATGGCCTGTTGGCGCTGGCGTCAGCCTTTAGTGCTTTTTGATTGTGTTCGCCGGACGCAGGTAGCCGCCGATCAGCATGCCGGTGAAGCTGGCGGCCAGGCCGTACAGTTGCGGGCCGATATCGCCTTCGGGCACGAACAGTTCGAGGAACAGCCAGGTGCCGATGCCGAAAATGATTGCCAGGCCGGCGCCGAGATTGTTCGCCCGCTTCCAGAAGAGGCCGGCAGCCAGCGGGATGAAGGCGCCAGAGAGGGTGACCCGGTAGGCGTTTTCGACCATGGCGTGAATGGTCGCATTGGTCGATATGGCATAGATCGCGACGATGCAGGTGAACACCACGACGGCGCCGCGGGTGGCGAGCAGCAGCTGGCGATCGGTCATGTCGCGGTAGTGGCCGCGCAGGATGTTCTCCGAGAAGGTGACCGCCGGTGCCAGCAGGGTGCCGGAAGCGGTACTCATGATCACCGACAGCAGTGCGCCGAAGAAAATGACCTGGGCACCGAAGGGCATGTAATTGACGATCAGTTGCGGCAGGATCAGTTGCGAATCCTCGGCCATGAAACGTTCGACCATCGCCGGGTCGATCAGCGTTGCCGAATAGGCAAGGAACAGCGGCACGGCGGCGAAGAAGAAATAGGACAGACCACCGATGGTGGTGCCCCAGACGGCGACCCATTCGTTCTTCGAAGCATTGACCCGCTGGAAAACGTCCTGCTGCGGGATCGAGCCGAGCGCCATGGTCAGCAATGCGGCAATCCAGGACAGGATGTCGAGCAGGTCGGCAGTCGGCAGGAAATTCAGCTTGCCGTCGGCGGCAGCTTTGCCGACCACGGTGGTAAAGCCGCCGGCCATGTCGCCGGCCAGCCAGGTGACGTAGAGCAGGCCGAGGACGATGACGATCATCTGGACGAAGGTGGTCATCGCCACCGACCACATGCCGCCGAACAGTGTGTACAGCAGGACGACACCGGCGCCGATGAGGATGCCGTGGTTGAGCGCGACGGCACCGTCGGAGAGGACATTGAAGACCAGGCCAAGGGCGGCCATTTGGGCACCGACCCAGCCGAGATAGGAAATGATGATGGCTGTCGACAGGGCAATCTCGGTCTGGCGGTTGTAGCGGACGCGGAAGAAATCGCCGAGTGTCAGCAGGTTGAGGCGGTACAGGGGACGGGCAAAGATCAGCCCGAACAGCACCAGGCAGATCGACGCACCAAGCGGGTCCGATATCAGTCCGCGAAAACCTTCGTCAATGAAGGTGGCCGAGATGCCGAGCACGGTTTCCGCGCCGAACCAGGTGGCGAAGACCATCGCCAGCACGATGGGAAAAGGCAGATTGCGGCCGGCGACGATGTAGTCGCGGGCGCTGTGGACCCGGGTCGCGGCGTAAAGGCCGATGCCGATGGAAATAACGAGATAGATGACGACGAACCAGATCAGCATGGTGTGGGGTCGACTACGGCAAGGGGTTGAAAACGCGGGGGATTATAAGGTTATTGCGGCTTTTCCGAAGGGAAAAAACGGGGCCTCGCTGCGAAATTTCACGGCGCTGCCATCGCCCGGATGGACAAAGGCAATTTCTGCCGCATGCAGCAGCAGTCGTGGTGCCCGGTCGACGGCTGCGCCGGCGTAGAGTTCATCGCCGAGTATCGGATGGCCGAGCGCCGCCATATGCACGCGCAACTGATGCGAGCGCCCGGTGATCGGCTCCAGTTCGACGATCGTCAGGTTGTTGCCGGGCTGGCGTTCGATGACGCGGAACAGCGTTTGCGAAGGCTTGCCGATGGTGTGGTCAACCATCTGCCGCGGGCGGTTCGGCCAGTCGCAGATCAGCGGCAGGTCGACCTCGCCGGAATCTGCTGCCAGCAGCCCGTCGACCGCAGCAAGATAGCGCTTGCTCACCGCGCGCTCGCGAAACAGGCGGTACATCTCGCGCTGCATCGCTTCGCCGCGGGCAACGATGAGCAGGCCGGAAGTGGACATGTCGAGACGGTGGGCGGCCAGGGCTTCCGGGTAGTCCCGCTGGACGCGCGAGATCAGGCAATCCTGCTTGTCCTCGCCGCGCCCGGGTACCGACAGCAGGCCGGAAGGCTTGTCGACAACCAGCAGATGGGCGTCGACGTGAATCACCCGTACCGGGTCGGCCGGCGGCAGATAGGCGCTCATCTCAGTAGCGCGCGGGCAAGGTGCAGCGGGCGTCGCGGTAAGGGCCGCCGCTGTAGGTCCAGCCTTCGCCCGGCGGCGTCTGCATGCAGATGCGGGCGCCGTCGATCTTGCTCGCCCACCAGTGCCAGGAGGCCGGTCGGGCGTTGACCGTGCCAGTCAGCGCACACAGAAGCAGCAATGACAGGATGCGGTGGATGGGCTTGGTCATGATGAAAAATACTGTATAGTTGTACAGTATGTTTTGTTGTCGGTCGGGTCGGGCGCAAAGAATACACCTTGCGTCTCGGGATGTTCCATAGAATCCATGCTTGCCATTGGCATTTTTTCCCGGTGGTGAGGTCCGGCAGTCGATCGGTAATCCAGCAACAATGAACCAGCAATTTTTGTTCCATCCCTGGCCCCTGTGCCATAATCCGCTCAACGTTTCGAGGTAAGAACATGGACGACAACAAGGCAAAGGCGCTCGCCGCAGCGCTGCAACAGATCGAAAAGCAGTTCGGCAAGGGTTCCATCATGAAGATGGGCGATGCCGAAATCGACGAAGGCATTCAGGTCGTATCGACCGGCTCGCTCGGGCTGGACATCGCCCTCGGCGTCGGCGGCCTGCCGCGCGGCCGGGTGGTCGAAATCTACGGTCCGGAATCCTCGGGCAAGACGACGCTGTGTCTGCAGGTCATTGCCGAAATGCAGAAACTCGGCGGCGTCGCCGCTTTCATCGACGCCGAACATGCGCTCGATCCGCAATATGCACAGAAACTCGGGGTCAACGTCGGCGATCTGCTGATTTCCCAGCCGGATACCGGCGAACAGGCGCTGGAAATCTCCGACATGCTGGTGCGCTCCGGCTCGGTCGACATCATCGTCATCGACTCGGTCGCCGCCTTGACGCCGCGTGCCGAAATCGAAGGCGAGATGGGTGACCAGATGGTCGGCCTGCATGCCCGCCTGATGTCGCAGGCGCTGCGCAAGCTGACCGCCAACATCAAGAAGACCAATACGCTGGTCATCTTCATCAACCAGATCCGGATGAAGATCGGCGTCATGTTCGGTTCGCCGGAAACCACGACCGGCGGCAATGCACTGAAGTTCTACGCCTCGGTCCGCCTCGACATCCGTCGCATCGGCGGCATCAAGAAGGGCGACGAGGTGGTTGGTAGCGAAACCCGCGTCAAGGTCGTCAAGAACAAGGTATCACCGCCGTTCCGCGAAGCCATCTTCGACATCCTCTACGGCGAGGGCATTTCGCGTGAAGGCGAGATTGTCGAAATGGGCGTCGCCCACAAGCTGGTCGACAAGTCCGGCGCCTGGTATTCCTACAAGGGCGAGAAGATCGGCCAGGGCAAGGACAATTCCCGCGAGTTCCTCAAGGCTCATCCGGAAATCGCCCGGGAAATCGAGGCGCGCATCCGTGAAGCAGCCAGCACCACCGTCCTGAAACCGACGAAGGCCGCGGCCGCCGATGCCTGATCTGCGGGTTCGTGCCTTGCAATATCTGACCCGGCGGGATTACAGCCGGGCAGAATTGCTGGCCAAACTCGCAGCTCATGCCGAAACCGGGGAAGAGCTGGAGGCCGTGCTCGATACCCTGCAGGCCGAGCGCCTGCTGTCCGATCACCGCTATGCCAGCCAGCGCGTCGTGGCCCGGGCCGGTCGTTACGGCAACGGTCGTTTGCGTCAGGAACTGCGGCAAAAGGGGGTCAGCGACGAGGACATCGAAGCGGCCCTCCCGGACGGTGGCGACGAGGGGGAGCGTTGCCGGGCAATCTGGGCAAAAAAGTTTGGTCGACCGCCCCAGTCTGCAGAAGAGCGTGCGAAACAGAAGCGTTTCCTGCAATATCGCGGCTTTTCTGCCGAAGCCATCCGGCGCGCCATGCGCGGAGTCGATGAAGAATGAGCCAGACGATAGCCACCCTCTCTGCCCATAACCTGAAAAAGCGCTACAAGGCGCGGACTGTCGTTGAGGACGTTTCCTTCGAGGTCAAGTCCGGCGAAGTCGTCGGTCTGCTCGGCCCGAACGGTGCCGGCAAGACGACCTGCTTCTACATGATCGTCGGGCTGGTCGCGGCAGATGGCGGCGAAGTCTATATCGACGAGGAACGGCTGACCCACCAGGCGATGCATACCCGCGCCAGGCTGGGACTTTCCTACCTGCCGCAGGAGGCTTCGGTCTTTCGCAAGCTCAATGTCGAGGAAAACATCCTTGCCGTCCTCGAGTTGCAGAAGCTGCCACCGGCCGAACTCACCGAACGTCTGGAAAACCTGCTGGCTGAACTGCACATCGGCCACGTCCGTCACGTCAATGCGGCGGCGCTTTCCGGCGGTGAGCGGCGGCGGGTTGAAATCGCCCGTGCCCTGGCCACCAATCCACGCTTCATCCTGCTCGACGAGCCGTTTGCCGGGGTTGACCCGATCGCCGTGCTGGAAATCCAGAAAATCATCCGTTTCCTGAAAGAACGTGGCATCGGTGTGCTGATTACGGATCATAATGTTCGCGAGACCCTCGGTATCTGCGATCACGCGGTGATCATCAACGCCGGGCATGTCCTCTCCTCTGGACGGCCCGACGAAATCGTCGAAAATGAGAGCGTACGCAAGGTTTACCTTGGCGAACATTTCAGGCTCTGACCGGACCATGACCAGAATTTCTCGATGAAACCGGCACTTCAGCTCAAGCTTTCGCAGCACCTGGCACTGACGCCGCAACTGCAGCAATCGATCAAGCTGCTGCAGTTGTCGACCGTCGAGATGCAGCAGGAAATAGAGCGTTACCTGCTGGAAAATCCGATGCTGGAGCGCGATGACGA
The DNA here is from genome assembly GCF_001956855.1 of Azonexus hydrophilus. Lineage (GTDB taxonomy): Bacteria > Pseudomonadota > Gammaproteobacteria > Burkholderiales > Rhodocyclaceae > Azonexus > Azonexus hydrophilus_A. The sequence continues at coordinate 7,661 of NZ_MTHD01000001.1, read as the reverse complement.
CCAGCCAACGGAATCGTACGCAGCAGCGCAGCAGTTCGATTCGCCGGAGAAGTCGTCCAATGCCGACGCACCCCAGGCGGAAAGTCACGAGGACGTACAGGGCGAACCGCCGATGACGCCCAGTGATGTCGACGACGACCGCTGGTCCAGCGATGCCGGGACCTTCACCGGTGCCGGCCGCGACGAGGATGACGACAGCGATGCCCAGGACAGCCACGCGGCGACCATCAGCCTGCGCGAACACCTGACCTGGCAACTGGGGATGACCCAGATGTCGGATCGTGACCGCAGTCTGGTGCGCTTCCTGATCGAAGCGCTCAACGATGACGGCTATCTGTCGGCCCCGCTGGCGGAATTGTGGGAAACCCTGCCGCCGGAATACGAAATCGAGCTCGAAGAGCTGGATATCGCCCTGAACCATATCCAGAATTTCGATCCGATCGGGATCGGCGCGCGCGACTTGCGCGAGTGCCTGATGCTGCAACTGAAGGTTGCGGAGGATTGTGCCGAACGGACGCTGGCCATGACGATCGTGGACAAGCATCTGGAACTGCTGGCAGCCCGCGATTTCGCCAAGATTCGCCGCCTCACCGGCTGTGACGATGAAATCCTCCGCGGTGCCCATGAACTGATCACCAGCCTCGATCCACGGCCGGCCGCCGGTTATTCGCAGGTTGAAGCCCGTTACATCACGCCTGACGTGATCGTGAAGAAGCTCAAGGGCAAGTGGACGGCCTACATCAATCCCGATGCCTATCCGCGTCTGCGCATCAATCGGCTGTACGCCGAGATACTTTCCCGGCAGCGGCGCGGCAATGGCAACATGACCGGGCAACTGCAGGAAGCGCGCTGGCTGATCAAGAATGTCCAGCAGCGTTTCGAGACCATCCACCGCGTGACCCAGGCCATTGTCGACCGTCAGCGCCAGTTCTTCGAACATGGCGAAGTGGCGATGCGGCCACTGGTGTTGCGTGAGATTGCCGACCTCCTGGGTTTGCATGAATCGACCATATCGCGGGTGACCAGCCAGAAATACATGGCGACGCCGCGTGGTATCTTCGAGTTGAAATACTTCTTCGGCAGCCACGTATCCACCGACACCGGTGGCGCTTGTTCTGCCACGGCCATTCGTGCCCTGATCAAGCAATTGATTTCGGCGGAAGATGGCAAGAAGCCCTTGTCGGATAGCCAATTATCCGAAATACTAGGCCAGCAGGGAATTGTCGTTGCCCGACGCACGGTTGCGAAATACCGTGAATCGCTTAACATCCCGCCGGTCAATTTACGCAAGACCCTGTAGAGAGAGGAGAGAAAAATGAATCTGCAAATCAGTGGTCATCATATCGAAGTCACCCCGGCACTCCGTGAATACGTCGAGAACAAGCTCGATCCGGTCGTCCGCCATTTTGACAAGGTCACGGGCGTCAGCGTCGTGCTTTCCGTCGAGAAGCTGAAGCAGAAGGCTGAAGTTACCGTTCATGTGCCGGGCAAGGACATGCACGTTGAAGAAGCCGGTGATGATCTGTATGCCGCCATCGATACGATGTTTGACAAGCTCGACCGTCAGGTCCAGAAGTACAAGCAGAAGATGCAGGACCACCATCGTGGCGAAAAGCCGTCGTTGCAAGACGACGAATAAGCCCTGATCAACCGCACCCGATCGGGTGCGGTTTTTTTGCTTCACACCCTCCATGAACCCTCTAGACAATATTCTGACTGCCGATCAGGTCCTTCTCGATCTCGATGCGAGCAGCAAGAAGCGTGTTTTCGAACAAGCCGGGATGCTTTTTGAAGGCCGTCTCGGCATGTCCCGTTCACTTATTTTCGACAGCTTGTTTGCGCGTGAAAAGCTTGGTTCAACCGGTCTTGGCCAGGGTGTTGCCATCCCGCATGGCCGTATCAAGGGTCTCAAGCAGGCCGCTGGTGCGCTGATCCGGCTGGCGACGCCAATCCCTTTCGATTCTCCGGATGGCCGCCCAGTCACCTTGTTGTTCGTATTGCTCGTACCCGAGCAGGCGACCGAGGAGCATCTGCAGATCCTGTCCGAACTTGCCCAGCGCTTTTCTGATCGCGCCTTCCGTGAGGCCTTGCAGGCTGCAACGGATGCCGAGGCCGTGCTCGGCCTGTTCAAGAAACCCTGATCCGGCCCGTGCGCCACATCAGTCTGGACCAGCTGTACCAGGACAATCGCGAAAAGCTGTTGTTCAACTGGACAGTCGGGCATCGCGCCGACCGCCGCATCGAACTCAAGGCCGCCAGCAACTACGGGGCCGATGTCGTCGGCCACATCAACATCATCCATCCCGAACGTCTGCAGGTCATGGGCCAGGCCGAATACGACTGGGCCATGCGCATCGGCGAGCGGCGCTTCGGACAGTTGTTCATCGACCTGCTGTCGGCCCGTACGCCGGCAATGATCGTTGCCGATGGCCTGAAGCCGCCCGATTTCGTCGTCGATGCCTGCATGGCCGCCGATGTACCGTTGATCCTGTCACCGAAGCACTGCTCGGCGGTAATCGATCACCTGCGGATCTATCTTTCTGCCCGCTTGGCCGATACCGTCAGCCTGCATGGCGTGTTCATGGACGTACTTGGCATGGGCGTGCTGATTACCGGCGACTCCGGTGTCGGCAAATCAGAGCTTGCGCTGGAGCTGATTTCCCGTGGTCATGGGCTGGTTGCGGACGATGTCGTCGAAATGGCCCGCATTGCGCCAACGACTATTGAAGGCCGCTGCCCCGGCATGCTGCGTGATTTTCTCGAGGTGCGCGGTCTCGGTCTGCTCAACATCCGGACCATTTTTGGCGAAACGGCGTCGCGCCGCAAGATGAAACTGAAGCTGATCGTGCATCTGCAGCGGACACTGTCTTCCGAAGATGCGCCGCGTCTGCCACTTGATGCCCAGAGTCAGGAAGTCCTGGGGGTGCCGATACGCAAGGTGGTCATTCCGGTGGCTGCGGGGCGTAATCTGGCTGTGCTGCTCGAGGCGGCGGTGCGCAATACGATCCTTCAGTATCGGGGGATCGACAGCATGCAGGATTTCGTCGAGCGCCAGGCGCGCATGATGAGCGACGAGGACGTCTGAGCCCGGCTCCGCCGGCAGACTTCAGAGGTGTTCGAAGTCGACTCGCTCGGCGGCTGCATCGTTGGCCGAACTGCCGAAACAGATCGTGCCGCTGCCATCAAGCAGGGCTTCATGCTTGCGGACGAGGATTTCCTGGCGTCCCTGCATCGTCAGAAAACTCCCATTGGTGCTGGTGTCGATCAGGTAATAACCGTCAGAGCGCCGCTCGATTCGGGCATGCAGTCGAGACACCTTGCGGTTGTCTACCAGTACCTTGCACGATAGATCACGGCCCAGGCTGAGTACCGGGGTTTTCTCGTCAATCAGGAAGGCTTTGCCGCGATAGCGCAGGCAGAGTCTTTCGGAAATTTTGCCAGCGCTGAGTGGTCCGAACATCGAATGCTGAACCTGGCTGCTGCTGGTCTGGGCCGGCCAGTGGATCTGAAATACCGGGATTGCCGCTTCGCCTTCGTGGACATCGCCCAGTTCCGGACGTGGCAGTGTCTGCAGGACGGCGCTCCCCGGCAGGGCGTTGACGACCGCGGCACTGCACAGTATCTGGTCAGCACGGGCCAGGCCGGCAATGCGCATGGTGCTGGCGAGTTTCGCCGACTGGGGCGGCTGTCCGGCAGGACTGTCGCTGTCGTGCAGGGCGACGCGGATATTCAGTTTGTGTCCCGATACCGGCGGCAGGTCGGCGACGCGCTGATGCATGTCGATTGCCGAGTGGCAGGCATCTTCCGCGCAATTGAACAAGGCCAGCAATTCATCGCCGACGACTTGCAGCAGTGTGCCACGGTAGGCTTCGATGGTGCGGGTCATGCGCTTGATGCAACGGTCGACCGCCCGTTCCGCTTCCTGTTCGGTAAGGTGCTGATGCAGCGATGCACTGCCGGTGATGTCGGCGACCATGATGACAGGAATCGGTTGCGACGCGTTCATTGGCGGGGTCGGTTCGTTGGACGGCCGATTATATGATGAAGCGCAGACTTTGACATTATGCCGGCAGCTTGATCGGGATCGTGCCGCTGATCGGCATTTCCGGGGAATCGAAGGCAATGTCGCCCTCGTCCACCGGGGTGTCCAGCGTCAGGTTGCGGAAGTCGAAAAGACCGTTATCGCCGAGATGCGAGGGAACGACGTTCTGGATGGCGGTGAATACCGATTCGGTACGGCCGGGATAGCGCTTGTCCCAGTCGTGCATCATTTCCTTGATTTTCTGCCGCTGCAGGTTTTCCTGCGAACCGCACAGGTTGCACGGGATGATCGGGAAGTCCATGCCGCGGGCAAACTTGGCGATATCCGCTTCCGAACAATAGGCCAGCGGGCGGATGACCACGTGTGCCTTGTCGTCGGTAACCAGCTTCGGTGGCATGGCTTTCAGCTTGCCGCCGAACAGCATGTTCAGGAACAGCGTATGCACCATGTCGTCGCGATGGTGGCCGAGGGCGATCTTGTTGGCGCCGAGTTCCTTTGCCGTCCGGTAGATGATGCCGCGGCGCAGTCGCGAACATAGCGAGCAGGTGGTCTTGCCTTCGGGAATCTTGTCCTTCACCACGGAATACGTGTCCGCCTCGACAATGCGGTATTCGATGCCAATCGATTCGAAATAGGCCGGCAGGACGTCGGCGGGAAAACCGGGCTGCTTCTGGTCGAGGTTCATCGCGATCAGGCGGAACTTGACCGGTGCGCGCTGCTGCAGCGCCATCAGCATGGCCAGCAGCGTGTAGGAATCCTTGCCGCCGGAGCAGCAGACCAGGACGGTGTCGCCGTCCTCGATCATGTTGTATTCCATGATCGCCTTGCCGGTGCGGCCTTCGAGGAATTTGCGGAGTTTTTGCAGGTTGGACGAGACAGGGATATGCATGATCAGCGACATTTTCGTGAGATTGCTGCGGTCGACCGCAGGTCGCAAGTTTACACGCATCGTCCGGAAACGCGTGCCGGGCATTTAGAATGCTGGCTTTTGCCTGCCGATGAGCAACCTCCCCTCGCCCACTCCCGAAGCGCTGGCTCACAGCCAGCGCCTGCATGCCGACATCGCCCGGAAAATCGGCGAGGAAGGCGGCTGGATGTCGTTCGCCCGGTTCATGGAACTGCTGCTCTACGCGCCCGGACTTGGTTATTACGCCGCCGGAGCACGCAAGTTCGGCAGTGCGGGGGATTTCGTTACCGCACCGGAAATGACGCCGCTGTTCGGCCAGTCGCTGGCGCGCCAGGTGGCGCAGGTGATGGCGCTGTCGGCGCCGGCGGTGATCGAAGTTGGTGCCGGTTCCGGACGGCTCGCGGCCGATCTGCTGCTGGCGCTGGAAGCGCTGTCGGTGCTGCCCGAGCGTTACGCCATCCTCGACCTGTCCGCCGACCTGCGCGCCCGTCAGCGTGAAACGATTGCCGCTGCGGCGCCCCATCTCCTTGACCGCGTCGAATGGCTGGACTGCCTGCCGGAAAGCTTTGACGGTGTCGTTGTCGCCAACGAATTGCTTGATGCACTGCCCGCCCATCTCGTGCTGTGGACGGCGGATGGCATATGCGAACGTGGTGTTGCCGTGGACGACGCGGGCCGTTTCACGTGGAACGACCGCCCGGCCAGTGGCGCCCTGCTCGCGGCCGCTGACGAGATCGCCGATCAATGCCGGATCGAGTCGCCCTATCTCAGCGAAATTGCGCTGGCAGCCCGGGCGTGGGCGGCGGAATGGGGGCATCGCCTGCAACGTGGCGCGTTGTTGCTGATCGATTACGGTTTTCCGCGCCACGAGTTCTATCACCCGCAGCGCGATCAGGGCACGCTGATGTGCCACTACCGCCATCATTCGCATCCCGATCCCTTTTATCTGCCGGGTTTGCAGGATGTTACGGTCCACGTCGATTTCACGGCAATTATCGCCGCCGCCCACGCCAGCGGTCTGGATCTGCTCGGCTACACCAGTCAGGGACAGTTCCTGATGAACTGCGGCCTGCTCGATTGCCTGGCTAGGATTCCGCAGGCGACGCCGGATTATTTCCGGGCTTCGGCAGCCGCCGGCAAGTTGCTGATGCCGCACGAAATGGGTGAGTTGTTCAAGGTCATTGCCATTGGTCGCGGCATCAACGCACCCCTGCTCGGGTTTGCCAGTGGCGACCAGAGTCGCCGTTTGTAGGAAAGTGGACTACACTGAATGCGTGATCAAGCCATCAGGAGATGAGCGATGGACGTTTCAGGAATGGGCAGTCTCAGTTCTGCCATGACGCAGGAACAGACCGGTGCGGCTGCCGCCATGCTGGTGTTGAAGAAATCTATTGACCTTGAGGCAAGCAATGCCCAGCAACTGCTGCAGGCATTGCCGCAAGTTTCCAGCAACCCGCCCAATCTGGGCAACAGCGTCGATATCAAGGCGTAAGGCTTTCCAGCCAGGTTTCAATGATGGCCGCCGCGTGCGGCCATTCCTTTTCATGGGTGATGGCATGGCCCATGTTGCGCAGGATGTGGCACGGCTGACCGTAGGTGTGCGCGGTCGTCTGCACGAGGAATGCCGGAACCAGCATGTCCTTTTCGGCGCCGACGATCAGCATCGGCGGACGGCGCATGCAGTAGAGATTGGGCAGATTGAACATCGACATGTCCCAGATTGCCCGTTGCGACTCGTTCTGCATCTTTTCCAGCCACTCGGCGAGCATTGCCGGCTCGACTTCGCCGGCGAACAGCGCATCACGCAGCGTATCGGTATCGGTGTGATCGCCGGCCAGGATGCGGTTGATCTCCAGGTAGATCTGGGGTTTCTGCAGCAACAGGTGAAACTGTGCGGCGATCAGGCCCTGTGGCGGGACCGAGCAGAGCAGTGCCACAGCCCGCGCCGGATGCCGTTCCAGATATTTCTGGACGACGAAGCCGCCCATCGAATGGCCGAGCAGTACCGGATCGATGTTCAGCGTGTCGACGACCTGGCGCACGTCGTCGACGTAATCAGCCACCGACAGCCAGTCGATCTGCTGATGCCCCTTGCTGCCCCCGTGACCGCGCAGCGACAGCGCGTAACAGGGGTAACCGGCCGCCGCGAAATGCGGCATGAAGGTTTCTGTCCACATCCAGCCGCCAGCGAAGGCGCCGTGGATGAAAAGCAGCGGCGGTCGCTGGCTTTTGCCTTCGGGAAGGCAGGAAAATACTTCCAGGCCGTTGATGTCTTGTTTGGTGATCATGGGGTCAGGGGTTCTCGGCCGTGGTTAAATGCGTGCTTTCGCACATCTTGTCGGGTTGAATCGGATTCATGCTGAAGTGGATATTGACGCTGGTCATTGCGATCTTCCTGCTCGGGCTGGTGACGCCACATCTCGCCCGTTTCATCCGCTTCGGCAAGTTGCCTGGCGATGTGGCATTTCGCCTGCGCGGCCGGACCTACAGTTTCCCCTTCGCCAGCATCATCCTGCTTTCATTGCTGCTCTGGCTCATCAGCCGCCTCATTTAGCGCCTGCCGCACGGCCTTGATGCGTGCCTGGCGGATCCGTTCGGGGATCTTGCCGCGATCGACGCAATCGGCAGCGATTTTTCCCGCATCGACACTGTTGACCGCAGCAAGCACCTTGAGCATTCGCGCGGGGCTGTCGTAGCTGCGCATTTCCCAGC
>NZ_MTHD01000017.1 GCF_001956855.1 Azonexus hydrophilus | reverse complement strand
GCGACGATCATCGACAACGACGTCCCGACGATCACGGTGGGTGACCCGGCAGCGAACGGCGTGGGCGACATCACGGTACCGGAAGGCACGGACGCGGTGTTCGGTGTGAATCTGACGGGTGTTGCCGCAGGCGGCACGCTGACGCTGACGCTGAACGCCTCGGGTGCGAACCCGGCGACGGAAGGTGTGGACTACAAGGCAGCGACGTTCCAGTACAGCCTGGACAATGGCG
>NZ_MTHD01000016.1 GCF_001956855.1 Azonexus hydrophilus | reverse complement strand
GATTCAGATTGCACGTCAAATTGATGAGGATACGCCTTACTGTCTTTTTAACCAACCGATGATTGTGGAAGGGATTGGTGACGTATTAACACCTTTAGATTTGGATATGGATCTTTATTACCTTATTATCAAACCAAGTTTTGGTGTAAGTACGAAATCATTTTTAAAACGATTTAAAGACTTTACAGATTTAAAGATGTTTAATCGTTGTCTTGAGGCAATTCATACAAACGATTACAAGCTTTTAGTTGAAAATACGCATAATGATTTCCAACACCCTGTTATAAAACGCAATACAAGACTTAAGAAGGTAGTGCGAATTCTTGAGAAACAAGGTCTTGAAGGCGTTTGTATGAGTGGAAGCGGTACGTCGATATATGGTCTATC
>NZ_MTHD01000015.1 GCF_001956855.1 Azonexus hydrophilus | reverse complement strand
CGGTGGAGCGCACCACGAACGGGGGCTACGGGCTGCGCGCTCTCCGCGAGCGCCTCGCAGACCTGGGCGGTGAGCTCACCGTCGAATCGGAGCCGGGAGGTGGCACGGCCGTCACCGCCCGCCTGCCCCTCGTGCGGGCGGACGAGGCGTTGCCATGATCCGGGTACTGCTGGTGGACGACCATCCGGTGGTGCGGTCCGGCGTCGCGGCGCTGCTGAGCGGGGCCGACACCATCGAGGTGATCGGGTCCGCAGCCACGGGCGAGGAAGCACTGCGGCTGGTGGACGAGTTGTCGCCCGACGTGGTCCTCTGCGACCTGAGGCTGGGAGAGGGACTCGACGGCGTGGGCGTCACCGAGGCGGTCAGACGCCGGCCCCGCCCGCCGGCGGTGCTGATCCTCACCACCTACGACAACGACTCCGACATTG
>NZ_MTHD01000014.1 GCF_001956855.1 Azonexus hydrophilus | reverse complement strand
TCAAGGTGCCGCTGACTTTGGCGATCATGCCTACCCTTATGGTGATGCTGGGCAGCCAGGCGTTCGCCTTCCCGCTGGTCAACGTCAACGAAATCTTCCATCTTGACCTGTCGCGCACCAATGTCGTGGATGGCCAGGAAGTGGTGATCGTCCGCGACAAGGCCTTGCCGCTGTTCTATCTCAAGCGCTGGCTGGTGCCGAGTGCGGCCCACGAAGAGCAGGGTGAGGGACACGTGGTGATCCTGTCGGTCGGCACCCAGCGCATCGGTTTCGTCGTCGACCAGTTGGTGGGACAAGAAGAAGTGGTGATCAAGCCACTCGGCAAGATGTTGCAGGGCACCCCCGGCATGGCGGGCGCCACCATCACCGGGGACGGGCGCATCGCCCTGATCCTCGATGTGCCGAGCATGCTCAAGCGTTACGCACGGCGCATCTGACGCCGCGTATGGGTTTCCGGC
>NZ_MTHD01000013.1 GCF_001956855.1 Azonexus hydrophilus | reverse complement strand
TGAATCGCCCCGGGTTTTGAGGAGGCTCCCTTCTTTGAGAAGATGGAGCCATGATGAAGAAATCGACGAAGTTTTCCCCCGAGGTTCGGGAACGTGCCGTGCGGATGGTGTTCGAGTCGCGCGGTGACCATGGATCGCAATGGGCAGCCATTGAATCGATTGCCCCGAAGATCGGTTGCAGTGCGCAGACGCTGTGCAATTGGGTGAGGCAGTACGAGCGGAATACCGGGCAGCGTGACGGGACGACCACCGCAGAAGCTGACCGGATCAAGCAACTGGAACGCGAGAACCGCGAACTGAAGAAGGCCAACGAGATCTTGCGACTGGCGAGTGCGTTTTTCGCCCAGGCGGAGCTCGACCGCCGCTTCAAATCGTGAAGGCCTTTATCGACGAGCACCGGGAACGTTTCGGGGTCGAGCCAATCTGTCAGCAATTGCAGGTTGCCCCGTCCGCGTATCGGCGCCATGTTGCCCGACAGCGGAATCCGGAATTGCGTTGCGCTCGAGCCCAGCGTGATGAAATCCTGGTCAGCGAGATCGAACGCGTCTGGCAGGTCAATCTTCAGGTCTATGGCGCCGACAAAGTCTGGCGGCAGCTCAATCGGGAAGGCATTGCCGTCGCCCGTTGTACTGTTGAACGCCTCATGCGCCAGCAAGGATTGCGCGGCGCCATGCGCGGCAAACCCGTGAAGACGACGCGCCCGGACCCGGCGGCACCGTGCCCGCTGGATCGCGTCAATCGGCAGTTTTCGGCGACTCGTCCGAATCAGTTGTGGGTCGCCGATTTCACCTACGTCTCGACCTGGCAGGGTTTCGTCTATGTCGCGTTTGTCGTCGATGTTTACGCACGCTACATCGTCGGCTGGCGCGTCAGCCGGAACATGCACACAGACTTTGTTCTGGATGCGCTGGAGCAGGCCCTGTACGCCCGCCAGCCGGATCGCAATACGCTGATCCACCATAGTGACCGTGGCGCCCAATACGTCTCGATTCGTTACTCGGAGCGCCTCGGCGAAGCCGGTATCGAGCCCTCCGTCGGCAGCAAGGGCGACAGCTACGACAACGCGCTGGCCGAGACCATCAACGGCCTCTACAAGGCGGAAATCATTCACCGACGCGGCCCGTGGAAATCGAAGGAGGCCGTCGAACTGGCAACGCTTGAATGGGTCTCCTGGTTCAATCATCATCGATTACTTGAGCCCATCGGATATATTCCTCCTGCCGAAGCTGAGGCAAACTACTACCGCTGTCAAACCGAGCAGGCCGTTACCGCCTGACTCAAATCAAATGGCCTCCGCGATTCCCGGGGCGATTCAC
>NZ_MTHD01000012.1 GCF_001956855.1 Azonexus hydrophilus | reverse complement strand
AAGCACCTGAGAGGGGGCTTTGGTAAAAATCGGTCTAAGTAGTGAGTGCTGCCAACTCGTCTTTGCTTGAGGCAAAAATGAACTCCAATGAGTTCTTCGCCATAAAGGTATTAAGCTCCTCAGCCTTTTCCTTGGTGTCAATCCTCTCGTTATTTGGTCTATTCTTTGCCCACAAAGCAAGATATGGGCTTATGGGGAAATAGATCGAAGACTCTTTGGAGATATCGCCAGGAATGGCTAAAAGATTGTAGATGGGTTGATCAGAAGTGATGAGCTTGATGTCGGAATGGTTTTCTACCACTCTCAAATCCAGATGGTCACAGAGCGATCCTCCAATGCTGTTTGCCAAGATGAAGCCAAAGGCATTCTGCACCTTGTGAAAATTGCAATCCTTGTGCTCTTCTGGAATGCGCAGGCCTTGATGATCCGTGAATGAGGTTCTAGCCTTTTTTGTTCTAGTGTATTGATGGCCGAGATAGATGCAAAGATTAATCTTGCTTTGCTTATCATTCAAAATGTCAAAATGTTTTTCTCTTAAAGCAGTAAGAACGGGGAGGGCATTATTTTCAACAATCCCATGGTACTGTTCAAGACCGAATTTTTCCAACTTGTTGCCAGAATTGGCGATGCTTAAGTAAGTATTGAGGCTACCTAGGTTCACAAACTGATTGATCGCGGGACCTTTCATAACCATCTTAATCAGCAATTTAATTTCAGCATCCGATAACGGGGCAGTTTCATAGAAGTAGCGTTGCTGTGCGACATTTTCTGTTGATGTACGAATGATCTTATCTTCTCGTTTGCTCCAGATTTGATCGTCCGTTGCCCAGCCTTTGAGGTAATACTCCCAAATATAGTGCTGCTTCTTTACCTCAATGCTCATGCTTTCCCCTTAATTTATCGTGTTTACACAAATAGATGTCAGCAATGTTTGAATCGCCCCGGAACCAGTAGACGCTCCGAAGCCTTAAACTTAGGCAGAAGGAGAAGTCATGAGCAGCAAGCGTTATCCGGAAGAATTCAAGATCGAAGCGGTCAAGCAGGTCACTGATCGGGGCCACGCGGTGGCCGATGTCGCCAATGGCATTCAAGGCCGCTTTAAGGAAACTTGATAACTGGCCTCTTCTAGCCAGGGGCCGCCTGCGGGAATCCTCGCCCGGCGCCAGCCGGGATTCAAAGTCTTGTTATTCATTATTCTTGGCTCAAAAATGGCACTGCATAATCTAAGTATTCTTCTTGGGGAGTGCGACAAACTCGCCAGTTGTTTGCTCCATCAGGACGTTCCCGCTGACCAACATGAGTAAGAGCAAGCCGCCTTTTCGCGCGAGAAACGCCGACGAAGTAGGTGCAGCGATTTTCATCCTGATTGCCAAAGAAGATTTGATTTTCGATGGCCATGATGATGACCGAATCAAACTCAAGGCCCTTGCTCTTATGGATGGTCAGAATGCGTACGGCTTGGTCATCTGAGAACCGCTCAAGGGCTTTGGGCAAGTCAGGCTCCAGCTTTAGCAATTCCTCGATTCTGGACTTGGTATCGCGAACCACCTCCTTCAACCGATCGTGCGACTCGTAGTCCGGTGAAAGCGATACCAATGTTTCTTTACTGACTTGCTTCAGAAAGGCTCGAACAAACTCCCACCAGCCGGAGAACGGCTCGTCAATCAGCTCGGCAATGGCTATCTCTTTTCGTTGCTGCTTGACGAGCCGATCAAGGTCCTTGCGCGCGTTCGATTGAATCTCTTCGTCAGCAAAAGGGATCAGCTGATTCATGAGCCGAATCCACGCCTTCGGCTCGCGCTGACCATAGAGGCAGGAGAGATAGTCCACGATCAAACGTGCAACTGGCTCGACCGTGATGTCCTGCATCTGCTGTTCGTTGCGGAAGGGGATGCCACGTGCCTCCAATGCCGCCATCAAATGATCGGCGTACAGATCGAGCTGATTACGGATCAGGACCGCAATTTCCGCAGGAGGCAGCTGCTCGGTCTTTATCCATCCTTCAATCAAGCCTGCGAGGTGGTCAGCCTCCTGACGACTATCTTCGAAGCGCCAAGCAAATACCTCGCCTTCGTCGTCGGCAAGCTGCTCATCAGGCATGACCGATGAGGGGTCAAGCTTGCGAATGATCTCGTTCTGCAGGCGAAGCAGTCGCGACTTTGAACGAAAGTTGCGGTACATATTGAGCGGGACAGCAGTAAAGTCGGCAACGAACGCCTGGAAGATGCCGTCCATGGCCCCCGCCCAGCCCATGATCTTCTGCTTGGTGTCGCCCACGGCAGTCAAGCGAATGCTCGTACCTTGAAAGGCGAGCTTGAGAAGCTCGTACTGCAGGTTGGTACAGTCTTGGAATTCGTCGAGGAAGACGTCGCTGTAGGTTTGACGGATGGCGTTCCGCGCGACTGCAGATTGCCGCAAAATCTGGATTGCAAATGGCACCAGATCGGAAAACTCGATCAAGGTCCGTGATGGGCCGGGCTTTCGATCTGCAATTTTGTACCCAGCATCCAGCGCATACTCACCCGTCAGCACCGGACGGAAACGATCAATGATGCGCTTGGCAAATGCGTGAAAGGTATAGCTGTCAAACCGCGAAGCAAGGTCGGAACCACAGCGTCGCTTGACCCGCTCTTTCAGGTTGCTACTGGCATCAACCTTGAACGAAATGGCCAGAATCCGCTTTGGATAACGACAGGTCCCAGTGCGCAGCAGGAAGTCTGCCCGCTGTGCAAGCATTTCAGTTTTTCCCGCTCCGGGACCTGCTGTAAGTGCCAGACTGCGCACCCGCTCCTTGGCCGCCGCCAGGGCATTCGGTTCAAGGATCAGCCCATCCGCAGGCTTCCAGGCATCGACCGCAATCACTCAGGCAACTCCGCGAGTTTGGCGATGACGGCATCCGCCAATCTGCTCAGCGATGCTGGCATGTCAGCCAGCAACTCTTCATCTGTCAGTTGAGCCAGTGCGTCAATGTGGGCTGCGGGTTTGCTACCAAGCTTGAAGCGCTGATGGTAGGTGTTGAATAGCTGCTGTTCGTCTTTGCTGTACTGGCTGGCGTCGTGGTGCTGCTTGCCGAGAACAGCCTTGATCGTGGATTCATCCGGCTCTTCCTCCTCGACGCCGTAGGCTTCCGGGAAGGACTGCAGCATAGTGAAGTCCAGATCCATGGGATACGAGAAGTACACATCTCGTTCTTCAAGCGCCGCAAGATAGTTGTCGTAATCTCGGACTTTGTGGGTAGCGTCTTTCCACTTGGGGATTACATGGTCGGCGGGGAGGACCTTGCTCGGCGCATAGACAGCCAGTTGGTCATTGACGTATTTGATTCGTCCCCAGCCAGCGGCATAACGAGCCACATCCAGATCAAGGAGTGTCAGATATGGGATCTGCAAGGCCGACAGCAGGCGCCAGAAGTGATTGACGTGCCTGCCCCCAAGCGGGGCAATCGTGACAGCGGACTCATCAACCGGCGCTCCTTTGACCTGTAGCAGGCGTGGCAACACAATTTCTTCGCTATCGCCTTCGCCAAGCACGACAAGCCGCGAGAAATAGATCTCCGGAAAGGCCTGTACTGCCTCGCGTACAAACTTGTGAGCTTCATCAGCGGCGTCTGGCAACTGGATGTGCGTGACGCGCGATGTTCGCTCCTGGGTCAGCCGCAGATAGCGGATACGTTCCGGAGCGACGCGCCGCAGCATCGACGGCGCGTGGGTCGCAATCAGTGCTTGCGCGTCACCATCGCTGGTCATCGCGTTGAGCGCATTGACGATCCTTCCAAGGTAGTGCGGGGAGAGGCTGTTTTCTGGCTCTTCGACCGCCACCACCGTAAACACAGGCGGGCGCAGCTTGTCAGCGTCGAAAGAATCGTCTTCTTCAGCTAGGACCGCGCGACCGATGGCTTGCGAGGACAGCACGAGCGAGAGATAAAGCATCGACTTCTGACCATCGCTCAGTCGGGAGAAGTCGACCAATTGCTCATCATGGCCCGGAGTGAATGACACCGACATGTGCCGAAGCAAGGCTTCAATCTCAGACGCAACAAATGTGAGCTTGGGGTCGGCAAAGAAGCTGCCCTTGTGCAAAGCGCTCCATGCCGTCTTCAAGCTTGTGCTGAACGCATTGATTGATGGATTGGCCGCCAAGCTGTCGCTGATTTGATCCGTCAGACCCTTGATGACAGTTCGCTCTGCATCCCATTTCACCGCACGCAGCATGCGCCCAAGCAAGGCATTAGCGCCGTAGGCAATGTGATCAGCAGGATCACGGCGTGCAGGCAGGTAGTGGACGTGAATGTGATTCCTATCCGTCCGAGGAACTGTAGCTTTCACCAAGGGAGTTCCGTCAGCATTGAGGTCAGTTACATACTCAAAGCATTCTTCTATGTCCCCATCCTGTCCCATGCTGGCTGTCAGGCGAAAACGCACACGGGGTATGCTATCGACTTCGTCAAGGCGCATGTGGCCAAAATGAGGTGCGACCGTGCTGTTGTCTTCGTCGTCGCCAAGTTCCGGGAACAGGAAGTCGGCCTCGATCCATAGCTGACGCTCAGCCGGCGGAGCCGCCTCATTGAATGGGACATGAAAGTCCGAGCGCAAGATTCGGCGCAGTGATGGATCGAACGCGAATAGCCGACACAAGGCTTGTAGCACAG
>NZ_MTHD01000011.1 GCF_001956855.1 Azonexus hydrophilus | reverse complement strand
GAGTAGACGCAAAAACCCCCTGCTGGTATGAGCAGGGGGTTTTGTAATGGGAGCCTGGCGGTGACCTACTTTCGCGAGCGGAAGCTCACTATCATTGGCGCTCATCTGTTTCACGGTCCTGTTCGGGAAGGGAAGGGGTGGGTCCAGAAGGCTATTGCCGCCAAGCGTAACTTGTGTGTTCGTCGCTGTTTAGCGCCGAACGCAAAATGGGGTAGAAGGTTGTATGTTGTGACTGCGGTATGAGTATGCTGCAGTGTTACAAGGTTATAGGATCAAGCCGCACGGGCAATTAGTATCAGTTAGCTTAACGCATTACTGCGCTTCCACACCTGACCTATCAACGTCGTGGTCTTCGACGACCCTTTAGGGAGTTCAAGACTCCGGGAAATCTTATCTTAAGGCGAGTTTCACGCTTAGATGCTTTCAGCGTTTATCTCTTCCGAACATAGCTACCCGGCGATACGACTGGCGTCATAACCGGTACACCAGAGGTTCGTCCACTCCGGTCCTCTCGTACTAGGAGCAGCCCCCTTCAAATTTCCAGCGCCCACGGCAGATAGGGACCAAACTGTCTCACGACGTTTTAAACCCAGCTCACGTACCTCTTTAAATGGCGAACAGCCATACCCTTGGGACCGGCTACAGCCCCAGGATGAGATGAGCCGACATCGAGGTGCCAAACACCGCCGTCGATATGAACTCTTGGGCGGTATCAGCCTGTTATCCCCAGAGTACCTTTTATCCGTTGAGCGATGGCCCTTCCATACAGAACCACCGGATCACTATGACCTGCTTTCGCACCTGCTCGACTTGTGGGTCTCGCAGTCAAGCACGCTTTTGCCATTGCACTTTATGGGCGATGTCCGACCGCCCTAAGCGTACCTTCGTACTCCTCCGTTACCTTTTGGGAGGAGACCGCCCCAGTCAAACTGCCTACCATGCACGGTCCCCGGTCAGGATTCACTGACCAAGGTTAGAACCTCAAACAAATCAGGGTGGTATTTCAAGGTTGACTCCACCGAAACTAGCGTCCCGGTTTCACAGTCTCCCACCTATCCTACACAAACCGGTTCAAAGTCCAATGCAAAGCTGCAGTAAAGGTTCATGGGGTCTTTCCGTCTTGCCGCGGGGAGATTGCATCTTCACAAACATTTCAACTTCGCTGAGTCTCAGGAGGAGACAGTGTGGCCATCGTTACGCCATTCGTGCAGGTCGGAACTTACCCGACAAGGAATTTCGCTACCTTAGGACCGTTATAGTTACGGCCGCCGTTTACTGGGACTTCGATCAAGAGCTTGCACCCCATCAATTAATCTTCCAGCACCGGGCAGGCGTCACACCCTATACGTCCACTTTCGTGTTTGCAGAGTGCTGTGTTTTTATTAAACAGTCGCAGCCACCATTTCACTGCAACCCCATCGGGCTTTCGGCGCGAGGCCTTATACCCTACCGGGGCACACCTTCTCCCGAAGTTACGGTGTTAATTTGCCGAGTTCCTTCTCCTGAGTTCTCTCAAGCGCCTTAGAATTTTCATCCTGCCCACCTGTGTCGGTTTGCGGTACGGTCGAATCTAGACTGAAGCTTAGTGGCTTTTCCTGGAAGCATGGTATCAATCACTTCAGCACCGTAGTGCCTCGTCGTCACGCCTCAGCTAAGCCCCCCGGATTTGCCTAAGGGGCACGCCTACACGCTTAAACCACCTATTCCAACAGATGGCTGACCTAACCTTCTCCGTCCCCACATCGCATCTAGAATCGGTACAGGAATATTGACCTGTTTCCCATCGACTACGCATTTCTGCCTCGCCTTAGGGGCCGACTCACCCTACGCCGATGAACGTTGCGTAGGAAACCTTGGGCTTTCGGCGAGGGAGCTTTTCACTCCCTTTATCGCTACTCATGTCAGCATTCGCACTTCTGATATCTCCAGCATCCTTTACAAGACACCTTCACAGACCTACAGAACGCTCCCCTACCATATCCTTACGGATATCCGCAGCTTCGGTGCATGGTTTGAGCCCCGTTACATCTTCCGCGCAGGACGACTCGACTAGTGAGCTATTACGCTTTCTTTAAAGGATGGCTGCTTCTAAGCCAACCTCCTAGCTGTCTATGCCTTCCCACTTCGTTTCCCACTTAACCATGTCTTGGGGACCTTAGCTGGCGGTCTGGGTTGTTTCCCTCTTGACAATGGACGTTAGCACCCACTGTCTGTCTGCCTTGCTCGCACTTGACGGTATTCAGAGTTTGCCATGGTTTGGTAAGTCGCGATGACCCCCTAGCCATAACAGTGCTTTACCCCCGTCAGTGATACAAGACGCACTACCTAAATAGTTTTCGGGGAGAACCAGCTATTTCCGGATTTGTTTAGCCTTTCACCCCTATCCACAGCTCATCCCCTAACTTTTCAACGTTAGTGGGTTCGGACCTCCAGTACCTGTTACGGCACCTTCATCCTGGCCATGGATAGATCATCCGGTTTCGGGTCTACGCCGTGCTACTAAACGCCCTTATCAGACTCGCTTTCGCTACGCCTTCCCTATTCGGTTAAGCTCGCAACACAACGTAAGTCGCTGACCCATTATACAAAAGGTACGCAGTCACCCCACAAGGAGGCTCCCACTGTTTGTATGCATGCGGTTTCAGGATCTATTTCACTCCCCTCCCGGGGTTCTTTTCGCCTTTCCCTCACGGTACTAGTTCACTATCGGTCGATCACGAGTATTTAGCCTTGGAGGATGGTCCCCCCATGTTCAGACAAGGTTTCACGTGCCCCGCCCTACTTTTCGCTAACTTAGTACCACGGATCTGTTTTCGAATACGGGGCTATCACCCACTACGGCCGGACTTTCCATTCCGCTCTTCTAACAGTTCCGCTATCACTAGCAGGCTCTTCCCCATTCGCTCGCCACTACTAGGGGAATCTCGGTTGATTTCTTTTCCTCCGGCTACTTAGATGTTTCAGTTCGCCGGGTTCGCCTCCCATACCTATGTATTCAGTATGGGATACCTCAAAGAGGTGGGTTTCCCCATTC
This sequence comes from Azonexus hydrophilus, assembly GCF_001956855.1. Lineage (GTDB taxonomy): Bacteria > Pseudomonadota > Gammaproteobacteria > Burkholderiales > Rhodocyclaceae > Azonexus > Azonexus hydrophilus_A. Next base: position 2,421 of record NZ_MTHD01000011.1, on the reverse strand, counting down.
GGATATCGGGGGATCAAAGCTTCATTGCCAGCTCCCCCCCGCTTTTCGCAGGCTTGCACGTCCTTCATCGCCTGTGATCGCCAAGGCATCCACCACATGCACTTAGTCGCTTGATCCTATAACCTTGTGTTCTCTTTCGAGAACGGCTACAGGCAAACTCATATTTGTGCTGTCTCGCTCCCAAAGGAACAAGAACAGATGCAATCACAACGTGTTGCCAACGCCTCATCAGCGCCGCAACACAACCTTCTTCCATTTTGTTAAAGAACGTAGCAATTCGTTTTACCAAACGCTAAAGATAAACAACTCTGCTTATCTTTAGGTTCTGGTGGAGGATAACGGGATCGAACCGTTGACCCCCTGCTTGCAAAGCAGGTGCTCTCCCAGCTGAGCTAATCCCCCGTTAAGCTTCGCATTACGCCGTTGCTCAACATCTTGCATACTGATGTATGCGGCGATGTCTCGCGCCTCGTACTGCTCGCTTACTTGATTTGACGTTGGTGGGTCTGGTTGGAATCGAACCAACGACCCCCGCCTTATCAAGACGGTGCTCTAACCGACTGAGCTACAGACCCTCGTCTGTTTGCTACTCTTCGAACAACCGATAGGTTGTGGGTGCCAGGATGCTTCTCTAGAAAGGAGGTGATCCAGCCGCAGGTTCCCCTACGGCTACCTTGTTACGACTTCACCCCAGTCACGAACCCCGCCGTGGTAAGCGCCCTCCTTGCGGTTAGGCTACCCACTTCTGGCGGAACCCGCTCCCATGGTGTGACGGGCGGTGTGTACAAGACCCGGGAACGTATTCACCGTGACATGCTGATCCACGATTACTAGCGATTCCGACTTCACGCAGGCGAGTTGCAGCCTACGATCCGGACTACGATCGGCTTTCTGGGATTAGCTCCACCTCGCGGCTTGGCAACCCTTTGTACCGACCATTGTATGACGTGTGAAGCCCTACCCATAAGGGCCATGAGGACTTGACGTCATCCCCACCTTCCTCCGGTTTGTCACCGGCAGTCTCGCTAAAGTGCCCAACTAAATGATGGCAATTAACGACAAGGGTTGCGCTCGTTGCGGGACTTAACCCAACATCTCACGACACGAGCTGACGACAGCCATGCAGCACCTGTGTCCAGGCTCCCTTTCGGGCACCAAGCCATCTCTGGCAAGTTCCTGGCATGTCAAGGGTAGGTAAGGTTTTTCGCGTTGCATCGAATTAATCCACATCATCCACCGCTTGTGCGGGTCCCCGTCAATTCCTTTGAGTTTTAACCTTGCGGCCGTACTCCCCAGGCGGTCAACTTCACGCGTTAGCTCCGGTACTAAATGGTTTTACCCACCCAACACCTAGTTGACATCGTTTAGGGCGTGGACTACCAGGGTATCTAATCCTGTTTGCTCCCCACGCTTTCGTGCATGAGCGTCAGTATTGGCCCAGGGGGCTGCCTTCGCCATCGGTGTTCCTCCACATCTCTACGCATTTCACTGCTACACGTGGAATTCCACCCCCCTCTGCCATACTCTAGTCTTCCAGTCATAAGCGCAGTTCCCAGGTTGAGCCCGGGGATTTCACGCCTATCTTAAAAAACCGCCTGCGCACGCTTTACGCCCAGTAATTCCGATTAACGCTCGCACCCTACGTATTACCGCGGCTGCTGGCACGTAGTTAGCCGGTGCTTCTTATGCCGGTACCGTCATCCGCACAGGGTATTAACCCGTACGATTTCTTCCCGGCCGAAAGAGCTTTACAACCCGAAGGCCTTCTTCACTCACGCGGCATGGCTGGATCAGGCTTGCGCCCATTGTCCAAAATTCCCCACTGCTGCCTCCCGTAGGAGTCTGGACCGTGTCTCAGTTCCAGTGTGGCGGATCATCCTCTCAGACCCGCTACAGATCGTCGCCTTGGTAGGCCTTTACCCCACCAACTAGCTAATCTGACATCGGCCGCTCCGGGAGCACAAGGTCCGAAGATCCCCTGCTTTCCTGCGCACAGAATATGCGGTATTAGCTATCCTTTCGGATAGTTATCCCCCACTCCCGGGTACGTTCCGATGCATTACTCACCCGTTCGCCACTCGCCACCAGACCGAAGCCCGTGCTGCCGTTCGACTTGCATGTGTAAGGCATGCCGCCAGCGTTCAATCTGAGCCAGGATCAAACTCTTCAGTTCAATCCAACTAATAACTCACAAACTCACTGACGGTAGATTTCTCTACCTATGTATCTCTACATTCGTGTGTCTGCCTTAATACATTTTTGTGGCCGAAACCACTGCATCAAGACACCCACACCTATCGGTTGTCCAAACTTTTAAAGAACATCGCCGCGCCGTCTTAAACATCAATTCGTCTGCAGCAGAGAAGCGAGATTATGTAACACTTCCTCACTTCCGTCAAGCTTTTCAGTAAAAAATTTTCT
>NZ_MTHD01000010.1 GCF_001956855.1 Azonexus hydrophilus | reverse complement strand
CGTTGGGGGAGTTGGGGGTTGAACAGATGTTTCCAATCCCTAATGAAGCTCATCTGGGCAAGGAAGAACTTTAAGCGGGCTAGTTCATCTGCTGCTGTAGGCAGTCCGTTGCAATGACGGGTGGAGTTCTATCCTAGCCCCCTAAGGGCATCGCATAGAGGCTGCACGTTCTTAAAGTCATTTTCTAATCCGCAACCCATTTCGACTAAAGCTCTTTCAAGAAGATTGCGTTGCTCCCCAGAGATTGAGAAGTTTGGTACCCCTAGAAGAACAAAGTACTCGTCAAGCTCTTGGAGATCGATCTCACTTACAAAGTCTTCGCTCTCATTCCTCCCCAGTGTTCCGGACGCCCACGCGCAAATTGACTCAGCCCACCAGCGTAAGTTGCTCTCGCTAACTGGCTCATCTGTAGTTAAATAGACATCGCGTGGAAGTTCGTATTTTTGCCGAAGCTGTTCCTGCTCCTCGTCGAGCTTCGTACTAACCTCTGGGGGAAAATCACCTAATTCTTCATCGAAGTACTTCTGCATTTCTTCGCTGAAGAGAAACGCGTTGTACTCTTCCTTGAATGCGTTCATTCTCAGGAATCTCTCGTGGCACCCTTGAAAAAGAGCTTCACCTCCGAAGAGACCAGGATATTGGAACCGTTCAATAAGGTCCGCTAATCGTGAGCTAGCGACACTCGCTTCAATTCGAAACTGTTTTGCTATCTCTGACGCGATGTATGTAACCCCATTATTTGCATTCAATGCAACGCGGTCTGCTAGGAGTGGCGAAGCTCGTGCCACGTCTGCGGCTTCAATTTCGTACCAAATGGGAATAAGTGTGGCTCTTCCCGCAATCTCGAGCCCGAACAAGGCGTCAAGTTCGCGCTGCGGCCACTCTTTTTGAAAGAAGCTCGGGCTCAAAACCAATACGCCTGCGTCGCACTCTCTGAGTCCCTTGTCGATGGACCTTCGCAGACTGTCACCGACCCGTAGGCTAAATTCGTCGAACCAAACCTGTAACCCGTGAGACTTCAACGCATGAGCAAGCGGGCGTACAAAGGCCTTCTTGTCTTCGCTGGCATGGCTGACAAATAGGTTGGGCATTTAAGATCTAACGAGTTGAGTTGGCGCAGAAGACAAAAGGGGTCTGATCGAATTGTTGCGCATTTTTACCTAATTCCGCGAAAGCAGATCGGCTTAACCCTACCCGAACAGCACTGATGACACAATCGTGCTATCACAATCAGCACCCTCCTAACGCGTTTGCCCATCCGCGTAGAAGATCGCGACGGACGACCGTCACTGACGGGGAAGTCGCCACCTCTTCCCCAAAAACCAGGCCAACATCCTCCCACCGCCCGAGTCCCTGCGGTACGATGTGCCAATACAAAACCCTGATTCCGCGTGCCAGTTTCGCCACGCTTTTCCGGCATCTCCCGGCTTGGTGAGACGCTAGGCCAATCGGGATCGGGGTTCAGAACAGAGGAGGCGGGCTGGTGATGCAGAACGGGATGCTGGTGCTCGGGGGCTTTGCGCTGTTGGTCGCGGGACTGCTGTTTCTGCTCTGGAAGCTGGCGCGGATGCGCCGTGAACTCGCGACACTCCAGGCCAGCGAGGCGCTGTTCCGGCGGCTGACGGAGGATGTTTCCGATGTGATCTGGCGCGCCGACCCGAATCTGTTCATCACCTACATCAACCCGACCGACGAGAAACTGCGCGGATTCAGGGCGGATGAGGTGATCGGCCACCATGTTTTCGAGATGTTCACCGACGAGGGCATTGCGACGGTGACCAATTTCATCAAGCGGCGCCAGGAAGCCGAGGCGGACGGGACGGTTTCCGGCCCGGTCACTTTCGAGGTTCAGCATCGCTGCAAGGATGGCCGGCTGCTATGGGCGGAGGTGCTGTCGAAGCCGGAGCGCGATGAGACTGGCCGGATTACCGGCTACCACGGCATCAGCCGCGAAACGACCGAACGCAAGCGGATGCAGGACCAGATCCAGAAGCTGGCGTTCTACGATCCCCTGACCGGCCTGCCCAATCGCCGCCTGCTTGAGGATCGCCTCGGGCAGAGTCTGGCGTCGAGCAAGCGGTCGGGAATTTTTGGCGCCTTGCTCTTTCTCGACCTGGACAATTTCAAGCCGCTGAACGATCTCCACGGCCACGAAGCGGGCGATCTGTTGCTGATCGAGGTGGCCAACCGCTTGAAGGGCGGTGTGCGGGAAATGGATACGGTCGCCCGTTTTGGCGGCGATGAGTTTGTCGTGATCATCCGGGAGCTGGATCGCGACGTCGCAATTTCACGGCAGCAGGTTGCCGGGATTGCCGAGAAGCTCCGCCAGCGGCTTGCCGAGCCTTACCGGCTGAGCGTCAATCATGGCGGCATGGCCGGACAGGAAATTGAACATCGCTGTTCGGCCAGCATCGGCATCCGCGTCTTCATCGGCAATGGCATCGATCCCGACGAGATTCTGAAGCAGGCCGATCTGGCGATGTATCAGGCCAAGGACGCCGGGCGCAACACGATCTGTTTTTTCAGTCCGCCGGACGAGACGGCGTAAAAAAGCCGGGAAACCCCGGCTTCTCTCAGTGATAGGCTTTTTTCGAAGCCAGCTTCGCGGCCATGAAACACGCCATGCCAAAGATCGCCACGGCAAAGCCGACGCCCATCAGGGAAAGCTCATCCATACACACCCCGCAGAAAAATGTTTGTTGGTTGGAGGCGTCTTGGACCATGTCGATAGCGGAAGTTCCCGGAAAAGCGGCAATTTTTAGATAAACGAAACCTGATTTTTGTAATAAAAATATGTGACTTTTATTTATCTTTGAAGCTTTCTAGCATTCAGTCCATCGCAGCCGTCCCGACACACGACCCAGGAGACCCACGATGGACCAGTCAAACCGCTATGCCGATCTCAGCCTCAGGGAAGAAGACCTGATCGCCGGTGGCGGGCACATTCTCTGTGCCTACAAGATGAAACCCAAGGCCGGTTACGGCTACCTCGAAGCGGCCGCTCACTTCGCCGCTGAGTCTTCTACCGGAACGAATGTCGAGGTATGCACCACCGACGAATTCACCAAGGGTGTCGATGCGCTGGTCTATCACATCGACGAGGCGAGCGAGGAGATGCGCATCGCCTACCCGCTCGATCTGTTCGACCGCAACGTCATCGACGGCCGGCTGATGATCGTTTCCTTTCTGACGCTGACCATCGGCAACAACCAGGGCATGGGCGACATCGAGCACGCCAAGATGTACGACTTTTACGTGCCGCGCCGCGCCATCGAACTGTTCGACGGCCCGTCGGTGGACATCAGCAACCTGTGGCGCGTCCTCGGCCGGCCAATGCAGGATGGTGGCTACATCGCCGGCACCATCATCAAGCCCAAGCTCGGCCTGCGCCCCGAACCGTTCGCCGCGGCTGCGTACCAGTTCTGGCTGGGCGGCGACTTCATCAAGAACGACGAACCGCAGGGCAACCAGGTGTTCTGCCCGATGAAGAAGGTGATTCCGCTGGTGCGCGATGCGATGAAGCGCGCAATGGACGAAACCGGCGAGGCCAAGATCTTCTCGGCCAACATCACTGCCGACGACCATGGCGAAATGATCGCCCGTGGCGAATACATCCTCGAAACCTTCGGCCCGGATGCCGACAAGGTGGCTTTCCTGGTTGACGGTTATGTCGGCGGCCCGGGCATGGTCACCACCGCCCGCCGCTACTTCTCGCGCCAGTACCTGCACTACCACCGCGCCGGCCACGGCGCCGTCACCTCGCCGTCGTCGAAACGCGGTTACACCGCCTACGTGCTGGCCAAGATGAGCCGGCTGCAGGGCGCTTCCGGCATCCACGTCGGCACCATGGGTTACGGCAAGATGGAGGGCGACAAGGACGACCGCGCCATCGCCTACATCATCGAGCGCGACAGCTACACCGGCCCGGCCTACCACCAGGAGTGGTACGGCATGAAGCCGACGACGCCGATCATCTCCGGCGGCATGAACGCGCTGCGCCTGCCCGGCTTCTTCGAAAATCTCGGCCACGGCAACGTGATCAACACCGCCGGCGGCGGTTCCTACGGCCACATCGACAGCCCGGCGGCCGGCGCCAAGTCGCTGCGCCAGGCCTACGAATGCTGGAAGGCCGGGGCCGATCCGATCGAGTGGGCCAAGGAGCATCCGGAATTCGCCCGCGCCTTCGTCTCCTTTCCCAAGGATGCCGACCAGATCTATCCGGGCTGGCGCGACAAGCTCGGCGTGCACAAGTAAGTACTTGCTACGGTCAACCCCGCCATGGCGGGGTTTTTCATCAGGGGATACCGATGTCCAATGCCGATGCCTACCGGGTTCGCCGCGAACCGTTCTATCAGGCGCAAGACAATGAGGTCGCACACTACGAGGCGGCCTACGCCGCCCGCCTGCCGGTCATGCTGAAGGGGCCGACCGGCTGCGGCAAATCGCGCTTCGTCGAGTACATGGCCTGGAAGCTGGGCAAGCCGCTGATCACCGTCGCCTGCAACGAGGACATGACCGCCGCCGACCTGGTCGGCCGTTTCCTGCTCGACGCCAGCGGCACGCACTGGCAGGACGGCCCGCTGACGCTGGCCGCCCGCCTCGGCGCCATCTGCTATCTCGACGAGATCGTCGAAGCCCGGCAGGACACGCTGGTCGTCATCCATCCGCTGACCGACCACCGGCGCACGCTGCCGCTCGACAAGAAAGGCGAACAGGTCGAGGCCCATGCCGATTTCCAGCTGGTCATTTCCTACAACCCGGGCTACCAGAGCCTGATGAAGGACCTGAAGCAATCGACCAAGCAGCGCTTCACCGCCTTCCAGTTCGACTACCCGGAAGCGGCGCTGGAGGTCGGGATAATTTGTCAGGAAACTGCGGTCGACCGCAATATTTCGGAAAAACTGGTCGAAATTGCCCAGGCGGGCCGCCGCCTCAAGGGGCACGGGCTCGACGAGGGCATCTCGACGCGCCTGGTCGTCAATGCCGCCGCGCTGATCGGCCAGGGTGTCGCGCCGGCCGACGCCTGCCGGATGGCGATGGTGCGCCCGATCACCGATGACGCCGATGTGATCGATACGCTGGATCACGCCATCAGCGCCGTTTTCGGCTGAGCGACGATGGCCGTTCCCGGCATCCGCCAGGTCGCCGACGCCCGCCAGCGGCTGATGGCCGACCCTGACTCGCAGGCCGCGTGGACCACGCTCGACTGCGGCTTTGCCGCCGTCGCCGATGTCTTCGATGAATGCTACAGCGCGGCGAAAGGCCTAATCGCCAGCCATGAAATCCCCGACTTTCTCGCTGCCGCGCGCAGCATCGGCAAACTGGGCCGCGGCGCCGAACCGCTGCTGGCTTTTCTTGAACACTGGCCGGATGTCGTCAGGATCACCGGACTGGCTCAGTCGGTAACGCTGCCATCGGTGATGGCCGCCATCCAGCACCTGCAGAAATCACCGAACGGCCCGGCGGTGACGCCCTTGCTGCAAACGCTGGGTGCCGTTGCCACCCGCCTGCGCACGGCCGATGCTCTGCAACACTATCTGATGCTGCTGCTCGACCACGCGCAGCGCACTTCGGGATCGATCCATGGCCACCACATCACCGAACCCAGCCCCTCGCTCGCCGACTTTCTCGCCCAGGCGCCACGCCTGCTCGGCGTCGTGTCGCTGGCCGGCCTGCGGCGCTGGGTCGATGACGGCATCCGCCTGCATCAGGCGCATCCGGAAAAACAGCGCGCCTACTTCGCGCTGGCCTCGCCGGAAAGTCGCGCCATCCTGCAGCGCGAGCGCGAAGGTACGCTGTTCGCCGACAGCGAGCGCCGTCTGGCGCAGACCCTGACCGCCCTGTGGCAGGACGATTGCCCGCTGGTACCGTATTCGACAGCTTTCGCCGACAAGCCGCTGCAACCCTATCTGGCGGCCGACGGCATGCGCCTGCCCGACGCCCTGCTCCCGCGCGCCGGCATTGCCGGTCTCGCCCGCTACCGCGTCATGCTCGCCCACATGGCCGGGCACCGCCGCTGGAGCCAGCCGCTGATCGCCGACAACTGGAGTCCGCAGCAACGCCTGGCCGTCGAGACGCTGGAAGACGCGCGCGTCGATTTCCTGCTGCTGCGCCGCTTCCCCGGCCTCGCACCGAGCCTGCTGGCGCTGCATCCGGTGCCGGCCGACAACGCCTGCGATCCGGTGAACGAAAGCTGCCTGCGCCATCGCCTGACCTGCCTGTCCCGCGCCTGCCTCGATCCGGCCCATGGCTACGCCGACTTGCTACTCAAGGAATACGTCGCACGTTTCCATGCTGTGCTGGCTGACGGCCCCAGCTCGACCCGCGCCATGGCCGATCTGGCGTTGAGCTACGTCACGCGCAGCCGGCGGCAGAGCGACCAGTTGGCCAATGTGTATTTCACCGACACCGAAATCGATTACCGCGACGACAACCGCCACCTGTGGCAATTCATCGAAGCCGGCGACGAGGAAGACAGCTTCGCGCCGCCACCGAAGCAGGCCGACGCCGAGCCCGCCGGCCTGCCGCCGCACCATTACCCGGAATGGGACGCTGCGACGCAGGCTTACCGGCCGGACTGGACCGCTGTCTACGAAGCCCTGCACCCCGCCGGCTGCGCGGCCGACATCGACCGCCTGCTGGAAAAACACGCCGTTCTCGCCCGCCGCCTGAAACGCCTGCTCGATCTTTTGAAGCCACAGGAACGCGTGCGCCAGCGCTATCAGGAAGACGGCAGCGAACTCGATCTCGACGTCGCCGTGCGCGCGCTGGTCGACCTGAAAAGCGGCCGCCTGCCGGAAGCGCGGATCAACGTCAGCCACCGCACCAACGGCCGTGACATCAGCGTCCTGCTGCTGATCGACCTGTCGCAATCGCTGAACGGCACGCTGCCCGGCAGCAACCAGCGCATTCTCGACACCGCCCGCGAAGCCGTCGCCCTGCTCGGCTGGTCGATCGACCAGTTGGGCGACGCCTGCGCCATCGCCGGCTTCCACTCGAACACCCGGCACGAAGTGCGTTACCACCACATCAAGGGTTTCTCCGAAGCCTGGGACGATACCGTCAAGGCCCGGCTCGCCGCCGTCGAAGCCGGCTGGTCGACGCGCATGGGCGCCGCACTGCGCCACGCCGGGCGGATGCTGGCCAGCCGGCGCAGCGAAAAACGCATCCTGCTGGTGCTGACCGATGGCGAACCGGCCGACATCGACGTCAGCGATCCGCAATACCTGATCGACGACGGCAAAAAGGCCGTCGAGGAGCTGTCGACCGCAGGAATCAGCCCGTTCTGCCTGAGTCTCGACCCGACGGCCGACCGCTACGTCGGCCACATTTTCGGCAAGCGCTGGCGCGTCCTCGATCGCATCGAACGCCTGCCCGAGCAGTTGCCGATGATCTACCTCAACCTGACGCGCCGATCGATGCGTTGACGCCACCCGATGCCGGCCATAAAGTTAAGAAATACTGAATCAACAGTCAACCAGGTTCACACAACCATGAATTTCGTCCGCACCCTGACTTTGCGCCAGCTCCAGATTTTCGTCGTCGCCGCCCGCCACCTAAGCTACGCCCGCGCCGCCGAAGAACTGCACCTGACGCCACCGGCCGTCTCGATGCAGCTCAAGCAACTGGAAGACAACGTCGGTCTGCCGCTATTCGAACGCATGGGGCGCGGTGTCGCGCTGACCGGCGCCGGCGAAATGCTGGTGCACCACGCGCTGCGCATCCTCGGCGAAATCAAGGACGCCGAAGCCAGCCTGCAGGCGCTGGCCGGCGCGGAGAGCGGGCAGATTTCGGTCGGCCTGGTCAGTACCGCCAAGTACTTCATGCCGCGCCTGCTGGCCAAGTTCTCCCAGAGCCACCCCGGTATCGACGTGCAATTCACCGTCGGCAACCGTGAAGCCCTGCTGCAGAAACTGCAGGACAACGCCATCGACCTGGCAGTCATGGGGCGCATCCCGGTCGAAATCGACGCCCACGGCGAACCGATGGCCAGCCATCCCTACGTGCTCGTCGCCCCGGCCGACCACCCGCTACGCAACGCCAGGCGTTTTGAAATGCACGAGCTCCGCCACGAAACCTTCCTGCTGCGTGAAGAAGGCTCGGGCTCGCGTCGCGTTGCCGAGGAAATGTTCAAGAACCACCTGTTCACGCCGGCAAAGACAATCAGCATGGGCAGCAATGAAACGATCAAGCAGGCCGTGATGGCCGGCATGGGCATCAGCCTGCTGTCGCTGCACACCCTGCCACTGGAACTGAAGACGGCGGAAGTCTGCCTGCTTGATGTGGTCGGCACGCCGATCGAACGTACCTGGTACGTGGTGCACATGAACGCCAAACGCCTGATGCCGGCCGGCGCCAAGTTCCGCAGCTTTCTGCTCGAAGAAACCGCACCGGCCCTGGCCAACGAGTTTGCCCGCCATCTGCCGCAGGCAACGGCGACAGTCGCCTGAAAAGCGACCGGACAAAGCAAAAAGGCCACCCCAGAGGATGGCCTTACTGCTTTTTTCTTTGCATTTTTGGTCGGAGTGACAGGATTCGAACATGCGACCCCTGCGTCCCGAACGCAGTGCTCTACCAGGCTGAGCTACACTCCGACGTCTCAAGAAACAACTTAATGATTTCTCTCAACTGCAAAGAGCGACAATTGTAGCAGAGCTTTTTTGAAAATTGAATCCCCCAGCGATGAAATTGCATCTCTCGCGAGTTGGGCTTCCTGCGCTGCGCGGGCACGAGCATGTCCGAGCGCGCCGCTCTGGTGGATCGCCTCCAGCACTGCCGGAAAATCGTCGCGACCGCCCTCTTCAATCGCCTTGCGCACGCAGGCGGCCTGGGCTTCGCTACCGTGCTGCATGACGTAGATCAGCGGCAAGGTCGGCTTGCCCTCTGCCAGATCGTCACCCAGGTGTTTGCCGGTATCGGCTTCCTGTCCGGAGTAGTCGAGTACGTCATCAACGAGCTGGAACGCCGTACCGAGGTGCATGCCGTAGCGTGCCAGGGCTTCCTCGGTCGCCGGTTCCGCTCCGGCGATGATCGCACCGAGCTGGGCCGCGGCCTCGAACAGCTTGGCTGTCTTGTAATGAATGACCTGCATGTAGCGGGCTTCGTCGACATCCGCGTCATGGCAGTTCATCAACTGCAGGACTTCGCCTTCGGCGATGATGTTGGTCGCATCTGACAACACTTGCATCACGCGCATGTTGTTGACCGAGACCATCATCTGGAAGGCGCGCGAATACAGGAAGTCGCCAACCAGAACGCTGGCCGCATTGCCGAAGGCTGCATTGGCCGTGTCGCGGCCACGACGCAGCGCGGATTCGTCGACCACATCGTCGTGCAACAGCGTGGCGGTGTGAATGAATTCGACGACGGCAGCCAGTTCGTGATGATGCTTGCCCTGATAGCCCATCGCACCCGCCGCCAGCAGCACCAGCGCCGGCCGCATGCGCTTGCCGCCGCTGTTGATGATGTATTCGGCAACCTGGCGTACCAGCACCACGTCTGAATGTAGGCGATCGCGAATGACCGCATCGACGGCCTTCATGTCGGGCCCGATGAGGGCGTATAGCTGTTCCAGGGTCACGATGTTCAATCTTCAGGTCAAGCGCGGAATCTTAGGGGCCTGACCGTGACCAGTCAAGGCCAAAAAGCGCGTAACGACGCCCCGTTCGGAGAGGGGGTTTGCTAAACTCGACACATTAAAAACACAGGGAGACCGGGATGGACATTCGCGCGATTATTTCTCCAACGGTTCATGACCGGGAAGCACTGGAAGAATTTGCCGATGCCCTGGTCGACCGGGCGCCGGAGGTCGAGCGCGATGTTGCCCGCCTGAAGAAATCGCCGGGCGATCGCGAAATCACCGCTGATCTTTTCCGCGCCATCCACAACATCAAAGGCGATGCCGCCCTGTGCAAATTCGACCTGGGCATTGCCATCGCACATCCGATCGAATCGATGATGTCGCGTTTTCGCGAGGGCGAGATCGGTTTCTCCGATCTGCTGGCAGAGCTGATCCTGCTGGCGGTCGACCGGCTTGAACTGGCAACCGATGCCGTGTTGTCCCACAAGCCCCTGGAAAACCTGCGCTTGCTCGATCTGGTCCAGGGACTGGAAAAACTGGCACAGGCACCAGCCGACAAGGTTGATGCCCGCTGCGCCGAACTGATCGAGGCGGTCACCGGTTTTCCGCCGGTGATCACCGGTATGTCGAGCCGGGCGCCCAAAGTGGCAACCCCCAAGGCCGAGCAGATTAATGCCAGCGAAGACCTGCAGTTCTTCCGCTCGCTGGCCATGCAGTTCGAAAGCCGTTCTCCGCTGTTCAAGGGCCGCACCATGCGCATCCTGCGTCTGGCGCTGGAAACCAACAAGACGGCAGGCAACGCCGTCGATCCGGTCCAGCTGGAAGCTGCTGTTTACCTGCACGATATCGGCATGATGCTGCTGCCCGAGGTGACCTGGCTCAAGGTTGGCAAGATGACCGATGCCGACAAGGACCTGCTGCGCAACCACCCCGGTTACGCTGCCGGCCTGTTGCAGCGCATGCATGGCTGGGAGGAGGCCGCCGAGATGGTCGCCCAGCATCACGAGATGCCCGACGGCGGTGGCTACCCCAACCAGCTTGATGGCGCCAGGATCTGTGCAGGCGCGAAGATACTATCCATCGTCGACGCCTTCGAGGCAGTCATGCTCAAGCATATCCACCGTGGCAAGAATCGTTCGGTGCTGCGCGCCATCGCCGAGATCAACGCCTGCGACAAGCAATTTGCGCCTGAATGGATTGCCCCGTTCAATGCCGTGATCCGCAAGACCATCGAAAGCTGATGAGCGCATCGGAAAACAGGCGCTTCGGCGGCGTCGGACGTCTTTACGGTCCGGCCGGTTTCCAGCGGCTGCAGGCTGCCCATGTCTGCGTCGTCGGAATCGGCGGCGTCGGCTCCTGGTGCGCGGAAGCGCTGGCCCGTACGGGCGTCGGCAAGCTGACCCTGATCGATCTGGACATGGTGGCCGAGTCGAACACCAACCGCCAGATTCACGCGCTGGGTGATATCTACGGCAAGGCCAAGGTCGATGCCATGGCGGAGCGGATCAGGCTAATCAATCCCGACTGCGAGGTTCGCTGTATCGAGGATTTTGTCACGCCGGAAAATCTGGAAGAGATGCTGGGTGGTGGATTCGATGTGATCATCGACGCCATCGACCAGGCCCGCGTGAAAGTTGCGATGATCGCTTTCTGCAAGCGGCACAAGTTGCCGGTGATCGTGGCCGGTGCAGCGGGCGGACAACTCGATCCAACGCAGGTGACGATCAGCGACCTCAGCCAGACCATCCAGGATCCGCTGCTGGCCAAGGTCAGGGCAAGCCTGCGGCGCGACCACGGTTTCCCGCGCCAAGGGAAATTCGGCATTCCGGCAGTCTATTCCAGTGAACCCCTGCGCTACCCGGCCAAGGACGAAAGCTGCGATGTCACGCAGGCCCCCAGCGGCCTCAATTGCGCCGGTTTCGGCTCATCCGTCTGCGTCACCTCGGTTTTCGGCATGGCTGCTGCCAGCCATGCCATCCGTCTGATTACCGGCAACTAAAACTCAGGCTGCGCGCTGGTCCAGCCAGACGCCCAGGCCCTGCGCGTTGAGTTCGAGATCGGTCGCCCAGATATCGAGCAACTCGGTGTCGGACAGCGTGCAGCCATGGGCGCGGATTTCATCCAGCAGGTAATCCGTCATCGCCTGCTTGATCCGTGCATGCCTGGCCTCGCCGGCGTTGGCTTCGCTTTCGGCCAGCGCAACCAGCGTATCCAGATGACGCAGCAGTTCGCGCCCCTTTGCTTCGACATCGGGCAGGCGACTGTAGTGCGTCAGATACATCGCTTCCGGCTGGAAGGAAAGCAGACGGGCAATCGACTGACGCATCTCCTCGGGCTCGAACTGCGTCGGAGTGGTCGTCGGAAAGATGAACTGCCGACCATCAACGTCAAGCTCGCGGTAGGACAGACCGAACATGTCGCCGGTAAAGATGGCACCAGCCTTGCTATCAACGATACAGATGTGGTGCCGGGCATGTCCCGGGGTATCGATACAGAGCAAACTGCGACCAGCCAGCGACAGGACATGTCCATCTGGCGCCTCGATGATCCGTTCGGCCGGAATCGGCAGAATCTCTCCGTAAACCCTTTTTACATATTCCGGACCGTAGACCGCAGAAACGCCGGCTACCAGCTTCGACGGTTCGGCCATATGGCGCGCACCGCGTGGATGAACGACCAGCCGGGCATTCGGAAAGGCCTGCATCATACTGCCCGCACCGCCGGCGTGATCGAGGTGGATATGCGTCAGGATGACGAAGTCCACTACGCTTGCATCCAGGCCAACCCGCTGCAACGCAGCCAGCGCATTCGGCAGTGAATCGTTGCTGCCGGTATCGATGAAAGCCACCCGGCCATTTTCCACAAGCATGTGGATGGATGCCAGAATCGGGCGTACATAACCCGCATCGAAGGCAATGATGCCATTCCCGTAATCCCGCCAATCGAACATCGCCATACCTCTCCGTATTGTCTGTAGCGGGGCGATTATACTTGCCCGGACTTTTTCTTCCAGCCAATCCCATGACCCACTTCATCGCCAGTGACAACACCAGAATACATCTCAGGATTTCCGGTGACGGGCCGCCGCTGGTGATGCTGCACGGCTGGACCTCAAGCCATCAGGAATGGGCGCCTTTCCTGGCAGGACTGAACCAGAAACACCGGGTCTATTGCTGGGATGCCCGTGGTCATGGTGGCCACTCACCGAGCAGCGGCGAGGCACCTACGGCTGAACGCATGGCCCGCGATCTGGCGGAATTGATTGATCATTTTCAGCTGGACAAGGTCAGCGTGGTTGGCCACTCGATGGGGGCGCTGACACTGTGGCAATACATCCGCGACTACGGAACCGGGCGCCTGTCACGCCTGTGTTTCATTGACCAGTCACCAAAGCTGATGACCGATGCCGACTGGAATCATGGCATCTACGGTGATTTCAGCGAAGACAAAGCGCTTGAATTGATGAAGCTGTTGCTACAGGACTTTGCCGAGGGCGTTCTCAAACTCACCGCCTTTGGTCTGAATCAACGTGCTCGCGAAAAGTATCTGCAGAACGCGCCGGGATGGCAGCGTTTACGTGAAGCGCTGCGAAACCAGCCCCCCGGGCCACTGATCGATTGCTGGGCCAGCCTGACGGCAGCCGACTACCGCGATGTGCTTGGCCGCATCGATATCCCGGCCATGCTGGTCTATGGCGAAAACAGCAATTTCTACGGAGAAGAGACGGCACGCTACGTTGCCCGGCAAATTCCGGAGGCGATCCTGCACATCTACGAGGGAACAGACCATTCGCCGCATCAATGGCAGCGCGAACGTTTCGTCCGTGACCTGATGTCATTCCTCGGATCTGATTAATTTTCTGTTGAGTAGACGCAAAAACCCCCTGCTGGTATGAGCAGGGGGTTTTGTAATGGGAGCCTGGCGGTGACCTACTTTCGCGAGCGGAAGCTCACTATCATTGGCGCTCATCTGTTTCACGGTCCTGTTCGGG